>NZ_JBNIDN010000001.1:0-2227500 GCF_050498705.1 Enterococcus sp. DIV0086 | reverse complement strand
CTACCCACACCTCATCCCCGCACTTTTCAACGTACGTGGGTTTTTCGGTCCTCCAGTGCGTTTTACCGCACCTTCAACCTGGACATGGGTAGATCACATGGTTTCGGGTCTACGACTACATACTCATTCGCCCTATTCAGACTCGCTTTCGCTGCGGCTCCGTCTCTTCGACTTAACCTCGCATGCAATCGTAACTCGCCGGTTCATTCTACAAAAGGCACGCCATCACTCATTAACGAGCTTTGACTTGTTGTAGGCACACGGTTTCAGGATCTATTTCACTCCCCTTCCGGGGTGCTTTTCACCTTTCCCTCACGGTACTGGTTCACTATCGGTCACTAGGGAGTATTTAGCCTTGCGGGATGGTCCCCGCGGATTCCGACGGAATTTCTCGTGTTCCGCCGTACTCAGGATCCTCCTAGGTGTTGTCAGCATTTCGTCTACGGGGCTTTCACCCTCTTTAGCGGAATTTTCCAAATCCTTCAACTATACTAACAGACTACCATATTGGAGTCCTACAACCCCAACAAGCAAGCTTGTTGGTTTGGGCTCTTCCCGTTTCGCTCGCCGCTACTCAGGAATCGAATTTTCTTTCTCTTCCTGCAGGTACTAAGATGTTTCAGTTCTCTGCGTCTACCTCTAATCAGCTATGTATTCACTGAAAAGTAATATCCTATAAAAGATATTGGGTTTCCCCATTCGGAAATCTCTGGATCATAGCTTACTTACAGCTCCCAAAGCATATCGGTGTTAGTCCCGTCCTTCATCGGCTCCTAGTGCCAAGGCATCCACCGTGCGCCCTTATTCACTTAACCTTATCAACCTTACGGTTGGGTCTTGATCACTTCTTCTAGCGATAGAAGGTTAATCAATAAATAAGCAATTGAACTTATTAAAAACTCATTCAACGCGGTGTTCTCGGTTTGTTTTGATTCTTTTACTTCAATATCCAGTTTTCAATGAACGAATGTTTTGAGAGTAGACCTCTCAAAACTGAACAAAGTAAAGACGAAATGTGTATTTCCGTAATATTCCTTAGAAAGGAGGTGATCCAGCCGCACCTTCCGATACGGCTACCTTGTTACGACTTCACCCCAATCATCTATCCCACCTTAGGCGGCTGGCTCCAAAAGGTTACCTCACCGACTTCGGGTGTTACAAACTCTCGTGGTGTGACGGGCGGTGTGTACAAGGCCCGGGAACGTATTCACCGCGGCGTGCTGATCCGCGATTACTAGCGATTCCGGCTTCATGCAGGCGAGTTGCAGCCTGCAATCCGAACTGAGAGAAGCTTTAAGAGATTTGCATGACCTCGCGGTCTAGCGACTCGTTGTACTTCCCATTGTAGCACGTGTGTAGCCCAGGTCATAAGGGGCATGATGATTTGACGTCATCCCCACCTTCCTCCGGTTTGTCACCGGCAGTCTCGCTAGAGTGCCCAACTAAATGATGGCAACTAACAATAAGGGTTGCGCTCGTTGCGGGACTTAACCCAACATCTCACGACACGAGCTGACGACAACCATGCACCACCTGTCACTTTGTCCCCGAAGGGAAAGCTCTATCTCTAGAGTGGTCAAAAAGGATGTCAAGACCTGGTAAGGTTCTTCGCGTTGCTTCGAATTAAACCACATGCTCCACCGCTTGTGCGGGCCCCGTCAATTCCTTTGAGTTTCAACCTTGCGGTCGTACTCCCAGGCGGAGTGCTTAATGCGTTTGCTGCAGCACTGAAGGGCGAAACCCTCCAACACTTAGCACTCATCGTTTACGGCGTGGACTACCAGGGTATCTAATCCTGTTTGCTCCCCACGCTTTCGAGCCTCAGCGTCAGTTACAGACCAGAGAGCCGCCTTCGCCACTGGTGTTCCTCCATATATCTACGCATTTCACCGCTACACATGGAATTCCACTCTCCTCTTCTGCACTCAAGTCTCCCAGTTTCAATGACCCTCCCGGTTGAGCCGGGGCTTTCACATCAGACTTAAGAAACCGCCTGCGCTCGCTTTACGCCCAATAAATCCGGACAACGCTTGCCACCTACGTATTACCGCGGCTGCTGGCACGTAGTTAGCCGTGGCTTTCTGGTTAGATACCGTCAGGGGACGTTCAGTTACTAACGTCCTTGTTCTTCTCTAACAACAGAGTTTTACGATCCGAAAACCTTCTTCACTCACGCGGCGTTGCTCGGTCAGACTTTCGTCCATTGCCGAAGATTCCCTACTGCTGCCTCCCGTAGGAGTCTGGGCCGTGTCTCAGTCCCAGTGTGGCCGATCACCCTCTCAGGTCGGCTATGCATCGTGGCCTTGGTGAGCCGTTACCTCACCAACTAGCTAATGCACCGCGGGTCCATCCATCAGCGACACCCGAAAGCGCCTTTCACTCTTATGCCATGCGGCATAAACTGTTATGCGGTATTAGCACCTGTTTCCAAGTGTTATCCCCCTCTGATGGGTAGGTTACCCACGTGTTACTCACCCGTCCGCCACTCCTCTTTTCAATTGAGTGCAAGCACTCGGGGAAAGAAGCGTTCGACTTGCATGTATTAGGCACGCCGCCAGCGTTCGTCCTGAGCCAGGATCAAACTCTCATAAAAAAGTTAGAACAATCTTACGATTGTTAAGCTCAATTTGTTTGCTAGCATATTGCTTGCTTGTTAAAAATGTTTGTTGTCTTGAATTGAATCAAGACGCCCTACATTTGGTTCGTCCTATTCTTTGTTCAGTTTTCAAAAGGTCTACGTTACCTCGCAGCAACTTTTATATCATAACAAACTTCCGTTTGAATGTCAAGAACTTTTTTGAAAAAGTTTTTAAGTTGTTTTGCTCGGTTGTTGTCGTCTGTTGTGACAACTTCTATATCTTATCATCTCGTTTGTTATCTGTCAACAACTTTTTTGTTGTTTTTCAAACTTTTTCGAGAGATTTTGAAATCAAGAATTGTTATTTAATTATTGATTTCTGAATCGCTCAGCTGTGTGACTCGCCTTGCGACATGTAATAATATACCAAGATTTCAAGCATTGGTCAATCATTATTTTCACTTTTTTTAAACTTTTTTTTCAATACCGATTATTCTTTCTTATCCGATTAGATAAAGTTCGTTTTTTTATCAGATTACCCATTCTTTTTATTACCCATCTTCGATTTTTTTAGAAAAAAAGAATTGGTTTCAATTGTTTTTCTATTCTTTTTTTATTTAATTTTTTGCGAATACAAAAAAAAGATGCCCTTAAGGCATCTTTTTTTATCTCATTGTTGGGAATAGCAAGACATCACGAATTGATTGTGCATCAGTTAATAACATAACTAGTCGATCAATCCCAATACCTAATCCTCCGGTTGGTGGCAAGCCATATTCTAAGGCTTCGATGAAATCTTCATCTACTCCGTGTGCTTCATCATTTCCTTGTTCCCGTTCTTTTTCTTGTTCTTCAAAACGTTCACGTTGGTCAATTGGATCATTTAATTCTGTAAATGCATTAGCAAACTCTTTTCCGATAATAAATAGTTCAAAGCGGTCAGTGAAACGACCATCTTCTGGATTTTTCTTCGCTAATGGTGAAACAGCGACTGGGTGACCATAAATAAATGTTGGTTGTTGCAATGTATCTTCTACAAATGTTTCGAAAAATTCATTAATGATATGACCGACTGTCATGGCATCTGTAATTTCAACATTATGTTCTTTAGCCAACGCACGGGCTTCTTCTATCGTCATCTCTTGCCAAAAATCTACGCCCGTTTGTTCTTTGACCGCATCTACCATGTGTAGACGTTTGAAAGGACTTCCTAAGTCAACCGCTTGACCATCGTACGTGATATCAGTAGTTCCTAAGACTTTTTCCGCAGCATTACGAATAATTCCCTCTGTTAAATCCATCACATCTTGATAATCAGTATAAGCGGTATAAGCTTCTAACATTGTAAATTCTGGGTTATGAGTGGTATCGATTCCTTCATTACGGAAGACACGACCAATTTCATATACTTTTTCCATGCCACCGACAATTAAACGTTTTAAATGTAACTCTAGGGCAATGCGTAAGTATAAGTCCATATCTAATGCATTATGGTGTGTGATAAATGGACGAGCAGCAGCTCCTCCTGCTTCGTTATGCAAGACAGGGGTTTCTACTTCGACATAGCCATTGCCATCTAGATAACGACGGATTTCGCTAATAATTTGACTGCGTTTCATGAAACGATCAAAGCTTTCTTTGTTACTGATTAAATCCAAATAGCGTTGACGATAGCGTTGTTCCACATTCGTTAATCCATGGTATTTATCTGGCAATGGACGCAAAGCTTTAGTTAATAACGTAATTGTTTGAGCTTTAACAGTAACTTCCCCCGTATTGGTTTTCATTACTTGACCTGTCACACCAAAGAAGTCGCCTAAGTCAGCATGTTTAAATAGTTCATAGGCTTCGTCTCCAACTTGGTCCTTCCGAACATAAATTTGAATTTGGCCTTCACGGTCTTGCAAATGGGCGAAACCAGCTTTTCCTTTACCACGTTTTGTCATCATACGTCCAGCAACGCTGACTTCTGTATTCATTTCACTAAGTTCTTCTTTTGTATGATTATCATATTGTTCATGAAGTTCTGCTGAATTATGAGTACGATCGAAACGTTTACCGAAAGGATCAATCCCTTCTTCACGTAAAGCTTCCATTTTTTCGCGGCGCACGAGCATTTGATCATTTAAATCCTCTAAATGCGCTTGTTGTTCTTCTGCCACTGTTGTTCCTCCATTCTTGATTTTAACCTATCCTAATAATGCCACAGTAATTCGAAAAAAAGCAAGCCGAATTTTACTTTCGGCTTGAATTTTTTATTCTTCTATAGTAGTTACAGCAACTTTGGAAATCTTCTCTACAAAGGCATCAAGTAAATCGACAACTGCTTGTTGTGTTTCAACTTGGTTAATCGCAACTTTGACTTTGGCCGCTCGCGAGATTCCTTTTAGATAGTAAGAAGCATGTTGGCGAAACTCACGGACCGCAATTTTTTCACCTTTTAAATCCACTAATCGTTGTAAATGAACTTTTGCAATGTTAATTTTTTCAGCTGGTGAAGGCTCAGGCATCAATTCGCCCGTTTCCAAGTATTCTTTCGTCCGTTGAATCATCCAAGGATTGCCCAAAGCAGCTCGACCAATCATCACACCATCCGCTCCAACATATTCTAACATGCGTTTAGCATCTTCAGGCGTTTTGACATCGCCATTTCCCATAAAAGGAATGGTTAAATGCTTTTTCACTTCCTTTAAAACGTCCCAGTTGGCTGTCCCTTCGTACATTTGGACACGTGTCCGACCATGCATAGCAATGGCCGAAGCCCCTGCTTGTTCGGCAGCCAAAGCGTTGTCTACAGCATATAGATGATCTTCATCCCAGCCTGTTCGCATTTTTACAGTGACAGGCAAAGAAACTGCCGAAGAGACTGCGTGAACCATTTCATGCACTTTATTCGGATCCAGCAACCATTTCGCACCAGCTTCAGCTTTAATTATTTTATTGACAGGGCAACCCATGTTAATATCAATAATCGCCGCTTGCGTATTTTCTTCAACAAACTTAGCAGCTTCCACTAATGTTTCTTTATCTCCACCAAAAATTTGTACACTTAAAGGATATTCTCGCTCATCAATATATAGCATTTCTAAGGTTTTTTTGTTTCTTAATTTAATTCCTTTATCACTAATCATTTCACAAACGACTAATCCTGCGCCAAATTCTTTTACAGTCACACGAAAAGCGGCGTTACTAATACCCGCCATCGGAGCTACGACAACACGGTTGGGGATTTCAACGTCTCCAATTTTCCACATAGTCTTTCCTCCTACTTTTGTTTCGTATTGCGAATCGCTTCATCGCGAAGTTCAATTAATTCTTCTTCACTATAGTGATATTTATTGTTACAGAATTGACAAACTGCTTCCGCTCCATGATCTTCATCAATCATCGCATTTAATTCATCGATCCCAACGGCAATCAAAGCGGTCGCAAATTTTTCTTTGGAACAGTCACATTTAAATTGTACAGGCATTTTTTCTAAAATTTCTACTTCGTCTTCTCCCAATAAGCGATACAAGACTTGTTCAGGTGTTTCTCCATTTTCTAGTAATTGTGAAATTGGTGGCACTTCCGCTAGACGCTGTTCAATAAAATCAATGGTACTTTCATCGGCACCTGGCATTACTTGAATCATAAAACCACCGGCTGCTTTCACAGATTCATCCGTGTCCACCAATACACCTAAACCGATAGCTGAAGGAACTTGTTCAGAGACCGCCATAAAATATGTAAAGTCTTCACCGATTTCACCAGAAACAATAGGTGTTTGTCCAGAAAAGGTTTCTTTTAATCCTAAATCTTTAATGACTGTGAAAATTCCTTCGTTACCGACAGCGCCACGTACATCAATTTTACCTGTTGCATTCAACTTTAAGCTGACATGTGGATTTTTAATGTAGCCTTTTGTTTCTCCACGGCCATTACTATCGACAATAATAGCGCCAGCTGGGCCATTTCCTTGTACTTTTACAGTTAATTTATCGTCGCCTTTTAAAGTCGCTCCTAGTAAAAGGGCTCCAATCAATGTGCGCCCTAACGCTGCAGTAGAAGAACTCCATGTATCATGTCTTCTTTGCGCTTCGCTAACAGTTTCAGTGGCACTGATGGCATATGCTCGTATTGAACCTTTATAACAAAGGGCTTTTACTAAATAATCTTCCATTCTTTTTCCTCTTCTCTTGGTGCTTTTTTGTCCATTAGTCAGATAATACTAGGAATCAAGTGTTTTTTCAACCAAATAATCTTCCTTCTATAGAATATCTTAATATTATAGAAGGTGCAGTATTCGTCAACTCGACAAATACTGCACCTTCTACTAATTGGTTATTTATAACGATCTTCGTAGTTATTGCGATCATATTCAGAATTGGAATCTGAATCTTTTTTCTCTTCAGATTGGACTTCTTTTTCTGTTTGTTCGCTTTCTACTTTGACTTCTTCTGCTTCATCATGTAATTCTTTTTTCGCTTCTTCAAAGTCTTGCTTTTCTTCAACTTGTTTTTGCGCTTCTTTTTCTTCTAAAGCACGTTTTGCTTCTTCGAATGTTTGCGCTTCTTTTTCACTAGGATAGTCGCTGTCAGCACCTTCAGGCATTTTACCTGTTTCAAATAATGATTTGATTGCTTTTGCATCTAATGTTTCATATTCTAATAGTTTTTCAGCGATTAGTTTATGTTGTTCACGGTGCGCTTCGATAATTTCATGCGCTTTCGTATGAGCATCCATTAAGATACGACGAACTTCCTGATCGATTTCAAACGCCACTTGTTCTGAGTAAGCTTTTGTTTGACCATAATCACGACCGACAAAGACTTGATGGTTTCCTTCATATTGAACAGGTCCTAATTTGTCGCTCATTCCATATTCAGTTACCATGCTACGGGCAATCCCTGTTGCTTGTTCAAAGTCATTTGAAGCCCCTGTTGATTGAACGCCAAAGATAATTTCTTCTGCTGTACGTCCACCAAGTAAGCCAACGATTTGTTCAAACATATCTTCTTTAGTCATTAAGAATTGATCTTCTTTTGGTAAAGCAATCATATAACCGCCTGCGCGACCACGAGGGATAATTGTTACTTTATGGACAACACGGGCACGGCTTAAGACTAAACCAACGATTGTGTGTCCCGCTTCATGGTAAGCCACCATTTCGCGTTCTTTTTTATTAATCACGCGATCTTTTTTAGCTGGACCAGCAATTACGCGGTCTTCGGCTTCATCCACATCAGAAGCATCAATTTTTTTCTTGTTACGACGAGCGGCAACTAAGGCTGCTTCGTTTAAGACATTTTCTAAATCAGCACCAGCAAAACCTGGTGTTTGTTGTGCAACAACTTTCAAATCAACGTCATCAGCTAACGGTTTGTTTTTCGCATGAACACGTAAAATCGCTTCACGACCTTTGACATCTGGACGTCCTACCAAGATTTGGCGGTCAAAACGACCTGGACGTAACAACGCTGGGTCTAACACGTCTGAACGGTTCGTTGCAGCAATTACGATAACTCCTTCATTGCCATCAAAACCATCCATCTCAACTAATAATTGGTTAAGGGTTTGTTCACGTTCGTCGTGTCCGCCACCCATACCAGCACCACGTTGACGACCAACTGCATCGATTTCATCGATAAAGATAATCGCAGGCGCGTTTTTCTTCGCTGTTTCAAATAAATCCCGGACACGGCTAGCACCGACCCCGACAAACATTTCAACGAAATCTGAACCTGAGATTGAGTAAAATGGCACACCTGCTTCACCTGCTACGGCTTTAGCAAGTAACGTTTTACCAGTCCCTGGAGGTCCCTCTAATAGTACGCCCGCAGGAATCCGTGCGCCTAATTCAGCGAAACGACGTGGATCTTTTAAGAATTCCACTACTTCAACTAATTCTTGTTTTTCTTCTTCCGCACCAGCTACATCTGAGAAGCGGACACGGTTAGCTTTTTTATCGGCTTCTTTGGCTTTGGATTTACCGAAGTTCATCACACGGCCACCGCCGCCACCGCCACCGCCTTGTTGGCTCATCATCATGTAGAAGAAGAAGAAAATAATCACTAATGGTAAGAAACTAAACAACAGTGACAACCAAGCACCACTTGTTGATTGTTCTTTGACAACTAGCTTCACCTTGTTATTTTGTGCCGCATCTTGAATGCCAGCTAAGGTTGTATCACTAGGTAAAACGGTTGTTGTGAAGCCTTTTGACGACGCTTGCGTTGAGCCCCACAATGACAGACCACCTGTGTCTTTCACTTCTTGTTTTTCTTTATACTGACCTTCAATCCGGTAAACCCCATTGGTTGGTTGAATGGTCATGTCTTTGACTTTTCCGTCTTCCAATTGTTGTTGGAAGGTTGAGTAATCGATGTCTGGCGATTGTTGGTTGTTATTTCCAAAAATGAAATAGACAACCATGACCATGGCAAGTACTACTAAGACGTAGTATAAACCATTTTTCATGCCATTATTCTTTTTGTTCATGCCTGTCCTCCTTATGCTCATCATTACAATTCATGTTATTCTTTTATCAATCCTGACCTTTACATTGTAACACAATTAATTCCTTGATAGATATTAATTTGATTCGTAAACTTCAGGTTTTAAAACGCCAATATAAGGCAAGTTGCGGTACGTTTCTGCATAGTCTAATCCGTAACCGACCACAAACTCATTGGGCACATCAAACCCTACGTAGTCAGCTTTAATGTCTACTACACGGCCTTCTGGTTTATCTAATAAGGTAACAATTTTCACAGATGCAGCTTTACGGTATCTAAACAAATCTACTAAATACGCTAATGTACGACCACTATCGATGATATCTTCTACGATTAAAATATGTCTACCTTCGACATTTGTGTCCAAGTCTTTGACAATTTTTACTTCGCCTGAAGAAACTGTCGCGTTGCCGTAGCTAGATACATCCATAAAGTCCAATTCTAAATAAGTATTGATTTCACGAGTCAAATCAGCCATAAATGGTACTGCACCTTTTAAAATACCGACCACTAAAGGATTTTTCCCTTGATATTCTTCTGTCAGTTGCTTGCCAAGCTCTGCAGACTTCGCAAGAATTTCTTCTTTGGAGATTAGGACTTTCTCAATATCTTTTTCTATCATAGTGCGCTCCTTTCAGCATTACTCCTTTGTCTTAAAAAGGAGTCTGTAGTGTATTTTATCAGTTTCTAAAGGAATACTCAAATAGGAATTTGCAAATTTTGGTACCCAAATGATTTCCTCTTGCTCATCCGTAATGACCCAAGCACTCTCTCTCGCTTCATTTGGCACTTTTTGATCAATAAAAACTCTGCTTAATTTTTTCGTAAACCCTGGTTTTAATGTAATCCGATCACCACTTTGGCGATGACGAACGGTCAAAGGTGTGGCTGTGGTCAACGGGATCGCTAACAACTGACCCGTCCACTGATTAATCTCTTCAGGAAGAGGAAACGGTTTGTCTGTCGCAATTAATCCTAGCCACTCGGTTTCCGATAAATAAATCCCCGCGCCAGGTACTAATAAATGTGTAACTTCTTCTCGCAGTGCAACCTGTTTTTGTTCTAAGCACAGCCAATCATAACTTTTAGCTAGTTGCCATTGCTGTTCTAACATAACCGAGCCTTGCGGTTGGCGTTCATCATTCAAAACTTTTAAAATTTGTGTCATCTGGCGTTGGTTTAACGAAACCCCTAACGGCACTAATGTTTTTTGGAAAAACGCGGTTAAAAAGAAGTGCTGGTACGCAGGCGTTTCTTTTAATAATCTCTTCAAAGGAATGCGCCAGCCTTGTTGGGTCGGTTCTACGGCTTCAGATAATTGAGGCTCAATTTGTTCCTGAATAAATTCTTGGGCAAAACGTTGTTCATTACTAAAAGAAGCAATCTGATCTAAGAATTGCGGATTTTCCTGCTTTAATAGCGGCAAAACCTGATTACGGAGCCGATTTCTCAAATATTCATTGGTTTGGTTCGTTTCGTCCTCAAAATAAACGAATGCTTGGCGCTGTGCAAATTGATACAATTCTTCTTTTGGATAAATAAGTAACGGACGAATCAATTCCCCTGTTGCAAAAGGCCGTCTCTCTTTAATGCCTGCGGAATGGGAAAAATTAGTTCCTCGAATCAGCTTCATTAAAATCGTTTCCGCTTGATCGTCTAGATGATGTGCCGTCATTAAGACCGCCGCACCTTCAATTTCCATGACTTCTTTAAAAAATTCATAACGAAATGTGCGCGCTTTTGCTTCTAAATTCCGTTGCTTTTCAGGGTCTTCCCAACGTGTTTCATAATACGTCAGCTCTCGCTGCTGACAATAGGTAGCGAGATATTGCGCTTCCTGTGCCGACGCTTCTCGCAATTGATGATTGACGTGTGCAACAACCAATTGTAATTGTTCTTTTTCTGCCACCTGTTCCATTAACGTCAAAAGGGCCATGGAGTCTACACCACCAGAAACGGCGACCACGATTGTTTGATGCGGTTGCCAAAATCCTTGTTCTTTTCCTCGTTTATAAAACTGCCAAAACATTGTTCGCCCTTCTTTCTTCCTTAGAATAAAAGAGGAACCGAGAAATAACCCATTCGTTATCCCCAGTCCCCCTATTTGTTTGTGCTTAGCCGCGACGTCCGCCACGTCCGCCACGTTTGCCTTCAGTATTACGTTTTAATGAAGATAAACGGTCATCACTATCTTTCAAGAAAGAGCTCATCAATGAGTCAAAATCTTGTTTATTGTTATTGTTATTTGCTTGTGGTTTATTGAAAGGCTTTTTGCCCCCTGCGCGTGGATTACGGTCACGATTCTCATAATTGTTTTCACGACGTTGAAATTCACGTTTTGGTTGTTGCCCTTCTGCTGGCTCTTGTGCTTTACGGATCGATAAGCCAATTTTGCCGTCGTCACCAACTGAGGTTACTTTCACTGTTACTTCGTCACCTACTGTTAATACATCATGAATATCTTTAACGAATCCATTAGACACTTCACTGATGTGTACTAACCCAGTTTTTCCTTCTCCTAAATCAATAAATGCACCAAAGTTAGTAATCCCTGACACTTTTCCTGGCAATTTAGCTCCTACTTCGATTGACATAAAAAAATTGTTCCTCCTATTTTTTCCCTAATTATAATTGCAGTTTATTCAGCTGAAGACTTAGTTGTTTCAGTTGAAGACTGTGATTGACTATTTTTTTCTGAACTGCTCTTGCTTTCTTCCGCTCCAGAAGTCTGTGTTTTTTTCATTTGTTCTGGTGTGGGATAAATCTGTTCGCCTTCTTTTGAGAGAAGGAAACGGCTACGTGCTAATTTTGCCACATAATCATCATCTTTTAACAAAGCAACGTCTTTTTTTAGATCCTTGACCTTCTTATCAACTGCTACGGATTCAGCAATTGCATCTGCTCGTTCTTGTTTGAAAGCACCTAAGCGATGATAATCTTTCATCAATTGGATGCCAGAAAAGGCAAAAATAATGAAGGCCACGAGAAAAATCGCTGCCAAGCGTCTGCGTCTAAAAATCAATTGTTTCTGTTGTTTTTGGAATTCGACATACTGTTCTTTCGTGTAGTCATTTTCCAATGCCGCAACTTTCTTCGAGTTTTTTTCATTCTTTCCCATCGTCTCGCTCCACTCGCTTTGGATTGTCCGTTTTATTATACCAACATCTAAGAACCTTGTCTAATGTTAATTTCAGAGAAGTTAAAGAAAATCAAGCTTTTTTCTAAAATATTCTTTGCTTTTGAAATAACAGCGGTTGATTTATTAATTTTTTTCAAAAGCGGCGCGTCTGTTTCATTAAAAAGCTGAAAGGATGAAGCGCTTGGAATATTCATCTTTTCAATGAACTTGCCAAGCGCTCCATCCTCACCTGCTTATTCTTCAGAGACGCGTGTTTCTGATTTTATCTCATACATTTTTGTGGCATCTTCTTTTTTCGTAGAGTCATTTAGTTGCAGGACTTCTACTTCTAAAATTCTGTTCCCAAATTGAATTTTGACAAGGTCACCAATCTTCACAGTACTAGAAGATTTGGCTAAGACTCCGTTGATTTGAATCCGACCTTTATCAGCGACTTCTTTGGCAACTGTTCTTCTTTTAATAATGCGAGAAACTTTTAAAAATTTATCTAACCGCATCACATTCACCTCTTTTATTTTTTTTGTCTCATCCGTAAAATTTTTGCGCCATACGGTAAACTTAACCATTCACGTATCGTAAATAATTCTAACTTAATGATGGTGCTAATAAAAACTGTACCACCCACTGCAACACCTAAAACTGTAACGAAAAACGCTTGACTTCGGTGATGCACACCTTGGAACAAGATGGAGATAATTCCTTGATAGACCAGTAATGACAGCATCATGATTGCTAAACTAAGCAACAGTTTTTTCAAAAAGTTTCGTTCTCGAACAAAACAATTAATCGCTGCATCCGATTGTCGGACTAAAACGAATAACGTCGCTAGTAACCCAAGGATGGTAGACCAACTAGCACCTAATGTTCCCCAACGAATGGTGAAAAAGCCCGTTGTCAGTAATTTCACTAATAAGCCCACACCAGCTGCCACTAAAGGACCTTTAAAACGATTGCGACTTTGTTCAATACTTTGGTAGGCCTGAATAATGGCCATAAAAGCGATGGATAAAACATACACCCCTAAAACATCATTGCCTTTATAATCTTTAAAAAGTGTAAAGTTCATGTACGGCAATAACATCATTAGACCAATCGAAGCCGCCGATGCCAAGGTTGTGGTAAGGCGCAAAAAGATTTTTGCAACTTG
Organism: Enterococcus sp. DIV0086; assembly: GCF_050498705.1. NCBI lineage: Bacteria > Bacillati > Bacillota > Bacilli > Lactobacillales > Enterococcaceae > Enterococcus > Enterococcus sp. DIV0086. The sequence continues at coordinate 2,214,139 of NZ_JBNIDN010000001.1, read as the reverse complement.
TAAAAATTGTTGACGGTCTTTTTTCATAAAATATTTTGTCAAACCTGGTAAAAAGGTTGAGCTTAAAGCTAAAGCAATTACCAATCCTAATTGAACTAGTGGTTGTCCTCTATCATAGACCCCTTTGTCCACTTTCGCAGCTAAATCAGAGAGCCCGAAAAGCATGAGGGCATTTTTTACTTTAAAGGAATCAATTAATTGAAATAGAATCAGAAAAGCACTATATAAAGAGACCAAACCACCCTCAATCATTAAACGTTTAAATAGTCCTGTGGTTTGAGGCATAATCTTCCATTGATGCAAGTATTCCGTACTTCCACTAAGAATTTTTCGATTGTAGTACCATAAGACAAGTACCGCTAAGATACCGCCAGCCAACGCACCACTCATGGCCACCGTCCCCGTTTGGTAAATGGAGCCACCAAAGTAATGATAGGACAACGCAGCTACTAGAATAACCCCGACACGCACAAACTGTTCCATCACCTGTGAAATACCACTAGGCACCATCAACAAATGACCTTGAAAATTTCCACGATAGAAGGAAAGAATTGGAACGAGTAAAAAGGTAAAGGAAACAACTTCCATTAATGGTTGGAGTGCAGCATCCCCCATACTAATAGCAATTTCTTGACTACCAAAGAAAAAGAAGGCCCAACAAGCAATCGCTAACCATAACACATAGGGATATAGTTGGCGCAACACTTGTTTTTGACTCCGAATATCTGGTTGTTCAGCAACAATTTTGGAAATAAATTGCGGTAAGCCTGACAATGCTAATGTCATCGCAATCCCATAGATTGGATAAACTTGCTGATACACGTAAAATCCTTCATCCCCTACAAAGTTCTGAAAAGGAACGCGATAAAACGCACTCAACACTTTTGCAATGAAGGAAGCAATGGTTAACACAACGGCACCTTGCATCATTCGTTGCATTTCTTTTTGTGCCATCTTCTAGGCCTCCTTTTAAAGGGAATCCGTTTCTTGCGAATGTTTGTATTTTTCTTGTCGTAATGCAGTTGTAAAAGTAGCAATTTCTTGAATCCAAACAGCTTCTTTACAATCTTTCGGCAACTTCAAGGAAATAGTCATTTGTTCTTTCTCAACTGCTAGATCAGCTTTTAAGCTGGTTGCCGATAACGCTTCAAACAACTGCTCCACAGAGTATGTTTTTGTGCCAATTTTACTTAACACAAACTTGACTTTTTGATCGCGTTTACGAATACTTTCTAACAAGGCACGGTCGCCATCCATTTTGATACGGCCAGTGGTTAATAAATGCGCCACTTCGTCAGGATACTCTCCAAAGCGGTCTAACAAGTCCGCTTCTAATTCTTCGTACATATCCATATTTTCTAATTGACGAATCCGTTTATAAATTTCAATTTTTTGTCGTTCGTCTGTAATGTACGTTCCTGGAATATAAGCATCAATGCCCAAATCAATTTCAACAGACGTTTTTTGGTCTTGGATATTTTTTCCTTGTTTACGAGCAACTGCCTCAGATAACATCTGTGAGTACATATCAAACCCAACCGAATCAATGAAGCCATGTTGTTGGGCACCAAGAAGGTTTCCGGCCCCTCGAATGGAAAGGTCACGCATCGCAATTTTGAACCCAGAACCTAATTCCGTAAAGTCTTTAATTGCTTCTAAACGTTTCTCGCTAACTTCGTTTAGGATTTTTTGCTGTTCGTACATAAAATAAGCATAGGCCACTCGATTGCTACGCCCCACACGACCACGTAATTGATACAACGTAGATAAGCCCATGTAGTCCGCATTTTCTACAAACAAGGTATTAGCATTAGGAATATCTACTCCTGTTTCAATAATTGTTGTAGTGACTAATATATCATATTGTCCTTCAATAAAATCAAACAAAGTATTCTCCAGTTGTACTTCTGTCATTTGACCATGTGCATACGCAATTCGTGCATCTGGAACTAGTGCTTGTAACTCTTCAACTTTTCGTTCAATCGTATCTACTCGATTGTATAAATAAAAGACTTGGCCATCTCGGGCCATTTCTCGCTCAATCGCTTCCCGAATCGCCCCAGGATTATTTTCCATGACATACGTTTGGATCGGATAACGATTCTCTGGTGGGGTTTCGATGACGGATAAATCACGGACACCTAACATCGACATATGAAGGGTCCTTGGGATTGGCGTTGCTGTTAACGTCAAGACATCCACTTGTGAACGCAATTGTTTTAGTCGTTCTTTATGTTTCACTCCAAACCGTTGTTCCTCATCAATAATCAACAAGCCTAAATCACTAAAATTAATATCTTGCGACAATAAACGATGGGTACCAATCACAATATCTACTTGGCCATGTTTAATTTTTTCAATTGTTTCATTTTGCTGTTTTTTCGTGCGGAAACGACTTAATAAACCAATTTCTACAGGAAAGCCCTCAAACCGCTCTTGAATCGTTTCGTAATGTTGTTGCGCTAAAATAGTTGTTGGCACTAAAAAGGCAACCTGTTTATTGTTGCTAACAGCTTTGAAAGCCGCTCGTAAAGCCACTTCTGTTTTACCAAACCCTACATCGCCAACTAACAAACGATCCATTGGTCGAGATTTTTCCATGTCGTGTTTAATTTCGGCAGCACTACGTAATTGATCATCTGTTTCAGAATACGGAAAAGCCTCTTCAAATTCTTTTTGATACGCATCATCTGGCGGAAAAGCATAGCCTTTTTCCGATTCTCTTGTCGCATAAAGTAAGATTAAATCATCCGCGATATCTTCAATTTTCGAAGCAACTTTTCGTTTGGTTTTCGTCCATTCACTGCCGCCTAGCTTGTTAATTTTCGGCGTTTTAGACTCGGAAGCAACGAACTTTTGAATCAAGTTCAATTGTGTTACTGGAATAAATAACTTGTCATCATTTTGGTACAAGATAGTCATGTAATCTTGATGGACCCCATCAACTTCTAAGGTCTCCATACCAATATATTTACCAATCCCGTGATTCGCATGAACGACATAATCGCCCGTTTTTAAGTCGCTATAACTTTTCAAACGTTCCGCATTAGAGATTGTTTGACGACGTGCCCGTTTTTTGGTCGTTGTATGAAAAATTTCTTTTTCCGTAATCGCCACGAGCTTGTTTTTAGGTAATTCAAACCCTGTTTGTAATGCCCCTTGAACAATTTGGACATGCCCATCTAACAGCTGATCCCAATTGCTTACTACGCTAGGTATGTCAAAGTCCTGAAATAGCTCTTCGACTTTTTGAATCCGTTCTTTCGTAGGAATAAAAACAACGACCGTTTGGTTTTGCTTTTGCCAACGGTCCACTTCCGCTTTTAGCAACGGCATTTGACCGAAGAATTGTTGCATTGAACGATATTGGAAATTATGGACTTCTTGGAAACGAAGATTCCCCATCCCTTTTTGAAAAAGTGAAAAGAAGGTCGTATTTCGTGCAGTTTTTCGCAATTGATCATGAAAGTCTACGCCAAAAGTTTGTTCAGAAAACACGCGTATTTCTTCAATTTTCAGGGTTTGCCATTCCGCTTCCTCTCTAGCGATTTCTCGCTCCGTTTCCATCATACGAGAATAATCATCCACAAAAAGCAAACTATTTTCTGGTAAATAATCTAACAGCGTAGTTTTTTGTTGGTACAGAAAATCTGTATAATAGTGAGCATTTTCTGTAGGAATCCCTTGTTCCCAAGAAGACAGCAACTGACCAAAATATTCTTCTAAAAAATCGGTCTCCGTTTGATCTTTAGCTGTCGCTAAACGTTTTTCTAGAGCATCTTGTAACCTCGTCATGCCATGATTCATATCTGCCTTTGAGAATACTAAATCAGTCATTGGTGAAATCGTTACTTCTTCAAGATTTTCTAATGAGCGTTGAGTATCCGCTTCAAAATAACGGATTGAGTCAATTTCAACATCAAACAGTTCCACTCGAACAGGGTATTCGGCATTTAGCGGATAGACATCAACAATGCTTCCGCGAATACTAAATTCGCCAGGCTTTCCGACCATCGATTGGCGTTCATAGCCCATTAACACTAAGCGTTGCGCGAGGATTTCAGGTTCTACTTCTGTCCCGATTTCCCAATGAAGTTGCGCATTTTGCCACGTTTCTTTCGTTGGCAAATACTTTCGTAGTCCAGCTACTGGTACGACCACGATTCCTGCATTCGCTGTCATCAAGAAATTTAACGCACTCACTCGATCTGCGCGCGCTTCTGGTGAAGAAAAGGCCATTTCGGCGGATAACACTTCATCTACTGGAAATAGATGAACTTGTTCTGAAGGTAAAATATTAAAAAAATCATCTACTAATTGATTGGCATAGTATAGGTTTGGGACCGCAATAACAATTTTTTGATGCGTCTTTTGTAAAGCGCCTGCCATCAGTAATGTTTTAGCAGAGCCTGATAACCCAGTAATTAGTTGGCGCGTTCCTGTTGTCATTAGTTGACTGCGCCATGATTTAGCAATTTCTGTTTGGCTAATTCGTTCGATAATATTCAAACAAGGGCCCTCCTTTCTGCTATTTTCCATTAAATTGATTCATTGTTTCAACAAACGTATGTCCTTCGCATGCATATAAAGCGGCATCGGCTGCTTTTTTTACAGCAAGTAACATCTCTTCGTGTGTTTCTTTGGGAAAAGTACTTAGTACATGGTGGATAACTGTATCATTTTTTGAGGGCCGACCAATGCCAATTTTAATTCTAGGAAAGACATTTGTGCCTAAATGGGCAATCAGACTTTTTATCCCATTGTGGCCGCCAGCACTACCTTTTTGCCGTAAACGAATTTTACCGACCTCTAAGTCTAAGTCATCATAAATAACAATCAAGTCTTCCTCATCTACCCCAAAGTAGGTCAACAACGGACCAACAGAGCGACCTGATTCATTCATAAATGTTAATGGTTTCACTAACAATACTTTCTCAGTCCCTATAAAAAACTCTGCAATATCTGCTTCAAAATTACTATTATTAAACGAAACATTTTGCCGATACGCAATTTCATCTAGCGTAATAAAGCCAATGTTGTGTTTTGTTTCTTTGTATTTACTACCGGGATTTCCCAGTCCTACGATTACTTTCATCTTTCATTCTCCTTGGATTATAAGCTTGCCAACACAAAATGGCTGGGAAGCGTATGCGCTACCCAGTTTTATTCATTATACCATAGAAATAAAAAAACTCGCAGTCTTTGAAGATTAAGAAAGATGTAAAAAATTTTTTTAGAAATTTAAATATGCGCAAGATAGTGAAATTACGCACATGTAAGAGCTACCATTTTGAAACAGGTCTGAAAACTGTATCATTTTTACAATCAAAGTTCGTGACATTTTTTACAAACCATGTTACTATCACTTTAGCAACAGGAAATAAAAACTCGTTGCTCACGAAAAAGAATGTAGAGGAAGGAATGGTACACATGACTGCAGCCGCAGGGAATAAAGATCACCAAAAAGTAATTTTAGTCGGGGACGGTGCCGTAGGTTCTAGCTATGCCTTTGCTTTAGTAACTCAGAATATTGCTCAAGAAGTTGGGATTATTGATATTAATGTACCAAAAACTGAAGGAGACGCGTTGGACTTATCTCACGCATTAGCATTTACTTCTCCTAAAAAAATCTATGCTGCTACTTATGACGATTGCCATGATGCAGACTTAGTTGTCTTAACAGCTGGCGCGCCTCAAAAACCAGGCGAAACTCGTTTAGACTTAGTTCATAAAAACTTGAAAATTAATAAAGAAATCGTTACAACAATTGTTGATTCTGGTTTCAACGGTATCTTCTTAGTTGCCGCAAACCCAGTTGATATTTTGACTTATTCAACTTGGAAATTCTCTGGCTTCCCGAAAGAACGAGTAATCGGTTCAGGAACTTCACTAGATTCTGCTCGTTTCCGTCAAGCAATTGCCGAATTAGTTGATGTTGATGCACGAAATGTCCATGCCTACATCTTAGGGGAACACGGAGATACAGAATTCCCAGTTTGGTCACATGCGAATGTCGCTGGCTTACAAATTTACGAATGGGTGAAAAATAATCCTGACGTCGATGAAGAAGCAATGGTTAATTTATTCTTCAACGTACGCGACGCTGCTTACACAATCATCGAGAAAAAAGGAGCTACTTTCTATGGAATCGCGGTTGCACTAGCGCGTATCACTAAAGCTATCCTAAACGATGAAAACTCTGTGTTACCATTATCTGTTTATTTAGAAGGTGAATATGGTCAAAACGATATTTATATCGGTGCACCAGCGATCATCAACCGCCAAGGAGTTAAACAAGTCATTGAAATTCCATTAACAGATGCTGAACAAGAAAAAATGGAAGCTTCTGCTTCTGCATTAAAAGAAGTTATTGAAACAGCTTTTGCTAAATTTGAAGCAGAAGAAGCAAAATAACTCCTTCTATAATAGTCGAAAATTTAAAACAACCAAGAGTGGCCACTATTGTTACTCCGCTTTAAAGCCTGGTACAAAAATCCAAAGTGATTTTTGCACCAGGCTTTACTTTTAATCTGTTTTACTTTACTCATCACTCAACTTTTTCAAAAAATTATTGTTTTGTTTAGCTCGAAAATAACAATAGCCACAAATAAGTTTGTTATCTAAAATTCACTACACTACTTAATACAGTCCATCTGCTTCTTCTTTTGTCACAATGTAAATATTTTTCATTTGCGTATAAGCATCTAGCATTGATTTATGCGTTTCTCGACCAATTCCTGATTTTTTATAACCGCCAAATGGCGCGCCCGCAGGCAATTGATTGTATGTGTTGACCCACATCCGACCTGTCCGTACACCACGAGCAACCCGTAATGCCACATTGATATCTTGAGAAAAGACGGCACCACCTAGACCATATTCAGAATCATTAGCTAAACGAATGACTTCTTCTTCCGTTTCAAATTTAATCACTGTTGCAACAGGACCAAAGATTTCTTCTTGGGCCACACACATTGTATTCGTACCATTCGCTAATAACGTAGGTGCTAAAAACGCCCCCTTGTCTAGCCCATTTTCTGTTAAACGTTGCCCACCAGTAATCAGCGTAGCTCCTTCCTTCACACCAATTTCGACATATTTTAAAATTTCTTCCAATTGATGCTCATTGATCTGAGCGCCCATTTCAACATCTTTTTCCCACGGGAAACCAACGTTCACTTGTTCAAACTTTTCCTTTAAAGCTTCTACAAATTGATCATAAATACCTGACTGAACGAACACACGAGACCCAGCACAACAAACTTGCCCTTGATTGAATAAAATCCCTAACTGCACGCCTTCTAATGCACGTTCCCAATTGGCATCTTCAAAAATAATGTTGGCTGATTTTCCGCCAAGTTCTAAAGTGGCTGGAATTAGGCGGTCGGCCGCCGCTTTAGCGACAGTGTACCCCACCTCTGTTGAGCCTGTAAAAGCTAGCTTATCAAACCCTGGATGTGCCAACATATAATTTCCTGAATCAGAACCACGACCGGTGATTAAATTCACTACTCCTTTCGGCAAGACTTGATCAAAAATCTTAAACAATTCCAACAGACTTAATGATGTGCTCGAGGACGGATGAATCACAACCGTATTACCTGCTGCCAACGCTGGCGCTAATTTCCAAGCACCCATTAATAAGGGGAAATTCCACGGAATAATTTGACCCACAACACCAATGGGTTCTTTCACAACAATGGATAACGTATCCTTATCAAATTCTTTGACAGACCCTTCTTCTCCACGAATCACACTAGCAAAATACCGAAAATGGTCTGCACTGGCAGGGACATCAATCGATTGCGTTTCCCGAAGCGGTTTTCCATTATCTAAAGTCTCCACCATAGCCAAATGTTCTTGATTTTCTTCAATCAAATCAGCAATTTTCAATAAAAGATTGCTTCTTGTTACAACGTCAACATCTTTCCATGTCTGAAACGCTTCTTGGGCTGCTTCTACAGCTCGATCCACATCTGCATTTGTGGCATCTACAAATTCTGCTAATTTTTCACCATTACTAGGATTGTAACTAGCAATCATTTTGTTACCACTACCTGTTGTCCACTCTCCATTAATATACAATTGATAGCTACTGGCAACTACTTGATTTATTTCTTTTTTACTCATTTACCCACCTCTTTTTTTATTTTTGTATCCGCTTACAATTATAAGACATCTTCCACCTAAAAGTAAATGATTCTACCTAAAAAAAATATAGCTATCAGCGACTGTTGCTAACTCATCCCGACCTGAAACCTCCTGGCAATAACTGAATGTATTAAACTTTATTGGAGAGAACTTTTGCCACAAAAAAAGCTAGCACTGAAGAATTAAAATTGATTCTTCAGTGCTAGCTTTGATTTTTCCAACTCATTCGTTCTTATTGACAAAGAGCTGATTTTTTTATTTATCTTTTGGAACGATATAGTTCATTAAATGTGTTTCATCGGCTGAGATTGTACGTGTCGAAACAACGTTTAATCCCTTCACGTTCATTTCAGAAATTAAGATGCTACCATCTTTAAAGACTTTTTCCACAAATGCGACATGACCATAAGTATTGTCTGCGCCTAAAACACCAGCTGGGAAGGAAACCGCTGCGCCTGCTTTTGGTGTACGACTTACTTTGTACCCGCGTGCACGACCTGTTTCGCCCCAATCTTGACCATTCCCCATTGTTAAGTCCACACGTTTACCTAATTGCGTAATACGGTTGTAGACATATTGTGTACAGTTGCCCCAAGCATAACTATTAAAGGTGTCATAGTTTTTGCCATTATAGGCTGGGAAATTTGATTCCATTGGTTCAACGGTTGCTTTTTCTTTATCATAATAAGTTAAATCGTATGTTTTAATTAACGCATTTAATTTCTTATGGTAATCTTTGTCCGTTGCATATTTTCCTGTTAGGAAACGAGTCGCTTCTTTGTATGATTTGGCTTCCGTTTTCCAGACACCATGATAGAAATCTTTATTGGAATCTAAACCATTTTTCAATAATTTCGCATAATCTTCCATTGATTCTTTATACGTTGGATATTGACGGAATTTTGCTTCTACTGTGTATAGGTTACCGAAACCATTGTCTTCATAGGTAATAAAAGAAACAGATTGACCTTTGTAATCGCCTTTAATACCAAACAAATTGTAGTTTGGTTTCTGGCTTAATTTACTATTGCCGCTGCCACTTTCTAAAATTGCTTGAGCAATCATCACACTAGCATATAAGTTTTTGTCCTTGGCCACTTTCCGAGCAGATTCACCGATTTCTTGAATAAACTCTTCTGTCTTCTTCGTTTTGCTGACCGTAAACGTCTCATCGTCTTCCACTAACCCAACCGCTTCATTTGTAACTGGTGGGACTATTTCAGGCTGCGGTGTTGACGCTGCTGGTTGCTCTACTGGCTTTTCAGCTGGTGCTGTTGGTGTCACTGGTTTCGCCGGCTGTTTTGATTCAGAAGTACTCGTGCCAGGTTTTGGCTGTTCTTTAGAAGAACTTGGTGTGGTCGTTGGCTTGGTACTTGATTCAGTTGTACTTGTTGACGTAGAATCTGTGGTTGACTCTGTTGTACTCGTCGAGGTGGAGTCAGTAGTCGATTCTGTCGTACTTGTGGATGTAGAATCCGTTGTGGAATCTGTCGTTTCGGTTCCTGACGTTTCCGTGGACTCCGTGGTTGCAGATTCACTTGATTCGGTTGAACTTTCTGTTTCAGTTGTTGATTCTTCTGTCGCTTCTGTTGTTTCACTAGTCGCTGTCGTTTCAGTGGCTTCAGCAGTTGTTGCTTCTGCGGTTGTTTCTGCGACAGAACTATTTTCAGCTACCAAGTTATTACCTTCTGCAAATGCACCTACTGGCATTGATGAACCTAAAAGTAATAAGGTAGAGAACAGGGCAAATTGTTTTTTCATACTCATTCTCCTTTTTTATTTTTCTCCATTTATTTTTATGTACCAACATATATAATTGACATAGTTATTGTTTAAATGGCTCCTTTTTTAATAGTATACTGTTTACAAAAAATTTCTAGCAAAAAGTTAAAAATAGAAGAAAATTCACAAATTCTTCTATCTTTTTGGTAATTTTCTAAGAAAAAAAGAAAGGGCTTGAACAAACATCAACGTCCTCTCTTTTTCTCGTTATCCTTCAAACAAAATACTTTTTTTTCGAAGCGCCTCTTTGATTTCTTGGAAAGTTTCTTCGTCTGCACAGCGAATAGTATGCAGATGGACGCCTCCTGTTAAAACTGATAGTAATGTAGCATGCTCTTTTTGATACTTGTCCATAAATTTATCAATATCTTTCTCTGATTGAATGCGCAAACTGCCGATTAATTCCCCATAAAGCGGATGTGCAATACTCACATCTACCACTTCTCCACCTTTGGCAACAATGACTGACAATTCTTCTCTCGTTTGTTCAGGTGTATGTTGACAAGCAATTTTCCGTTCAATTCCTTCTAAAGGTTGTTCCAACATATACCCTCGAGCTGTTGCGACAATTTCGACCCCTGTCGCCCGTAATAGAGCGACATCTCCTACAATAATTTGTCTGCTGACATCAAAAGCTTTTGCAAAACGAGTGGCACTAATTGGCTTTTCGGTCTCTCTTAATCTTTTAACAATCTCTCTTCTTCTGATTTCTCCATCCACGACCTTCGCCTCACTCTCCTAAATGTTTTTCTTGGAAACGTTTAGAGGCGTCCATAATTCCCTGGAAAGTCTCAGATAATGTTTCTTCATACTCGGCATTTTCAACATGATTCAGAATAGTTTCTAATACTTGTTGTTCTCTTTCAGAATCAAAAACCGCATGACCTGCTTTCTTTTTCACTGCAGCAATCTCTGCGACGACGTCCATCCGCTGTTCTAATAAACGGACCAGTTCCTTATCGATTTGGTTAATCTTTGCTCGTTGTTGTTCTAAAGAAGTTGTTGGGGCGTCATCTTCAGTCAATTCTTTAATTATCCGTGCTGGATTACCTGCGATCACACAGTTTTCTGGAAACGATTTGGTCACAACAGCACCTGCTGCCACCACTACATTATCGCCTAATGTTACGCCAGGAAGGACAATCGCTCCACCGCCAATCCAAACATTGTTGCCAATGATAATTCGTTTCCCTGATTCCATTCCGCTATTACGCTTGGCCGCTTGTAATGGATGCTCGGCTGTATAAAGTTGCACATTGGGTCCAAACATACAGTTATCGCCAATTTCGATTGGACAAACATCTAAAAAAACGTTATTAAAATTGGCATAGAAATTTTTTCCCACAGAAATGTTGTAGCCATAATCAAATTGAATCATCGGTTCGATGTACGTCCCGACACCCACTTTTCCAAACGTTTCTTCTATTAATTGACGACGAATATAAGTGTCTGGTTGTTGGTTAATTAACGCCATTTGTTCACGGGCTTTTTTGCGATCAGCCACTAATTCAGGATCTGAGGCAAAATATAGTGCACCTGCGATCATTTTTTCTTTTTCTGATTTAAATTCTTCCATTCCGTTACTCCTTTATCGTTAATTCTGCAAATATCGTTTCGGCTTTCGCTTCTAAAAAATAATAAGGTTGTTGTAAAAATAGCGGCGTTTGATTAATGGCTAAAATAGTTGCCGTTGGTTGTTTATAATGAATCAAATCGCAAAATGGATGCACTTGAAAACTCGTGCCGACAATCACGATTAAGTCGGCAGAAGCAACGGCCTGAATGGCTTTTTCGATTGCCTCTTCGGATAGGCCTTCTTCATACAAAGTAATAGCTGGACAGATTTGTCCATGACAGTCTGCATGCCGATCACTAAGTAAATAGTCTTGCCAAGGAACCGTTGTACCACAAGTTTGGCAATAACATTCATATAAATTACCGTGAAAGTCCACCACTTCTTGGCTACCTGCTTTTCGATGAAGCCCATCAATATTTTGTGAAACAATTTTTCCCCGTTTCATTTGCTCTAATTGTGCCATTTTCTGGTGAATGATATTAGGTTGTGCGTCTGGATGATAGAGCGTTTTAACGAATTGATAAAACTTTTCTGGCTCTGTTTTTAAGCAAGTCCGGCTCAATAAGTATTCCGGTTGCTGGATTCCTTGATAGACACCTTTTAAGGAACGATAATCTGGCACACCTGAGGCTGTCGAGATACCCGCACCTGTTAAAAATGTGATTTTTTGTTGGGTTGCCAACCAATGAATTGCCTCAGCTTGCGTGATATCTTGCATATCGATTCAGCTCCTAATCTTCTATATTATAACGTATTTTAACATTAGCACCAAAAGTTTTTCCACTTTTTGAAAACTTCTTACCTATATATTGATTTATCTTGAAAGAGTTTGTGACAAATTTCTCAACTCGTGGTAAAATATGCATGAGTAAAAGTGAGGTGAAACAACAATGGTCGCATTTATTATTTATTGGGCTGCAATTATTGCCTGCATCGCTTGGGGCGTTTTAAGCATTTGGTTCTCTGTTTTTTATCTTTCTCGTAAAGAAAACGGAAATCTTTGGGCTTTTGCGTTCTTCAACGTTATCGCTATTATCGCCTTAGCAATTGTTTTATTAGTTTACAAAACTTGGGATTTCGGTATCTTAACTTACTCAAGTCTAATTTATACAATTTTAGCTTCTTTAGGTGTATTGACTGTTCTTCAAGCTATTTTAGGTCGTGAACCAAAAGCTGTCAAAGCTTAAGTAAAAAGCAACTGTTCCTTTAGGAATGGTTGCTTTTTTCGTATTAGTTTCTATTTCGTAAGGAAAATGTTACGCTAATTTCATGCTGTTTGTGTCCTCTTGATAAATTCCTTTGCTGGAACATATTGACTTTCTTCTGGATTTATCCTAAAATTAATAACTGAATTTAATAACTGAATAGTGCCTCAAAAAAGAGGTAGAGGTCGCGGTTTTTATTACGCTTGTGGAGTGAGAGGACACTGGGAAGCAAGTTTAGGATCAATCGCCGAAATGCATAACGGAGCCTCTTCTGTTGTGTGTTGGGACGTAAGTTAAGAGCTTGCGGACTGTCTTAGTAGTGATGCTAAGTTGTGCTATGTTTCGTTGAGGAATTTTTTTCGACATTACCTAGCAACCTTACATCTGTTTGGTTGTTTTTTTGTATTCAAAAATAGGTTGTGACAGAAGTATTCTCCTTTAAAAAGACAGAATCGCTTTTGCTCAGCTGATTATCAAAGCTTGTTGATTGAAAAAAGACAAAACGATCAATCAGACAAGAAATTTAAAGGAGAGAAAAAGATGAACAAAAAAGTTTTTTCATTCAGTCTACTACTTGTCACGCTATTTTCGTTACTTGGCATGACAACCAACGCTTCGGCGGAGGAAAATGGTGAATTTCGTGTCGGCATGGAAGCTGGCTACGCCCCTTTTAACTGGTCACAGAAAAATGATGCACATGGCGCAGTGCCTATTCAAGGCAACTCTTATGCAGGCGGCTATGATGTTCAAATTTCTAAAAAAATTGCCGATGGTTTAGGTCGTAAATTAGTAATCGTCCAAACCAAATGGGATGGCTTGGCGCCCGCCTTACAATCTGGAAAAATTGATGCCATTATCGCCGGAATGAGCCCAACCGCTGAACGAAAAAAAGAAATTGCTTTTACAAACCCTTATTATGAATCACAATTTGTCGTAATTGTAAAAAAAGATGGCAAATACGCTAATGCAAAAAGCTTGAAAGATTTAGCTGATGCTAAAATTACAGCTCAACTAAATACATTCCATTACGGATTAATTGATCAAATTCCAAATGTCAATAAACAGCAAGCAATGGATAACTTTTCAGCTATGCGAACAGCACTTGCTTCTGGCATGATTGATGGGTATGTTAGTGAACGCCCTGAAGGCATAACAGCAACTAGTGTCAATAAAGAATTAAAAATGTTAGAATTTCCAAAAGAAAAGGGCTTTGATGCTAGCGCTGAAGACTCGCAAGTAGCAGTCGGCATGCGTAAAGGCGATCCAGACATTGAAAAAGTAAACAAAATTTTAGCAGGTATTTCTCAAGATGAACGGACAAAAATTATGGACCAAGCAATCAAGGATCAACCTGCAGCAACAGATAGTGATGAACAAAAAACAGGACTTATTAACGATTTCAAAAATATTTGGAATCAATATGGCGACATGTTTTTACGTGGTGCTGGTTTAACGCTATTTATCGCGTTAATTGGGACAGTTGTCGGAACAACCCTTGGTTTACTAATTGGTGTCTTCCGTACAATTCCAGATTCTGAAAACCCAGTCGCTCGTTTCTTCCAAAAATTAGGAAATTTAATTCTTTCTATTTATATTGAAGTTTTCCGTGGTACACCAATGATGGTTCAAGCAATGGTTATTTTCTATGGTTTAGCTCTAGCTTTTGGCATCTCTTTAGACCGAACAGTGGCCGCACTATTTATCGTTTCTGTGAATACTGGTGCCTATATGTCTGAAATTGTTCGCGGAGGTATTTTCGCAGTAGATAAAGGACAATTCGAGGCAGCACAAGCGATTGGGATGACCCATGGACAAACAATGCGTAAAGTCGTTATTCCCCAAGTATTACGTAATATTTTACCTGCAACAGGGAATGAATTTGTCATTAATATCAAAGATACGGCTGTGTTAAGTGTTATCGGTGTTGCAGATTTATTCTTCCAAGGGAATGCTGCTTCTGGCGCAAACTTCCAGTTCTTCCAAACCTTTACAATTGTCGGCATCATGTACTTGGTAATGACTTTTGTGATCACACGAATCTTACGTGTTGTGGAACGTAAAATGGATGGCCCTTCTGCTTACGTTAAAGTAGAAGAATTAACTGAAGAAGGAAAAGAAAGCTAGGAGGCAAACAGATGAGTGCAATTATTGAAATTGAACATTTACGAAAAAGCTTTGGCGAAAACGAAGTATTAAAAGATATCAATATGAACGTCAATAAAGGAGAAGTTGTCACCATTATCGGTTCTTCTGGTTCTGGTAAATCAACGTTATTACGTTGTATTAATTTGTTAGAAAAACCAACAGATGGCAAAATCATCTATAATGGTAAAAATGTTTTAGAACGTGGTTATAGTTTGCCCAAATATCGGACCCATTTAGGTATGGTTTTCCAATCATTCAATTTATTTAATAACATGAATGTCTTAGAAAACTGTACTTCTGGTCAGATGACTGTCCTAAAAAGAAACAAAGAAGAAGCAAAAAAAATTGCCTTAGAAAATTTAGAAAAAGTTGGCATGGCTCGTTTTATTGATGCCAAACCTGCTCAATTGTCTGGTGGACAAAAGCAACGGGTAGCCATTGCTCGAGCATTATCAATGGATCCAGATGTTTTACTTTTCGATGAACCAACTTCTGCATTGGATCCTGAAATGGTTGGCGAAGTGCTAAAAACAATGAAAAATCTTGCCCATACAGGGCTAACAATGGTGATTGTAACACATGAAATGGAATTTGCGCGGGACGTATCCGATCGTGTTATTTTCATGGATAAAGGTGTCATTGCCGAAGAAGGGACCGCTGAAGATATCTTTGTCCATCCAAAAGAAGCTCGGACAAAAGAGTTCTTACATCGGATTTTAACGAAAAACTAGTAAAAAAGAGGCAGTCATTCTGGTTAGAGTGACTGCCTCTTTTTTACTAGTTTTTGTATTGACGAATCATTGGCGGTTCATAGGAATCAATAAATGCACCAATTTCTTCTAAGGAATCTGAAATGAAAATTTTAGCTCGATCCGCTTCTGTTAAGAAATTAGTTTCTACCATTTTATCAAAAAAAGCAGCTAGTAAATCATAGTAACCATTCACGTTGTATAAAATACAAGGATTCATATGTTCACCGACTCGGCCCCAAGAGATCACCTCGCTAATTTCTTCTAGCGTGCCGGGACCACCGGGTAAAGCTAAATATACATCTGCCAATTCAATCATCTTTTTCTTACGCGCATGCATATCACTGACTGTATGCATCTTTGTAATGCCATTATGTGCAATCTCTCGTTCCATTAAAAAAGTGGGCATGACACCAATTACCTCTCCACCTTCTGCCAAAAGCGTATCAGCCACTGTACCCATTAGACCAACATTGCCACCGCCATAAACTAGATCATAGTGATTTTCTTTCATCCAAGCGGCTAACGCTACTGCAGCTTGCTGATAGATTGGCTCATTCCCCAGACTGGCGCCACAATATACTGCCATTTTTTTCACAAACATACCCTCCATTTAGATAGATTCTTTTTTACCATCTATCCTCTGGTAGCTATGGTAGCATATTTTGATTTTATCGAAAAGGTGCAGCCATTTTTCTTTTCGTTTTAAAAGTATTTGAATTTTCAGACAATAAATGCTATAGTCTTTTTATATTTTAAAATTTCAGAAAAAGGAGCCCTATTATCTTGTCTACCTCACTCACTATTCGCTTAGTTGCCGAAGCAGATTGGCCCGCATTACATACCTTGGACCAAATCATTTGGACAAAAAAGAATACCCCTGCCGAGATACAACCACTCTCGCTTGCGGCATATCAGGAAAAAATGAAAGATGAAACGATTTTTGTTGCCATCAGCGGACAACAACTCGCTGGATTTATTGAAGTCCATCCGCCCACTTCGTTAGCAGCTCATCAAAAGCAATGGTTACTAAGTATTGGCGTTTCGCCAGATTTCCAAGGACAAGGGATTGGTGGTTCTTTGTTGTCGTATGTCAAAGATATGGCCCAGATAAGCGGGATTCATAAGCTGAGTTTGCGAGTAATGGCTACCAATCAAGAAGCCATTCGATTCTATGAAAAACATGATTTTGTGCAGGAAGCACATTTTAAAGAAGAATTTTATATAAATGGACACTATTGTGATGATTATCAGTATGCTTATTTCATAGAAAAATAAGAAAACCAATGTTTTCTATAAAAACTGGTTGCTCTCTGTTTCTTCTTCTGTTATTTTAAATAATAAGACAATATTAAGGAGTGTGAATCTATGCAAAAAAAGTTAGTTTGGCGTGATTATCTATACGTTGGTTCAATGTTATTCGGTTTGTTTTTCGGTGCTGGAAATTTAATTTTCCCTGTACATATGGGACAAGAAGCGGGGGCTTCCGTCTTTTTAGCAAACTTGGGCTTCTTAGCCACTGGAATTGGCTTACCTTTTCTTGGTGTGATTGCTATGGGTGTTTCTAAAAGTTCAGGTGTTTTTGACTTAGCTTCTCGGATTAATCGTCGTTATGCTCTTATTTTTACCTTACTATTATATTTAACGATTGGTCCTTTCTTTGCTTTACCAAGGTTAGCAACTACTTCTTTTGAGATTGGTCTTGCACCATTTGTTCCTAAAGACTTGCAATGGCTAGTTCTTGCTGGTTTTTCCGCATTATTTTTCTTAGCCGTTTGGCTCTTCTCTAGAAAGCCAAGTAAAATCTTAGATTATGTGGGTAAATTTTTAAATCCGTTATTTTTAGCATTGCTAGGAATTTTGATTGTTTTAGCCTTTGTAAAACCATTAGGTCATGTGGCCAGTGCCGCTGTTGGTGAAAATTATATTTCAAGTCCTTTCTTTAAAGGATTTACAGAAGGTTATAATACGTTGGATGCTTTAGCTTCATTAGCTTTTGGGATTGTTGTCGTTTCCACTTTACGAAATATGGGCGTCGAAAAACCAGGAGATATCGCTAAAGGAATGATTAAATCAGGTGCTTTCAGTGTTGTATTGATGGGGATTATCTATACCTTACTTGCTTATATGGGAACAATGAGTATCGGGGCTTTTCCAATCAGTGAAAACGGCGGGATTGCCTTAGCCCAAATTGCTAATTACTATTTAGGCCTACCAGGGAGTATTTTACTGGCTTTTATCGTAGTTCTTGCTTGTTTAAAAACCGGTATCGGCTTAAGCACAGCCTTTTCTGAGACTTTTGAAGAAATGTTTCCGAAAGTTTCCTATCAAAAATTCTTGGCAATTGTTGTTATTTTACCAGCTATTTTTGCAAATGTCGGCTTAACCAACATCATTCAATTTGCCGTTCCAGTCTTGATGTTCCTTTATCCATTGGCGATTACTTTAATGCTTTTGGTAATCATCAGTCCTATTTTCAAACATCGACGGGAAGTCTATCAAGCAACGACCTATATCACATTGATTGCTGCTGTTTTAGATGCATTAAATAGCGCGCCTGCCTTTATCAAAGATACGGCGTTTGTAACAACGCTTTTAGAAAAAGCCGGCCAATACTTACCATTGTTCACTATTGGCATGGGCTGGGTCGTTCCAGCAACGGTTGCTTTTCTAATTAGTTGGGTTTGGGTCATGATTTCTAAAAAAGATCCTATCCTTGATTAATTCTTACCAAAACGACACTAGAAAAAATGCGGAAGCGCATCTTTTCTAGTGTCGTTTTTATGTATATTCGTTGTACCAAACTCTTGACTATGGTAAATTGAAGTTACCAACAAGTACTGGAGGAAATTGCCCATGTTAGTTACAACAACCGAGAGAATTAGCGGTCAAGAATATGAAATTATTGGAGAAGTTTTCGGGTTAACCACACGTTCTAAAAATATGTTTAAAGATTTAGGTGCTGGACTAAAAAGCGTAGTTGGCGGTGAAATCAAAGGTTACACTGATATGCAACGAGAAGCACGCGACCAAGCAATCGAACGTTTAAAAGCAGAAGCCTCTAAATTAGGTGCAGATGCCGTTGTGATGATGCGTTTTGATTCTGGCACAATTGGCACAGACATGCAATCTGTCGTGGCTTACGGAACAGCTGTTAAATACATCTAAATTTTGCAACTAAAAAGACGCAGACCTTTTCTTGTAAGGTCTGCGTCTTTTTAGTTTTCATATTTCACTTCTGCTAAATACAATCCTTCTGGATGAGCAGTCGGACCTGCTAAATTTCGATCTTTGGCTGCGATAATTGCTGGAATCGCGGTTGGTTCCAGCCGCCCATTGCCGATTTTCAATAGCGTACCAACTAAAATCCGAATCATTTTGTACAAGAAACCATCGCCCCGAAAAGTGAATGTTAATTCATCCCCCGTTTCATTGACATGAACACTGGCTTCATGAATGGTTCGGACTTTATCTTCTACCGAACTTCCTGAGGCACAGAAAGAGGTAAAATCATGGGTGCCTAATAAATCAGGCAAAGCTTGTTGGATTTTTTCGAGATCAATGGGATACGGAAAATAACTAGCATAAAAACGTCGAAATGGACTTCGCGGTTTGCCAATATCCACTTTAAATTGATAGGTTTTTTCGATCACGTGATAACGTGCATGAAAGTCTTCTGAAACACGTTCCACGCTGCGCACAGCAATGTCTTCTGGTGTTTGTGTGTCTAACGCAAAGCGCATTTTTTCCAACGGACGTTCCTGCGGATAATCAAAGTGAATCACTTGGCCCATTGCATGAACACCTGCATCTGTTCGTCCTGAACCAAAAACCGTCACGGAGTGTCCGTTATTCATGCGTGCTAACGTTTTTTCTATTTCTTCTTGAACGGTACGCTCATTAGGCTGCTTTTGAAAGCCATGAAAATGAGTGCCATCATAGGCAATGATTGCTTTATAGCGGGGCATAATTTTTCTTCACCTTTTCTAAGTTCTTAATACAAATAAGCCAATGGTTAACAAGACAAAGCCAAACATTACTATTGTATCTCGTAGGTGCCAATGAAGAATGCGGTATTTTGTCCGTCCTTCGCCACCTTGATAACCTCTTGCTTCCATAGCAGTCGCTAAGTCTTCCGCACGATTAAAACTACTTACAAAAAGCGGAATCAAAAGTGGAACAATAGCTTTCATTTTTTGAAGTAAGTTTCCTTCACCAAAATCAACACCACGGGCACGTTGGGCATTCATAATCTTTTCCGTTTCATCCATTAATGTTGGGACAAAACGTAAGGCAATTGATAACATCAATGAAACTTCATGAACTGGAAATTTCACCACACGAAGTGGGCGTAACAAATATTCAATCGCATCTGATAACTCTAATGGTGCCGTCGTTAAAGTTAATAACGTTGACATGAAAATAATTAAAACAAAACGACAGAAAATAAACAGCCCATTCGTCACACCAAACTGGGTAATGGAAATAATTCCCCACTGAAAGTACACTTCGCCCCCTTGTGTAAACAAGGTTTGAAGAGCCACAGTAAACAGAATTAGCCATAATAATGGCCGAACACCGCGGATAAAGAAGCGGGCGCTGATTTTTGATAATGAAATAGCAAAAGCAGTAAAGGCTGCTATTAAAACATAACTCTGCCAATTATTTGCTAAAAAGATAATCCCAATAAAATAAAAACTAGCTAATAATTTTGCGCGCGGATCTAAACGATGGATAAAAGAATCACCTGGAATATAGCGCCCAAAAATCAATTTATTCATCATTTTGCCTCACCTGCTTCCTGCATTTTTTTCAGAAGCTGATCGGCTAATTGATCGGCCGTTAATGGTAATTGCTCAAAAGAAAAGCCTTTTGCCACTAATTTTTCAGCAAATTCGGCTGCAGTTGGCACGCCTAATTGTTTTTCTTTCAGCCATTGTGTCTCTTGAAACACTTCTTGTGGTGCTCCCGCTCGGACGATTTGTCCTTTTTCTAAAACAATCACATGATCTGCGTAATTAGCCACATCATCCATCAAATGTGTCACTAAAACGATGGTCATATTATGTTCCTTATGCAGACGACTAAACATCTCCATCATTTCTTTACGACCCTTAGGATCCAAACCAGCAGTCGGTTCGTCTAATACTAAAACTTCTGGTTCCATCGCTAGCACACCAGCAATTGCGACACGGCGCATTTGACCACCTGATAACTCAAACGGAGAATGTTGTAAGTATTTTTCATCTAAGCCGACTAAATCAAGCATTTTCTTAGCTAATTTTTTCGCTTCTTCGTCTGAAACACCAAAGTTTTTCGGTCCGAAAGCGATGTCTCGCTCTACTGTTTCTTCAAACAATTGTGCTTCTGGAAATTGAAAAACGATCCCAACTTTTTTACGAATTGGTTTTAAATTCTTATTATCAGTTTCTGGCGTAATCACACGCTCTCCAATTGTCACTTGGCCTTTAGTTGGTTTCACCAAAGCATTCAAATGTTGTAATAACGTTGATTTGCCACTGCCAGTATGACCGACAATCGCTGTATAAGAGCCGTCTTGAATCGTTAAATTAATATCGAATAATGCCCGTTGCTCAAAAGGAGTATTGGGTTGGTAAGTAAAATCTACTTGTTTAAAACGGATGTCCATAACCAATCCACCATCCCTTCTTCTGTTAAATAATTCGTTGGCACAACAACGCCACGCTCTTTCAAAGCTACTTTTAATTTTTCAGGAAACGGTAAATCCAAGCCCATTTCAACAAGCGCTTCTCCTGCAGAAAAAATCTTTTCTGGTGTTCCTTCGTTTGTCAATTGTCCTTGGCGCATCACTAAAATACGATTCGCATTAGCCGCTTCATCAATATCGTGGGTAATAGAAATAACTGTTAAATTGCTTTCTTCTTTAATCTTTTGAATGGTAGCAATTACTTCTGCACGACCTTCTGGATCTAACATACTTGTCGCTTCGTCTAAAATAATAATATCTGGTCGCAAAGCAACCACACCAGCGATAGCTACTCGTTGTTTTTGGCCGCCAGATAGCCGAGCAGGTTCTCGCTTGGCAAAATCTAACATACGAACCCGTTCTAATGCATCGTGAACACGTTCGACCATTTCATCACGCGAAATACCTTGATTTTCTAAACCAAAAGCCACATCGTCTTCGACTGTTGAACCGACAAATTGGTTATCTGGATTTTGAAAAACCATTCCTACCATACGCCGGATATCCCAGACGTTTGCTTCATTTAATTCTTTGCCGCCAACTTTGATAGTCCCAGCAGCTGGCAGTAACAGCCCATTGATCGTTTTGGCTAACGTTGATTTACCAGAACCATTATGGCCAATAATAGCGACCCATTCGCCTTGTTGAATGGAAAAAGACACATCTTTTAAAGCGGGAGAAGCATCTTCTGGTTGATAATTAAATTGGATATTATTTAGTTCAATGATTGGTTGCATCGCGTACTCCCTCAATCTATTTATTCTTTCTAACACTACCAAAAAAGTAGCGTTTTTTCAATCATCTGTTCTGATTCTTCACACTATTTTTTATTATACCAAAAGAACGGTCATTATGGGAGCTCTTATCTGTCTTGACAGGTCTATTTTTCATAAAAATAACTTCTTGTTCTCATAAAACAAGAAGTTACTGATTTTCTTTTAAAAATGTGTCTTCAAATATTCAAACGCATATTGGGCATATAACTCAGCACCCATTGCCATCGCATCTTCATCAATATTAAAACGACCATGGTGATGTGCCCATTCCGTATCTTTCTCTGGATTACCACTTCCCACTAAGGCAAAACAACCAGAAGCATGTTCAGTATAATAACTGAAGTCTTCACCACCGGTTGTCGGCTCTTCTTGTCTTAAGGCCGCTTCACCAAAATTTTCCTTAATTAGTGTTTGGGCAAACAAGGCATCCTGCTCATCATTAATCACTGGCAACGTTCCATATTGATAATCTAACGAAGCCGTCCCACCGTAAATAGCGGCTGTTTGTTCCGCATAGCGTTGCAGCGCCTGTTCTACTCGATTACGCGTTGCTACACTAAAGCAACGAACCGTTCCTTCTAAACGTGCATTCTCAGCAATCACATTAAAACGGGTCCCCACATCCATCCGTCCAATCGTGACAACTACTGGATCTAAAGGATCTGTCTCTCGAGAAACAATCGTTTGCAGACTCATCACGAAAGAAGAAGCTATGACTGCCGCATCAATACAAGCGTTTGGCATGGCACCATGGCCACCACGGCCTTTAAAATCAACAGAAAAAATATCTGCGGATGCGAAACTTGAGCCCACTCGACACGAAGCGGTTCCTACAGGCATTTGTGACCAGATATGTAAGCCAAATACATCATCAACACCGGTCATTGCGCCTTGCGCAATCATTGCTTTAGCACCTTGCGCATTTTCTTCAGATGGTTGAAAAATTAATCTTACTGTTCCCTGAAGTTCTTCCTGGATTTCTTTTAATACTTTAGCCGCTGTTACTAACATCGCGGTATGGGAATCATGCCCACATGCATGCATCTTGCCAGCTTCTAAAGATTTATAAGCTAAATCTTCATTTAATTCCTGTACAGGTAAGGCATCCATATCAGCCCGCAGCGCAACCACTCGGCCTGGTTTGCCGCCCACAATTTCAGCAATTAAACCCGTCGGTTCTGTTTTGCGATAAGTAATTCCTAATTGATCAAGAACTGCCGCGACTTTTTCTGTCGTTCGAAATTCTTCAAATTGTAATTCTGGATGTTGGTGTAAATCCCGTCGAAAAGCAATCATTTCTTGTGAATGCTGCTTGACTAGTGCTTTGATTTTTTTCATACTTACGCCCCGTTTCTACAAACTTAATAAAATACTTGAAAAAATACCCGCTAAAATAACCGAAACAATAGTGACTGTTACGAAACCTGCCACTAACATCGGTGGCATTAAATGGCTCGTTAAAGCCGCCTGTTCTTGTTCATCTTCTGTCAATGATTGAATCACTTCATTAGTAATAATATAATCGGCTGGAAAGCCATATAAAGCTGTCAATGAAACTGCGAATGCCATCTCTTTACTCACACCTAATACACGACCAACAATTGCTGAAAAGATGTACATCCCGATAACACCAATCACAATAATCCCAATCATTGGTAAAAATAAATCCATCAACATTTCAGGTGTGGCTTGTTTTAAGCCATCAAAGACAAAAAGCATTAACCCTAAAATCGCAAAACCAAAGCTATTTGCTTTCTGCAATGGTTGCTTTTCTAAAAAGCCTAAAGACGTTGCAATCACGCCAAAACATAAACACAGCACAAAAGGACTAATCGTCACAAACGGTGCCGTCCACACAGAAACATAATAAGCGAGTGTGGCAACTAAGGCTAAACGTAAAATTCGTGAATAATCTGTATGATATCGTTTGGGTACTTTTTCAAATAGTTTAGGCACATCTGGTTCTGCTCCTGTTTCTTGCCCCTCTTGTTCATGAACCGGCTGCCATATCCCTGCTCGATATTCTTGAAGCTTCCTCTTTCCTTCTTTTTTTAGAACAATTGAAGTTAAGGGATAACCAGCAAACCCTTGAATGACATAAATTAAAATTGCCAAAACTGAAAGTGAGGCTAAACCAGCTGATTGAGCCGCTTCTGACATTACTAATGAAGAAACTAAACCTCCTACTAACGGCGGGATTGCAACTAAAACTGTTTTTAAGTCAAAAACAAAAGTCCCTACAGCTAATAACAAGGCAATAATGCCCAGAATACCTGACAAAGCAATCACAATCGTTTTCCATTGATTAACCAATTCTTTAATAGAGAGCAGAGTGCCCATATTAGTAATCAACAGATACATTAATAAAGTGGCAACCACTGTAGGAATCCCTGCCACTTCCACAATATTTTGTGGAAAAATAGTCCAATAACCAAGAATAAATAAAACACCACAAACAAAAACAGATGGAATCCAAGCTTTTGTTTTGATAGAAACTACATCACCAATGTATAAAATAACCATCAGCAACGAAAAAGCAAACATTTGCGACATATAATTCCCCCTTCTACTAACTCAGATGTTTAATTATCTGAAAATTCCAATTAATAATCAGTATAACAAACCGGAAAAGCTTCTGCAATGCTTTTAAGAAACAAAAAAGCTTTGAGAAAACAGCGTTTTCCCAAAGCAAAAAAAAATCACCTTTATATGATGAGTGCTCCCCTGCTAAAGCCATCTTTAGCAGGGAAAGCAGAGCTAGACTCGGAGTCGCCTCCAACATCATAACACTCTAAAAGAAACATCTATAAAGTGATCGGTTTATTAATTATTTAACAAATTCGATAACTACCATTGGTGCTGCATCGCCGCGTCTTGGTTCTGTCTTCAAGATACGAGTGTAACCACCTTGGCGTTCCGCGAAACGAGGTCCTAAATCGTTAAATAGCTTTTGTAAAGCTGATTCAACAACGATAGACTCATCTTCTTCACGAACACTAGCAACTTCATTACGAACGAAAGTAGCTGCTTGACGACGTGCATGAAGATCTCCACGTTTACCTAAAGTAATCATTTTTTCTACAGTTGAACGTACTTCTTTCGCACGAGCTTCAGTAGTTACGATGCGTTCGTTGATGATTAAATCAGTTGTAATATCACGTAGCATAGCTTTACGTTGGCTTGATGTGCGTCCTAATTTACGGTAACTCACGTTGGGTTCCCTCCTTCGTTTCTGTTCTCACGAGCCACTGCTGTTAAGCAGGACTGGAAACTTCGTAAAAGTCTTAATCGTCCTTACGTAATCCTAATCCTAGATCATGCAATTTAAGTTTTACTTCTTCAAGAGATTTACGACCTAAATTACGTACTTTGATCATTTCTGGTTCAGATTTGTTTGTAAGTTCTTGTACAGTATTAATGCCTGCACGTTTTAAACAGTTATATGAACGAACTGATAAATCAAGTTCTTCAATCGTCATTTCTAGCATTTTCTCTTTTTGAGTTTCTTCTTTTTCCACCATGATTTCAGCGTTTTTCGCTTCGTCAGTAAGGTTTACAAAGATATCTAAATGCTCAGTCATGATTTTCGCAGCTAAACTTAGTGCTTCTTGAGGAATGATTGAACCATCTGTCCATATTTCCATTGTTAATTTGTCGAAATCATCACGACGACCAACACGTGTATTTTCTACTTGGTAGTTAACACGACGAACGGGTGTGTAGATGGAATCAACTGGAAGTACACCGATTGGCATATCTTCTTTTTTGTTTTCGTCTGCTTGAACATAGCCACGACCAGGTTTCACTGTTAAGCGAGCATGGAAAGTAGCTCCTTCAGCAACACTACAGATAACTAAATCTTTATTTAGGATCTCAACATCACTGTCCACGATAATATCGCCGGCAGTCACGGTAGCGGGTCCTGTAATATCGATCTCAAGGGTTTTCTCTTCTTCAGCATATAATTTCAATGCTAAGCCTTTAATATTCAAAATAATTTGTGTTACGTCTTCTCGTACACCTGGAATGGTTGAGAATTCGTGTAAAACACCATCGATTTGAATATTCGTAATTGCAGCTCCTGGTAAAGAAGACAATAAAATACGACGTAGAGAGTTACCTAAAGTAGTTCCGTAACCGCGTTCTAATGGTTCAACGACGAACTTACCATAATCTCTATTTTCATCAATTTTTTCGATTCTTGGTTTTTCAAATTCAATCATTCTTATCTATACCCCTTTCAAAACGAAAAGTGTCTTGTTCAATGACGTTCCTAATTCAAACTCAGAATGAGTGGCGCTCATTAAACACGACGGCGTTTTGGAGGGCGGCATCCATTATGAGGAACTGGAGTCACGTCACGAATTGCAGTCACTTCTAAACCTGTTGCTTGTAATGAACGAATTGCTGCTTCACGTCCAGAACCAGGTCCTTTAACTGTTACGTCTACAGTTTTAAGTCCATGTTCCATTGCCACTTTAGTTGCGGCTTCTGCAGCCATTTGAGCGGCAAAAGGAGTTGATTTTTTGCTTCCTTTAAAGCCTAATGATCCTGCTGATGACCATGCTAATGCATTACCATGTGTATCAGTAATCATTACGATTGTATTGTTGAATGTAGAATGGATATGTGCTACACCTGATTCTATATTCTTTTTGACACGGCGTTTACGACTAACTTTTTTTGCTGCCATGAAGTTCTAACCTCCTTCACTTAGGAATTATTTTTTCTTGCCTGCTACTGTTTTAGTAGGGCCTTTACGAGTACGTGCATTATTTTTCGTGTTTTGTCCACGAGTTGGTAATCCACGACGGTGACGGATTCCACGGTATGAACCGATTTCCATCAAGCGTTTGATGTTTAAGTTCACTTCACGACGAAGATCCCCTTCAACTTTTAACTTATCAATTTCCGCACGAATCGCATCTGTTTGTTCGTTTGTTAAATCACGTACACGAACATCTTCAGATACGCCAACGTTTGCTAAAACTTTTTTAGCTGTAGTGTTACCAATACCATAAATGTAAGTAAGAGAAACTACTACACGTTTGTCACGAGGGATGTCTACTCCTGCAATACGAGCCATTATTCGTTACACCTCCTAATTATCCTTGACGTTGTTTATGTTTTGGATTTGCTGGGCAAATAACCATAACACGTCCTTTACGGCGAATTACTTTACAATGTTCACACATTGGTTTTACTGATGGTCTTACTTTCATGATAATACCTCCTGTGGTTTTACGGAGTACAATTATTTAAAGCGATAAGTAATACGGCCACGCGTTAAATCATACGGTGATAATTCAACTGTTACTTTGTCACCAGGTAAGATACGGATGTAGTGCATACGGATTTTACCTGAAACAGTAGCAAGAACTTGGTGTCCATTTTCTAGTTCGACTTTAAACATTGCATTCGGCAAAGTTTCGACGACTGTACCTTCGACTTCAATCATATCTTCTTTTGCCACGCACAGTACCTCCTTGTACTTGTTTCGCGTTTTCACACGATAAAACGGCGGAAACTCCAGCTCCCACCTAGAAATTCTCAACTAACTTCGTTATTCATTTTGATGTCACAAAACTGTAGAAGTCGGACTGATATATTCTACCATATTTAGTTATGTTTTGGCAAGAGAAACTGAATACAACAACAGGGTTAAACTGCGGGCAATTGGAAATTAGTTTTCGTCAATGATTTTTTTCACATCAGAAAAAACAGTATCGATTTCGCGATTGCCATCGATTGTATGCATCAAGCCTTGTTCTTTATAGAAAGCTAAGATTGGTGCGCTACTTTCAATGTTGACTGCCAAACGATTTTTAACCGTTTCGGGCTTATCATCTTCTCTTTGGTAGAATTCATGTCCGCCACAGCGATCACAAGTGCCTTCAACTTTTGGCGGGTTGAATAATTTATGATACGTTGCGCCACATGTGCGACAGATGAATCGTCCAGCTAAACGCTCGATTAATACATCTTCTTCTACATGGATGTCAATGACAGCATCAATTTTTTTGTTTAATTCTTTAAGCATTGTATCTAATGCTTTTGCTTGATCCAGTGTACGTGGGAAACCATCTAATAGGAATCCTTTGTCTGTGTCTGGTTCAGCAAGGCGTTCTTTAACAATTCCGTTTGTTACTTCGTCAGGAACCAGTTCCCCTTTATCGATATAAGATTTCGCTTCTAGGCCCAAGGCAGTTTCATTTTTCATTGCTGCACGGAACATATCTCCAGTAGAAATATGTGGAATGCCATACGTATCAATGATTTTTTCTGCTTGGGTGCCTTTACCTGCTCCAGGTAATCCCATTAAAATGAGGTTCATATATTCTCCTCCTAATTTTAAAGACCGGCTTATGAAGCTAGCCATATGTGAGAATGGTGCTGAGGTAAAACCTCAACACTCGATTCTTACTTATTGATAAAGCCGACATATTGACGTTTCATCATTAATCCTTCTAATTGTTTCGTTGTTTCTAATGCAACCCCGATAACGATTAGTAAACTTGTTCCACCTAAACCGATTGATTGAGGTAAGTTCCAAACCATTTGCGCAATGATTGGAAGTAAAGCAACAAGTCCTAGGAAAATTGAGCCGACAACACTTAATCTCATTAACACGCCAGATACATATTCTTCTGTACCTTTACCTGGTCGCACGCTTGGAATGTAGCTTCCTTGTTTTTGTAAGTTTTCCGCTAATTTCTCAGGGTTTACTTGAACAAATGCATAGAAGAACGTAAACGCAACGATTAGGACAGTATAGATGATTGCCCCTGGAACTGTGTTATAACTGAAGATTTTTGTCATAATGTCATACCAATTTTCACCAGCGAATTTTGATGAGAAAGCTTGTAAAATGGCATTTGGTGTTGCAATTAACGAGCTGGCAAAGATAACTGGAATAACCCCAGCAGCATTTACTTTTAACGGTAAATAACTACTTGTTGGTGCACCAGAAACACGTTTTGTATATTGAATTGGAATCTTACGTTCTGCTTGTTGGAAGAACGTTACGACTGTAACAATCACCAAAATAGCAATAACTAAGATTGCAATGAAAATAACAGATTGCCAAATACGAGAAGACTCGATATTGACGAAGTAATCTTCATAGATTTCTTTGACTGCTCCTGGCAAACGAGAAATAATCCCGGCAAAGATAATCATTGAAACACCATTTCCGATTCCTTTTTCTGTAATTTGTTCACCCATCCAAGTCACAAACATCGTCCCAGCAGTTAAAATAACTGCAATCATCACAAAGGTACCTAAGGTTGGATTGTTTACAATCCCAGTTTGACTTAAGCTATTAAAACCAGCAGTGATCCCCATTGACTGAGCCACACCCAAGACAATCGTTAGATATCTTGTAGCTTGATTTAATTTCTTACGCCCAACTTCCCCTTGTTTTGACCATTCTACAAATCTAGGTACAATATCCATTTGCAATAGTTGAATAATAATAGAGGCTGTAATGTATGGCGAAACCCCCATCGAGAAGATAGAGAAGTTTTGCATGGCACTACCACTCACCATATTCAACATATTCAAAAAGGGTAAGCTACTTAAATCAGACAATCCCTTTGCATTCACCCCGGGCACAGTAATGTGCGCACCTAGGCGAAATACAAACAAGATTAAAACTGTAAATAAGATTTTTGATCTAATGTCTTTGACTTTAAAGGCGTTCTTTAATAGCTTGAACAATTAGATCACCTCGATTGAACCACCAGCAGCTTCGATAGCTTCTTGTGCTGATTTCGAGAATTTAGCTGCTTTCACAGTTAATTTTTTCGTTAACTCACCATCTGCAAGAACTTTGATTCCCGCTTTTTCGTTTTTAACGATTCCTGCTTCTTTTAGGACAACAGGAGTTACTTCTGTTCCATCTTCAAAACGGTTTAAAGTATCTAAGTTCACAACAGCGTAATCTTTACGATTAATGTTTGTAAACCCACGTTTTGGTAAACGACGGAATAATGGAGTTTGACCCCCTTCAAATCCTAAACGAACACCACCGCCTGAACGGGCTTTTTGCCCTTTTTGTCCACGGCCAGCTGTTTTACCATTACCAGATGAAGTACCACGTCCAACACGGTTACGTACTTGGCGTGAGCCCTCAGCAGGTTTTAATTCATGAAGTTTCATAGGTTTGGCACCTCCTTAAGCAATCTTCTATTACAAATCTATAAATCTTAAACTTCTTCTACGTCCACTAAATGTGAGATAGTGTTAACCATACCTTTGATTGCTTCATTGGCAGGTTTTGTAACAGTACTATTCACTTTACCTAAACCTAACGCTTTAACTGTAGCACGTTGGTTTTGAGGACGTCCGATAACACTGCGTTTTAAAGTAATTTTTAATTCAGCCATTATTTTTGTCCTCCTTAACCGATAATTTCTTCTACAGATTTACCGCGAAGTGCTGCCACTTCTTCGGCACGTTTTAATTGTTTTAGACCTTCAACAGTTGCGCGAACAACGTTAATAGGTGTGTTTGAACCTAGTGATTTAGATGTAATATCTGCTACACCAGCTAATTCCAATACGGCACGAACTGGTCCACCAGCAGCTACCCCAGAACCTTCTACTGCAGGTTTCATAAGGATACGGCCGCCACCGAATACGCCAATTACTTCGTGCGGGATAGTAGAACCAACCATAGGCACTTCAACTAAGTTTTTCTTCGCGTCTTCGATTGCTTTACGGATAGCTTCAGGTACTTCTTGTGCTTTACCAGTACCGAAACCAACGTGTCCGTTTTTGTCACCGACAACAACTAAAGCTGCGAAACGTAAACGACGTCCACCTTTAACAACTTTTGTTACACGGTTGATCGCTACAACGCGGTCTTCTAATTCCAAATGTTTTGGATCAATATAAACCATGAATGGTGTTCCTCCTTCTCCTAAAATTCTAGTCCATTTTCACGAGCAGCTTCAGCTAAAGCTTGCACGCGGCCATGGTAAAGGTATCCACCACGGTCGAAGACTACTTTTTTGATGCCTTTTTCAGCGGCACGTTCAGCAACTAGTTTACCAACAGCTGCAGCTGTTTCTGTTTTTGTTCCACCTGAAATTTCTTTATCCAAGGCAGAGGCACTTGCTAGCGTCACACCCGCTACGTCATCAATGACTTGCGCGTAGATGTTTTTGTTAGAACGGAAAATGTTCAAGCGTGGGCACTCAGCAGTACCAGAGATTTTGTTACGTACACGACGATGTCTCTTTTGACGTGTTTTGTTTTTATCTGGTTTTGTAATCACAATTTTCACCTCTTTGATTTAATGTTTACTACTAATATTTCAAGCAGTCAGCAGATTACGGAAAAGAGAAGCTGGCAGACAAGACAAAAGCATTTTATTGGAAAAATCCCATAAAATGACAGTTGCTTGTTGTTGACTTCTGTTTTCTACACAGCTGTTATTATTTACCAGTTTTACCTTCTTTACGGCGTACAAATTCACCAACATAGCGAATCCCTTTGCCTTTATAAGGTTCTGGAGGACGAACGCCACGGATGTTAGCAGCTAATTCACCAACAACTTCTTTGTTGATGCCTTTAACGATAACTTGTGTGTTCGCAGGTACTTCAAATGTTACGCCTTCTGGTGCTGTCATTTCGACAGGATGAGAATAACCAACGTTTAAAGTTAATTTGTTGCCTTGTACTTGGGCACGGTATCCGACCCCGATAAGTTCAAGTGCTTTTTGGAAACCTTCAGAAACACCAACAACCATGTTGTTGAAGTTTGCACGAGTTGTTCCGTGGATTGTTTTCATTTCTTTTGAATCGTTTGGACGAGTGAATGTCACTTCGTTTCCTTCGATGTTCATTTTGATATCAGAAGAAAATTCGCGTGTTAATTCACCTTTAGGTCCTTTAACTGTAATGTTGTTTCCGTCTTGCTTGATTTCAACACCAGCAGGAAGAACAACAACTTTATTACCAATACGGCTCACTTAGAGACACCTCCTTGTGTATTTTTTAGAATTACCATACGTAGGCGATTACTTCGCCGCCGATATTTTTCGCTCTAGCTTCTTTGTCAGTAATTACACCCTCTGATGTAGAGATGATTGCAATTCCTAGACCGTTTAATACTTTTGGTACTTCGTCAGCTTTTACGTATGCACGTAAACCTGGTTTAGAAATACGTTTTAAGTTTGTGATAACACGTTCTTCGTTTTTACCATATTTTAGGAAAACACGGATTACGCCTTGTTTGTCATCTTCGATGTATTCTACGTCGCGGATAAATCCTTCACGTTTCAGGATTTCTGCGATATCACGTTTGATTTTTGAAGCAGGTACTTCTAAAGTTTCATGTTTAACCATGTTCGCATTACGAATGCGAGTTAGAAAATCTGCAATTGGATCTGTCATGACCATTGAACTATTTACCTCCTTTATGCGAGTTTACTTGTTTACCAGCTAGCTTTCTTCACGCCGGGAATTTGACCTTTATAGGCAAGTTCGCGGAAGCAAATACGGCAAAGATGAAATTTACGATAAACTGAATGTGGACGTCCACAACGTTCACAACGAGTATAAGCTTGTGTTGAATGTTTAGCAGGACGTTTGTTTTTAGCAATCATTGATTTTTTAGCCACGTAGTTCGCCTCCTTATATTATTTTTGGAATGGCATACCTAATTGTGCCAACAATTCGCGAGACTCTTCGTCAGTGTTCGCTGTTGTAACAATTACGATGTCCATACCGCGTACTTTATCTACTAAATCATAATCAACTTCTGGGAAGATTAATTGTTCTTTAATACCTAAAGTATAGTTACCACGACCATCGAAAGCTTTTTTGCTGACACCGTGGAAGTCACGTACACGAGGTAAAGAAACTGTTACTAATTTATCTAAAAATTCGTACATTCTTTCGCCGCGTAGCGTTACTTTCGCACCGATTGGCATTCCTTCACGTAAACGGAATCCAGCGATAGATTTTTTAGCTTTTGTGATAAGTGGTTTTTGACCAGTGATTAATGCTAATTCTTCAACAGCTTTGTCTAAGTTTTTAGCATTTGATACTGCATCACCCACACCCATGTTGATAACGATTTTATCAACTTTAGGTGTTTGCATAACTGAGCTGTAATTAAATTTTTCCACCAATGATGGTGTTACTTCTTTAATATATTTTTCTTTCAGGCGGTTCATTCAGTAAGCCCTCCTTCCGCAATTTTTATTTATCTAAAACTTCACCTGTTTTTTTAGAAACGCGGACTTTTTTGCCGTCGACTTCTTTAAACGCAACTTTAGTAGCTTCTCCGTTTGAAGGATCAATCACCATTACATTAGAAACATGAATTGGCGCTTCCACTTCAAGGATTCCACCTTGTGGGGCTGCTTGGTTTGGTTTTTGGTGTTTTTTAACGACGTTGACACCTTCAACGATAACTTTATCTTGTTTAGGAAACGCTGCTAAGACAACGCCTTCTTTGTTTTTATCTTTACCAGTGATAACTTTTACTTTATCGCCTTTTTTAACAAACATTACTGTTTCGCACCTCCTTTAACGTGGGCTCGAGATTATAATACTTCTGGTGCTAGAGAAACGATCTTCATGAAGTTGTTTTCACGTAATTCACGTGCAACTGGTCCGAAGATACGTGTTCCGCGTGGGCTTTTATCGTCACGGATAATTACCGCAGCATTTTCATCAAATTTGATGTAAGAACCGTCAGCACGACGAGCGCCAGATTTTGTACGAACGATAACGGCTTTAACTACTTCACCTTTTTTAACAACCCCACCTGGCGTTGCTTGTTTGACAGTAGCAACAATAACGTCACCGATGTTAGCAGTTTTACGACCAGATCCGCCTAGGACTTTGATCGTTAAAATTTCACGTGCGCCAGAATTGTCAGCGACTCTTAAACGACTTTCTTGTTGGATCACGATGTGTATCCCCCTTTCAGATTTTGTGCTTCAATCTATTAGGAAATTCTCGTTTTATTAGATAATAACTGCTTCTTCGACTACCTCTAGTAAACGGAAACGTTTTGTAGCTGATAATGGACGAGTTTCCATGATTTTTACGATGTCTCCAACTTTCGCTGTGTTGTTTTCATCATGCGCTTTATATTTTTTAGAATATTTCATACGTTTGCCATAGATAGGGTGGTTTTTCTTTGTTTCAACGACAACTGTGATTGTTTTATCCATTTTGTCTGACACCACGCGACCTTGGTAAACTTTACGTTGATTTCTTTCTTCAGTCATACGCGTTTGGCCTCCTTCCACTATTAGTTAGCTTGTTCACGCAATACTGTTTTGATGCGTGCAATCGATTGACGTACTTCTTTAATACGTGCAGTGTTTTCTAATTGACCTGTTGCTAATTGGAATCTTAAGTTGAACAATTCTTCTTTTAATTGTTTTTCTTTATCTAGCATTTCGGCAGTGGTTAATTCTCTGATTTCTTTAACCTTCATTCGATTCACCACCCATTTCCTCACGTTTTACGATCTTAGTTTTTACCGGCAATTTGTGAGATGCAAGACGAAGAGCTTCACGAGCTACTTCTTCAGGAACGCCTGCGATTTCAAACATGATTTTACCACGTTTAACTGGTGATACCCAGCCTTCTGGTGCCCCTTTACCTTTACCCATACGTACGCCGATAGCTTTACTTGTGTAAGACTTGTGAGGGAAAATTTTAATCCATACTTTCCCGCCACGTTTCATGTAACGAGTCATTGCAATACGGGCTGCTTCGATTTGACGGTTAGTAATCCAGTGAGATTCAGTTGCTTGTAAACCCCATTCACCAAATGCTACTTCTTTTCCGCCTTTAGCTTCACCGCGCATTTTTCCGCGGAATTCACGACGGTGTTTTACACGTTTAGGTACTAACATGATTATTTCCCTCCTTTCTCAGTGTTTTTTTTCGTTGGAAGAATTTCTCCACGATAGATCCACACTTTAACTCCTAGTTTTCCGTAAGTAGTGTCCGCTTCTTCCCATGCGTAATCAATGTCCGCACGTAATGTGTGAAGTGGTACAGTTCCTTCAGAGTATCCTTCTGAACGAGCGATATCCGCACCGTTTAGACGACCTGATACTTGAGTTTTGATTCCTTTAGCGCCAGCACGCATTGCGCGTTGGATAGCTTGTTTTTGAGCACGACGGAAAGCAACACGGTTTTCTAATTGACGTGCAATTCCTTCGCCTACTAATTTTGCATCTAAATCTGGTTTTTTGATTTCAACGATGTTGATGTGAACTCGTTTGCCAGTTAATTTGTTTAATTCTTTTCTTAGGTTTTCGACTTCAGATCCGCCTTTACCGATAACCATACCTGGTTTAGCTGTGTGAATTGAAATGTTAACACGGTTTGCAGCGCGTTCGATTTCAATTGTAGATACAGCAGCATCAGCAAGTTTTGTTGCGATAAATTTACGGATTCTTAAATCTTCGTGTAAGAATTCAGCATACTCTTTTTCAGCATACCATTTCGCATCCCAGTCGCGGATGATGCCTACACGCATTCCAATTGGATGTACTTTTTGACCCACTGATTGTCCCTCCTCTTAAATGTTTAAGCTCTGTTTTCATAAAGAAAACAGCCTATTTCATGAGACTTATTTCTCTGTTACAACTACTGTGATGTGACTAGTACGTTTGTTGATTGGTGAAGCTGAACCTTTTGCACGAGGACGGAAACGTTTCATTGTTGGTCCTTCGTTAACAAATGCTTCAGATACGACTAAGCTTTCAACGTCTAAGTCAAAGTTGTTTTCTGCGTTAGCAACTGCTGACATTAAAACTTTTTCAATGATTCCAGCAGACTTGTTCGGTGTGAATTTCAAGATTGAAATTGCATCCGCAACGCTTTTCCCTCTGATAAGATCGATTACTAAACGTGCTTTACGAGGTGAAGTGCGAACTGTTTTTGCAGTTGCTTTAGCTGATGTAATTTGTTCTGACATTTGCATATCCTCCCCTCAAAATTAGCGTTTAGTTTTTTTATCGTCAGCAACGTGGCCACGATAAGTTCTAGTTGGTGCAAATTCACCTAATTTATGTCCTACCATGTCTTCTTGAATGTAAACAGGGACATGTTTCCGTCCATCATATACAGCGATTGTGAAACCTACGAATGATGGAAAAATTGTAGAGCGGCGAGACCAAGTTTTAATTACTTTTTTCTTTTCGGCACCTTGTTGTGCTTCGACCTTTTTCATCAAATGATCATCGACGAAAGGTCCTTTTTTTAAACTACGACCCATGGTGAACCTCCTCTCAAAATGTACGACACATGGTCAAAAAAATTATTTAGTACGACGACGAACGATAAGTTTGTCTGATTTAGCTTTTTTATTACGTGTTTTGTATCCAATTGCTGGTTGACCCCATGGAGATACTGGCGCTTTACGTCCAATTGGTGTTTTACCTTCACCGCCACCGTGTGGGTGATCGTTAGGGTTCATTACGCTACCACGAACAGTTGGGCGTTTACGCATCCAACGAGAGCGGCCAGCTTTACCAATGTTGATTAATTCGTGTTGTTCGTTACCAACTGAACCGATTGTTGCACGGCAAGTTGCTAAGATCATACGAACTTCGCCAGAGTTTAAGCGGATTAATACGTATTTGCCTTCTTTACCAAGTACTTGCGCGCTTGTTCCAGCTGAACGGATTAATTGTCCACCTTTACCAGGTTTCATTTCAATGTTGTGGATAACTGTACCAACTGGAATGTTTTCCAATGGTAATGCGTTACCTACTTTAATATCTGCTTCTGGACCAGATACTAGGCGCATGCCTACTTCTAATCCTTTTGGTGCTAAGATGTATGCCTTAACCCCGTCTTCGTAATGAACTAACGCGATGTTAGCAGAACGGTTTGGATCGTACTCGATCGTTTTAACAACCGCTGCGACGTTATCTTTATTACGTTTGAAGTCAATCACACGGTATTGACGTTTGTGACCGCCACCTTGGTGACGAACCGTAATGCGACCGTTGTTGTTACGACCGGCATTGTTTTTTAATGGCTGTAACAATGATTTTTCTGGTGTTGAAGTTGTGATTTCAGCGAAATCAGAACTTGTCATGTTACGACGGCCATTTGTGGTAGGTTTGTACTTTTTAATCGCCACGTCTTATTTCCCTCCTACGTTGATATTGTTCAGGACTGCTTATTCAGCAGCTTCGAATAATTGAATTTCTTTTGAATCTTCAGTTAATGTAACGATCGCTTTGCGACGTTTTTTTGTATAACCTGCATATTTACCCATGCGTTTGAATTTTGGACGCACGTTTAAGATGTTTACGTTTGCTACTTTAACATCGAATGCTGATTCAACAGCTTGTTTTACTAAAGTTTTGTTTGCGCGAGTGTCCACTTCGAAAGTATATTTCTTTTCGTCCATAGCTAACATGGATTTTTCAGTGATCACTGGGCGTTTGATTACGTCTAGTAATTCCATTATGCAAGCACCTCCTCAATTTGAGTAAGAGCTGTTTGTGTTGCCAAGACTTTGTTAGCTGACACAACATCTAACACACTAACGTTATCAGAAGTTACTACAGAAACGTTTGGTAAGTTACGAGCTGATAAAGCTGCAAAGTCGTTACCATTTTCTAAAACAACTAATACTTTAGTATCGATAGACAAGTTAGCAAGAACTTGTTTGAATTCTTTTGTTTTTGGTGCATCGAAGCTTAAACCTTCTACTGCTACCAAGTTATTTTCAGCAACTTTATCTGATAATACAGATTTCATTGCTAAGCGACGAACTTTTTTAGGAAGTTTGTAGCTGTATGAACGCGGTGTTGGTCCAAAGACTACGCCACCTCCACGCCATTGTGGTGAACGGATTGAACCTTGACGAGCACGACCAGTTCCTTTTTGACGCCATGGTTTGCGGCCACCGCCACGAACAGCGCTACGGTTTTTAACTGCGTGTGTTCCTTGTCTTAATGAAGCACGTTGCATGATGATTGCATCATAGACAACACTTTCATTAGGTTCGATTCCGAAGATTTCTTCATTTAAAGTGATTTCACCGTTTTGAGTTCCATCTTGTTTGAATAATGCTACATTCGGCATTCCTTAGTTCCTCCTTTCCCTACACTTATTTAGCTTTCACAGCTGATTTGATTGTGATTAAAGATTTTTTCGCTCCAGGAATGTTTCCTTTGATTAAGATAACATTTCTTTCTACGTCCACTTTAACAACTTCAAGGTTTTGAATTGTTACGCGGTCGCCACCCATACGGCCGGCTAGTCGTTTATTTTTAAATACACGGTTAGGCGCTACTGGACCCATTGACCCAGGACGACGGTGATAACGAGAACCATGAGACATAGGTCCGCGGCTTTGGCCGTGACGTTTGATTGCCCCTTGGAATCCTTTACCTTTCGTAGTACCTGTAACATCAACAACGTCTCCTGCTTGGAAAACATCTACTTTGATTTCTTTACCTACTTCATATTCTCCTAGCTCAACATTCTTGAATTCTTTAATGAAGCGCTTAGGAGCCGTGTTTGCTTTTGCAACATGACCTTTCGCAGGTTTGTTTGATAAAACTTCACGTTTGTCTTGGTAACCAACTTGGATAGCTTCGTATCCGTCAGTTTCAACAGTTTTTACTTGTAAAACTACGTTTGGCGTAGCTTCAACTACTGTTACTGGAATTAATTCACC
Source organism: Enterococcus sp. DIV0086 (assembly GCF_050498705.1). Lineage (NCBI taxonomy): Bacteria > Bacillati > Bacillota > Bacilli > Lactobacillales > Enterococcaceae > Enterococcus > Enterococcus sp. DIV0086. The sequence goes on along the minus strand of NZ_JBNIDN010000001.1, from coordinate 2,175,344 downwards.
AGACTCAGTAAAGATTTGTGTCATTCCCACTTTTTTCCCTAAGATTCCTTTGGTCATGAGTACACCTCCATCTTAATTTTATAGTTTGATTTCAATATTAACACCAGACGGTAAGTCAAGCTTCATTAGAGCGTCAACTGTTTTTGGTGTTGGGTTCACAATGTCAATTAGACGTTTGTGAGTACGCATTTCGAATTGTTCGCGAGAATCTTTGTATTTATGAGTCGCACGAATAACTGTGTAAAGTGAGCGTTCTGTTGGTAATGGAATCGGACCTGATACGTCAGCTCCAGTTCTTTTTGCTGTTTCCACAATTTTATCCGCTGATTGATCTAAAATACGGTGTTCATACGCTTTTAAACGGATACGAATTTTTTGTTTTGCCATCTTGTTCCCTCCTTCGCCTATTTTAAAAGTAGACATAGCTCCACGAAAATTTATCCGGCATGCTCGTTCATGGCAAAGCGTCCGAGCGTGTCGCAACCTCTCGCTTCACAGCCGGCAAATCAAATCGTTGATCTACCAATGCTTTTTACACTCTTGTAAACAGCACCTTTTTGATTATACTATGAAAGGATAGTGTTAGCAAGGATTTTCTGCGTTTTTTTGAAAGAATTTTTTCTTGTTTTGAAAAGCATTTGTTTTGTTTTTCAATTCTTTTCATTCTATTTTTATAAAAAAAGAATTTGGGATTCCTTTTTTACCAGAATCTCAAATTCTTTCTTTTTTATTCTATTAACCAATCCGGCGCATTGGAATATCATTGTTATCTGGATGAACCAATAAATATTGAATAACATCAATATTGCTTGCTTGGAATGAGGCTGCACATGCTTGCAAATATAAGTCCCACATTCGATAGAAGCGCTCACCTTTTTCGTCAACAATTTCTGTTTCTATATTATGGAAGTTTTTTGTCCAATGTTCCAACGTCAATTGATAATCTCTGCGCAAACTTTCCAAGTCAATCACTTGCAAGTCGTTTTCTGTCATATGGCCGACTAGCTCAGTGACACCAGGAATATAGCCACCTGGGAAAACATAACGATTAATCCAAGCATTTTTAGCCCCACCTTGTTGGCGACTGATCCCATGAATCAACGCCGTACCTTTAGGCGCTAAATTCCGCTGAACGACATCAAAATATTCATGTAGATTTTCCGCACCGACATGTTCAAACATCCCAACACTCGTAATATGGTCAAAAGACTCTCCTTTTAAATCACGATAATCCATCAATTTGACAGTCATTCGATCTTGTAGACCTTCTTTTTCTATAATATGGCGAATATGATGAAATTGCTCTTCACTTAATGTGATCCCAGTTGCTTTGGCTCCATATTCTTTCACCGCAGTTAAAATTAACGTGCCCCAGCCGCAGCCAATATCCAGTAAAGTGTCGCCCTCTTTGATAAACAATTTATCTAAAATATGATGAACTTTATTCACTTGCGCTTGTTCTAATGTATCTTCAGGCGTTTTAAAATAAGCACATGAATACGTCATTGTTTGGTCAAGCCATTTTTTGTAAAAATCATTTCCTAGATCGTAATGGCTGTGAATATCCTCTTGCGAACGTTTTTTTGAATGACTTTCTTTAGGAAGCCATTTAATAAATTTAGCATTGTGTAAAAAGCTATCCTTTTGGTTATACACATCATAAATCAGTGCTTGGATATCGCCTTCGATTTCAATTTTGCAATCCATGTAGGCTTCCCCTAAAGTTAACGAAGCGTTATTCAGTAAATCCTTCACAGGAATTTTTTCATTGAATACAATTTTAAAAACCGGATCCCCCGACCCTTGCCCATACTCTTTGACGGTACCATCCCAGTATGTGACTTGTGTCTTTTTTGAAAAAGACCATTTAAACAGTTGACTGTACGTTTCTTTTTCTAACATTGCATTCCCTCCATTAAATACCATTTGAAGCCAAAACAAAAAGAAGTCGCTTTCCGGTAGTTCGTCAAAACAAACACCACAGTCCGTTCTAAACTGAAGCACAGAAAAGTTAACACCCCTTCTATGTTCCGCTTCTTTTTTTGCAATTACAGTTCTATTCTACTCCTCTTTTAAAAATTTGAACATTCTTTTAACGTAATACCTACTATTGTTATTCTTTATCACAAAAAAACTAGAGCCAGTCCTTGACAGACTCCTCTAGTTCTAAACATTATGCTTTCTTACGCATCCGTTGTTCCGCATGGGTGTATGCACCATGCCACACGTGCCCCACATAAGGATTAACTTGAATACCGTGTTTAATCGCCGCCGCTACAAATTTTTTTGCTAAAGTTACTGCTTCTAACACCGAATAACCTTTCGCCAAGCCAGCTGTGATCGCCGCTGAAAAAGTACAACCTGCACCATGATTATAATCAGTAGGATATAATTCATTTTCCAAAAGATGCGCGGTGTGACCATCGTAAAACAAGTCCAGTGCTTTTTCACCAGCTAAGCGATGTCCCCCTTTAACCACGACATGTTTGGCTCCCATTTGTACAATTCGTTTTGCCGCTTCTTCCATCTCCGCCACGGAAGAAATTTCGCCTAAACCAGATAAGATGCCCGCTTCAATTAAATTAGGCGTGGCAACTAATGCTAATGGCAGTAAATCGTTTTTTAGGCCTTCCACACTTTTGGGTTGCAGAATTTGTGCCGTTCCCTTACAAGCAATGACTGGGTCAATCACGACTTTTTGAATTTTCTCTTGTTTAATGTATTTGCTAGCCATTTTAATATTTTGTTCATTGCCCATCATCCCTGTTTTCAAGGCCGCTACTAGACCGCCTGCAAAAACCGAAATCAATTGTTTTTCTAAGAGCGTTTCTGGCAATTCAGTTACTTCATGCGACCAACCTGTCGTAGGATCCATCGTCACAATCGAGGTTAAACTTGAAAATCCAAAAACTCCATACTCTTCAAATGTTTTTAAATCTGCTTGAATCCCTGCCCCTCCAGTTGAATCGGAGCCTGCAATCGTCAATACTTTTTCCATTAAATCACCTAACCTTTTTCTCCAAGTATACGGAAGAAACAAGTCTGCTAAAACAGCCAATTGGCTTATTTTTTAGCCAGCCAATTTCTAAACAAAAAAAGACCAGAGAATAAATTCTCTGGTCTTACGTCCAAATACCCCAGTTTTTCACGCTGGTTAAAACTATAGTAAAAAATTAATTATTTAACGATTTCAGTAACAACGCCTGAACCTACAGTACGTCCGCCTTCACGAATAGAGAAACGAGTTCCGTCTTCGATAGCGATTGGGTGAATTAATTCAACGTCCATAGCAACGTTATCACCAGGCATTACCATTTCAGTACCTTCTGGCAATTCTACAACACCAGTAACGTCTGTTGTACGGAAGTAGAATTGAGGACGGTAGTTAGTGAAGAATGGAGTGTGACGTCCGCCTTCTTCTTTTGATAATACGTATACTTCAGCTTTGAATTTTGTGTGTGGAGTGATTGTAGCTGGTTTAGCTAATACTTGTCCACGTTCGATATCTTCACGTGCTACACCACGTAATAAAGCACCGATGTTGTCGCCTGCTTCAGCGTAGTCTAATAATTTACGGAACATTTCAACACCTGTAACAGTTGTTTTAGATGTTTCGTCTTTAATACCAACGATTTCAACTTCGTCACCAACGCGAACTTCACCACGTTCAACACGGCCTGTAGCAACAGTACCACGTCCAGTGATTGAGAATACGTCTTCGACTGGCATCATGAATGGTTTGTCAGTATCACGTTCTGGAGTTGGGATATATTCGTCAACTGCAGCCATTAATTCTAAGATTTTTTCTTCATAAGACTCGTCGCCTTCTAAAGCTTTCAAAGCAGAACCTGCGATAACTGGAACATCATCGCCTGGGAAATCGTATTCTGATAATAAGTCACGAACTTCCATTTCTACTAATTCTAATAATTCTTCGTCATCAACCATATCCATTTTGTTTAAGAATACAACGATGTATGGTACACCAACGTTACGTGATAATAAGATATGTTCACGTGTTTGAGGCATAGGACCATCAGCAGCAGAAACTACTAAGATAGCTCCGTCCATTTGAGCAGCACCAGTGATCATGTTTTTAACGTAGTCCGCGTGACCTGGGCAGTCAACGTGTGCATAGTGACGAGTTTCAGTTTCATATTCGATATGAGAAGTGTTGATTGTGATTCCACGTTCTTTTTCTTCTGGAGCGTTATCGATAGAATCGTAGCTTTGTGCTTCCCCGCCACCGTGTTTTGATAATACAGTAGCAATTGCAGCTGTTAATGTAGTTTTACCATGGTCAACGTGTCCGATAGTACCAATGTTAACATGGGATTTAGAACGGTCAAATTTTTCTTTTGCCATTTTGAATGTTCCTCCTAAAAATATAAATTTTATTGTTTGTTTTATATGTGATAGACGTTACTAAAAATCGTCTGATCATCATAAGCTATTTTACACGAAATCTTGAAAAAAGGATAGTTCTAAAAACAAACCTTTTATTCTCAAGGAAAATTATGCGTTGCCGCCGTTTTTCTTGATGATTTCTTCTTGAACAGACTTAGGTACGTCTTCATAGTGGTCAAATACCATCATAAATGTACCGCGTCCTTGTGTTGCTGAACGTAATGTTGTAGCATAACCAAACATTTCAGCTAAAGGTACCATCGCATTAACGATTTGAGAGTTACCGTGTGCTTCCATACCTTCAACACGTCCACGACGACTTGTTACGTGTCCCATGATATCACCTAAGTAATCTTCAGGAACAGTAATTGTAACTTTCATCATTGGTTCTAAAATAACTGGGTTTGCATTTTTAGCCGCAGCTTTCAATGCCATAGAAGCAGCTACACGGAAGGCCGTTTCATTTGAATCGACATCGTGGTATGAACCATCGTAAAGTTTTGCTTTGATATCAACTAATGGATAACCAGCAAGAACACCGTTGTTCATAGAGTCTTCTAACCCTTTTTCAACTGCTGGGATGTATTCACGAGGAACCACACCACCGACAATTGCGTTTTCAAACTCGAAGCCTTTACCTTCTTCATTTGGTGTAAATTCAACCCATACGTGACCGTATTGTCCTTTACCACCAGACTGACGAACGAATTTACCTTCTGCTTTAGTCGCAGCACGGAATGTTTCGCGGTAAGATACTTGAGGAGCACCTACGTTAGCTTCAACTTTGAATTCACGTTTCATACGGTCTACTAAAACGTCTAAGTGCAATTCACCCATACCAGAGATAACTGTTTCACCAGTTTCAACGTTTGTTTCAACGCGGAATGATGGATCTTCTTCAGCAAGTTTTTGTAGAGCCACGCCCATTTTATCTTGGTCAGCTTTTGATTTAGGTTCAACAGCGACTTGGATAACTGGGTCAGGGAATTCAATAGATTCAAGAATAACTGGTGCATCTAATGCACATAATGTATCACCAGTTGTTGTGTCTTTTAGACCAACAGCAGCAGCGATATCACCAGAGTACACTTTGTCAATTTCTTGACGAGTGTTGGCGTGCATTTGTAGGATACGACCGATACGTTCTTTTTTGCCTTTTGAAGCGTTCAATACGTATGAACCACTTTCAAGGACACCAGAATAAACACGGAAGAAAGTTAAACGACCTACGAATGGGTCAGTCATAACTTTAAATGCTAATGAAGCGAAAGGTGCTTCGTCATCAGCTGGACGAGTTGTTTCTTCGTCTGTTTTAGTATCGATCCCTTTGATAGCATCGATATCTAATGGAGATGGTAAGTAATCAAGAACAGCGTCCAACATTAATTGAACCCCTTTATTCTTGAATGCTGAACCAGCTAATACAGGGAAGAACTCAACGTTGATTGTTGCTTGACGGATACCAGCGACTAATTCTTCTTCAGTGATTTCTTCACCTTCAAGATATTTCATCATTAAGTCTTCGTCAGTTTCAGCAACAGCTTCAACTAATTTTTCGCGCCATTCTTGCGCTTTTTCTAAATAATCTTCAGGAATATCAGTTTCTTGAATATCTGTTCCCAAATCATTTGTGTAGATTTCAGCTTTCATTTTAATCAAGTCAATGATTCCAGTGAAGTCTTCTTCAGCTCCGATTGGAATTTGAATTGGATGAGCGTTTGCTTGTAAACGATCATGTAATGATTCTACTGAATAGAAGAAGTCCGCACCGATTTTATCCATTTTGTTACAGAATACAATACGAGGAACTTTATATTCAGTCGCTTGACGCCAAACAGTTTCTGTTTGAGGTTCTACACCTGATTGAGAGTCAAGAACTGTTACCGCACCATCTAATACGCGTAGAGAACGTTGTACTTCAATTGTGAAGTCCACGTGTCCTGGAGTATCGATGATATTTACACGGTAGCCTTTCCACTGTGCAGTTGTCGCAGCGGATGTAATCGTGATACCACGTTCTTGTTCTTGTTCCATCCAGTCCATTTGTGAAGCACCTTCATGGGTTTCACCGATTTTATGGATTTTACCAGTGTAGTACAAGATACGCTCAGTTGTTGTTGTTTTACCAGCATCAACGTGGGCCATGATACCAATGTTACGAGTTTTTTCAAGTGAAAATTCTCTTGCCATTTTGTATGTTTACTCCTCTCTTTATTTAAATCGATTGTAAATTGACTTTCTGCTGCCACTTTACGCGACAGACAGAGAGGATCTTACCAACGATAATGAGCAAATGCGCGGTTTGCGTCTGCCATTTTGTGTGTGTCTTCGCGTTTTTTAACAGAAGCGCCAGTGTTGTTAGCAGCATCCATGATTTCTTTCGCTAGACGTTCTTCCATTGTGTGTTCACCACGTAGACGTGCGTAGTTAACTACCCAACGTAAACCTAAAGTTGTACGACGTTCTGGACGAACTTCAACTGGTACTTGGTAGTTAGAACCCCCAACACGACGTGCTTTAACTTCAAGAACAGGCATAACGTTTTTCATTGCTTGTTCAAAAACTTCCAATGGATCGTTACCTGTAGATTCTTTGATGATATCAAATGAATTATAGATAATGTTAGCAGCAATCCCGCGTTTACCGTCAACCATTACACGGTTGATTAAGCGAGTTACTAATTTTGAGTTATAAATTGGATCTGGTAAAACATCACGTTTTGCAACAGGACCTTTACGAGGCATCCGTAACTCCTCCTTCCGAAATATGATTTTTCAAGTTGTTATTGTCTTATTATAATTAAGCTTTAGGACGTTTTGTACCGTATTTAGAGCGGCTTTGTTTACGGTCGTTAACACCGGCAGTATCAAGCGCACCACGAACGATATGGTAACGTACCCCTGGTAAGTCTTTTACACGTCCACCACGTAATAATACCACGCTGTGTTCTTGTAAGTTGTGACCGATACCTGGGATATAAGCTGTAACTTCGATTAAGTTTGACAAACGAACACGGGCATATTTACGTAAAGCTGAGTTCGGTTTTTTAGGTGTCATCGTACCCACACGTGTACAAACTCCACGTTTTTGCGGAGAGTTAACGTTTGTTTGAGTTTTCTTAAAACTGTTATATCCTTTGTTTAAGGCTGGTGAATCAGATTTTTCTACTTTAGATTTACGAGGTTTACGTACTAATTGGTTAATTGTAGGCATTCCTTGTTCTCCTCCTTCCTTACTTCGCTTCTAGTTCCACACATCCAGGTGGTTCTTTTTTCGCGATAAAAAATAATGCAATCTCTGCACTCTTTATCAAATATGCTTTGATAGACAGTCAGCACGTCCCTATAAGGAACCTGTAGATAAAGCACCTTTGTTAGGATACCACGATAAGTATCAGCTGTCAACCCTCTTCTTTCGCCTTTCGAAAAAAAGCTTTTCCTTCTATTTAAACGTACTTTTCCTTTAAAAATTTTTATGACTTTTTCAAAAACTTTCTATCTTTTTTAGTTAAATAACGGTACAATATCTTTGACTATTGAAGGGGGCGGAAAACAGCGATGAATCTGAAACAAATGGTAGGAATCGAAGCTGCAAAATATGTAGAAGACGGCATGATTGTCGGTTTGGGTACTGGCTCAACAGCAAAATTTATGGTAGACGAAATTGGTCGTCGCGTAAAAGAAGAAGGATTGTCAATAGTAGGGGTTACTACTTCAAAAGAAACAGAGAAGCAAGCCTTGGCCTTGGGCATTCCTTTAAAAAGTATTGATGAGGTTCCGTATGTAGATCTTACGATTGATGGCGCCGATGAAATCAGCGCTGATTTTCAAGGAATCAAAGGCGGTGGCGCTGCCTTACTTTTTGAAAAAATTGTGGCCACTTATTCAAAGAAATGTATTTGGATTGTGGATAAATCAAAAATAGTGGACGATTTAGGGGCTTTCCCACTTCCTGTTGAGGTTGTCCCTTATGGCAGCTGCCAACTAGTGCATTTATTTGAAGAAAAAGGCTATCACCCAACACTTCGTTTAAACGCTGCTGGCGAAACATTAATAACAGATGGAGGCCACCATATCATCGATTTGCATTTAGAAAAAATTACAGATCCAGAAGCTTTGGGTTCTTATTTAGACAACTTGGTTGGCGTCGTTGAACACGGCTTATTTTTAAATATGGTTTCTATGGTAATCGTCGGTTATGAAGATGGACCGAAAACCTTACATGTTCCCGCACGTTAAGAATGTGTGAAAAAAGATTATTTATATAGGAAGGATAATATATGAAACGAATTGGTTATGCACGCACAACTATTATTGAAGACGATTTAAAAAATCAACTAACCACTCTCCAATCGTTTGGTTGTGATGATATTTTCCAAGAGACATTTGATCCTCAAGCGGAGATCAGTGTCTTAGACGAAGTCGAAAAACTTCTTTCTGCTAGGGATACACTTATTGTTTGTAAATTGCACCATTTAGGTAAAACAACCCGCCAATTAACAGACTTTATGAAAATGCTAAAGGAAAAACAAGTTGATTTTGTCAGCATTTCAGAAGGAATTGATACTCACCTTCCAACAGGTGAAGCCTATTTCCAATTAATGGAGAGCTTATCCGCGATGGAATGTGCACTAATTAAAGAACGAACACTCGTCGGGCTCCACAAAGCTCGTGAAAACGGAAAAGTAGGTGGACGTCCAAAAATCGATGGACGCACCGTCCGCAAAATCCGTGCATTATATTACGAAAACAAAGAAACAATCCAATTTATTTCTAATAAATGCGGCGTTTCGGTGGGCACTTGTTATAAGTACATCAATTTACCTGAGACAGATGTCGAGAGGTTGTATTCCTAAGAATAAAAAAGAAGTCCTTCAGATGGGGCTTCTTTTTTGATTCGATTTCACTCTAATTTTTCAGCAACTTTCACGTTTTTTTACTATTTTCCATTGGAAATCTTGCGCAAAACGGTGTACAATAAACGTGGAAATCTTATTTTCAGAAAACTAAACTCAAAGGAGAGCTTATACATGCCAAAATTAGTTTTTTCTCGTCATGGACTTAGCGAATGGAATGCCTTAAACCAATTTACTGGATGGGCTGACGTAGATTTAGCACCTGAAGGTGTTGAAGAAGCAAAAGAAGGCGGCCGTAAAATTAAAGAAGCAGGCATCGAATTCGACGTTGCTTATACTTCTGTTTTAACTCGTGCCATCAAAACTTGTAACTATTTACTAGAATACTCAGATCAATTATGGGTACCTCAAATCAAATCTTGGCGCTTAAACGAACGTCACTATGGTAAATTACAAGGACTAAACAAAAAAGAAACTGCTGAAAAATACGGAGACGAACAAGTCCACATCTGGCGTCGTTCTTACGATACTCTTCCTCCATTAATGGAAGCAACAGATGAAGGTTCTGCAGCAAACGACCGTCGTTATGCAATGTTAGACCAACGCGATATTCCTGGTGGCGAAAACTTGAAAGTTACTTTGGAACGTGCATTACCATTCTGGCAAGATGAAATTGCGCCAGCTTTAAAAGACAACAAAACTGTCTTAGTAGCGGCTCATGGTAATTCATTACGTGCTTTAGCTAAACACATCGAAGGCATTTCTGATGAAGATATTATGGATCTTGAAATCCCAACAGGTAAACCATTAGTTTATGAATTAAACGATGATTTAACTGTGAAAGAAAAATACTACTTATAAGAACTTGTTTCTTATTAACAAAAGCGGTTTGCCTCGGCAAACCGCTTTTTTATGGATTAAATAAATTGACTTTCGGTTAAACAATCTTTATAAATCGCTACTATATCCGCTGCATCCAATGGTACATAAGCCTTTTCGGCAATTGCACTATGGTCCACAGCTTGTTGTGCCATTTCTTCAAATTTATCTGCTTCGATGCCAACTTCTGGTAATGTCATTGGAATGCCACAAGCCACAAAGTAATCATACAATGCTTGAATACCTTTTTTCGCTGCTACTTCCTCTTCTTGTTCGACTATTCCCCACACATTTCGAGCAAACTGTGCAAACTTGCCTACGGTTTGTTCAGACAAAACGTAATTCATCCAACGAGGCGTTAAAATTGCTAAGCCAATCCCATGCGTAATGTCATAAAACGCACTTAATTCATGTTCCATTGGGTGACAAGACCAAACACCTTGTTTGCCGCGCCCTGTTAACCCATTTAAGGCTAAACTACTTGCCCACATTAAATTAGCACGTGCATCATAATCTTCTGGATTTTCTAAAGCAATAGGACAATTTTTGATAACCGTTCGCATTAAGCCTTCTGACACAAAATCTTGGACGTCCGTGCCTGTCGAAATACTAAAATAGTTTTCAATCAAATGACTGAAAATATCCGCTGAGCCAGCTGCTGTTTGATTTTGAGGAACCGTAAAAGTATTCGTTGGATCCAAGAACGAAACTTTTGGAATCATATTCGGACCACCAAAGCCTAATTTTTGATTGGTTTCTAAGTTAGAAATGACAGCACCTGCGTTCATTTCACTACCTGTTGCTGCTAAAGTCAAGATGGTCACGATTGGTAAAGCAGGACCAGTATACCCTTTTCTGGCTGCAATAACTGTCCAGATATCTTCTTCCGAATAAAAGCCCGCAGCTATTGCTTTGGAACAGTCAATGGTTGAACCACCGCCAACTGCTAAAATAACATCGACTTGGTTTTCTTTACACAACGCAATTCCTTTTCTAACGGTTTCAATGCGCGGGTTTGGTTCGACACCGCTCAACTCAATTAGTGTATGCCCGTTTTTTTGGGCCAAATCAGTAATTTGTTGGTACAAGCCATTACGTTTGATACTACCGCCACCATAAACAAGTAAGACATTTTTGCCAAATTGATCTAACACAGCAGGTAATTCGTCTAAACGATCTTTCCCAAAACGGATGTCTGTTGGTACATAAAAATTAAAGTTTTCCATTCTTTCATCCTCCATTCAATGCTCTTACGCATTTATCATACTATTTTTTCAAAAATCCGCCAATCAAAAAGCCGAGCAAATGACAGTTGCTTTCACAACGATCGCTTGACCCAGCTTTTGATTCTTTTTTATAACGAATCGCTTGTTTTGATTAACAAATAAAGAAAATAAGGCGCACCGATGATCGCAACAATAATCCCTGCAGGCATTTCTCCATTGCCAGGCAATAGCCGACCAATCGTATCACTAACCAATAAAAGTAAACTCCCAAACAACGCCGCCAATGGCAATACCTGTTTTTGTTGCGTAAAACCACATTTGCGAGCAATATGTGGCGCAAGTAAACCTAAAAAATTAATTCCCCCTGTAACGGAAATCGCTGATGCCGCCAACATCACCGCTAACAGCAACGAAACGATTCGTTCTTTTTTCACAGCAATACCTACAGAAATAGCTGTTTCGTCCCCCAATTGTAAAATATCCAACAGACGATGACGCTTCATCGCAAAAAAGAACCCGATGACTAGCCAAGGCAACAAAGCGCCCACAAAGAACCAATTACTGCCCCAGATACTGCCTGCTTGCCACATTGTAACAAAACGGTACTTTTCAGTGTCAATTTTTGATGTAATTAATAAGGTGAGTGCTGAAATACCCGTACTCAAAATGACACCCGATAAGACCATTCGAACTGGCGTCAATCCTAAACGATGATGATACGCGATTACCAAAATCCCAACAGCCGCTAGCAAGCCGCCAACTAAGGCCACGAGCGGAAGTGCAAACGTCGTGATACTTGTCGTCTCAACAAAACTAATAAACAAAATCACTGCCAAACCCGCACCCGCATTAATGCCTAAAATCCCAGTATCTGCTAACGGATTCCGAGTAATCCCTTGAAGAATAGCGCCGCTTAAGCCTAAAGCTGCGCCCGCTAGGACCGCAAGCACAATCCGTGGTAACCGAAAATCCCAAACTAACAGTTGTTTGGCCTGACTTCCCTGTCCCAAAAGAAGGGCTTTTAAATCCATGACGGAAACAGATAATTCCCCTTGCGTTAAACTGATACAAGCAGTTAGGATAATCCCAACTATTAAGATAGCCACCCAACGGGACACTTTTTTCTGTGTCATCCTAGTTGCCCTCCTTTACGAAATAAATAAAGAAAGAATGGGATGCCAATTAAGGCCGTGATAATCCCAAATGGTGTTTCAAAAGGCGGATTCACCATTCGAGCGATTAAATCTGCCACCAAAACGAGGAGCGCACCGCCTAATGCCGAGAACGGAATCAAGCGACGGTAATTTTCTCCAGAAACTGTTCGCATCACATGAGGCACCACCAAACCAACAAAACTGACCGAGCCAACTAGCGCCACAGACAATCCTGATAAAAGCAAAATCGTTATACTGGCAAACAACCGAATACGCTGCGGATTTCGCCCCAAACCAATTGTTGCATCATCGCCAAACCGTAAAATAGTCACCGACGGACTAATCAGAATTGCTAATGCAAATGCGCCCAGAAAGATAGGGACGACTATTTTTAATTGTGCCCAAGAAATAACGCTGACACCGCCAAGAAACCAAAACGTTAACTCTTGACTCAAATTGAACTGAATGGCTAAGAATTGACTAAATGATAAAAAAAGGGCACTAATACCAGCTCCCACCAAGGTCAGACGCATGGGACTTGCTCCTCGAATTGAATGATTAGAAAGATAATAAATCAGTGCCACACTCACGCCAGCACCAAGAAAAGAAACAACTAAAAGCCACCAATAACTTGCCTGAGGGAGGAAAGCAAAAACAAGCGCTAAGCCCAAGCCAGCCCCAGCATTGATACCCAGCAAGCCAGAATCTGCCAATGGATTTTGTGTAATCCCTTGCGCTAACGCCCCACTCACCGCTAAACTTGCTCCCACAAAAGCGGCGCCTAAAATCCGCGGCAACCGAACCGTTTGGATGACTTGATGCGCTTGATTAGTCGCATCGAAGTGCGTAAATGAATCAATAATCGTTTGAATCGAAACCGACGTCGCACCAAACATCAGCGACAGAAGCATTGTCCCCAGTAGCAAAAAAAGACAGACAAGTAACACTTGCCATTGGTGTCTATAAAATCCGCTTATGCCTTTCATCCATCCAGCTCCATTTCCATCAACTCATAAGAAAGCACTAGTGGCCGCTGTGTCTGACTATGATAACTAATTTCTGCTTGAATAGCGAAAACATCTGCTAAGCCAGTAACAGTAATCACTTCTTGCGGTGTTCCCTCATTGATAATCTTTCCCTCTTTCATCGCAATCACGCGATCAGAAAAACGAGAAGCTAAATTAATATCATGAATCGTCATCACGATAGTTTTCTGATGTTCTTGATTAATTCGTTTTAACACATTTAAAATTTCTAGCTGATGCGCTGGATCCAAATAGGTGGTCGGTTCATCTAAAATTAAAATATCTGTATCCTGCACTAGCGCCATAGCAATCCAAACCCGTTGACTTTGTCCACCTGATAAAATTGCCACAGACTCTCTAGCTAACTCAGTTAAGCCTGTTAATTCTAATGCCCATTGTATGTACTCTTGATCTTCTGTGGTGACACTTTTCCAGCCCGATTGATAAGGATATCGCCCGAAAGAGACGAGGTCAAAAACAGATAAATCGATTGTATTTTCTGGCGTTTGTGATAAAATCGCTAGTTCTTGCGCCACTTCTTTTGAAGAAAAATGTTGAAGTTCTTGGTTCTTAATGAACACCTTGCCTTTCTCAGCTGGCAAAATACGCGCAAGTGTTTTTAACAAGGTCGATTTGCCACAACCATTTGGTCCAATAATACTTGTAATAGTTCCCGCTTCAAATGAACAGTTCAGCGCTTCACTAATCACTTGACGACCATATCCTGTAGTTAAGTCCTCTGCCTCTAAATAATTCATAACCATTCCTCTTTAATTTTTCTGTCGTTATTTTACATTTATTGAGAATCGTTCTCACTCATTGTTCCTTGATTATAAAAGACCCTTCCTTAAAAAGCAATGTTTCTTCCAATCAAAAAAACGAATTATCTAAAAAATGCAACTTATTTGCTCAAAAAAGCAAGCGATGATTGACAAGCGGTCGTTTTTAACTGATAATGAGAATCGTTATCAACTAAAAATAAAGGAGTTACACAATGAAACTTTTAAAAAAGACGGTCCTAATTGGTACAACCCTTCTTCTTGGTTCATTCTTACTCGCAGCTTGTGGTAATACGAATAAAGAAGCCAACAACGCTGACAAAACACATGAAGTAACAGATACCTTAGGCAATAAAGTAACCGTCCCCGCGAAACCCAAACGGATTATTGCGAGTTATTTAGAAGATTATCTAGTTGCATTAGGAGAAAAACCAGTGGCACAATGGACAGTTGGACAAGGCAGCATTCAAGATTATTTAGCGAAAGAATTGAAAGATGTCCCCACTATTTCCTATGACTTGCCATATGAAGCGGTTCTAAAATTTGAACCTGACTTATTATTAATCAGTTCATCTGCTCTAGTTGAAGGCGGTAAATACAAAGAATACAGTAAAATTGCGCCAACTTATGTAGTCAAAAACGGCGAAAATGTCACCTGGCGTGATCAATTGGAAGATATTGCCACTGTTTTAGATAAAAAAGAACAAGCGAAAAAAGTGTTAGAAGATTATGATACCTTAACCAAAGGCGTCCAAGAAGACCGTGGCAAAAAAGATGCTGGCAAATCTGCGGCAGTCTTATGGGTAACCAACAACCAAGTCTTTATGGTTAACGATAATCGCTCAAGCGGGACCGTGCTCTATCAGGACTTAGGCCTCCAAGTTCCAAAATTAGTGGAAGAAATTTCTAAAAACGCTACTGCGGATTGGAATCAAGTTTCTTTAGAAAAATTAGCTGAGCTTGACGCAGACCACATTTTCCTTGTAAACAGCGATGAATCAGCACCTCTTTTCCAAGAAGCAATTTGGAAGAACTTACCTGCTGTGAAAAATAACCAAGTTCATACCTATGATAAAAAAAGTAGTTGGTTATACAACGGACCTATTGCGAATACTCAAATTGTTGAAGATGTAAAAAAAGCGCTCTTAAATTAAAAAAAATGCTTGGATGAAAATAATCATCCAAGCATTTTTTTAATTAGCAATTGCCGTTTCTAAACCAACTTCAATCATTTCATTAAACGTCGTTTGGCGTTCTTCTGCCGTTGTTTCTTCGCCTGTCACCAAGCTATCACTCACCGTCATAATCGCCAATGCTTCTACATCAAATTTTGCTGCTAAATAATATAACATTGCCGCTTCCATTTCAATCGCTAATACCCCGTATCGACCTAAACGAAAGACATCATCTAAGCTATCTTTGTAAAAAACATCATCCGACAATACGTTACCAACATGGGTAGTAAAGCCTTTTGCTTTAGCAATTTCGTAAGATTTGAGTAAAAGGTCGAAGCTCGCAATTTGTGGAAAATCATATTTAGGAAAATCATTGCGAATCGCGGAAGAAGGTGTCGCTGCTGCTTGTGCGATAACTAATTCACGAACGTTGACTTTTTCTGAAATAGAACCACACGTACCAACACGAATTAACTTCTTCACATCGTAAGAGTTAATTAACTCATGGGCATAAATACCTGCTGAAGGCATCCCCATCCCTGTTCCTTGGACCGAAACACGCTGTCCCTTATACGTTCCTGTGTAACCTAACATCCCACGAACTTGATTATAGCAGACTGGATTCTCCAAAAAAGTTTCCGCAATATATTTTGCTCGGAGGGGATCCCCTGGTAGTAAAATTTTATCGGCAATTTCACCTGGTTTTGCTTCGATATGCACACTCATTCTGGTTTACTCCTTTTTTATAAAGCTGCTAGTGTTCCTTTCACTAACTCTTTGAATTGTCCTTTAACGCGTTCAGTTGTTTCAACTACTTCTGCATGATTTAAGCTACTTTGCATACCAGCTGCTAAATTCGTAATACAAGAGATGCCTAGTACTTTCATGCCACTATGCACAGCTACAATGACCTCCGAAACAGTTGACATGCCAACTGCATCCGCACCCATCGTCCGTGACATCCGAATTTCTGCAGGCGTTTCATATGTCGGGCCAGAAAAGCCCATATACACGCCTTCTTTTAAATCAATATTTTGTTCCGCAGCCACTTTTTTTGCCACTTCCCGATATTCTTGCGTGTAAGCATGACTCATATCTGGAAAACGCGGCCCGATTTCTTCATCATTTTCACCAATTAACGGATTATCGCCTGTAAAATTAATGTGGTCATTGATTAACATCAAATTCCCCGGTGTATATGTTTCATTTACGCCGCCAGCTGCGTTGGTTACAATCATTGAATGAATGCCTAAAGCAGCCATCACACGAACGGGATAAGTGACCGTTTGCATCGAATGTCCTTCATAATAATGAAAACGTCCTTGCATCGCCAAAACTTTTTTTCCAGAAAGCATTCCGTAAACTAATTGTCCAGCATGTCCAACGACTGTTGAAACAGAAAAATGGGGAATTTCAGAGAAAGGAATAGCAATCGCATCGGTTATTTCATTAGCTAATTCACCTAACCCAGAACCTAAGATTAGACCGAAGTCTGCTTGTTGCACCCCTTTTTCTTTCAAAAACTCAGTTGTTTCGTTTAAATGGTTCGTTAACGTTGTCATGTGTTGCCTCCTCGAATTATTGTAATTGATTTAAAAAGCTTTGACCGTTTTCCGTTGCAAGAACTTCAAAGTTTTCAGCAATCGTTGCTGAAATATCTGAATAAAATCCTTGTGGCAAGCTGCCTTGTTTTGTCATTTTTTTACTATAAGCCAATAAAGGCACATATTCACGTGTGTGGTCTGTTCCTGGGAAAGTTGGGTCATTCCCGTGATCTGCTGTAATTAAAAGCAAATCATCTTCGGCCATAGCTGCCATAATCTCTGGCAAACGACCATCAAAATCTTCGATGGCTTTTGCATAGCCCTTCACATCACGACGGTGGCCATACAGCGCATCGAAATCCACTAAGTTAGTAAAACTTAAACCTGTGAAATCTTTGTTCATGACCGTTAATAATTGATCCACCCCATCCATATTGCTCTTCGTGCGGATAGCTTCAGTAATTCCTTGTCCATTAAAGATGTCGTTAATTTTCCCAACAGCGATCACATCATTGCCGTTTTCTTTCAACGAATCTAAAACAGTATGGCCAAAAGGATCTAGAGCATAGTCATGACGGTTACTGGTTCGAGTGAAATTACCTGGTTCACCAACATACGGGCGAGCGATAATCCGACCAATCATATAAGGTTCGTCTTTCGTAATGTCACGAACATATTGACAAATTTTATACAATTCTTCTAATGGAATAATGTCTTCATGCGCCGCAATTTGTAAAACAGGGTCCGCTGAAGTATAAACGATTAAATCCCCTGTTTTCATTTGATGTTCGCCGTAATCATCAATGACTGCTGTCCCGCTATATGGTTTGTTACAAACAACTTTTCGCCCAGAAAAATCTTCAATTTGTTTCAGTAATTCTTCAGGAAAGCCGTTTGGGAATACTCGAAAAGGTTTTTTGATGTTCAAGCCCATAATTTCCCAGTGACCGGTCATAGTATCTTTTCCAACAGAAATTTCTTCTAATTTGGTGGCATAGCCATCGTGGTCTGCCACTGCTTTGACACCTGTTAAAGGAGCAATAGTTCCCAATCCAAGTTTTTCTAAATGAGGAATGGTTAGTCCCGCTTCTTTGGCAATATGACCTAGTGTATCACTGCCGACATCTCCAAATTTTTCAGCATCTGGTGCTTCACCAATACCGACTGAATCTAGTACGATTAAATGAACACGTTTAAACACACTTGCTTCCTCCTCTAAGGTCGTAAATACGTCAAGAATGACAATTATTTTACGCTAGCCTTTTAAATAGTCTCGAGAATCAAACAGAATAATCTATTTATTCTCAGCTCTTCAATTATACCATGAATCCGCTATTATTGCCTGAAAGAGCATTAAAATTTTCACTGATTCCTTCGATTTTAGCAGGGCTTAAAAACTGAAAGAAAAAAAGTCTCCCACCGTAATTAGGAAACTTTTTTATTGTTTTTTTCGAATAGCCTGCTCCTTAAAAAGAACACGACTCTTTATCCAATCGAAACTTTTAACACTCCAAGCGGTCTCCCTCTTTTGGCACATTTAAATACCAGATAACCGCTTCTGATAAAATCACACCAATGCCAATGGGCGGATAAAAATAAATACCGATATATCCGATTGCGAAAAGACAAAGATGAATGATTTTTGTTGCCTTACTATAAGATTTCGATTTTCTTAACTTAGCTGCACCTTGTGGATCTTTCACTACATTGTCTTCATAAATGATCCTTGTTAGCAAGAAGTAGGCAAAATCCCAAACCGTATACACAACAAGATAAAAATAAACAGGTGCCCGCATCCACCAAAATTCACTCACCCAAGCAGTTGCTACCGGAATGAAGGCCATGGAGAATAACCAAAAATTATTTGCCCAAAACGCTTTTTTAGAAAACCAATGAGTTACGGACATTATGTAATGATGATTGTACCATGCGATACAGATAAAAATAAAACTGACAATAAACGATAAAAAATATGGGATATTTTCTATCAAACCTGCCAAAACACCCACTTGAGGAGTCTTAATTTCTAAAATCATGATGGTCATGATTATGGCAATGACTGCATCACTAAATGCTTCTACACGTGTTTTATTCATTGAACGTCCTCCACTTTTCCTATTCTTACTACAAACAAAAGTATAGCAGAAAAACCAACGATTTTTGAAAAAAAGCTGCTAGACCTGTTTGGTTTTTTTCAAAATTTCGACACTTCCTTCGAATTGTAAAAAACAGCCAAAGGAAAAAAGTTAAGTCTCCTTTATCAACTCGCTTTTTTGCAGTGAAGCAGTGCCTAATGTCGCTTGTGTTCAACTGATTATCCTAAGAAAAGAAATGGCCCCCCGTCGCTTTGACGGAGGGCCTATTTCTTTTCTTATTTCGTTTTGACGTAATTTTTCCCGTTCGCTTTTGGTCCCGATGATTTTCCGAAGAACACAACTAGGACTAAAATGGTCAATACGTATGGTGCTGCTTGTAGATAAACTTTTGGAATTTCTGAAATAATTGGTAAGTTTTCCCCAGCAATACTTAAGTTTTGTGCAAAGCCAAAGAATAAGGCTGCGCCCATTGCCCCAAGTGGATTCCATTTACCAAAGATCATTGCG
Source organism: Enterococcus sp. DIV0086 (assembly GCF_050498705.1). Lineage (NCBI taxonomy): Bacteria > Bacillati > Bacillota > Bacilli > Lactobacillales > Enterococcaceae > Enterococcus > Enterococcus sp. DIV0086. The sequence continues at coordinate 2,155,697 of NZ_JBNIDN010000001.1, read as the reverse complement.
GCCATTGAAATAAACCCTTGTCCTGCAATTGTGGTAATCCCAAAACGACCCGCAATACTTTGAGCAAAGACAGCTCCGCCCATACCGCCTAAGAAGCCCGATAACAAGACGCCAGAATAACGCATTAAGTAGACATTAATTCCCAATGTATCTGCCGCTTGTGGATGTTCCCCCACAGAACGTAACCGTAAGCCAAAACGTGTTTTATAAATGACAAACCAAGCTAAAATCGCAATCAAAATTGCTACGAAAGCTGGTAAAGAGGTTTTTGCAAAGAATAGTTCACCAATCACTGGAATTTTTGACAATCCTGGGAAAGAAAAATAACCAAATGATTGTGTAATCATATCTGTTTGTCCTTTTTGATAAATAACTTTTACTAGGAAAACCCCTAGCGCCGGTGCCATCAAGTTAATGACAGTACCACTGATAATATGATCTGCTCGTAAGTTAATAGTTGCAACGGCATGTAAGAGAGAAAAGACAATCCCGACAACGCCTCCTACTAAACAAGCAATCCATGGTGTCGCCGCGCCAAATGTATCAGCAAACGTCAAGTTAAAAACGACCGAACTGAAAGCGCCCATTACCATAATACCTTCCAAACCAACGTTAACCACACCACTTCGTTCTGAGAACGTTCCGCCTAATGCTGTCAAGATGAGCGGAGTTGCATACACTAATGTTTGCGTGATGATTGAGGAAATTGTTGCTAAATCCATTAGATGTCTCCCCCCTCTTGATTGTTTTTGTCTGGCGCCGCTTCAATTGTTTCTACAATCGCTACTTCTTTTTTACTACCAGACGCTTTCGCTAACAAGAAACGAATTAAATAACTAATTCCCACAAAGAAAATAATTGCTGCAATAACAACATCAACTAATTCGGTTGGTACACCAGCTATCAACGGCATTCCTTGTCCACCAAGTTTTAACATTCCAAACAGTAATGCGGAAAGTAAAATCCCGATTGAGCTACCTGCTCCTAATAGAGACACGGCCATACCATCGAACCCAATGCTCAACGATGTGTTTTGAATAAAGAAGTTTTGGAAAGTCCCCAATCCTTGGACAGCACCACCTAAACCAGCCAGCGTTCCTGAAATCATCATGGATAAAATAATCGTTCGCTTGCTGCTCATTCCAGCATATTCAGAAGCAAATGGGTTTAACCCCACCGACCGAATTTCAAAACCAAGCGTTGTTTTTTTCATCAAGAACCACACAAGAATAAGGAAAATGAAGGCCAAGAAAATGCCAATGTTCAAACGAGAGCCATCACTGATACTTGTTAAAAACGGTGAGCGTAATGATGCATTCGCACCAATCATTTTGGTGATCCCTTTATTCGCCATAATACTTGGTTTCATGACATTATTAGCAATATGATTTCCTGTGTATAATAAAATATAATTCAACATAATCGTAACAATAACTTCACTCGTCCCAAAATAGGCACGCAAGAAACCTGGAATGGCTGCTGCTAAAGCTCCTGCAACTGCGCCAACAATAATCGCCACCGGCAACGCAATCATCCGGGGTGCATCAGGCATGGATAAAGCGACCCAAATACTAGCCACCCAACCACATAAGGCTTGTCCTGAAAGCCCGATATTAAAGAATCCAGCCGAATTTGCCACCGAGAATCCTAAAGCGGTAAAAATCAACGGTGCTGCGGTGACAAAAATCTCACCAATACTTTTCTTTCCTTGGAAAGCTGTTTCAAACATCGCTTGATACCCAGCCACTGGGTCATAGCCAAAGATAACCATAATAATTGCCCCTAAGAGGAAACCCATAATAACAGATAACACAGGGACTAAAATATTTCTTATTTTTTCAGAACGATTATTCAACAGTTTCACCTGCCTCTACTTTTGATAACTCAGCACGGGCTTCTTCCAATGAGTAGCCAGCCATTAACAAGCCCAATTCATTTTCTGTCGTTTCTTTCGGATCAACAATTCCGACAATTTCCCCCGCATGAATAACAGCGATACGATCAGAAACATTTAAAATTTCATCTAATTCAAAACTTACTAATAAAACAGCTTTATTTTTATCTCTTTGTTCAATTAGTCGACGATGAATGTATTCAATAGCTCCGACATCTAAACCGCGTGTTGGTTGAGAAACAATCAACAAATCTGGATCGCGGTCCACTTCTCGGGCAATAATCGCTTTTTGCTGATTCCCACCTGAAAGCGCCCGAGCTGGTACTAATTCATTAGGAGTCCGTACATCGTATTCTTCAATTAATTCACGGGCGTGTTTGTTAATCATTCGATAGTTTAAAATACCTGTTGAACTGTATGGTTTTTGGTAATACGTTTGTAGGCCAATATTTTCAGCCAATGTCATCTCTAATACCAAGCCATATTTATGTCGGTCTTCAGGAACGTGGGCGACACCCATTTCCGTAATTTCCCGAGGTTTGCGATTAGTAATCTCTTTTTCATTCAAATGAATGGACCCGTTTTCGACTTTGGTTAATCCTGCTAAGGCTTGGATTAATTCTGTTTGTCCATTGCCATCAATCCCCGCAATCCCAACAACTTCCCCTGCTCGGACATCTAAGCTAAGATTTTTCACTGCATCTAAGCCGCGGCTTTCTTTCACTACTAAATCTTTAATTGATAAAATTGTTTCTTTCGGTTGTGCTGGTTTTTTCTCTGTTTTGAAGGAAACAGAACGACCCACCATCATATCGGCTAACTGTTGCGAAGAAACGTCTTTCACATTGACGGTGCCAATACTTTGCCCCCGGCGAATAACCGTACAACGGTCCGCCACTTTTTTAATTTCATCTAACTTATGTGTAATTAAAATGATCGATTTGCCTTCATCGGTTAGTTCTTTCAAAATAATCATTAATTCATCAATTTCTTGTGGCGTTAATACTGCGGTTGGTTCGTCAAAAATTAAAACGTTCGCACCACGATATAAGGTCTTTAAAATTTCAACCCGTTGTTGCATACCCACAGAAATATCGCGAATATAGGCATTGGGATTTACATCCAACCCGTATTGCTTAGACACTTCTTCAATCTCTTTTTTCGCTTTTTTCCGGTCTAAAATACCGCCATGGGTAGGTTCACTACCTAAGATAATATTTTCAGTCACAGTAAAGGCTTCAACTAACATAAAATGCTGATGGACCATTCCGATTCCTAAACGATTGGCTGCAGTAGGACTTGTAATGTTGACTTTTTCGCCATTCATATAAATCTCACCTGAGGTCGGTTCCAATAGCCCTGATAAGATATTCATCAAGGTCGACTTGCCTGCACCATTTTCACCTAGCAGTGCGTGGATTTCACCAGGTTTTACTTGTAAATCAATTTGGTCGTTGGCTTTGAACGTCCCAAATTCTTTGGTGATTTTACGCATCTCAATTACGTTTTCTTCTTGAGACAAGGTCTATTCACTTCCTAACAAAATTATATTGGCAATACTTTAGAGGGTAATTTTGACCCTTAACTAAGTAGTTGAAGAACCTCAACTATTTAGTTAAAAATCCAAACATCATAAAGGGTTTCCTTGGCAGCCGTCGCTGCCAAGGACCACTTTATTTTTAGAAGGAACAATAATGAGCCCTTCTTTTTTCATTTAGGAGCTTAAATTATTCTGGTTTTTCTGGGACTTTTACGTCACCTGAGATTACTTTATCTTTTGCTGTTTTAACAGCTTCTTTTGTTTTGTCGTTTAAATAGCCGTCTGTTAAGTCAACGCCACCATCTTTTAATCCATAAACTAAATGTTCGCCACCAGGGAATTTGTCTTCTAACGCACGGTTGGCAATATCTTGAACCGCTGTGCCGACACCTTTAAGGGTTGAAGTTAACGTGAAGTTGTCTTCTTTGCCGTCTTTTGTTTTGTACTTGCCATCAGCATCTTGATCACGGTCAACACCGATTACCCAAACTTTGTCGCCAGAACCTGATTCATTCAAGTCTTTTGCTTCTTGGAAGACCCCTTGTCCAGTCGCACCAGAAGCATGGAAGATGATATCAACGCCGTTTTGGTACATTGCAGCAGCTAAAGCTTTCCCTTTGGCAGGATCAGCAAATGAAGCCGCATATTTTGTATCAACAGTAATTTCTTTACCTAATTCTTTCGCAGCATCAGCCACACCTTTTTCAAAACCAGCTTGGAAACGGTCAATTACGACCCCTTCTTCACCACCAACAAAACCGACTTTGTTCGTTTTTGTTTCGTTTGCAGCAGCAACACCGGCTAAGTAAGCTGCTTCATTATCTCTAAATGTTGCAGAAACAACATTCTTTTTGCCATCGATTTGATCATCGATTAAAACAAAGTTTGTATCAGGGTTGGCATCTGCTGCAGAAGAAATTGCATCTTTTAGCAAGTAGCCAATACCAAAGATTGTGTTGAATTTACTTGATACCGCTTGGTCAATATTGGTTGTATAGTCAGCTGCATCATTCGATTGAATATATGCATACCCTTTTGAACCTTCTGGTAAATCATGTTCTTTACCCCAAGCTTGCAATCCTTCCCAAGAAGATTGGTTGAACGACTTGTCATCCACGCCGCCTGTATCTGTAATGATTACAGCACTATGCGCTGCATCCCCTTTGCCACCGCCGCTTTCAGCGGTTTTGCCTTTGCCACCACCACATGCTGCAAGCGAAACTGATAAACCTAATGCAATCAAACTAAAACCGAATAATTTTGCTTTTTTCATTTCTGTAAAGCCTCCTAAAAATAGTTTAATGTATTTAAACAACTAAGTTGTTTCTAAGGTTGGTCTGGGACTTTTACGTCACCAGAGATGATTTGTTCTTTGGCTTCTTTAACTGCCGTTTTGGCTTGATCGCTTAAGGCTTCTGTTGTTAAATCAACACCGCCATCTTTCAATCCATAAGTTAAATGTTCGCCGCCAGGGAATTTATCTTCTAATGCAAGATCAGAGATTTTTTTCACAGCAATATTTACACCTTTAATGGTTGAAGCTAACGTTAAGTTATCATCCTTGCCATCTTTGGTTGTATATTTACCGTCTTCGTTTTGGTCACGGTCAACACCAATCACCCAAACTTTATCTTTTGAACCTGTTTCATTTAGCGCTTTGGCTTCTTGGAAGATTCCTTGTCCTGTAGTCGCCGCTGCGTGATAAATAATGTCGGCACCTGCTTGATACATAGAAGAAGCTAAGGCCCGTCCTTTTGAAGCGTCTGCAAATGTCCCTGCATAAGTAGACGTAATTTGAATATCTTTGCCTAATTTTTTGCCAGCGTCTGCTACACCTTTTTCAAAACCAGCTTGGAAACGGCCAATAACAGGTCCTTCAACCCCGCCGATAAATCCTACTTTGTTGGTTTTCGTAGTGTTAGCTGCTGCCACACCTGCTAAATACGCAGATTCATTATCTCTAAATGTTGCAGAAGCGACGTTGTTTTTCCCATTAACTGTATCGTCGATTAGAACGAAATTCGTTTCTGGGTTGGCGTCCGCTGCATCTACTACTGCATTTTTTAGTAAATAGCCAATGCCAAAAATCGTTTTAAATTGACTTGAAATGGCTTGGTCAATGTTTGATGTATAATCAGATGCTTCATTTGATTGAATATACGCATACCCTTGAGGTCCTTCTGGAAGTTTGTGCTCTTTGCCCCACTCTTGCATTCCTTCCCACGCAGATTGGTTAAAAGATTTGTCATCAATGCCGGCTGTATCTGTGACCATTACGACACTATGTTGTGGATCACCTTTTGTGTTGGCGTTCTTTTTGCTATTGCCGCCACATGCAGCTAACCCAATGGTTAAGGCAACTGCTGCCAATCCTAGACCTAAAAATTTTGCTTGTTTCACTTTCCGAAAAGCCCCCTACTATTTTATCTATTATTTCATTCGCATTTATGCTATTGAAATCTACTTTGAGCCCAACGAAACCTTATGTCCTTTTTTTAAAAATCTTTATCTGTAAATGAATAGGGCAATAATGCCTCAACTGTCATTGTTTTAGTCGCGCCATCTTTACCAACTAGCGTGACCGGCATTTGTGGATCAAAGAATTCAGCCATTACTTGACGACAAGCGCCACATGGAGAAATGGGTGCCTCTGTATTACCTGCTACAACTAAATGTTGGAAGGTCCGTTCATCTTCTGAAATGGCTTTAAAAATCGCCGTTCTTTCTGCACAATTTGTTAAACCAAAGGAGGCATTTTCAATGTTGACTCCTTGATACATTTTCCCGTCTGCAGTCACTAAGCAAGCGCCCACAGGAAAGTTAGAATACGGTACATAGGCGTGTGCCAATGCTTCTACGGCACAATCAAGCCATTCTTGTTTTACTGTCATCTTTTTCGCCACACCTTCGTTTAATTTGAAATACGAATTAATACCCTTCGCCAGTTGCGCCAGAAACAATTGCTACACCCGTACTTGCACCGATGCGTGTTGCCCCAGCTTCAATCATTGCTAACGCTTCTTCTGCATTATGCACGCCACCAGAAGCCTTAACGCCCATGTCAGGACCAACTGTCTCACGCATTAAACGAATGTCTGCTACTTTAGCGCCGCCTGTTGAGAAGCCAGTAGATGTTTTAACGAAATCGGCACCTGCTTCTTTGGCTAATTCACAAGCTTTAACTTTTTCTTCGTCTGTTAATAATGCTGTTTCAATAATCACTTTGACTAACGCTTTTCCTTTGGCTGCATCTACTACGCCTTGAATGTCTTGACGTACGTAATCGTATTGTTGTGATTTTAATGCACCAATATTAATCACCATATCCACTTCATTCGCACCATTTTTAATTGCATCAGCTGCTTCGTATGCTTTAACTTCTGGTGTATTTGCCCCCAAAGGAAAGCCAATAACGGTACACACAGCGACGTCGGTATCTGCTAATTGCTCGCTAGCAAAAGCGACCCAACAAGGATTGATACATACAGAGAAAAAGTTGTACTCCTTAGCTTCGTCAATAATTTTTTGGACAGCGGCTTCTGTCGCTTCTGGTTTCAAAATAGTGTGGTCAATCATGCGGTTTAATTCCATGATGAGAATTCCTCTTTTCTTTTTGTTTTATTCCGTAATAATATCGTGAATCAAAATAGGCTCTTCGCCGGTTGGTCCAATTTCAATGTTTTTATAAAGCAATTGTTCGACTTCTGTCACGTCTTCACGATTGGCATAAATGGTTAATAATGATTCGCCTTTTTCAACTGGGCTCCCTACTTTTTTGTGAAGTTTCAAGCCAACTGTAAAATCAATCGTATCTTCTTTCGTAGCCCGACCAGCGCCCAGCAACATTGCGGCAACGCCAATTTCATTGGCAACGATTTTTTGTACCACACCTGTTTCTTTGGCAGGTAAATCAAATTGATAAGTTGCGGTTAATAATTTTTCTGGCTGGTCAACAACGGAACTGTCGCCGCCTTGATTTTCAATCATTTCTTTAAATTTTGCGAGCGCTCGACCGCTTGTTAATGCTTCTTCTAATAAAGCCCGTGCTTCGTCTAACGTCTCGGCTTTTTTAGCTAAAACAACCATCTGACTTCCTAAGACATAGCACATCTCCACTAAATCTTCTGGCCCATTTCCTTGCAAGGTCTCGATTGCTTCAACGATTTCTAAACTATTTCCGATGGCCTCCCCTAAAGGTTGTGACATGTCTGAAATTACTGCCATCGTTTGGCGATTTGCCAGTTTCCCAATGCGAACCATTGTTTCCGCTAATCGACGAGCACTTGCTAGGTCTTTCATAAAGGCCCCTTCACCAGTAGTCACGTCTAAGACAATCGCATCTGCCCCTGCGGCAATTTTTTTACTCATAATGGAACTTGCAATTAATGGAATTGAGTCAACAGTGGCGGTCACATCACGTAACGCATAAAGTTTTTTGTCTGCTGGTGCTAGATCACCTGACTGACCAATCACTGCCACTTTTGTATCGTTGACCAATTGAATAAAACGTTCTTCTGTCAATTCAACTTTAAAACCAGGAATCGCTTCTAATTTATCCAACGTACCGCCCGTGTAGCCTAAGCCACGACCAGACATTTTTGCTACATTGACCCCGACACTAGCAACTAATGGCGCTAAAATAAGCGTCGTAGTGTCGCCTACGCCACCTGTAGAATGCTTGTCGACTTTGATTCCTTCTATAGAAGAAAGATCCACAATTTCGCCTGAATGGACCATTGCTAACGTCATTTGTGTAATTTCTTCGTCTGTCATATCTTGGTAAAAAACAGCCATTAAAAAGGCACTTACCTGATAATCTGGAATTGAACCATCTGTGTATCCGTTGATAATAAATTGAATTTCTTCGCTTGTTAGTTGATGCCCGTCACGTTTCTTTTCAATAATGTCTACCATTCTCATGAATTCGTTCCCTCCGATTTCCCGATAATGTATTATACAACAAAATCGTTCAGCTTTAAACCATTTAGTAAACCAGTTTACTATTATTTTTTTCTTGTGAAAACGCAAACAACACGAACATTCCATTTCTAAGCTGTTTTTTAAATCGGTTTTGTGCTTTTTCTAGCAATAAACGTCGCATCAAAAACTTTATTCGGAACTTTCCCTGTTGGATCTGCAATAGCTTCCACCAAAAATTTTGCTGCATAATAGCCAATATCAAAACTCGGCTGATAGACGGTTGTTAAACTCGGCACCAAATATTCGGAAATTTCCAAGCCATCAAAGCCAACCACCGAAATATCGTCAGGAATTTTCTTGCCCGCTTCTTCAATGGCTTGATAAGCTCCCATCGCCATTTCATCATTGCCACAAAAAATTGCTGTGATTTCTTCATTTTTCAAAACTTCTTTCGCCGCAGCATAGCCGCCATGCAAGTTCAATTCCCCAGCACAAACATAATGCGGACGAAAAGGTAAATTGTTGTCCTGTAACGCATGCTGATACGCCGTCACTCGTTCCGTTAAACGATAATAGCCGGCACTTTCACGCAACATGCCAATATGCTGATGCCCTTGTTGAATCAAATGATGGACCGCTTGATAAGCACCTTCGTACTCTTTAACGATTAATCGTCCACTATCTCGTGGATTAATCCCACGATCGACAAGAATGACAGGAATCGGATGTTCTCGTCGGTCTTTTAAAATATGATTTTCTGGCAAAACATTCGGCGTGGCAAAAATAATGCCATCCACCGACCGATGAATCAACTCGCTAACATATTGCATCGCTTGCTCGGAATCATGCTTTGAATTGCATAACAAAATCATGTAGCCTAACGAATTTAAATATGTTTCCACACCTTCAATCACTTTTGAGAAAAAGAAATCCGTCACATCTGGCACAATCATACCAATGGTTTTGGAATGACGGTTGATTACATTCGAAGCAAAGTAATCTGGTTTGTAATGATTTTCAGCAACTACCGCCAACACCTTGTTGCGGGTTTTTTCACTGAAACGACTCCCTTTATTATTCAGAATTTGTGAGACGGTTGTGACAGAAACACCAGCCATATCAGCAATTTCTTTAATCGTTAGTTTCATCGCGCCCCTCCCAACGTCTCCTTTTGCATTGACAGACATTTGTAGACGTGTTACAGTCTTCAAAATACTTATCGAATCTTTTACATTTTAACAAAAAAAAGACAAAAGAAATAGACTAAAAAGATTAAAAAACAAAAGAAAATGGAGGCTATTTTTTTCATGGAAGAATCCCGTGTCCGTCAATTACCAAAAATCGAGCTGCACTGTCACTTAGATGGGTCGATTCGACCAACCACTTTACGCACCATTGCTGAAAAACAAAACATTCCATTACCCCAAGACGAACAAGCCTTGAAAGAGTTAGTGGTTGCCCCTGAAAAATGCACCGATTTGAATGATTATTTAACTCGGTTTGACTTCGTGCTAACCTGTCTACAAACAGCTGAAGCTTTGCAAGCAGCTGCGTATGACGTGATTAGCCAAGCTGCCGAAGATGGCGTAGCTTACATAGAGGTGCGTTTTGCGCCTTCCCAACATACAGAAAAAGGCTTACGGTTACCTGAAATCGTGACCGCTGTTTTAACTGGCTTAAAACAAGGCGAAGAAGATTTTGGTGTAAAAAGCAATGCACTGTTATGCGGCATGCGGCATGACCAACAACAAGCCATAGAAAAAATCGTTCACTTAGCGCATGATTTCAGAGAGACAGGCGTTGTCGGCTTTGATTTAGCTGGCAATGAAGTCGATTTCCCTCCATACACATTTGAAGACGTATTAGCTTTAGCCAACCAATTGTCAATTCCATTAACACTCCACGCTGGGGAATGCGGCTGTGGCAAAAACGTCGCTGATGCTGTCACTTTAGGTGCTACTCGGATTGGTCACGGTATTGCTTTGAAAGATACACCCGAATACTTGGCGCTCTTAAAAGAAAAAAAGGTTCTTTTAGAAATGTGTCCAACTAGCAACTTCCAAACAGGCACCGTCAAAACATTGGCTGAATACCCTTTTCAACAATTTATAGAGGCTGGCTTAGCCGTCTGCATCAATACCGATAATCGCACTGTTTCAGATACTACGTTAACGAAGGAATTCATGAAATTGGCCACTTGGTATCAATTAAGTTATGACGAAATGAAGCAACTCACTAAAAATGCGCTTGCAGGTGCTTTTTTATCGCCAGACGAAAAAAAACTGTTGAACCAAAAAATTGATCAAGCATATCTATTCTAAAAAAGAACCTCCACTAAAGTGGAGGTTCTTTTTTACTCTGCTTCTTTAACACTTCGTAAAATATAATAGCCTTTGTCTTTTGTCACAATTTCAACATTGCCAAATACTTCAGCCATTTTCTTTTCTGCACTAGGTGCACCTTGTTTCTTTTGAATAACCACCGTTAGTGTGCCACCAACTTTCAACAACGGAAAAGCCCCTGTTAAAATGCCATGGACAACTTTTTTGCCTGCACGAATGGGCGGATTGCTAACAATCGCCGCGTAGGTCGTTTCGTTTAAGGTTTCATACACATTGGAAGAATGGATATCCACAGTAGTAATTTGGTTGCGTTGGGCGTTCATTTGAGCTAGCCCAACTGCCCGTTGGTTGACATCCACCATTTCCACCAGTCGACCAGTCGCCGCTGCTAAGGACAACCCAATTGGTCCATAGCCACAACCAACATCTAACAAACGGCCTGCTGGTAAATTTTCCCATTCAAAGGCATCAATCAACACACGAGAACCATAATCCACTGTTCCTCTTGAGAAGACCCCGCTATCGGTCGTAAACTGAAAGGTCCGACCACGTAATGGAAAAGACCAGCTTTCTAAATCATGTGCTAATTCTGGATTTTCTGTATAATAATGATTCGCCATTTTGTTCTTCCTATCTATGCTTGTTTTGGTTTTAGTCTACCTTTTATTTCTCGAACAATCAAGGCACCTAATAATTCATAGCCCACTTGTGAAAAATGCAAACCATCCGCTTGTAAAAATTCATCCGTTCCAGGATAAACAGTCATCGCTTTATACAAATCAATAACTGGCAGGTTATGTGCCGCTCCGACTTCTTGTGCAACCTTGACCAATTCCTTGATACGCGTTTGTGGACGTTCTGGACGTCTGCCACTATCCGCATATGGTGGCGTAATTAAAATCACCTTTTCTGAACCAATTTCGTGAATCATTGTTTCAAGGTTTTCTCTAAACGTGGCTACTGTTATATTTCGATCCAGTGACGCATCATTGGCGCCAAAGAAAATCACCACCTCATCAGGTTTCTCAATTAGCACTTCTTTATTTAATCGTTTTAAACCATCTTCTGTTGTATCGCCAGGCATTCCAGCATTAATGACAGCCACTTCTTCTAGACCCATCGCAGCAATATCCCATTTCACTAAGTCAACAAGAACAGGTGAGACGGCTTCGTCTAAATAACCAGCAGTAATGCTATCACCAAATAATACAATTTTTCTCATGGCTTTTCCCCTCTTTTCTAACAGTTTTCTCTTTTCATGATACCATTTTCATCATAAATTGGCGAAGAAGGGAATTCTTTTGTAAAATCCTCTGTTTCCCTTGTGAAATTATGGTAAAATGTACAAAGATTGAACAGGGTTTGGTGGAGGAACAATGGACGATAAAATGAATTACTACCCAATTTCCAGAGAAGAATGGCATGGGTTTTATCATGACGGCAAAGCACCGTTAACCGAAGCAGAATTGGATAACATTAAAAGTGTGAACGACCAAATTTCACTAAAAGATGTACAAGAAATTTATGTACCCTTAACGCATCTTATTCATTTGTACATGAAAGAATTTGAATCGCTAACACTTAGCAAAGGATTATTCCTACATGAATATGTCTCTGTACCACCATTCATCATTGGAATTGCCGGCAGTGTCGCCGTTGGTAAAAGCACCACCGCTCGTCTTTTGCAAAGAATTCTGGCCCGAACGTTTAAACGAAGAAACGTTCAACTCATTACAACGGATGGATTTTTGTATCCCAATAAAGTGTTAGAAGAACAGGGAATTATGGACCGAAAAGGGTTTCCTGAAAGTTATGACATGGAGAAGCTAATTAATTTCTTAAACGAAGTCAAAAGCGGCAAAGACGAAATTAAAGCACCCGTCTATTCTCACAGTGTCTACGATGTTATCGAAGGCGAATATGAGTTGATTCAACAACCAGATATTCTGATTGTTGAAGGCATTAACACATTACAGTTACCCGCCAATCAACAAATTTATGTGAGTGATTTTTTTGATTTTTCTATTTTTGTGGATGCCGATCCAGCCTTAATTGAAAAATGGTACCTAGAACGTTTTGGGGCCTTATTAGATACGGCTTTCTTAGATCCTAATAATTATTATTACCAATATGCAATTGGCAAACGAGAAGATGCTTTCGCCATGGCACGGAATGTTTGGAAAACCGTGAACTTACCGAACTTGGAGGAATATATCTTGCCAACGCGCGGACGTGCGGACATTATTTTGCATAAAACGGAAAATCATTTGATTGACCAAATCTATCTACGTAAATATTAAGGGTTGACGAGCTAAGAAATATCCTGTATCTTTTGTAGAAATATCCTTGAAAATTTTCAGCAGAATGCATGACTTTCAAGGAGTAAAATGTTTTAATAAGTATAGCTAGACAAAGAAGAGTACGGAACAAAAGTGAACCACTTTTTAACCGCCTGATTCTCGGCTGTTTAAAAGTAGCCCCTGCGGAATTAAGCCAAAATTTTCTAAAAATCGTAAAACAATTTTTGAAAATCCTTTCTTAATTCTTGGTGCTGACCACTTTTTAACCGCCTTTTCTTTAGATAAATTTAAATGGATAAGGGGTAATAGACGTGACTAACGTTGCCGATTTGACATCTGTCGAAAAAATTATTGTTTTAGACTTTGGTAGTCAGTTTAACCAATTGATTACTCGTCGTATTCGTGAATTTGGCGTATTCTCTGAGTTATTAAGCCACCGAACTACGGCAGAAGAAATTCGCAAAATCGCGCCTAAAGGAATCATCTTCTCAGGTGGACCAAACAGCGTATATGACAAAGATGCTTTTAGCATTGATCCAGAAATTTATGAGTTAGGAATTCCCATTCTTGGCATCTGCTACGGTATGCAATTAATGACTCATAACTTAGGCGGAAAAGTAGAACCTGCCGCAAACCGTGAATACGGAAAAGCAGAATTAGAAATCCTTGGTGATGCGACATTATTCCAAGGAACACCTGCGAAACAAACCGTTTGGATGAGCCACGGTGATTTAGTAACAGAAATCGCTCCTGGATTCGAAAAAGTTGGGACAAGCAACGACTGTCCAATCGCTTCTATCGAAGATGCCAACCGCAAATTCTACGGCGTACAATTTCACCCAGAAGTTCGTCATTCAGAATATGGTAACGACTTATTACGTCACTTTGCTTTTGATGTGTGTGGCTGTACTGGTGACTGGAGCATGGAAAACTTCATCGATATGGAAGTCGCTAAAATCCGTGAACAAGTAGGCGATAAAAAAGTCTTACTTGGTTTATCAGGTGGCGTTGACTCAAGTGTTGTCGGCGTGCTTTTACAAAAAGCCATTGGCGACCAATTAACTTGTATCTTCGTTGACCATGGATTATTACGTAAAGGTGAAGCAGAACAAGTAATGGAAAGTTTAGGTGGTAAATTTGGCTTAAACATTATTAAAGTAGATGCGAAAGAACGCTTCTTAAGCAAATTAGCAGGCGTTTCTGACCCTGAACAAAAACGTAAAATCATCGGTAACGAATTTGTGTATGTTTTTGATGACGAAGCAACTAAACTTGCTGGGGAAGAAGGCGTTTCATTCCTAGCACAAGGAACTCTTTACACAGACGTCATCGAATCTGGTACAGAAACTGCGCAAACAATTAAATCACATCACAACGTTGGTGGTCTTCCTGAAGACATGCAATTTGAATTAATTGAACCTTTAAATACATTATTCAAAGACGAAGTTCGTGCCTTAGGAACTGAACTTGGCATGCCTGATGCAATCGTTTGGCGCCAACCATTCCCAGGACCAGGATTAGGTATTCGTGTGCTTGGTGAAATTACAGAAGATAAATTACAAATCGTTCGTGATTCAGATGCTATCCTACGTGAAGAAATCGCAGCAGCTGGCTTAGATCGTGACATTTGGCAGTACTTTACTGTCTTACCTGGCATCCGCTCAGTAGGCGTTATGGGCGATGGCCGTACCTACGATTACACAGTCGGTATCCGTGCTGTGACTTCTATCGACGGCATGACCGCTGACTTTGCCCGTATCCCTTGGGATGTTTTACAAAAAATCTCTGTGCGCATCGTGAACGAAGTTGCACATGTAAACCGTATCGTGTACGATATTACTTCAAAACCACCTGCAACTGTGGAGTGGGAATAAGATAAAAGAGCTTAGAACCCTTTATTTATAAGGATTCTAGGCTCTTTTTTTTATATTATGCAACCATTTTGCAACCAATACATATTATTCTTAATCATTAAACTTAGAATTCATACAAATCGTCTAACTGAATTACACCAAGCAAACTGCCTTAACCACAACCTCAATCAATCGAAATATTATTATTTGCTTTGAAAATTTTGTCATATTTCAAAATCTAAATTTCAGTATTCAATACGTCAGCTTCTATCAAAAGTTTTACTCAGCTTTTCAAATACTTCATCATTTTGCCAACTAAGTTGAAGCGGTGTTAGTCCGTTATCATAAAGTAAAATTTCACCACTACCAATTTCTTTGAAAAAAGGTTTTCTTTTAATTGGAATAATCGTAAACGTATCAATTCCCACAAGTTCAAACTCTCCCTTATGAACAGTCGTGATTTTCGCTTGGGGTGTATGCCCTACAATTTGTTTTTGATACTTTGGGTTTGGCAAACAGCTTAATTCATGGTCAAAATCAGCCCATAATGGACTACCTAAAAAGTATTCCCCGCCTCTTGCCTTGCCGACATGGTCTTCTAAATTATCTAAATTATCGATTAAATTTTCATTTATCGTTTCAAAGTGCCAGTCTTCTAAATCAAAGTCTTGAGTGTAACCAGCATGACTAACCAAATAATCATCTAACTGAAAGGCAATTTGCAAATTTAATTTCAATAGCTTTCGACCGACTGAAAGAAATCCATCTGCATCTTGAAGTGAATACCTTCTAGGTGTAACCGTCAAATAAGACACGTCATGATTTCCTAAGAGGTTTATCACTTCGACACCGAAAACTTTCATCTTTGATTTCCATATGAACAAATAATCCAATTCATTCATGTAAAGGTCAAAGTTTCTTTCTTGCTCGTATGCGTCTGTATAGTCGCCTAGCAAAATCACTCGTTTAATGCCTAATTCTTTAACTTTCTGCTCAACCATTGGTAAGATTATTTGTGCTGTTAAGTGTAAATCTCCCACCAGAATCGTTTTCATATGGTCACCTCATTTATTTAATCAGTTACCAATCGTCCCATATATTTCCCAAACAATTTGGACACTGATAATGAATGTCTGTTTTTGTTACATAATTTTTCACTTGAAATAATTTAATAATTTTTTTCAAAACTTCCTTATCTGAAAGATAGCACTTATCTATATAGATAATACTTTGATTATTTAGTTCATCAAAAATAACTCTTCCTCGGGGTACATTGATATAGTCATCTGTATCAAACTTAAAAATAAGCGAATCGAACAACTCCCAATGATCGCTATTACTATCATATAACCCATTTAAAATCCTTCCTTTTTTATAAGGTATATGATTTGCGATAATTTCACCATTACTACAAATAAAAAAAATTCCTATTCTATTCATTGCTCCACAACCTTCTGTGAGACTAATTATTCTAAACTCTTCAATTCATTCTTTAGCTCCGTAGCAGTATCTTTTGTATAAGGCTTCCCAATCAATAGCCCATATACTTCAATATTCGGAAAGAATAAAGAACTATCTTTTTTATCGTTGAGTTCTTCAATATATCCAAGGCGTTTTAAAATATAATAACCAATTGCTGAGCTTCGACTAATACCCTGCTCACAATGGAGAACAAAGTTTTTATCAGCATATTGGTCTATAAACTCATCTATTATCACCTTATCTTGTTCCGTTAATCGATTGCTACCTTCTGGCGTATTTCGGTCTATTTCATCAGCAAATGTCCATTCATCATAAAAAGCTAAAGATAAGGTATCTAAATATCGTTTAGAGGCAGTGTCTTTCACTGGTGGTCTATCGCCAATTCTAATGGCAACAATTTGCTCTTTTGAAATTGGGGGTATCCACTCCAAAAATTTTTTTCGGCTCATGATGGTAACTTTATCCATTGAAAACCACTCCTTTACTTTCGTTTAATATACTGATTAGTAATAAGTTTTCTAGTCACATTAGCTTTTGGAATATCAATTATATTTGTTAGTTTTCTCGCTACTTCTTTATTAGCATTCTCATACAAGTGTCCATATGTTCCCAAAGTTGTTTGTATATCCTCGTGACCTAACCTATCTCGAACAACTAGTGCATTTTCACCCATTGAAATTAACAAGGAAGCATGAGAATGTCTTAGTGCGTGGGCTTTAATTCTATGAACACTAGCTAGCTTAGAATGACGTGTTATTACATGATAAGTAGCACTCTTATTTGTTGGCACTCCATTATATGATAGCACATACTTAGAAGGAATATTTTTAGTTTGAAGAGTTTTCCATTGTTTCAGTAATTCAACGGTATCATCATCTAAAGCTATTACTCGATTACTGGCTTTTGTTTTTGGTTCAGTTAAATAGTACTCACTAGCATTCTTGTAGTACATGGATTTGTTTACTCTCAGTGTTCGATTGTCAAAATCAATATCTTTTTCCCACTCTAATGCTTGAGCCTCTCCAAAACGTAATCCAGTCATAAATAACAACCAAATTAAAACAAAACTAAAATATTCATGGTAATCTGATAAATCAAATGTTGCAATAACTTTTTCAAACTCATCTTTTGTCCAAAAATCTACTTTTTTCTTTACCTTTTTTACATTACCCACTTGTTTAGCTACGTTTTTATTTAATAATCCTAGTGTCACCGCTAAGTCTAGTGATTTTTGAAATAATCCATAAATGTTACGAATATAAGCGGAAGAATAGTTTTCCGATAAAATGTTCTGCCATTTCTTAATGATAGGTGGTGTAATATCTTTTAATTTTCGGTTGAAGAAATAGGCAAAATGGATATCCATAGACGACACTCGATTTTCATATGTCCTTGATTTAACTGAACGTTTGTAATCTGGTTTAAAATACGTTTCGTAAAACTCTTTAAAAGACATCGTGCTATTTTTTTTGATAGCAGTATCCGAAAAATCATTCATATAATCATCATAGGCACGCTTTGCCTCTCTTTGAGAATTATATCCACGTCCCCAATGCCTAATGCGATTTCCTTTTTCGTCATACCCTAAATTAGCTACAAAATACCACTTACCACTTTTTTTATCTTGATAAACATTGGATATTTTAGGCATTAATTTGTTCTCCTTTTATCTAAACATGTTCCATAATAATTTTAAATCCAAGTATCTCTTCAACAGCGGAAACAGGTACTCTCCCTAATCGCTTACTTGCATAATAGGAATATCCTTTATTTACCATTAAATATTTTGCTTTTCGGATAATATCAGAGGATTGACTTGGTCCGAATCCTAAGTCACATAATTCTTTTTTTGTAATAGTGTTATTAGTCAAGTAAACCACCCCTTTAAAATTTTCGTATAGTGAACAGTTCCTTCTTTAAAATTAAGATATTCTCCTGTAAACTCTTTAAAATCTAGAACTTTCCGTTTATAATCTTTTGTATAAATAATATTTTTATTGGAAAAATCATACGGTTGTGACGTAGTTATTTTCCTAATTTGAGGCGTTTTTAAATTTTGAGATTTAAAAAACGCTTTTTTCTTATGCTCTTTAATTTCGAGGTCTTTTGAAAAATATTTACTCAAATAACGACCTCTATTCTCAACACTATCAACGTCTACCTTATTGATCTTTACAAAACCATTTTGCCATATTTTTTCTAATTCAGAATTTTTAATATAACCCAATGAAAAGAAGACAACATGATAATGAATTGAACCTCTTTTTTGTTTTTCCCATGTTGCTAAATACTTAGCACGTTGATTACGCTTTTTTAATCTTCTATTTAGCCTTTGGATGAATTTTTTAAATTCATTGTTGGTATAATCTACTGAAGATATATTTTCGCGAAAAGTCAATGTCACAAACTTTGTCGCCTCATCAAAATTACAATCAACAATGCGAGCTATTTCCCAACGCATATCTTCATAATGCCGTTGCTTTCTTTTCAAACTGTCATACTTTTCACTATTAGACAATTCTTCAAAAGTACGTTTCTCGATATCACCATCTAACCACTCTAACTGTGTAGATCTTGATTCATCTTCGATATGTCTACTATAAAAAATAGGCTCTTCATACTGATAAACTTCAATATAAGTTGAAGTTTCAATAATTTTTGTATTATAGGCACGTGTTTCTTTATACATCACACACCTCTCAAAAATATATTTTGCGAGCAGATGTTGTTTTATATATCAAGTTAAGTGTCGGGCAAAGAACGCCCGACTGCACCTCTCAAAGTGAGTGAAAAGACTCGGACACTCCGTTTAGTCGCTAAGGCGACTACCTTCCTATTTCACTCACTTTGAAAGGTATTATTGTCGTTTATAGAAAATATTTTCCAATTCTGCAATAAAATCAAAATCTTTCATAAATGGTGTTTCAAAGTATTTTTCTTCTCCTTGTCCATCAATCTTGATATATCCTCCACCTTTGACAAAAATAGACTTATGTTCTACGCTAGACGAGCCAAAGCACATCATAGTAGCCTCTTTACTCGCGGTACCTAACAGTGTTCTACAGCCAAGCTGGTCACGTAATGCACCATCTAAAATAGAACTATCTGGACGTTGAAGAATAATTTCAACGAAACACCCCATTGCACGACCTTTTAAAATAAGTGAGTATAGATAAGACATACATTCTGTACTTAATTTTTTATCGGCACTCTTGATAAATGCTGCAAATTCATCAAATACTAGCACAACAGGTGGTAAGTTGAAATCAACAAAGGTTTTACCGAATGCTGAAACTTCACTGAAATACTGCCTATATCTTGTTTCCATAATTTCTGTTACTTCTCTTAGTACCCTTGCAATGTGATTCGGTTCGCTTACTACTCTATCTTCAAAGCCATGAACATATTTTAATAACGATAAATCTGCTGACTTCGGATCAGCTACATAAATTATTGCACCCATTTGTGCATAAACTAAAATCTTGTATTCAATCCAAACTGATTTTCCACTCCCAGTGTTTCCAATAGTCAAACCGTGACTAACCTTACTGACATCATAAGAAATTTTTTCAGTGACTTGAATGATTGTTCCATTAGTTTTGGGAATGCCATGTGAAAGGTGTAAGCGATTATCTGACACTTTTTCAAAGATATAGTCACAGTATTGAATATCATCATTTATTGTGCAATTAAGACCAAAAATAGCCGATAATTTATTGCTACTAGCATTAGCTAGCTCGTTCCATTTATCACCATTTTTCCAGAATCGGATAATTAGTTCGTTGGGAGTTTCTTTATATAATATAAAAACACTTTCCGTTATTACTTTTCTCTTTACAGCTTTGCCATTGCTGTCTTTTCCTAAAACTTGTATTTCTTCTAGGAAAAGCCGATTATCGTTAATAAACCTTTTAATCAAGCTATACGGAGAATTTTCCCAGTTTATTTTTCTATACATCACAAATTTATAGATTGTACTGGTAAACAGATAACAATAACTAACAAAAACGAAAATGTGTAAAAATCCATTAACTAGGTGTCCTATAATGAAAAGAAAAATTATTAACTCAACACTTAGGACAGCAAGTAAAAAACTCCAACGGTACCGTAGTAGTATGCTTGGTGAAAATGCTGAAACTTCTATAAAATCATCTTTCTGTCTCCATTGCATAATATTAAACCTTAACAGCTACACATTTGTCCGCTTTGGAAGACAACTGAATCCAGCCATTTGAAACGTATGGAGTAAATGTTAAATTCTCAAACTTCACATAAGTATTTTCAGGAATATCTTCTCTCTCCGTATCAAACAGAGGTCGTATTTCTTCAATTTTCACACTAATTTTTTCAAATTTCTTTTCAAGACATACAACTGTGTAATTGTAATGAGTAATTCTATCTGTTTTTTCAAATCCTCCATCACTATTTTTAACCCTTTCAAACGCTGGGTTCAAATCTACTAATAGTAATGAATTACCTACAGTTGCAACAGAATCAATAATTGGTTTAATAGCCATTCTTTCAAATCCTTTCATTTTATATCTATATGACACTATTACCAGTAACTTAACTAGGTGAACCTCTATTTCTCGTGTTCAATCAATCACCCCTAAATTTATTCCACACTATTAAAATAAAGCCTAGAAAATTTCTAATTCTCATTCTGATAAAAAATATTAAACAGACAACTAATGATAAACACCCTATTATATTTAACAGTCCATTAGTTATACCCTCAAATTTAGTTGCAATAAATCCAAACAAACAGCCAATAATAAGAGAAATAAAAAATTTTAAATTATCAGATTTCATGTTTCTTTTCCTCTTTTTCAATTTTTTTAAAGCTTTTAAAATTCCTTTTTTCTGCATATTCACGTTCTTATAGTAGCGAATTGTAAGTAGTGTTCAATTCCTCTTAGTATTAATTTTTACTTTCTCATTTTTATTCATGTACGCCCCTTTCTATATGATATAGTGGTTCCACAAATAAACATTTGTATCCAAAAAATTTCTAAATAGCTGCTAAACTATTTAGAAAAGCTTTACTTTTATATATCCCCTGTCTGTATCAGACTGTCATAAAAAGCAAAGACTACTAATTTAATAATATAACTTAATAATGGAAGACGTTTCCCTGGTTCATCAATCTTAAATCTATATCTATAATGTTCCAAGCCATCTAAAATATCTTCATCTAAGTAAAACTTTGGTGTAACTGTGGTTTCAGTTTTAAAATCATTTTCCTTAACCGCATGGTTCATTCTTTTTTCAATTTTTGACCATTCTTCATTCGATAAGTTTTGTTTTTCGCAATATCGATATGCCTGCTCCAAAACACTACCACTGGAAACTTTCAAAACAAGATTGAGAGAGACACCATTAACCAATTCATTGAATTGACTTTGTATTTCTTCCTCTAGTTTTTTAATCAAACCATTTTTAATTTCAACTTGCAATTGTCTTTCTCTATATACTATTAGTTTATCAATCCATATTTTTGTTTCATATGCTAATCTAACTGTTTTATATACTTTTGCCATTGTTGTTCCCTTCTATCCGACTTAAAATTTTTTTTCCTCTATTTTCAATGCTAACATTAACTTGTTCTAAAAACATGATTATTTCTTCACGAGTGACTGGTTTTATTCTTTCAAAATGATTTTTCCAAAAAGGAATTACATTATAATTCTCATCAACATAATCGTTTAAATAATGAGAATTTATGAATGATTCCCAAGAATAGTAATCAGACATATAGCTCTTTATTGATTTGACTGTATATTCCGAAAAACAATTACTTTCTTCTTCAATAAATATTTTTTTTAATGAATTAAGTGATAAATCCCAATAATCAAGATGTGGACAATACCTAGAACTATTAAAACCTTTCGGTACCAATATTAGATTTCCGATACTGTGAGTTAATTTAGCAAACTTAACTAACTCAAAACAACTATTTACCTTAATAAATTGGTCAAAATTTTCAATTAAAAATCGATTCCAAGTATATCCTTCCTCAACAATAAACTGCGGAAAATTGGTTTTGTAATAACTTATATACTTTTTATGAATCAGTTGATAATCTTTACTATCAAAAGGAGGGTACCCATTATCTACTTTAGAAATCGTTAAATTTGTGTTTTTTTGCAATGGGACTTTATTCCTAAGCGATCCGTCAGGAGTAAACACATCAGGATATTCAATCTGCAAGAAAAATTTATAAGTAGTCCAAAAAGAATTCATAACATCCTTATGACTTCCATTCCCTTCTTGAAAAACTTTTTTGAAAACATTTTCTACAACTTGATAATTTTCAATGTGTCCTGGATAATATTTATTATAATCAATTTCACTATCCACATAGTTAGAAAAATTTTTAGCTAGTAATATATTTTTAATTGCTTCATTCTCGTTGCTAACATAGACTATATCTCCTAATAATATTTTTTTGAAATCATAATCCCAAGTTAATTCATCAATCAGCATTTTTCACCTCGTTTTTCTTTTGTGGTTCTAACTTTACCACAAATATGTTTAGAATCCAATTTTTTTAATTCATAAAAAATAAAAAAATCGTGTTTACCTTGATAAAACAGGCATTGCACGACTTAATATTTTATAATTATTGTATGTTTTAGAATCTGCTTTAGCCGTCCCCATAATCTTTTATTATCTATCTAGATGCTTCAACAATTTGGTTTAGACAATCAAGAAATGGCCTAAAATTATCAAAATTAACAGTATGATAATTTTTTAATATATAATTAGCAAAAACTGCTTTTCCATAATGTTCAGTATCATTAAAATCTTTTAATTCCCTCTCAAATGACTTTCCGTTTATTTTCATTTCTAATATTTTTGAATCAAACAAATCTTCTATTTCACATTCAGCTAGTCCATTTACTAATTGGTGTGTTAAGATATATAGGTTTGAAGTAATATTTGTATAGTGATTCCTACTAAGAAATTCTGATTTTTCTTTGTTTTCGTTTATTTTAGTCACGTTTAAAGCCTTATATAAAGGTTTTTTATTATTACTCATTTCATTATCATAGATTAGAATAGTTGGATTTGTATATAATACTCCTTTATTTTCAAAAAATTTTGCATAATTAGGAAAGTTAGCATTATTAACATCACAATAGTAATTATATATTTTATTCATGGTATCAGCTCCATCAAGATTTAAACCAAAAAAATATCTAATTCTCTTGCTTCTTTTTAAAAATGATATATTGTAATGGAATGTTCCATCTGATTTTTTTCGATTAACTTCGGATAGAATTTGTACAAATTCTTTAATGCTGCTTTTATATACATAATATCCGTTTTTCCTTCAGTAACGATACATGGCTTAGAATTACAATAGAAATACTTATAAAATAAAAACATTTGATACTGCTTTTCTTTACCATTTAAGATACCGTTCTTTTTTCCAACCACAGTATTTTTAGAATTTCTTTTTTTATTAAATCTATCTATTTGATTAATAAACGAAAAACGTCCTTCTAATCTTTTAAGATTCCCTTCTTCATTATCAATTTTGAACGCTCCTGTAAGATATTGACTAATCGCCATAGCACGTGTTTCTCTATAAAATTTTCTATTTATATTTACTTTTTTATTCACTACTAATCCAGTAACCATTTGTTTAGATTCTCTATATTGTATTCTAGTCTTTTTTTTATTAACTTCAAATCCACTTTTATTTATTATTTGTTCTAGTTGAGATAAAAAAGTATCTAGTTCTTCAATAAAATTATTATTATTAGTTGAAAAAGTAAGGTCATCTGCATACCTAGAATAATCTACCTTAAACTTTTTTGATATTTTCAATAATTTCATATCCAGTATGTTACAAATTAAATTAGTAATTATTGGTGATGAAGGGGCTCCTTGAGGTAATTTCCCATTATAACAAGTAAGTTGAGCCAAAATCACAGCCGTTTTTTTAGGAAACAAGAAATTCTCATTTTTTTCAAAATATCCCGCTACTCTACCAAAATGAAATGAATCAAAAAAATCTTCTAAATCAATATTTAAAACGTACTTTTTGTGTTTATGAATAAGCGCATTGGTCATAATACTTTTATCTTTAGTAAATGCATGCGATATATTAGATTTTATATTATTTTCTTTCAAAAATATCTCTTGTTGTTTTTCCAAAAGTTTAGCAATGTTCTTCTGAATTTCTTTCAAATCATTTGATGGACTACTAATCTTTCTTGTTCCCCCAGTTTTCTTAGGTATTTCGAAATCTATATAAAGATTTTCAATTCTTTTTACATATAAAATATATGTTAATTTTCTCTTAGGTACTTTTAACACCTGAGAGAGTTGTTCCAGATTATTTATATTATCAAACGTTTTCATTTATTCACTTCCCTATTAAACGAACGTGTGGTTACTCATTACGTTCTTTGACAGGTTATCCGACGATTACTCGGAAACCTTTGTTATGGAGCACAGAGAACAAACCTCTCTACCATTATTGCCAAAACTTGCGAATCACAAGTCAAAAATCTAACCACACGTCCTTCTTTTAATATACCATACGTCTTAATTATTTAGTATATCTAGCAACATATTACTGCAACCATTTTGCAACCAATACAAGAAACATCTATCAAATTCATGCTCTTTCTAACAATCGAAACCCGCTTAATTACAACAAACCACTCCTTATAAAGTTAGACTCTCACAGAGTGGGAATAACAATCAACCCGCTAGAAAACCTATAAAATAGGTTTTCTAGCGGGTTTATTTTTTATTGGTCACACTTTCCTCCCACCATTCTCCATTTTTCCTTTGCTCCACCGCCCTCAAAGTCCTATAATTTAATCATAAGAATAGTGACTATTAATAAAATTCATCAATTAAAAGGAAGCGATTTCAACATGTCGAAAGAAACTTTTCTTAAGTATGGTTTTGTTGTCCTCTTCATAGGAATTTTTTTACTTCGTGCCCAAAAATTTATTTCTGAGCCCCTTTCGTACCTTTTTTCGGATATTCTTTTGCTTATTGTTGCGTATTTAATACTCGTGAAAAAAATGAACTTTTTCTCAAGTTTGCTCACTGTTACCGATCAACCTTCTTCTACCCAACAACGATTAGGTCAACTTTCTGGTCTTGTCAGTTTATTGATTGGTTTACTTCTGGTAATTCTTAGCTTCATTTTCTTTCTCCAACTTTGATTCCCCCTTGACTCTCCCTTCACTCTTGGCTATGATTACCTTAGCAAGTACAATGGTGTACTGTGAACAGTCGAGCAACGGCGCTCAAAAAGATTGGCTTTCGTGCATTCTTTTTGAGGGCTTTTTATTTTTAGAAAGTAGGGAAATTGAATGGAAAAAATGTACCGCAGTCCGTATGAAGCGTACCCGTATTTATCTTCTAAACCAGAAGATTTACGATGTGATTTTGAATTAATGACTGATGAATTGGCCTCGATGACAGGTCTTCTACGAGGATATGTGCAACAATTAGACGTCCCTGAACAGCCTGCACTAACAGAAGAACTAGCTAAAATTTGCGAGTTAATCTACCATGTCAATCCAACGACCCGAACAAAATTAACAGTCACAGAGGACGAAATAGCCTGGCTTTTGGAACGTGTCAATGCTATGAATGAACTGACATACGAAGAAAATCGTCCTTTTGTTTTACCGATGGGCACAATCTGTTCCTCTTATGCACACATTTTAAGAGCCAAAGCCAAAGATATTGTTCGTTTACTTTATCGCATGGACTATGGTGGTAAAAAAATTGATCCGCAGCTGTATGATGTAGTCAACTTACTCTCAGGTTACTTTTTCATGTTAGCTTTGTATCTAAATCAGCTCGAAAATGGTGAAGAAGTTCCCTTTGTTTCTCGCAACTATTCTATTTAAAAAGTACACCGACCGCTAACAACGAATTGCTAGCGGACGGTGTACTTTTATACAGGCAAGTACGCTTCCCCTTTTGCAAATAGTTTAGCAGTACCACCAATAATGACTCGATCTTCTTTCACTTCACAAGTTAAAAAGCCGCCTCTTGGGGACACTTGATAGGCGGAAAGGGTCGTTTGATTGAGCCGTTTTCCCCAATAAGGAATTAAATTGGCGTGCGCAGAACCACAAACTGGATCTTCGTTAATTCTTAGTTTCGGGAAAAAAGTCCGTGAAACAAAATCCACCGAGTCTCCAGGTGCCGTTACAATGACTCCTACTCCTAAATCCAATGCTTTTAATGCAGAAAAATCTGGTGTGATTTTTGCCACTGTCTCTTCGTCTTTTAAGACAAAAAATAAATCGCGGCCTAAATAAGCTTCATAAATTTTCGCGCCTAAAGCGACTTCATACTCTGGCAAAATTGGAATCCTTTCCGGTAGGATGTAAGGAAAATCTAGATAATAGTATTCCTCTTTTTTGGTCACTGCGAGCGGTCCACTTTGACTAGTAAAATGAAGCGTTTCTTCCGCAACGGAATAATAGTTAAATAACACAAAAGCCGTCGCTAATGTAGCATGCCCGCAGAGATCGATTTCTCGTTCCGGCGTAAACCAGCGCAGGGCGTAACTTTTTCCCTCTTTGACTGTAAAAGCAGTCTCTGACAAATTATTTTCAATCGCAATGTTTTGCATCACCGCTTCTGGCAACCACTTTTCCAAAACATAAACA
The DNA here is from genome assembly GCF_050498705.1 of Enterococcus sp. DIV0086. Taxonomy (NCBI): domain Bacteria; kingdom Bacillati; phylum Bacillota; class Bacilli; order Lactobacillales; family Enterococcaceae; genus Enterococcus; species Enterococcus sp. DIV0086. The sequence continues at coordinate 2,128,705 of NZ_JBNIDN010000001.1, read as the reverse complement.
GCGGCGGGATTGCCTTTAAAAACTTCCTCCGCAAAAGCATCGACAATATAATAGGGATAACTCATTTTATTTCTCTCCTTGTATTTTTTGATAAATGTATTCCGCGCAACACAAATCCTCAACTGATAAGCCAACCGCATCAAAAATCGTGCGGCCTTTCTGCTCCGCCTTTAGTTTAACTTTGCCAGTCACTAATTCGCCGAGAGAACCTACAATTTTTTCAGCTGAAAAGGCACCTTCTGAAATCGGAATTAAAAGATCCCCGCTTTCTTTTAATGCAGCCGCATACTCATCTACAAACACTTGACTGTTTTTAACAAGGTCGCTTGTTAATTCTCTGGAAGTCGGCGTGAATGTACCAATTGCATTGATATGGGCATTCGGCAAAACGTCTTTTTCTTCTAAAAATGCGTCCTGACTGGAAGTTAGTGTACAGATAATTTCCGCTTCCTGGACGGCTTCTTGGACAGAAGAACAACCAATAAAGGTACATTCGGGGTAATTGTGCTGTTGCTTAGCGATTAATTTTCGTGCGCGTTCTGCTGTGCGGTCATATATAAAAACCTTTTCAATCGCCCGAACGCTTTGTAGCGCTGCGAGATGAGGCGAAGCTTGTTGACCTGCACCAATCAAAGCGATACTTTTTGCCTTTGGAGCTGCTAAATAATCGGTTGCCAAAGCAGAAACAGCTGCTGTGCGAAGCCACGTAATCGCATTGGCGTCCATCATTGCGACTGGTCTTCCAGTAGAACTATCAAACAATAAAATTTGACCAAGATGTGAGGCCAAATTTTTTTGTGGATTTTCTGGAAAAGCTGTAATGATTTTTGCCCCAAAAAAGCGATTTTTTCCTAAGTAAGCAGGCATTAATGCAAAAAGATTTTGATTTTTCCCATCTGGTAAAACCTCTACATGGCGCTCACTTTGCGAAATTTTTCCTTTTTGAAACTCTGCAAAGCAACGTTTCATCACTTGAATTGCTTCGGAAAACGACAATTGTTGAATAACCCTCTCATAAGAAATAATGTCCATCTGAATTCCTCCCTTTGCGCTATCATAAACCAGACAAACAATACACTCAATGCTATAATTGTATGGAATACAATTTTATAGAAAGGAAGTTCCCCTCATGCCGATTAATTCCTATGAGAACTATGCGTTGTCATGGCGCCCTGTTAAAGAACGTTTAACAAGACCTTATTACCAATCATTGGTTCAACAATTAGAAGCGGATATCTTATCTGGTGTGCTTCAAAAAAATGTGAAATTGCCTTCGCAAAGAGAATTAGCTGATTACTTGGATCTGAATTTCACGACGATTGGTCAAGCCTATAAACACGCTATGGAAAAAGGCTTACTTTATACCAACATCGGTAGCGGCACTTTCGTTTCTCCCAACGCGTTTCACTCAATTACAATCTCTACCAACCAAGTAGCGGACCATCTAATTGATTTAGGGCTGGTTAGTTCCTTTGATATGTGTAATCAGCGGATTTTACCTTTTATTGAATCCGTTAGTAAAAATGCGGCCCTTAACAGTTTGCTAAATTATCGCGATCCTTTAGGTACGCACTTTCAACGAGCAACCGCTGCCGAATGGCTTCAGACACAAGGCGTTCGGACCAATGCCGAAGAAGTTGCCATTGTATCTGGTGTCCAGAATGGGCTGGCCGTGACGTTAGCCGCCGCTTTTTCTCCAGGTCAGCGGATTGCCGTAGATCGATACACGTATTCAAATTTTATTGAACTCGCCCAGCTTTATCATTTAGAAATCGTCCCGATTGGCTATGATTCCGAGGGGATGGACCCAGAGCATTTACTGCAAGAATGCAAAAAGAAAAAAATACATGGTATTTTCTTAATGCCCGCATGTAATAACCCGATTGGTTTCCAAATGTCTAGCGCCCGCCGAATGACTTTAGCTGAAATCATTCAGCAAGAACACTTATGGGTAATTGAAGATGACATTCATTCTTTTTTAACAACTTATGCACAGCAAGCAGTTTTACCAACGTTTCAAGAACTCTTACCTCAACAAACGATTTACTTAGCGGGGATGACAAAATTTGTCTGTACAGGCTTACGCATTGCGTACCTTGTTTTCCCTCCGCTTCTTCGCCAAGAAATAGAGCGTGCGATTTTTAACATTAACGTTAAAACTTCTGGCTTTGATGCTGAAATTGTCACCCAAGTCTTACGCTCACCAGTTGCAGAAGAATTAGTGATAGAAAAATTGGCTTTAACAAAACAAGCCAATGACTTATTTGATACCATTTTTGGGTTAGCTAGACCTAGCAATCCTTTGCCGTACTACCGAACTATTCCCCTTTCTACCGAAAAAACGGCGCCGCAAATTGAACAAGAATTTCTCCAAAATGGGGTACGTCTTTTTCACTCGAGCCGCTTTACTGTGCAAAATCAGCCAGATGCTTTTTTACGAATTTCCTTAGCCTCCAATCAGCTTGAGGTATTGGCGAAAGGATTAACCATTATCCAAGAACTCTTACCGACATTAAACGAAAAGAAAGGACATTCCCTATGAATTCATTGCCAATACTTGAAAAAGCAGTGGGCGCGATCACCCTGCTTTCCGAAGAAAAACAAAATGCCGAATATGAAGGCTTTTTATGTCAAGTTAATGAATCGCAACAACTTATCCGCAGTCGCTTAGCCAAAAAAACGCCGAAAAAAGAAGGCTATTTTGCAGCCTTCTGGGAAAAAAATCAACAAAATCAGAACGAAGCCTTTGATGCTACGGAAGCCCCTGAAATGTTAGCAATTGTCATTGCTGATCAAGAAAAGCAAGGTCTCTTTCTTCTACCAAAAGAATGTTTAATCCAACAAAAAATTCTCAAAACGCACCAACAAAAAGGCAAAATGGCGTCCCGTTTTTATCCTTCTTGGTGCCAAAATCTTAATCAAACCGCCAAAAAAACACAAAAATGGCAACTAGCTTACTTTACTGATTTATCTAAATACTAAAAACGTCAGCTGGCTTCAGAAGCCAGCTGACGTTTGTTTATTTTACTGTTTAGCCAATTGGTGGCGTACCTTCTGCGTTCCCAGCAATCGCTTCGATTTGAATCTGGGCACCTTTTGGTAAATCCGTCACACCAATCACTCTTCTGGCAGGCGTGCCTTCAGGGAAGTACGTTTGGTAGACATCATCTACTGCCGCCAGCTCTTCAATCTCTTTCACAAAAATGTTCACTTTCACCAGATCAGCTAAGCTGTGATCCACACTTTCAATAGTCGCTTTGATGTTTTCTAAACATTGCGTCGTTTGTTCCTTGATTCCGCCAGCGACTAACGCATTTGTTTTAGGGTCCAATGGTAGCTGAGCTGATAGATGGTTGTAATGAGAAAAAGCAACAGTTTGTGTCGAAAATGGACACTTCGGTGCGTGATCTGTATTATTTGCTTCAATAATTAATCCATGTCGATCTTCAATCGCTTGTGGTGGCGTACCATCCCCATGAGAAACCACCGCTTCTACTTGAACCGCCGCGCCCATTGGTAAATCAGCAACAGCAATCACTGTTCGTGCTGGCATGTAATTGACCGTACGCGCAATTCCTGAATCTGGGAAAAAAGCGGCATATACTTGATTGACAGCTTCTAGCTTAGATAAATCTTTTAAATAAATATTGACCTTCACAATATCATCAAAAGGCACATCAATACTGGTTAAAATGGCTTTTATGTTTTTCAAACATTGTTTTGTTTGCGTTTTAACACAGCCAGCCACAACTCTGCCCGTTTGAGGATCTATAGGCAATTGTGCAGACAGATTGTTATAGTGAGAAAACGCGACCGTTTGACTGGCTAGAGCATCAATTGGTGCCTGAACAGTCTGATTTGTTAATTTAATTAAATCCCCAGCTTGAGGTGCATTAGGGATAGTTCCTTCCCCATTTGAAACAAGTGCCTCCATTTGAACAGAAGCGCCTAACGGCAAATCTGCGACGGCAACCACTGTTTTAGCTGGATAATAATGGGTAAAAAAGGCCGCATAGACCTCCTCAACTGCGGCAACATCCCGCATATCTTTGACAAAAATGGTCATTCTGACAATGTCACTCATCACATGGTTGATACTTTCAACAACCGCTTGGATATTTTTCAAACATTGTGTCGCTTGGGCCCGAATGCCACCTTCTACCAATTGTCCAGAGGTTGGCTCAATAGGTAACTGTGCCGACAAATGATTATAGTGGGAAAATGCGACTGTTTGGGCTGCGAGAGGATGCTTTGGTGCACGCTCTGTATTTCTTGCTAAGACGATATTTTCATTACTCATAACTCTACTCCCTTTTTTAGCATTCCAACAAAGATGATTCCGCTTACATTTCCAAGCATTAAACTTCCAACAAGATCCTTTTTATTTTCCTGCTTTTCTATTAATGGTGATAGCTTTCCACCACCACTTCTTTCAGTCTACAATAAGAACAGGAACATTTCAATAAGGCATTCCTAAATTGATTGTTGGCCCTCAAACAAATCTTCTTCCGTTAAAGAAGACTGGCACGAATCAAGCTTGATTCGTGCCAGTCTTTATAGATAACTCATTAGCTTTAACTAGTTTTATTTAACCACCATATACTCACGATAATTTCCCGAGAACGTATCCATTAGCGTATAAATTCGTTCAAAATCATAGTCACGACGAGGGTCATCATACCAAACACATTGAATACTTCCAATAATTGGAAGATTCGGGCTACCTGCTGGCACATCTGTAAATGCTTTTTTCGACATATTTGCTAAAGCATCATCATATTGATAAATGCCAGAATCAACATTGCCAGCTACCCAATACCACGCATCATTGGTATTAAAAATTTTGTGTCCTTTTTGAACAAAGTACTCAGGTTTGGCTACGTCATACCCACTCCAACCGGCTGTCCAATAAGAAATAATAATCTCTGGGTCAAATGTACCGAAAGAATCGTCGCTGTTGTAATAAATGCCATCATTGAAGCTCATTGGCTGCATGCCCGCATCTTTAATTATTTTAGCTAAATCATTCGCATAAGCGACAAAATCCTTGTAGCGCCCAGAAGATTGCAGTTTCGCCCAACCGCCTGTGTCGACATCATTTGCATACTCATCGCCACCAAAATTGAAAATTTCACTATGCGCGGAAAAATAAGCCACGTACTTACTGATAATCGCCTTTGTGAAATTCACTGCCTTTTGGTTCCCTAAATCTACTGTTCGTTTTGAGCCATCAAAAGCGGGATTTTTAATCGCTAGTTTTTCCATGGCCACTAACAAGGCATCCATATGTCCTGGACTGTTAATCACGGGAATGATGTTGATGTTGCGCGCTTTCGCAAAAGCCAACAACCGATCCATTTCTTTTTGTGTTAACGCGTTGCCATTAGGATCATTGTAATACGCGTTGTTGCCTCGTTGGATTGCTTTTGAAACCCGGTTGTGGTTGTATTTTTTACCATTCACATTGACCGACATATCATCCAAGATAAACCGTAAGCCATCATTTCCTAAAATTAATTGGACATCTGTGTACCCATTTTGACTGGCTTTGGCCACTAATTCTTCCAGTTGTTCCACGGAAAAATATTTTCTTCCCGCATCAATGGAGAAGACACTTTTTAAAGGTTGTGTTTGTTTCTCTTTTAAATTATCCAAAGCTGTTTGGACCTCCGTTTGCCAAGTAGTCACTTGCGCGGCTGTATACGTTTTTCCCGCAAGTTCTGTTGCGACTGTCTCTTTTGTTGTTTGTAGTGCTTGAATCGTTTCTGGTGTATAGCTTTCTGCCTTTTCAATGGCTGTAACTGCTTGATCCAACGCACGATATAAAGTGGTTAAGTCAATGGCTAACAGGCCTTTTTCTAATTCAGCATCATAGGTGTTTGAAATCCCTTGGCCATAATCGCCACCTAAAATAGCTTTATTCACATCATAAAGCGTTGTTGCTTGTGTCACTGCTTCTGCGGCTTTATTTTGTGCTTCAAGGTCTGTGTTGGCGTAGCTAATTCGTTTTAAATAGTGTTGCGCAGCCGCTTTCATCTCTGCAAGAGAAACGCCTTTACTCTCTGCAATGGCCGTTTTTGTCCAAAGTAAATTAGAAGGTTTTATCTGATTTAAATCGTCTTCATTATAGGTGCGACCATCGCGATCTAAGGCATAGAGGAACATGCCCCCTAAATTATTTTCATAAGAATAACGAGCTACTTTATACATGTTACTTTCCATATACGGCTCTTTTGTGTCATACCAGCGGTTGCGATCTTGCTCTTCTGGGAAAGTTAATCCTGGAACAAATCGTTCCCCATTGAGAACCGGACTTAAATTATTTAATGCTCGTTGCGTGCGTTGGTCATCGCTACCATACTGTTGATACGCGAGAAAATCGAAACAGTCACTGACATCTTGTAAAGGTGGTAAATATTCTGCATTGGTATCATACAAAAATGGACGATCCGTTCCCGACTTCGGTCCAATGTATTTTGATAATGCACGAATGACACCATTAGATAGAACAATATCTTTTTCACTTGGACGAGTTTCCATGTCAATATCTAACCCATCAATTCCTAAATCATCGACAAATTTGGTTAACAGCTCTTTCGCATAAGCATCAAATTCTGCTTCTGTAGGCGTTGTTCCTGCATAAGGAACTTTTAATAGCTCGCTATAATCAATCCCACGAACTAAACGAACACCTCGTGCATGTAATGCTGGCGCATACTCATTTTTTAACGTATCATAAAATGGCTGTGCAAGTGCTTCTTGTCCTTTTGGCACATAACTAAAGACATTCACAATGTCAATACCATAAGGAATATCGTGCATCGTTAGCCAATTTTCATCTGGCAATGTTGTATTAACTCCTTGCATCGTTTTGTCACGCCAGGCCCGATAATAAACCATAAAATGTTTCTCTTGGGTCGGCTCATTGGCTTGGCTGATCATTGGTTGATGAAACAGACTAAATAAGATAAACGCCAAGCCAACCAATAACGAAAGACCCAGCCAACTGACAATTGTTTCTCTGTTTTCTCCTTTTCTTGTCGATAAATTGTTCCCCACTTTGAACACCATTCCTTTCTGCACTCCGTTCATTTTTGTGTATCCACCTAAAAAGAAAGCGCATACACAACCATCAATAGAATAACAAAAAATAACGAATTTGCAAAATAGAAACTGGAAAAATGAGGATTTTCTATAAAAATCTTTTCCCGCCTAAAATCACTTTTGTTAGACGGCGTTTAAATGGTAAACTTTGAGACTTGCAAGAAAAACAGGCCTATTTTTCTTGCAAGTCTCCTTTACTTAGTCGTGATCAACATCGGCGATTTTCACAACAATTTTCCCTTGTGCTCGCCCTGTCAGTGAATAGTCCACTGCTTCTTGAATTTGGCTAAAAGGTACGACTCGGTCAATTATCGGCTGTAATTTTCCCTGTTCAATGAGCTCAGTGAGTAAAGCTAATTGCTCGCCATCGGGACGCATAAACAAAAAATGATAACTAACATCTGTGGCTTGCTCCAATCGATGAATCTTGCGAGTAGCTATTTTAAAGGCCCATTGTTTCCAAAGCGGCAAGCCATACTCTTTAGCAAAACGTTCGTTGGGAATGCCTGACAATGTAACAACTTTTCCCTGAGGTTTAACCACTGAGAAAGCTTTTTCTAAGATTGTACCCCCCATTGTATCAAACACATAATCATAGTCGGATAAAACTTCTTCAAAATTTTGTGTCCGATAGTCAATCACTTCATCTGCTCCCAACGCTTGAACCCATTCTTTATTTTTACTACTCGTTGTGGTGGCAACGTAAGCGCCCGCTAGTTTTGCTAATTGAATCGCAATGGTTCCAATCCCTCCTGAACCTGCTTGAATCAGGACTTTCTGGCCTGGCTGTACATTCATAATATCATGTAGCGCTTGATAACTTGTCAAACCGACTAACGGAATGGCCGCAGCTTCTTCAAACGTTAAATTTTTCGGCTTCATAGCTACAGCCGCTTGATCCACTGCAATATATTCAGCAAAAGTTCCCACGCGATTTTTGGGTACTCGCCCGTAAACTGCATCGCCCAGCCTAAAATTTTGAACATTTTTTCCAACAGAAACAACAATCCCAGCAAAATCACTGCCTAAAATCAGTGGCATTTGATAATTTAAAAGCATCTTTACTTTGCCATCTTTTGTTTTTAAATCAATCGGGTTGATACTGGCAGCGATAATTTTGACCAAAACATCATTGTCATGAATGGTGGGTAAGGGCACCTCCTCGATTGATAATTCTTTTTGTCCGTATTTATGAATTAAAGCGGCTTTCATCATTGAATCTTTCCTCTCTTTCTATCCCTTTTATTGGTTTAAAAGTTTAAACCTTTAATCAATTAGTATCTTAACGAAAAATGGGATCCACGTCAAGTTTCAGCCCTCAGCGTATTTTATTGACAAAAAACACGAAAAATGGTTTAATCGTTTAAAAATACGAACCAAAGAGGCGAAAGAATATGAAAGAATTAGAAGGAATTCAAACAGAATTTACTGCGCTTAGTGATTTTTTAATCGCATTGGGTGATGAAAAACGCCAAGCAATTATTATTGCACTGTTAGAAGACCAGGCCTGTGTTGGCCGTCGTGTCACTGAGTTAACAGAGGCGACACAACTCTCACGTCCCGCTGTTTCTCACCACTTAAAAATTTTGAAACAAGCCAAATTAATTGATTGTCGCAGTGAAGGAACTAAAAATTATTACTCACTTTCTCACGATACCACCAAAATTGAGCAACTCCAACAACTATTGACCCACATTACGTCGATTATGCCAGGGAGGAAGCAAGCATGAAAAAAATTCTCGTGGTCCTCACAAACGTTTCCCGTTATCACGGCACCGAAGAACCAACGGGCCTCTGGCTAGGTGAAGCCACGGAGTTCGTGGAAGAAGTAACCAAAGCAGGATTTTCAGTTGACTATGTTAGTCCCCAAGGAGGCTATGTCCCTTTGGATCCCCGGAGTATGAAATATGTAGATTCATCCATTATGGCTGTTTATGAAAGTGCCGATTTTCAAGAACGAGCGCTAGCGCATTCCCTCTCTCTTGAAGAAATTGATCCAGATGAATACGCAGCGATTTACTTTACAGGAGGCCATGGCGTTATGTGGGACTTTCCTGATAATCCTCAGTTGCAAGCAATCACTCGTAGCCTTTACGAACAGGGCAAGTACCTAACTTCTGTTTGTCACGGAATTGCTGGCCTTTTAAATGTCAAAGATGCGTCAGGAAATTATTTGATTGCAGATAAAACCATTACTGGATTCACTACTGCAGAAGAAATTTTTGCCATGAAAAAAGCAGTTGTTCCTTTCTTAAACGAAACAATTGCCAAAGAACATGGTGCTACTTTTGCGAAAAAGCGTCCCTATAAAGAATTTGCGTATCAAGATGGCCGTATAATCACTGGGCAAAATCCTTTTTCTGTCCGCGCTGTCGCAAGATTGTTAATTCAACAACTATCAAAATGAAACAACAGCGACTACTTTTAGGTAGTCGCTGTTGTTTCATTGCTTCTTCTTTTTTCCGAAAGCCGAAGCCCTAACATAAAAAATTTTTGATTAGCTAAAGAGTAACATCGCGCCAATTAAGATAATTAGGTTAATTAAGCCTAAGACAATCATTGGTTTGGCCATGAATTTTGTCCAAGTGGCATATTGAACTTTGGAAATTTCCAAACCACCCATTACGACACCAGATGTTGGCGTGATCAAATTAATCAAGCCACAACCTGAAGCAAAAATCATAACCATCACTTCTGGACTTAAACCAATGTTTTTAGCTAACGCACCCATTACAGGAATAGAAACGTACGCTAAACCAGAAGTTGAAGGAATTAGGAAAGATAAACCTAAGTATAAAACAAAGGCACCGATGACAAATAAGACTGGGGAGAGTCCTTGTAATAAGCCTGCCGCTTTATCAAGGATAAATGAATCTAAATACGTTTTAGACATCAAAACAGATGCCCCGCGAGCAACTACGATAATTAAAACAACGGATAACATATCTTTGGCACCGTCGATAAATGCTTCAATGGTTTCTTTTTCAGTAAAGCGACCAATCAAGGCAGCAATGATCCCTAAAAGGAAGAACCACATCGCTAAGTCGCCAAAGTACCAGTCACCGAAACTGTTGCCTGTTAAAACAGACGTCCAGCCTTTGAAAATCGTCACTCCAAAGTCGTTCCATGGAATTAAGGAAACAATCATAATGACAAAACAGAAAGCGAATACCATTAAGATTTTTTTATGACGATTCGTAAATGGCATTTCTTTCGACGCTGCTTGTCCATACGTTTTTTCCATATCCTCTTGTTCTTGTAAAGATAAAATTGTTGAACCTTTGTCCGCCTTCACTTTTTTCGCATAACGCATCACAATGAAAATAGAATAGCTAGTAGAGGCCGCCCACAAAATAGCACCGACAATTAAAATAATTCCTGTATTCGGCTGAATGCCAATACCTCGCAACGCATCCATCGCTACCCCTGTGGAGAAAGGGTTAACCGTTGAACCGATAACACCTGATCCTGCACCCAATAGCACAGTACCCACTGCGACAAACGTATCAAAACCAGCGGCGACCATGGTGGCACTCAATAAACCATAAAAAGGAATTGTTTCTTCTGCCATTCCATAAGTCGAACCACCAATAGAAAATAAAATCATTAAAATCGGAATGATTTTCAATTCGTTCCCTTTTAACTTTTTAACGACTGATTGAATCCCTGCTTCAAGAGCCCCAGTTTGTGTCACAATATTTAAAAAGCCACCGAGTACTAAAATAAAAATATTAATTTCAATGGCATCTTTAAACCCATTGAATGGAGCCATGATAATATCCGATAATTTGGCCCCTACCACGTGGTCAACCATTTTGCCATCAATTTCTATTGGGGTAAATGGCTGGCCATTTAGCAAGACCGTTACGATACCTAAAACAATTAAAATAATAAATAAAATACTAAAAGACGAAAGCTGTTTTTTGTTTTTCTTCTTTTTTTCTGCCATATCCTTTTATACAGGAACCTACTTTCCTGTATCTCCCTTCTCTATGATTAATTACTCAATCGATCAATAAAGAATGGCGTATCTAGAAAAGTTAAGAATTTATGACTGTAGCTAATACGGTTCATTTGGACTAATTTTTTCATAACACTGCTTGCTGTTTCCCGCGTAGTTCCACTCATCCGTGCAATGTCATTAATGGTAATTGGACAAGCAATTGCAACGCGTTCTCTGTTGTCAATTCGTTCTCCTAAATCATTTAATAACATCGCCAGTGATGTCACAATCCGTTCACATGCATCATTGGTTGTTCCTTTTTGGATTTTGATCATGCTTTCTTTTAAAAGGACCGATTGTTCTTGAATCCAATGAATCAATTGCTGGGGATTATTTTGGAGAAAACGCTCAAACAGTTTAACTGGCACAAACACAACCTCAATATCCGTATAGGCAATCGCGGAGTCGTAATGAACCTCATCTTGAAACAGTCCGATTCTCGGAAAAAGAACCTGCTTTTTCATAAAATGCAGATAGGAAAAATTACCACTGCGATCATTTTTTTCAATTTTAATGACACCTGAAACCAATAAAATCAAATGATTTCTCGGATCACCTGGATAAAAAAGGACTTGGCCTTTTTTATAGGAGCGAACGAAACTCTCGTTGCGCAATTCTGTTAGTTCTGATTCAGAAAAGTATTGAAAATCTTGATTATTTTTAGTGATTATTTTCTCTATCATCATCTTAATTCTCCTAAATACTATACTTTATTTTGTCACAACCGTTCCTACGATTTCATCGCCGCTCATACTTCCTAAGTTTTCCAAAGAAGTGATAATTGCTTGTTTATTGAGTTGGCTTTCTACAAACTGAATGGCGGCTTCAATTTTCGGTAACATACTACCTGGTGCAAAATGACCCGCTTGTTTGTATTCTTCCAACTCTGCTACAGTGACATTGGTTAATTGTTTTTCATCTGGTTTGCCATAATTAATGCACACATAATCCACGCCAGTTAAAATAACTAGTGCATCCGCATCCACTAATTCTGCTAGTTTTTCAGAAGCAAAATCTTTATCGATTACTGCTTCGACACCTTTTAATTCTTGTCCTACGACAGGGATGCCGCCACCACCACATGAAATGGTAATTATATCATTTTTTATTAAGGTATTAATAGTCTCAGCCTCGTGGATGTCAATTGGCTTAGGACTTGGAACGACTTTGCGCCAGCCACGTCCTGCATCTTCTTTAAAAATAGCACCTGCTTGCATTGCTTCTTTGGCTTCAGCTTCTGTTAAAAATGGACCGATCGGTTTTGTTGGATTTTTGAATGCCTCATCTGCTGGATCTACGACCACCTGTGTTAAAACAGTAGCCACTTGTTTCTTGATTCCTGCTTTGTTTAATTCTTGATTAAGCGCATTGGACAACCAGTAGCCGATACTTCCTTGTGTCATAGCAACACACGTATCTAGCGGCATCGCTGGATTTTTTTCAGAATCAGCTGCTTGTTGTTGCAATAATAGATTTCCAACTTGTGGACCATTGCCATGTGAAACAATCAACCGATGCCCTTGTTTAATTAAATGAACTAAATAGGCAGATGTTTGAACTAATGCTTGCTGTTGTGCGTGTGCGCTAGCATCATTTGAAAGGATGGCATTTCCGCCTAGTGCAACGACCATTTTTTTCCCCATTACAAATCCTTCTTTCCTATCATAATAAAGAATAGGCCGCCCTTCAAAAGAAACTCTTAAAGGGCGAAACAACTATTCTTTTTTCAATGTTTTTTCAGTTGCTTCCTACACACGAGGAATGAATAAGTTGCCTAAAGTAGCTGCCATGATCGCTTTAATAGAATGCATTCTGTTTTCTGCTTCTTCAAATTGACGACCATATTTACTACGGAAGACTTCATCCGTGATTTCCATTTCAGTAATGCCGAATTTTTCAGCAACCATTTCTCCGTATTGTGTTTTCGTATCATGAAAGGCTGGCAAACAGTGTAATACGATTAAATCGCCATCCATGTTTTCGGTTTTTTCTAACATAGCCATATTAATTTGATAAGGTTTCAACAGATTGACACGTTCTTCAAATTTATCTTCTTCACCCATGGACACCCAAACGTCTGTATATAACACGTTGGCTCCTTTAACACCTTTAGCAACGTCGTCTGTAATCATTAATTCTGCACCAGATTCTTTCGCAAATTCTTTTGCATAATTAACGACTTCATCAGAAGGGAACAATTCTTTTGGTGCACAAATGCGAACATTTACGCCTAAAATAGCACCTGTCACTAACAAGCTGTTTGCCATGTTGTTACGGCCATCGCCGACATATACTAAAGTGATTCCTTCTAAACGACCAAAGTTTTCTTTCACTGTCATAAAGTCCGCAATCATTTGTGTTGGGTGCCATTGATCCGTTAAACCATTCCAAACAGGAACACCAGAATATTTCGCTAAATCTTCCACTACTTCTTGACTAAACCCACGGAACTCAATCCCGTCAAACATACTACCTAAAACAATCGCTGTATCTTCAACAGATTCTTTTTTACCTAATTGAATATCGTTGGCGCCTAAATACTCAGGATGTGCCCCTAAATCAATCGCTGCTGTAGTAAATGCAGAGCGTGTCCGTGTCGAAGTTTTTTCAAATAAAAGAGCGATATTTTTTCCTTCTAAATAGTGATGTGGAATCCCTTTTTTCTTCAATTCTTTTAAGTGAATACTGAAGTCTACCAAATACTCTAATTCTGCTCTTGTAAAATCTTTTTCTGCTAATAAACTACGTCCTTGAAATACTGAATTCATGATGATTCCTCCTATTTTTGGGTGTTTTTTAAAGATCTTCACGGTAAAGTGGCATACTCATACAACGAGGGCCACCACGGCCACGTACTAGTTCACTTCCTGGAATGTAATTCAATTTCACGCCTGCTTCTTCTAGCGCTTTATTCGTAATCGTATTCCGATCGTAAACAACAACTTCCCCAGGGGCAATTGCTAATGTATTTGAACCGTCGTTCCATTGTTCACGGGCTGCTGCGGTTAAATTTCCAGCACCGCAACGGATTAATTGAACATTGTCTAAATGCAAGTATTTGCATAAAATGTTATCTAATGTATCTTTTTCTTTTGTAATTTGGATGTCTCCATCTGCTTTTTCAGTGATCGAGTAAACAACCAAGCCGCCTTCGATTTCTGGATGAATCGTAAATTTATCATAGTCAATCATGGTAAAAACGGTATCTAAATGCATGAATTTACGATGTTCACCGATATCAAAAGCCAAGATATTTTTGAATCCTAATTTTTGTTCAAAAATATTTCTCGCAATTTTTTCAATTGACGCGGCATCCGTTCTTTGAGAAATCCCAATGGCCACCACTTCTTTTGAAAGAATTAATTCATCGCCACCTTCAATTCTGGTTGATTCTGAACGATCATAGACTCTAGGAACCTCTTTTCCAGCAAAACGAGGATGATAATCAAAAATGTATTGCCCAAAAATAGTTTCCCGTTGTCGAGTTACTGAATACATATGATTTAAAGAAATCCCGTGGCCCATTGTCGCAAAGTTATCACGCGTGAAGTATAAGTTAGGCATTGGATCAATAATGAATGGATAATCCGCTTCAACCATATCTGTTAAAAATTCTTGCTCATATTTAGGTAATTCTTGTTTTTGAATGCCAGCAATCGCTTTTTGAATCAGTTCTTCGTTGTCGTCAATTTCTAACATTAACTCTCTAACTTTTTCTTTTGCTGATTCACTGCGAATATTGGCTTCTTCTAAGAATTGGTCAATAAATTGTCGGCGGACCTCTTCATTAATCAACGCTTCAGCAGCTAAGTCCTCTAAATAGACCACTTCGATATCTTTTGATCGTAACAACTCTGCAAATGCATCATGTTCTGCTTGTGCTTTTTCTAAAAACGGAATATCATCAAACAACAGTCTCTCCAGATAATCTGGCATTAAATTTTCTAATTCCTTACCTGGACGATGTAACATCACTGTTTTCAATTTCCCGATTTCAGAAAATACATTAATTGGATGACTCATGTGAAATAACCTCCTCAACTTAATTACAAACACAGAATAACAGACCTGATTAACCTAGGACGTGAGCCATTTGCCAAACAAAATACCAAATATACAACGGTATTCTTTCTTATGCATATTTTCAACCTAAAAGAATGCGCTTTCATAGATATTCTAAAAAAATAATGCATAATTAAATAAAAAAAAATGCATTTATTCAAAAAAAATTATTTCTCCATGCATTTCATAAAGTTATAATCTTATAGATGTAAAAGGAAGGGAGCCAGAAGTCAAAACGACTTCTGGCTCCCTTCCTTTTATGCGTTACTTTTTGACAAAGGTGTTGGCTGAATAAATTGTTGAAAATACTGCTCTAGTTCTTGTGCTTTTTCCTCGGATGATGAAACAATAATAACAGTGTCGAAGCCAGCGACAGAACATTTCTTTTCACACAAAGACACTTCATCAAGTACAGCTGAAAACAATGTTGCGTTGTCTGGTAATGTATGAACCACTAGTAAAAAGGCGACACGTTCAACTTTGGTCACTACCTCACGAATTGCTTGTATCAACTGTTCTTTTTTTCGTTCTTCTAAAGAAGTGAATTGTTCAAAAATCGTTAACCGCATCTCGCCAGACTCATCCAATGCTTTGACGACTTTTAATTCCCATAAATCCCGTGAAATCGTTGCTTGTGCGACATTTATCTCGCGCTTTTTTAATTCTCTTAACAACTCATTTTGACTATGAATTACAGTTGTTTGAATGATTTTTTTAATCAAACTTTGGCGTGTTTGCTTATTCACAAATAACACCCTTCCTCCAGACATTTACAAAGCAATACTAGCAGAATCTCTCTAATTAGAATAGAAAAAGGGTCGTTTAGCTAAAAGGTTCTCATTGATTTTGTCGGATATTTCGCATTCAAAAAAGTGAGACTTGCACAATTTAGTAAAACGTTGTACAGTGATTTTAGGGAATTACTGGCACCGTTTTAAATAACAGCAATGATGTTTTTTTGCATGATTAACTGAACTGGAGGAAAGTAATGAACCGATTAAAACGCCAAACGATGATTAAGCGATTGGTCACAGAAAATGAAATCCATACACAAAGTGAATTACTAGCATTATTGGAAAAAGAAAATATTCACACCACACAAGCAACTATTTCTCGTGACATTCGTGAGCTGAATTTAAACAAAGTAGACAATGGTCAAGGAGAAGCCTATTATCGTATCTTGAATAATTCTGCCCTTCGTCCAAAATATAAAACAGATGAAGAACGTCTTGTTGACATTATTATTGAAACTGGTGTTTCTTTAACACAAATAGAGTTCACAAATCTTTTAACCGTCTTACCTGGCAACGGGCAAGCCATTGGGGTTTTAATTGATCGCATACGTATCCACAACCCTCATATCTTGGGCTGCATCGCTGGGGATGATACCATCTTAATTCTTTCAAAAAATAAAGAAGATGCCCTTGAAGTTAACAACTATTTCCAGCAGTATTTGTACCACCCATAATTCATCACTTAGTAAAATCGACTATTTTTTGACATCATTGCTATTTTTATTAAAGATAAATAAAAAAAGGCGTCTCAGTGAAAGCTGAGGCGTTTTCTCATGAGTTTTTCTTTTGAACACCGTCTTTTTTTTGTATAATAATCAAAAAGCAAAGAAAGGGTTTCTTATGACTGAACAATTCATACTCACTTCAAACGATCAACAAACTCAGCTCAATGTACGTCATTGGCCCTGCCCTTCACCCAAAGCCGTAGTTCAATTGATTCACGGCATGGCAGAGCATATCCAACGTTATGATGAATTTGCTCGTTTTTTAAATCAATTAGGGTTTGCCGTAATTGGTCATGATCATCTAGGTCATGGCGAATCTGTACAACCAAGCGCACCAATCTATGGTTTTTTTGGAGAACAAGGGCCTGAAAATGTCGTTACAGATATTCATCAAGTGAAACAATGGGCTGTGAATCGCTATCCACAATTGCCCTATTTTATGATGGGTCACAGCATGGGGTCTTTCGCCTTGCGCAACTATCTGCAAGACTATCCTGTGACTATGCAAGGAGTCATTTTCATGGGTACTGGAACAAGTCCGTTACCTTTAACCGCCGCATTGCCTTTTATTAAAAAAATGGCCGAGAAACAGCCGAAAAAACCAGCTCCGTTCATTGACAAGCTGGCATTTGGTTCTTTTAGCAAAAAATTTCCTGAAGCAAGTTCCTTTAATTGGCTTTCTAAAAATCAAGCCAATGTGGCTGACTATGAAAATGACCCATTAATGGGCTTCGTATTTACCAATAATGGTTTTGCTACCCTTTTTTCGCTTGTTAAACGAGCAAATCAAAGGAATTGGTACCAAGCGATCCCAAAAGAATTGCCTATTTTAATCATTAGTGGCGCTGAAGACCCAGTTGGTGATTTCAGCAAGGGGCCAGCGAAAATTCAAAAGCAATTAAAGCATGCAGGTTTTCAACACGTGACGTTACGACTATTTCCCACATTGCGTCATGAAATTTTATTAGAAACGGAAAAAGCTACAGTTTTTCAAGAAATTGGGCATTGGTTAACGGATTTAACGAATTAAAAAAGAAGGTTGATGTCACAACATCAACCTTCTTTTTTAATCTATTTTCGTTAAACCGCCCATATAAGGACGTAGAACTTCTGGAATCGTTACGGTGCCATCTTCATTTTGATAATTTTCCAAAATGGCAGCCACTGTTCGACCAACAGCAAGCCCTGACCCATTAAGAGTGTGGGCATATTGAACATGACCCGTTTTATCACGATAACGAATCAACGCCCGACGTGCTTGGAAGTCTTCACAGTTTGAACAAGAACTAATTTCTCGATACGTTTTCTGTGCCGGAATCCAAACTTCTAAATCATAGGTTTTCGCTGCCGAGAAGCCCATGTCACCTGTCGAAAGAATAATCACTCGATAAGGGAGGCCCAATTTTTCTAAAATGTCTCCAGCATTATTGGTCATTTTTTCTAATTCTTCATAGGAGTGTTCTGCATCACTAAATTTAACCATTTCTACTTTATGGAACTGGTGTAAACGAATTAATCCTCGGGTATCACGGCCTGCGCTACCCGCTTCCGAGCGAAAAGAAGGACTTAAAGCAGTAAAATAAATCGGTAACTCTTGCGCCTCTAAAATTTCATTATTATAGTAGTTAGTTAACGGGACTTCCGCTGTGGGGATCAGCGTCAAATCACTTTCTGCAACTTGGAAGACATCTTCTTTGAACTTAGGAAACTGACCGGTGCCAAACATTGCTTTGCTATTGACCAAATAAGGAGGAATCACCTCGGTATAACCATGTTCATTAACATGTTGATCTAACATAAAATTATAGACCGCTCGTTCTAAACGAGCCCCTAAGCCTTTGTAATAAAGAAAACGGCTACCAGATACTTTCGCGCCTCTTTCAAAATCTAAAATTCCTAAGGCTTCACCGATTTCCCAATGTGGTTTCGGTTCAAATGAAAAAGTTTTCGGCGTACTCCACCGCCGAACTTCTACGTTGGCGGCTTCGTCTGCGCCAACAGGCACGCTCTCATGAGGTAAGTTAGGCAGACGTTCTGCAATTGCTGTGCATTGTTCTTGCAAATGAACAACTTCTTGGTCTAAAACTTTAATTTGCTCGCTAACTTCTTGCATATTTAGCAACTGTTGTGAAGCATCTTTTTGTGCACGCTTTAATTGTGCAATTTCTCCTGATACCTGATTACGGTGTTTTTTCAGTTCTTCAACTTTAACAAGTAACGCTCTTCGTTCTTCATCTAAAGCCAAAAAGCGTAATAAAACTTCCTCGTCCACACCACGTGTTTTTAACTTTTTCTGTACCACTTCTACATTTTGGCGAATTTTTTTCATATCCAGCATCTTATTTCCCTCTTCATGATTAAATTTTAAACAATGGTGAATTTTACTTTTTCAAAAATTTCATTCTTCATTCGTTGGCCAGTCGCTGTGCCAGCTAAGCCACCTAAACCCGTTTCTCTCAATTCTCGTGGTAATTGACGGCCGACTTTATTCATGGCTTCCACCACTTCATCTGCTGGTATTTTATTTACAATTCCAGCTAAAGCCATATCTGCAGCGATTAACGCATTGCCTGCACCTACTGTATTTCGTTTGACACAAGGAATTTCGACTAACCCAGCCACTGGGTCACAAACTAAACCTAATAAATTCCCTAAAGCCATAGCAAAAGCTTCAGAAGATTGGCGTGGTGTTCCGCCAGCCGCTTCAACAGCTGCAGCGGCGGCCATCGCTGAAGCACTGCCTACTTCGGCTTGACATCCACCAACAGCACCAGCAATCATCGCATTGTTGGCTGTGACCATTCCAAATAAAGAACTGGTAAACAAGAAACGAATTTGTTGATCACGCGTTAAATTCAAGGTATTTTTAATCGCTGTTAAAACCCCTGGTAAGGTGCCACTTGCACCAGCGGTTGGCGTTGCGCAAACAACGCCCATTGCTGCATTGACTTCATTAGTACCTAGTGCGGCTTGAACTGCAGACATCATTAAATCACCTGATAACGTTTTGCCAGCTGCGCGGTATTTTTTTAAACGAGCCGCATCACCGCCCGTTAACCCAGTAGGAGAAAAAACGCCTGCTCCTTCTTGCGAGCGTTTGACAGCAGCATCCATGACATCCAAATTTTGACCCATCTGTGTCCAAATTTCTTCATAGCTTTTTTGGCTACGCTCCATTTCTTGCTCAATCATCAAATCAGAGATTTTTTTTCCTGTTTTTTCAGCTTTATCGATAAATTCTTCAATCGAAAGGTACATATGTCAAACTCCTATCATAATAAGATTATTTTCGATGTGTCATCTAGTGAAAACAGTTGTTCTTTCACCGAGGAAATTGGTGCCGAATCTAAGTCAAAGATGAATAAAATTTGATCCCCTTCCACATAACGAGACACCGCATTCACTTGAATATTATTTTTTTGTAACGTATCTTTAAAAGCTTGCATCGCCTGCTCTTCTTGATTAATGACTAACAAAATAGGTAAAGGACCATGTAGTTGGACATTGAAACCGTCTAATTCAATGTATTTCACCTCGATAGTGCCGCCACCTACAGAAATTCCTGTTAAATGAATTTCGTGCGTTGCATCACTGAGTGTCACACATGCTGTATTAGCATGCTTCACTGGACTTTCTTCACTCATTTCTAAAAATTGAATCTCAATTCCTTGTTCTTCCGCAAGTTCAATGGATTGTGTTACGTTGGCATCATCTGCTGCTAGTCCAAGAATTCCGCCAATAATTGCAAAATCAGTCCCATGTCCTTTATGCGTGTCTGCAAAAGATTCATAGTATTTAATCACAATTTTTTCTGGTGTTCCGCCGAATAACTTTCTTGCCGCTAAGCCAATTGCTAAGGCCCCAGCTGTATGCGAACTAGAAGGACCAATCATAATAGGACCAATAATGTCAAAACAACTTTTGTAGTTCATTACTTTGTTCACTTTTTTAGGTTTATTGATGGCCATAGCTGTGTTCATACGTAACTCCTCCTTTGGTTTTTACTGCTTCTTTTTCACTGGTTACTTCCGTCGTTCCTTCAAATTCTGGTGTATTATCCACCGCTTCAATTCTGTAACGTTTAAAGACCAGCGCACCTAAAAATCCAAACATCAGACTGACCACTGTGATAATCGCTACTGCTAGTAAAGTCGTTTGAATGGCATTGTTACCTAATGTCACAAGTAAACCAGCCCACGGTGTTGCCATTCCTGTCACAGGTACTTTTAAGCCAAAGAAAGTCACTACAATACCACTAACCATTCCTGAAAATAAATTCGTTGCGTAAATAGGTATTGGATTGGAGCTGATGATATCGACTTGTGTTAATGGCTCAATTGCCACAGCTAACGGGGTTGAAGCTGTGCCTAGTTTTAACTTTTTAAATAGCGCCGCATTGACAATGGAACTGCCGTAACAAGTCAACGCACCGACAGCCATTGGTACACCAGTCAAACCAATCAAGGCAGTTAAAACCATTGAACTTAACGGTGTCATACCAACAATCGGGATAATAGCACCTAAAATTGCGCCCATCACATATGGATTGCCATCTACTGCACTTAAAATCGTGCCCCCAATAACTTCTAGGACACCTAATACAACGGGTTGAATAAAACCAGCAACTAACGAAGCAGCGACTGGAATGACTAAAATAACGACTAATAAGTCAATCCCTTCTGGAATACGTTTTTGCATCTGCTCAACAACAAAAGATAAAAGATACGCGGTAATAAAAGCTGGTAACAAGCTGACTTTAATCAATGACAGACCTAAAATAATTGAAAAAACTGGACTAATCCCGAAAGCAAGCGGCACAAGAGCTCCAGCTGCTAAACCACCTAGACTACCCATAGTTTCACCAATTTGCGACACATAATCTAAATGAAAAACGCCGCCTACTGCATACCGCAAAAACGCCTCTGGTAGAAAGGTGGCACAAGCTGCACCAGACAAAGCACTTAAAGATTTTTTCCCTCGCGGTGCTTTAAAAGAGAATAGGGACATGCCACATAAAACTAAGACTAACATCAAGATTCCTGATAACGTTTTCATTTCTTTGCCTCCAACTATATTTTTTTATAACGGATGGTACTCCTGAATAAAATTTTTATTGCTCAACAAGTGAAAGAATGAACGAGCATTCCGATGAACTAAAGTACAATGAGTAACAAAAATTTCATTCCACATTCAGAGTATACGACTAAACAAAAGTTTAGTCAATGTATTTTTTTAACGTAAAGAATCTTATTGCTTTTCCATTAAAAAAGTATTACACTAAAATTAATTTCAGTGTAGGGGAGGATATCACTTGGAGTCATATTTACGTTTAAGTGAAGTAGATAAACAAATCTTACATTCACATGCCTTAATGCTTGATGGATTAGGGAACTTCTTTGGTAGTACCCATGAAGTCATTCTTCATAGTTTAGAAAATTTGGAAAGTTCAGCTATCAAAGTCATCAATGGCCATTTCAGTAACCGCAAGGAAGGTGCCCCCATTACTGATATGGCGTTAAAAATGTTAAGTCAAGTAGAGTCGGAACATGATTACGCTGTGAAACCCTACTACAATAAAAATCAAAAAGGGGTTATTTTAAAATCTTCCACCATTCCAATTATCGGTGAAAATGATCGTATTATTGGATTGATCTGTATCAATATGCATTTAGAAATGCCATTAATTGATTACTTGCAAGACTTATTACCTTCAGGACAACAAAATGATATGTCCCAAGAGCTTAAAAATTCTGAACATTTTTCTGACAATATTGACGAATTAATCACTACTTCACTGACAAAAGTAAAACAAGCAGTAGAAAGCGATCCAAATGTATCACATTTGAATCAAAATAAAGAAATTGTTATTCGTTTATATGATCAAGGAATTTTTAATCTCAAAGATTCTGTCATAAAGATTGCCGATCGATTAGGTATTTCAAAAAATACCATCTATTTACATATCCGCAATCATAAAAAAGAAGAAGCTTAAAACATCAAAGCCACCAACGCTAACTAGCGTTGGTGGCTTTGATCACTTCTCTTCTATTTTAATTTGGTAAATCAAACAAGTAAGGTGTCCCTATTTCTCCATTTAACGTAACATCTAAGCGATTTTTTGTGCTGGGAACTAAATTACTGGCTGTGAAATTCCCTTGGGCATCCGCAGTAAAACTTGCTAAAATCACCCGCGCATCATCTGCACGTGACACTAAAATAGTTGCATTCGGTGCTGTTTTACCAGAAATTGTCCCTTGTTTCGGATCAATCGTAATATTGCTAAAAGAAAGCGCTGCTTCTTGTCCTGAACTTGGAATATCAATTTGGACAGGTGCACTATTCCGTTGATCAACGGTTGCGATTAATTGAGTAGTCGCTCCCGCTCTGGGACTAATTACTGTAAAATTGCCATTGGCATCCGCATAAAAAACACCTGCTTGTGTAGAAGCATCACCGACTACCGTTGCTGTAATGGTTGCATTAGGTAATGTAGTACCATTAATTTCATTTCTTTCAGGATTGAAAACAACATTGGTAATTGTAATGTTTGTATCAGGTGCTTGGTTTTGAGGGACTTCATTCGTTTCATCAGTTCCTGCAGAAGGCTGCGTGGCATTTTCTGACGGATTTTCCCCTGTCACATTAGAATTTTGACCCGTGACAGACGAATGACTACTTTTCATTTCTTGTTGACTAGAGGATTTCTGCGTGGCTTTCTTTGTTTCTTGCTTTGGCTTAGAATCATTTGTGCTTGCTGTTTTTTTGTTTCCACATCCTGCTAGACTTAAAGACAATACACTGAACGTTAACATACTGAACAAAGCAATTTTTTTCATTTTTCGTTACCTCCAGAAATCTTTTTGTAACATTAATGTAACATTGTTTTAAAAATCTAGCAATAATTTTTCAACCGTTTTCCTTTTTGTTTAAAAAGAAAAAACCTGCACAAAGGCATTTAGCCTTTGTGTAGGTTTTTATCTGCTAAATGGATTTAATGTTTGCGATAGCTTAAATAATAAAAGCCAGAAACAAAAATGGCACCACCAATGATATTACCTAAATAAACAAAAATAAAATTACGGAAAAAGTCTCCCCACTGAACGCCGCCTTCAAAAATTGCGGCTGGAATGATGAATGCATTCGCCACACTATGCTGAAAGCCAATTGCAACAAAAATCATTACTGGAAACCAGATGCCTAATAGTTTCCCCGCTGCATCTTTCGCACCATAACAAAGCCATAAGGCCAGACCTACGAACCAGTTACAGCCAATACCTGAAATAATTGCTTGAAGCCAAGTTGCTGCAACTTTATGTTCTGCAAGAGAAAGAACCTGATTTAAATAGGCACCGCTACTGGTTAAACCTAAATAATGGCCAAAAAAATAGGCAACAAATAGGGCGCCAACCATATTTGCCAATGTAATTGTGACCCAGTTCACGAGTAATTCTCTGAAAGAGACCTTTTTAGCAAACCAAGCCGTACTCACCGCCATCATATTTCCTGTGATTAACTCACCACCAGCCATTAAAATAACAATTAGACCAATTGGGAAAACCGCAGCTCCCACTAAAGCTTGAACACTGGCTAAATCTGCTGGAATAGAGGCGGAAACACGCACATAAGCCAAATAGCCGAGGGAAATCATAGCCCCGCCGATAAATCCTAAAATGAGTTTTGCTACCAAAGGCTTTTGAATTTTTTTCTGACCATTTTCAATACTAATACTTAAAATTTCATCTGGTGTATACAAACATTTCACTTCCTTTGTTTTTTGTCCTCCTTTACTTTACCCTTATATCACAGAATTTCAAGTACTTTTGTGTATTTTTTCACTAAAAACTGTAGTTCTTTTAATTTTATATGAAAACATCCTGAAACAAGTCCTATTTCTTGTTTCAGGATGTTTACTTATCCGTTTTTAAAGAGTTATCTTTTCACTTTAAAACAATAGGTTGCTATGGCTAACGATAAAAAGCTCAGGCCTAGGAAGCTCCCAACTGCTGAAGATTGTTCCCCTGTTTTGGGGAATTTTTTCTTGGCAATTTTGGTCGTATTATCCGCTTTTTTGACTGTTCCTGACGATTCTTGATTCGTCTGTATCTGTTTAGTTGCTTGGTTTTCTGCTACTGATTCCTTTGTTTTACTAGCCTTGGCAGAGGGCTTTGAATTACTTTGAGCGTCATTAGGATCTTGATTAGACTCTACCACGTAAATGACAGAATTCTGGCCTTTGCTTTGACTGTTTTCGTTTACAGGGCTTGGGGTGCTACTCTCACTTGTACTGTTGGTTGCGCTGGTCGTACTTAAAGCACTGCTTTCGCTGGTACTACTTGTTTTACTGGTTGTACTTGGTGTGTTGCTTTCATTCGTATTGCTTGTTTCACTTGGCGTGCTTGAGGTACTACTTTCGCTAGTATTACTGCTCTCACTTGTCGTACTTGAGGTGCTGCTTTCGCTGGTATTACTGGTTTCGCTAGTTGTACTTGGCGTGCTGCTTTCGCTGGTATTACTGGTTTCACTTGTCGTGCTTGAGGTGCTGCTTTCGCTGGTACTACTGCTTTCACTTGTCGTGCTTGAGGTACTACTTTCGCTGGTATTACTGGTTTCGCTAGTTGTACTTGGTGTGTTGCTTTCATTTGTATTGCTTGTTTCACTTGTCGTGCTTGAGGTGCTACTTTCGCTTGTATTACTGGTTTTACTGGTTGTACTTGGTGTATTGCTTTCATTTGTATTGCTTGTTTCACTTGTTGTACTTGAGGTGCTGCTTTCGCTTGTATTACTGGTTTCACTGGTTGTGCTTGAGGTGCTGCTTTCGCTTGTGTTACTAGTTGTCTCTGTTGATTTTTCAACTAACAGAAGTAACGCCGTTTTTATGGTTTGTGTTAATTGGTTAATACGCTTTTGTGCATCTGCAGGCGTTTTAAAGCCACCAAGTATTGGCTCTAATAATTCTTCATCTGACCAAGCAAGCAGTTGTTGTAACTGCTTAGAGCTTCCTTCGCCAGTTGTTGTATCTATTAAGGCTTCTTGCATGGCTTGCCAAGAGTCTGTGGTATATACAGATTCGTCTAATTTATGAACGCTTGCCAGTTCATTTTCTGCTTCTGTACGCTCTAGCGTGATATCGGCTTTTTTGACTAATACTTTCATTGCAGATTGCAAATTACTTGTTAACTGATCCACTTGCTCTTGGGTTTTGTCCTGACTCTCCTGACCTTCTGCTAACAATTGTGTCGCCTGCTGATAATAGGAAGGAACAATTGTTTTAGGCCCAATGGCAGTGAATAGCTGCCAAGAGTAAACTGTATATTGGTTTGCTTCACCAATCGAAGCATAAACGGTTTGTAGCTGGGACAAATCAAGCTTTTTTGCAGGGGCCTCTACCGTCACCGGTACGTTCACTGTTACCAATGACCCTGTTTCATAAGTTAATTGAACAGTCACTTTTTGTTGGCCGATTTCATTTAAGACCTCTGGATTGACGATTTTAGCGGCTGGGACTGCTTCATCCGCGTCATTTGTATTAGCAACCAGTTGCTGCGGATCGATTGATTGTCCTTGCACAATCGTTGTAGCCACAGGGGTTGCTAAAGTATTTCTAACCGGAATTGGCGTATTTTTATATTGCTCATAAAGCGTTGGTGAAATTAATGATTCCCATGTTGCTGGCATTAAGCGATAGTCCGCCTCTGTCCAATTTTCTACCAATAATTGGCCGTTTTTAAGGCCATCATCTCGAGTATTGTCTTTCACAAAACTCGTTTCTGGTCGGAAACCACCGCCACTAGCGATTAACAATTCCCGACGTCGGTTTTGCGGAATATTATGGTAGTTAACAAACTGATTGTTGATAAATACGCCATTGAACACATTGTTATTTCCTGTATGTCGATTGTATTCCATTCCAATTGCATATTGATTGTTCCAATACTTCCAATCAAAAATGTTATTAGCCACTAGCCAGTTGGATAATTCTGAAATAGCACCCTCTGCTTGCGTTTCTGCCAAACCAATCTCTGGTGTTCCATACATAATGAGGCCTGTATTTCGCAAATAATTATTCATAATCGTAATATTACGGCCTGATTTAAACTTAAATCCGCCAGCTGGACCATTTTGTAGTCCACGTAAGTGATTCCCCACCACCGTGATATTTTGGGCACCACGGAAATAAATCGCATGATCGCCACCTAAGCCGTTTAAGTTTTCATTGTCATAGGGTGAATAGAAAAAATTATGTTGGACAGTTACATCCTTCAACATATTAAAAGAATTAACCCCGGTGGATAGATAATTTTGTTCATTAGGTACTGAAATAGCACCTGCTTCAATGGCTGTTTGTAAACGTGTAATAGTTGCTGCTAAGTCTGAACGACTGGTGCTTTTAATCGCATCTAATTCCGTCACTTTTAACCCAAATAAATTGTCCACGATGTCTACATCTGACATATACTGGAAGCGACTTGGTGTTGAATAACCACCAATGTAAATCGCTCGGTTAAAATCAATCCCTGGCTGCATATGTGCTGTGTCTCGCATGAAAATATTACCTGAAATTTTAACGCCAATATCTGCATTTAAATTGACCACGAATCCTTTTAATGGATTATAAAAGATATTGTTTGCTAGCGTTAATTGATTCGTCAATTTTAAGGTCACATTGATGCCGTCAAAAGCAATATTTTGAAGTCGTACATTGGTTTTCGTCCCGTACGTTGTGTCTGTTAGTTGAATCGGTGTACCTGTAGCATTATGTAAAATAGTGGCTCCTGTTGTATCGCCAATTAATTGATAATTTGAAGAAATCGCAATATCTTTTGACAGAGCATAACTTCCCTGTGGTAAAAATAATGCCCGTCCTTCCTTTGCTGTCTGACTCAGTAATGTCTGTAACTTATCTGTTTGATCCTCTGTGCTATTAGGTACCATCGCTTGCGCACCAAAAATTGTTGCATCTGTTGCATCAACTGGTTCAGCCGCTTCAGTCACCATTGGTAGACCAACCACCGTCAATAAACCAAATAGAAGAATAAGTATTGTTTTCTTCATGTGTTTTCCTCTTTTCATTCCGTTACTTCCAACGGCTTATTTTGTAAAAGTTGATACAGCGTAATAACACGACTGTCTTCGTATGCATAAATTTTTTTAAATTTTGGATTCATATGTAAGATACTTGTTACCTTTAACAAGTTTTGATTTGTGACTTCTAATTCTAAGGCCTCAACCAATTCCTTTAATCGAACACCGGCACTATTTTCTTCACAACTTAAGATTTCTTCAATTTGTTCCATCCGTTTTTTCATTCTATCCCGCCTTCCTTCCCTTGCTCTTTCTATTATATAGAAAAATTCTTGTGAGAACCCTCAATATTTTTTAACTGCCTGTTAAAAAAAGTAGTAGTTCCTTTACTATCAATAGCTAATCATCTATTATTTACGATAAAAAAAGCAAAAAAAGTACCTTTTTGACATAATTTTCAGAAGAATTGACGCAGTATTTATTAAAAAACAACGAGAAAACGTCAATAAGTAGGTGTTGATTACCTACTTATTGACGTTTTCTTCTTGTCTTTTTTTACTTTTTAGAAAAATTTTTTTACAATTTATCGGACATATACCTCAAAAAAGCCCATTTTTTTGATTTTTTATTAAAGTGACGTGGTTCTTTTCTCGTTAATTTTTACTATTTTTTGGTTCAAACGATTATATTGCTCAAACGTTAACTCACTTGAAAGTAAAAAGATCTCTGGATGGCCCGTTTCTACATCTGCCAAAGAAGTCACTAATAGTAAATCAATATTTTGCCATTCTTCTTTGCTTGCTTCACTGTATCGTAAGACTTCCAATGCATAAAACCGACGAAAATTATTTTCAATCGAAAGTTTCACCCGTTCTTCTTCCAGTACTGGCAAGCCTGATTTTAACCCTAAAACAATTTTTTGTTCACGATGAATTAAATCATTAGACAGCGCCAAAACACTAGAATAACGCAAAGCCAAAAATTCTTTATTTGTAAATAATTCATTGCCTGTTTGTTCGTAAAGTTGATTTAAGCCTTGGCTTAATTCTTCTAAAAGAACTGGATATTTTTCTTTAACTTTATTCCAAAAGACATTGTACATTTTCACATTTTGGACATAGTAAAGTTCGGCAAATAAATGTGTAGCAAACAAATAATAAAAAATTTGCGGACGAATTTTCTCCAATTGCGGCGTCATGTGTATTTCTTCTAATAAGAAATGTTGGACTAAATGAGTCAACATGTAAACAGGTGCTTCAGTCTCATCAAAATGCGCTAAAATTGCTTGTGCAGTGGCTTCGTCTTGATAAAATTGGTCATTGGCTAACAAGAAAAAGTACACAAAAGTTAAATCGTTTTTGTTAAGGAAAAGGGTTGTAGCTGTCATCTCTTCTATAAAGGCTTGGTAATGTTTATTACCTTCTAAATAAGTTTCTTGCTCGGCTGAAAGTCGATATTCGGCGCCTTGCGCACTACGGACTTTTGAGATAGCGACCATATATTTAACTCGGCGTATCACCGTTTCCGCAACTTCTACGTTGAAAAAAGCCATCATTTTTTGAACGGTTTGTGCGACTTCCGTTTCTTGTATATAGTCAAAAGGCCAAGTATCACGGATTAAGTCCATAAAAATAGTGTAAGCAAAATGGCGCAAATACGCTTCATTGCCTTCAATTTTCCAGGTGCTTTTATTAATCACTAACCCCAATGGCGCTAAAATTTCTGTAAACCCTTTAAGCAAGCGCCGAATCGTGGCATCACTGGTATGATATTTTGCTGTCGCTGGCACAATCCCATTAAATCGACCCCAGAATAAATCTTCCATTACTTGATAAGTTAAACTATCCCGAAAAATTGCTGTATAAAGTTTCTGGAACGCTTGGCTAGACGCCAATTTCAAGCGATAGCCATGCCCCTTTTCAAAAGCCAAAGAAGCATCATTATCCACAGCATAATACGTAATGTCATCTTTTAGAAGCTCTACGTATTTTTTGACTGATTTTTTGTTTAATTGTAATTCTTCTGCTAACTCATTGATGTAAATCCAGCCTTCATTAATTGGCAAGTTTCTTAAAATAATAATTTTAGAAACGACATCTGTATCGAATATATCAACATATTCATCCCATTTCACTGTTCACTCAACTGCCTCTCTTCTGTTCTATTGTACACAAAATGAGAAATCTATTCCACGAAAAAAATAACAGTTGTTTCTTTTATTCTTTCGTAGATGTGGACGTTTCAGGAACAAACACGTTGAGTCCCCCAGCTTCCACCGTTACTTTAATCGGTAAATTATCAGTAGGGTCGCCATCTGTTCGTGTTTGGACTTTCTTGTCTTTTTCGCCACTAATTTTAAATTGACTTCCAGAGAAATACACGACACCAGGAATTTCATTTAATTGTCCTCTGATAATTTTAGGTAAATAATAGACAAACTTGTAAAAAACTAACTTAGGTAAAATGATAATGTGGACTTCGCCGTCATCTGGCGTGGCATTGGCATCAAAATTGGTAAAGCCGCCAGCAGAATTCGTCATAGTCATCGTTAATAATTGGGCTTTGCCATGCCAACGTCTTTCATCGCCATCAATTTTTAGTTTGTATTTTTTCTTTTTCATTAATAAGCGGAAAAATTGCTTTGTAAAGGCTAAAGGACCATATTTTTGTTTCTCCTGTTGGGTCACATTTGCTGCTGTGTCCGCCAATAGTCCAATCGTTAAGGTCGAAATCATCACATCTTGATTTACCATTCCAAAGTCAACTGGCGTGGTCTGTCCTGCCAAAATAGTCTCAAAGGCGTCTTCTTCTTTCAAAGGAATACTTAACACACGTGCAAAATTATTGACTGTTCCACCTGGAATAATCCCTATTTGATAGTCACGAATGGTGTCTTTAAAATTTTGAACGGCATGATGAATGGTCCCGTCACCACCAATGACGACCAAGACACCCACTTGATTTTCTTTGGCATTTTTCCGCATTTCTTCAGGATCAATGTCTGGATTGGAAGGTTGCAAAATAACCGCTTCCCCTTTCGCTTCTGCAGCTTTTTTAAAGCGTTCTGCAATCTCTTTACTTTCACTACTTCCTGAAGTTTCGTTGTATAAAACCATCATCTTTTTCATCATTCTATCCTCATATCTCTAACTAAATTTCTTGCACATGTAAAGTGTACAATATTTTAGCCAAAATACCTAAAGATAGCATCGAAAAACAAAGGCTGAGGCACAAGCGGTTATCTCCAAGAACCCAGTAAGTTCTGTTCAAAGGGTAAACTGAGATGAAGGCTTACCTGAGAATGTCAATAAGAAGGAGCTACTTTTGTTCAGTTGATTAGCTTAAGATGAAAAAACAGGCCATCCGTCGAAAGGATGGATGGCCTGTTTTTTTATAGTTTTTGCTTATTTCTTGCTCTTTTTATAGAAGAGCCAACTTGCCAAACCGACCAACAGGAGGCCGATAAAGACAAAGAAGTAATTGACTTGTGTGTTGGTTTTCGGTAAACCAAGCCAACCTGTCTCTCTAGCTGCTTGTTTCGTTGTTGGCTGATTTGGTTTTGTTTTTTTGGATACAGGTTGTTTCTCGTTAACAAACGTGCCCGCATCCACGAGTTCAGGTTTGTCTTTCGCTGTTGCCGCAATAGTGAATGCGACTGCTTGCTTAGACAGTTGGTAACCATCCGGTGCTTTTGTTTCCACAAAGGTATATTTTCCTGGTTGTAAGTGGTTCACTTGAACTAACCCTTGGTTGTCAGAACGTAATGAACGAGCGACAGTTTGCCCTGTCTCTGCATCTGTCACTTTAAATTCAGCACCTGCTAAGGCATTCTTTTGCTGGTCAATTTTCACCAGCTTGGCAGCACCTTGGTAATTAATAAAAGGTGCTTTAAGTACCACAGTGGCTGGTTTGCCTTGGTTGTCTTTCGCAATCGTAAAGCTTGCGCTTGGCGTTTCATTAAGAAGATAGCCTGTTGGCGCTTGTGTCTCCACAAAACGATACGTTCCCGGTGCTAAGTTTTTCGCAATGACTTTGCCTTGCTTGTCAGACATCAGATTGGTTTGTCCAGCCACGGTTTGCCCTGTTTCATCAATGACCTTAAACACCGCACCTGCCAATGCTTCACCTGTTTCGTTTTCTTTGGTTAATTGAGCAGTTCCTTGATAATTGATAAGATCGCCTAAAGCAATTGGCTGCTCTTTTCCTAATTGGGCGGTTACATCAAATGGATGTGGCGTTGTGTCTAACAGATAACCTGTTGGTGCTTTCGTTTCCACTAAAACGTAATGCCCTTCATTCAGCCCTTTAGCGTAAATTTCGCCAGTCTTATCCGTTGTTATTTCAGAAACTTTCTCTCCTGCACGATTCAAGAATGTTATTGGTGAACCTTGTGGCTGATTCTGATTATCGGCGTTGTAAATTGCAAAAACTGCACCCGCTAAGGTTTGACCTTGCTCGTTGACTTTACGTCCCGTTACTTCCGCTTGATAATTTACAAATTCTAACTCATCTAGTGGTTGTTTATCATTTGAATTCTTTTTCACTACAAAATAAATGGGTTGTTTATTGACGATATAGCCATCCGTTGCATCCAGTTCATCTAATTCATAACTACCAGCGCCTAAATCCTCCATAGCCAATGAACCATCTTTTTCAGCAGTTACTTCTCTTTCAAAGATTTTTTCCCCGTTTTCGATTCGATACAATTTAAAAATCGTTCCTGGAAGTGGGTTCGCATTGGCATCAATTTTCTTAAAGACGGCACGTCCTTTGAAATTGGCGAAGGCGCCTAATTGGAAGATCTCCGGATCACCTTTGAAATCACCACGAATTTCTACTTTTACTAATTCAGGATAAATAATATAATCTGCGCCATCTGGTAATTTTGGTGCTTTGATTTCTTTATAATAATAGGTACCTGGCGCCAAGTCTCTAAAGATAATTTTGCCATCTTTGCCACTCGTTGCTGTAATCCCTAATGATTGTTTATTGTGATCATATAGTTCAAAAACAGCACCTGCTAATGGTTGGTCTGCGCTATTCGTTTTCACGATTTGGAAAGCCCCTTTGTAATTCACAAAGTTGTCACTAGCAACAACGACCGCTGGTTTACCAGCATTTTTCTCAGCAATTTCAAATGGGACTGGCGTGGTATTTAATAAATAGCCTGTTGGCGCTTTGGTTTCTACAAAGCGATATTTACCTGGAGCTAAGTGCTCTGCAACAATTTCCCCTTGACTATTTGTCGTCAAGCCTGTTTGAATCGTTTGTCCCTTCGCGTCAAGCACTTTAAATGTCGCACCATTTAATAAGTGTCCATTCACATCTTTTTTGATTAATTTAGCCGTGCCTTGATAGTTAACAAAGTTAGCCGTTGCTATAACTGTTGCTGGTTTGCCCCGATCGCTTGCTGCAATCGTGAAAGCACTTGGTTCAGTGTTTAAAAGGTACCCTGCTGGCGCTTTGGTTTCCACAAATTGATATTTGCCTGGGGCTAAATCCGTCACTGTGACTTTTCCGTTTGCATCCGAAACTACGTGTTCTCGAACCGCTTGTCCTGTGGTATCAAGGACTGAAAATTCAGCACCTGCTAATGGATTGCCTGCTTGGTCTTTTTTAATTAGTTCAGCAGAACCTTGGTAATTAAGCATTTTAACATGAACATCACGAATTTGTCCGCTCGTGTTTTGTGTCACAATGAACCGTTTGGGTGTCGTGTCTAAAAGATAGCCTGTCGGTGCTTCGATTTCTGTGAACTGATAAAGCCCTGGTTTTAAACTATCCACCTCTAACTGGCCATTTGCGTTGGTTCGATCCGGCGCAAGGGGAACTTCTTCCCAATGAGTAAACGGCGTGGTTACGGCATGCTCTAATTTAAAGCGTGCATTGACTAATTTTTTGCCCTTCTCATCTGTTTTTTCTAAAATTACTTTATTGACATCGTTTTTAATAATAGTTGGTTGTGCACCATCTGCTGAAGTTTCTTCATCAATAGTGATGACTTGACCTTTAGCTAATTCATCCGAAACTGTATAGCCTTCTGGTGCTTTCGTCTCCACCAAAATGTATTGCCCTTGCGGCAACCCACCAAATGTGATAACCCCAGTAGCGTCTACTGTACCTTCACGTAGGACTTGTGTTTTGGCTTGGTCCCAAATTTGGAAATGGGCGCCTGCTAAAATAGTCGTCCCATCCATGGCTGTTTTCTTCAGCTGAATTTTGCCTTTAGTCCCTGTGGCATGCCCGCCACTGTGATCAATGTCAACGACCACATCGCCATTGTCATCCCCATGAACGACTTCTGAACCATTTCCAGTAATTGACACTTGGTTGGATACCGTGTCTGTACTCCCTGCCGCTGAAGAAGTCACTAAACTACGATATTCCATATAATAAGGTGCTTCAATATGGGCCATTTTAACGACAATTTTTTGTTGTCCTGTTTCATTATCGGTGGTAACTTCCAGTGTGTAATCTTTTCCTTCTTCTAAAATAACAGATTTATCTGGCGTAATAGTTCCGTCTTCTGTTACGTTGGTACCGTAAATCACCAATGACTCGGGATCTAACACTTGGTTTGGTGAGGGTGTATCAGTAATAACCACATCGTCTAAAACCGATTGGGCGCCATTGATCATTACATGCCAGTACACATGATCTGGATCATCTTTGTGGTATTCGCCACCTTTTTTCACTGATTCGCCACCATGTTGAATGGAAACTTTTCCTGTCACATCACGTGAAGAACCTTGGTTTGTATAAGATGCGGTATTGTCATAACTAGCCGAACCTTCGATAACTTTTTCATCAACAGACGTCTTAAATTCAATCACATACGTACGACTATCATTAGGAAAATCAACACGCCAAGTATTTTGGTTTTTCTCGCTTGGTTCTTCCATTGTGATATCCGTCAACGGTTGCGTTGGTTTCACTTTTTCAACCGAACCATCTGGCTTTGTATTGCCTTCATAGACTTTCAAGCTCCCAGCCAAATAGGTTTGATTGGTTAAAATTGGATCCGTCAAAAAGGCATCGACTAAACGATTATTACTTAAATTAACCGCAAGCGTCCAAGTGATTTCTTTGGTGACGGCATTGTAAACACCGCTTTTTTGCGCATTTAAATCAAAAGCAGGTAAAGGTTTAAACGGTTTACTATCTTCTGAATGATGATTGTTTCCTGCTTCATCCATCCAATCAATGGCAGCGGTATTTCGGTAATGGTCCAATGCAGGATTGTTAGCATCTAACTCGGTAACATCGAAAAAGGTATTATAGGTTACGTAAAAGGCATCACTTGTTTTGGCATACGCCCCCATGAAACTTAACTTAAAGCCTGTTTCACCTTCTGCATTACGAGTTATTTCTACCATGAAATCCTTGCCTAACGTCAACTGAGCACCAGTGGTTGTATCTTTGACAACCAACGAATTGGGTACCATAGTTAAGCCAGGAACTGGTTCGTACATATCCGTAATCACGGCATTTTCCATCAAATAATTATTTTGATTCACAGCTAACGTCCAACCAATCGTCGAATTTTGATAATCAACTGCACCAGTGTTTTTAATAATATTTTGTTGACTGGCTGTGCCATCACCTTCTGAATGCTGACCAGTACCAACATCCACACGATTATTCACGGCAACATCGCCTTCGACAATTCCATCAACTTTGGTTTTATAATCAATCTTGACTGCGCCATTCACATCATGTAAAAAGTCAATTGCAAAGGAACCGTCTCCGTTGATTACCACTTTGTAATCTTTTCCTTCCACAAGTTCTGCTCCAACGACTTCATTTCCTTTGTCATCAAATGTCACTGAATATAAATGTAAAGAATCTGGTTCAAACGTTAAATTATCGCCCATTGTGTCTGTAATGACTGCTTGGTCTTTTGGAATGGTTTGTTCACCATAGTTGTAGTTAATTTCCCAAGTGAATTCTTGATTGGCTTCGTCGTAATCTATATTGCGCTTGTCTAACATTTTGCCATATGTGGCGGTAACAGTTGCTTCAGCATCTAACCCATTTGGATTATTATCACTTGTTAACGTCGCGTGATTTTTAAAAGGCACATCGCCGCCGCCATCTGGAATAACCGCCTCGTCAATCGTCGTTTGGTACTCAAGACGATACGCTTTGTTGGTGTCACCTTTAATCGTCACATTGCCATTTTTATCAACGGTATATTCATCTGGACTAAGTTCGCGACCCACTTCTTTAATTGTTCCATCAAGATTCATCACTAACTCATAGACTTTCACGGACTTAAAGGTATTCCCTGTTGGCCATGTTTCCGTCACAGTTGGATTTGTTTGATCTTTCATCGCTTGATTGATATCTACCGTCCAAGTAATCGCACTAGGATTGGGCGTTCGATCAAAATGGCCTTGTTTATCAATTTGTTGTTCGGTATCTGGGACAATTGGAATCACTACAGGCGGCAAATCTTCTTGTGTAGGAATATCAATCACCCAATCTCCTGGGCCCCGCCCATCTGAATCATTCAAATGAGTATCTAAAGAAAAGTCCCCGTGAATGTCACTTTCAGACGTGATTCGCTCATTAAAGGTAAAACGAACCGTACCATCTTCACTAATTGTGTAGGTTCCATAGACATTGCCTTCTGCATCAACTAAATCACCTGAACCTGGTTTATTAGGTTTCAAATTGCCAGGTAATTGAAACTCGAAGTAATCGCCTGCTTTCATTTGTTCCCGCACATCTTCTGGAATCGACCAGTTAAAGTTCCAATGAATGGTCACATCTTCTTTATACGGCGGTGTTGCTGGTGTGCCATCAGGATTTAAATAAATCGGATCTTCAAAATTATCGATAATCGTTGTTTCATCACCTGTAAAATAGTCACTGATATCTGTTGGTCCTGCTACGCGCGGTTTGACAGTCGTAGACTCGGTTGTTTTACTTTCTATCGCTTTTGTCGTGCTGGCGACAGTTTCTTCGGACGAACGAGAAACAGAGGAGTTTGTAGATGCTTCTTCTGTTGAACCTTCATTCGCTGATGCGGCTGGCGAACTCGTGATTGCCGTTGATTCTGTCGGATCAGTACCAGTATTTAACGTCAACGCTCGTTGCTGTTGTCCATAAGAAAACGTCACATCTTCTGTAGCTGTAGGGTTCAACGTTAAGACTAACGTATCTGCTAACGCTTGCTGATTCAATTCAATTTGAATCTGTTTCTTCTGGTCATCCACTTGAATCTTGCGCGTATTATTGGGCGCTGCCCAATGTGCAGCTTTGATTGACACATTGGCACTGTAATGCACTACAACCTCTTGTGTTACTGGTTGTGCTTTTCCTTGAAGCGCTAAGGTCATTTCTTGTTGGCTGGTTTGCTTCACTTCTCCTAACGTTAACTGGCCATCGCTGTTAACATCTTCCGCCAAAGCCATGAGTGGTGTGCCATAATTTAGAACAAGTAACAAACACATCAACCCGTAGAGCCAACGGTTTACCATTGGACCATTCTTTCTCATTTCTTTCATCCTTCCTCTACTAACGACACATAGAAGAGAACGTTCACTTCGTACCAATTTTTTATTTTAAACCAAATAAGTGAGTGCTCTTCTGTTGTCTTTCTTCCTTGCTAAAACAGACAGCCAACACACCTTTTCTTTTTATCTCCTCAAAACGCACTCTTACTTCGAATGCGGATTCATTTTCTGCTTTTTCCTATAGACTCTTCTATAAGAATAAGAAGAGTATAACGAGATTTTTCAGCAAAAATTATCAACAACTTCTCCTCCAAATAGAAAAAGTTGATGAAATCCCAGAAACCCTTTTCATCTTTATGAAAACACGTCCTTATCCTTTCTTATTTTTACTATTCCTTCTTCCACTATACCGTTTTTTTTAATTTTTTTCATAAGAACTAACCAGACAAAAAATCCTATTTGTATAAGCTATTTAAGCTAAAAAATCAATAGACTCAAATTATCATTTTTGTTATTTAAATGTTTTATATAAACTGGTTGTTTTTCTTAATAATTTTTTGCTCTACCATTTTTTGTCCATGTTTTCTTCCGTTTGACACATTCAGTTCTTCTTGATTTTTAAGAATAGATACAGTAGCATAAGAACAACTAGTTCTTTCACTGCCAATTGTCAAATGTCGTTTAGAAAAGAATGCCCTATCTGTATTATCTGAAAAATCAAACAATCATAACCAATTAGAAAGGTGGTTATTATGTATAACTTATTAACCAAACAGGAAATTCAGTTACTTTCCCTAATTGAATACTTGTATGACAGTAAAGAAAAAGTCCCCATGCAAGTACTCCGACGAAAATATGAATTTTCCCATTACAATATCAACAATTTATTGAATCAATTAACTTTGTTAATTTCTCGAGTCAATACACATGAAAATGTACATATTCGCATCATTAATAATCAACAGTCCATAGAATTAGTCGCCGATGAAAATATCCCGATTGAGTTAATGAAAGAAGCTGTTGTCCGCGGGTCACTAACCTATATGCTAGCCCTGGATTTACTTTTAAAACGCTACACTTCAGCCAAAGATTTTTGTGAAGAGCACTTTATTAACTTTTCTATTTTTAAACAAGTCAGTGACCGTTTAAATAATCATCTAGCTAGATTTAATTGTTATTTAAACTTAAAAAGACGAGAAAAAATTTGTGGTAACGAGAAAGATTTTCGCAGTTTCTTTTATTCCTTATTCTTCATTTCAGGAACTTCTCTAGTACCATTTCTATCTAAGACTAATCAAGCACAATTGCAGAACTTCATTGAAATCATCAAAAACCGTTACCCTTACTTTACATATACTGATTTACGCAAATTAAAATTAATTATGTCCATAGGTTTACTCCGTTATCAATCCGGTTTTACAATCACCAATTATCCAGAAGTTGCTGCTATTAATTTGGCCTTTCCTTATTCAGAATTCCAATTATTAGTGAATGATTGTTTTATTGATGAACAAAAAGAACCTGACACTTGGCAAGCTGAGATTCATTTTTATTATGATTTCTTCAGCACATTAACGATGTACTCTCTGGTCCAAATGGAAACCATCAACTTTGCCAACTTAGCGATCATGGGAATGGATAACAGTCCACACGCTACTTGGATTTTTGAAAAATGTACGCAATTACAGTTGGATTTAAGCGCAATAGAAGTGGTCTTTTTGTTGGTTAATTTATCCAATGCCAGTGAACGACTGATTCATTTCCCTGTGGAAGAGGAATTGAGCTATGAGGTTGCTAATGTCTCTTTGTATGAAAAACAATACCCAAATGTTTCACGAACAACCAACTATTTCTTAAAGCGTTTGCCTTTTGACAAACAACATCCACTAGATGCGTTATTTAAAGAAACCATTTTTTTAATTATTCGGAGCGTTTTATTAAATAAACAAATTCCTGTTAAAATTTTACTTCATTCATCTATTAATCAGATACAAGAAAATTGGTTAGCGAAGGAAATCAATAATTATTGCGATGTTCCTTTGAAATTTGTTAATCATATTCAAGAAGTGCCTGACTTAGTCATTACTGACAAAAATAATCCGCTTTTTCACGCCAGTAAAACTTTTTATTGGCATCCCGTTCCTTATTTAGACGAATACTATAACCTAAAACAAGTAGTTCGCAAAATTTATTTTGCTAAATTGCGTGGGGAAAACAGTTTGGAGGGAATCGGATGTTAACAGGGTTACTTGATGTACCTTATCGTAAAAGTTTTGCTCTTTTAGAAGAGTTACTCGAACGTCGTGAAGCAGAAGAACAAACATTGGCGATTTCTACTTTAGCGACTCAATTAAAAATGCAACAAAATACCATTCTACAATCTGTAGCTTTGCTCCAAACAGAAATTGAAAAAAACGGCTGGGAGAACTTATTTTCTTTATCAGCAAATGCCAAAGAAATCACATTTTGGTTTGCACCCTATTTCCAACTGTCGTTTTTGATGCCCTACTTTGTCAAAAAAAGTTTCGCGTATCAAGTACTGACCTATGCCTTTAACCATAATGCAATTGATAGCAAACATTTTGAAAAAGTCCTAGAAATTTCTTCATCAACCTTTACGCGAAAAATTGGACAATTAAACCAATGGCTCCAAAAATATCAGATTGAAATCAATTTAAAACGTACCAATGTGTTGGTGGGCAAAGAAAAAGATATCCGGATTTTCTTTATGATGCTTTTTTGGAACAATTACTCTGAAGGGGATTGGCCGTTGTACACGATTACTAAAAAAGAAGTCCATAGTCTCTTTCGACGTTTAAAACACTCTGTTTCTTTCAATACAACACAAGATTTTACAAAAGACTTAATTTTTTCTGCTGTGATTTTAGCGCGTTGGAAAGAGGGCTTTTTTATCAAAGAAACTTTCGTGGAGGAAGAAGCGATTGTTAATCCCTTTGTTAATCTGAGTGAATTTGAATTGTTTTTTAAAGAAGAAGCCTTACACCAAGTTCCAACAAAATTTATACAAAAAGAAGGCCTTTTTGCCTTTTTCTTATTGACGATTAGTGTCAGCTACGCCACACAAGATGTCTTGGAAATTCCTGCAGCACGGATGCATATGGTCCAGCTATTAGGCTCACCCATTAAAGAGATCATTTATCAACTAACGTCTTTTTATCAAATTAAATTGACATTTCACGAGTATCTTTATCTATATACTTCTATCCAAAATTTAAGTGTCTTTTTTAAGACCTTTGTCACGATTGCCAATCCATTTGTGCAAGAAAGCTTTTTAAAAGAAGCACTTCAAAAAAATCCAAGTCTCTACAAAGATGTGAAGCGCCTTACAATTGAAATGCTTCCGACATTGATTGGCAATGAAAAATTGTTAGTTGACTGCTTGTTTATTCTTTTTTGTACATTGAAAACGAAATCTTTACCACCGATTCGTGTCTTAGTAAGGACCAATCAAAGTAATTTAATTTTAGATACCCTTTATGAAAAGCTAAGTAAAGCCGTGGATAAAAAATTAATTTTTGTCGCTTCACCAGAAAAGCCTTTCGATGTAATTATTACAGATATCTTTTCAGAAGTTAGTGTCAAATCAACGGTTCCCACTTATTATGTTGATTTTTCCGCTAGCATTGGTGAACTAGCGCAAAGCTTAGAAAATTTAAATACACAAATTGTCACCAAACAAAGTCCACGCCACTTTTAAAAGTTTTCACGTGAAACATTTTAAGTGATAAAAATAAGCAAGAGGAGGTCGGGACATAAGTGTTTAGCTCCGAGAAATAAGAAGGAATTTCCGAAAATTGTTCTTTAATTTTTGGAGAATTTCGGCTTATTTCCGAAGGAGTTGCTTCTGTTCCCGCCGTTTATCAGTTTTTGAGCATGGAGCAAAAATCCAAAGTGATTTTTGTCCCACGCTCTTCTTGCTTATTTTCTTTAAATTACAAAAAACGCCAAAAGGTAGCAGAAAAACTGCTACCTTTTGGCGTTTTTTACGAAAATTTTCAATGTTCCACTCTAGTGATACCGAAACGTAGAACATTCATTTACTAACTACTCATTTTACATGACGTTGTTATTTTCTGTCACCAATTCTAGCTCTTGCAAGTAATGATCCAAAGTCGCGTGATGTTGATCGACATCGGCTAACTCTGTTTCAATTTTAGCTAAACGCGTGTTCATGCGTTGAATTTCCGTTAGTGTTTGTTGTAAAACTTTTAAAATCCGTTCATCGTTAGGCATTGAAATCACTCCTTGTCCATTTATAGTTCTGAGCCGTGTTCAATCTCTTCAATCGTTTCAAGAGACAAATCTTTGGCATCATTTTTAGCTTTGTGGAAGACCATATATAAAATGGTACAAACGATTGGGATACAGCCTGCTAAGAAGTACATTTGTTGGAATGACATAAAGTTACGTAATTCACCTAAAACGTACGGACCAACCCCTAATCCAAGGTCTAAACCGATGAAATAAGTCGATAAAGCAATCCCGATACGGTGAGGACTTGGGCTTTCTTGAAGACAAACCGCTTGGCCATTTGACATGAAAGTACCATAACCTAAGCCAATTAACCCACCTGAAACTAATAACATCCAACCAGACGTAGTCATACTTAATAAGAATAAGCCTAGTGTTAAGAAAATGTAGCTCGGATACATGACGTAGCGTTCCCCTTTGACATCGAAAATCCGACCTGTCAATGGACGTGTTAAGGTAATCACGACCGCATAGACGATAAAGAAGAAGGTGCTGACGTCAACTAAATCGATTACTTTGACATAAGAAGATAAGAAAGATAAGACACTTGAATAAGCAAGCCCCATTAAAAAGGCGATAAATGTAATAAATAAAACTTTCTTTTCAACAAAACTATCAAAATTCCATTTAGATAAAGCTTCACGATGTTCAGGTGTTAACTCAATATTTTTCACTGGGAAAATGAAGCAAGCAATGGTTGTTAACAAAATTAAAATAATTGAAAAGTTAATAATGACATGGAAGTTGGAAACATTTAACAATAACATCCCAATAAATGGCCCAATGCCGGCTGCTAAACTAGTACTCAACCCATAATAATTGATCCCTTCCCCTTTTTTGTTTTTAGGGATATAGGCGGTAACAATTGCGTTGGTCGCTGTCGAAACGGTTCCGTAACCAAACCCATTTAAAAAACGGACCAGATAAAGAATGCCCATACTTGGCATATACATATACGCAACAGTCGTTAAAAGATAAAACAAAGCCCCATAACGTAAGACTTGTTTGCGCCCAATCAGTTCAAGGAGTTTCCCCATGAAAAGTCGTGCAAGCAATGTCCCGATGATGTAAATTCCTGAGGCCAAACCAGCTTGACCTAAAGTAGCGTGTAAGCTATCTTGCGCAATCACCGCAATAATAACCATTAATAAATAATAAACAAGATAGACAATGAAATTAATCACTGTAATACTGATAAAGCCTTTATTCAAAAGCTTTGTTGGTGTTTGTTCTGTCATAATTCTTTGAATTCCTCTCTCTTTTGTTCTGTTTATTTTGTGTTGCTATTTTTCAGTAAAAGACCGCTATCCCCTCACTTTGATGACTTATCAAAAAATTTTCTGAAATTCATTTGCAGTTATTACTATACGAGATATCCGTTACAAAAAAATGTAAATTTGTGAATGATAAACGTTATCTACAAATAACTTCAACAAATGTTGTTGATTTTTGTTGAAAAGCCAAAATGACTAATGATTTTAATTAAAATAAGCTCTTGGCTAATTGCTCAAAATTTACTTTTCATACGAAACTTCCTCATACATAGAAAAAGAAAAATAGGACATAAGCCGAAACGACTTATGCCCTATTTTTTTAAACTTTCTCTATTTTCGTCCTAAAATCCATGAAACGATGGCAACTAAAATCACTGCCCCGATAATCGATGGCACAATAGCCATCCCAGCTAAGCTTGGTCCCCATGTGCCTAAAATGGCTTGACCAATTGTTGAACCAACTAACCCTGCAATGATATTGGCAATAATACCCATCGATGATCCTTTTTTAGTAATTGCTCCAGCGATTGCCCCAATGACACCACCGACAATTAATGCCCAAATAAAGCCCATGATTGTTTCCTCCCTTTAACTGTTTATTCTACACGTGGTTCCATATTTTCTTTGACTTGTTCTGTTCCTTTATTCACAGCTTTTTTTGCTTTTTCTGTTTGTTCAGAAGCAAATTCACCGGTACTTTTGGCAGCGCCTGTGACTTTATCTTGAACCGTTTCGCTATCTTCTTCGTATTCTTCTTTTGATTTGATATCAACTACGTTAACATTCACTTCAATCACATCTAAGTGGGTCATTTTTTTCACTTCACGGCTGATTAATTCTTTCATTTTTTCGTAAATGTCTTGAATATCTTTGCCGTATTCTACTACGATATCCATATCAACAGCGACTTGTTTTTTACCAACTTCGGTATCAATACCCGCTGTGACGTTATCTGTGTTTACTAATTTTTCAGCAATATTTGAGAAAAAGCCGCCATCGACTGTTAATAGACCATCGACATTTTCTAAGGCTAAACCGATAATTTTTTGAACGACTTTATCTTCAAATGTTAATTCACCTTTGATTGCATGATCTTCTGGTGTGTGTGGTCCGTTTCCTGCTGGTTTTGGTACATTATTGAATTTTTCGTTACTCATGGTTCATTCCTCCTAGTTTCTTCTATTATTGCTTTATTTTTAATAAAATAATAACCAATTATTGAACACGAGGTGCCGTGTTTTCTTTGACTTTTGTCTTGCCTTTAGTTACCGCATGTTTGGCTTTATTGGTTTGTTTTGACATAAAACTACCTGTCGCTTCAGCGGCGTTGCCAAGTTTATCTTGGACCGTTTCACTTTCTTCTTGGTACTCTGCTTGTGTTTTGATATCTACTACGTTGACATTGACTTCGATTACTTCCAAGTGAGTCATTTGTTGGACTTCGCGAGTAATAA
Organism: Enterococcus sp. DIV0086; assembly: GCF_050498705.1. NCBI lineage: Bacteria > Bacillati > Bacillota > Bacilli > Lactobacillales > Enterococcaceae > Enterococcus > Enterococcus sp. DIV0086. The sequence goes on along the minus strand of NZ_JBNIDN010000001.1, from coordinate 2,084,534 downwards.
CCTCTTTCATTTGATCATAAATGGTCTCGATATCTTTCCCGTATTCGGCTACAATGTCCATATCCACTGCGACTTGTTTTTTGCCGACCTCGGTGTGAATGCCTGTTGTAACATCTTCACTATTAATCATTTTATCTCGTAAATTCGAGAAAAAACCACCGTCCACAGTTAACAAACCGTCGACTTCTTCCAAAGCAATGCCAATAATTTTTTGGATTACTTTATCCTCAAACGTCAACTCACCTTTAACAATCGATACATTTGCATTTTCCATAGCCAAAACCTCCTATTTATGATGAAAATAATTTTTGACAATGCCTGTCTGTTCCAAATACAAACCTAGCCAAATACCTAGTCCTGTCAGGAGTACTACTAACAATGTTTTAAAGAAGCCGATTGACAGAAACAAGATTGCAAAAACCAAGCCGACTAGGCCACCAATTAACGGAACGGCATATTGTTTTATCCATTCAACCATTGTACATCCCTCCTACTCCACACGTGCTTGTGTTTGCTGTTGTTGTGGTCGTTTCATTGATTGAATATCTTCAAAATGAACATCAATCGTAATCTTGTGACCAGTTCCCACCAAACGAGCAAGCCGTTCTTCCATTGTTTTTGACCAAGCTTCTGTTTGTCCAATTAAATCTGCCGTTCGTTTCAGTGTGCCTTTGACATTGACCTTAATGTGCCGTTTTGTCGCCTTTACACGAATGGTTGGTGCTTCCAGAAAGTCACTGTCTTGCAAGCTAGAGCGTACAAATCCTTCGATGGCTTTACGGTGTAACACTAACTTTCCTTGCTCTTCTTTTAATTCAAACGTGCCTTTTCTTCTTGGGAATAAAAGAATGAATAAAAATAGAAAGAGCATAATTCCTAGTAAAACCAGCGCTACCCAAAAGATTGCTTGACGTGCGTACTCGTTGTCTTGCAAGAACCATTGGACATTATCTGGTGGTTGCCAAGCTGTATCGGCTGACCAAGTGGTGATGGCCACCGCGCCAAATAATGCCATTAAAATCAGTGAACCTAGAAGCAAAAGTATTTTAACAACTTTATTCACGGAACATCCCTCCTAAAGATTAATTGCTTCTCCACCAGTTACGCCATAAACTTGAGCCGTAACATAACTTGCATCATTGGACGCCAAGAAAACATAAACAGGGGCTAATTCAGCAGGCTGACCCGCACGTTCCAGTAAAGAATGTTGCCCAAATTCTGGTAACTCTTCAATTGGTTGTCCATGATCTAACTGTAACGGTGTCCAGATTGGTCCTGGAGCCACGCCATTTACCCGAATGCCTTTTGGTGCCAGTTGTTTTGCTAAACCAACGGTAAAGTTGGCAATTGATGCCTTCGTTGCTGCATAATCCAACAAATGCTCACTGGGATTAAAAGCTTGGACGGAAGTCGTTGTCACAATGCTACTTCCGGCAGGCAAGTGAGGCACTGCTGCTTTGACAATACCAAACATCGCAATAATATTGACATGGAAAGTGTCTATCACTTGTTCCATTGGTAATTCTTCAATAGCGGCACAGGAAATTTGTTGGGCTGCATTTAAAACGAGGGTATCCAAGCCGCCTAAAGATTCACGAGCTTGTGCAACCAATTCTTCAGGTGCCTGTTTATCTCTTAAATCTGCTGGCAAAAGAAAGACTTTTCGGCCAGCTTCTCGTATATAGTGCGCCACTTCTTCGGCGTCTTTTTCTTCACCTGGGAAAAAATGTAATGCGATATCTGCACCTTCGCGAGCAAAAGCAATCGCCGCAGCTCGTCCAATCCCAGAATCACCGCCTGTAATTAATACCCGACGATTTTCTAATTTGTGATTTCCGACATAGCTGCCTTCCCCACAATCTGGTTTAGGGACCATTTTGTCCTGTAATGCGGGAGTTTCTTGATCTTGTTGCGGAAATCCATCACTATAAAATAACTTTCTTGGGTCTTTTAAGTTTGGTTCTGTCATTAAATCTCCTCCCTTTCTACTATTACCTTAATACAATTTTTTCTTTTTGAAAAATATTTGAGCACATAAAATAAAAAAATATTTTTAATACTCATTAAGCGAAATTTTTGGCAAAATTATCTAAAAGCTGATTTTATTTTTCAAAATAGCGTTTAATTGACCTGTTTTATCAACATTTGTTATTGACATATGATGTCCAATTCGCTTAAATAAGAAAGAAGCCCAACAGGCAAAAACAAAAATATTTAGAGATAATTGAGGAGTTACCGCCAATGAGAAATGTTTTACAAGACTACTTAGATGAACATTCCTTTCGAGTCGTTGTAAAAAAGAAGAAAAATTATTTAACTTATGAAGGACTGCAAGATCGTTATGCCTATATTTTAAAAAGTGGCATCATCAAAACTAGCGTTATTTCCAAAGACGGTCGTGAATTTAATTTACGTTATATCAACAATTTGGAAATTGTTTCATTGCTACGTGATGAATATTCAGAATTTATTGATGCACCTTTTAATATTCGCATCGAATCTCCACAAGCAGAACTTTACCAAATCGACCGTGTTCAATTTTGGCGGGATATCAATAATAGTAAAGACTTGCAAATGTATGTCAAAGAATACTATCGGGACCGTTTAATGCATTCCATGAAAAAGATGCAGCAAATGTTGATGAATGGCAAATTTGGGGCCGTTTGTACACAAATCTATGAAATGTACGATTCATTTGGCGTAGAAACAGAGGAAGGTATTTTAATTGATTTCGTGGTGACCAATGAAGAAATTGCGCATTTTTGTGGGATAACTTCTGCTAGTAGCGTTAACCGGATGATGCAGCAACTAAAAGAGTTAGGGGCAATTGAACTACGTAACCGCAAAATTTTGATTAAAGATTTAGATATGATTAGAGATAACATTATTGTTTAACATAAGCACCCCCCCGCAAGTTTGACCTTGCGGGGGGTGCTTTTTATTTTTCAGTGACAATATTCAATGGAAACTGACCTTTTTCTAAATTAAATGTCCGACCAGCCGTCAGCTGAAGCATTTCTTTTTTCATGCCTTCCGCCAAACGTACATCGCCAAAGCTTTCAATCATATCAATAACGGCGATTACTTCTTTATAATATCTCATTTTGCCAGTGTACAGATAATACGTAAGGTTTTTTAAGTAACGTAAGTTAAAATGAATATAGTAGATTTCAGCAGGAATCGTGGTAACACTCACTAGCGCTAAATATTCCCGGGCTTTCGCATAATTTTTCTTATAAAGTTCCCCAGTAATGATATTTAGGTAAAAACCATAGGCAACATTTAGTGTTTGGGTATCACGTAATTCAGCATCTTTGACAGGAAACATCTGCTCAAGAATCTGAAGGACTTCATTTTCAGAAAACAAGGCGGCAGGATTAGTCACCATTTGATAATCGTAGTATGTATAGTAGCTTTTGCTAGAGATAAGCGCGAGAATTACCATTCGATCGGTTTCATCAAATTCTGGAATTTCCTCCCAATCATTACTAAACGTTAATTTAATATCTGTGTAAATAGACATTTCCAACGCATTTTTATGAGGATTGCGCTCTAATTGATAAAAATAATGAATCAGATTCTTTTTTTCACTTGTATTGTTCAACCCCATTTGACAACATTCAATTTGATGTTTGACTTCTGAAGAAGCCATGATTCTCGTATCAGATACCATAAAAAAAAATTCATTAAAAGTAATCCCCAATGACTGTAATGCCGTCATTAAATCCTCGTAACTTAGCTTGGCTTCACCAATTTCGATTCTTCGATAGGTTTGTTTCCCCTTTTTTGGCAAAACATCTTTCTGAGCAATTTTTTTCTTTTTTCTAAAATATTTTAGAGCACCTAGCACATCCATAATATCCTCCTTTTATAACAAAAATAATATTAAATATTATTTTTTTATTAACGTAAAGACCCAACAATACCTGTACAAATTAAACAAAATCAGAGAAAACATTAATAAATATTTCGAAATATTCATTTTTATTATTTCCATAATTATAATATTGTAATATTTTGATAATCACAAAAACTTATATACTTAACTTCCCTTGAAAAAACCAAAAGAAATGTTCTATAATAGAATTCAATAGAACTAACAGAGAAGGAGGTGTCGCATATGTTTGGTTTTAATATCAGCTTATTCCTTATTACACTATTTCGTTAAACCCACTCTTCACTAACCATTGTACAATCAATTCCATTTAATATCTATTTCATTTTTATTAAATAACATTTTTAATAAAAGTACATATCGTTTATTTTTAGATATTTTATTTAATTATTTGAAATATATTTATTTAAACAGATAAATTACATTTAATTAAATCAGAGGGAAACAGATTGTAGCAAGTGAAGAAAAAAATAGCTCTTGAGAGATATTTTCTCAAGAGCTGTTTTTCTATTTTATTTCAAAAGCGGTTTGCGTTGTGGGATTATTACTTAATAAGGTGTTTTTATACAGTAAATAGTATGCTGCCGCTGACCAACTAAAGTTTTTCGTACTTAGGCCCTTCCCTGTTAGTGGATCATAATTTTCATGAATAGGTCCTTCTCCCATCAATCCTTCAGCATGTAAGAAGAGTTTTTGTGTCATTTCTTTCGCTTCTTTTGTATAGTCATAGTTTTGAAGAGCTTCTACACCAAACAAGGCTTGATCAAGCCAAACTGGTCCCCGCCAATATTTCGTTGCAGCAAATTTTTCATTGTCTTTGGATGCTGTTGGGAATGGCATAAAGGTATTGAACATTTCTTGATTCATCATGTTTTTCTTAACTGCCGCCGCCTGTTCTTTGGTCGCTACTTTTGCCCAGAGCGGCAACCAGCCTTCTGTTCCTTTGCCACGATTGACTAACAATTTTGTTTTCGAGCCGTCTTCATTTATTTGTAAGTCATAGAAGAAGCCTGTTTTTTCATCAAACATATTTTCTTGAATATATTTTTTTAGTTTCTTCGCTTCTTTTTGATAGTTCTTATAGTCCTCTTTTTTGCCTAGTTCTTCTGCTATCGAAGCTAAATAGCCCTTTTCAGCGTAGAGATACGCATTCAAATCCACCGATTCTTGATTAATCGAATACCCCACTACTTTTCCTTTATTTTTGTTTTCAAAAACTTTAACTCCAACGTCGCCTTTGCCCACACCTTCTTTGTCAAACCGTGTAGCGTTATCCATGCCACTTTCCCACGCAGCTGCTTCAATAACAGCATCATCATCCACTTTAGGTTGGCCATTTTTATCTTTAATGATTTGATCCTTGTCGTCTTTTTGCCAGTGAGCATCACTGACCATGCTTCCATATTCTGCTATCCCATTTTTATTGTGGTCTCTGTTGGTATACCACCAATTATGATAAGCCACAAGTTTGGGATACATTTCTTTTAAAAATTCCTTATCTTTGGTTTCTTGATAAATATGCCAAACTGCCCATGCAGCCAATGGTGGTTTAGAATTTCGTTCATTCCAGTTGCCACCTTCACCACCACGCGCACTGTCTTGATTGTAAAAGACAGCATCAATGATCGCTCCTGCATCTTGTGGACGTACGGTATCATCTTTTTGAATTTGATAATCAAACAAGGCCCGCATATTATTTTTAGCTAACTCAGGATTAAAATCAGCCGTTGCTACATCCGCTTTCCACGAATCCCAAGCCCACATACCAATAAACCATTTATAAGACATGGACGGAACAATCCCGTCATGCTTAAAGGCACCTGCCGCACTTCGCCAATTGGTATTAATCGTTTCAATCGATTTGACTAGCGCATTTTGATATTCAGGAAATTCTGCTGTTTTCTTTTGATCAAACGTTTTATCTAGATATCCTTGCCATCTTTGCTTGTTCTCTTTGAAATAGCGCGCCGCATTTTTGGTATATTCGGGTGCTTGTTGTTGTTCCTTTGCCTCTTCTTCTTTTGTAAAAGTATAGCTTTCTGTCGTATAGGTGTTGTACGTTTGTTTAGGCTTCAATTCAATTGGTTCAGCGGTCGCTGTATAATTCCGATTATCAATTTTTGTTGAAACTTTATCCGCATGATGAATCGTATATTTTGTGTCTTTCGTAGCAAAATAATTCCACGTTTCTCTGACTTCGCCAAAATTCACTTGAATGTCATTGTCTTTAGCAGTTAAACGAGTGCCAATATCTAAGGTTTCCGTTCCCTCTTGAATTTTGTCAAAGACCGCACCTGTCCAGCTTGCTTCAAGTGACAAGGGCTCTTCACCAGTGTTTTCAAGTGTCGTTTGGATAAGCGCCGTTCGATTGCTGACAAAAATTAAAGCTAAATGAATCGTTAGATCGTCTAATTCATAGGTTTGCTCTAGGCGCCCAGGATAATAAGACAGGTCCATGCGGTTGCTTTGGCTTAAATCATAGGTTTCTCCCGTTTTTTTATTTTTGACCGTTAATTTGTTTAAACTTGCCGCCAAGTTTACTGGATATTCTTCCGCAATAATCAATGGCCCCGCAAAACCACCCAGTAGCTCTTTATTGCTTTTTTCAGGTAAATAGTAGCCATGCCATGCACCTAAATCAGAAAAATTATTAAAATAATTGGTATCGTATACGCCATTCGTCCGTTCGGTTGGTGATGCACTCACATCTAAAACATTTGCAAATTCATCAACTTTTGTTCTTTCAACACTTGCTTGCACTTCCCCGCTTAACGCAAAACAGCTGACTACGGTGATTCCTAACGCTAACCAAGTAGACACCCGTTTCTTTTTTGATAAACCCTTCATAAAACCCCTCCTATAAAATGATAGCGCTTTATACACTGATTTATTATCAGCAAGGACTATGCCAAATGGAGTGTATCCCTTTTTATTATTGAAAGATTCAACTTTCTCTAGAAAAAAAGCGACCGTATCTAAGTGTATTGATCAAAAAATAACGAGTGTATCGATAGTGTATTTAGTTTATGCTTGATTCTGTTTTATTTTCGTAGCTTCCACAAATTTTTCAGTAATTTTTTGCGGTCGTGTAATAACAGATCCCACCACCACGCTATAAGCACCTAGCTCCAGAACACGTTGGACTTTTGCTGGCGTATCAATCATTCCTTCTGCAATAATTGGTGTAGTAAAATGCTTCTTTGCTTCTCTTAACAGTTCAAAATCATTTTGTTCAATCCGCTGATTTTCACTTTGCGGCGTATAGCCGACTAACGTTGTGCCAATATAATCAAAACCTAACTCCGCCGCTTCAATCATCTCTTCCAGCGTGGAACAATCTGCCATCCATTCTTGGTTAGGATACTTTTCTTTTATTCTTTTGAAAAATGTGGCTAACGTTTCGCCATTTGGTCGTTTTGAATGGGTTGCATCGAGAGCGATAATTTCTGGCTGAACAGCCATTAATTCATCTACCTCACGCATAGTTGCAGTAATATATACTTCTGCATCAGGATAATCTCGTTTAATAATCCCAATGATTGGTAAATCAACCTCTTTCCGGATTGCTCGAATGTCTACCACAGAATTTGCTCGAATACCTTTAGCCCCTCCTTGTTTAGCGGCCAAAGCCATCTTGGACATGATAAAAGAACTATGCAACGGTTCGTCTGCCAACGCTTGGCAAGAAACAATTAATGCCCCTTTGATTTCTTTATTCAACATTGATCCCTCCAATTTAAAAGCGATTACAAACACAGTATACCTACAACAGCTGAAATATGCCACTCTTCTAAATAAGAACAAACGTTTCACGTGAAACAAAAGAAAGCAAGCCTTAACCGCTTGCTTTCTTTTGTTTCCATTTAGCATTTCACCTTAAGATATAGCGGATTTGATTATATCATGATACGATAATTCATATCGATAAGAAAGAGGTGATAAAATTGACAGAATACATCTACTTAGCTAGCGAGCAACCTTTATCTACAGGCAGTATAACTTTAAATGGACTGAGCAAGCCCACTGGCAATCTATTAAATAAAGAGTTCTTCTTTTTTATAAATGATTTTGAAGGTGATCCACCAGGTAAATTTTCATACAGCAACTATTTAAAAACATTGAATTATCAGGTTTGCTCTATGTGTTCTCTACCGTCAGATAATCAAAATATTGAAACACCCTCAGCAGTCGCTCTTCTTGGCTACATCCGAAATCATTTTAAAAATACCTGCACAACTAAGTTATATATTTTGTCCGCTTTAAATGGTTTTGAAAACAAACCGATATCAAAAACAGTTACTCGCAAACTGTCTGATTTATCTTACAAAGATTTATATTATCAAGAGATGAAACTTTTAAAAATTATTCGTTAATATACTTATAATGGTCTATCAAAAAAAGAATATTTATTCCGTTACATAAACTTTGAAAAAATGAAAAATAAGACCTTCAACATACTCTATCCTGTTGAAGGCCCTTCTCTCTTATTTAACCCTTTAATTTTTACGACCCTCTAAATAATCATACCCAAAATGTGCATACGCAAATGGCGTTGCAATTCGTCCTCGTGGTGTTCGTTTAATGAAACCTTTTTGAATAAGATAGGGTTCATACATATCTTCCACCGTTTCGGTTTCTTCACCGATATTTACAGACAAGGTACTTAAACCAACCGGACCGCCGCCGTATAAATCAATCATTGTTTTCAACAATTTTTGATCGACATAATCCAAGCCTTGATGGTCCACTTGCAGTAAGGTTAACGCTTTGTCTGCAATCGCTCGGTCGATTTTGCCATCTGATTGGACTTGGGCAAAATCACGGACACGTTTTAACAAACGATTAGCAATTCGGGGGGTTCCTCTTGAGCGGCGCGCAATTTCAAAGGCACCTTCCTCAAAAATCTCCGTTTGAAAAATATCCGCGGAACGGAGAACGATTTCTTTTAAATCCTGCTCTTGATAATACTCCATGTGAGAAATAATCCCAAAACGATCTCGTAATGGTGCTGAAAGCATCCCTGCCCGTGTGGTAGCGCCCACTAAAGTAAAAGGCGGTAACGGAAAATGAACGGGATGTGCCGTGGTTCCTTGACCGACCATGATATCAATGTAAAAATCTTCCATTGCGGAATACAGCATTTCTTCCACCACTCGCGGCAAACGATGAATTTCATCGATAAATAACACATCACCAGGCTCTAATTCGTTCAAAATAGCGACTAAATCTCCCGCCCGTTCGATGGCTGGTCCACTTGTGGTACGAATGTTCACATTCATTTCATTGGCGATGACCATCGCCATTGTCGTTTTCCCTAAACCTGGCGGACCATAAAGAAGGGTATGATCCAACGCTTCATTCCGATTTTTCGCCGCTTCAATATAAATCGTTAGTTCTTGTTTTACTTTGTCTTGACCAATATATTGTGCTAAAAATTGTGGACGTAACGATTTTTCAATTGAAGCTTCTGCTTCTTGACTTGCAGCTGAAAGCAACCGTTCTTCTTCTGTCATCGTTATTCCTCCTTAGCGTTTCATCATGAATTTTAACGCATTGCTTAAATAAACATCTGTCGTTGTCTCACCTAACGCTTCCAATTGCTTAGTGATACGCTTAATCTCTCGGTCACTGTAGCCTAGGGCACTTAATGCTTCTAACGCTTCTGCCAATGCTTGATTGCTTGTTGTCACTACTTCGGTTGCGGTCATGGCCGCCACCGCTGCTTCGGAAGACTCTAATTCGCCTAGTTTTCCTTTTAAATCTAAAATCATTTGTTGGGCTGTTTTCTTGCCAACACCTGGGAACTTCGTTAAATATGTAACATCTTCCCCTTCAATTGCATTGATTAAACCACCATGATCAGCCACAGAAGCCATGATAGCTAAGCCACTTTTAGGTCCAATTCCAGAGACACTGATTAATTTTAAGAACAATTGTTTTTCTTCTAAACTGCCAAAACCAAATAAAAGTTGTGCATCTTCCCGCACGACTTGGTGAAGATATAGTTTAATGTCCGTATCCATTTTTCCTGAATAGCGATACGGGTTATCGACTGAAATCTGATAGCCAATGCCATTTGTTTCAACGACAATATAGTATGGGCTAACAAACGTTACTTTTCCAATAATATATTCGTACATGTTGTCACCTTTCCAATTGCTGATTGCGTACATATGTTCCATTTTAACACAAAGCATCAAAAAGCCATAGCGGAGAATTTTTTATCATCGATCTTGGCTACATCTATTTGTTACTTTTCGCTCGCTAGGGAATTAAAAAGTGCGTACTGTTTTTTTTGACATGCTTGCGTAATAATAGCGGTAGCTTCAAAAAAATAACTAAAAAGGAGACTACATACATGAAATTAAGTATCTTAGATCAATTAACGGTTCCTAAAAATCAATCAGCAAGCGACACATTACAAGAAGCCAAAGAGCTCGCTCAATTAGCGGAAAAACTTGGTTACACAAGAATTTGGTATGCCGAACATCACGGCTCAGACGCCTTTGCCAGTGCAACGCCAGAAATTTTAGTTGCACATATTGCTAGTGCCACCGAAAAAATTCGTGTTGGCGCGGGTGGCATCATGACCATGCATTATGCGCCATTTAAAGTCGCAGAAACGTTTAAAACGTTAGCAGCTTTATATCCTGATCGAATCGATTTAGGCATGGGCCGCTCGCCTGGCGGCAGCCCTTTAACTACGTTGGCGTTAAATAATGGTCAGCCACCACAACTAGATCAATTTGATAAATTACCTGAAATTTTACTCTTTTTAAGAGAGGAATTTCCTGAAGATCATTTATATTCTAAAATTTCAGCTGTTCCGCGGGAAGTTCTATTACCACAACCTTGGTTACTAGGTGCTAGTAAAGAAAGCGCACGTTCAGCTGGTGAATATGGCATTAATTTTTCCTTTGCGCAGTTTATTCATGGACATTTGCCCAAAGAAGTATTGTCAGCATATTACAAGCATTTCCGACCAGTAACTGAACAACAAGAGCCGCAAGTGAGCGCTGCGTATTTCACTTTTGCCGCCGACACGAAAGAAGAAGCAGAATACCATGCGGCTAGTTTCGAGCATTATATCTTTGCCACCGAACATGGGCTTCCAAATAAATTTTTATCGCCAGAAGAAGCCCTAGCTTTCCCTTACAGTGAAATGGACAAACTGGTTTTAGAACAAAATAAACAACGCTTTGTCATTGGCAGTAGCCAAGAAGTTGCGGAGTTTTTCCACCAACAAGAAGAACTAGGGTTGACAGAAGCAATGCTAATCACCCCAGGTTATGACAAACAAACGCGCTTTCAATCATTTGAACGCCTAGCAAAAGAATTATTATAGAAAGGAAATGAGAAATGTTAGAGGTTTTAAAAAGAATTAATACGCTTGCACAAAAAGAGCGTGAACAAGGTTTAACATCTGAAGAACAAGCTCTTCGTGTCGATTTGCGACAAGAATATTTGCGGACCATTCGTGAACAATTCAATAAAACATTAATGGGCGTCACTATTTATGATCCTACTGGTGAAGATGTGACCCCAGAAAAATTAAAAGAAGAACAGCAGAAATATTTTAATTAAAAGAGACACAGAACAGTCGATTTGACTATTCTGTGTCTCTTTTTAACTACTCTTCTGTCACATATGTCCACTTATAATCATATTGTGCGCCAGCACCATGGGCAACGACGCCTTTCACTTCTTTACTGCGTAGATGGGCAGTCGCCTTTTGATAAAGTGGTGCTAAAGCGGTCTCTTCACCAATCAATAACTTCTCAGCCTTAACCATGTCTTCCCAACGTTTTTCAGGATCTGAAGCATCTCTTGTAGCTGAAGCCTCGATCAACTCATCGTAGGCTTTACTTGAAAAACGCCCGCGATTATAGTTATTACCAGTAACAAAAAGGTCTAAGAAACTACTTGGATCTGCGTAATCCGCAGCCCAACCACCTAAGATTGTCTCAAAATCGCCGCGACTACCTCGATCAATTCGAACTGAAAACGGCACTGGGCTCACTGTTACATCAATGCCCTCTAAAGTATCCTTTAACGTACCTTGAATATATTCCGCTAACTTTTTCGTAGAATCGACATCATCGGCAACAATATCCATTTTGAGTGTTGTTATGCCCAATTCTTTCTTCGCTTTTGCCCAATATTCTTTTGCTTTTTCTGGGCTATATTCAACAATTTTTTTATTTTCATCAGCAAAATCTTTGTCATCTGTCGGCGAATACGACATCCCTTCTGGAATTAAGCCGGTAGCGACTACTGAGCCGTCGCCTAAAATTTTATCTACTAATGCGTTGCGATCAATCGCTGCTGAAATTGCTTTGCGTAAATTCACATTATTATACGGTGAATTTTTATCTCGCTGATTAAATTCCAAATAGCTGGTTCGTGCTTCTTTTTCGATAACCAATTCTGGATCCTTCGCCATTTGCTGGGCCAATTCGCCACTTAAAATAACATCGTCTGCTTGACCATCTTGGAATAAGTTCAAGGCAGTTGGCGCCTCCTTGACAACATCAAAATTGATTTTATCTAATTTGACATTGTCTTTATCCCAATAGTTTTCATTTTTTTCCAAAGTCCAATTGGTATCTGAGCCAGCCCCTTCAAAGTTAGCTAAGACAAACGGACCATTATAGACTGCTTTTTCACTGGAAGCAGCATAATCTTTGCCATATTTCTCTACGGTTGCTTGATGTTGCGGGAAAAATAGTGGAAAGGCCAGTAAATAATCAAAATATGGTGTTGGTTTTGCCAGTTTAATTTCTAGCTCGTAATCTCCGTTTGCTTTAATGCCTAATTCAGAAACTGGTTTCTTACCAGCTACAATGTCTGCACCGTTTTCAATCATTTCTAGAAAATAAGCATACTCAGCGCCAGTCTGAGGATCTGCTGTACGTTGCCAACTAAAAACATAATCGGCAGCTGTGACAGGATCACCATTGGACCATTTTGCTTCTTCTCTTAGTTTCACTGTGTACGTCAGACCATCATCACTGACTTGCACTTTTTCTTTAGCCCCTGCTGGTTGTGGCTTGCTTTTATCATCTAAACGATAAATTCCTTCATACGCATTATTCAGTGCCGTAAAACTAATTGTATCTGTTCCTAAAGATAAATCTGCAGAAGGCATTTCTTGTTGAACTACTACTTTAAATTCTTGTTTAGCGGCAGTTTTCTCTGATCCGCCTTTTGCTTTTTCGGCGCCAGCTCCCCCATCACCACCACAAGCAGCTAAAACTAACAGCGTTGTTAAACTTAACCCGATAAGTCCTTTTATACGTTTACTTTTCATGCCTTTCTCCCTTCACAGAAAAAATTCTTCATTTTTTAATTTTCAGAATATTCTTATAATACTAAAATTAAAAACAAATGGCAAGCGTTAAAATAAAAAAAGAACCAATCCCGAAGGACGGTTCTTAAAAAATGACTAACTAGCTTTGTTACGTCGTTTATAAATATACCAGCCAGAAGAAGAAAGTCCAACGAACAGTAAACCATATAATGCAAGCGTTTCTGTTTCTGTACCCGTTTTAGGTAAAAAGCCGCCATACTTTTTCTTCTCTGTTACGGATGGATTGCTCTGTCTTGCTCCCGCTTGGTTTTGTTTATTGGTTGCTACTGGTGTTTCTGGTGTTGGTGTTGGATCTGGTTTCGGGTCTGGTTTTGGATCTGGTGTTGGATCTGGTGTTGGATCTGGTTTCGGATCTGGTTTTGGGTCTGGTGTTGGATCTGGTGTTGGATCTGGTTTCGGATCTGGTTTTGGATCTGGTTTCGGGTCTGGTTTCGGGTCTGGTTTCGGGTCTGGTTTCGGGTCTGGTTTCGGGTCTGGGTCTGGTTTTGGATCTGGTGTTGGATCTGGTTTCGGATCTGGTTTTGGCGTCTCTCCTCCACCGATTAACTCTTTGTAAGCTTCTTCCGAAATAGAAACAATTCGTTCGCCTGGGAATGGTTCTTTATATTGTGCTAAATCAATCGTCGTTGCTGCACGATACAACCGCAAGCTGGTTGCACTTTTTAAGTATTCAATTAAGACAGCATCTAGTGAAATCCCTTCTTCTCGTTCACCACCTAGCATATCGTAACCATCACCACCAGCAGCTAAGAAATCATTGGTAGCCATCCGGTATTGTTTCTTCTCATCCAATGGTTCAAACTTTTGTGTTTGCCGATTTTTAATTTCTATTCCTAATACGCGACTACCGACAATCGTTTGTCCTGTTTCATTGCCTTCGTCACTAGCCAAGCGAGTACCTGGTTTTGTGGAATCATAGTGGATACGAATGGAGCTTGAAACATGTAGGAAACCACCATTTGCGCCAAGTTTTGGTTGGCCAGCATCATCTAGTAAAATTGTGCCATTCTCATCTTTTTGTGGAATCGAACGAACAGACATTTCAAACATTTCTTTAACTTGAGCACCGGTTACTTGAATTTGCGCAATGCTATTGCCAAAAGGTAACACAGCAATGACATCCCCAACTTTAATTGGCCCTTGTTTAATATCAGTGCGAATGCCGCCACCATTAGTTACTGCAAAATCAGCAGGTTGACTAAACGCGTCTTGGCCATATGACATAATCGCATCACCAATCAAATTCCCTAAGTTGGTCTCTCGTGTGCGCACATTTTCTCGTTGTCCATCCAATGTGAATGGAATATAATCGACAATTACTTTTTCATTTTCAGCGTTAAAATTCGTTCGTGCTTCATCAACGATGGCTTTAACTGCCGGGTTTTCTGACAATTCTAGCAACTCTGCTGCTGAAATCAATTTTGCTGTTTTCTTAGTTGGTTCACTCTCTGGTGCTGTGACGATCCCAACATTATTTAAATAATTACCTGTTTGAGCATAGATCACTTTGCCATAACGTTTGCCACTTTCGACGGCTGTATGCGAATGTCCATCAATCACAGTGATATCTAACTCAGGATATGTTTGACTAAGGGTTTCTGCTAGCGTATCACCACGCCAGATATGCGGCGTCGTTTCATCTACGCCTAAATGCCCAGTAACCACGAAAGCTTGAATATCCGCGTACTTCTCTTTAATTTCATTAATCACTGCTTCTACTTCTGGAATCGGATCTTTAAATGTCACCTTCTCTACGTTTTTCGGGTGTGTTTTCGTTGCTGTTTCTGGGGTCGTCACACCTACAATGGCAAACTTTTTCCCGGCTTTTTCTACGATAGTATACGGATCAAAAACCCGTCCACTGCCATCTTTGTAATACGTATTACTAGATAAAATCGGAAAATTCAGTTGGTCTTTATAACCTAGTGCAATCTCTAAACCAAAATCAAACTCGTGATTTCCCACCGCCATGGCATCATAACCAACTTCATTCATTGCTTTGGCCATATACGCGCCTTTGGAGAAATTGGAGATTGGTAATCCTTGGAAAACATCCCCTGCATCCACCATCAAGGTTGGGTTTTCTTGGTCTTTAAAGGTTTTTAGACGCGCCATACCTAATTCGCCTTTCCCTGCTTCTAGTCGGCCATGAACGTCATTTGTGTGCATAATGGTATATGCATTATCTAAATCAAAGCCCGCATTACGGACATCTTGTTTCGTAATAGCAGCGGCGTTTGGTGTACGTCCATCAGGAGAAGTCGGAATTTGAAGAGTGCCGTCATTCACTAATTCGATTGCTTTGGCACGCCATTTTTCATCAAAATTTGTCCCAATAATTGACCAATTTCGTTCGATTTCTTGTTCTGGATCAAGAGTTCCTTTTTTCTTAATATAATCAACAATCATTCCTCGTAAGGTTTCTGGATCAGAATTTTTAATAGGTTCCCCTACTTGAATCCCTTGGCTAGCTAAACCGCCGTAACGATAATTATTCATAGCAATCGTATATTCTTTGGCAGGATCCAGCGGTTGGCCGTCAATTTTCGCATCTACAATTCGTTCACCCACTGGTTTTGAAATGTCAATCTTGTAGTCCACTCCAGAAATCATGTCATAGTTATATACACGAATGTTTGGATTAAAACTAATGGTCAAATCATCTGGCTGTGTTTGGTTATAGTACGCCCCTTGTTTTTCTAAATACTTCAGTAAGTTTTCACCGTTAATGGGAACACTCACTAAGGTATTCGGGTATTTGTAGATATCAAAAATCGTGGCATAGGAAATCTTCCCCGCAGGTAATTTACTGTCGTATTTAAACAACGCTGCCGCACTTAATTGTGCGCCTGTTACTTCTTTTTGAACATTATTAATTAAAGAAATCATCGCTGTTGGTTGTAATTGTGCTTCGGGAATTCCTTTAATTTCTTGTTTTGGTAAAAAATCAGCTGTTGCTGTGCCGATCTCCTTCTGAATAAACGCTCGCGTTTGCTCATGGTATTCTTTTGTCGCTGCCTTAACTGCTTCATCTGCTGGAACATTCGTTGTTGGTACAATCGTTGCTGTACCTTCTTGCACTTCCCACTTATCGGCATTTTTAGCAACTGAAAGATCAATCTTAACAACTTCTGTCCCCGTATCTTTCGGTCCCCCTACCGGTACAGTTTTTCCATTCGGCGCTGCTCCTTGCTTGGTAAAAGAAAGGTGGTCATGGCCTAGAATATACGCATCAATCCCCGCGACATTTTCAATTACTTGGTCGGCACTGGCAGCCGGATCACTATTTTGTTGTCCCGCATGAATCGAAGCAACAATAATGTCAGCCTGATCGTTAGCTTTCAACTCAGTAACTGCTTTTTCTGCTTCTTCTTTCAAAGGTAAAAAATTAAGCGAAGTAACACGAGGGCCATCCCACAAAGGAATATGCGGAATTGTTAAGCCGATAATCCCAACTTTTAAATCTGGCTGCCCATCTTGATTAAAATCAAGTTCCTTCGTGGTAGTCCCTTCAACAAAACGACGAGCATCTTCCTTATTGTAGGTATTCGCAGACAAGATTGGAAAAGTGGCTTCTTGTTGAATTTTTTTGATTAACGGTAAACCAAAATTAAACTCATGATTTCCCAAAACCATTGCATCATACTTCATCACATTCATGGCGGTAATCATTGGATGGGTCTTTTCATTCACTAAAGGCGCTTTATTATACAAGTCATCTGTTAAAATAGTGCCTTGAATATTGTCGCCATTATCAATTAAAACGGTGCCTGCTGGGTTTTGTGCCCGGACTTGGTTGACGACTGTACTTACTTGGGACAAACCAACTGGTAATTCTTTATCATCTTCATAAGACCAATTCCATAATTGACCATGAACATCTGACGTACCTAAAATTGTTATTTTTTGCGGCGTGCTCGTTTCTTCTTTTTCAGCGGTTGACGTTTCTAAATTCGTCGTCTCTGTTGGTGCCGTGGTTTTTTGTGACTGCTTGACACTGTCACTCGTAGCCTGATTTGGTGCTTCTTGTCTGATGTCTGTTGTTTCCTGTGTGATGACTGGTTCTTGTTTTCTACTTGAATCGGTGGTACTTGTTACTGCTTCTGAACTTTGTTGACTCGTTGTTTCTACTGCATATGCCGTACTAGTAACGCTTGGCGCTATCAACGCAACAGCCATTAAAAAATGCATGCCCCACTTCACTTTTTTAAAGCTCAACTTTTTCACAAATTTCCTCCTTGTGTTTCAACCCATTTGCAACAAACAATTGTCAAAGTAACAAACAACAAAAAGAGCCTTCCCCCATCACGCTGCTCTTCTTTTCCTATCATAATATATCCGTTAAATAAAAAACAGTAAATTCCGTTAAAATAAGATGTTTTTCCTGTAAATTGTTTTTATTTTTGGACAATATAGCGAATTTGTTTGTTAAAAAAATAGTAATTTTGACCAAAACACGAACTTTATAAAAAAGAAAGTCTTTTTATATTGGAAAAGCGGAACAAAAACTATTTTTTTGAAAAAAATAACTAAAAATACCGAATAAACAGCATTGGTCTAGTCCTTGGACGTCTCTAAACAAATATTAGCAGCAATTGGTCTAGTCTTTAAGGAGGAAAAAGAACGCTCTTTTGCTTAAGCAAAAGAGCGTTCTTTTTTATTTGAGATTAATCCTTCATATAAGGTAACTTTTTAGCATAGCCTTCTTTATTCACTTGACGTGCCCGGGCAATCGCCAAATCTTCTGAAGGGACATCTTCTGTGATAGTTGAACCAGCAGCAGTCACCGCATGATCACCAATCGTGACTGGCGCAACAATGTTCGTTGCAGAGCCAATAAACGCGTGATCACCCACGACTGTTTGGTGTTTATTTTTGCCATCATAATTAACAAAAACAACGCCGCAACCGACATTAATATCTTTGCCTAATGTTGCATCACCAACGTATGTTAAATGGCCCACTTTTGTGCCTTCATCGATTGTTGCATTTTTTACTTCCACGAAGTTACCAATGTGTACGTTTACCCCCACATCTGCTTTAGGACGTAAATGTGCATACGGACCCACATCGGCCCCCTCGCGAACCACACTTTCTTCAATCACAGACTGTTTAACAACCACTTGATTGCCGATATGACTATCAACGATTTCTGAATGTGCGCCAATCAAGCAATCTTCGCCAATCACTGTTTTTCCTTTGATAGTGACTCCCGCTTCAATGACTGTGTCTGAACCAATTACCACGCCTTCATCAATATATGTTGTATCTGGATCAATAAATGTAACACCATTTCGCATATGCATCTCATTTAAACGACGATGCATAATTTTATTAGCAGTGGATAAAGCAACACGATCATTTACACCCATTGCTTCGTCAAAGTCTGCCATTTGGTAAGCAGCGACAGCTTTGCCTTCTTTTTTCAAAATTTCAATGATATCTGTTAAATAGTATTCCCCTTGTGTATTGTTTGTATCTGTTTTCGCTAACGCTTCAAACAATGATTCATTATCAAAACAGAAGGTTCCTGTATTAATTTCTTGAACACGTGCTTCTTCTTCACTGGCATCTTTTTGTTCCACGATTCGTTCAACAATGCCCACATGGTCACGAATAATTCGACCATAGCCTGTTGGGTCTTCCGCATGCGCTGTTAAAATAGTCGCACTTGCATTCTTACCTTGATGGTAATCGAATAAATTTTTCAAGGTTTCCGCAGTTAATAACGGCGTATCCCCTGTAATAACTAATGTTGTTCCTTGTTTACCACCTAATAACTCTTGTGCTTGCATGACTGCATGCCCAGTTCCCAATTGTTCAGCTTGTAAGGCATATTGACTACGTTCGCCTAAATGGCTTTTAATCATTTCCGCCCCATGTCCAACGATTGTCACGATTTCTGTTGGTTCTGTTTGTTCTACTTGATCTAAAATATGTTCGACCATTGGTTTACCAGCAACTGGATGCAATACTTTATAAAGTTTAGATTTCATGCGTGTTCCTTTACCAGCTGCTAAAATAATTGCGTATCTATTTTCCACGTTTGCCACCTCAAATTAACTAAATTGTTTGATTTTCTTCTAAATCGTCCTCATTATACCTTTTCTAGTTTATCTTACTCTTTTGTCTTTTTCAACAAAATAAGGCATTTAAAAGGTAGACCAATTTATTTTCTCATCTTTTTTTAAAGGAATAAAACAGAAAAAAAGAACCTGAAAATGGAATGGACCATTTTCAGGTTCTTTTTCAAATTATTTCTCTGTGAAATAGTTTCCTGGGACTACGCTAATCGTTTTTGTTTGTGTATCCACATCTTCCACATATAATAGCGAAGTGTAGTCATCGATTGCACGACGGCCATTGAATTTTGACTCAGCAAAAACGGTAATGCCCACAAGTTCTGCTTCAAATTCTTCAATCATACTCTTCATACCATTGACGGTGCCGCCGCCTTTCATGAAGTCATCCACGACTAAAACTTTTGAGCCGCGTTTTAAACTGCGTTTTGAAAGTTCCATTTTTTCGATACGTTCTGAAGACCCTGATACATAGTTCACGCTCACCGTTGAACCTTCAGTAATCTTAGAATCGCGACGAACAATCACAAACGGAACATTTAAGTAATAAGACACAGCTTGCGCAATTGGCACTCCTTTAGTCGCAACGGTCATTACCGCATCAATTTGTTTGCCTAAATATTTAGAAGCAATAATCCGGCCCACTTGTCTTAATAAATTCGGTTCACCAAGTAAATCTGAAAGATAAACATAGCCCCCAGGTAATAAGCGATCTTGTTCTGACAAACGATCACATAAATCCATAATCAACTGCTCCGCTTCCTCATAAGGAATTTCAGGGATAAAGCGGACACCGCCTGCAGCGCCTGGAATCGTTTCTAAAATACCTGTTCCACGTTCTTTAAATGTTTTTTTAACAATTGCTAAATCTTCACTAATGGAAGACTTGGCAGATTGGTATCGGTCAGCAAAATATGTCAAAGAAACCAATGTATGGGGATGATCTAAAAGATACTGGGTCATATCGATTAATCGTTCACTTCTCCGAATTTTCAAATTCGTCACTCCTTTTCATTCTATCGTTCCTTATTATAAGGGGTTTAACCGAAAAATTCGAGGATTTTTTTCAAATAACTGAAAATAGTTCGCCATTTCTTTTAAAAAAAAGAAATAAAGGAGAAAAACTTTCGTTTTTCTCCTTAGTTTCTTTGCATTTTTTGTTTTCGTTGGACCATAACAACCACTCGGCGATAAATATTGACTAATAAGAATAAACCAATAAAAATTAGGGTAATGCTTGCACTCGGTGGTGTTTCCAAATAATACGAGCTAGTCAACCCTGTTAGCATGCCAATCAAGCCCATAAACACACTGATAATAATCACCGTGTTAAAGCCTTTACCAATTCGCATACCTATTGCAGCTGGTAAGACCATAATTGCTGAAATTAACAAGGCTCCCGCGATCGGAATCATCACAGCAATCGCCACACCAGTAATTACATTAAAAAGCATCGACATCCAATGAATAGGTAGCCCATCAACATGAGCAGTATCTTCATCAAATGTTAAAACATACATTGGACGTTTAAATAACATAAACAATAGAACTAAAACTACGAATAAAATTGCCAACATAACCACTTGATCCCACGTAATCGTGACGATGGAACCAAATAAATACGATTGAATACTAGCAGCTGAATTGCCTCCTGTTAAATTCATTAAAACTAACGCCAAAGCCAAACCGCCTGACATTAAAATAGCAATCGAAATTTCTGAATAGGTGCTATAAATCATTCGTAAATATTCTAGAATGATTGCAGCCACAATCACGACAATTAAGGTCATTAAATTAGGATTCCAATTAAAAAAGAAGCCTAGTGCCACACCGGCTAATGACACATGTGAAAGGGTATCTGCCATTAAAGATTGTCGGCGAATAACTAGAAAGACGCCGAGCATTGGGGCAATCACTGAGATAAACAGTGCTGCTAAAAAGGCCTTTTGCATAAATGCATAAGAAAGCATTTCTGCCATACGATTCACTCCTTACCGCTAAAATGAACACTACCATTGTAGCGACGTTTAAGCGAATTAATTTTTTAATTCCTGCTTATTTTTTAAATTTTTCCAACATTTCTTTAAGTCGTTCCTTGGCTTTCGTTATGATCGAGCCAGATAACGTTTTATTGGAAAATTTACGTATACGATTCTTCACTCATATGGAAACAACGCCATTTCGAATCTTCTTTGCGGACAAGACGAATTTGACGATCCACATAGGTTTTGATATCTTCATGATCATGCGTAATCATCAAAATAGCTTTTCCATGTTCATGCGCACTGTGTTGCAACAATTGATAAAATTCGTTTCGCGATTGTTCATCCATACCTGTTGTTGGCTCATCTAAAATAAACAAATCTGGATCGGTCGCAAACACTCGTGCTAAACTAATTCGTTGCTTTTGCCCTCCAGAAAGCTCGCCAATTCGTTTGTGGCGCATTTCCCACATGTCCACTGATTTCAAAGCTTTTTCCACATGAAGATGATCTTTTTTCGTCAACGGTTTGAACCAACGATTTCTGGGAAAGCGACCTGAACGTACTAATTCAATTACGGTGCTAGGAAAGCCCGCATTGAAAGAAGCGACTTGTTGTGGAATGTAGCCAATGCTGATTTTTTCACCAGCACTATTTTTTTTAGCGACCGTAATTTTGCCACTTGTTGGTTTTAATAACCCTAAGGTACTTTTGATCAGCGTTGACTTGGCAGCGCCATTTTCTCCTGTTAAAATAACGAATTCCCCTGGATCAACATAATAAGAAACATCTTCTAAAACAGGTTCATCATCATAATAGAAGGTTAAATTTTCGACTTCAATATAATGCATAAGTTGGCTCCTTTCTGTTGCCAGATTAATGAATGCTTTTTTGTAAAGCAGCGAGGTTTTCTTTCATGACAGACACGTAGTTCTCGCCTGCTTCTTGTTCTTTTTGAGTTAAACTCTCTAAAGGATTCAATACGGCTAATTCGACGCCTGTCTCGTCTGCCAATGTTTTGGCTACTTTTGTAGAAGCCGATGCTTCAAAATAGATCACAGAAACATTGTTTGTTTTAATATATTTTTTTAATTCGGCTAAACGACTTGGCGAAGGTTCTTGGTCTGGAGAAATCCCAGCAATCGGTTCTTGGGTCAAACCATATTGTTTCGCCAAATAGCCAAATGCAGCATGTTGCGTCACAAAGGTCCGATTTTTAGCGCCTGCAAACGCAGCTTGGTATTCCTTATCTAACGCAGTCAATTTTTCCAAATAAGCAGCGGTATTTTTTTCAAATACGGCTTTTTTCTCAGGATATTTTTTGATAAGCGCATCCCGAATCGCTGTCACTTCTTTTTGCGCTAACACGGGATCTAACCAGACATGCGGATCCAGTTCGTGGGAATGGTTATGGCCTTCATGACCTTCTTCGCCAGATTCTTCCTCTTCTGTTCCTTGCATCAATTGAATGGATTGACTGGCTTCCACGATTGAAACTTTTTTCGTGTCCAAGTTTTCAATAACATTCGGAACCCAAGTTTCTAGCTCTTTACTATTATAAACAAAGACATCCGCATCAGTAATTTTCGCTAAGTCTTTTGCGCTTGGTTCATAATCGTGTGGTTCCGTTCCAGCTGGAATCAACAGCTCAACCTCTCCCTCATCACCAACGACTTGTTTTGCGAAGTCGTACATCGGATAAAAAGTAGTCATTACCGTGAGCTCTTTCTTCTCTTTTGGCGATTGTGTGGTTTGCCCACAGCTAGCTAAAAGAAAAGCACTGATTGCTAAAGTAACGCCGATTATCAAACGGCGGTAGATTTTCGTCATGTTCTGTCCTCTTTTCGATTTACCTATTATAAACCGTAATATTTACGATTTGCCAGGAATAATGTACCAAATGGATCACGGGACGTCAAGGAATAAATTTAAAAAAACAACAGAGCGTGGGACAAAAATCACTTTGGGTTTTTGCTCCACGCTCTGTTGTTTTTATTTATTTCAATGTCCGAACCAAATAAACTTCTTCACAAAAGCCTTTAAGTCCATTATAAATCCGTTGTGCTCGTGTTTTCTTTTCACATAAAGCAAAGACTGTCGGTCCACTGCCGCTCATCAACGCTGCATCAGCGCCGTACTTCAGCATGCGATCCTTGATTTGTTGCACGATCGGATGTCTGGCAATCGTGACACTTTCCAACGCATTGCCGACCGTTTGGGTCATCCCAGTATAATCACCATTTTCAATAGCTATTCTTAGTCCAGCAATATCTGGATGGTGCAATTCATCTACCGCTAAATCATTAAAAACGGTACTAGTGGATACACTAATTCTCGGTTTAACTAACACAATCCAACATTGAGGCATGGTCGGTAATGCTTCAATTTTCTCCCCACGTCCGTTTGCAAAGGCTGTTCCGCCCCTTAAACAATAAGGAACATCCATACCAATTTGGCTGCCAATTTCACAGAGTTCGTCCATCGTCAACCCCAGATTCCACAGTTTGTTCAAGCCTCGTAATGCTGCGGCACAGTCACTGCTCCCCCCTGCTAAACCAGCTGCCACGGGGATACGTTTTTCAATATATATTTTAATTCCTTTATGAATATTATAGGTACGCTTTAATAAGTCAACTGCTTGATAGACATGATTCCGTCGATCCACGGGTAAAAAAGAGCTGTCCGTTTCAATACGAATGATGTCTTCTTCTAGATTTTCAAAAGTTAAATGATCGGCTAAATCTACACTTGCAAAAATAGATTCAACTTCATGATAGCCATCCACACGTTTATGCAGAACATCTAACCCAAGATTAATTTTCGCAGGAGCTCGTTCGATTATTTCCATCGGTTCCCTGATTCACCTTCCTTAATCTTTTGTCTACCAACATTTTAATCTTTTAGATTCTATCATATGTCCATGAAGAAGTACACCGAAGATTGCTCTTTCTCTGACGACAGATGGCTGAAATTAAAAAGAGCTTAGGAACGAAGGGCTCTTCCTTCACTCCTAAGCGGACTTTCTAAATTATACGGCTTGACCGATGAATTCGATTTCAACGGTGCGTGTTAAAACATCTGAATAGCTATAAGATACACGTTCAAATGAGTTCTCGTCTGGATCCAAGTCAACAACAAAAACAGATGGATAAGTCTCCGTTAAGATTCCTTTACGTTCTGTTTGGCGCTTTCTTCCAGTCTGAGCAACTAACATAATTTCACTGCCGATACGGCCTTCCAAATCTTTCTTAATTGACGATAACGTTGTTGGCATTGCATTCACCTCGAGAAACATTATATCACTTTTTTTAAAAAATTTCAAGTTTATCATACTAGAAGTCTGTTTGCAACTACTTTTGCTCGACAAACCGGCTGTTTTGTCGAATTTTTATTCATTTTCTAATGTATATTTCATTTTTGCTTTGGCACGATCATAGGCACTTCGGACAGCTGAAAAAGTTCCCCCACGTACTTTAGCGATTTCTTCTAACGTGTAGCCTTTTAAGTATGCGTTTAAAATTTGTTGTTCCAACGAGGAAAGACGTGTCGGAAAAGCTGCCAATTTTTCTTGAATCATTAATTGACCTAATGGGTCGGTAGCCGCTGTCCCTAAATAGTCCACTAACTCTTCACCAGCGCTTTCTAATCGTTGTTCCAGAGAAATAGACAAGGTATCTGTTCGCCGCTTATAGGCGCATTGATGGCGAATTAAGCTATGTACGTGATTTTCAAAATTTCGTTTAAAAAACTTTCCTAATGATGCTTGTTTTTCTGAATCAAATCGTTCTAACGTCCGAAAGAAGACAATTCGCCCTTCTTGAAGCCAGTCCTCAGTATCATAATCTTTTAAATAGTATTTTTTCATGCACTTATAAATCACTGGCTGATATTGCCCATATAAGGCTTGAAATTGTTCTTGGTCTCCTGCTAATGCTTGTTGAATCTGTTCTAACATAAAAAGCCCTCCTTTTCGATAAACGTATCGAATGATTTAGGAGAGCATAGCATGTTAGAAATTTATGACTTAAGCGAACATTTGTTTAATCTTTTTTTTGAGACAATTCTTCTAGCTTCTCAGAAAGTTTTGATAACTGCTCCACGTTCCATGGAGAATTTCGACGAAATTGCTGGAAATGGATATCCGTTGCATGAATGGCAATCGTCTTTTCTGTTTTCTGGACAGCTTTGTAAAGTTCATTGGCCGAAGTCCGCAATGCACCTTGTGAAAAGACCACCCATTGTTCAGCCAAATCACTCGTTGCGACTGTTACTTGCGTTAAACGATCATTTTTTTCACCAGCTAGACGTTCAATATAACTATCTGCTGTTTCATCTTCTTTGGTGAAAACCACGGTCAAAAGGTACTTTTTGTACGTTTGCTGAATACCTGGGACTAATTGGGCATCAAAGACCACAATGATTTCCAACCCTTCATATTTGGCATAATTGGACAGACGACTAAGAAGCAGTTCACGCGCATCCTCTAAACGCTCTTGCTTTTTCAACTGGACCAATTCTGGCCAAGCACCAATCATATTATAGCCATCAACGATTAACAATTGTTTTTTCATACAATCGCCTTCTTCTATAATGGGTTGCGGCCACGATAGACTTCATACATTAGCAAGCCTGCAGCCACACCAGCGTTTAAGCTTTGAACGTGTCCAGTCATTGGAATCGTTAATAATTCATCCACTTCTTTATGAAGACCTTGACTCATGCCACGACCTTCATTTCCGATGATTAAGGCAACTGCGCCTTGTGTATTCCAGCGACGATAATCCGTCCCAGACATATCTGTACCAAAAATCCAAAATTGATTCTCTTTTAGCGTTGCAATACTTTGCGCTAGATTCGTTACACGAGCCACTGGAATATGTTCCACGGCCCCTGTTGATGCTTTGGTTACGGTTGGTGTAATTCCCACTGCACGATGTTTCGGAATGATAATACCGTCCACGCCTGTCGCATCAGCTGTTCGCAAAATTGAGCCAAAGTTATGTGGGTCCTCTAGACTGTCTAAAATTAGGAAAAATGGTGTTGCTGTCTTTTCTTTTGTTTGTTCCAATAATTCTTCTAAAGTTAAATATTGATACGCCGTGATTGCTAAAACCATGCCTTGATGCACGCCGTGATCACTCATCGTATCTAATTTTGCTTTAGGCACCCATTTGACTGGAACAGCCTGTTCTTTCGCTGCTTGTTTTAATTGCTCAATTTTCTCGCCACGAGCATCTTCTTGTAAAAACAATTTATTTCCGCGTCCTTGCTGCAACGCCTCAACAGTGGCATGGAAACCAAAGACAAAGTTATCTGCTAGCTCTTCTGAGGTTCCATCAGCACCTGCTGTCGCTGGTCGTGGGTTCCGTTCTTTTGAACGCTTATCTGAACGTTCTGGACGTTTCTTACCTTTTTTAAAAGGACGAGATTTTTCATTTTTCATTGGTTTCACCTACTTTCTTGATACACCAGTTAATTAATTCTTCTAAACGTTCTTTTTGTTGTGTTAAATGTAAATAACCCATCAAGGATTCGAAACCGGTCGCTACCCGATAGGTCGTCACATCAGCATTTTTGGCAAAGGTGTGACTTTTAGCATTCCGACCGCGTTTGTACATCACTTCTTCTTCCTCCGTTAGCATTTCTCCCGCTAACATCGCTTGCATTAAGCTTGCTTGGGCTTTTGCTGACACGTAGTGTGTCGCCATGCGATGCAAAACATTCGGTTTCGTTTGTCCTAAGGAAACTAAATAATCACGAATGTAAATTTCATAAATCGCATCGCCAACATAGGCCAAAGCTAAACCGTTTAATTGTTTGTAATCTCTCATTCACTTCTTCTCCATCTCGTTCCTTGCGGAGTATCTTCTAAAACAATGCCTTGTTCTTTTAATAAATCGCGGATTTCATCACTTCGGGCAAAATCACGGTCTTTCCGTGCTTGGTTCCGTTCTTCAATTAACGCATCGACTTGTGCATCCACTAATTCTTCGTTTTTAAAGAATAAACCAAAAATAGCTAACCAGCCACTGAAAAGCTTATCCATCGCCACTAGAATTGGTTCCGAAACTGCCGCTTGTTCACTATACTGATTCATCATCTTCGCTAATTCATAAACGACCGTAATCCCGTTAGCTGCATTGAAATCATCGTCCATTTCCGTAATAAAACGTTGTTCTAATTCGTTTAATTGAGCCAAATAGTGTTCATCCTCTGGCAAACTTGCGACCGCATCTGCTTGTCTAAAACGTAAATTTTCAAACGCATTTTTCAATTTTTGATAATTGGCTGCTGCCTCTTTTAGAGTGCTTTCGCTATAACGAATCGGGCGACGGTACTGGGTGGTGGACATAAAGAAACGTAAAATTTGCGGATCCACTTTTTGAATCATTTCATGAACAGTAATGAAGTTACCTAGGGATTTGCTCATTTTTTCATCGTCTTCACCAATTGTGACATAGCCGTTATGCATCCAGTAATTGGCAAAGGTATGGCCTGTTTTGGCTTCGCTCTGTGCAATTTCATTCTCATGATGTGGAAATTCTAAATCTTGTCCACCACCGTGAATATCAATCGTCTCTCCCAAGTGTTTTGTCGCCATGACAGAGCATTCAATATGCCAGCCGGGACGTCCTTTCCCCCAAGGAGAATCCCAAGAAATTTCATCTTCTTTGGCACTTTTCCAAAGAGCAAAATCCAATGGGTCTTCTTTTAATTGTTGTTCAACGCCAGTTCGTTGACTTGCCCCCACTTCTAATTCATCAATCGATTGATGGCTTAATTTACCATAATTAGGGAATTTACGGGTGCGATAATACACATCACCTGCGACCTCATAAGCAAAACCTTTTTCAATTAAAACGTCGATAAAAGATAAGATATCAGGCATGTGGTCCATCACCCGAGGATGTAACGTTGCTGGTTGGACATTCAATGCTTGCGTATCTTCTTCAAAGGCTTTGATAAAACGCTCCGCCACTTCCGGCGCAGTAATTTTCAATTCTTTGGCTGCCTTGATAATTTTATCATCGACATCTGTAAAATTCGAGACATAATTCACTTCATACCCACGATATTCAAAATAACGACGAATTGTATCAAAGGCGATCGCACTGCGCGCATTACCGATATGGATATAGTTATACACGGTTGGTCCGCAGACATACATCCGAACTTTATGCGCCTCAATTGGCGTAAATACTTCTTTTTCTCTGGTCAATGTATTATAAATTTTAATCATGCCCTTTTTCCACCTTTCTTCCATTTAGACGAACGACTTTCGCAGGAACACCCACAGCTGTAGCATCTGCTGGGATGTCTGAAATAACAACAGCACCCGCCCCAATTTTTGAACGTTCACCAATCACAACTGGCCCTAAAATTTGAGCTCGTGCCGAAATCATCGCTCCTTTTTTCACTGTTGGATGGCGTTTACCCGTATCACGACCGGTCCCACCTAACGTCACTCCGTGAAACAAAACAACATCTTCTTCTATTTCCGCGGTTTCCCCAATCACAATGCCCATGCCGTGATCGATAAAAACTCCCGCTCCAATTGTGGCTCCGGGATGAATTTCTACGCCCGTTATGAAACGCCAAAATTGTGCATGAATCTTCGCCAACAAAAACAACTGATGCCTATATAAGAAATGAGACAAGCGATGCCAAAACAGGGCGTGCAAGCCAGGATACGTTAAAAGAACTTCTAGTGTGGTCCGCGCTGCAGGATCGTTTCTTTTAACAGCTGCGACGCTACGTTTCAACCAACTCATATGGTGAACTCCTTTCTATTATACAAAAATAAAAAACGTCTTTTAAGCAACAAAAAAACGTTGCTTAAAAGACGCCCATGCGTGGTTCCACTTTTCTTCACAAGAACTAGCTCTTGCCTCGATACAGTTAACGCCTGCCGACGTCTTCGGTTACTTTTTTCACCAAAGCCACTCATAGATGCATTTCGACAAAAGATGCTCGCTGTTCTCACCACCCACAGCGTCTCTGAAATCCATCTGATTGTCTACTTCTTCTATTCTTTGTGTTTTTATAACACTTTATTTAAATGATCTAATGCTTTTTCTTTGCCTAATAATTCGATGGTTTCGCCTAATTCAGGACCATGCATTTGTCCAGAAACAGCAATTCGAATTGGCATAAACAAGTTTTTGCCTTTAACGCCGGTTTCTTTTTGGACGGCTTTAATCGCTGCTTTAATACTTGGGACATCGAAAACGTCCAAGGCTTCTAATTGTTCTTTAAACGCATGTAACACAGTTGGCACTGTTTCTCCTTGCAAGAATTCTTTCGCAGCATCATCTAAAACTGGATGTTCATTAAAGAACAAGTTTGATAGTTCCACAATTTCAGCTGCATAACTCATTTGTGGTTGATACAAGCTAACTAATTGTTTTAACCATTCGATTTTTTCAGGAGATGGATTTTCTTCAACACGACCGTCAGCGACTAAATAAGGAATACACATATCTGTTAGTTCACCTAAGTCCATTTGTTTCATGTATTGATTGTTAATCCATTCTAATTTTTTCGCATCAAAGGCCGCTGGTGACTTGCTTAAGCGTTGTTCATCAAACAATTTAATCAAGTCTTCTTGTGAGAAGATTTCTTCTTCGCCAACAGGAGACCATCCTAGTAAAGCAATAAAGTTGAACATGGCTTCTGGTAAGTAACCTAATTCACGGTATTGTTCAATAAATTGTAAAATTGTTTCATCACGTTTGCTCAATTTTTTGCCAGTTTCTGAATTAATGATTAAGGTCATATGGCCAAAGACAGGTGGTGTCCATTCAAACGCTTCGTAAATCATTAATTGTTTTGGTGTGTTCGCAATGTGATCATCGCCACGTAAAACATGAGAAATTTTCATTAAGTGATCATCTACTGCAACGGCAAAGTTATACGTTGGCATCCCATCGCGTTTTTGGATGACAAAATCGCCACCAATGTTATCTGACTCAAAAGTAATTTCACCTTTCACGATGTCATCAAATTTGTATTCTGTGTTACGTGGCACACGGAAGCGAATCACTGGTTCTAGACCAGCCGCTTCTTTGGCTGCTTGTTCAGAAGGTGTTAAATTCGCACAAGTGCCTGCGTAGTGAGGCATTTCCCCACGAGCTTGTTGTGCTTCACGTTCTGCTTCTAATTCTTCTGGCGTACAATAACACTTATACGCACGATTGCTACTTAATAATTGATCAATCAATGGTTGGTAAATTTCTTTACGTTCTGATTGACGATATGGACCATATTCTCCCGGATGAGCAGGTGATTCATCCCATTCCATCCCTAACCATGCTAAGTTTTCCAACTGACTTTTCTCGCCGTCTTCGATGTTCCGTTTTTGGTCGGTATCCTCGATACGAATGATAAATTCTCCGTCATTGTGGCGGGCAAATAAGTAGTTAAATAATGCTGTTCTTGCATTCCCAATGTGCAAGTGTCCAGTTGGACTTGGTGCGTAACGCACACGAACTTTCGTCATGTTCATTCCTCTTTCCATTTTTTAAAAACAGACGGTTTAACGTCGTTTTCAGTTATTTTTCCAATAAAGCAACGGCAATTGCGCCGATTCCTTCTTTTTTACCAACAAAGCCCATCGCTTCCATGGTCGTTGCCTTAATGTTCACTTGTGTGACCGCTAAGTGGCAACTCGCGGCTAGATTCTTTTTCATCTCTGCCAAGTATGGGCTCATCTTTGGCTCTTCCGCTAAAATTGTACAATCAATATTGCCAATAGTAAAGCCCGACCGCCCAACTTTTTCATTTACTTTTTTTAATAAGTTTACAGAATTCGCATTTTTGAACTGCGGATCGGTTTCGGGAAACAGTTGTCCAATATCACCCAGACCAGCGGCACCAAGGATTGCATCAATAATTGCATGTGTTAAAACATCAGCATCTGAGTGACCTAACAGACCTTTTTCATAAGGAAGAGTAACCCCACCAATAATTAAAGGTCGTTGCGGAACTAATTGATGAACATCAAAACCTTGACCGATTCGAATCATACTAAGTCCTCACTTTGCTTAATTTTTATCGTTTTTAGGATGGTTATCCTTGCGATCATTAATCCCGCGACCCGCGTGCGCCGGTTTGGCAAAAATCATACGCCCAGCTGCGGTTTGTAAAGCACTTGTGACGACCACTTCGATTTGCTCATTCATGTAATGCTGGCCATCTTCTACCACAACCATTGTGCCATCATCTAAGTAAGCGACCCCTTGTTGACGCTCTGTTCCGGCTTTTACAACCATCACATTCATCGTTTCACCTGGAATCACCACTGGTTTCACAGCATTAGCTAAAGCATTAATGTTTAAAACAGGCACATTTTGAAATTCAGAGACTTTATTTAAGTTGTAGTCATTGGTCACAACCACGCCATCTAATAATTTTGCTAATTTGATTAATTTACTGTCTACTTCAGAGATATCCTCGAAATCTCCGTCATACATCTCAACGGAGATACCTTCTTCTTTTTGTAAAGCATTTAAAATATCTAAGCCACGACGACCTCTCACCCGTTTTAAACTGTCTCCAGAATCAGCAATGTATTGTAATTCATATAAAACAAAGTTAGGGATGAGCAAAACACCTTCTAAAAAGCCTGTTTTAGCGATATCGTAGATTCTGCCATCAATGATGACACTGGTGTCTAAAATTTTGTATTTATGGAAGTTGTCTTCCACTTTACGTTCCAACATTTGTCCTTCGGTGTCTTCCGTATTTGCTTTCTTTTGGCGAGGTGTGAAAACTTTTTTCCACTCCTCAATCCGTGTTGTTCCCATTCGGAAACCTAAGTAACCCAGAATAATCATAACTAGAATTGGTAGTAAACTATTCACGACAGGAATTTGTAAGTTGTACATTGGAATGGAGATAATGACGCCAATTGTTAAACCAATGATGGCACCAATACTTCCAAATAATAAATAGGTTAAACTCATTTCATTTAAAGCTGCTTCGATTTTTTTGACAGCGGAAACAATATACTTTGCTAACCCTAAAGATAAAATAAAGAAAATAATTGCACCGATTAATCCGTTCGTAAAGTTATTGTTTAACCAACTGTTATTGCCTTGCTTAGCCATTTCCCAAGCCATTGGGAAAAGAGAAATTCCTAAACTTGCACCAGCAATGATCATCAGCAACGTGATGATTCGTTTTTGCATATAGCCATCCTCCTCGTTTATTTAATAAAGACGTCTAGTGTTGTGGGGCGTACAAAAATCATACGCCACCAACAACCTAAACGGATTATTTCTACTTTCATTATTTAAAAACTTTTCTTAACGTTTCACCAATTGTTGAAACGCCAATAATTTCAATCCCTTCAGGCGCTTCCCAGCCACCAAGGTTATTTTTAGGGACATAGACTTTTGTAAAGCCTAGTTTTTGCGCTTCACGCACTCGTTGTTCAATACTATTCACGCGGCGAATTTCACCAGTTAAACCAATCTCACCAATGAAACATTCCGAAGATGAGGTTCCTTTTTCTTTATAGCTAGAAGCAATACTGATTGCTAATGCTAAATCAATAGCTGGTTCATTAATTTTGACTCCACCAGCCGCTTTTAGATACGCATCCTGGTTTTGTAATAAAAGGCCTGCCCGTTTTTCTAAAACCGCCATGATTAAAGAAACGCGATTAAAGTCCAACCCGGTGGTCGTTCGCTTGGCATTGCCAAACATCGTTGGAGTAACTAACGCTTGGATTTCCACCAAAATGGGGCGTGAACCTTCCATTGCTACCACAATTGAAGATCCGGTGGCTCCTTCTAAACGTTCTTCTAAAAAGACCTGAGAAGGATT
Source organism: Enterococcus sp. DIV0086 (assembly GCF_050498705.1). Taxonomy (NCBI): domain Bacteria; kingdom Bacillati; phylum Bacillota; class Bacilli; order Lactobacillales; family Enterococcaceae; genus Enterococcus; species Enterococcus sp. DIV0086. Next base: position 2,051,378 of record NZ_JBNIDN010000001.1, on the reverse strand, counting down.
CATAACTTCAACCAATCCATGTGTCTGCATTTCAAAAATACCAATCTCATTCGTTGAGCCAAACCGATTTTTGACAGCCCGTAAGATTCTAAAGGTGTGATGCTTATCTCCTTCAAAATAAAGAACCGTGTCTACCATATGTTCCAACATCCGTGGCCCTGCGATAGACCCTTCCTTCGTTACGTGTCCGACAATAAAAATGGCAATCCCATTCGTTTTTGCCAGTTTCAATAATTCGGCAGTTGTTTCTCGGACTTGACTGACACTACCAGCAACGCTGGTAACATCTGGCTGAGTCATTGTTTGAATCGAGTCAATAATGACATAGTCTGGTTCTAATTTTTCAATGGCTCGTGATATTTCATGCATATCTGTTTCTGCGTATAAGTAAAATGTCTCGTTGACGGTGCCTAGACGCTCCGCTCGTAATTTAATTTGCTCAGCACTTTCTTCACCAGAAACATATAAAACCGTGCCACCTGTGGCTGCTAATTGTTGCGATACTTGTAAGAGCAATGTTGACTTACCTATTCCGGGATCGCCACCGATTAAAACTAACGAACCTGGAACAACGCCACCACCTAAAACCCGATTCAGCTCCACTAATTCAGTTTTTACACGCGGCTCTTTTTTAGGTACGACTTCAGATAGCCGTTGTGGTTGTGTCTTTTTACCAGTCAAACTTACTCTAGCACGACGATCAGAAGTATCTTGAATAACCTCTTCCACCATCGAATTCCATTGTCCACAATTAGGACAGCGGCCGAGATATTTTGGAGACACATACCCACAGCTTTGACATTCAAATTGAACTTTTGCTTTTTTTGCCATGTAGAATCTCCTTATCTGTTGTTTATTTTAACATTTATTAAATGGTTTGAATAACGTTGCCTACTGAAAAAATGGGCTTTATTTTTGTCCAGACGAACCAAAACCGCCCGTTCTTTCTGCCTCGACTTGGTCATCATCCGCTAATAAAAACGGCTTAAAAATCCCTTGGCCAATTCGTTCACCTTTTTCAATGACAACATCTTCATATCCAAAGTTTAAAAATTGGAACATGATATGTCCTTCGTTATTCTCGTTATTATAATAATCACTGTCAATGACTCCGACACCATTCGCTAAAAGTAGGAATCGTTTTAGCGGGTTCGAAGAACGACTTACCAATTCTAAATATTCAGAATCAGGCATATACGCCTTAATTCCTGTTTTAACTAAAATTGGTTTGGGATTTTCTCCAGCTTGTTGTAACTTCCAAAGACTTGGTACAACGACCGTTTCGGCTGCTTGAAAATCATACCCCGCGGCACCTTTTGTTGCTCGTTGTGGGACACTCAAGCCCTCTTCTTGATACTTAGAAATAATCTCAAAACCACGTTGTTTCATATTCATTCTCCCCTACTGTCTAAACTACTCCTATTTTACCATAATCTCTGATACTCTGGTTGTTTTTAGTAAGTTTCTCATTTCTAAAAGCCCAGTTAATCTAGACTACGCAAAAAAGAGGAGAATTTTTGTTTATTTTCCTTCTTTTAGTCTATCATCTTCTCTTAAAATAAACAGACCAAATCCCAAAAAGTCCCAAGATTCCCTCAAAAAGTTCACACTTTCATTAAACTTTCTTTACTATTCATTATTTAGCACTTTCTAGTAGCCGCTGATTTTGTTATAATGAGTGTCAAATTTTACTGTAAAAAGAAACGAGGCACTTATGAGAAACAAACTCCAACAGGCCAAACGAATTGTGATCAAAGTCGGAACCAGTTCTCTGATTTATCCCAATGGCAATATTAACTTAAAAGCAATTGATCAATTAGCCTTTACTTTGAGTGATTTAAGCAACCAAGGCAAAGAAATTATTTTAGTTTCTTCTGGCGCAATTGGTGTCGGACTGAATAAATTAAATCTATCTGTGCGCCCAACGACAATTCCCGAACAACAGGCAGTCGCTGCAGTCGGCCAAGCAGAATTAATGAACATTTATAATCAGCGGTTTTCAACCTATAGCCAACAAATGGCACAAGTTTTATTAACACGTGATGTTATTGAATACCCTGAAAGTCGCAATAATGTTACCAATACTTTTGAACAACTGTTAAAAATGAATATTATTCCTATCGTCAATGAAAATGATACTGTCGCAATTGAAGAATTGGATCACTTAACCAAGTTCGGGGATAACGATCAATTGTCAGCCATTGTCTGCCAAATTGTTCAAGCTGACTTGTTAGTTATGTTATCAGATATTGATGGTTTCTTTTCAGATAACCCTACTGTCAACAAAGAAGCCACGTTATTTTCTGAAATCAATGAAATTAATGAAGACTTGTTCCAATTAGCCGGTGGTAAGGGGAGCCGCTTTGGCACTGGTGGGATGTCTAGTAAATTAAAAGCTGCTGAACGTGTGTTAGCTAATCAACAGGCGATGATTTTAGCAAACGGAAAGCAGCCAAAAATCATTTTTGAAATTTTAGAAGGAAAAGATATCGGTACGTTATTTATTAAAGGAGGGCATGAAAGTGACTGATTTAAAGCAACTAGGGCAACAAGCTAAAGAAGCCTCTTATACGCTAGGCTTGATGGATACTCGTCAAAAAAATACTTTGTTAAACAAAATGGCCGCAGCCATTGAAGCCAATGCGCCCCGCATTTTACAAGCAAACGCATTAGATTTAGAGCAAGCCGCTACCCACGGAATTTCTGAAACAATGCAAGACCGCTTACGTTTAACAGAAGAACGGATCACAGCGATGGCCGAGGGCATACGCCAAGTCGCTACTTTACCCGATCCAATTGGGGAAGTAGATAAAATGTGGCGCAATGAAGCGGGGCTGTTAATTGGGCAACAACGCGTGCCTTTAGGTGTTATTGGAATCATTTATGAATCGCGGCCAAACGTGACAACAGATGCCGCTAGCCTTTGTTTCAAATCAGGAAATGCTGTTATTCTTCGAGGCGGAAAAGAAGCGTTTCACTCCAATCAGATATTGGTGACAATTTTACAAGAAGCGCTAATCCAAGAAGCCGTTTCTCCCCATCTCATTCAATTTGTTGATGATACTTCTAGAGAAACAGCCCAACAACTTATGCGCTTAAATGACTACTTGGATGTCCTCATTCCACGTGGCGGCGCCAACTTAATCAAAACTGTTTTGACAACAGCCACTGTTCCTGTTATTGAAACGGGCACAGGCAATTGTCATATTTACGTGGACAAAGACGCCCAGTTAACAATGGCAACTGAAATTATTGTCAATGCTAAATGTCAACGTCCTTCTGTCTGTAACGCCGCCGAAACGTTATTAATTCATCAAGAGGTGGCTGAAGCCTTTTTACCAACAATTGAAAAAGCCTTGAAGGAGTTTCACGTGGAACTTCGGGCAGATGAACGTGCGTTAGCAATTTTTGAAGAAGCCATTCCAGCGACTGAACAAGATTGGGAAACGGAATTTCTCGACTTTATCTTAGCAGTGAAAGTCGTTGATTCTTTGGACGAAGCCATCCAGCATATTAATCGCTACAATACAAAACATTCTGAAAGTATTATTAGTGATAATTACTTTGCCACACAACAATTTTTACAACAAGTGGATGCAGCCGCTGTTTATGCGAATGCTTCAACTCGTTTCACGGACGGTTTTGAATTTGGATTTGGCGCCGAAATCGGCATTAGTACGCAAAAATTACATGCCCGTGGACCTATGGGCTTAGCAGAGCTTACTTCGACAAAATATGTTATTTATGGAAATGGGCAAGCACGTTCTTAGAAAGAAAAACCCTTGATTTAAAAATCAAGGGTTTTTCTTTCTCCTCTCCAATGTGCATTTTTACACATGAGATTGTTCACAGTTCCACAATCTATTCTTGATATTTTTTTTGAATCCTCATTATACTTTCTACATATGCTTGTTTCACTTGGACTGGCTCTAAAATTGTCACTTCTTCACCAAAGCCCATAAAATAGTTGGCTAAAAATTGTGTTTCTGTTGGATGAATCTGTCCAACTAAAAAACACTGCGTGGGCGTTTCTTCCAACTGAATATTGTCAAAGCGATGTTTATAAAAAAATTCTTTGCCTTTTTCTGTAATGATTGCTTTAAATGGAATCGTACGTGCCGTCGTTTGTTGATGGCGATACGATTCTTTCAGTTCTTCAGTCGTAAAATCCAGTGTTTGGTTTAACTGCTGAATAGCCTCCATAAAATCACAGCGGTAAGTACGCCAAGCCTTTTTAGTCACATCATAGCCTGAACAATACCAATACCCTTCTAAAATAGTTAACCGGGTTGGTAAGATTTTTTTCGTTGTTGCTTCATATCTGGTATAGTTAAACTGAATTACTTGTTGCGCCAAAATACAATGAAACAGCTGCTCTAAATTGCCTGGTGCTTCTACTTGTTCAATTCCTTCGTAATAGACGACCTTACTCATTTGACTGATTTTAAATTGGGTTGGTTCATCTAAAGAATGCAATAATTTTTGCTGAATTTGCTGATAGGAATGACCAAACGGTGACTCTGCGACTAATTTCAGTAATTGTAACGAAAAAAAGATTGCTAACACTTCATTTTCGTTAAAATAAATCGGCGGCAACAACGGTTTGTTTAAAACTCGATAGCCACCATAACGACCATTCTCCACATATAGCGGCACGCCTAAATTTTCCAAAGCTTCAATATCCCGCAAAGCTGTGCTTTTAGAAATCCCAAAAGTTTTCATTAACTGATTTAAATTAAACTGAGGATGGGTTCTCAAGAAAAAAAGTTCCTGATTTAAACGTTCTGATTTTTTCATTTTCCCCTCCATCGGTGTCACTTTTTGACACCTTTTATTGTTATGCTTATCTTATCAATCTTAGGAGGTTCAAACAATGAAAAACACACAATTTGCCCTTTTTATGGTCTTAAACGGACGAGCAACGGAAGCCTTGACGTTTTACCAAGAAGCCTTTACTGGTGATATTCTTTTTAAAATTACTAATCAAGAATTTAAAGAACGCTTAAATCCTTCTTTGACCATTCCCGCTGGCGAAGAACACTGGCTTTCGCACTCGATTTTACAAATGGACACTTTTCAATTACAACTAGCTGATAATCCTTTGTTTGCAGGAATGAATACCACGCCCACAGAACAATTGACCCTCAGCTTAACCGTCGAGAGCCGTCACTCTGCCAAAACAATTTTTGAAAAACTCACGCGCCATCCCGAATCCTGTATTATCCAAGAACCAATTGAAAATGAATTTGCAACATTTTATGCGATTGTGAAAGATCCTTTTGGTTTAGTCACTCAAATTACTCAAGAAAAACAAGCAGATCCTACCAAGAAAGGAAGTTAGCCGAAGAATGCGAACCTATGAATCAAAAGAAGCCTTGATTGAGGCCATTCAAATAGCTTCACAAAAATATTTAGCTGAATTTGCAGAAATTCCTGAAACACTTAAAGATCACCGAATTGAAACAGTAGCTAAAACACCTTCAGAGAACTTAGCCTATCAATTAGGCTGGCTCAACTTGCTGCTTTCTTGGGAAGAACAAGAACAACGTGGTCTGACCGTTCAAACGCCAGCTGAAGGTTATAAATGGAATCAACTGGGTGCTCTCTATCAATCATTTTATCAAACCTATGGACAAATGAGTTTAGAAAGTCAGATGATTGCGTTGCAAGACACCTTAGAAAAATTACTTCATTGGATTGACTCGCTTTCCGAAGACGAATTATTTTTACCTCAACAACGGGCTTGGGCGACCACCAAAGCACAATGGCCTCTTTGGAAATGGATTCACATTAATAGCGTTGCCCCTTTTACTAGTTTCCGAACGCAAATTCGCAAATGGAAAAAAGCGTGTCTTTAAAAAGTTATCCACATTTTTTCAAAAAAAGCTTGACAAGCATTTTTAAATTCTCCACAGAAAACTTTGTGGATGAAATTTCTTGTTTTTTCCAAAAAACTTTTCCACAGTGCTTATTTGTTCGACATTAAATCTTTGTAAATTCTAGAAAAAAGAAGATGAAAACATTGTTTTAATAACGTTTTCATCTTCTTTCAACTTTAGGGATTCCTTTACTTTTAGCAAGCAGGACTTCTGAACTTGCGTCTATTTTTTTTAGCAACTCGAAAACTTATCCTTGTGGATAAACCGAGATAAAAAGCTTTTTTGTGGTTTTCAACAGAGTTATGCACAAAGTTATCCACAGGGTGTTTTCAGCAATTTTTCGGAGAATATTCGTTGTTTGATGTGGTGATTGGAAAATCGACTTCATATAACCGTTTGAGAGTCTTTTAATCCCTCGCTAGAAGCTAGCTTGAGTGTAGAACAATCGCTTCATTTCAACTTAATTTATAACCACAAAACTTGACCTACTTTAAAAACATGTGATACTGGAAGTGCGAATGAAATGAATTGATACACAATAACACCCCATTCAATAGTAAATCCTTCAGTAATTTGTTTATTCGACTCTACGCTCTTTTCTAAACATAGCTGGTGATTTAGCATTTGAATGTCAATCCCTTACTACTAATTCTTCTTCACTCCACCCTTAGAATCCTAATAAAATTTTAAAGTTTTTCTTCTATTGGTACATCAAATAAAGAGTATGATAAACTATAGGTACTTTCGAAAAATCAGGTGAGGTTATTTATGAAAAATAAAAGTAGGCAGTTTTTAAAAAACAACTGGCCTTATATGTTAGCCAGTTTCTTCATTCCATTTTTAATTATGGCAATTATCTATTTGAGTATTGGGATTTATCCAGGAAGTAGTCGCAGTGTTTTAGCCAGCGATGCCTTTTCTCAATTTTCAAATTTTCACGCAAGCTTTAACAATGTTCTTCATGGAAAACAAAGTCTTTTCTATACGTGGAATGCTTCTTTGGGACTAAACTACTTGTCCTTAATTTCCTATTATCTTGGTGGCTTATTTACGCCGCTCGTCTTTTTCTTTAACAATCAAAACATGCCTGATGCGCTCTATTTCCTAACGTTGTTGAAAATTGGGAGTGCTGGCTTGAGTTTTTGGTTCTTGGCAAAACAAACCTTTAAGATTCCTAAATGGTCCCATGTGACTTTAAGTGTGTCTTATGCGCTAATGTCCTTCATTGTGGCCCATTCAGAATTAATTATGTGGCTGGATGCCTTTATTTATCTGCCACTCGTAATTTTAGGAATTCATCGTTTAATGGACCAACGAAAACCGACATTATTGTTTGTCAGTTATTTCTTGCTTTTCATTACAAATTATTATTTTGGCTTTATGATTGGGTTGTTTTCCTTCCTGTACTATTTTGCACGAACGTTTACAGACTGGCAACGATATAAATCTCGAATCGTTGCGTATTTTACTACTTCTCTTTTAGCTGGTGGAGCATCCATGATTATGGTCTTACCTGCTGTCTTAGATTTACGAACCAATGGTGAAACTCTTTCTGAAATTACAACCTTTAAAACAGAAGCGACTGCCTTTTTAGATATTATTATGAAAAATATGATTGGCGTTTACGATACAACCAAATATGGGTCCATTCCTTTTATTTACATTGGGTTGTTGCCTTTGATTTTTTGTCTCTTCTATTTCGTTACGAAAGAAGTTCCATTGAAAAACAAACTACTTTTTGGCAGTTTGTTTGTCCTATTAATTGCTAGCTTTTACATCACGCCCTTAAATTTATTCTGGCACGGTATGCATGCGCCGAACATGTTTCTTTTCCGCTATAGTTTCCTCTTTTCATTCCTAGTTATTTTGCTTGCTGGTTATGGTTGGGAAAAATTTGAAAAGGATGATCTCGGCGTCTTAAGCGGCTTGATTTTGATTCTTTTAGCAATTTTTGCTCTTGCAATGGGCACAAAAGGTGCTACTAGTTATACGTATGTGACTTTAACCTCTTTCGTATTAACGGCAACTTTTTTACTATTATACTTTTTCGGAATTGCTTTTTATCAATTGAAAAAAGCCCCTATGCAATACTTAGTGATTTTGTTATTGCTGCTCGTTTCTGGTGAAGCAATCATTAATACACGGGCGATGGTCACTGGTATTTTAGATGATTGGAACTACGCATCACGCAGCTTGTATTCTGAGCCTTACCCTGACTTAAAAAATCTAGTCGATCAAACAAAAAAAGAAAATGATACCTTTTATCGCTTGGAAAATTTAAATGGTGTTTCGGCCAATGACGGCATTAACTATGGCTACAGTGGCATTAGCATGTTTTCTTCCGTACGGAACCGACATTCTTCAACATACCTAAACGCCTTAGGTTTCCGCTCGCGAGGCACGAATTTAAATATTCGTTACCAAAATAATACCTTGTTAATGGATGCTTTGATGGGCATTAAATACAATATTGCTGAAAACAATCCAATGAAATTCGGCTTTGAGCGACAAGCAGCTGCTGGTAAATATCAGCTTTATCGTAACGAAAATGCTTTGCCGTTAGGATTTTTAGCAGACAAAGAGATTTACAATGTTCGGCAACCTCTCAATGATAATTTAGGTAGTCAAACAAATTTACTAAATGCTTTAGCCAATACCAATGAACGGTATTTTACCTTTTATCAACCAACGATGACGCTTCAAAATAACGTGACAATTACGCAAAATACAGCTGGCGTAACTTTTACGGAGAAACAACATAACGTAGCCAAAGAGATTTCTTATACAGTCAATGTGCCCGCCAATACGCAAGCTTATTTGAGTTTATTCCCAACGGATTTTGCTCAATTGGAAAGTTCCACTGCGACGGTCACCGTGAACGGCTCGAGTCAGCAATCACAAATTGGCATTACTGGCCAATATTATAATTTAGGCTACTATCCAAAAGATACAACTGTTAACTTCAAAGTAAGTTTTTATGGAACCAAAGCAGTAAGTTTTGTTCAGCCGCAAGTAGTTGGCTTAAATACCAATGCATTTGAAAAAGCCATTTCCGCCGTGCAAGAAAAAGGCGTTGATTTAACCACTGGCAAACGCTCTGCTTCAGGTACCTTTACCGCGGACAAAGATCAAGTACTCGTCACTACAATTCCTTATGACAAAGGTTGGCGTGTCAAAATTGATGGCAAAAAAGTTACCCCAAAAGCCTTTAAAGATGCCTTTCTAAGCGTTCCTGTCAGCGCTGGAACCCATACTATTCAGTTCTCTTATTTACCAGAAGGATTGATTCCTGGCATCGTGTTATTCGTTCTATGTACTGGTGGTTTCGTTGCCTACGTAACCTTGATTCCTGCTAGACGAAACCGTAAAAAAGAAGACAAATAAAAAATCACGCGATGGCTAAGTCATCGCGTGATTTTTTTAAATTTCAGTCATTGCTTCTTCCACAAGCGAAACACTTTGATGTCTTCCTTTCGTAATCAACAAGGAAAGTTGCACAAAAGCAAAGAGTACACTGGTCCGCTTAGGATAAGCAAAATAACGTGGTTGCCAACTAGTGACATATTGTTCTTTGCGCTTGCGTGTATCTTGAAACGCATAAATTTGATAACTATACTTGTAAAAAATATTAACAAAGCGTTCTTTTAAGAAAGAGTACTTGCTCTCCCCTACGTTAGCCAACGGCGCCATCCCAATATCAATTAATTGATAGCCCTGCTGTTGATAGGTTTCAATAAAATGAGTGAACAAATATTCTCTAGTAAAAGCAGGTGCTTCTGAACGAATACGTAACAAATCATACGAAATACTTTTGCCTTTTTCCATTTCTTTTCCAGTAATGAAACCGATGACCGTTTGTTTCTGTCTCACCAAGCCCACGCTACTGCATTTCAAGTACTCGGGATCCAACCGTCCACCAATAAAGTAGCGCTCTTTTTGATTCCGTGACCAGTCCGCAGAAACTCGTTCTAACTCTTGATATAAGGCATCACTAATCGTTTCGGGATAAAATTCAAACTGAAAATCCGCTGCTTCCGCTGCTATTTTTTCAGTCACTGTTTCCGTCCAGGCTGTTTGATTCACTGTTGACGGCTCATCAAATTGAATCAAGCCTTCTTCCCCAACTTTCATAAATTCAAAGCCGCAATCGTGAAGATTCATAACATATTCTTCCGAAATACGATAAAAAACTAATTGATAACCTAACAAATCAGCTTGATCCATAAACGCCAGTGTCGCCGCTGTCCATTTCTCTCGTTGCCCAATTGGATCCGCCAAGACAAAGCATTTATTAAACTTCATTTGAAACCCAAAAAGTACTTGATCTTCGCCTTCTTCTTGGTAATAAAAATGACCATAATCCTTTAAATACAAAAATTGACTGCCTTCGTTGCCACCAAATTTTTCCAAAAAGCGTGTCAACCGCGCTTCCTCAAACCCCTCACCTAAAGTAACAGTTGTTTCGGCTAAATATTGATACAAAAAGAATAAACCAATCAAGGAAATACTTAAACCAATCAATCCGTTAAACCAAACATCATCTGACGGAAACAACAAAAAGTGATTGATAACTTGATTGCCACCAGCTGGTCGTGCGGCGTAATAGCCAGCAACCGCATAACCGATAAACAAGCAGCCAAACAAAATACTATCTACCGTTAAAGCGCCCCATGAATAAACAAACTTTTCACGATAAAATTCTTTACGAGCCAAAATAACCGCCAATAAAATAACAGCATAAACAGCAATCAACTGCCACGAAGTCGTTCGTGCCACCGTATTTACAATACAAAATCCTAGTAAAATAATTGTAGGCCAATAAGCTTTTTTCACTTTCATAGAAATGCCTCGAGCTAAACCTAATAACAAGAATCCTACAAATAAATTCAATGTTTGATCTAAAAAATTAAAAGAAAAGGGAAGTAACACTTGGAATAAACGACTGACATTCGACAAATTCGTCACAGTCGATAATAGAACCATCATAATTCCTGCAAAATATAACGCCGCCACCAAAATAAAATGCGCCACTTTTTGTGAAAATAACCGAGGTAAATTATCAAAAAATTGATTAACTTTCATGCCTGCTTGTTGCAAGAACAAAATAACTCCTGTCATAAAAGGCGTCACATAATAAAACAAACGATAATACAACAACCAGACGACCGCTTGTGATCGATCAATCCCTAATTGTGATAAGCCCAAAATCATTAAGACATCAAACGTTCCCATACCACCAGGAACCATAGTTAACATCCCAATCAACGTAGCGATAACAAACATTGGATAAACAGAAACCATCGAAACTGGCACCTGCATCAAACGACCTATCATTAAGAAAGCAAACATCCCACCTAGCCATTGACCTAATGAAGCGCCGAATAAAAGGAGCACCGCTTTTGGAAAAAATGTTTTAAACAATGTTCGCCGTTTTAAATACGTGAAAAACCAGAGCGCTGGCGCAATCAGACTGCCCAATAATAACCAAACCCAATATTCACGAAAAACATTTTGGGTTCGAATAAAAAATAAATCAACAAACGCCACAAAAGATAAAATAGATAACCCTGAAATCAAGAACAGAGCAACTTTTGAGACCGTTGCTACAACCTTGCCCCGCGGTACATCTTTTCCGTAAAAATTAATCCGTAGCGTTGCCCCAACCACGCCGCCAAAACCCGCTAAGTTATTAATGGTATTAGTGACCCAAGCCGAAGTTAACCAATCCATTCGTTTCATTGGTGGCTTACCTTCTTTTTCCAATAATTTAACGACTACATAGTCATAAAGGAGCATCGGAATAACCCCTAATAGTCCTGCCAAGACCATACCAATTAAACGCCCCGTACTTTGTTGTTCCATCGTGGAAAAAATATCCGCCCAGGTCATGCCTTGAGCGATATGTGTCACTTGGTTAGCCACGAAAACTAATACAGAACCAAGAAAAATTAGTTTCAATAATAAACTGTGTTCTTTCAACCACTGCGTTAGTTGGCTAATATTTTTTTTCATCTTATAGCCTCTTTCATATCTCTTTTCTATTCATTTAACTTTCGTTTTATCGATTTTCTTCCATGGTAGCCTATTTGCTGAAAATTTTCCAGCACGGCTAGACATTTTGGCTGAATCGTATTGTTTTATTGAAAAAAAGAGTGAGAAAAAAATCTAAGACGATTTTTTTCTCACTCTTTTAACTGTATTTTTTACGCCACTACTTCTGAGATAATCTCAATCTCCACCAACACATCCATCGGTAATTTAGAGATTTCAATCGTTGTGCGTGCAGGATATTCCGCACTAAAATACTCAGCATAGACTTCATTGAATGCCGTGAAATCCGCCATATTTTGTAAATAGCATGTCGTTTTGACTACATGAGCAAAATCACTACCAGCTTCTGTTAAAATCCCTTGAATATTTTTCAGTACTTGATTGGTTTGTTCTTTAATCGTTGTACCAACCACCTTGCCTGTTTCAGGATCCAGTGGAATCTGACCAGAAGTAATCAATAAACCATTCACAATTTTTGCTTGTGAATATGGTCCAATTGCTTGTGGTGCTTGCTTTGTTTTAATTGTTTTCATTTCTTTTCCCCCAGTAAATGACAAGTTGTTACTTTTTGTTATTTTATTTGTTTCTATTTTTCCATTGTACTGCAACCATTTTCGGAATGCTATCTTTTCTCAATTATTCCCAAGCGCTGATGCTGTGCCATCCTTTTGTAAAACAGCTTCAAAACCTTGGCGCATCCTTTCAAGTCCCTCGTGTAGTTTTGCTTGCGAACAGCCAATATTTAACCGTAAAAATCGTTGCCCATTACCACCATATATCGAGCCGTCCATAATGGCGACTTTCCCCACAGAAACTAAAGCCTCTTGTAAGCGGGCCACATCTGGAACTGCCGCTGATACATCCAACCACATTAAGTAAGTTGCCTCCAGCTCCGTCACTTTAATTTTTGGCAAATATGTCTGTAAAAAATCTTTCACGTAACGTTGGTTCTCCGCTAAATAATCATTCAACTCGTCAACCCAAGTACCACATTTTTGATAGGCCGTCATGGTTGCTAGCATTCCCAAAATACTTGTTGATGATAGACCATCGGCGTTTTTTAATTTGAGCTGAAAAGCGTCACGCAATTCGTTATCTGGAATTAAGGCGTAAGCAAAAATCAGTCCTGGAAAATTAAAGGTTTTCGTGCCACTGGTAATAATAGCAGATTTTTTATAATCAAATTGCGTAATTGGTCGATGAACATGGCCTTTATTAACGATATCCATATGAATTTCATCAGAAAGTAAAAACACATCATACTGTTGGCACAATGAAACCATTCGCTCTAATTCCCATTGCTCCCAAACACGTCCTGTTGGATTATGCGGGGAACATAAAAGCAAACAGCGATTTTCTGGTTGCGCTAGTTTTTTTTCTAAATCAATAAAATCAATGCTGTAGCGCTTCTCTTGATAAAGCAGTTCATTCGCCACTACTTGCCGCTTATTTTCCTGAATAACTTTAAAAAATGCATCATAGGCAGGTGTTTGTAAAATAATGCCCTCCCCTTCGTTAGTCAATAATTGAATCAAAGCAGAAATACCATAGATAACAGTCGGGGTATACATAATCCAGTGTTCTTCAATCTTCGTCTGGAATCTTGTCTGGTACCACGTTTGAATTGCTTCTTTTAATTGCGGATGGTTCCACCTCGTATAGCCAAATACGGGATGTTTCAAACGCTCCTGTAATGTTGCCAGAACTGCCTCTGGCACAGCAAAATCCGTATCGGAAATAGTGAATGGAAGCAAGTCTGCTTCCCCAAATCGGTCTTCTACAAAATCCCACTGTGTACAATACGTTCCTCGTCGATCAATTGCTTTATCAAACGACACACTCTTCACCTTCTGTCTTTTTTCTAACCTAAAATCATCTCTAATTGATTACGGACCGTTGTCACTTTGGTTCCGATAATCACTTGTACATTCTGCGCATCTAAATGTACAACGCCTAAAGCCCCTAATTGCTTTAATTTGTCATCATCTACTTTATCAGCATCTGCTAACACTAAACGTAAACGCGTAATGCAATTATCAATAGCTTGAATATTCTCTTGCCCACCCAAAGCCGCTAAAATCCCAGGCGCATCATAGCTACCCGTTTTCTTATATTGAACTTCTTGATCGGTATATTCAGTCTCATCTAAGACCTTGTCTCGTCCAGGTGTTTTTAAATCAAAGGTTACAATGACTGTTTTAAAGACGAAATAATAAACAACAAACCAGATAGCGCCGACAATGAGAACCCACCACCATTTTGTATAAGTTCCTTGTAACAAGCCAAAAATAACAAAGTCCAGTAGCCCGCCATCAGTGTTCCCAATCACAACACCTAATAAAGCCATTACCATGAAACCTAGACCAGTCATAATGACATGAAACAGCCATAATAATGGACTAATAAATAAGAATAAAAATTCAATTGGTTCTGTAATGCCAGTGATAGCCGTAGCAATTACACCCGAAAGGAGTAAGCCTTTAATCTTATGTCGATTCGCCGGAGCTGCAGTATGATACATCGCAAGTGCCGCCGCTGGTAAGCCAAAAATAAAGGTCGGCATTTTCCCTTGTGACAAGAAAGCTGTTGCGCTTGGTGAAATCGGTAAATTATTTTGCAATTCTGCATAGAAAATATTTAACGCACCAAACACTTCTTTGCCAGCCACCACCGCTGAACCCCCTGCTTCAGTAAAACGAATCATGGAAACCAAAATATGATGCAACCCAAACGGTAACAGTAGACGTTCCCCTGACCCAAACAGAAAAGGCCCAAAAATACCAGAACGTTGGATAAGTTGGCCAATCGCCATAATCATTAGCGCGAAAAGTGGCCAAACTAACGGAATTACTAAGCCCACGAATGCCATCACTAATGAAGTAATAATTGGTACAAACCGTGCGCCAGAAAAGAAGGCAAAACTATCTGGTAGTTGCACCGTATAAAATCGATTATGCAACTTATAGACAATAAGCCCAGCGATAATTCCACCAAGAACGCCCATTTCAATCGTTTGAATCCCAAAAACCATTCCTTGGCCGGCTTCCCGCAACTGTTCAGGATCCACAAGGCGATTCGTCTGCACTAAATAGAAATTAATCGCTAAATTCATCACCGTATAGCCTACGAAACCTGAAAACGCAGCAATTCCTTTTTCTTTCCGAACTAACCCCAACGGAATGGCCATTGCAAACATGACAGGTAAATAGGCAAACGCAAAACCACCAATTGTCGACATAAATTGGAAAATAATTTTTACTGCGGGCTTTCCTAAAAACGGGATCGTTTCAATCATGGATTCACTGGAAAAAGAACTTCCTAATCCCAACAAAATCCCCATAAAAGCTAATAAAGCCACTGGCAACATAAACGTTTTACCTAATCCTTGGAAAAACTCCCAGAAAGTCGCTTTCTTTTTCTTTACTGCCATTTCTTAACTCCTCCATTCATTCTTTACAAAACTAAAAATAATTGCGTTTACATTCATTGCCCTCATTATAACTAGCCCAAAACAAAGAAAAAAGAGGCTACACTCTTTATGTATCCCCTTACATCATTTAGTATGGTGTTGCATAAAATTACCGCGGCTGCTTTGCCTCTGCATACATTAATAAAACCGTATCGAACAAACAAATGACAGCAATTCTTGAACTTAAATCCACGCGCTGATGATAACGTGTCGTCCCTTTGGCAAATAACGTCGTCGTCGACAATTTTTCCAAGGTGCTTCCTTTAGTCGAAATCAAACTAATCATCGGCACTTGCTGTTCCTGCGCTACACGTGCATACGCTAAAATCCCCTTAGTTTCTCCTGTATAACTGACAAAAATGGCTAAATCCTGTCCATCCAGATTCTTAACTGCTGCCGCTTGTTCATCCCAATCAGATCGTGCATAGGCTTTTTTTCCTAAAAATGTTAGCTTTCGTGCAAAATCAGTACAAATAGGAAAACTGCCACCAACACCGAACACTTCAATCGTATTCGCACGCTCAATCATTTTAAGCATTTCCGCGACTTTGGCTTCATCCATTTGTTGAAAACTGTCTTGCACATTGGCGATCAACTGTTGTGTAATGGCTTGAAAACTACGACTATCGCTTTCTGTGCTCTCGCTCTGCACCGATTGGACGATCGCGTATTTTAATTCTTGGAAGCCTCGATAACCTAAGTGTTTTGCTGTTCGAGAAATAGTGGCTGTTGAGACAAACAACGCCTGCGCCACCTCATAAATGGTTTGTGAACTAATTTCCGTCATATGCGTCAAAATATAATCCAGTACTTGATTTTCAATTTTACTTAAATCATTTCGTTTCTTTTCTAACAAAGCGATTAATCCTTCAGTCAACATCCAATCCCTCACTTTAAATCCTTTTTTATAATTATACACCAGAATATTCTGATTATTTCAATAAGAAAGTCCAAAATAATCAACAGCGGCTCCATCATTCGCCAGAGAAAAAAATCAGCCTTCCGATGGAGGTACTTGTTGCGTGTTCTTGCTATACTCTGTATATAGAAAACAGGAAAAATTTGGAGGTAGTACGTATGAATAATCAACGACCAATGTTTATAAATATTCTTTTAGTGGTCCTTTTATTTTTAGTTGTCGGTTCACTCTTCAGTGCCGTTGTCGGTATCGTGGGAAGCTTATTGTGGCTAGCAGTAAAAATTTTAGTTCCCGTAGCGATTATCGTGTGGCTTGTTCGAACAATTTCGGGAAATAATGGCAACTGCCGCCGTCGTTATTAAAAAAAAACAGGTTTTCCTTTTCGGAAAACCTGTTTTTTTTACTTCTTTTATCTAAAAGCATATACAATATTGCTAATACCAAACATCATAAAGTAGAAGCCAACTAAGAAGCTTAGAGTTAATGCTGAAGACAATGGATTAAATAATAACATTACACCTAAGATAATCCCTAAAACGTCAACAATTAATGTGAACCAGAAGTAACCTGTGCTTACTCGTTTAGCAAAATCTAAAGTAAATAAGCCGAAAATTGAGTCGAATAAAAACCAAATTGCAAAAACAAATGGTAACACAGCGACACCAATATTTAAGTTAAACAATAAGTAAACACCAATTAGGATATCAATAATCCCTAAGATGATTGGTGCATAAGCTTTGTAGCCTAGCAATTCTTTCATACGATTACGTACAAAAATTTCGAAAATCCCTTTAATAATAGCAAAAATCGCAAAAACCATCACAATGGCAATTAAATTACCGGCAGGATTTTGGAAAGAAATTAATGCAGTCAGAACAAATAGAATTCCTAATACTAATGAACCCCAGTCCATTCCATGATGTTGTCGTTGTTCCATGACACTCACTCCTCTATAAAATAATTTATTACACTTATTATGTTACTACTATTTTACAAGGTGTCAAATATTTTCATCGTGCTTTCTGAAAACCATTTCAATGATAACTCCATTAAAAACAACGTATCACTTGATTGTCTCTTTTTTGGTGCAAAATTGTGCCTTTTTTGTATAAATAAGTCCCTCGTTTTCCCACAAAAAAACCGCTACTTTTTCATCTAGTTTATAAAAAAGTAACAGTTATAAATTATTTTTTCTTTTTCCCAATCGAGAGGATCCCTCTTTTTATGACATCAAAGAAACTCAAAGATTGGACCATGTGATCTGGATCAACATATTCACGAATAGCTCGTAACACTCGCTTCGGCTCTTTTGAAGCAAACGTATACGTCCCATTTTTCTTGGTTTGAATCGCATAACGAGGAATCCATTTTCCTTTGAACATTACTGAAGCCAACACGTAATCGACTTCTTCCCACGGAATTTGGATAAACTTACGTGGATCTTTGGCATGGTAAAATTCAAACCCGCGGTCACCTATCATAATTTGTCCATAATCTGTTAATCCTGTAAATGCCGTCGCATCTATAACTAAATCAACTTTTGTGTTTAATGATTGTACCATGTTATCTGCTCCATTTCATTCGACTAATTCCTCTTTATTATACGTTTCTTTCCTGATCGAAACAAACAAAATTACATCTTTGTTTAAAAAAGCGGAAGAAAAGTTTCTCGACTTCTCTTCCGCTTTTTTTGATTAGAAGTAATGAACTTACTTCGTCATTCTTATAATAAGCCGATTAAGTGGCCGACTACGCCGACTACGAATAAACCAAGAATGATAACGATTGGGCTAACTTTTTTCTTCAATAACCACATACATAAGAATGTAAGTAGTAATGGTGCTAGACCTGGAATCAATTGATCTAAGTTATCTTGTAAAGTAGTAACTTTCGTTGGTGAAAGCGCCAAGCCTTGGTTCACTTGTTCAAAGGCTTTATGCATTCCTTCACCGCCAGCAGGAAGTTTATCCCACTCGATATAAGCACCTTTGTCTAACTTAACTTGTGAAACAATTGGTAAGAACTTAATCGATACCCAACGTTGAACCAATGCGGCCAGTACGAACATCCCTAAAATAGAAGCACCTTTTGTAATATCTTGTAGTAAACCACCTGAAAGGTCATCAGTAATTTTAGAACCTGCTTTGTAACCAAACTCTTGTGTATACCACATGAATGACCAACGAATTAAGTTCCAAGCAACGAAGAATAAGATTGGGCCTAAGATGTTACCACCCATTGCTAAGGAAGCACCTAAAGCTCCTAACATTGGACGAACAGTAAACCAGAAAACTGGGTCACCGACACCGGCTAAAGGACCCATCATCCCAACTTTAACCCCTTGAATCGCTACGTCATCAACTGGTGCGCCATTGGCACGTTCTTCTTCCAAAGCTAATGTTACACCAAGGATTGGTGAGGCAATGTATGGGTGTGTATTAAAGAACTCTAAGTGACGTTTTAACGCCGCTGAACGTTCTTCTTTCGTTTTATATAATTTTTTGATTGCTGGAATCATTGAGAATGCCCAGCCGCCGTTTTGCATACGTTCATAGTTCCAAGAACCTTGGATAAATGTTGAACGCCAAGCTACAGCTAAACGATCTTTTTTAGTTAATTGAATTTTTTCTGCCATTTTCTTTGCTCCTCCTTCAGAATTAGTAGTCGTTTAAAATATCGCCTAATGGGTCGCCAGAGTTGCCTCCGCCATTTGAGTTAGAAGAACCGCCCATTTTAGATAAGTTCAAGTAAATAAGAGCTAAAGCGACACCTAAAGCACCTAATGCGATTAATGTTAATTGAGAAATCGCTGCGACTACGAAACCGATAATGAAGAATGGCCATACTTCTTTTGTTGCCATCATGTTGATTACTAATGCATAACCTACGGCAACGACCATACCACCACCGATAGCCATACCATCAGTTAACCAAGCTGGCATTGATTCTAAGAAATTACGAACAGTGTCAGCAGGAATGAATAGTAAAGCACCTGCTGGAATCGCAATACGAATACCTTGTAAACATACAGCGAAAATGTGTAACATTTCAACTTGTTTAATGTTGCCTTTTTCAGCAGCCGCATCCATCATGTGAACGATTGGAACCGCAACTGTCCGAACGATCATTGTTAAGAACAAACCTGCAACCGCTAAAGGAACTGCGATGGCAATCGCTGAAGGAACACCTTTAACACCTTGGCCACCTAAAACTAAAATAATTGCTGAGGCAACAGATGCTAAAGCGGCATCCGGTGCAACGGCAGCCCCGATGTTCGCCCAACCTAACGCGATCATTTGTAAAGTACCACCTAAAACAATTCCGGCTTCTAAATTACCAGTAACTAATCCGATTAATGTACATGCTACTAACGGTTGGTGGAATTGGAACTCATCCAAAATCCCTTCCATACCAGCTAGAAAGGCAACGAGTAAAACTAAAATAATTGATATAACAGACATGATAAGCCTCCTATTTTGATTTGTATTTGGCGAGTTACGCGTTTGCTAACTCATTTTTTGCTTTTTTCAAAATTTCGTCCATATTCGCTTTTGAATCATTTGGCACTTTACGCACATCAAATTTGATGCCTTTGGCTTTTAATTCATCAAACGTATCAACGTCTTCTTGACCCATTGATAATACTTTGCTTACAACGACTTTTCCAACAGAGTGAGCCATTGAACCAACGTTTACTTCTGGGATTTCTACGCCGCCTTCAACCACTTTTAAGACGTCTTCAGGATTTTCAAATAATAATAATGCTTTTGTATTGCCAAAACGTGGATCTTTCGCTACTTCAATCATTTTACTGATTGGAATAACATTGGCTTTTACTCCTGGAGGAGCTGCTTGTTCGATTAATTTCTTACGTAAGTCATCTTTTGCAACGGCATCAGAAACAACAATAATTCTGTTTGGTTGTGTTGCTTTTGTCCAAGCTGTTGCTACTTGACCATGTAATAAACGTGAATCAATACGTGCTAGCACAAATTTAATTTTGCCATCGCCAACAACTGTACCTGGTGGTAACGAACCTTTTGGCTGTGCATCTTCTGTCGCAGCAGCTTTTGGTGCTTCTGCTGGTTGTAACTCTTCTGGTTTAACTTTGACACCATCTTTTGCTGTTTCAAGAATGTGTGTCGCAATTTCTTGTGCTGATTCCATAGAGAAACGAGAAGCATATGCTTCAATAACCATTGGTAAGTTCATACCTGCAACGATTGCCCATTTGTCTTTATGATCTTCTAACAATGAGTTCGCTTGGTTAAATGGTGTTCCTCCCCATAGGTCAACTAAAAATAGTACTTCGTCTTGATTGTCAAACGATGCAATGGCTTCTTGCATTTTTGCTTTTACATCATCGGGACCTTCGCTAGGCATTAACGTAACTGCTTTTACATTTTCTTGTTCGCCAAAGATCATTGCACCAGATTGCAAGATCCCTTCAGCAAATTCACCGTGACTTGCTAGGATAATTCCTACCATTTTTATACCTCCTGTATAATTGATGTTTTTTTTCATGGTTGTACTGCTAAACGCTTTCACTTTTTGAAAAAAATCAGATAAATCAGATTCTGACAAAAATAAATGAAAAAATTTCAATAGTTCTTGATTTTTTTCAACATCAGCACTTGCCTTTATCAATACAGTTCATGAAGCAATGATGTTGGTCCTAGGCCACCACATCCTTTCAATGTCTTTCGTCTGTAAAAATTAACGTCAGCTGGCGTTATTTTCTTTGCTACGCTCTTTTTTCAGTAAATCCATCAAATTCACTTGGCTGTCTGCTGCGACTTTTCGAATTTCCAATTCAATACCTTGTTCATTTAAAAACAGAAATGCTTTTAAATCGTTGGCATCCACTGCGACTGCATTCGTAATCATTCGCTTGCCTGTACTGAAACTCATTCCGCCAATATTCACAGAAGTTAGTTGTACACCGCCTTCGACCACTCGTTTCACGTCCAAAGGATTAGTGAATAACAACATGGCTCGAAACGAATCAAAACGAGGATCAGGGTAAACATCAATCATTTTTTGAACAGTGATGACATTTACTTTGACACCAGGTGGAGCAGCTTGAACCAACAAGGCTTTTCTCAAATTGTCATGAGCAACGGAATCACTAACCACTAAAATGCGATTAATGTTCGTCAATTTTGCCCAAACAGTTGCTACTTGGCCATGAATTAATCGATCATCAATTCGAGCTAAACGAATATCCATTACCATCGGGAATGCTCCTTTAAATTCATTTTTAAAGGTTAGGACCTTTGTCTTTTTACCTAAAAATTTTAGGTAAAAAGGGACACCTTATTATAAGCAAGTTTCGTGCCAACTTTAGTGTATCGGTTCGAAACCTAGAAAATTATAGGTTTTTTTAAGAAAATAAAAAAAACGATACACTAATAAATAGTGTATCGTTTTTTCTGTATTAATCTAGTGTATCAATTTCGGTGATTTTATCTTCGATACACTGAGCATTTTTGACTAACTGTGCGATAAAATAAACTTCTTCTGCTGGAACATCCATATTAAGAGCTTCTTCCATAGTCTCAATTGAGGCCACAATCACTGGATAAATTGGCTCTTGAACCAATCGACCAAGTTCTTTTTCTGAAACCGTCAGTGTATCATTCCGTAAAATACGCTCCAACATGCCCGATGTGTGCATAATCAAATTGATGTAAAATGTGTACTCTTCTGGCATCGCTAATTGGGTTTGGATATTTTTAGCGAATGACCACAACAGATCAATGATTTTTTTTCCATTAATGAAAGTGAAACTTTGCTCCATATATTTTAGACAAATTTCTTTTGCTGCCGCTTCGTCCAACGGCTTATTCATTACTTCTTCTTTCCGCTCTGCTAGTAATTGCTGAATAATTTTTTCTGCTTCACCGGAAAAGAAATTTTCCATGGAAATATAAGGAACACCAATTTTGGGATTGGTAATCCCAGTTGTCGCAATAATTTCATAGTCTTCTTGAATTTTAGGCAAGACTTCTTTCATATTTACAATGGACAAAGGAATCACTTCTAAATGCCAGTCTATTTGTGGCAAGACAGCTTCCTCAATAAGCTCTTTCATTCGGCGCGCAGTTCCTTCTCCAGAAGCGCAGATAGCAATAATTGCTCTTGTTTTCCAATTTTCAATGATTTGTTTCGTTTCACTTTGGCGAATATCGGCATAGCCATGAAAGTTTTTTAAAGACTCGTGAAGTGTTTCCAATTGTGTATCAATTAATGCGGTTTTGCGGGCCGCTTCAAGAACAATTGGCGTGGTCACCATGTCTACTGTCCGCACATCAATGCCTGTCTGGCGTACAATTTCTTCTGAAAACGTACTTAATGAACCCATGTCCACTAATAATAGTACGCCATTTTCTTCATTCACTTCACCAACTGCTTCAACGATTTTACGCAAAGCTTCTTTCGGTGGCATATCTAAAGGCATATCCACAGCCTTCAAATTATCAACATTTAACAATTGAGAAACTACTTGTACCATACTGCTAGCGGTGCTATTTCCGTGCGCAGCCACGACAATGCCAATCCGGCCAGCCTCAGGATTTTCTCTTAAAGAAATGAGCAAAACAGCTAAATAGTAACTTTCAGATTCAGGAATCTCCATCTGATAACTACTTTCAATAATATTTTTAATTTCTTTCGCTGTTTCAAACTCTGTTGGATAATCTAAAACCATATTTCGAATACTTTCATTTAAAGGATGCTTAGGATCTTTGCCTAATTGGATGCGTTTCAAGAAAGAACTAATGTGTAAACTCATTGCATAAATAAAATTGGGTTGAAACGAATACGATAACCGCTTCGCTGCAAAATTATAAATTTTCTTAGTGACATCAATAATTCGTTGGTCCACAATTTCGGCCAATTTATTTTCTGTATCAAAGGTGAATCCATAATCTTTGTAGAAAGATTTTAAATGAACATTGATATCCGTTGTAATAAAATTATTAATTAGTTCTTGGTCCAAGCCGTCTGCTTTTAAGAGAGCCGCTTTATCTCCAATAATCTCATATAGATTGTAAGGCAATTCATAGGCATCTGACTGAATAGCTACTAAAGATTCATTTGGTGATACCACTAATTGCGGTTCCAGATATTTCGATAACTCCGACAATACTTCTCGATTACTGGCAAGTTGCATAATGCCTTCTTTAATATTGTCCGTTAATTCGTCCATCGTAATCATTAATTCCTCTTGTTCCATCTGATTAAGGAACCCTCGCGCAGTCACAAGTTGCACATTCGATTTTAGCTGACCGACATTTCCATAAGAAACACTTCCAATTAACGCTTTGACCACATCTTCTGACAAAGAGATTCGCCGTTGAATCCGCGCTGCTTCCATTGAAACCATCACTTTTAGGAGGTCAATTTTTTCTTTCGCAGGACGGTCACTAAAGTTCGGTAATTGAATGATAATCGGAATGCGTCGCACAAAAGTATTCAATAAAGAAGAAGTAGGATTCTCCGTCGTAGCACAAATAATCCGAACATCCGCATGATGTGATTTCACTGTTTCACCTAAACGCGCGTACACGCCGTGATCCATAAAATAAAAAATCATTTCTTGTCCTTCGGGTGGTAACCGATGTACTTCATCTAAAAACAGAATGCTGCCATCTGCTTCATCAATAATCCCTTCTTTCGCTTTCGTAGCGCCTGTGAAGGCCCCTTCTACATACCCAAATAAATGCGACATCAAAAGTTCTGGATTATGCGCATAGTCTGCACAGTTAAACACCACAAACTCTTTTTCTTTGGCCACAATTTGGTTCAGCTTCGCAAACTGAAACATGGCATGAGCAAAATAAGTTTTCCCAGAACCTGTTGGTCCAGTAATTAAACAATTCAAGCCTTTTGGCGGATATAAAATCGCTGCTTTGGCTTGTTCCACCGGCGTTTTCATGCTTCCAGCTGAACCGATAATTTTTTTGAAAATATCTTCAACTTCTGGGGTTTTACTTGTCGTGACTACTGGTTCAACCAATGGTTCGATAAAAGTTTTTGTGGAGTGATCCATTGATTTTTCCCGATAACTTTTAACTGGCTTGGTTAATGGTCGATGCTGAAACGCCACCTGCGCGACATATTTTACTGGTCGACCAGATAATTTTTTCAAGCGCCCTTCACGAACGAGTTGATTCAAATCTTTACTAGCATTGGTCCGCTGAATGTTTAAACGTTCTGAAATTTCTTGTGTCGTGACTCCCGCATCACTTGTTAAGGTCATTGGCGTTAAATTCTTCGTTTGCTCTTTAACATATTGATAGATTTTTTCAATCCGCTTCATTTTTGATGGCTCCTTTAATCGATACACTAATTAATTTACATGATACAGTGTATCATTAAAAAAATACACTAAAAACCCTTTCATGAAAAAAATTTCTGTTTCACATGAAACATTTTAAAAAAGCGCCTTTTTTCTATAAAAAACCCACCTTTTTATTCGTTTCTGTAAAAAGATTGAAACTCCTTGAAAAAAGGTTCTGTAGCCGATATAATGCAGAGAGGTTCAAGAATATATTAAAAGCGAGGAAAACAATTGATTACTGTTAATGATGTAAGTTTACAATTTCCAGATCGTAAACTTTTTGAAGAAGTGAATATTAAATTTACTCCTGGCAACTGTTACGGCTTAATCGGCGCAAACGGTGCAGGAAAATCAACGTTTCTTAAAATTTTATCAGGTGAGATTCAACCGACAACTGGCGTGGTTTCAATGGGTCCTAATGAGCGACTAGCAACGCTGAAACAAAATCACTTTGACTACGAAGACTACACTGTTTTAGAAACTGTAATTATGGGACATAAACGTCTTTACGAAGTAATGAAAGAAAAAGATGCTATCTATATGAAAGAAGATTTTTCAGATGAAGATGGGATTCGTGCCGCAGAACTAGAAGGCGAATTTGCTGAACTTGACGGTTGGGAAGCAGAACCTGAGGCAGCTGTTTTACTCCAAGGGCTAAACATTCCAGAAGAATTACATGATCAAAAAATGAGCGAATTAACAGCTGGTCAAAAAGTCAAAGTATTATTAGCTCAATCTCTTTTTGGTAAACCAGATGTCTTACTATTAGACGAGCCGACAAATGGTTTAGACACCCGCTCAATCAATTGGTTAGAAGAATTTTTAATCAACTTTGAAAATACCGTTATCGTGGTTTCCCATGACCGTCATTTCCTAAACAAAGTCTGCACTCATATGGCAGATTTAGACTTTAGTAAAATCAAACTTTACGTTGGTAACTATGATTTCTGGTTGGAATCAAGCCAACTAGCGACAAAATTGCAAGCACAATCTAATGCCAAAAAAGAAGAACAAATCAAAGAATTACAAGACTTTATCGCTCGTTTTAGCGCCAATGCCTCAAAATCAAAACAAGCAACGTCTCGTAAAAAAATGTTAGATAAAATTACCTTAGATGACATTCAACCTTCCTCTCGTCGTTATCCATTCGTTGGTTTTACACCAGAACGTGAAATCGGCAATGACTTATTACAAGTTGAAAATGTCTCTGTAACGATTGATGGCAAAAAAATCTTAGATAATATCTCGTTCAACTTAACAAAAGATGATAAAGTGGCATTCATCGCTGACTCAGATATTACAACGACTACGTTATTCAAAGTGATTATGGGCGAAATTACTCCCGATACAGGTTCTGTTCGTTGGGGCGTTACAACTAGCCAAGCTTATTTACCAAAAGACAACAGCAAAGACTTTGAAGAGCCATTAACCATTTTAGATTGGTTACGTCAATTTGCTGGTAAAGAAGAAGATGACAATACGTTCTTACGTAGTTTCTTAGGTCGGATGTTATTCTCTGGTGAAGAGGTACTAAAACCAGTCAATGTTCTTTCCGGAGGCGAAAAAGTGCGTGTCATGCTTTCAAAATTAATGCTTTCCAAAGCCAATGTCTTAGTTTTAGATGATCCAACGAACCACTTAGACTTAGAATCAATCACTGCATTAAATGATGGGTTGATGGCTTTCACTGGTTCAATTCTTTTTGCTTCACATGACCACCAATTTATCCAAACATTAGCGAACCGAATTATTGCTGTTTCTGATAAAGGGGTCATTGATCGGGCAGAAACAACCTATGATGAATTCTTGGAAAACCCAGAAATTCAAAAACAAATGGACGTTTTATTCAGTTCAGATTATTAAAAAAATAGAGAAGTCATTAAAAGCTAGGGTTCCATAAAACACTATTTAATAAGAACACTATTTTAATAGAAGAACTTGAGAAACTCTACGGCTAAACTTACAGGACTTGTTTAAAAAGCAAGTCCTGTTTTTCTTTTTATTAAACATAGCCTGATATAATAAGATTAAACGAAAGTGTTAACTTTCATAAGGACAAATAAAAATACTGAATAAGATGGACTCGCCCATACTAAAAAAAGACTTTCTCTTTCGAAAGTCTTTTTTAGACTATTTAAGATATAATTTAAATTTAGTACAAAATCATATCCTACTTATGATTTCAAGCATTTTAGTTATTGAAAAATTTAATTCGTCATCGGAAAAACTATTATTAATATTTTCAGGATGATGAATCACATTTCTTATATAAACCGGAAGAGTTACCAATACATTATGTGTGGTTCCATTCTTTAATAATTTCAAGTAATGTTTGTTTCTGACAAGCCCCTCATTAACTAGCCAATCATCAAACTCTTTTTCGTAATAATATTTACTGTTTTTTCCAATAGCATACAATTGTAATTCTCCATATAGTTTATTATGATTGATAATAAAGTCTTTTTATCAAATTCCTCAATATCTTGATAAGATGCCCAGCCACTTTCAATAATATCTATATATTGCCACTCAAGATTATACTTCAAATTTTCACTATTTTCACAAAATAATCTTAATAAAATATACGGATCTAGCGATTCAATTAAGAAATCATCTAAGCTATAATAATGATTATAATCTTCCATTTTATTTGAAATATTCAATTTCTTAAATTTATTATTACGCTCAATTATGAAACATAAATATTCCCTAAAAACCATTTAAATCATCATTTAAACTAAATATATAGTCATCAGAAACTAAGTTTAAGTCAATGCTATTTACTATATCCAGCAAGAGTTCAAACGGTAATGTTAAATCATTAACCCTATTCCAGCTAGTCAATTGATTCTTGTATCTTTTTTTTGTTTCAGCAAATGAATAGCCCAAGTTATCTAACCTGAACTTTACTTTAGCTAAGTTAGCTGAATAGCCTTCTTTGTTTTCTATTATATTGTTTGCATATTCGTACTGAATTTTCTTTTTACTATTCGGTGGAAATAACCAAGAATGTTTCTGGAAATGATTATTTTTCCCCAAATCAATACAAGTTTTATTAACCATTAATTGTATATAGGTACCCATATCATGCTCCTTAAAGATTTTTCTTATTTGATATTAGGATTAGAACATTTGTAAATTGTCCAATCATTGAAGGCCTGTTCGCTTTTTTCATAAGTACTTGATTGAATGGCTAAGCATAATAGTTTTGAAGGCCTACTAAAACCAACATAAACAACCTTACGACTTTTTTCGTGTAGCAAGCTACTATTCTTTTTTAGTTTCTTGTTGTTTAACAATGGCAACACACGTTTGATATCCGAAGAGTTACTTGTTTCTGTTTCAAGATATAAAGTGGCTAAGTGAGTCTCTCCTTTAGTTTTATATATTGTCTCAAAGATTATTTTCAAGTCATCTTCAACGTAATCAACGCTTTCATTATTTTTTTCTGCTTTACCAGAGGTTAGATACTTTTGAACAGTTTCATATTGAAACTCATTTTCATCCAATACCTTTTTTATATGATCAATGATTAGTTTATAAAGAATAGTGTTATTAAAATCTATATTAGTTAATGTTAATAGAAAATCTTTGTAGCCTTCTGTCTGATCTAATAAATATTGTTTAATGCTAGATTCTGAATACAATCCACCGGTATTGGTTCTCTTGCCACACAAAATAAATATTTTTTTGAAAATGCTTATCATTGAACTATGAACACTTGCTAAATTACCATTAAGTAATGCTTCCTTAATTGATTCTATACAAGTTGGAAAACTATCTGAGTTAGTATCATTACCAGTTTTTAACTTATATTTTTTCCAATAATCAGAAATAGTCAATCCAGTACTATTTTTTATCATTCCAATAGCTTTGATAGGGTAAGAAGAGGAAGAACATAGTATTTCATTTTCCTTAATAATTTTAGCAAACGTTGGAACTACCTCATCAATACAACTATCATCAAATACAATTAAACACGGATTTATAGAGCTATCTGTGACTAATGAATCTATTTTTTCATGATTTGTACGTAACTTAACTACCTCATTAGCAATAGCTTGATGGTATCTATTTGAACCTCTCATATGCAAAGCATTGGTGTCAGCAACCCAGATTGAACTTTGCTTATTTTGGCTACAAAAAATTGCTTGATCCATGTCACCAATTTTTTGTACCGTAATATTAGAACTGTTAAAAATTGTATCCAATACATTTCTTTGTACTTCATCACAATCTTGATATTCGTCAATAAAAACATAAGAAAAACGCTTAGAAAGTATATTATTTAATTCCTCTCCAAAATGTTTAGAAGCAAGATTTGCAAAAAGGTAAGTATCATTGAAATTAGTTATTCCTTTTGTCAATAAAAATTTCTTTAAATTAGCAAATTGTTTCGCACTTTCACTATCTTTATTCGTAATTATTTTTTCTTTGTAGAGCAGATTTTTATCTGAATCAGATTTCAGATCTTTTACATAGTCAACTGGACTTGAGATATGTTGAAGGTTTTCAGCTTTTTTATTAATGAATGAGTAGAAGATACCAAAACTAGGATAATTAGCTTTGGCAGTTTCCCAAAGAATATTTGAATAACTTTCTTGGTCCAATATAGAAATTTGTTCAGAAGTAAATCGTGTGAGATATGGAAAAACTACAAATTTATCAATAAAAGATTGAATTGTTCCTATGAAATTTGGATATGAATTTAGTTCGCCAATTTTTTGTCAAATTTATCTTGTATTTCATTTATTGCCACATTTGTATGTGAAAGCACACACACGCCAGAATTATGTTTTAAGGGGTAATGGTTGGTAACGCTCAATAATTTGGCTAAAAGTAAGGTAGTTTTACCGCTTCCTGGACATGCAATTATTTCTGTAGAATCTAAACATTTTATTAATTTTATTTGTTCTTCAGTGAAATTACAGCCAGAAGGCAAAAGTAGCTCTTCACAAATTTGAATATCGTCATCTGTAATGTTCATGAATCTAATCTTTACCTGCTGAGTAATCAATTGCTTTTACTATATAACCTATATATTTATCTTTTCGCAATTTCTTAGCAAGCTCCTCCTTTTTCTGAGTATCGATTTTCTTTTGAGATAAATTAAGATCAAACATTTCTTCTTTTTTTGTGGTTGTGGTAACGATTTGATATTCTAACAGACTTGCTAAACATTGTGCAGTTATTGCTTTTGAAATGTTTTTTTCTAACAAAGTATTATTATATATTTCGTATGCTATACGATAATCGCTCCAACCTTTACTAGTCCAAGAAGATAAATTTTCCTTTACAATATTGTCTACTTCTTCTATTTTTTTAGCCGTTAAAGCATATTTGTTACTATTTGCAATTTTTTCAGCATACAAAATTGATTTATACAACTCCTCTTTTAGACAACTTAACGCAAGAGAAAATTCTAATGTCCAATGTGGTGAAATAAAAGTCTTTACCGTACCCTCTGAATAATTTGAAGTAATTTCAGAATTCTTTTGTTGTGTTAATTCAAGTTTAATATCTAATTCTTTCTTTTCTTGGTCCCATTTAGGTTTAATGTCTACATCAGTAATAATAGATACAGGCATCAGTATCTCTGGCTGTTTCTTCTGTAAAAATATTTTTGAATAACGTAAAAATGCTATACTGCCAACATTTACTAAGCTTACTCCATATTGTGATAAGTTGGAATCTATTATTTTAGCGATTGTTGGTAGAAGTAAGTTTTCCGCATCACCTTCCACCATGATTACACCTTGAGAAAAAAACATATTTGCTTTAGAAGATTCTAAGAATCTTTGCAAAAAGAGATAGTCCCCTTTGTCTAATTTCGTATTCTCGGGCGCTAAAGAATATACTTTTGAATTTTTACATATCAAAGCATTTTTTATATTAATTTCGGATGATAATGTGGTGCTGTGTGTAGATAAAATAAATTGAATACCTGAGTCGTCGAACTCATTTTGTATATATTCAATTAATCGTAGTTGTGCTTGTGGATGTAAGTGGGATTCTATTTCTTCAATTAAAGCTAGCTTTATTCCTTCGTCATCATATTGCCCAAGTAAAAGTAATTCAGCTGCTATAAAAAGTAAGTTTTGAACTCCTAAACCTGGTTTTATTTCAGAAAGATTGAGAGATAGACTCTCTAATATAGATTTTAATTGAAGGTTTGATGTTACAAAGCTAGGTTCTATTCTAGACTGTTTCTCTAAAAAAGCGGCAACATTACTTTTTAGGGTTTGTAAAACCACATCATCATCATTTATAAAATACTGATCAATTTCTTTATTCGCTTTTTTTATTATCTCAACTAGTTTATGATTTTCTTTTTCTTGAAATGATTTATGGTTATATAAAATTTGAGACAGTCTGGAGCCTTTTCTTGAAGCCATTTCTCTTTCAGCATCTCTAAGCGGTTTCAAATAAGTACATTTCAATAACTCACGGGCTTTTCCGTCCATTTTATTTCCATCACCAATCATCCCGGCACGCAAATCGGTGAATATTCTATTTTTTTCTTTCCAAGCTTTAAATGTTAGTTTCAAGTTATATATAGTTTTGCCAGCATCATTTTTTTCGAATTGAAGCCATTCAATAAAATTCTTCGCTTCCTCAACAGAAAAATCTGATAAAATACATTCAATTTTAATTATTTCTGAACTATTACCAGCCGAGTCTAAATAAAAATCGTCTTCTGTAATACGTATGTACTCATTACTCTGTGTCTGTAACACAATTTTTATAGCATCGATAATTGTACTTTTTCCTGAATCATTTTCTCCAATCAATACATTTACACCATTATGAAATTGAACCTCTAACCCTGGTGAATCATCTTTACTAGAAAATTGTCTAAAATTCCATATTTTTAATTGTTTCAATATCATACTGATCAATCCCGTCTTTTTAGTATACAATAACTATATTATACTATATGAATAAGAAAATAAGAGGTATAAATATTAGTACAAATGAACCTACGACAGTTACCAGTTAAACACTATTTAATAAAAACTATATTAAGATAGGATAACTTGAAAAACCTACGGCTAAAAACCAGGACACACAAAAGCGAATAACCTTTTATTTTCTTTTTTCACCAAAAGAAAACACAGCAATACAACCTATTCCAGTATGACTAGTAATGGTGGGTCCTAGAGGATAAATCAGTATCTCATTAACCTCTATTTCTTTTTCAATTAATTCTTTGACTTTTTCCGCGTCATCTTTCGTTCCCGCATATGCAATCAACAGTGTTTGTTTCATTGGCTCTACAATGCCTTGAATCGTTTCTTGCGCAATCTTTTGCAAGGACTTGTTTCGTCCACGAGTTTTACCAACGGATGCTAGTTTGCCTGCCGCATCCACGCGAATAATTGGTTTAATGTTCATTAAGCCACCAAGTGCAGCCGCTGTTTTAGAAATCCGTCCGCCACGTTCTAAATGTTTTAAATCATCTACCGTTACCCACGAATGAAGTTTCATTTTTTGCTCTTCAAGATAGGCAACAACTTCTCCTAATGAATGACCATCTATTTGTAATCGAATGGCTTCTCGGACTAACATCCCTTGACCTAAGCTAGCTGCTTTTGTGTCAATAATATGAATTTCTACATTATCATACTCTTCTTTTAACATCTCTACTGATTGCAACGCACTTTGATAAGAGCCACTTAACCCAGATGAAAAAGCTAAATAAATCACCGGTAACCCTTGCTCCACAAAAGGACGGAAAAATTCATTGTAGCGTCCTACATTAACTTGAGAGGTAGTGGGCATACTTCCATTTTTAATAGCCGTTAAGAAGTTCTGATAATCAAACGTTTCACCTAAATCATCGCGATATTCTTTCCCGTCAATTTGAATATTCATGCTAATAAAAGGTACTTGGTTTTCTTTTAAGTATGTATACGGCAAGTCACAACAAGAATCTGTCACTAATTGATAATTCACGGACAATTGCCCCCTTCATGTTTTCTTTTATTTTACCATAGTTTTTCATTTTTATATAAAATTAAAAAAGAACGTAAAGGCTGAACTGGCATAAGCCATCCTTTACGTTCCCTTAAAAATCTGCTTAAATTTGTGCCCAAACGCTTTCTAAAACGTTCGTTTGGTTACGGTCTGGACCTACAGAGAATGTTGAAATGCGCACACCAACTAATTCTGAAATCCGATGCACATAGTTACGAGCATTAGCTGGTAAATCAGCTAAAGTTTTGCAACCAGTGATATCTTCAGACCAACCTGGTAATTCTTCATAAACTGGTTTACAGCGGCTTAATTCTTTCAAGCTTGCTGGATAATGATAAATTAATTCACCATCAAGTTCATAAGCTGTACAAATTTTCACCGTTTCTAAACCACTTAACACGTCAATCGAGTTTAATGACAAGTTCGTAATCCCTGATACACGTTTTGAATGACGCATAACTACTGAATCAAACCAACCGACACGACGCGGACGTCCTGTTGTTGTTCCGTATTCTTTACCGACACGACGAATGGTTTCTCCTGTTTCATCAAATAATTCTGTTGGGAATGGGCCGTCACCGACACGTGAAGTGTACGCTTTGCAGACACCAACCACTTTATTAATTTTTGATGGACCAACGCCACTACCGATAGTTACGCCACCAGCTACTGGATTAGAGGAAGTAACAAATGGATAGGTTCCTTGATCGATATCCAACATGACACCTTGTGCCCCTTCAAATAAAACCCGTTTTCCAGCATCTAATGCATCGTTTAAAATAACCGAAGTATCTGTAACATATTGTTTAATTTGTTGTCCGTATTCATAGTATTCTTCAAAAATATCATCAAATTCAATGGCTTCGCTATCAAACATTTTAACGAATTGACGATTTTTTTCTTCTAAGTTGATTTGCAAACGTTCCGCAAAAATTTCTTTATCCAATAAATCAGCGATACGGATTCCCACCCGTGCTGCTTTATCCATGTAGGCTGGGCCAATTCCTTTAATCGTTGTCCCAATCTTGTTTTCACCTTTCGCATCTTCTTGCAATTGATCCAATTTAATATGATACGGCAAGATGACATGGGCACGATCTGAAATACGTAAATTATCAGTGGCAACATTATTTTCTTTTAAATAAGCTAATTCTTTTACTAAAGATTTTGGATTCACAACTACGCCGTTACCAATTACACTAATTTTTTCTTTATAGAAAATCCCTGAAGGAATTAAATGTAATTTATACGTTACGCCGTCGAATTTAATGGTATGTCCGGCGTTATCTCCGCCTTGGTAACGAGCGATCACTTCTGCGTTTTCACTTAGAAAGTCTGTAATTTTTCCTTTACCTTCGTCGCCCCATTGCGTTCCAACAACTACTACTGATGACATTCGAACACCTCGTTCATAATTTTTTTGTCCTGAATCATTGTACCAGTAAAACCAGTCCCTTTCAAGGGTAAAAATCGAATATTCTTTCACAATCAAAAGCGTTTCTGTCAAAAATACGAACATTTTTAGCTATGTTTTTGTAAAATAATAAAATATACGAATATTGTTCGTGTTTTACTCTCTGATTTTAATCCCTTAATAAGCAAAAAAACGAACTCAAAAAATGAGTTCGTTTTTTAAAATTCTGTCCTCGGCGAAAGCGAAGAAAATTTATTATATTCTTTAATGAAAAGTAATTCGACCGTTCCACGCGCACCACTACGGTTTTTCTCAATGATGACTTCTACAACATTGTCAACTTCTGGTGGCTCATGATCGCCGTCTTCTCCTTCACCACGATCATAGTAATCATCACGATAAAGAAAGGCAACGATATCGGCATCTTGCTCAATGGAACCTGACTCACGAATATCACTTAACACAGGACGTTTATCTTGACGTTGTTCCACGCCACGAGAAAGCTGTGACAAAGCGATAACCGGGACTTTTAATTCTTTCGCTAATTTTTTTAATTGACGTGAAATATCAGAAACCTCCTGTTGGCGGTTCTCTTTTCCAGTTCCTTCAATCAATTGTAGGTAGTCGATCAAAATTAGACCTAAGTTGCCTTTTTCTTGTGCTAATTTACGGCATTTCGCACGAATTTCGGTAATTTTAATCCCTGGTGTGTCATCAATATAGATATTCGCACGGGACAAACTACCCATCGCAATAATTAAGTTTTGCCATTCTTCTTCAGATAATTGCCCTGTTCTTAAATGGCTGGCCTCAATGGATCCTTCTGCACAAAGCATCCGGTTCACTAATGATTCTGCCCCCATTTCTAAACTAAAAATAGCGACAGCTTTATCTGTTTTGGTGCCGACATTTTGGGCAATATTTAATGCAAAAGCGGTTTTCCCTACCGCTGGACGGGCCGCTAAAATAATTAGCTCTTCCGCTTGCAAGCCGGCAGTCATTTTATCCAATGCTTGATAGCCTGTAGGTAAACCAGTAATCTCTTCATCATTTTGGTATAATTGGTCAATATTCGCAATAGTTGTATTTAGAACATCTGAAATTGATAAAAAGCCACTACGATTCCGCTTTTCGGAGACTTCTAAAATGCTTCGTTCTGCATCATCCAAAATAGATTCAACATCTTCACCTTGCTCAAAGCCTTTAGTTACAATCTCTGTAGCGGTTTGGATTAAGTTGCGCAGCAACGATTTTTGTTCAACAATTTTTGCATAATAAATGACATTGGCAGCTGTCGGTACAGCTAAAGCTAAATCTGACAGATAACTTAGTCCACCAACATCTTCTAACAAATTCTCTTGTTCTAGGCGATCTTTGATTGTTACCACATCAATCGCTTCATTTCGGTCGCTTAAGGTCATCATCGTTTGGAAAATCAACTGATGACTACGACGATAGAAATCTTTAGGTTCCACATATTCCATCGCTTCTATTAGCACATCTGCATCTAAGAAAATAGAACCTAAAACGGCTTGTTCCGCTTCAATATTTTGTGGCGGTACCCTATCTTGCAATAATTCATTCATTTTGTTCTCTCCCACGATGTCTTACTTTCTGGTTCATTTAGTCTATCCATTTTAACACAATTTCATTAAAAAAAGTACATTTTTTCTCTGCTGATTTCTTTATTTTTAGTTCACTTTCCAATTTTAAAAAATATACAAATAATAAAAATATAATACTTTTGTTAATTTAAAGTGTTGTTTATTTGATTTTTAAATATTATAAAAATAATTCGAGTAATTTATTAGGCATAAAAAAGAAGCCGGAGAAATCGGCTTCTTTTTTATCGATTGTATTATTCCGCTACGACATGAACCTTAATTTTCGCTGTAACTTCATGATGTAGTTTGACTGGTACGTTAGTGTAACCTAGAGAACGAATTGGGTTGGCTAATTCGATTTTGCGTTTATCCAATTTTACATTGTATTGTTTGTTTAAGGCTTCTGCAATTTGTTTTGAAGGAATTGAGCCAAATAAACGGCTGTCTTCTCCAGCTTTTGCCTTGATCTCTACAACAGTCTTTTCATCTTCTAAAAAGGCTTGCATTTCTTTTGCTTGTGCTAAAACTTCTGCTTCATGTTTTTCTTGGGCTTTCTTTTGACCCGCTAACGCACTCATGCTCCCTTTATTGGCTTCTTTCGCATAACCATTTTTAATTAAAAAGTTTTGGGCGTAACCAGTTGGCACTTCTTTTACGTCCCCTTTTTTTCCTTTTCCTTTAACGTCTTGTAAAAAAATGACTTTCATTTCCTTCACTCCTGTTCATACATTTCATTAATATTTTGACGAATTACATCAAGTAGTTGCTCTTTTACTTCTGCTACTGTTACGTTTGATAATTGTACTGCCGCATTAGTAAAGTGACCGCCACCACCTAAATTTTCCATAATAATTTGGACATTAATTGAACCATTACTCCGAGCACTAATGCCAATCTGTTGATCCGTCCGCCTGGTAATGACAAATGCTGCATTAATCCCTGCCATAGAAAGTAATGTGTCCGCTGTTTTGGCAGCTGTGACACTATCATATTCTTTGTCTTCACTCCCTGCAACAACGACGGTATCTTTTGTGACATATTCGCTTTTAGAGATTAAATTGTTCATTTCCAGATAGCTTGTAAGATCAGAACTTAATAGATATTGTACTAAAGATGAGTCTGCTCCACAAGTTCGTAAATAACTAGCCACATCAAATGTTCGCGCCGTCGTTCGTGTATTGAAACTTTTCGTATCAACCACAATTCCCGCCAACATCATGGTTGCTTCAAAGGCCTGCAGTTTATTTGCGCTATTACTTTGGTATTCGATCAATTCTGTGACTAATTCTGAAGCAGAAGAGGCAGAAGATTCAATATAAGAAAGCAAGGGTTTTGCTGGAAATTCGTCTCCTCGTCGATGGTGATCAATGATTACCACTTTATCAAAACGCTCATAGAGCTCTTGTGAGATCGATAGAGACGGTTTATGGTAGTCTACCATAACTAATAAGCTACTTTCTTTCTTGCGCTTCATGGCCTCTTTAGGACTAATAATGCTCTCTTCTAATTCTGGGTACTCTTTAATCGCCTCTAACACTCTTTTGACATCGGGAATGATTTCATTTTCATCTAAAACAATCCACGCTTTTCGATTATTAAACGAGGCTAAACGAGCAACACCAAATGCTGAACCTAACGCATCCATATCTGGATAACGATGGCCCATAATATAGATGTCAGCAGATTCCGCAATAATTCCCTTAATTGCCATGCTCATTGCGCGAGAACGTACTTGGGAACGTTTCGTCGTTACTGCCGTTTTTCCACCAAAAAATAACGGCTTCGCTTCATCTTTGGCTTCTTTTACAACCACTTGATCACCACCACGTACTAAAGCTGTATCTAGGTTCGTTTGAGCCGTGGTCCCGGTTTGACCTAAGGTTGGCCCCCCATAAGCAATCCCCATACTTAACGTAATGGCTACTTCATGGTTAGCTGATTCCTTACGGATCGTATCCAAAATAGAAAATTTTTCGTCCATCATTTTTTGAATATCTTCCCATTGGGCAATGAAAAAATAACGTTCTGCGTTGATTCGCTTATAAAAAACTTTGTATTGGTCCATCCAATCAGAAACCATCGTCGTAATGAAACTATTCAAATAAGAAATTTCTTTCTCATCCATTGTATCGGTGACATCATCATAATTATCGACAGACACAATGCCAATAGCCGTTTGCATTTCGACTTTTTCTTGATACAAATTACTTTCTTTAGTGATATCTTCAAAAGTAATTGTATGCTGTTCTTTATTGACGCTAAAGCGATAGGTATTTTCGTCAATCGTAAAAATATCTTGGTTTCGTTCTGCTAATTCTAAATAAGACGTAACTTGGCTAGCGGTTAACGTTAGCTTATTGTCTTTATTAAAAATAGAAGCAGCATAAGGATTAAGCCATTCTACCGCGCGTGTTTCCCCGTTATACGTAATAATCCCCACAGGTACTTCATTCACAACATAATCCAACGATTGTTCAGCAATGGAACTTGCTTCTTGAATCTTTTCTACGTTCGTAATTTCTACATCTCTAATCAACAGCCGAATAACCACTAAGAGAAAGATATCTAATGCGATAATTACCGCCAATAGCAGCCATTTATTTGTTAGTAAGAAATAGAGGAGAAATTCTACTAAGAGAAGACCCACAACAATTAAGAAACCGTTTTTTTGAATTCTCTTCTTTTGCATTTTTTTGCCTCCAATCTTTCTGCAGACCTTTGAGGCGACTTGTTCCAACGAGCGTATTGCTCTGGTGATTCACTAGTTATTTCATCCCTTATTTTATCACAAAACACTTCATTCTGCGAACCTTGTTATGTTTCACGTGAAACACTAGTCAAGATAAAAAAGAACCAAAGAGCAAGCTCTTTGGTTCTGGAAATTGTCATAAAATTATTGTTCGTCACTAACGAATGGTAATAATCCCATGATACGTGCGCGTTTAATAGCAATCGTTAATTTACGTTGGTTTTTAGCGCCAGTACCTGTAACACGACGTGGTAAAATTTTGCCACGTTCTGAAATGAATCGTTTTAACAATTCAGTATCTTTATAATCGATGTATTCGATGTGGTTTGCTGCGATGTAGTCGACTTTCCGACGTTTACGTCCGCCTCTTCTTTGTTGTGCCATTCTTGTTCCCTCCTATCAAATTCGTTTAGAATGGTAAATCATCATCTGAAATGTCGATAGATGAACCTGAGCCACCAAATGGATCAGAATCTTTATCGAAATCAGGCATACCGTTATTGTTTTGCGACTGAGAAGATGATGGATTGAAACTATTGTTGTTGTTATTAAATCCAGAACCGGCATTGTTATTACCAAAGCTACGATTTTGTGATTGATAACCATTTTCGTTGTTATTAAAGCTACCGCCGCCAGTTCCTCTTTGTTCTGAAGCAGAACGAGATTCTAACAATTGGAAGTTTTCACAAACCACTTCAGTTACGTAGACACGTTGACCTTGTTGGTTCTCGTAGTTACGAGTTTGAATTCTTCCGACAACACCTAATAATGTACCTTTACGGGCATAATTAGCCATTGTTTCTGCGGGTTTACGCCAAATCACACAGTTGATAAAGTCTGCTTCACGGTCACCATTTTGATTCGTAAAGTTACGGTTTACAGCAAGTGTAAAGGTCGCAACAGCTGAACCACTAGCGGTGTAACGTAAGTCAGGATCTTTTGTCAATCTTCCGACTAATACAACGTTATTAATCATTCAAAACATCTCCTTTCGTCAATAAATGTTTCATGTGAAACAAATTATGCTTCTACCTTCACGATCATATGACGGATAATATCGTCATTGATTTTTGCTAAACGATCAAACTCGTTGATTGCGCCAGCTGTTGATGGAGAAGTAACATTAACGATATGATAGATGCCTTCACGGAATCCGTTCATTTCATATGCTAAGCGGCGTTTTTCCCAATCTTTAGATTCGATAACTTCTGCTCCGTTATCTTTTAAGATTGTGTCGAAACGTTCTACTAAAGCAGTTTTTGCTTCTTCATCAATGTTCGGACGAATAATGTACATGATTTCGTACTTCGTATCTTGACTCATTGATTTTCACCTCCCTATGGACTTCAAGGCTCTTAGTTGGCTAAGAGCAAGGAGAACATACCTAAAAAGGTAGTTCACAATCTCTAATTATATGCTAATTGATGGACAAAAGCAAGAAATAGTTTTGAAAAGCCCCAATAAAAAAGTTTCGCCAACTGGCGAAACTTTTTTATGTTATTCTTCTGTTTCTGATGTTGTTTCGTTTTCTGTTGTTTCTACAACTTCAACAATTTCTTCTTCCACTTCTTCTGGTTCTACAACGGCCATTGTTACCACTTTGGCACCATCTTCCATTCTCATTAAACGAACCCCTAATGTTGCGCGTCCTGTTTGAGAAACAGAATCTACGTTAAAGCGGATAATGACGCCTTTGTTCGTAATCAACAAGATATCTTCATCCCCATTGACCGTGGTTAAACCAGCTAATGGACCATTTTTCTCAGTGATATTTGCTGTCTTAATCCCTTTACCGCCACGTCCTTTAACTGGATATTCAGAAGCTTTTGTACGCTTACCATAACCATTTTCAGTAATGACTAGGACTTCTTTATTTTCATCCAGAATCGCTGCGCCGACCACATAATCATTTTCGCGGAGACGGATTCCCCGAACGCCTGATGCTGTCCGGCCCATATCACGTACAGTATTTTCATCAAATGTGACAGAGTATCCTGCATGTGTTCCGATAATCATCTTCTGATTGCCATTAGTCGTTACTACGTTAACTAACTCATCATCTTCTTTTAAGCTAATGGCGATTAATCCATTACTACGGATATTAGAAAAGGCTGTTACGGCTGTCCGTTTGACGGTTCCTTTTAAGGTTGTGAAGAACAAGTATTTACCTGCTTCCGCTTTGCCCTCAACAGAAATAATCGCTTGAATTTTTTCTGCAGAATCAATTCCCAGTAAGTTAATTACTGGAATTCCTTTTGCTGTTCTACCGTATTCAGGGATTTCGTAACCTTTTGCTCGGTAAACTTTCCCAGTGTTCGTAAAGAATAATAACGTGTCGTGTGTTGAACAAGAAACTAGGTTTTTCACGAAATCATCATCATGAACGCCCATGCCTTGGACACCACGTCCGCCGCGGCGTTGCGCCCGGAATTCGGAGTTTGCCATCCGCTTAATGTAGCCGTTATTGGTTAATGTAATCACGACTTCTTCTTCTTCGATTAAATCTTCATCTTCAAGACTTAAGACTTCACCTACTAATAATTCTGTGCGTCGTGCATCACCAAATTTTGTGCGAACGTCATTTAACTCTGTTTTAATGATTTCAATGACACGTTCTGGGCGGGCTAAAATG
Organism: Enterococcus sp. DIV0086; assembly: GCF_050498705.1. Lineage (NCBI taxonomy): Bacteria > Bacillati > Bacillota > Bacilli > Lactobacillales > Enterococcaceae > Enterococcus > Enterococcus sp. DIV0086. The sequence goes on along the minus strand of NZ_JBNIDN010000001.1, from coordinate 2,010,340 downwards.
TCCTCTAAGTCCGCAATGAATTTCAACAGCTCTTGATATTCATTTTCAATTTTGTCGCGTTCTAAGCCTGTTAAACGGCGTAAACGCATATCTAAAATCGCTTGCGCTTGACGATCTGAAAATTCAAAGCGTTCAATTAACGTTGCTTTTGCTTCGTCATCTGATTGTGATCCACGAATAATGGCAATGATTTCATCGATATGATCTAAGGCAATTCGTAGACCTTCTAAAATATGCGCCCGTGCTTCTGCTTTGTTTTTGTCAAAAATCGTCCGGCGAGTAATGACTTCTTTTTGATGCTCGACGTAGTTTTCTAAAATACGTTTCAAGCTTAAAATTTTCGGTACGCCTTTTTCGATGGCTAACATGTTAAAACCAAAAGATGTTTGTAAGGCAGTCATTTTGTACAAGTTGTTTAACACAACAGAGGCACTCACATCTCGACGAACATCGATGACGATCCGCATGCCTTCACGAGAAGATTCATCCCGCAAATCGGTAATTCCTTCAATTCGTTTATCTCTGTGTAATTCAGAAATTCGTTCGATTAATTTGGCTTTATTCACCATATAAGGCAATTCAGTTACTAAAATACGTTCTTTTCCATTCGGCATTTCAGTCAATTCAACTTTTGCACGAACAGTAATCGAACCTTTCCCTGTTTCATATGCTCGGCGAATCCCTGATTTTCCCATCACTAAACCGCCTGTTGGAAAATCTGGTCCAGGTAACACTTCCATCAATTCATTCGTCGTTACATCAGGATTGTCCATCAATAAACTTGTTGCATCAATCACTTCACTTAAATTGTGTGGTGGAATATTTGTTGCCATCCCCACCGCAATCCCCGTTGTTCCGTTAACTAGTAAGTTTGGAAAACGAGCAGGTAAGACTACTGGTTCTTGTTCTGAATCATCATAGTTTCCTTGGAAATCGACTGTATTTTTGTTAATATCTCGTAGCATTTCTAAAGCAATTTTACTCATACGTGCTTCGGTATAACGCATAGCGGCAGCGCCGTCACCATCGACAGAACCGAAGTTTCCGTGGCCGTCAACTAACATAGCCCGATAACTAAAAGGTTGTGCCATCCGCACCATTGATTCGTAAATCGCACTGTCCCCATGGGGGTGATATTTACCCATAACATCCCCAACAATCCGGGCTGATTTTTTGTGTGGTTTATCAGGGGTTACCCCTAATTCGTTCATTCCATATAAGATTCGGCGATGAACAGGTTTTAAACCGTCACGAACGTCAGGTAACGCGCGGGCTACGATAACACTCATTGCGTAGTCAATGAAAGATTCTTTCATTTCGCTGGTCAGATTGACGTCTTGAATGTTTTCTTTAATTTCTTCACTCATGAATTTTTTCCCCTCTAAATATATGTTCTAGCGTCTCTTACAACGTTGCGACACATTAAATATCCAAATTTTTCACGTAATGGGCATTTTCTTCGATAAACGCACGACGTGGTTCCACACGATCGCCCATTAGCATTTCAAAAATTTGGTCAGCTTCAATGGCATCATCGACACTCACTCGCGCCATTAATCGTTTTTCTGGGTCCATTGTTGTTTCCCAAAGTTGGTGATCATCCATTTCACCCAACCCTTTGTAACGTTGAACACTTGGTTTTGGTGAAGCAGGTAATTCTTCTAACACTTTTGCTAGTTCTTCTTCAGCATGTTTGCCCGGTTGAACGTAGGTGATGTTTTTCCCTTGTTTCACACCATATAGTGGTGGTTGGGCAATATACACATAACCAGCTTCAACAATTGGCCGCATGAAGCGATAGAACAAGGTTAATAACAACGTTCGAATATGCGCACCATCGACATCGGCATCGGTCATAATCACTAGTTTGTGATAACGTGCTTTAGAAACATCGAAATCTTCGCCGAAGCCTGTTCCCATAGCTGTAAATAATGACCGAATTTCTTCATTGGCTAAAATTTTATCCATGCTGGCTTTCTCAACATTCAAGATTTTCCCACGAATTGGTAAAATGGCTTGGAATTCACGGCTACGGCCTTGTTTTGCTGAACCGCCGGCCGAGTCTCCTTCGACGATAAATAATTCGCATTTTTCCGGATCTTTACTTGAGCAATCAGCCAGCTTCCCTGGCAAGTTGCTAATTTCTAACGCGCCTTTACGACGGGTGACTTCACGGGCTCTTTTAGCGGCTAAACGAGCTTTTGAAGCCAACATGCCTTTTTCGACAATTTGTTTGCCGACTGTTGGGTTTTCCATTAAGAATTTTGTAAAGTATTCTGAGAATAAACGATCCGTAACGGTCCGTACTTCTGAGTTCCCTAATTTCGTTTTGGTTTGTCCTTCAAATTGAGGATCGGGATGTTTGATGGAAACCACTGCGGTTAAACCTTCACGAACATCTTCCCCAGTTAATTTTTCATCGTTTTCTTTCATCAATTTTTGTTTACGTGCATAGTCATTAATCACACGTGTTAAAGAAGTTTTAAAACCAGATTCATGCGTTCCGCCTTCATAAGTATGAATATTGTTGGCAAAACTTAAAATATTTGAGTGGTAGCCATCTGTATACTGCATTGACACTTCCACTGTAATATCTTGTTGCTCTCCCTCAATGAAGATTGGCTCTGGGAAAATAACGTCTTTATTGGCATTTAAATGCTCAACATAACTCTTAATCCCGCCTTCATAGTGATACTCTTTTTTATCTTCTTGTCCTTCACGACGGTCTTCAATTGAAATGTGTAAGCCTCGATTTAAAAAGGCTAATTCACGAACCCGTGTTGCTAATTTATCAAAATCATAAACGGTTGTTTCTGTAAAAATTTCAGGATCTGGAATAAAGTGAACAGTAGTTCCGTGACGATCCGTTTCTTCGATAACTTTTAGGTCATCAACAACCGCACCACGACGATATTCTTGGTAATACACTTTGCCATCTTTATAAACACGAACATCTAAACTGGTCGATAAAGCATTAACAACAGAGGAACCAACACCGTGCAAGCCACCTGATACTTTATAGCCGCCACCGCCAAATTTCCCGCCGGCATGTAGCACTGTAAACACTGTTTCCACAGCTGGGCGACCTGTTTTGGCTTGAATCCCGACTGGAATTCCACGACCATCATCGATAACAGTAATACTATCGTCTGGTTCGATAATTACTTGAATTGATTTAGCAAATCCTGCTAAGGCTTCGTCGATAGAGTTGTCAACGATTTCCCATACTAAGTGGTGTAACCCTTCGCCACTAGTAGAACCTATGTACATACCAGGACGTTTCCGGACAGCTTCTAAGCCCTCCAAAACTTGAATCTGACTAGCGTCATATTCTTGCGCACGTTCTCTCATGTTTTTTTCTTCTTCTGTCATGTCGCTGAATTCCTTTCTATCTTGCCTTGTTGAACATAAAAAATATCTGGTTCAACTGTTAGCTTGTCTTTTATGTGATCTAAACTAGTTGTCGTTAAGAACGTTTGAACTTTGCCTTCAATCGTTTCTAACAAGTGAATTTGACGTTCATTATCTAATTCACTCATGACATCATCTAGTAATAACACAGGATATTCTCCTGTTTCTGAATGCATCAAATCAATCTCTGCCAATTTAATACTTAAAGCTGTCGTTCGTTGTTGGCCTTGTGAGCCATACGTTTGAACATTTTGACCATTGACAATAAATAGCAAATCGTCACGATGAGGGCCTAAAAAAGTATTCGCTTTAAACAATTCACGCTTACGATTGTTCATTAATTGTTGGAGCAATTGATTTTGAAGTGCTTCTAAGGAAAGATCCGTGTTGTCAATTGGGATGCTTGATGCGTAGTCAATGGTGAGCGTTTCGCGTCCATGACTAATTTTTTGATGGAGTAAGTTTGCCCAGTGTTCTAATTTTTTAAGAAAACCTAACCGAGCGTATAGAACTTTCCCGCCAAATTCAGCTAGCTGCTCTGTCAAAATATCCAGATAAACAGTATCTGTTTGTTTCTTTTCAGCTAGTTGTTTTAGGTATTGGTTCCGTTGCTTTAAAACAGACTGATATTGGACAAGATCATAAAGATAAATAGGACTCACTTGTCCGAGTTCCATGTCAATAAATTTCCGGCGGACTTGAGGTGAGCCTTTCACCAAAGATAAATCTTCTGGGGCAAATAAAATAACATTCAGTTGCCCAATGTACGCACTGAGCCTTTTTTGCTCAATGTGATTAACCTTGGTTTTACGTCCTTTGTTGGAAATTAAAATTTCCAACGGCACGGTGCCTGTCTTTTTTTCAACCACACCGCTAATTTTAGCTGCTGCTTGTTCCCAGCCAATTAATTCTTTTTCATTGCTGGTTCGATGACTTCGTGTCATTGCTAGAACATAAATGCTTTCTAACAAGTTGGTTTTTCCTTGGGCGTTTTCGCCTAAAAAAAGATTTAACGTTTTTGGAAAATCTAAGCTGACTGTTTCATAATTACGATAATGCTGAAGTGTCAGCTCATTCAGCCGCATCGTCGGACTCGTTTCCGTTTTTCACCATAAAAAAAGTACCTTCTTCAGGTATCTCAATCATCATGCCCGCATAAAGTTTCCGTCCGCGACGATTTTCCAACTCGCCATCAACAAACACGCTATTATCTGCCAAATACCATTTGGCTTGGCCGCCACTACCAATGACGTTGATTTCTTTAAGAAACTGACCAAGCGTTATATACTCAGTTGCTAAAACAAACGTTTTTTTCAATGTGCATCCCTCTTTTTTCTAATACGTTCTCATATATATTATACCCTTTTTCATAAGAGAAAACAAATTTATCTGTCTAATTTTCATTCTAAGCAATTTTAATTCTAAATGACCGAAAATATTATTAGGATAAAAAAACTCTTAAAAAGCATTTTAAAACGGAAATTGATATTTTCTTGAGAAAAAAGGGGCCTGATTTGGCAGAAATGACGAGTAGCGTTTAACTAAAAAACAATTAGGGGTAACTCAAAGACAAACGAAGAGGGCGCGCAATGAAGAAAAGTAGCTTGTAGAGGCCTGAGCGTCGTTTTAAGCAACGTGAACTTCTTTCACTAGGAAATATTCATAAAAAAATGAACAGCCCTTAAACGAAAAATTAAAGGGCTTTTTTCTTTATCCACGAAAAAAAAGGCAGAATTTATTCGTCAAACGATAGTTCAAACATTCACAATCATATTAGCGTAAAAGCTATTCTAGTTTTAAAAAGCTTATCTAGCAGCGTTTATCGGCTTTAAACAGACGACAAAAAAGAACCTTCGGCGATCATAGTGATTTTCCGAAGGTCTTTTTTAAACATGATTAATTTGTACGAACCGGTGTAATTAGTTGAATGAAATCTAGTTCTGTTTCGGTTGGCTCCAATGTAAACGGACGAATTGGAGAAAGGAATTTCACGGTAATATTCATATCGCCAAACGCTCGCAACGCATCTTTCATATAATCTGGGTTGAAAGAAATATCCAACGCTTCACCAGAAACATTTTCATAGTTTAAAGCTTCTTCGACTTTTCCAATTTCAGGTGAATTTCCATATAAAACAACAGAATCTGGTGAAATTGAAAGGCGAACAATATTGTTACGTCCTTCATGAGAAAGTAAAGAGGCACGTTCGATTGCTGAAAGCAATTCTGGTACATAAAATTCAATTTGCGTGTTATGGCTAGTTGGAATTAAACGGTTGGTATCAGGATAATTTCCTTCTAACAAACGAGAATAGAAGTACATTGTTTCTGTTTTAAATAGCACTTGGTTTTCCATAATGCTGATTTCAACCATTTCTTCTTCATTGGTTAATGAACGAGAAAGTTCAGTTAAACTTTTTCCTGGAATTACAATGTTAAAGTCTTCTACTGCTTGTTCTGTCGGGATCACACGTTGACTTAAACGATGTGAATCTGTCGCAACGGCAAGTAATTTTTGATTTTCTAAAATAAAGTGAACCCCAGTTAAAATTGGACGACTTTCGTGCATTGATACAGCAAAACCTGTTTCACTAATAATTTTTGTCAATAAATGAACAGGTAATTTCATTTGGTTTTGAGTATCAATTACTGGTAAGTGCGGATAATTATCCGCATCTAATCCATTAACCGTAAAATCAGCTTTTCCTGAAGTAATTGCAACTTGATTGTTATCTAGAACTTCCATTGTGAACATATCTTCTGGTAATTTACGAATAATTTCGCCAAAGAAACGAGATTGTAAAACGATGCTACCTGTGCGTTCAATGGTCATTTGAGCTTTTTCATCATCTTTACTTAAAAAACTTTCAATTGAAATATCCGCGTTACTCCCAGTAAGTGATAAGCCATCTTCTGATAACACAATTTTAACACCTGTTAAGATTGGAATCGTTGTTTTAGAAGAAATTGCTCGTTGAACAGTTTGTAATTCTTGTAAAAAGACACTTCGTTTGACCGTTAATTTCATAATGTAAACTCCTTTTTAAGTATTTTCAATACGTTCTAATTTTGTACGCCACTGTTTTGTATATTATATATAAATAAATAATAAAAGTAATAGGGCATGTTGATTCTGTGGAAAAGTCAAAAGAGCATTGATTTTACTAAGTTATCCACTTGTGTATAAGTTGTGGATAACTTTGTTCTTTTTTGTTTAGTTTTCCACATCCTAAGAGTTCAATAAATTTTTAATTTCACTGACTTCTTTTTGAATCGCTGGATCTTTTTCCAATAATTGCTGAATCTTTTCGTGCGCATGAATCACCGTTGTATGATCTTTGCCGCCAAATTCGGCACCAATTTTTGGCAAGGAATTGTCGGTCATTTCTCTAGCAAGATACATTGAGATTTGACGAGGAACCACAATTGTTTTCACCCGTTTTTTCCCTTTTAAATCTTTAAGAGGCACATGATAATATTTGGATACTTCTTCTTGAATTTGTAAAATGGACAATTGATTTTTACTACCAACTGATTTTAGAGATTTCAAGGCGTCCGCCGCTAAACTAGTGGTAATATCTTCTCCATTAATAGTTGCAAAGGCTTGAACGCGGACCAAAGCACCCTCTAATTCACGGATGTTGGAATCAATTTGACCAGCGATATAACTTAGTGTATCATCCGGAATTTCTAAACGCTCGGCATCTGCTTTTTTGCGCAAAATTGCAATCCGTGTTTCTAAATCAGGCGGGGTGATATCGACAGACAAACCCCAAGCAAAGCGAGAAACTAATCGTTCAGGTAATTTTGGAATATCATTCGGCGGGCGATCACTTGTTAAAACAATTTGTTTATTTTCATTGTAAAGATCGTTGAAGGTATGGAAAAATTCTTCCAATGTTGCTTCTTTTTCCGCCAAAAATTGAATATCATCGACTAATAATAAGTCAACATTGCGATATTCTTTCCGAAATTGTTCGGATGTCTTTGTTTGAATTGAGTTGATAAATTCATTCGTAAACGTTTCGCTACTAACATATTTGACTTTGGCATCTGGTTGATTCACTAACATTTGATGACCAATAGCATGCATCAAATGGGTTTTCCCTAACCCTACACCACCATAGAAGAAAAGGGGATTGTAAATCGAACCAGGATCCTCGGCAACAACAAGCGCTGCAGCGTGCGCCATTTGGTTTCCTTTACCAATAACAAAGGTGTCGAAAGTGTACTTAGGATTAAGCATCGCTTTTTTACTTTGTTCACTAAAAACAACTTCTTCTTCGGCAGGTTCTTCGAGTTCTTGTGCCAGTGCTGCGTCTTTTTCATCGGCAACAACAAAATGGGGCATCACTTCTGCACCGGTCAATTTAAATCCAGTTTCGACAATTTTTGCCGAAAGATTTTTTTCCCAGTAATCACGATGAACTGCAGAAGGGACTTCTAGCCACAATTGATTGTTGTCTAATTTCAAAGGGCGTGTGGTTTTAATCCAAGCATCAAAACTTGGCGCCGACAAAATCGCTTGATAGGCTTCTTCAAGGCTATGCCAAAAACTTTCCACGTCGGGCATACAGTGACCTCCTATATGTTTAAATTTTGGTTATCTAAAAAATGTGGATAACTTAAAAGAATGAGCATAGTCGATTTTAGCATTTTTTTAAAACTTTTTCCACAAGCAATTGTTCAATGTGGAAAAAAAGTACACAAGGGTGAAAAAAGTTTTCCACAGGGTGTCGACACTTGCGGAAGAAAGTGGTTGTTGAATGAGTTATCCACAAAAAGTTGAGAATAATTAAGCTTGACACAATCATGTTTCAAGAACTTATCAACAGCTAAAAAAACACCTGTGCAAAACTTTTTAACAGGCTGTTTTTTTGTGTAAAACTAGTGGAAAAATGGCTGTGAACAGAAAAAAATGTGGAAAACTATCCACAAGCTACTCACAGGAAAATTTAATTTGTGGATAATTGAAACGAATCTTTCTCAGGAAATATTTCTTAAATTTTATTGACAAAAGACCCTATTACTCGTTATACTATCAAAGTATGTCTATATATTGATGGATAGTTACAATTTCAGGAGGTGTAATTGCATGAAAAGAACGTATCAACCAAACAAACGTAAACGCCAAAAAGTTCACGGATTCCGTAAACGTATGAGCACTAAAAATGGCCGTCGCGTATTAGCAAGCCGTCGTCGTAAAGGTAGAAAAGTTATTTCTGCTTAATGATGGTCTGGTCTTTTAAACAGTCAATTTCTAAGAACCCTTAGTTATCTCCATAATTTTTTGGAAGATGTGAAGATAACTAAGGGTTCTTTTTCTGTTTTCAATAAAAGAAAGCAGGATTCTATAGAAAAGGCTACTAAAAAAGAGCGGAAATATGCTATTATTATTAAGAAGTAAAAAAATATAGAAACAAAGGGATGCCGATGAAAAAGTCCTACCGTGTCAAGAAAGAAAAAGAATTTCAACAGGTGTTTAATAAAAAACAATCTTGTGCAAATCGTCGTTTCGTAGTGTACGTTTTAGAGAAACCACAACAAGCCCATTTTCGAGTGGGGATTTCTGTTGGGAAGAAAATTGGAAACGCGGTCACAAGAAATGCTGTGAAGCGGAAAATCCGCGCGAGTTTATTTCAATTAAAAGACCGTATCTCTCCAGAAATTGATTTTATCGTGATTGCACGTCCAGGATTGGAAAAGTTATCGTCTGAAGAAGTGAAAGCTAATTTAACACATGTGTTAAATTTAGCTAAAATATTAGATGTAAGAGAGGGAATTGAGTAGTGAAGAAGTATAAGCGCTTATTATTAATGGCTGGGTTAGTGACCTTAGTCTTTGTTTTATCCGCCTGCGGAACCGCGCCCGTAAGTGAAAGTAGTACAGGAATTTGGGATCGATACATTGTTTATTATTTTGCCCAAGCGATTAAGTTCCTATCATTAGGCGGCAGTGTCGGAATTGGGATTATCCTATTTACGTTAGTCATCCGGATTATTTTATTGCCGTTGATGCATTTCCAAACGAAGAGTATGCGTAAAACACAAGAGTTGCAACCGCAATTAAAGGCCTTGCAACAAAAATATTCTTCAAAAGATCCTGAAACACAACGCTTATTCCGAGAAGAACAGCAACGTTTGTATGCAGAGAATAATGTGAATCCTTACATTGGCTGTTTACCACTGTTGGTTCAACTACCAATCATGATGGCTTTGTATCAAGCCATTTCACGCGTGCCTGAGTTAAAAGAAGGAACGTTCTTGTGGTTAAGCCTCGATAAGCCGGATCCGTATTTAATTTTACCGATTTTAGCAGCTGTCTTTACGTTTGCTAGTACGTATCTTTCAAGTATGAGCCAACTAGAAACAAATGCCTCACTGAAAATTATGAATTACGTTATGCCAGCGATGATCTTCTTTATGGGGATTTCATTAGCCAGTAGTTTACCTCTTTACTGGGTGGTCTCAAATGCCTTCCAAACAGGGCAAACATTGTTATTAAACAATCCATTCAAAATCCGTAAAGAGCGGGAGGAAGCAGCACGTCAAGCCAAAGCACGGGAGCGAGCGCTTGAACGAGCAAAAAGTCCTAAGAAAAAAGGGAAGAAAAAATAAAGGAGGTCGTTCAGATGCCGATTTATGAAGGAAATACAATCGAAGAAGCAACGCAGAAAGGCTTACAAGCACTTGGTTTAACCAAAGAGGATGTTACAATTGATGTGTTAGACGAAGGAAAAAAAGGATTTTTAGGTCTAGGAAAAAAACTTGCCCAAATTTCAATGGAACCAACGATTAGTGAGCAAGTCACAGAAGCGGTCGAAGAAACAGTGGAAGATATTGTTGTTGCCGATGAAGCAACAGCAGTGGAAGAAGCAGTTGAGGAATTAACCGAAGCAATTCCTAGTCTCTCAGAGGAATCAACACATTCTTTAGAAAATCTGGAAGACGAAGCTGCTATTACTGAATTAGCGATGTATTTAACGAATATTTCAAATGAACTGAACGCCCCTGCCATGGTTCGCATAGCGCGCGAGAATGGCAATATTATCTTCCATTTAGAAACAGAAAAACAAGGCATCTTGATTGGAAAACACGGAAAAGTGTTAAATGCGTTACAGTATTTAGCGCAAGTCTTTATTCACCGCATTGCAAGCAATAAGCTATCGATTGTTGTAAATGTCGGAAATTATCGTGAAAAACGTCATGAAATTTTGGAACGTTTAGCGAAACGCACCGCGGAAAAAGCCAAACGCACTGGGCGGCCAGTCTTCTTGGAACCAATGCCGGCTTTTGAAAGAAAACAAATTCATCACACGCTAAGTAAAGATGAGCAAATCAAAACCCATTCTGAAGGGGATGAACCTTATCGGTATTTAGTGGTTGAACCAGTTAAGAAGTATTTTTAAACAGAGGTCGGGACGGAACCGTTTAGCTCCGAGAAATAAGAAGGAATTTCCGAAAATTGCTTTTTAATTTTTGGAGAATTTCGGCTTATTTCCGAAGGAGTTGGTTCTGTTCCAGGCTCTTTCCCAGTTAAATGATTTTTTAGCCGTCTCCGTTTCTTTTTTTATGTTATGATAATCAGTAATTACTCCAGTAGTAAATTCAAATGAAAAAGTTTTGTAAAGAGACGTAGGGGGAGCAACAGGTATGCGTACGGAGAAAATACTGGTTGTAGATGATGATGCAGCAGTTCGTCGCTTGATTTGGAAAGCATTACAATCAACAGGTATTCTTATTTACCAAAGTGAATCAATTGAAAAAACAAAAGATATTGTGTCCAGAGTTACCTTTGATTTGTTCATTTTAGATGATAACTTGGAACATGACAGCGATGGTTACTACTTAGTCCAAATGATTAGAGAGAAATATCCACTGGTGCCAATTATCTTTTTTAGTAGCAAAAAAGAAGAAGAGGATATCATTGCAGCCTTGGAAATGGGCGTGGATAGTTATATAACGAAACCTTTTTCCTTGAATGTTTTTAAGGCTCAGGTGATTGCTTCGTTGAATCGAGCTCGAATGATTCGAAAACAATTGAATGTTTATAAAAAAGAAGAGCTACAGGTAGGCGATTTCCGTTTTGATTATGGTCGTTATCAACTATTTAAAAAGGATTTACCTATTTCATTGTCTTCGAAAGAAGTTCAATTAATTCAATTTTTTCTGGAGAATCCCGAGCAAGTATTCTCTAAAGAACAAATTTACAGCAGTGTTTGGGGTACTGGGGATGTCGATGCGAATACGATTATGGTTTTTATTAATCGTTTACGAAGTAAATTAGAAGAAAACCCGAAAGAACCTTGTTACCTTCGGACCGTTTGGGGCATTGGTTATACCTTTACGCCAGATGGTTGCGTACAAAAAAAATGAAAAAAGGCCCGCAGTTGCACGAGCGACTGCGGGTCTTTTTTGCTTATTCAATTTGCCGACGTTCCATTTCTTTCAAAATAAATTGAAGCGAACGATTTAGATGTTCATGGGTTAAAAGTGTGATCTGGTCAATATTCTTTGTTTTCATTCCGCGGAAAATTAACCAATGTTCTTCTAGGGCAATACTACGACGTTCTGAGGCACGAATCGCAATATCTCTGAAATAGATTAAGTAAGCATGGAGATCAGTCACAATTTTTTTTAAACGTAGCATCTGACTCTTAGTATAAATAAAGGAATTAAAATCTGAAAAGTTCTGTAGTAAGTCATCTACTTGGTTATTTTTATTGTATTGTTCTCCTTCGAGAAGTAAGGCTTCCAATTCATCAAAATCTTCTGGTGTCATGAGTTCCATGGCTTTAATGGTTGCTAAAGTGTCCAAAGATTTACGAATATCATAAATTTCATAAGCATCTTTCATACTAATCCCTTTAACCACGATACCCACTATAGGTATATTTTCCACCAATTGTTCTTTGACCAATTCTTGTAAAGCAAAGCGAATGGGCGTCCGACTAATGTTTAATTGCTCGGAAAATTCTTTTTCGTTAATCCGTTCACCCGCAGGAATATTCCCTAAAATAATGGTTTTTTTAAAGGCTTCGTAGGTACAAATTTTTAGAGGTTTACTGCTGGTTAAATCTAAGTTCCGTTTTACTGCTTCAACCGTTGGATTCATATGAGGCACCTCCCTATAGATTATTTTTATAGATAATAAATATAATATTAAAAATGAAAATATAACGCAAGAAAAGACAAAATGAAAAGAAAACCGAGGAGAAAAGGCACTCCTACGGTTTCAGCGACGACGTTTAATTTTGTGGAATAAATAAAGGCATGTGACCTAAAGCAACAATTGTAACAACGAAAATAACGAAAATTCCTAAGGCATATTTTGCCGATTCTTTTTGCCATTGACCTATATCTAAACCAGTTAAACGTAATAGCAAGTAAATAAATGCCACTAATGGACTTAATAAGTGGAACGCTTGCCCCATTAAGGAAGCTAAAGCCATAGACATATTGTCAAATCCATAAGAACGTCCAGCTTCTGCTAGGACTGGTAAGACACCGAAATAGAAACCATCGTTTGAAATAAAGAATGTTCCTGGTGCTGAAATGAACGCAATCACTAAGCCCCAAGCGCCGGCTAATTGTTTTGGAATAATATTAACAAAGCTATTTGCTAAGGCATTGGCCATACCAGAACCTTGGAATAAGCCCATGAAGACGCCAGCAGCAAAAACTAAGATAACTACTTGCACAGCGTCACCAGCATTTGCACTGATGCGGCTGCTTTGATCTTTTAATTTTGGATAGTTGATCATTAAAGCGATACAAGTACCAACTAGGAATAATAATAACGGTGGCATTTCAATCCACGAAGGCAAACCTAATTGACCAACGAATGAACTTAGGACTAACCAACCGATTAAGACAATCGTTAAAATACCATTGAACGCAAAATTCTTTGGACGACGAATTTCTAATAACTCAGGATCGTTAACAATAGTCATTTCTTCCAATTCTTTATCAGTAAGCGTTGTCACGCCTAAGCGAGCACGTTCTTTTTTCCCCATGCGATAAGCAACAAAGAAGATAACATACAATACAGATAAAATCATACCAGGTGCTAAATAAGAAAGAATGTCGGCATCAACTTCTAGTACGGCCATGGCACGAGCTGTTGGACCGCCCCCAAGGTAATAAGTTCATAATGGTGTTTTGTAAGATAACAAGCACACCTAAATTCATCAATTTCATATTAAGTTTTTTGTAGATGGGAATAAACGCAGAACAGCAAATCAAGGTCGTGGTTGTTCCATCTCCGTTTAAGGAAACAGCAGCAGCAACTACCGCAGTAGCCATCAAGACTTTCATTGGATCGCCTTTAGCAAAGTAAATCATTTTTTTAGTGATTGGGTCAAACAAGCCAGCATCCAACATAATAGAGAAGTAAAGAATGGCAAATAATAACATAATACCAGTTTTTGAAGTAGTTGAAATCCCATCTAAGACGAAATTCCCAATGTTGACTTCAGGGACGACACCGTCAGCACCAGGTGGCGGACTCGCTACTCCCGTTGCAATTGCAATCAAAGTAAAAATAAGAGGAATAATTACTAAAGATGTAAACGGTGACAATTTCTTTTTCATGATTACATACATAAAGATGATAATCATACCATAAGCTAAAATAGTGAGTAACATGTTTTTCTTCCTTTCTTTTTTTAGAACTTTTTTGTAAGCGTTAACAACCGGTGTTAATAAAAAAGAATAGCCATGAGAAATGTTTCACAGTATTCTGGTTTACAACAAAAAATATTTTTTGTGTTTGTCTATAGTGTGAGAATATACAAACTTTCGCAGAGAATAAATAGCCTAAAACAAAAAGAACATCAAAAAAACAATTCAACAATCAAATTCTTATTAATAACTTAATATAATATTAATAGAATCTTAACGGATGATAAATGCTTATATACCAATGTTTACAGAGTTTTTTTCACAAAATAAACAATAAAAGAACAATCTGAGCTAGTGTTTTCACTAGGTTTTTTAACGGTTTTTTCTATAATGGACGTATACCAAGAATTAGTGAAAGGAGAGACAATATGGGCCTATTTAAGTCCTTATTCAAGAAAGAGCAACACACGCAGGATACCGAGATTAATGAAAGCGTTATCCATCGTGAAGCGGATAACTTGGAAAAGCGATGGATAGATATACCAGCATATATACCTGCTGAGCCAAAAGAATATCAATTGGTAAGTATTGTGGCCACTGCCATCGCAGCAGGAGAGTTTCCAGAAAGTCGTTTTGTTATCAAAAAAATCGCAAAACGAAATCCAGAAGCAAAAGAAGTTGCCATTATTGCAGCCAGTATAGCTGCAGAGCTTTCAGAAGAGTCTCAGCTAGTTGTCAAAAGAATTTCAAAACAAAACCTTGAGGAGGATCATTATGTTACGCAAATTTAAAATTTCAATTGATGGGAAAGAATATTTAGTCGAGATGGAAGAAATCGGTGGCGTCCCACAACCAGCACCTGTTGCGCCACAACCAACAGCGCCAGTTGCTACGACAGAAACACCAGCCCCTGCTGTTGAAGAAGCCCCAGCGCCAGCAGCACAGCCAGCCGCCCCAGCAGGAGCAGATGCAATGCCTGCGCCAATGCCAGGAACTGTGTTAAAAGTATTAGTCAATGTTGGTGATACGGTGTCTGAGAACCAACCATTGTTAATTTTAGAAGCAATGAAGATGGAAAATGAAATCGTTGCAGGAAAAGCAGGTACGGTAACAGGAATTCATGTTACCCAAGGCCAAATTGTGAATCCAGGGGAACCATTAATAACAATTAACTAGAATTAATTTAAGAAGAGGAAGTGATTTGTGTGGAGACACTGATTCAAGGTGTTATAGGAATGGGCCAAGAACCAGGACGCATTGTGATGATGCTGATTGGTGGACTATTAATGTATTTAGGAATAAAAAAAGAGTATGAACCAACACTTTTAGTGCCGATGGGTTTAGGAACGATTTTAGTGAACTTTCCTAATTCCGGCGTATTGAGCGCTGGCGGCGAGCCAGGTCCGTTTAATGTTCTTTTTGATTTTGGAATAAAAACAGAATTATTCCCGTTATTATTATTTATTGGGATTGGGGCAATGATTGATTTCGGGCCATTGTTACAAAATCCGTTTATGTTGATGTTTGGTGCCGCTGCACAGTTTGGGATTTTCTTTACAGTTATTATGGCTGTTTTATTAGGTTTTGATTTAAACGATGCTGCTTCGATTGGGATTATTGGTGCCGCTGATGGCCCAACGTCTATTTTCGTAGCAAATACCTTACATTCAAAATACATGGGGGCCATAATGGTTGCCGCTTACTCCTACATGGCGTTAGTTCCGATTATTCAACCAGTAGCGATTAAAGCAGTGACGACGAAAGCCGAACGTCGGATCCGTATGACTTATCGGGCCGGTGAAGTTTCTCAAACAGCGAAAATTCTTTTCCCGGTTGTTATTACGATTGTCGCAGGTTTAATTGCGCCGGTGTCATTACCATTAGTTGGTTTCTTAATGTTTGGGAACTTATTAAGAGAATGTGGCGTTTTGGATCGTTTATCCATTACAGCTCAAAATGAATTGGTAAATATTATTAGTATCTTGCTAGGACTATCAATTTCCGTTAGCATGAACTATGCAGAGTTCTTAAAAGTCGATACATTGATGGTTATTGGCTTAGGGTTAGTCGCCTTTATTATGGACTCAGTCGGCGGCGTGCTTTTTGCTAAATTCTTGAATTTATTTAGAAAAGAAAAAATCAATCCCATGATTGGTGCTGCGGGTATTTCCGCTTTCCCAATGTCTAGTCGGGTCATTCAAAAAATGGCTACAGATGAAGACCCACAAAACTTTATTTTAATGCATGCTGCTGGTGCCAACGTTTCAGGACAAATCGCTTCTGTAATTGCTGGTGGCTTACTATTAGCCTTTTTAACATAGGACGGAAAGGAGAACGAATACATGTCTGTTAACATGGAAGATTTAAAAATTGCTTTTGAACTGTTAGGTTTTGGTTGGGGCGGCGTTTTCGTTGTTTTATTTATCATTTATCTAGCATCTAAATTACTAACAAAATTATTTCCAATTAAAAAATAAAGGAGGTTATTGCTGTGAGCAGCGTATATACAATGAAAAGAATCTGGTTGCAAAAAGATAAAAAAGCTTATCAAGCTTGGCGCGAATTAATGGAAAAAGCCGAATTGCAAACGACAGAAGCACTTGATTACACCGTTGGCATATATGATGACACAGCATTAATCGCCTCTGGCTCGCTTTCAGGCAAAACGATTAAGTGCGTGGCCGTTTGTAAAAAATATCAATCTGAAAATTTGTTAACCCAATTGGTGGTTCATCTACTTGAAAAACTGAGAGAAGAAAACCAATTACACAGTTTTTTGTATACAAAACCAAAAAATGAACAAATTTTTCAGTCGCTAGGCTTTCAAAAAGTGGTTGCGAATCAAGAGGTGCTATTTATGGAGCAAGGCAAACCAGATTTTGCCGATTATCTTGGTTACCTGACACAGCATAAAAAAGCAGGGCCAGCCAGTAGCATTGTCATGAATGCAAATCCTTTTACGAAAGGCCATCAGTACTTAGTCGAAAAAGCAGCCAAAGAAAGTCCGCACGTTTATGTGTTTGTTTTAGCTGAAGATAAATCGCTGTTTTCAAAAGAAGCACGTTTCGCAATGGTGCAAAAAGGGGTCGCCCATTTACCCAATGTGACAGTCCTATCTACAGAAGATTACTTAGTTTCGTCTGCGACTTTTCCTACCTATTTTTTGAAAGAAAAAGCGCCATTAGAGGTAGCTGCAATTCAAGCAACGCTTGATGCAACGTTATTTAAAGAAAGAATTGCGCCAATACTTGAAATTCAACAACGTTATGTGGGAGAAGAGCCTTATTCAGAAGTGACCGATGTCTACAATCAAGCAATGCAACAAGTTTTCGGACAAACGATAACGCTAACCATTGTCCCGCGATTAGCGAGTGATGGAGAGCTGATTAGTGCGACGAAAGTTCGCAAAGCGATGGCTGAAGGCGACAAAGAGACACTCAAGAAGTTTTTACCAGCAACAAGTTATCAATACTTAGTAGAACACAAGAAACTAATGAGGTGAAGAAAGTGAAGATTATCAAAAATGCTACTGCAGGGACAGTAGAATCAAGTGATATTATGATTACCGTCCAACCCATTGAATCAACAGAAAATACCATTGAATTAGAAAGTAGTGTCGAAAAACAATTTGGCAATCAAATTCGTCAGGTGATTACGACAACTTTGGAACATTTAGATGTCCAAGGCGTTGCGGTCAAGGCGATTGATAAAGGGGCATTAGATTGTACAATCAAAGCTCGGATGATTACAGTTTTACATCGAGGCGCTGAAAAAGAAACGTATGATTGGAAGGAGTTGGACTCATGGAACGTTTAAGAAGAACAATGATGTTTGTCCCTGGAGCGAACGCAGCAATGCTAAGAGATGCACCTTTGTATGGGGCAGATTCAATCATGTTTGATTTAGAAGATGCAGTTTCATTAAAAGAAAAAGACTCTGCCCGTGTTTTAGTCCATTCTGCTTTGAAAACTTTCGATTATGGCAATATTGAAATTGTTGTTCGGATCAATGCTTTAGATGCCGGTGGCGCAGAAGATATTGAAGCAATGGTCTTAGCTGGTGTCGATGTGATTCGTTTACCAAAAACAGAAACAGCCCAAGATATCATTGATGTCGAGGCCGTCATTACAGAAGTAGAACAGCAAAATGACATTCCCGTAGGAACAACGAAAATGATGGCTGCTATCGAATCGGCTGAAGGTGTTCTAAATGCGCCCGCGATTGCCAAAAGTTCAACTCGCTTGATTGGCATCGCGTTAGGCGCCGAAGACTATGTTACCAATATGAAAACACGGCGCCATCCAGATGGCCAAGAACTATTCTTTGCTCGTAGCATGATTTTACATGCCGCTCGAGCAGCTGGGATTGCAGCTATTGATACGGTCTATTCAGATGTAGACAATACGGAAGGCTTTGAAGCCGAAGTTCGTTTGATTAAACAGCTAGGTTTCGATGGGAAATCGGTGATTAACCCTCGTCAAATCCCATTAGTTAATACTATTTATGCGCCAACAGAAAAAGAAATCCAGAATGCTAAGGAAGTAATCTGGGGCATTCGGGAAGCCGAAGCAAAAGGTTCCGGTGTTATCTCCGTAAATGGAAAAATGGTTGATAAACCAATTGTTGAACGAGCTGAACGGGTCATTGCGTTAGCATTGGCGGCTAAATTAATTACCGAGGAGGAAATATAGACATGGTAGTAAATAAAGTAGGCAAAGACATTCCTCAATCTTATGCAGAGCAATATGGCATTTATGAAGGAGAATTAGCACACATTGATGCTTATCAAGAAGCGAGCCGAGCAATTAAACCAGTGAAACCTCGGGAGACAAAACTTTTAGGAAGTATTCGTGAAGCAATTGAAAAAACAGGTTTAAAAGATGGCATGACCATCTCTTTCCATCACCATTTCCGTGAAGGAGACTATGTGATGAATTTAGTTTTAGCCGAGATTGCCGCCATGGGGCTGAAAAACATTTCGATTGCACCTAGTTCAATTGCAAATGTTCATGAACCTTTGATCGAACACATTAAAAATGGAGTAGTCACCAACATTACTTCTTCAGGTTTGAGAGATAAAGTAGGCGCCGCTATTTCAGCAGGTATCATGGAAAATCCTGTGGTGATTCGTTCACATGGTGGCCGGGCACGGGCAGTAGCAGCAGGTGATATCCATATTGATGTAGCTTTCTTAGGTGCACCAAGTTCAGACGCTTATGGAAATGCGAATGGAACCAAAGGAAAAGCTACCTGTGGTTCTCTTGGATATGCGATGGTCGATGCAAAATATGCGGATCAAGTGGTCATCATTACTGACACATTAGTACCATATCCTAATACCCCTATTAGTATTCCACAAACAGATGTTGATTATGTGGTAGAAATTGATGCAATTGGTGATCCAGATGGAATTGCCAAAGGCGCGACACGTTTTACAAAGAATCCTAAAGAATTATTGATTGCTGAATATGCCGCAAAAATAATTACACATTCTCCTTACTACAAAGAAGGCTTCTCATTCCAAACAGGAACAGGTGGCTCTTCACTAGCAGTTACGCGGTTCATGAGAGAACAAATGCTTAAAGATGGCATTAAAGCAAGTTTCGCTTTAGGCGGAATTACGAATGCAATGGTGGAACTTTTGGAAGAAGGCTTAGTAGAAAAAATTATTGACGTCCAAGACTTTGATCATCCATCAGCTATTTCTTTAGGGGAAAATGCCAATCATTATGAAATTGATGCCAATATGTATGCCTCACCGCTTAGCAAAGGGGCGGTTATTAATCAATTAGACACAGCTATTTTATCTGCTTTAGAAGTGGACACAGATTTTAATGTAAATGTCATTACTGGTTCAGATGGTGTCATCCGTGGTGCTTCTGGCGGACATTCCGATACAAGTATGGCTTGTAAAATGAGTCTAGTGATTGCACCACTTGTTCGTGGACGGATTCCAACAATCGTTGAGCAAGTAAATACAGTCGTTACACCAGGTACGAGTGTCGATGTCGTAGTAACAGAAGTCGGCATTGCAATCAATCCAAAAAGAACAGACTTAATTGATTGTTTTAAAACCTTAGATGTTCCTCAGTTTACGTTAGAAGAGTTGAAAGACAAAGCCTACAACATTGTTGGCACCCCGGAACCAATTAAATATGGAGACAAAGTTGTTGCGTTAATTGAATACCGAGATGGTAGTCTAATTGATGTGGTACGCAATGTTTAATGGGGAAAAAGTAACACTTTTAGAGATGTTGGATGCTCGCGAACAAAGAGCTGCCACACAGAAGGAGTTGTTAGAAACAGCACCAGAAGCTAGTCTCTTATCTGCCACAATGAATATTCCTGGAGAAGTAAAAAATTCGCCCACCTTAACGGCTGTTTTTTTAGAAGTAATTGACGAAGTCGAGCAACAATTGCTGGATCAAGTACCGATTGTTAATTTTTACCGGAATGAAAAAACAGGGCCTGAATATTATTTGGCGGTTTCGTTAGCCCCACAAGAATTAAAACAAAGAATGGTCAAAATTGAAGAAACACATCCTTATGGTCGTTTAGTGGACCTAGATGTTTTATGGGGAAATGAGGAGCTAAAAAGCCTTCATCGAGGAGATTTAGGCTTGCCACCACGGCGCTGTTTTATGTGCCAAGAAGAGGCGAAAGTCTGTGGACGAAATCGACGTCACAGTCTTGAAGCAATGCAAGAAAAAATAACAGAAATAATTTTGACACGAAAGGAGCAGCCAAGTGAGTAAAAAAATTCGTTTTACAGAAACGGTGCTACGGGATGGACAACAAAGTTTAATTGCAACACGGATGCCAACCTCAGATATGCTGCCGATTATTAAAACAATGGACGAGGCAGGATTTCATGCATTAGAAATGTGGGGCGGGGCAACGTTTGATTCCTGTGTCCGCTATTTAAACGAGGATCCTTGGGAACGTCTTCGCCAAATTCGCAAAGAAGTTAAAAATACCAAACTTCAAATGTTATTACGAGGACAAAATTTACTAGGATATCGTCATTACGCTGATGATGTGGTGCGGGCCTTTGTCGAAAAATCAGTTGAAAATGGGATTGATATTATTCGTATTTTCGATGCCTTGAATGATGTCCGTAATTTACAAACAGCAATTCAAACAACAAAAGAAGCTGGCGGACACTGTCAAGCAGCGATTTCTTATACTACGAGTGAAATTCATACCATCGATTACTTTGTAAAATTAGCCAAAGAATTAAGTCAAACAGGAGCGGATTCCATTTGTATTAAGGATATGGCAGGCGTTTTGACGCCACAAACGGGTTTTGAATTAGTGAGCAAAATGAAAGATGCCATTGATTTACCTTTAGAGGTGCATACGCATGCGACTAGTGGTATTTCTGAGATGACCTATTTAAAAGTTGCTGAAGCAGGTGCGGATATCATCGATACAGCTATCTCTTCTTTCGCTGGCGGTACGAGTCAACCAGCCACAGAATCTGTAGCCATTGCGTTAGAAGATTTAGGCTTTGAAACAGGTTTAAATATGGAAAAAGTAACAGAGATTGCTGACTATTTCAATCCGATTCGTGATCGTTTTAGAAGTGAAGGCATTTTAAACCCTAAAGTTAAAGATACGGAACCGAAAACATTGATTTATCAAGTGCCTGGTGGTATGTTATCAAACTTATTAAGTCAATTAACGGAGCAAGGTTTACAAGACAAATATGAAGAAGTTTTAGCTGAAGTACCTAAAGTAAGAGCGGATTTAGGGTATCCACCACTAGTTACGCCGCTTTCACAAATGGTTGGAACACAAGCCTTAATGAATGTGATTTCTGGGGAAAGATATTCCTTAATACCGAATGAAATCAAAGATTATGTGCGCGGAGAATACGGCAAATCACCAGCACCTATCGCAGAAGAGATTAAGCAAAAAATCATTGGGGATGAAGAAGTAATTACTTGTCGACCAGCGGATTTATTGAAACCAGAGTTGCATAGTTTAGAAAATGAAATCCAACAATATGCAAAATCTGAAGAGGATGTCCTATTATATGCGATGTTCCCACAACAAGGAAAAGACTTTTTAGGACGTCGCGAAGATCCTTTTTACGATGTACCGTTACAGAAAGTGACAGTCAAACTTGACTTGCCAGAATAGAACGGGCAAGTGCTCCGCAAATGTATAAAGAAGCAAGGGTTTGAGCGACGATAACGGTTGTTCAAACCCTTGCTTCATCAAATAGAAAAAAGGCAGCCCGTGAAAGGAAGTGACAATGTGTTAGAAGAAGTTCTAGCAATTCATCAAAAAATATTGGTGTGCTAAGTCTTGAAGCAACAGAAGCGGTATTAAACCATCATGATTTAGCCAAAATGTATACACCTGGTGTCGCAGAATTGAGTTTAATGATTGCTCAAAATCATGAATTAGCGCGCGAGTGGACCATTAGTGGTAAGTTAATTGCGGTTATTACAGATGGGTCAGCTGTTCTGGGTCTCGGCAATATGGGCACGCAAGCGGGCTTGCCAATTGTTGAAGGCAAAGCTTTACTTTATAAAAATTTGGCGGGGGTCGATGCTATTCCTTTAGCACTGGAACAAAAATCAGTTGACGAGATGGTTCAAACAATTGAAAATTTACAAAATAGTTTTGCAGGAATCCACTTAGAAGATATTTCTGCACCAAAATGTTTTGAAATTGAAGAAAAACTTCAACAACGTTTGAACATTCCTGTGTATCATGATGACCAAGAAGGCACAGCCATTGTCGTTTTAGCTGGACTAATTAACGCAGCTAAAATTAAAGGAAAACCTTTAAATGAATTACGTGTGGTGATTAACGGAGTTGGTGCTTCTGGTGTAGCGACCGCTAAGTTATGTATTCAAGCGGGGATTACGCATCTCACCTTAGTAGATCGCCAAGGTGTTTTAAGAGAAGAAGACCCGACATTGAATCCTTACCAACGTGCTTTGCTTCGACAGGTAATAAAACCATCAGTAGAAAACAAAGATTTAGCCACCGCTGTCGTCAATCAGGATGTTTTTTTAGGCTTATCAGAAGCGGATGTGCTAACGCCAGCCCTGATTAAATCAATGAACCAAGACCCAATTATCTTTGCTTTAGCAAATCCTAAACCAGAAATTGAACCAGCCCTCGCCCAAGCCAATGGCGTCCGTTTATTAGCAACTGGTTCTTCCAAATATCTGAATCAAGTGAACAACATTTTAGCTTTTCCAGGTCTTTTTAAAGGGTTATTGGCAGCGAAAGGCAGAAAAGTCGATGTCGGTTTGCAAATGACAGTAGCACGAAGCTTGGCCGCTATGATTTCAGAACCCACAGCAGAAAAATTCATACCTAATGTATTTGATGGCGGCGTAGTTGACACGGTTTTTAATGCTGTACTAGACTATATAAAACAAGAAAAGACCACGGCAGAAGAAGGGACGTAAGAGGCAATGACAAAGCAAGCAAGGAGTAAATTAGCGCAGCAAGCACAATTGGCACTACTCTATGAAGTGACCTGTTTAAATAAACCAGGCTTGGTGGATCCAGTCGATGCAGGCGCCCATCAAGATATGGATGTTTTCACTTTTTTAGAAAGTAGTGTGGTTTTGACTCCTTATTTTGAAACCTTCGTTCAAGCTGGGACAGAGCTACGTCATTTGCCGATTGAGGCAACATTTCGCGCAATTCGACAAGTTGGTTTAGAAGCAGAACGAGCGATGTTTGAGGCAACAGAAGGTATCAATACACATAAAGGAGCGATTTTTTCTCTAGGTATTTTTTTAGCTATCTGTGGTCGTTTAATGATTTGGGAGACCCCTTGCACCTTACAATTGTTTCAACAAACGCTTCAAACAATGACGCAAGACTTATTGGCTGACTTTGAAAACCTCGCTACGAATGAGCTAGAAAAACTAACTTGGGGTGAACGACTATTTGTTCAGCATGGCTTGACTGGAATCCGTGGTGAGGCGCAACAAGGTTATCCCGCTGTCTTTGAACAGGGAGTGCCTTATTATCAAAAACATCAAGGCACACAACAACAAAAACTCATTGATACGCTCCTTTATTTATCGCTCTATGTTGAGGATACGAATTTGATTAAACGAAGTCAAAATGTCCAAATTTTTGAAATATATCAACCGTTAATCCAGGAATATTTTGCTTTAGGGGGGACACAAACGTTACGGGGAACCCTTTGTTTAGAAAGATTGAATCACTTATTCAAAGAAAAAAATTGGAGTATTGGTGGCAGTGCAGATGCTTTAATTTTGGTGGTGTTTTTAGATAAACTAATGAAATTAAATTGGCTGACCCCTTAATTAAAAAGATAGTTACAACGCTGATTTGGTCAGTTATTTTGACCTTATATGCCTATGGAAAGGTCTCAAGAGAATTCAAGAAAGCGATTGACAAATACCACGAAACACAGTATATTTTATTACGAAATCATTCTTATCAGAGTATACAAATACGATGATAAACAGTTGAAGCGAATCTTGATTTGCTTTTCCTAAACCTGATTCTTTTAGAATCAGGTTTTTGTTTATCTAAAAGGCGGCATTCGTTCAAAAACGGCTGTCGCCTTTTTTTATGAAATTTTTTTAATATAAAAAATTTCATAAAAAAAATCTTAAAAACAGAAAAAATTGTTATAGATTAGAGTCATTTTTTTGATGTAAAGTTTTTATGACTTACAGCCATAAAATTGATAAAAACAGTCAAAGAAGCAGAAAAAATAATAGTGGAATTTCTCAAAAAAATAAAAAAATTTTCCGTTATTTAATTATCGATTTATCAAACGATAAGTTATAATAAAATAATTTATTTATCTTTAATGATTGAGGAGAAATGTATAAACTTCCTCATTTTCCTCTCATTGTATAATAACTCACTAATGAATTAGTGAGTTTTTTAACATATCCAGGATGTTTGTTATCAAATGAATTTTTATATAAAAATTCACAGCATTATATTTTGAAAAGCTGAGGAAATGTACTAAACTGCAGGTGTTAAATCCATTTAAATCGCTAAAGGGGGAGATGAACAACTAGGGGAAGCTAATGATCTTGGTATTTATCGTTTATTTTAAAGAAAAGAGGGACGATCAGATGAAAAAGAAAATTGTTGAGGATTTTAATCGGAAAAGTCAGCATAAAAAATGGACAAAACGCAAGATGCTTAATTTAGCAATATCAAGTGGTTTATTATTTACGTCATTAGCAATCCCTGTAAGTATAGCTGTTACCTCTGGCACAATCAGTGCATCAGCAGCGGTCTTGGATATCGAACTATTATCAAATGTTACGTCAAATAATGACAGTGGCACTTCAACGAGTAATCGTTGGACAGCCGCAAACCAAAATCAACCAGTTAATTTTACGGTTTCTGGTGGCGCTTTAGCAGATGCTTCCGCTGTGTTTAGTGGACAAAAACAAGCGGTGTTAGTGGTTCCTCCTGAGTTAAGAGGAAATGTAGCTGCAGCAGGCAGCGCAGCAATCAATACCAATGTCACGATTGATCTTTCAAAAGTTACTTTTTTGACCGCCGTTTTGAATGCAGCCAATGATTTAACCAATGTGATTACTCAAATTACCAGTGGGGCTTTAGGGAATTTAACTGGTGTTGATATTGATTTGACGGAAGTGAATCGTCAGTTGGAATTAGTGAATAACATTGAAAACTTAGGTGCTGCTTCATTTACAGCTCCGGAAACATTAGCAGCTGACGGCTCATACATTAGCGCACCAATTAGTGATGGTTTAGGGTTAGTTTTAGCCCAAAATGTTTCAAACATCTTACAAGATTTGAATGCGGCAGTTCAAGCTTTGGAGGCAAAAGGAACCAGTATCCCAAGTAATCTTGTCGCTACAGCCATAAATGCAGCCTTGCTTCCTGTCAAAGGCACGGTGAACGTGGCTGTTTCAGGTGCTTTGCCTTTATTAGCGGTTGGTGGTTCAGGCGTAAATGAGTTAGTGGATGCTTCTTTACTAGGCGCAACCACGGTTACTTTACCAACTACCGTTTCAACACCTCAAAATTTATCCAATAATTTAGATGCTCGTTTTGTAGGAACAGTCGTTCAAACAGATCTTTTAGACGTTAATTTATTAGCAACAGCAGACGGTGTATCCAACATTTATTTTGCTGCAGGTACTACTAGTGAAGTAACCGCACCTACCGTAACAGGAGTAACAGGCAATTCAACAGCAGGTTACGAAGTTAAAGGAACTGCCGATGCCAATGCCACGGTTGAAATCCGAAATGCAGGAGGCACCGTGATAGGCACAGGTATTGCTGATGGGACAGGGGCATTTACAGTTACCATTCCCGCAGGTGAAGCAGGCGCCAATGAAACGTTAACCGCCGTAGCGAAAAACGCCAGCGGTACAGAAAGTACGCCAACAACGTTCCAAACACCAGCGGATCCTAATACGCCCGTGGCGACGCCAATTGTTGAGACTGTAACAGGTAGTACAACAAAAGGCTATGAGGTCAAAGGGACTGCTGAAGTTGGCACCACCATTGAGGTTCGCGATGCAGCTGGCACGGTCCTTGGTACTGCAACAACTGGAACTGACGGAAAATATACAGTGACTTTAGATTCAGGAACAGCAACAGCAAATCAAACGCTGAGCGTTGTAGCGAAAAACGCTAGTGGCACGGAAAGTCAACCAGCAACGGCGACAACACCAGCTGATGTCACTGCACCAACAGTTGATAACATCACAGGCAACTCTGGTTCGGGTTATGAAATTACAGGAACAGCAGACCCTAACACAACAATCGAAGTTCGTGATCCATCTGGGGCAGTCATTGGTACAGGTACCTCTGATGCGAATGGTGATTTTACTGTAACGCTACCAACGGGAACGACCAATCCTGGGGATACGTTAACAGTGATTGGAAAGGATAACGCGGGAAATGAAAGTCAACCGACTGAAGTCCTTGTTCCTGCTGATGCCACGGTTACAGCACCAACTGTAACAGGAGTAACAGGTAATTCAGTTGCTGGTTATCAGGTGACAGGCACCGCTGATCCGAATGCTACCATCGAAATTCGTGATGCAGATGGGAACGTGATTGCAACAGGGACTGCTGATGGGACTGGTTCCTTTGCCGTGAACCTTCCAGCTGGGACGGCAAATGCGAATGAAACATTGACAGCGTTAGCCAATGATCCTGATGGCAATACAAGTACACCGACAACCTTCCAAACACCAGCAGATGAAGTAGTGGCACCGCCAAGTGTCGACAAAGTTACTGGGAATACAACACAAGGATATCAAGTGACAGGTACCGCTGAACTTGGCACCACCATTGAAGTTCGTGCAACAGACGGAACAGTTTTAGGCACCGCAACAACTGGACCGACTGGCCAATATACTGTGACGTTAGCTTCAGGAAAAGCAACAGCTAAACAAACAGTGAATGTAGTTGCTAAAAATGATACTGGACTTGAGAGTCAACCAACTACAGCTATGACACCCGCTGATGTTACCACACCAACAATTGGTGACATTACTGGAGATTCAACAACTGGTTATGAAATCACTGGGACGGCGGACCCTAATACCACCATTGAAGTACGGAACCCAGATGGAACAATTATTGGTACAACGACAACGGATGATCAAGGGAACTTTACTGTGGACCTTCCAGCGGGAGCCGCTAATCCTGGTGATACATTAACAGTTGTTGGAAAAGACGGTGACGGCAATGAAAGTCAACCAACGGAAGTGACGGTCCCTGAAGATGCAACCGTAGCAGCACCAACTGTGACGACTGTTACAGGAACAACTGCCACTGGGTATCAAGTAACCGGCACGGCAGAGCCAAATGTCACCATTGAGATTCACAATGAAGCAGGTTTAGTTATTGCTACGGGAACGACTGATGGTGCTGGCGCATTTACAATCACTCTTCCGACGGGCACAGCAACAGCTAACGAAGCCTTAACTGCCATTGCGAAAGATGCTGCTGGGAAAGAAAGTAATCCGACTGCTTTCAAAACACCTGCTGATCCAGATGCACCAGTCGCGACACCTACTGTTGACAAAATCACTGGTAGCACGACAAACGGCTATCAAGTAGTAGGAGCAGCAGAAGTTGGTACAACAGTTGAGGTGCGTGACGCCGATGGCACAGTCCTTGGCATGGCAACTACTGGAACTGATGGCAAATACACAGTGACTTTAGAGCCAGGGAAGGCCTCAGCTAACGAAACAATAACTGTCGTAGCGAAAAATGCAACAGGAAAAGAAAGTCAGCCGGCTACAGCAACTACACCAGCCGACTTAGCCACACCAACCATTGATTCTATTACCGGAAATTCTGGTAAAGGTTACGAAATCACTGGAACGGCGGAGCCCAAAACCACTATTGATGTCCGTGACGCAGACGGAACCATCATTGCTGCTACAACTGCTAACGAAACCGGCCAATATACGGTGACTCTACCAGCTGGCGTAGTGACACCAGGAGAAACGATTACGATTATTAGCAAAGATGGCGCTGGTAATGAAAGTCAACCAGCTACAGCCGTTATTCCAGCGGATGTCGTTTTAGCGGCGCCAACTATTACGAAGGTTGAAGGAAACAAAGCCAATGGCTATACAGTCACTGGAACTGCTGATCCAAATGTCACGGTTCAATTTTACAATAGCAGTGAACAATTATTGGCAAGTGGCAATACAACTACTGGAGGTACCTTCTCCGTTCATATTGCAGCAGGGTTAGCAACAGAAAAAGAAACATTAACCGCACTAACCACAGATACACAAGGAAATGTGAGTCCTAAAACCACATTTATGACGCCAGCCGATATTGCGGGAGAACCAGAAATTAAAATTGCGGCACCAACTGTTTCTTCAGTTTTAGGAACGTCTAAAGCCGGCTACCTCATCAAAGGAACAGCTGAACCAAACCGAATCATTCAAATTAGTAACCGACTATTAAGAAGTGTGATTGCTGTAGGTGCCACCGATGCTGAAGGCAACTTCGCTATCCAATTAACAGCGGGACAAGCGACTGCTCAACAAAGTTTACTTGCGACAGCTACCGATGGCGCAGGACATTACAGTACGGCTACAACCTTCATGACGCCAGCCGACCCAACAAATCCTGGAGGAGGCAATGGTAACACTGGCGGAAATAACGGCAATACAGGCGGCAACACAGGAAACAATGGCGCAACTGGCGGGAATAATGGAAATGGTTCAAACACAGGTTCAAATCCAAATGGAGGTTCTGGTTTAGGTACAACAGGTTCTGGCTTAGGTTCACTAGGCAATGGCCTCGGTACAAATGGTAGTGGCTACAATCCGAAACTAAGTACCATCAGTTATGGCACTGGAAATCACGGGAAAACAGGCTACTTACCTAGTACAGGTGAAAAAGAGTCCTCAGCCGTGACAACAAGTTTGTTTGGCGCCTTTGTCGCACTCCTTGCGAGCATGGGAATCATCAAACGCAAACGTAAAAACTAGCTCTCTCCTTTAATTCCTATAGATGAGAAAACGTATTGTTGAGAATTCCCCACTCAATGATACGTTTTCTCGTTCCATTTAATGAAGAAAAATTGCCAAATAGAATAAAATGTGCTATTCTATTTTCAGAAAATCGAAGGAACAAGCAGTGAAAGTGCTAAATCCAACCTGAATTTTTTAATGCAGGAGGAGTGGGCGCTTTTTTTGTTGTTATGAAGAAAGGAAGCTAATTATGCAATCAGCTACAATGGAATTTGATACAATTGCGGCGATTTCTACGCCGCCAGGTGAAGGTGCTATTAGTATTGTTCGTTTAAGTGGCGAGCAAGCAGTTGCTATTGCAAACAAAGTTTATCGGTCAGGCACTAAAGATTTAGCTAAAGTCCCCACGCACACGATTCATTATGGTCATATTGTTGATCCGCAAAACGATCAATTGATTGATGAAGTCATGCTTTCTGTGATGCGGGCACCGAAAACATTTACACGAGAAGACGTGGTAGAAATTAACTGTCATGGCGGCATTGTCGTGGTGAACCAACTACTGCAATTACTGTTACGTGAAGGCGCACGAATGGCCGAACCTGGGGAATTTACAAAACGTGCTTTTCTAAATGGCCGAATGGATCTTTCACAAGCAGAAGCAGTGATGGACTTAATCCGTGCTAAAACAGATAAAGCGATGAATGTTGCATTGAATCAATTGGATGGTAACTTGTCGGCGTTAATTCGTTCATTAAGACAAGAAATTTTAAATACTTTAGCACAAGTAGAAGTTAATATCGATTATCCAGAGTATGATGATGTCGAAGAATTAACCACGAAATTACTTTTAGAAAAAGCCGAATTTGTGAAAGCGCAGATTCAACAATTATTAACGACCGCTAAACAAGGAAAAATTTTGCGAGAAGGTCTAAGTACAGCAATTATTGGCCGACCAAATGTCGGGAAATCCAGTTTGTTAAACCATCTGTTACGAGAAGAAAAAGCCATCGTTACAGATATTGCTGGAACGACACGTGATGTCATTGAAGAATACGTTAACGTTCGCGGCGTTCCTTTAAAATTAATTGATACAGCGGGGATTCGCGAAACAGAAGACATTGTGGAACGAATTGGTGTCGAACGTAGCCGCAAAGCGTTAGCAGATTCGGATTTAATTTTGTTAGTCTTAAATCAAAGCGAAGAATTGACAGAGGAAGATCGTCAACTGTTGGAAGCAACGAAAGGCTTAAAACGCGTTATTCTTTTAAATAAAATGGACTTACCGACAAAACTGGATCCTAACGAATTACAAGAATTAGTCCCTGCAGAAGAAATTTTATCCGTTTCGGTGTTGTCAAACACAGGCTTAGACCAGTTAGAAGCGAAAATTGCTGATCTTTTCTTTGGCGGCCAAACAGGCGAAAAAGATGCTACCTATATTTCTAATACACGTCATATTGCTTTGCTAGATCAAGCAGCGCTTTCGTTACAAGAAGTGATTAACGGCATCGAAGCAGGTATGCCAGTCGATTTAGTTCAAATTGATATGACCCGTTGTTGGGATTATTTAGGGGAAATCGTCGGCGATAGTGTCCAAGATGAATTAATTACACAGTTATTTAGTCAATTTTGTTTAGGAAAATAAGACAAGAGAGGAATTTTTTATGAATCAATATCAAGCAGAATCATATGATGTTATTGTCGTCGGTGCTGGACATGCTGGCTCTGAAGCAGCCTTAGCAGCCGCACGAATGGGCGTTAAAACGTTACTTTTAACGATTAATTTAGATATGGTTGCTTTTATGCCATGTAACCCTTCTGTTGGTGGACCTGCCAAAGGAGTCGTTGTCCGAGAAATCGATGCATTAGGCGGCGAAATGGGTAAAAACATTGATAAAACCTACATCCAAATGCGGATGCTAAATACTGGTAAAGGTCCAGCAGTGCGTGCGTTGCGCGCGCAAGCTGACAAACATGCCTATGCGACAGAAATGAAACATACCATTGAAAAAGAAGAAAATTTAACCCTTCGTCAAGGGATTGTTGAAGAATTAATCGTGGAAGATGGCGTTTGTCGTGGTGTTGTAACTTCAACAGGTGCCGCATACCGTAGTCAAGCAGTGGTGATTACTGCCGGTACTGCCTTGCGTGGCGAAATTATTATTGGTGAATTAAAATATTCATCAGGACCAAACAATTCGCAACCTTCCGTTGGTTTAGCCAATCATTTAAAAGAATTAGGTTTAGAAATCGATCGCTTTAAAACAGGAACGCCGCCACGAGTAAAATCAAGTACGATTGATTATTCTGTGACAGAGGAACAACCAGGCGATAAAGAACCCAACCACTTTAGTTACAGCACGCCAGATAGTGCCTACAATCAAAACCAAGAACCTTGTTGGTTAACTTATACGAATGAAACAACGCATGAAATTATTCAAAAAAATCTACACCGCGCCCCAATGTTTACTGGGATTGTTGAAGGTGTGGGCGCTCGGTATTGCCCATCCATCGAGGACAAAATTGTTCGTTTTGCAGACAAACCAAGACACCAATTGTTCTTGGAACCAGAAGGGTTGAATACCGAAGAAGTTTACGTCCAAGGCTTATCTACTTCTTTACCAGAAGATGTCCAAACAGAAATGCTTTATTCTATTGAAGGATTAGAAAAAGTAGAAATGATGCGTACAGGTTACGCCATTGAATACGATGTGGTAGTCCCTCACCAATTACGCCCAACATTAGAAACAAAGGTCATTGAGAATCTTTATACAGCAGGTCAAACGAACGGAACTAGTGGCTACGAAGAAGCTGCTGGTCAAGGCTTGATGGCAGGAATTAATGCTGCATTGAAAATTCAAGGCAAAGAGCCTCTTGTTTTAAAACGTAGTGATGGCTATATTGGCGTCATGATTGACGATTTAGTTACAAAAGGCACTAACGAACCTTATCGCTTATTAACGTCACGTGCGGAGTATCGTTTGATTTTACGACATGACAATGCGGACTTACGTTTAACAGAAATGGGTCATGAAATTGGCTTAGTCAAAGAAGAACAATATGCCGCCTATCTAGTAAAAAAAGCGGCTGTT
Organism: Enterococcus sp. DIV0086; assembly: GCF_050498705.1. Classification (NCBI taxonomy): domain Bacteria; kingdom Bacillati; phylum Bacillota; class Bacilli; order Lactobacillales; family Enterococcaceae; genus Enterococcus; species Enterococcus sp. DIV0086. The sequence goes on along the minus strand of NZ_JBNIDN010000001.1, from coordinate 1,977,755 downwards.
GAAGCGGAAATTGCCCGCTTAGGCAAACATCGGATTAAACCAACCAAAGAAGTGCAAGCATTTTTGGAAACCAAAGGCGCTGCTGGCTTAAAAGATGGTATTTTAGCTAGAGATTTTCTGAAACGCCCAGAAATCAGTTATCAAGAAGTCGCTCAATTTATTCCCGCACCTGAAGAGGCGCTCGATCCAAAAGTGATTGAACAAGTAGAAATTCAAATCAAGTACGAAGGCTACATTAAAAAAGCCATGGAAAAAGTTGAGAAACTAAAACGCATGGAAGCAAAACGCATTCCAGAAAACATCGATTACCAAGCGATTAACGGCTTGGCTACAGAAGCAAAACAAAAACTACAAAAAATCCAACCAGAAACGATTGCCCAAGCAAGCCGTATCAGCGGTGTGAACCCCGCTGACATTAGCATTTTGATGGTCTACATCGAACAAGGAAAAATCGCGAAAGTGCAAGGATAATAAGTGGATATGAACGGATTCTTGAGAATAAATGAATCCTTATCGTATCAACTGACTCCGTTTTTGACTCCGTATATCATGCATTCATGTAGGAGTCGAACAATTCAACTGTTTCTTCTTGTCGATTTTTCGATACTTGGATGTAGATGTCCATGGTTGTCTTAGATGAAGAATGTCCTAATCTATCTTGCACATCTTTTACTTGAGCACCTGCTTCAAAAAGCAATGTGGCATGGGTTTTTCTAAAGCCATGCACTTTGATTATTTTCATATCAGGGAACTTCCTAGCTACTTTACTCATTACATGATTAGGGTAGCCCTTATACAGGAAGTCCCTTTTTTTATTTGCTTTAATAGTGCTGATAACAGGTACATCATCTATATTATCGATTCTGATACCTCGAGAAAGATTCTTTTTTATGACGGTACGTTTCCACTTCTTAAGAATAGTCAAAGTCCCGTCGTCTATTGTAATTGTTCTCTTAGATGACTCTGTCTTTGTAGGATTGACACATAGGGAGCCATCAGATAGTTCTACTAGCGTTTTATTGAATTGTACAGTCTTTTTATCAAAGTCGATGTCTTTCCACGTCAACCCTAGTATTTCTCCTTTTCTAGCTCCTGTATAAGCAGCTAATCTAAAGAACGTTAGAGCACGGTCATCTTTTAATTCTTGTAAGCAATCAAAGAATTGTCGAAGCTCTTCTTTCGTGTAAAACTCTTCTTCTATTTCATTGAAGCTATGGTTAGATTTAGGTGTAATGGTACGTTCCATTGGATTGGTCTTGATTACACCAATCAAAATACCGTAATTGAATACCTGTGAAGTGTAACTCTTTATTTTCTGATAAGAATGATACTTCGTTGACCACTCAGTTAGTATTTTTTGGCATATGGCAGGAGTGATAACCTCTAACCTCATTTTTCCAAAAGAGGGAAGAATCTGATTTGTGAAGTGATTCTTAATCCGTTGTTCTGTTGTGTTTCGAATATTTTTAACGTGTTGGTTCATCCATAAATCGTATAACTCACTAAATGTCTTGATAGAGTGATGACTTATTCCAGTAGATTCGATTTCTATCTGGAATCGAGCTAAATCTAAAGAGGCTTCTTTTTTTGTTTTGAATCCTCTACGTGTTGTCCGTTTTTCTTTACCTGTCACTGGGTCTTTACCCATATACACTTTGTAAAGCCAAGCTGTGGTACCGTCACTTTTTTTGTACTGTTGTATAGTTGCCATTAATAATTCCTCCTTGAAAAAGCCATAAAAGCCCGCTGAGAGCTTGTCAGCTATAAAGGATTCAACTCATCGTATCCCACCTTTCAAATCAATATTTTAACTAAGTACGGATGGGCTCTAATAAAGAATTTATTCCTTTTTCTGGTAAATTTTCTTAGTGTATTTTTTCCCAATTGATGAAATCGTTTGTTTTAGCTTGTTTATATTATCAGTAATTTCTTTCACAGCTTCTTCGGGATAATTCATGTCTTCCGCTTGACTATGTATCCCTTCATCTATCATTTCTTCTAGTTGTTCCTCTATACTGCTAGTGAGCAGAAGAATGTTATTGTCAAATTCTTCTATAATAGCATTGATGAATAATTCTTCTATTTTTAAGATATTGAAAAGACTAATTTTTTCATTTTTAACTTTATTACAAGTTTTGTTAGCAATAAATTCTTGCATCTCTGGTTCTAATTTGGAATATCTATCTAGCCATGTATCTAAATTAGAGTGTACTGGCGGGAACTGTTGACGAAGATGCTGGAACAGGTTTTTATCTGGAAATGTTATACCATCTAGTACAATGCTATCTCTATAAAGAATAATTCCCAAAATATATTCTTCTACATTGCCACAAACTAACTCCTCTATACTTATATTTCCTAAATCAGCAATTCGGGATAATCGCTCTGGTATTGGTAAATAGGTTCCCTTCTCCCATTCGTAGATAGTTTTTTTGTCAATCAATTGACCATTGTTAATCATAAGACCAAATGCTGGTTGTGTTAATTTTTTACTCTTTCTTATAGCTTTTATCTTTGTTCCGAGTATCTTTTTTCGTTCTAAATAATTTATTGGTGGACGCTTTATCATATTGACCACACCTCCTAAAATTAGTATACCCTAAAAAGGGGTGTTGTAAATAAATTTATATAATATATTGACACCCCTTTTTTATCGAGGTATTATGTGTATGTCGATGAACTGGTAATCATTTTTTATTTGATTAATCGGTTAATAACAACAAAACACTTTTATTTTGAGCAAAGAATATGAAGATAATTCTTAGAAAATTTGTTCAAGTAATCACGAAAGGAGGGGGAAATATGTCTCTACAAATCATTGATAGCATTGTTTCTATACAAGTTGAACAACAAGTGAAAGAGATAATTACAGTGCTAAAGCCTATGCTAGAAGACATTATTTCTGGAGTTACTCTAGAGTATATGGACTATCAGCAGGCAAGTGAATATCTAGGTGTATCAGTAGGAACGATTAGAAAATATGTTTCTCAATACGGGTTACCTGTTATAAAAATTGATACGGTCATTAGATTCAAAAAATCTGATATTGATAGTTTCATGGAACAGTATAAGGTTGAGTAAACAAATAAGACTAAAACATATAGTAATAAAGAGTTTGTTTTTATTATCTGTATGTTTTAGTCTTTAACAGAATTTTATAAGGAGGAAACACAAATGGAAACATCAATGATTAATATTCCAATCTATGTGGATAAAGAAAAACTATTAGAGAAGCCAGTTACAAAAAAAGAAAAAACTGATGTAAGAGATAGGTGTTTAGATAACTACAGAGAAGTTACAATAGATGAGTTTCTAGAGATACTAAATTCATCACAATCCTTTATTCCAAGCAAGACAAAGAATAAAGGCAACAAAAGTGAAGACTTTTTAGAAACTAGAGTTATTATTCTGGATGTCGATAACACTGTTAAAGGTGAGAAGGGGAAGGTAGTAGATTTAAGTAAAGATGATAGTAGATACTTAAGCATAGAAAAGGCTTTATCTATCAATTTAGTTCATAATTCTGCGTTTGCGATACAAAAAAGTATTCGATACTCTGAAAATCTAGAAAAATTCAAGATTGTCTTTCTATTAAAAGAAGCAATTACTGACTATAGTAAAATGGTTGCTGTTTACGAATACTTGAAAAAAGTCATACCTGGGTGTGATGACAATGTAAATGCTTCGAATAGAATGTTTTTTGGAGGATATAAGTCAGACGCAGTGATAATAATTAATGAAGACAACATGTTAGATATTACTGAGCTTCCGATTGATTTTACTATGACATGTTCTAAAAATTGTCAAAGTGATTCAGGGAGAGAGTATGAACTAGTCAATGAAACTGATTTTGTTAAGTTGATAAAAAATGATGACAAAGAAGAAATGAAACAGTGGTTTAAAGACTGCTTGTTTGATTCCTCCGATATGTCTTTCAATGAGATTTATGAAAGATTGCTAACTATTGATATGAATAAATTACTTAAGTCAAGTAAAAACTTAAGATGTCTGTTTCACGACGACCATAATCCATCTGCTAGTATTTTTTCCAGTAAAACTGGGCATTCCATTTTTTATTGTCATTCCAGTAATTGTGGTATCAGTGAAAATTTTATTGGAGTTGTGATGCTAATTTTAAAGAAAGACAGTCGGGTAGAAACATTTAATTGGCTATTAGAGAACCTAGACCTGTATCCTACACATTTTCGAAAATTGAAAGAGGAATCAAAAGTACTTTTTGACACTCTTGAATCGATGGAAGACAAGCTTTTCAGGACAGTAAAGAATTATCTAGAGGAAATGCGACGTGTCTATGATATCTTGCTTTCTGATGTTAATTTTTTTGATGATAGTAAGGAAAGTGTAACTTGTATTTTGTCAGGAGAACAGCTAGCTAAAAAAATGAGTTCTTACTATGGTAAAGCTTATGGCATAGATAAATGTAATAAGTTATTATCATTTATGACATTTATAGGATTGATAAAAAAATTAGATGATGAAGATGTTACTTTGAAGATGCTCGAATACCTAAATAAGTTAAAGGAAGAGAAAGCGTTAGGAAACTTTAATCATAAGAGAAGCAATGTCTATCGATTAGACGTTTTTAATGCAACTTCTGTAATTCAAAAAATGAATGAAGACATCCTTCCACTTTTGAAAAAATTTCATTTTACATATCAATATTTTTCTTATGCATGGGTTAAGATATGTTTTAACGAAAAAGAGGCTAAAAGAGTATTTCCTCAAAATTTTCGGTCAGAACTCAGCAAGGAAAAACAATTGATTCTAGATGAGGCACATGAAGTTTTACAGGGGTTATCGTGGCAAGGAACATATATAATGACAGAGAAAGAACTTATTGACACTGTTTGTGAAAGTCTACGTAATGTTGAGTATAACAGCGTGAAAAATGCTTTAATAGAAAACAGAAGCTACTTTGTTAAACAAGGATTCACTCTTGAACGAGCTTCTAAGGATATTAAGAGACTATACAATGTGAAAGCAAGTAGTAGTTTTTTAGTCTACCTAGCAAAAGGGGCAGGGATAGATGAAGTAATAAAAGAATTGATATTATCAGGAGTTGAATTAGTTCCTCTTTATCAATTTACAAGTGTAACAAGAGATGATGGACGGAGAGTAAGGAAGAGAAAAGCCCCAATTGTATTAAACTAGACAGGTTATCCATAGCTCTTAATCTTATTTCATCTCAATACACCCACCGTTAAAGTTCGGTGGGTTATTTATTTTTCAATCTTTCAATAGCTGATTGCGTTCATTTTCTTGCCTTTTTAATAGCTTCATATAGTCAATTGTTCGAATTGCATCTTCAGTGCTAAGAGAGCGATAGAGAGCCAAAAACTCTTCCTCATAATCTACGACAACATTGTCTAGAAAATGGCTTACAGGGGTTCCTAGGGCTCTAGAAAGAGCTGTTAAGCTATCGAGGTTAGGTTCTGTCACAGAATTTTCCCATCTTGCTACTGCCTGTTGTGTAGAGAAGATTTTTTTAGCTAATTCTTTTTGTGTCCACCCGAGTGCTTTCCGCTTTTCTCTAATGACCTTTGCATATTGTTTCTGTTTCATTAATACACCCCCTTCTCAGTAGAGTACAACAAGTTGTTGTATTTGTAATGATACTTGAAGTTTTTATATATTTTAAGAGTTGAAATACATCATATTGTTGTATATAATAAAACAGGAGGGGAGAATCATGAAAAAAGTAAGTAATCTCAGCCGATACAGAAAAGAAAAAGGATTTTCTCAAACTGAGTTAGCCAAAAAAATGAATGTTACACAGCAATGTGTAAGTTCGTGGCAAACAGGGAGAACGATTCCTAAACCCTATCAAATGAAAATGCTTTCTGAAATATTAAGTGTACCAATAAACGAGCTGTTTTCTGATGTGTTTAATAAAGTAAACAGTTAGCTAATAAGCAATTGAATGATTTTAGGAGGAGAAGACATGTATTGTAGAAAATGTGGTAAAGAAATAACAGATGAAAGTAAGTATTGTCAGTTTTGCGGAGCACTACAAGAAACAGATGAGACAACCGGAGCAGACGCAGTAAAGAAAAGTACTGAGCAGGCACTTAATGAAATGAAGGAACAAATCGTACATGGACAAGAGACAGGGAAGCTGTATTTGATTATTGGTTGGATTTCTATGGTAGTATCGTTAGCATTTATTCCTGTTGTATTTGGTGCTGTTGCTGTTATTATGGGCTACTTATATCGAGAAAAAGATGAGAAAATGGGTACGATTTTGATGATAGCAGGGGTAGCTGGAGCAATCTTTGGTGTACTTTTAGGGATGTCAATGTACTGATAAGAGGGATAAGAGCAAATTATTTTGGAGATAGGAGATAAAAAGTTGAATAAAGTAAATATGAACAAGAAGTTTGTCATTATAGGTATCGTTGTATTGGCTATTATAGGTATAATTTTTTCAAGAATGACGGGTTCATCTGGACTAGAGAAGTCATCTGAACCATTGGTAACTCAGATTTTACAAGAACAGTATAACTTAAATCGGTCATGTGATGATGTGACGATCACTCATGATAATGGTGATAACACGTACCGGGCTAAAGCTACGTTAGACAATGGAAGTGCTATCAATATAAATGTCGAGTACTATCCAAAAAAAGACCGTGTATATGTAGAGATACCATATACTGAGGTGTTAATGTTAAATTGATTTAAATGTATTATGCATACCGTCCAAACAGGAACTCCTAAAGGTGTAAGCTTACTAAGGAGTTTTTTTGATTCCCTGTAAATAATAGTCTGATGATTACTGGGAAAATCTTTACATTAGTCACTGTTATAACAGCAGTGTATAGGAGGAAAAATGAAAAAGAAAAAATTATTATGGATTTGTTTGGCAATTTTATTGATAATTGGAGGAATTGAGATATTTACCACATATAGATTAAAAACGAATCAGCCTAAACAATATGTATCAGACATGTTAAATATTATTGAAGAAATAGACTCAGAAATGAAAACTTTCTCAAAAACTTCTATGGGGTTGGCAGAAAGATATGATTTTAAGGGTTTTATGGAAGATAAAATGGACGAGGTATCAAGTAGGGAAATTCCAGAAGGCACGCCTAAAGCTGTTAGGGACACCAAAGATACTCTTCTTGAAGCGATAGATAAAGTGAACACAGCTTTACTAACTAACGATGTAAAATTATTGGAACAAGGTCAGCTTTGTTTTAGTATGGCTCAAGCCATATATATAGAGTTTTTAGATGGAAATATAAAAGAGAAGCCACTTAATGAAAAACTTAATTCATTTGTAGAAACATACACAGCTATACCACCTACTTGGAAACTTGTAAATGAAGATAAAGGAATCACGATAAATACTGATACAGAGATTTCTACAGATGCTCAATCCTTATCAGATTTATTAGCTAATCTAACAGGTATCAGTAATGCAGTGACAGAGAAAGTTGGTAAAGATATTCCACTTCGGTTACTTGAAAATGGGAAAAAAGATTATTCTGTGGTATTTAAGAACGGACAGGTAACTGATTACAACGAAGTATTTAAAAAAGTTATTGAATAATGATTCTTCCATCTTTTTCATTCATTTACCCTACCCCGTTGTTATATGACCGTACTTATACATCTCCAGTAGCTTAGGATAAGCTACTGGGGGTATTTTTTTTTCGGATTTGGAGCCCGACTATATTTATTTGTATCTGAAATGAAACGGAGATAGTTTCATTAAACGTTGATATATAAGTGTTTTAGACTGTTTCAGGTAGTGATTTTAGTGAAAAAATTTTTAAGAAATTTGTATATTTTATACTACTAGACAGTACTGTTTTTTTATGAAAAAATCATATGTAATTGTTTCATATGTATCTGAAATGGTTCTAAAGATAACTATGTAGAAATATAAAAAATAAGTTAACGATCTAGTCTAAGTTATGTCAAGCAACGTTAGACTCCTCTCACGTGGTTTATTAGCAAGAATAAGTTTTTTTCTTTTTCTAAAACTGAGTATGCTAAAATAAGAGGGTATATAGCAACTTTAAATAAGAGATAGGAGTGTATCTTTTTGGGTGCAGAATTAAATCAAAAATTATTTAGTGCGGCAGATAATCTCCGTAGCAAAATGGATGCGTCAGAATATAAAAATTATTTATTGGGGCTGATTTTCTATAAATATTTATCCGATCGTTTGTTGGAACAAGTGGTTCTTTTAGCAGATGAATCCTTAGAGGAATATGACACAGTAAGCAAACAAACGATGTTGTATCGCGAATTACTTTCAGATGAAGAATCAAAAGAAGATCTGATTGCAACAATCGTTGATATTTTGGGGTATGCGATTGCGCCAGAGTATCTTTTCAATGTATTAGCAGATCAAGCAAAACAAGCAACGTTTCAATTGAATGATCTAAATAAAGCCTTTGTGCAATTGGCATCTACCTACAATCAATTTAATGGGTTATTTGATGATGTGGATCTCCAATCAAAAAAACTAGGGACAGATGAGCAACAACGAAATGTGACGATTACCGAAGTCATTAAGAAATTGAATGATGTGGAAGTTTTAGGTCACGATGGGGACGTGATTGGGGATGCGTATGAATTTCTGATCAGTCAATTTGCTTCAGAAGCAGGGAAGAAAGCCGGAGAATTTTACATATCATAACTATGAGTAATGTTCATAAAAAGTAGCTATTATCTGAACACTTTTGCCAATACTCCAAAATTAATTAGTACTTAAAACAACAACATTATACTTACAAAAGATATTAATTAACGCTTATTAAAATTAAATTATGATGGTTACCTAAATTAGTAGGGCGATAAAAATTTTCGTTTGAAAGAAGGTAATAGTATGGGGAAAATTGAACCAAGAATATTTGATGAATTGAAAAAAATTCTTACTTCATTTAGCGATAAGTATTTTGTGGGTGAAGAATTAAATCGTTCTAAATTATCCGATGATTTGCGCAGGTATGATGAAGCCTTACTTAGTAAATTATTTGAGGTAGAGTACATTAAACAACATTTCCTCATTGAGGTTGCTGGGCAAAAATTATTTCAAATTGAACAGCTAGAAGAAGCTATTCTTTACAATGATTATTGGGATACAAGCTATACAAAATATGAAAATCGTATTGGATTAACGACTAATGGAAAATTTCTTCAAGATAGTCAAGATGTAGTATTAGATTTTCCTTTTAAGGATAGTGTGCTAACCGCATCTATGACGAAAGATGATGAGAATGGCTATGATGATGCACTCCTTAATGAAGTGATCGAAAAGGATGAAATAGATCAATTATTCGACCATAAAGCATTCCAAAAAGTGAAACGTTATGATCCTAACGGTGAAAATGTGAATACAGCCTTTGATATCGATAATGATAATTTGATAATTAAGGGCAATAATCTATTAGCTTTACATTCACTATTGGACAATTATGCTGGAAAGGTAAAGCTAATTTACATTGATATTAAAACCACGCAATCGATACAAATACAAACTGCTAGAAAAGACGATAATACGGGAGTTCTTGAGCTTGTGGCTTGAGAAGCTTTTTTATTTTACGATGAATTTCATCAATGAGATACAGGCATAATTTCCAAGGGGGTAAAAATATAACACCCCTAGGTTTCGAATTAACACCCTATGACACCCCTAAACATCCCCTAAAATTTACGTTCCTACAAATATTTATCAAAATCTAATCAATCGTAAAATAATTAAGCGTTCGCTATATTTTTGTATAAAATATCATATTAATCGTGATATAATATATTTATTATCGGCATATCAGATTGTAGAGAAAATAGGTGATAAGATGATGAGCTATAAAAAATTGTGGAAGTTATTAATTGACCGAGACATGTCAAAGAAAGATTTAGCTGAACTGGCTGACCTTAGTCAATACACCATCAACAAATTAAATAATAGTGGCACAGTGACAACTGAGACACTAGCTAAAATTTGCATCGCACTGAATTGTGATGTCGGGGATATTTGTGAAGTGGTGGCTGCGTAACATAGCAAAGGATAGAAGAATTAAAATTATAGCCTTGGGAGACGCTCATGGAATTAAAATTAATTGATAACAAGGGGGATAACACCCTAGAAAATTTAATAAGTGAAAAGGTGACGAAACATTCGAAAATCAGTATTCAAACGGCTGCATTTTCAATTTTTGCTTTTCACGCATTACAGAAGGAAATCAAGCGTTCAAAGGAGTTACGTTTGGTTTTGACGAAATCTTTCTTTGAGAAGGAAGAAACTAGTTTTTTAAAGCGGTATGAAATTGCGCAAAGTGAAGAAGATATTTCTGGAAATAAGTATGAAATTAAGCTCAGAAATAAAATGAACACGGCTTTTATTGCTCGTGAAACGGCAAGGTTGATTGAGGAAAAAGTAAAGGTTCATCAGCTGGGACCAAATCAAAATGCTTTGGATGAACTACTGATTGAAAATGAAGCAGATATTGAAGGTAATGTGGTAGTTCCTTCAATGTTCAAATTTACTTCAGATGGCTTAGGACTTACAGAGTCAAATAACGTTTCTTCAATGACGGGAATTATTGGAGAACCTAATCACTTAGCTGGTTTAAAAGCTGACTTTGACGCTGTCTGGAATGACCCTAAAAAGTCAAAAGAAGTAACAGACAAGGTGCTTGAAAAAGTCAGAACGATTTATCAAGAAAATCCACCTGAATGGATTTATTTTGTATCGCTTTACCATATTTTTCATGACAAGTTGAGTGAATTGGATGAGCAAGATATTGCGCCAGAAGGTTCTGGGTTCAAGGATTCAGTAATTTGGAATAAGCTTTACCAATTTCAAAAAGATGGTGTGATGGGCTTAATTCGTAAGCTTGAAAAATACAACGGTGCGATTCTAGCTGATTCAGTTGGGTTAGGTAAAACTTTCTCAGCCTTGGCCGTTATCAAATATTTTGAGTTGCAACGTAAACGAGTGCTCGTTCTCGCTCCAAAACGACTACGGGATAACTGGACACTTTATACACGACCTGATGTAAGAAATGTTTTAGTGGATGACTACTTTAACTACACTGTTTTGAACCACACTGACCTTAGCCGTTATAAAGGTGAAAGTGACGGAATCAAGCTGGATACTTTTCTGTGGTCTGATTTTGATTTGGTTGTTATTGATGAATCCCACAACTTCCGTAATAACGATACCAGCGTCAATCGTGAAACCAAAACACGTTATCAACGCTTGATGGAAGATATCATTCAAAAGGGACGTAAGACAAAAGTATTGATGCTTTCAGCTACACCAATCAACAACCAAATGAATGACTTGAAAAATCAGATTGGTTTCATCACTGAAGGCAAAACGGACGCGTTAGCGAAGTATGGTGTTGATGATATTGACACGACACTGCGTTTAGCACAACAAGCTTTTAATCAATGGATGGAACTGGATGAATATGAACGGACAACGCAAAGCTTCCTTGATAAGGTCAATCCGGATTATTTCAAGTTACTGGATATGTTGACGATTGCTCGTAGTCGGAAACACATTGAAAAATATTATGATACGACTTCATTGGGAGATTTCCCTGAACGCTTGAAGCCAATGACAGTGAAACCAAATATTGATGCATCAGGGCAGTTCCCTGACTTACAGCATGTTTATGATTCAATCGGTTACTTGAACATGGCAATGTACCAACCACTCCAGTATGTGCTTTCAACAAAAAGGAAGCGCTATGAAGAATTGTATGACACCAAGGTAAAAGAAGGGAAGTCGTCATTCAGGCAAGTTGACCGTGAACAAGCCTTGGCTAAATTGATTCGTGCCAATTTGTTCAAACGACTGGAAAGTTCCATTTATTCGTTTGGATTAACCCTTGACCGAATGGTTGGCGGGATTGAAGGTATCCTTGAAAAAATCAAAGAGCATCAAGCGGGTAACGTGGAAATGCCAAGTATCACTGATTTTGATGATGAGGATTTGGAAAGTGCCTTTGACGAACAGGCAGTGGGGACAAAAACTAAAATATTGATTGGTGATATGGACTTGGTGAAGTGGTCCCAAGCTCTTAATGAAGATCTTGAAACGTTGAAAGAATTGCAAACCGTCACGCATCGAGTAACACCGGACAAAGATGATAAGTTGATGGACTTGGAGAAAATTCTCAAGCATAAGTATGAGCATCCAATTAATGGCAACAACAAGAAAGTAATCATCTTTACTGCCTTTGCAGATACGGCTAACTATCTCTATGAGAACTTAGCTGACAAAGTAAAAAGACTTTATGGTCTGAATTCTGCGTTGGTGACGGGTGGTTCTACACCGAACAAAACAACCATGAAAGGTGTGGCCGTCAATGATATGAGTGATATCTTGACGAACTTCTCACCGATATCAAAAGGGCGTGACCAGATCAATCCGAACGCAACCAAAGAAATTGATTTGTTGATTGCAACGGATACCATCTCTGAAGGGCAAAACTTGCAGGATGCAGATTACTTGATTAACTACGATATTCACTGGAATCCAGTACGTGTCATTCAACGTTTCGGGCGTATTGACCGTATTGGCTCACGTAATAAACAGATTCAACTAGTAAACTTCTGGCCAAATGTGGACTTGGATACTTATCTGAATCTGGAACAACGTGTCAAGGGACGTATGGTCATGTTAAATACGGCAGCAACTGGTGAAGATGACTTGTTGAATATCAAGTCTAATAAAGAAATGAACGACTTGAAATACCGTAAGAAACAGTTGGAACAACTCCAAACTCAAGTCATTGATTTGGAAGACGTCAATGGGGCAATTTCCATTACCGACATGACCTTCAATGACTTCAAAGCAGATTTGCAGAATGCTTTGAAAGAGCATGAGAAGTTGTTGAATGAAGCGCCGCTAGGCATGTATGCAATTACGGATACAACCAACTTCCCTGAAGCTGAACCGGGTGTCATATTGACCTTGAAGCAGCAGACGAATGACTTGGGACAAGAAAACAGTATCTTGCCGTACATTGTTGTTTATATGCGAATGGATGGAACAGTCAAAATAAACTACATGTACGCCAAGCAAGTGTTTGACTTCTTTAAAAAGCTGACGGTCGGTAAAAAGACGGTCAACCAACCACTTGTAGATGAGTTTTATGAGGAAACGAATGGTGGTAAGGACATGAGTGCCTATTCTGAAATCTTGAGTAAAGCGATTGAAGCAATTCGAGGTAAGCAAGATGAAGTAGGGATGGGTTCATTGTTTTCACCTGGTGGTACTAGCGTCCAAACTGAACTATTGGATGATTTAGATGATGTTGAGTTAATTTCATTTTTGATTATTAGGTAGGTGAGCGAATTGGAAATGAAAGACATAATCAAATGGTGGAAATTTCCAAGTGCTACAATCATCAATCGAAATCTACCAAAAACGCAAATCTATCCACATATGAAAAATGCGGCGGACAAGCAATTCTTACAAGATTCCGTCCAAAGCATCTATATGTTGGCCAGTCTGAAAACTGACAATACACATATTGCTGTGTACGAAGATGACAAGGAACTCTACCGAGAAATCCAGTTTCTTTATGTGAAAACCAAGGATAAAGGTGACTCGACTAAAATCTATAAAATGTTGGCACACCTGATTCCATATCCATTAGTTATCCTCACCGATGAACCGGATAGTTTTACGATCTACACGGGTCGCTTTGAGAAGTTATCAACAGGCTTTTTGAAGTTGGTGAATGTGTATCCATCCCCGGTTTATCAAGATGAAAACTTGGAAGAAGTGTTGCAGCAAATATCACTGATTGATTTACCACGGCAGAATCTGAAAACTTTTTATGATGGACTTCGGGATGAGATTGCGACAGCTACGGCTAAGTCACAATATGGTGAAGCAGTTGGCAATATCACTGGTGAAGAAAAAGACCAGCTTGATGCATTAAAGAAACAGATTGAAGATTTGCGTGGCCAAATTAAAAAGGAACGTCAGTTAAATCGCAAAATTGATATGCAGATTAAATTGAAAAAGTTAAAAGAGGAGCTTTCAAGTAAGATTAATAAGTAAGTGAAAGCGTGAAAGGAAATCGAGTTTATGATAAATGAGAATACTCAAGTGCCTTCAAGTTCTCTTGATATCACTGAACAAAATATTGAAAAACTGAAGGAATTATTTCCTGAGGTACTAACTGAGAAGAAAATCGACTTTGATAAATTGCGCTTGATTCTTGGGGATGAAGTTGAAACGGCACCAGAACGTTATAGCTTCACTTGGAACGGTAAGAAGCAAGCGATGCAGCTGGCGCAGCAGCCTACTGTGGCAACACTGAAGCCAAATAAAGCAAAATCAAAGAACTGGGATGAAACGCAAAATCTTTATATCGAAGGAGATAATCTTGAGGTGTTGAAGATTTTGCAGAAATCTTATGCGAATAAAGTGAAACTCATATATTTGGATCCACCCTACAATACAGGCCATGATTTTGTCTACCAAGATAATTTTCATGATACGATTAAGAACTATCTGGAGGAAACTGGTCAAGTCGATTCTGATGGGCATAAGTATTCTCATAACAGTGAAACGAGCGGAAGATTCCACACTGACTGGCTAAATATGATTTACCCAAGGTTGAAATTAGGTAGGAATTTACTTACAGATGATGGGCTAATATTTATAAGTATATCTGACGATGAAGTTTCAAATTTACTGAATGTTATGGATGAGTTGTTCGGCGAAACGAATCACCTTGCAACGCTCATTTGGGATAAAAATCATAGCGCTCAAGCCGGAAGCTTTAAAGTCTATCATGAGTATGTAGTAGTGTATGCCAAAAATGTAAATGAGATTGGACATGCAAATTCAGAGAACAATGAATTGTTTGAAGCGGGTGCAATGAAGAAGGCATCTGGACGTCACTCTCTAGGAGAATTTACTTTTCCAAAAGGGACAAGATTTGATGCTCCTGATGGGAAAGAAATAGTGGGAAAAACTGATGGAGTAGAATCTATTGAGGTTGTTTCAGGAATATTAAAAGCTGAAAATGGGAAAACTACAGAAGATGCAACCATCCGGGCCGCATATACACAAATTAATCAAATGCAGCAGTACTTCTATGGGGATAGAGATGGATTGGTTGATACAAAGGGGCAAGAGATTGTTGAATTTTATCTTAACTCTGCGGGAAAGGTAAAAGTTGTAAAACGACGTTCAGCAGAATCACCTCAAACCACTCAACGTTGGGGTTCTCAAGGTCCCGTTTCTACGAAGTTAGCTGAATTATTTGGAGTTCCAGACTCACCATTTGATTCTCCAAAACCAGTAGGAATGATGAAAACATTCATTGATTGGTATACAGAAGATGAAGATATAATAATGGACTTTTTCTCTGGCTCAGGAAGTACAGCCGAATCCGTAATGGAAACTACGGCATCTGGACAGTTAAGGAAGTATATTTTGGTATCTCTTCCAGAAAATCTTGATGATGCTTTAAAGGTGGCACAAAAGGATGCAGTTAAAACCTTGGAAACAGCAATAGACGTACTTGATAAATTAGGTAGGCCACACGTTTTAACAGAAATTGCTGAGGAAAGAATCAAACTCGCTGGTGAAAAAATAGCAAAGGGTGAAAATGTAAATGAGGATACATTCGATCCCGGTTTCAAAGTCTTTGAACTTGAAAAATCAAATCTCAAGAAGTGGAACACTGAACCTGAAGATTTGGTCACTATGCTTGGAACAATCCAAGACAATCTTGAACCTGGTTCAACTGAAGATGATTTGGTTTATGAAATCATGCTGAAGCAAGGCTTGGAGTTGACGTTGCCAATTGAAAAGTTTGTTGAAGATGATGCCAATATCTATAAGATTGCGTTTGGTTCGTTGTTCATCGTTTTGGGTAAAAATATTACAAGTGACGCTGCCAAGAAAATTGTTGAGTTCATCAAGGATGAAGAACTTGAAAACGTGGCAGTGGTGCTTCAAGATACCGGCTTTGCAAATGACAGTGAGAAGTTGAATTCCATTGAAATTTTGAACGCTGGTGGTGTGGATTATAACGACATATTGTCGATTTAATAACTAAATTTGAGGGGATAACAGAGTATGGGAAATTGCTTTAACACAAATGATAATTGGTTTTTGTCAAACAGAAAGTATTTATATAATAATCTGCTTTCTGAACAGTTTGTTAAAGTGCACGATGACCAATTAAGTAAAAACTATTATGAGTTTATTCCTTCGGACTTTGATATTGCATTAGTCGAGGCAATAGCAACTGAAAAAAGTAAATATACAAATAATAACAATCAGTATGATGAGGGCCGAACCCCAGAAGAAAAGAAAAACAAACAATTTTAAGGTTGTTTGGCAGAATTAGCAGTAGCAAAATTTCTCGTGCAAATTTTTAACGAAACACCCAGTAATATTCATATTTATGATGCAGAACGAGCTGATTCTGAATACAGGGCTGGGGAAGAATATGATATTAAGGTCATTAAAAATAGCGTAGAAAAGAAATGTGAAGTTCGAAACTCATGGTCTTATAAAACTAGCATTTCTGATTTTTGTAGAATGTACGATATTTTGGGCACTTACACTCATGAAAGTAAAAAAACAAAAGAAATGTCGGATTTCTTTTTTAGACCAATATTACAGCTAAATGAATTGAGTGATGCAATTCCTAAAAATTCAATCGAACTAGTCAAGTCTAAAAAGGTCAAATTGTATATAGTTGTGGCTTGCGATAAGCAACAGATGATATCTAAAGGTAACTATAATAAATGGATGAGTAAAGGGCAAACAAAGTACCATACAACAAAAATTAATCTTTTAAATTCAGTTGATAGTTTTGAAGATTTATACAATAATTTGTTTGAACGATAAATTAAGGAGAAAATGGTATGGAAGGTAAAAAGTTACGACCAGTTAATCAATTTTCTGATGATGTAAGAAACACGACGATTCAAAAATTACAAAACGTTTTGCCTGAGGTTTTTACAGAAGGTGAAATGGTAGATTTCGATAAATTAAAGGAAATATTAACCGGAAAGTTGGATGCGAATATTGATAAATATAGCTTCAATTGGAATGGGAAAAAGAGGTCAATAAAGTTATCGCAAGCTCCTACAGTGGCGACTTTAAAGCCTAATTCAAGTAAATCTAAAAAATTTGATGACACTAACAATCTTTATATCGAAGGTGATAATTTGGAAGTATTGAAGATTCTTCAAAAATCATATTCGGATAAAGTAAAACTTATATATGTGGATCCGCCCTACAATACTGGCAAAGATTTTGTATATAAGGACAATTTTGAAGATTCCCTTGATAATTATTTAGAACAAACAGGTCAAGTTGATAGTGAAGGCAATAATTTTTCTGTTAATCCGGAAACTAATGGTCGATATCACACTGATTGGTTAAATATGATGTATCCAAGGCTTAAATTAGCAAGGAATCTACTGACCGAAGATGGTGTTATTTTCATTTCGATTGATGATGCGGAGCAGGCTAACCTAAAGAAAATTGCAGATGAGATTTTTGGTGAAAAGAATTTCTTAGCTCAAGTAATCTGGGAAAGGGCTTATTCACCAGTCAATTTGAAGAAGAATTTTTCTGAAAGTCACGATTATATATTAGTGTATGGAAAAAATGCAAGTATCATTGAGTCTAATGGATTAAAACGCTCAGATGACGCAAATGATAGATACTCGAATCCAGATAATGACCCACGTGGTGATTGGAAGTCCAGTGATTTATCTGTTGGACCAGCTATTGAAAAGAATATTTATGAAATTGTTACACCATCGGGGAGAAAGACAACACCACCAAGTGGCTACAGCTGGAGGCTTTCTAGAGAACGCTTTGATGAATATGTTTCTGATAATCTGGTTCGGTCCAAATGGGGACGCTGTTCCATCGATTAAACGCTTCTTATCGGAAGTAAAACAAACTATTGTGCCAATGACAATTTGGAAATATGAAGATGTTGGGCACTCCCAAAGTGCAAGTCAATATTTGAAACGTCTCTTTGATGACAAAGCATACTTTTCATATCCTAAACCAGTTCCGTTAATTAAACGAATTGTAGAGTTGTATTCTAATCCTGATTCGATTGTCTTAGACTTTTTCAGTGGTTCGGCAACTACGGCAGAAGCTGTAATGAGAATGAACGTTGAAGATGGAGGAAACCGTTGATTTATTATGGTGCAGTTGCCAGAACAACTTTCAGAAAAAGATGTTGCTTTTAAGGATGGGTATAAAACTATTCCAGAAATAGCCGAAGAACGCATCCGTCGCGCTGGTGACAAGATTGTTGAAGAAAATCCACTTCTTGCTGACAAGCTTGATATTGGCTTCAAAGTCTTTGAACTTTCTAAGTCAAATATCAAGAAATGGAATGCCAAACCAAAAGACTTGAATGAGCAGTTTGAATTACTCGCTAACAACTTTGAGGAAGGTTCAAAATCAATTGATGTTGTTTACGAAATCATGCTGAAGCAAGGTCTTGATCTGACTTACCCAATTAGCGAAATAAAAGTCGGGGATGCGGTCGTTTACGATATAGCATTTGGCGCGATGTTTGTAGTGCTTGGAGACAAGATTACGAGTGAAGTGGCTGGACATATTATGAAGCAAATTGCTGACGAAGAAGCTGAAAACTCGGTGGTTGTTTTGCAGGATGAAAAATTCATCAATTATAGTGAGAAGTTAAACACTATCGAGCAGCTTAATGCAAGTGGCATCCAGTACAACGACATTTTAAGTATTTAAAGCAAAGGAGGTAAAGACTCTTGAAAATACAATTTGATACACTCGACTATCAAACAGATGCCGTTAACAGTGCGGTGCGCGTGTTTGAAGGTCAGACAATTAAAGAATCAAATTTTACGATTACAGATGATTATTCACAAGGTTCGATGTTCACTGAGGATGGAATCGGTGTTGGTAACCGTGTGATTATTAATGAAGAACAGATGTTGAAGAACGTCAACAAAACTCAAATTCTGGATGGAATCGTGCCAAGTGACAATCTGTTTGGAAATAACAAAGCTTTCCCGCAGTTCAATATTGAGATGGAAACAGGGACTGGTAAGACTTTTGTTTACTTGAAAACGATTCTTGAATTAAACAAACAATACGGATTTTTGAAATTCGTGATTGTAGTGCCAAGTATTGCGATTAAGGAAGGGGTACTTAAATCCTTCGAGATTACAAAAGACTATTTCAAAAATCAATACAACGGTGTGGTTTATGATTTATTCATGTTTGATAGCAGCAAACTTGACCGTGTTCGTTCATTTGCATCGGCAAATACGATTGATATCATGGTTACGACCATTCAATCTTTCAACAAAGATACAAACGTCATGAACCGTGAAAATGACCAACTTTCTGGTGCACGACCAATTGACCTGATTGCTGAAACACGGCCGATAGTTATTATTGATGAACCACAGTCTGTTGATAATACTGACTTGGCTAAAGATGCTTTGAAGAGTTTAGATCCGTCAGCGGGCTTCCGTTATTCAGCCACTCACCGAGATAATACTTATCCGAAGATTTATCAACTTGGTGCGGTTGATGCTTACGACAATCAACTCGTTAAGCAGATTGAGGTAGCCGGCATCGAGATGGACGAAGATGGTAACCGTGCTCATTTGAAATTGATTGACGTAAAAACTGGTAAGAACGGTATCAGTGCCAAGATTGAAGTTTATAAAAAGACACGTAATGACGCTGATAAAATAACTATGAACTTTAAATCCGGTGACGATATGTTTAGTAAAACCAAGCTTCAGGCGTATGATGAAGTTGGGTTCATTCAAGACATTGATGCTACACCTGGATTTGAATCAGTTACTTTCTCGGGTAATCCTGAAAAAATCACGCTTGAGTCAGCTACATTAGAAGATGAAGCAATAAAACGTGCTCAGATTTCTAAGACGATTGCAGAACACTTGAACAAGGAGTTGAAGTTGAAACAATCGGGGCAACGAATCAAGGTGTTGAGCTTATTCTTCTTGGACAAGGTTGAGAATTATCGTGTTTATGACGAAGAAGGCAATCCAAGCCTTGGCCGTTACGCTCGTGTTTTTGAGGAAGAATATGAACGCTTGATTCATTTGTCTAAGTACAAAGAGTTGAACGATGTTGACGTACCGGTTTCTGAAGTTCATGATGGTTATTTCTCAGCTGATAATAAAGGTAAGTTAAAAAATACCAAGGGTGATACTCAGGCCGATGAATCTACCTACAAGATGATTATGAAGGACAAGGAAGGCTTACTGACTTTCTATGATGAAGAGAAGCATCATACAGCGAAGGCTAATAAAATTCGCTTCATTTTCTCTCATTCAGCTTTGAAGGAAGGTTGGGACAACCCGAATGTATTCCAGATTGCCACTTTGATTGAAACAAAGGATACAATTAACAAACGTCAGAAAATTGGTCGTGGCCTGCGTATTGCGGTTAACGAAGATGGTGAACGTGTCCCTGGATTTGCTGTTAACACGCTGACTGTTATGGCAAATGAAAGCTATAAGGATTTTGCTGAAGGTCTTCAAAAAGAATACGAAGAAGATGGTGTTATCTTTGGTGTATTTAATAAAGATAGCTTTGCGACGATTATTACGCATTACGATGAAGTTACGGAAGAAATGGAAATTCTTGGCAAAGAAAAATCTGAGCAATTGTTCAACTACCTCAAACAGGAAGAATTTATTAATTCATCCGGGCGAGCAACCGATAAGTTGAAACAAGCGATTACTGATCAGGAAATTGAAGTACCGGAAGAATTTATTGATGTTGTGCCACAGATCTTGGTTGTTGCTAAATCTAAAGTTAAGAGTCTTGATATCAAAGATGCCAAGGATAAAGTCGAAGTCAAGGTTGTAAAAGAAGCCTTAGCAGATGACTTTTTAGAACTTTGGAACAAAATCAAATACAAGACGACTTATAAGATTCATTTTGATTCAAACAAATTAATCGAATTTGCTGCAAAAGGAAATGAATCATTTGACGGAGTTGATTCCATCCAGACTCGCAAGGGGACCTACCTTTACAAGAAGGGGATGGTTGAGATGAGTCAAGCCGGTGTGAAGGCTGATGAATCTAGCGAAAGCAGTGTTCGTGCAACAACGAGTGGTGCGTACAAATTGCCAGATATCATTACTTTCTTGCAAAATGAAACAAGTTTGACTCGCAAGACAATCGTCGCAATTTTGCAGTCAGTCAACAATCTGGATAGTTTTAAGAACAATCCATTGTCATATATGAATCAGGCTGCGAAGATTATCAACGCAATCAAGAATCAATTGATTGTGGATGGTATTGAATATACTCGTACAAATGATGAATATGAACAGACGCTGTTTAGCACTGAAACCTTGAATGCTTACCTCGGTGAAAAAGAGAATTCGGTTAAAGTTGATAAAAGTAAACAAAAGACTGTTTATGACTATGTTGTAACTGATTCAAGCATTGAAAAGGATTTTGCTCGTAAGGCTGAAATGGATGACAATGTTAAGTTCTACATTAAGCTGCCAGATTGGTTCAAGATTCGCACACCGCTTGGGCCTTACAATCCAGACTGGGCATTGCTGTATGAAGAAGATGATGAGCAACACCTATACTTCATCGTTGAAACGAAAGGTGATACAAGCTTTGAACAGTTACGGCCTCATGAACGGGCTAAGATTCTGGCTGGTGAGAAACACTTTAAAGCAGTTGATACAGATATTAAATTTAAGCGGGTTTCTGATGAAGCGGAGATTCGTGGGTAATCTATATTTGAAATAAAACAGGGAGAAGTAAATCAATGATACAGCAACGTTCATTTAAAAACTATGTTAATACGCATCAGTTCAATAAAATTTCTGATGCGGTAGAAAATTTTGTTCCTAACGACATTGTTTATTGCTGCAAATAAACATCAATCAGGTTATGTTTGGCATGCGACTGGTTCAGGAAAGACGTTGACTAGTTTTGTATCTACTAAGCTTTTAGCACGAAAATCGGGGATCGATCGAACGATCATGTTAGTGGACCGCAAAGATTTAGATAATCAAACGACAACGGAATTTACAAAATTTGCTTCCGAATTTAATACTGGGATTTCTTCCGGTAATGCCAAAGCGAATAGCTTGATCGTGGGAACAGGAAGTGCCAAAGAGTTAAGTGAAACTCTGTTGGCAGATGCCAATGCAAATGTTGTAATCATTACAACCCGTCAAAAACTAGATGCGGCGTTGAAATATGCAAAGAAACAAGAAGAGAAAAAAGGAACCAATCGCTTCCAAAAATTAATGGGACAACATATCGTGTTTGTAGTAGATGAGTGTCATCGAGCGTTAAGTGCTGAAAATATGGAAGAAATCAAAAAAATGTTTCCGAAATCCACTTGGTTTGGCTTTACAGGTACGCCGATTTTCCCTGAGAATCGGAAACAAGCCAAAGGGCAATTGGCACGTACAACCCATGATCAGTATGGAGAGGTCTTACACACCTATACCATCAAGAATGCATTAGAAGATGGCTCGGTTTTAGGATTTCAAGTAGAACATGAAAACACCGTGGAGCCGACTTCATTAGAGAATAAAATCTATCGGAAATTAAAAGAAGTAGAAACATATGCAGAGTATTCATCAGAACAAATCAATCGTATAATCGATCAAATGGAGCCTGTCAAAAAAGAAAGTTATTTAGACCCTGCTGTTTTTGAAGCAGATGAACATATCCAAAAAGTCATTCATAAAATGTTCCGTCTAGATAATGCCTATACAAAATTTGATTTTCGAAATGGCCGTCCAACGAAATCTGCAATCTTAACCATGAGTTCCATTGACATGGCCAAAAAGTATTATCGGGCCATCAAAGAGATGACGAAAGAGCCTGATTGGTTAACAAAAGAGTTTCCCAATCAGCCCATTCGTGAAGGACGAACGATGGAGGATCCTGATTTCCCAAGGATCGCTATTACCTATTCATTAGAAGAAAATAGCCGAGATTCAAGTGCCCAACAAGAAGAAATGCAAAAAATTATTGAGGAATATAATCAGTATTATGATACTGCCTGGTTATTAGCAGACATTGAACGTTATAACGGAGATATCAATAATCGTTTGGCACGAAAAAGAGCGGAATTCAAACAATTTGGGAAACAAATTGATTTAGTGATCGTAGTGGATCGTCTATTGACAGGTTTTGACGCACCTACGATTCAAACCCTATTTGTGGATCGTAATCTAGAGTATGCAGGATTGATCCAAGCTTTTTCACGTACGAATCGTACGTATCCTGATAAGACAAAAGGATTAATTGTGACGTTTCGTAAGCCAGCCACAATGGAGAAGAATGTCGAGGATGCGACAAAACTGTATTCAGAAGCTAAAGAAGAATCGGGCTTGATTTATCCAAGTTACCAAGAATCCAAAAAAAGATTCAAGCAAGCATATCGTAAGTTAAAAGAGGTTTCATTCATGGAATCCATTGATGAACATACTCCTCTTGAAACTCGTATCGAATATGTCAAAGCATTCCAAGAATTGAATCGTGCGTATGAATCGTTAGTGACTTATGACGACTATAATGATGGTATGGTAAAATCCCCAACCTTGAACAATCAAATTCAACTTTTGGAAGAACAAATTGGTGTATATGAGACCGTGAAGGGGTCATTAATGGAGGAACAATCAGAAAAAGAGGGAGAAGATTTTTCAACGATCGAATTTTATAGTGAAAATACCACTAAGTTGTATGATATTGATTCTACTTATATTGATCAATTACTAGGAACTTATGCTGCAAATAGTTCAGATGCACGAGAAGAAATTGAAAAAGCTTTGGCTAAATTGAATAAAACAGAAGGAGTCAAAGAAGTTTACCGACAAATTTTAAATGCATTTGATGTGGGGACTTTAGATAGTAATGAAGATATCTTTGTCATTAAACGTCGCTATTTTACACAAGCAAGTGATGATTTGATTCATGCCTTTTCCAATGAGTGGTTTGTTTCTGAGAAAGAATTACATGCTTCTAATCTGCAATATCTACCAGGTGAAGATCCAATTCCTAATATGAAAGCAATTATCAACAGTAAGGATTACGAAGGATATAAAGCCAAACATCCAGAAGCGAAGCTATTTAAATACCCGCAAGAAATGAAGCGAGCATGGCGTAAAATGTTAGATGATGAGCTGATTCCACTTGAAAATGAATTGAGGTAAACGAGAAGAGTTAAGAAAATTGTACGATTCAAAGATGGTAGTAAAGTGGAAGTGTAGAAAATAGGGATAGATGTCTTTTATTTGTTCACATTTTATAACGAAATATTTAAGACAGCTATTGAATAATGTTTCCTCCACCTTTTTCATTCATTTACCCCACCCCGTTGTTATATGACCGTGTTTTGAGAGGAACCAATAAAAAGCATAGGCTAACTAGGGGTTCCTTTTTCTTTTGTTTTTTTGGAATCCGCTTAAGTGAAATGTATCTGAAATGAAACGGAGATAAAGTGATTTTTTTGCTGTAATGACAAGGTTTTAGCTGTTTCAGATACCATGTAACCCAAAATAGTTTATTGAGAAAATAGGAGAGTATTTGATACTAACTAGTAGGAAAAAATGAGATAAAAAGTAAATGGAATCATTTCAGGTAATCTCAAATAAAAAAATATACAGTCCTGTGGCACTTTACCTATGGGACTGTATACTTTTTACTCTCAGCGGGCTTGTTTTGACTCCGTGTCTGACTCCGTCGTATTGATTTTAAATGATATTCGATGACCATTTAACAGGTCATTTTTGAAATTTTTGTCTCTATATGACTCAGTTTGATAATTATTGATAGATCAATTTGGGTCTACATCGAACAAGGAAAAATCGCGAAAGTGCAAGGATAATAAAAATTTGAAGCAGTTGCTTCTTCACGGATGATTGATTGTGAAGAAGCAACTGCTTTTTTGTTTTGAATTAGTCTACTTTTTTTCTAAACTGCAAAAAAAGACTGTCTTAAATAATTTCACAAACTGACCTATACTGAAAGCGCAAACAAATGATAGGAGTGGAACAAATGACAGATTGGTTAGGAATTAAAGGAAAAGTAGTTATTGTTACAGGAGGCTCATCTGGTATTGGTCGCAGCATTGTTGAAAGCTTGTTAGCGCAAGAGGTCTATGTCGCTAATTTTGATATTTCAGCATCAGAAACGCAACATGAGCATTTACTCTTTGTGAAAGTCGATGTAACTTCTCGAGCAGAAGTAGAAGCGGGTGTCGCTCAAGTGGTGGAAAAATTTGGAACCGTAGATGGCCTAGTAAATAACGCCGGAATCAATATTCCTCGTTTGTTGGTGGATAAAAATCATCCTCATGGGCCTTATGAATTATCGGATGAGGTATTCGACAAAATTGTAGCCATCAATCAAAAAGGGCTCTACTTAATGAGCCAAGCAGTGGGCCGGATTCTTGTACAAAAACAAGCAGGTGTCATTATTAATATGTCTTCAGAAGCTGGATTAGAAGGCTCCGAAGGGCAAAGCGCCTACGCTGCAACGAAAGCAGCGGTCAGCAGTTATACACGTTCATGGGCTAAAGAGTTAGGAAAATCAAACGTCCGTGTCGTGGGGATTGCGCCAGGCATTATGGAAGAAACGGGCTTGCGCACTTTAGCATACGAAGAAGCATTGGCTTATACACGAAACATTTCTGTGGAGCAATTGCGAGCAGGTTATTCAAAAACAAGTACGATTCCATTAGGTCGTAGCGGAAAACTCCATGAAGTCGCTGACTTAGTATGCTATTATTTATCAGACCGTTCAAGCTATATTACAGGCATCACCACAAACGTAGCTGGAGGTAAAACAAGAGGATAGAGGTGGGAAAACTAAATGACGCTAGTAAATAGATGGTACCAAGTAATAAAATTACTAGTTGATCACAAAGGAATGAGCTTACAGGAATTGCAAGAGAAATTAGCCGCAAGTCCTCAAACAGTTCGTAAAAACATTGATACATTGAATGATGAATTAATCGGTATCGCCCAAATTATTCAGAAGGAAAATCTCTTTCAGTTAGAAATCAAAAACTTTGAAGGTTTTGAAGAGGTTTTGTCTGGACGGCTAAAAAGGGAATCTGATTTTAATTCTTCAAGCAAGCGTGTTTCCTACATTATCAAACGATTAATAGAAGAAGATCAATTTATTTCAACTTATGATTTATCCGAAGAACTCGCCGTTAGTCGCGGCACAGTTAATAAAGACATTAAGCGCATGAAAGAGCTGATTGCTCCTTGGCAGGTTGCGGTTGTAGGTACGCCAAACCGTGGCATTCATTTAGAAGGAAAAGAGTTTGATTTACGCTTACTTCATGTGAATTACGTCCAAGAATATTTTGAAGAACAGTTTCTTCATGAAACTACCAAACAAATGATACAAAAAATAATCAAAGAAACAAGACTAGCAAAACAAGATAGTTTTCTTTTACGAAGAGTGGTTTCAATTGTTTTGCAGCGTGTTTTAGCTGGAAAACTCATTACGGAACTACCACCAGAATATGTTGATTATGTTCGTCATAACGAGCAGATTGAAGAACTGATGTATCACTTGGAAATAACCTATAATGTAACGTTAAGCCAATGGGAACGTTCCTTTATCAGCTTTCCTTTTAACATCAACACAAACCATATTCGTAATTCTTTATTGGCTGATGAAGGACTCTTAGCTGACTATTTTCAAAAAATGATGAAAAAAATTCATCATTCAGTTGTTGTTGAATTTGATGAGGACTTCTTGTTTTCAGAAATGAAAGATCATTTAAGAAACGTGATGAATCGACTCGTTTTTCATGTGGAATGTCACGATTTATTTTATGGAGAAATTGAACGACAATATCCTTTGGCCTATGAATTAGCCAAGATTGGCTTGCAAGAATTGGGCCGTTTGTTAAATCGTTGTGTGCCGACGGTTGAATTTGGGTATCTCGCTTTGTATTTTGAGCTAGCATTGAGAGGGAACTATGAAGCGGGAGCCAAAAAAGAAATCGCTGTAATCTGCAGTACAGGTCATGGAACGGCCTTGATTATTCAGCGGCAATTGGAAAAAGTTTTGGGTCCAGACGTCCAGATTGCCCATTTTTCTGAAGAAGAGGCAGAGAGAAGAGAATTGAATCAATATTTTGCTATTTTTACAACCATTCCCTTAAAAAATATTCGACCACAAACACCGATGATCCATTTAACTAATTTATTTAACGATACTTGGCTCAGAAATGAGTGGCAGAGAGCAAAAGAAATTCGTTCCGTGGAATCTCAAAATATTCATATGACCTATCAATTATTAGAGAATACTCAAGGTTACCGAGCGAATATCCAGAAAATGATTGCTGATTTAGAAGCAGAAAAATTAGTAGATCCCCAATTTATCGAACGAATTTTTACTAGAGAAGATCAACAAACAACTATTTTTGAATCGGGGATTGCCTTTCCCCATACAATTAATCAAGCCTTACCAACGATTATTTTATCGATTGGGGTTTTTGAAGAATCACTGGTTACACCAGAAGGTAAAGTTGATGTTATTTTGCTGTTGGGTATTCCAGAAGAGCTGACTGCCACTGTTGAAGCAGAGTTACTACAACTATATGACCGCTTGTTTACAATCGCAGGAGACGAACGTTTACGTAATGAATTACGGAAGCAACGAGATGTTTTAGCGGTTAAAGAGTGGATGCAAAGGAAGGGGATTATCATATGAGCTTTATCTACGTATTCGGAGCGCTTTTTTTAACAGCTTACTTCGTTCAGATAGCTATGGGAATGAAACAGATTAAACACTTTAATCAAAACTACCAAGAATTGCGACAATTAGGGAAAGTCGCGATTGGTCGACGTGCAGGGAAGTTAAAAGCAGGCACGATTATCTTGTTTGCTGTGGATTCACAAGGGAAAATCTTAGCCGCTAGAAAGATGCAAGGTGTCACCGTTCTAGCTAAATTTCATCCCTTACCTCAGTACGTGAACGAGGATATTCATTATATGGATCATTACCATCCACTCGTACAAAAGGAAAATAAATTAACCCAACAAGCGATGGAAAATGCACGAGAAATTTACTTACGTGTTGAGCTTGGCAATTATCAAGAAACACAACCATTAACGCCGCTTAATGGAGCCAAAATTCAATGGCAATTATGGAAAAATAAAGTACAAACAAAATTGAAAGGAAGTGTCGAGTAATGTCTTATATTACAAAATTTGCGGAAGGATTTATGCACCTTTTCCAAACAGGAGCAGAAACATTTATTTCTTGGATGACAGGCATCGTACCTGTTGTTTTGATGTTAATGGTAGCTATGAATACTTTAATTGCTTTTCTAGGAGAAGAAAGAGTAACCAAAGTAGCCAAACTTTCTGCCAAAAATCCTGTTACGCGATATTTAGTGCTGCCTTTTTTATCCGCTTTTATGTTAGGCAATCCAATGTCCTTTACGATGGCTCGATTTTTACCAGAATACTATAAACCTAGCTATTATGCTGCACAAGCGCAATTTTGTCATACCAGTAATGGAGTTTTTCCTCATATTAATCCTGGTGAATTGTTCGTTTGGTTAGGGATTGCGCAAGGGATTGATACGTTAGGACTAAATTCGATGGACCTAGCGATTCGCTATATGTTTGTAGGGATATTAATGAATTTTATTGGCGGTTGGGTTACCGATTTCACTACCGCCTATGTTTGCAAACAACAAGGAATTACCCTTAGTAAAACAGTAGAGATTGCTGTGGATTAGAAAGGAGCAAGGTGAGATGACGTACAATAGTATTAAGGTAGTTAAAGGAAATGGCGGTTATGGTGGGCCCTTAGTGATTACACCGACAGAAGAAAAACATAAATTTATTTACATTACAGGTGGCGGCGAGAAACCCGCAATTGTTGATAAAATCGTAGAATTGACAGGAATGGAAGCGGTCAATGGTTTTAAGACATCGATTCCAGATGATGAAATCGCATTAGCCATTATTGATTGTGGAGGCACTCTTCGTTGCGGAATTTATCCTAAAAAAGGAATTCCTACTATTAACGTTGTTCCAACTGGCAAAAGTGGTCCCTTAGCACAATACATTAATGAGACAATTTATGTTTCCGCTGTAGGCCCGAAACAGATTACATTGACATCAGAAGAAGCTGCTGCTGATACAGAAAAGCCCACCTCGAAAAAAACAGAATTTAAATATGATACAAGTAAAAAAATTACTGAACAAAAAGCGGAACAACAAAGTTTTGTTGCGAAAATTGGTATGGGTGCAGGAAAAGTTGTAGCGACATTCAACCAATCAGCCCGTGAAGGCGTACAAACGATGATCAACACAGTGATTCCGTTTATGGCATTTGTTTCTTTATTAATTGGTGTGATTCAAGGTTCAGGAATTGGTGAATTTTTTGCCAATATCATGGCGCCATTGGCAGGAAACATTGTGGGTTTAACAATTATTGGTTTTATTTGTTCTCTGCCATTTCTTTCTCCTTTATTAGGTCCTGGAGCAGTAATCAGCCAAGTAATTGGTACGTTAATTGGTGTGGAAATTGGGAAAGGCAACATTCCGCCACAACTAGCCTTACCAGCATTGTTTGCTATTAATACACAAAACGCGTGCGACTTTATTCCCGTGGGTTTAGGCTTGGAAGAAGCTGAAGCTGAAACCGTTGAAGTCGGGGTCCCTTCTGTTTTATATTCTCGTTTCTTAAATGGTGCCCCTCGAGTACTAGTTGCTTGGTTAGCAAGTTTTGGATTGTATAGTTAAAAAATTTTTTTGGAGGATGGGAAATGTCAGTATTTACAACAAAGGTTCAGTCTATTGGACCAGAAGCCGAATTATTTAAAGAAGAAAAAATGGTCATCTTATTTGGAAAAGATGCACCAGATGCTTTAGCAGATTATTGTTATAACATTGAGGTTCAGCCAGTCACAGAAGCGATTACGGACAAGCAAACGTTAGTGATTGATGAACAAACTTACCAGATTACCGCTGTAGGCGAGGTAGTATTAACTAATTTAGACACATTGGGTCACATTACTATTAAATTTGATGGCGCAACAACACCTGAATTACCAGGTACATTATATGTTGAAGAAAAAGCTATTCCTGAAATAACTGTTGGTACAACAATCACTATTCTATAATTATCGTTTAAGGGAGGAACGTAAAAGATGGAATTTATGCTAGATACAATTAATCTTGAGGCTATTCGAAAGTATCAGAAAATTTTACCACTGGCAGGCGTAACGTCTAATCCCAGTATTGTTAAACAAGCAGGAAAAATTGACTTCTTTGCGCAGATGAAAGAAATCAAAAAAACGATTGGACAAGCGAGTTTGCACGTCCAAGTGGTCGGTCAAACGACAGAAGAGATGCTAGAAGATGCCCAAACCATTGTACAACAATTAGGCCAAGAAACATTCATTAAAATCCCAGTCAATGAAGCAGGCTTGGCAGCCATCAAACAACTAAAGCAGGCAAATTATCGGATAACAGCAACCGCTATTTATACAGAATTTCAAGGCTACCTAGCGATTGCGGCAGGTGCAGATTATTTAGCACCGTATTATAATAGGATGGAGAATTTAACAATTGATTCTCAAAAGGTTATTGAGCATTTAGCTGCAGAAATTAAACGGACGAACGCAAAGAGTAAGATCTTAGCTGCTAGTTTTAAAAACGTGGCACAAATTAATCAAGCCTGTCAAATGGGGGCGCAAGCGGTCACTATCGCACCAGAACTCGTGACACAAGGCTTGGCAATGCCCGCCATTCAAAAAGCAGTAACTGATTTTCAGGAAGATTGGGTTGCTGTTTTTGGAGTAGAAACGGTAAACGAATTAGCATAAAAAGAACGAGAAGAAAAAGCGGCCATTTTTCTTCTCGTTCTTTTTTTGTTTCACATGAAACATCTACGATTATTCACTTGCTTAAAAATTAGACAATTTCCTTTATTTGTCAAAGAATTTCTTAAAAAAAAGGGTTATCTTTTGGGTATTTTTTTTGGTAGCAGTATGATGAGGGTATCAAATGATAGGAGGAAACGAGAATGAGATACACAAATGGAAATTATGAAGCATTTGCTCGACCAAGAAAACCAAAAGGTGTAGATGACAAGAGTGCCTACATCGTTGGTGGTGGCCTAGCAGGTTTAGCAACGGCTGTTTTCTTAATTCGTGACGGTCAAATGAAGGGCGAAAATATTCACATTTTTGAAGAACTCACGCTGTCTGGCGGTTCTTTAGATGGTAAATTTATTCCCCATGATGGCTTTGTCACTCGCGGCGGACGCGAAATGGAAAACCATTTCGAGTGTTTGTGGGATCTATTTCGTTCGGTACCATCATTAGAAGTAGAAGATGCCTCTGTCCTAGATGAGTTTTACCGTT
This sequence comes from Enterococcus sp. DIV0086, assembly GCF_050498705.1. Lineage (NCBI taxonomy): Bacteria > Bacillati > Bacillota > Bacilli > Lactobacillales > Enterococcaceae > Enterococcus > Enterococcus sp. DIV0086. Next base: position 1,946,340 of record NZ_JBNIDN010000001.1, on the reverse strand, counting down.
TAGATTTAGATGATCCGAATTCTTCAAATTGCCGCATTATTCATAACCGTGGCGAACGTGTCCCAGATGATGGACAATTTACTTTATCCAAAAAAGCACAAAAAGAAATCGTTGATTTATTTATGACTTCTGAAGATCAATTAATTGGCAAAAAAATTGAAGATGTTTTCGGCGAAGAATTTTTTGAATCCAACTTTTGGATCTATTGGTGTTCAATGTTTGCTTTTGAAAAATGGCACTCTGCCATTGAAATGCGCCGTTACATCATGCGCTTTATCCACCACATCAAAGGTTTGCCTGACTTTACAGCCTTGAAGTTTACCAAATACAATCAATACGAATCGTTAGTGAAACCATTACTAAGCTTTTTAACCAATCAAGGGGTAGACTTTCAATATGAAACAACGATCAATGATATCCAAGTCGACATCAAAGGAGCTACTAAAGTTGCTCGGCGATTATTGTTGACACAAGCGGGAAAAACCAAAGAAATTCCTTTAACTGAAAATGATTTAGTCTTCGTAACGAATGGCTCAATTACTGAAAGTTCGACGCAAGGAGATCATCATACACCAGCACCAATTACTCATGAACTAGGGGGAAGTTGGAATCTCTGGAAAAACTTAGCAAAACAATCCCCAGAATTTGGGCACCCAGAAGTTTTCTGTGAAAATTTACCAGATGAAAGTTGGTTTGTCTCAGCAACGATTACGTGGGAAAATTTCGATATTGAACCGTATCTTTCTCGGTTAACACATCGTAAATTACGCACAGGAAAAATTGTCACAGGTGGTATTATTACTATCAAAGACTCTAATTGGATGATGAGTTTTGCTATGCATAGACAACCGCATTTTAAAGAACAAAATGATCAACAATCTATAACTTGGGTATATGGATTACTTTCTAATAAACCAGGAAATTATATCAAAAAACCAATCGAACAATGTACAGGCCAAGAAATTACGCAAGAGTTACTTTATCATTTAGGGGTCCCAGAAGGGGAAATTGAACGTATTTCAGAAGAATCGGCTACCACTATTCCGGTTTATATGCCGTTTATCACTTCTTACTTTATGTTAAGAGAACCAGGCGATCGACCATTAGTTGTACCAAACGGCTCTAAAAATCTTGCTTTCATTGGGAACTTCGCAGATACTGAACGAGATACGGTGTTTACAACAGAGTATTCTGTACGGACAGCGATGGAAGCTGTTTATCAATTGCTAGAGGTTGAACGCGGAGTACCAGAAGTGTTTGCTTCTGCATACGACTTGCGCGTCTTAGCAAACTCTGTTTATTATTTATCTGACAAGAAAAAATTAACAGAAATGGATATGCCGTTCGTGGAACGCAAAATGGTTGAACACTTTGTGAAGAAATTTGAGGATACGTATATTGGTGATATTTTAAGAGAAAATCATTTAATTTAGTTGAAAAAGCGAGTGTAAATCACTCGCTTTTTTGGTTGTTTTATTAACCGTTGAATAAATATTCATTATTGTGTATATTTCTTTTATGATTTTATGAATATTAAATATATAATATGTTGAGCGGGAGTGGCCAGTGGTCAACTTTGCAAAAAAATCTTAATTTCTGAAGAGACTTTTTCAAAATTTTGTTGAAAAGAAGGCGCATTTTTACCATAGTTTCTTCACATTTAACGGCTATTATTTAAACATACCCGATAAACAAAACCCTAACAAAACACTTTTTCATTTTTTAACTCCTCCGCCCGCCCTTCCCCAAAGGGCGGGTTGTTTTTTTGCGTTAAAGCAGTTGGCATTTTGTGGGGAAAGGATTATCATTATAGAAGAAGTATATAGAAAAAGGCGGCGAGAAGATGGGACGTTGGCAAGAATTACAACAAGCAATGAGTGCTGGTGTAGAGGCGGCGATTGACGCTGGCTGGGACCGCCAAGCTGTTTATGGATTAGTGGAAAGCGCCATAAAAGACACGCGTTTCTTGCCACTTGAGCAAGCGAAAACAGCAGTCGCGGAACTGTTTTCTGAAGTGGAAGAAGTGGGCTCTTCAGCGTATGAGCGATTATTTCGCTTTTCGGCTTATCGTCCGCAAGAAAAGCTCTCGTTACTGTTATGGCAATTAGGTGCAGTGTTGGATCAGCATGGCATGTTGCAATTAGTAGGACCTTATCGTTTCTCGAAGACGGTTGCACCGCATGCGACGTTTTGGGATTTGTTGGCAAAAACAGTTCAAAAAGCCTATCCGTTAGGTCTTCTTGGGAGCTTTAATCAAGAGAAAGCGAAAAAGATACATCAATTAAGAATGTATATTGATCGTCAAAATATCACGTATATCCGCGATTTTTTTAAACAAGAAGGGGACACCGATGAACAGGCATTAAAACGCTATGTTTTTGCGGCCAAGCCGCAAGGGATGGGTGGGCGGAAGCTGAAAAAAAGCTCTGCTCGTTTGCACAACAAATACCCTGAGGGGGCATCTTATTCTTTAATTAATAAGAAACGATTGACGCCTAATTTTCACAGTGAGTTTATTTTGAATGAAGAAGGGACCTTTGTAACCCAGTGGGATGTGTTAGTTGAAGACTGGCGAGGCAGATTAATTAGTAATCCAGCCTATTATCAAGCGGCCAAAAACAGTGAATACCAGGAAAAAGTCTTGAATGGTGAATCGTTTAATTATGCAAATCGGAATAATCGTACCCATGAATTACTAGATAGTTCACCACCAGGGAGATTTGATCATCAATTACGAAAAACAGCCAAAAAAGGTTGGTTAAGTCCCCGTATCCAAGAATACGACTATCGCAGAGAACGACAAATAAAGTGCGATGATTATAGTAAGTAAAACAAGCCAATGTTTCACATGAAACATTGGCTTGTTTTACTCTTAGAGAAAGGCGGTTTTCGTTGCCGCCAATTGAATATTTTGGCCCGTGACTAGAGACTTTTTACTACATAAAAAGGCGGGTTTTTCTTTTATCATTCAGGCAAAAATCTTCCGAAAAGCATTGCAAGAAATTGCTATTTGCGTTAAAGTAGGAAAAGATGATTGTGAAACATTTTTCTGTTTCACAAAAAAGGAAGGAGTCTTTATGCTACCCGAAGAATTTAGACAACTATTAGCCGCAAAAGGCATTGAATTGACAGACCAACAGATGACACAATTTGACCAATATTTCCATTTACTAGTAGAATGGAATGAAAAAATGAATTTAACAGCCATCACAGAAGAAAAAGAAGTTTATTTGAAACATTTCTATGATTCTGTTTCGTTGGCATTCTTTGAAGACTTTGCCAGTGACAAAGCCATTTGTGATGTTGGCGCAGGCGCAGGATTTCCAAGTATTCCTTTGAAAATTGTTTTTCCTTCATTAAATGTCACAATTGTTGACTCTTTAAATAAACGAATTACTTTCCTAACAGAGTTGGTGAATCAACTAGGTTTGGCTAATGTTTCTTTGTATCATGATCGTGCAGAAACATTTGGTCAAAAAGCAGAATTTCGTGGCGCGTTTGATTACGTTACAGCGCGAGCAGTTGCACGATTAAATGTTTTAAGTGAACTGTGTTTACCCTTAGTTAAAAAAGAAGGCTATTTTTTAGCCTTAAAAGCATCGAAAAGTGAAGAAGAAATTAATGAAGCAAAACCTGCAATCGCTACATTAGGCGGTCAATTTCAGAAAGAAGTTGGTTTTACTTTGCCGATTACGGCAGACGAACGCCACATTGTCGTGATTCAAAAGAAAAAAGAAACCCCTAAAAAATATCCCAGAAAACCTGGATTACCAAATAAACAACCGATTAAATAAGATGGAGGCACACACATGACACGAATTATTTCTGTAGCGAACCAAAAAGGCGGCGTTGGTAAAACAACGACCACTGTAAATTTAGGCGCATGTTTAGCAAACTTAGGCAAAAAAGTCTTACTGATCGACATTGATGCACAAGGAAATGCTACCAGTGGCATGGGTGTCCCTAAACCAGATGTCGCACATGATGTGTATGATGTCCTTGTAAATGAAGAACCAATCACTAGCGTGGTTCAACATACCAGCCGTGAAAATTTAGATATTGTCCCTGCAACTATTCAATTAGCAGGCGCTGAAATTGAATTAACTTCAATGATGGCTCGAGAATCGCGCTTGAAATTAGCAATTGATGAAGTAAGAGACATGTATGATTTCGTTTTAATTGATTGCCCGCCTTCTCTAGGGCATTTAACAATCAATGCTTTTACAGCAAGTGATTCGATTCTAATTCCTGTTCAATGTGAATATTACGCATTAGAAGGCTTGAGTCAATTGCTAAATACGATTCGCTTGGTTCAAAAACATTTTAACCCTGAATTGAAAATTGAAGGGGTCTTGTTAACCATGTACGATGCTCGGACCAATTTAGGTGCCGAAGTCGTGGAAGAAGTCCGTAAATATTTCCGTGAAAAAGTCTATGATACGATTATTCCAAGAAATGTCCGTTTATCCGAAGCACCAAGTCATGGTTTACCAATCATTGACTATGATATTCGCTCAAAAGGTGCCGAAGTGTATCAAGCACTAGCAAAGGAAGTGTTGGAGAATGAATAAAGGCAAAGGTTTAGGCAGAGGCATCGATGCCTTGTTTCAAGATATCGCAAAGCTAGAAGATGTCGACGTTAAGAACGAACAAGTGACAGAAATTCTATTAAACGAACTTCGTCCCAATCCTTACCAACCGCGGAAAACATTTGATGAAACCTCTTTACAAGAACTTGCAAACTCGATTCTACATTCCGGTGTGTTTCAACCGATTATTGTTCGTAAATCGGCAGTTAAAGGCTATGAAATTATTGCAGGTGAGCGTCGGTTCCGGGCTTCTAAATTAGCCGGCAAAGAAAAAATTCCCGCAATTATTCGCGAATTTGATGAAGAATCCATGATGCAAGTTGCTGTTTTGGAAAACTTACAAAGGGAAGATTTAAATCCGCTAGAAGAAGCAGAAGCCTATGAAATGCTAATGAAAAATTTGAAATTAACACAAGCGGAAGTCGCAGAACGTTTGGGCAAAAGTCGCCCGTATATTGCCAATTATTTACGATTGCTAACTTTACCAGATGCGGTCAAAGCAATGGTTCAAAAACAAAGCATGTCAATGGGTCAAGCACGGACGTTATTAGGCTTGAAGAACAAAGAACAGCTATTGCCATTAGCTAATCGTTGTATTAAAGACAATTTAACGGTTCGACAATTAGAACAACTTGTCGCTGAATTAAACGAAACACAAGGCAAAAAGGGCAAAAAAGCGAAAAAAGCCATCAAAGAAAAACCCATTTATATTCGTGAAAGTGAAGACCGCTTAATGGATAAATTTGGGACAACCGTAGCGATTCAAGAAAAAGAAGGCAAAGGGAAAATTGAAATTGAGTACTTGTCCTCTTCGGATTTGGCTAGAATTTTAGATATTTTAGATATTCATTTTGACGAGGAATAAAAAGCAAAGTGAGAAAGTAAGACAGAAAGTCACAAATCCTTTTGCTAGTTTCGTTAAAAAATGGTATTGTAATCATGGTATTTTTATATAAGTAAGAGAAGAAAGAAGGCTTGGAACATGTATGATTTAGGCGATATTGTCGAAATGAAAAAGCCGCATGCTTGCCAAGCAAATCGTTGGCAAATCATTCGCATGGGCGCTGATATCAAAATCAAGTGCACGAATTGCGGGCATATTGTCATGATGCCGCGTCGTGATTTTACTAAAAAATTAAAAAAAGTAATCGAGAAAAAAGCAGACTAATGCTTTGATGCCTCTAATAGAAAAGAGAATAGACTGAGAGAAAGAGTGGAAAACAAATGGCACTAACAGCTGGAATTGTCGGCTTACCAAACGTTGGTAAATCGACCCTATTTAACGCAATTACAAAAGCAGGAGCAGAAGCTGCAAATTATCCCTTTGCAACGATTGATCCGAACGTCGGCATGGTTGAAGTACCAGATGCCCGTTTACAACGCTTGACAGAACTAGTAAAACCGAAAAAAACAGTTCCCACAACGTTTGAATTTACAGACATCGCCGGAATTGTTAAAGGTGCCAGCAAAGGAGAAGGGCTGGGAAATCAGTTTTTAAGTCACATTCGTCAAGTAGATGCAATCTGTCACGTGGTTCGTTGTTTTGATGACGAAAATATCATGCGTGAACAAAATCGGGATGCGGATTTCGTTGATCCTTTAGCAGACATTGATACAATTAATTTAGAGCTAATTTTAGCAGATTTAGATTCAATCAATAAGCGCTATACTCGCGTGGCTAAAATGGCGAAAGCAAAAGATAAAGAAGCGGTGGAAGAATTAGCTGTTTTAGACAAAATTAAACCAGTTTTAGAAGAAGGTTTATCTGCTCGTACGATTGAATTTACGCCAGAAGAAGAAAAAATTGTTAAATCTCTTTTCTTATTAACCACAAAGCCGGTCCTTTATGTAGCAAATGTTTCAGAAGATGAAGTGGCGGATCCAGACAACAATGAGTATGTACAACAAGTTCGTAATTTTGCAACCAGTGAAAATGCGGAAGTAATCGTGGTTAGTGCGCGAGCAGAAGAAGAAATTGCTGAATTGGATTCTGAAGAAGACAAGGCTGAATTTTTAGAAGCAATGGGCATTGAACAATCTGGCTTAGATCAATTGATTCGTGCGGCGTACGATTTGTTAGGCTTAGCTACCTACTTTACAGCTGGTGAACAAGAAGTTCGTGCGTGGACGTTCCGTAAGGGAATCAAGGCACCTCAAGCAGCTGGGATTATCCACAGTGACTTTGAACGAGGCTTCATTCGTGCGGAAACAGTTTCTTATGAAGACCTAGATAAATATGGCAATATGCAAGCTGCCAAAGAAGCGGGCCGTGTTCGTTTAGAAGGAAAAGACTACGTCGTTCAAGATGGCGATGTTATGTTGTTCCGTTTTAACGTTTAAAAAAATGTGCCCAACAAGCAATTTGTTTTGGGCTAAGCCCACATATTTAAGGCCATTCAGCCGTTTAGAAAGAGGTTCCCTCTACATGAGGGTGAGGAGGATACAACTATGGAAGCAGAAGCATTACGAGCAATCGTGGCTGAGAATCGTCAATTAGAACAGAATTTGACTAAAAGAAATGAACAATACATTTTTGACTTAAAAAAATCATTAAAAGCGGCTAATTTATCTGAAGAAGAACTAGCATTGGCTCTACACGGTATTTTACCAGAATTAGTAGCCGGTCAAAAAACAGGCAAAACAGCCCGTCAGTTATTTGGCACTGTTTCAGAACGGACGGAAGCAATTTTAAATAAACCAGCAGAAGTCAAAGAACCAGCGGGCTGGATGATTTGGCTCGACAATACCTTACTATTACTTGGTTTATTAACAATCATGTTAGCGGCGATGTCTCTATTTTCAAAAGGAACCGCACAACCTCTCGGATTAACCACATATATCTTAGGTGCGATGGCTGGGGGTTATGTTTTCTATCTAATGCACAAATATGTTTACCGTTTTGATCGTCAAGGTGGCGACAAAAGCAAACGTCCTGGTTGGTTAAAAACGACCGCCATTCTATTTGGTGGGATGTTCTTGTGGATTGCAGTTTTCGCTGGTTCAGCGATGCTACCACCAGTGATCAATCCCATCTTAGATCCGATGATTGCTTTAGTAATCGGTGCGTTAGCCTTTGTAGCACGCTATTTCTTCAAGAAAAAATACAATATTCAAGGTAGTTTCATGACACGTCAATAAACGGCGCGCGCTCAATTGTGAATGCGCTCGGCTGACGCAGAAACTGCAACAAGCAAATTCGCTCTCTCAATAGAGCGTTTTAACAGTTAAAGCCTGGGGGATTAGTCGAAAAAACTAGTGTCCCAGGCTTCTGTTTTCAGAAGTTTGCTAAAGAAAGGAGCCTCTTATGGGACAACAAGTGAAGTCTTGGTGCCGTCAACACGAGCGGCTACTCATTTTTATTAGTTTTCTCTTATTAAGTGGACTTTCTCTCTATTTTGTCTATTTTCAAGAGAATTTTTTACGAGCAAGTGATTTCCGCTTTCATCAAAATCGGGTGGAAGGTCTCGCATTAGCAATTAAAAACAACGACTGGTTTCCTAAAATCAATTATTTTTTCTTGGGAGGCTATGGCTATGCCTCTAGTTTGTTTTATCCAGATGCGTATCTTTATTTACCTGCGCTTTTGCGTGTTCTGGGTTTTTCCTTTGTCGCTAGTATGGCGATTTTTGTGTTTGCGGTAAATTTGGCAACATTCAGTCTTACTTATTATGCAGGCCGAATCATGGCGCTCTCTAAAAAAAGAAGCTATCTCTTTGCCATTTTGTATGGCTTATCTATTTACCGCATGCAAGACTTGTTTAATCGCCAAGCGTTAGGAGAATTTTTGGCGCTAAGCTTTTTTCCGTTGGTCTTAGCGAGCCTGTTTTTATTACGAAAGGGAACCACGAAATGTTGGCCGTTGTTAACGCTGGCGATGACTGGCATTGGGTTGGCTCACTTTATTTCTATTGAAATGGTTTCTATTTGGATTGGGTTATACATTCTGTTTTATTGGCAGCAGTTTTTTAAAAAGGAGGTCCTGTGGGCATTAGCGAAGGCTGCAGGTCTGACACTACTTTGGCTGGCCTTTTATCTTTTACCAGTTGCTGAACAAATGAAAAATCAAGTGTTTAAAGTTACATCCAATCCACTCACTTATATTTCCGAAAGAAGTTATCCCATTGATTCTCTTTTCATTAATAGTTTAAAGAGCAGTGTTTTTCACGCGAAAACAGCGAATCTAGGAACCCTTTTGTTTGTGGGACTTGTTGTAGCAGTGGTTTCGCTTGCCAGCAAAAAAATTCAGAACAAACGGTTTATTGGTTTGACGCTGGTACTCTTATTGATGGTTACTACGCTTTTTCCTTGGCACTGGCTGAACCACACGCCTTTAAATACGATTCAGTTTCCTTGGCGGTTTTTAGGGATTCTTTCCGTAATGCTCGCTTTTTTCATTGCACAAGACGAATGGGGCGTTTTCCGTAAATCTTGGACTGTGGCTTTGTTGGTTTTCCTTGCCATCAGCAATTTAGGCATTTATCAATATCAAAGTATTCAGTCACAACAAGGCCACCTGTTAACAAAAGCTGAGTATGAGCAACCAACGCCTTTTTATATCGGTGCGGGCCATGAATATTTGCCAGATGAAATCAATTATCAGGAATTATTGAAACAGAAAAAACGACAACTTGATTATTCGGCAGCACAAGTAACCATTACAAATGTTAGAATGCCTTATGGGAAAATTTCATTTGACTACCAAGTGGTGAATCAATCAGCGAAGGTGACCGTTCCTTTTATTTATTACTTAGGCTATCAAGCCACGATTCAAATGAAAAACCAAACGGGCGCTAAAAAAATGAGCCTAACCAATCAAGGAGGCTTAGCCGCTCTTTCTTTATCTGGTACAGGACATGTCGACATCCGTTACCAAAGAACAAAAGTGCAAAAAATAGGGACAATGATGACCTTGCTTTCTGTCGGCGGTTTTGGATTTAGCCGATTTTTACAACAAAAAAAGAAACACAAGATAAAAGAACAACGATGAAAGTAGGACCTTAATTAGGAAGAGTTGAATAAAGGACAAACCGATTTCGGCGTTTTGTCCTTTATTCCTCATTGATTATTTAAACAAATCTAGTTGACTTCCTTAGTATTATCTGTTATTTTCATATATAAAATTAAGTCGAGGAGTGGACAAAAAAATGTCAAATTGGGAAACAAAATTTGCGAAAAAAGGTCTTACATTTGATGATGTGCTATTAATCCCTGCAGAAAGCCATGTCTTACCAAATGATGTAGACATGAGTGTACAATTAGCTAAAAATATCAAGTTAAATATTCCATTGATGAGTGCCAGTATGGATACTGTTACAGATAGTAATATGGCAATTGCGATGGCTCGTCAAGGTGGACTAGGTGTCGTACATAAAAATATGACTGTCGCCCAACAAGCAGACGAAGTACGTAAAGTCAAACGTTCTGAAAGCGGCGTTATCATTGATCCATTCTTTCTAACACCAACAAACTTAGTAGCGGATGCAGAAGAATTAATGAGTCGTTACCGTATTAGCGGTGTGCCAATTGTAGAAACAATGGAAAACCGTAAATTAGTCGGAATTATTACAAACCGTGATATGCGTTTTGTAACCGACTACCAAATCAAAATCGAAGAAGTCATGACAAAAGATCATTTAGTCACTGCGCCAGTTGGCACATCTTTAAAAGATGCAGAAAAAATCTTACAAAAACATAAAATCGAAAAATTACCAATCGTTGATGAAGCAGGTCGCTTAAGTGGCTTAATTACAATTAAAGACATTGAAAAAGTGATTGAATTCCCAAATGCTGCCAAAGACGAACACGGTCGTTTACTTGTGGCGGCAGCAGTCGGTGTCACTAGTGATACGTTCGAACGTGCGGAAGCATTATTAGAAGCAGGTGCCGATGCGATTGTTATCGATACTGCACATGGCCATAGTGCCGGCGTTATTCGCAAAATTAAAGAAATTCGTGAAACGTTCCCTGAAGCAACATTAATTGCTGGTAATGTTGCCACTGCTGAAGCAACCAAAGCATTGTATGATGTCGGCGTTGACGTTGTCAAAGTTGGTATTGGACCTGGTTCAATTTGTACAACACGTGTCGTTGCTGGTGTTGGTGTTCCTCAATTAACAGCGATTTATGATGCTGCTTCTGTAGCTAGAGAATATGGTAAAGCAATTATCGCTGATGGCGGTATTAAATATTCTGGTGATATCGTGAAAGCCTTAGCTGCTGGTGGACATGCTGTAATGCTAGGAAGTATGTTAGCAGGTACAGATGAATCTCCAGGCGAATTTGAAATTTATCAAGGCCGTCGTTTCAAAACTTACCGTGGCATGGGCTCATTGGGCGCAATGGAAAAAGGATCAAGTGATCGTTACTTCCAAGGAAGTGTCAATGAAGCAAACAAATTAGTGCCAGAAGGAATCGAAGGACGTGTCGCTTACAAAGGAAGCGTTTCTGATATTGTCTTCCAATTAATCGGTGGCTTGAAATCAGGGATGGGTTACGTCGGTGCAGCAGACCTGAAAGCGTTGCGTGAAGAAGCACAATTTGTTCAAATGAGTGGTAACGGATTGAAAGAATCACATCCACATGACGTTCAAATCACAAAAGAAGCACCAAACTATTCTGTTCAATAAAATAAAAGCTGATTTTTTTGAAATTTAAAAGAGGCAGACGTCATTTCGACGTCTGCCTCTTTTTCTGTAGAATAAAAGCCGTTATCTGATATCAGACAACGACCTTCATCTTCCCTTTATTTAATAACTGTTAGGTTACCCATGTAAGGTACTAGGACTTCTGGTACAGTCACAGAGCCATCTTCGTTTTGGTAGTTTTCTAAAATAGCAGCGACTGTCCGTCCCACGGCTAAACCAGAACCATTGAGTGTATGCGCATATTGGACTTTATCATTTTCATCACGGTAACGAATCATCGCACGGCGCGCTTGGAAATCTTCACAGTTTGAGCATGAACTGATTTCACGGTATGTCTCTTGAGCGGGAATCCAAACTTCCAAGTCATAAGTTTTCGCAGCTGAGAAGCCCATGTCACCTGTTGAAAGAGCCATGACACGGTAAGGTAATCCCAGTTTTTGCAGAATTTCTTCGGCATTATTCGTCATTTTTTCTAATTCCTCATAAGAATGCTCTGCATCACTAAATTTAACCATTTCGACTTTATTAAATTGGTGTAAACGAATTAACCCACGTGTGTCACGACCAGCGCTACCAGCTTCAGAACGGAAAGAAGGGCTCAAGGCCGTAAAGTAAATCGGTAAATCCTTGCCATCTAAAATTTCATTGTTGTAGTAATTGGTTAGAGGGACTTCCGCAGTTGGAATTAACGTTAAATCCGTATCTTGTAATTGGAAGACATCTTCTTTAAATTTAGGAAATTGGCCAGTCCCGAACATGGCGGTGTCATTAACGATATAAGGCGTAATCATTTCTGTATACCCATGTTCATAAACATGTAAATCTAACATGAAGTTGTATAACGCACGTTCTAAGCGAGCACCTAAGCCTTTGTAATAAACAAAACGGCTACCAGCTACTTTGGCACCACGTTCAAAATCTAGAATGCCTAAGTTTTCAGCGACTTCCCAGTGTGGTTTTGGTTCAAAAGCAAAAGTTCTTGGTTCACTCCAACGACGTACTTCTACATTTTCTTCTTCACCAGCACCAACAGGCACAGAATCATCTGGCAAGTTCGGTAAAGTAGTTGTGATCCCACGTAGCTCTTCGTCAATAGCATTAATTTCTGCATCTAACGCTTTAATATTGCCGCCGACTTCTTTCATTTCCGCGATTTTGGCCGTTGCATCTTCTTTGTTCCGTTTTAATTGAGCAATTTCAGCAGACACATCATTCCGGTATTTTTTCATTTCTTCGACTTTGACTAATAAATCACGGCGACTTTCATCTAAACGCAGAAATTCCACTAAGATTTCTTCTTTCACGCCACGGGTTTGTAGCTTTGCTTTTACTTCGTCAAAATTTTGACGCATCATTTTTACATCTAACATATTTTTTCCTCCTTAAAATTAGTACATAACCAATAATAACTGTTGTAGAAAACAACAAAAAAGCCATCTCACCCCAAAAATAAATATTCTTGGGACGAAATGACTGGAAATCTCGCGGTACCACCCAAGTTCAGTAATGTTACTGCCCTTGATTTGCAGATAACGGCTGCAGACCGTTCCAACTTATTTCGCTGGACACCTGGAAGAGACGGACTTCTTTATAGGTGAATGTTTGCTCGCACCCCCGCAAACTCTCTGGAATTCAGTGCCATAAATACTTTTTCTCTTAGTTTTCTCTTTTCTATAGAATACCGAAAAAGTTCAGGGATGTCAATTAACTCTCTGATTTCTTGTTGGTACGCTGTAAGGGTAGATGAATAATAAAGGAGGTCCACTTTTGATCAGACTTCGCATAAATATATCCACCATGTAAAGCAACAATACTTTGTGCAATAGCCAGACCTAAACCAGTACCACCCGTTTCTTGTGATCGGGATTCTTCGACACGATAGAAGCGGTCAAATAACTGATCTAAAGAATGTTTAGGGATAGCTGGTCCATCATTGCGAACAGCGATAATTGCTTCGGTGCCGACTTTGTCTACTTCCATTACAATATGATGGCCGCCTTTGCCATATTTCAAAGCATTTGAAAGAAGGTTGTTAAAGACTCGGACTAGTTTTTCTGTATCGCCTTCCATCATTAAAGAAGCTGGATTGGCTTTTACTTGGATTTGCATATTAATCTTTTTCGCTTCCAATTCAAAATCGGCAGCAAGCTGTTCAATTAATTGTGCCATATCAAAAGTCGTCGTATGAATCGGTACACTTGGTTGACGGACTTTTGTATATTCAAAAAGATCATCAACTAATAATTTCATTTGTTTCGCTTTGACGTAAGCGGTATGCGTATATTTCAGTAAATCTTCTTGGCTATGAAATTGACGATCTTCAATCAATCCCAGATAACCAATAATAGAAGTTAACGGTGTCCGAATATCATGACTGACATTCGTAATTAATTCATCTTTTGATTTTTCAATTCGCCGTTCATCTTCAATGGCTGCGACAGTACTATCCACCAGACCGTTAATACTCGTCACGACTTTTGCTAAATCACCACTTAATTCAAACGGAATGCGGTGATTGTAATTACCATCAGCGATGTAATGTAACTCACTGATAATATGACGCAATTGCATTTGATGGTAGCGACGAATTAAGCGCCAATAGAGAACAGCTGCATCTACTAAAAAGAAAATAGGTAAGACAAATTTATTCCAGCTCCAAAACAAATCAGTATTTAATTCTTTAGCGACCGCATCCTTAGTGGCCCAGATGACACCAGCTAAGGGCGAGTTTTCACTAAGTAGTTGTCCTAAAAGGAACATAATTGAGACATTTAATAGTAGTAATAAAACAATTGTCACAATTGCTTCTGCTAATAACTCGCTGATTTCTTTAGAAGTTAAGGTAATTCGTTTTTGTTTTTCAATCTTTTTAGGTTTAACGAGCATCGATCTTATATCCAACTCCCCACACTGTTTGAATGACTTTTTCTCCACCAGTTGCTTCTTCAATCTTATCTCTTAAATGACTGACGTGAACCATCACGGTTTTAGCAGAAACAATACTTTCCTGTTGCCACACACGCTCAAAAATTTCATCCGCACTAAATACACGATTTGGATGACTAGCTAATAGATAGAGGATACCAAACTCAAGAGCGGTTAATTGAATTTCTTTTCCTTCTATTGTTTTGACTTCGTGAGAGTCCTTATTAATCATTAATGGGCCGACTTCTAATTCATCGGGTTCTTCTTTGGTTAATTGCATTTGGCTTCTACGTAAAATAGACTTCACCCGAGCCATTACTTCTAAAGGATTGAAAGGCTTGGTGACATAATCGTCTGCACCAGCAACTAAGCCTTTGATTTTATCCATATCGGTTGTTTTTGCTGTTAACATAATAATTGGAATTTGCGATTCTTTTCGAAGTTCTTTTACTACTTCCATTCCATCCATGATTGGCATCATAATGTCCAAGATTAATAAATCGATATCTGGTGTTGTGTGCAATTTGGATAACGCTTCTTTTCCATCATAAGCTTTCACGACTTCGTATCCTTCATTATGAATATAAATACTCAATAGTTCTACAATTTCTTTATCATCATCTGCAACTAAAATTTTCATAAGCGTTCATTTCCTCCATATATAAAAAATCTCTTTTCCATATTTTAACAAATAATTGCTAAAAAGGACAAAATCCTTGATATATTACGATAAATTTAGAAGATTTTGCTAAAAGTTAATAAACTATAGCCAAAAAAGGATGAAAGGGGGTAAAAAACGAACGAAAATACCTATACCAATCATAATAATCGGTATTGAAAAAAAGTTTAAAAAAAGTGAAAATAATGATTGACCAATGCTTGAAATCTTGGTATATTATTACATGTCGCAAGGCGAGTCACACAGCTGAGCGATTCAGAAATCAATAATTAAATAACAATTCTTGATTTCAAATTTCTCGAAAAAAGTTTGAAAAAACAACAAAAAAGTTGTTGACAAATAACAAACGAGATGATAAGATATAGAAGTTGTCACAACAGACAACAACAACCGAGCAAAACAACTTAAAAAAACTTTTTTAAAAAAGTTTTTGACATTCAAACAAAAGTTTGTTATGATATAAAAGTTGCTGCGAGGTAACGTAGACCTTTGAAAACTGAACAAAGAATAGACGAACCAAATGTGTAGGGCGTCTTGATTCAATTCAAGACAACAAACATTTTTAACAAGCAAGCAATATGCTAGCAAACAAATTGAGCTTAACAATCGTAAGATTGTTCTAACTTTTATTATGAGAGTTTGATCCTGGCTCAGGACGAACGCTGGCGGCGTGCCTAATACATGCAAGTCGAACGCTTCTTTCCTCCCGAGTGCTTGCACTCAATTGGAAAGAGGAGTGGCGGACGGGTGAGTAACACGTGGGTAACCTACCCATCAGAGGGGGATAACACTTGGAAACAGGTGCTAATACCGCATAACAGTTTATGCCGCATGGCATAAGAGTGAAAGGCGCTTTCGGGTGTCGCTGATGGATGGACCCGCGGTGCATTAGCTAGTTGGTGAGGTAACGGCTCACCAAGGCCACGATGCATAGCCGACCTGAGAGGGTGATCGGCCACACTGGGACTGAGACACGGCCCAGACTCCTACGGGAGGCAGCAGTAGGGAATCTTCGGCAATGGACGAAAGTCTGACCGAGCAACGCCGCGTGAGTGAAGAAGGTTTTCGGATCGTAAAACTCTGTTGTTAGAGAAGAACAAGGACGTTAGTAACTGAACGTCCCCTGACGGTATCTAACCAGAAAGCCACGGCTAACTACGTGCCAGCAGCCGCGGTAATACGTAGGTGGCAAGCGTTGTCCGGATTTATTGGGCGTAAAGCGAGCGCAGGCGGTTTCTTAAGTCTGATGTGAAAGCCCCCGGCTCAACCGGGGAGGGTCATTGGAAACTGGGAGACTTGAGTGCAGAAGAGGAGAGTGGAATTCCATGTGTAGCGGTGAAATGCGTAGATATATGGAGGAACACCAGTGGCGAAGGCGGCTCTCTGGTCTGTAACTGACGCTGAGGCTCGAAAGCGTGGGGAGCAAACAGGATTAGATACCCTGGTAGTCCACGCCGTAAACGATGAGTGCTAAGTGTTGGAGGGTTTCCGCCCTTCAGTGCTGCAGCAAACGCATTAAGCACTCCGCCTGGGGAGTACGACCGCAAGGTTGAAACTCAAAGGAATTGACGGGGGCCCGCACAAGCGGTGGAGCATGTGGTTTAATTCGAAGCAACGCGAAGAACCTTACCAGGTCTTGACATCCTTTGACCACTCTAGAGATAGAGCTTTCCCTTCGGGGACAAAGTGACAGGTGGTGCATGGTTGTCGTCAGCTCGTGTCGTGAGATGTTGGGTTAAGTCCCGCAACGAGCGCAACCCTTATTGTTAGTTGCCATCATTTAGTTGGGCACTCTAGCGAGACTGCCGGTGACAAACCGGAGGAAGGTGGGGATGACGTCAAATCATCATGCCCCTTATGACCTGGGCTACACACGTGCTACAATGGGAAGTACAACGAGTCGCTAGACCGCGAGGTCATGCAAATCTCTTAAAGCTTCTCTCAGTTCGGATTGCAGGCTGCAACTCGCCTGCATGAAGCCGGAATCGCTAGTAATCGCGGATCAGCACGCCGCGGTGAATACGTTCCCGGGCCTTGTACACACCGCCCGTCACACCACGAGAGTTTGTAACACCCGAAGTCGGTGAGGTAACCTTTTTGGAGCCAGCCGCCTAAGGTGGGATAGATGATTGGGGTGAAGTCGTAACAAGGTAGCCGTATCGGAAGGTGCGGCTGGATCACCTCCTTTCTAAGGAATATTACGGAAATACACATTTCGTCTTTACTTTGTTCAGTTTTGAGAGGTCTACTCTCAAAACATTCGTTCATTGAAAACTGGATATTGAAGTAAAAAGAATCAAAACAAACCGAGAACACCGCGTTGAATGAGTTTTTTAATAAGTTCAATTGCTTATTTATTGATTAACCTTCTATCGCTAGAAGAAGTGATCAAGACCCAACCGTAAGGTTGATAAGGTTAAGTGAATAAGGGCGCACGGTGGATGCCTTGGCACTAGGAGCCGATGAAGGACGGGACTAACACCGATATGCTTTGGGGAGCTGTAAGTAAGCTATGATCCAGAGATTTCCGAATGGGGAAACCCAATATCTTTTATAGGATATTACTTTTCAGTGAATACATAGCTGATTAGAGGTAGACGCAGAGAACTGAAACATCTTAGTACCTGCAGGAAGAGAAAGAAAATTCGATTCCCTGAGTAGCGGCGAGCGAAACGGGAAGAGCCCAAACCAACAAGCTTGCTTGTTGGGGTTGTAGGACTCCAATATGGTAGTCTGTTAGTATAGTTGAAGGATTTGGAAAATTCCGCTAAAGAGGGTGAAAGCCCCGTAGACGAAATGCTGACAACACCTAGGAGGATCCTGAGTACGGCGGAACACGAGAAATTCCGTCGGAATCCGCGGGGACCATCCCGCAAGGCTAAATACTCCCTAGTGACCGATAGTGAACCAGTACCGTGAGGGAAAGGTGAAAAGCACCCCGGAAGGGGAGTGAAATAGATCCTGAAACCGTGTGCCTACAACAAGTCAAAGCTCGTTAATGAGTGATGGCGTGCCTTTTGTAGAATGAACCGGCGAGTTACGATTGCATGCGAGGTTAAGTCGAAGAGACGGAGCCGCAGCGAAAGCGAGTCTGAATAGGGCGAATGAGTATGTAGTCGTAGACCCGAAACCATGTGATCTACCCATGTCCAGGTTGAAGGTGCGGTAAAACGCACTGGAGGACCGAACCCACGTACGTTGAAAAGTGCGGGGATGAGGTGTGGGTAGCGGAGAAATTCCAAACGAACTTGGAGATAGCTGGTTCTCTCCGAAATAGCTTTAGGGCTAGCCTCGGAATTGAGAATGATGGAGGTAGAGCACTGTTTGGACTAGGGGCCCATCTCGGGTTACCGAATTCAGATAAACTCCGAATGCCATTCATTTATATCCGGGAGTCAGACTGCGAGTGATAAGATCCGTAGTCGAAAGGGAAACAGCCCAGACCACCAGCTAAGGTCCCAAAATATATGTTAAGTGGAAAAGGATGTGGGGTTGCACAGACAACTAGGATGTTGGCTTAGAAGCAGCCACCATTTAAAGAGTGCGTAATAGCTCACTAGTCGAGTGACCCTGCGCCGAAAATGTACCGGGGCTAAACATATTACCGAAGCTGTGGACTACACCATTAGGTGTAGTGGTAGGAGAGCGTTCTAAGGGCGTTGAAGGTCGATCGTGAGGACGGCTGGAGCGCTTAGAAGTGAGAATGCCGGTATGAGTAGCGAAAGACAGGTGAGAATCCTGTCCACCGTATGACTAAGGTTTCCTGGGGGAAGGCTCGTCCGCCCAGGGTTAGTCGGGACCTAAGCCGAGGCCGATAGGCGTAGGCGATGGACAACAGGTTGATATTCCTGTACCAGTTGTTTTTGTTTGAGCAATGGAGGGACGCAGTAGGCTAAGGAATACATGCGATTGGAAGTGCATGTCCAAGCAATGAGTCTTGAGTAGAGTTAAATGCTTTACTCTTTAAGGACAAGTTGTGACGGGGAGCGAAATAATAGTAGCGAAGTTCCTGATGTCACACTGCCAAGAAAAGCTTCTAGTGAGAAAACAACTGCCCGTACCGTAAACCGACACAGGTAGTCGAGGAGAGTATCCTAAGGTGAGCGAGCGAACTCTCGTTAAGGAACTCGGCAAAATGACCCCGTAACTTCGGGAGAAGGGGTGCTGACTTCGGTCAGCCGCAGTGAATAGGCCCAAGCGACTGTTTATCAAAAACACAGGTCTCTGCAAAATCGTAAGATGAAGTATAGGGGCTGACGCCTGCCCGGTGCTGGAAGGTTAAGAGGATGGGTTAGCTTCGGCGAAGCTCAGAATTGAAGCCCCAGTAAACGGCGGCCGTAACTATAACGGTCCTAAGGTAGCGAAATTCCTTGTCGGGTAAGTTCCGACCCGCACGAAAGGCGTAACGATTTGGGCACTGTCTCAACGAGAGACTCGGTGAAATTTTAGTACCTGTGAAGATGCAGGTTACCCGCGACAGGACGGAAAGACCCCATGGAGCTTTACTGTAGTTTGATATTGAGTGTTTGTACCACATGTACAGGATAGGTAGGAGCCGATGAGACCGGAACGCTAGTTTCGGAGGAGGCGCTGGTGGGATACTACCCTTGTGTTATGAACCCTCTAACCCGCACCACTAATCGTGGTGGGAGACAGTGTCAGATGGGCAGTTTGACTGGGGCGGTCGCCTCCTAAAAGGTAACGGAGGCGCCCAAAGGTTCCCTCAGAATGGTTGGAAATCATTCGAAGAGTGTAAAGGCAGAAGGGAGCTTGACTGCGAGACCTACAAGTCGAGCAGGGACGAAAGTCGGGCTTAGTGATCCGGTGGTTCCGCATGGAAGGGCCATCGCTCAACGGATAAAAGCTACCCTGGGGATAACAGGCTTATCTCCCCCAAGAGTCCACATCGACGGGGAGGTTTGGCACCTCGATGTCGGCTCGTCGCATCCTGGGGCTGTAGTCGGTCCCAAGGGTTGGGCTGTTCGCCCATTAAAGCGGCACGCGAGCTGGGTTCAGAACGTCGTGAGACAGTTCGGTCCCTATCCGTCGCGGGCGTTGGAAATTTGAGAGGAGCTGTCCTTAGTACGAGAGGACCGGGATGGACTTACCGCTGGTGTACCAGTTGTTCTGCCAAGGGCATTGCTGGGTAGCTATGTAGGGAAGGGATAAACGCTGAAAGCATCTAAGTGTGAAGCCCACCTCAAGATGAGATTTCCCATTTCTTTAAGAAAGTAAGACCCCTGAGAGATGATCAGGTAGATAGGTTGGAAGTGGAAGGCTAGTGATAGTTGGAGCGGACCAATACTAATCGGTCGAGGACTTAACCAAAGAATGGATAAGTAAAAGCAACTTGGTTATTTTGATTCAAACTTCAATCCAGTTTTGAGTGAATGAAGATTCAACTCAATAAGAAACAACACCCAGTGTGGTGGCGATAGCGAGAAGGATACACCTGTTCCCATGCCGAACACAGAAGTTAAGCTTCTTAGCGCCGATTGTAGTGAAGGGTTTCCCTTTGTGAGAGTAGGACGTCGCCACGCGAATTGTTGTTTTTGGAGGTTTAGCTCAGCTGGGAGAGCACCTGCCTTACAAGCAGGGGGTCAGCGGTTCGATCCCGTTAACCTCCATTTTTTGAGCCGTTAGCTCAGTTGGTAGAGCATCTGACTTTTAATCAGAGGGTCACAGGTTCGAGCCCTGTACGGCTCATATTCATATTTCATTTGCGGGTGTGGCGGAATTGGCAGACGCACTAGATTTAGGATCTAGCGCCGCAAGGCGTGGGGGTTCAAGTCCCTTCACCCGCATATTTAGCCGGCTTAGCTCAGTTGGTAGAGCATCTGATTTGTAATCAGAGGGTCGAGGGTTCAAGTCCTTTAGCCGGCACCATTTTGCGGAAATAGCTCAGTGGTAGAGCACCACCTTGCCAAGGTGGGGGTCGCGGGTTCGAACCCCGTTTTCCGCTTAGCCAATTCATTACGCCGGGGTGGCGGAACTGGCAGACGCACAGGACTTAAAATCCTGCGGTGAGTGATCACCGTACCGGTTCGATTCCGGTCCTCGGCATTGTTTTATATTTAGCACCCATAGCTCAACTGGATAGAGTGTTTGACTACGAATCAAAAGGTTAGGGGTTCGACTCCCTTTGGGTGCATAGTTGAGTGATTGACTAAGTTTTAAAAAGGTGCACGTGAGTTTCTTTTTAATTCGATAGTCTTTTTTTATTACTTTAACTTCATAGCCCGGGAAGTAGCTCAGCTTGGTAGAGCACTTGGTTTGGGACCAAGGGGTCGCAGGTTCGAATCCTGTCTTCCCGATTGTGAAAAACAGTACTGATCATCAGTACTGTTTTTTTGTTTTGTTTAAAATTTAAGTATCGAAGTAGGTGTATTTTTTTGTGATGTGTAATTCTTATCGAAATTGCGACTAAAAATACAGGAATAAAGGACATTGAGAATATATTCGATGGCTAGTTGAGAGGAAAAGGTCGAGACTTTGAAATCTGCATGTTCAACGTTAGGAATGGGCAAAATCACTGTGGCGTATTTAGCTAATTGGCTGTTCAAGTCTGAAGTAATGGCAATAATCGGGGTGCCTCCTTCTGCAAAAATCCGTGCTTCATTTACGATTTCTGCAGTGTTACCACTGTAAGAGACGAGGATGGCTACGTCATTTTTGGTGGCATTGATGGCTAAATAAAATTGTTCAGCTTGATAAGGGATTAAATGGATAAATAGCTGAATGCGTAATAACTTTGTTTGAAAATCCGTTAAGCGAATGTAGGAGTTACTGACACCCACTGCTAAAATATTTTCAGCGGTTAAAAGTAAATCAATGCTTTTATTTAACATGGCCTCGGTTAATAACTGTTGGGTGGATTGAACAGTTTCAGTCGTTAACTGCGCAATTTTCTTGGCAATTAGTAAATCAGAATCTTGCGCTAAAAAAGGCATATTCGCATCAACATTCCGGATTGCTTGGTAGTGAATTTCTAAGTCGCGGGACAAGCGGATTTTAAATTCTTTGAAACCGCTAGTTTCTGTTTTTTTACACAAACGAACAATCGTGGAAGTTGAAGAGTTGGTGGCTTCTGCTAGTTCATAAATCGACATATGCAGGACTCGTTCAGTATGAGATAAAATAAAATCAATAATTAGCCCTTCGTTATATGTATAGCGTTCTTTTTGTTCTAAACATTCGATTAGATTCAATGGGTTCACCTCTCTGTGATACTTTGTTTCGCTTTCAGTATACCTTAAGCGTATGAATTATGAAACATAGTTACAGAATCAGTTAGTCGTATTTACATCAGAAAGCGGTTTCTTTATGATGAGGATATCACAAAGGATTAAGGAGAGAAGTGAAATGGATAAGTTAACAAACTGGGTGGAGCAAGCCGTAGTGCCTAAAGTTTCAAGGATTACAAGTTTACGTTATTTTCAAGCCTTAAGAAATGGTTTTTTTGCAATTATGCCGTTAACAATTATTGGATCGATTTTTATGTTGATTACAGATTTTCCAGTAGCAGGGTATGGCGATTTTATGGCTGGAATTTTCGGTGCAGGTTGGGCGGATATGATTTCACCAGCTTATCGAGCAACTTTCAACATGATGGGAATTATTTTTGCTGGGACGATGTCCTATAAATTGGCGGAAAGTTACGAAATGGATCGTTTAACTTCATTAATTTTAGGAATTGTCGCTTACGTAGTCGTTTTACCGAAAACGGTGACCACTGAATCAGGCGAAGTTGTGACGAAAGTTTTATCGTTTGATTGGTTAGGAACGCAAGGGGTGATTACGGCCATTATTATGTCAATTCTTTCGGTTGAGTTGACTCGTTTCTGTATTAAGAAAAAATTAGTCATCAAAATGCCTGAAAGCGTGCCTTCTATGGTGAGCCAAGCTTTTAGTGCATTGATTCCTGGGATTTTTGTGGTAGCGGTGGCTTTATTGATTAATGGGATTGGGCTTTCGTTTGCGGATTCCTTCCCACAATTAATTTATGCGGTGATTCAAGCGCCACTGCAAGGTTTAATCGGAACCCCTTTTGCAATTATTATTGTGGCTGGCTTAAATGGACTGTTCTGGTGGTTTGGGATTCATCCAACTGTCATCAATTCCATGCTATATCCTATTTTATATGCGAATGCAGACAAAAACCAAAGCTTAGCGGAATTAGGACAATTAACTGCTCAAAATGGCAACTTTGGCACGGTCCAAATGCTCGATCAATTTGCTACAATTGGAGGCGCTGGTTGCACGATTGGCTTGGCTATTGCAATGGCCATCGTCGGACATTCGTCTAGAATGAAAGCCATGTCGAAAATTTCGTTTGTTCCAGCATTTTTCAACATTAATGAACCCTTGATTTTTGGACTCCCAGTTATTTTTAACCCTTTATTATTGATTCCGATTGCGGTCGCGCCGATTGTATCGGTCTTGATTGCCTTTCTGTCAATGAAAATTGGGTTCATGCCAATGTTTACAAACATTCAAGCACCATGGGCTACCCCCTTTCTGTTTTCGGGCTTTTTAGTGGGAAAATGGCAAGGTGCAGTGACGCAAGTTTTAGCTGTTGCCGCTAGTGTCGTTATTTATTATCCATTTGTAAAAGCCTTAGATCGACAATATCAAAAAGAAGAAGCCCATGAAGTACCAGAAACATTGTAGAGAAAGAGGAGTGAAGGAAATGCATGTTGAGAATGATGAAAATATTTGCTGTGAAGTGGAAAAAGGAATGGAAAAAATGTATCATCCGATGGTGCCCGAGTTGGTTCAAACCTCTTCCTTTTATTTTCCAACTTACGAAGAATTTATGGCAGCGAGTATAGATGAAAAAAATAATTATGTTTACACACGTGGCACCAACCCCACAACAGAAATTTTAGAGAAAAAAATTGCTCGTTTGGAACGTGGAGAAAAATGTAAAGTTTTTGCCTCAGGAATGGGCGCTATTTCGGCAACGCTGTTTACGTTGCTCCAACAAGGCGATCATGTTTTAATGGTCAATACAATTTATGGAGAATCTGTTTCGTTTGTGCAATATTTAGAGAAATTTGGCGTATCCTTGACCAAAGTAGACGTTGCAGAAACAGAAGAACTTTTTCAATTTGTTCAGGAAAACACCAAAGTCATTTACTTTGAAAGTCCGTCCTCACAAAAGTTTGAACTGCTAGATTTAGAAAAAATAACTGCGTTAGCACAAAAAATCGGCGCATACACTGTCATTGATAACACGTGGGCGTCACCGTTATTTCAGCATCCTTTATGCCATAATGTGGACTTAGTGATTCATTCTTGTTCCAAATATATTGGTGGCCATTCGGATATTGTAGCGGGGGCTGTCATTGGCAAAGCAGCGCTTGTAGATCAAATTTTTGAACATGGTCATCAAGCTTTAGGAGCAGTCAATAGTCCCTTCAATTCTTGGTTAGCGTTACGTGGTATTCGTACCATGCCCGTTCGGTTGGCGCATCAGTCTCAAGCCATCCAAACGGTGCTGTCGGCTTTGCAAAAGGATTCGCGAATCAGCCGCTTATATCATCCTTTTGTAGGAAATCAACAACAACAAGCGTTAGCAGAAAAATATTTAACAGGTTATGGCTCATTGTTTGCGATTGATTTAAAAGATACCGATTTTGAACGTTTGAAAACATTTGTGAACGCATTGACGCTGGTCACAATTGGGGTCAGTTGGGGTGGCTTTGAAAGTTTGGCCTTGCCTGTATTCAAAGGCAATAACTTAGCGGCTGTTCAGAAAAGAGGTTTGTCGCCAGCACACATTCGCATGTACGTTGGTTTGGAAGAGCCAACATCTATTATCGAAGATATTCAACAAGCCTTGGATCAAGCCTACGGCGAAGAATCGTTTTTGTGAGACATTAAGGCAGAGCCATTGTCTGCCTGTGATTCAATAACATATTTTCAATTTTAGGAGGGGAACTTAAGTCAGTTTGACTGAGGTTGCTCCTCCTGTTTTGCATTTTTTTATTAAAGTCAAAGCGTTCCTCTTTATTTAATAGGCAAAGTTCGATATAATAATGGTCAATATTAGTCAAGAGAGAAGAAGGATGGAAGACTATGAGTAATCAAAATACGTCAGATTTAATCGAGGCTTATTTAAAAAAGATTTTAGAAGAAAGTAATAAAATTGAAATCCGTCGGGCGGAAATGGCTAATTTATTTAATTGCGTTCCTTCACAAATTAACTATGTAATTAATACACGTTTTACCATCCAACGAGGCTACGCAGTTGAAAGTAAACGTGGTGGAGGCGGCTATATTCGCATTGTCAAAGTACAAATTTCAGATAACGATCAATTACTAAAACAAATGGATCAATTGATTGGCGCAACCTTAACAGAAAAAGATGCGCTAACATTTATTCAAACATTGTATGAAGAAGAAGTGATTACGAAAAAGGAAGGCAATTTAATGCTAGCTGCTTTAAGTAAAAGCACATTGAATGGTCTGGGGAATCACGAAGATTTTCTAAGAGCTCAAATAATGCGTTCATTTTTAGAGCGCTTGAGCTATGAGGAGGAATAACTATGGATGAACTATTTACAGAAAGTGCGAAAGCCGTACTGGCGATTGCCCAAGAAGAAGCGAAGTATTTTCGTCACCAATCCGTCGGTTCTGAACATTTATTATTAGCACTCGTTTTAGAACCAAATGGGATTGCCGGAAAAACATTACGACAATTGAATACTGACACAGAAGACATCCGTGAAGAAATTGAGCATTTAAGTGGCTATGGCACCATGCAAAGTCCAATGGGGAATAACAACTTATACTTACCTTATTCACCAAGAGCCAAACAAATCTTTGCCTATGCTGGAGATGAAGCGAAGCGCTTAGGGGCTCAAAAGATTGGTACCGAGCATTTATTATTAGGCTTGTTAAGAGACGAAGAAATTTTAGCGTCTAGAATTTTAGTGAATTTAGGATTAAGCTTATCCAAAATGCGTCAATTATTATTGAAAAAAATGGGCGTTTCCGAACCCAATGGCGCACAACGTCGTCGGAATGGTCAAAATAAAAATGCGCCACAAGGGACGCCAACATTGGATTCTTTAGCAAGAGATTTAACCAAGTTAGCACGAGAACAAAGCTTGGATCCAGTAGTTGGTCGCGGGACCGAAGTCCGTCGTTTAATCCAAATTTTGAGTCGCCGTACCAAAAACAATCCTGTCTTAGTCGGTGAACCAGGTGTTGGGAAAACAGCGATAGCAGAAGGCTTAGCCCAGAAAATTGTCAACCGGGAAGTCCCTGAAGATATGCAAGGCAAACGTTTAATGATGCTAGACATGGGTGCCTTGGTTGCTGGAACCAAATATCGAGGTGAGTTCGAAGATCGCTTGAAAAAAGTTGTCGATGAAATCTATCAAGATGGACAAGTCATTTTATTTATCGACGAATTGCATACCTTGATCGGTGCTGGCGGTGCAGAAGGGGCGATTGATGCTTCAAATATTTTAAAACCTGCTTTAGCACGTGGCGAGTTGCAAACCATTGGTGCGACAACTCTGGATGAATACCAAAAATATATTGAAAAAGATGCCGCTTTGGAACGTCGTTTTGCCCGTATTCAAGTAGCAGAACCAACCCCAGAAGAAGCAGAAGAAATTCTAAAAGGCTTGCGTTCACGCTATGAAAAACATCATGGCGTAGAAATTACAGATGAAGCTCTACATGCAGCGGTTCAATTATCGATTCGCTATTTAAATGACCGCCAATTACCAGATAAAGCAATTGATTTAATGGACGAATCTGCAGCAAAAGTTCGTTTAGATAAGGCAGATCAACCTTCAGAAATTAATGAATTGCGTACCGAAATTTCTCAATTAATTACGGAAAAAGAAGAGGCCATTCAAAACCAATCATTTGAAAGTGCTGCTCGGATTCGTCAAAAAGAAAAACAAGTGATGGAAAAACTAGAAGAATTGATTGCAGTGAAAGAAAAAAGTCTGTCTGGTTACAGTACACAAGTAACAGAAGAAGACGTGGCTGGGGTTGTTTCACAATGGACAGGCGTTCCTTTGCAGCAGCTAGAGAAGAAAGAAAGCGAACGATTGATGGAATTAGAAACCATTTTACATCAACGGGTCGTTGGCCAAAATGAAGCAGTTGAAGCTGTTTCACGCGCTATCCGTCGTGCGCGTAGTGGCTTGAAAGACCCAGCAAGACCGATTGGTTCCTTCATGTTCTTAGGACCAACTGGGGTTGGGAAAACAGAACTTGCCAAAGCCTTAGCCGAAGCGATGTTTGGCAGCGAAGAAGCTTTGATTCGCGTGGACATGTCTGAGTTTATGGAAAAATACAGTACTAGCCGTTTAATCGGTTCTCCTCCAGGTTATGTCGGCTACGAAGAAGGCGGCCAACTAACTGAAAAAATTCGTCAACGTCCTTATTCCGTTATTTTGCTAGATGAAGTAGAAAAAGCCCATCCAGATGTCTTTAATATTTTATTACAAGTCTTAGATGATGGCCATTTAACGGATGCCAAAGGACGAAAAGTCGATTTCCGTAACACGATTTTAATCATGACCTCCAACTTAGGAGCAACAGCGATTCGTGAAGAAAAACATGTCGGCTTCAATGTGAAAGACATTTCTAAAAATCATGAATTAATGCAAAAACGAATCATGGAAGAATTGAAAAAAGCCTTCCGTCCAGAATTCTTAAACCGAATTGATGAAACGGTTGTATTCCATTCCTTGAAACAAGAGGAAATTCATGAAATCGTAAAAATTATGAGTCAATCTGTCGTGAAACGGATGGCCGAACAAGAGGTTAAAGTGAAAATCACACCAGCTGCAATTGAAGTTATTGGTAAAGTCGGGTTTGATCCAGAATATGGCGCACGTCCAATTCGTCGGGCCTTGCAAAAAGAAGTGGAAGATCGTTTAAGTGAAGCCCTTCTTTCTGGTCAAATTCAGTTAGGGGATAAAGTAACTTTAGGCGCTAGCAAAGGCAAAATTACGTTAAATGTGCGGGCACCAAAAGCACCAAAAACAGAAGCGAAAGAATTACAAACTGTATAGATGAGATGCGAAGTCTGGTATAAAAACCATTTAGGGTTTTTATACCAGGCTTTTCTATTTTCCAGTGGCGATTTCTTTTTGAGAATTGCCAGATTGATTTTTCTGTGCTACGTTAATAAGGAGGGGTGATGGAATGGAACAATCTTTTTTTCGAGAATTACTACATTATCAGCGTCCAAAGGATAATCCTTTTCGACTAGTGTTTGCTGGCTTGGTTATGTTCAGCATTCTTTTTTTGGGCTATATCAATCATCAATTATTGATTTCAAGCTTTGGCTCGTTAGGTATTTTTACTTTTTTATATTATCAGCCGTTACCATTAAAACAGTTAATGACTCGTTTATCTGTGGTCGGTAGTTACCTTTTTTTAGGAAATTTGTTAGGCATGTTATCGACCCATATTGCATGGCTTATTCCCATTGTTGTTGCACTGGTCGGTTTTGGTGGCCGCTTTTTCTTTGAAGTCTACGATATTTCAAAACCAGGGGCCTTCTTTGGTGTGATGGTGACAGCGATGGGTGCCAGTACGAGTATTCCGTTAGCAAAAATTCCGTTCATGAGTGGCTGTATGTTATTAGGTATTGGCTTTTCTATTTTGTTTGCACTAGTGTTGCATTTTACAGAGAAGGAAATCAGTGCCCCGCTAGCTAAGCGATCATTACGGGAACGAATTTATCGGCATCCAGAAGCGCCATTAGATAGCATATATTATAGCTTTGTCTTATTTTTTGCTGTATATATCAGCGAAAGTTTACATTTACAGAATCCGTATTGGTTAGTCGTTTCCTGTGCATCCATTTTACAAGGAGACAATTTACGTGCGATTAAGCAGCGAAATATTCAGCGGATTTTTGGCACAACGATTGGATTGGTTATTTCCGCTTTTCTGCTTAATTTAGCTTTGACAACTTTTGAATCGATTGTCGTGATTACAATCTTATTTGTGACCGTTGAGTATTTTATTCGTCGTAATTATGGATTGGCGCAATTTTTCACAACGCCTATGGCTCTGATGCTTTCATTGCTCGTTCGTCAGCAGTACGTGATAACGTTGATTCAATTCCGCTTTTTGGGGATTGTTTTAGGCAGCTTGTTAGGCTTAGCGGCAGCGTGGCTATTCACCGTTGTAGTAACGTTTTATGAACGAAAATATCACTTGAACGAGTGACCAAAGAACAGATGACCAGTAATTAAAAAAAGAGCATTTGGTAGGTAAGCGGATGGCGCTTCTCTACCAAGATTTTTTCGGAAACATTGTGAAAAATGTACGTTTAATACAGATAGGCTCTTTTAAAGTTTGTGAACGTATGATACTATTAAACGGTCATAAAGAAGGAGGCTATATTTATGATTGAACTGATTGCAACTGCAGAATCTGTTGAGCAGGCTGTAGAATTACTCGCAACAGGTGTGGATACATTATATATTGGAGAAGAAACATTCGGGTTGCGTTTGCCCGTATCTTTTACACGAGATGAACAACGCGAGATTGTGAAACGTGCACATGAAATGGGCAAACAAGTGCTAGTTGCAGTAAATGGCATTATGCACCCTGAAAAAATGAAATTAGTCCCAGAGTATCTGACATTTTTAAAAGAAATCAACGTCGATAAAATTACTTTGGGTGATCCAGGTATTGTGTTTATTATGCAACGAGATGGATTAGAAATTCCTTACGTTTATGATGGTGAAACCTTAGTAACGAGCTCACGTCAAATCAATTTTTGGAGTAAACGAGGAGCCATCGGAGCTGTCCTAGCTCGGGAAGTGCCTTTTGAAGAAATGGTCGCAATGGAAGAAAACTTAGCAGTTCCAGCTGAAATTCTTGTCTATGGGGCGACCTGTATTCATCAATCGAAACGCCCATTAATTCAAAATTACTACAATTACACAAAGAACGACAAAGGGGTTACGAAAGACGAAGGGCTGTTTATTTCTGAACCCAAAAAACCAGAAACCCACTATTCCATTTATGAAGATAGTCATGGTACGCATATTTTTGCCAATAACGATGTGAACTTGATGAATGAGTTAACAAACTTGTATGACCATCACTATCGTACATGGAAGCTCGATGGCCTTTACACGCCAGGTGAAAATTTTGTCGCGATTGCTCGCTTATTTGCTGAAGCGAAAGCAGCACTTGAAGCGGGAACTTGGTCAGAAGATCAAGCAGCTCATGCAACAGCTGAAATTGAAAAATTACATCCAACAGGTCGTGGCTTAGACAATGGTTTCTTTGATTTAAGTGCCGATGCAATAAAATAAATTGATTCATTTAAGGGGAAGAAGAACATGAAAGTAATGACAGAACGAACATTGAAGCGTCCCGAGGTGTTGGCTCCAGCCGGGACGCTAGAAAAACTAAAAGTCGCAATTCGTTACGGTGCCGATGCCGTTTATATCGGAGGGAATGCCTACGGTCTGCGTAGCCGCGCAGGAAATTTCACGCCAGAAGAAATGGCGGAAGGCGTAGCCTTTGCCCGCGAACATAATGCGAAAGTTTATGTCGCTGCCAATATGGTCACTCATGAAGGAAACCAGGAAGGGGCAGGAGCGTTTTTCAGAGAATTGCGAGACATCGGAATTTCAGCTGTGATTGTTTCCGATCCAGCTTTAATCGAAATTTGTGCGACAGAAGCACCAGGTTTACCCATCCATTTATCGACACAAGCTTCAGCAACCAACTATGAAACATTAGAATTTTGGAAAAATGAAGGCTTAGAACGTGTGGTATTAGCGCGCGAAGTTTCAATGGAGGAAGTTGCAGCGATTCGTGAAAATACGGACATTGAGATTGAAGCCTTTATTCATGGAGCAATGTGTATTTCATATTCAGGACGTTGTACTTTATCCAACCATATGTCGATGCGGGATGCCAATCGTGGCGGTTGCTCTCAATCTTGTCGTTGGAAATACGAGTTATTTGATATGCCTTTTGGGACAGAACGTCGGAGCAAAACCAGCGAAGGGGAAGTTGAAGAAGAGTTTTCAATGAGCGCCGTAGATATGTCTATGATTGAACATATTCCAGAATTAATTGAAAATGGTGTCGATAGTTTTAAAATTGAAGGCCGCATGAAATCCATTCACTATGTTTCGACAGTCGCTAATGTGTATAAAAAAGCCGTCGATTCTTACATGGAAGACCCTGAAAACTATGTCTGCCAACAAGAGTGGATTGATGAATTATGGAAAGTAGCACAACGTGAATTAGCAACTGGTTTTTATTACAATACACCAAGTGAAAATGAACAATTATTCGGCGAACGTCGTAAAATTCCACAATATAAATTTGTTGGTGAAGTGATTGCGTACAACGAAAAGACGCAAGTCGCAACGATTCGTCAACGGAACCTTTTCAGTGTCGGCGATGAAATTGAATTTTATGGTCCCGGGTTTACCCATTTCCACCAAACCGTTAAAGAGATGTATAATGAAGACGGTGAAGCGATCGATCGGGCACCTAATCCCATGATGTTATTAACAATGGAAGTGACGCAACCTGTTGCAGTCGGCGATATGATTCGTAAGAAAAAATAAACCAGCCAAAAGGAGGAGTAAATATGAGTGTCCGCGTGAATGATTTATTAAAATTACCGTCTTTGCGAGAAGCGACGGTACTTTCTGGTAAAAACCAATTGGACACATCTGTTGCTTCTCTTTCTTTTTTAGAAGTCTCTGATATGTCTTTGTTTTCGGAAAAACTTCACAAAACAAATGAATACCATGCTGGCGAAATTTTGATTGGTTCATTTTGTGCCATTCGTCATGATGTGGTGAAGCAATGCGAAACGATTCGGCATCTCCATGAATTAGGCGAAGTAGGCCTAATCTTGTACTACGTTGGGATTATCGTACCGAAAGTTGCAGAGGAAGTGATTCAATTAGCGGATTCTTTAGGTTTTATTTTAATCCAAATGCCTAAAAATGATCCCACATTACGCTACAACGAAGTCATTTATGAAGTCATGAAATTGTTAGTCAATAAAAATAAAATGGCTTCTTTTGCAACGGACCTCTTGGAAAAAGTTTCCCTTTTGCCTGAACAAAACCGCAGTGTGGAAATGACCTTGAAAATCCTATCCGATTTTTTAAAAGTCAACATTGCGTTAACCACATATACCAATGAAATCATCAGCACCATCAATTGGCCGCGAAGCACGAAATTGCCCTTAACCAAGTTACTTTATCAATCACAAGAGAAAGTAGCGCTGGGAGAAACGACCTACTTCATTACCTCGCAAAAACTTCCTCAGAAAGATGGACAAACATTGAAGCTTTACTTCATTCGAGAAGAAGAGCAGTTAACCTCTTTTGAGATGAATCAAGCGGTGGAAGTCGTTCAGATGGCTCTGAATTTATGGGGGAAAAACTATGACGAAGTCAGTGAGTATGCCTTAGTCCAAGCAATCATTAACGATGAAAGTGATAAGATGTACCAATTAGCCAAAAAATTAATGATTGATATTTCTTCTGTCGAAACGATGTGGCTTTTGCCTATTTGGCAACAAGGACAAGAAATCCACGCTATTCAGCAAGATTTGAAAGATTTCCTACGTTACTATTACCAAACAACGATTGTCCAGCAAACAGAAAATTACCTGATTGTTCTCTTAGGTAATTATTTACACAAACAGCCTGAAGCCACGATTAGTAAAGAATACTTGCAAGCCACAGACTATCAGGACTATTTAGGTGAAATCATCCTTTGTCCGAAAGTTCGTAACACGACTGAAGTGCGTGTCATCTACCAAACCGCTAATCAAGTCGCGCCGTTTTTAAAGCGCGTCTATCCACAAAGAAAAGTGTTATCAATCGCAGAAATTCGTACAGTTCAACAAATGATGACGTGTCTCCAAGCAGGAGAAGAAGCAATCCAACAACGCTTAGCAGTTATCCAACCTCTCTTAAAAGAATCAGAGCAGTTAATGACATTAGGAACGTTTTTACTAGATGCAAGTAGTGATTTTAAAGAATGCGGTGAACGCCTATTTGTTCATAAAAATACGGTCAAATATCGTATCAGTAAAATTAATGAAGCGCTCGGCTATGATATGACCAACGCCGCCGAAGCCTATGAAGTCTATTTGGCGATGATCTTATATCGCTTGGTCACGAACGAATGAAAAAAGCAGACAGAGGTCGGGACAGAAGTGTTTAACTCCGAGAAATAAGAAGGAATTTCCGAAAATTGTTCTTTAATTTTTGGAGAATTTCGGCTTATTTCCGAAGGAGTTGCTTCTGTTTCCGCCGTTTATCAATTTTTAAGCCTGGGACAAAAATCCAAAGTGATTTTTGTCCCAGGTTCTTGTCTCTTTTTTATTTTAAGCCAAAACTTCCTCGATATTTTTTTTAATTTGAAAAAGACCTATGACTGATTTTTCGTTATAATTGAAAAAATAATTAAGGAGGAATGAGAATGAAATTAAAAAACGAGCAACAACAATCGTGGCTTAGCTTAGCATTTGTTTGGGCGGGCGCAATGATTAGCGTGCCAGGATTAATTATTGGAGGAACGTTAGTTGCAGGCATGCCTTTATGGGAAGCTTTGTTAACAGGATTTATTGGTTACGGTATTATTGTTATTTTAATGATTTTACAAGGAATTCAAAGTTCCGACTTACAAGAACCTTCTGTCAAAGTCGCTTCTCAAGTGTTTGGCATTCAAGGTTCGCAAAAGATCATTTCTATTATTCTAGCGATTGCTTGCTTAGGTTGGTTTGGTTTGCAAGCCAATGTCAGCGGCGGCGCCTTCACGAACTTTTTAAAAATTTACGGCATTGATTTACCTGTGTCGCTTTCTTCCTTAATCTGGGGAGTTATCATGCTTATTTCGGCTCTTTATGGCATAAAAATATTGAAAATTCTGAATTATTTTGCGGTTCCTGTGTTAGTTCTGGTTTGTCTTTATGGCTTGGTGGCTTCGTTAAGAAACAACGGTTGGGAAGCTGTTAGTCAATATACACCTCAAACAGTAGGAAGCTTTATGTCAGGTCTTTCAATGACTGTCGGTTCTTTTGCATTAGGCGCAGTAATTGCTGGAGATTACTCTCAATATGTTTCTTCTCGTAAAGATGTGGTTAAAGCGGCCACATTAGGGATTTTACCGACAGGCTTGTTGATGATTGGCGTTGGTGCGGTCTTGACCATTGCATCGAACACCGCAGATATCACGGAAGTTTTTATGAATCTCGGTTTTCCAGTTTTAGGAATTATTGCGCTAATTTTAGCAACTTGGACCACGAATGCCGTGAATGCTTTTTCTGGCGGACTGGCCTTGATTAATGTCTTTGATATTCCAAAAGAAAAAGAAAAAGTCGCTGTCGGTGCGGCCGGCGCGATTGGAACCTTATTAGCAGTTGTGGGGATTTTAAATTACTTTACGCCGATTATGTCCGTCCTTTCTGCGATGGTGCCACCAGTGGCTGGTGTAATGATTGCTGCCTATTGGTTGATTAACAAAGGCGATCGAACCAAATGGCAGCCAACGCCTGGCGTGAATAAATTAGGTGTTTTTTCATGGCTAATTGGTGCTGCAGTGGGGGGCATTCCGGTGATTATGAGTTTCTTTCCCAATGCCCCTCAATTGCCTAACCAACCGCTAATTGGCATTGTTTTATCGTTTGTTATTTATTATTTCGGTGCAAAACGTCAACAGACGAACACCGAATCATTAGAAATGGAATGAAGAAGAGGAGTGTCGGAGAATGCGTTATTTAGATGCAGAAGCAATTGAGAATATAGCCACAGGAGCAGCGTTTTTAGGGACAGGAGGTGGCGGTGATCCCTACATTGGTAAAATGATGGCTTTGTCCGCCATCGAAGAAAACGGACCTGTCAAACTGGTTTCTCCAGAAGAGATAGCTGCGGAGGATTTTTTCCTACCAGCCGCAATGATGGGTGCCCCATCTGTCGCAATTGAAAAATTTCCCAAAGGCGACGAATTCGTCCGTGTCTTTGAGAAGTTAGGAAAATATTTAGACCAAGAAACGATTGCGGGAACCTTTCCAATGGAAGCTGGGGGCGTCAATTCAATGATTCCAATTGTTGTTGCAGCGAAGCTAGGCATTCCCTTGGTGGATTGTGATGGTATGGGTCGGGCCTTTCCAGAATTGCCTATGGTAACGTTCCATTTGAATGGGATGTCAGCGACCCCTATGGCAATTACCGATGAAAAAGGAAATATCGGCATTATGGAAACGATTGATAATACTTGGACAGAACGTCTTGCTCGTGTTCAAACGGTTGAAATGGGCGCCAGTGCTTTAGTGAGCATTTATCCCGCGACAGGCAAACAATTACAAGACTATGGTATTCACAACATCGTGACATTATCAGAAGAAATTGGCAAAGTGATTCGAGGTACCTATGCAGATGAACAAGAAAAACGCCAAGCATTAGTAGAAGTTACGGATGGCTTTGAATTGTTCCAAGGAAAAATTCTAGATGTAGAACGAGAAGTAAAAGGTGGCTTCAATTTGGGACGTGTCAAATTGAGTGGCTTAAACAGTGATGCTGGTTCAGAAGCAGTCGTCCATTTTCAAAATGAAAATTTAATTGCCGAGAAAGATGGTCAGGTGATTGCGATGACGCCTGATTTGATTTGTATGGTAGATTTAGAAACTTTAACGCCTGTGACAACAGAAAGCTTGAAATACGGCAAACGTGTCCAAGTAATGGGCTTGAAAGCGAATGCAGCTTGGCGAACGAAAAAAGGTATCGAAACAGTGGGTCCTCGGTATTTCGGCTACGAAATGGATTATCAACCACTAGAAAACTTAGTAGCGAAGGAGGATAAATAAATGTATAAAATCGGTATCGATGTCGGCGGCACAAATACAGATGCTGTTATTTTAGATCATCAATTAAACTTGATTCATTCAGTGAAAGTTCCAACAACCGATGATATTCAAACAGGGATTGCCGGTGCCTTAAATAAAG
This sequence comes from Enterococcus sp. DIV0086, assembly GCF_050498705.1. Lineage (NCBI taxonomy): Bacteria > Bacillati > Bacillota > Bacilli > Lactobacillales > Enterococcaceae > Enterococcus > Enterococcus sp. DIV0086. The sequence goes on along the minus strand of NZ_JBNIDN010000001.1, from coordinate 1,910,513 downwards.
TCTTGGCAGAATCAGCAGTGGACCCAACCAAAGTCACACATGCAATGTTGGGCACGACCCAATGTACGAATGCCATTGTTGAGCGAAAAAAATTAGCAAAAGTTGGGGTCCTTCGTTTGGGCTATCCAGCAACCGCTTCGGTCTTGCCTTACACAGCTTGGCCCAAGGATTTAGTGGCCACTCTTTCAGAAACGTATGCTTTAGCACATGGCGGCTACGAATATGATGGACAACCATTGACTGCACTGGACGAAGAAGAATTACGTGGGATTTTGGCCTCTTGGCGAGGAGAAGTAGAGGCAATCGCAGTAATTGGCGTTTTTTCTTCTTTAAAAAATGACCAAGAATTGTTTGTTCAAGCACTTGCGAAGGAAGTGTTAGGGGCAGATGTTCCTGTATCTTGCTCCTCAATGATTGGGTCTGTCGGTTTAATCGAACGGGAAAATGCGACAATTTTAAATGCTGCGTTGCACAAAGTAATTAAAGTGACCAGCGAAGGCTTTGAACAAGCCTTAGAACAAGAAAAAATTCATCACGCCCAAGTGTACTTATGTCAAAATGATGGTACGTTAATGTCGTTAACGTATGCCAAACAGTTTCCTATTTTAACCATTGCTTGTGGACCAACCAATAGTATTCGTGGCGCTTCATACTTAGCTGGCTTGAAAGATGCGGTTGTTTTAGATGTTGGTGGCACAACGTCCGACATTGGCGTGTTAGTGGATGGCTTTCCAAGAGAATCTTCACTGGCCGTTGATGTTGGCGGGGTACGGACCAATTTTAGAATGCCAGATATCGTGTCAATCGGTGTCGGCGGCGGCAGTCTAGTGCGTGAACAACCAGATGGTTCTGTGACAGTTGGCCCCGATAGTGTCGGCTACCGTATTACACAAGAGGCCCTTGTTTTTGGTGGCACACAATTAACGACCACTGATATTGCGGTTCGCTTAGGCCATGCCCAAGTCGGTGATCCTAGCAAAGTGGCTCATTTAGACCAAGCGTTTGCGGAAAAAGTGTACCAAAAAATTGGCGAATTGGTCAGTGAAGCGATTGATCGCATGAAAACCAGTTCTGCAGACGTGACGGTCGTTTTAGTTGGTGGTGGGAGTATTATCATCCCCGAAGAATTGACAGGTGTTAAAGCGCTAATTCGCAACGAAAACGGGGCAGTGGCGAATGCCATCGGTGCCTCTATCGCTCAGATTAGCGGACAATACGAACAAATTTATGTCTATTCAAAAATCCAACGAGACGCGGCGTTGGCCGATGCCCAAGAAAAAGCCGTCCAACAAGCTGAACTTGCGGGTGCAGTCCCTGGCACAATCGAGTTAGTCGAGGTGGAAGAAACACCACTCGCCTATCATCCAGAAAATGCAACCCGCTTACGAGTAAAAGTGGTTGGGAATATGTATTGAGGACCAGTGCAAAGCAAAAGTTATAAGAAGAGTTATTTGAAATATGAGGTCGGGCTAGGGCTGTCGATTGAAGTTTTATCCTGAAGAGTACAGAAGAAGCTATATCTGTCTCGCCGTTTATTTTAAAATTCAGAGCTAGGAAGGTAAGTCGAAATGACTTACCTTCCTAAGTTCATTTTTTTGTGTTGACATATTTTTTTAGAAAAGGCAAAATGTTAACATGGTATGTTGTTGGGGTGTTATGAAAAAAGGAGAGAAAATAATGAGTATTTTAAAAGAACATTTAAAAAGAAATTGTGATGCACGAATGGTTGGTGTTTTATCGTTAAGCATAAGAGAAGCATATCGCTACTTAATGGAGCTAACAGAAAGAGAATCTATTTTTCAACGAGCAGAAATGAAAAAAGTTTGGGGACACGTTCGGCATGGATTGGTTGATGTTGGTTTAAAACAAGTGTTAACTTCATCAGCAATCCCACATGAAATAGCTGACAAAGCTAGTAGTCGATATGTCAATGGCCATACGTACTTAATGATTGAAACCAAAGGCGCAATTTTAACGCCAGCGAAAGTTTTATCAGAAGCTTCAGTTCCTAAAAAGGCATTATTTAGAAATCGTGGGAGCTTATTAAATAAGCAGTATAATTTATTTGACAAACCAGAAGATTTAAATGAGTATTATGATGCCAATCAACCACCATTCTTATTACTAACTTATGGCGGATCGAATCATCAATTACGTTTTGTTCGATTAGGGTTACCAGATATTGGAGTTGGTCGTTGGATTGACCAAATTGATATTACGCAGGCACCAGTTCTTTTAAAAAATCCAGAGGAAGTTCGTAAGGACCTACATTTGACTTTTACGTCAACCGCTGACGAACTGATAAGGAGAGGACTAGAAAATGAACGAGAGGTTGATTTTTAATCCAAAGCAATTAACTTCGGCTCGCATTGCACGAGGATTAACAATGAAAGAATTAGCCGAGAAAGCAGAGCTATCTAGGCAAATGATTTCGAATTACGAATCGGGAAAAACAATTCCTAAAGCAGATAGCATATTAAAACTAATTTCTGTTTTACAATTTCCCCGTAGTTTCTTTTCAGCAGATACATTTGAATTGTATTCAGGCACAACTTTTTTTAGAAGCCGAAGTGCGGCAACGAAGAAAGTAAGAGATATGCAAAAAGAGCGGTTAAAATATGTGCAAGAAGTGTATAAAGTATTAGCAACATATGTGAACTTTCCCAAAGTTTGTTTACCAGAATTAATTGAAAAGAGTATTTATGAAATCACAGAAGAAGAAATTGTGAAAAAGGCTGAGGAATTACGGAAAATTTGGGGCTTAGACTTGATTTCGCCAGTCCCTAATCTCATTCAGTTGGCTGAACAAAATGGTGTGATTATTTCAGAAGCCAACATGTCCAATCCAACACTAGATGCGGTCTCGCGTTGGATGATTGGTCGGCCGTTTATTATGCTCACAGATAATCATGAATCTGCTGTCCGTCGTCGTTTTAACGTGGCGCATGAACTAGGACATATTTTATTACACAACGGTGTTGAAAGTATTCATGAGTATTCGCAAACAGAATTAAAGAACATTATTGAGTATCAAGCAAATCTATTTGCTGCGCATTTTCTCCTTCCTTCAGCGGCTTTTTCTGATTCGCTCTTGTCTATTTCGTTAGAATACTATATTGATTTGAAAAAGTATTGGAAAGTTTCTCTTCAATCAATGATTCAAAAAACATACACATTAGCGTTAATTAATGATGATCAACGTCTCTATTTAAATAAAAGAATTGCTAAAAATAAATGGAAAACGAAAGAGCCTTACGATGAACAACTGACTATCGAACAGCCAGAAGTTTTCCAAAAAGTTTACCACATGATTTTAGAGCACCAAGTCATTCCTGCAAGTCAACTAAATCAAGCTTTTAAATTACCTAAAGAAGAAATAGAAAAGATATTAGGAACAGCTATTCAAACGGAGCAGGACAAAACAGAAATTGTTCTTGAATTATTACGTTCTAACAAGTAATCAAAAAGAAGAAGGAATAACTATGGCTAAATTATTCGCCTACCAAATTGGTCAAAACCCTCGTATTCAAACGGACCTTTTGGTAGATCCTCAGCTGTTTGAAGATGAGCATGGCTGTGCGGGGGGTGTGGACTTCGGGTTAGCAGATTGTGTTCAAACCGGAATGTTTACAGATATTGAAGTGATAAAACGGTATCTTCACGAAGCAACCTACGTTTTTATTAATGGTGACTTTGACCGACTAAGTTATTTAGAAATTGGGATTGCACTTTCCTTAGGCAAAACACTTTATGTCATTACAATGAATCCAAACGTAACGAAAGAAGATTTAGGAATTTCCTTCGACAATGCTACGATTGAATTCCTTTCCCCCAGTGCTTTTACGGAACGAATCCATGAAACAGAAGCAGCAGAAAACTAAACAAAAGTAAGTAATACGACTGTCTTTTTTTGCTATTTTTTGCGATAATAAAGGAGAAAGTTCAAATTGAAAGGGAGCCAGAATAAATGAAAACCTATGATTATATTGTTATTGGTGGCGGTAGTGGCGGGATTGCTTCTGCTAACCGCGCAGGAATGCACGGAGCCAACGTCCTTTTAATTGAGGGCAACGAAATTGGTGGGACCTGTGTCAACGTTGGTTGTGTGCCTAAAAAAGTCATGTGGCAAGCCAGCAGCATGATGGAAATGATGGAAAGAGACACAGCAGGCTACGGGTTTGATGTTGAAATCAAAAATTTTAGCTTTAAACAATTAGTTGAAAATCGTGAAAAATATATCGACTTCTTACATGGTGCGTATAATCGTGGTTTAGACAGTAACAACATTGAACGTATCCATGGTTACGCTACGTTTACTGGGGAGCAAACAATTGAAGTCAATGGGACAGAATATACGGCGCCGCACATTTTAATCGCGACAGGTGGTCGTCCGAAAAAACTAGGTATTCCAGGAGAAGAATATGCCTTAGATTCAAACGGCTTCTTTGCGTTAGAAGAAATGCCAAAACGTGTGGTCTTTGTCGGTGCAGGTTACATCGCAGCCGAATTAGCAGGAACCTTACATGGCTTAGGCGCAGAAACACATTGGGCCTTCCGTCATGAACGACCATTACGAAGCTTTGATGACATGCTTTCTGAAAAAGTCGTAGAACGCTATCAAGAGATGGGCATGCAAATTCATCCGAATGCAACACCAGCTAAAATTGAAAAAACGGCGCAGAATGAGTACGTTATTACATTTGAAAATGGTGAATCAATCACGACAGATGCCGTGATTTTCGGGACAGGCCGTCAGCCAAACACGGATCAATTAGGCTTAGAAAATACGAAAGTAGCCCTTGATGAAAAAGGCTACGTCAAAGTAGATAAATTCCAAAATACCACGCAAAATGGCATCTACGCAGTCGGCGATGTCATTGGGAAAATCGACTTAACGCCAGTCGCGATTGCCGCTGGTCGGCGCCTGTCTGAACGCTTATTTAACGGACAAACCGATTTATATTTGGATTATAACTTGGTACCAACGGTGGTCTTTACCCATCCACCAGTTGCGACAATTGGTTTGACGGAAAAAGCAGCGCTTGAAGAATATGGTGAAGACCAAGTGAAAATCTATCGCTCTAGCTTTACACCAATGTATTTCGCTTTAGGAGAATACCGTCAAAAATGCGACATGAAATTAATCTGTGTCGGCAAAGAAGAAAAAATTGTCGGTTTGCATGGCATCGGCATCGGTGTTGACGAAATGCTACAAGGCTTTGCAGTCGCTATTAAAATGGGCGCGACCAAAGCTGATTTTGATAATACTGTTGCGATTCATCCAACAGGCTCAGAAGAATTTGTAACAATGCGATAAAAGGCGAATAAACCCCAAAAAAGAGCGTTGCTGATGCAACGCTCTTTTTTGAATACACGAGTTATACTATTTGATTCGTAAAAAGTAATTTTTTATATCATACCAATAACCACTTTTCCATCTTTTAACTACTGACTTTTCCAAGAAATATGCTATGATTAAAAAAATCAGCAAAACAGAGGGTAGGGAGTTAAAGGATGGATAAAATTAGAATCAACAACTTGAAATTTTTCACAAAAAATGGTGTTTTGGCAGAAGAAAAACGTCTAGGACAGCAAGTAGAAATCGACCTTGAAATGCAGTTGTCGTTAGCTGAGGCAGGGCGAACAGATGATGTCACTCAAACTGTCAATTATGCCGAAGTGAATGAATTGATTGCCCAACGAGTAAACAATCACTCGTACGATTTAATCGAAGGGTTAGCGAGTGCTATTTTAGATGATATTTCCGCAGATTATCAAGAACAATTGAACAAAATTATCATTAAAATTAGAAAATATAGTGTGCCGATGCCCGGCCTTTTTGACAATATTGAAATTGAAATGGAGCGAGAAGTATAGATGATTGGCTATGTAGCATTAGGTAGTAACGTCGGCGATCCGTACGCAAATTTAGTGAAAGCCCGCAATTATTTAAACGAAGACCCGCAGATTCAGGTCGTGGCTTCTTCAAAACTTTATGAAACGGATCCTTACGGCTATACAGACCAAGATGATTTTTTGAACGCCGTATTGAAAATTGATACTAGCTATACCGCTGAAGAGTTATTGGCTGTTACCCAAGGGATTGAGCAAGTAATGAAACGTAAAAAATTAATTCACTGGGGTCCGCGGATTATTGATATTGATATTTTATTATTAGGGGAACAGTCAGTCGCGTTGCCTCACTTACAAGTTCCTCATCAAGAATTAACAAAACGGTCATTTGTTTTGATTCCCTTAAGTGATGTTTACGCAGAGGAACAATTATTGGGCACGCCAATAGCTACGTGGATTCAGCGCAGTGGCAATCAAGAAGAAGTGCGAGTAAGCGAAAAGGAATGGTAGAGATGGAGCAGGAAAAACAAGCGCAAATTGAGCAGGCAGTTACCACAATCTTAGAAGCAGTGGGGGAAGATACTCAACGGGCAGGACTCATTGATACACCCAAACGCGTAGCTAAAATGTATGCAGAAGTTTTTAGTGGATTAACCGAACCTGAATTTGATGATTATAAATTATTTGATAGCTTAAATGAAGGCGAAATGGTTTTAGTAAAAGATATTGCCTTTTATTCAATGTGTGAACACCATTTATTGCCATTTTATGGAAAAGTACATGTCGCTTATCTGCCAGAAGGTGGCAAAGTATTGGGACTAAGCAAGTTACCAAGATTAGTAGAACATTGTGCCAAACGTCCCACAGTTCAAGAAGATTTAACAGTGACAATTGCCCGCAAACTCCAAGAAAATATTCCCGTCAAAGGCATTGCAGTAGCCATTGAAGCGGAACATATGTGTATGACGATGCGCGGCGTGAAAACACCACAAAGTAGCACCAAAACATTTCAATTTACCGGACTATTTAAAGAACAAGAGTGGAAAAATCAATTTTTAATGGAGATACGTTAGAAAATGGAAATCATTGTTGGCACGAATAACCAAGGTAAGTTAAAAGAAATGCAATCAGGACTTAAGGACCCCGCTATTCAACTTGTCTCTTATCGAAAGTATACAACCAGTCAAGAACAACCTGCAGAAACTGGCACTACGTATGCTGAAAATGCTTATCTAAAAGCTCGCTTTTTCCAACAATTAATTGGCCGCCCAGTGTTAGGTGATGATGGCGGCTTAACGTTAACTGCTTTTCCTGATTTATTAGGTATTCATACAAGCCGCTTTTTCCATTCAGCCAATCCGGAAGAACAGAACCGCGAACTGTTGCACTTATTTGAAGGGCAACAGTCGACCCGAGAGTTAACCTTATCAGCCACGTTGGTCTATGTACTCGATGACGACAAACTGTTGCAAACGGAAGCCACTTTGACTGGTGAATTAGTTGAACCGCGCGGTACAGGCGGTTATGGCTTTGATCCGATTATTTATTTACCAGACCGAGGCAAAACCTTAGCGGAGTTGTCCACGAGTGAACGAATGAAGATAAGTCCTAGAATGCGGGCTTTACGAAAGATGATTCAGCAGATAAAGGAGCAATGTGACAATGATTGATTTAAAAAAGAATTACCAAATTATGGGGATTGTCAACACGACCCCCGACTCTTTTTCTGATGGCGGTAGCTACACAACGGTCGACGTGGCCTATCAACATGCGCTTCATCTACTAGAAGCGGGGGCCGATATTTTAGACATTGGCGGCCAATCCACACGTCCTGGCTACGAAGAAGTTTCTCCACAAGTTGAGGTAGACCGAGTATTACCATTAATAAAAAAAATACGTGAGACTTCTCTAGCGCCGATTTCTGTGGATACCTACTATCCCGAAGTAGCAGAAGCCGCGATCCAAGCTGGCGCCACAATGATTAATGACATCAAAGGATTAGACACTCCGGGGATGGCAGAAGTCCTCGCACAATATCCTGAAGTCCAAGTTGTGATTATGCATTCCAGAAAACACCAATCCCTTTCTTTAAAAGAAGAGTTACACCAATTTTATACAGAAAAAATTGAACAATGCCAAAAATATGGGCTTTCCTTAGAAAAAATTTGTTTCGATCCAGGGATTGGCTTTCATAAAACTGTCGCAGAAAACCTTCAACTGTTAAAAGATCCTAACGCCTTTCGCTACCAAGATTATCCGTTACTGTACGGCGTTTCTCGCAAACGAACCATCGGCGCTTTAACGAACGAACCAGAACCAGCCAACCGTGATTTTGGCTCAGCCGCTGCTTCCTTGTATGCAGCACAACAAGGCGTAGAAATTTTACGCGTTCATAATGTCCAAGGCTTAAAACAAACATTTGATGTCTGGCGAGCATTGTCGGAGAAGGAGTAAAGGCGGAGCAATAGACTAAACAGACCGACCATCAAAAAAGATGGTCGGTCTGTTTAGTCTAAAAAATTTTAGTTGGCTGAATCGTTTTATCCCAGTAAACGGTGCGCGATTTTTATTACAAAAGAAAGCGGCTGTTGAATAATCAGGAAAGTAAGCGTATTCTAGGAAGGTACAAATGTGTTATACTACACAAGTAGGAAGTTTATGACGGTGGCAATTTCTCAAAAAAAGGGGGACTGCCAATGTTTTTGCTTGTTTGCTCTTTCCCTAGAAAGGAATAGTAGTGACTGTCTTTGAAGCATTGATGCTTGCGATTGCTTTCGCAACATTAATTGTCAAAATCAGTAATAAAAACGACAAAAAATAAACCCGTCATAATCTTTAGCAAGGATTGACGGGTTTATTTATCCACAATTAAAGCTACCGTCTTAAACGGTCTACCCGAGAGCGTATGTCTAGTACGCTCTCTTCGTATTTATTATAGCAAGGTATCACCTAAAAAGCTAGCCGCTAAATCCTCAATAGGATCCAGCGGCTTTTTTAATTTTCTCTTGTCAAAATCGTTTGTGTAATTTCATACAATTGTTCTTTCGCTTGGGCCTTTGTTTCAGGAAGTTTGCTGATTTCTTTCAGCGCTTTTTCTGTGTAATGAGTGGCTAATTGTTGGGCCTTTTCTACGCCACCTAGTTCATGGACAAGACGATAAATTTCCTGTGTTTCTTCATCAGTCAAGGCTTCTTTTTTCATTAAAAGTGGTAACAAGACTTCACGATTGGCTTCAAGTGCATAAATCAAGGGCAAAGAATAAACGCCTTGACGTACGTCTTCTAAGACGGGTTTGCCGATAGCATCGGCAGTTTGTGTATAGTCCAAAATATCATCAATAATTTGAAAAGCCAGTCCGATATTTTCGCCGATTTCACCACAACGTTTGGCAAAACGTTGTGAGGTGCCACTTTCATAGGCACCGACAAAACAACTTAGCGCAAACAGTTCGGCAGTTTTCCCGGAAATGTTTTTTAAATATTGGTCAATCGTTACCTCGAAATTATAGCGATTGTCCATTTGACCAAGCTCACCAGTTAGGACTTTTTCCATACTGCGCGAATTTAATTGAATGCTTTTTAATGAAGAAGAATAATCAGATAAGAGCTTGAAACAGCAAACAAAAAGATAATCGCCTGTATACACGGCTGTGCTATTTCCAAAGCGCGAACGCAATGTTGGCAAGCCACGACGCGTATCAGCTTCATCGACAATATCGTCGTGAACTAACGTGGCGGTATGCAGTAATTCAATGGAAGCCGCTAACGCTGTCGCCTTTTTAGGGTCCCGCTGTTCACCAAAATAAGAGAACAACAGTTGGTAGGCTGGACGTAGCAATTTGCCGCCAGAATGAATCATGTCATGGACAGCAGCTTGAATCTCTTGATTATCGATTTGAACCGCTTGTTCCATCAAGCGAAGAGTAGTTGTTAATTCTTTTGATAACGTAGGATAGGTATTCCACATAGGATGTATATTCATAAGATGACTCCTTTAATTGTGGCGGACAGGTTTTCAATTAGAAAAATTGACTCCACTTATGTTTCGTTGTTTGTTCATAATTCAGTTGGAATTTTCGTAACGTCTGGACATGTTGTAGTAAATAATTAGCGGCAATCCCAATGGCAATCCCCGAGAGTAACCCAAACAGAGATAGAAATGGTAAGTACAGCATCGGCGCCCACGAATGAGCAAAGAAAGAGGTCGTTAGCAACTGACCAACGTTGTGTAAGAAACCACCAACGGCACTAATCCCGATAATGCTGACCCGTTTTGGCCCCAGCTGCTTGACAAGCAACATGCCGAAATAACTTAATAAGGCACCACTGGCACTATAGAAAAAGGTCGAAAGTGTGCCGCCCAGTAATGTCGTTAAAATCAAACGTAAACAGACCAGGAAAAAACTATCACGCTTACGCATGGTGAAAATCGCAATAATGGTAATTAAATTTGCTAGACCGAGCTTTGCCCCAGGAGCAAATGCGAAAGGGTAAGGAATCATATTTTCGATTAAACCAATAATGACCCCTTGGGCAACGAGCATAGCAATATAAATATTCTTGTGTAATTTGCTCATAGTTGTCGTGCTTAATAAATTAAGCTACCGTCTTCACTCCCATCAGAAGCTTCCACGGTGATAAACAAATTGTGGGGTAGACAGGCAATCGGGGTTTCGCCAGGTTTGGAAATCCAGCCTCGTCGAACATCCACTAAGTCAGCACAGTTGGCTTCCTTCACGCGGATACGATCACCATCTACTTCAATCAGGTTGTAATCACCGTCTTTTGCTTCGTATTTATATGTATAATGCGGGCCGTCCTTTTTTAAGTCAAAGACTTTGATTACTTTGTTGTCTACTTTCAAGACTGCTTGATACGTAGCTGCTTCTTGACCACGGTTTTGCATGGCAAAAACAACAAGGGGCAGAAAAGAACCAAGAACTAAAACAGCAATAATAATAACGTCCCATGTTTTCAAGCGACTTTTCTTAATGAATTCTTTGATCGTCATTTTCTTCTCTCTCCTTTGGTGTTTTTTTCTTGTCTATCATAACATAATGAACGGAAAAGAAGTATTCTTTTCCAGTTGAGCCACCATATTATATAAAAGAAAATATGTGGGACAAAAGTCATGCTTGACTGCTGTCCCACATACTAAATCCTATGATAGTCAGCTGGAGACATGTGTCTCAGCTTTTGCTCGTAGTTGTCAATCGATTATCGATTGCTTACTTACCGCCGTATCTAGCTTTCGGGGTACCATACCACGCTTTACCAAGTTTGCGTTGAATCCATGGAATTACCCAGCGGTCTAAACCGACAGCACGGCCTGAACCGTTCATCAAAGCAAAAGCGACAAAGATAAACCAGATATTTACCCAATAGAACATGCCAGATAAACAGAAGGCAATTGTTAAACCAATTGTAGCAGCACTTGATAACCAAGTGAATAAACCAGCAATCAATGCTAAAGCAATACATACTTCAACGATTGTCATGAATTTTTGCATGAACAAAGCAACTTCTTGGTTTGGCATCATAAATTTCATTACGCTTTCGAACCATTTAGGCATGTGATCAAACACTTGCATTGGTGTTTCGCCATAAGCGTAGCTTAAACCAAAGTGCGCTGCTTGTGTTGCCGCATCGGCACCACCGCTTGCCGCCGCATCCGCCGCACCACTTGCAGCAGTTGTTGCTGTTTCAGTTGCTTGAGAAGCACCTGTTGTTACTTGTTCTTGTAACCAAGGGAATGGGAAAACGACTTTATCTGTGAACCAAGAACCGTCACCAAACCAAGTGCTTGGTTTCAAGTAATCGCCGTTGCCGACAATTTTCTTCATTGATTCGACTAACCAAACCATACCATAGAAGACACGTAGCGGAACACTCCACAAGACATTGCCGTAACGAGACGTATGTCCGCGAGCAACAGAACGATCATCTTTAATATGGAAGATTTCGTGCATAATGTATTGGAACATATAGTAACCAGAACGAATATCAAAGAAGTATTTCAAGTTAACGATATGTTTCATAATGATGGCTAAGAAACCACTCAAATGAATTTTATCGAATAAGTTGGCAACGCCCCATTTCGCGCCGATGGAAACCATGAATCCTTGGTAGTTTCCTTTAAAGGCGTGTTTTTCGCCACCTTTAATATCTGCAACGATGTTGGCAGCCGCAGTATGACCTGTTTGTTCAGCTGCTTGAACGATTTGAGGAGTTGGTGTATTTGGTGTTTCTTCGTAATAAACCAAGTCACCAATGATATAAATGTTTTTGTCTTCGTAACCTTTTGCTTGCATGTATTCATTCGCAACTAAACGACTACCACGTGCTGCTTCTAAACCAAAGTCAGCGGCATCAGAAGTTGCTTTCACACCAGCTGTCCAGATTAACGTATGCGTTGGGACTTCAGAACCATCTTTTAATTTAATGTGATCTGCTGCAACTTCAACGATTGGTGAGTTCAATAATAATTGAACATTTTTCTTTTCTAGATAACGTTCTGCTTTGGCAGCATCGTTACGAGATAACATGTTTAAGATGGTTGGCATTGCTTCAACAACCATTAATGTAATTTCGTCTGGATCAATTTTGGCATCTTTCGCTAAACGATCTTTCCAGTCGATTAATTCGCCGACCATTTCGATCCCAGTAAAACCAGAACCACAGACAACGAATGTTAACATTGCTTTGCGTACTTCAGCATCTGGTTCGATGGCTGCTTTAGCAACGGTTGCTTCAATGTGATGACGAATTTTCACTGCATCATCAAATGACCATAAGGTGAAACCATTTTCTTTCACGCCTGGTGTTCCAAAGTCGTTTGGTTCGCCACCCATACCCAGAATTAACTGGTCAAATGGATAAGAACCTGCTAAAGTTTTCACAACTTTGTTTTCTTTGTCGATCCCAGTAACAGTATCTGTTACCAATTTTACGTTTTTCTTGCGTGAGAACAAACGTTGTAAGTCGTATTGAATTGCTTCTGGTTCAACACGTCCGCCTGCTACTTCATGCAATTCGGTCATCATAGTGTGGTAAGAATGGCGATCAATCAATGTGATTGTTACGTCCGTATCTTTTTTAAATTTCTTTGCTAGAAATTTAGTAGCTGAAACGCCAGCATACCCAGCACCTACAACGACAATATTTTGCTTTGTCATTGACAATCCGCTCCTTAATATTGTAAGTAGTAAAATAGTGATAATGATTAATAAGTACACAATCGACTAACATTATATAAGTATTTCACGAATTTGTCTAATATAAATTTTAATTGTCAACAAATTTACTCCAACGATGAGTTTTTGATGAAAAAAAGACCGAAATGTAAATATTTTTAGAGGATGGTCTTGACAACGTTTTTAAAACCATTATAATGTGTAATGTATCACAAACTTTTGATGTTTGTGAAAATCATGAAAGAAAAGGTGACTATCAATGAAAGTGAATAAATTTGTTAAAGGTTTTGCGGCAATTGCATTATTTAGTTTAGTATTAGCAGGCTGTGGCGCAGACAAGAAAGACAACACAACGAACTCTTCTAGCGCAGCATCTTCAGAAACGAAAAAATCAACTGAATCATCAGCACCAGCGAAAAAAGTTGCCGGTGGCGATTTAAAAGATGGTACGTATAAATTAGAAGAAAAAAATGAAAAAAATGGTTACCGTGCAGTCTTTGAAATGACTGTAAAAGACGGCAAAATCACTGAATCTAAATATGACAACATCAATGCTGACGGCAAATCTAAAACAGAAGACACTAAGTATGAAGAAAGCATGAAAGCAAAATCTGGTGTTGGACCAAAAGAATACATCAAACAATTAAACGATTCTTTTGTTAAAGCACAAAGCGCAAGCGGTGTGGAAGTAGTAACTGGTGCGACTCATTCATCTGAATCATTCCAAAACTACGCACAACAATTAATCCAAGCAGCACAAGCTGGTAACACAGACACAATCGAAATCGACAATGGCGCAACATTGAAAGATGGTACGTACTCATTGAAAGAAAAAAATGACTCAAACGGCTACCACACAACATTCTCAATGACTGTGAAAGATGGTAAAGTGACTGAATCTAACTACGATAACGTGAACGCTGACGGCAAATCTAAAAAAGATGACACTGAATACGAAAGCAAAATGAAAGACGTTGCTGGCGTTGGACCAAAAGAATATATCGAAACATTAAACAAAGAATTTGTTAAAGCAATGGGCGAAGAAGACGGCTCACCTGCAGGTGTTGAAGTGGTAACTGGTGCAACACACAGCACACATTCATTCATCAACTACGCACAACAATTAGTGAACGCTGCTGAAAAAGGCGACACAACTGAAATCGTTGTTGACAACATCGTAACAAAATAAGTAATAATAAATGAATCGTGAAGTAGTTCCTGAAACGCTTTTCAGCAATTACTTGACACCATTGAGGGGTTGGGAAAAAGTCGGTTGGCTGACTTTCCCGCCCCTTTTTCTTCGCTAGTTCTGTCCATCATTTCACAAATTTTTTCACAGAAATTTGTGAATTTCCAAGAGAAAGACTTTTCATTTTTTCCAAAAAAGGCTACTATGCAAGAGAACTTATTTTTTAATTAAAGAAGGAAAGAAGAGGGAATCCTATGAAAAAGAAACTTCTGCTCATGGTGAGTGTTCTAGCAGTGCTGTTTGTGGCAGCTGCTTGTTCCTCAAAACCAGAAGCGAAAATTAATACAGAACCATACTCTGACCGTCAAACAATGCTTGGTACCTACGTTCAAATTCGCATCTACGATGATGGCAAAGAAGACGTCTTACCGAAAGCCTTTGCCCGCGTCAAAGAACTAGGCGATAAAATCACGGTCAACCAACCAGGTTCAGAAATTGATGAAATCAACCAAGAAGCAGGCGTAAAACCAGTCAAAGTCTCAGATGACCTGTATCCTTTGTTGAAAAAAGCCTATGAATACAGCAAAGACTCCCGCGGCGGCTTCGACATGGCAATTGGCCCAATCACTTCTATGTGGCACATTGGCTTCGATGATGCCCGCAAACCAAGCCAAGCCGAAATTGATCAAGCCTTGAAACTCGTTGATTACACGAAAGTCAAATTCAACGACAAAGAGCAAACCGTTTACCTTGAAGAAAAAGGCATGCAATTGGATTTAGGCGCAATTGCCAAAGGCTTCATCACCGACGAAGTCGTGAAAGTCCTCAAAGACAACGGCGTCACCACCGCTATCGTCGATTTAGGCGGGAATGTTTACGTCTTAGGACACAGCCCACGTGGCAAAGACATGGATTGGACAGTCGGGATTCAAGATCCGAATAAAGCCCGCAACACTGTTTTAGGCCAAGTCAAAGAAAGCAACAAAACCTTAGTCACATCAGGAATTTATGAACGCTACTTAAAAGTCGATGGCAAAACGTATCACCATCTCTTCGATCGTGAAACTGGCTATCCGTTTGATAACGACATCGCGGGTGTCACCATTATCACCGACAAATCCATCGATGGTGATGGTCTCTCAACAGCCGTCTTCTCAATGGGCGTCAAAAAAGGACTAGAATATGTCGAAAGTCTGAAAGGAACCGATGCCATTTTCGTCACAAAAGACGACAAAGTCTACATCAGCAAAGATATCGAAGGCAACTTTGAAATCGGCAAAGACTCTGGCTATACGATGGGGAATCGGGCCGATTTGAAATAAGGAGCGACTAAAAATGTCTTTAAATGTGTTTTTAAAAGTAGTGGAAATTCAGACGAAGCTAGCCAGTCTCTTTCCCTTTATTATCGGGGTCTTGTTTTCAATGACCTATTTCGGGGAAGTCCAGTGGGGCAACACGCTGGTTTTCTTCATTGGCATGGTGGTCTTTGATATGGCCACCACCGCCATTAATAATTACATGGACTTCAAAAAAGCCAAATCTGACGTCTATAAATATGAAGAAAATATTATCGGACAATCAGGCGTTTCACCACAACTGGTCCGTAACATGATTTTCGCCATGATTGCCTTCACTGCCGTTGTGGGTGCTTACTTGACGGTTCAAACCGGCTGGCTCTTCCTCGTATTAGGCGGGATTTGCTGCTTCATCGGGATTTTCTACACGTATGGACCGATTCCGTTATCCCGCATGCCCTTGGGAGAAATTTTCAGTGGTTTCACGATGGGCTTAGGCATCTTCGTCTTAACCGTTTACTTGAACGTCGTTACCCAGCCGCCGTTTTACTTAACGGTTGATTTCGCCAGTGGCGCCTTTCGCTTAGACGGCAATCTCTGGGCGGTGCTTGCGATTGTCGTGGCGTCCTTGCCCTTGGTTTGTTCGATTGCTAACATCATGCTCGCCAACAATTTACGGGACTTAGATACGGATATTGAGAACCACCGTTATACGTTAGTCTATTATATCGGGCGCCCAGCAGGGATTGTGCTGTTTCAAGTGTTAGCGCTAGCTGGGTATCTGGTGATTTTATTCGGCTTCATTAGTGGTATTTATCAATGGCCAGTGTTAATCACGTTTGCCACTCTGCCAGTCATTTGGAAAAATATTCAAACGTTTAAACAAGAATTGCCGCAGCCGAAAAGTTTCCGTCATTCCATTAAAAACTTAATGGTTTTCAATGGTACCTATGCCTTAGGGCTATTAATTAGTGCGTTGCTTGGCTAGATTCTTAAAAAAGTAGAGAAAATACGAAAAAAATACTGTTTTTTTCAAGCGATTTCTTCAAAAGTGTTACACAAAGCTCAAAAAGTTAGTATCAATTACTAACTTTTTGAGCTTTTCTCGTTAAACGGCTAGAAACCTTAAACTTTTGTCGGGGATTTTTGATAAAAATTGACTAAAATCGCCTTTTTTTAGTAACGATTATTAAATAACAGGTGTTGTAAACCCTGGTATAACAAGAAATTTCAAAATTTTCGCAAGAGGTGCGAAAAAAACGTCAATTTCTAAGGGGGGGTTCTTTGTTATTATAGAGGTATGAAAAAGGTTGTTACACATTCCTTGTATAAAAGATCAACGAATACAAGTGAATCTAAAGGAGGTTTTTAAATGAAAAAAAAGCGTTATTTAATGATTGTGTGTCTACTATCTTCTCCTAGTTTTTTTATAAATGTTGAAGCGTCTGATGGTGGTTCTAGTTCGGTGGGGATTGAATTTTACCAAAATCCGAGAACACCCGCTCCTAAAGATGCCCCACCGAAAACAGATGCGCCAGCTGCTGATCCCAAGGAACCAGCTGGTCCTCCGCAAGGAGATCAACGAAGTGGTGGTTCGACACAGACCACCACAACTGGCTCGCAGCTCCCTCGTACAGGGAGCAAGAGTCAGGCAAATCTTAGCATTCTCGGCTTAGCCTTAATCGGCTTGGCGGGAATGGTACATAGAAAGAAGGGACGACATGAAGCAAACTAAGTGGCAACGATTAGCAACCATTGGCTTGTGTAGTTCTTTAGTGATTAATGCTTTTTCTGGCGTGACCGCAGTTGCGGAAAACATCACGATTGAAAGTAGTCCGACAGTAGCAAGTAGCGCTAAGGAAGCAACATCAGCAAGTAGCGCAACGCAAGCAAGTACGGAAAGCAGTCAAGAAACGACTGAAACGAGTCGGGAAGAAGTAACACAGGAAACAGAGAAACAAGAAGAAATCACGAAAACGAGTGACTCTAAAATAGATATGATAGACCCATTAAACAATTCACTACAGAATTCACCAACAGTTTCCCCTAAAGCAACTGTTGCAATTCCTAGTCAAGTAATGGATTTTGCAATCGTAGATGAAGAGAATAATGGCGTTGCTTTGACCACACCTATTACGGGCGATAGTCAGTGGGTACGAACAGGTGGCGTCAATGGACTTGTTGGTAGTGTTCAATCTGTTCGATATAGTACAGCATATGCAGGGAAAAACGTTTTTTTTAATAGAATAACGATTCCAGGGGTTAACTATTCAAATACTGTGAACTTTGCATACGGCTTAAGGAATGTTACTATTACACTGCCCAAGTGGTATAAAGGGCTGAGCTTTGTCAAGCCCTCTTATTCAATATATCCAACATCTTATATGAGGAGGTATGATAATAACGGGCAGACCCAAGTTGGCTGGTGGAAAATGTCATCAGATAGTGCACTTGGGCAATCAATGCATGTCATTGCTCAGCCGAATGTTTATCAAGTCAAGCATGGTCTTGATGAAGTAGGTCTAGCAACAGCTTCATTCAGTTTTAATGCCGTTTATCGCGTTGGCTCGATAGCAAATAAAACATATACTAAATATAATATCGGACCCGATGCTTTAACAAATAACTATAATATTATTTATATGTATACAACAAAACGTAAAGTTACTGAAAATTTTGTTGATGTCAATGGAATCAAAATCACACCGCCAAGTGGTTTCACCCAAGGCAAACAAACAGTAATTAACAGTGACCCCTACACCTTTAAACAAAGTGGCACCTTGCCAGAGATTTACAAAGCAAGCAACGGCAAAACCTATCAGTTCAAAGGTTGGTACAAAGGCAAAACCAAGCCAAACACCTTGACCACCACCAAAGCACCAAGCTATGGGGTGACGTATGATGACAATGATGATTTGAATGTGGTGTATGAGGAAATGGTTCCACAAGATACGTGGATTTACCCAGGTTTCTATGCAGAATTTGTCGATGAAAATGGTCAAGCATTCAATGAACCATTAACGTTTTCTGGTAACTATACTCAATTTTTAAGAAAAGTGGATAACAC
This sequence comes from Enterococcus sp. DIV0086, assembly GCF_050498705.1. Classification (NCBI taxonomy): domain Bacteria; kingdom Bacillati; phylum Bacillota; class Bacilli; order Lactobacillales; family Enterococcaceae; genus Enterococcus; species Enterococcus sp. DIV0086. Next base: position 1,891,917 of record NZ_JBNIDN010000001.1, on the reverse strand, counting down.
GATAGATCCAACGGGAACACGTACACCAATTGTTGGGACCAAAGATACTTCAAAAAACAACAGGTATAAAATTGGGACACAGTCACGAGTTACCATGCCTGCAAATTTTTATACACAAGTCAGTGATATTTATAATCTTCGTGGCTATACAATTGATAATATAAGCATCACGAATACGTTGAATTATGTCGATAAGATTGAAGCAACAACTACAGAAATTCCTGTAGCAAGGTATCCTATTGGTTATGTGGGAGTCAATCCTGTTTTCAATAATGGGGAGCCTACTTTTTTAAATGCCGTAGATAAAGGTTTTAAAAAAGGAACAGATAATAAATTTACTATGAAAACAACTTTTGGTGCAGGTAGTTCCAATACAACCTACCCTCGACTATTAAGAGTGGCGGTCTCTGATAATCCTCCAGAAAAGCAAATGGTATTAATTGGCTTTGATGGGACTTCTACGTATAAACAAACAATGAACTATAAAGTCACACGGAAACAAGTCACCGAAAAGTTCGTAAATACTAGTGGCGTAGCTATTACACCGCCAACAGGGTTTACTCAAAATAAGAAAACACCAATGACCAGCAATGCTTTCGCCTTCAAACAAGCTGGTACCCTACCTGACACCTACACAACAGGTGGCAAAACCTATAAGTTCAAAGGTTGGTACAAAGGCAAAATCAAGCCAAACACCTTAACCACCACCAAAGCACCAAGCTATGCGGTGACCTATAACGATGATGACGATTTGAACGTTGTGTACGAAGAAGTAACAGAAACAGCTGTTTATCCAGGATTCTATGCGCAATTTGTTGATGAACAAGGCAAAGCTTTTACTAATCCGCTAACTTTTTCTGGAAATTATACTGAGTATCTCAGAAAAACAGGCACCACTGTTTTTGAAACAGCAGGCGCCTTTTATCCAATGATAGGTAAGCGCGATGCAACAGTGACAAATAAGTATAAGATTGAAACAACGAGTAGTGTTGCAGTGCCAAATAATTTTTGGACACCCATGCCCGCTGACATTGGTAATAGAGGGTACGCATTAAATAACTTAGATATTACCAATCAAATGAAGTATGTTGATAAGATAGAAGCTACTGACACGCGCACTACAATGTATGACTATGCTGGAATTGCAGACATTGGAGTCAATCTGAATAATACTTCTCAGACAGAATTAAACGCTATTGATAAAACATTTGTTAAACAGGCGAATAGTACCTTTTCGATGAACACAAAGTGGGGAGACGGAACATTTTCACAAATAGTTCCTAGGATGTTATTGTTGGGAGAAATTAGCAGAAGACCAAGATTATTCGGGTTTGATGGTACTCCAGACTACAAACATACAATGAACTACACAGTCACCCGTAAACAAGTCACCGAAAACTTCGTGGACACCAACGGCACTAAAATCACGCCGCCAACAGGTTTCACGCAAGGGAATCAAATTCCCATGACTAGCAACACTTTCAAGTACACAGCCGCAAAAGCCTTGCCAGCAACTTATACCGCAGGTGGCAAGACCTATACTTTCCAAGGCTGGTACAAAGGTAAAACCAAGCCTAATACTTTAACAACCAGCACTACGCCAACATACAATACAACTTTTGATGGCAATGACGACATGACGGCGATGTATAAGGAAGAAGTACCGAAAGCAAGTGTCGCTTTAACGCGCACTACCGCTGAAACCGTGACTAGCGGCGGCAATGTCACCTGGCGTGCCACAATTACCAATACAAGCCAAGCGCCACTAACCACGGCGACCATCAAGAAATCAACCGCTTGGACAACTGGCTTAGCAGCACCAACCGCCATGATTGTCACGCCAGCTGGCGGAACCGCGAAAACAGTTCCCGTCACAGCGACTACGTGGACCAATGGTGTTAGCTTAGGCACTGACATTCCCGTAGGAAAATCTGCCACGGTTCAGTTCACTACGAAAGCGACGGGAACAGCGGGGCAAGTCTTGCGCGCTGGGATTACCACCAATGGGAATTACAGTGGTGTTTCTGCTTCGGCCACCGTACGTGTGAAAGACAATGATCAAGCAATTGTGACACCAACGGCTGAAGGCTTCATTAGTGTTCCAACCTTCAATTTTGGTCAAGTTGGGGTAGCGGGAAGCACGCAACAGCACAGCTTGAAAAAAGCCGCTGATTATTATGGTAACGGCACACGCAATCCCTATCTGCGGATCAAGAAAACCCAACCGAATTGGAGCTTAACGGCGCAACTGTCGCAACCAAAATCAGCCACAGACAGCTTGCCAACAGCGACCCGCTTATTATTAGGGGCGGCGCCTGTTTCGAGTTTCTCAAATTACAACCAACCTACCGAATTGAAAAATGCGGTCGGTACTACGAGTGCCATTAGCTTGAATGCCAACAACACGGCCACTAGGATTATTGCCAATCAACAATTCACTGGGAGTAATATTTATCAGTTGGACTTCACCTTCAACAATGTCAAACTTGAAGTACCAGCCAACCAAGGAGTCAAAGGGCAACAATACCAAGCCGCAGTTACGTGGAACTTAGTGACAGGTCCTTAAAATAGTTAAGTTATCATGAGGAAAGCTCAAAATGTTAGTATCAAACACTAACATTTTGAGCTTTTGCTTATAAAGATTAAGGAATTTAGTTGAGAATCAGTAGCAAAATGGCAGAAATTCTTGATTTTTCGCGCATTTTTCTAGTGAAAAAGGACTCTTCCGCCTTGGTATAATAGGAATCGTCGGAAAAGTCACTTGTCTGTAGCAAAATTTGAAATTTCAAGCCCGCCTTTTTTTGATAAAATAATGGAGAAAATTAAAAGGTGTACATAGACCAATGAACAATAAATAAATACATAAAGAAAGAGAATAGCATGAATCAAAATGGTACATAGAAAGAAGGGACGACATGAAGCGAATTAACTGGCAACGATTAGCAACCATTGGCTTGTGTAGTTCTTTAGTGATTAACGCCTTTTCTGGCGTGACCGTAGTTGCGGAAACAGTCACGAGTGAAAGTAGTCCGACAGTAGCAAGTAGCACAACGCAAGAAAGTACGGAAAGCAGTCAAGAAACGACTGAAACGAGTCAGGAAGAAGTAACACAGGAAACAGCAAAACAAGCAGAAATACCAGAGGTGAAAACTGAAACAACAGAATCGGTACCAGAAAGTAGTAATGAAAATGACCGACAAACGAGCATTTCACCACGTTGGGTACCGAATAATCAAGTGATTTATCCGAGAATGATCTTTGGCTTTACTGATGAAACAGGAAAAGCTTTTGCTGATGAAAACTTAACGTTATCAGGGACGTATTATAAATTATCATATCAAACGGCAACTAGTCAGTGGCGTCCAGATGCGGATAGATATCCAATTGTTTCTTCTAATGCAGGTAGTGGTCAATATCGAGTATCTGTCAATGCAGCGGTTCCTATGCCGTACGATTTTCTTACAAATTTACCAGCAGGTTACCTTCATAATACGTACGCAATTGAACAATTAAAGATTGATAACACGTTAAAGTATGTCGACAGTATTGTTGCCCCGCCTGGTAGTATAAACAGGACCAGATACAGTGAGCAACAAACATCTGAAGCAGCTCAATTTGGTAATTATATTACAAGTAGTTTGACTCAGAGGGATAGAACATTTTCTAAAAATAGTGCAAATATCTTTTCTCTAAATTCATTAGCTTTGGCTCCATCAACGGCTGACGTATTAACGATGCTGCGCACAGGTTCTATAGAACGTGGACCAATACTATATGGTTTTGATGGCACTACCACGTACCGAGAAACACTTAATTACGTAGTCACTCGGAAACAAGTCACCGAAAAGTTCGTAGATGCTAACGGCGTAGCCATTACACCGCCAACAGGTTTTACCCAAAACAAGAAAACACCAATGACCAGCAATGACTTCACCTTCAAACAAAGTGGTACTTTGCCAGACACCTATCAAGCAGACGGCAAAACCTACAAATTCAAAGGCTGGTACAAAGGCAAAACCAAGCCAAATACCTTGACCACCACCAAAGCGCCAAGCTATGCGGTGACCTATGATGGGAATGACGATTTGACGGTGGTGTATGAGGAAGAGGCAGTCACAACGTTATATCCATCATTAGATGTAAACTTTGTAGACGAAAAAGGGGTTGGCTTCACGCCAACGTTAACCTTTAGTGGCAAATATCGTGTGCAAAGAACGAGTGATAGCCTTTATACAGATTTGTACGATTTAACATCAAAAAGCAAGGGTAGCGGGCAATACACACTAAGTCTTAACAATGGTACGATGCCATTATCACCAGAGCTATTGCGAGTTTATGGGAACGACCAACCAATTAATAATACGAACAGACTTAATTTTTCTTTAGATAAACTAGCGATCAATCAACAATTAAAATATGTCAATAGTATTGAATTAGATACAGTGAAAAGTGTTATGAAAATGTATGGCTATAACTATACCAGTGATAGCGCCACAATTATAGATCCTAATCAAGTGCCAGCAGAATATAACATGAGTGCTGCAACTCTCGCCTTATTAGGCTTTGATACAGATGGAGTATATTTTTCCAAGGAAAGTAGTAGAGTATTCAATACATTGATAGGTTATGCGAGTTACGGAGGTAATTTTCTAATTACCATGAATCTTTTTAGTGGAAATCCAGTAAATGCATCCAAATTAGTCTACACAGTCACCCGTAAACAAGTCACCGAAAACTTCGTGAACACCAACGGCACTAAAATTACGCCGCCAACAGGCTTCACGCAAGGGAACCAGATTCCCATGACGAGCAACACTTTCAAGTATACGAGCGCAAAAGCCTTACCAGCTAGTTATTCAGTAGGTGGTAAAACTTATATTTTCCAAGGCTGGTACAAAGGTAAAACCAAGCCCAATACTTTAACAACCAGCACTACGCCAACATATAACACAACTTTTGATGGCAATGACGATATGATGGCAGTCTACAAAGAAGCAACCATCAGCGCTAATTTAACGATGCGTGGTGTAGTCGATGTCATTGACAATGGCGCAGCCATGGAATATTGGGAAGTGCTCTTAAAAAATACTGGAGAAGCACCTTTAACTTCAGTTAAGATTAAACCAACCACTGACTGGGCGGCTGGAATTAGTACGCCCACGGAACTGTTTATTTTAGGTACTGGTCAAAATACGAAAGTTCGACCAATTACGAAAGAACAGTGGGAAGCAGGTTTTGAGATTCCTTTAGACAGTAGTCTTCCTGTGGGCGGCCAACTAACGATTAATCTCCTAGGAACAAAAGTTACTGGACAACCAGACCAAGTGCTAAAAGCCGCTGTGGAAGTCACAGGGAACTTCAGCAAACTGACTGCCTCAGATACGGTTCGGATTAAAGATTTAGATCAAGAAACAAAGGAACCAACTGGTGAAGGCTTCATCAGTGTTCCAACCTTCAATTTTGGTCAAGTTGGGGTAGCGGGAAGCACGCAACAGCACAGCTTGAAAAAAGCCGCTGATTATTATGGTAACGGTACGCGCAATCCCTATCTGCGGATCAAGAAAACCCAACCGAATTGGAGCCTAACAGCGCAGATGTCGCAACCGAAATCAGCGACAGACAGCCTGCCGACAACGACCCGCTTGTTGCTAGGAACGGCCGCTGCTGCCAGCTTTACCGATTACAACCAACCAACAGAAACCAAGACACCACTTGGCAAGACTGGCACCGTGAATTTAACCGCCGACAATACCGCAACAGCGGTGGTCGCGAACCAACAGTTCACAGGTAGTGACGTCTATCAGTTGGACTTCACGTTTGCTAACATCAAACTAGAAGTGCCCGCCAATCAAGGCATGGTTGGCCAACAATACCAAGCCGCCGTCACGTGGAATTTGGTGACAGGTCCCTAACAACCTTCGGGATTATGTGGCGGACTCCTTTTATAAATAGTAAAAATATCATGAGAAAAGCTCAAAATGTTAGTGTTTGATACTAATATTTTGAGCTTTTGTTTATGAAAATTAAGGAATTTGGCTGAGAATCAGTAGCAAAATGGCAGATTCCCTTGATTATCAAGCACTTTTTCGGTGAAAAAGTGCTCTTCCGCCTTGGTATAATAGGAATCATTGGAAAAGTCACTTAGCTGTAGCAAAATTTAAAATTTCAAGACCGCCTTTTTTTGATAGAATAATGGAGAAAATTAAAAGGTTTACATATAACAATTAACAATAAAACCAATACATAAAAAGGAGAATAGCATGAATCAAAAATGGCAAAAGTTACTTACAACCGCCTTGTGTTGTTCCTTATTGATAAGTTCACTCAATGGCATCTCAGTACTCGCCGAAACAATGGTTGTTGAAAATGAAACAACCACTGAAACGGGAGAAACAACGGCAAGTGAGGATACCGCTACAAGCGACTCATCGTTAAACGCTAGTCAAGAAAATGAAACAGCCAACACAGTTGCGTCATCAGAACCAACCACAGAACCAGAGACATCAGAATTACCTCAAAAGATGATAGAAGAGCCGCAACTACCATCGGCAGAGGACCAGACTGAAGCAACAGCCGATACAACGACAGCGGCTGTTGAAGCGACTCAGGAGGAGCCGACAAAGCGAGAAAATCGTGCAGTTAAAACGGCTGATATTCCTGAGAAAACCTATAAAATGGCCTTTATTGATGAAAATGGGTTGTTTATTGATCCTGCTAAAGTGACGTTCACAGCCGATGTCACGAAAGTAGAAAGAAAATCAGGTACTCAGACAAAGGTGGGAACCATTACAACTAGTAATCTAGGGAATTTTAAGATGTTGACGGTGCCGAAAGTTACACTTCCTGATGATGACGCCACAGAGGACTACGGTTTTTCGGGACTAACCAATCACAAAATTACGTTGCCAGGGCAATATTCTACCCCAAAGACAACGCCTAATAATTTTTATAAAGGACCAGACACGACAACCTTTCCTTTGGCTGTTTCCCGTCAAGTAACTATAGCTACTGGCAAGGATTATAGTACATACACAACAGGGGAACGTTTTAATATGTTTACTACGGCAACGCCTAAGCAATTTAGTTTGCGAACATATTCTTGGGTCCCTGATCCTCAAAAAGTCCAATTTTCTGCTGCTTACAGTATGGCCACGACTGCAGGTGAAAATAATTATTTAATAACCGATGATACGATTTATTATTATGTACCCAATAGACGAGTTAGTATTTATTATAATGACATGACATCGACAGTTTTGCCAACCTATCCGACAGGCTATAACGCAGCCCTTTCGAAAACGGTGGTTGAGTCAGACAATTTTCACTATAAAGCCCCAAAAGCATTTCCAAAAACCTATTCTTCTGGGAATCGTCACTTCCAGTTTAAAGGGTGGTATAAAGGATCCGCTCGACCAGATCCTAAAGCCGTTAAGTTGGAAACCACATTGACACCAGAATTTGATGTTACTTACGATGGTAAAGACAATGTGTATGTTTTTTATGAGGAATTAGAAGAAAAGACAACGACAATCCCGGAAATCACTTATAGCTTTGGGTTTGTAGATGAAAAAGGCGCATTAATAGCGCCAGCGAATTTCGGGATGCAGACTAATTTAACATCGATCATGAACGGAATAGCGAAACAAGTAGGAACAGCAACAGGTGTTAATAGTGGGAATCTGAAAAAATTAACCATTCCTAGTCAACAATTAACCTACACGAAAACGATAAATCCTGCCTTTTATGGTAGTACTAATTTTCGCTTAACAATCCCTAAACAATACAAACCACCAACAGTAACACCTGGGCCTCATTATACAGGCTCCAGTACGGCTTATCCTGTTGCAACAAAAAGAATGCGTTTTGTGGACAGTACGATAGCTGACATACGGGTGGAGACAGATGGCAAATATTATAGTTTATATCCTACAACGACAGCCAATCAGTATCGACTGTACTACACTTCTTGGATAGAGGATACGACCAAAACGAGATTTGATTCTATTTTGACTAGTACAAATACAGAAGTAAGTGTGCCAAATTACTATACAACCGATGATACGATGTATTATTTCTTAGAAAATCGGCGCATCACTGAAAATTTTGTAGATGAGAATGGTACGAAGATTACAGCACCGACAGGATTTACTCAGGGAAAGCAAACAGTCATTGACAGCGACACCTACCATTTTAAATTGGCACAAGAATTACCTTATAGTTACTACGCGAATGACAAAGCCTATCGTTTTAAAGGCTGGTATAAAGGGAAAACGCAACCTCAAAATTTAAAAACCACACGAGTGCCGGAATATGATGCCTCCTATGATGATAATGATGATTTAACAATTATATATGAAGAAATTAAACATGGCGGCAATACCGTGCAATTTGGGTTTGTTGGAGAAAGTGGGCAATTACTCAATCCTGCTGACTTTAAAGTCACCACAGAGGTAGTTCAGATTATCGATGGCGTTAGCACGGTTTTAGATAATATTTCGGCAACGGATCAAACAGGAAACTTAAAAGCCATGACAATTCCACAAAAACAGTACACGTTGACGAATAGCTCGAACTTTTATGGTACAAGGAACTCGTTTATTGAGATTCCTAAATACTATAAGAACCTTTCGTTTCAAAAACCTTCTGGGTATCAAGGACAAGAGTATCCGTTAGCAGGACGAGTAGAAAGGACTTTTGCTGGCAATCCTTATACAGAAGGCGCAAATCCTGTATATTTCACAGTAACGAAGAGTCAGAACCAACGTTATAAACTCCGTGAAATATACTGGGATGATAATCCTGAAAACTTTTTCTCAAGTTTATATAAAACAACACTTATAAGAAATGATAATTCGTTAGCTGGCGTGGAAATGTTTCCTGAAAGCACGTTATATTACTATCTTGTTAATCGCCGTGTAACTGAAAATTTTGTAGATGCATCTGGAACGAAAATTACGCCGCCAACTGGGTTCACACAAGGGAAACAAACAATCATTGATAAGGATAATTTTACATTTACTCAGGCAGGTACGTTGCCTTTTATGTACAAAGTCAATAATCGGCCTTATGTCTTAAAAGGCTGGTATAAAGGCAAAGAAAAACCAGACAAACTAAATGAAATCACCAGAACAAATCGAAATATTAGTTATCCAGTGACTTATGATGACCAAGATGATATCACTATAGTATATGATGAATTTAAGGCGGAAGACAAAACGATTAATTTTGGTTTTATCAATGAGACGGGTGACTATGTAGCACCAAGTAATTTCAATATCCGCACAGATATGTCTCAGGTAGTGGGTGGTTTACAAAGCAAGTTGCAAACTATTACCGCGTTACCAACTGGTGATTTTCTACAGTTAAAGCTTCCAGCTGTCAATATTGTGGGAAGTTTTACGTCGGATGAAGAGCTTTATGGAACACGTAATAGCATCGTGACAATTCCTAAGTATTATAAAACGCCGACTATAACCCCATCGAGTAAATATAATGGTCCGAATTATTCTGGGGTTACGGGAATAATTGCGTATCATAATACGAAAAATAGTGCAGAATTTACTGAAAATCGTTTACAAGTGACACCAATTGCGGGGTCTCAAACGGATTACCGGTTTCCTGAAGTAGGGTGGCAAGGGGAAACCACTCGAACAACCTTCTCTTCTCTTTATAAAATGGATTATAATAGTACAGTGAGCGGGGTGACTGCTCACACAGAAATATACGCAACAGGGACAGTAAATTACTATTTAGAAAATCGGCGCATCACTGAAAACTTTGTAGATGAGAATGGTACGAAGATTACAGCACCGACAGGATTTACGCAAGGAAATCAGCTGGTAATGAACAGTGAAACGTATAAATATACCGCTGCAAAAGCGTTGCCGAAAACCTACCAAGTCGGAGAAAAAACCTATGTATTCAAAGGCTGGTACAAGGGGAAAGAAACAACAACACCTTTAAAAACAACAACAACACCAAGCTTTACTCCAACATTTGATGATAATGACGACATGACCGCTGTATATCAAGAAGCGGTTCCTACAGCAGAATTAACGGTAAAAGGTTCCGCTGACATAGTCGAAAATGGCGCGACAATGGATCACTGGGAAGTGCTGTTAAAAAATACGGGAGAAGCCCCGTTGACGACCATTAAAATCAAACCAACGGCGACATGGGCCGCTGGCATCAGCCCGCCCAATACTATTTTTGTGTTAGGTACAGGGCAGAATGCTAAGGCCTATCCAGTTACGAAAGAACAGTGGGCAGCAGGTTTTTCTCTGCCATTAAATACGCCCTTACCAGCAGGCGGACAGTTACAAATGAACTTATTAGGAACCGCCGTTACAGGAAATCCTGGTCAAGTTTTAACCGCTGAAGTTGAAGTAACGGGCAACTTTGGCAGCTTAATCGCCAAAGATACGGTCCGTATTAAAGACCTAGACCAAGAAATAACTAATCCCGACGGCGACGGCTTCATTAGTACGCCAACATTTGATTTTGGCAAATTAGCGATTTCAGGAAGTAAGCAACAATATGGTTTGAAAAAAGCCGCTGATTACTACGACAACGGCACACGCAATCCCTATTTACGCCTGAATACTAGCCAAGACAACTGGAGCTTAACGGCGCAACTGTCGCAACCAAAATCAGCCACAGACAGCCTGCCGACAACGACCCGCTTGTTGCTAGGAACGGCCGCTGCTGCCGGCTTTACCGATTACAACCAACCAACAGAAACCAAGACGCCGCTTGGCAAGACTGGCACCGTGAATTTAACCGCCGACAATACCGCAACAGCGGTGGTCGCGAACCAACAGTTCACAGGTAGTGACGTCTATCAGTTGGACTTCACGTTTGCTAACATCAAACTAGAAGTGCCCGCCAATCAAGGCATGTCTGGCCAACAATACCAAGCCGCCGTCACTTGGAATTTAGTGACTGGCCCATAAAAATAAAAATGCCCGAGCCTCTTATTTTTCTAAGGCTCGTGCATTTTTATTGATGGTCTTTTGAGGGTCGTTGTGCTATAATGGTAATGAAAAGAGAGGTATGCGCCAACATACCTCTCTAGTGTAGAGCCGTTTCAGACGGTAGCGATTTTTAGTGATTTATAAAAAATAACCGTGCTCGCTAAAGTTGACGGTTATTTTTTATTGTCTTCTTTAACAGCCTCTAGGATTCCGAAGATTAACGTTGCGATAAAAGAACCGAAACTAATCATCAGAGCTAAAGCTTCTGCGATAGACAAAAGGCCTCTCCTTTCATAGATTTTAGTACTTACATTCATAAGCACCACCACCTTTCAGATTGGATAGCCGCCGCCATAACTTCTCTACAATTTTATTATACCATGTAGGGCTAAAAAATAATTAGTTTCCAACATGTTTTTTTAGGTAATTGTGCTATAATAGCAATGAAAAGAGAGATATGCGCCAACATACCTCTCTGATGTAGAGCCGTTACTAACGGTGACAAAATTTTAAAGATTTTGAAATGACCGTCTAACTAGCCAAAGTAAGCAGCGCCCCTTTCATTAAAGGGCGCTGCTTTTTAGTCGTTATTGCGATTGTTCAGTGTCTTTTGTAGAGAGGTTCATTTGTTCTTTAATAGCATTTTCGACACGTTGGCGTTCACTCTCTTCCACAAGTTGATAAGAAATACCTTCAATCCCTGTCACGCCATCGCCAGTGTAATCGTAGCCTTTTAATTGATCGGTTTCAATCGTTTTTAGTGCGGGGGTGTATTTTTTTAGCATCGCCATCATTTGGTCAAAGGACAAGTCGGTTTCACCATGTTCGCCGATTACGTCCAGAATTTCTTGATATTTTAGCAAGCTGTTAAAAGAAAGTAGCTTGTTGGTTAATTCGATTAAAACTTCTCGTTGGCGGCGTTGACGACCATAGTCGCCTTCGGGGTCTTCGTAACGCATGCGCGCGTATTGTAAAGCTTCCCAGCCCCCTAAATGCTGTTTGCCTTTCGGATAATGAATCCCTTCAGCGTCAAAAGCAAAGGCATTGTCAACAGTGACGCCGCCCACCGCATCGCCAAGGTCCTTCATAGCATCCATATCAATTGAAAAGTAATGATTGATTGGGATGTGCAAGACATTTTCAACCGTTTTAATTTGCATATCGGCACCACCGAAAACGTGGGCCGCATTGATTTTATTGTATTCGCCATTGGTGCCAGCCATTTCCACATAGTAGTCACGCGGGATGCTGGTGATGGTAGTTTTTTGTAATTGATTATTCACTGTAACCACCATTAAGGCGTTGGAGCGGTAATCGGTTTTGCGTTTTGAGTCATTCGCAATTCCCATAATTAAGAAACTAACCGGCTCACCTTTGGCTAAATCGGGACTCTTCGTGGAAGATTTTCTTGGTTTATACATGGTGTTCGCCGTTTTTTGCAAATTGCGATACATGCTGACGCCGTAAGCCGAAACAGAAAGTGTGCCTAAAAATAAAAGGGTTAAACTGAAGACCACGAATAAACTTTTTCTTTTACGAGAATGGCGGCGCCGGCGTTGTGTCGGTACTTCTGCTTCCTCTGGTTCAGGTGCCGGCAAATAACGTTGAACAATTTGAAATGAAAAGTTGATCCAGCTATAACTTAGGAGCATCCCAGCGATGACATCACTAGGATAATGAACGCGTAAGATTAAACGACCTAACACAATCAAAACTAAATATGTTAGTAAGAAAATTTTAATGCCTTTGGTTTTTTCGACATGAAGATAGGCCAAAATGATCAAAATTGTACAGACCAGCGCCATTGCTAATAATGAATGTCCGCTGGGAAAGCTAGCAGAGCTCCGGTCAGCTAAAGCGCCTAGGTTTGGTCGAGCCCGACCCACCACATGTTTAAAAACGCTCCCTAAAAAGCCGACAGCTAATAGGTTACTGACAGCCCAAAAGGCTAGGATTTTTTCTTTTTTGCGTAAAAGGTATACCATCAATAATAAGAAGAATAGCAGCATTGGTCCAATTGTGGCTGTTTTTGCTAACAGATTGACCGCTGTTAAAAGTGGGGCATTTAATTGCCATTTGATGTGATAGATAGCTTCGTCCATTTGTTGAAACCAATTTGGACTAGCCGCCACTAACAAAGTGAGGAAAGTAAAACCAAGCGTTGTTAGGGCATAAAGTGGAAATTTTTTATTCGATGTTTGCATGAGAATCCCTTTCTTTTTCCCTTGAAAGAGTAGACTAAGCCAGCATCGATCGTAAATAAGCGCTTGCGACTAAACAGGACACAGCAAGCCAATCGGTTCTCATCGTCTGAGCTTTAGCACTATCCAACGTAAAGATTTCTCTTAGCTATTTTTAGAAGAGCCTTAATTCGACCATTCCTGTTTTACACATTGGTGTCTTTCGACATTTCTGCGCAATAGCCTATGTTTGGATAGGAGCCTCACCTAACAAGGTTATTTTATCTAACGCTAGAAGTATAGAATTTATGCAGCGGTTCTCACAATGAAGTTTAAGAAAATTTATTGTTTTTTAAATAAATTTAAAGGTGCGGGGAAGTGAAGAAGTTAAAAAAACAGTACTTGAGCATTCTAAAAAAAAGTGTACAAGGCTGTTCTCGGCTAACCGCTATAAATAGTTGGTGTTCAATAATGATAAATTAAAAAACAAACATTTTTTATAAGAGTGCTATAAGTTTTTCTCAGTAAAAAAGGCGGACAGTTGCTATTGAATTGCTAGTTCATTTAAAATAAATATGTCGACAATAATTGTGCACAAAGTTGATGGTCGCTATCGAAAAAGTAAAAATGATGTTGTGGAGATTTTACGTTTCAGTTGATTAAGATTACATGTTTTTTGAAGGGTTTTGCTTATAAGGGAGCGATATACATGAAAAAAATGATGTTATTCATAATTGCAGTAGGCGCAACGATGATCAGTGTTTTTGCTTTAGGAGATGCACAGCAGAGTTATGCACACGGCTATGTTGATAGCCCAGTCAGTCGAGTCAAAAATGCGGAAACAAACGGATTTGGATGGGGACCTGGTCAAGACAGCTCACAGCCAGAAATTATCACGACACCCCAAGGAATTGAAGCGCCAACTAAATTATTAGACACGGGTCAATTAAATGGAAGGTTGCCTTCAGCTGGATTAGCAAGCTATTCCAAACTAGATGAACAAACAGCCACTCGTTGGGTAAAAAGTAATATAACAACAGGAGAGAATAATTTTAAATGGGTGATGACGGCAAAACATAAGACCAATCGTTTTAGATACTATATGACGAAACCTGGATGGAATCCTAATGCACCATTAACGATGGACGAAATGGAACTGATTGGCATAGTAGGGCAACCAATAGGTCAAGATTTACCTCCTGGTCAAGGATTTATGGTCAATGATACAGAAACACACAGAATAAAGATTCCCGCTGATAGGAAAGGATACCATGTTATTTATGCCGTTTGGGATATCAATGACACGATTAATTCATTTTATCAAGCGATAGATGTTAATGTTCAATAATCAGGTATCAAGATAATGCGGCTGAGACAAAAGTGCTTAGCGCCAAGAACCAAGTAGGTTCTGTTCATCATCGAATCACTACGTTCTTCGTGATTCTTAACACTTGGAAGGATTAAGATATGCCGAACACTTGTGTGAGAAAGTCAATTTCGGCTTATTTTCGAAGGGGCTGCTTTTGTTCAGCTGATTATCTTCAGAAGTAGAAAGTGGGACATCAGTCAAAACGACTGATGTCCCACTTGATTTTTTCTAAACTTCCCCACTTATCCTCGACGCCATTCACCAATCTGGTCCAAACTAATTTCCCCAGAAGACAACGTTTTGGCCGTGCCATCAGGCAACTGGACAATCAATTCTCCATTTCCATTAATGGTTGTCGCAACGCCGCGGAAGTCTTGCCCGTTTTGGGTAAAAGCGACGTCTTTGCCAATCACAAAGGAGCGTTGACGGTATTCTTCTAAAAAGTCTTTCGTTGAACGTTCGTCTAAAATTTGATAAAAATGATTCCAAATGTTGGCGACTAATTCATTTCGCGTCGCCGTCGGTTCACCATCTGGGAAAAGAGAAGTCACTTTCTGCCGAATGTCCTCAGGAAATTCGGTTTCCGTAATTGAAAAATTAATCCCCATGCCGATGATAACATTAGAAATCTGCCCTGTTTCCACATTGCTCATGGCTTCCGACAAAATCCCGCAAACTTTTTTGCCGTTTAAATAAAGATCGTTGACCCATTTAATTTCTGTCTGAACGCCTGCCAGAGCATCCATTGCTCGAGCGACCGCTACGGCCATAATCACAGTATATTGAGCGATTTCTTCAAAATTTTGGTTCGGTTGAAGCACCATGCTCATGTAAATCCCTTTACCTGGCGTAGCGAAAAATGGTCGGCCGAACCTGCCCCGCGGCATTTCTTGCATGTCAGCAACAATCAATGTATTGTCGGGCGTCTGGTCTAAAATCGCCCGCTTAGCATCGGTCATGGTAGATTCAGATGTTTCTAGGACGGTAATTGTTAAAGGCGGCGTTTGTGGCCATAATGCCAACTGAATGCCTTCTGCAGAAAGGACATCTGATTTTTCAAGGCGATACCCCTTATTTTGCACGCTAGTAATTTGATAGCCATCTTTTTTCAATTCATTAATTGCTTTCCAAATAGCTGTGCGAGATAAGGACAGACGTTGTGCCATCTCTTCGCCCGAAAGGAATGCGGGCGTTTGTTTCATCAATAAAGTTAGGACTTGGCTTTTTGTCGACATATTTTTTCCTCCGATTCGTTATGCTTATTGTAGCGGAAAGGAAAAGGCTTGGTCAACTAGTGAAAAAATCCATCTTAGGATGGAGGAAAATGAAGCAGGCGTTTGCTATACTTGTTTTATTGAGAAGGAGTGAGGGGAATGGAAAAGCAACAATATGTTTGTGAGAAATGTGGCAACATGCACTATGTGTCGGACCAATTTCAAGCAACAGGTGGGAACTTTGCGAAAATTTTTGATGTTCAAAATAAAAAATTTATTACAATTAGCTGTACCCAATGCGGCTACACCGAACTTTACCGCAGCCAAACAAGCGGCGGCATGAATGTCCTAGACTTTTTATTAGGTGGCGGTTAGTCAAAAACGAATGCATCTTTGCATTCGTTTTTTTGTGTGAATAGAAGATAGGGGAAAAGGCGTAATTATTTATTACGCCTTTTTTCATTAGTTTTTGTAGGGAAATCACTAATAAAAGAATCCTATTATTTTATTTTAAAAGTTTTCGGGGCTTTATGGTAGATGATTAGCAACCCGATAGCGACATATACAATGCTAAGAATGGATACGCAAATGACATAGAAAAAACCTGTAAATTTAACGTACGTATTCATATAAGCAAAAAAGTAAAAAATCCACGTAATGACTTTATATAGCGGGTTTTTCACGGTCATATCCACCGTGAAAGGTTGAAGTAGATAGTAAATAAACAATTCGTGAAAAGAAAAGAGAAAGCTCAAGGCTACTAATAATAACAATAAGGTACCAAAAAATTGCCAACTTAAATAAAAATCATTCAGTATTTGTAACAAGAGGAATAATAGAAAAATTCCCAAAACAACCAAACTGTTATATTTAAATATTTGCCTTAATCGATAGACGAAGCCACTTAAAATAGTTCTTTGTTCTCGATAAAAAGGATAATAGAGCATGGAAGAATCACAATTGACAAACAACATTTGCACGACTTGTTTACCAAAAGAAAGAAAATACATTAATATAAATAGTAATGGTAAAAGTTGGATTGTTTCAGTTTCACTAATGTACCCGCGAATGTTCGCTAGTCGCAGTCCAATAAGACTGATAACCAGCAAGGTAAAGCTGATGAACAAATAGCGAATTTTTTTGTTAAACACTTGACGATAACGGCTAAACAACAAGGCGTTTAAATATTCCGTGCCAACTAACTTATCCACTTGTTGATCTTTGTTCACTTGTAGCTGTTTTTGCATTTTGAGACCTTGACCAATATACTGGTCTTGCTCAGGTTTTTGAGTTGTGAGCGCATCATAAAAGGATAACGACTGTATAATTATTTTGTCAATAAATGCCGTCTGTTTAGGGTAGGTCCACGCAGCTTTCATGCCCCAGAAAGCTAAAACTAGCCAGATGGGTAAGGAAAGCCAACTGGTGTAGAGTTTGGTCAAAGGAGCCACGAGGCCAAAATAGTACAAACTAAAGAGGAGCATTAAAAATAACCCAGTAGCAATTCCGCCAATCCAACGGCGAGTAGCTTTGCTGTGATTGAACATATAGAGCCATCGACAGAAAATAAACAACCAAAAGTTACCAGCTAAATAGGAAAGTGGAAGAATTAAGGCTAGGGACAAATTGCTAGCAATTAAGCTGTACAGTAAGCCAGCAAAAAAATAAAAGCACGTATTTTTGAAAAGCTCAATAAATTTTTGACCTAAAATAAATCGATGACGTGATAAGCTAAACTCTGTATAAAAATCAATTGCGGTTTTATTAAGAGTCACTGAAAAATGATTGTAAAAGCCTAAAATGAGGACGACGAAGACAAACCACAGAAACGCACTTTGCGCCAACATCGGTTGATTAATTTGAGAAAAAAGATTGGCAGACTGACTTCCTTTAAAAAAATTCATTAGGAATATCTGAAGCAGGGCGACTGCTACGAAAATGACAATCTTCATAAAAAAAGAAGTGGAAACTTTCAGAACGGTTAGGAAAATGCCTAAAACATTTTTCAAATCATAGGCAGAGTAAACCCGTTCGCTAATAAATTTCTTTATGCCAGGTAGTTTTCGCAAAAAGTAGAGGAACCCGTTCAGCGTTTTAATTAATTTGTAATTGAAAAATTGCCAATCTTCTTTGAAGAAACTAACGAAGTGGTTCATCGCCTAATGCCTCCTTATCCAACAATAACTGTACAACTTCCTGCTCAAAATCAGGTTCATGAATGCGATTAGCTGGCAGGGCCTGTAATTTCCCATGGTGCAACAATACGACTTCGTCACATAAATCCTGTGCTAATTGGAGAATATGTGTTGAAAAAATAATCACTGAGTTAGATTTCATACGAATTATCAGTTCTTTCATTTCATGAGCTGCCACTACATCAAAGGATGTTAACGGTTCGTCCAATAATAATACGGGCGGCTGGACCATCAAAGACACCAACATTTGGACCTTATTTTGCATGCCGTGTGAAAAATCTTTTAGTAAACGATGGTGATCTTCACTAGCAATCCCAATAGTCAGTAAGTACTCTTCTGGCAACTGTAAGTCGTTGATTTTTTCACGGTTAATGTCTATGAAGAAACGAACAAACTCATAAGCCGTCATAAATGCTGGTAAATGAGGCGTTGTATAAACAAACCCAATTTCGGTATTATCGTAGTTTAGATTCTGTCTGCCATCCTCTTCCAAATAAATTTGACCACTGTCGAGTGAAAGATTTCGAGAAATACAGTTAAATAAAGTTGTCTTACCTGCGCCATTCCGGCCGAGTAGTCCATAAATCTTCCCTTTTTGAAATTGGAAACTAGCCCCATCGAAAATAACCTTTTCTTCAAACTTTTTCGTAATCATTTCAATTACTAAGTTCATTTTCTCACCTCCTATTAATAATAAGTTTACTAAACTCTAACTTTTTTTGATAGCAAAATATTAAAAAGTTGCTTATTTTAATTTTGATGGTCAAGTCCAGAAAAAAATCATCTTATAGCTACTAGAAACCCTTTACAAAAAACTCCTTTTTATGAAAAAGAAAACCTTAAAGAAACCCTTGACTTTTCTAGACAAAGGTAGTAGAATCTATAGAGCAAAAACTATCTGAAAGTGACGAAGCAGGAGCGAAATATTGTCCGTTCCGGTTTTTTATAGGAAAACAAAAGTAGAAACGCCAGAAAATTTTTCGGAAGCATGTTCTATTTTTGGTTTTTTTTTGCTTAAAAACTGCAAAAAATGCTTTTTGTTACATATATTTAATATATGTAACGTAAATGTAATTTTTCGGATCGGTGTTTTGATAGACTTATAACTAGAGGGGTGAAGAGCTTGGCTGGACACGTAGTAAAATACGGAAAGCATCGCGAACGTAGAAGTTTCGCACGTATCAGTGAAGTATTGGAATTACCAAATTTAATTGAAATCCAAACAGACTCTTATCAATGGTTTTTAGATGAGGGACTTCGTGAAATGTTTGAAGACATTTTACCAATTGATGATTTCCAAGGAAACTTATCCTTAGAATTTGTTGACTATGAATTAAAAGAACCAAAGTACACAGTAGAAGAAGCCCGCGCACATGATGCCAACTATTCTGCGCCATTACATGTAACATTACGTTTAACTAACCGTGAAACAGGTGAAATTAAATCCCAAGAAGTCTTCTTCGGCGATTTCCCATTAATGACAGAAATGGGTACCTTCATCATCAACGGGGCAGAACGTGTTATCGTTTCCCAATTAGTTCGTTCTCCAGGTGTTTACTTCCATGGAAAAGTGGACAAAAACGGCAAAGAAGGTTTTGGCTCAACAGTCATTCCTAACCGTGGTGCATGGTTAGAAATGGAAACAGATGCGAAAGACATTTCTTATGTTCGGATTGACCGCACACGTAAAATTCCTTTAACTGTGTTAGTTCGTGCTTTAGGTTTCGGTTCAGATGATACCATCTTCGAAATTTTCGGCGACAGCGAAAGCTTACGCAACACAATTGAAAAAGATTTACACAAAAACGCAAGTGATTCTCGTACAGAAGAAGGCTTGAAAGACATTTATGAACGTCTTCGCCCAGGCGAACCAAAAACAGCAGATAGCTCACGTAGCTTGTTAACTGCACGTTTCTTTGATCCAAAACGTTATGATTTGGCAAACGTTGGTCGCTACAAAGTTAACAAAAAATTAGACTTAAAAACACGTCTCTTAAACTTAACCTTAGCTGAAACGCTAGTTGATCCAGAAACTGGTGAAATCATTGTCGAAAAAGGCACGGTTTTAACACACCAAATCATGGAAACATTAGGCGAATACATTGACAACGGCTTAAACAGCGTAACTTACTATCCAAGTGAAGATGCGGTAGTAACTGAACCAATGACAATCCAAGTGATTCAAGTTCTTTCACCAAAAGATCCTGAACGTATCGTAAATGTGATTGGTAACGGCTATCCAGACGACAGCGTAAAAACAGTTCGTCCAGCAGATATCGTTGCTTCAATGAGCTACTTCTTCAACTTAATGGAAGATATCGGCAATGTCGATGACATCGACCACTTAGGTAATCGTCGTATCCGTTCAGTAGGCGAATTATTACAAAACCAATTCCGTATTGGTTTAGCCCGTATGGAACGTGTGGTTCGTGAAAGAATGTCTATTCAAGACACAGAAACATTGACACCACAACAATTAATCAACATCCGTCCAGTGGTAGCAAGTATCAAAGAATTCTTTGGTTCTTCACAGTTATCACAGTTCATGGACCAAACAAACCCATTAGGTGAGTTAACCCATAAACGTCGTCTATCAGCCTTAGGGCCTGGTGGTTTGACTCGTGACCGTGCCGGTTATGAAGTTCGTGACGTTCACTACTCTCACTATGGTCGTATGTGTCCAATTGAAACGCCTGAGGGACCAAATATCGGGTTGATCAATAGCTTATCTAGTTATGCGAAAGTGAATAAATTTGGTTTCATCGAAACGCCTTATCGCCGTGTTGATCGTGCGACAGGCCGTGTTACTGATCAAGTAGATTACTTAACCGCAGACATCGAAGACCATTATATCGTAGCGCAAGCGAACTCACTTTTAAATGAAGATGGCACATTTGCCAATGATGTTGTTATGGCGCGTCTACAAAGTGAAAACTTAGAAGTTGCCGTAGACAAAGTTGACTACATGGACGTTTCACCAAAACAAGTAGTCGCAGTCGCAACAGCATGTATTCCTTTCTTAGAAAACGATGACTCCAACCGTGCCTTGATGGGTGCCAACATGCAGCGTCAAGCGGTGCCGTTAATTCAACCACGCTCTCCGTGGGTAGGTACAGGTATGGAATATAAATCAGCCCATGACTCAGGTGCTGCTTTACTATGTAAACATGACGGTGTCGTAGAATTCGTCGATGCAAAAGAAATTCGCGTTCGTCGCGACAATGGCGCATTAGACAAATATATGGTTACTAAATTCCGTCGTTCTAACTCAGGAACAAGCTACAACCAACGCCCAATTGTTCACTTAGGTGAAAAAGTTGAAAAAGGCGATACTTTAGCGGATGGACCTTCTATGGAAGAAGGCGAAATGGCTTTAGGGCAAAACGTCTTAGTTGCCTTCATGACATGGGAAGGTTACAACTACGAGGATGCCATTATCATGAGCCGTCGTTTAGTTAAAGACGATGTCTACACTTCTGTGCATATTGAAGAATATGAATCAGAAGCACGTGATACAAAATTAGGACCTGAAGAAATTACCCGTGAAATTCCAAACGTTGGGGAAGACGCGTTGAAAGACTTAGACGAAATGGGGATTATCCGCATTGGTGCTGAAGTTCAAGATGGCGACTTACTAGTTGGGAAAGTCACACCTAAAGGGGTTACAGAATTATCTGCAGAAGAACGTTTATTACACGCAATCTTCGGGGAAAAAGCCCGCGAAGTTCGTGATACGTCTCTCCGTGTACCTCACGGTGGCGGCGGTATCGTTCATGATGTGAAAATCTTTACTCGTGAAGCTGGCGATGAATTATCACCAGGTGTCAACATGTTAGTTCGTGTCTATATCGTTCAAAAACGTAAAATTCACGAAGGAGATAAAATGGCGGGACGTCACGGAAATAAAGGGGTTGTTTCCCGTATTATGCCGGAAGAAGATATGCCATTCTTACCTGACGGAACACCTGTTGATATCATGTTGAACCCATTAGGGGTACCTTCTCGTATGAATATCGGACAAGTACTTGAATTACACTTAGGTATGGCTGCTCGCCAATTAGGTATTCACGTCGCAACACCTGTTTTCGATGGGGCAACCGATGAAGACGTTTGGGAAACTGTTCGTGAAGCTGGTATGGCTAGCGATGCTAAAACAGTTCTTTACGATGGACGTACAGGTGAACCATTTGATAACCGTATTTCCGTTGGTGTCATGTATATGATTAAATTAGCCCACATGGTTGATGACAAATTGCATGCTCGTTCAATCGGACCTTACTCTCTTGTTACGCAACAACCGTTGGGTGGTAAAGCTCAATTCGGTGGACAACGTTTCGGGGAAATGGAAGTTTGGGCACTGGAAGCTTACGGTGCTGCTTACACATTACAAGAAATCTTAACTTACAAATCTGATGACGTTGTCGGACGTGTGAAAACATACGAAGCCATCGTTAAAGGTGAACCAATTCCAAAACCAGGTGTGCCTGAATCATTCCGAGTATTAGTGAAAGAATTACAATCACTTGGTTTAGACATGCGTGTCTTGGACATTGAGGAAGCTGAGATTGAGTTACGCGATATGGACGATGACGATGATGATTTAATCACCGTTGACGCACTAACCAAATTTGCGGAACAACAATCAGCGAAACAGCTGGAAAAAGAAGCAGAATCAGTCGTGAAAGAAGAAGCACAAGACGTTGTTCAAGAAATTGAAACAGCCGAAGACAGAGACTAATTTGTCGCTACCACTCTGATGAGTTGATTCAACTGCGACTTTGTTGCAACTGCGCAAGTCATTACTTGTTCCAAGTGTCGTCAGACCTTCTTTCAAGTGATGCTTGCCATTTGCTAACAAGTTGCTGACTCAGCTTCTCTAAATAAGGAAATGGAGGGAATTCCTTTTGATCGATGTAAATAAATTCGAAAGTATGCAAATAGGGCTTGCTTCACCAGAAAAGATCAGAAGCTGGTCTTATGGGGAAGTTAAAAAACCCGAAACAATTAACTACCGTACATTAAAACCCGAACGTGAAGGGTTATTCTGTGAACGCATTTTTGGTCCAACCAAAGACTGGGAATGTGCTTGTGGTAAATATAAACGTATCCGTTATAAAGGTATTGTCTGTGACCGTTGTGGCGTTGAAGTCACTCGTTCAAAAGTACGTCGTGAACGTATGGGACATATTGAATTAGCCGCACCAGTTTCACATATCTGGTACTTTAAAGGAATTCCATCTCGGATGGGTCTTGTTTTAGACATGAGCCCTCGTGCATTGGAAGAAGTCATTTATTTTGCTTCATACGTTGTCATCGAACCAGGTGACACAACATTAGAGAAAAAACAATTGTTAACGGAACGCGAATATCGTGAAAAACGTGAACAATATGGCCAAGCCTTCAAAGCTGCTATGGGTGCCGAAGCCGTGAAACAATTATTAGATAACGTCGATTTAGATGGCGAAGTTGCGCAATTAAAAGAAGAATTGAAAACAGCTTCTGGTCAAAAACGGACACGTGCCATCCGTCGTTTAGACATCTTAGAAGCCTTCCGTGCTTCTGGTAACCAACCAAGCTGGATGGTAATGGATGTTATCCCAGTTATTCCACCAGATTTACGTCCGATGGTTCAATTGGAAGGTGGTCGTTTTGCAACAAGTGACTTAAACGACTTATACCGCCGTGTTATCAACCGTAACAACCGTCTAAAACGTTTATTAGACTTAAATGCGCCAAGCATCATCGTTCAAAACGAAAAACGGATGTTACAAGAAGCGGTCGATGCTTTAATCGATAATGGTCGTCGTGGCCGTCCAGTTACTGGACCAGGTAACCGTCCATTGAAATCTCTTTCTCACATGTTGAAAGGGAAACAAGGTCGTTTCCGTCAAAACTTACTAGGTAAACGTGTTGACTATTCTGGTCGTTCCGTAATCGTCGTTGGTCCGTTCTTAAAAATGTACCAATGTGGTTTACCAAAAGAAATGGCGATTGAATTATTCAAACCATTTGTAATGCGTGAATTAGTACAACGTGAAATTGCGACAAACATTAAAAATGCGAAACGTAAAATCGAACGTGGCGAAGATGAAGTTTGGGATATTTTAGAAGAAGTTATCCAAGAACACCCAGTTTTACTTAACCGGGCACCTACGTTGCATAGATTAGGGATCCAAGCTTTCGAACCAGTTCTTGTTGAAGGTCGTGCGATTCGTCTTCACCCATTAGTGTGTGAAGCCTACAATGCCGATTTCGATGGAGACCAAATGGCGGTTCACGTGCCTCTAAACGAAGAAGCACAAGCAGAAGCTCGTATGTTAATGCTTGCTGCCCAAAATATCTTGAACCCGAAAGATGGTAAACCAGTTGTTACACCATCTCAAGATATGGTCTTAGGTAACTACTACCTAACAATGGAAGAAGAAGGCCGTGAAGGGGAAGGCATGATCTTCCGCGACATGAACGAAGCTGTTTTAGCATGGCAAAATGGCTACGTGCATTTACACTCACGGATTGGGGTTCAAACAACACTTTTAGGTGACAAACCATTTACTGATTGGCAAAAAGAACGAATCTTAATCACCACAGTTGGTAAGATCATCTTTAACGAAATCATGCCTGTTGAGTTCCCTTACTTGAACGAACCAACAGACTATAACTTAACTGTTCAAACACCAGATAAATACTTCGTAGAAGCTGGTACAGACATTCCTGCACACATTAAAGAGCAAGAATTAGTTTTACCATTCAAGAAGAAAAATCTTGGAAATATCATTGCTGAAGTCTTCAAGAGATTCCACATTACGGAAACCTCTAAAATGCTTGACCGCATGAAAGACTTAGGTTACAAACACTCAACTTATGCTGGGATGACGGTAGGGATTGCCGATATCATGGTTCTTCATGAAAAACAAGCAATCATTGATGCTGCCCACAAACAAGTTGAAACAATTACTAAACAATTCCGTCGTGGTTTAATTACTGATGACGAACGTTATGAACGTGTAATCGGCGTTTGGAACGGTGCCAAAGACGAAATCCAACAAAAACTGATCGAAAGTATGGAAGCTCGTAACCCAATCTTCATGATGTCTGACTCTGGAGCCCGTGGTAACATCTCCAACTTTACACAGTTAGCTGGTATGCGTGGTTTGATGGCCGCTCCGAATGGACGAATCATGGAATTACCAATCATCTCAAACTTCCGTGAAGGACTTTCTGTCTTAGAAATGTTTATCTCAACTCACGGAGCTCGTAAAGGGATGACCGATACGGCCTTGAAGACAGCCGATTCAGGTTACTTAACACGTCGTTTAGTTGACGTTGCCCAAGACGTAATCATTCGTGAAGACGACTGTGGCACTGACCGTGGTCTTGAAATCGAAGCAATTCGTGAAGGTAACGAAATTATCGAACCATTAGACGAACGTCTATTAGGTCGTTATACACGTAAATCAGTTGTTCATCCAGAAACTGGTGCAATCATCATTGGTGCGGATCAATTAATCACTGAAGATCTTGCAAGAGAAATCGTGGACGCTGGTATTGAAAAAGTAACCATCCGTTCTGTCTTTACATGTAACACAAAACATGGTGTATGTAAGCACTGTTACGGACGTAACCTTGCAACTGGTTCTGACGTTGAAGTCGGAGAAGCAGTTGGTACAATCGCCGCTCAATCAATCGGGGAACCTGGTACACAGTTAACCATGCGTACGTTCCATACCGGTGGGGTTGCCGGTGACGATATCACTCAAGGTTTACCTCGTATCCAAGAAATCTTTGAAGCACGTAATCCGAAAGGACAAGCAGTGATTACAGAAGTAACCGGTGAAGTTATCGATATTTCTGAAGATCCTGCCACACGTCAAAAAGAAGTAACCATCAAAGGAAAAACAGATACACGTACCTATACTGTCCCTTACACTGCACGTATGAAAGTTGCTGAAGGCGACATCATCCACCGTGGTGCACCGTTGACAGAAGGTTCAATTGATCCAAAACAATTATTACAAGTTCGTGATGTTTTATCTGTTGAAAACTACCTATTACGTGAAGTACAACGTGTTTACCGTATGCAAGGGGTAGAAATCGGCGACAAACATATCGAAGTAATGGTTCGTCAAA
The DNA here is from genome assembly GCF_050498705.1 of Enterococcus sp. DIV0086. Classification (NCBI taxonomy): domain Bacteria; kingdom Bacillati; phylum Bacillota; class Bacilli; order Lactobacillales; family Enterococcaceae; genus Enterococcus; species Enterococcus sp. DIV0086. The sequence continues at coordinate 1,865,859 of NZ_JBNIDN010000001.1, read as the reverse complement.
TGTTACGTAAAATCCGCGTAATGGATCCAGGTGACACTGAAATCCTTCCAGGAACATTAATGGACATCGCAGAATTTAAAGACCGTAACTACGACACATTAGTTGCTGGTGGCGTCCCTGCTACTAGTCGTCCAGTCTTACTTGGTATTACCAAAGCGTCATTGGAAACAAACAGCTTCTTATCTGCTGCATCCTTCCAAGAAACAACACGCGTGTTAACAGATGCTGCTATCCGTGGCAAAAAAGATCCATTACTTGGATTGAAAGAAAATGTTATCATTGGTAAAATCATCCCAGCTGGTACTGGTATGGCTCGTTACCGTAACATGGAACCAAAAGAAGTTGGCGTAGCTAGCGAAAACGTTTATAGTATTTCAGACATTGAAGCACAAATGGCTGCTGAAGATGCAATGAAAAACATCAATAAATAAACCCTAAAAAGCCGTAAGGAGCATGCTACTTGCGGCTTTTTTTTTGCTATAAGCAACTGATTGTGAGTAAGCCCAAACTTAAAAAGGGGACAAAAGGAAGTTTCTGTTCAACTGGATACCCCAAAAATTTACAGCTGTAGCCATAGATTAGGCCATAACTACTGGCAAAAAATAGTAGCATCAGCAACTGAGGTACCTGTAAAAAACAGCCCCACAAACCCAGTAACAAAAGATCCCCTCGCCCCATGGCTTCCGGAAAATAATGTAAGACGGCTTGGAAAAAACAAAAACAAAAAAGACCAGTCAGTAAGTAAAACGAATGCTGACCCGCCACTTTCAGCAAGCAAAGCACAAAAAAACTAGGATAAAGAATCTTCGGTTCAACCACTAAATACCAGTAATCAATCAAGGATAATGTGAAAGCGCTCGTCAGCCACCACCAGAGAATCAAAGCATCAATCGTCAGGCCAGCTGAAAAACAGCTTGCGGTTAATCCGCCCATGACAAGTTCTGCTAAAAGATAACTCTTAGCTACTGGCTGTTGACACTTTCGACAACGAAAGCGCTGCAGCAAAATCGAAACAACTGGAATTAATTCATAGAGTTGTAGAGGCTGGTGGCAACCTTGACAGTGGGAAGGGGGCCACCACAAAGAACGCCCTACTGGTAAGCGCTCCGCCACTAAGCATAAAAAAGAACCGAAACAGGCACCAATCAAAAAGAGACTCAAGAAAAACATAGGTTACCTCCTTAAAAATAAACTCCGCTTTTTTTAAACTTTTTCGTTTGACTAGACAAATCTTTTTTTGTTAGGAATAATAAAAGAAACAAGAAATGAGGGAATCAAATGGAAAAATTAGCGATTGGTGTCGACGTTGGCACCACGCAAGCCAAAGCAGTGGCTTTTCAAGCAAATGGCACAGTCGTAGCTTCTAGCTATGTGCGTTATACATTAATTCAAGAGACTGAAGGAATGGCGGAGCAAGACCCAGAAACGCTGTTCCAAGCTGTGGTGAACTGTATTCGAACCGTCACACAACAAGTGAAGAATCAACCAATTGGGCTCATTTCTTTTGCTTCAGCGATGCATGGCTTAATTGCCATGGATGCGCAAGGACGCCCATTGACCCAAGTGATTACTTGGGCTGACACACGAGCATCTGATTATGCGGAAGCGTTAAAAGAAACGCCAGCGGCCCAATTGTTTTATCAATTGACAGGCATGCCAGTTCATCCAATGGCGCCTTTGTACAAGATTCGCTGGCTGCAGGAAAATCAGCCAGCCGTTGCGCAGAGCGCGGCCAAGTTTATTGGGATTAAGGACTACATTTTTTATCGTTTCTTTGGCGAATACTGGACAGATTATAGTAGTGCTTCGGGGATGGGTTTATTTAATATTCACACGCGGCAATGGGAATCGTCGATTTTAGCGTATTTATCTATTGAGGAGGAACAGTTGCCAAAAGTTGCCCCGTCAACGTTCATTTTTCCAGCGTTAGCGCCTTCTTGGCAAGAGATGCTTGGTGTTGAGGAGGAAACGGTTTTAGTTCTTGGTGGTGCGGATGGCCCGTTGTCTAATTTAGGTTTGGGAGCGCTAGGAATGGGTGTAGCGACTTTGACCGTTGGTACGAGCGGCGCACTTCGGTATATTGTCGAAGAACCTTTTTTGCATCCGCAAGGTGAAACGTTTTGTTTTGCTCTAGATGAACAGCACTGGGTGATTGGTGGCGCAAGTAGTAATGGTGCAGTTGCGTTAGATTGGGCGAGCCAAACGATTTTTGCAGAAGAACGTCAGCAAGCTATCCAAAACGGGACCAATCTCTATGACCCAATTATGGCCAAAATTGCAACCGTGCCAGCTGGGGCAAATGGCTTACTGTTTCATCCTTATTTGCTAGGTGAACGAGCACCGCTGTGGAATGCAGAGGCGAGCGCAAGTTTTATTGGCTTGCGCAAAAATCACCATGCCGGACATTTAGCTCGAGCGGTGGTGGAAGGCATCTGTTTCAATTTAAAAACCATTTTAGAAGATTTGAAACAACTCGGTGGACCCGTTCAGGAGATTCGAGCGACAGGCGGCTTTGCTGATTCCCCTGTGTTCCGTCAAATCATGGCTGATGTGCTGGGAGAAACGTTATCGTTCACTGATAGCACCGAAGCTTCGGCATTAGGCGCTGTTTTGCTAGGCTGGCAAGGCTTAGGTCAGTTACCCAATTTACAAGCAGCGGCGCAACAGGTGCTGATTCATGAAACGGTCACGCCACGAGCGGATCAATTGCTAGTTTATCAAGAACTGTATCCTGTTTTTCAAGAAACCCAACAAGTTTTAGCACAAAGTTATCAAAAATTAGCAGAATTCCGCAAATAATTGATAGTAAATAGCTTTGACAAATGGCTGAGAAGTTGCTTAACTAGAAGAGAGACGAAGACTTGAGGAAATGAGGATGAGGAATGAAGAAGCAGCTACTACCACTATTTCTGTTATTCATTGGGGCGTTGGCAAGTTGCAGTGCGCCGTCTCGTTCTGGCGAAAAAGCAGCGCAACAGTTGGTAGATTACTTTATTTATCAAGAAAAGACAGCGACATTCTCTCAAACTTTTCGTGAACCGAAAGTCTTAGTGGAACATTTGCAGACGAGTCGTCAACAGTTCCAGAAGCAATTTTTCAATAGCTTAAAAGAAATGAACGCTGAAGTCACCGAGACCGAAGCCCAGAAGCTTAGCGCAGAATTACTGGCTCAAGTGAAGAAAAAAGCGTCATATCAACTAGTAGCCACAAAAGAATTGAATGGGCAAGCGACAATCACTTTTCAGATTAAGGGCTTAGATTTTGTGACGGCGATTGAAGATACAACCACTGCTCTTCTTCAGCAAACGCAACAGGAAACACAAGCGCTAGACATGCAGCACACGTTAGCCGTTTTAAAAAAAGAAATCCAACAAATCAATGTCAGCCATGAGCCAGTTGAACTGCCATTAACGGTTAAGCAAGTAGAAGGACAATGGTATTTACCGGCAGCGGAGCAGCTGAGACTGAATCAGTTTTTTTTAGCTTTCGTCACAGGAAAAGAAGATACTGACCAGTTGACAGAGGCACTCGACACGATCCTCACTCAAGCGGAACAAAAAGTCGTCACTGCGGATGAAAAAACAGCGATTTCAGGAAATTAATTAGATTCTTAATTGTAATCATTATAATTTGGTAATAATTTTAAAAAAGAAAGGTTTTCAGTGTACTTTTTTCACAATTCATATTACACTAAGAGTGTAGAAATAATATTTAGGAGGATGACAAAGAATGAAATTTGAAAAAACAAAAGAAATTTTGAACCAACTCGTTGCAGATTTAAGCCAATTTTCCGTGGTAATTCATCAAACACATTGGTATATGCGTGGACCTGAATTTTTAACACTTCACCCACAAATGGATGAATACATGGATCAAATCAATGAGCAATTAGATGTTGTTTCAGAACGTTTAATCACATTGGACGGCTCTCCATTCTCAACATTGCGTGAATTCGCAGAAAATACAAAAATTGAAGATGAAATTGGTAACTGGGACCGCACCATTCCAGAACGTATGGAAAAATTAGTAGCAGGCTACCGTTACTTAGCAGACCTTTACGCAAAAGGAATCGAAGTTTCTGGTGAAGAAGGCGACGACTGCACACAAGACATTTTCATCGCAAACAAAACAGACATCGAAAAAAATATTTGGATGTTACAAGCCAAACTTGGCAAAGCGCCTGGTATTGACGCATAATTTAAAACAACTCCCAAAGCCGCTGACGTTGACGTTGGCGGTTTTTTTCTGTTTAAAAGGCACAAAAAATAAGTGAAAATCTATTTTCTGAAAGCGCAGAAAAACATTGACTTTATCAGTGATTGAAGGTAAAATATTAAATGGTATTGTTTGCCCCACAATGAGCCCCGGAAACTCAAGTGTATGTCAAACATCGAAAACAAAATTGGAGGAAAGAAACGTGCGTACAACATATATGGCCAAAGCTGGCGAAGTAGAACGTAAATGGTACGTAGTAGATGCAACAGATGTTCCTTTAGGACGTCTATCAGCAGTTGTTGCTTCTGTACTACGTGGTAAAAATAAACCAACATTCACACCACATGTGGATACTGGAGATTTCGTAATCGTAATTAACGCTGATAAAGTAAAATTAACAGGTAAAAAAGCTACAGACAAAATTTACTACCGTCACTCAATGTATCCTGGAGGATTAAAATCAGTGACAGCTGGTGAATTACGCGACAAAAACTCTCGCCGTCTTATCGAAACTTCTGTAAAAGGTATGCTACCTAAAAACACTTTAGGACGTAAACAATTTACTAAATTGAACGTATACGGTGGAGCTGAGCATCCACATGCTGCACAACAACCAGAAGTATTAGATATCACGAACTTAATTTAAGGAGGGAAATTCATTGGCACAAGTACAATATAGCGGCACAGGCCGTCGTAAAAATGCAGTTGCCCGCGTACGCTTAGTACCAGGTACTGGTAAAATTACTGTAAACAAAAAAGACGTAGAAGAATATATTCCACATGCTGACTTGCGTGAAGTTATCAACCAACCATTTGGCGTAACTGAAACAAAAGGCGCTTACGATGTAATCGTAAACGTAAACGGTGGTGGCTATGCTGGACAATCAGGAGCTATCCGTCACGGAATCGCTCGTGCATTGTTACAAGTAGATCCTGACTTCCGTTCTGCTTTAAAACGCGCTGGGTTACTTACTCGTGACGCACGTATGGTTGAACGTAAAAAACCAGGTCTTAAAAAAGCTCGTAAAGCTTCACAGTTTAGTAAACGTTAATCCTTGTTATACCGAGGATTTCAGGACACTTTCCAGTTTTTGGAGAGTGTCTTTTTTTGATTTGGTAACGAGTTTGGTGACGACTTTTTTCGTACCCGTAACCAATCAATCATTCTGGCTGACATTCCTATACTCTTCTAAACGTTTAAGGGTATCTATTTTTGTTTGGTCATTGGTATGTCCGTAAACGTCACGAATCATGTTTGAGGTTTCTGCATGACCTACAAGAGATTTGATAATTAAACCGTCGATTCCTTGATTCAGTAAATCAGATACAAAAGTGTGCCTTAAACCATGAGGAATGATATGCGGAAGGTTGTATTTTTTCTCTAACTGATTCAATTTATTGTTTAACCAATCTGTGTGAAGCGGTTGATTAACGTCACCCTTTTGATTTACATAAGTGAATAAAAATTGCTGTTGTGTTTGTTTGATATTTAATTGCTTCAACTCAACAGCTTGTTTTTGTTTCCATTCCTTCAATAAATTTACAATGGTTTCATTAATCGGAACGTCACGAAAACGATAGCCATTTTTCATACCTCTCACACGCTCATATCGCTTAGTTTCTGGATTCTTTACTAACTTATGAGACAAAGAGACTAGCTGTTTCTTGAAGTCGATGTCAGCCCACACAAGAGGATAAATTTCACCTTTCGTTGCGCCGAGATAGTAAGTTAATGCCAGAAGAACATAGTTTTGGAAGCCATGCTCTTTTTTCATTAACTCTAGTGACTGCTGGACAATTTCAACAGAATAGTATTTTTGCTGTCTCTTATTTTCTTTTTTTCGCTTGAGGGCTTCATTCACTGGCATTTCAAGTAGTTCGTAAGGATTGTTAGAAATATAGCCTTTCAATAGTGCATACTTCATTACCTGCTTTGTGTAAGAAACACAAAATTTAAAATTGGTATAAGGCTTAATTTTCTTCTCTTTGTCACCAAACGCCCACAAGATTTGAAGGCTTTCTAAAGTATCGAAAGATACAGATTTAATTTTCTTACTTCCTAAATGTGGAAGGATATGAAGGCGAAAAATGCTTTCTGTCCGATCTAATGTACTTTGTTCATGGTGCTTAGTCACAATATATTTTTTCTTCCACCAAATCTGATAAACCTCTTCAAATGTGTAGTCACCTTTTTTCTTTTTCACTTCTCCTTTCAATTTTTGAAGCTTGGCTTCCTGTTCAAGAATCAAGGCTTCATTCTTAGTATCTGCATAGGAAACAAACCTTGAAAAGCCTACTCCCATGTAGACATTAACTTTGTATTTTCCGTTATCCATTTCTTGTATAGCCATATTATCTTCTCACTTTCTTTTGCACATCAGAATATGAGAACACTATTTTTTGAGTGTAGCACGGTTTAAGCTGATTGAACATAATTTTTTAACCAGCTATCAATTTCTAATTTATCGTAAAGGACTACACCGCTAATGTTAATTCTGGGAAGTCCTTCTGTAATTAATTTATCAATGGTGTTGTTGGAGAGATTAAGATATTGGCACAATTGACACTTTTTGATGTAACGCTTGTTTAATAATAATTCATCTTCAAAGTGTGTAATTTCAGTCTTTAATAACTGGTGGATGGTTTCCTGTAATCCCCGTTTTTGAGCGTCGGACAGCAAAATAGTGAGTTCGTTCATTTATGATTTCCTCCATTTTTCTTGATTTTTGTATAGCGAACGTTTTGTTCTTCAAAGCCTATTTCTTTGTTGGGAGTACCTTGTTCATCCCATTCTTGAAAGAAGATAGGTCGTTTGCTTACATAGGTGTTGGTAAATAAGATTTCTTGGTCTGTTATATCATAAGGCTGGCTCGTCAGTCTCTTTATTTCGAGTGGTTGTTTCAAGTTTTGCGATTTAAAGAAAGCTTTTTTCTTATGTTCCTTTAGCTCTAAATCCTTGTCGAAATACTTGCTGACATACCGTCCTCTATTTTCAGCGCTATCCACGTCAATTTTGTTGATTTTAATTAATCCATGCCCCCAAATTGCTATTAGCTCTGCATGGGGTAAATATGGAAAGCTGAATAAAACGACGTGATAATGAATAGCACCACGTTTTTGTTTCTCCCACGTAGCTAAATATTTAATTTGGGATTTCTTTGTGTGATATAAATGGTAGTTTAGTCGTTTCATAAATTTTTTGAACTCACTATTTGTGTAGGCTATATCTATTATATTTTCTTTAAAGGTTAAGGTTAAAAATTTTGTCTGGTTATCAAAATTCGTATCAATGAGTCGAGCAACGACAAAGCGTTGATTTTTGTAATGTTTTTGCTTTCGTTTTAAGCTGTCATATTGTCCTTGTGCGGTTAAATCATCAAATGTCTGTTTTGTACTTTTTAGCCAATCAGGTTTCTCTTTCTTTTCATCATTATCTGTTTTTCTTTTCGCTAAGATTGGTTGTTCATATTCCCAAATTTCAATGTACGTAGGGGTTTCAATGATTTTTTGATTGTATCCATGTGGCAATCGCAATCACTCCTACTACAGAAATTGAGTGTTCTTACTGGTTATTCAGTTGTCAAAGAACGGATTCAAGTGTTTCTGACTTTTCGCCAGATATTGTTCTATAAATCAAGTAAAGAGGAAGAAAGGCATCGCCTTTCTTCCAAACAACACGCCCATCGTGTGGTTGTTTTCGAGCGGAAAGCGGTGTTGGGCTTGCTTGCCCTACCGCTTCCGTCGAAACCACCCGCTGGAAGTATTGTCAGAATAAGGTGCGGAAGTTTTCTCTATCTGTTTCACTCTGTGGGATAAATCAATGATTCGTTTGTCTAGGTCATGATATTGTCTGACTAGCGCATGAATAATCTTATCTCTTTCTCTCAATTTTTCATTGAGAATCTCTGTAATAAAGTCAATGAGTTCATGATGTTTCATCAAATCAACTTTCTCGTGAACATCAAATAATTGTCTTAAAGCTTTATTACGTCCGATTTTCGGAATTAAATGAGCGACTTCTTGAAGTTTTTGAATTTCTTCTGTAGAAAATACTCTTGTTTTCCGATGATGTTTCGTTTGTCCCTTTCGTCCATGACTGACAAAGGGGATGTATTCGTATTGAAAAGTATAATCACATTCTTTTTGGATGAAATTTGCCCACTTATTTAACGTAGATAGAGAGCGAAGCCCATGAACTTGTTTAATGACTTCATGGGCTGTAAAATATTGCTTTCCCATTATTTTTGAGTAACGAGTTTTGCAGAGGTTGCAGTAGCAGAAAGTCCATAGCTAACAAATTGCCCATTAGCACGACCCCAAGCAGAGATTGCTAATCCTTCAAAAGAAATCAATGCCATTCCTTGAGATTCCAGTTCTTCTTTAGAAATAACAGGGAACTCACTTGAAACTTTTACGATAACTTTTTCAAAGCGTAGTTTTGGTAAAACACATTCGTATGTCCAACCTAGTACTTCACCATCTTTTTGCCATTTTGTTACTTGTACGACTTGATACACTTTTTCTAATTTGTTTTCAGGTAAAACTAAATCACTAATTTTTACTGCCATTTTGCATTCCTTCTTTCTTTTTAGTACATTTTTTAGTACAAATGTAGTGTAATACAGAAGTGAATAGTTTGTCAATAGGTTTTAGTACAAAAAATAGTACAAAATTGTTTTACTCTAAATATGAAATCTGTTAAGATAGATTAAGCATATAAGTTGAAAGGAACAAGGGATTATGAAACCTAATAAAAAAAAAGTTGGAGAAAGAATTAATGAAATTAGAACAAATTTAGGTTATAGTATGGAAGAATTTGGGAAATTAATAGGTAATTCTCCTAGAAGTTCTGTTAACAATTGGGAAAAAGGGGTTAGTATTCCAAAACGAGATAAGCTAGAAAAGATAGCTTTACTAGGAAAAATGATGCCAGATCAGATTTTGTACGGAAGAGCAGATGAATACTTGTATGACTTAATTGAACAGAATTTTGGTGTGAAATTTAGTGATAGTATACTTTTAGAAATTTTTGAGACTATTCCTCCAGAAAAACGTAATTATGATGATATGATGTGGTTGGCGGTAGCTAAGTATTTCATAGACAATGGAACCTATGGAAAAAGGGTAGGGCATTTAGTTTATACTTCAATGTTAGGTCTGCCCAATTTGTATGCTGGACGCTATAAAAATGAATTTATTGAACAAAGTGAAACCTTTAATCAATTGGAAATTATGTATTATGCTTATACTGAGGTAGAGGAAAATAGACTGCATATTATTCCTTTTTCGTTAAATGAGAAGAATAGTGAGTTATTTTTTGAATTTCCAATGTATATTGAAAAAGAGGGAGAACATCAAGTATTTACTGAAAATTTTAATGAAATAGGATTGACTTTGGGCGGCTCTTCTATCATTTACTATGGAATAGATAAGAAAAAAGAAATGAAAGATATTCGAGCTTTTCAGTATAATAATAAAGAAGATAATTATGTGTTAAAGGAAATGGATGACTCTGCTTATTTAAAAATGTTTATAAATGAGCTTAATAAAGAAATCAAACAGATAAAAAAATAAAATTTGATAAATGAACTGAGAATAAAATAAAACGTTCTTATGACGATATTATGTGGTTATCAGTCGAAAAATATTTTATAGAAAATGGTACGTATGGGAAAACAGTCGATAAATTTGTTTACACATCTATGTTAGGGATACTCAATCTCTATGCAGGTAGCTATAGAGATGAGTTTATATAACAAAGTGAAACCTTTAAACAGCTGGAAATTATGTACTATGTATAATCAGATGTAGAAAAAATATCATGCACATTACGCCGTTTTCTCCTAACGAAAAAACAAAAAAATTGTACTTTTCTTTTCCAGATTTTTTGGAGAGGAAGGGAGAGTAGATTGCATTTACAGCTAATTTTGGAATCATCGGGCTAACCTCTCTATGGATTTAATAAGGAGAAGCTAGAAGAGGTTATTCAAGTGTATAGATATGACAAAACAAATGATCTTTATCAATTAAATCAACACAAGCGGATTATTTAGAAATGTTTAGTGAAAAAGTAAGAAAAGAAAACAAAATTTAAAAAAGAGAACAAAAAAATTTTAAAGAAAATAGAACTATGTGAAATATAAGTAGGCATATAAAGGAATAAGATTAAAAAGTTAATGTTTTATAATCATTTTTGAGAATGGATTTGATAAAAGTGCGGAAAAATAGACTGTTTCAAATATTGTATTACATTCTTGAGAAAGGAAAAGTAACTGCACCGGAACTCGCTAAAAAATTTGAAGTTTCTATACGTACAATTTATCGAGATATCGATACTATTAGTAGTATTGGTGTTCCCATTTATACAACACAGGGAAAAGATGGCGGTATATCAATACTTGATACGTTCATACTGGAAAAATCTTTTTTTACCGAATCAGAACAAGAATTGATAATCAATGCTCTGCAAGGTTTGCCTTTCATAGAGAAAAAAGAATCTGAAGAATTATTATCTAAATTCAGTTCTTTATTTCAGATTAAAGCAACAAATTGGATTGAGGTTGATTTTTCAAGTTGGAAGTCGAATCAGCCAACACAAGAGCAATTTAACAACATGAAAGAAGCTATTTTAAACCAAAATATGATTTCATTTCAATATATAAATAATTTAGGAGAAATGACTGAACGAGAATTAAATCCTTGTAAGCTAGTATTTAAGAGTGGAAATTGGTATGTTTATGGTTATTGTCACTTGAGAAAAGAATACTGTCTGTTTAAATTAACGAGAATTAAAAGCCTAAAAATGCTAAAAAGTAAGTTTTCATTGCAAGTACCTTCTCCAACATATTTAAAAGAAATATTTTCTTTTGATTTAATAGAAATAGAGCTGAAGTTTGATAAGAAAATGGCATTTCGAGTTTGTGATGAATTTTCCGAGGATATTTCAACTGATGCACAAGGAAATTTATATGTAACTACTAAATTGCCTAATAATGCAACGCTTTACAGCTATATTCTCTCTTTCGCTAGTGACATTGAAGTCATTAGCCCACCTCAAGTTAGAGAACAATTAAAACTAAAAATAAAAAAATGAAAGAAAAATATAGAACCTGACACAGGATGACAAGTATCCTCTTATATACTATATATATTAGAGGGAGATAATTGATAAAAGAAAAACTTTTAGGAAATGATTTGCGTTCTATTTCAAAAGTAAATGAAGTTGTTAAAAGTGTTGACAGTGTAAAGACAAAAAAACAATTCGATGAATTATTCTTTTTTTGAACAAAGAAGAACGTTTGTGAACAATGCGAAGTATCGATGTGATCGAAAAAATAACAAGATGCTCACCTCAATTTTTAAATATTCATAAAAGAGAATTTGTAACATTCAGTAAGACTGCTACAAACATAGAATTTATATGGCACTGGTATTATTGATATCAGAAATAGACCTTAAAACAATAAGTTAAAAGAAATATTTAATCTTTTAACTAGTTGAGCATTAAATAAGCCAGAAAGCAAAATTGTGAGTGTGAATGCGATTCAGAAAGTAAAAAGTGAACAAACTCCCTAGCTAAATACAATAATTAAGAAATTAACTATTTATCAGGAGGAAAATGAAGATGAAACATGAATGAAGAAAAGCTGAAAAAAATATTTATTTACCTAAAAAACAACCTGCTAAAATAGAGTTGAAACCAATGAAATACTTTACAATAGAAGGAATAGGTAATCCCAATAGCAAAGAGTTTAGTGAAGCAGTTAGAGTGCTTTATGCAATGTCTTATGGAGTTAAAACCGCGCCAAAAAAGGAAAAACTCCAGATGGATACTTTGATTATATCGTTTATCCATTAGAAGGTTTTTGGTCTTTAAATGATGTGGGAATCAAACAATTTAAGGAAGATAAAGTATTTTGTAAAGAAGATTTAATGTTTAAGTTAATGATTCGTAAGCCAGAATTTATCAGAAGTGATTTTGCTTTAAAGATAGTTGAAGATATATTAAAAAGCAAACCAAATGAATACAACGAAAAGATTAAATTCGAAATAATTGAAGAAGGGCTATGTGTACACGCATTGCATCTGGGGAGTTATGATACAGAAAGCATAACTTTTTCAACCATGAATGAGTATTGCGAAGAAAACAAATTACAAAGGTTAAATCCTTATCATAAAGAAATTTATCTTAACGATCCTAGAAAAACAGAGCCTGAAAAAAATAAAACTGTATTAAGATATTCAGTCGAAAAAATTTAAAAATATATATTTTTTTGAAAGAAGTTAACGTCATTATAGATACCAAAAATATGTTCAATATAAGAGCGAAGAGATCTAATTGAATGTTAGATAATAGATTGTAGTATGGTTCTGATTCACATGTATTTTTTTGGTTACGCCTTGAGGTACGAAAATTTTAAAATATGCTAAAATCCATTAAAACCGTACTTATTGGATTATTGTTCAATCTATTGTTATTAAATGATTTTCAAACTTTTTAAAAAATTTATTGCACACAACTAGGTCTTAAAAAGCAGCGAACAAAAGAAAATCCCTTATCAGACGTTAATTTGATAAGGGATTTTTGGTAGGGAAAATGGTAGGGAACCATCTCATTTTTAATGAAAATCAAGCTATCTAGCAATTGAAGAATGTTGATTTATAGGTATTCCCCATACATATTATGTTAGCTCTTTATTCCCCCATGGTGTAATCACGAGGTTATCAAATCGAACAATTGCCATGCCTAGTTCATCCAGTGTTTCTTTGGTGATTACAGGATTTTCGCTTTTTACTTTGACGCTGATTTTTTCAAATCGGAGCTTTGGAAGGACACATTCCTACGTCCAACCCAATACTTCACCATCTTTTTGCCACCGAGAGACTTTTACGACTTGATACTCTGTTTCTAGCTTTTCTTTTGGTAAGGTTAAATCGTTAATTTTTACTGCCATGTTGGTTTCCTTCTTTTTTTATACGTTTTTGTATACGATTAGGTAAAAAAATTTGTAGTGGTACCTCTACGACTATATCATATACGAAATTATAAACGATGTGATATAATCAATGGTGAAGTGATATGAAGTAGTATTAGATAATATGAAACGATATAGGAGGAACTAAAGTTGTTTGGACTTGGATGATTGTCAATAAAGTAGACACAAAAAGAGTAGATACTTAAAGATTTTCAAAGTATTTCTCCTCCTTTTCGTTGGGAGTAAGCATGTTTAATGTACCGTGAGGTCGTTGGGTATTGTAAAAGCCTTCGATATATTCAAAACAAGAAAGCTGTACTTCTTGGAGTGAAGAAAAGTTCCGACGATTCAGTTCCTCCTTTTTCATATATTTGAAAAAAGATTCTGTTACTGCGTTATCCCAAGGATAACCAGGTTTGGATAAAGAATGGACAATTGATCGATCTTCCAAGTATTTTCTAAATTCTAAAGAGGTGTATTGGGAACCTTGATCTGTGTGAAAAAGGACGGGTGCAGTTGGTCTTCGTGATTGAATCGCTTTTTCTACTGTTGAAATAGCCAGTAGAGTATCTATTTTGTGACTCACAGACCAAGCAATCACTTTTCTGGAAAACAGATCAAGAATGCTGCAAAGATAAACAAAGGATTTATTCCCTATGGGAATATAGGAAAAGTCACTTGTCCAAACTTGATTAGGTGCTGGTGGATTGAACGCTTGTTTTAAATGATTGGGTCTTTCTAAAGAAACCTGGCTTTTTGATCGTTTAAAAACAGGTTTAGAGGTAGACATTTTAGGTAAATTCATCATTTTCATTAGTCGATACACTCGACCAATACTGATGTGTAAGCCATAGTCACGAGAAAGCATTCGTTGGATTTTTGCCGGACCTACTCGTTTTTGAGAGGTCGTATAAATCTCTAAAATATTTTTTCGAATTTGTTGATTTTCCAATGTTCTAGGGGCAACCTTATCTGAAAAATATTTATAGTAAGTGGAACGATTGACTTTAAGAACTCTGCATAAAGTAACAATGGAATGTTCATAACGAAGGATATGAATAGCCTCTAGTCGTTTGTGGAGCGTGGCGTGAATATGGCAATCGCTTTTTTTAAGATGAGATTTTCTTCCTCCAGTTGAGCATTTCTTTTTTGTAATTGTTGAATTTGTCGAGCCGTAAGGATCCTCCCATCATCAATTTTCACTTCTGAATATTGCTTTACCCAACGAGCAATAGAGGATACGGCAATGCCATATTCAGTAGCAAGAGCATTCTGAGATTTGCCACTTTCATAGAGTTTAACGATGGATTGTTTAAACTCTTCATCAAATTTACGAGGTGTTTTTCGTTTGTCTACCATAATAAAAAATCCTTTCTAAATGAGTGTCTATTTAATTGATAGTATATCAGAAAATCTGTCTACTTTATTAGCATACATGCAACTATTAAAACCGAATAAAGAGCAAGTTGGAAGTCGCTTGAGAGAAGTGAAGGACGAACTAAGTCTTTCTTTTAGTGAATATGGCAATCGATTGGGAGTAATTAAGCCAACCATCAATTCTAATGTTAGGGGATATTCTTTAGCACCGTTAGAAGTTGTGGAGAAAGTGTCAGCACTTAGCGATAAGCCAGTGGGTTGGTTTTATTTTGGTGAAATAGAAGAGTATATTCAAGACTATTTATTATTACGAGGACAAGAATCTTTGTTAAAGGATCATCCTGATGTACCATTAAAAATAAAAGAGGACTTTTTAACGGGTGATTTCAAAAATTCGGGATGGGAAACGGATTTTGGTTATCCAGTAGAAAGATTTATAGATGATTGTTATGCAGAAATTCATATTAAATTGTTAAGAGAATATGTTCAATTACTGGCGCTAAACTATCTTAACGAGCATACCGCTTTAGATGATAGTAAGAAAGAAGATGCAAGTATCTTCCTTAGTTCCGAAGTTATGGGGTACTATGAGGCAACCAGAGATTTTGATTATGGTGATACTGAAAAGGTTATGGCTGCTGTAGAAAGCTATTATGAAGGAACATTAAAAGAGAAAGAAATTTCTTTTGATGATGGGTATCTTGTTGGGAGGCTAATTAATATTCTTGCAGATGATGATGAAACAGAACAACTTATTTCTGGTTTGTCTAAAGAATTGACAGGAAAACGTTTCTCAAATTTCTTTGGAGGAAATGAATTAATACAAGTATTTCAATCACTACGTCCAGAGTTATTGAAGCTGTATGCAGAAACAACCTTTGATGAGTATTATGATTGGTTTGAGAAATAAAAGCGAATGTCTAACAAAATAACACTAAAAAAGAAGTCAACAGCCACTACGTTCTCCTGGCGTCGCTGTTGACTTCTTTTATTGGACATTTCGTTTTGTCTATGCCCCGAGGAACTCACAAAATAGCAAGACTTTGGCTAATCTCGGAACATTTAGTGTGACATGCCCAACGTTTGTGGAGATAAAGGAGCTAGTCGTTGTAATAATACAATTTTGCCCCTCTGAATCTAGCGAAATAGCAAGAAAATCAAGTGTGGCTAGTAGCCTTAAGTCTAGTCTTTAAATATTCAATTTGGGTTTCTAAGGTGGCAGTACTATTTAAAAAATCTTGGTAGAAAGCATTGAAAATGTAGGAGTTAGAATAAAATTCTGTCATAATTTTTTTCTTGTTTAGTGGCATCATTGTTCTATAGCTGAAAAAATTATTTAGCACAGTTAAAGATTCTTTCTATGATGTATTTCTTCTCCTAAATCTCATCAAGTAATGTTGTAGTACTTAGAGAAAAATGACCTGTATAGCCAAAAGAAAAAGTATTGAATGAGTTACTCGATTGATGTAGCTGCCGAATAACTTACTTTTTTTTACGTAAAAATTTCCAGTAAGCTGAATATGGAATAATTACAAACAGTATAAGAAAATATTTATTAACTATCGTATCAGCTTCCCCTTTCATGTTAAAATGAATAGGTATTTTTATGGGCAAGAATAAACACACAAAAAGTATTATGAGAATTAGCAGTAATAAAATGATTAAGTTTTTAAAAATAGGTTTGTTCATAGTCTTCTCTCCGTTTGCGATTTTCTATTGTAAATAATGCACTTTTTTAATTGCTATTACAATGAGTACGACAGCTAAAAGTTCTACTATGGCTAGAATTGTTACACCTAATGTACCAAAAATAAGAGAACCCGCTGCTGATAATGAAATGAGTATCATACTAAGTACAGCAGTTATAATAATAGCCATACTTTGTTTAACAACTACCATCTCGTTAGACCAATTGAAATTAGGAAATTTTAAGTTGATTGCTAAACCTAAGGATGATATGAATAGCAAGCTTGTCAATAAAAAGAAGATATGGATGATAAAATCGAATCCTCTCAAACCCAATGCACTCCAGCAAGCCACACTTGCCGCCAGCAAGCCAGGAAGAAATAATAAAATATTCAGTAACCCTTTAGCAATGCTTAGCTCTTTTATCGAAATCGGTAAGCTTTGGATGATCCAAACATTTTTTCCTTCAAATGAAAAACTACATGATGTCGTTGTTGTTAAAGTTAGACACACAAGAAAAATAATAAAATATATAAAGGAGCTTGTCATCGTTAAATTAAGCGGATCAATTACAACGGGTGAAAACTTAGGTAACAAGCCCATTGATAAACCAACCGCTATCACAAATAATGCAATAGGTGAAATAAGCGTGTTAACCACGTAGGTGAAGGAAGAAAAATAACGACTAATTTCTTTTTTGAAAAGTGCTACCAATATAGGACGAACCTTCAAAACATAATGCTTATTAACTGCTGGCTTCACTTCGAAAAGCATTGTTAATGAATCGTATTTTTTTACTATCATTAAACACAACCCGCTAAATGCAATGAGCACTGTAGCAAATAAAAGAATGATTTTTAACCAGTTATTTGCCGTAACTACTTCCAATAATGAAATGGGTAAAAATGATGTGTTGATTATTCCTATTTTCGAATTGAATGGAACAGTCACATAAGCATATACGAGTGGAGAAATAAAAATACCCAATGCCAAAATAGCCTCAATAAAAGTACTCCTAAAATTCAAAATAAAGAGAAATAATTTAACCAATATTGAGACAACTATACTGCAACCAATTGCAAGTAACGGAATCATAATCACATAAATCCCAACAATTAATAAATGAATCAACGGGAATGGCTGAAAGAAATACAGAGGAATTTGAACGCTGAACAAAATTACGCTACAAAGAATCAACTGAATGATGTATGAAGAAATAATATTTACAAGTTTAGCTTGCCATTTTTTGATTGGTAAAACAAATAGTTGATCATGGTCGAACCCAACTAGAATATTTTTGACTCCACATAATAATGTCCAAATTCCCAAAATCCAAAACAGTATAGATGCCACATAAGGATTGACCTTGTCTAATTGAAGCTCTTGATTCATTTGATAAGGTAGAGAAATAATATAGCCGATGACTAAGACGAGTGCTACAAGATAGCCAATTGTTGTGAGTAAAGCGTGCGTTTTTATCGCCATATTCTTATCAGAGAGCTTTGACCATTCAAATTGATTTCTTAAGCGTACCTGAATTAATGTTTTCATTTGCTTATTCATGAATTGTAACCCTCCTAAATAGTTCGCCTAAGGATTCTTTGGCAACCAATTCTTTCATCAAACCGTTGACTTTCACCTCTCCTTGATTGATCAATACAACTCGATTACAGATTTTTTCAGCCACTTCTAATACATGAGTAGAATAAATGATTTTTGCTCCTTTAGCTGCTCTTTTTTGCAGCTCATTGGTTAAAAAGTAAGAAGCATTTGGATCTAAACCAACAAATGGCTCATCTAGAACAATTAAATCCGGACTATGAAGAAAAATTGAAATTAAAACTAACCGCTGTTTCATACCATGAGAATAGTTTGAAATCAACTGACTCAAATTTTCTTTTAAGTCTAACTGTTCTGCTAAATAATTTACTTCATTCGCAAAAACGTGCTGATCAACATTGTACATTGAACTAATAAAGTTTAAATATTCATAGCCCCGCAAATTTTCATAAATATCTGGATTATCTGGAGAATATCCTAGCATCATCTTAAATTTCTTAGAATCTTTTTGTAGGTCTACGCCATTAAGAGTAATCTCTCCTTTATCATAAGGATGAATACCTACTATGGATTTCAAGGTAGTTGTTTTTCCTGCCCCGTTTGCCCCAATAAAAGCACAAATATCTCCAGTTTCTATTGTTAAGGAAAGGTCTTGAATTCCCTTTGTCGTCCCTTTGTATATCTTTCTTAAATTCTTTATAGTTAACATATTAAATTTCTCCTCCTTTACTGACAAAATGTCAGTTTGCGTTTAATATAAAACCGATGGAGACTATCCTATCGGTTTTTATATAATAATTATTCGAATAGCCCTTCATATTTAAGTACTCTTGTCAAAATCAATTTAAAAGATTTAAGTTGAAAACTTTCATTACTTTTGATATTCGTATTATTAGATGCGAATACATAGGCCGTAATAAGCAAATATGATGTTTCTAGTGGGAATTCAACTTCTAACACACCCTCCCTTTTACCTTGTTCAAGAATATTCGAAAAATATTCTGTTAATTTTTCAATTAAATTATGAGAAAATTTATCCATAAGATACTGGTTTTGCTCAAGGTTAAAGGCATTTTGCAGTTCTATCGTTTCGTTTGTAATATCTTCAGGAGATATCATAGTAATTGAGAAAAATCTCTGATTTTTTGGATAGCTGATTTATTAGGATCGTATGAAAGGCTATATAATTTTTCTAATAAAGGCTTCGAATGCCTTTCAACTATACAATACAAAATGTCTTCTTTATTTTTAAAATGATAATAAAGCAATCCTCTTGAAATATGAGCTTTTTCAATAATATCTTGTGTTGTTGTGTTTATATATCCTTTTTCTACAAAAAGTAATAATGCGCTATCCATAATTTCAGCTTTACGAATTTCAGGTTCTTTTATATCTCGCATTTTAATTCTCCTTTTTCATAATTATATATCTTGACTGACAAAGTGTCAATATGTATTATAAATAAAGGGCACCTCTAAAAACTACCAAAAGAATAAGAAAATCCCCTCCAGTGTGAGATAATAGGACTATCAATCATCGGAGGGGATTATTATGTTCGAACTTAATCTTTTTGGAGAAAACAAGGTGTTTGAAAAATTGAGTCAAATTGGTGATCCGTTAGAAAAATTAGTTGGGCTGGTTGATTGGCAACTTTTTCGTCCAGTATTGAATCGATTGTTGGTTAAATCTGTCAAAGGTCCTGGCGGACGCCCTCCCTATGATTACCTTCTGATGTTTAAAATTTTGATTTTGCAACGCTATTATAATCTATCCGATGATCAGGCAGAATACGCCATTTTGGATCGTTTGTCTTTTCGCCGTTTTCTTGGAATCTCGGAATATACCACTGCTATTCCTGATGCAAAAACCATCTGGTTATTTAAAGATACCCTTTCAAAAGCTAATGGTTATCAAGAACTATTCACGACCTTGGAAAAGGAACTTGAAGCACAAGACATCATTACTCACGAAGGAACAATGATCGATGCCTCTTTTATTGAATCACCTAAGCAACGTAATTCTAGAAAAGAAAATAAGCTGATTAAAGAAGGACACACTCCAAAAGGGTGGTCAGATGCCAAACAGCATCAAAAAGATACGGATGCACGTTTGACAAAGAAAAACAACACCGAATTTTTCGGTTACAAAAATCATGTATCAGTGGACATGCGTAGTAAATTGATCTTGGCACAAGAAGTTACAACTGCGTCCGTACATGATAGCCAAGTCTTTGAATCTTTGATGGATGACCAAACACAAGTGGTCTTTGCGGATAGCGCTTATTTAGGACAAGAATTACCCGATGGGGTTCGCTCTGAAGTCATGACACGAAGTGTCCGAAATCATCCCCTTACAGATAAACAAATTCAGCTCAATCATTTACGAGCATCCATTCGCTGTCGTGTCGAGCATGTCTTTGCTTTTATTGAGAATAGTATGAACGGTTCCACCTTTCGAGGAACGACGATCATTCGTGCAAAGTTCAACGGGATGATTACCAGTTTGACTTATAATTTATTTCGTATCGGACAAGTTAAAAAAGCCCGAATAATACAAAGGCAGAAGTGTGTCCAAATGTAGAGAAAATCGCTGAAGTCCTCATAAATAGACTGATTTAGAGCGTTGGAGCACTTGAAATATGCTCATAGTTTGTAGTTCAACCTCAATCATAGGCTAATTAATCCCAACTAAGTGGTTTCTAGAGATGCCCTAAAGATAGAGCAAATTTTTTTGTAGGAAAATTTTAAGTGAACTAGTCCTTAATTTAGGAACGATGTATAATTTGAAGATAACTATGATAGCTGAATTATATGGTCAATAATTTCTTTGGACAACTAATTTTTTTATATTGATAAAGCAGATAGAACTATTTGATTAATGTGTTTTGTAGTTCCGTATATAAGATTTTTGGGGTTTTTAGGAATATTTTGAAGATGAATAGTATGAGGATGATTAGTGTTCTCTGATGTGCAATTAATTTTTTTGGTTACGAATGTTGGTAACGAGTATCTAAAATTTAATAAAATTTGGTGAAGTTAGTTGAGTTAAAAGCTTGCTATAAATCTTGATAATATAGTGTTTTTAAACTCTATAAAATTCAGAAACAGCCAACCAGGTCTTAAGAAAGCTCGTAAAGCTTCACAATTCTCAAAACGTTAATATCCGCTATATATCAACGTTTCAAGCGTTTCGCAACTCAGTTTGTGAAACGCTTTTTTCATTGTTGACACCACAGTTGACACCATTCAAGTCTACATTGTTTTGAAACAATTTACGATAAGCAACTTCGCCTACAGGTAAATGAATGACATTTGGTGTATTGACATAGGTTTTCGTAACAGTTGTATCACTATGTGTTAATGCTTCAGAAATCTGTTCTAATGGTATGCCAGACTGTTTTGCAAGTGTTGCACCTGTATGACGTAGTTTGTGTGGTGTTGCATGTACTAAATTAGGATGACGGCGTTCAATAGATTTCATACGATAATTAAGATAATCAGTGTGAAGTGGCTGATTGATATTTCCTTGATTGTCAATGTACGTGAATAGAAGTTGCTCATCTGTTTGTTCAATACCAAATTGTGCGAGGTCTACTTCTTGCTGTGCTTTCCATTGAAGTAATAATTCTTTTAATTCAATCGGAATATGGAAGAGAGTTGTTTTATTTCCTTTGGTATTTTTTTCTTCACCGAACTTATCTAATGCTTTACCAATCAAAATTTGCGATTTTGAAAAATCGACATTTTTCCATTTTAATGCATAGGTTTCAGATTTGCGATCGGATAAGAAGAAAGTTGTTTGAAAAAGAACATAATCTTGAAAAGCTAATTGTTCACTTTGCAAGTCTTCTTGAACTGCTATCAGCCATTTTTGTAATTGCTCAAATGATAAATACAAATCTTCTTCTTTTCTAGCCTGTTTCAATTGGTTTTTCTTTGTGGCTTTAATTCGCTTTAAAGACTTTTCTAGTTTATTGCGGTCAATATATTCTAGTTCTTCTGCCCAATCAAAAATAGAATTTACATAGCTTCTCAGCGTTTTAAAATTTGCATATTCTGCTGCTTTTTTGGTCATTAACTTTAAAACTAATGCCTTATTATGATTGAGATAGTTTAAAGTATATTTACCAAACATAGGTAAAATATGCAGCCGAAAAACATCCTTTGTATTACTAACAGTGACATTAGTTGGTGGGTTGGTATTGGTTGAGGTCAACCCTGCTACATAGGCTTCTAGCCAGACGTCTTTGTAAAAATCTTTGAATAATGCTTCGCCACCTAATTCAATTGCACTTTTTTCATTATTCTCGCGTACTTCTTTAATATGGGCATAGAAATCAATCTGTGCTTCGTTGGCCTCCTTTTTTGTTTTAAATGTTTTCGAGTAAAGCTTTCCTACACCCAAAATAGTTTGAACATCTTGAGGGTAGTAAAGTCTTAAACGATAGGTGTTATTTGTAGTTTTTGTAATTGACATAGTATTTTCCTCCGAATTGCGAACCGAAATCAAATACTATAGCCAATTATATCGCGGTCGCAGTTATTTTTCTATATTTTCTAACCAGTGGTCGATAGCTAAACGGTCAAATCTTGTGGAACCACCTATTTTTAATAAAGGCAAACCTTGAGCAATCCAGTTATCCAATGTGTTGTTGGACACTTGTAAATAGTTACAAGTTTGCTTTTTATTCATATAACGATGCTGTATATTTTCTTGTTTTTTTATTTTTTCAATTTCAGTTGTGATTAAGGCATGAAGCTGGTCGGAAATTTCTTTCAACTGTTCATCACTAATCAATATTTTCATTTCTGTCATAATTACACGTCCTTATCATTTAATTGAGGTGAAGCTATTTCAAATAATATTCTTGTGGCTTTTTCAATGTCGTTTTCTGTTTTAAAAATGATTGATTCACTCCAACGATTTTCAATTTTCAAATCCAATAATTCTTGATACTTTTTTTTATCGTCATTCCAAAGCATCGGAATGATGTAATCATAATCGAACTTGTAAACATTGATACGTCTGAAAAATTGTTCTTTCTTATCTACATCATTAAAAACTGCTGGATGACTTTTATCATTTTTCAATGCTCGATAGAAATCATTGGGGGAGAATGGGCTGGTAATAATTATTTTTTCGGCGACAATTTTTTTGTCAAAATAACGGCTACCAGCAACGTTCTCAAAATTGAATGGATCAGTAAGTTTTAATAATTCATTGTAAGAAATAGAGTTAGGTCGTAATTCGTCAAGAATCAGAACATTTTCACCATCGTAATTTGCAAATAAATCTCTATTTGAACCAGTAATATAACGATTTTCTTTATAACGAGATTTAGCAAAACGAGTTTTTCCAGTTCCAGTATCACCGAATAAATAAAAGACTTCAATTTTCTTTTGTTCATTTTCCATTCGTGATTTAAATTCTTCAAAACGCTGATTTGCCAGTAATTTTTTAACGATAGTTATTTGATGTTCATTTCTTGCATACTCAGTAGGAGATAATTCATTCATTAAATGATTAAGTGTGACTTTTCCATTTCCGAATGAGTCAATTAAATGTTGAATTTCTTCTTTTCTATTTCGATTTATGGATTTTGTTATCTTATTGATACGTTCCTTAAAATCAAAGTTCGCTACCACGTCTTCAATGTCATATTGAAATTTTTCCTTTGCATGATTAGTTTTATGAATTAGGTAAGAATACATATTGTTAGGACGGTTCAACCAAATTTCAAAGTTTTGTGGGGAATCATTGAATACTTTGGCTACATTATTAACTTTTCGGGGATTTTCAAATTTTAATGCGATATGATAATGAGGTGCTACTAATTTAGTATCAGTAACGGAACTCTTATCTTTATCATGCAGAATAATCGCATATTCAACAGGATTAAGTGTTTCTTTCACGTATTGTGATAGTTTGTCTATCTCAATTGGAATATTGCGTTTTTCCATGTATTCAATCTGATTTTCATACATAAAATTTCTGAATTTTTTTGTCATCAGTTTTCACTTCCATTCGCTGTTAGTTATTTATGTAGAATTCTGGAACACATTGGAAAAAGTGTTCCAGAAAACTGTATCAAGGGGTTGCATTGATTTTATTTGTCGTTTCACGCTATTTTCGTCACTTTGGAACAATTTAATTTTCCACATAATAAACCCATGGAAAATTGATAGAGCAATGTTTTGGTAATGTAATTTGTAATTTTGGAACATTTTTATCATTTTTTATTTGATGTATCCTAACCGTGCAAATAAGGCAAAAATTATAGTTAATCCATCGTCAGAAACTTTATGTGTTTCATCGCAAGTGTCACAGTGTGCATTGTGTAAGTCATTGAGTTTAAAAAATAGTTTAGCAAGTTCATCATCGGATAAATTATAATAATTATTTACAAGTTGTTGTTCATCTTCATTTAATGTGTTGTCTCGATGTTTAAGCGGTATTAATTTATTTTCAATTT
Organism: Enterococcus sp. DIV0086; assembly: GCF_050498705.1. Classification (NCBI taxonomy): domain Bacteria; kingdom Bacillati; phylum Bacillota; class Bacilli; order Lactobacillales; family Enterococcaceae; genus Enterococcus; species Enterococcus sp. DIV0086. The sequence continues at coordinate 1,841,574 of NZ_JBNIDN010000001.1, read as the reverse complement.
CTTCGAGAGCCATGGTAGCATAGGCATGTAAATAACCTTTTAATTCTTCGTGGTTCATTATATTTTCCTCATTTCGTTTTTTATTTTATATAACCTAATCGGGCAAATAGTGCGTGTATTAATATTAATGAAGCATGAGTGATGTTAGTTAATTCATCATCATTACACCAGCGTTCATTGAATATGTCATTAATTGCAAAAAATAATTCAGAGATCTGTGCATCAGATAAGTAGTAATCATCAGCAACAATTTTTTGTTCATGTTCAGTTAATTCGGTTCCGATTTCTTCATATGAACGTAATTCATTTCTTACAAGAACATCATTTGCAATATCATGTAAGTAATCATGTAAATCTTCAACTAGTTTTTCATTTCGCAATAGTTCAGCAATTTCATAGATTATATTTTCATCACGTTTTTTAACAATAATATTTTCCATTTTAAGATCCTCATTTCATTTTTTAGTTGTAGTTAAAAACAGGAGTTACTTATAACCATATTTTTTTGACAGCGTTCGCAAACACATTCGATGGGAACAATTTTTCGTAATTCTTTCATTTTTGTTTGGTGTAACATTTTTTCAATTGTTTTTTAGTTGGTTTTTCATTGTATATTCCTCATTTCATTTTTTTATTATGACTAATTTTTTTCTTTGCACTAGTATTATGTAAAACTTTTCCAAAAAAAATGAGTAGATTTGAAATTGTAACACAACTGTAATATTTAGATTTAAAAATGAAAGAAGCGTAGTTATCTATAATAAAAAAAACTCTACTTCTAGAGTTTTTTGATATGCTCAATTTTGTATACACTACGAACAAACTACCTATGAAACTAATTACTGAATATCAAACAAAAAAGTAGATAAACAGTCTGTCTTCATTCAATATTTGGTATTCAGAATGAGAAAATCTGTTAAAAATTTTCCCAATCTGAATACCAAACCTCATGGTCAGCCTGTCGACATTTTTTGTTCAAACTTCAGTTTATTAGTTCTGCCGTTGTTTATTCGTAGTTACATTTTTATAAATGGGGAATCAAACATGCTTAAACTTTGCCCGTCAATTAAAATATATCCTTGACCACGTTCACGTTTTAATATGTCATTAGCACTACGATTTTCTCCAAAAATCATTCTAAAGTTTTCTACAGAAAGGTTTCCCAAACCAATTTTTATAGCAGTATTATCACGTATCGCTAAATCGATAGAGTCAGAACTTGCCCGTTGCATAGCAATTAATACATGAATATTGGCTGCACGTCCTTTTAAGATTATATTTTTTATTCTCGTATTTAGTGTTTGCCATTCTTTTTTTTCGATTACTAAATTTAATGCAGCAAATTCATCGATAACTAGAAAAACGGCTTCATTGTCTTTAGATTTAGTGCTGTATCGTTGTTCCATTAATTCTTCAACCGATTCTATATAGAGTTTTATATCTTCGATTGAACTTGCTACCATAGGTAATTTAAATGTATCAGTTGCAACCTGTTCTAATTCATCAAATTTGCCATCACAAATATAAATCAAATATGGCGGTGCTTCTTTGAGCATTTTATGAATGATACTGAATAGTAAATATGATTTTCCAGTACCAGAGTTACCACCTAATAATAAATGAGGCTTATTAATGTAATCCCACTCAAAACGTTTCGACAATAAAATTTTTCCTTGAGGGTCATAACTCATCGTTATGGATAAGTCACAAACTTCTTGTGCAGTGTCTTCTTTATATAGAAGAATATATTCTACAAATCCAATTTCATTATTTTTTTGGAGTAATTTGGCGTTGAACAAACTTTGTAGCTGACTATTTAAATCGTGAAGTTTATCGTCTAGTGATGAGCCAGTCTTTAATAAGTGAAGAATTAAAAGTATGTCGTTGTGTTCGTTTTTTTTAGTTTTATATTTGATTTCAACGGATAATTGAACTTTGTTTAATCGTTGGTCGATACCTTCAATTTTTTTTAATTGTTTAATTTCATCAATTAAATAGAGGTCATTAGCTTGTAAAAAGTATTTCAGCTTATATCTAATAGTTGAGCGTCTAAAAGCCTTCAAAAACACTCTGTTATACAGTTTATTTAATTTTACTTTGAACATCATCATTTTATACACCTTTCTTTTAGGACGTTTCAAACAACAGTCTATGACGTCTCACAGCGTTCTGTGCAAGGCGTCATGAATTTTTCAAAAAATACAAAGCGTGAAATATCTAGCATTCCACGCTTAAAAAGACTATTCACTGATTTCTTGTAACTTATTTGCTGAAATTGTTACACCCGATTTTCCGTTATCCAATGTCCATGAGTTTGCAATTAACCCTTCAAAAGAAATGATTTGTCTTTTTTCAAATTTTTTAAACATTTGTTTTTCAGCACCTTTAATACGTACTTTGAATTTTTCGAATGTTGCCAAATTAATACAATGAATTTCTACGCCTTTTACTTCTTTTGTTGAGAAATCCAACCAGTTACTGACACCCATGTATGCAATACCATACTCGAAGCTTTTTTCTACATCAACATATAATCTCATTTTTCTTCCTCCATTCTATACAATGTTTAGTTGTATAGAAACAATATCAAAATTGGCTGTTATTTAGATTAAAGATATTAACTGATAATGGAAAAGCGTAAGAACAGATTCTGTTCTTACGCTTTAATGGTGATTATTTGTATTTTTAACTTTTTTTAATTTTCTAACTCTTGTTTTGCTATAATTTTATTTAGAATAACTTGATATTGAAATAAACCAATTAGCAATAAAAATGGTGAAAAAATATATTTAAAAAGAACTACAATGCCTTTTAGAATCCAATAAAAACCAGATAGTTTAAGTCGATCAGTACTTGTTCCAAATAATACATGGGCAGTTACGCTATTTTGTGCCCAACCATTTTCTATTTTTTCTGAAACAATTAAGAGTAATAGGTTTGTACCTAAAAAATAAGAGATGCCCCAAACTAATGAAAAGACTCTCTGACCTCCTGAAAATCCTATGATGATTGTTATTACTGAAACAATCAAACTAAATAGAACTTGAATAGGATAGACTTTGAAGAGACCTTTAAAATCATAAATTAAACTTTTCCAGTATTCACTCGATACCATATTAATTTTTGTCATATTTATCATTCCTAACTTTTTCTTTTATATTTTGGAACAAAACGTTCTTCTAACCCTTGTACACGTTTATCTGTATGTTCTATAGTTGTTTCAATATTTCGTGCTGTAATTGCCAATTCTCTGATTGTAGTCAGTTGTTGTTCCTGTAAGGCGTTAATCCCTTGAAGTTGACTTAATTGTTGGTAAGCTATTTGATTATTTTCTTCTAACAGATTGGAGTGTTTCTTTAATATTCCCATATGTTCTTGATGTTTATATTCTGAATCTAGTAATTGATAAGCTTCTTTTAAATTATCAGCTTGACCATAGTATAGATAATTGAATAACATCAAAATAGAATAAGAATCTCGAAATTGTACAGGAATCTTACTAGTATATTTGCTATTTTTTTCTATTAAAGCATCTAATTGGTTTTGGATATTCTTTCTTTTTACAAAAATATTGTTAATTTGAAGCTCCAAATTAGTTATAGAGTTTTTTATTTTCTTTCTTTTATAAAAATCATAAGCAATAAAACACGCTAAACTTAATAACAAGCTACTAAAGAAACTTGAATGAAAAAATATAACAGCAATTAATGCTAATATTCCTGAATAAATAAGATTTCTAAAAAAATGAGATTGGTTATGAAACGCCATATTTAGCTGTTTCTTTTTATTATCTATTTGAGCTACAGCATCTTCAAGTGCTATTATTGATGACTCAACTTCATTTTCTGCTTCGAATAATTGAAAAAGAAAAGGTAAATCTTCTTTTGTTGAAATTTGATAACTGCCCATACAAATTTTCTCCTTTCCATATTGTTTATTAAAAGCCTATTCAATAGATTAAAGTATTCCATGTTCTCCTGTTATGAAATCATAATAGGCTGTATAAAGCTTACTTTTAGCTACTGTACCATCTTCAGAGACTCCACCAAAAGAGTAGCCTGTATAAAGTATTCTATTACCATCAATCGTTGTATACGCGCCTTGCCCACCTCCATAACGAATCATCTGTGCACTATTTTCATCAACACCATATCTAGCTTGTTGCTTTATAAAACTATCTGTAACACCAACGTCATCAAGAATGTTATTGATAAAGTAATTGAGTATTTCATCGTCAGAAGGTTGATTTTCACTAGTATTTTTTTCTCCAGTATTATCATTGTTAACATAGCTTATCTGTTCATCAAAAAGTTCTTTTAAGTTATCCATCGGCTGCACTTTATTAGTCGCGTTATCGAAACTTGTTTTATTTTGATTGTAAGTTTGCAAGAGATTTTCAATTGATATTAATTCATTATTGACTTCAACTTCATCATAACCGTTAATACCTAAATAACAGACACCTTGTGTTGGAGTGACCCCTTCTGCACCCATTAAAAGCTTATAAATTGGATGGCCAGTTCCAGCTCCACTTGTAATTTGTAAATAAATATCCTTATCATCAATAGTATAATACAGAGTAAGTCCCTCTAAATTAGGATAATCTTTTACACGTGAGTCAACAGTATCTGCCATTAAGATTACCTTTAATTCCTGTGATAGCGCATCAAAGTGTGCTGTTAACGGTTTTTCTTCTGATATGTTCTCTGATAATGTAGATTCAATTGTAGCTTGAGTTGACGTACTAGTAGTTTCTAGTAATTGTTCACTAGTTGATGAAGTCGTATGGTTTATCTTTTTATTCATAGAACATGAGCTCAACAATAGTAAACTAATTCCAGCTACTAATACAATTTGCTTTTTTTTCATAATGTCTCCTTCCTAATAAATGTTTATAAATTAAGTATAATATAGCAGGATGACATAATATGTCGCGTCGGGTGATTGTATAAATATTTTGTAAAAGAAATGATTTTTATCATGAATAGTATTTTTTTACTTCATTTATATAGATTCATAACTTTATTTAATTCATTTTTAACTAATTTGACTAATGATGGAGGAGTTAGCACTTTAACAAAGGTACCCTGACTTAAAATCCAAAGTAAAGTCCCTTGCTCGAAAGAAGTTGCTTCTATTAATACGCTATTGTCGTCAAAATGTTTAATTACTTTTGAATTAGGCAATCTGTCTAAAGCAGTTTGAGGAAATGCCCAATATCTAAAAGTATAAGTTGTTTCTTTTCCTCCAGATAACAAATAGGTTTTATTACGCAAGACACCATCTTCTATTTTCTTTTTATAATCCAGTTTGATTTTGTTCTTTTTGGTTTTTGTTACGTTTGAAAATCTATCCAATCTATAGGGATAGCAACATTGGTATTTTTCAGAATACATTAGGATATAAAAGTAAAAATCAGCAAAATAAATACTTATCGGTAGCCCTTGTCCTTGTTTTGATGTACCATCTATACTATTTACATAAAGGTAATCAATAGTTTCCCTTTTTTCGATAAAGAAAATGAACTGTCGCATTAATGGCAAAAGCTGCTGACCATGTGTAACAGGTTGATAATTTATAACCCCACTAGAAATTAAAGACTTCATTTTCTTTTTATCTTTGTCAGGTAAAAAAGTGAGTAATAGATTGATAATTTTTGTTAACTCATTTTTAGTTAAAGAACGGGTTCCAATGACAAGTTTCAACAAGATTAGAATTTCTGCAAAGGTACTATCATTCTTAGAACTTAATGAATATTTTTTGAATTGTTTATTGTAGGATATGTCGCTACCCATTTCATGATTCTGAAGTGTTTTTTTAATAATTGAGATATCACGTTGTAAAGTTCGTTTGTTAATGGAGTATTCACTTATTAGTTCTTCTGTATAGATCGATTCTCCTTTTAGAAGCCTAATGAGAATACTAACTATTCGTTCGTTGCTATTCATTTAAATCCCTCCGTATTTTCAAAGATTATATAATTATATTTAGAATAACATACGGAACATTGACGTTTAAGGGATAGGAGTGATTGAAAAGAAAATTAACAATATGGACATACATAAGTCGTAAAAAGTGAAAGTATACAGGTTTTAATTTGTTAACTTTTTAGTTCCCGCTATTTGTAATACTAACTTGTACTTTATAATCATAATGTAAAGTTTGATATTTTTCAATATTAAACTAAACTTTTCTGTATTAAAGTAAAGTTTAATGGATGTTAAACGTTGCTAACTCCTTCTAAAATTAAAAGTATAGCTTTATTTAGAACGGAGAATATCTATGAATGAGGAAGAGGTTAAATCTTTTGCTAATGCAGAAGCTCAACGGATTATAGAACAGATTATTTCTTTACGTAAAAAGAAGGGTATGTCACAAGAATTGTTAGCCGAAAAATCAGGTATGAGTCGTAATACTATTATTCAAGTTGAGAAGAAAAAAGTAAAAATATCTCTTGTAACTTTCTGTGCATTGCTTAAAGGATTAGACGTGAGTTATACTGAATTTTTTAAAATAACGCAAGAAGAAAGTGATTTGGCAAATGAGGTTGGTGATGATATAGTTGAATTGATGAAAAAGTTGAATAATCATTCAAACAAAGAGGACTATATTAAAATTTTACGAACTTTAATAGATATAAAATAATGTTATAAGTTTAATTTTTTTGGATATGAGATGTAAATAATATAATAACGGATATGAATGGAGTGGTTTCATGGGAACTAATAAGGCTAGAATTGACAAATCTATTAAAAAAATTATTGAAGGAAAAACTATTGATGAAGCAAAATTAAGTATGCCAGAAATAACTAGTACAATAAAAAGTAATTTTATTGATAAAGAATTTTCTGAACAAGCTTATCAAAGTATTATTGGTGTTGTTGGCGGGAAACTTACGAAATTTTATTCATTGGAAGAAGATGAATATGAAGAAATTGCCAATAACCTTATTAAAAGAGAGCAATTAATAAATGAAATAATGGAACTGGTTGAAGAGACTAGTGATGTTGAAATGTCAGATGTATTATTGAAAGCTTTGAGAATTGCTTTAGGTGAAACTGTTAAAGAAGGAAAAGGTGAAACTTTCTTTGTAGAAAAATTGTTATATCAAATTGTGTTTTTATCTTTAGAAAACACAATGCAAGGGGCTTTGGAGGGATTAGATGAAGGTTTGACAATCCCGCAAATTAGAAAGGAGTTTATTCAACCTTTAGCAGATAAATTATTTGAAGATGATGTGCGAGAAAATGTTTCAAAATTGGTGGAAGGAAAGGTATCTTTGGCCACAATAAACCAGCAAATTTCAAATAAATTGAAAAATTTTGGTGGTTTCTAATGAATGAGAATTTACAGTTTCAAACTTTTATAAATGATGCTACAAGTTATTCTTACATGAACGAAGATGAAAGGTGTAAAGCTTGCGACATAGTTAATGTTATGCTTGCAGTATTTGATGGAGATATTTCTACAGGTGGTGATTCAGATAATAAAACATCTAGAAATATATCTATCTCTGCCAAAGTATATGATATTGAAAGCTGGAATCGATCAAAAGAAAAATTGATTAGTTTAATAAATTGGGTATCAGGTGATTTATTTAATGTATCTTTTATCGAAAATGAAGACTCGTTTGAGACGTTTCTTTTAGAAATACCCAGTTCACAAAAAAAGTGTATCACACTTTTTTCAGGAGGATTAGATTCTCTTGCGGGAGCTTATTATAACCTTGAAAATGGTATATCAAGTGATTACGTGGGTTACGTTAATAAAGGAGAAGAAAAAACACATCAATTATTGTTAAAAACGTTTTATGAAGATAAGTTTTCTGCTAGTGGAAGTGAGATTGATATTAGAAATAAGTATCAAAAGAAGAAAGCATTTTTCTTCCAGTCTACAAGATCACTGTTATATCTTTCTCTAGCTATATCTAGAGCAATATCAAATTCAACTAAAGAAATAAGAATGTATGAAAATGGTATTTTGTCATTAAATCCTGAATTTGGAAGATATACTACTAAAACGACACATCCTAAAACAATATTTCTTTATAATGAACTTCTGAAAGCTTTAGGTCATGATATTAGGATTTTCAATAAGTTTGAGTATCAAACAAAAGGCGAAGTTATTGAAAATATGAATTTAGAATTTAAATCGCAGATAAAAAATACATTTACATGTGGGAAAAGTAGAGCAGGAAAGCAATATAAACACAAAGGGCAATGTGGTACTTGTATTCCGTGTATATTAAGAAAAATATCGTTAGCAGCGTACGATAATGAATCTTTTGATACAAAATATTTTGTTGACTATAATGGTGTGAGTTCGGCTCCCAAAAATTATATGAATGATTACAATAAAAATTTGGGGTATTTTGAAGCATATGTTGAGGCTATAAAAAAGGATGAAATTTTTGGTGAGATACTGAATAATAACTCAAAATATCATGAGGATACCCAATATTTAGAAAAACAAAAAATAATGTTTGATAAATTTGTATTCGAATATGAAAGGTTTATTGAGAAATATGGGCTATGTTGACCTCCATGTTCATATAGATTTCTACTCTAATCCAACTGAATTAGCGAACGAATATGAAAATTTAAAAATTTATACAATATTTGTTACTTATTTACCAGAAATATTTTTAAAAACTCGACATGAATATGAAAATTACAAGTATGTACGAATGGCATTAGGATTTCATCCCGATATGGTGGGAGAATACTCGTTTGACAAAAATGAGTTTGAAAAATCCCTAAAATATACTAGATATATTGGAGAAGTAGGACTTGATTTTTCTGGGTCAAATCAACAGTTTAAAAATGAGCAACTAGATATTTTTAACCAGATAACTAGCCCAAAGTATAATAAGGGAAATGTCTATTCAATCCATTCGAGAAAAGCAGAATCTGAAGTTCTTGAAATACTGAAAAGGAATAATGTTAAGAATGCAATTTTTCATTGGTATACTGGCGGTAAAAAAACATTGAAAGATATTGCATCATCTGGATATTTTTTTTCTGTAAATCATAAAATGCTTACTTCAAAAAATGGCAGAGAAATCATTCAAAGTATTCCAAAATCACAGCTATTGTTTGAAACAGATGGTCCATTTGCAAGGAAAGATAAAAAAATTGTATACCCTAAAGATTTAAAAGAAATTTACTGGGATTTTGAGAAAGTAATACCAGATTTCGAAAAGATAGTTTTTTCAAATTTTAAAAGATTACTATTTCAAAAGGATATAGATAAACTCAACTAAAATATTTCTTTAATGTAGCTTTAGTATAATGTAAATGATTTCGGCTCGCGTAATTTTGTAAAGTAATTGACACCAATGGGTTCAATTATTCTGAAAGTCAATGAAATATTTATAGATGAAAACCTTCTTAAATGTTGATGTTAAAAGGTTTTTAAAGATTATTTAAGGTTCAAATAATCGAACCAGGTCTTAAGAAAGCTCGTAAAGCTTCACAGTTCTCAAAACGTTAATTATTTGGAGTCGTTGCGAACGTGTTCGCATACCAATCAATTACAATGTTTCAAGACACTTTCTCGTTGCGAGAAAGTGTCTTTTTTAACAATCTCTCTAACCCACGCCAATCCTCTCCAAAAAATGGTATCATTAAGTAATGAAACATAACCATAAAAAATAACAAATATCGGAGGCAGAAAATGAGTAGTGTGGTTTGTCAAAGTTGTGGGGCGAATGCGTTTAGATGGTACGATACCGCTGATCAAGTGGTGGAATGTAAGTATTGTCATTCCAAGCAAGCTTTTATAAAAGGTATGGGCGTCGAGTCAGCCATAAAAGTTGTTGGGGGAAAAGAAGAAGCGGAGACGGATTCTGAATACCAAGAACGGATTATTCATCAATTTGGTTTGAAAGATCAAGTGATTGAAGTGAAGAATTATTCATTAATCGATATTCCGTTAACATTTATTGTTTGGTTGTATTTGGATATTTTATTAGGAGCTTTGTTTATCTGTGGTGGTTTTCTATTTAAAAACTATCGAGCTTGGTACGCCAATTTACTTCGTTGGCACTTTTATGGTTGGCGTTATACAAAGTCAGCGACTGAAAAAGAGAAGGCAAGTCAACGGATTAGAGGCAGTCTGTTGATTAAATGGCTACTTCAAGAGGATCCCAACAAAACGAAAAAATTAATAATGGTTGGCGTGTCCATCCTGTTCACTTTCCTGTTCGTTTATACTACAGGAAATGGCGCTGTCTAAACGAAATATTTATTGAAACACTTTCTGTTGATAGAAAGTGTTTTAACACAAAATAAAAAAAGTGGGCCATAAGTCGAAATGACTTATGGCCCACTAGCTATATTTTAAGATAATCATCTGAACAAAAGAGACTCTCCTTATAACCCTCACCGAGAAGACAAAATTTCATAAATCACATAGAGTTCCCAGTTGGAAATCTCTATTCGATAAAACTGTTCTAGGGTATAGAAAATGTTTTTAGCATTTTGGAAAAATGGTTTTTGGTTAATGGTTAGTTCCTCTAGGTTAGCAGGGATTTCATAGTCTTCAACGCCGAGCATGGTTCGCTCTACCATGAGCGCGTTGTGCATCATTAAGTTAAATTTCATTTTGCCGCTGAGTGTGAGGTCGAAGCGTTTTTCAATGTTTTTTGTAACGTTTTCGACTTGTTTAATAATGACGTCAGGATTTAGAAATTCTAGTTTTTCTGACAAGCCCTCTTTCGAGAAGAAGTGAACAAATTCGTTAATCATGCTATCGATGTTATTGGGATGCATCAAGTTTTGGAAAGGTTCCATCAACTGGGTTCCTGCATCTTCGTCTAACATGTCTAAGAGATTCACGCTAGCAACATTCGTATGATTGTCTAAGTAGGACGTCGTCAAAATGAGCGAGGTTTCTTTTAAATAATTTTCTTCGGCGTTGGCAATGTCTAACGTGTTTACCAAATCTTTGTATTTTAGGGTAATGACTTTAATATCAGTATACAGGTATTTTTGACAGATTTGTTTGATTTGCTTGGCAATATCCAGACCTGAAATACTAGAGACAATGATATTTTTTTCCACTGAAAAGCCTTCAAAGTACTGTACATCGGTTTTAAATTTTTTTTCAGCGGTTTTAGCAATACCATAGAAAAGTTGTTCGTTCATTAATTGATGACCAATTTCCAACGCATAGGCAGTGGTCAGGTTATTGATCACCAAGAGTTCTCCAAGAATTTGCGGTTTCAAACTTTTATAAAGTTGTGTCAGGGAACCCATATCGACGAGCATAATGACGCCTTGTGATGTGTCCCGCTGAGAAAGCCAGTCTTTAACTTCGGCGACGATATCTCGGACGGAGGAGGTTAAGGGCATGTTAATCGCATCGAAAATATAGGTACCACATAATTTGTTGGCAACGGCTTGAATACTTGTGGCAGTCGATTCACCATGCGCCACGAGGAGAGCTTGGTAAGGAATCGTTTCAGAAATTTCTCCGCTAAGTAATACAGATAAGAGTACCTCTGTCAAGAAACGGTATTCTTCTGGCAGCGGACTGACTAAGTTTTTCACGAGGGAAACCGTTCGCGGATAGTGTTCTTTTAACTGTGTTTGGACTGGAAGGAGCACTGTTTCGTTAAATGTTGGCGGTAAAATTTTCAGCAATTTGGCAACATCTTTCATCGGTTTTTCAGTTTGCTCAGGTTGATTAATAATTAGTTTGTTTTTGGTTTGGACTTCCGTGACTAGGTTTTGTAAAAAATAATCATTTTCCAAGGTTATTTCATCGTCTAAACAATATTTAATGAATTGTGTCAGTTCAGTTTTTAAGTGGGCCAGTGTTTTTTCTTTTGTAAACAAGGCTTCAAATGTTGCGAAAATATCGGAAGAAAGTGTGTCTTCTTCTAACACTTCTTTGTCTAAAGGAATCGCAATCATTGGTTGAGTCGCATCGCCAATGACGACAGGTTGATTGGGCAAAGTTTTTCGTAATTGCGACGCGCAAAGGAGCTGCACTTTGTTGGATAAACTCCCCACGTTGCCAGGTTCGTCATTTTCTAATAATGCCGTAAAGATTTCTTCGTCCACGTTGATGTCTTTGGTCATTCGTTTCGCTTCTCGGTGGAATAAGTTTTTTAAAATCGCAATCCGTTCTCGAATGGGGCGCTTTTTGAAGTTCGGAAGTGAGACGATTACGGAAATTCGGCGATAAAAGGTTGGTAATAAGACTTTTTTCGGGTTTTCGGTGGTTGCAAATAGTAGCCGGACCTTGGAATGCACCATTTTTCCTTCTTCACCAATGGGGCGGAAGGTTCCTGTATCCATAAACTGAAAGAGTTTTTCTTGGTTTTCGTTGGATAATCGATGTACTTCATCTAAAAAGAGTACGGAATTATTGGCTTGGGCCAAGAGTCCTTGCTTTTCTGATTCAGCTCCAGTAAATGCGCCTTTGGTATGGCCGAAGAGAATGGATGACAGTAATTCGGGATTGTTGGCATAATCGGCACAGTTAAAGGTGTAGAATTTTTCCAGGCCAATGATTTGTTCGTTTTTTAGATACTCATAAATCAGCTTTGCCAAAAAGCTTTTGCCGACGCCACTGGCTCCATGGATTAATAAAGGCATACCCAATGGGGGATACAACATAGCGGCTTTGCATTGTTCGATGGCTTTTTTGGCGCTGCCTTGGCTACCGATGTATTGTCGAAACACATCGGTCGTGGGGGTTGTTGCACGGGTTAATTGCCAATAAACGGGTTTTTTTCCCGTTTGTTGGACTTCACCTTTTTCCAATAATTTATTTAAGTATAAGCTGGTTACCGAGCGGCTTAATTGAATTTTTGTGGCAATTTCTTGTGTGCTCATCGGGGTGTTGCTGGTTTCTAAAATATCAACTAAGTGTTGGTAGGTCTCCAAGCGCATGATTCATCGTCCTTCCAAAAGAGAGGTCGGGACAGGGGTTGCTTCTGTTCCCGCCGTTTATCAGCTTTTAAGCCTGAGATAAAAATCACTTTGGATTTTTGTCTCAGGCTCTAAGTGTTTAATAATTAAATGTTTATTGTTTCAATTTTAACAGATGCCTAGTAATCCTAGCAAGATGCCTAAGAACATGATACCAAACATCACCACGTTAACATTGACTTTTTTGCGTAATAGCCAGAAAGCAAGTAACGTCACGGCTAATGGTACGATACCGACGAATAGTTGATCCAAATAGTCTTGGATTTTAACTACGTCTTTGCTTCCTTTAACGGAAACTTCAAGAATCGTTTTGAATTTTACATTTGAAGCAGTCATACTGCCCATCATCATTAAGCCTAGCATACTTGATACTTTTGTGAGTATCTTCATTCCGCCTGATTCGTACATTTTTTGGATAAAACTTTCACCGATTGAATAGCCGCTATACAACGCATAATAGTGAATTAAGAACGCAGGAACGTTGTATAAAAGTAAGAAGACAATCGCCCCTAATGGCGAACCAGTGCTGGCTAATGAAATCCCAATACCAGCAGCAATGACACGCAAGATGCCCCAGAAGAAGGAATCACCGATGCCTGAAAGTGGCCCCATTAGTGAGGCTTTAACTGCTGTAATAGAGCTAGCATCAAAGTTTTCGTCTTCACTGTTTTGTTTTTCCATCGAAGCAACGAGCCCCATAATGAAGTTATTGATATGCATGGTTGCATTGAACCAAGTGGTGTGACGCACCAATGCCTCGGCCCGTTCTTCCTTGGTTTTATAAAAACGATTGATAACTGGGAGTAAAGTGTACATGACACCCACTGCGTGGTATTGTGTAGCTCCTGTCCGGCTAGCATTCATCGTCCAAGAACGCCAGAAAACAGAGCGCATCATTTTTTTCTCTTCTTTAGATAAATTCTCTTTTAACTTCATGCGAAAAAGTCCTCCTCTTCGATTTCTTTCGCGCTGCCTTCAACCGCAGAAGACGCCGCAGGTTTTCTTTTTAGAATGTCGCGAAATTCTACATCCCGTTGGGCACTCACGACACAAATTACTGTCCCGATGACCGCTACCGCAACGGCTGGTAATTGTAGGTACGCGGTTAAAACAAAGCCTAAAATGTAAAAGACGGCTAATTTATTATCCCATAACAGTTTCATTAACATAGCAAACCCAACGGCAGGTAAAAGTCCGCCAGCTGCGCTTAAGCCGTTCATCAAATTTTGTGGAATGCTTTCAACAAACAGATTTACTGGCCCGCTTCCTGCTAAAATTCCGATAAATGAAATCGAAGCGATGATTAAATAATAAATAATCCACGTTCCGTAATGCAGTGTCACAACCATTTTTTGGTTGCCTTCACGTGCTGCTTTGTCAAGAGAAGGAGCAAAGATATTCATAAAGACATTTTTTAAAAACATCACCACGAAAGCGGCTAACATCCCAATTGGTACGGCTAACGTCATGGCGGCTTTTTGTTCGACATTTGAAATAATTGCAAACGTTGTGGCTAAAGTAGTCGCAGTTACAGGTTCCGCTGCGATAACACCACCGATATTAACGTTTCCTAAGAAAATTGCTTCCAAAGAGGCCCCCATTAAGACCCCTGTTTTCATGTCGCCCATTAAAATTCCTGTGACTAATCCAACGACTAAGGGACGTTCCATCATACTTTGACCAGTTAAATAATTCCCAGCAAAACAGATAAATACAGCTAAGGCTGCCATTGTTGCATGCATAAGCATTGTTCATTTCCTCCTTTTAATTGACGGCTTGTTTTAGACTTAATTTTGAGTTGGTTGGCAGTACTTGGTTATAGCTTTCCACGTGAGTCAAACTGGCTAATTCTTTGGCAGCTTCTAACTCTTCAGGGTTTAATTGGACACTTGGGAAAACCATTGTTTTGGTGGCTGGATCTGATTTATCAAAGCGGCCAGCGTTGGCAACATTCACACTTTCAATATCTGTCACGTTTTTCGCAATTTTAGTAGCATCCGCTACACTGTTCACAATTACAAAAATTCGTTTGTCTTTGCCACGAGGATCATTGAAGACATCAATCGCATCATCGACTGAGCGAATTAATAGTTTCATGCCATTGGGGACAGCCATTTTTAACGTCATTTGCATTACTTCGTTTTTGGCTGCTTCATCATTCGCTACAACTAATAAGGGGGCATTCAATTCTTTGGTCCAAACTACGGCTACTTGGCCGTGAATTAATCTGTCGTCTACTCGTACTTGTGTAATCATTTTAATTTCCTCCTAAAAAAAGTTTTCTTTTTCATTTGATGGGTTTAATTCAACGAATTGAATTTGTGCTTCAGCAATTGCTGCTTGAATATCTTCTTTGGTTAGCTTTTCGCCTTCTTTTAAGAAAATCAGCGACAAGGCAATGGCTAAGTTGGCATTGGAAATGATAAAAACATTGTCTGGTTTTGTCGTCATGACTTCTTGAACAATTTTTTGATTGACACTACCACCATATAAATCTGTTAAAATAATAGCTTGTTCTTCTGCGCCAAGGGACTGAAGAAACGTTTGAATAATTGGCGTGTAGTCTTCAGGAGTCACATAGGCATTGATGACCGCCAGCTCTTTTCCTTTGTCTGCGAGAATATCCAAGGAACTTTGGAAGCCTTTCGCTAAGTTTCCGTGACTAGCAATTAAAAATTTTCTTTTCATTCTTTTCACCTCACTTTTATATAAAGCAAGTTCTGTGCCAAAAAAAGAGAACTCTAAATCCTTGATTTGAAAGGGTTTTAACGCTCTTGAAACTGTTTAAACAGTTTCAAGTCAAAATAAACACGTTATTCGTTGGCTAGTTTGTTGTTGAAAAATAGCTAAGCAAAACTGTGAAATTTAATCAAAATAACCCCCGTTTTTATCGAGAAGTGTTACAATAATACTCATGAATATTTATACATTAAGGAGAGTTACGAATGACTGATGCTCTTGTGATACAAGATTTACGCAAAGTGTACGCTTCAGGTGTTGAAGCGTTGCGGGGGATTGATTTAACAGTCGAAGAAGGCGATTTTTATGCTCTTTTGGGACCGAATGGCGCAGGAAAATCAACGACGATTGGGATTGTGACCTCGTTAGTTAATAAGACTTCGGGGAAAGTCAAAATTTTTGGGTATGATTTAGATACGGAGATGGTGCGGGCGAAGCAACAGATTGGGTTAGTGCCGCAGGAGTTTAACTTCAATCCGTTTGAAACGGTCCAGCAGATTGTGGTCAATCAAGCGGGCTATTATGGGGTGTCTCGTAAAGAAGCCATGAAACGGAGTGAAAAGTATTTAAAACAATCCAATTTATGGGAAAAACGGAACGAACGGGCGCGAATGCTTTCTGGCGGAATGAAACGTCGCTTGATGATTGCTCGCGCGCTGATGCATGAGCCGAAGTTATTGATTTTAGATGAACCAACTGCAGGTGTCGATATTGAATTGCGCCGTGAAATGTGGGCCTTTTTACAAGAGTTAAATGCGCAGGGAACCACGATTATTTTGACGACCCATTACTTAGAAGAAGCTGAGATGTTGTGTCGCAACATTGGGATTATTCAGTCTGGTGAATTGATTGAAAACACCAGCATGAAGCACTTGTTAGCAAAATTACAATTTGAAACGTTTATTTTTGATTTAGCACCTTATACGCAGGCACCAGTTATTGAAGGCTATCAAAGCGTATTTGAGGACGAGTTAACGTTAGCGGTGGAAGTAGAACGAAACCAAGGAGTCAATCACTTGTTTGAACAGCTAAGTCAACAAGGAATCAAAGTATTGTCAATGCGGAATAAGTCCAACCGTTTGGAAGAGCTCTTCTTGAAGATTACCGAGGATACGTACCAAAGGGAGGATCAACATGTTTAGTCTGTATTTTACTGCTTTAAAAAGTTTAGCTGTGAAGGAAACCAACCGTTATTTACGAATTTGGGTCCAAACACTGGTACCGCCAGTGATTACGACGTCCTTATATTTTGTGATTTTTGGGAAAATGATTGGCGGGCGAATTGGCGATATGGGCGGTTTTTCTTATATGGAATTTATCGTGCCAGGTTTAATTATGATGTCAGCCATTACAAGCTCGTATGCCAATGTTTCATCTTCCTTTTTCTCACAAAAATTCCAGAAAAATATCGAAGAAATTCTCGTGGCGCCAGTTCCAACTCATGTGATTATTTGGGGATTTGTGATTGGTGGCGTTGGTCGTAGTATTTTGGTCGGTGCGTTAGTCACCATCATTTCTCTATTTTTCGTCCCATTGCACGTTGTTTCTTGGCTGATGGTCATCATGACTTTATTGATGACAGCGATTCTCTTTTCTTTAGCTGGTTTGTTAAATGGTATTTTTGCGCAATCCTATGATGATGTATCGATTGTGCCGACCTTTGTGTTACAGCCTTTAACCTATTTGGGTGGGGTTTTCTATGCCATTTCCATGTTGCCGCCATTTTGGCAAGCTGTTTCAAAAGTTAATCCGATTGTTTACATGATTTCTGGGTTCCGCTACGGTTTCCTAGGGGTTCAAGATGTGCCAATTGGTATTTCTATGACCATTTTAATCTTATTTATTGTCGTTTTATATGGCATTTGTTGGTACCTTGTAGAAACAGGGCGTGGCTTACGTAGTTAAGCCGTAAAAAGATTAAACTGTCTGAATCACTCATTCTAGCGAGCAGATTCAGACAGTTTTCTTGTTTCTAAGTATGCTTTTTTGATTCTTCGTGCATTTCCCTGTATAATAGCAATGTTTCGCACCAGAATATGTCGACAAGTTGTCGTTGAAAATAAAGAAAAAATCAGAAACGGAGTATATGAAGATGAGCAAGAATTTTTGGGCAACATTGCCAAAGCCCTTTTTTGTTTTAGCACCAATGGAAGACGTCACTGATGTGGTCTTTCGTCATGTCGTGAAAGAAGCTGGGGCGCCAGATGTGTTTTTTACAGAGTTTACTAATTCAGATAGTTATTGTCATCCTGAAGGAAAAGACAGTGTGCGCGGGCGCCTCGTTTTTACAGAAGATGAACAGCCGATGGTGGCACATATTTGGGGGGATAAACCGGAATTTTTCCGTGAAATGAGTATCGGCGTAGCGGAGATGGGCTTTCAAGGATTAGACATAAATATGGGCTGTCCTGTGCCCAACGTGGCTGAGCGTGGAAAAGGCAGCGGGCTAATTTTGCGCCCAGAAGTCGCGGCTGAATTGATTGACGCCGCCAAAGCAGGTGGCTTACCTGTTAGTGTCAAAACACGCATTGGGTTTACTGAAATGGCGGAAATGGAGGCATGGATCACGCATTTATTAGAGCAAGACATTGCGAATCTATCCATTCATTTGCGAACACGAAAAGAGATGAGCAAAGTGGATGCTCATTGGGAGGTCATTCCGCAAATTATGGCTATTCGGGACCGTGTCGCACCGCAAACGACAATTACGATTAATGGGGATATTCCCGATCGTCAAAAGGGCCTAGAATTAGCAGAACAATATGGTGTAGATGGCATCATGATTGGCCGGGGGATTTTTAAAAATCCTTATGCCTTTGAAAAAGAACCCAAAACGCATACGCCACAAGAATTGCTGGGCTTGCTACGTTTACAATTGGATTTGCAAGACAAATATGCGGAATTGGTGCCTCGCTCCATTGTTGGGTTGCATCGCTTCTTTAAAATTTATGTCAAAGGCTTTCCAGGTGCCAGTGATTTAAGAGCACAATTAATGAATACAAAATCAACGGATGAAGTGCGCCAGTTGTTAGCGACGTTTGAAGCAGAACATGGTGTGCTTGACTAAATAAAAAAAGAGAGGAGGCAGCATTTTAGCTAATGCTATCTCCTCTCTTTTGAATGCTTAATGCGCAATCATTTCTTGGGCAATTTCTTGTTTGCTTAAGTCGTTTGGATAATACGTTGGCCAGTTGTCCATTTCATTGAACAGACTTTCTTGGCTATCGCCGCCGAAGAAGATGTGGAAATGAGCGGCTTTCGTTGGTGCGATGTTGTGGTCGCTAAATTGGACGTATTTAAACCGCCCAGCATTGGCATCGTCTGTTTCAAAAAGGAAACGGACGCCACGGTTGCCTTTTGCATAGTTTAAAATTTTATAACCGGCTGCTTTATAGGTGAATTTTTGTGGTTTGCCATCGACCAGAAATTCAATGGTGGAATCAGTGATGTTGATATGGTCGACATCGGTTTGATAGCCGGCATCATAGTAGGTTTTGTATTCGGCTGGTGTTTTATCTTTTTTCAGTTTCGCTTTGTAATCGAAGACTTGGTCTAATGTGCCATCTTTTAATAAAGGATAGACGGATTGCCAATTTCCAGCGTAATCTGCCAGTGTTCTCTCAGCCACCTCACTGTCTTTGAAATAGCCGTTAGCCACGGTTTTTTCTGTTTTTTCAGAGGTTTCTGGCTGAACCTCTTTCCCAGCTGTATCTGTTGTTTTTTTCAAAGCGGTTAAGTTTTCTTTCATTACAGAAAGATAATCTTCGCCATTGTCCATTTGTTTTTGTGTCAAACTTTCTAGCGGGTTTAGGACTTCCAATTGAACATTTGCTTCGTCAGCTAACGTTTTAGCAATTTTATCGTTGGCATTTTTTTCAAAATAAATATAGCGAATTTGATTGTCTGTGACATATTTTTTCAACTCTGCCAAACGCCCTGCTGTTGGCTCTTGTTCAGGTGTTAAACCAGCTATTGGCACTTGTTTTAAGCCGTAATCTAAGGCAAGATAACCAAATGCAGCATGTTGGGTAACAAAACTTTTTTGCTTAGCGTCTTTCAAAGCTGTTTGGAACTCTTTGTCTAAGGCTGTTAATTTTGTTAAGTATTTTTCTGCGTTTGTTTCAAATGTTTTGGCTTTTTTAGGGTAAAGTTTGACTAATTGTTCTTTGATGTTTGTGACTTCTTGGATGGCACGATGAGGCGAAACCCAAGTATGCGGGTCTAATTCATGGTGGTGGCCTTCTTCGCCATGTTCGTGGTCGTGTCCGTCTTCGTCACTGCCGGGAAGTAAGACCATGTTTTCGGTACCTTTAATGACGTTCGGGGCTCCTTTTTTCCAGCCTTTAGCAGCTTTTGGTACCCAAGATTCCATATTTTCATTGTGGTAAACGAAAACATCCGCATCATGGATGGTAGCCATATCTTTGGCGGATGGTTCATAATCGTGAGGTTCAGAACCAGCAGGGATTAACAATTTGACGTCTCCTTCATCGCCTACAATATTTTTAGTGAAATCGTACATAGGATAAAAAGTCGTGACAATGGATAGTTTTTCTTTACCGTCAGCGGTTTTATCAGAGGTGTTTGTTTTGCCGCAAGCGCCGAAAAGGATTAGCGATAAGGCGGCTAACAGGGGAAGAGTAAATTTTTTCATAGGTGTGCTCCTTTAGTGAATTACGCAATTTTCTTTTGTTTATTGCGCTTATGTTCTTTAATGATTTTAAGTGCGCGTTTTCGTGTTTTGATGTTGGGACTTTTCAGTCGACGATAAGCGCTAGATAAGTCAGTTTTTTCCATTATATATAGGACCTCCATTTCGTAAAAAAATAATTTACGGAGTAGCTATTTTGTTGAGGGTTTGAAAGGTTTCTTGAATTTTTTTTGTCTCTAATTCTTTGCCAATCAGAACAATTGTCGTTTCTTGAGGGGGTTGATTCGTCATTTGAAAGGCCACTTGCCGGTTGACGCCTTGCATGGCAATGGCCAAGTCATGCTCCTGTAAGGCGAGAATCCCTTTGAAACGGTATAACTTTTCCTGATGTGTATACATTAACCAATCAAGCCAACGAGTGAAAAGAGGTTCGTTGAGGGCTGAGGACGCCGTTAACGTAAGGGAGTGAAAGGTATGGTGATGATGCTCGTGGGCGTGCTCATGCGGGGAATGAGTCATTTCGTGTTCTGTAAGTGTTGCCGTAAACTTATTTAATTGAAAAAAGTCACTAGCCAAAAGAGGCTCGTTGGCTTGAAAGGATAAAATATCAGCAAAAGGATTAATGGTACGAAGGGTTTCTTGGAACGTTGGTAGCTGAGTGCTGTCTGCTGGTTCCTTGACAGAAAAAAAGAGGCGATCTGCTAAGGCCAGTTGTTTGATGGCTTCGGATTCTTGAAGCTGTTGTTGCCAATGATGCCCATCAACGACCGTTAAGAGACTGTCTATATAGAAATGATTTTTGATGTGCGGGGTCGTTAAAATTGTTTGAATGATTGGTTGCGGATCAGCAATGCCCGTTGTTTCTAAAATGACTTGGGCAATGGGTTGTTGTTCTTCTTGATACACTTCTAAGATTGCTGATAAAGAGGCAAGAAGATCTCCTCGTAAGCTGCAGCACATGCAACCGTTATTTAATTGAATAATTCGTTCCGTGGTTTGTAAAAGTAATGCGTGGTCAACGCCTGTTTGACCAAATTCATTTTCAATAATAATAATTTCTTCTTTAGGAAACGGTGACTGCGCAAGCGCATGGTTAATTAAGGTTGTTTTTCCTGCGCCTAAAAAGCCAGAAACAATGGTGATTGGAATGCCCATCAAGTTTTCCTCCTGTTATTTGACTTCAGTGAAAAGTGCGCGGCGCCGTAGTTTTGGTGAATATTTTTTCAGCTGTAATTTTTCTGGTGTATTTCGTTTGTTTTTACTTGTTAAGTAAAGGCGCTCGCCAGTTTCAGCGCAAGCTAACGTAATGGTTTGGCGCATAGTACCGTCCTCCAATTTGATTTTTTTAATTGCGTATAAAAGATAAAGGGGGCTGCGAGGTCAGCCCAAATGCGACTGTCCTCGCTAGTTGTCTTTATCGAAATAATGAGTTACCAGCTTGCTTTTTTGACGCCAGGAATCAAGCCTTGGTGAGCCAATTCACGGAAACGAATCCGAGACATGCCAAATTTACGCATGTAGCCACGTGGGCGCCCATCTGTTTGATCGCGGAGTTTTAAGCGACTTGGATGAGCATCTTTTGGCAATTTGCTAAGACCTTCATAATCGCCAGCTTCTTTTAAGGCTTGGCGAATAGGCGCATATTTTGCAATCATTGCTTGTTGTTTTTTTGCTTTAGCAATTTTTGATTTTTTAGCCATAAGGCACTTCCTTTCTTTTTGGATTTATAAAATCTAAATCGTAATGGTTACGATTTGAACGGAAGTATATTATCAGGTGTTGCGTTGTTTGTCAAGTGAGAATTTCGTTTTTTTTAGGACTTGCTAAGTTGAGAAGTTAGAAATGTTTGTTTTAGCGCTGTTTTGTAGTATCTTTTAAGAAAGAGTAAAAAGGAGTGAAGATGGCAATGGTAGAACGTTTGACGATTATTCGTGGTGTGGAAAAATTTGAATTACAAACGAAAACAGCGCGCTGGGTGTTAGCAAAAGAAGAGGGATATTCGCCAGTTCAAATGCTCGTTTCGGCAATTGGCGCTTGTGGGGGATACGTGTATCAATCCGTTTTGGAAAATTCGCACATTCCCTTTGAGTTTGAAAAAATAGAAGTCACGTATTCAAGAGAAGTAAAGAGACGCGCACAACCATTAAAACAGGTGACGATTCTCTTTTATGTGACTGTTCCAGAAGCCTTTCAAGAACGGGCGACACGGTGTTTGAAGCTTGTCTCCCCAAACTGTCCAGTGATTCAATCATTGGCTGAAAGAATTACTGTCGAAGAAACAGTTGTATTTAAAAAGTAAACCATTAGAGACATTATCGTTACGAGCGCTTTTCCCTTTTTGGATGCCTCGTTTCTGAGAATGTCTTTTTTTAGAGGAGCGTGGGGAAATAGCTGTAGAAACAGGAAATTTTTAATTCATTTGTACAAAATAATACAGACAAAAAACAGATAGTGTTTTTTTCACAAATAAAAAGGTTGCTTTTTTTTCTGTTTTAGTAGATGATGTAAGTAGTTACATCTCTGATATAACGCTGTTTTTTGAAACGTGTGTTATTTTTTAATTCGTAATAGTTTTTTTAAATCGTTTCACAGAATTACTTTAATTGTTATACAGTTTTTTTAGTTGTTATAGTTTGTTTGTCGGCCTTTAGGAGGTAATCATGATTGAGTTAGTGAATGTGTCGAAAGTCTATCAAGAGACACACGCGTTAAAAAATATTCACTTTTCTGTCCAACCAGGAGAAATCGTTGGGATTGTTGGGAAAAGTGGCTCTGGCAAGTCCACGTTGTTACGTTTGTTGAATTTAATGGAACAACCGAGTGAAGGGGAGATTCGTATTGATGGTAGAAATGTTCAAACCTTCTCTAAAAAAGAAGTTCGCCAGCAGCAACAACAAATGGGGATGGTGTTTCAGCATTACAATTTGTTAGAAAATTTGAAAATTTATGATAATGTTGCGTTGCCTTTGAAACTTTTAAAAGAGAAACAGCCTGAAAAAATTGAGCGTTTATTAACGTTTGTTGATATGGCCCATAAGGCAGAAGCGTATCCTGCTCAGCTTTCTGGTGGGGAAAAACAGCGTGTCTCTATTGCTCGAGCGTTGAGCCGTAATCCAAAATGGTTATTATGTGACGAGGCAACGAGTTCATTAGATGAAGAAAATACAGAAAGTATCGTTCGACTATTACATAAGACGCATCAGGAATTCCGACCGACTATTTTCTTTGTCAGTCACGAATTAGAAACCGTGAAGCGCTTATGTAATCGTATCTTAGTGATGGAAAAAGGTCAGTTAATTGGCGAATTTCTGAATAATCCTCAGCAATATGAGGAAGAACCGCTTTCCTATTTAGAAAAAGTGGAAAGGAGTTTGCGTCCATGACTTTTTCAGAAACCTTTGCCGAATATTGGCCATCTATGCTGATTGGTTTAAAAGAAACAGGGATTATGATGTCGATTTCGATGGCTATCTGTTTGCTTGTTGGCTTGCCTTTAGGCTTAGGACTATTTTTGGCTAATCCGAAAGTCAAAGGGCATCAACCTTGGCTGTACTGGGTTTTAAATTTCATTGTAACTGTTATTCGCTCGTTTCCTTATTTATTATTTGTGATTGCGTTGATTCCAGTCACTCGTTCTGTTTTAGGAAAGGCGTTTGGCCCAATTCCTTCATCTGTGCCATTGAGTATTGTTGCGATCGCGATTTTTGCTCGCTTGGTTGAACAAGTGCTGTTGGATGTTCCAGAAGAAATTTATTTTTTAGCTAATTCGTTAGGTACCTCGAAAGTCCAATACATTTGGCACTTTTTATTGGTGGAAGCACGTAGCGGATTGGTCCTTGCTTACACAACCACGACAGTGAGTATGGTTTCATATTCCACGGTGATGGGTGTTGTTGGTGGCGGCGGGATTGGCGATTTTGCAGTTCGTGTCGGGTATCAACGGTATGAATACGGTATTATGTATGTTGCCATTGTGATTATGATTGCACTGGTCTTCATTTTACA
Source organism: Enterococcus sp. DIV0086 (assembly GCF_050498705.1). NCBI lineage: Bacteria > Bacillati > Bacillota > Bacilli > Lactobacillales > Enterococcaceae > Enterococcus > Enterococcus sp. DIV0086. The sequence goes on along the minus strand of NZ_JBNIDN010000001.1, from coordinate 1,817,238 downwards.
AATGCTTGGGAACTTCATTGCCCAAAAACTAGACAAAAGAAAGTAGGAGGACAAAAGAATGAAGAAGTTTTATTTAGCAACATTCGCTGTTATTGCAACAGTTATTTTAGCTGCCTGTGGGGGAAATAAACAAGCAGACCAGAAAGAAGACAAGGAGATTACCGTTGCCGTGCAATTGGAATCTTCAAAAGATATCTTGGAGATTGCCAAGAAAGAAGCTGAGAAAAAAGGGTACAAAATTAACATTATGGAAGTGAGCGACAATGTTGCCTACAACGATGCCGTGCAACATGACGAAGCGGATGCTAATTTTGCGCAACATCAACCCTTCATGGAAATGTTTAACAAAGAGAAAAAAGCTGATTTAGTGGCTGTTCAACCGATTTATTATTTTGCTGGTGGTTTCTATTCAAAAGAATATCAAGATGCGAAAGATTTACCTGAAAATGCCAAAGTGGGGATTCCTAGCGATCCAACCAATGAAGGTCGTGCTTTAGCAATTTTAAATGCAAACGGCGTGATTAAATTAAAAGAAGGTGTCGGCTTTAACGGTACGGTGGCAGATGTCGTGGAAAATCCTAAAAACATCACTTTTGAAAGCATTGATTTACTGAATTTAGCTAAAGCCTATGATGAAAAAGACATCGCTATGGTGTTCTGCTACCCAGCCTACTTAGAACCTGCTGGTTTAACAACGAAAGATGCGATTTTGTTAGAAGATGAAGAAGCAAGTAAACATTACGCATTGCAAGTTGTGACACGTAAAGGCGAAAAAGATAGCGAAAAAATCAAGGTTTTAAAAGAAGCGATGACAACAAAAGAAGTTGCTGAATACATCAAGAAAAATTCTAAAGGCGCCAATATTCCTGCGTTTTAATGAATAGAAAAAATGAAGCCTCTTTTTTGAGAAGCTTCATTTTTTTCTTTTCCTTGATTTATAGTATAGTTAATAGGAAGGAGGTGCCGGTGTGGTCGAATTATTTATTTTAATGATGGAACGGGTAGGCTTAATTATTTTACTGGCCTTTCTTTTAGTGAATGTTCCTTATTTTAAGCGTGTTTTATTAAGTCGTGAAAAAATGTCTTCAAAAGTTCAGTTGATTTTGATTTTTGGTTTATTTGCTATTATTTCTAATTTTACAGGTATCGAAATCGCTAAGAATCAGATTGTTCCCAATAATTTACTAACCTATTTAAGCAGCAATGCTTCCATTGCGAATACGCGTACGTTAGTAATTGGCGTTTCTGGATTAGTGGGTGGTCCGATTGTCGGCAGTACGGTTGGTTTAATTGCTGGCTTTCATCGGGTTATTCAAGGCGGGGGGCATAGTTTCTTTTATGTGCCTGCTTCTTTAATTGTTGGCTTAATTGCCGGTTTTTTAGGGAGCCGCATGGCAAAGCAAACCGTTTTTCCGTCTGCCGGCTTTTCTGCCATTGTCGGAGCATGCATGGAAATGATTCAGATGATTTTTATTTTCTTTTTCAGCGGTGATCTAGCGGATGGGGCCACGTTGGTTCGTTTTATTGCGCTGCCGATGATTTTGTTAAATAGCGTAGGAACGTTCATTTTTATGTCGATTCTAACGACGACATTGAAACAAGAAGAGCAGGCCAAAGCGGTTCAGACGCACGATGTTTTGGAATTAGCAGCGGAAACACTGCCATATTTTCGAGAAGGACTCAATAAAAATTCCAGCAAAAAAGTCGCGGAGATTATTAAGCATTATACAAAAGTCAGTGCGATTAGCATGACAAACAGTCATCAAATTTTAGCTCATGTTGGCGTAGGAAGCGACCATCATATTCCAGAGCTAGAAGTCATCACGGAGCTTTCTCGGGAAGTGTTACGGACGGGCCAAATGACCATCGCGCATGCCAAAGAAGAAGTTGGTTGTTCGGACCCTAATTGTCCGTTGCAAGCGGCGATTGTGATTCCATTATTTTCCCATCAGCAAATTGTTGGTACCTTAAAAATGTACTTTACGGATCCAGCGCAGTTAACGCATGTCGAGGAACAGTTAGCAGAAGGTCTTGGGACAATTTTTTCTTCACAAATTGAATTAGGTGAAGCGGAAGTACAATCAAAATTACTTAAAGAAGCTGAAATTAAATCCTTGCAAGCGCAAGTGAACCCGCATTTCTTCTTTAATGCCATCAATACTATTTCCGCATTAATGCGGAAAGACAGTGAAAAAGCGCGGAAACTATTGCTCCAATTAAGTAAATACTTTCGAGGCAACTTACAGGGAGCCGTGCAAACTACGATCCCAGTTTCACAAGAACTAGAACAAGTAAAAGCCTATTTGTCATTAGAACAAGCACGGTTTCCGAATCGTTATCAAGTAACATTTGACGTGGAAGAAGCGGTTGCTTCAGAAAAAGTACCGCCGTATGCGATTCAGGTGTTAGTGGAAAATACCATCAAGCATGCATTTGGCAGCCGGAAGGAGAACAATCAAGTCCGGGTAGTGGTCAAAGCAAAACAACACAAATTACATGTGGATGTGTATGACAATGGGCAAGGGATTCCTGAAGAACGCCGCTTGCTATTAGGAAAGACAACAGTGACTTCGGAAAAAGGCACCGGCACGGCACTGGAAAATCTGTCCCGCAGAATGGCGAACCTTTATGGATCAGAAGGTTGTTTTTTAATTGAAAATTTAGAAACAGGCGGGAGCCATGTTCATTTAGAAATCCCGATGGAACAGGAGGAATTAGATGCACGTATTAATCGTTGATGATGAACCCTTAGCACGAGAAGAATTGAGCTATCTTGTTTCCCAACATCCGCAAGTGACGAGCGTTGCAGAAGCGGATTCTGTGGCGGAGGCAATGGAAGAGATGATGGATCAAAAGCCAGATTTGTTATTTTTAGATATTCATTTGACCGATGAAAGCGGGTTTGATTTAGCGGAAAAATTAACCCATCTTAAAAAAGCGCCCTACTTGGTCTTTGCAACCGCCTATGATCAATATGCGTTAAAGGCCTTTCAAGTGAATGCAAAAGATTATATTTTGAAACCTTTTGAAGAAGAAAAAATAACACAAGTCATTGAAAAAGCATCGAAAGAAATGGGGCAAGCTGTCCCAGAAAACACTGCCGAAAAAGGACCAAAATCTGAAGCAATACCTATTCAAGGGGAAGACCGCATTTATCTTGTGGCGCCAGAAGATATTTACCTCGTTTCTGTCGAAGAACGGCAACTGAGCATTTTTGTAGATCAACAGGTCTACAAGATGACAGGGACCCTCAACAGTATCGAACAAAAATTACCTGCCACGCTCTTTATTAAAACACACCGAAGTTTCATCTTGAATCGAACAAAAATTCAAGAAATCCAGCCGTGGTTTAATAACACGTTGCAAGTAATTTTAACCAACGGCTCAAAAGTACCTGTTAGCCGTTCATACGTCAAAGAATTTAAAGAAAAACTTGGCTTAAGTTAAAAAATCACCACTTGAAATGTCGAATGCATTTCAAGTGGTGATTTTTGCATTTGGTGAAGAAATTCTGGCATTTCATGAAAAAAAGCCCTTAAAAAAACGTTTTCTTTATATACTTAACCCATAGAAAACAGAGAAAAGGGAGCGAAGAAGAATGGAAAAGAAAGTATATTCATTTTTACAACAAGCAGCAGTTTTTGCCATTATTATGTTAATCGCCAACGGCTTGGCGTTCATTTCCCCAATACCAATGCCTGCTTCAGTAATTGGCATGGTGTTATTGTTCATTGGTTTATGTACAAAAGTTGTTAAATTGGAGCAAGTGGAAGGGCTAGGTAATAGCTTATCAACGGTTATTACATTTTTATTTGTTCCTTCAGGGATTTCCTTAGTTAATTCTTTAGGGATTATGCAACAATTTGGCGTTCAAATTGTTTTTGTTATTTTAGTAGCGACACTAGCGTTACTAGCAACGACTGGTTGGACGGGCGCCTTTTTATTGCATATGAAAGATGCTCGAAAAGAAAAAGAACCCGCAGCAACGAAGAAAGCGAAAGGAGAGGTTCGCGCATGAATCCGTATGTTGGCATTATTATTTCATTAGCTGTATTTGGCATAGGTACTTGGTTGTTTAAAAAAAGTAAAGGTTTCTTCTTATTTACGCCATTATTCGTTGCGATGATTTTAGGCGTTGTCGTTTTAAAAGTAACAGGAATTAGTTACGAGCAATACAATGAAGGTGGCAAATATATCAGCTTCTTTCTAGAGCCTGCGACAGTAGCGTTTGCGATTCCTGTATATAAAAAGAGAGACGTGTTGAAAAACTATTGGTTAGAAATTTTAACGGCGTTAACAATTGGTTCTTTTGGTTCGCTAGTGGCTGTTTATTTTGCAGGAAAAGTGATTGGCATGGATAATCATTTAGTGGCCTCAATCTTACCACAAGCAGCTACAACAGCGATTGCCGTACCTATTTCTCAAACTGTTGGCGGCATTGCTTCCATTACGGCGTTTACTGTAATCTTCAATGGTGTACTAACCTATGCCTTGGGCCGAATTGCATTGAAATGGTTTAAAATTAACAATCCAATCGCCAAAGGTTTAGCTTTAGGTGCGGCCGGACATGCCCTAGGTGTGGCAGTTGGCATAGAAATGGGCGAAACAGAGGCTGCTATGGCTAGTATTTCTGTCGTAGTGGTTGGTGTAGTTACTGTTTTAGTAGTTCCTTTCTTTGCAACGGTCATTGGTCTATAAAAAAGTGGGCTTCCCCACTCTTTTATGAGTAGCTAATTTCTATCAGCTAGCAGTCTCTGCTTATTCTGTTCCCGCCGTTTATCAATTTTTAAGCCTGGGACAAAAATCCAAAGTGATTTTTGTCCCAGGCTCTTTTGTGTTGTTCACAGGATTTTTTGAATATAGATAGGTCGGATTGACCGGTCTTTTTATAGAATGGTTGCTCCTAAAGTTTGTTTAAAGTGGCGTAACGCCCATTCGTGTCCTTGTTCATCAAAACTAGCAACGGCGCGTTCAGGAATCATTAATTGATAGCCTAAATTATAGGCATCGACAGCCGTATGCAACACGCAAATATCTGTACAAACACCAGTTAAACAAAGCTCTGTAATTCCTCGTTCTCGTAATCGAATGTCCAAATCTGTACCACTAAAAGCAGAATAGTGCCGTTTGTCCATCCAATAAACGGTTGCCTCATTTTTGTGAGCTTGATAAAAATCAGCTAGCGAGCCAAACAGATTACGCCCGTCAGTTCCTAAGACATTGTGGGGCGGGAAAAGTTTATTTTCAGGATGATAGTGATCTAGGGGGTCATGCCCATCAATGGCAAAAACCACAAAATCGCCATTGTCAAAATAGTGCTTTGTTTGTTGAACAAGGGCCGTTTCAATGGCTTGTCCAGCGGCACCAGTGGTTAGTTTTCCGTCTGTGGCGACAAAATCATTCGTATAATCAATGGAAATCAGAGCTTTCATTTGGCAACCTCCTAAAGGTTAAAGTCATTTTGTTCATTTTACAGCTTTTAAGAAAGCATTTCAAATGATAAAAGTACATCAAATTCTAAAAAAGCTGTTTCAAAATAAACGCTTTGGCTAAAAAACATGCTATAATTTTGCTACAAATTAAAGCAGGTGAATAGAGTGAAAAGAAAAATCGTACGTTTTATCCTTTGGTTGTTAGGAATCCTTGTGGTTATTTGCTTAGGCGTGTTTCTCGCCTTTCAATTATCTCCTAAGCCAGGCGCTTGGGTCATCAACCAGTTATTCGCAGGCGAAGTTGAAATAAAAGATTCAGCTTCCTATGATAAAGCATTGCTCAATGTCCAATTGCAAGAAAATCAAACATACCCTTCTTCAAGAAAAAAGAATACCTTTGATTTGTATTATCCCCAAACGTCAAAACAAGCGGTACCAGTCGTTTTATGGGTCCATGGTGGTGGCTATGTGGGAGGAGATAAGTCTGGGATGAAAGAGTTTGCGACACGTTTAGTGGCTGATTCCTCAGTTGCCTTTATTTCAATGAATTATGAATTAGCACCAGACGCACCTTATCCAAGCCAGCTCCAGCAGGTCGATGAACTTGTTCAATTTTTATTAGAAAAGAAACAAGCGTATCCCATGTTAGATTTATCTAAGCTTTTTATTGGCGGGGACAGTGCGGGTGCACAGATTGCTCTACAATATGCAACAGTTCAAACCAATGCCAACTATGCCAAAGAACTAGGGATGACTGCAGCGTTGCCGGCTAGCCATTTAAAAGGCACACTCTCGTATTGTGGTCCGGTGGATTTGAAACAAATGGCCAACCAACAAAGTGATAATCGTTTTATGAAATTTTTCGTTAAAACAGTGGCTTGGTCCTTGCTCGGCACTAAAGACTGGCAGACGAGTGCAGAACTGCAAGAAGTGAGTTTAGTGGATAAAGTCACCAAAGAATTTCCCCCGACGTATCTAACAGATGGCAATAGTTTTTCATTCCAAGAGCAAGGACTAGCCTTGGTTCAGCGGTTAAAAACTTTAAATGTTCCAGTTTCAGCTCTCTTTTTCAAAGATAAGAAAGCAACAATCACCCACGAATATCAATTCGACTATCAAACAAAAGAAGCTAAACAATGTTACCAAGAAACAGTCCAGTTTGTGAATACGTATAAATAAACAGAGGCCTTAGAAATATTTCTAAGGCCTCTGTTTATTTATTTTGTTATTTTTCAGCAGGGAAATATGTATAAATTAAACAAAAATGTTTATTTAATGATGTTTACATGAGAAAAAATCCGTGCTATACTACGAACTCGTTTGTTAATTTTAATGTTAAAAACAACGTTTTTGTTATTTTTGTGAACAAATTAACATTTTTATCTTACAAAAACAGCAAAAAATTCGTTTAGTTAACAAAAAGAAAATTAAAAAATAAATTTTTTTTTTGAAATTAAGAAAATATCTTTAAAAAAATCAGAAGAAAACTTCGTATACTTGAGCCATAGGTTGGTTGTGGAAAGTTTACTTCGAGGGAGGAGTGATGAAGTTAATGAAAAAGAAAATCGCTGTTTTATTGGCAACTTGTTTACTTGTACAACCATTTTTATCTGTTTCAGCGTGGGCGATTGAAGGGGAGCAACAAACAGAACGTACGCAGACACAGCCAAAAACAGCAGAAACCAGTACAAGTGAAGCAACAAAAGAAAGCAGCGCACATTCTATAGAACAGTCATCAATGACGGAATCTAGTGCTATCACAGAAAAAGTAACCACCTCTTCCACAGAAACAAAACCAAGCGAAGAGCAGAAGCAAATCACGTTGACCTTTGAAACAACGGATCAAGCTTTGTTTCTAAATGATGCCAAAAGTTATCAAGTGGTAAAAGAAAAAAATCAGCCACTTCGGACAGAAGAATTACCAAAATGGGCGAATAGTGAGGAAAATACGACTTTCGTTGGCTGGTCTTACCAAGGAAAAACATATACAAATGAAGAACTTCTTCAATTAGAGTTTTCAGAAGATACACAACTTACGGCTGTCTTTAAACAGAAACTGACACGCATGGCCAGAGCTGTTTCAGTTGATCAGTCCATTGCGGACACAATTGCCCCTGCGGATAAAACAAAAGTGATTGTTGTGCCAAGTCCTGCAGGAGATGGAGCAGCGTACAAAGAATATGCATCGACAGAGGCTGGCTTGAAAGAAGCCTTGTTTGATTTGTATCAACAGGGGAACAATGGCGATTTCACTCTTTATATAGGAACTAATATTACAACGGGTACGGCGACCACCGCTAAAGTGATTCCTGACACCGTTACGGCAAGTAATATGACCTTTTACGCCTTGCAAGGCAAGGTCAATCATTTAGTGATTACTGGAAACAGCGCGGATCCGATTAGTATGGATCAAACGGCGCCAACGGGTTCTAAGACGTTAGGATTTAATCAAAATATCTTTTTTGGCTCAAACATCACTTTGAGAAATCTAAACTATACAGGTACGAATATGTATTTAAATGGTTACAGTTTGAACTTGAATGGCGGTTCTAGTGGAAACGGTCTGACCGTATACGGTGGAACGGATACAGGAGATGTTTCAGGAAACCCAACTTTAACAGTAAATAGTACAGGTACAGGGACATGGAATTTCTATGGCGGAAACCAAAATGGTGGTAATTTAGCTGGAAATCCTACGATTGTTATTAACAATACACGGAGCGGACTAAATACATTAAGTGGGGGCGCCAATATTGGGACAGTGACTGGGAATACTTCATTGGTTGTCAATGATTCTGGTGGCAGAATTGCTTCAATTTATGGGGGCGGTTATGGGACCAACGCAACCAACACAGCGAATGTTACTGGTAACGTCTCAACAAAGGTTGCAATTACGAATGCTGCTACAGGTTTCCAACTAAGTACGTATTATGGCGGTGTTCAATACGGAAATATTGGTGGAAAAGTAACAAACGATATTTCTGGATATGGCCGTTGGTATACAGCGGGTCAACGTTTTATTGGTGGCTCTTCCCGCGGCGATATAGGAACGAATCGTGCGACTGATGGAATTACTACAAATTTAAATACACAGTTGTATAGTGCGGGTCGTGCAGATTTTGAAGGAGGCAACCAATATTCTGGAACGATCATCGGAGATATTACGAATGTGGTTACAGCAGGAACGAATTCCGCTGGTGGTATTAATGATTTTAACGGCGGTGCTGGTAACAATGTTTCGAAATTTAACAAGAGTCAAATTGGGGCCTCAAATGAAGCAGCGTATGATGCTTATACACCACAGCAAAGAGCAGAATTAGCCAAATCGGCAGCAGCTTTTAAAGTTTTTGGAAATATTTCTTCTAAATTAGTCAGCGGTTCGTTTAATAATGGTGCAATTTACTCAACTGCAGCTGGCCGCGGCGGCTATATTGAAGGAAATACAACAATTGAAGTGGGAACAGCGAATGGTGATGGGTCCTTAGGTGGCGATGGTATGGCTTATTCAGGCGCAAAACCGACAAGCTTAGATTATTCAACGACCGATAAAAGTCGTGGGTATAGTTCAGGTTGGGATATTGTTGGTGGCGGTGGCTATCCTGCTAGTAATGATACTTGGGATATCTATATAAAAGGAGATACTAAGACTGTTTTAAATAATACCATTGCTCGCTGGACATATGGTGGCTCTTTTTCAGGTGTCGTTGAAGGAAATACTTCTAACACATTGAATGGCGGGATTGCTGACACATTAGAAGGAACAGGCTATCAAGCAGCTCGAGTTTATGGAAACGGTCAAACAATCGTTAATAATGGTCAAGTCGATTGGTTTCTTTCAGGCGGTGGCTGGAATGATGCCAAAAATGTTGGGAATGTCGGTGTAACGGTTTATGAAGGAGTAATTAATGCTTCGATGGGCGCTTCTTATGGAGCAAGCGGTGGCCATACAATTACTGGTAATTCAGACAATCGCATCTACGGAGGAAATTTCTCAGGAACTCCTCGGACAGGCGCGAACGGTTTTTCAGGTGGGATTACCAATGCGGGCTCACTTCTTGGAAATGCCAAACTCTTAATTGATTTAAGAAATTACAACGGAGAGTTTAAGTTGCCTGGTAATACCTACATTACTGGTGGTCGGCCCTATGGTCAAAATACGACACTAGGAACGGATGAATCAAACACAATTACTTTAAATATTTTCACTAAAACAGGTGTGGAATCTCTAAATGGGGCCAGCATTTACGGTGATGGTGGAACCAATGCTGCGTATACCAAGAACGGCAAGATTACAATGAATATTCAAGCAGCGGGTTCTAGTATTGGAAATTTATATGCGACACAGTATTCCAATATCAGTGGCGGAAAAATCTTACGTGATGTTACCGCAAATGTTCAAGGTGCAGTTAGTATTAACGGTTTATCCGGTGGTTCATCAACAGATAATTTCACTAATGCAATTGTGAATGCTAGTTCAAATAAAGTGGCCTTTAACTTTGGGACTAACGTTGACGGCACCAATAACTATCAAACAGAACCACTAAATGCGACAGGCTTAGGCGTTGTCAACTTTACGGAATTAAATGTCACCAATGGCATTAAATTAATGGCTAATGGTGGGAACATCAAAAATGGCGTTTCTGCTACTGCCGCGAATCATAGTACGACTTACAATGAATTCGGATCAATTCATCTATCTAAAAACGCTGGAATTGGGATCACCAACACGGCCAATTTAATTTCAGCTAGCAAACTAACGGTTCAGGATCATGCAACATTAGAAACAATTCCTGGTACAGGTAAAGTAAACATTGCGGATTTTGAAGCTGTCGATCCAACAAAAGATGAACTTTTATGGATTAAACCAACGACAGATACAACTGCTTTGGTGGATAGCACAGGGACTTGGTTTGGAAATGTCAAAGCCTATCAGGTCTTGACGATTAATCCAACGGTCAATAATGCTACAAAACTTATGCCAACAACGTTTCATGGGATTGAAAAAGCGACTGGAAAAACATTTATTGGCGATAACGATGTGACCAAGGGTGCCAATGGCTATGGGATAGCAATTCCTGGCTCTATCATCGATTATGAAGTGGAAACGCCTGGAATTGTGGCAGGTGCAGGTACTATTTCTCATGATGTAAAAGAGGTCAAAGCTGGCAATGCGCCGTTAACCTTACAAGCGTGGGGCACAGAAGTAGCTGGACAAAAAGTTCAAAAAGGACGTTTGATGATTCCGACCTCAAGTGCTTTAACACCAACCCTAAGCTTCCTTCCTGACGAAGTAACAGGTTCTTGGTTGCACCAAGGAACGGTTAAGTCTAGTGAAGTTGGGAGCGCGATAGAGCAAATTCCAGAGCAAAAAGATACCACCCCGCTTTCATGGAAAGCGACGAATATGAACTACAGTTATCAGGTGAAAGTTCAATTTTCAAATAAAGTGGAACTTTCGGGGCAATCGGTGATTGTCACAGAAGATGAGGCAGCGCAGCTAACAACTGTTGATAAGGTAGTGGAAATGCTCGGCGCAAAAGGTCGGCCGTTTTTCAAGACCTCATTAAAAGAGACGGATTTACCACAAATTCAAGCGCCGTTAGCAGAAAAAACTGTATCGCGGACACATGATATTCAATTAGAAGCAGGGACGTCAGGAGATAATTTGCAAAACAAAACGGTTCATTTAGTTGTTGTGAAAAATGAAAGTGTCCTTGCCAAAGATCGTTCGTTTGCTTTGTATGCGACAAGTGCGCATTTGAAATTAAAAGAAGCAAATGGCTTAACGAATTCAGACGAGTTGGCACAATGGACACAAGCAACGGTGATTTTCGCAGATGGTCGGGCCAATCAAACACCAAGTCTTGATTCCGCAACCTTCCAAGCCATTCAGCAAGCGAAACCAGAAGAATTAGCCAAAACGGTGCCAGCCAATTATCAATTTACAGAAGCTGGTGAAACGTTAAATAAAAAAGTCAATGTGTCTATTTCAGGTGAATTAACGTTAGAAAAAGTACCTAAAACAATTGATTTTGGCAAACAAAAAATTTCTGCCAAGCCAGAAGTTTACTGGCCAACTCTTTCAGATGATTTAGTCGTTCAAGACACACGCGGGACAGAAAGTACGCCTTGGAAACTGAATGTTCAGATAACGAATCCCTTAACGAACGGCACAGATCAATTGGAAGATTTGTCATTGGTTACAGACAAAGGAGAATTTTTACTCAATAAGGGAGATACGGTTGTTACAGAAAATGAAGGCTCCGGTTCAGGTAGTTATACAATTAACCAAGGTTGGGGTGCGGCAAACCAACGGGGACTTAAACTATCTGTGCCAGTCGAGAAACAAAAAGTTGGCGAATTCAAAGGGACATTGTCATGGACATTAGTCATGGCACCATAACAAGGAGGAGAGAAGTGAGATGAAAAAATACCTTTTGCTTAGTTGTTTTTTAGGTCTTTTCAGCTTCTGTCATTCAGACACTGCGTTTGGGGAAGCAGCTTATGAAAATAGTGGTGTTGTCTCCTTTTATGGAACGTATGAATATCCCACAGAAGAGTCGACAACAGCGACTAGTAATTCTTCCACAACGACCGAACCCACCAAGCCAGCTGACGGAGGCGCTTCATCCGTCCTTTCTTCTGGCGTATATGGGTCGCGACAAGGAAGATTACCAGCGACAGGTACCACCAATCAAGCACCATTTATTTATTTGGGAATCAGCCTTATCACTATAGGCATATTATTTATTAAAAGGAGAAGAGAAGATGAAAAAAACAGTATTAGCAGTAGTAGGGATTGTAGGATTTAGCGGTGTCCTAGCGACACAACAAGCATTTGCGGAAGACATTAACGTGAACTATACAAGTAATGGCGCCATTACATTTGAACCAGATACAGATCCAACGAAGCCAGTTAACCCAACCAATCCAGATGAAAAAGTTGAACCAGAAGATCCAACTGACCCAACTGGACCAAAACCAGGGACTGCAGGCCCCTTATCAATTGACTATGCTTCAAGCTTTCAATTTGGCGCCCAAAAAATCACTTCCGATACGAAAGATTATTATGCACAAATTCAAACATTTAAAGATGGAACAACAGGTCCCAACTATGTTCAGGTAACGGATAAACGTGGGACACAAGAAGGCTGGACGTTAAGCGCTGTACAAAATGGGCAATTCAAAACAGCCCAAAATGAAGAATTAGTGGGGGCCGCTTTATCGATTGCCAATGCAGGTGTGACATCGATTGTTGATGCCACATACGCGCCAACACCAACAGCAGCACATACCTTTGTTCCTGGAACAGAAGTAGAATTAGTCAAAGCAGAAGATGGCAAAGGGATGGGGACTTGGGTCTATCGTTTTGGGAAAGATGCGACAGAAGGTGCTACTGCCGTGAAATTAAATGTCCCAGGTAAAGCGATTAAATTAGCAAAAGAATATCGTACGACCTTAACATGGACATTGAAATCTGTACCAACGAATGTTGGAGGCTAAGTAAATGAAAAAAACAGTCGTCTACTCCTTGTTATTCGGAACAATGTTGCTTGGCGCCACTGTTCCTGCTGAAGCGGCGACGGTCGTTTTTGATAGCGAACAGTCGATTGTTTTTACCCCAAGCACAGATGGGACGGATCCAGTGAATCCAGAAAATCCCGATCCAGAAAAACCAGTTCGACCAGTCGATCCAACGAATCCTGATGGACCTAATCCAGGCACCCCTGGGCCACTTTCTATCGATTATGCCTCAAGTTTGGATTTTGGGAGTAATGAGATATCGAATAAGGATCAAACGTATTTTGCCAGAGCGCAAACCTATAAAAATCCAGATGGTTCAGCAAGTGAATTGGCAACTGCTAATTATGTACAAGTAAGTGATTTACGGGGAACCAATGCTGGCTGGGTTTTAAAAGTGAAACAAAATGGTCAATTTCGTAATGCAGAAACATTACACAAAGAATTAACAGGCGCCACTGTCGCCTTTACTGAGCCCAGTGTTCGCTCAAATGCGACGGACGTATTGCCGCCAACTGCTACCGCAAACATTCAATTAGATGCTGCGGGCGCAGAAACTGTTGTCATGCAAGCCCCAGAAAAGACCGGCGCCGGAACGTGGATCACGCTGTGGGGGCAAGCAGAAAAAGTGACTGAAAAAAATCAACAAGGACAGCAAGTAAATGCCACAATCACACGGGCAATCTCACTAACTGTTCCCGGGAAAACCCCTAAGGATGCAGTACAATATAAAACAACTTTGACTTGGCTACTTTCAGATGTACCAGTAAATAATGGAGGGAAATAAATGAAAAAGACAAAAGTAATGACATTGATGGCAACCACAACTTTAGGCGCATTGGCACTTGTACCAATGAGTGCATTAGCGGTCGACGGTGGTGAATACCAAACAAACGGAGCGATTCAATTTGCACCAAATACGAACCCAACGAATCCAGTTGATCCGACGAATCCAGATCCGGATAAACCAATTACGCCAGTTGATCCAACTGATCCGACAGGACCTAAGCCAGGGACAGCAGGTCCGTTATCCATTGACTATGCATCTAGTTTATCTTTTGGGGAACAAACGATTACCTCAAAAAATATGACCTACTATGCAGAAATACAAAAATACAAAGATAATGCTGGTGCCGACCAAGAAGGCCCGAACTTTGTTCAAGTCTCAGATAATCGTGGGACTGAAACAGGTTGGACGTTAAAAGTAAAACAAAATGGTCAATTCAAAACTGAAGCCAACCAAGAACTAACAGCGGCCAAAGTAACTTTAAGCAACGGACGCGTGGTTTCAGCTTCACAATCTGCAAAACCAACGACAGCGCCAGCTACGATTGAATTAAACCCAACTGGGGCTGAATCAGTGGTCATGGCTGCTGGCGATAAAGAAGGTGCGGGTACGTACTTAATGAGCTGGGGCGATAGTGTAGATGCCGCTAAAACAAGTATTTCATTAGAAGTACCTGGTTCAACCACAAAATATGCGAAAAAATACACGACAACTTTTACTTGGACTTTGACAGATACACCTGCTAACACAGGAAACTAAGAACGACAGCATACACGCAAGATCGGGATATAAGTCAAAAATTTTTGGCTTATCTTTCGGTCTTTTGGTGCTTATAATACAACAAAGAATGACAGACATAGGAGAATGAATATGAACAGATGGAAAGTATATGCAACGGTAATCGCTTGTATGTTATTTGGCTGGATTGGCGTGGAGGCGCACGCTTCTGAATTTAATTTTGCGGTCACACCAACAATTCCCGAAAATCAAGTGGACAAATCAAAAACCTACTTTGACTTAAAAATGGCGCCTGGTGCCAAACAAACCGTAGAAATTCAGTTACGCAATGATACAGATGAAGACATTACCATTGAAAATACGGTGAACTCAGCGACAACAAATTTAAATGGCGTAGTAGAATATGGCCAAAACGGGATCAAACCTGACAAAACTTTACGCTTTAACTTAAAAGATTATGTGGAAGCACCGAAAGAAATCATCTTGCCGAAGCATTCCCAAAAGACCTTACCTTTAACCATCACGATGCCTAAAGATTCTTTTGATGGCGTGATGGCTGGCGGCATAACACTCAAAGAGAAAAAGAAAGAAACCACGACTTCTGAGGATCAATCAAAAGGGTTAGCTATTAATAATGAATACTCCTATGTTGTGGCTATTATTCTTCAGCAAAATGAGACAAAGGTTCAACCAGATTTAAAATTACTGGGGGTTAAACCAGGCCAAGTCAACGCGCGAAATGTCATCAATGTTTCTTTACAAAACCCACAAGCGGCCTATTTAAACCAATTACATTTAATCAATACTGTTTCAAAAGGAGGCGAAACGCTTTACCAATCCGATACTGAGGATATGCAAGTGGCGCCAAACTCTAACTTTAGTTACCCAATTTCTTTAAAAGGGGAACGATTAACGCCAGGAAAATATGTCTTGAAATCAACGGCCTATGGTGTAAAAGATGAAAAGGGCACCTATCAAGTCAAAGGCGCCAATGGTGAAGAACGGTACCTGTACAAATGGGAATTTACAAAAGAATTTACTATTTCTGGGGACGTCGCTAAAGAATTAAATGAAAAAGACGTAACCATTAAAGGAACCAATTGGTGGTTGTATCTACTGATTGCATTAATCATTCTAGCGCTGCTCTTATTGATTTTCTTCTTGTATCGTAAAAAGAAAAAAGAGGAAGAACAACAATCTGAGTAATAAAAAGGGCTATCTATTGACAAAAAGGGTTTTCCTTGTAAAAGTAAAGGTACTTTTACAAGGAATTGCTTCCCATAAAGTAGAGGTAGAGAGAGTGAGAAGCCATGAGAAAAAAGTATCTTTTTTTATTTAGTTCTTTGCTAATTTTTACGGCTGTCGAAATAGAACCAATTCAAACATTGGCGACACCTATTTATAATCCCTTAGAACCAACGGAAGAAATTCAACCAAAACCAGAATCAATCACCCCTCAGGAAAAGTCAGAACCGGAACAACCTGCGCCAACCCCTCCGGAAGATCAAAAAACTACGGTTCCTTCTGAAGAAAAAAAGCCTTCACCCAAGAAAAAAGACAAACCTGTGGAGAAACCGGCAATGTCAAAAGAAAAAAAGAAACAAACAAAAGAAACAACGGCTCATCCCTTACAAGTAAATAAAGATTTTGTCTTTCCTAACGGACTTGGTGCAGGCGGCGATGAAGAATCTGAAAGCTATTTAGCAGCGGTTGGGTACTTTCTTTCAGGAAATGGATTGTATGGGAAAAAAATGGATGTGAGAGAAGTCTATGATATTGATGATGTTTTTAAATAAAGTGGATAAAAGAAAAATCGCCTTATTTCAGTTACTGGAAAATGCACCGATGTTAACAGAGTCAAAAGAAACCGTAATGCAGGAGTTAGAATTATCTGAATTTATCGTGAACAAAACGGTCGCTGAAATAAATGCCGATTTTATTGAATTTGGTTTATCAGAGGATTTTCAAATTGTGAGCGATGGTATTTTCTTAACTCTTAATGAATCAGGAACGGAAACTTCCGATACTTTGATTGATTGCTATATTAAAGAGTCGTTACGTTTTGCTATGTTTCAAGATTTCTTTTTTCAGCGTTTTGATTCTGTGAATGAGTTTGCTTTAGAACACTTTGTTAGTCACACATTGGCTTATAAGGAGTTCAAGGAATTAAAGAAAATGCTGGAAAATTATCAAATTACAATTAATAAAGAATTTCACTTGGTGGGAAATGAAACCAATTTACGCGAAGTAACAACACTGGTTTTTTTACAATTATACCAACGTGATTTTTCATTGTACGGTAAAAAAGTTTTAGAGCAGATTCGGAACTTTGAGCTATTTTTTTCTGAGAAGGTTCATCTTAATCAGCGTGCGGGCTATGCACAAGCTAAATGTTTTCATTTTTTGGCGGTTTCTTTAGTACGAACGCAGCAACAGTTTTATGTAGAGAAAAAAGTAGATTCGCAAGTGTTAAAACAATTAGCCGGTGACAATCAGCAGAATGTTTTCAATTGGTTAGAGAGTCTTCAAATCCCAGAACCACAACGAACAAACGAAGGCAATTATTTACTCTTATTTTTAATTGCTGAAGAGTGGCTTCAAGTAGCTTCAGCAGCACTTTGCCAAAGATTTGCAGAAATTCAACAATTGAATCGTGACTTGTTAAGTTATTTAAAAATACAATTTCAGCTTTCCGAGGAAGTCCTGCGAGGTTTTGAACAAAAAGTAACAATCGTTCATTTTAAATTGTTCCATTTTCCAGTAGAAGCAAACTATAGTTATCGCAAAATGGATATAACCTACTTTGCAGAAACGTATACAGAGTATTTTTCTGCTAGTCGACAATTTATTCAAGAACAAAAAACGAATCCCGCTGTTTGGGATGCCAGACAGTTTTTATTTTATCGGTATCTGTTGTTAATGGTGGATGCGTTACCATTGAAAAAAGTTTTGGCTCCGATTACACTGTGTGTCGACTTTTCCTTTGGTGAAGCCTATAATCGTATGATACAAAAAAATATTGAAAAAATTACGGAATGGAATATCATTTTCAAAGCACATGTAGATGAAAGTGTACAATTAATTTTATCGGATATTCATTTTGTCGATTGGCCTGAGATTACTCAAATTATTTGGCTAGCGCCACCACGTCCTGTTGATTGGTCGCATTTTATTAAAACGCTGAGTGCACTAAGACCGCACTCGGGAGAAGAAAACAAGGTCGGGACAGCACCGCTTAGCTCCGAGAAATAAGAAGAAATTTCCGGAAATTGTTCTTTGATTTTTGGATAATTTCGGCTTATTTCCGAAGGAGCTGGTTCTGTTCCCGCCGTTTATCAGATTTTGAGCGTGAAGCAAAAATCCAAAGTGATTTTTGTACCACGCTTTTTCTTTTAGAATATAAAAATTAAAAATAATAAAAAAGTTGAAACTTTTTATGCTTGTGATTCGTCTATATAAGTGTACAGGAAAGGAGGTTCCAGAAATCGATGGTTTTCGATAGTTGGAAAAGAAAAAAACAAATTCGCGCGTTAGAAACGCTTGTGGATACCAAATATGAAAAAATGTATCGCATTGCCTTTAACTATACACATTCGAAAGAAGATGCCTTGGATGTGATTCAAGAAAGCTTTGAAAAGGCACTGAAGGCCATCCAAAAAGGATCCGATATTAAGGATTTTGACGCGTGGTTCTTTCGAATTCTGCTTTCTGTAGCGACAGATTATTGGCGTAAAAAGAAACGAGAAGCTGTTCATATTGAAAAAGATGAACATGTGTTAGCCCTTTTAAATAATCCCCAACGCAGTTTTTTAGAAATTGAAGAAATTATTAATCAATTAGATAGTCCCAATCGTGAAATTATTCTATTAAAATTTTTTGAAGGATTTACGCTAAAAGAAATCGCCTTGATCCTGGATATTAACGAAAACACGATTAAAACGAAGATGTACCGCAGTTTGAATGAACTCCGAAGTCTATTGAATTAGTAAAAGAAAGGAAGCGAAAAAATAATGGAAGATTTTGTAAAAAGTGTTGTTAAAAACTTTTCAAAAGAATACCGCCAACAACCGTTGCCAACGGATCTACAAGCGGAAGTCAAAGCGCGTTTTCATAAAGAGAAAAAGCGGTACACCTGGCTTCGTTTTAGAAACCGCTCACTGCAAAGTAGTCTAGTAGTGGCTTGTGGCTTTGTCTTATCAGTCAATTTGTTTCCAGGTTTTAGTGAAGCAGCCCGCAACATTCCTGTGTTAGATAAAATTGTTCAATTAGTCACCATCAAAACGTTGACAGCGAAAAAACAGGAAAGTGAAGTAAACATCGATGTCCCTAAAATTCAAACATCCCAAGAATCTTCAGTAGCCGACACGCTCAACAAAAAATACTTGAAAGAAGCCCAAACAGAATTTCAACAAGTCAAAGGGCAATTGTTTGATGGTTCTCGTGTTTCAGTCACTGGAGATTATGAAAAAGTCGTGGACGACCGTCGCTTCCTAGTGGTCAAACGAACCTTCACAGAAATTAAAGGCAGCTCTGCGACGACAACGAAATATGACACCATCGACAAACGAGCCAATGTTGTCGTTTCACTCCCCTTAATTTTTAAAAATGATTTTTACATTGATGTCATTAGTAGTGAAATTAAACAACAAATAGCAGACCAAATGAAGAACGATAGCAATAAAATATACTGGTCCGAAAAAGAGGATGCCCCCAGTGATGTTCAACCCTTCAAAAAAATTAAAAAGGACCAACCTTTCTATATCAATGAAAAACACCAATTAGTGATTGTGTTTCCTCAAGGTGAGATTGCGCCTTACTATATGGGCACCCCTGAATTTGTGATCCCTAATCAAGTCATTGAGAATGAATTGGCAGTGCCTAATTATTTAAAATAAACTCAGCAAAAAACACGCGACAGTTTTAAGAAATGTCGCGTGTTTTTTGCTGACCTAACCAAGTCAGTTGCGGTTTTACTGAGAGAAGCGTACACTAGAATTAAGCATAACAAGAAAGGGCGAATGGCAATGGAAAAATCAGAAAAAATTAGTATTTTACAAGATGTGGTTAAAATTAAATCTGTAAATGGAAACGAAGAAGAAGTGGCAATCTATTTACAAAATCTTTTGAAGAAATATGAGATCCCTTCTGAACTTGTTTCTTATGCACCAAATCGTAGTAGTTTGGTTGCTTATTTAGGTGAAAACCGAGAAAAAGTCTTAGGGTTTAGTGGCCACATGGACGTGGTTTCTGAAGGGGACGAAAGTCAATGGACTTTCCCGCCATTTGCGGCCCATATTGAAGGAAATAAATTGTATGGCCGTGGCGCAACGGACATGAAAAGCGGCTTAGTCGCAATGGTTTTAGCAATGATTGAATTAAAAGAAAAGGAAGTTCCATTAAAGGGAGCGGTTAAATTTTTAGGTACAGTTGGTGAAGAAGTCGGTGAGCTAGGTGCTGGCCAATTAACTGAAAAAGGCTATGCGGATGATTTAAGTGCCTTAGTCATTGGAGAACCAACCAATTATAACTTGATGTATGCGCACATGGGTTCAATTAACTATTCTGTTGTGTCACACGGAAAAGAAGCCCACAGTTCGATGCCAGAAGAAGGCATTAACGCGATTAATAATTTGAACGAATTTATTACAGAAGCAAACCAACAAATGGCGGAAGTCACAGCAAACTATGAAAATCCTGAATTGGGTCGAACGATTCACAATGTAACCGTCATTAAAGGTGGCACACAAGTGAACAGTATTCCAGGTCAAGCAGCCTTGCAAGGGAATATCCGTTCAATTCCAGAATTCAGCAACGACCAAGTCATTGCATTATTACAAAAAATTGTCGATGAATTGAACAAAAAAGAAAAACATCAGTTAGAATTAACGATTGATTACAACAAAATTCCTGTAAAAGCTGAGAAAGATTCTGCGTTAATTCAAGCCATTCAAGCCCAATTTGATCAACCATTACCATTAGTGACAAGCGCTGGGACCACAGACTTAGCTGAATTTACTAAATCAGACAATACATTTGATTGCGTTGTCTTTGGACCAGGCGTGACCACTACTGCACACCAAGTCGACGAATATGTCGAAATTGATAATTATTTAGATATGATTGATAAGTATCAAGCGATAGCAAAAAGTTATTTAAATTAAAAAAATGTCGCGCCTGAATCATAAAAATCAGGTGCGACATTTTTTATAAGGTTTATTCCACCACAGTCCATTCATTTAAGGTTTTGCCGTTCTCATCAACTAGCTCTAACCAGCTGTTTGTTCCAGCAAAATAGAGAAACAAGCCGACTTCATTAACGCTTTTTAAGACGATATCTTCCGTTGTGACAAAGTCTTTAAATTGGCCCTTGCGTTCATCACGAAGTTTTTCACCAAATCTAGCGGAGAAACCGACAGACCCGTCTTTATTTAAAGGGGCTTCTGGCATCATTGTCGCGCCAGCTTTAATAAGCATTTCATTGCGCTTTTGCCAAAAAACAGTTGCTTTGCTTTGTCGAGTATCAATATAAAAAGGAATTTGGCTGACTTCTTTTGTCCATTTGTGGCGTGCTTTGGCTGGTCTGGCTTTCTTCGGCGCCGGTTTTTTAAACAGAGAGTAGCCAAAACGTTCCAAGATAAAGGTGACTGTTTCTTTATAGTTAGTCACTGTCGCTACCGCACTTTTCGGAATTTTGACTGTCGTTGGGGTTGCTTCCAATGTTAAACCACTTTCTTTCGCATCATCTAGGAAAGCTTGCGCTAAATAGGCAAGTTCTGTCTCCCAAGTCGGTTTCAATAAAATCGAGTGATCAAAAGAAACTTCTTTATATGTAGCTTTTTCTTCAGCAAGTCCTAAAGCAACTAGTTGGTTATCTCTTAGCAAGAAAAGAATCGCTGCCTCTTTTTTCGGTAATTTAGTTGTTTGTTCAATGATTAAGTGGGCCTGATCGGCTAAGTCAATGAGTGTCTTTGTTTTTTTTAGATCAACGGTTAAATGTAAGTCCATGAAGTCTGCTCCTTTATCGTTAGTTTCTTCATTGTATCATGAAATAGCGTCTTCGTCTTTTAACGAGTCAGCGACCTTACAATATTGTTTGAAACAAAAAGAAGCTTTCGTGGTATACTTACTCACATACATAATTTTTAATGAGGAAAGTAGAGGAACAAGAATGAAAACACTTGGCAATATTTTATGGTTCATCTTTGGCGGCTTTTTTGGTGGCTTATCTTGGCTATTCGCAGGCGTGATTTGGTGTATTACAATTATCGGTATTCCGATTGGTTTACAATGTTTTAAATTAGCGGGGTTGAGCTTTTGGCCGTTTAAAAAGCGAGTCGTGTATAGTGATAGCGGCGTATCTTTGGTGGTAAATATTATTTGGCTGATTATCAGTGGACTACCATTAGCAATTGGGCATTGTATTAGTGGCTTGTTGCTTTGTCTGACAATCATCGGTATTCCGTTTGGGCAACAATCCTTTAAATTGGCAAAATTAGCGTTAATGCCGTTTGGGGCCCGTGTTGTTTCAACAAATGATTTTTATTTTGAATAGTCAGAGGTTTCTCATTGACAAATAAAACGAAACAGCGTATTCTGTAAATGTAACAAATAACGTTACATTTAGTTTGGAGTGATTAGACATGGCCATGTCAACGAAATTAAGTGTTGCGATTCATATTTTAAGTTTGATTGAAACAGGTCCTCAAGAACAAGTGACTTCTGAATACATTGCTTCGAGCGTGAATACGAATCCAGTCGTTGTTCGACGACTAATGAGTCAGTTAAAAAAAGCCGGCTTGATTCATTCCATGCGTGGAGCCAATAAAAATACCTTATTAAAGAAACCAGAAGAGATCTCACTGTATGAAATTTATACAGCGGTTGAATTGGAACGAGAGATTTTCAATATCCATCAAAATCCTAATCCAAACTGTTCCGTTGGGGCAAATATCCAATCGGTACTAGAAACTGAATTTACTAAAGTGCAACAAAAAATGGAAGAAGAATTGAAAAGCATCACCTTAGCAGATGTGATTCATGAAATAGAAGTTAAGAGGTCGGGAAAGAAGTGTTCAGCTCCGAGAAATAAGAAGGAATTTCCAGAAATTGTTCTTTAATTTTTGGAGACCAAGTAGGTATTGTTCATCATCGAATCACTACGTTCTTCGTGATTCTCAACAATTTCGGCTTATTTCCGAAGGACCTTCAACTCTTAGAGCTTTAGCTCTTAGAAGTTGTTGAGATCGAAGCAACGCGTAGTGTTGCTTCTGTTCCCGCCGTTTATCGGCCTCTAAGCTTGGGAAAAATTCAAAGTGAATTTTTTTCAAGCTCTACTTTTAAAGTATTAAATGTAACTATTTTAGTTCTATTTAAAAATGAAAGGATGATTTACATGAAAGTAGCAGTATTAGGAGCAACAGGAAAAGAAGGACAATTACTTTTAGCAGAAGCTAAACGTCGCGGGATGGACGTGACAGCCATCGTTCGTAATGCCTCAAAAATAACAGATGGCACACCGACCATTGAAAAAGATGTTTATCAATTAACAACAGAAGATATTCAAGCGTTTGATGTATTAATTAGTGCCTTAGGATTCCCTGATGTGCAAGATTTCCCAAAATCTACCCAGCATTTGATTGAGATTTTAACCAATCAAAAAACGCGCTTGTTTGTCGTTGGGGGCGCTGGAACCTTGTATGTGGACCCAGAACACACAACTCAATTAAAAGATACACCATCATTCCCAGCAGAAATTCAGCCATTAGCTTCGGCGATGGGCGAAGCTTTAAACTTATTGAAAGAAGCTCAAAACATCCACTGGACCTATATTAGTCCTGCAGCCATGTTTGATGCTGAAGGTCCTGCGACAGGCCATTATGAAGTCGCTGGCGAAGAATTAACAACCAATAGTCAAGGTGACAGCTACATTAGTTACGCAGACTACGCCGTTGCCATGTTAGATGAAGTGGAAAGTAATGCACACCCAAATCAACGAATCAGTGTGTATCAATAAAAGAAAAAAATCATAAATAAAGAAAGAAGTGAGAGATAAAATGTTTTATCTCTCGCTTCTTTCTTTATTTACACAAAAATTAATAACATTTAGAACAAGGTGTTAAGCCTCTTGCTTGGGCATCTGCCAACGTAGTTGCCGTATAGGTTCCATTTCCACATTTGCGTGCATGGTATTTACTGCCAGTTGGTGTCACAAGAACAGTTGCGCTTGTTTCTGGACCAGCATTTGCAGCAGCAGTCTCGACTTCCGCCGGCGCCTGTGCGGCTTGTTGCGCCTCTGCTTCAGCTTGCGCTTTTGCTGCCGCTTCGGCTTGTTCTTTTTGCGCTTTTTCAGCGGCTAGTTTCTGAGCTTCTGCTTCTTTTCGTTGTTTTTCTTTGTGGGCATCTAATTGAGTTTTAACAACGGCTACCCGTTTTGTTAAAGCTTGATTTGGGGAGTTTAAAGCGTCAATTTGTTTGACCGCTTCATTATAGTAAGCTTCATTGGTTGGTTCTTGTTCAGCTTTTTCAACAGCGGCAGTTGCACTGGCGACTAATTGTTCATTTTTTTCTTTTTCAGCGATAGCGGTTTGAACAGTCGTTAATCGTTGTTGAAATCCTTCTTTGCCAACTGGGGCAGCAGCTACTAATTTTTCAGCTGCTTGATAATCGCTTTTACTTTTAGATTTTTCAGCAGTTGTAACTGCTTCATCAACAGGTACTGCTTCTTTGATTTTTTCAAGGCGATCATTGTATTCCTCGTATTCTTGACTTAATGAAGATACTAAGGTTGCGGCTTCATCATAGTTTTTCTGAGAAGGTTGTTTTTCAGCGTAAGCTAAGGCTTTTTCTGTTTTGGCCAATTCTTGTTCAGAATCTGTGATGCTTGCAATAAATTCTTTTGATGGTGTGACTTCGACTGATTTTTCAACTTTGGTATCTTGCTTCTCAGCAACAAAGGTGATTTTTTGCGTTTTTTCATCGGACAGTTTTACTTTATAAGCAAACGTTTTGTCTTTTGTTTTTACTTCCTTGCCATTGGCCGTTAGTTTGCTGTTGCCGTCGTATTCGCCTTTGATGGTGGCTGAGCCATTGGCATCGGTTTCAACACTCTCTGCATCAAGTGAAAGCGTTGGGGAAGAATCTGTCGTGGCAACCCCACCAATAAATAGAGCGGCACTTGCTAATGCGGCATAGCCATATTGTTTTTTCGGTTGTTTCTTGATTAATGCTTTGATAGTCAGTCCCCCGCTGACAAGTAACCCTAATAGACCCAAAAGTACTAATACTACACTCATTCATTTCTCTCCTTTCGATATAACGTTATTATACAATGTATTGTGAGAAAATGAACATTTTTTTCGTAATAATTAATAAATTTCCTGATAAAAAAATTATTTCCTGAAGCTCAAATTCTTTTGTAAAAATTTTGTTGTGCTAAAATGGAAAGAGAGTTTAACTACGTATGTTATTAGAGAAGGGGAAATCAATGAAAGCAGAAATCATTGCAGTCGGAACAGAGTTATTACTGGGACAAGTAGTGAATACCAACGCCACCTTTTTATCAGAAGAGTTAGCTGCGCTAGGCATCGATGTTTACTATCAGACCGTTGTTGGTGATAACGGCGGCCGCTTAGAAACGCTACTAACAGAAGCAGAACAAAGAAGTGATTTAATTGTCCTTTGTGGAGGGCTAGGACCTACAGAAGACGATTTAACCAAGCAAGTTGTCGCACAACATCTCCATAAATCATTAGTAGAAGATCAAGAAGGATTGAACCGCTTGCACCAGTTTTTCCAACAGTCTAAGCGGCCAATGACGGAAAATAATCTACGACAAGTGTTAGCCATTGAAGGTGGACAAGTTCTTCAAAACCCGACAGGATTAGCGGTTGGTTCTTTCGTAACAGAAGGGACAACAAGCTATTTGCTCTTACCAGGGCCGCCCAATGAATTAATTCCGATGTTCCAACAAGCGGCACGACCTTTATTGATTGATGCGTTTCCACAAGAAGAACAATTAATTTCAAGAGTCTTGCGTTTTTATGGCATTGGGGAATCCCAGCTGGTGACCGAGATTCAATCGTTGATTGCGCACCAAACGAATCCAACCATTGCGCCTTATGCTAAGCCTAATGAAGTGACACTTCGTTTAACAGTTAAAACAAAAGACTTAGTAGCTGGCGAAGAATTATTAACAGCGACGGAAGAAAAGGTTTTAGCTAAAGTGGGAGACTATTTTTATGGGTATGGGGATGACAATAGTTTAGCCAAGGTAACAGTGGATTTGTTATTACAAAACGGACAAACCGTCACGGCTGCTGAGAGCCTCACCGCTGGCCTATTCCAAAGTACACTGGGGGAAATTGCGGGTGCTTCGAAGATTTTTAAGGGAGGCTTCGTGACGTATTCGCAAGAAACAAAAGAGAACTTTTTAGGAATTTCTCATGAACTTTTAGAAGAACATGGCACGGTAAGTGAAGCGTGTGCCAAAGAAATGGCAGAGAAAGCGCGTCAGTTAGCTAAATCTAACTATGGTTTATCATTTACTGGGGTCGCTGGTGACCCAATCGAAGGTCAACCGACAGGCACTGTTTGGATTGGGCTGGCGGAAGAAGGCCAACCAACCGTTGCAGAATGTTTCCATTTTAACCGTGACCGAAATTATATTAGACAGAGTGCGGTTATGCGAGGGTTAGATCTTTTGCGGCGCCGAATCATTAATAAAAAATAAATATGCGAATGTTTGTTCGGTTTTTTCTTGCTTTTTTGGTACAAAAGAGATATGATAGACCTACTAACAGGAAATGAAAAATAAGTTTATATAAATTAAAGGAGGATTATCCATTGGCAGATGATCGTAAAGTGGCTTTAGATGCCGCACTGAAAAAAATTGAAAAGAACTTTGGGAAAGGCTCTATTATGAAATTAGGCGAAAAAGCTGATCAAAAAATTTCAACTATCCCTAGTGGTTCTTTAGCGTTAGATGTTGCATTGGGCGTAGGTGGGTATCCACGTGGCCGAATTATTGAAGTATATGGTCCTGAGAGTTCAGGTAAAACAACTGTTTCTTTACACGCAATTGCAGAAGTGCAACGAAATGGTGGAACAGCCGCTTTTATCGATGCTGAGCATGCATTGGATCCTCAATATGCGGAGAAACTAGGCGTTAACATCGATGAATTACTTTTATCTCAACCAGATACGGGTGAGCAAGGCTTAGAGATTGCCGATGCCTTAGTTTCAAGTGGTGCGATTGACATCGTTGTCATCGACTCGGTTGCTGCGTTAGTTCCTCGTGCAGAGATTGATGGTGAGATGGGAGCGAGCCATGTCGGCTTACAAGCTCGACTAATGTCTCAAGCACTACGTAAATTATCAGGCTCAATTAATAAGACAAAAACAATTGCTATTTTCATTAACCAAATTCGTGAAAAAGTTGGCGTGATGTTCGGAAATCCTGAAACAACTCCTGGTGGACGTGCATTGAAATTCTACGCAACGGTTCGTCTAGAAGTCCGTCGTGCAGAACAGTTAAAACAAGGAACAGACATCGTCGGTAACCGCACAAAAATTAAAGTCGTTAAAAACAAAGTGGCGCCACCATTTAAAGTGGCAGAAGTTGATATCATGTATGGCCAAGGTATTTCCCAAGAAGGCGAATTACTAGATATGGCTGTGGAAAAAGACCTTATCAGTAAAAGTGGTGCTTGGTATGGCTACAAAGAAGAACGAATTGGCCAAGGCCGTGAAAATGCCAAACAATACATGGCGGATCATCCTGAAATGATGGCAGAAGTGTCTAAATTGGTCCGTGATGCATATGGCATCGGTGACGGTTCAACCATTACAGAAGAAGCAGAAGGTCAAGAAGAATTACCCTTAGACGAATAAATAACGAGTGAATACGACTCGTTAAGAAGAAGGACAACACTTACTGAACAGGACAGGTGTTGTCTTTTTTTGTTTAGAACTAAATTGTTAAATAGACTGTTGTCCATGTCCGAACCCATCCACATCAAGCAGCTTAGTCAAACAGTAGACTATGCGGCGTTTGTTCTAAAATTTAAACAATTCGTGACGGCGGAAACCTAAAAATGTGACGTTGTCTAATATTTGCTGCCCTTTCCAAAAGAAAGGGCTTTTTTAAGTTGACACCTTTCGCGACAAACATTAGAATAAAATTGTGTGTATGCACAAATATGCAAGTAGGCATATTGATAATTGATTTTAGTTTATCAAAAAACTACAAGATATGAATTAACAAAAAGATAGTATGGAGGTGGAAATATGGTTTTAAATATTCTCCTCGCTATCGTCGGTTTGATTGTCGGTCTTGGTTTAGGATTTGTTATTGCAAAGTCACGTAATGATAAAGCAATAAATGGTGCAAAAATTTCAGCGTCGAGTATTCTCGAGAACGCTCGGAAAGAATCAGAAACACTGAAAAAAGAAGCATTGCTAGAAGCTAAGGAAGAGAACCAGAAGTATCGTTCAGAAATTGAAAGTGAGTTGAAAGAAAGCAGATTAGAACTTAAATCTCAAGAAAATCGTTTAATTCAACGGGAACAAACGTTGGATCGTAAAGATGACTCTCTTGAAAAACGTGAAGGCTCACTGGAAGAAAAAGAAGAGAAACTTGGTGCTAGACAGCAATTAATTGATGAGCGAGAAAAAGAAGTAGAAAACTTAATTAATCAGCAACATCAAGAATTAGAACGAATTGCTTCCCTTTCAAAAGAAGAAGCAAAATCGATTATTATGAAGTCAACAGAAGAAGAGTTGAATCATGAACTAACCTTGATGGTCAAGGAGTCAGAACAACGTGCCAAAGAAGAATCTGATCGCAAAGCGAAGAACTTGCTTTCCCTAGCAATTCAACGTTGCGCCGCCGATTCTGTTTCTGAAACAACTGTTTCCGTGGTCACTTTACCAAATGATGAGATGAAAGGTCGCATTATTGGTCGTGAAGGACGTAATATTCGTACATTGGAAACATTAACAGGGATTGACTTAATCATTGATGATACGCCAGAAGCGGTTGTGTTATCCGGATTTGATCCAATCAGACGAGAAATCGCTCGAATGACCTTGGAAAAATTAATCCAAGATGGTCGGATTCATCCCGCTCGTATCGAAGAAATGGTAGAAAAATCACGTAAAGAAATGGATGAACGGATTCGTGAATACGGAGAACAAGCAGCCTTTGAAGTAGGTGCTCATACGTTACATCCTGATTTAATTAAAATTTTAGGCCGTTTACGTTTCAGAACAAGTTATGGTCAAAATGTCTTGAACCACTCAATCGAAGTAGCAAAACTGGCTGGCGTTTTAGCCGCCGAATTAGGCGAAGATGTTCAATTAGCCAAACGTGCAGGTTTACTACATGATATTGGGAAAGCATTGGATCATGAAATTGAAGGTTCTCACGTTGAGATTGGCGCAGAATTAGCTGCGAAATATAAAGAAAATTCAGTAGTTATTAATGCCATTGCCTCGCATCATGGTGATGTGGAAGCAACCTCAGTTATTTCTGTTTTAGTGGCAGCCGCAGATGCGTTATCTGCAGCCCGTCCAGGTGCACGTAGTGAATCGTTAGAAAACTACATTCGCCGCTTAGAAAACTTAGAAAATATTTCTAATAGTTTTGAAGGCGTGGATTCAAGTTTTGCTGTTCAAGCAGGACGTGAAGTTCGTGTCATGGTGAAACCAGAAGAAATTTCTGATTTAGAATCTGTTCGTTTAGTTCGAGACATTCGGAAGAAAATTGAAGATGACTTGGATTATCCAGGACATATCAAAGTAACGGTTATCCGTGAAACACGTGCCGTAGACTATGCGAAATAAAATAAAAAGCGAATAAGTATCGCGTGTAGTGTCTCAACGAACAATTGCAAGGATTGTTCGTTGAGACACTTTTTTTAATCTTTTAAAACCAAAACTTTCTTTTCAAAGCGAAAACAACTATAATAAACAAGAGATGTTAAAAAGAGAAGAGGAACCTTTTTGCGTATATTATTTATAGGAGATGTTGTCGGTTCTTTAGGAAGAGAAGCCTTAGCAACGTATGTCCCTAAATTAAAGAAAAAATATCGTCCACAAGTGACCATTGCCAATGGTGAAAATGCGGCATCTGGTCGGGGAATTACTGGCAAGATTTATAAGAAATTTTTGCAAGATGGTGTCGATGTTGTTACGATGGGTAACCATACGTGGGACAACAAGGATATCTTTGAATTCATTGATGATGCGAAGAAAATGGTTCGTCCAGCGAACTTTCCAGAAGATGTGCCTGGTCAAGGAATGGTTTTTGTGAAAGTCAATCAATTGGAACTAGCGGTGATTAATTTACAGGCCCGCACATTTATGGTGCCATTGGAAGATCCTTTCAAGAAAGCCGCCGAGCTAGTGGCTATCGCTCGCAAACGGACACCGCTCATTTTTGTGGATTTTCATGGCGAAACGACAAGCGAAAAACAAGCCATGAGCTGGTTTTTAGATGGCCAAGTTTCAGCCGTTGTTGGAACACATACGCATGTTCAAACAAATGACGCTCGGATTTTACCGAAAGGGACAGCCTTCTTAAGTGATGTCGGTATGACCGGACCTTATGATGGGATTCTAGGAATGAAGCGTGAACCGATTATTGAGAAGTTTATGACAGCATTGCCGAAGCGCTTTGAGGTAGTCGAAACAGGGCGGACAATTTTATCTGCCTGTATTTTAGAGATTGATGACCAAACGGGCCAAGCGAAGATGATTGAGCCGATTCAGATTAGCGAAGATCGCCCGTTTCAAGAATAATAGAAGAAAAGTTAATCTCGGATCATTAAGAGGTTAACTTTTTCTGCTCTTATAGAAAAAGTGCCGGTGAAAGATGAAGGTGAAAAAAATGGAGCCGTTGAATTTAGATGCACAAAGTAATAAAGAATTAGAAAAATTGTTACATTTAATTGGACAAGATGAAGTCATTCAGCGCTACCAAGCGATTGAAGAAAAGGTAAAGAAAAACAAAAAGCTGACAGAATTAGTGGAAGAAATTAAAGCTGCGCAAAAAGATGCGGTTCAATTTGCTCACTATGGCAAACCAACTGCTGAAAAAGAAGCCATTCAA
The DNA here is from genome assembly GCF_050498705.1 of Enterococcus sp. DIV0086. NCBI lineage: Bacteria > Bacillati > Bacillota > Bacilli > Lactobacillales > Enterococcaceae > Enterococcus > Enterococcus sp. DIV0086. The sequence continues at coordinate 1,786,652 of NZ_JBNIDN010000001.1, read as the reverse complement.
CGAGCTGATGCGAAAACAAAAGAATTTGATGAGCACCCACTCGTTGTAGCCTACCGCGAACAACTGATCGAAGCCAATGACTTAGTCCAACATGTCACGGCGCTCATTCAATACCACGTGAACGAAGAGCTAGAGAAGGAAGGAAATTAAATGCCACAAAAGACAAAAAATACACCCATGATGGAACAATATTTATCCATTAAGGCCCAATACAAGGATGCGTTTTTATTTTATCGCTTAGGTGATTTTTATGAATTATTTTATGAAGATGCTATCAATGCAGCGCAAATCTTAGAATTGACGTTAACCAGTCGTAACCGCAATGCGGATGATCCGATTCCTATGTGTGGCGTTCCTTATCATGCCGCGCAAGGCTACATTGATACGTTGATTGAGCAAGGCTATAAAGTAGCGATTTGTGAGCAAGTGGAAGATCCAAAGACTACCAAGGGCATGGTCAAACGAGAAGTGGTCCAGTTGGTAACGCCAGGAACGGTGATGAATAGTAAAGGCTTGGAAGCCAAAGACAATAATTACTTAACCGCTGTGCTAACAGATGGTAATCAGTTCGGTTTTGCCTATGTAGATTTGAGTACAGGCGAATTAAAAACAGCAGTCTTGGCTGATGAAGAGGGCGTTTTAAACGAAGCTTCTGCGTTGCAAACAAAAGAAATGGTCCTAGGTTCAGGGATTCCTGAATCGTTAAAAGAGAACTTAAGTTTACGTTTAAATATTATCTTTTCGACACAAGAAACGGTGGAAGAAAATGCCGAGTTTAGTTTTTTAACCAATGAACTGATTAATCCATTAGAAATTGAAATTACAGGCAAATTATTATCTTATTTATCCGTTACCCAAAAGCGGAGCTTGTCCCATATTCAGAAAGCTGTGGAATATCAGCCAGATCATTTCTTGAAAATGGATCATTATTCTAAATTCAATTTAGAATTGAGTCAGTCGATTCGAACAGGACAGAAAAAAGGGACTCTATTGTGGCTATTAGATGAAACGAAAACAGCTATGGGCGGCCGTTTATTAAAACAATGGTTGGATCGTCCGCTGATTCAGGAACGTCAAATTAAGATGCGTCAAGAAATGGTGCAATCCTTATTAAATGCCTATTTTGAACGCTTGGATTTGCAAGCAGCATTGACGAACGTTTATGATTTAGAGCGGTTAGCAGGACGCGTGGCATTCGGCAGTGTGAATGGGCGTGATTTAATTCAATTACGGACCTCTTTAGAACAAGTACCAACGATTCGACAGTTAATTGTCGGGATCAATCAAGGGGAATGGGATGATTTGTTAGTCGACTTAAACCCCGTTGAAGATTTAGTGGCATTGATTGCGACGGCGATTAATGAAGAAGCCCCTTTACAAATTACTGAAGGAAACGTTATTAAGGACGGCTATAACGACCAATTAGATGAATACCGTGATGCCATGCGCAATGGTAAGCAATGGTTAGCGGAGTTAGAAGCGAAAGAACGACAAGAAACAGGGATTAAAAACTTGAAGATTGGCTACAATCGGGTCTTTGGTTATTTCATTGAAATCACTAAGTCAAATTTAGCGAATTTAGAAGAAGGAAAATACGAGCGTAAGCAAACATTAGCTAATGCGGAGCGCTTTATTACGCCCGAACTAAAAGAACTAGAACGTTTAATCTTAGAAGCTGAAGAAAAATCAGTTGAACTAGAATATCAATTGTTCTTGGCCGTGAGAGAACAAGTGAAAACGAACATTGATCGGTTGCAAACACTGGCTAAAACCATTAGTGCGGTTGATGTTTTACAATCTTTTGCAACAATTAGTGAACGGTATCAATACGTTCGACCAACGTTAAGAAGTAACACGAAAAATTTGGCGATTGTCGAAGGACGACACCCAGTCGTGGAAAAAGTTTTAGGGCATCAAGAATACATTCCAAACAGTATCCGCATGAACCCAGAAACAGATATTCTCTTGATTACTGGACCAAACATGTCAGGGAAAAGTACCTACATGCGTCAATTGGCTTTGACGGTGGTCATGGCGCAAATTGGCTGTTTTGTACCAGCGGAAAGTGCTGAAATGCCAATTTTCGATCAAATTTTTACACGGATTGGGGCCTCTGATGATCTAATTGCAGGGCAAAGTACCTTTATGGTAGAAATGATGGAAGCCAACCAAGCACTGCGGCACGCCACGCCTAACAGCCTAATTTTATTTGATGAATTAGGACGCGGCACGGCAACCTATGATGGAATGGCGCTAGCGCAAGCCATCATTGAATATATCCATCGTGAAGTACAAGCCAAAACGCTATTCTCTACACATTATCATGAACTAACTGTTCTAGATGAAACCTTAAAAGGCTTGAAGAATATTCACGTGGGCGCTGTCGAAAAAGATGGCGAAGTGGTCTTTCTTCATAAAATGATGGAAGGACCTGCTGATAAGAGCTATGGGATACACGTTGCTAAAATCGCTGGTTTACCAAGCCCGCTTTTAGAACGAGCAGCCACCATTTTATCCGCTTTAGAAGCGGAAGAAACAACGATTCCAAGTTCAGTTCATCATGAAGAAGTTTCAGAAGTCCATGAAGAAACCGAGCAACTTTCATTATTTAAAGAAGTTTCAACAGAAGAATTAAGTGTCATTGACACATTGAAGAAAATGAATCTATTAGAAATGACACCACTAGATGCGTTAAACATGCTTCATCAATTGCAAAAACGTATCTAATTAGGAACCGAACCGGTTAGGAGGTCGTGAAATGGGGAAAATTCAAGAACTATCCGAACAACTAGCCAACCAGATTGCTGCTGGTGAAGTTGTTGAACGTCCCGCTTCTGTCGTCAAAGAATTGGTGGAAAATGCACTGGATGCAGGAAGCACTCAAATTGATATTTTTATTGAAGAAGCTGGCTTGAAAACCATTCAAATTATTGATAATGGTGAAGGAATTGCCAAAGAAGATGTACTGAATGCCTTCAAGCGCCATGCCACAAGCAAAATTCATACAAGAGATGATTTGTTCCGAATTCGCAGCTTGGGGTTCCGAGGCGAAGCCTTACCAAGTATTGCCTCAGTTTCTGAAATGATTATCGAAACTGCCACAGCTGAGGAAGAAGAAGGCAGCTATGTGATTCTAAAAGGGGGCAAGGTCGAAGAAAACCGACCAGCAGCACTCCGTAAAGGCACAAAAATGACCGTTTCTAATTTATTTTATAATACGCCCGCTCGTTTGAAATACGTCAAAACGATCCAAACGGAATTGGCCAATATCGGTGACATTGTCAATCGTCTGGCGTTAAGTCACCCTAAAGTCGCTTTTCGCTTAGTTCATGACGGCCACAAAATGATGAGTACAACAGGCAATGGTGATTTAAAACAAACGATTGCGGGGATTTATGGCATTAGCACCGCAAAGAAAATGTTGAAAATTGAAGGAAAAGACCTTGATTTTACTTTGACAGGGTATGTCTCATTGCCAGAAGTCACACGGGCCAGCCGCAACTATTTATCAACGATTATCAATGGTCGTTATATTAAAAATTTCGCGTTAAATAAAGCAATTGTAGCCGGCTATGGTTCGAAACTAATGGTGGGGCGTTTTCCAATTGCTGTGTTAGAAATTGAAATGGATCCGCTGTTAGTCGATGTCAATGTCCATCCTACTAAGCAAGAAGTTCGTTTAAGTAAAGAAAAAGATTTAATGGCATTAATTGAACAGGCGATTCAAGAAGTGTTGAGCCAAGAACAGTTGATTCCCAATGCGGCAGACAACTTGCGTTTTAAAAAGAAACTACCGCCAGAACCTAAAGCCGAACAAATGGAAATTCCTTTATCGACTGAACAACCTGCGGTAAAACAACGACCGGGCAGCTTAAGCTATAATCCCGCAACAGGCCGCTTCTATGCGGAACATGCGACAGACGAAACACCAGCCTCAAGCGCCCCTGAAGCTGTCAACCAGACAGAAAGAGCAGTGGACCCAATGGACGATCCATTTGCGCCGCCAGTGCCAGAATCAACGAGTGTAGCAGAAGAAACGTCAGCTTACGAAACCTCTTCGGCAGCTGTTGATTCCGCAAATCATTGGGAAACAGCTAGTAATGAGCAACAGATAATAGACGAAGAAACGAAAATAACTGAAGTATCTGATTCAGAACCTTCTCTGCGTTCATCAGAGGCTGCTGACGAGGTTTTCCAAGAAGAAATGAAACTTCACCCAGAATTCGATGCCAATAGCGCTGCGAGTCAAAGAGAACTGAAACAAGCCCTGAACAAGTTGGAAGAAGAACGACCAACAGAACGTTTTCCTGAGCTAGAGTACTTCGGTCAAATGCACGGAACTTATTTATTCGCACAAAGCAAAGATGGCCTGTTTATTATCGACCAACACGCTGCCCAAGAACGAATTAAATACGAGTACTTCCGTGAAAAAATTGGCGAAGTCAGTGATGATTTACAAGAACTATTGGTACCAATCGTTATTGATTATCCAAATAGCGATGCCTTGAAAATTAAAGAGCAGAAAGAAACCCTTGCGGAAGTCGGCATCCATTTGGAAGACTTTGGACAAAATAGTTTCATTGTGCGGGCGCACCCAACTTGGTATCCTGCAGGCGAAGAGGAAAGCATTGTTCGCGAGATGATTGACATGTTGCTAACAACTGGCTCGGTCAGCGTGAAAAAATTCCGTGAAGCAACCGCCATTATGATGAGCTGTAAGCGATCCATCAAAGCCAATCATTACCTCAACGAGCAACAAGCACGCGTGCTATTAAAAGATTTAGCCTTGTGCGAAAATCCGTTTAATTGTCCGCATGGACGTCCGGTGCTGATTCATTTTACGAATTCAGATATGGAACGAATGTTTAAACGCATTCAAGACCCCCATTAAAAAGAAACGAGGCGTCATCAATTTATGCAAATTATTTTAGCATCCCAATCTCCTCGCCGTCAGGAGTTATTAAAGCGTGTGGTTCCAACTTTTACGATTGCACCAGCCGACATCGATGAAACTGTTGGTAAAGACGGCTTGCCAGCAGAATATGTGGCGCAAATGGCTGCCCAAAAAGCAGCGGCTATAGCAGAGCAATCCCCCGAAGCACTAGTCATTGGCTGCGATACAATTGTGGCATTGGTGGGAGAGATCCTCGGCAAACCCACTTCTCGGGAAGACGGTTATCGCATGTTGCGCCTCCTAAGTGGCAAAACACATGACGTGTATACAAGTGTGACGTTGAAACAAGGGGAAAAAGAGCGCTCCGCGACAGTTCATTCAACCGTTACGTTTTATCCACTGACAGACACGGAAATCCATGCTTACTTAGATACCGCAGAATATGCCGACAAAGCAGGCGCTTATGGTATCCAAGGACAAGGAGCATTACTAATTGAAGCAATCGCTGGCGATTATTACGCCATTATGGGTTTACCAATTGCCAAAGTAGCCCGACTACTAAAAGAATTCAACTAATAAAAGACAGTCCTTTTCATTCGTCAAAAAGAGAAAGGACTGTCTTTTACTATGCAAACTATTAGGTGCCTGTTTGGCAAACGTGGTATCATTGAACCCAATAAATTGAACAGAAGAAAAGGAGTGGACAGAATGACAAAACCAACAGAAGAAGAATTAAAACAAACCTTGACGGATCTTCAATATGCCGTCACACAAGAAAACGCAACAGAACGCCCTTTTTCAGGAGAATATGATGACTTTTACCAAGACGGAATCTATGTAGACATTGTTAGTGGCGAGCCGTTGTTTAGCTCCCTGGACAAATACGATGCTGGTTGCGGCTGGCCATCCTTTACCAAACCAATTGAAAAACGTGGCGTCAAAGAAAAAGCTGATTTTAGTCACGGCATGCACCGAGTAGAAGTTCGCAGTCAAGAAGCGGATTCACATTTAGGGCATGTTTTCACTGATGGCCCACTCCAAGAAGGCGGCTTACGTTATTGCATTAATGCGGCAGCTTTGAGATTTGTGCCAGTGGCAGATTTAGAAAAAGAAGGCTATGGCGAGTACCTTTCTTTATTCAAATAATCCTCATTTTTTAGACAAATACGATAAAATAGTTAGAAGAAAGCGACTTTTGATGAATATCTTGTATGAAATACAGAAAATCTCTTGATTTATTTGGCTAGGACTACTATTATTTTAGAAGGAAAGTATTGTTCAGTTTTAACGAATTGGCTGAAATAGAAAGTGGAGGTTCTAATGTCGAAACATTATTTTGATCCAAGATTGAAAATCTTTTCTTTGAACTCTAATCGTCCCTTAGCAGAAAAAATTGCGGATGCTGTGGGTGTGGAGCTAGGAAAGTGCTCTGTAACACAATTTAGTGATGGCGAAATTCAAGTGAATATTGAAGAAAGTATTCGTGGTGCACATGTTTACGTCATTCAATCAACAAGTAGCCCTGTTAACGATAACTTAATGGAACTATTAATCATGATTGATGCGTTAAAACGTGCGAGTGCTAAAACAATTAACGTGGTTATGCCTTATTATGGGTATGCACGTCAAGACCGTAAAGCACGTGCCCGGGAACCAATCACTGCTAAACTTGTTGCAAACATGATTGAAAAAGCTGGTGCAACAAGAATGTTGACATTGGACTTACATGCGGTCCAAATTCAAGGATTCTTTGATATTCCAGTGGATCATTTGATGGGTGCACCATTAATTGCCGATTACTTCATCGAACACGGCATTCAAGGCGATGGCGTCGTTGTTGTTTCCCCTGACCATGGTGGTGTAACGCGTGCGCGTAAATTGGCAGAATTCTTAAAAGCACCAATTGCGATCATTGACAAACGTCGTCCAAAAGCGAACGTAGCAGAAGTAATGAATATCATTGGTCATGTGGAAGGCAAAACATGTGTCTTAATTGATGACATGATTGACACAGCGGGGACAATTTCTCTTGCTGCAAACGCATTGAAAGAAGCCGGAGCAAAAGACGTTTACGCTTCTTGTACACATCCCGTTTTATCAGGACCAGCCTTACAACGTATTGAAGATTCAGCAATTGAACGCTTAGTTGTAACAGACTCTATTTACCTATCTGATGATCGTAAAATTGCAAAAATTGACGAAGTCAGCGTTGGTGAATTAATCGGAGATGCGATTAAACGTATCCACGAAAACAAACCAGTTAGTCCGTTATTTGAAACAAAAAATAAATAATTACAAAAAACCGCCCACATCATTTTTCTGATGTGGGCGGTTTTTTCTCTAAATCATTTTCTCTAAAAAAATATTGTAACCTGAATATTTATTAGGCATTCATAATATACGATAAGTGTAGAGAAGTTAATGCGGAGGCAAGCGCAAAGGAACATGCGCTTTGCGACGAGCATCGCAACAAAGTGAGAAGCGTAGGAGCAGAGACTTTCCTCTTTCGGTGAGGTGGTGCGTATGAGCGTACTTCCAAAATTTACAGAAAGGAGAGACCTTTTGTCAGCATATGAAACAATTCAGACGATCCTAGGGTTTGGTATGTTTACCATTTCTTTGATTGCGCTGATTGTGAAATTGCTTAAAAATGACAATAAAAAATAACCGTCAACTTTGACCGAGTACGGTTATTTTTAAATAATTCAAAAAGTCACCGTCTTAAACGGCTCTACATCAGAGAGGTATGTTGACGCATATCTCTCTTTTCGTTTTCATTATAGCACATTTTCCCGAAAAGCACGAATAAATTTAGCGTTAATCCGTGAAATTATAAAAGCTGTTAAAAATGACAATAAAAAATAACCGTCTACTTTGACTGGTACGGTTATTTTTTATAACTAAATCGGTCACCGTCTCAAACGGCTCTACACTAGAGAGGTATGTTGACGCATCTCTCTCTTTTCATCTACATTCTAGCATAGATACAATGTAGATGAAAAGAGGTGCCTGCTACTAAAGGTTCTTGTCATTCTTTAGCGATTGAGCAGTGCATCAACGCTTAGTTCAGTCATTTCAGAGACTTGCATGTCGGCTCCGAGTAAGGGTTGGCTGGCCGACAAGCCGACGGCATAGATGCCCGCGGCTTTCAAGCCGTCAATGCCTGATTGTGCATCTTCAAAGCCAATGGCGTTTTGCGGTAGCACGCCAATACTGTCAGCGGCGGCTAAAAAGATTTCAGGATCAGGTTTGCCTTTGCTTAATGAGTCGGGATCGACAATTGTGGCGAAGTACGCGCGCACGCCTAATTTTTCCAAAATCAGGGGCGCGTTTTTTGAAGCCGAAGCCACGGCACAGGGAATGTGACGTGCTTGGGCTTGCTGTAGCAATGGCACGACACCAGGTAAAACATCTTCTGTCGTTAAATGTTCTAATAATTGAACGTAGTGATCATTTTTTTGCTGAGCTAAGGCTTCTTTTTCTGCTGGAGTAAACGCATTTTCACGGTGGCCATGGGCTAAAATGCGGTCCAAGGAATCCATCCGACTAATGCCTTTTAATGTTTCGTTGAAGGTTTCGTCAATGGGAATACCTAGCGAATCGGCCAACGCTTTCCAAGCTTGATAATGAAATTTGGCGGTGTCAGTAATGACACCATCCAAATCAAAAATAAATCCAATCGTCATTGTGGTTCGCTCCTTTATTGATAATGTACTTCTTTTGGTCGTTCGGCGGTTAACGGAATCAACGCGCCCTGAACCAATAATTGTGTGTCTTTATCTGCTGTAATCGTGACACTGGTTTGTGTTAATGAAAATTGATACGTCACGCCTTGATGAATAAACTGGAACGCCAGCGCTTGCCAATGTTCAGGTAAGTTTGGACAAATTGATAACTCTTTCTGGCGCGTGTCAACGCCTGCATACGTCGCTAAAGTAACGTGAATCGTCGCAGCCATGACCCCTGTATGAATTCCTTCAGCGGTCGTGCCACCTTGAATGTCACGATAATCGGAATACAACGCTTCTTGATAAAGTTGCCAAGATAGCTCATGGAATTGCGCCATTTCTGCCAATTGGGCATGAACAATTCGTGACAAAGTCGAACCATGAGACGTCCGTTTTAGATAATACAAAAGATTTTTTTCCAAATAATCCGCAGGCAATTGATACCCTAAATCTTCTAAAATTTGATCCACCCGAGTTTTGTCTAAGTTGTAGAACAACATTAACGTGTCGGCTTGTTTCGCCACTTTGTAATCATCGGGGGATTCTCCTTCGGCTTTTAAAATTCGATCCATGCGGTAAATATTGCCGTATTTCTCTTTCATCGCCGCCCAGTCAATCTCTTTTAAGCCGAAATACCCTTCATATTGCGCAATAATACCGTCAGAATTAACTTCAATTTCCAGTGAATTTTGAATTTGCTGCATGCGGGCTAGATCAGCAGAAGTGGTCTGAGTTTTGGCAAAAAGTTGTGCCTGTTCTTCCTCAGAGAAAAGTGCCAAAATGTTGGTTAATTCTTCGAATAGCCAAACCACCATCAAATTCGTATAGGCGTTGTTTTTCAAGCCGCTTTCCGCTTGGTCTGGATAGCCCTCGTGAAACTCATCAGGTCCCATCACTTTATCAATAAAGAACCGTCCTGTTGCATCATCTAACGTCGCAGCGCTGTTCCAAAATTGAGCGATTTCTAACAACATTTCGCCGCCATATTGTTTCATAAATTCATGATCCTGTGTACTATGCCAATACAACCAAGCATTGTAAGCAATCGCTAGGGACACATGCCGTTGCAGAATACTATGATCCTCGCCCCAATGTCCATTCAACGGATTTAAGTGAAGCTTTTGCGTGGTTTCACGCCCATCACGTCCTGATTGCCACGGATACATTGCGCCACGATACTGGCTGGCCGCCGCATTTTCCTTCGCCTTCTCTAATCGGTGGTAGCGATACAGCAACAATTGTTTCGCTGTGTCAGGATAATGTTGAATATAAAAAGGTAAAATAAAAATTTCATCCCAGAAAATATGTCCACGATACGCTTCACCATGCAAGCCTCGGGCGGTAATCGAGACGTCCAATGCTTGCGCTTGGTTACTAAAAGGCGAAGCCGAAGCCAGCAAGTGATAACTGTGAATCCGTAAAAGTTTTTGAGACATCAAATCGCCTGTCACGGTAATGTTGGCTTGTTGCCAAAGAGTTTGCCAAGCGCGGGCGCTTTCCTGAGCGGCGGCCGCAAAAGAGTCCTTCGGCGTAAACGGTACTTGCCAACTTTGTTCGGCGTGGCTGGCTTGCACAAAGACTTGTTTTTCTAGCGTATAGCGCGTTCCTTGGTGCGCCATCACGGTCACCACTTGGGCGATTTTTTCCGCTTCTTCTTGAATCATAATCGCTTCTTTTTCAAAAAAATCACCAGTTATCAAGGCCGTTTCTCGGACGCTCAAGTTGGATTGATTGGTACAAACCTCAATCACGGTTTTGTTTTCCTGCGCGCTTAATGCTGTCACCTGAAAATGTTTGGCTGTTAAGTTGCGATACCGCGCCACGTTATAGTTGTAGACACTGCCATCAGTGACGGTTTTCAAAGTAATTGGGGCTGAAAAGTTTAACGGCTCAAACGTATATTGCAGATGATAGTCATTCGGCTGTGCCATATTGGCGATTTTTTTCGTCGTTAATTTAATTTGCTGATTGTCCGCATCTTTCAAAATCATTTCTGCGACAAACAATCCCGTTTTCAAGTTCAATTGACGATGTAATTGTTGTAGCGTGTCTGGAGAAATCGTTAACCAGTCAGTGGCATCGCCAATTTTTAAAGCGATGTGTTGGTTGTCAGGAGCATTGACGAAATCTTCATTTTCCACTACTTGACCCGCAACTTCCGAAGCCGCTGTATTATAAAGCCCCGCAATGTAGGTCGCTGGATAATGATCATCAGAAATCGTCATCTCAGGTGTCGTGCCGCGCAAGCCTAAAAAGCCATTGCCGACAGTTAACAGGGACTCCACCGCATATTCATTTTTCCCAGGCACGTAGCCATAATAGTCCAAATGCCAAGCCAGATACTGCCGTTTTTCTTCAAATGCTGCCAGCAGATTCGGTGCCGCCGCTTGTTCGGCTGCCGTTAAAAGTGGCGTGTTCAACTGTTCCGCGAATGCTTGAATCACCGCTTGCGGAACCAGCGCCAACGTTTCCTCTGGCGAAAAGAAGTCCTCTGGGAAATCAGCAACAATCCCCCCCAGAATCGGCGCAGCCTCTGCCACAATCAATTGGCACAGTTCAGGAACCGTTTCTTCGATAGTCAAAGCTTCAAAAGGGAACGTTTTTTGGTGAAGCGGTTCCAATTTATGGTTAAAAAAAGTCGTCGTTAGTTGGTTCGTTGCGAATGTTAATTCTAAAATGGTCATGTTTGGCGCCTCCTTGTGAACTTGTATAGACATGTTTCGTTTGACTACAGTATAGTATGAACGAATCAGAATTACAAGGATTTTCCCTAGATTCTTGGGAAAACTTTTCCAGAAGGGGGCAGCAACCGACTGCGCTGGGTCTGAAAAAAAGGCGGTCAAGCAGTGGTTTAGCTGGGGGAGTTTGTGGCGTAAGTAAGGCAGAAAGTGCGGGGGATTTTTCTGACCAGCTCTAGGTTTTTCGGAGGGAATATGCTATGCTTTTAGAAAAGAAATTGTTGGTAGAGGAGGATCGGCATGAACAAGTTTCATGACATATTTTTAGAATTAGAACAACAAATTGTCCAAGGCGACTATCAGCCAGGCGATTTATTACCTAGTGAAAATCAATTAGTGGAAACTTACAATGTTTCCCGTGAAACAATTCGGAAAGCCTTGAATTTACTAATTAACGCTGGCTACATTCAGAAAAAACAAGGCAAAGGCTCGATTGTGCTCAACTTTAAAAAGTTTAATTTTCCTATTTCAGGGGTGACCAGTTACAAGGAGTTACAACAAACGCAACATATTGAAAGTCATACGCATGTGGTTTCCTTAGAAGAAATTCCTGTGGAGCGCAACTTGGCTCAGTTGACTGGTTGGACGGAAGGGGCCCCTGTGTGGCGCTTAGTTCGGCAACGGGAGATTGAAGGGGAAGTCGATATTTTAGATATTGATTACTTGATTAAAGAGATTGTCCCAGAACTGCCGAAGCACCGTGCCGAAGATTCGATTTTCGATTATCTGGAAAACGACCTTGGCTTGGCGATTAGTTATGCCCAGAAAGAAATTACCGTGGAACCGCTCACAGAGATGGACAAGCAGCTGATTGGTGAAGTCGAAGGCAATCATGTTGTCGTGGTCCGTAGTATCATGAACTTGGAAGATACCCGCTGTTTTGGTTATACGGAATCCCGTCACCGCTTAAACAAATTTAAGTTTGTGGAATTCGCCCGTCGCCGTAAATTGTAAGTCTTAGTGACGAACAAATATAAAAACGGCTGTCATTAAATAAAAAATTACGGTTTTTTCTCTGCATCTGCGAATAAATGTATAAGATTTTAGGAGAAAACGTCACAAAGTTAGAGTTTGACCTCTACTTTGTGACGTTTTCTCGTTGTTTATTAAAGTATTTTCTCGAAAAAAACATTAAATAACAGCCAAAAATATCAATAAGTGTTGAAAAAAAGCCTTTAAACTAAGGGGAAACGTTGCTTTTAAAGGAAATGTTGTTTTTTTGCAAGAACTGTTCAATATTTAAAATCACAGACAAGGGGGAATCTTGTATAATAAAGCCATAGCTTCAGCAGCGCCGAAGAAACAACTAGGGCGCACTGGGAATTCAGGATGTTAAAGGAGATGTACATATGAAAAAGAAAATAATGGCAAGTTTATTGGTTGGTAGTGCCGTAATTGGCGCTAGTTTGGCACCACTTTCGGCACAGGCTGTGACGACAGGGAATACGCCGGTGCAGGTGGAGTTTGGTGGGGGTGTGTTGCCAGACCATGATGGTGGTTCAGTTAACGTAGACCCCGATCCAAATACGTCTAATACGGATTTTGATTTATTGGCAATTCCGAAAAGTTTGAATTTTTCTCCTGTGAAGATTGGCGAAGATTTATCTGATATTCAGTTGCTTTCTAGCGAACGGGGCAGAAGTGTTATGGTCGGAGACTTACGTGGAACCAAAGAAGGTTGGCATGTAACAGGGGAAATAACAGAAATGAAGAACGGGACAGACCGATTAGATGGACAGTTTAAATTTGGAATGACACCGTATTATGCTGTATTCAATGTTAGCTCGGGTTTATATGGGGGAATGGCTAGTCAAAATGGAATGAACATTACTGATGATCCAACAGCACCTAGCTTTATTGGGACAAACATGACAATTGGTGGTGGTGCTACTACGTTAATTAATGCTACTGTTGGTCAGGGTCAGGGAACTTGGTCAGGACGTATTGATAATATGACGTTAAATGTTACTACACCGTATCAACAAATCAAAGCAGACGCCTACACAGGCAACATCACCTGGAACCTAGTAGCAGGACCATCAATCTAAATACAAGAAATGAAAGAATCAAGTACAGAACAGCAATCGTTACTTTTGCTGTTCTGTACTTGATAGACGAATTGAAAGCGAAGGAGCGTACATAGATGAAAAAGAAAATAATGGCAAGTTTATTGGTTGGTAGTGCCGTAGTTGGCGCAAGTTTGGCACCACATTCAGCACAGGCTGTGACGACAGGGAATACGCCTATTCAGGCGGAATTTGAGGGAGGTTCGTTACCAGATGTTGATGGAGATTCAAATACAGTAAGGCCTGACCCAGGAGCTACGAATAGTAATTTCGATTTACTTTTTATTCCAAGGGAATTTGATTTTGGAAAATTGTCAATTTCCGATGATTTAACACAACCAATTCCTAATAAAAAAGATGATGGGTTTAATGGGCACGTAGAAGGCGTTGGTGTAGGTGATATGCGAGGAACGAAAGAAGGCTGGCACTTAACGGCTCAATCGACTGGACTTAAGTTAGGGACAGACAGCATAGAAGGCAGTATTACAAGTAATACTATTATTTTGTATCCATTAAAATATAATATGGAAACTAATAAGTATGTAGGAGAATCTACTAATCTATTAGACCCAGCTACAAGTCCTGCTATTGTTAATCCTACAAATTGGTCGCTGCCTTTAGGTGGAGAGGCTGTTCTTGTGGGGAATGCCACAACAGGAAAAGGGCAAGGCTTATGGGAATTTGCAATGTTTACAACCTCTTTAAACATCACTACTTCTGCCTATGACATCAAAGCAGGCGCCTACACAGGTAACATCACTTGGAACCTCGTCGCAGGACCATCAATCTAAATAAAAGAAATGAAAGAATCAAGTACAGAACAGCAATCGTTACTTTGCTGTTCTGTACTTTATAGACGAATTGAAAGCAAAGGAGCGTACATAGATGAAAAAGAAAATAATGGCAAGTTTATTGGTTGGTAGTGCCGTAATTGGCGCAAGTTTGACACCACTTTCAGCACAGGCGGTGACGACAGGGAATACGCCTGTGCAGGTGGAGCTTGAGGGAGGTACGTTACTACCAGATGTTGGTGGAGATCCAAATACAGTAAGGCCAGACCCAGGAGCTACAAATAGTAATTTCGATTTACTATTTATTCCAAGGGAATATAATTTTGGTAAGCTTTCTATTTCAGATGATTTGACCAAACCTATTCCTAATAAGAACGATGTAGGTTCTAACGGACATGTAGAAGCTATTGGTATAGGTGATTTACGGGGGACGAAAGAGGGCTGGCATGTTACTGTTCAATCGGACGGTATGAAGCTTGGCGATGAGAGGCTAGAAGGAAATATCGGTACTAGTCTGATAAGTCTTTATGACTTGAGATTCGATGAAACTACTAACAGTTATACTTCTGTAGGTGCGGAAAGCTCGGGTCCTGAAGTAAGTCCAACCATTCCTATTGTAAGAGGTTGGACACTGAATTTAGGAGGTGAAGCAACACTGCTTGCTAACGCTTCAGCAGGAAAAGGTCAAGGCTTGTGGAGGTTTTCAATGTTTACCACTTCTTTAAACATCACGACACCAGCCTACAACATCAAAGCAGGGAACTACACAGGCGACATCACCTGGAACCTCGTCGCAGGACCATCAATCTAAGGCCAAACAAAAAAGTCATCCCCTCAGGATGACTTTTTGCTTATTTCTCTGTGAAGGTGCTGTCTGTTTTGACAGTTTCAGCAGGCGGTGTTTGCGCCGCTAGCAAGTCGCGAATTTCTTTTAAGTAATCTTCGCTCGTTGGTACTACTTCTTCTTCTGCCGCTTCTTCTTTTTTGCCACGGTTTTTCATTTTGTTGGCCGCTTTGACAATCAAGAAGAGGACGAAGGCCGTAATTAAAAATGTAATAAGTGCACTAATCACGCTACCAATATTGAATTCAACACCTTCGACTTTATAAACAAGGGCACCCAATGCATCGTCGGCGCTCTTTTTCCCAGTCGTCAAGACAAAAATCAGACTAATTAACGGGGTAATCAAGCCTTCCACCACTTGTGTCACAATCGCTGTAAACGCACTACCAATGACAACACCAACGGCTAGGTCTAAGACACTCCCGCGCATGATAAACTCTTTAAATTCTTTAATCATTCTTTTTTCCCTCCTCACTTTAAAAACAGTATACCGAATCTTCTTGAAAATTTGAACTGAAAAACTCTTATCATTCAGAAAGCACCTGAAGCTGTGTTATAATGGAGCTATTGGAAAAACATTAAAAAATGCTTTAGAATTTACGCGATACATATATTTCACAGCATTCTTTAGGTAAGATGAAGCAAATGAAGGAGCGATGCGGCAATGTCTGTTCAATTAGTTAAAGGCGTGAATTTACACGTCATTCCTACAGAAAAATATAAAACGGTGCGTCTTTTAGTCCGCTTTAATACACGATTAAATCATGAAACCATTACAAAAAGAACGCTGTTGTCCAGTTTGATGGAAACCAACAGCTTGAATTACCCGAATCAAGTCAAGTTAAGTGAGCGTTTGGCGGAGCTTTACGGCGCCAGCTTTGGGATTGGCGTTTCCAAAAAAGGCAATCAACATTGGTTTAATATTTCTATGAACATTGTCAATGATCATTATTTACAGGATAGTCAGGTTCTCGCCGAAGCGGTGGACTTTTTGAAGGAAATTATTTTTGCCCCCAATATTCAAGCAGGTCAATTTGAGGCGGAAACCTTCCAACGGGAGAAAGAGAACTTGAAAGCGTACTTGGAAAGTATTGTGGAGGATAAGCAAACTTATGCCTCTTTGGCGCTTCAAAGTGTCTATTTTAATCAATCGGAGGATCAAAAAATCCCTAGTTTCGGGACCGTTGCGGCGTTAGCTGAGGAAACTGCGGCGTCATTAGCGGCATATTATCAAAAAATGCTGGCGGAAGATCAAGTGGATATTTTTGTTTTAGGTGATGTCAATGAGGCGGAGCTAGTGCCGTTATTCAAGCAATTACCGTTTACGCCTCGTGAAGAAGGCAAAGCCGCGATTTTCTACAATCAACCAATTCGCAACGTGATTGAAGAGCGGACCGAGCGTGAGGTGTTAGCCCAATCGAAATTAAACTTGGCTTACAACACGGATATTTATTATGGCGATAGCTATTATTTTGCGTTGCAAGTGTTTAATGGGATTTTTGGCGGTTTCCCGCATTCTAAATTATTTATGAATGTCCGTGAAAAAGAGCATTTAGCGTATTATGCTTCTAGTAGTATCGACACTTTCCGTGGCTTCATGACGGTTCAAACAGGGATCGATGGCAAAAATCGGAATCAGGTCTTGCGTTTGATTTCGACAGAATTGGAAAATATTCGCTTAGGTAAGATTAGCGAATTAGAAATTGAACAAACGAAAGCAATGTTAAAAAATCAGTATATCTTAGCGTTAGATAATGCAGGCGCGTGGCTGGAAAAAGAATACTTGAACGAATTAATGCCGCAGACGATGCTGACGGCGGAGGAATGGATTGCGCGGATCAATGCCGTGACCATTTCAGAAATCCAAGAAGTGGCCAAACGCTTGGAACTTCAAGCAATCTTCTTTTTGGAAGGAGAAACAGAAAATGATTAAAAAAGACTATGCACAAATTAAAGAAACATTGTATACAGAAACACTGGCGAATGGGTTAAAGGTTTACCTATTGCCGAAAAATGATTTCCAAAAAACGTATGGCTTGTTTACGACCGATTATGGTTCCATCGACAATACGTTCGTGCCAATTGGTCAAGAGGAAATGATTGAAGTGCCTGACGGAATCGCCCACTTTTTAGAACATAAAATGTTTGAAAAAGAAGATGGCGATGTCTTCCAAAAATTTGGGCAACAAGGGGCTTCAGCGAATGCCTTTACCAGTTTTACGAAAACGAGTTATTTGTTTTCAACGACGGATCAAGTGACACAAAATCTAGAAACGTTGCTTGATTTTGTGCAATCGCCGTATTTCACGAAGGAAACGGTCGAAAAAGAAAAAGGCATCATCGGACAAGAAATTCAAATGTATTTAGATGATCCTAACTGGCGCTTGTTCTTTGGGATTTTAGGCAACCTTTATCCGAAACATCCATTGCACATTGATATTGCCGGTACAGTGGCAAGTATTGCGGAGATTACCGCAGAAGATTTGTATACATGCTACAGTACGTTTTATCATCCAAGTAATATGACCTTATTCGTGGTAGGGAAAATGGACCCCGAAGCGTTAATGGCCTTCATTCGTGAAAACCAAGCGGCGAAAGAGTTTTCTGCCGCCCAACCTATTCGTCGGCATTTTCCTGAAGAAACAGCTGCTGACATTGTCAAAGAGAGCGCCATTGAAATGGCAGTCACACGGGCAAAAGTGCTTGTTGGCTTGAAAGGCTTAGATGAAGTGCCAACAACGGGTCGTGACTTAATGAAATATCAAGTCACCGTGAATTTGTTGTTACAATTATTGTTTGGTAATACCTCTCAAAACTATTTGGCTCTTTATGATGAAGGCTTGTTAGATGATAGTTTTAGTTATGACTTTAATTTAGATCGCAGTTTCCATTTTGCGGATATTGGCGGCGATAGTGAGCAACCAGAAGTCTTAGCAGAACGAATTGAAGCTATTTTATTATCTGCCACAACAAGTCCAGAATTAACGGAAGAAAATTTGTCCTTATTGAAGAAAAAAATGATTGGTAAATATTTCCAATCCTTAAACTCTTTAGAGTATATCGCCAACCAATTTTCACAATCATTGTTTGGGGAAACCACGCTGTTTGATAAGATTGAAGTCATTGAAAGTATTCAATTAGCCGACGTCCGCCAAGTAGCAGAGACCTTGATTCGTGAAGAAGGATTGAGCCGTTTCTACATGTATCCTAAAGGAGAAACCGAGCAATAAACCAACTGTTTAAGAAAAAGAAAAATCTTTGAAATCTTTCAATTTTGTTATCCTCAGTTGGCTTCTTTTGTGGTATTCTTAAAGGACGGGAATGTTTTCCTTGGCAATTGAAAAAGACTGACGAGACAATCGATAAATTAACAAAATAGACTGGAGAAGATGGACGAGTGGCCAGCGTAAATATTGGAGAAACACTAAAAGAAGCAAGATTGCAGAAGAACATCTCAATTGATGAACTGCAACAAATGACAAAAATTCAAAAAAGATATTTAGAAATTATTGAACAAAACGATTTTGAGTCCTTACCAGGCACCTTTTATGTACGGGCGTTTATCCGCCAATATGCAAGTGCGGTCGGCTTAGATGGCAATCAATTGGTAGATATCTATGATGGCAAAGAACCAGCAATTGTCGAAGAACCCAAGCCAGTGTATGAAGAGCTTGAAGGATCACGTAAGCAATTGCATGACGAAGAAAAGCAATCCAGTTGGTTACTGCGGAACTTACCAGCCATTGCCTTTTCGTTAATTGGTTTAGCCATTGCGGTCGTGGTGCTGTACATTATGTGGCAAGATCAAAAAGCTGAACCGATTATTCAAACACCGGCAACTAGTGCCAGTGTGGAAAAACCCAAAGAATCAAGTCAAGCCCCAGAAAGTAGCACACAAAGTAGTACACCGCCGTCTTCTTCAAGCGAACCAGAGAAGAAAACAGCTGTGGCTGTGGTGAGCGATGCTAACAATCAAGTGACTGCAACGGTTAAAGATGCGAATAGTCCAATCAACATTACCTTTAAAGGGACTGAAGGCTCTTGCTGGATTGGCGTGATGGTCGATGGCAACTATACGTACCAACACACCCTGCAAGCAGGAGAGACCCAAACAACAGCTTTACCTGCGAATGCCGCCAATGCGACACTGATTCTAGGCGCCTCAAATAACGTCGCCATCCAAGTCGATGGCGACGATTTAACACTGGAAAAAACGCCAGTTTTAATTCGTAAGGATGTTACATTAGGGATTACGTATCGTTAGAAATGGTGTAAGAAGAATCTGGATAAACTGTCAAACGGCAATTATTCCAGATTCTTTTCTTTTTTTCGTGACACTGCCAGCAAGATAACGTAAAATAGAACAGGAGAAGGAAGGGGCAATTGAAGTGAATTTACCAAATAAATTAACAGTTTTAAGAATATTTATGATTCCGATTTTTATTATTATTGTGTCGGTGCCGATGGACTGGGGAACGATTAGTTTTGGCGACACAACGTTAGCCGTTACCCAATTAGTGGGCGCGATTATTTTTGCAGTTGCTAGTTTTACAGACTGGTTGGATGGCAAAATTGCCCGTGCGCAAGGCTTGGTGACGAACTTCGGAAAATTTGCGGACCCATTAGCGGACAAAATGCTAGTGATGACCGCTTTTATCGTCTTAGTTGGTCAAGGCAAAGTACCTGCTTGGATTGTAGCAATTATTGTTTGTCGTGAATTAGCAGTAACTGGTTTACGGTTGTTATTAGTCGAACATGGCGAAGTAATGGCAGCAGCTTGGCCGGGAAAAGTAAAAACAGCTACCCAAATGGTTGCAATTATTTTACTATTCATTAACAACATTCCATTTTCAGCACTCCATCTACCACTAGATCAAATCATGCTATATGCCTGCTTGATTTTCACCATTTACTCTGGTGTTGATTATTTTGCTAAGAATAAAGATGTTTTTAAAGGTTCGATGTAAAGAGAGAATCAAAACGCTTGGCTTGTGCCAAGCGTTTTTTTAGTATTCATGATTGAATCGGCAAATAGATTTTTAAGTAGAGGAACAGATGAATCGATAAAACAAATCGGCAGTTTCTGTATGCTATTTTTCATTTTGGTTATATCTACATACAAATAATTAGTTTGTTGTTGACAAAGTAAACTAAATAGATTACTATTTAGTTCGTTAGCTTATATATAAACTAAACAAATTTTTTGGAGGAAATTATGAAAAAAACAGATATTTTAAATAAACTATTAAAAATTGCTCAACAACCTTACTTAATCTTTGCTTCTAGCATAGAGGAGAAACCAGATAACACTTTTGAAACGTTAAAATTGCTTGCTTCTGAAGAAAATGTAACAGCTGGAAGAATCGCTGAATATTTAGATATAAAACCTTCTAGTGTGACACAAATCATAAAAAAATTAGAGTCTGTTAAAGCAGTTAAACGAGTCAAAAATGAATCAGATGCTCGGGTCACATTCGTTGTATTGACCGATAAGGGACGAGAAAGTTTAAGTACTCAAGGAAATATTTCCAATGGATTTAATGAAGAAATGTTTAAGGGCTTTTCAGAGGAGGAACTAGAGTCTTTAAATAATTATTTAGAACGTATAGAAAAGAATATTTCTAGTGAAGAATTTTTAGATAAAATTGAAACAATTTTTGGCGACGATAAAAATTGGGAACATTTCAGAAAAATATCAGCTAGATATGGTAGAGCTAGAGAACAGATGATGGGACATGATGGCTTTGGTAGATTTGGTGAATTCAATGGTGAATACGGTGGCTTTGAAGGATGGAAGAGAGGTCGGAGAAGATAATGGCAGTAGGTGGAGGCGACAAAAATAGTCATGATTCTATCCGAGCAGATAAAACAAAATTTTCGTTTAAAGAATTTTTAGGCTTAATCAAGATGACAGAGCCTAACTATTTACTGCTTGGCATTGGGATGATATTTCTTGTGATTTCTTCTAGTATCCAAGTGTACGTTCCAAAACTTGCTTCAAGTTTAGTCAATAATTTTCAAAAGGGAGTAGATTATAGTTTATTAGGTAAAGTTGTTGGATTATTTATATTTTCAGCACTCGTTTCTGCATTAGGAGGGACAATTTTAGGTATTTTTGGTGAAAATGTCATCCAAAATATGCGTAAACGCTTATGGAATAAATTAACTATTCTAAAAGTTTCTTATTTTGACTCTGTTAAAGCGGGTGAAATATCCAGCCGGGTCGTAAATGATACTAATCAAGTTAAGCAATTGTTAGCCGTTACTTTTCCTCAAACAGTTGCCAGTGTGATTACAGTTATTGGTACGGTATATATGATGATTAAAATGGATTGGCATATGTCGCTTGCTATGGTAATTGCTGTTCCTGTTGTAATCCTTTGTATGATTCCAGTAATGGCATTTGGTTCAAAAGTTAGTCACATTCGCCAAGATGCTATGAGTCAATTTAATGGACTTGCTACTGAAACGTTGAGTGAAATTCGTTTAGTCAAAACTTCTAATGCTGAATCTCAGGCGCAGGTTCGTGCTGCAAATGAAGTGGATCGGTTATTTAATGTAGGGAAAAAAGAAGCAATATTTGATGCATCTATGCAACCAATTATGATGATGGTCTTTATGAGCATGGTATTTGGGCTATTAGCATATGGGATGCATCGAATTGCCATTGGTGTGATGACAATCGGAACATTGATGAGTTTCTTAATGTATCTATTTAATCTTATTGGCGCCATGCCAATCATTGCGACGTTATTTTCTGAAGTAGCTAAAGCAGCAGGATCAACGCGACGAGTGCAAGAATTGTTATCTAGAGAACCTGAAGACTTTGAAAGTGGACAAGATATTGATTTATCGGAAAAGACTTTATCAGTTAAAAATGTAAAACTTTCTTATGAAGATGCACCAGAGGAACCTATCTTAACAGACATTTCTTTTACTGCTCAGCCAAACCAAGTAATTGCTTTTGCTGGCCCATCAGGTGGCGGGAAATCGACGATTTTTAGTTTAATTGAAAGGTTTTATGAACCTACAGAAGGACAAATTAAATTTGGAGATATTGACATAAAAGATATCAAATTATCAGATTATCGTCGTCAAATCGGCTTTGTATCACAGGATTCTGCGATTATGGCAGGGACAATCAGAGATAATCTAACGTATGGCTTAGCAGAAAACTTCTCAGATGAACAACTATGGGATGTCTTGGAACTAGCATATGCGCGAAAATTTGTAGAAGAAATGCCAGATAAATTGAATACGGAAGTCGGTGAACGTGGCGTTAAAATTTCTGGAGGACAAAGACAGCGTATTGCAATTGCTCGTGCATTCTTGCGGAATCCCAAGATTTTAATGTTAGATGAAGCTACTGCTAGCCTAGATTCAGAATCTGAGATGAAGGTTCAAGAGGCATTGTCTAATTTAATGAAGGGCCGAACGACATTGGTTATTGCCCATAGATTGTCGACAATTGTTGATGCGGATAGCATTTACTTTGTTGAAAAAGGGAAAGTAACTGGTTCAGGAAAACATGATGAGCTAGTAAGTAAACATAAAACTTACGCTAAATATGTATCCGAACAATTTAAAGTAACGGAATGAACGAAATAAGCAAACTTAAAATGAAGCTAAGACAACACATGCATTTAACTAATTGTCTTAAGATTTAGAAAGAACTTGGACATAACCCCCAAGTTCTTTTTTCTAACTTATTTTTACCCACAAGATAAAAAGCGACCAAAAAATTGGTCGCTTTTTAAATACCTCCATGGTAGTTCACTTGCTTCATAAAATGTAGAGTCACGGTATAAAGCCAATTTGCGAGGACCGATATTACAAAAATAAGCACCATTCAGATCTTACGACAAATAATGCGGATCGGTCTTAGTCGTGCTAATGTTGTCGCGGATTTTTTTCAAGGAATCGGCATTTTGATCAAAATTGTGATACATCGTATTTGTATATAAAATATCCATTACCGTTAAGTAACTAATCCGTGAAGCCAAGGATTCCGCACGAAACAAGCCTTCTTCGGTGACGACAATAATTGCTTCGTCGGACAAGCCTGCCAACTCTGAACCGCTGTTACCAGTTAACGTAATCATTTTTGCGTTGGTTTTTTTAACTTGTCGTGCTAGGTTGATTGATTCTTTGGTTTTGCCTGAATGGGAAAAAATAAACACACAATCTTCACTGGTTAATTTTGTGACAAAACTTAACTGCATGTGGTAATCAAAAATGTAGTTGCACCGATAGTTAGTCCGAATGAATTTATGGAAACTATCAAAAGCCACAATCGAGGAGCCGCCTTGCCCAAAAAAATGAAGCGTTTTGGCAGAGTACATCAAAGCCAACACGTTATCTAACAGCTCCTTTGTTAAGAACTGTGTGGCGTTACTGAGGGAATAAATATTGGCTTGTAAGACTTTTTTAGCAATGGTAATACTATCATCATCTGGTGAAATATCATCGGCGCCATTCACGCTATTGACGTTTTGAAAAGTCGGCTGATAATTAGAATTCCTGGCGATATCAATTTTAAATTCTTGGAACCCAGAATAGCCAATCTTTTTTACAAATTGATACACGGAAGATTGGGAGACACCAATTTCGTTGCCCAGACTTTCTAACGTCATTTGTGTCAATAATGATTCAGAATGAACAAAGTAATCGGAAATTTTCTTTTCTGTGAGGCTCAAATTCGGTTTTTTGATCCGAATCCGTTGATCCAAATAGTGGTTTTTCATTAACACGTTCCTCCAATCTTATTTTTTTAAAAATAAAATGAATGCCTTTTCATTGTTGGTATAGACTGATTATAGTGGAAAAAGAGGACAAATACAATTTCTCTTTTTCTCCACAAAAAAGAAATTCTTTAAAAAAGCAAAAAAAAAATAAATAATCTTTTTTCTGAAAAATGAAGGGGTCTTGAAAAGACTTCTCTCAACTAAAGAAAGTAGCCAGTAAAAAGAACGTGATACCAAGAGATTTACTTGTGTTTTTTGTATGAAAGCTCCTTAAAAATAAAAACGTTTTACCTTTTGAGCAGG
Organism: Enterococcus sp. DIV0086; assembly: GCF_050498705.1. NCBI lineage: Bacteria > Bacillati > Bacillota > Bacilli > Lactobacillales > Enterococcaceae > Enterococcus > Enterococcus sp. DIV0086. Next base: position 1,762,544 of record NZ_JBNIDN010000001.1, on the reverse strand, counting down.
CAAGATTTTTGCTAAAAAATAAAAAATATTTTTTAATTAGTGTAATCGTTTACATTATTTTTTTTATCCTTTATGATTGAAGTATCAAAAGAGGCAGGTGAAAGAAAAATGGACATTGGCTTTATTGGACTTGGGAAAATGGGTTTGAACATGGCATTAAATGTTCACGAACAAGGCTGGCCCATTATTGGCTTTGATGTAACAAAGGAAGCAAGAGCGACTGCTAGAGAACAGGGTCTTTCCGTTGTAGATTCGTTGTCAGAATTATTGAAAGCGCTTAACAAAAGGAGGGTGATTTTTTTAAGTACCCCCGCTGGTCAGATTACCAATCAATTAGTGGCAGAATTGGTAGAGCAATTAGCACCAGAGGATATCATTGTGGATAGTGGCAATTCAAATTTTCATGATAGTGTCGCGAATGCTCAGCTTGCTAAGGAAAAAGGAATTTATTTTATTGATTGTGGTACTTCTGGTGGCATCAAAGGAGCGCGGGAAGGAGCGTGTTTAATGGTTGGCGGTGCGCCTGAAGCCGTCAAGGTGTTAACCCCATTTTTTGAAGATTTAGCTTGTGAACAAGGGTATCTTTATGCTGGGAAATCAGGAGCTGGTCACTATTTGAAAATGGTGCATAACGGGATTGAGTACGTCATGATGCAAGCCATGGGCGAAGGATTCAATTTATTAGAAGCTGCCGAATATGATTTTGCGTTGGAGAAAGTAGCCGATGTGTGGAATCACGGCTCGATTATTGAAGCTCGCTTGATGGGCTTAGCGAAAGAGGTTTTTGCGGAAAATCCTACGTTAGCCAATCTAGAAGGGAAAGTGGCAGCAAATGGCGAAGCCAAATGGATGATTGAAGAAGCATTGCGTTTGGAGATGCCCGTCCCAACTACGGCGTTGTCCTTATTTACTCGAAATGAAAGTATGCTAGCAAATCATTTTTCAAACAAAGTGGTCGCTTCTTTGCGACAAGGATTTGGCGGGCATGAAGTCGTAAAAAGTCAGTAAAGGAGTTTAGTCATGTTAAAAAAACAAAAAATTGCCATAGTGAATTCCAGTAGTTTTGGTCAAATTTTTCCTGAACACTTGACGCGCTTAGAAAAGATAGGCACCGTGAAGCATTTTACAGTCGACAGTGAAATTGGTGGCAAAGAGTTAGCGGAATGTTTACAAGGATATACGATTATTATTGCTAGCGTGACGCCATTTTTCACGAAAGAATTTTTTGAACATAAAGATGAATTGTTGCTGATTTCTCGCCACGGCATTGGGTATAACAACATCGATTTAGACGCTGCAAAACAGCACGACACAATTGTTTCCATCATCCCAGCTTTAGTAGAACGAGATGCCGTGGCGGAAAACAATGTCACAAATTTACTAGCTGTTTTACGGCAAACCGTGGCTGCAGATGCCAGCGTTAAAGCAGATCAATGGGAAAAACGAGCGAATTTTGTCGGTCGGACGTTATTTAACAAAATTGTGGGTGTCATTGGTGTTGGGAACACAGGAAGTTGTGTCGTGGAGACGTTACGAAACGGATTTCGCTGTGACGTGTTAGCGTATGATCCCTATAAATCCGCCACTTATCTGCAAAGTTATGGAGCCAAAAAAGTAGACTTAGATACGTTGCTAGCTTCAGCAGACATCATTTGTTTATGTGCCAATTTAACTGAAGAAAGTTATCACATGATTGGCTCGGCGGAAATTGCCAAGATGAAAGACGGCGTCTATCTTTCCAATAGCGCACGAGGCGCCTTGATTGATGAAGAAGCCATGATTGCCGGTTTACAATCGGGCAAAATTGCTGGGCTTGGGACAGATGTTTTAGAAGAGGAACCAGGTCGGAAAAATCATCCTTATCTTGCGTTTGAAAATGTAGTAATGACGCCGCACACCTCCGCTTATACCATGGAATGCCTGCAAGCGATGGGAGAAAAATGCGTGCAAGATGTGGAAGACGTGGTGCAAGGTATTTTACCTCAACGGGCAGTGCAAGAAGTCAGTCGTTACGTTAGTTAAGAAGGAGGAGGAGCATGTTAACTGATTTAAAAGTGAAAGTTGGACCGCAATTTTATCGATACCACGAAGGCGCCTTAGCTTCGGTGCCGTCACTTTTCAAGGAATATCACGCCCAACGAATTTTGGTGGTGCATGGCACCGTATCCTTTGAAAAAGCTCAGCCATTTTTGTCCTTCTTGGCAGATTCAGAGTATCAATTCTTCTATCACACTTACACAGGAGAATGTAGTTATTTTGGCGCCGAACAAATTTCACAGCAAATAAAGGAACACCAGATTGACTTTCTTCTGGGAGTCGGCGGCGGTAAGTTAGCCGATTTAGTGGGCTACAGCGCCCATTTAAACAATCTGAATTTTGGCTTGGTCCCTACTTTGGCTAGTAACTGTGCGCCGTGGACACCGTTAGCTGTGATGTATCAAGAAAATGGCGCGGCCGAAGGCAAAACGGAACATTTCTTTCGCCAAGCTGCGTTTTTAATCACTGATCCTAAGTTGCTTCTGGATGCGCCCCGTGATTATTTTGTCGCTGGTTTAGCTGATACGTTAGCGAAATGGTATGAATCAGAGACCATTTTACGCCAAGCCCATTTGCAAGGGGAACCCTTTTTACAATTAGCGGGAGCGACCGCCAAGCTTTCGCAAGAAGCGATTATGCGGGACTCAAAAGCAGCCTTAGCAGCGATGGACGAGGGCAAACTCACGCCTGAATTTGTCCATCTTTCAGAAATTGTTTTCGCCGTTTCCGGATTAGTCGGCGGCTTCGGCGACAAATACGCCCGCAATGCAGCAGCACATGCCATGCATGATGCTATGAGTAAATTTTTACCAAAAAGTCATGACTATTTACATGGCGAAAAAGTAGCTTACGGCATCTTCTATCAATTAGCATTGGAAAAAAGGTGGGCCATCATAGACGCATTAATCCCCTTTTATCAAGAGCTAAACTTGCCCATGTCGTTACGACAAATGGGCCTTTACCCAGAAGAAGAAGCAGTACTCGATGCAATGGTTCGATTTATTGATTCAAAAGAAAAGGTTCATTTAATTCCTATTGAGATTTCGGAAGAACGTTTACGTCAAGGGATTGAAGAGCTAGAAAAGTATATCCAAAACCAAGGATAAGAAGGAGGAACTATGGAAACGTTAAGTGTTTTACAAAGTTTGATAATGGCGCTTTGGGTGGCAGCAATTATGTCCAGATGGCTTGGAGGAGGAGCAACGTTAACGTTGCGTTTCTCGCCCTTAATGACAGGGTTAGTAGCAGGTTTAGTGATGGGCGATGTCCCGAAAGCGATGATTGTCACCGCAGCATTACAAATGATTTACATGGGTGTTTTTTCACCAGGTGGCTCTATGCCAGCAGAACCATCAATTGCGGCAGCGATTGCTGTGCCAGTTGCGTTGCTAGGGAATTTGAAGCCGGAAGCGGCTATCGCCGTAGCGGTTCCTGCCGGTCTTTTAGGAAGTTATTTATATCAATTCCGTTTCTTTATTAACACGTTTTTAGGGAAGTATACCGATCGTGCGGTGGCTGAACTAAATTCTAAAAAAATTGCCCGCTCAATTATCTGGTATCCAACGATTGCCTCATTTATTTTATTCGTTCCATTAGTCTTTTTTGCTCTTTATTTAGGGGCACCAGTCATTGCCGATATTATTAAAGCATTAGAAGGAACCGTTGTGATTCACGTGTTAGAAGTAGTCGGTGGTGGTTTAGCCGCAATTGGGATTGCGACAACGGTCTATGTCATTGGTCGAAAAGATTTCTTGGTTTTCTTTTTCCTTGCATACTTCATGAGTATCGTCTTTAAGTCATTGGAAATTACCATGGTAACGTATGCCATCTTTGGCGTAATTATTGCGTTAATTTTTGTGCAAGTCCAAAAAGGCAAACCTGTAGCAGAAAGTGCTGGTTCCGCCAGTGCCACCACTGATTTTGATGATGATGACGATTACGATGACGGGTTTTAAAAGAAAAAGGAGGAACTGAAATGACGGAAACAACAGAAAAAGTCGTGCCGAAAACAACGAATTTAGCACCAGAAGAAATTACCAATAAAGATGTTACAAAAGCCTATCTCCGTTGGCATTTTGCCAATGAAATTCCCCATTCCTTTGAACGTTACTTGGCGCCTTCGTTATTGTACGCAATGATGCCACTTTTAAAGAAATTATATAAAGACGATGAACAATTAAAAGCCGCTTATATGCGTCAACTGCTGTTTTTCAATACGCAATTAAGCTGGGGCGGCGGGGTCATTACTGGGTTGATGGCTTCCATGGAACAAGAGCGGGCCAAAGAAGAACATGAAGGCCGCGAAATCATGATGCAAGATGATTTAATGTATAACACCAAAGCTGGCTTGATGGGCGCGTTAGCTGGGATTGGTGATGCGATTGACTCAGGCACGGTTCAATATATTTTTATTGCGATTGCGGTGCCGTGGGCGCAACAAGGTAGCGCATTAGGTGCGATTTTCCCATTTGTGGCGTTTGCCCTTTATCAAGTACTGTTAGGTGTGTTCTTTGCGAGACAATCCTTTAAAATGGGGCGGAATGCCACAGGCTTAATGCAAAGTGCGGGGATTCAAAAAGCCATTGAAATGTTATCTGTTTTAGGGTTGTTCATGATGGGGATTTTAGCTGGTAATTATGTCAAAGTTTCTTCAACCCTTCAATTTAAACTTTCTGGCCGTGAGTTTGTGGTTCAAGATATCCTTGATCAGATTGTCCCAGGACTCTTGCCGCTAGCTGTCGTAATGGGCGTGTATTGGTTCTATACGAAAAAAGGCTTGAAAGTTACGCAAGCATTATTGTGGTTAACAGGTATCCTAATTGTCTTAGCAACAGTCGGTATTTTATAAAAAGAAAAGGACGTGAATCAGATGGGCGTAGTAAATTTAGCAAGAGTAGATGAACGATTAATTCATGGACAAGTGATGGTGACCTTGTCCCAAAAAAGTGGCGTTAATTCCATTTTCGTTGTCGATGAAGTGGTGGCAAAGGATAAATTTATGCGTGATTTATACAAAAGTGCAGGCAGTCGGACAGGACAAAAAACCATTGTCATTACGCCGGAAAAAGCTAAATTTTATTGGGATGAATACCAATTCAAAGAGTACAACTGTATTTTAATCGCTAAAACCGTCTCTGTAATTTATGACTTAGTAAAACACGGAGTCCCTATGAAGGAGTTAAATATCGGCGGTATTGCACAGAAGAATCCAGAAAAAGATTTATTAGTAACCAAATCAGTTTATTTAAACAAAGAAGATGCCGAAAAATTAAAAGAACTACATGAGGTGTATGGCGTAGAAGATATTTATTTCCAAGCAACGCCTTCTGCACCAAAAACTAGTTTAAAAGAGGTTTTAGGTAAATTTAATTTATAAAAAAGGCCAGTCGCTTGAGTCATTGCATGACTGTTTGAAGTAATGACTCAAGCCACTGAATTGAAGGAGGAACTTTTATGTTAGGGATTGTGATTGCTACACACGGTGCACTAAGTGACGGTGCGAAAGACGCAGCTACCGTGATTATGGGCGCAACCGAAAATATCGAAACCGTTAATCTAAATAGTGGCGACGATGTCCAAGCACTAGGCGGACAAATTAAAACAGCGATTGAGAACGTCCAACAAGGGGATGGCGTGTTGGTCATGGTTGACTTATTAAGTGCGAGTCCTTACAATCAGGCAGTTTTGGTGATTAACGAACTCGAACCAGCTCTACAAAAGAAAATCTTTGTGGTGAGTGGTACCAACCTACCAATGGTCTTAGAAGCGATAAACCATCAATTATTGGGCACACCGATTGCTGAAGCGGCGCAAGCGATTGTTGCGCAAGGCAAAGAAAGTGTGCAAGCATGGGATATTTCTATGACTTCATTTGAGGATGAAGAGGATGAGGACGATGATTTTTAAGAATGTAGTAAAGGGTGAAAGCAATGAAATGGGGATTTAGATGGTACGGAGCGGCAGGCGATGCCATTCCGTTAAAACATATTCGACAGATTCCAGGAATTACTGGCGTTGTCGGTACCTTGTTAAATAAACTACCAGGTGATGTTTGGACAGTAGCCGAAATTCAGGCACTTAAACAATCGGTGGAACAAGAAGGATTAGCACTTTTAGGAATTGAAAGTGTCGCTATTCATGATGCCATTAAAGCGGGGACGGATCAACGAGACCACTATATTGATAATTATCGCCAGACGTTGCGTAACTTGGGGAAATGCGGAATTTCCTTAGTGTGCTACAGTTTCAAACCTATTTTTGGTTGGGCTAAAACGGACTTGGCGTATGAGAATGAAGATGGTAGCTTATCGTTGTTATTTGATCAAGCTGTGGTAGAGAACATGCAGCCAGAAGACATGTATCAATTAATTCACAGTCAGTCAAAAGGATTCCGGTTACCAGGTTGGGAAGAGGAGCGTTTGCAACAATTTCAAGAATTGAAAGCCATGTATGCCGGCGTAACGGAAGAAGATTTGGTCGAAAATTTGCGGTACTTTTTAGAACGTGTGATTCCTGTCTGTGAAGAAGAAAATATCAAAATGGGGATTCACCCCGATGATCCACCTTGGGAAATTTTTGGTTTGCCAAGAATCACTAAAAATTTAGCGGATTTAAAACGGATCCTTTCCTTGGTGGACTCACCAGCAAATGGGATTACATTTTGTACAGGTTCCCTCGGTGCGGACCCGACGAATGATTTGCCTACTATGATTCGTGAAATAGGTCACAGAATTAATTTTGTTCATTTCCGCAATGTGAAGTATTTAGGTGAGCATCGTTTTGAAGAAACGGCGCATCCGAGTGTCGCTGGTTCGTTAGATATGGCGGAATTAATGCAAGCACTGGTAGATGTAGGGTATGAAGGTGTTATTCGTCCTGATCATGGGCGGGCAATTTGGGATGAAAAAGCGATGCCTGGTTATGGTTTATATGATCGAGCAATGGGGTTGACCTATATTCAAGGACTGTACGAAGCAACCAAAGCCAAACAAAATAGGAAGTGACAGAATGGAAACAAAAGTTGAAAAAAATCAACTGTATCAACAATTAGCGACATGTAAACTTTTACCACTATATACTGCAACAGATTTACGCTATTTGCCACAAGTAGAATCAGTCTTAGTAGAAAACGAATTACCGTTTATTGAAGTCACTTTTCGGAGTCAGTTGGCCTTGCCTGCCATCAAACAACTTGCTGCTTCAGGGAATTTAATTGTGGGCGCAGGAACTGTTAGAACCTTGAAAGAAGCCCAAGAGGCAGTAGCGAACGGTGCACAGTTCATTGTTTCCCCAGCGATTGTTCCAGAAGTCATTGATTTTTGTCTGGCAAACGAGGTTCCTATTTTTCCAGGAACAGCTACGCCTGGGGAGATTCAGCGAGCGCTGGCGTATGGCTTACGAGTGGTTAAATTTTTCCCAGCCGATATTTACGGCGGGTTAAAAGCCATCAAAAGTTTAAGTGGCCCGTTTTATGATGTTCAATTTTTACCAACTGGTGGGATTGATGAAACAAACTTTATAGAGTATGTGGAAGCCAAAGAAGTATTAGCAGTGGGCGGCTCCTTTATTTTATCGGAAAAGATGCTTCAAGAAGATGAAGCTTCGGCACGCCAGCATGTTCAATCTTTACTCACGAAAATCAAAGAACGACAAGCAAAATAAAAAGATGGGCTAAGTTTTGTTACTTAGTCCTCTTTTTTCTGTCCAAATGTTACTGACATTATTTTAGTTTTCATTTTGTAAAAATAGTATAGGAGAAAAGCAATCAGTTATGTATAATTAGTTAAAGAAGGTTGCGTGAAGTAAAAATAAAAAGGAGAGCAAAGGATGTTAAAAAATGTAGAAGTGTTCTGGCAAAACTTTTTAGATAAACATGAATTAGATATGTTGATGCCCGATGTGTGGATGTTTGGTGATGGCTCTTCTGAGATGGGTAATCGTTTGGGTCAATTGGTTGTTTCTGGTCGTAAGACAGCGACATGTTCTTCTTTAGATATTTATAAGATGGAAGAAGAACAACTCCCTAAAGCTGGTCAATACGACATAATTTTAGATGGTCAGTCTCAACCGCTGGCTATTATTCGAACAACCAAAGTTGAAATTATGCCCATGAATAAGGTCTCAGAATCTTTTGCACAAGCGGAAGGTGAAGGAGATTTGACGCTGGATTATTGGTATGAAGAGCATGCGCGGTTCTTTAAAGAAGAACTGGCCCCCTATCAGCTACAATTTTATCCCGACATGTTGTTAGTTTGCCAAAGTTTTGAAGTGGTGGATCTTTATACAGAAAAAGAATAGACAGAGAAGCGGTGACTGACACGATTGAAACGAGCAGTTGTCGCTTTTTTTACTGATTTTTTGAAAAAGTTGCGTATGTTTATATAGACAGGGTGATAGAAAAGAGATGTGTATTTTAAGTGTCGAGGAAAAGATGGTACAATAACCTAAGGAATACTAACAAGGAGTGAATGTTATGAAAGAAGAATTTTCATATGAAATTTTAGAAGAAGTCGCTGTGTTATCTGAGAATGCTCGTGGCTGGCGTAAAGAATTGAATTTAATTAGTTGGAATGGTCGTCCACCAAAATTTGATTTGCGTGAGTGGGCCCCTGATCACGAAAAAATGGGTAAAGGCATCACCTTAACTAACGAAGAATTTGCTGAATTAAGCAAAACAATTAAATCCATGTAAAAGGAGCACCCTGTCAATGAAAAGTATGACTGGATTTGGAAAAAAGACCATTCAAAATGAAAATTATCAATTGGATGTTGAAGTCAAAAGTGTCAACCAACGGTTTTTAGATATTCAATTGCGTATGCCAAAGGAACTGAATGCCTATGAACTGGTGATTCGGCAAGTAATCAAACGCACGTTAAAACGTGGACGTGTGGAAGTCTATGTAAATCTCCAAAAAATCGGCAACAATCAAAAAGAAGTACGCGTGCAGTGGGACTTAATTGATCAATTATTAACTTCGGTAGATCAACATTTAAAGGAAAACTATCCGGAAGCAACGTTTGATGCAGGGGACACGGTCAACCATTTATTAAAGCAAAATGATTTTGTCGAAATAGTGGAAGCAGAAATCGTTGATCAGACATTTGAACCATTTCTTGTTCAAGCATTTGAAGCAGCCATCGCTAGTCTTGACCAAAGCCGTGTGCAAGAAGGAACGCAAATTAAACAAGTCCTGCTTGACTATGTAGCAGTGTTGACCCAATCAATTCAAGAGCTGCAAGCGTTTGTGGGTGTTTTTGAACAAGAATACCGTCAACGTTTTGAAGCGAAATTAAACGAATGGTTAGGTAGCCAAGTGGATGAAACACGCTTATTAACAGAAATGGCCATTTTATTGGAAAAAGGCGATATTCATGAAGAATTGGATCGTTTGGATATCCATATTGATAAGTTGCATCAGTTGCTTGACGAAACAGAACCAGTGGGCCGAGAACTAGATTTTTTAATTCAAGAAATGAACCGTGAAGTCAATACGATTGGTTCGAAATCAAGTCCAATTGAAATAAAAAATAGTGTCGTTCAAATGAAAACAACCTTAGAAAAGATTCGTGAACAAATTCAAAATGTCGAATAGAGAAAATGGTTTCGTGTTTTTCCAGAAAACGCTATAATATAGAAGTAACGAATAAATGACAGAGGTGAAAGCAATGACTAAATTTTATGATGTAACCTTTCAAGAATTAAGTGGTCGTTCTGTGGTAAAAACAGAAGTCGCTTCAGACAGAGAACCATTTGACGTCTGGCAAGATGCTTGTGCAAGCTATTCTGAAACAGAATTAAATATCCAAATTAACGAAGACACGTTTGTTACTTTGAATCGTCACTTTGTTGTTCGCATTGACGTGAAAGAAGTTGACGGCCCTGTCGACAAACAAGTTCGTCGTCGCGATGAATTGATGAACGTGGTCAATACGCTTTCTAATATGGGCTTATAAAAAATGCCACCAAGCATTTCACGCTTGGTGGTATTTTTTTTTAATTAGAATAAAAGAAACAAGCCAACGGCGCATAGGAAAGAAAGAACTGCGGCACTTAAAAAGATTGTCCGCATGGCTGCAATTTTACTGCTTTCTTTGCCGTGTTTTTTCTGACGTTCTAAACGTTTTTGAAGCTGACGGGTAATTACTGAGAAAATCAGCCCGAAAAGGACTAAAACACTTGTGGCAATCGATTTGGGAATAAAATGATTCGGTTCTGCAACGGTGGTATCCCCAGAATGTTCGTTTGATTCTTCCGCAGCTTCAGCTGTTGTTTGTTTTGGCTTAACTTCTTGGTAAGCCACTTTAGGCGCTTGAACAGTACTATTTAACAATGTCAAAGGCGTGTCGACTTGCACCTGCCCTGCTACTAATTTAAAAGTAGGCTGACTGCCTTTGGGAACGACACCGTATAAATCGTTAGCCAAAGTGACTTTTTTGTGATCAATGGTTTGTGGTCCTTTGTCTAAAAGTTTTTTGCGTTCGTATGTCGTATAGGCATAGTCCAGCAAAGCATTACCAGCCACATGCCGTTCGTATTCACCATCTTGGTTTTGCCAATTACCAACGCCTAAAATGACTTCAATTAAACGGAAATCTCCTTGTTTGACAGTCGCAATATAGTTAAAGCCGCCTGTTGGACTAGAGCCTGTTTTTAAACCATCCACGCCTTGATAACCATACTTAGCGCCTGGTAAAGAATAATTGTACGCTTCAAACGTTTCCTCGTAAGGCGTGCCGACCATTGTTTTCACCACTGGTTTATTGGTGATTTCTAAAATTTCTGGATAATTTTTCAGAAAATGATAGGTTAGTGAAGCTAAATCTCTAGCTGTAGAGACGTTATCGCCATTTGGGTCAATTCCTTGCATTTGATACAGGCCGTTAAAGGCACTTGCTTGCGCTCCACTGCAGTTGTAATAGGTAGTATTTGTCATCCCTAATTCAGCCGCTTTTTGATTCATTAAATGAACAAAGTCAGTAGGCTGGTTCCCTGAAATTAAGTTTGCCAACATGAGAGTCGCCACATTAGAAGAGGGGACAGCAATCATTTTTAACAGTTCACGGACTGGATAAGCAACACCTAACGTAATTTTGTTATTACTAATGGCATATATTTTAGAAATATCGACATCTTTTTGCGTAGCAGTCACAGTCGTATCCATTGTAAATTTTCCTTGCTCCATTGCTTCAAAGGCCAAGTACATGGTCATCACTTTGGCAATACTGGCAGGATTCCACGCTAAATCTGGTTGCTGCGACCAGAGAATTTCTCCAGAATCAGCATCAACAACGATGGCTGCTTTGGGAATGCCATCCGCTTTCAGGGTTGTCCCCATTTTTTTAGCAATTGCGGTAATATCTTCTTCTGCGTGAGTCACAGTAGGTTGGGCAAAAAAGGCCCCACAACTGACAACTAAGCCTAGCAGAAACAATGTAAATGGTTTAATTCGTGCGATGTTTCTCAGTCCTTTCTTATTCACGTTTTTTTCATCCTAAAGGAGTCATCACTTCATTTTACTTAAAAAATGGCTGCCTGTATAGGAATTCTAGGTAATTTGTTTAAAAAAAGAACAAGTTATGAAAGCCAAATTAAAGAAGAAATGTTATTTTTTCAGTGAATCTCCAAGAAAGTCTTGAAAATTGCAGAAAAAAAGTGCAAAATAGAACTAATACTGTGAAATTATGTTTTGAAAGGAAGTCGTTATGTCAGAGCGCGGGTTATTAATCGTATTGTCAGGTCCTTCAGGAGTGGGGAAAGGGACTGTAAGAAAGGCTATTTTCGACAGTGAAGAAAATGATTTTCAATATTCAATCTCAATGACCACTCGGAAACAGCGAGAAGGCGAAGTGGATGGAGTAGATTACTATTTCCGTTCAAGAGAAGAATTTGAAGCGATGATTGAAGCTGGAGAAATGTTGGAATATGCGGAATATGTTGGTAACTATTATGGGACACCATTAACGTATGTTAACCAGACGCTAGATGAAGGCAAAGACGTCTTTTTAGAAATCGAAGTCCAAGGGGCTAAACAAGTCAAAGACAAAGTGCCTGATGGCGTATTTATCTTTTTGACACCCCCCGATTTAGCGGAATTAAAATCAAGAATTATTGGCCGCGGAACAGACGAAATGTCTGTGATTGAAGAACGAATGGCTGTGGCCAGAGAAGAAATCGAAATGATGGCGCTGTATGATTATGCGGTAGTGAATGATGAAGTTCCTTTAGCCGTGCAACGAATTAAAGACATTATCGCGAGTGAGCACTTCCGTGTTGACCGTGTAATTGGAAAATATATTAAAATGTTAGAGGAGATGTAGCCTTATGATGTTAAAACCGTCAATTGACTCATTGTTAAAAGAAGTCCCTTCAAAATATTCTTTGGTTATTTTAGCAAGCAAACGTGCGCATGAATTAGATGAAGGCGTTCAACCAACCGTTGAATCCTTTGATTCTGTAAAAAGTGTAGGTCGTGCGTTAGAAGAAATCGAAGCAGGAACAGTGATCAGTGATCCAAATCCTGAAGAAAAACGCGAACGTCTACGCATTGAACGTGAAGAACGCAAACGCCAACGTGAACAAGAACAAAAAGAATTAGAAAACCGTTTACGTGACGAAAAAAATTAATTGAATGAAAAACAAGTCTATGATTGAAGCTTTCTTCAAGTAAAGGCTTGTTTTTTTGTGATTGCAAATGTTGTGGGATGACTTTTGTGGTATACTGTTTTTGTAGATAAGTTATGACGGTGGCTACTTCTGGAAGGTGGTGGTGCTTATGAGCATAAGTACTGAAATCTATGAAAGGGGAAAGCCGTATTTGTCCGCATTAGATGTAATCGGACTAATTTTCGACTTTGGTTTATATACCATTGCGTTGATTAGTTTGGTTGTCACTTTGCTAAAAAAAGACAAAAAGAAATAACCAGTCATAAACTTTGAACGGTTAACTGGTTATTTCTTTTTAATTAAGTAAAAACTAAGTTACTGTCATGATTCTACAGTTAGAGAGATGGACCAACATCTCTCTTTCAAAATGATTATACCATAAAAAAATGTAGAGTGCTAACACTAGTTAGCAGTGTAAGTTTCAAAGTATTTTAAGAGGATTACTAAAAGCTACTTTCTTAGATCATTTGTTTAGGAAAGCTAGCTTTTTATATTTTAAGGAGAAATTAACTAAGCTTAACAACAACGAGACACACAAGACAAATCAGTCAATCTTTAGTACAATAGGCAAAGAGAATTTACATAAAAAGGAGGATGCACCATGCAAAAAGTAGCCAAAGTTATTGTGGATGTACCAACGATGCAAACCGATCAACCATTCACTTATTTAGTTCCTGAAAATTTAAATGAGCAATTGGCTGTCGGCATGCGTGTAGAAGTGCCTTTTGGTAACGGTAATCGGCATGTTCAAGGGTTTGTTTTAGCCATTGAACCAATGGCTGCAACGGTTCTTGACGAAACCAATGTTCAGTTGAAAGAACTAGTGGCGGTGTTGGATTTAAAACCTGTCTTAAATACAGAAATGTTGGCTTTAGCTGATTATATGAAGGAAAAAACGTTTGCTTTTAAAATCACTTGTTTGCAAACCATGTTGCCTAGCGTAATGCGTGCCGATTACCAAAAATATATTTATTTAACGGATGAGCTTTCTGAAGAATTACAAGATCAGTTATTTTATGGTTTAGAGGAAATTTCGTGGGACCAAGCGCAAGAACGTGGGCTTTTGCCTCAACTAATGGCGTTGCGTAAACAGCAAAAAGTCGATATTCGCTACGAAGTTACGACGAGAAATAAAGTCAAAATGGTCCGCTTCATTCAAGCCGCTAAGGAATTTGAACAACTAGAGGAAATTCGTTTGGGTTTACGCAAGGGAGCTAAGAAGAAAGAGCAACTTCTTTACTATTTACAACGCTTGGGTACTGAAAAAGTCACCGCTGTGAAGGAAATGAAAGAATTAGGTTTCAGTACCGCACTTTTAAATGAAGCGGCCAAAAACGGCTGGTTAACGTTCATTGAAAAAGAAGCGTATCGTGATCCGTTTGCTAATCAGACGTTTGAAAAAACGACTGCGTTATCTTTGAATGCAGAACAACAGGTGGCTGTGGAAACAATCTTACAATCTGTCCAAGAACAGCAAAGTCAAACCTATTTATTGGAAGGTATTACAGGAAGTGGGAAAACAGAAGTTTATCTACAGGTCATTGCAGAAGTTCTTAACCAAGGCAAAACAGCCATTATGCTTGTCCCTGAAATTTCTTTAACTCCGCAAATGGTGCAACGCTTTAAAAGTCGCTTTGGCGAACATGTTGCTGTAATGCACAGTGGCTTATCGCAAGGTGAAAAATACGATGAGTGGCGGAAGATTGAACGAGGAGAAGCGGAAGTGGTGGTTGGCGCGCGTTCTGCCATTTTTGCGCCAATCGAAAACATTGGTGTGATCATTATTGATGAAGAACACGAGGCAAGTTATAAACAAGAAGAACCCCCCCGCTACCACGCGAGAGATTTAGCGATTTGGCGTTCGGAGTACCATCATTGCCCTGTTGTTTTAGGTAGTGCCACGCCGTCCTTGGAATCACGCGCTCGCGCACAAAAAAATGTTTATCAGCGGTTACGATTAACACAGCGTGCCAATCAAGCGGCAACCTTGCCTACGATTGATGTAGTGGATATGCGGCAAGAAGTAGAAAATGGCAATGTCTCTTCTTTTTCCATGTCGTTGCAAGAAAAACTCCAAGAACGCTTAGAGAAAAACGAACAAAGTGTTCTCCTACTTAATCGCCGTGGCTATTCGTCATTTGTGATGTGTCGCGATTGTGGCTATGTGTTGCCGTGTCCGAATTGTGATATTTCCTTGACTTTGCATATGGATAGTAAAACAATGAAATGTCATTATTGTGGGCATGAAGAACGGATTCCTTATCGCTGTCCTAACTGTGGCCAAGATAAAATTCGCTACTACGGAACAGGCACACAAAAAGTAGAAGAAGAATTACAAACGTTGTTACCAGAAAGTCGTATTCTCCGAATGGATGTTGATACGACCCGTCGCAAAGGTGCGCATGAAAAAATTTTGCGAACATTTGGTGAAGGACAAGCGAATATCTTATTAGGCACACAAATGATTGCCAAAGGACTGGACTTTCCAAATGTGACGTTAGTCGGTGTCTTAAATGCTGATACCGCCTTGAATTTACCCGATTTTCGTTCCAGTGAACGGACCTTCCAGTTATTGACACAGGTCAGCGGTCGCGCTGGTCGCGCTGAAAAACCGGGGGAAGTCATCATTCAATCTTTTAACCCCGAGCATTATGCGATACAATTGGCAAAAGCCCAAGATTATGAAGATTTTTATACAAAAGAAATGTATATCCGTCATCGTGGGGATTATCCGCCGTACTATTTTACGGTCCAAATTACGGCTAGCCATCCTGAAGAAAATGAAGCAGCGAAACAAATGTTTCAAATCGCGACGAAATTAAAACAAGGCTTATCGCCGCAAGCTATTTTGTTGGGACCAACGCCCAACGCAATTATGCGTGTCAATAATCGATACTTTTATCAAGTGATTATCAAGTATAAACAAGAACCAATGCTTCAACCATTATTGAAAGAAATTTTAACCGATACACAACGAGCAACGGCTCGTGGTTTAAAGCTTTCCATTGATGCAGAACCCATGAATTTTATTTAAAAAATACAGCTTTGAAAGGAGCACTTATGCGCTATCCAGTTGTGATTCACCCGAACGAACACTTAAAAATGAAGGCTCAACCTGTGACGATTATTACCGATGAAATTGTGCAGTTACTAGAGGATATGTATGAAACAATGCTTGCCCATGATGGGATTGGCTTAGCAGCCCCGCAAATTGGCAAAAATTTGCAAATGGCAGTGATTGAAATCGATGAAGAATCTGGTCGTTTTGAACTAATTAATCCAGTGATTATTGAAAAAAAGGGAACCAGTATTGATGTGGAAGGCTGTTTAAGTATTCCAGAAACATATGGAACCGTTGAACGAGCAGATGAAGTGACTGTCCGTTATTTTGACCGTGAAGGTGAAGAAATGGAAGTTACGGCTTACGGCTATTTAGCTCGAGCTTTTCAACACGAAATTGATCATTTGAACGGCGAGTTATTTATCGATAAAATGATTGAGAAAATTGCACCAGAAGATTTAGAAGCGTATATGGAGGAACATTTTGATGACTAAAATTGTATTTATGGGCACACCAGCCTTTTCTGTTCCGATTTTAGAAAGTTTAATCGAGGCAGGCTATGACGTTCAAGCGGTTGTCACGCAACCAGATCGACCAGTTGGCCGAAAAAAAGTGATTACCCCAACGCCTGTCAAAGAAGCAGCTTTAAAACATAACTTATTAGTCTTACAACCAGAGAAAATTTCAGGTTCTCCTGAAATGGAAAAAGTGATTGACTTAGCACCAGATTTAATTGTGACAGCAGCCTTTGGACAATTTTTACCAGAGAAAATTTTAAAAGCGCCCAAACTAGGTGCGATTAATGTCCATGCCTCACTTTTACCAAAATATCGTGGCGGCGCACCTGTACATTACTCGATTATTGAAGGAGAAAAAGAAACAGGCGTCACGATTATGGAAATGGTGAAAAAAATGGATGCTGGCGCGATTTTAGCGCAACGTGCAATTCCGATTACGAAACAAGACGATGTAGGCACCATGTTTGAAAAATTAAGCATTCTAGGAAAAGAACTTTTATTAGAGACGTTACCTAAGCTAATTGCTGGCGAAATCACGCCTATTCCACAAGTGGAAGAAGAGGCTACTTTTTCACCAAATATTGCCCGGGAACAAGAACGAATTGACTGGCAAAAAACTGCTGAGGCAATTGATAACCAAGTGCGTGGTATGCGTCCTTGGCCAACAGCGTTCACAACCTATCAAGGGACCAACTGGAAAATTTGGGCAGTGACACCACTGACTGAAACAACAACCAGCGCCCCAGGAACGATTATCCAACGTAGTAAAAAAGCGCTATGGATTGCTTGTGGCGAAGGGACAGTTCTTCAAATTGATCGCCTGCAACCAGCAGGTAAAGGTCAATTAACGATTCAAGAATTTTTAAATGGCGTCGGTCAAAATGTCGCAGAAAAAGATAAGGTGGACTAACAAAAATGGCTGAAAAAATCCCCAAGAAATTAAAACGTTCTGTTCGATACGTTGCTTTAGAAACCATCGAACGTGTGGATAAAGGTGGGGCGTACTCCAATCTTTTACTTAATGAAATGATGACAAAATCAGAACTAAGCGAGAAAGATGGCCGCTTGTTTACAGAACTTGTCTACGGCACAATTAGTCGCAAATTATTGTTGGAATACTACTTAACACCATTTGTTAAGAAACCGCAAAAAGTCGATAATTGGGTGAAAAATTTATTGATTTTATCGTTATATCAATTACTTTATTTAGATAAAGTGCCCGATCATGCAGTCATTAATGAAGCGGTTGAAATTGGCAAACGTCGTGGCAATCCTGGGATTGGTAAATTCGTGAATGGCGTGCTGCGGGCGTTCCAACGAAATGGAGCACCTAGTTTGGCCGCAATTAGCGATCCAGTTGATCGTTTAGCCACGGAAATTAGCATGCCACGTTGGTTAACAGAAAAATTACTTGCCCAATTAGGCGAAGAAGAAACACGGCAGTTAGGTTTGTCATTATTTGAAAAAAGCCATGCGAGTGGCCGAGTAAACACACGGTTTATTTCACGAGAAGAAGCGCTGGAAGAATTACAAGAAACAGGGATTGCCGCGAAGGAAAGTCAACTTTCCCCTTATGGTGTTGTCGCTGAAAAAGGCTACTTAGCTGGTAGTGAACTGTTTATTAACGGTTGTTTAACCATTCAAGATGAAAGCTCTATGCTCGTGGCTCCAGCGATGCAAATTGAACCGCATCATCGTGTCTTGGATGCTTGTGCGGCTCCTGGTGGCAAAACGACTCATATCGCAACTTTTTTAGAGGCTGAAGCAGGTGGTCGTGTGACTTCTTTAGATATTCATGCGCACAAAATTAAGCTAATTAATGAAAATGCGCAACGCCTCCATGTGGCAGATGTCGTCCAAGCAGAAAAGCTTGATGCGCGACAAGTGGCCGAAGAATTTCCCGCAGAAACCTTTGATCGGATTTTAGTTGATGCGCCATGTTCAGGCTTAGGGCTGATGCGCCGTAAACCAGACATTAAATACCATAAAACGGCCAATGATTTTCAAAATTTACCTAAAATTCAGTTAGAAATCTTAGAAAGTGTTGCCCCAACACTAAAACAATGGGGTATAATGGTCTATAGCACTTGTACTATTACGCCAGAAGAAAATCAGGAAGTGGTGGCAGCCTTTTTAGCCAAACACCCTGAATTTGAAAAAATTGAAATTGTTGCAAATGAAAATGTCCAAGCAGTAGTAAAAGAGCAAGAACTGGTTCTGTATCCCCATCAATACATGACAGATGGCTTCTTTATTTGCTGTATGCGGAAAGTTAGTTCAAATGAGGTGAAATAATTTGGAAATCAACGTTCAATCAGATGTCGGTCGCAAAAGAAATACGAACCAAGATTATGCCAACGTTTTTGAGAACCAACAACACATAACCTTTGCTGTTTTAGCAGATGGCATGGGTGGTCACCAAGCAGGTGATGTCGCTAGCCAAATGGCAGTCAATAATTTAGGTGAGAGTTGGTCCAATGCGTCTGTCGACTCAGCTGAAAAATCTGCACAGTGGTTAATTCAAGCAATTCAAAAGGAAAATGAAAAAATTTATGAACGCGGACAATCGAAACCAGAGTATTTAGGAATGGGGACAACCGTGGTTGGTGCCATCCTTTTACCGGATTCATTTGTCTTAGCAAATGTGGGGGACAGTCGTGCTTATTTAGTTCGTGACCAACACATGTTACAATTAACAGAAGATCATTCTTTAGTGAATGAACTAGTAAAATCAGGGGAGATTACTCGTGAGATGGCTGCAAATCATCCACGAAAAAATGTCCTAACACGTTCTTTGGGAATGCCTGGCACTGTCGAAGTCGATGTAACCAATCATGAATGGCTGCCTAATGACTATTTACTGTTATGTTCGGACGGTTTAACCAATATGGTTCCTGAGACAAAAATTTTAGAAATTTTAGAGACGTCAGATCCCTTAGAATCCAAATTAAGCCAACTCGTTGCCCAAGCAAATGAAGCGGGTGGTTTAGATAACATTACCGTGTTAGTGATACACTTTGACGAACAGAAGGAGGAAAACCAATGATAGAAATCGGCAAGAAGCTGAATGGTCGATATCACATTATTGGCAGCATCGGAAGCGGCGGCATGGCCAACGTCTATTTAGCACACGATTTAATTTTAGACCGAGACGTTGCAGTAAAAGTCTTGCGCTTTGACTTCCAAAACGATCAAGCCGCCATCCGACGTTTTCAGCGTGAAGCACTAGCCGCAACTGAGCTGGTTCACCCGAATATCGTCAGTGTGTACGATGTAGGCGAAGAAGATGGACTACAGTATTTAGTCATGGAATATGTGAAAGGAATGGACTTGAAACGTTACATCCAAACGCATTTCCCAATTCCTTATTCCACAGTTGTGGATATTACGCAACAAATTTTATCTGCTGTCGCAATGGCACATGAACATAGAATTATTCACCGGGATTTAAAACCGCAAAACATTCTGATTGACGAACACGGCACAGTCAAAATTACTGACTTTGGGATTGCGATTGCCTTGTCAGAAACGTCAATTACGCAAACGAACACAATGTTAGGTTCGGTGCATTACTTATCGCCAGAACAAGCGCGCGGAAGCATGGCGACCAACCAATCAGATATTTACGCTGTGGGAATTATTCTCTATGAAATGCTAACAGGGAATGTACCTTTTGATGGTGAATCAGCCGTAACGATTGCCTTAAAACATTTTCAAGAAGAAATTCCCTCTGTCAAAATGTTTGATCCAGGGATTCCTCAATCATTGGAAAATGTGGTTCGTCACGCAACCGCAAAAGACCCAAGCGATCGCTACAAAACAGCGAATGAGATGGCAGAAGACTTATACACGTCCTTGTCAGCCAGTCGTTTAAACGAACCTGCGTGGGAACCAACGGCTTTATTAGGAGAAACGAAAGTATTAACTCCGATTCCCGAAGACATCGCTGAACCGGAAGAGACAACGCCTGTCGAAGTCCCAGAAGATATCGCAGATGACATTTTAGCTGAACAACCACCGAAGAAAAACCGCAAAAAATTGTGGATTGGCTTAGCAATTGCGGCATTAATTGCTTTAGCAATAGGTGGCTTAGCCTTTGCAATGTCGGGCGGTAAAGACGTTGAAGTTCCTGATGTTACAAATGAAACGAAAGCGGACGCTTCACAAGCGCTACAAAGTGCCGGGCTGAAAGTCGATAGTGAAACCAAAAAAATTCCCGACGATAAGATTGAAGAAGGCAAGGTGGTCAAAACAGACCCCGAAGCAAAATCATCTGTGAAAAAAGGCCGATCTGTTACTTTATATATCAGCTCTGGAACAGAAAAAATTGAGATGGCCGATTATACAAACGAATCGTATGAATCTGCTGTCGAAGCCTTGAAAAAACTAGGGTTTTCAGAAGACCAAATTACAACGAAAAAAGAATACAGTGATTCTGTGTCTACAGATAACATTATTAAACAAAAACCAGCTGCAGGTAAAAAAGTTGATCCGAAAAAAGACAAAGTCACTTTAACGGTCAGTGAAGGACCAGAAGCGGTTACTTTGCCTAGTTACGCCGGTTATTCTTACACAAATGCAGTAAATGCATTGGCACAATTAGGCATTTCTGAATCTCAAATTACGCGTGTCGACCAAGCAAGCGATACGGTAGAACCAGGTTTAGTCATTACGCAAGACCCCGCACCAGGTGGCACCGTGACACCTAAAAATGGCCAAGTGACGTTATATGTAAGTAAAGGTAGCGACAAAGTGACACTTTCTGATTATAGCGGAATTTCTTACGATAATGCGGTAAGTCGCTTAATTGCTTTAGGTATCCCAGAATCTCAAATTAAACGAGTGGACGAAGAAAGCGACAAAGTTGAAAAAGATACCGTGATTAGTCAAGAACCAGCTTCTGGTACCGCTGTTGATCCTAAAAATGACACGATTACTTTACATGTCAGCAAAGGCAGTGACTCAGTAACTGTTCCTGATATTTCAGGTTATTCGCCAAAAGCTGCAGAAGACAGCATCAATAACGCTGGCCTTAAAATCAATGAACAAGGATTATCTGGCTCTGGCGATGGCCAAGTCGTTGAACGAACTAGCCCATCCGCTGGCAGCAAAGTCAAAAAAGGCGACTCTGTTACGGTTTATTATTCAAAAGCAAATGATTCAAAAAGCACCACTAGTGAAAGTAGTACGAGTAATTAAGACAAGAGGTTGGGACAGGAGGATTTAGCTTCAAGAACCAAGTAGGTACTGTTTAACATCTATTTGCTTTTCAAATAGTGTTTCTCAGCAATAAGAAGAAGCTGCTCCTGTCCCGCCGTTTATCTTAAGGTTTAAGTCTAGGAAGGTAAGTCATTTCGACTTATGTCCTAGGCTCTTTTTAATTAATAGAATCGAGAGGCTCCCTTGATTTCTCTGCCACTATCCTGTATATTCGAAAGTAGTTAGGAGTGGTTTATCTGAAAGGTCAAATCAGAAAAGCGTTAAGCGGTTTTTATTATGTATACGCAGATGGAGAAACATATCAAACAAGAGCGCGAGGGAATTTTCGTAATCGAAAAATTACGCCACTCGTGGGAGATGAAGTGCTTTTTGAAAGCGATAATTTAACAGATGGTTATGTGTTGGAAATTTTACCAAGACGAAATGAATTAGTGCGCCCGCCTGTTGCAAATGTGGATCTAGGTGTGGTTGTCATGAGTATGGTTTCGCCAAATTTTTCGTTTAATTTGTTGGATCGTTTCTTAGTCAGCTTAGAGTATAAGGATATAGAACCAGTTATTTATTTAACGAAAGTTGATCTATTAGATGAGCCGCAACGTCAAGAAGTCACTGAAATTAAACAGATTTATGAAGCGTTAGGTTATGCGGTGATCGCTTCGGAAGACATAGAAGCCACCAAAGAATTAGAACGCTTTTTCCCAGAACGGTTGACTGTTTTTATGGGACAATCAGGCGCTGGAAAATCAACATTGTTGAATCAAATTTCACCAGAATTACAACTAGCAACTGCGGAAATTTCCCAATCTTTAGGACGGGGCAAACATACGACCCGTCACGTGGAATTGATTCCGTTATACGACGGTTTGGTTGCTGATACACCAGGATTTAGTGCCATCGATTTCTTGGAGATGGAAGCAGTGGAATTACCAAAGCAATTTCCTGAATTTGTTGCCGCGGCCTCTCACTGTAAGTTTCGTGAATGTATGCACCACAAAGAACCTGGTTGTGAAGTGAAACGTCAAGTGGAAGCGGGAACCATTGCGACGAGTCGTTACGAAAATTATTTACAGTTTTTAATGGAAATCGAGAATCGACGACCTGTTTATAAGAAAAAATCATAGCAAATATAAAGGGAGCGAGCCAAATGAAACTAGCACCATCCATTTTAAGTGCCGATTTTGCCAATTTAGAAAGAGATATCCGTTTAGTAGAAGAATTAGGAGCAGATTATATTCATGTTGATGTTATGGACGGTCAATTTGTGCCCAACATTACCTTAGGACCGAATATCGTTTCAGCGATTCGTCCAGTGACAAAACTACCATTGGATGTTCATTTGATGATTGTACAACCTGAAAACTATATCAATGCCTTTGCGGAAGCCGGTGCGGATATTATTACTGTCCATCAAGAAGCAACACCCCATATTCATCGTGCCTTACAAATGATTAAAAATGCGGGTGTGAAAGCTGGCGTAACCATCAATCCCGGGACACCACTTTCGATGATCGAAAATGTATTAGATTTGGCAGATCAAGTCTTGGTAATGACTGTCAATCCAGGCTTTGGCGGACAATCATTTATTGAAAACTCACTAGAAAAAATTGCTCAATTAAAAGAATGGAAAGAAACAAAAGGATACACCTATGAAATTGAAGTCGATGGCGGGATTGTTCCTGAAACTGCCGCACGCTGCAAAGAAGCTGGTGCGGAAGTGTTCGTTGCAGGCTCCTACATTTATAATGCTGAAAATCCTCAAGAACGAATCGATGCACTGAGAGCAGTGCTAGACAAATGAGTCGTGTCTTACTGGTAGCTGGCGGCGAGCCAAGTGATTGGCCAACCATTGAACCAGCTACGTATGATTATTTCGTAGGTATTGATCGCGGCTGTCTCCATTTATTAGAGGCCGATTTACCGTTACAATTAGCGGTGGGCGATTTTGATTCATTATCACGAGAAGAATACCATTTTGTCCAAGAAACTGCCGAAACACTCATTCAAGCACCTGCTGAAAAAGATGATACAGACACACAATTAGCGCTTCAAGAAGCTTTACAACGATTTCCACAAGCAGAGATGACGATTATCGGTGCGACAGGGGGCAGAATTGACCACCTGTTAGCCAATCTTTGGTTACCCTTTGAACCACGATTTCAAGGCGTACTTCGTCAAATCCGTCTATGCGATCGTCAAAATAGCATCCAGTATTACGCCCCTGGTTCGTATATCGTACCGAAAGAGCCAGATAAAGAATATCTGGCCTACTGCTGTTTGACGCCTGTAGAAAACTTGACGCTACGACGTAGTAAATATTTATTAACCAATCAAGATGTTCCTTACCCAACATCGTATGCAAGTAATGAATTTATCGAAGAAGCCGCTGCTTTTTCCTTCGATGCAGGGATGATTGCAGTTATTCAAAGTAAAGACAAGTAAAAAGAAGTTGGACCTTCATCAAAGTGATGAAGGTCCAACTTCTTTTTTTTGCAATAAAAAAAGCCGAACAACGAACGTCCAGCTTTGCTTATTTAAGTTTATTAAACACGTTCGATTTTACCAGATTTCAAAGCACGAGTTGACACCCAAACTTTTTTAGGTTTACCATCGATTAATACGCGAACTTTTTGTAAGTTAGGTTTCACAGTGCGTTTTGTTGAGTTCATCGCATGTGAACGGTTATTACCACTTGAAGTCTTACGACCAGTGAAGTAACATACTTTTGCCATTTTAAGTTTCCTCCTTTGCCTTGATCTTGGAGCGATAATATTCAGCTCATACTAACTTAATTTATCATATTAGGCACTGATTTGCAAGAAGATTTTTAGTGACTAACAACAAAAGTAGCTTGTCAGGTGATAGTTTTTAATTGTCTGATTTTAAATACTTAAGAAATCCATGCACAAACGTAAGACGATAAAGATGAAAATTTAAGAGTTCAAGAAAAAAATGTAGTGTTCCGTGTTTGATTAATATAATTAAAGTACTTAGATAAATGAAAAAGGAGGAAAATATGAGCTTAGAAATTAAAAAGTTGAAAAAGAAAATGAATGAGCAGGAAATTATTAAAGGAATCAATTTGACTATTCCAGAAGGCGAAATTTACGGCTTCTTAGGCGCAAACGGTGCAGGTAAAACTACTATTTTCCGCCATATTTTAGGCATCTACTCTCCTGATGAAGGGGAAATAACATGGCAGGGACGTAAAGTTGATCGCTTTGATGCTAAAGAGGTCGGTTATCTTCCAGAAGAGCGTGGCCTATATCCGAAAAGAACGGAGAGACAACAATTAACTTTCTTTGGGAAGCTCCGTAAAATGAAAAAGAAAGAAATTGAAAAAAGTATCCTCTTTTGGATGGATTTTTTTAAGATACAAAAGAACGTAGATCGAAAAATTAGTGAATTGTCAAAAGGGAATCAACAAAAGATTCAATTTATTGCATCGATCATTCATGGACCCAAGCTTGTCATTTTGGATGAACCATTCTCTGGGCTAGACCCGATTAATGCGAATCAACTAAAAGAAGCAATTCTTTTTTTGAAGGAAAATAGTGCTACGATAATTTTCAGCTCTCATCAAATGGCAAACGTAGAAGAAATCTGTGAAAACATTTGTATGATGAAAAAGGGTGAGGTTCTTGTAGAAGGAAATTTAAAAGAAATCAAAGATGAAACGGATAAAAGAAAAGTGATTGTTCAGGCTGATTTTGACAGAGAAATATTAAAGCAAGATTTTGAAATAGAATCGTATAAAGAAGAAAATGATGTTATTTCTTTTTATGTAAAAGATGAATGTACTGCGAAGAAAATTCAAAAATTTATTTTTCAATCAGAAAATATTCAGCAATTCAGAATTGAGCCAATTTCGTTAAATGATATTTTTCTAGAAAGAGTGGGTGAGTAAAGTGAAAAATATAGTGACGATTGCTTTAGAAACATACAAACAAAAAGTCGTGTCAAAAGTGTTTGTTATTATACTGTTGGTTTTGATGGTAGGGACATTTTTGGGAATGAATTATGAAGGGATTCTAAAAAAAGAGGAACCAAGTAAAGAAACCATCCTTGTTGTTTCAAATAATCAAGAAACTGTTACTATGCTGAAAGAAGTTGGTAAAGGTACCAATCTGAACTTTGTTGACGGCGGTCAAAAGTTATCAGATGCTGAGAAAGAGCTGAAAGATAGAGCGAGTAAAACCATTTTGAAAATTGAAAAGAGTAGCGCTGGTCTATACGAAGGAAAAATTTATTACGAAGGAGCTCTCCAATATAATGTGTCTGAACAATTACAAAGTCTTGTAACCACTGTAAATCAATCGATTAAATTAAATCAATTAAATATTGATGCGACGCAACAACAGTTTTTGAATGAAAGCACACGTTTATCCTTAGAATCTTTAGCTGGAAATCAAGATAATTCGGTTCAAACATTAATACTAGTTTATATTGTTGGTTTTATTCTCTACATTGCAGTTATGCTCTATTCTACAATGGTTGCCCAAGACATTGCAGTGGAAAAGAGTTCAAGAGTTATGGAAATTTTACTCACAACAATTACACCAGTTCAGCACTTAATTGGTAAAATTGTTGGCATTGGGCTAGTTGGGGTAACGCAAGCAGCAGCAATTTTTGGGGCTGCGTATGCATCTTATGGAATTTTTGGAGATAGTACAGGAGTATTTGACTTTTTGAGTGAAGGCAAAAATAGTCAAGCAATCATCTTAGCTGTCATATGTTTCGTTTTAGGTTATTTGCTATATTCTGTTACGGCTGCTGTTTTAGGTTCTGTTGTTTCCTCTGTTCAGGAAGTTCAACAGTTGATGTATATTTTGATTATTCCTTTATTTATTGCGATGTTTATGGTAATGATTCTTGCAACTGGATTAGGAAGTAACCAAGCGACTATCATTTCATCTTATATACCGTATCTATCACCGATAGTCATGTACGCACGTTATATGCTGGGGGATGCATCGTTAAATGCTTTTGCAGTAGCGATGGGAATTAATCTGGTCTTTACTATGATTTTAGCGTTTCTAGGCAAAAGTGTTTATCAAGGGGGCGTATTTATTTATAGTGGAGATAAACTTATAAATGTTTTCAAAAAAGCGTTTAAATCTGGGAAATATTATGTTAGATGAGTATAAAAAATCTTGTCGCAACTCTCATGTATAAAACATTTATTTTGATAAATAAAAAAGTAATTGAAATTGTACACTCAGTATAGCGAGTGTACAATTTTTGTTTATAGCGTAATAGTCGGGCACTGAAAACTACTTTTTCTCAGTTTCACTTGTAAAGAAAGCTTGAATTGTCTTTTATTAGAGTATATACTTTTTTTATTAACTGAAATATAAGGAGGTTTTAATTTGGTGAGGTTTGTTTTTATTCTAAGTAATATCACGGCAGTGGTTCAAGTGTTCTTTAATTATCTAAAGTCAAAAGTAGTAAAGCTTAATAAAAAAATTACTTTACATAGTATTTTCGGATTGATGGTTATCGCAATTTTGAATGGCAAAATAATTTCTGCTATAGGAATGTATGGATTTGCTTGGATTTATTTGAGTATAATAATTTTAGGTTATTTTTTTATCTCTAAAAGCCTTATTAAAGTTTTAGGTATAAATTCTTATATCGTCATTATTTCAGCTATAAGTGGTCAGTTTGTATCCTTTATAAAGGAAAAAATATTTGGCACAGAACTAATTTTTTCAAGTAATTTAACCATGTTTTTACATAGTACATTTCGGCTAGCACTATCAGTAATTCTGACGATATTAATGATAAAGGGGATAAAAAAACTAGAAAAAAAGTTTTCTATTATCAATGAATGTCTTCTGCTTTTTAATTTGATAGGAATCGGCACAATGATTATCTACTATACCAGCCTGGTTTTAGGAAAATATTTGGGGAATAACAAGGAAATAATTGTAGTAAATTCAATCTTTCTCACGCTCTATTTAGTCGTTTCATTAATTTCTTTTATTGTGTATCTTAGTTCGCTCAAAAATAAATATGATATTCAACAGAAGGAAACAGAATATTTAGAAAATCAGAGATATATGGAGGCAATGGAGAAACAATTCAAGGAGATTCGGAAGTTTCGGCATGATTATAAAAATATCCTAAATTCATTAGAAGATTTTATTGTAAGTGGAGATTACGAGAGTCTTAATGACTATTATTTCAGTAAAATAAAGAAAGTATCAAAATGCATTGACCAAAATGGGTTCAAGTTAGAAGCGATTGGAAACATTCGAGTAAGAGAAGTTAAAAGTCTCCTTGTGTCTAAGTTGATTTCAACGCAAGAAAAAGGAATGGATGTACAGTTAGAAGTGACTGAACCAATTGAAGAATTAGCCATTGATTCAATTTCTTTGGTTAGAATACTAGGTATTTTTTTAGATAACTCTATAGAAGAAATCGAATTTTTAGGTGAGGGTAAGCTTGTAATCGCTGTATATAAAGATGCCTCTGCTGTACATATTATTATCCAAAATTCATGTAGGAAAAATTTACCAAAATTCCATCTACTTAAGCAACGCGGTTTTTCATTAAAAGGCACTGATAGAGGAATGGGATTGAGTAATGTTCAAGAATTGCTTCAATCCCTAAATAATGTTCAACTAGCTACCTCCATCAGTGATGGATGGTTTACTCAAAAATTGACGATTGAAAACAATAGGAGGTGCGAATAAGGTGATTTCTATTATTATTTGCGAAGATGATTGGCGACAACGACAAATGTTGGAAACCTATGTTAAAAATTACATAATGATGGAAAGTCTTGATATGGAACTGGTTTTTTCAACAGGAAATCCGTTAGAAGTACTTGAATTTGTCAAAAGTCAGTCTAGAATAATTGGGTTATATTTTCTAGATGTTGATTTACAACATGAAATGTCAGGATTAACCTTAGCAGCTAAAATCAGAGACTACGATAATTTAGGTAAAATCGTTTTTGTCACAACACATGGGGAACTGTCCTATCTGACGTTTACGTATAAAGTGGAAGCGCTGGACTATATCATTAAAGACAACAAAGAACATCTACAGCAGAAAATCTGTGAAAATATTCAATTGGCTCATGAACGTATAACTAGTGAACGTGGAGATACAAAAAAATTATTTAAATTTAAGGACGGCGATACCATTCGGTCTGTAGATATGACAACAATCATTTTTTTTTGAATCTTCTTCCGTATCGCATAAAATTGTTTTACATCTTGAAAATGGAGAAATTGAATTTTATGGTTCCTTAAAGGAGATTGAAGAACAGTCTAATGACTTTTATCGTTGTCACAAATCATATTTAATCAACCGCAAGCATATAAGTAAAGTTATAAAAAGCGAACGGATTGTCGAAATGAGTAATGGAGAAAGATGTTTAGTCTCAGTGAGAGCCATGAAAAACCTCTAAAATCAGCAGACAAGATTCAATGAACCAAGTCGAATCTTGTCTTTTTCTGCATTGACAATGCACGACAAACGTTGTAAATTGTACAAATGTTGGTAATTATGAGGAAGGGTCTATAATATCTGACGAACTTCCTTTTAATTAAAGGCTGGATATGATAAAATGTTATGGAAGAAAATAGGGCGAATGTGCTCTTATAAGGAGGCTTTCATCAATGGCTGTAAAAATTCAAACACCCGCAGGTACCATTGAGATTACCAATGATGTGATCGCTACAGTAGTTGGCGGAGCTGCGACAGATATTTACGGAATTGTCGGAATGGCAAGCAAAAATCAAATTAAAGATAACTTAAACGATATTTTACGTCGTGAGAATTACTCACGTGGTGTCGTTGTTCGTCAAGAAGACAACGGAATCGCAGTGGATGTCTACACGATTGTTAGTTATGGTACAAAAATTTCTGAAGTTTCTCGTAACGTCCAAGAAAAAGTAAAATATAATCTTGAAACATTATTAGGTGTCACTGCGAATTCAGTTAACGTTTTTGTTCAAGGAGTTCGTGTATTACCGGATTAGAGGTAGTGTACTGTCAACGATGCAATTGCACAAGGAAGTCGTGTGTTGCCGTTAGCGGTAAATCTGAAGGAGGATTTTTTAGGTGAATGTAACAGAAATCAGCGCAGGTCAGTTCCAGGAAATGGTCCAGGCAGGTGCGACTCGTCTGCACACAAATGCAGAATATGTCAACTCATTAAACGTTTTCCCTGTACCCGATGGTGATACAGGAACAAATATGAACTTATCAATGACCAGTGGTGCAAAGGCTGTGGCCGATTCTCGCTCTGAAAAAGTAGGAGAATTAGCAGGTGCGTTATCCAAAGGGTTATTAATGGGTGCTCGTGGAAACTCTGGGGTTATTTTATCTCAATTATTCCGTGGCTTCTCAAAACAAATTCCTGAGGTTACAACATTAAATGCCAAAGACTTGGCCGCTGCATTTACACATGGTGTAGAAACAGCGTATAAAGCAGTGATGAAACCCGTTGAAGGAACAATCTTAACTGTTTCTCGTGAAGCGGCGCGTTCTGGTGAACGTAAAGCGAAAGAAACAGATGACTGTATCGAAGTTATGACAGCTGTTGTAGCAGGCGCTAAACGTGCCTTAGCGAAAACACCTGATTTATTACCTGTCCTAAAAGAAGTCGGCGTTGTAGATAGTGGGGGTCAAGGACTACTATTTATCTATGAAGGATTTTTAGAAGCGCTTAGTGGTGAATTTTTACCAACTGAAACGTATGAACCAAGTCCTGCCGAAATGGACGAAATGGTTAATGCTGAACATCATCGTGGTGTTAGTGGTCACGTTGCGACAGAAGACATTAAATTTGGCTATTGTACAGAAATTATGGTTCGTATCGGCGAAGGCCCAACCGTGGACAGCGCTTTTGATTATGAAACATTCAGAAACTACTTAAATGAACTAGGCGATTCTCTATTAGTCGTTAACGATGACGAAATTATCAAAGTTCACGTGCACACTGAGCATCCAGGTGAAGTAATGAACTACGGCCAAAAATTTGGTTCGTTAGTAAAAATAAAAGTAGACAATATGCGTTTACAACATGAAACGTTAGTTGAACGCGATGCTCAGCAAGAAGCGTTGACTGAAAAAGTTCGCGTACCGTTTGCTGTGATTGCTATTGCAGCCGGTGAAGGCGTTCAAGAATTATTCCGAAGTTTAGGTGCAAGCTACATTATTAGTGGTGGCCAAACAATGAACCCAAGTACGGAAGATATTTTAAAAGCAGTCAAAGAAGTGAATGCAGAGCAAGTCATTATTTTACCAAACAACAAAAACATCTTTATGGCGGCTGATCAAGCAGCAGAAGTTGCCGATGTACCAGTAGCGGTTGTTCCATCTAAAACCATTTCTCAAGGAATGACAGCAATGTTAGCTTTCAATGATCAACAATCATTAGAAGAAAACAAAGCAAGTATGACGGAAATGTTAGACAGCGTTGTGAGTGGTCAAGTAACCACAGCTGTTCGTGACACAACCATTGATGACGTTGAAATTAAAAAAGATGACTTCTTAGGAATGATTGATGGTAAAATCGTCGTTTCTGAAGCAGATCGTTTTAATGCATCATTAGACACGTTGAACCGCATGATTGATGAAGACACTGAAATCGTGACAATTATTGTCGGCGAAGATGGTTCAGTTGAAGAAGCTGAAAAGCTAATCGCTATTTTAGTTTCTGAAAACGATGAACTAGAAACAGAACTTCATGAAGGTGGACAACCTGTGTATCCATACTTATTCTCAGCAGAATAGGTTTTCGTGATGAAAAAATAAAAACGAATAAAGCCTGGAACAAAAATCACTTTGGATTTTTGTTCCAGGCTTAAAAATTGATAAACGGCGGGAACAGAAGCAACTCCTTCGGAAATAAGCCGAAATTCTCCAAAAATTATAAAACAATTTTCGGAAATTCCTTCTTATTTCTCGGAGTTAAACACTTCTGTCCCGACCTCGATTTAATGAATGATCCATTTTTTTGCGTATATTAATGAGGAGGGGATTTTATGGACATCACAGATTTAGTCAGCGTATTGCCCGGTGTTGGCCCAAAACGTGCTGAAAATTTACAAGAACTGGGGATTGCTACAATTGAAGACTTATTGACGTATTATCCCTTCCGCTACGATGATATCCAAGAAAAGGATTTAAGCGAGATTCAGGATCAGGAAAAAGTTACGCTAAAAGGGCTAGTGGTTTCGGAAGCAGTCGTTAGTCGGTACGGTTATAAGAAGAGCCGGTTAACGTTTCGAATGATGCAAGAACATGCGGTCATTAATGTTTCCTTCTTCAATCAACCTTTTTTAAAAGACAAAGTAGTTCTTTCCGAAGAAATTGCTGTTTATGGCAAATGGGACGCCAAGAGAAAATCATTAAATGGCATGAAAATCTTAGCTTCTAAAGGAGACAATGAAGATTTCGCCCCCATTTATCATGTGAATAAAAAAGTCCGCCAAAGCACGTTGGTTCAGTTAATCCGCACTGCTTTTGAAGAGTATGGTTCACTGGTTGAAGAGATTTTACCGAATGATTTATTAGAAAAGTACCGCTTGATGCCTAGAAAAGAAGCAATGTGGGCGATGCATTTTCCCAGTAATCCAGAAGAAAGCCATCAAGCCAAACGGCGAGTAGTCTTTGAAGAGTTTTTCCTTTTCCAACTTAAAATGCAAGGACTGAAGAAACAAGAAAAAGCGGAAAAAAATGGTTTAGCTATTCAATATGACGTGGATCGCTTAAAAACGTTCACCCAAGGACTGCCTTTTGAATTGACAGGCGCCCAAAAAAAAGTGACCAATGAAATTTGTCGAGACTTGCGAAGTCCGAAGCATATGCAACGATTGCTTCAAGGTGACGTGGGGAGTGGGAAAACGGTAGTGGCTGCGATTGCGCTATACGCCACCATGACCGCTGGCTTTCAAGGGGCGTTAATGGTTCCGACTGAAATTTTAGCGCAGCAACACATGGAAAGCTTACAGCAGTTGTTTGATCCATTAGAAGTGCGAACGGCCTTATTAACAGGTTCCACCAAAACGAAAGAACGTCGTCTAATTCTCGAAGAACTGGCCAATGGCGAGATTGACATTGTGGTAGGGACCCATGCTTTGATACAACAAGATGTCAGTTTCCATCAATTAGGTTTGGTAATCACCGATGAGCAACATCGTTTTGGTGTGAATCAGAGAAAAATATTAAGAGAAAAAGGCTTAAAACCAGATGTTTTATTCATGACGGCCACTCCGATTCCTCGAACGCTGGCCATTACAGCCTATGGCGAAATGGATGTATCAATCATTGATGAAATGCCAGCTGGACGGATTCCAATCGAAACACGTTGGATTCGGCCGCCGCAGTTAGATACTGTTTTAGAATGGATGGAAAAAGAGCTGGCTCGAGGACATCAGGCCTATATTATTTGTCCCTTGATTGAAGAATCAGAAGCCTTAGATGTGAAAAACGCAACAGAAATTTTTGAACATATGCAAAGCTTTTATTCCCCAAGATATCAAGTGGGATTACTACATGGTAAAATGAAAAACCAAGAAAAAGATGACATTATGCAGGAGTTCAAAGACAATCAGCTGCAATTACTGGTTTCTACCACCGTTATTGAAGTTGGCGTGAATGTACCAAATGCCACGGTGATGTTAATTATGGATGCGGACCGGTTTGGGTTAGCACAGTTACATCAGTTACGGGGCCGTGTTGGGCGTGGCTCCAGTGCTTCTTATTGTATTTTAGTGGCCAATCCGAAAAATGAAATGGGCGTTGAGCGTATGAAAATCATGACAGAAACCACCAATGGTTTTGTCTTGAGTGAGCGTGATTTGGAACTTCGCGGACCTGGGGAAGTGTTCGGTGCACGGCAATCAGGGGTGCCTCAATTTGCGGTAGGAGATATCGTGACGGACTTTAACATTTTAGAAGTTGCGCGCCAAGAAGCAAGTGCCCTATGGCAAGTGAAAGAATGGTGGCAATATCCTGCTTATCAAGGCTTAGCCAATCGAGTGAAACCCCAAGATGAGGCAGCCCAATTTTTCGATTAGAAGAGGTAATTTTTGAAGCCAGAAAGTAAAAGCCAATGCGTATTTCTTTGAAAAAAATATGTTATACTTGTTAGGAAACAAAAAAGTAGGAGGGAATCACTCATGAAAATTGCTGTAGATGCAATGGGTGGAGATAACGCCCCACAAGCAATTGTTGAAGGGGTTATGCTAGCCAAACAAGACTTCCCAGACATTGAATTTCAATTATATGGAAAAGAAGCCGAAATAAAAAAATACATCACCGATGAAAAAAACATTACGATTATTCATACCGATGAAAAAATTGCTAGTGACGATGAGCCAGTTAAAGCAATCCGTCGTAAGAAAACTGCTTCCATGGTTTTAGCAGCGCAAGCAGTTAAAAATGGGGAAGCCGATGCGATTTTTTCTGCAGGCAACACCGGAGCGCTATTAGCAGCGGGTCTGTTCATTGTCGGCCGCATCAAAAATGTGGAACGTCCCGGTTTGATGTCAACTTTACCTGTCATGGGAGAACCAGACAAAGGGTTTGACATGTTAGATTTAGGAGCCAATGCAGACAATAAACCAGAACATTTGGTTCAGTATGCCGTTTTAGGTTCATTCTATGCTGAAAAAGTTCGGAACGTTCAGAATCCTCGTGTCGGTCTATTAAATAATGGAACTGAGGAAACAAAGGGCAGTGAATTAACGAAAAAAGCCTTCGAATTGTTAGCAGCAGATGAAACGATTAATTTTGTCGGAAACGTTGAAGCACGAGAATTATTAAATGGCGTAGCTGACGTGGTGGTGACAGATGGCTTCACAGGAAACGCCGTTTTAAAATCCATCGAAGGCACAGCTATGAACATGATGAGCTTGCTGAAAACAGCGATTCTTTCTGAAGGTGTCAAAGGAAAAATGGGCGCCTTATTATTAAAGAATGCGTTGCGTGGCATGAAAGACGAAATGGACTACTCAAAACATGGGGGAGCGGTTTTATTTGGCTTAAAAGCGCCAGTCATTAAAACGCATGGGGCCACGGGTCCTGATGCCGTCCGCTACACCATTCGTCAAATTCATACAATGTTAGAAACCCAAGTTGTCCCACAATTAGTGGAATATTATGAAGGCAAAGCAGAGTAATTTGCAATTGTCTTGACATCAGTTTGTTACTCAAATGAAAAAAAGATGGACAAATACCCAAATTGTGAGTACAATGTATCTTAGCGTTTTAGTAAAAGAAAGAACCTTTTTTCAAAAGCAGTGGAGGTGAATACAGTTGACTCGTGAAGAAGTACTTCAAAAAGTAGCGAAGATTATCTCAAACCACTTTGATATTGAAGCGGATCAAGTAACAGATCAATTAAACATTAAAGATGATTTGAACGCTGACTCAATTAGCGTAATGGAGTTTGTTTTAGAACTTGAAGATGAATTTGGAACAGAGATTTCAGATGAAGATGCAGAAAAAATTGAAACAGTTGGTGCCGCTGTAGATTATATTGTGAGTAATTCATAAAAAATAATAAGACAAAGTCGATTGACATTCGTGTTGATCGACTTTTTTGCGTACATAATGGTTATTTTATTAAGCAATAAGGCTATTTTTACACATATTTTTGTAAAAAAATCATACATGTAAAAAAATAACTGCGAAAAAAGTTATTTTATCTTGCTTTTTATGGAATAATTCTATAAAATTATGAAAAAACAATGAGCTGTAAATTAACATTGATAAAAATTAGAAAGTGCTATCATTAAATATTAGTTAATTTATATAATGTTTTTGAAAGGACGTAAGGGGTGCGTATGGATGCAAGGAAATGAACAATTACTAGAGGTTTCAGGATTAGAAACAGCATTTAGAATCAAAGATGATTATTATAATGCCGTCGATGATGTTTCATTTGAATTGAAGAAAAATGAGATTCTGGCAATCGTCGGAGAATCTGGTTGTGGAAAAAGTACCTTAGCAACAACGATTATGGGCTTACATGATCCCAATCATACCAAAATTACTGGGGAAATTTTATACAACAATTTAAACTTAACTACGTTTAATGAAACATTGTACAACAAAGTCAGAGGAAACGATATTGGGATGATTTTCCAAGATCCGTTGTCTGCACTGAATCCGCTCATGCGAATTGAAGACCAAATTAAAGAAAGTCTCACGTATCATACCAAAATGACCGCACAACAAAAACAAGCACGGGCCATTGAACTGTTAGATCAAGTGGGGATTCCCAACCCAGAGCGTGTCGGGAAACAGTATCCTCATGAATTGTCTGGCGGCATGCGTCAACGGGTAATTATCGCCATTGCAATCGCGTGTAAACCACCGATTTTAATTGCAGATGAACCAACAACGGCCTTAGACGTTACCATTCAGGCACAAATTCTCGATTTGTTAAAAGATTTACAAGAAGAAACAGGGAGTGGCATTATTTTAATTACCCATGACTTAGGTGTAGTTGCGGAAATGGCTGATCGTGTAGCGGTTATGTATGCGGGTCAGTTTGTAGAAGTAGCCACTGCTGAAGAATTGTTTAGTCATCCAAAACATCCATATACACGTTCATTACTTCAGTCCATTCCCCAAGAGAATTCAGATGAAGAAGAACTTCATGTGATTGAAGGGATTGTTCCTTCGTTAACCAAATTACCTAGAAAAGGTTGTCGGTTTGCCCCACGAATTCCTTGGATTGATGCATCGGAACATGAAGAAAATCCAACATTACATGAAGTTGCACCGAATCATTATGTTCGTTGTACATGTTATAAACATTTTCATTTTAGAGACGGGGAAGGGGAAGCGTAATGACAGAAATTATTCAAATTAAAGATTTAAAAGTTCATTATTCAATTCGCAGCGGCTTCTTCAATCGAATCACTGATCATGTTTTGGCGGTTGATGGTGTGGATTTCATGATTGAACAAGGTAAAACGTATGGGTTAGTTGGTGAGTCGGGTTCTGGAAAATCAACGACAGGAAAAGCAATTATTGGTTTAGAAAAAATTACAAATGGTGAAATTATTTATCAAGGACAAGATGTAACCAAGCCGCGAAGTCGAAAAGCGATTGGATACAACAAAGATGTCCAAATGATTTTCCAAGATTCGATGTCAAGTTTAAACCCTAAAAAACGAGTACTAGATATTATCGCCGAACCAATTCGAAATTTTGAACGGTTAAGTGACCAAGAAGAAAAGAAAAAAGTCAAAAGTTTGTTGGACATTGTGGGGATGCCAGAAGATGCGTTGTACAAATATCCTCATGAATTTTCTGGTGGACAACGCCAACGTTTAGGCGTCGCCCGAGCGGTGGCTACCAGCCCCAAATTAATTATTGCAGATGAACCTGTTTCAGCACTGGACTTATCTGTGCAAGCACAGGTATTGAATTTTATGAAAAACATTCAACAGGAATATGGGTTAAGTTACTTATTTATTTCCCATGATTTGGGCGTAGTTAAACATATGTGTGACAACATTGCCATTATGTACAAAGGCCGTTTTGTAGAAATCGGTACACGCCAAGATATTTACACTAATCCACAACACATTTATACCAAACGCTTACTTTCAGCAATTCCTAAAATTGACGTAGCGAACCGAGAAGCTCACAAAGAAGAACGAAGAAGAGTTGAGCAAGAGTATCGGGAAAATCATAAAGACTATTATGATGAAAATGGGCGGGTTTATAACTTACATGCGATTAGTCCAACCCACCAAGTAGCGTTAAAAAATGGAGGTGCTGAATAATGTGGAAAACAATTTTACGCCGTTTGTTATTGATGATTCCGCAAGTGATTATTTTAAGTGTCTTGATTTTCCTGTTGGCTAAAATGATGCCAGGTGATCCGTTTACAGGATTGATTAATCCGAACCAAGACCCGAAAGTGATTGAAGCCATGCGCGAAGCTGCCGGGTTAAATGATCCTTGGTACGAACAATATTTCCGTTGGATTGGCAATGCCTTACATGGAGATTTTGGGCATAGTTTTATCTTTAAGTTACCTGTGTCCACGCTCATTGCTGGTCGGGTGGGGAATACGATTGCATTGGCCGCTGTGTCAGTTATAATCACGTATTTAATCGCCATTCCTTTCGGTTTAATTGCTGGCCGTTACCAAAATTCATGGTTTGACAAAATGGTGGTTATCTACAACTTCTTCAGTTTTGCCGTGCCATTATTCATCTTTGCCTTGATTATGCTCTTTATTTTTGGGTATCGCTTAGACTGGTTCCCAACGAGTGGAACCGTGACTGTTGGTTTGGCTGAGGGAACGTGGCCGTATTATTTAGATAAACTGAAGCATTTAATTTTACCAGGGGTCACTCAAGCGTTGCTAGGGACAGCGGTCACTATTCAATATTTGCGCAGTGAAGTGATTGATGTTAAAAACATGGACTTTGTTCGTACTGCTCGTTCAAAAGGAGTGCCAACGAATAAAATTTTTAATCGACACATTTTTAGAAATGCAGCATTACCAATTGCCTCTCAATTAGGTTATGAAATTACTGCTTTGATTGCCGGATCAGTCGTTATTGAAAAGATTTTTGCTTTCCCAGGAATTGGAAAATTATTTATTGATAGTATCATTCAACGTGACTATTCCGTTATTACCGCTCTCGTGTTGATTTTGGGATTGGCAACCCTTATCGGAACCTTAATTTCTGATATTGTAATGAGTATTGTTGATCCAAGAATTCGAATTCAGTAGAAAAACACGAAGAAAGGGTGATAAAAATGGAATTGACAGAAGAAAAAAGAGAAGAAGTCTTACAAGAAAGTATTCCACCAATGGGCTTTCGGATGATTGCGCGAGAATTCGTCAAAGAAAAAATGGCGATGTTTTCTTTAATCCTTTTGGTCATTATCTTATTAGCCGTTTTTATCGGTTCGTTAGTGTTAGACCAAAGTGCCGTTATGCATGTAAGTATTTTAGATAAATATGCGGAACCAGGTACCGTTACAATGAATGGCACCAAGTTCATTTTAGGTGCCGATGAAGGGGGTCGTGATGTTTTAGGACAATTGATTATCGGGGCTAGGAACTCGATTTTAATCGGTTTTGCCATTACGATTATTACGTCTATTATCGGGGTCGGTTTAGGGATTATTTCCGGTTATTATGGAGGTATGATTGATAATATTTTGATGCGTATCGTGGATTTTATTATGATTTTGCCAATTATGTTAATTATTATTGTGTTCGTTTCCGTGATTCCTAAATATAGTATCTGGTCCTTTATTTGGATTATGTGTGCGTTTTATTGGGTTGGAAAAGCGCGGTTGTTCCGCAGTAAAACGTTATCTGAAGGGCGCCGAGATTACGTTAGTGCCTCTAAGACAATGGGAACAAGCGATTTTAAAATTATGTTTCGAGAAATTATGCCGAATTTAAGTTCATTAATTATTACGAACTTAACGATTAATTTCGCGGCGAATATCGGGATCGAAACAACGTTAACTTTCTTAGGCTTCGGGTTACCACAAAGTGTCCCAAGTTTAGGAACCTTAATTGGCTACGCCAGCAGTGGGGATGTATTAGTCAATAAACAATGGGTTTGGTTACCTGCATCAATTCTAATTTTAGTCTTGATGTTAAGTATAAACTATGTTGGACAAGCATTTAAGCGCTCAGCAGATGCACGACAACGATTAGGCTAATTAGCCAAAAAATGAGGGAGGAAAAGAGATGAACAAGAAACGGATTTTAGGTGCAATCACGTTAGCTTCTGTGTTAGTATTCGGGTTAGCTGCATGTGGTGGCGGCAATAAAGGCGGGGGCAATAAAGCAACGGAAACAGAAGACATTTCAAAAATGCCAATCGCTGTTAAAAATGATAAAAAAGCAATTGATGGCGGGACATTAGATGTCGCTGTAGTTATGGATACACAATTCCAAGGACTTTTCCAGCAAGAATTTTATCAAGACAACTATGATGCACAATACATGCTTCCAACGGTACAGCCATTATTTAACAATGATGCAGACTTTAAGATTGTCGATGGGGGTCCTGCGGATCTGAAATTAGATGAAGATGCCAATACAGCAACCATTAAATTACGTGACAATTTGAAATGGTCTGACGGTAAAGATGTGACGGCAGATGACGTGATTTTCTCTTATGAAGTCATTGGTCATAAAGACTATACAGGGATTCGTTATGATGATAACTTTACGAATATTGTTGGCATGGAAGACTACCATGCTGGTAAATCACCAACCATTTCTGGCATAGAAAAAGTCAATGATAAAGAAGTTAAAATCACTTATAAAGAAGTTCACCCAGGAATGCAACAATTAGGTGGCGGTGTTTGGGGTTCAGTTTTACCAAAACATGCCTTTGAAGGAATTGCTGTTAAAGACATGGAATCAAGCGATGCAGTTCGTAAAAATCCTGTGACTATTGGACCATACTACATGAGTAATATTGTGACAGGTGAATCTGTTGAATACCTACCAAATGAGCATTACTACGGTGGCAAACCTAAATTAGATAAATTAGTGTTCAAATCTGTTCCTTCTGCGAGCATTGTAGAAGCGATGAAAGCGAAACAATACGATATTGCATTATCAATGCCAACAGATACGTATCCAACATACAAAGATACTGAAGGGTATCAAATCTTAGGACGTCCCGAACAAGCCTACACGTATATTGGCTTTAAAATGGGTACGTTTGACAAAGAAACAAATACAGTGAAATACAATCCAAAAGCGAAAATGGCAGATAAAAGCTTACGTCAAGCCATGGGCTATGCAATTGACAATGATGCAGTCGGCCAAAAATTCTACAACGGCTTACGAACAGGGGCAACAACGTTAATCCCACCAGTCTTCAAGAGCTTGCATGATAGCGAAGCGAAAGGCTATACGCTTGATTTAGACAAAGCGAAAAAATTATTAGACGATGCTGGTTATAAAGACGTAGACGGCGATGGCATTCGTGAAGACAAAGAAGGTAAACCACTAGAAATCAAGTTTGCTTCAATGTCAGGCGGCGAAACTGCACAACCACTTGCTGATTACTATGTCCAACAATGGAAAGAAATTGGCTTAAACGTAACGTATACAACAGGACGCTTAATTGATTTCCAAGCATTCTATGATAAATTGAAAAATGATGACCCAGAAGTAGATATCTATCAAGGCGCGTGGGGCACAGGTTCAGATCCTTCACCAACCGGCTTATATGGTCCAAACTCAGCCTTTAACTATACACGTTTTGAGTCAGAAGAAAATACTAAATTACTTGATGCGATTGATTCAAAAGCATCATTTGATGAAGAAAAACGTAAAAAAGCCTTCTACGATTGGCAAGAGTATGCCATTGATGAAGCGTTTGTAATCCCAACGCTTTACAGAAATGAAGTCTTGCCTGTCAACGACCGTGTAGTTGACTTTACTTGGGCAGTTGATACGAAAGATAATCCATGGGCAACGGTGGGTGTCACTGCGGAAAAACGTTAAACAACGTTCCGCTGATTTAATAGAGATAGAACGAGGTCGGGACAGAAGTGTTTAACTCCGAGAAATAAGGAGGAGTTGCTTCTGTTCCCGCCGTTTATCAGTTTTTGAGCGTGGCGCAAAAATCCAAAGTGATTTTTGTCCCACGCTCTTTCTATCTCTTACGTAAACAAACGCTTTTATCTCAATCATAGCTCTATTTATTTATTTTTTTCTAAAAAATAATGAGAACACAGTGAATAACAGGCTTTTTCTGAATAGAACCATTTAAAAAAAGTGAAAAAAAAAGTATAATGAAACAAGGTGTAAATAAATGTAAAGGAATGTGGAGAATGGACAATCAGTTAACAACAGAGTTAAAAGAACGTTACGGCATTGTTTTCCATGATGTCAATCTATTAGAGCAAGCTTTTACTCATTCATCCTATGTGAATGAGCATCGCTATTTAAAATTATCCGATAATGAACGTCTTGAATTTTTAGGAGATGCAGTTTTAGAATTAATTGTTTCACAATATTTGTATTTAAAATTCCCAGAACTTCCAGAAGGAAAATTAACGAAGATGCGCGCAGCCATCGTTCGGGAAGATAGTTTAGCCAAATTTGCGAAAGAATGTCACTTCGACAACTACATTTTATTAGGTAAAGGAGAAGAAGCATCGGGCGGACGAACACGTGCATCATTATTATGTGACTTATTTGAAGCCTTTTTAGGTGCCCTCTACTTAGACCAAAAAGTTGGCGCAGCCAAGAAATTTATTGAAGACGTTATTTTTCCGAAAATTGATGCCGGTGCTTTTTCACATGAGATGGATCACAAAACACAATTACAAGAAGTTTTACAACGCAAAGGCGATGTTTCAATTGAATATCGCTTAATTAAAGAAGAAGGCCCTGCTCATGACCGCACCTTTTTCACTGAAGTTTACATGAATGGTGAACTCATTGGGTTAGGCCAAGGAAAATCGAAGAAGTTAGCTGAACAGGATGCCGCTGAGCGGGCACTGAAAAGTATTCCTCAGTAAGGCTGGAAGGAGCAATATTCGTGTATTTAAAACGAATTGAAATTACAGGATTTAAATCATTTGCAGATAAAACCATTATTGAATTTGAAGATGATGTGACAGCAGTGGTTGGTCCGAATGGAAGTGGGAAAAGTAATATCACGGAAGCCGTTCGCTGGGTATTAGGTGAACAATCTGCGAAAAACCTTCGCGGTGGCAAAATGAACGACATTATCTTTGCCGGTTCGGAAGGTCGTAAGCCGCTAAATATTGCGGAAGTTACCGTGACGTTAGACAACAGCGACCATTATTTAGCATTGGATTATAGTGAGATTAGTGTCACCCGTCGTTTAAAACGAACGGGCGAAAGTGACTTTTTTATTAATAAACAAGCGTGCCGTTTAAAAGACATTCAAGATTTATTTATGGATTCAGGGTTAGGCAAAGAATCTTTTTCAATTATTTCACAAGGGAAAGTTGAAGCGATTTTTAATAGTAAACCTGAAGACCGTCGAGGGATTTTTGAAGAAGCAGCGGGCGTTTTAAAATACAAACAACGAAAGAAAAAAGCTGAACAAAAGCTTTTCGAAACCGAGGACAACTTAAGCCGTGTCCAAGATATCATTTACGAGTTGGAAGACCAATTAGTTCCTCTAGCCGCCCAAGCAGATGCGGCTAAAAAGTATTTAGCTTTGAAAGAAGAACTTACCGAAATTGATGTCAATTTAACTGTGACCGAAATTCAAGAAGCAAAAGTTATTTGGGAAACGAAAACGCAAGAATTAACAGCCATTGAAGAAAAGTTAGCTGGCGCAAGTAAGCAAGTCCATGACCTAGAAGGCAAATTGGTACGTTTACGCAGCAAGCGCAATCGTTTAGATGAACAAATTGAAACGGAACAACAACAATTATTACAAGTGACAGAAGCGTTGAAACAAGCAGAAGGACAAAAAAATGTTTTAATTGAACGTTCCAAACACACCTCCCAAACGGCAAGCGAATACGAAGAGACGTTGGCAGAAACGGCCGAAAAAATTGTTCGTTATCGAGAAGAATTGCAGACGCTGGAAACAGCAATCGCAGAAAAAACGGCACAACGTCAGACGTTAAAAGAAGCATTGGCTTTGGCAACGAAAGATGTGGAAAAATATAGTAAGTCTTCTAAAGAATTAATGGAAGAATTGCGCAGTCAGTATGTGGAAGTCATGCAAGAACAAGCCAATACAGCCAATGACTTAAAATATTTAGAACGACAATATCAACAAGAAACAGCTAAAAATCAACAATCGCTAGCAAAACACGAAGCGCTAGAAGAACAGATGGTTGAAGCTCTTGCAATGAAAGAAACGCTAGAAAAAGAGCAAAAAGTCGCAAAACAAGGCTTACAAGAACAGCTGGAAGAATACACTGCGTTGAAAGCAATGCTTGAAGCCAAACGTGAACGATTAGCACAGCGTCAAAATGATATGTACCAAGCGATGAATCAAGTGCAACAAGCGAAGGCACGCCAAAAAAGTTTGCAAGAAATTCAAGAAAATTACGCTGGCTTCTATCAAGGCGTGAAAGCTGTATTGCGTCACAAAAACCAACTAACTGGGATTGTTGGCGCAGTGGCTGAGTTAATTGAAGTGCCTAAAGAATATACGTTGGCGATTGAAACGGCCTTAGGTGGTGCGGCGCAACATATTGTTGTGGAAAATGAGAAAGATGGTCGAGCAGGCATCACCTTCTTAAAACAACAACACAGTGGCCGAGCAACCTTTTTACCATTGACCACCATTAAGCCGCGCTCTGTATCGGCGATGGTTCAGAATCGTTTGGCTGGTGCACCGGGCTTCGTGGGGATTGCCAGTGAATTAGTTCGTTATCCAGAACAAGTACAAACCGTTATTCAAAATCTCTTAGGCGTCACGATTTTAGCGGCAGATTTAACGAGTGCCAACCAGTTAGCAAAATTAGTCAATTACCAATATCGCGTTGTCTCATTGGAAGGCGATGTGATGAATCCTGGCGGTTCGATGACTGGGGGAGCCAATAAACGTGGCAACCAAGGAAGCCTATTTTCACAAGCGCAAGAACTTCAAACAATTACTGAACAAATGACTCAATTAGAAACACAACTAAGAAGTGTAGAACAAGAAGTCCAAGCGCTCTCGCAAGAAGTGAAAACAGCCACGGAACGTGCAGAAATGTTGCGCTCTGCTGGTGAACAAAATCGCTTAAAACAACAAGAAATTGACAATAAATTAGCCAATCAAACAGAAACGATTACTCGTTTAACAAAAGAAAAACGTCTGTT
This sequence comes from Enterococcus sp. DIV0086, assembly GCF_050498705.1. Classification (NCBI taxonomy): domain Bacteria; kingdom Bacillati; phylum Bacillota; class Bacilli; order Lactobacillales; family Enterococcaceae; genus Enterococcus; species Enterococcus sp. DIV0086. The sequence continues at coordinate 1,718,262 of NZ_JBNIDN010000001.1, read as the reverse complement.
TGAATATGAATCACGGGAATTGCATCAATTCTTAACCGAATATCAAACGAAAAAAGCCACATTGACAGAGCAACAAGCAAACTTAACGGCAACGAAAGAACGTTTAGATGCTGAAATGAAACAAGTGGAACAAGAAGCTAGCCAAATGGAAACCTTTAAAGCCCAAGCGCAAGAACGCTTGACGACAGTTCAAGCAGAACAAGCAGTAGCGGCGGAACAATGTGCCCATTTTGCTCGTCAAAAGCAAGACAAACAAGAACAATTGGACGAATTGTTGATTCGAGAAACGGCCATCCGTCAACAGCTACAACAACTAAGTAGCCATTCTAGCGATCATCAGTTAACCGAAGAAGGCTTAGCGGCACAAGTCGCGCAATTAGCGGAGAAACAAACAGCGTTGCAAACCTCTTTACAAACGGCACGTAGTCAACGACAAGCGTTGCAAGAAGAAGTAGACGAGTTAGATACAAAATTAGCGGAAGAAAACAAACGCCAACAACAGTATTTAGCAGATAAAACACAAATCGAAGTCCTAAAAAATCGTGCAGAAATGCAATTAGATAGCTCATTAAGTTACTTACAGGAAGAATACAGCTTAACCTTTGAAGCTGCCTATGAAGCGTATTTCCCAATCGATGATTTGGCGCAAGCGCAACAAACAGTGAAACGCCTAAAACAAGAAATTGAGCGGTTAGGACCTGTTAACTTAAGTGCCATCGAGCAATTTGAACAAGTCGATGAACGCCATCAATTTTTAGTCAGTCAACGAGATGATTTATTAAATGCGAAAGAACAATTATTTGAAACCATGGATGAAATGGACCAAGAAGTGAAAGAACGGTTTAAAGAAGTCTTTGAAGCAATTCGTGGCCAGTTCAAAGTGGTATTTCCTAATATGTTTGGAGGCGGACGGGCAGAACTGGTGCTAACCAATCCAGAGGATCTCTTGAATACAGGGATTGAGATTGAGGCGCAACCACCAGGGAAAAAATTACAACATTTAAGCTTGTTGTCTGGAGGCGAACGGGCATTAACGGCGATTGCGTTACTCTTTTCAATTATTCGTGTTCGACCAGTTCCGTTCTGTATTTTAGATGAAGTAGAAGCAGCTTTAGATGAAGCCAACGTTGCTCGTTTTGGCCATTATTTAAGCGAATTTGAAGATGGCACACAGTTTATTGTGGTGACGCATCGTAAAGGGACAATGGAAGCCGCAGATGTTTTATATGGCGTGACTATGCAAGAATCTGGGGTTTCAAAAATCGTTTCAGTTCGCTTGGAAGAGGTCAAAGAAGGTGGCGCAATTGAAAAAAGCAATTAGCCAGAAGCAAGGAGGAGCGAACGTTTGATAAAATTAGTTGCTATTGATTTAGATGGAACATTATTAAATAGCCAAAAAGAGATTTCTTTACGGAATAAACAAGCACTGATGGCTGCGAAACAAGCAGGCGTGAAAGTTGTTATCTGCACAGGTCGACCTTTGGCAGCCATTGGTCCTTACTTAGAAGAATTAGGTTTACAAGAGGAAGGCGATTATAGCATTACTTTTAACGGCGGATTGGTTCAAAAAAATGATACAGGGGCCATTATTGAAAAAACATTGATGCCCTTGGAAGCGATTCATGAGCTGTACCAATTAGCAACCACACTCAACATGCCGTTTGATGTCTTATCTGATGAGGTCGTGATGCAATTGCCTTCTGCACCTAATTATCCTTCAATTTATAGTTCTCTAAACAAATTATTAACCTTTGAGTCCTACAAATTAGAAGAGTTAACCCCGAATCGAATTTATAACAAAGTTGTTGTTGCGATTGATGAAGCGTATTTAAATGAACGCATCAAGGAAATTCCGGCCTCTTTTTATGAGCGCTTTGAAATTATTAAAACGAGAAATAACTTATTAGAATTTATGCCAAAAGGGATTACGAAAGCCTATGGTATTTCCTTGTTAGCCAAAGATTTAGGAATCCGTGCAGAAGAAATCATGACCCTAGGGGACGAAGAAAATGATTTACCGATGATCGAATACGCTGGCTTAGGTGTCGCCATGGCAAATGCGATTCCATTAGTTAAAGAAGCCGCAGATGTCGTTACAGACACGAATGACCAAGATGGCGTTGCCAAAGCGGTCGAAAAATATATTTTAACGCCGTTGGAAGGAGGCCAATAAGAATGGGATTTTTTGATAAAATTAAAAAAGCTTTTTCCGCTGAAAAAAAGGAAGAAGAAAAACAAGAGATAATTGAAGAAACAGCAGACGAAACACCTAGTGATGAATCAGCGCCTGCTGAATCAAAAGAAACCGCAACAGAAGAGGCGCAAACAACGCCAGAAACGACAGCGGAAGAAGTCACAGAAACAGCCGATTTAACAGATAACGCTGAAATGGAAAAATTAGCTGGCGTAGAAGAAGCATTAGAAGAAGAGCCAGAAGAAATCTTGACAGAGGAAACACAAGAAGTTGTTGTGGAAGAGCCTGAGGAAGAAAGTAGTGTCGTAACTCCGTTGGCAGAACCAACAGACACGCAGGTTTCAGAAGGAATTGAAGAGTCAAAAGAAGAGCAAGTCCAAGAAAAATATGAAAAAGGCTTGGAAAAAACGCGTAAAACATTTGGTCAACGGTTGAACGAATTGTTTGCTAATTTCCGAAGCGTCGATGAAGATTTCTTTGAAGAATTAGAAGAAACGTTAATTGGTGCAGATGTAGGCTTTGATACATCCTTAAAAATTACAGAAGCCTTGCGACAAGAAGTGAAACTGCGAAATGTGAAAAAACCAGCTCAAGTTCAAAATACCATCATTGAAAAAATGGTTGATTTGTATGAAGAAGCAGGAATTAATGAAAATAATGCGATTAACTTACAGCCAAATGGCTTAACCGTGATTTTATTTGTTGGTGTTAATGGAGTTGGTAAAACAACCAGCATTGGTAAATTAGCGCATCAATACAAGGTGGAAGGAAAGAAAGTTTTAATGGCCGCTGCCGATACGTTCCGAGCGGGCGCCATCGATCAATTAGTTGTTTGGGGCGAACGGGCTGGCGTTGAAGTTGTGCGTGGGAATGCTGGCGGCGACCCAGCAGCGGTCGTTTTCGATGCAGTGGAACGTGCCAAAGCAGAACAGGCCGATGTTTTGCTAGTGGATACAGCAGGTCGTTTACAAAATAAAGTCAACTTAATGAAGGAATTAGAAAAAATTAAACGAGTCATTCAACGAGAAATTCCAGATGCGCCTCACGAAGTTCTCTTAGTCGTGGACGCAACTACTGGGCAAAATGCGATGACACAAGCCAAACAGTTCAAAGAAACAACCGATGTCACTGGCTTAGTTTTAACCAAACTAGACGGAACAGCCAAAGGTGGTATTGTCATTGCTATTCGGAATGAATTACACTTGCCAGTGAAATTAGTTGGTCTAGGTGAAGGCATTAACGATTTAGAACCATTTAATGCCAACGATTTCGCAATGGGCTTATTTAAAGGCTTATTAAAAGATGTTTAGTTGTAGAAAATAACAGGTTTGGGAAGAACGTGGGACAGGAGTATTTAGCTTCAAGAATGAAGAAGCTACTCCTGTCCCGCCGTTTATTTTAGGATTGGGACGGATGTTCTAAGTTCTTCCTAAATCGTTTCTGAAAAAATGAAGGAGTGAGGGAGAAGATGACAGAACAAATGTGGATTGAGAAGTTAGGATTAGAAGCGCATCCTGAGGGCGGTTATTTTAAACAAACCAATAAAAGTGAACAATTGATTCCGACCAAACGAGGCGAACGGGCATTGCATACAGCGATTTTGTTTCTATTAAACACAGAAAGTCCGTCACATTTTCATCGTTTAAAAGCGGATGAATTATGGTTTTTTCACGATGGTCAGCCATTAACCGTTCACTGTATTTTTCCTGATGGAACGTATCAAGCTGTTCAGTTAGGGAAAGACTTAGTTCAAGGACAACAGCTTTCGTTCTCAGTTCCTGCCGGCACAATCTTTGGCTCTACAGTAGCGACAGGATTTGCGTTAGTCAGTTGTGTAGTTACACCAGGCTTTGAGTTTGAAGACTTCGAGTTATTTACTCAAGCGGAATTGTTAAACGATTATCCACAACATAGTGAAATCATTCAGCGCTTGGCTTATCGAGAATTACCTTAAGAAAACGTTTTAGTAACATTTCTTTTATGAATATGCTAGTATAAATCAAACAAGCTTGTTGATTTTGTCGCAACGCACAGTTAGCTGTCGTAGATGATTAAAAGAAAGGGATGAATCACATGGGCACAATGGTTTTTGTTAACTTCCCAGTAGCGGATGTCCAACGTTCTACAGCATTTTATGAAAAACTTGGATTCAAAAAGAACGAGGAATTTTCAACAGAGGAAGCTAGTTCGATGATGTGGGATGATCAATTTTGGATTATGTTGTTGAACCATGACTTTTATGGAAAATTTATCCAAGAAAAGCAAATTATTGATGCGCAAACAACCAGTGGGGCATTAATTTCCTTTAGTTTAGAGAGTGCCGAAGCCGTAAAACAGTTTGGCGAAACCGCCAAAGCTAACGGAGGCAACTGCTACAGAGTTGATATGGGAATACCAGAAGAGCAAATGTATGGCTTAGAAGTGCAAGATTTGGATGGCAATAGCTTAGAACCTGTCTGGATGAAGATGTAAAAAGAGCCGCAAAATCTCTACAGATTTTGTGGCTCTTTTCCTACAAAAAACTATTGTAAATTATTGGCATTAGTTGCTTCAACACCATAAGAATCAGCTACTTTTTTCAAGCTAAATCCTTTTCCGTAGACTTCACTCGCACTCATTGAAATCAAAAAAGCTTCTTCATCAATCTCAAGAATGGCTTCTTTTAAGCGGGGAAAATCTTTTTCACGAATGACAGTCATTAAGAGCATGCCTTTCGCGCTTCGATAACCGCCTTCGATTGGCACCAAGGTCACACCTTTATCTAGTTCACGTAATAAGCGTTCTTGAATAGCGACATATTTTGGTGAAATAATCATCACATTCTTCGAGCGAACCAGACCAACTTGAATCATGTCAACGACACGACCAATTGTAAATAAACAAATTAAAGAGAATAGCACAATATCTGCATTAAAAGCATACATTGCTGATAAAATGACTAAACCATCGACGAATAAAATAGCAATACCTAAGGAAACTTTGAAGTATTTATTGACAATTTGTGAAATGATTGCTGTCCCACCAGTTGAAGCATTGCCACGGAAAACCAAGCCTAGGCCAGCACCTGTAATAATACCGCCAAATAATGCTGCTAGAAAAATATTATGTGTTAAAACAGGCATCCCTGAAGTAATTCCTACAAAAAATGGATAAATAAGACTGCCATAAATGGTTTTGACACCGACCTCTTTCCCAAGAAGTAAGAAACAAAGCACTAAAAGAGGAATATTGATGGCGTAAAGAACAATGGCGGGACTAATCCCGAAAACATAATTAATAACAATACTAATGCCATTGGCTCCGCCTGCGACAAGTTTATTTGGCAATAAGACCGCATTGATTGAAATGGCCAAAATGAATGCACCGACTGTTACATAGGCGGTGTCTTTTAAACGTTGGGCTGTAAAAAATTTGTTCATAAAATACCTCCAATTATTTATTAGTTTAGTGAATGATGACATAAAAAAAGACAGAACATGAGAGACAAGCCTAATCGACTTATGTCCCACACTCTAAATCTTCAACTAATCAACTGAACACTTTTTCCTTATACTAACATGAAATACGACAAGAAAACATAGTGAACAAACAATTTTTTGGAAAAGCCCTCAATTTATTGAAGGCAAAAAAGTCAAAAAGCGGCCAGCCCAAATAGCTTCATGATGTTGGATAATTTGTGCCGCGGTTAAATGTCCATTATCCAAGGTGGAAGTGGTTTTCGGTGTCATCAAACACGTATAGCCTAAACCATGAGCCATCCGAATTGTAGTGTCCACACAAAACTCGGTTTGGACACCAGCAATTTCTAACGTTTGAACGGCTTGTTCCGTCAATAAATCATTTAAATTTGTTTGGTAAAAGGCATTCGCATGTGTTTTGCGGATGAAAAAATCTGTGGGCTGTGCATCCAGCTTTTCAAAAAGTTGCCAAGAGTCTGAGTCAAAAGCTAATTCGGTTTCTTCATGTTGAACAAAAATAATGGGCGCATGGTGTTGGCGGTAGACAGCAATACGCTGATTGACCTTTTCCAACACTGCTGGTAGACGGTACAATTGCTGCGACGGACTTTCGATGCCTTTTTGAAAGTCAATTAAAAGTAATGCACGATTTTTCATGAGCAATCCCCACTTTCTATAAACTAGTTGTTTTCAGTATAACGGAAAAAGGCGCTCTCAAAAAGTGTCTCGAAAATTCTCAAGCGAACGTTCAAAAAAACAGCATATTTACTCGTTTTCCTATATAATAGTAAGAGAAACAGATAGTTTGTAGAAAGAAAGGCGACAAGATGAATTATAGAGAATTAATGCAAAAGAAAAATGTTCGTCCTTACGTATTGATGGCTCGTTTTGGTTTAGAAAAAGAAAACCAACGTAGTACACGAGAAGGGCTTTTAGCGACAACTGATCATCCCACGGTTTTTGGTAACCGTTCTTATCATCCATATATTCAAACAGATTTTAGTGAAACACAATTAGAACTAATCACGCCTGTAGCAAATAGCGGCACAGAAATGCTTCGTTTTTTAGATGCCATTCACGATGTGGCTCGTCGTTCGATTCCAGAAGATGAAATGTTGTGGCCATTAAGTATGCCGCCACAATTACCAACAAAAGATGAAGAGATTAAAATTGCTAAATTAGATCAATATGATGCAGTGTTATATCGTCGTTATTTGGCAAAAGAGTATGGCAAACGAAAACAAATGGTCAGCGGAATTCATTTTAATTTTGAATATGACCAAGCCCTGATTCAGCAATTATATGATGAACAATCCGAAGTGACAGATTGCAAACAATTTAAAACGAAAGTGTACATGAAAGTTGCCCGTAACTTTTTACGTTATCGTTGGTTAATTACGTATCTTTTTGGGGCTTCGCCAGTTAGTGAAGACGGCTACTTTAGGGTCTATGACGACCAGCCGCAAGAACCCATTCGCAGTATTCGGAATAGTACGTATGGCTACAGAAATCATGACAATGTGAAAGTATCGTATGCCTCATTGGAACGCTATTTAGAAGATATTCATCGCATGGTGGAAAATGGTTTACTTTCTGAAGAAAAAGAATTTTATGCGCCTGTGCGCTTACGTGGCGGGAAACAAATGTCTGATCTGCCTAAAACAGGTATTCGCTATATCGAGTTGCGTAATTTAGACTTAAATCCTTTTTCACGTTTAGGCATTGTGGAAGATACTGTGGATTTCTTACATTATTTCATGTTGTATTTATTGTGGACAGATGAAAAAGAAGAAGCGGATGAATGGGTAAAAACTGGCGATATTTTTAATGAACAAGTGGCTCTTGGTCATCCTCATGAAACGATTAAGTTAATTGCAGAAGGCGATCGGATTTTTTCAGAAATGATTGATATGTTAGATGCTCTAGGCATTCGCAAAGGCAAAGAAGTTGTCGGTAAGTATTATCAACAACTGCGGAATCCACAAGACACCGTTTCTGGCAAAATGTGGACGATTATTCAAGAAAACTCCAACAGTGAACTGGGAAATATTTTTGGAAACCAATATCAAAGTATGGCCTTTGAACGCCCTTATCAATTAGCTGGTTTCCGTGAGATGGAATTATCCACACAAATTTTCTTATTTGATGCGATTCAAAAAGGTTTGGAAATCGAAATTTTAGATGAACAAGAGCAATTTTTGAAATTGCAACATGGCGAGCACATTGAATACGTCAAAAATGCCAACATGACTAGCAAAGATAACTACGTGGTACCATTGATTATGGAAAACAAAACCGTGACAAAGAAAATTTTGTCTGCAGCAGGGTTCCATGTGCCTGGCGGTGAAGAATTTTCATCTTTTATTGAGGCACAAGAAGCACATTTACGCTACGCCAATAAAGCGTTTGTCGTGAAACCAAAATCAACGAATTACGGTTTAGGAATTACCATTTTTAAAGAAGGCGCTTCGTTGGAAGACTTTACGGAAGCGTTACGGATTGCTTTTAAAGAGGACACAGCGGTTTTAATTGAAGAATTTTTACCTGGAACAGAATATCGGTTCTTTGTGTTAGATAATGATGTAAAAGCCATCATGTTGCGCGTGCCAGCCAATGTTACCGGAGATGGCAAACACACTGTAGAAGAATTGGTGGCCGCTAAAAATAGTAATCCATTGCGGGGGACCAATCACCGTGCACCACTAGAATTAATCCAGTTAAATGATTTAGAAAAACTAATGTTGAAAGAACAAGGTTTAACTATCTATTCTGTGCCAGAAAAAGAGCAAATCGTGTACTTGCGAGAAAATTCTAATGTTAGCACGGGCGGGGATTCGATTGATATGACCGATGTCATTGATGATAGTTATAAACAAATCGCCATTGAGGCCGTAGCTGCTTTAGGAGCCAAAATTTGCGGTATTGATTTAATCATTCCTGACAAAGACGTAAAAGGCACACGTGATAGCTTAACGTACGGGATTATTGAAGCGAACTTTAATCCAGCCATGCACATGCATGTGTATCCTTACGCTGGACAGGGTAGACGCTTGACAATGGACGTTTTAAAACTTTTATACCCAGAAGTGGTTCAATAAAAAAAGAATACCGCCAAAAAATTCATAATAGATTTTTTGGCGGTATTCTTTATAAAAACGTTTTCTTGGTGAACCCAATAGGTTATACTAAAACTATTACCAATGAAAGTTGTATGACGGTGGCTCTGAGTTAGAGAGGCAGGTGATGCCTATGTGTATCCGATGCACTTTAACGAAAGGAGTATTTTTTTTGTCAATCGAAGCGACATTGGAATTGATGATTAGTTTTGCAACCCTTGTTGCGTTACTGATTTTCGGTATCCTTGAAGCAACGAAAAACGATAAAAAATAACCGTTCATAAGCTTAGACGGCTGAACGGTTAAAGAACAACAAAAACTTAACTCAGTAAGCCACCAGTTCTTATAACTGGTGTTGGTATAAAGGAGAGGTATGTAGTAGCATATCTCTCTTTTCATTTTCATAATAGCATAATTCTATTTAAAATGGAAGCGCTCATAACTTATGTTTAAACAATCCAATGACTCATAACTTTTCTTGAGCTTTTTATGAGTGAAATAGTTTTTGCCAAAAGCCTTTTTTAGCTGTTGGCTCTTCTTTTGGCGTTTCGGTTGCTTGAGGATATTTTTCTGTAACGTCAATCACAGGTTCATCGACTGCATGTTTTTCAGCTAACAGTAAGCCGAGAGAGTCAGGGTTGTTCTCCACAAAATTGTTAACAATCTTAAAGTTTGCGCCATGCTGATTTAATAATTTAATATAGGTACTTTGCAGGTCAGAAGAGATTTCGCCATTTAAAAGTACTGTAACTTCAGGATGCTTCGCTAATTCTTCTAATAAATGTTTTTGGTTCTGTGCATCTTTCATTTCAGCGACGGTCATGGAGAGACGGCAGCGTTCACGAAATGTGCCCATGTATTTGTGTTGTTCTTCAGGATTAACGAGGGGCGTACCGTACATTCCTTTATCCAGACGTTGTTGTAAGTCATCATTCGCCATTCAGTAACACTCCTTTCCTAACGTTTCCCTCCATTATAGCATATCTTAGATAAGTCGTTGGTCAGTCGGCTTGAGAAGAAGTTTTTAATAAAGGAAAAAAAGTGGTTGCATTTGTGATGGTTTTCTCATACACTGTAACTAAGAATGAGAATCATTCTCAATTAAATAAAAATGGAGTTTTCTCATGAAAAAGATTGGTTTGTTTGTTCTACTATTACTTTTCAGCTTATTGTCATTAGTGATAGGGGTGAAGGACATTGCACTTTCTCAGTTGTTTCAATTAGATGCGCAGCAACAATTTGTTTTATTTACCACCCGTGTTCCCCGCACGTTGAGTTTAATCATTGCTGGTAGTACGATGAGTATTTCTGGATTGATTATGCAGCAACTCACACAAAATAAATTTGTCGCTCCTAGTGTCGCTGGAACAACCGATAGTGCAAGGTTGGGTATTTTAGTCGCAATGTTATTTTTCCCAACAGCTCCGTTTCTCTATCGAACGGCAATTGCTTTTATTTTTGCGCTAAGCGGGACCTTGTTATTCTTAGCGCTCATTCGATTATTACCAAGTAAGAATCAAGTGATGGTCCCTTTGGTGGGCGTGATGTTTGGTAACATTCTAGGTTCAATTGCCACATTTTTTGCCTATCAATACCAATTGGTTCAAAATATGTCTGCTTGGTTACAAGGAAATTTTTCCACAGTTATGAAAGGGAATTATGAATGGTTATTCTTAATGATTCCTTTGTGGTTTGTTATTTATTTATTTGCTTATCATTTCACTGTCGTTGGTATGGGTGAAGCATTTGCAAATAGTCTTGGCGTCCATTACCAGCGAATTCAGTTTTTAGGTTTGACGCTGGTTGCTTTAGCAAGTGCCATCGTTTTATTGATGGTGGGGAATATTCCGTTTTTAGGGGTTGTGATTCCTAATCTCGTGTCTTTACGTTATGGCGATCATATGAAAAATACCTTGTGGTTAACTGGGATTTGCGGGAGTTTGTTCTTGTTAATCTGTGATATTTTAGCACGAGTATTGATTGCCCCCTATGAAATTCCTGTCAGCGTGGTTGTCGGAACATTAGGGAGCATTTTGTTCATTTTATTATTACTAAGGGGGCGCAAACAATGAAACGGCCTTTAAAAAAATGGCTTTCATTACTTTTGCTTTTAGCTGCCGTAGTAATTGTGAGCCTTTGTTATTTAACTTATAACACGTATGGCAATTGGTCCTTTGCTTTGGCGTTACGAGGCAAAAAGTTATTGGCTTTTATTTTTGTTGGAATCGCTGCGGCTTTTTCAACTATTAGTTTTCAAACAGTCACGCAAAATCATTTCCTAACGCCAAACATTTTAGGGATGGATTCCTTGTATGTCTTTGTGCAGACGGTGTTATTTTTTCTTTTAGGAGGCGCACAAGCGTTAGGCCAAGTAAGTCTTGGGTCGTTTTTGATGAACGTCTTTTTAATGGTGTTTTTAAGTACTAGTTTATCGTATTTTCTATTACGCAAAAATCAATCCGATTTATTTTTATTATTGATGATTGGCATGATTTTAGGTACTTTTTTCAGTAGTATTAGTACGTTTTTACAAGTGATTATGGATCCTAACGAATACGACTTACTCCAAGGAAAGTTGTTTGCCAGTTTCGGTAACGTCAATAGTCAGTATCTCGTTTTCGTTGGTGTGGCGGTACTCATAATTTGTGGGATACTTTGGCGGGAAAGTTACCGTTTAGACGTTTTACATTTAGGGAACCATCAAGCCCAGAATTTGGGGATTGCTGTGAATCAGTTTCAATTAGTGTTGTTGTGTTTGATCAGTAGTCTGGTCGGCTTATCAACAGCATTAGTGGGACCGATTACATTTTTAGGTTTTATCGTGGCCAATATGAGTTATCAATTCATGAAAACCTATCGCCACCGAGAACTGTTTGTGGCAGGGAGTTTAATAGCAGTCTTTTTACTGGTGTTTGGCCAATTGATGGTTGAACAGGTCTTTCATTTGAATACCCCGCTAAGTGTGGTGATTCAATTTGTTGGGGGCGTTTATTTTATATGGAAAATTATTGCAGAAAGGAAGCAACGCACATGATCCAGATGAGTGATGTATCAAAAAAATATGGCGATAAATTTGTCGTTTCAGACATTGATTTACCTATTTCTGAAGGCAAATTAACGGCCTTTATTGGACCAAATGGCGCTGGGAAAAGCACGCTGCTAGCCATGATGAGTCGCTTAATTCCCAAAGATACCGGGGAAATTTATCTGGACAAGCAAGAAGTAAAAACCTGGAAGCAATCAGCTTTTTCACAAAAAATTGCCCTTTTAAAACAAGCCAACGGTGTACAACTTAAATTAACTGTGCGAGAACTGGTCAATTTTGGTCGTTTTCCTTATTCCAAAGGTCGCTTAAAAAGCGCTGACCACGAAAAAGTAACAGAAGCACTGGAACAATTGGGCTTAACTGAAATGGCGGAAGAATACATTGATACCCTTTCTGGGGGCCAATTACAACGGACGTATATTGCCATGATTTTAGCCCAAGATACCGATTATATTTTATTGGATGAGCCCTTAAATAACCTCGACATGAATTATGCGGTTCAAATGATGCAGATTCTTAAACGCTTAGTGGATGAACTAGGAAAAACGATTCTGATTGTTCTACATGATATTAATTTTGCCGCAAGCTATGCAGATGAAATTGTCGCCATGAAAGGCGGAAAGCTCTATGCGCATGGCGCAACAGAAGAAGTTATTCAAACAAGTATTTTAAATGATCTTTATGAAATGAATATCCGGATTTGTGAAATTGAAGGAAAACGCTTTTGTCTTTATCACTAAATCGGGCAATTTAAAAATAACGTTTTTGGAGGAAAAGAATGAAAAAGAAATTTTTAGCAATGATGGCAGTTTCAATGATGGGACTGTTAATGTTAAGTGCTTGTCAAACAAATAAAAAAACAGCAGATTCTGCAACAACAGAAACAACAGCTAAAACGGAAGTCACAGTCAAAGACACCAATGGTCAATTAACCGTTCCCAAAAATCCTAAGAAAGTCGTTGTTTTTGATAATGGTTCCTTGGATACAATGGACGCACTAGGTGTCGGTGACCGCGTGGTAGGTGCGCCAACCAAAAATATCCCTGCGTATTTGAAAAAATACCAAAAAGTTGAATCAGCAGGCGGCATTAAAGAACCAGATTTAGAAAAAATCAATCAACTAAAACCAGACTTGATTATTATTTCTGGTCGTCAACAAGATTATCAAGAACAATTAAAAGCCATTGCGCCAACCATTTACTTAGCTGTAGATGCCAAAAATCCTTGGGCATCAACGAAACAAAATATCGAAACGTTAGGCACTATTTTTGATAAAGAAGAGGTAGCCAAAGAAAAAATAACCGGCTTAGAAAAAGAAATTGCTGACGTGAAAAAACAAGCAGAAGCTAGCGCGAATAATGCGCTTGTTGTGTTAGTTAACGAAGGACAACTTTCTGCTTACGGAAAAGGCTCTCGTTTCGGTTTAATTCATGATACATTTGGCTTCAAAGCAGCAGACGATAAGATTGAAGCTTCCACTCATGGGCAAAGTGTTTCTTACGAATATGTTTTAGAAAAAAATCCTGGGATTCTCTTTGTGGTAGATCGCACCAAAGCAATTGGTGGCGACGATTCAAAAGATAACGTCGCTGCAAACGAATTGATTCAAAAAACCGATGCTGGTAAAAATGATAAAGTCATTATGCTTCAACCAGATGTTTGGTATCTAAGCGGTGGTGGATTAGAATCAATGCATTTGATGATAGAAGATGTTAAAAAAGGATTAGAGTAAAATTGTTTTAGAAAAGAGGAATTGAAACCTCTTTTCTTTTTTTGATGAAAAACAAAAAAGTTTTAAATTAAAAATGTGGTTGACGGCCTCGAAAATGTTTGCTAAACTATCCGTAAATCAGTATGATTGATGAAACAAATAAAAGAACAAAATGTGATGAGAAGGAAAGTACTTTTTAAAATAGCTTGCAGAGAGCCTCGTTTGGTGAGAAGAGGTAGTGACGTTAAAGGGGAAAATGGCCTTTGAACAGGTTGGTTGAAGCCGTTCGCTTAAACCAATTCAGGTGCGCCTGTTATAGCGCTACAGTATGATTGTACTGGAAACGAGCGGATCTTTTTTAGCGAAGAGATCAACAAAGGTGGTACCGCGATTGCATAAGCATTCGTCCTTTTTAGGACGAATGCTTTTTTTATTTGTTTAAAAAATATGAGGGGGCAACAACATGAAATTGGGGAAAAAAGTAGTAGGTTTGATTGCAACAGGGTTTCTTTTAGCCGCATGTGGCGGAACCAAAGAAGCGGCAGAGAAAGTAGATTCGGGAAATTTAGCAGCTGAACAAAAAATCAGTATTAGTTCACCTGCACCAATCTCAACATTGGATACAACACAAACAACAGATAAAAATACCTTTACAATGGCACAACATTTATTTGAAGGCCTTTATCGGTTTGATGATGATAGTGCCACGGTGCCAGCTCTAGCTAAAGATGTCAAGATTAGTGACGATGGGCGCAAGTACCACTTTACCTTGCGGGAGGGGATTAAGTGGAGCAACGGCGAGCCAATCACGGCCCAAGATTTTGTTTATTCTTGGAAAAAACTGGTGACACCAGCGACGATTGGACCAAATGCCTATTTACTAGACAGTGTTAAAAATAGTTTTGAAATACGCAACGGTGAAAAGTCAGTCGATGAATTAGGGATTTCAGCCCCTAATGACAAAGAATTCATTGTTGAATTAAAACAGGCCCAACCTTCCTTCTTAGCAGTCGTTTCGATTGCTTGGTTAGCGCCACAAAATCAAAAATTTGTCGAAGCGCAAGGCAAAGATTACGCCTTGGATAGTGAACATTTACTTTATAGCGGGCCATTTACGCTAGCCAATTGGGATGCGACTTCAGATACTTGGACATTGAAAAAAAATCCAGAATACTATGATGCGGATCAAGTGAAACTGGAAGAAGTTGCGGTTAGTACAATCAAAGAAGATAATACTGGGATTAACTTATATCAAGCGAATGAACTAGACTTAGTTCGCATTAACGGACAATATGTTCAACAATATCAAGATGATCCAGGCTATGTCAGTCATCCAGATGTGGCCAACTACTTCTTAGATTTCAACAAAAAAGAAGGAACGCCATTAGCGAATGTTCATTTACGAAAAGCGATTGGCCAAGCAATTGATAAAGAAGCCTTAACACAAAGTGTCTTAAACGATGGGTCAAAACCCCTCAACGGATTGATTCCAAGTAAACTTTATGCGAATCCAGAAACAGATGAAGATTTCCGAGCATACAGTGGCGAATATTTGAAAAATGACGTCAAAAAAGCCCAAGCTGAATGGACGAAAGCCCAAGCGGATGTCGGTAAAAAAGTGAAACTTTCATTGCTGGCGGCAGATACAGATCAAGGAAAACGAATTGCTGAATATGTTCAAAGTCAGTTGCAAGAAAATCTGCCAGGTTTAGAAATTACCATTTCATCGCAACCAAGTAATAATGTGAACCAATCGCGACGTGAAAAAAATTATGAGTTGTCTCTTTCAGGATGGATTGCCGGCAGTAGTGAATTAGACTCTTACTTTAACTTATATGCAGGAGAATCAAGTTACAATTATGGTAATTATCATAATGCCAAATATGACCAACTGGTAGAAGATGCACGAACGATTAATGCCAATAATCCAGAGAAACAGTTTGCAGAATACAAAGAAGCGGAAGACATCTTGTTGAACCAAGATGCTGCCCAAGTACCGCTGTATCAAAGTGCCTCAAATTATCTAATCAATCCTAAATTGAAAGGCATTAGTTATCACTTGTATGGGGATTATTTCCACTTGCGCAATGCCTATTTAACAGAATGATTCAGGAAGAAGGAGTAAAAAATGGAAAAATTAGTCGAACGATTTTTAACTTACGTGAAAGTTAACACCCGTTCAGATGCCAACAGTCAAACCACACCGACGACGGTCGGTCAAGTGGTTTTAGCCAAAATGATTGAAACAGAACTTCATGAATTAGGCTTGGCCGATGTGCATTATAACGAACAAAACGGATTTTTAACGGCACGGTTGCCGGGTAACCAACCTGTAGCGAAGAGTATTGGGTTGATTGCACATCTGGATACGGCGGATTTTTCAGCAGAAAATATTCGTCCCCAAGTCATCACTAATTATGATGGCCAAGATGTCCTCTTGAATCAAGAACAAGGCATCGTTTTATCGGTTGCTGAATTTCCCAATTTAAAAGAATATCAAGGGGAAACGTTGATTACTACAGACGGAACCACACTTTTAGGAGCAGATGACAAAGCGGGAATTGTCGAGATTTTAGCTGCTGTTGAGTATTTTTTGGCACATCCAGAAGTAGCGCGGGGCGATGTTTGGCTTGCCTTCGGTCCAGATGAAGAGATTGGACGCGGGGCCGATCAATTTGATGCGCCGAACTTCCCAGTCGCTTTTGCGTATACAATCGACAGTGGCCGCGTGGGACATTTCGAGTATGAAACGTTTAACGCCGCTCAAGCTGTGATTACAATTGAGGGAACCAGTGTCCATCCGGGAACGGCCTATGGTTCGTTAGTGAATGCCATTAAATTAGGCGAACAACTTGATCAATCACTACCGCAAAAGGAAGTACCAGAACAAACACGTGGAAATGAAGGATTTTATTTACTCAATAAATTTACAGGAAGTATTGAAAAAGCAGAACTTGTCTATATCATTCGGGATCATGATCAAGAAAACTTTCAAGCGAGAAAGCAATTTTTGGAAAAACAAGTCCAACGTTTAAATGCGCTGGCGGATAAACCCAGACTAACAATTACTTTCCAAGACCAATACTATAATATGAAGGAAATCATCGAAAAAGATTGGACTCCTGTAGAATTGGCCGTCCAAGCAATGGAAAGTTGTGACATTGAACCAATCATCACACCATTTCGTGGCGGGACAGATGGTTCTAAGATTTCTTTCATGGGCATTCCCACGCCTAATCTATTTACAGGTGGCGAGAATTTTCATGGGCAATATGAATTCATTACCGTTGAATCAATGGCCAAAGCTGTTCAGACGATCATTGCCATCATTCGCTTAAACGCTAATTAAAGAAACACGCAAGGGAAATGCCGATTTTCCTTGCGTGTTTCGCTGTTTTTCGGTAAAGTATGTAGAAAAGTAGGGAGTTTTGCTCATGAATTATCCATTGATTTTTGCAGAAAACCAACGAATCGAAACCGAACGCTTGATTTTAAGGCCCGTCACATTAGCCGATGCAGAGGATATGTACGAATATGCTTCAGATGAGGAAACGGTCCGCTATGTGTTTTTGAAAAATCAAACAATCGCTGAAACAAGACAAAACATTGCTAAATTTTTTATGGGGGAACCTTTAGGAAAATATGGGATTGAAGTGAAAGAAACGGGCAAAATGATTGGCACGATTGATTTGCGGGTCAATGAAACCAATAATATTGGAGAATTAGGCTATGTCTTGAACCGTGCCTTTTGGGGCAATGGCTACATGCCTGAAGCCGCGACGGCGTTAGTTGAACTGGGTTTTGCAAAAATGAAACTCATGAGAATCTTTGCTTTACATGATCAAGACAATCCAGCTTCTGGTCGTGTCATGGAGAAAATTGGTTTTACCTACGAAGGAACACTGCCCAATACCCGAATTAGTAAAGGGAAAATTGTCACAGATGTTTATCGTGGGATGACACTGGAAACATGGCAAAATCGACAAAAATAGAAGCGGAAGACAAGTTAAGAGAGGAATTAGAGAAATGTTGATGTTTACAGAAAAAGAATTCGCAGCCTTTGAAGTTGCTGGATTAGATGAACGAATGGCGGTTATCCGTGCGCAAATTCAACCTATTTTTCAAGAATTAGACACGTATTTTGCCGAACAACTAGCGCCTGAACTAGGAACGGAGTTGTTTGTCCATATTGCGCAACATCGCCGTCGCACCGTGTATCCACCAGAAAATACTTGGTCAGCACTTAGTCCGAATAAGCGCGGGTATAAAATGCAACCGCATTTTCAATTAGGCATTTGGGGCGACTATGTGTTTATGTGGTTGTCATTCATTGATAATCCTAAAAATGAAAAGCAGATTGCGCAAGCCTTTTTAGAGAATCAGCAATTATTCCAAGCATTACCAGAAGATACGTATGTTTCCTTGGATCATACGGTTCCTCAAATTACTCCGCTGCCAGAAACGGATTTAGAGAAAGCCTTAACTCGTTTTAGAGATGTAAAAAAAGGTGAGTTTGAAATTGGGCGCATCATTCCCAAAGATAGTGACTTGTGGCAAAAACCTGAAAAAGCACGAGCTTATATGTTGGCAACCTATCAACAACTCCTGCCATTGTATCAATTAGCTGTTGCCCAATAAGAGAAACAGACAGTTATTTTGTGTTTTAGTGTTATTTTATCGAATTATCCAATCGTCAAAAATGAGAAAAGCTCACAATGTTAGTTTTAATTACTAACATTGTGAGCTTTTCTGTAGTTTTTTTGAAAAAAATTAAGAGATGACTGGCTGATTTCTATGGAAAAGTACGTTTTGATAGCCTTTTTTGTTTAAATAACAAGAGTAGCAACCCTTGCTTAATAAGGGATTTTCGCGAATAGATGTTGTCAAATGAAAAAAAATGATGTTTTGAACAAAGAGTTCTTTGCTATTATAAAGGTATGAAAAAGGTTGTTTACGCATTCTTTATATAGAAGAATGTGAATGAGTTAAAAGGAGGTTTTTAAATGAAAAAAAGCGTTATTTAATAATTGCGTGTTTACTATTTTCCCCTAGTTTTTTTATAAATGTTGAAGCATCTGAGGGTGGTTCTAGTTCGGTGGGAATTGAATTTTACCAAAATCCGGCAACACCCGCTCCTAAAGATGCCCCACCGAAAACAGATGAGCCAGCTGCTGATTCCAAGGAACCAGCTGGTCCTCCGCAAGGAGATCAACGAAGTGGTGGTTCGACACAGACCACCACAACTGGCTCGCAGCTCCCTCGTACAGGGAGCAAGAGTCAGGCAAATCTTAGCATTCTTGGTCTTGTCTTGATTGGTCTTGTCGGAATGGTCCAGAGAAAGAAGGGACGACATGAAGCAAACTAAGTGGCAACGATTAGCAACCAGCAACCATTGGCTTGTGTAGTTCTTTAGTGATTAACGCTTTTTCTGGCGTGACCGCAGTTGCGGAAACAATCACGATTGAAAGTAGTCCGACAGTAGCAAGTAGCGCTAAGGAAGCAACATCAGCAAGTAGCGCAACGCCAGAAAGTACGGAAAGCAGTCAAGAAACGACTGAAACGAGTCGGGAAGAAGTGACACAGGAAACAGTGGAACAAGAAGATACAACGGAAATAGCTCAAGAAGAAAATCTGCTGGAACCATCTGGTATTCAAGCGAAAATTATGCCTAGAGCATTTGTCTGGGCAGCTACAGGAACCACGAATAGAACCACGGTTCGTCTTAACGATGTAGTTGATTATCGAATGAAACTGGAAAATATTACAACAGATGATACAAATTCAGATATTGTTGGTCCGATTCGAATTGAATCAAAATTGGCAGCTGGAATGACTAGACCAACGTCAGTTATTATCAAAGTTGGCCCCGAGGAACAAAATGTAGTTATAGGAGAAGGCTCTCATAATGCCAATAGTGGTGGCGAATATTTTGTTTGGACAGAGTCGACTAGGACGGTCACTGCATTTATCAATCATCTACACGGGCGAACTTCTGGAAATACTGGGTATATCAAAACATTGTATTTTCAGACAAGAATTACTTCGGGTACACACAACGAAAAAAAATATATCGATTCCACGATTCGATTTAATGGATTTGGCGCAGTGAATAGACGAAATGAAATGACGTATGTGGATAGATTTTCTGGTAACTTAGGTTTGAAAGGGAATTTAAAATTTTACGATGAGGATGGAGTGGCTAGTAAGGAACAAATGAGTCTTTCCATAAACCCAGTATTATTTAAATCAACCAATTCGAGAGTAGAAGGGACGCTGTTAAGATATCCTTTAACTATGACAAATGCTGGTAGTGGGCTTTATAGGTTTGATACAGGACTAAAAAATATAGGTACTAGTAACGGGGGTTCGTGGTTTTTCTTTAGTAACGATATTGCG
The DNA here is from genome assembly GCF_050498705.1 of Enterococcus sp. DIV0086. NCBI lineage: Bacteria > Bacillati > Bacillota > Bacilli > Lactobacillales > Enterococcaceae > Enterococcus > Enterococcus sp. DIV0086. The sequence continues at coordinate 1,698,341 of NZ_JBNIDN010000001.1, read as the reverse complement.
ATTAATTTTGCTACAGCTACCACCAATAGAATTGATAAAATTGTGTTAGCACCACCTAAAGCAACACTTCCAGACAGCCGAACAGGTGTGATGACTTCCAGAGCGTACACATCAACAACTTATACGAGAAGTAACTATGATATTTCAACATATAACTTTACTAAAGCGACTGGTAAGACATGGCGTATAACGAATCGTAGTTCTAATAGCGGAGTAAGCACCAATATTATGTTTAGTGACAATCTTGTAGGAACAACAGGACAGTTCAATAAAGGGAATTCTGGTGCTACTATTAATTATTATATTTATTACAAAAAGCTTTATGAGAATTTTGTTAATAGTAACGGACAAAAAATTACACCACCATCAGGATTCACACAAGGAAAGCGAACGGTTATTAATAGTGAAGCGTACACTTTTAAACAAAGTGGCACCTTGCCAGATACCTATCAAGCAGACGGCAAAACCTATAAGTTCAAAGGTTGGTACAAAGGCAAAACCAAGCCAAACACCTTGACCACCACCAAAGCACCAAGCTATGCGGTGACTTATAACAATGATGATGATTTGACGGTGGTGTATGAGGAGATTGAGTTTTTTGACTTCCCAGCGCTGACCTATCAATTCGGGTTCGTGGACGAGTCTGGCAAACGAGTAGATGCTTCAACAATTGGGTTGACTTATGACAAATGGCGTGGGGAGTTGTTAACAAATAATGTCAATGACTGGAAAACAGTCAGTCTTGAAAAAGGTCAAGTTGCACCAACCAAAAACAATTTGAAGGAAATTGCTTATCCTGCGCAATCTCTTGAAATACTGAGTGATCGAAGTACACAATATAGTGCGGCTAATTTAACCTTTACACTGCCCAAATACTATGGGAAAATCAGTGTTTATAACAAGAGTGGTACTTTTGATGCAGGCTATCCGTTTCCAAATGTCCAAAATAATAATAGTTCAGAACCATCTGTTGAAGGCTTACACAAAAATCTTTCTAGCTGGTTTGAACTAAAGAAAAGTGGGAACCAATCGTTTGTTTTTAACAAACCGATTCCAGCAGCACCAATCGATGTTCAGGTGCCTGCTTACTTGCGAGAGATTGTCTATATTCCCGATCTGATATCAAATACAGCCGTCTATTATGTAATAGATAAACCTGTCTACTACTATTTAACCAACCGCAAAGTCACCGAAAACTTCGTAGACACAAGCGGTGCCAAAATTACACCACCAACAGGTTTCACCCAAGGAAAACAAACAGCGATTACCAGTGACCCATACACCTTCAAACAAGCAGGTACCTTACCTGATACCTACACAACAGGCGGTAAGACCTACAAGTTCAAAGGCTGGTACAAAGGGAAAACCAAAACCGAGCCTTTAACCACGACGAAAGCACCAAGTTATGGGGTAACCTATAATGATAATGATGATTTGAATGTGGTGTATGAAGAAGTAACAGCTATTTATCCAGGGTTCTATGCGCAATTTGTTGATGAACAAGGCAAAGCTTTTACTAATTTGCTAACTCTTTCTGGAAATTATACTGAGTATCTCAGAAAAACAGGCACCACTGTTTTTGAAACGAAGGGCGTCTTTTATCCAATGACAGGTAAGCGCGATACAACAGTGACAAATAAGTATAAGATTGAAACAACGAGTAGTGTTGCAGTGCCAAATAATTATTGGACAGCCATGCCTGCTGACATTGCTAATAGAGGGTACGCATTAAATAACTTAGATATTACCAATCAAATGAAATATGTTGATAAGATAGAAGCTACTGACACGCGCACTACAATGTATGACTATGCTGGAATTGCAGACATTGGAGTCAACTTGAATAATACTTCTCAGATAGGATTAAACGCTATTGATAAAACATTTGTTAAGCAAGCAGATAACACTTTTGCGATAAAATCAATTTGGGGAAATGGAACGTTTTCGCATATAGTTCCTGCAATGTTATTGTTAGTAAGCAATAGCAGTAAGCCAAGATTATTTGGATTTGATGGTACTCCAGACTATAAACATACGATGAACTACACAGTCACCCGTAAACAAGTCACCGAAAACTTCGTGGACACCAACGGCACTAAAATCACGCCGCCAACAGGTTTCACGCAAGGGAATCAAATTCCCATGACTAGCAACACCTTCAAGTACACAGCCGCAAAAGCCTTGCCAGCAACTTATACCGCAGGTGGCAAGACCTATACTTTCCAAGGCTGGTACAAAGGTAAAACCAAGCCTAATACTTTAACAACCAGCACTACGCCAACATACAATACAACTTTTGATGGCAATGACGACATGACGGCGATGTATAAGGAAGAAGTGCCGAAAGCAAGTGTCGCTTTAACTCGCATTACCGCTGAAACCGTGACTAGCGGCGGCAATGTCACCTGGCGTGCCACAATTACCAATACAAGCCAAGCGCCACTAACCACGGCGACCATCAAGAAATCAACCGCTTGGACAACTGGCTTAGCAGCACCAACTGCCATGATTGTCACGCCAGCTGGCGGCACCGCGAAAACAGTCCCCGTCACAGCAACTACGTGGACCAATGGTGTTAGCTTAGGCACTGACATTCCCGCAGGGAAATCTGCCACGGTTCAGTTTACCACGAAAGCAACGGGGACAGCGGGGCAAGTCTTGCGCGCTGGGATTACCACCAGTGGGAATTACAGTGGTGTTTCTACTTCGGCCACCGTACGTGTGAAAGACAATGATCAAGCAATTGTGACACCAACGGCTGAAGGCTTCATCAGCGTTCCAACCTTCAATTTTGGTCAAGTTGGGGTAGCGGGAAGCACGCAACAGCACAGCTTGAAAAAAGCCGCTGATTATTATGGCAACGGCACACGCAATCCCTATCTGCGGATCAAGAAAACCCAAGCGAATTGGAGCTTAACGGCGCAACTGTCGCAACCGAAATCAGCGACAGACAGCTTGCCTACAGCAACCCGCTTATTATTAGGGACGGCGCCTGTTTCGAGTTTCTCAAATTACAACCAACCTACCGAATTGAAAAATGCGGTCGGTACTACGAGTACCATTAGTTTGAATGCCAACAACACGGCCACTAGGATTATTGCCAACCAGCAATTCACTGGGAGTAATATCTATCAATTGGACTTCACCTTCAACAATGTCAAACTTGAAGTGCCAGCCAACCAAGGGGTCAAAGGGCAACAATACCAAGCCGCAGTTACGTGGAACTTAGTGACAGGTCCTTAAAATAGTTAAGTTATCATGAGGAAAGCTCAAAATGTTAGTATCGAATACTAACATTTTGAGCTTTTATTTATAAAGATTAAGGAATTTAGCTGAGAATCAGTAGCGAAATGGCAGATTTTCTTGATTTTCGCGCATTTTTCCAGTGAAAAAGGACTCTTCCGCCTTGGTATAATAGGAATCGTCGGAAAAGTCACTTGTCTGTAGCAAAATTTGAAATTTCAAGCCCGCCTTTTTTTGATAAAATAATGGAGAAAATTAAAAGGTGTACATATACCAATGAACAATAAATCAATACATAAAAAGGAGAAGAGCATGAATCAAAAATGGCAAAAGTTACTTCCAACAAGGAACTCACCTAAGAGGTGGTTCAGCACAAGCTATCACGACTGACCCTTGCGCCCTGTATGAGGGAACAAGGGTCAAGCAAATCTTAGCATTCTCAGCTTAGCCTTCATCGGCTTGGCGGGAATGGTACATAGAAAGAAGGGACGACATGAAGAGAATTAACTGGCAACGATTAGCAACCATTGGCTTGTGTAGTTCTTTAGTGATTAACGCCTTTTCTGGCGTAACAGCCATTGCGGAAACAGTCACGAGTGAAAGTAGCCCGACAGTGGCAAATAGTATTAAGGAAGCAACACCAGCAAGTAGCGCAACGCAAGAAAGTACGGAAAGCAGTCAAGAAACGACTGAAACGAGTCAGGAAGAAGAAAAGAAAGAGATAGAGAAACAAGAAGAAACAGACAGAAAGATTGTGAATGATGCCAATAGCATAGTGGCGAAGGATATACTGAAAGAAGCTAATAAAAAGCTAGCTAAGGCAGTTGTTTATTCACCGGTATTCCCAGGTTTTAATGCTGAGTTTTTTGATGAAGAGAATAAAGCATTTACAGAACCTCTAAATATTACTGGAGAGTACGTCCATTGGCTTGCTTCTACTACACAAGTAGTACGTTATACAGATACAATGTATCCGATGGTATCTAGTAAATCTACAGTAAATAATAGACATAAAGTAGTGACACAGAATGCAATGCAAGTACCCAGTAACCTGTCTGAAGTCCTTCCAACTGGGTATACACAACGAGGATTAGGAATTAATAAGTTACAAATTACAACACCTTTACGTTACGTAGATAAAATTGAGCTTACAACAACCAGTGTACCAGGATATTATTATAATTTTAATGGAATAGCTGGACCTCCTTTGACAACAGTAGGAGTGAGTCATAATGCTGTTGAGAAGAATTTTATAAAAAACAATACAGATAATACTTTCTCTATTCAGTCAAAATGGGGAGCAGGAACAGTTTACACCGTTCTTCCTGTAACAGCTATGGTAACAGGAAGGCCTGACTCGCCAGTTACAGCGTTATTAATAGGATTTAATGCCGATACAGAACCACATCCATATGTTGCGAAATACAAAGTCACCCGTAAACAAGTCACCGAAAAGTTCGTAGATGCTAACGGCGTAGCCATTACACCGCCAACAGGTTTTACCCAAAACAAGAAAACACCAATGACCAGCAATGACTTCACCTTCAAACAAAGCGGTACTTTGCCAAACACGTATCAAGCAGACGGCAAAACCTATCAGTTCAAAGGCTGGTACAAAGGCAAAACCAAGCCAAGTACCTTGACCACGACTAAAGCGCCAAGCTATGCGGTGATCTATGATGGGAATGACGATTTGACAGTGATGTATGAGGCGATTCAGAATCCAGTGACTTTGCCTGATCGCATGTATCGTGTCCTATTTATCAATGAAACAGGGGGGCTGACATTTGCTGATCGTTATGGCTTTACTGGAGAATTAGTTGAGGTTGCGGATGGCAAAGTAACGCCAATTGGCCCAGTTCCGACTAACGATAATAGCGCAGTAAAAGAAATCACTATACCAGGTCGGGTTTTCGATACAGAAAGACCTACACAGTTGCAATATGGAGTTCGCAATGCAACCTTTACGTTGCCCAAAATGTATAAAACCGTAACGTATCAACCTGGCCCTAATTATACAGGTACAGCCTATCCTATTCCAGAAACGTATCGTCTTAGTTTAAGAAGTGGTGTCAAAAGTGACATCGATACAACTGGATGGCGAATTGGTCTTGACCCGACAACAGATCCACAAAAGTTTACGATGAGCGGTATATACTGGTCATCAATGCCTGCAAATGTTAGGCTTGCGACACTACTAAGTGCTACTAGCACTGGTAAAGGAGTAGAACCGATTATCTATACGCTAGATGAAAATGCACGGATGTATCTTTACCTAGAAAATCGTCGTGTTACGGAAAACTTCGTAGATACCAATGGTACTAAAATCACCGCACCGTCGGGTTTCACTCAAGGGAAAAAAACAGTAATTACTAGTGATTCGTACACCTTTAAGCAAAGCGGAGATTTGCCAGATACCTATAAAGTCGGCACGAAAACCTATCAGTTCAAAGGCTGGTACAAAGGTAAAAACAAACCAGACACCTTGACGACGACCAAAGCTCCCAGTTATCCAGTCACTTATAATGATGATGATGATTTGACGGTAGTCTATGAAGAAGTCGTGATGAAAACGTATAATTTACCAGCCAAAGATGTGTACTTTGGTTATGTTGATGAGGCAGGTAACCTATTGAATACAGCAGGCTTTTCTGTAGAAGCCGAATTAGGTGAAAGTGACGAAACTGAATCAACAGTATTAGGGAAAATCCAAGGAACTGATGAAGTGATGAGTAAATTAAAAAAATTATCGATTCCTGGCAAGTCATATGATTTCCCGATAGAGAAGCTTAAGACATATGGTGCAAGGTCTGTTAATCATACGATTCCTAAACAATATAAGACAATGTCGATTACACCGCTAGCTACTTATACGGGAGACAAAACAAAGTATCCTATGAGCAAAGAGATCCGGAAAAATATAGAAGCGCCATATACGGTTGTTTCTCAAGCTGACGGAGCAGAAGCCTTCAAATTAACTGACGCTGGAACTTTTTTTAGAACCAGACGAGCTTTTTGGACATGGGACCCGAATAACACGTTGTATGCTATGGGAATTTATTCAGGGACAGTCGGAAAAAACTATAACCTAGCTTCTCCAGAGGGAACAATCTACTATTATTTAGAAAATCGCCGAGTCACTGAAAACTTTGTGGATCCAAGCGGCGCTAAAATTACGCCGCCAACAGGCTTCGCGCAAGGGAAACAAACAGTGATTGATAGTGATAATTTCACTTACGCTAGTACGAAAGCCTTACCAGACACTTATACAACAGGAGACAAATTCTATAAGTTCAGAGGCTGGTACAAAGGTAAAATCAAACCAGGTACCTTGACAACGACTAAAACACCAAGTTACGCTGTGACTTACGACGATAAAGACGACATGACAGCAGTCTATGAGGAAGTCCAGCCAACAGCAGAAATGACGGTTAGTCGGTTACTAGAAGTGATCCCAAATGAAGCTTCTATGGTTTGGACAGTTAGACTAAAAAACACCAGTGAAGTTCCATTGACCAACGTTAAACTAGCCCCAACTGCCAAATGGGCGGCAGGTATTTCGGTACCGACACAATTAGCTGTTCGTATTGGTAATACACCAAATAAAATTATTCCAGTGACGGCAGAACAATGGCAAGCAGGGGTTAATTTGGATATAGAGATTCCTGTGAACGGTGAAGCCTTAGTGACAGTGGGTACAGCGAAAATCACGGGAGAACCAAGACAACTTTTAACCGCAGAAATGACAGCTAGTGGAAACTTTTCTGCAGTGACAGCTAGTAACTTTGTACGTATTCAAGGAGAAGATCAAACGATTACGCCAACACCAGTAGAAGAAGGTTTCATTAGTACACCAACATTTGATTTTGGGAAAATTACGATTAACAGTAGCACTAAGCAGTACGGACTGAAAAAAGCCGCTGATTACTATGGCAACGGCACACGTAATCCATATCTACGAATAAAGACAAGCCAACCTAATTGGCAGTTAACAGCACAATTGTCACAGTTAACAGCGTCAGCTGATAGTTTGCCAACTAGTACGCGTTTATTATTAGGAAGTGCGGATGTTATAGCAATCGAAAACTATAATCAAGTCACAGAGTTAACAAATAAAGTTGGGGTTACGAAAGCCTTAACTTTGACGAGTGACGGCACATCTACACCAGTAATTCTTAATAACCAATTTACAGGTAATGATGTCTATCAATTAGATTTTGATTTTGCCAATGTGAAATTAGAAGTCCCTGCCAATCAAGGGAAAATAAATGAGAAATATCAAGGAACGGTGACGTGGAACTTAGTCACTGGACCTTAAAAAAATAGTAAACCGCCCCCAAAAAGTTAGACTTTTTGAGGGCGGTTTATTATTTTTATGGAAAGCCAATTTTATCTAACGGATAATAACGAAAAGTCAAAACACCTTCCACACTCGCTTGTTTAACAAAGCCAAAGTAACGACTGTCATCTGAGCGCGGGCGATTATCCCCCAAGACAAAATACATGCCTTCTGGAACGGTCAGGGATTGGGTGGCTTCTAAGGTCTCTAGCGTAAAATCTTGGGTATAATTTTCATTTTTAGAGACATTTCGTTTAGCACTTGCTAAGTAATCTTCACTGAGTGATACACCATTAATATAAAGGGTATCATCGCGATACTCGACTGTTTCGCCAGGTAAACCAATTAAACGTTTGGCTACTCGTTGGCCGTTGCGAGGACTGGGAAAAGCGATAATATCAAAGCGCTGTGGCTTTTTAATCGAGGTCACCCATAAACGGTCGTTGTTATGAAGTGTTGGTTCCATTGAAGAGCCGTTCACCGCAGCAGGGGAGAAAACATAGTGTCGAATCAGCAAGACAGCGCCGACTAACAAAACCAACTGAACTAATCGTTTTAATAATGAGGACATGGACTTCACTCCTTTGTCCTTTTAGTGTACTACAGACAAGGAAAAGAAAAAAGTTTTCCCCTTAAGAAAGGTGTGCTAAAAAACGTTTCATAAAGCGTTGGCGAATTAAAATACCAACATAAGCAGCTGCGACAGCCTTGATGATACCAGGAATAATAAACGGAGCAAACCCGCCAGCGAAAGCGTTTGGCCACGGCAGATTTGCGGAATATTTCAACCAAATCATACCGAAAACTAAGGTAACTAAGGCGCCGGCAATATTTGCGATAATGGCCCAAGTATAGTTAAAGGTTGTTTTTTCTAAAATATAACCAGTTAATAAGCCGTTAAAGATAAATCCGATTAAATAGCCGCCAGTTGGTCCAAAGAGTACACCGAACCCGCTAGACATCCCAGCGTAAACGGGTAAACCAATTAATCCTAATAAGAAGTAAATTAAAATAGCGTAGGTCCCCGTTCGCTTGCCCAAAACGGTAGCGGTTAAGCCGATGGCAAATGTTTGTCCAGTTAAGGGGACAATCCCCAATGGAATTGTAAATTGTGAAAGTACAGCAATAATCACAGCGAATTCTGCTGCTAAAATTAAAGAGCGTAACGATGATTTATTCATAAGAAGCCTCACTTTCTATTGTTAACCAATTATTTTTATTTGGTTAACAATAGTTTAGCGGAAGTAAACAATTTTGTAAATAGGGCAAAGAAAAAAACCTTGCCAAGAAAGGCAAGGTTTTGAAAGAAGGTAAGAACCGTAGTTCGACCTTTTGAAATCTTAAAGTTTTTGGTTGTAGTATTCAACGACAAGTGCTTCGTCGATTTCTGGGTAAAGTTCATCACGTTCTGGTAAACGAGTGAAGCTACCTTCTAATTTTTCAGTGTCAAAGCTTACGAATGCTGGACGTCCAACAGTTGCTTCAACCGCTTCTTTAATTGTTGAGATGTTTTGAGATTTTTCACGAACACCGATCACTTGACCAACTTCAACGTGGTATGATGGAATATCAACACGTTTGCCGTCTACAGTGATGTGACCATGGTTAACTAATTGACGTGCTTGACGACGAGTAGTTGCAAGACCTAAACGGTAAACAACGTTATCTAAGCGTTGTTCTAGTAAAACCATGAAGTTAACACCGTGTTTACCTTCTTTGATTTTGCTTGCTTTAATGAACAACGTACGGAATTGACGTTCGTTCATGCCATACATATGACGTAATTTTTGTTTTTCAGTTAATTGCATTCCGTATTCAGAAACTTTACCACGGCTGTTAGGTCCGTGTTGACCTGGTTTGTAAGGGCGACGAGCTAGTTCTTTACCAGTACCTGATAAAGAGATACCTAGACGACGAGATACTTTCCATGATGGTCCAGTATAACGAGACATTAAAAATTCCTCCAATAAATAAATGTTTTTTTGGAGTAAAATAATTAGATGAAAAATTCATATTCGTTCAGTTCATTCTTCAACCTTCGCCTTTGCAGCCGCGGTTACGCAGTTGAACCAAGTTTGGCAATGAACTGTTGACGAGTTATTATTCTTCTGCTGCAATTATTTTACACAAAATCTAGTATACTTAATAGGATAGGAAACGTCAAGGTTTTAAAGTGAAATATGAAAAAAAGGTAGACAAAAACACTTTTCCTCATTAGAATAAGGGGAGATGTTTTGAAAATATAAGTTGAAAACGGAATGAAAGGGAGTTTACAATGAAGTCTGGTTCACCATTGTTTGAACAAATTGATAAATCCATCGACAAGAAAGTGAATTTATTCTCAAATAGCTTTTCCCGCTACGCTGTTCGTGCAATGCTTGCTTGTCTATTTTTAACGTTGGGAACAGCCGTTGCTTTTGCAATCGCAATTAAAGGAGAAGGGATTTCTCATGGTTTAGGGAAAATGCTTTACGCCTTCATGTTCAGTTGGTCACTTGTGATGATTTTATATATGAATGCCGAACTTGGTACCTCGAATATGTTGTACATGACTGTTGGGGTCTATCGTAAAAAAGTCAACTTTTCCTTAGCTGCAAAAATTTTATTTACCTGTATCTTATTCAATTTAATTGGTGGCGTCTTGTTTGGATTCTTGGTATCACTTACAGTACCGTTCCAAGATTTGCCAAAAGATAGTTTCTTCTTTACATCGATTGCTGGAAAATTAGAAAAAACCACCCTACAGATTTTAGTTGAAGCTATGTTCGCCAATATTGTAGTTAATACAGCCGTATTAGTGAGTATGCGAATGAAAGATGACGCCGGCAAAGTCGCGGCCATTATTTTCATTATCTTTATCTTTGCGTTCCTTGGTTTTGAACACGTGATTGCCAACTTCCCAGCCTTCAGTTTAGCTTACTTTGCTTCGAACGGCGCAATTGAAGCTTTCACAGCTGGTAATGTTGTTCATAATCTGTTCTGGGCCTTTATCGGTAACTTTATCGGTGGTGGCTTAATTATGGGTCTCGGCTATGCCTGGTTAGATAAAGACAACAAAAACTTAACGTATTTTGATTAATTGACCAACCAACTATACTAAAACATGGTACACTGTTTTAGTATAGTTTTTTTATTATAAGGAGCGAAGGAATGGACACACTTCAATTTCAGAAGAACCCAGAAACAGCAGCAAAAATGTCTGCTTATATGAAACACCAGTTTGTTTTTGCAGGCATCCCCGCCCCAGAACGTCAAGCGTTAAGTAAACAACTTTTAAAAGAAAGTCATACGTGGCCAAAGGAAAAATTATGCCAAGAGATTGAGGCTTATTATCAAAAAACAGAACGAGAATATCAGTATGTCGCTATTGATTTAGCCCTTCAAAATGTTCGGAGATTTTCATTAGAAGAGGTCGTAGCGTTTAAAGCCTATGTTCCACAAAAAGCGTGGTGGGATAGTGTGGATGCTTGGCGAAAATTTTTTGGGTCGTGGGTGGCGTTACATCTGACTGAATTGCCAACGATTTTTGCCCTTTTTTATGGCGCTGAAAATTTCTGGAATCGGCGTGTTGCGCTGAATTTACAGTTGATGTTGAAAGAAAAGACCAATCAGGACTTGTTGAAAAAGGCGATTATTTATGATAGAACTACAGAGGAGTTCTTCATTCAAAAAGCGATTGGCTGGTCATTGCGCCAATATAGTAAAACGAATCCGCAATGGGTCGAGGAATTGATGAAAGAATTAGTGTTGAGTCCTTTAGCACAACGAGAAGGCAGTAAATATTTAGCGAAAGCGAGCGAATAAGGAGAAATGATGGAAAGAAAACTTTTTGCATTTGATATTGATGGGACGTTGTTAAATTCGGAGAAGAAAGCATTGGATAGCACGAGAGAAGCGCTAGCAAAATTGCGGGAGCAAGGACACTTAGTTACGCTGGCAACTGGCAGAAGTCGTTATATGGCGCAAGAGGTGATTTGGGATTTAGATTTTACTAATTACGTATTATGTAATGGCGCCGCGGCTTTTGTGGATCATGAGCAATATTATCAAAATTTATTGCACGCTGAAGCGTTGGAACGTTTGGCACAAGACAGTGATCAACGCGGCTTAGGATTTGCTTGTGTGGGCTTAGATGATATTAAGAAGAGCAACCAGCACCGTGCTGAAAAAATGGAAATTGCGATGAACTCTTTTCATTTTCATTCACCTGCTTATGATGAACACTTTTATCGTCAAAATGATATTTACCAAGCGTTGGCTTTTTATGACGCAGAAGATCAGTGTACGTTTGAAGAAGAATACCCAGAATTTCGCTTTATTCGCTGGCATCAACATAGCGTAGATGTTGTGCCTAAAGATGGCTCAAAATCAGCTACGTTAACGTATTTAGCTAAACGTGTGGGCATTGATGCAAAAAATATCATTGCCTTTGGGGACGGCGAAAATGACCGAGAAATGTTAAGCCATGCAGGGATTGGCGTCGCAATGGGCAACGCGAGTCCTTCCATTCAAAAAGTGGCCACAATGGTCACAGATACAAATGATAATGATGGGATTTGGAAAGCCTTAAAAGAAATGAAGGCCATTTAAAAAAACTGGGCCGTTTGTCTGAAAACAAACGGCCCAGTTTTTTTTTATTCGATAACTAAAACGCCCTCTTTTAAAGCAAATGGATTTTCTTTGTTAATATGATCGTAGAACATAATGCCATTAATATGATCAATTTCATGTTGAACCACAATCGCTTCGTAGTTTTTTAAACGAACTTTGTGTTTTTCGCCAGCCATGTCAAAATAACTGACGGTAATTTTGTTATGGCGAACGACATACCCAGGCACATCCCGATCGACAGATAAACAGCCTTCCCCTTCACCTAAACATACATCTTGCACAGAATGGCTCAAAATTTTAGGGTTGTACATCACCGTACTTAATGAAGGCGTTTCGTTTTCTGGGTCGTTACTAGGAACATGGACAGCAATAATTCGTTTAGAAATATCTAATTGTGGTGCAGCTAAACCAACGCCACCACGTAATTGTAATTCTTCGGCTTTGACTGGATCTTGACTGTTTTTTAAGAAAGTCAACATGTCCTCACCTAATTGTCGGTCTTCCTCAGTGATAGGGACAGGCACTTCTTCTGCCACAGCACGAAGTGTGGGGTTCCCTTCACGAATAATATCTTTCATTGTAATCATTCAATGGTTCCTCCTTTGAAACATAAAAAATTCTTCTTTTATTTATTCATGCGCTGAAATAATCAGTTGTTTACCACCATTTAGTGTATCACAAAATCACCAAAAAAGGGGCTAGATTGTTTAAAAAAACTATCGAATAATAGAGATTAAGCTTGCATTTTAGCGGTGTTTCCTGTAAAGTAAGCTTGTGTGGAAACACACCATCTATCACTTGGTTTAGCGAGTCACCAACGCTTCACTCAGTGATCAGACGAATAATAGAGAAAGAGGTGGAACAAATGGCAATTTCACAAGAAAGAAAAAACGAAATCATTAAAGAGTACGCACGTCATGAAGGAGATACTGGTTCTCCAGAAGTACAAATTGCTGTCTTAACTGAAGACATTAACCAATTGAACGAACATGCGCGTACACACAAAAAAGATCACCATTCTTACCGTGGTTTAATGAAAAAAATCGGTCACCGTCGTAACTTGTTAGCTTACTTACGTAAAACTGACATCCAACGTTACCGCGAATTGATCCAACGTTTAGGATTACGTCGTTAATCATTACGTATAAAGCGAGGTTCAATCAGAATCTCGCTTTTTATCTTATTGTCACTATTGAAGGTCCTCTTTGGAAAGTTTTTAGGAACTACTAACCAAATGAAAGAGCAGCAACGACTTGTTACTTTTTCATTTGTTTAGTAGCCGTCTGACTTTTCCAAAGAGCAAGAGTAAAGGAGAAGAATTATGACAGAAAAACAAGTCTTTAAAACAACTTGGGGCGGCCGCCCACTAGAAGTAGAAATCGGCCAATTAGCCAAACAAGCCAATGGAGCTGTCTTAGTACGTTACGGCGATACGGTCGTTTTAAGTGCTGCTGTTGCCTCTAAAGAAGCAAAAGATGTAGACTTTTTCCCATTAACTGTAAACTATGAAGAAAAAATGTATGCGGTAGGAAAAATTCCTGGCGGCTTCATTAAACGTGAAGGTCGTCCAAGTGAACGTGCGACATTAACCGCTCGTTTAATCGACCGTCCAATTCGTCCAATGTTCTCAGAAGGCTTCCGTAACGAAGTCCAAATCACAAACATCGTTATGAGTGTGGAGCAAGACTGTACACCAGAAATGGCTGCAATGTTTGGGTCTTCCTTAGCGTTAGCAATTTCAGATATTCCGTTTGATGGACCAATTGCTGGTGTTGACGTTGGCCGTATTAATGGCGAATATGTATTAAACCCAACGGTAGAACAAACAGAACAAACAGATATTGAATTAACTGTTGCTGGAACAAAAGAAGCCATCAACATGGTTGAAAGTGGTGCCAAAGAAGTATCAGAAGAAGATATGTTAGGTGCCTTACTTTTCGGTTTTGATGCCATTAAAGAACTAGTGGCGTTCCAAGAAGAAATCGTTGCCGCTGTAGGTAAACCAAAAATGGACGTGGACTTATTACAAGTGGACGCTGATCTTAAAAAAGAAATTTTTGATGCGTACTACAATACAATGAAAACAGCCGTAATGACGGAAGAAAAATTAGCACGTGAAGTTGAAATTGACAAAGTAAAAGATACAGTCAAAGAAGTTTACGCTGAAAAATTTGCGGAACACGAAGAAGAAGCGCAATTACTAAAAGAAGTGAAACAAATTGCGGAAGATCTTGAAAAAGATGTCGTACGTGAGTTAATCACGATCGATAAGATTCGCCCGGATGGCCGTAAATTAGACGAAATTCGTCATTTATCATCAGAAGTAAGTATTTTACCACGTGTGCATGGTTCTGGCTTATTTACTCGGGGTCAAACACAAGCTTTATCCGTTTGTACATTAGCGCCTTTAGGAGAACATCAAATTATCGATGGGTTGGGTGTCCAAGATAGCAAACGTTTCATCCATCATTATAACTTCCCGCAATTCTCTGTTGGTTCAACAGGACGCGCGGGCTCACCAGGTCGTCGTGAAATCGGTCACGGTGCGTTAGGTGAACGTGCCTTAGCACAAATTATTCCATCAGAAGAAGACTTCCCTTACACAATCCGCTTAGTAGCAGAAGTGTTAGAATCAAATGGTTCTTCTTCACAAGCAAGTATTTGCGCGGGAACATTAGCATTAATGGATGCGGGTGTGCCAATTAAAGCGCCAGTTGCAGGTATTGCAATGGGTCTTGTTAGTGATGGCGAAAACTATACAATCTTAACAGATATTCAAGGTTTAGAAGACCACCTTGGCGATATGGACTTTAAAGTAGCGGGAACGAAAGACGGAATCACTGCTTTACAAATGGACATCAAAATCCAAGGAATTACAGAACAAATTTTAACGGAAGCATTAGACCAAGCGAAGAAAGCACGGATGGAAATTCTAGAAGAATTAACAACAACGATTGCTGCTCCTCGTGAAGAATTAAGTCAATATGCACCGAAAATTGAAATGATTCAAATTAAACCAGCGAAAATTAAAGATGTCATTGGTAAAGGTGGCGAAACAATCAACAGCATTATTGATGAAACCGGCGTTAAGATTGATATCGATCAAGACGGTAACGTAAGTATTGCTTCATCAGATGCTGAAATGATTAAAAAAGCCATCAAGATTATTGAAGAATTAACCAAAGAAGTTGAAGTCGGTCAAGTTTACTTAGCAAAAGTTGTCCGCATTGAAAAATTTGGTGCGTTTGTTAACCTAATTAAAGGCAAAGATGGCTTGATCCATATTTCTCAATTAGCAAACGAACGTGTGAACAACGTTGAAGATGTCGTGAAATTAGGCGACGAAGTCCTTGTCAAAGTAACTGAAATTGACAAACAAGGCCGTGTCAACGTGTCAAGAAAAGCATTATTAAACGAAGAAAACAAAGAAAAATAATTTCTTTTTAAACCAACGAAAACCAAGGAAGCTTCCTTTCTTTTCGTTGGTTTTTTCGTTGAAAACAAGCCCTAAAAAAGAAATGATAAAAAAAGCTAAAGACGATCGCCAACTCTTTTGTTTATAGTCAATTAGTGGTAAAATTAATACTATCAGTCTGAAGAATATCTGGGGTGTCTTTGTGAAAAAATTTAATCCAAATAAAAATATAATCATTACCTTAATTTTAGTCATTATTTTAGTAACCATTATTAGTTTAACTGCTGCGCAACGTTCTGAAAAAGGCAAAACCAATGTCGTTCAAGGTGGCGTCAATAATAGCGTTAGTATGGTGGATCGTGTGATTTCTTTTCCAGCTCGTGTGGTGGAAAACGGCTTGTCTTCAATGGGCAATTTAATTAACACGTTTAAAGAAAACGAACGTCTAAAAGAAAAAATTGATAGCTATAATGAATTAGCTGTCCAAAACAATAACTATAAACGTGAAATTGATAGTTTAAAACAAGAATTGAATCTGAACGAAACGTTGGCCAACTATGAAAAAGTAACTGCGAATGTCATTACTCGTTCGCCTGATACTTGGCAAGACTTATTAATTATCGATAAAGGAACCAATGACGGCATTGAAGCGGGCATGGCGGTCATGGCGCAAAAAGGGTTAGTGGGGCGTGTTATTGAAGTCAATGCAACGACTGCAAAAGTGGAACTACTAACGTCTAAAAATGTTAACTCGAACCATTTCCCTGTGCGAGTAACTTCCGCAAATGGCGAATCGTTTGGTTTACTTAAAAATTACGACAATAAGACAAATGCATTAATTGTGTCACAATTAACTGGCGATGCTACTCTGAAAGAAGGCGATGTCGTTCAGACTTCTGGCTTAGGTGGTAATTCCCCAGCCGATTTAGCGGTAGGGACAGTTATTAAAGTGAAACCAGATAGTTTTGGTTTAGATCGTGAAGTGTATGTGAAACCTTATGCGGATGTCTATGGTATCTCCGTTGTGACGGTCGTGAAAAGATCGGCAGGGGAAAGCGAATGATTCGGAAAGAGTATTTAAAATACGTCACACCTATTCTCTTGTTTTTCTTAATGTTAATTGATGCTCATTTAACAAAGTCTTTTGAAACGTGGACAAGTAATGTTTACTTCGCCAGTTCTCATCTGCTATTACTTGCGTTTATGTTTGCCGTTCCTAATTTTTCTAAACGTTATTTATTAATTACTTCGTTAATTTTAGGCTTTATTTGCGATAGCTACTACATTGGCATTATCGGGATTTATACAGTTGCACTGACGATTTCGGTTATGTTGATGTATACATTTAAAGAAGTAATTCAAACAAATTTACTAACTGGTTTTTTTGGGATCGTCATTTTTACCACGTTGTATGAACTGATTGCGGTACTGATTCAAGTGGCCTTTCATTTAGCGGATGTCAGCCCGATTTTATTTATTACACGTGTGTTGGGCCCTACATTGCTATTGAACATGGTGTGGTATGTTATTTTATCTTATCCGCTGAAAAAACTGTTTTCCGTAAAATAAAAATTGAAAATTTTGTTCGTTTGCGAAAAATGCTCATTTGTTAGCGTTTTTCGCTTTTTTTATTTTCTTTAAATAACAAAACGATGAGAAGCTTACCCTGGAGCCTTGAAGAAAGTTGTGAAAAAAGTGAAGCTTTTTTTTGTCATTTACAAGAAGAAAATTGAAATATTACTGTAACATCCATATTATCTCAGTGACATACAGCTATGCTACAATTGCTCTATCGTTGAAAAAGAGAAATTTATTCAAATTTTAATAAATAATAAAAAAGCTTAACAAAAAAGGATTTTCGGAGGACAACAGATTGAAGAAAAGTGTATTATCGGCTCTAATGGTATGTTCCATTACCTTAACAAGCGTAGCGTTGCCATCCGCAGCATTTGCAGATGAATACGATACAAAGATTCAACAACAAGATCAAAAAATTAATGCGTTAACTAGCCAAATGTCAGATGCAGAAGCAAAAGTTGCCGCGATTGAAAATGATATGGTTGAAACGGCCAAACAAATCGATACATTAACAGCTAAAAAGAACAAGCTATCATCAGAAGTATCTAAATTATATAGTGAAATTTCTGATTTGAATGTCCGTATTCAAAAACGTGAAGTACAAATGACAAAACAAGCACGCGATGTCCAAGTGAATGGTCAAAGTGATTCAATTATTGATGCTGTCTTAGATGCAGATTCAGTAGCAGATGCAATTGGTCGCGTTCAAGCGGTCTCAACAATGATGAGCGCTAACAATGAATTACTAGAACAACAAAAAGAAGACAAAGCGACTGTTGAAAAGAAAACAAAGAATGTAGAAAAACAAATTGCTGAATTAGAAGCCGCAACAAAAGAATTAAATGACAAAACAGAATCATTAAAAACATTGAAGATTCAACAAGAAGTGGCTAAAAATGATTTAGAAGCACAACGTTCTGAAGAACAAGGGAAAAAAGACGGCTTCATTAAACAGAAAAAAGAAGCGGAAAAACGTTTAGCAGAAGAACAAGCACGCCAACGTGCAGCTGCTAAAAAAGCAGAAGAACAAGCGGCAGCGCAAGCACAAGCCGCAGCACAAAAAGCGGCAGCAGAGCAAGCGCAAGCAACAAAAGCAGCCAATGAGGCAGCAGCATCAGCCGCTGAAGAAAAAGCCGCAACACCAGCAGTAGAATCATCAACAACTACTGAAAGTACCACAACGCAAGAAACAACAACTTCAAGTACTGAAACAGAAAGTGTTGTAACAACACCTGTGGCAGCAGCACCTGAAAAAGAAAAAGAAGTTCCTGTAACTAACCCAACGACTCCTGAAAAAGGTAATGAAGCAAAACCAGGGAATGGTGGCGTGACTTCAGGAAAACAAGCCGCAATTAATGCAGCTTTAGCAGATGTTGGTAATTCTTATGCAACAGGTTGGAATCAACCAGGTGAATGTTTAGTATCTGTTCGTCGCTGGCTAGCGGCAGGCGGTATTAACTTCGGTTATGGTGGTCCAAACAGTGGCTATGTTGCTTCTGGCGCAACACAAGTTAGCTGGAGTAACGTGCAACCAGGCGATGTTGTTCAATATGAAAGTGCCTATAGTCCAGATAGCTGGATTGGTGGCGTGCATACTGTCTTAGTTACAGGTGTAAGTGGTGGAAGTGTCCAAATCGTTGAAGCAAACAACCCAGGAGGTTCTGGTTATGTTTCTTCTAACTCTAACTGGTCACCAGCACCACCAGCAGGATTCCGCGCTGTTGTATGGCGTTTTCCAGGCTAAATAGTCATCTATTAATAATTGATAACAAGGAGTGGTAACTAACAAAAATCGTTAGTTACCGCTTTTTTTATTCATTTAATTTTAAATATATGCATAAAATGTATCTGAAAATATTGTAATCTGGCCATTTTTTTGCAATTATAGAGGTATATACATATTAGGAGCGGAGGAATCAGCATGAGCGGAACGCACGATACAAAACAAGCAATCGCTTCAGCTTTAATAGAATTATGTGAACAAAAGGATTTTCGTAAAATAAGTGTCCAAGATATTACCAAAAAAGTGGGCTTGAATCGCCAAACATTTTATTATCACTTTACAGATAAATATGATTTATTACGTTGGATTTATCGTCACGATGCATTGATTTACTTGGAAACAGATATTTGTTTGGAAAACTGGGAGGAACAAGCCCTGAAGTTATTAAAAGCGATTAAAGAGAAGAGTCATTTTTACTATACAACGGTGACCTCAGATTCAGAAGTTCTTCTTAATGTTTTTTCCGCTTCGACCAATCGCTTATTTATTTCATTATTTGAACAAGTCGATGTTGAGAACCATTTAACAGATAAAGACAAACAATTTTATGCGAATTTCTTTTCCTATGGATGTAGCGGCGTCTTAACGAAATGGATTCTTGAGGAATATCCTCAGACTCCTTTGGAAATGGCGACGCAATTATTCCGTTTAGCGAAAGATACAGAATTTATGGCTTATCATTTGTATGAACAAGAAGCCAATGAGTAATGTGTGAAGGATAAAAAGTTTTATGAAGGAGTGAAACGTTGTGGTAACTGTGTTATTTGTTTGTTTAGGCAATATTTGTCGCTCGCCAATGGCAGAAGCGATTTTTCGTCAGAAAGTCCAACAAGCTGGTTTAGAATCGACTATTCAAGTATTTTCAGCAGCTACTAGTCACTGGGAAGTTGGCAGTCAGCCACATAAGGGAACCAGAAAAATTTTGGAGCAACAAGGAATTTCCTATCAAGGAATGCGGGCGACACAAATCCAGCCAAGTGATTTTAAAAAATATGACTATATCATTGGGATGGATGCGAATAATGTGGCAGATCTAAAAGCATTAGCTCCTCAAGAAGAGCAACCGCGGATTCATTTATTTATGGAAGTTGTGGCTGGTAAAGAAACCATGGACGTACCTGATCCTTATTATACTGGTGATTTTGAGGAAACTTACCGCTTAGTGGAAGCAGGTACCTCAGAATGGTTGAAAAAAATAAAAGCACAGCTGAAAGATTAGGACTATAGTCCGATAGTACTTTCTGTTTCCCCTTGGTACAATAGTGTTAACAAATTGTTCAGGGAAAAAGAGACAGGAGGGAAGTAAGATGAACAGTAGTTATTTATCCTATGTTTTTGAATTGAGTTTGTATTATTTATTGTTGATAATGAGTCTGCCGCTAGTGTATGCTGTCACGTATCATTTATCTTTTAGTAGTATGTATACAAGTGAATGGTTAATGATCTCTGTTTTCTTATCTCCGTTAGTTTTATTATTTGCAGGTATTCGTTATGGTTTTGCTCGTCTGAAACAGCAAGAACGCCAAGTGATGAAATAAAGCAAAAAATCCTTGAAAAGTTTTGACACTTTTCAAGGATTTTTTTATTAAGCCACCCAATCGGCTAAGGTTTTTTGCTCCAATTGGAAAGCCTTTAACATATCGTCGTTGGCGTCTTTAATAGGCGTCGTTGCTGCTAATGTTCCTTGAACAGCAATTCGCGTCGTTGCTTGTAAATCGCCACAGGTAATTAAGGTAATCATATTTTGACCAGGAACGTCATCAATTAACTCAACACGGGTTGGTTCGATTTTTTCTACAGAAGTTATTTTGTATGTATAAACAGTAGATAAATCAGTGATATAAATGAGTTCGTCTTTTTTGGTTCTTTCTAAAGGTGAAAATAAGGAAACGCCATCTTCCGTTCGATGACTAGCCAAGGCATAATTGTTTTTCCCCATGACTTGATCTTCTTTCATGGTCCCGGCACCAGTTAATAAAGCGACATTTGACAATCCTTTAAAAATGGGCAAATTAATTTCGACACTTGGTATCGCAATGGCACCAATCACAGGTAAGTTTTTGTTTTCAAATTGGGCTTTCATCACCGCTTCTGTGCTCAAGGACTCAACTGAATCAAAGTCAAACGTTGTTTCACGAGCCATATTTTTCTTCACATCAGCTGGTTTCAACTTGCTAACGGCGTACGAGCGGCTATTTTGTTGAACCATCCAACTACGTATCTGATTGTTAAAAATTAAGGCTAAGCCAATGATAAATAGTAAAACTAATAAACTGTTGATTAACCAATTTTTTCCTCTTTTTTTCTCTTTTGGGCGCATATTCTCCCTCCTTTTAATGTATCAAGTTTACCACAATTTATTTGAAAAACCTATTTATTTTCTTTGGGGAATAGGTAAGCTGGCCGGACCTTAATTTAATAAAAAACAACTGAATCGATTGATTTTTCAAAAAAATCCTCATTTTGTAATGGAATTTTAAAGTAAAAGAAACAAGCTTTTCTTTTGAAAATATTGTAAAATGGTAAGGAGGCTAGTAGAGGGGAGATGGGAATTTGCTTGATTTAATTTATGTACATATAGATGTAACCAGCAACGCGGTTTTATCTAAAGGAATTACCCATTCCGATTTTGTTCGTTCAATTGTGCATCATCCACAGAACTTACTATTATTAGATCCTTCTGCCGAAGCTGGCGAATACGATATGCATTCAGGCTTGAAAATTATTCGCGGAGAAGAAAGCGTCAATCGCTATTTTCAATCGCTACAACGTCGTTGGATGACTGAAGAAATTAAATGGATTGACTTTTCCGATGTGACGATGCTAAAAGAGCTAACGCCATTAGAAATTTCGGAACTTCTTTATTTTGGACACATGAAGAATAGTTTGCATTCGCCTTTCTTTTATAAGCTACAAAATGATTTTGTCTTTTTTGAATTTGCAGATCAGATGACGCGTGTCTATTATCGTTATATTGATGAATTTTATCGAATCTTTGCTGATAAAATTACACGTGTTGTTTTAGAGAAAGTGAACCAGAAAAAGGCCTTCTTTAAACGAAATACGCCTGTCGAAAAATTAAGTCCTGAATTACTTAAAAATATGAAAGGTATCTTGCAAGAAGGTGTTATTTTTTGCTTCCAACAAACGGAAGTGGATAAAGAAGAATATCGGATTCCTATTTACTTGGTGGAAGATTCACTTAGCAAGATGAAAAATACCTCTTACCAAAAAGAAGAAATTTTGGCAACGCTTGTCTATAATAGTGAAAAACGCATTTGGCACATTGAACAAGAGAATGATTTCGGTGAAATTTTTATGTTGACCCATGAAGGCTGAGAGAGCTCTAACTTTATCAACTAAAGTAGGGCTTTTTTTTGTAGCTATGATTTGGATGAGAAATCAAGTATAATAAAATGATAAAAAGGAAAGCAGGTTGTTTAATGAAAAAAATACTCTATGGCTCTATGACTGGCTTGGCACTCTTTTTGGTAGCTGGCTGTACATCCAAAACACCCACAGCTGTTTCATCAACAAATGAACAAAAAGAAACAGTAATATCAACTACTGAAACAAGTTCATCCGTACAACAAGAAGCAACGACGACATCAGAGAAGACAAGTGCGGTAGCTGTCTCTTTAGAAAAAGTAACGACAGCATTTGAGAAAAAATATCCAGAAGCTAAAATAACAAGTCTGCAGTTAGATACAGATTTTGGACGTTATTTTTATGAAATAGAAGGCGTGGATCAGCAAAAAGAATATCAAGTTGAAGTGAACGCAGAAACAGGCGAATTCACAAAAGAAAAAGTCGAAACCTTGGATGCCGATGAACAAAATGGCGTTAAAATGCAAGAAGAGGCACTTGATTTAACAAATATCATTTCCAGAGAACAAGCCACAACCTTGGCTGAAAAAGAAGCGAAAGTCGGCCAGGCAACAGATTGGAAGTTAGAGAAAGAATTAGGAATCACCTATTGGGAAGTGAAAGTGAAAGAGGGCCAACAAAAAATAGAGGTAAAAATCGATGCTCATTCTGGTAAAATTTTGACAACTGAGCGGGACGATTAATGGATAAAAAGTAGCTGGCATGCGTTTGAGTAGGAGTTGATTCCCTTAAATGCTGATCAGCTATTTTTTTGCTTGTTCGACAAACGTGTTTTTCTAAAGTCCCTATGGTAAAATAACGATGTATTAGTGGTTGAGAGCGTCAGAACATAGGAGGAAATTTGTTTGGCTAGAAAAATGGATTTACGTATTTGGGTAGAAGGAACAGTCGTCGCAGCAATGGCAATGGCCCTCTCTTTTTTACCGATTGAATTTGCCAATAGTGGCTTGGACCTATCGTTGGGAATGGTCCCATTAGTTCTTTATTCGTTTCGTCGTGGGTTGCTTCCTGGAGTTGCAGCAGGCTTTGTTTGGGGCATGTTAAATATTATTCTCGGTACAGCCATGAAAAATTTCTTGTCCGTTCCACAGATTATTTTTGAATATCCCTTTGCTTTTGCGTTTGGAGGAATGGGTGGCGTATTCGCTAGAAAAATTCAACTGTATTTTCAAGCGAATCGTTTAAAATCAGCCATTCGTACGATTATTTTAGGAAGTGTTGTCGCAGTCTTCGCCCGCTGGTTTTGGCATTTTTGGGCGGGTGTATTGGTTTGGGGCATGTATGCACCAGAAGGAATGAGCCCATATCTCTATTCCTTTGTTCTAAACGGTACAAGTACCGTCGTCAATTGTTTATATGTAAGTCTAGTTCTAGGCTTATTGGCAAAAGTAGCACCGCAATTATTTGTTCCTAAGAAATAAGTTGAGTCCTAAGTCAGAAGTTTCATGGGATTTTGACTAAAGTCATAAATAAAAGAAACCACCAACCTGCAATCGCCAGGGTTGGTGGTTTCCATTTATTTTATAAAGACTTCAATATTCTAGTGAATTTGACGTTGGTGACGATTGGCTAACGTGCTGACTTTCATGACAGAAGCAACAGGAATCATGCGCAACTGTTGTTCATCCGTTTGTAAACGAACAACGATATTGTCCGAAATATTTTTTGAGACAATCCAGCCGATCACCGTTTCGAATTTATGCGCTGTAGGGACTTCTTTCAATTGTAAGACCACTAAGGATTTTTGGGCGGCAGCGACTTGGAGCTCTTGTAAAAGCGCACTGCGTTCCTTTTCTTTATTCTTTTGATCTTGAGAATCTTCTAAAAATGCCGAAAAGAAATGTTGGGAAGAGAGCGTAATCAGTTTAGAAATGCTCTTGATGGTAGCTTTATGTTGATCCATTCTTCTGCCTCCTTTACGAATAAAATAGAATAAAACTCAAATGACTAATTACCTGTATTTTACCTAATTTTGTGATAAAATTCAAGAAAATATGTTCGCCTTCAATAATTATGAGAATTTACCAACGTTTCTGTTTTTCGAAAAAGAAAGTAGTATAATGTGTGAGCATATAAGAAATACATAAGATTATCGGATGTAGTCAATAGATAGAAAAGGATGAATAGTATGTCAAAAAAACCATCAGGTTACCAAAAAAAAGTTCTCGCGGTGTTGTTGGTATCGTTTGGCTTTGGCGGGGTGTTAGCGCAGTTTTCGCCGATGAAATCGGGTGGGTTTTCAAGTTGGTTTGATGATTCATATGTCAAAGCTAGTGCTGAATCAAGTAAAACAAAAGAACCAGCACCAGTTAAAATTGAGAAAAAAGTCAAACCTTTAAGCTATGGACAACAGGTCAATCAAGAAATTGAAAAGAAGCAATATGATGGACATCTGGATTTGCCGTTAGAATTGCAGACAGATGCTAAATGGAAAGACACCGCATACGGATTTGGCAATGTGGATAAGCCGAATACAATCGAAATTAATGGCTGTGCGATTGTATCGCTTGCAATGGTTGGTTCATACATGGATCACCAAGAAGTTACCCCTCTGGATGTGTTAGCTTGGGCAAAAAATGACTTCTTTATGGAAGGGCAAGGGACGGCGTGGTCTATTTTTAGTGCATATGCTGAAATGAAAGGCTATAACTGTCAAGAAATTGGGGATATTGAAACAGTGGCAGCTTTCTTGAAGGAAGGTCATCCAGTCATTATTTCTGTAAAACCGGGCTATTTCACTACAACTGGTCACATTATGGTGATGAGTGGTGTGGATGAAAAAGGCGATTTCTGGATTAATGATCCAAACGATTCAGAAGAAAAGGGCCATTCAAAACGGACATTTACAGCCGAAGAAGTGATGAATGAAGCGTTAAACTTCTGGGCATTTTATTAGGAATAAGAAAAGGTGTGGAACAACAGGCAGTACCCTTTGTTCGCATCTTTTTTAGCAAATAAAAGGAGGCAGGACAATGGAGCGATGTACTTGGGCAACGGATACAACTGAAGAGATGCAAGCCTATCATGATGATGAATGGGGACGTCCAGTTCATGAAGAGCAACAGTTATTTGAGTTATTGACCTTGGAAAGTATGCAAGCCGGCTTAAGTTGGGCGATTATTTTGAATAAACGAGAAACGCTCAGAGCAGCTTATGATGCGTTTGATTATCGGAAAATTGCGCGATATGATGAGAAAAAAATTTTAGCTTTACTAGCAAATCCTGGTGTGATTCGTCATCGTTTAAAAATTCAAGCGACCATTACGAATGCGCAAGTTTTTCAAGAAATTCAGGCAGAATTTGGCTCCTTTGATCGCTACCTATGGAACTTTGTTGATCAGCAACCAATCGTTAATCACTGGCAGCGGCCAGAAGAGGTTCCAGCCTCCACGGAATTATCGCAACAGATTAGTCGAGCGTTAAAAAAACGAGGATTTAAATTTTTAGGTGCCACGACAGTCTATTCCTTTTTACAGGCGTCGGGTTTGGTGAATGATCATTTAGAAACGTGTCAGTATAAATAAGTATAGAAGAATTAAAAAGGAAGGAACTAGCAAAATGAATTGCTAGTTCCTTCCTTTTTTTGCAGTGATTATGGACACTCATTTAACATCGTTGAAACAGTTTTCGCCAACTTTTCTATTAAGAATAGTGCAGGTAGTTGGGACGTTACGTCTGCAATGGAACTTTTCTCGGTTGTTATATAGTAGGGGATTGTGACTGTTGAAAGTTGAGCAATCGTGCTTTTTTCACTATTTGTAATAGCAATTACATCAATCCCCATTTCGATAAAATAATCAATATTTTGCCGAACTTTTTGTGTTTCACCCGAAACTGATAAGGCGATAACACCCACTTTTTTAGTCGTTTCTTCGGATAATTTGCTAACGGGATGGGAAAAAAGGTGGGATACAGAAGCAGATAAATTGTAGATACTGGAAAAATAAATTTCACCAAATTCAGCTAGGACTTTGGACGTTCCTTCGCCAATAAAAAGAACAAATTCTTTTTTTGCCAGCAATTCCGCAGCTTGAACAATCCGTCCTTCTAATAATTCTTCTGATGAGCGTTGCAAAAAATGAATCAGCATTGTTTCATCTAAAGATTTTGGTTGGGCTGTTTTTTTTCGTTCGCTTAGATAATTCTTCAATTTAAATTTAAAATCTGTATAGCCTTCACACTCGAATTTTTGACAAAAACGCCAGATTGCCGTTTTACTGAAATGAATTTCATCTGCTAATTCTCGAATTGTCATATAAGGAACTTTTTCAATATTGTGGCTAATATACTTGTAAATCTCTAATTCTGTTGGATTTAATTGTGGATCGTAGGTTAAAAACAGCATGCTGATCCCTCCTGTCGTTTGTGAACGTAATGTCCTTTTTTAGGGACATGGTCTTATTTGTAGATTATAGCACTCAATCAGAAAACTAGCTATAAAAAAAGGCGCCACTTAGCTACAATCAATAGAGAAACAACTAAAAATTCATGAAACAGAAGAGAGAGTGGGGAAAAATGAGCAATAAAAAATTAATTATCAACGCTGATGATTTTGGTTACACGCCAGCGGTAACGCAAGGAATCATTGAAGCACACAAACGTGGTGTGGTTACTTCAACAACCGCATTACCAACTTCTCCTTATTTTTTAGAGGCCATGGAGAGTGCTCGAATCAGTGCACCGACTTTAGCTATCGGTGTCCATTTAACATTGACATTGAACCAAGCAAAACCTATTTTACCTCGAGAAATGGTTCCTTCCTTAGTAGATGAAGCTGGTTATTTTTGGCATCAATCGATTTTTGAAGAAAAAGTCAATTTAGAAGAGGTTTATAACGAATGGGATGCTCAAATTATTTCATTTATGAAAAGTGGTAGACGCCCTGATCATATTGATTCTCATCATAACGTTCATGGAAAAAATGAAAAGTTATTAGGTGTGGCTTTGGCACTTGCTCGCAAATATCAATTACCTTTACGTAACGCTTCAAGAAGTATTGAAACAAAAGACTATTTAGAGTTATATCAGGATGTTCGCACGCCAGATGAAATGTTGTACCAATTTTATGACAAGGCGATTTCAACTGAAACCATCTTGCAATTGCTTGATATGGTTGCTTGTAGTGAAGGAGAGGTCTTTGAAATCAATTGTCATCCTGCGTTTATCGATACTATTTTACAAAAGCAATCAGGGTATTGTATGCCTCGAATTCGTGAAGTGGAAATATTAACGTCCCAAGAAGTCAAAGAAGCGATTGAAGAACGCGGCATCTTGTTAGCCAATTATGAATCGCTAGCAATGTAAATCAAAGAAGCGTGAATAGCGTGTGAGTAAGTTCTTAATCCGAGCGCTTACTTACACGCTAAATTATTGAAAGAAAGAGGACGTACATGAGTAAAGAACAACCAATAAATCTGAATATCAGCGATTTTTTAAAAGTTTTCGCTGTAGCATCAGTTATTTTACAAACGGTTTTATCATACGTGTTGACACATTCTCCGCAAACGGAAGCAATGAATTCAATCGGTAGTTTTTACCGAATGTCTAAATATTCGGCACCCATGTTTATTTTTGCAATTATTTACAACATGGTGTTAAAGAGTCAAGCTGAATCGTATCTTGAATTTTTAAAGGAAAAATTTTATGAATTGGTGCTTCCTTATGTGGTCTGGTCCAGTCTCTATCTATACGCTTTTCCTAGTTTACAACAACGAATGCCCTATGAAACGCCCCTAGGATTTCTAGGAAAAGTTCTCAGTGGTGATGGCGCGGCACATCTATGGTATGCCGTAATGATGTTGCAATTCCAATTATTTATGCCGTATTTTATTTGGTTGGCAACAAGAATTACAAAAAACAAAAAAGTGATTTTACCAATTATTTTTTTTACACTCGGTGCGCATATCCTTTGGTGCTTCTGGTACCAGAAAATGATTTTTCCATATGCAGAAACTTCTCTTTGGTACTTAATAGATCGTTCAGGGATTAGTTATCTCATTTATGGTATTTTCGGGGTCATCGCAGCGAAGTATCAGGGGGGAATTTTTACTTTCTTGAAAAAGACGAGAGCGGCCCTATTTCTGTTGTTTCTTTTTATTTTTTGGCAGGCAGTCCAAGGGAATTTATTTGATGGAACACAGATGACACCGAACGATCTACCTTATTTGGATCTTCTTCAAAGTGCCTATAGTTTACTGATTATCGGGTTGGTTTTTTATTTGGGAACACAAGGAATAGCCAAAAAGATTCGTCTTTTACCAATGGTTAAATGGGTAGCCACTTATGCGTATCGCAGTTATTTAGCGAATGTTTTTATTTTTCAAGTGGTCTTGAAACTGGTCCACCCGTTTTTAACCAATCAACCAGTCAGCTTGGTTATTCTTGTGTTGTATATGGGTACATTTGTTGGCTCATTTGGGTTAACGGTTGTAATCGAGCATTTTTTCAAAAGCATATTTAAGTTGGGACGCCTTGTATCTGTATAGGGACATGTTCTTAAATAGAAATCATCGTCCAAAATCATGGGAAAGCATACTCAATTATCACAAGAATTGTTACACTCTTTGAGGAATAAGTTCTGCTTATCCAATTAAATAGTAAGCTCAGTAAATAGTTAGGGGAGAAAGAATAAATGATAGGTCTTATTTTAACGGGACATGGGGTATTTTCAACTGGAATGCATCAATCAGTTAGTATGATTGCAGGAGAACAACCAAATATTCAGGCGGTCCCTTTTTTCAATGATACAGGGCTTGATGTATTAGAGTCAAATATTCGTAAAGCCGTTGACTCTATGCTGGAGACGTGTCCAGCAGTGGTCATTTTAACTGACCTTTTAGGTGGCACACCGTTTAGAATTTCAATGACTGTCGCAAGTAATTATCCAAATGTTGAAGTGCTAGCAGGAACAAATTTACCGATGGTTCTTGAAGGACTTGCATTACGCACAATCAGCACGAACGTAGAAGATTTTGTTTCAATGGTCACAGATTCAGCCAGAGACGGGATTGTTCATAAAAAACTAGAACAACCACAAGCAAATACTCAAGAAGAAGCAGACGGAATCTAACCAATTAGAAAAGAGGAGGAAGCACTATGCCGAATATTTTATTAACAAGAATTGATAATCGCTTGATTCATGGTCAAGTCGCAACACAATGGAACGGTTCTTTAGGCGCCAACTTAATTTTAGTCGCAAATGATGCAATTTCTGAGGATACAATGCGCCAACAATTGTTAAACATGGCGGCTCCTGCAGAAGTACAAACCCGTTTTTTCTCCATTAAGAAAACGATTGAGGTCATTCATAAAGCCTCAGAAAGACAAAAGATTTTTCTGTTAGTTGATAATCCTGTTGATGCATTGCGCTTGGTAGAAGGTGGTGTGCCAATTGAAAAATTAAACATTGGTAATATGCATAGGGAAGAAGGCAAAAAACAAGTAGCTACCGCTGTTGCCGTTAATAAAACAGATGTAGACGCCTTTAAAAAGCTACAAGAATTAGGTGTTAAACTTTCGATTCAACGTGTACCGTCAACGCCAGAAGAAAGTTTAGATGCATTATTTTCATAAAAAAGTAATGTTGGACAATAATTTTGAAGAGAAGAAGTGGGAAGAATGATTATTCAAAGTAAAAACGTATGGATTAACGAACAATTTCAACCAGCTCAAGTTGAAGTGTCAGAACAACGAATTGTTGCAATTCTACCGTACAATGAAAAAGCTGTCGACAAAGAATACGGAGAAAAGCGCATTCTTCCAGGATTTATTGATATTCATGATCATGGTTGGCATGGTGGGGATGCCAATCATGCCAATCATGAATTTATCAAAGAGTGGCAAGCTTACCTTCCAGAAGAAGGGATTACAGCTTTTTTACCAACAACGTCAACAACATTTCCAAAAGACTTGGAACATTCATTTGAAGTGATTGGTTCATTTATTGAGGAAGACCAAGGAACCAACGGGGCACAAATCTTAGGGATTCATGCGGAAGGACCAATGATTTCTGAAGAATTTCGTGGCTCTCATAATCCAGAGTTATTAGTAAAACCTTCCGTAGAGACATTTAAAAAATGGCAAGAGTTAGCAAAAGGGCACATAAAATTAATGACGTTGGCACCAGAAAATGATGTAGAGAATGCCTTAACTACATATTGTCATGAACATGATGTAGTCATTTCAATTGGCCATACGGCTGCAACCTATGAACAAGCAATGGCAGCTGTCGAAGCAGGTGCAAAAAGTTTTACCCATACGTTTAATGGGATGGAAGATATCAGTCATCGAAAACCAACCGCAGTAGTTGCTGCTTTGGATAGTGAAGAAACGTTTGCTGAAATTATTGCTGATGGGGTACATGTTGATTATTCATTAGTACGTGTGTTAGCCAAACTAAAAGGCAAGGACTATTTAATTGCTGTGACAGATTCTATCTGGGCCAAAGGATGTCAACCAGGCGTTTATCCAAAACCAGAAAAAGGGATCGAAATGGTTATTGATGAACAAAATGTGGTTCGTTTAGCGAATGGCAAGTTAGCTGGAAGTACGAACCATTTAAATAATATGGTTCGCAACTTTGTTGAAAAAGCATTACTTCCAGAAGTGATTGCAATTAATTCAGTCACGAAAAATCCAGCTCGTTTGTTGAATGTGAACGAATCTATGGGAGAAATCAAACTAGGGCTTTTAGGTAATTTTACAATTATTGATGAGAAATACGAAGTACTAGAAACCTTAGTAAATGGTGAAACAGTTTATAAAAAGTAGACGAAGTCTAATAGGAGGAAAAAAATGTTAGTACAGGCAATTTTGGTAGGAATTTGGGCTGGGATAGCAGGGGTTGATAAGCTTGTCTTACAGACACATATTCATCGTCCGATTGTTACAGGGCTGATTGTTGGTTTAATATTGGGAGATGTCAACACAGGGTTAATCACTGGAGCAACGCTAGAGTTAGTTTGGATTGGTGCAGTAGCAATCGGCGGTGCGCAACCACCCAACGTAGTAATTGGGGGAGTTATTGGAACAGCGTTAGCAATTATCACAAAATCTGACCCGCAAGTAACCGTAGGGTTGGCTGTTCCTTTCGCAGTTGCAGCGCAAGCGTTAATTACCTTGTTATATACAGCGATGTCACCAATTATGCATAAATTTGATGCTTATGCAAAAAAAGCAGATACAAGGGGCATCGAAAGATTGTCTAGTTTTGTACCAATCGTTTTATTCATTTGTTATTTTTTTGTAGTATTTTTATGTATTTTCTTTGGTGCTGATAAAGCATCTAGTTTCATTTCTATTCTACCCGAATGGAGTATTCATGGCTTGAGCGTTGCAGGTGGGATGATGCCAGCAGTAGGTTTCGCCATGTTATTAAAAACGATGTGGGAAACATCCTACGTACCGTTCTTTATTTTTGGGTTTGTTATGGCTGCCTATTTAGGATTAGATACATTAGCGGTTGCAGGTTTAGCTGTCGCAATTGCTTTATATGAATTTTACGCACAAAGAAATAATACAGTCACTGCATCAAATAATAATGGAGGGTTTGAAGAAGATGGCATCTGAAGAAACATATAATGATACGATATCCGAAAAAGTAATAACAAAAAAAGAGTTAAAAAAAATAATGTTCCGTTCGTATCTGCTACAATCTTCATTTAATTATGAAAGAATGCAAGCAGGCGGCTGGACCTACTCATTAATTCCAGGATTGAAAAAGATTCATCGTGATAAAGAAGAGTTAGCTCTTTCTTTGGAAAATCATTTACAATTTATGAACACGAATCCACAATTAGTGACGTTCATGCATGGTGTGATTATTGCAATGGAAGAGTCAAAAGAATCACCAAAATCCATTCAAGCGATTAAAACAGCGTTGATGGGCCCGTTAGGAGGAATTGGGGATGCGCTATTTTATTTAACCGTTTTGCCGATTGCAGCAGCGATTGGTTCACAACTATCATTAGAAGGCAATATCTTAGGACCAATTGTTTTCTTGTTGTTATTTAATATTCCGTATATGGCTGCCAAAATTGGGTTAATTAATCTAGGTTATAAAATGGGTGTCAAAGCAATTTCAGTTTTAAGCGAAAGTACTAAAAAATTATCTCGTTCAGCAACAATTGTAGGAATTTCCGTGGTGGGTGCGTTGATTCCGAAGAGTGTACAATTAACGACAACTTTTGTTTTTCGCTTGAAAGATACTAAGTTAGACCTTCAAACACAATTGTTTGATACAATCATGCCCAATTTATTACCGTTAGTGTTTACGCTGTTTTGTTTTATTATGTTGAAAAAAGGACGCACGCCGATTGCTTTAATTATTTTTACTGTGATTTTTGGGTTGTTAGGTTCTTTAATCGGGATTATATAAAAAAGATTTGGAACAATAGCCAAAATCGCTATTGTTCCAAATCTTTTTCTAAATTTAATCGAGTGATTATTCTTTATACGCCCACTTGAAGTCGTATTTAGCACCTGTTGGATGATAAATAATTTCTTTCACGTTTGGTGCACGTAAGTGTGATTCTGCTTTTTGGTAAATTGGCACAACACCCATATCAGCAATTACTGTTTTTTCAGCGTTGATTAGATCTTCCCAGCGTTTTTCAGGATCGTTAACATCTGTGGTTTTGGACGCAGCAATGAATTTATCGTATTCAGGATTGCTGTAACGTCCACGGTTATTAGAAGTTGAGCTTTCTAATAAATCTAAGAAGTTAATTGGGTCTGAATAGTCGGCACTCCAACCACGAACAGCGATTTGGAAATCCCCTTTTAAGGTACGATCTAAGCGAACAGCCATAGGGACAGGTGTCACAGTTACTTTTAAGCCTTCCAAAGTATCAGATAGTGATCCTTGAAGATATTCGCCCATTTTTTTAGCGCCTTCAGAGTCGTCTACCATTAAATCAACCGTTAAGTTGGAAACACCAAGTTCTTGTTTCGCTTTGTTCCAGTATTCCACAGCTTTTTTCTTGTCGTATTTGACTAATTTGTCGCTACCAGCTTCTTTAACAAAGTCTTCACCCGTTTTTGGTGATTTCGCGACATCCACAGGGACGAAGCCTTGTGAAGGAAGAGAGCCATTGGCTAAAATGTTTTTAGCTAATGAATCGCGATCGATGGCATAAGACATAGCACGACGTAAGTTTGCGTTGGTCAATGGTGATTTTTCATCTGCTTGATTCATTTCTAAATAGAAAGAAGAAGCGGCTTTTAATTGGACCAAGTCAGGCGAGTTTTGCATTTGTTGGGCCAGTTCGCCAGATAAATACGTATCATCCACTTCACCAGTTTCATAAAGATTTAAGGCAGTTGGGGCTTCTTTCACCACGTTGATAGCGACTTTATCTAACTTGACAGTCTCTTTGTCCCAATATTCTTCATTTTTAGTTAGAGACCATTTAGTATCTGTTCCGGGACCATCAAACTCAGTTAGCGTAAACGGACCATTGTAGACTGCTTTATCGCTACTCTTTGTATAATCTTTACCAAAACGTTCAACGATATCTTGACGTTGCGGCAAGAAAGAAGGGAAAGCCAATAAATCGTCAAAATATGGTGTTGCTGTTTCTAAAGTGATTTCCAATTCATGATCATTGATTGCTTTAATGCCCAATTCTTCTTTAGGTAGTTCCCCTTTAGAAATTTTTTCAGCATTTTTTACTGGTTCAAACATGTAGGCATATTCTGAAGCAGTGGCAGGGTCCACTGTTCGTTGCCAACCGTAAACGTAATCTGCAGCAGTAACTGGTTTGCCATCAGACCATTTTGATTCTTCACGTAATTTAACTTTGTAAACTAAACCGTCTTCTGAAACAGTCGCTTTTTCGGCTGCACCAGCAGGCGCGGGTTTGTTGTCTTTATCTAAACGATAGATTCCTTCGTAGACATTATTTAAAGTGGTAAAACTCACTTCATCTGTCGCAAGGGACGGATCGGCACTAGGCATTTCTTGGGATTCAACCATTGTGTATACTTGGTTGTCGCTGCCGCCGTTGCTTGCTCCTTTATCGTCACTGCCACCGCCGCAGGCCGCTAAAGCTAAGCTTGATAATACAAGTAATGAAGTAAATAAAACAGATTTCTTCATTTGACACGCTCCTTTTCATTTTTAGCAATACTCTCAGTATAATGTAAAAATGAAAAGGAGAAATTAAAAAATCGTTAGAAATGATTATTCTTTTATCAATTTTTAAAAAATGTCTAATCTTTTTTATGAAAAAAGTGGACAAACGTTGATAAGTAAAGATTTAAGCTGATTTCCATGCAGAAAACATTCAATTTTTGAGTATTTATTCATCATTGATTTGATTTTTTTGACATAAAATAAACATCCCTTTTACAAAAAACAAATGAGAAGAAAAAAAGATTGTTACAAAAGCAAATAAGTGCTTTTGTAACAATCTTTTTAATCTTTTAATCGTTGGATGTCAATGACAGTTCCTGTGTAGGCATCTGCAGTGAATTCGTATTGAACAATGCCGTCGTCTTCAATGCGGCAAATTCCTCCAGTATATGTTTTGGAGTGGATGGCGAATTTCCGCAAAGGCTTTTTCTCAAACTCAATCCACGAACCTTCAATCGGTCCTTCTTTTAAAAAAGCAGCTTTTACATTTTCTAAGACGAGATCAGCGGAGATTGTTTTTTTCTTATGGTAGAACAAGGTTGAGGCAATGCCGCCTACTAAACCAAGACCAACGCCTAGCGCTAAGCCGC
Organism: Enterococcus sp. DIV0086; assembly: GCF_050498705.1. Classification (NCBI taxonomy): domain Bacteria; kingdom Bacillati; phylum Bacillota; class Bacilli; order Lactobacillales; family Enterococcaceae; genus Enterococcus; species Enterococcus sp. DIV0086. Next base: position 1,663,262 of record NZ_JBNIDN010000001.1, on the reverse strand, counting down.
CTTTAAAGTATGTCAACTCATTTTCTTCGTTCATTTGTATGACCTCCCTTGGTCGGTTTCTGCTTACTATTACTTTTGTCAGTATCACTCTTATTTTACCATAGAGAAGGGGCCGCTGAGAAATAAAAAAAGTTTTTCAATCATTCTTTTAGGGCATTCTCATTGTCACGTTTAAAAAGAGAAAGCGATGTGCATTTTCTAGTATTTGCGTTATAATAAGAGTGAAATCATATGAAAGGAGTACCTATTTTTATCGACAGGATAAAGTGACTTTTTAGAGAAAAAGTGACGCTTGGTTGGCGTAATTTCCAACAAATCAAAAGCAATAGGACATACATCTATGGAAGAAAAAACATTTCAACGAATCAAGGAATTAACTGAATTACAAGGAACCAGCGGATTTGAAGACGACATTCGCGCGTACATGAAAGAACATATCACCCCATTAGTGGACGATGTCCAATATGATGGTTTAGGTGGTATTTTTGGGATTAAACGTTCAAAAGTGGAAGCAGCGCCACGCGTAATGGTAGCAGCCCATATGGACGAAGTTGGCTTCATGTTAACTCAAATTAACGATAATGGTTTATTCCAAGTGGTTCCTTTAGGTGGCTGGAATCCCTATGTTGTTTCAGCACAACGTTTTACGTTAAAAACAAGTAAAGGGAACTATCCATGTATTTCTTCATCTATTCCGCCACACTTGTTGCGTGGTACGAGTGGTCAAAAACAATTGGAAGTCTCTGATGTGTTATTTGATGCAGGATTCTCTTCAAAAGAAGAAGCTGAAAGCTTTGGCGTTCGTCCAGGGGATTCCATTGTTCCACAAACAGAAACGATTAAAACAGCTAATGGCAAAAATATTATCAGTAAATCATGGGATAACCGCTATGGTTGTACGTTGGTATTAGATGCATTGGAAACGTTACAAAATGAAGAATTAGGCCACACATTAATTGCTGGAGCAAACGTACAAGAAGAAGTCGGTTTACGTGGTTCTAAACCATCTGTTCATAAATTTAATCCAGATATCTTCTTTGCGGTGGATTGTTCAGCGGCAGATGATATTCACACGAAAAAAGGGACATATGGTCATTTAGGTGAAGGAACGTTATTACGGATTTTCGACCCAGGTTTGATCACATTGCCTCGCTTACGTGAATACTTATTAGATACAGCAGCGACACACAATATTCCGTATCAATATTTTGTTTCTAAAGGCGGAACGGATGCTGGGGCAGCGCACACAACTAATAACGGTGTACCAAGTACAGTCATCGGCGTTTGTGGTCGTTACATCCATACGCATCAAACAATGTTTAGTATTGCGGATTATGAAGCAGCGCGGGAAATGTTGTTACAAGCATTACGTGGCTTGGATAAATCAACAGTTAATACAATTGTTTACGGAAAGTAGAGGATGTTTAAATGATTTATCCCAATTCATTAGAAGAACTAGCAACTTATGTTGAAAAAGGTAAAAATGTTTTCTTCTTTACTGCTGATTGGTGCGGAGACTGTCGTTTCATTAAACCAGTCATGCCTGAAATTGAAGAAGCATTTCCAGCTTTTCAATTTATCGAAGTCGACCGTGATCAGTTTATTGACGTGGCTGCCGAGTGGAATATTTTTGGTATTCCGAGTTTTGTCGTAATTGAAAACGGTCAAGAGTTAGGACGCTTAGTAAATAAAGATCGAAAAACAAAAGAAGAAATCAGTGCATTTTTAACTAGCTTAGGCTAATTTTCATGAACCAGAGGAACCATTAAATTAAGAGAGAATCAGCTGGACAAAAGGGCGTTCTGCGCAAGGGTCCTAAATTCATTTTTGACTCTAGGTTCTTAGTCAAAGAAGCCTTTTAGATCAGCCTCCATCGGGAAGGTGACGAAAATGGAAGAACAAATGTATAAAAATATTCTTGTCGGCGTAGACGGTAGTGATCAAGCTAATTTAGCTTATGAACGTGCAATTGAGGTTGCTCGTCGAAACGGAAGCCGAGTCATTGTTGCAAATATTTTAGAAAATCAAGTGTATACAATGATGGGGTATTCGACGTTAAATGATCAATTAATTGATCAAGAAACAGCCGCTGCGGAAGAATTAATGGCCGATTGTAAAAAGTATGCTGAAAGCGTTGATTTTCATAATGTTGAAACAGTTACCATGTTTGGTTCACCCAAAGAAGTCATGAGTCATGAATTACCTGAAAAATACAATGTTGATTTAATTATGGTGGGACAATCAGGATTAAACGCAGTCGAACGTGTGGTCATGGGAAGCGTCAGTAGCTACATTATTCGTCAAGCCCCTTGCGATGTCTTAATTGTTCACTCTGAAGAAAAATAAGCAAAAAAAGTTATTGATTGAATAGAGAGTTGACCCTACGTTTCTTTTGTTTTTTCAAAGGATCAGCGGCTTGTCACTCAAAATTGAGGACTTGGAGAATAAGTCGTAGCGACATATTTTCCAAGTCTTTTAGTTTTTCGACAAAAAAGTATGCACAAGGGGTCAATTTTTGATAAGATAAGACAGGAAAACGACAGAGGAGGAACAGAAATGATTTTTGCATATAACAAAGAACACGTTGGCGATGTCTTACTTGTCATCGTTGCGGACGATCAAGGGGCGGAAAACCAAGTAAAACGTGTCGGCGATGTGGCACGTGTAAGTTTAGTTGAGGCGCCAGAAACAGTGGTAGCTTGGAATATTTTCAATGCTTCAGCGCTTCTAGGTGACATTAATGGCACCGGCCAAGTGACTTTAACAGACGAACAAATTGAAAAAGTCAATACAGCGATTAAAGATGCGGGATTTTCAGAAACCCTTGAAAAAGACGACACCCCTAAAATTGTGGTCGGCTTTGTCAAATCATGTAAAAAACACCCAGATTCAGATCATTTATCTATCACACAAACAGAAGTAGACAACGGCGAAATCTTACAAATTGTTTGTGGCGCACCGAACATCAAAGCAGGACAAAAAGTAGTTGTGGCCAAACCAGGCGCAATGATGCCTGATGGTTTAATGATTTGGCCAGGGGTTTTACGTGGTGAAGAAAGTTTTGGAATGATTTGTTCAGCAAAAGAATTACGTTTACCAAATGCACCAGCTAAAAAAGGAATCTTAGAATTGCCTTTTGATGCAGAAGTTGGTTCTGCATTTGCGGTAGGAGAATAAAAGAAAGAAACGACCTGTTGTTCAGACAACAGGTCGTTTCTTTCTTTTATTGATTGCTGCGATTATTTTGTTGTGTTAAAGCTGATTTATCAATGGTTAAATCGATGGTTGCTTTCATTTCTTTAGAACCACGATAATAAGTCACTTCCATTTTGTCGCCAACTTTTTTCTTGTAAAGCGCGCTTTGTAAATCTGTAGTAGAGCTTACGTCTTGGCCGTCAACTTTCGTGATAACATCGTATTTTTCCAATCCAGCCTTTTCAGCAGGGGTCGCTGCTTCAACACCACGAACCACTACGCCAGTTTTTACAGAAGCTGGAATTTTTAAAATTTGTTCTTGTTGTTGTGAAGAGATACCTGTTAAATCAGACATCGTAATCCCGAGAGCTGGCCGCGTCACTTTACCATCTTTTTCTAATTGGTTGATAATGTTGACTACGTCATTACTTGGAATGGCAAAGCCCATCCCTTCAACGCTCACTTGACTAGTTGATTGCACAATTTTTACTGAGTTAATTCCAATGACTTGTCCTTCAATATTGATTAGTGGACCACCGGAGTTTCCTGGATTGATGGCAGCATCGGTTTGAATGGCATTAATATTGATGGTTTCACCAGACTCGTTTTTATTGGTAATATTTCTATTCACAGAAGAGATGATTCCTTGTGTGACAGAGTTAGCATAATCAGAACCTAGCGGGGAACCAATTGCAATAGCAGGCTCACCGACTGTGATTTTACTAGAATTCCCAAACTCAGCGACTTGATCAACTTTGTCGGAAGAAATTTTAATCACGGCTAAATCCGTGTAAGCATCGGTTCCGACTAATTCGCCTTTCACTTTGGTACCATCAGATAAAACAACTTCCAATCCTTGCGCTTTATCTACGACGTGGTTATTTGTCACGACATAAGCCGTTTTACCATCTTTCTTATAAATAACCCCACTACCTTCACTGGCTGCTTCTAAATCGTTACCATTGTTGCCGGAAGAGTCTTGAGTACCTTCATTCCCACCGAACAATCCCCCAAAAGGATCATCTGCCGAAGAATTGTTGCTAGCACTTTGCATATTAATGACAGAAACCACAGAATTTTGAACTTTTTTCACGGCTTTTGTGACATCGCTAGACACATTGTAACTTACATTGCTGACTTTTGTGTCGCCGTGATTAGTGGATGTCGTCGTCGCCGCATTATTTCCGCCGTTGGGTGTGGGAATAATCCCAGAATAAGCGCCTCCTAGAATAAGGGCGCCACCAAGTAAGCCGCCAGCTAAACCAATCCCAAATTTTTGCAATAAACTTTTTTTATCTGAATTAGGTGTAACATCTTTTCGTTGCATAAAATAACCTCCCAATAAGTGCATCTGAATTTTCTATATTAAGTATATCTGTTTCCTACTCCTTTAGTCTATCGAATAGCTTTGAATTTTTTATGAACAACTTAGGGAAAAATTACAGAAAAAATACGAATGAAAAAGTTATACACAGAAAAATGTGAACAAATCGGGAATAACTCTGTGTACAGTTTTCAGAAAAGTTATCCACAGAATGTGGATAATGTGGACAAATCAGTGGCGAATATGTGTTTGTATTGAAAAAGCTGTTAAATAAAGTAATTTTTTAGTTTGTTCTGTGGATAACTCTGTGTATATGTGTATAAGTATGTGGAAACGTTGTGGAAAGTAGCCAAACTTCGTGCTAAAATAAGAAAGAAGAGAAAACGAGAAAGTAGTGGAATAGGTGAAAATTAAACTAGTAACAGTCGGAAAACTGAAAGAAAAATACCTGATTCAAGGCATTAATGAATATCTGAAACGTTTAAATAGCTATGCCAAGATGGAAATCATTGAAGTACCAGATGAAAAAGCCCCAGAAAAACTCAGTGACGCTGAAATGCTTCAAGTCAAAGAAAAAGAAGGCCAACGTATTTTGGGGAAAATTAATGACAACGAATACGTCTTTGTTTTAGCCATTAATGGCAAACAATTATCTAGTGAAGAATTTTCAAAAGAAATTGAACAATTAGGGATTAGTGGCAAAAGTAATCTAACCTTTGTCATTGGTGGCTCCTTAGGTCTCAGTGATTCAGTCCTTCAGCGAAGTAACCAACAAATTTCTTTTGGCCGCTTAACTTATCCACATCAGTTAATGCGTTTGGTATTAGTGGAACAAATTTATCGCGGTTTTCGGATTATGAAAGGGGAACCGTATCATAAATAGGGGCGGTTTCCTAACGTAAAAAGGATAGCAAGAGCTTTGCAAAAGTAGTGAAATAAGCAGGAGGTATGGTAACAAGTTATACTATGTGATTTTCAAAAGATATAGAACTCGTTAACGAGACGAATAATCAATCGGTCAAAAACGTTATTTTTTGTTAATGAAAGCGTTGACAGCTGAATGCAACTATGCTAATCTTAATTCATAAAGTTAAACGTTTAACTTTATTTGATAGGAGTGTTTTTGTGAAAAAAATTACGATAAAGGATATTGCGCGTGAAGCAGGAGTCAGTATCGCCACGGTTTCAAATGTCATTAATAATAAAGCAAACCGTGTTTCAGAAAAAAAGAAACGTGAAATTCATGAGTTGATGGATAAATACAATTATGCACCTAATTTAAATGCTCGTTCCCTCGTAGCACAGGAATCAAAGATGATTGGTATTTTATATTACTCTATTAAAGAAGAAATCGATTTTGGCGATCCATTTATTGCTGATTTGATGACCGGCTTAGAATTTGAAGCAAAACGACAAGGGACGTTCATCTTATTTCATGGATTTAATGAATTAAAAGACATTGATTTATTGCAAAGAAACTGGAATTTTGATGGTTTTATCATTATTGGTGCATTTAAAAATATTATTACAGAACTTGTTAAAAAAATCAGTAAACCCATGGTCTTTATTGATAGTTATTATGATCTATCTATCCAAAATCCACAAATTTTATTTGTCAATAATGATGACAGAAAACTTGCTTATGAAGCTACAAAAGTATTATTAAATTATGGGTATCGAAATATTGCCTTTTTCAGTCCAGCTTTTTCATTAAAAGATGATGGCGTAGTCCCACAACGTTATTTAGGTTATTTAGATGCACTTTTGGAATTTGGCTTGGCTGCTGACGATAAACTGTTATTTTCGGAAGAAAAATTGACTAATTTTATAGAAGCTGAAGAAACTTATTCCGCATCCATCATTAATTCAGATTATTTAGCAGCACAATATTTGTATAAATTAAGAGAAAGAAATCAGCAATTCAAGTCACTGATTAGTTTTGACAATAATATATTTTCTCAACTATTGAATCCTCCTCTGTCTACCGTTGATTTGAGACAAAAAGAAAAGGGACGTATTGCTGTTAAATTAATCAACGATATGCTTCAAAGGTCAGAAAAGCAGTTTGAAAGAAATATTATGATTGAAGGTCAGCTAATTAGTCGAGAGTCAGTATTGGAAAGGACAGAGTGAGATGGTAAAAGTATCAAGTAAGCAGAAAATAGTGGGAAAGGGATATCGATTTACAGTATTAACGCCACAGCTAATTCGAATGGAATATTCAAAAGAGAACTTCTTTATTGATGAGCAGACACAGGTGATTCAAAATAGAGAGTTTCCTGAGTTTGAGTTTGAACTAGAGGAAAAAAATGAACGGTTAGAGATTGATACGGAGGCGTTTCACCTAACTTATGATAAGAAAGCTTTTACCAGTCAAGGGCTGGTAATTACTATGAAATCTAATTTTACTGATTACAATAATAAATGGTATTACGGCCAAAAAGTAAATACTTTAAAAGGAACTGTTCGCACACTTGATAACGTAGATGGAGAAATTGAGCTAGAGGAAGGAATCATTTCTAGACAAGGTTATGCCATACTTGATGATTCCACCTCATTTATTGTATCAACTAAAGGTTTACCTAAATCAAAACAAGTGGAACATAAAGATATTTATTTTTTTGGTTACCAACATGAGTACAAAAAAGCACTCAAAGATTATTTCAAGTTAACTGGGGCAACACCGATTCTGCCTCGTTATGCACTTGGAAATTGGTGGAGTCGATTTTGGGCTTATACAGATCAGGAATATTTAGCGTTAATGGATCGATTTAAAAAAGAAGAAATCCCGCTTTCAGTGAGTGTGATTGATATGGACTGGCATCTTCGAGATATTCCCAGTCGATTTGGCAGTGGCTGGACAGGCTATTCTTGGAATCGAAAATTATTTCCTCAACCAGCTGAATTTTTAGAAAAGTTGCATGAGCGAGGACTGAGGGTAACGTTAAATGTTCACCCTGCTGATGGCATTCGAGCATTTGAAGATTGTTATCCGAAAGTTGCTGACCGATTAAAGTTAAACGTTTTACTTGAAGAGTCGGCAGAATTTGATATGACGAGTCAAGCATTTGTTGAAAGTTATTTTAAAGATGTCCATCATCCTTTAGAACAACAAGGCGTTGATTTTTGGTGGATTGACTGGCAACAAGGTGAACAAAGTAAAGAGGATGGTTTAGACCCTTTGTGGCTATTGAACCAGTATCATTTTGAAGATAATAACAAAACAAAAGATGGCTTGATTCTTTCACGATATGCAGGCCCGGGCAGTCATCGTTATCCAGTTGGCTTTTCTGGGGATTCGATTATCAGTTGGGAATCACTACAATTTCAACCTTATTTTACAGCGACTGCTTCTAACATTGGTTATTCTTGGTGGAGCCATGATATTGGCGGACATATGGGTGGAAAGAGAGATGATGAGTTGACATTAAGATGGATGCAATTCGGTATCTATAGTCCAATTAATCGTTTACATAGTTCGTCCAGTCCATTTAATGGAAAAGAGCCTTGGAATTTTCCACCAATGATTGAAGAGGCCATGAAGGAGTCCTTGAGAGAGCGGCATCGCATATTGCCGTATCTATATACAGCAAATGTAGAACTAAGTGAACAAGGAAGCCCTTTGCTACAACCTATGTATTACGAAAATCCAGAAAAAGATGCAGCCTATAACTATAAAAATCAATATTATTTTGGGAATGAACTTCTGGTTGTTCCAATCGTTCACCCTACAGATAAAACGTATAAATTTTCAAAAGAAGATATCTGGCTGCCCGAAGGAAAGTGGTATGACTACCATAATGGCTATCGTTATGAAGGGGATACTGAAATTAGTATTTTTCGAAAAATTAATGAAAGCGCTGTGTTTGTCAGAGGAGGAGCTATTATTCCAACCGCAGCAGATTTCCTCACAACAAAGCCAGATGAACTACCAAAAGTCATTGAATGGAAAGTTTTTCCTGGTCAGTCAGGAGAATATCATTTAATCGAAGAAAAAGAGGGTAAACGTTGTACTACTTCTTTCAAATTAGACTGGGAAAATTTGAAAGTGACAATTGCGATCAATGGTGAGTTATCGATTATCCCTAGTGACAGAAGTCATAGATTGATTTTACATTGTGTAGAAGCTGGTGATGGTTCTGCTTTTCCTGAAAATATTTTCCGAGCAGAGATTGTTGAACACTTGTCGTTACCAGTAAAAGAAATAGACAAACAAATGATGACAGATATGCTCTTTGAGCGCATTGATTTACCAGAAATTTCCTATGATTTAAAAAATCAATTATGGGAAATACTAGCCGATACTACAGATTTTAAAAATAAATTGTTAACTGTCAAGTGCTTTAAAGATGAACAGTTAACAGATTTATTAACGGAAGTCTTTTATATAGAAGAAAGTTAAGGGGGGAGGAAAGCGATGATTGGTTCAAAAAAAAACAATGCATTATGGATAAGTTTATTTTTACTACCGAGTTTGATGGGTTTTTTAGTATTTATTATCTATCCAGTATTTTATTCTCTTGGGGTGAGTTTTACTGATTGGGATTTAATCAATCCAATGAAATTTGTTGGGATAAAAAATTATCAAAGTTTAGTTAATGATTCTACATTTTGGAATTCTTTGAAAAATACGTTTCTGTTTATAATTGGCTATTTACCTTCCGTGATGATAATTGGGCTACTTGTGGCATTGTTGTTAAATAGTAAATTATGCTTAAAACCTGTTTTTAGAGGGGTTTATTTCTTACCTGTAGTGACATCATGGGTGGCGGTATCATTGGTTTGGAAATGGTTGTTTAATCCGAAGTATGGCTTGATTAATTATTTTTTGACAATGATTGGGCTTCATGGACCTAATTGGTTAAATGATCCTAAGACCGCTATGCTAGCTATTATTATCACAAGCGTTTGGAAAGATATTGGTTTTATCATGGTCCTTTATCTTGGTGGTTTGCAAAATATCTCTGTATCACTTTATGAGGCAGCGGATATTGATGGTGCTGATAAGTGGCATCAATTTTGGAAGATTACTTTACCTATGCTAAAACAAACAACCTTTTTTGTTTCAATGATTTCGTTAATTAATTCTTTTCAGGTATTTGATCAAGTAAATATCATGACAGCAGGTGGTCCTGGAGATGCAACGACAGTGTTGGTACAAAACATCTATAATTCGGCGTTTAAATATTCAGAAATGGGCTATGCGGCGGCTATGTCGTGGATATTATTTTTGATTATCTTAGTCGTATCGGTTGTTCAGATGTGGGGAGAAAGGAAGTTGACGAAATGAAAAAAGTAAGACTAGTAACGATTTTGAAATATCTGATCGTTCTTATGGGCTGCGGCATTATGATTTTGCCGTTTTTATGGATGGTTTCCACGTCATTAAAAGAACGTGGAGCGACAATGGTCTTTCCACCAACATTTCTTCCTGAAAATCCCATGATTGAAAATTATCAACAAGTAATCGACCGTTTTCCAATGCTAATATTTATGAAAAATTCAATCATTGTATCCTTGGTGACAACCGTGGGAACAATCATTGTAGCATCAATGGCAGCTTATGCTTTTGCCCGAATGCGTTTCAAAGGAAGAAACCTATTGTTTCTACTGTATTTGAGTACAATGATGATTCCGTCACAAGTAATCATGATTCCTCAATTTATTCTCTTGAAAAATTTAGGCTGGATTGATACGTATCAAGGACTAATTTTACCAAATATCTTTGGTGTGTTTGGTGTATTTCTTATGCGACAGGCATTTTTGAACATTCCTATTGAGTTAGAAGAAGCAGCTTTCATGGATGGTGCGAATCACTGGACTGTTTTTATAAAAGTTGATTTGCCGTTAGTAAAACCAACGATAGCAACATTGTTTATTTTTACATTTATGCAATCATGGAATAATTATTTGTGGCCGTTAATCGCTACAAGTAGTCGTGAAATGGCTACTTTACCTTTGGGACTTTCATTATTACAAGGTCGTTGGAGTACCAACTGGAACCTTGTAATGGCTGGCGTTGTAATTAGCGTGATTCCTATTTTAGCAGTTTACCTATTTGCACAAAAATATTTCATTCAAGGGATGACCATGAGTGGTATGAAAGAATAAAAAATGGAGGGAAAAATATGAAGAAAAAATTATTATTTATGAGCATTGCAGCATTGACGTTATTGGTATTAGGCGCTTGTGGTAGAGGCAACTCTACATCCGACAAAAACAAAACAGAAATAAAATATTATAGTTTTTCAGCTACACCTGATTATGAAGACCAGCTAAACGAGATGGTTGAAAAATTTGAAGCCGAAAACAAAGAAATCAAAGTTGATGTTGAATTAGTGCCGTACAACGATTATTTTACGAAGCTACAGACGTTGATGGCAGGAAGTCAAGCACCAGATGTTTTTGAATTGAACTATGAGAACTTTGTTTCCTATGCAGAAAAAGGGGCATTATTAAACTTGGATAAATACATTGCAGAGGATCAGAATTTTGACAGCAAGACATTGAATAAAGAAGCTTTTGAAGCATATCAGTATGATGGAAAGCAATACGGAATGGTTGAAAGTTTTTCAAACGTAGTGACTTTTTATAATAAAGATCTCTTTGACAAAGCCAATATCGACTATCCTACAAAAGATTGGACGTGGTCAGATGAAGTGGCAGCTGCTAAAAAACTGACAAATGCAAAAGAAAATATTTATGGCACGTATGCGCCTGTTACAATGAATGAATTTTACAAAGTTGCTGCTCAAAATGGTGGGAAATTAAAGGATGATGCTGGAAATTGGACAATCAATGATTTAAAAAATGTTGAAGCACTGGAATATATGGTGAACAACGTAACCAAAGAAAAAATAGCCCCTTCGCCAGAAGAAATGTCTGGTCAAAATTCAGAAGACCTTTTCTTAAATGGTCAACTAGCAATGGTTCATACTGGAATTTGGATGTTTAGTCAATTTAAAGAGGCTGATTTTGATTGGGATATTCAAGTTGAAGCTGGGAATGTAGAAAAAGCAACGCACTTTTTTGCGAATGGCTTAGCAGTTTCTAAAGATACCAAACATGCTGAAGCAGCCTATAAATTTACTCAATTCATGAGTGCGAGCAAAGAAGCTGCGGCAATTCGTGTAGAAAATGGGTGGGAACTACCAGCAATTACGGATGATTCAACTTTAAAACCATATTTAGAACAAACACCACCAGAAAATCGGAAAGCTGTATTTGAATCATTAGACTATCTAATTTTACCGCCAGTAGATAGTGATTGGAGTAAAGTAAGTGATACTGCAGATAAAGAATTCCAAAAAGTATTATTGAATGAAGAAAGTGCACAAGAAGCACTGGATAAACTTCAAAATGAGTTTGGAAAATAGATAAAATTTTTGAGTGTGGTATAGAAACAGGGGAGTCCCCGCACCACACTCTTTTTTAAGAGAGGAAGCATTTATGAAACTAGCGCAAGAATTCTCAGAAATACTTTCATTTTATAATAATTATATCAATAGCCGTCGTGATAATGAACAAAAATTAAAGCTAACAACTATTTCTTTACCTATCACAGCCGCAGCAATTTGGGTAAAAGTAAGAACTGGCATAATATTAAATGAAGAAGATTATACGATGATTTATAGAATTCAAAAAGAATGGTCAAATAAGACGAAAAATGTCTTTGAAGAACCCGCGGATATCTATACATCAAATTTGGCTATTTATTACATGACATTGTTAGAGGTTAAAAACAATTATAGTTTTTTTGAACTACAAAAAGAAATTACAGAAATTCGTGACTATATTTTTGCACATATGATTCGAAAAGGTGCACTTATTTCGTCTATTGAAAAAGGAGAGCCTGATTTTGACATAGTGTTAAGTGTGTTGCCTTTTGGCCTTTTTGCACCAGAAGATTTAGTTATGGTCGCAGGAATCCAACAGCTAACAAAGAAGAAAAAGCTAGTATCAAAAAATGAAGCAGCATTGTTAGGGATTTACTATACAGAAAAATATGATTTTACGAAAGCAGACAATTATCTGGCACAAACGAAAATAGCAGTTGATGACGGCAACATACTCACCTGTCTTTTTGAAACCTATTTGAAAGAAAAAAAAGCCAGTATATCAACCAATGATTTTATCCATAAGCCATTAGGCAATGGCAATATTTATGATAACTTACCTTATGAAAGAAGCCCTCATTACCCAATCGTTGGGGAAGACTGTACCTTTAAGGTTCAAGTAAATAGCAAATATGTAAAGGAGGTTGTTTTGATTCTTGATGGACTAGGTGAGGTTATTTGTGAATTGGTAGATGAGCAACAAAACATTTATCAAGGAACTGTCAATATTCCTGTAGGTTACACAGGTGGAACCTATTCATTTTTGGCTGTAGGAGATACAAAAGAACGTTCGGAAACCTATCAATTGACGATTCAAAAAGTTTCGACAGGGGCTAAGCCTATGTTCTTAGGTTCTTGTGTAGAGGGGAATATTTATCAGTTGGAGAGTAATGGACCCCCACTTTTTTTAATGTTTCAACAAGCAAAAGTACAACTTGTTTTGGCGCAGCCACAACCTTGCTCAAAGGAAGTAAATAAACGATATATGTATTTGAACGAGCAGCAGCAGATTATGACACCGACTGGTGAGCCGTTGCTTCAATTTCATGAAAATATGCTTCAACTACACGAGCTAATGGGGCGAGGAATTAGTGGCATTTCAATGAATTTTAACGATCAATCAGAGATTTATTACGGCTTTGGTGAACGCTATAACGCAATCAATCAATTAGGCAATCAGCTGGATTGCTTTGTCTATAATCAATATCGGGATCAAGGAACTCGAACGTATCTGCCGATGCCTTACTTTTTTACAGATCGTGGATACGGAATGTATATAGACACAGATTATTATACAAGCTTTGATTTACAAAAAGCACAATCGGGTGTTGTGACAGTGTTTATAGAGACAGAACCTACAGACTTTTTTGTTGAAATTAAGCTACTTCACGGCAGCATGAAAGAGATGATTGGTCAATATATCACATGTACAGGTGAGCCAATTATGGTGCCTAGTTGGGCATTGGGACCTTGGATGTCTAGTAATAATTGGGATCGGGACAGTATTGTTCGTCAGCAAGTAGAACTGACCAAGCAATATGATATCCCCTCTACGGTGATTGTTCTTGAGCAGTGGAGTGATGAGACAACCTATTATATGTTTAATGATGCCCAGTATCCAATGTTGAAACCTGGTGAGAGTCATTCTTATCATCAGATGACTTTTCCTAAATGGGGGCGTTGGCCTGACCCTCAAGGGTTGATTGATTATTGTCATGAAAATGGGTTGAAATTTATATTGTGGCAAATTCCGATAGAAAAATATTTAAATCAGCAAAAACATCCCTTAAAAGATCAAGACGAAGCGTATATGATTGAAAAAGAATTTGTAGTTAAGAATGCCGACGGATCGCCGTATAGAATTCCAGAAAATTGGTTTACAGATAGTCTTTTGATGGATTTTACGAATGACGAGGCAAAAAAATGGTGGTTTGAAAAACGACAATATTTAATTGAGATTGGTGTTGATGGCTTTAAAACAGACGGGGGAGAAATGGTTTACGGAGCAGATGTGACCTTCTCAGATGGAAGCACGGGGAGAAACATGCGCAATAACTATCCTAAAGAATACATCAAAGCATATTACGAATTTGCACAGCAAAACAAAGGCATCACGTTCAGTCGGTCAGGTTATACAGGAGCTCAAACTTATCCAGCGCATTGGGCAGGAGATGAACGCTCTACATTTGAAGCGTTTAAACGACAACTTATTGCAGGAATAAATTCAGGGATGTCTGGCGTACTATTTTGGGGTTGGGATTTAGGGGGATTCAATGGTGATATTCCTAGCGCAGAACTATTTATGCGTGCAACTTCAATGGCTACTTTTTGTCCAATTATGCAGTATCATGCGGAAAGTAAAGGGGAATTTAATCAAGATAGAACGCCATGGAATATAGCGGAAAGAACGAACACACCGAAAGTCATTGACGTATATCGTTTTTTTGCAAATACTCGAATGAATTTGCTACCGTACATCTATGATCAAGCCATGAACTCAGTGAATCAACAGAAACCATTGATGAATGCATTACAAATTGAGTATCCAAAAGAAGACTTTCAAAATTGTTATGATCAATTTATGTTTGGCGAATCTTTACTTGTTGCACCTGTGATTGAGGAAAAAGCAATTGCAAGGAACGTGCAATTCCCAGAAGGTCGTTGGACAGATTTTTGGACGCATAAGATTTATGACGGAGGCACAACTGTAGAGGTTTCTGCTGAAGTTCATCAAATCCCTGTTTTTATAAAAGAAAATTCAGCTGTCTTTTTGAATTTAGGCAATACAGGAGTGTTAGGAGAGACTATCGGAAATGATTTAACACAATATACAAAACCAAAACTGATTATTACAGTCAAAACAGATTTTGAACAAACAATTGTTGACTATTTAGGAAATACAATCCATATAAAAGTAACGAAAGACGACCGTTCAGTCAGTTGTGAGCAACAATTAGCATTTGATATTGAATGGATTGAGTTGTAGGAGGAACAAACATGAAAAAAAAGTGGTGGCAAAAATCAGTGGTCTACCAAATCTATCCTAGAAGCTTTCAAGATTCAGATGGAGATGGAATCGGCGATTTACAAGGAATCATTCAACGCTTAGACTACTTGGAAAACTTGGGGATTGACGCCATTTGGTTATCTCCAGTTTATCAATCGCCAAATGATGACAATGGCTATGATATCAGCGACTATGAGGAAATTATGGCGGAATTTGGTACCATGGCAGATATGGAGCGTTTGATTGAAGAAGGAAAAAAACGCAATATTAAAATTATCATGGATTTAGTCGTCAACCATACCTCTGATGAACATGCTTGGTTTATTGAAGCAAAAAAAGGTAAAGATAATAAATACAGAGGTTATTATGTTTGGCGCGATGGAGTGGCTGGAGCGGTTACCAATGGCTTGCGTTCAACATTTAGCGGCTCTGCATGGGAATTTGATGCAGAATCTGGACAGTACTTTTTGCATTTGTTTAGTAAACGTCAGCCTGATTTAAATTGGGAAAATGAGAACGTTCGTCAAGCAGTATACAAAATGATGAATTTCTGGATTTCTAAAGGTGTAGGCGGGTTTCGGATGGATGTCATTGACCTAATTGGTAAAATACCAGATAAGGAAATAACTGGCAATGGACCGAAGCTTCATGAATATCTCCAAGAAATGAACCAAGCAACTTTTGGCGATAAAGAGTTAATGACAGTAGGTGAGACGTGGGGAGCGACACCTGAGATTGCGAAGCTGTACTCTGATCCGAAACGGCATGAATTATCCATGGTTTTTCAGTTTGAACATATTGGTTTGGACCAAGAACATGGCGTAGGCAAAGATAAGTGGGATTTAAAACCATTAAGTATTCCAGAACTGAAAACCGTTTTATCTAAGTGGCAAGTTTCACTAGGTGATGAGGGCTGGAACAGTTTGTTTTGGAACAATCATGATTTACCTCGAATTGTCTCTCGTTGGGGCGACGATACGATTTACCGAGAACAGAGCGCTAAAATGTTTGCTATTTTGCTGCATATGATGAAAGGAACGCCTTATATCTATCAAGGAGAAGAGATTGGGATGACCAATTACCCAATTTCAGATATTTCTGAAGCGGAGGATATAGAGACAATTAACATGTATAATGAACGATTATCTTTAGGTTTTTCTAAAGAAACGCTGATGGAATCAATCAATGCCAAAGGTAGAGACAACGCACGTACTCCTATCCAGTGGGACAACTCAGAAAATGCAGGCTTTACAACGGGAACACCATGGTTACATGTGAATCCAAATTATAGAGAAATTAATGTAGCTGCCAATTTAGCAAATGCTGAATCAATTTTTTATACTTACAAAAAATTAATCCAGTTGCGAAAGAAAAATGAAATTGTTGTTTGGGGAGAGTACACACTATTGGAGAATACACCACCTGAGGTATTTGCCTATCAGCGCACACTTAATGACGAAGTTTGGTTAGTTGTAGCGAATATCAGCAGGAATCAGCAGCAGTGGACGATGCCAGGAGCGGGAAAAGAAGTAATTATTTCCAATTATCATTTAGCGGAATTACCACAAGGAGAAATCATGCTGCAACCATATGAAGCTTTTGTAATACGGCAGAAATAAATCAGTTTAGTGAAGAAATGTTTTGGATTGATAAAAAAAGAAAGAGTTTGGGGGCGCTACAAAATGACCGATGCCCCAAACTCTTTTTTTAGATAGTCGATGATAAAGGCTTTATAGGAACTAAACACTTTTGTTTCAATCTCATACGAGCGTATTTGCTTTTAATTACTCCGCTTCCGCATTTTGCAAGTCAGCGACATCAGTCAGATAAGTGGCTTCATCCAACAAATCTTCCGAATGTGCGACATAAATCGCAGTGGCGCTATCACCAACCACGTTTAGGCTAGTAACGAGCATTTCGATTGGACGATTAATGGCTAAAATCAATGAATACGTCGCAATCGCAATCTCATTGTTATAGTTTAAACCAGTTAAAATAGTGAAAAGGATAATTCCGCCAGCGCCAGGTGCCGCCGGTGTACCAATAGATGACATTAAAGCTAAAATGGCAATCAAGGCAATATTAGCTGGTGTCACTTCATAACCAGCTACGCCCGCCACAAAAATAGCCGCAATTACTTGCATAATCGCTGTGCCGTTCATATTAATAGTCATTCCTAACGGCAAGACAAAGGCGGCAACATCGCTGTCGACACCTAACTCTTCAACCGTTGTTTTTGTATTTAACGGTAAAGTGGCTGCCGAAGAAGAAGTAGAAAATCCAAAGACCACAACTTTCATAATCTTTTTAATAAAAGGAACAGGATTTAATTTTGTCGCAAATAAGATAAATAATGGGTAACCGATCATCAAAAAGGCTAAGAGCGTCGCTGTCGTTGTTACGACGTAGACTAACGCTGGTTTTAAATAATCAATCCCGTAAGAAGCAAACGTCCGAACTAACAACATAAAGACGGCGATAGGAGCAAATTTAGTAATTACAAAGGTTAAAAATAACGTGACCATCGCATTGACTTCTTCAATTAATTTTTTGAAAACACGAATTTTATCCCCTAATGCATTAATACATAAACCAGTAATCACTGCCAACACAACAACAGCTAAAATCGCACCATTGTCGCTAAATGCAGAACCGATATTTTTCGTGACAGCATTGACAATCACCATTAATGGGTTGCCGCTCGTACTTACTTCGACAGGAGCTAGCGTTTCAGATAACGACACATTAAAAGCGCCAGTTAAATATACGCTATAGCCCACAATTCCAGCCGTTAATAGCGCAATCAGTGACATCGACAAAAAGCCAAAAATCGTTTTATAAGAAATTCGTCCTAATTTTTGCGTATCGGTAATATGACAAATGGCTAAAGTAATTGAAGTAAAGACCATCGGCACAATCACTAATTGTAGGCCGTTGATAAATAGTTGACCAATAATATAGAAAAGCCCAATCGCAGATTGTCCTTTTTCAGGATCTGAAATATCTTGGAAAAGAATCTGATTGATTGTCTGCCACACAGCGCCTTGATTGCTGCGAATAAGGTGCTCTCTTAAAAATAAAAAGCCGAGCCCAACGATTAAACCTCCCACCAATGAAATCACCATTTTTTTGGTAAATGAGATACCTTTCACTTCACGTTTTTTCTTTTCCACTTTGTTGCCTCCCAAATAAATTGATTAAGCACCGCGCAAAAAAAGCCTTGCACACAAAAAAAGGGCAAGACATCTCGTATCATTCACTATACAAAAATACAGAATTTTACAGAACTTTGCCTTGTTAGCCTCTCGGACTATCTTAAAGGTACTTTTCCACATACTAAGGGAAACTACGAGAATTGTCAATTCTTTTTTACTTAGGGGGGTGTTATTTTTGAAGAAATGAAAGGAAAGAAACAGACGTTTTTCATTTTTTGTTTAATGATTGTGTTAAAATAATCATTAGTAGAATAAGTGAAAGGAAATATTACCTTTCTATATGATAGGAGAGTATTTTTAATGAGAAGTGATCGACATCATAATAACAAGTATTTAGGAATAGTGATTGGATTATTAATTGTTATTATTGGATTATTAGTATTCATCTTAGTGAATGGGCAAACAAATTTAAAAAGAAAGACGGTAGAAGAAGTAGATGCAACACCATCTTCCTCTACAAAGACCGTTAGCAGTTATTCAAGTACCTCAGTGGTGAAAGAAAGTGAAAGTAGTTCAGCAGTTACTACTATTTCAGATGAAGAAAATGTGGCTGCAGAAGCAGTAAAAAAACTCTCCACTAGCCAACGTGCGGCGTTAGTTATTTTGGGTGCGCCTTCAGGATGGCGGTTTAATGGCTATCCAGCTCAAGAAAATTCGAATCAATCAGTTCAAGAGATTGCTTTATCCAATATGAGTACTATAACGTTAACCAAAGTAAGTAGTAAGTTAAGTGATAACACTAGTGAAAATGATCAAATGTTTTTTGCAACTGGGAAAAATATACAAGGTGTTGGCGGTGTTCCCTCGCAAATCTATGCGTTCGGACGTGATGGTGAAATGATTTACTATTATGTTGTTAAAACGAAACTGGATAATTCATCCGCTCAACCAACAGCGATAAACTTGGGACAAGCTAATATGAATAAAATTTGGAAAAATTTTTTTGATGTGGGTGATTTAAGTAGTATGAATCGAGTGGCGGATCAGATTGTCATAAAGTAATAGAGCACTGATTTAGAAAAGGAGTTAAAGCGTATGTTTAATCATCGTCACCAAAAAAATAAATACTTCTTTGTTGTGATTATACTGCTACTAGTCATTATTGACTTACTTATTTTTCTTATTGTTACTGGTGGGAAAAATTCTGAAAAACAAACAAAAAGTTCCAGCAAAACAGCCCAAACAACAAAAATTAGTAAAGAGAGTTTGAAAACCATACCTCAAACAATGAGTTCACAGCAAAATAGTTCAACAAGATTAAACGAAAGGAATTATACGGAGTTAGAGAAGCGAGCAATAACTAATGAATTTCTGCTCTGGGCTAGTAAGCGAGCAGAAATTGGTGGAATGGCTGTTACCACTAGATTTTTTGATCATGGAGCTAGTGGTAAAGGTGATTGGTATGCATTAACACCAGATTGGCAAGCTATTTTAGTTCAGCGGCAAGATTCATCTAGACAAAATAGCTACTCTATTCAAGCCTTGGGTGGGGTAACATTTTATACTTCGAAAGATGGCACCTTGGGCCAGTCTGATAAAGTAATGACTTCGGCTTTAGCAGCAGGCTATAATGAAGTTGCTGATTTAGGAAAACCAATTATAAAATATTTACTTGGTGATGATGGTGAAATTTATGAATATCACAGTAGTGGTTCTTTTACAGATGGTTTTTATGAGATGGATGATAAAGGCAATCGGCAAGAAAATGGAAGGCCTATTCAAACATTTACCCTTTCCGCAGATACCGCAGCCAAAAAAGAACTACAACGGATTCTTTTGCAGTATAATAGAAAATAGAAACGAAAGAACAGGCACCAACACAAAGGAGGTATTTTTATGAAAGTCACTCAACTTTCTAGTGAAACCCTTGACCGAGCGCACGAACGTTTTGAAGAAACACTTGCGCAAATGACCGTTGCCGAAGCAAACACGATGCCCGCACCATTAATCAAGTCTGTTACTTGGCTGATGTGGCACACAGCCAGAGAATTAGACCTACAAATTTCCGCACTTAATCATAGTGAACCGTTATGGCTTAGCCAACACTGGACAGAAAAATTTGCCTTGGATTTGCCAGATGAGACAGAAGACTGGCATCACACACCAGAAGAAGCGGCGAAAGTCGTGGTGGCAGAAAAGCAATTGCTTAGTGACTATTTGGCTGCTAGTGTGGCACTTACCAAAAGCTATTTAGACCAAATCAAAGAAGAACAATTGTCAGACGTGATTGATAAAAATTGGACCCCGCCGGTGACTAGACAAGTGCGTTTAGTTTCAGTGATTGATGATGCAGTGATGCATTCTGGGCAAGCCGTTTATACACGAAGATTAGTCATTGGAAAATGATAAATAAGTAAAAACAAAAATGCTTCTGCTTAAGCAGGAGCATTTTTTATTGAGAGAAAAATACATAAAAATAATGAACGAAGAACTGTCCACTTTTTCCCTAGTTGAAACGTTGTATAAGTGAAAGGAGAAATCAGATGAAAAAGGAGGCAAATTTTGACGAAGTACTATTTTCTTTGGGGCAAGAAGTCATCCAAGTCTTGATTCGCCGAGGAGCAAGTCTTGAAGATGCACAAGATGCAGTGTCGCAAACGTATACAACGATTTTTTCAATATTACCTGAAATTACATCAGAAAATCTACGCCCGTGGTTTTTCCGAGTAACATTTAATTACTACATTACGATGTATCGAAAAAAGAAACGAGAACGCACTTTTGTGGCAAACAGCCATCCTGTGCAATCAATAGAAAAAATGGAAGGGCAAGAGTTATTATTATTGATCGATTCCTTAAAAGATGAGGAACAAGAACTAGTACTTTTGAAATATTATTATCAATTATCGTATGCCGAGATTGCGTTGATTTTAGAATTATCTGTTGAAAATGTTCGCAAAAAATTGTATCGCACACGTCAAAAATTAAAAAAAGAACTGGAGGAATAGAAGTGGATTTAAAAAAAAGTATTCGTAAAGCGAAAAGAAAACAATTTATCGTGATTGGTGCCATAACCGTTGTTAGTTTTGCCGTATTGTTTGTCGGTTTTTTTGTGGGAATGGATAAACTTTCGACGAAAAACTATCATACCCTACTAGAAGTAATTAATGATCAAGAAATGATTGCTTCACCAAACACTCAATTAGATTCCCAAGTAATTGCTAATAGTTCGCCTTTTGGGGGCGAAGTTGTGACCAATCGTTCAAAAAATATTGATGGTTACACGGTGGAGTGGAGTAATTTACGTAGCAGATATAGCTTTTTCAGAAATTCGATTGACTGGAATGAAGTCTATCCTGGTAGCTATTATTCTTCTAAGAATTTTTATGAATACAACCGACAAACCAAGCAGAAAGTAGCATCTTTTTATAACCCAGCGATTACCAATTACTATGGTGGTATCAAAAACGAATTAAGTGAATTAGATAAAATGGAAAACCAAGTAGCGGAAGTGGCGATTTCTTTTGATAAACCTTATCCATATGAAGAAGTCCGCAAAATGTTACCGAGCAATGTCAACTTAGTTTGGCTCTATGTTTACTCCGAAACGGTTAATGAAGCAGAAGGTCCTTCTGGTACGCTGCCTTATGGTTTTCAATTAAGCATGGACGATCACAACGAAATATTTGATCCTGAAAATAACAAGCAACACTTTTTTGAAACCTTAGAAAAATCCCCGTTGTTTGCTGACAACCAAGAAGGCCAAAAGTTTATCCAACAAAATAAAAATAAAAAAGTCGAAAAATTACCTATTTGGGGAGTCATGCTTACCGGACAAACCAAAAATTTCAAAGCCTTACAAAATGAACCTTTTGTTCGTGGTGCTTCAATTGGCGTAACGGCACCTATCGTTCCTTATATTCAGCCAGAGAAATAAACATTCTTCCAAACTCTAAGCCTTCCGACTGATTTTGCTTCAACGATATTGTCAGTAAAAATAGAAAACGTTATAATAGAATGGATCACAGGAAGTGCTTCTACAATGCGTGGGAGCACTTTTTTTACTTATCTATGAGGAGGGCAAGTGAATGTTTTTTAATTTTATTGGGTTAACGTTATTTTTTGGTATCGGGATCTTAGTTGCGAATGGCGCCAAAATCGTAGCGAATAAAGGGAAAAAGAGTAAGGGGACCATTCTATTAATGGCGATGGAATTGCTCTTGTTAGGTATCTTTTTATTTGTGACTTTGCCAAGTAAAAATCTTTCAACCGTGTTATGGATTAATCTGATTGGCGCAGTGATTGCTAGTGGGGTGTTATTAAGTACACGCTTAGCTAGTAAAGTCGAAGTTCCTGGTATCCAAAAGGGCCGCAAAGAAGTAGGGAAGAATACCAACAAAACGGCTAACAAAGACTGGTCTGGCAAAATTTTGGGTGTTGCCGTTTTGGCAATGATTTTGTTGACTATTGTCAGTAGTATTACCAGAATCTCTTCTATTGATGAAATTTATCAAACGATTCCTTTAAAAACGGAAGAAAAAGCTGAAGTTTTAACTTCGGCGAAAGAAACACCCATTGCGATTGCACCACAAACGGCGAAACGAAAAATGTTACAGAAATTTTCCGTCATTCCCAATTCCAATATGTTTACTTTGGATGGTATAACGGCACAAGTTGTCAATGGCGAGTATGTTTATGTAGCAACAGTCGAATTTAATGGCTTCTTTAAATGGCTAAAACTGGGGGAAGTACCTGGCTATTTCATCATTAGTGCGACAGATATCAACGCACAGCCAGAATTTGTAGAAAAACCAATTGTTTATACTCCTTCAGCTTACTTTGGCAAAGATGCCGCACGAAAAATTTATTCCGCTTATCCAGGTTATGCAGCAACTGGCACAATCAATTTAGAGTTGGACGACCAAGGAAATCCTTACTATATTCAAACGCTTTACAAAGAGTATGGGGTTTCTGGTCGCATGCACTATAATGAATTTAAAACGGCGGTATTAAATGCTACAACGGGAGAAGTTAACGTTTATGACAGTCAAAAAGCCCCAAGTTTCGTTGATGCGCCGATTACTAGCTCAGCGGCGAATAGCTTAAATGAATTCTTTGGTCGTTACAGTCAAGGCTGGTGGAACCAGACAATGTTTGGTGCCAAAAAAGATGTTAAAATTCCAACTGAAAATGGTATTTATGCATCAGGACAAATTACGCCGATGATGAACAAGGAAGGGAACCAGTTGCTTTATTTTACGGACTTTACAAGTAGTGAAAAAGACCAAGATTCCGCTTTAGGTTATTCCTTAATCAATGCCCGAACAGGTCAAGTTACGTATTATCGTGATACTAAAGTCGGCATTATGGATAGTGATGGCGCCATTTCTATCGCTTCAAAAATTTATCCAGAAAAGAAATGGAAAGCTAGTATGCCAGTCCTTTATAATATTGATGGCGTGCCAACGTGGATTGTTTCGTTAATGGACAGTAAAGGGATTTTCAAAAAATATGTCTATATAAATGCTGTAGATAATGATATTGTGATTGATGCAGACACGGCACAAGGCGCATTAGACGCTTATCGAATTGAGTTAGTAACCAAAGGAAGTAACAATGAAAATACAGACAAAGCCAACTTGAAAACGATGCAAGGTAAAGTAGCTCGTGTCTCAGTAGTAGCTGGAGAAGCGCAAACGGTAGTTTCATTTTTACTAGAAGATGAAAAAACCATTTTTAGCGTAACGACTAATAACAGTCCGCTGGCGCTATTCTTAAAAGAGGGCGACCAAGTGACATTTAAAGCCGTAGTGACTGAAAATGCTAAAGCAGCGAATGTTGAAGAATTGAAAATTGCAGGATTAAACTAAATAAAACACCTCTTTTCTATAGAAAAGAGGTGTTTTATTCTTGGAAAAGAAGAAAAATCCACTTATTTCTGCTATGATAAGAGAGAAAAAGAATACGAAGGAGTTTCGCCCATGCGCAACATAAAATTAACCATTGAATATGATGGTAAAAGATACTCAGGTTGGCAACGACTAGGCAATTCAGAGAAAACGATTCAAGAGAAAATTGAAAGTATTTTAACACAAATGACGGGTGAACCGATTGAAATTATTGGCTCAGGCAGAACGGATGCCGGCACACATGCACGTGGTCAAGTAGCGAATTTTAAAACGACTAGTTCACTAACAACAACCGAAATGTTATCCTTTTTAAATCGATATTTACCTGGCGATATTGTTGTTAAAGAAGTTACAGAAATGCCTGAACGTTTTCATGCACGGTATAATGCCACAGGCAAACAATACAGCTACTATGTTTGGAATAGCCCAATTCCTAATGCCTTTGAACGGTATCATAGTTTTCACTTTCCCAAAGCGTTGGATCAAGAAAAAATGGAACAAGCTTGCCAAAAATTAATAGGGACCCATGATTTTATTGGTTTTTCAGCATTGAAAAAAACCAAAAAATCGACTACTCGAACGATTGAAAAGATTACGATTGAAAGAAACGGCGAAATGTTACAGTTCACTTTTGTAGGCAATGGGTTCTTGCATAAAATGGTCCGCATCCTCGTTGGGACACTTTTAGAAATTGGTGCAGGCACCAAAGAATTAGCGATAATTGATGAATTGTTCGCAACAAAAGTCCGAGAAGGCGCAGGTGAAACGGCTCCTGCACAAGGATTGTTTTTAGATGAAGTGTATTATAAATAACAAAAAAATAAATTTTCTTTAACCACACCAATTAAAAAGTTGAACTTCATCTAAAAAGTGCTAACGTTAAGAAGAGATTAACAATAGAAAGAGGTCATTTTTTTGCTATCTTTACTTATTTCTGTCAAAAAACTATTTTCATCTTTTTTAGGTATCTTAAAAAAAGAAGACACTCGTGCCTTGTTCTTTTTACTGGCAACCACGTTGTTGAGTGGGACTATTTTTTATTCAACAGTGGAAAAATTGTCGCCATTAGATTCGTTATATTTAAGTTTCATGACGTTAACCACGATTGGTTATGGAGATGTTCATCCAGTTACTGACTTGTGAAAAATTTTCACCATGGTTTATGCTACAGTAGGCTTGGGGATTATGGCTATGTTTATTTCGGTCGTAGCAAAATCCTACTTGTATTCTAAACAAAGTCATCACCACCATCACCATAAAAACAAAGAACATTCAGCGGAAAAGTCTTCAGAAAAATAGACGAAATTGATGAGTTGACCAAGTGTTTCTCGAAAAATGAAAGTTTTTTGAGAAACACTCTTTTTTTATCTTAATAATTATGGTAGTATGTCCCAAACTGTATTTTATTTTAAAGGAGCGTGAAGTGAATGGTCAAAGCGATTCGGAAATTATCGTTAATTCAAAAAATCATGATAGGGATTGTGATTGGAACCACCTTGGGTTTCTTGGTGCCAGAATGGACCTTCATCAGCGTTCTTGGTGAATTGTTTGTGGGCGCCTTAAAAGCAATTGCGCCGATTTTAGTTTTTGTCTTAATTATTGCGTCGCTAGCCCAACAAAAGGCTGGGGCGAAAACATATGTTGGATCAATTTTAGTTGTGTATCTGTTAGCGACATTTTTGGCAGCTGTTGTTGCCGTGACGGCAAGCTATCTGTTTCCCGTTAAGATTGTCTTGGAGGCGGCGCAGGAAGCGCAAGCAGCCCCAACGCAACTTAGTGATGTTTTAAGCAATGTGTTAACAAGCGTTGTCCAAAATCCGATTCAAGCGATGATTGAAGGCAATTATTTATCTGTTTTATTTTGGTCCTCATTAATCGGTATTGGGTTACGTCAAAGTTCGGTCGCTACCAAGGATGTGATTGCCAATCTTTCAACAGGGATTACCACGGTCGTTCAAATGATTATCGGCATTGCGCCAATTGGAATTCTAGGTTTGGTGTTTCATTCGGTGGCAACAACAGGCATTGCAGGGTTAGCCAAGTATGGTCAGTTACTATTATTGTTAATTGGTACGATGGCCGTGGTTGCTTTAGTCGTTTATCCAGCGATTGTTTTTTGGAATATTCGGCAAAATCCGTATCCGTTAGTCTTTTTTGTATTAAAGGAAAGTGCGATTCCCGCATTCTTTACACGCAGTTCTGCGGCCAATATTCCCATTAATATGGAATTGGCGAAAGCAATGGATTTAAATGAAGAATCTTATGCGGTCTCTATTCCACTAGGCGCAACGATTAATATGGGCGGCGCAGCCATTACGATTACTATTATGACATTGGCGGCAGTCCACACATTAGGCATGTCCGTACCAATCTATTTAGCATTATTGTTGAGCATCATCGCCGCTGTTTCTGCTTGTGGGGCTTCAGGAATTGCTGGTGGCTCCTTGTTGTTAATTCCGCTTGCATGTAGTTTGTTTGGCATTTCCAATGATATTGCCATGCAAGTCGTCGGCGTTGGCTTTATCGTCGGCGTAGTCCAAGATTCCATTGAAACAGCGTTGAACTCTTCTAGTGACTTGTTGTTTACCACCTCAGTTGAGTTAGCAGACCGACGTAAAAATGGTGAAAGTATTGATGTTAAAGCGTTAATTGGCAAAAGTCAATTGGTGGTCGAACAAGAAAATATTTAAAAGAAAGGAACAACCCGCTAAAATGCGGGTTGTTCCTTTCTTTAATAATCTCGGCCCCATTTTTTTCAGGGGCCACTGAAATTATCGACCATTTTGTGAAGAAAATTCTCTCTATAATAAAGGTATCAAGTAAATAGGAGGTACACGAAATGAAATGGTATCAACTTTCCTCAACAAAAGTAATCGAGCAGACTAAGACGAAGCAAACGGGTCTTTCTAGCGAAGAACGTCAGCAACGTTTACAAACGAATGGTCCAAATAAAATTGAAGAAAAACAACAACTGAAAACGTGGCAAAAGCTAGCCAAACATTTTACAGATTTACTAATGGTGGTCTTACTCGCTGCCGCAATTCTAAAATTTGCCACAGGCGAAGTGGTCGAAGGAAGTATCATTTTTCTAGTGGTACTTGTCAATGGCTTTGTCGGTTATTGGCAAGAGCGTAAAGCAGAAGAATCATTAGACGGCCTGAAACAGATGATGGGCCAAGAGGCAGTCGTTCTAATTGATGGACAAAAAACAACCGTTTCTTCTGAAACATTGGTTCTGGGAGATGTAGTCACGTTACAAGCTGGCGATGTAGTCCCAGCAGATTTGCGCTTATTTGATGTTCATAATCTGATGATTGAAGAATCAATTTTGACAGGCGAATCAGAAGCCGTGGAGAAAATTACCGGTTCCTTGAATGAAGAATTGCCAACAGGCGATCAAAAGAATTTGGCTTTTTCAGGAACACTTGTCCAAGCGGGCTCAGCCTTAGGCGTTGTAGTAGAAACAGGAGATTCCACTGAAGTTGGAAAAATTAATCACGCGTTGCAGTCAGTAGATCAAAAAACAACGCCGCTCGTGCGGAAAATGCACCAATTAAACAAGCAAATTTTCCAAGGGATTATGGTCTTGATCTTGTTCCTGATTTTCTTTACCACTTTTCGTCATGGCATGGAATGGAGCCTCTTATTTTCTGCGATGATTGCATTAATTGTAGCAATGATTCCAGAAGGCTTACCTGCTGTGTTAACGATGATTTTATCGATGGGTGTTCATGAGATGGCTAGAGAAAATGCGATTATTAAAGGCATGCCTTCCGTTGAAACATTAGGCTCAATGACAGTTATTTGTTCAGACAAAACAGGAACGCTAACTAAAAATGAAATGACGGTAATGGATGTAGTGACTGAAGAAATGACCATTGTCAAAGAGATTATGGCCAACTGTCAAGAATTGAAATTACAAGACCAACAAAAAATCGCCGACTTGCAGGGGAATCCTACCGAGTTAGCTTTACTACAATATGTCGATCAGGATCAACTGTCTTTACGCCCTGTAGAAAAGAAAATTCCGTTTAGTTCAAGTTATAAATACATGGCCACTCGCCATCCGCAAGCAGAAGGTTCAATTATTTATGTCAAAGGTGCGCCAGAAGTATTGTTACAACTTTCTACGTTATCTGATAATCAAAAAGGTGCTTGGCAAGCACAAGCTGCGCAATTAGCGCAAAAAGGACAACGGGTATTAGGTTTCGCTTATAAGGCAGTTACGTCACAACAGGAACTGACACATGAAACATTGTCAGGATTGACGTTTGCTGGACTGGCAGGCATCATCGATCCGCCAAAAGAAAGTGCCATTCAAGCCGTCAAAGAATCTCAAGAAGCAGGTATTTCCGTCAAAATGATTACCGGAGACCATAAAGATACAGCGCAAGCCATTGGCGAGCAAGTTGGTTTAAAGCATACGAAAAAAGTCCTTGAAGGATTAGAAATTGATGCTATGTCAGATGAAGAATTAGCTCAGCACGTTCAAAAAGTCGATGTATTTGCACGAACGACGCCAGAACATAAATTACGAATTGTCACGGCTTTACAAAACAATGGCGAAATTGTCGGAATGACCGGCGATGGTGTGAACGATGCGCCAGCACTAAAGAAAGCCGATGTCGGAATTGCCATGGGAATTAAAGGAAGTGAAGTAACCAAACAAGCCGCAGATATGGTTTTGGCAGATGATAATTTCCATACGATTGCTAAAGCCGTGAAAGAAGGACGCCGCATTTTTGATAACTTGAAAAAGACGATTACCTTCTTCTTGCCAACCTCTTTAGCACAAGGTTTAATTGTTGTCTGGGCGCTTTTAATGAATCATCTTCTACCGTTGACACCTGTCCAGATATTATGGGTAAACATGGTAACTACGATTACTTTGTCTTATGCATTAGGTTTTGAAAAAGCGAGTGCTGATACCATGAAACGACCACCAAGAGATGTCAACGAAGGCATTTTAACAAAGTACAGTATTTTTAGAATCGTCTATGTGTCGGTACTCATTATGGTACCAGGTTACCTCATGGCATTACAATTTGAGGGCCAAGCCTTACAGCAAACGTTCCTCTTACAAAGTATCGTCTTAGCGCAAGCAGCGTATATGATCAACTGTCGTAAGTTGGTTGATCCGTCGTTAAGCACAGGATTTTTCCAAAATAAAGTGTTGTTTGCTTCATTAGGAATCCTCTTTTTACTACAAGCACTAGTAGTTTACTGGCCAGTAGCGCAGCAATTAATTGGCACAACTTCTTTAAATGGCCTTCAATTAGCAATGATTTTCGCCCATGTTGTGAGTCTGTTTTTCCTTGTTGAAGGGGAAAAATATATAACCAAACGATTCATGACGAAAGAAAGCCAAAAAACTAGCAAATGTCCTCGCTAGTTCCTTTAAAAATAAGAATGAAGAGTGAGCTCTGCTAGTCGGCGGAGTTCATTTTTTGTTGGAATTAAAGAGAGATAAAAGACAGGAAGATCAAGATGATCCAAGGGAAAATTGGAAATAATTATGTCGGCTTCATTTAACGTCAACTGGCTTAGTTCCACATATTCAATAGCTTGTAATTTCACACGAGTACCTAAATAAGCAGCTAATTCTTGTTGTAAAAAAGCTTTCCAAGCAGGTTCCCCTTGAAAGAGGAAATAGGCGGTCATCGTTTGAGCCTGAATGGAATAAATGGCTTGTTTTTCTAACAAAGAAGCCAAACTAAGAAAATAAGTTGGTTCTTCAATCGTGGTGTAGCGAGATAAAATCTCCAAAAGTTCTTGGTTGCTCTTTGATAACGCAAGGTCCTCTGCGGCTTGTTCGGTCATTAATTCTTGATATTCCAATTGAAATTGCTCAGAAAGTGTTGGGACTCGGTATATTTAATGAATAACAATAACAGATTATCCAATAAATTTGTTTGGATTAAATCAGGCCGGGCTTCTTCAGTGGACAAATTAGTGACAAACTGTTGTAACGACTTTCGCAGCTGACTGTAATGAGTGTGGAGCGCAGAAGCCAACGTTTCGCCATAGACATTATCGTAATTCCAACTTTCTAAGAAACAAAAGAAGGCGAAAAAACTTTCTTCCCCTTGCAAATAGATGCCTTCAGAAGCATAAAGCTTTGCCAAGGACGGTTGATAAAGTTGAAACAAGACATCTTTTGAATCAAAAGAAAATTGACTCACTCGGCAATTGGCTTTGTTGCGAATCGTGTTAATGAAAAACCAACAAGCACCAAAAATTTCTTCCGTTTCCACCGTCAACTCACTACTGTAAACTTGTTTCAAAAATTGAAAATAATGCTCCTCATGAATAGAATAATCGTCAAAAAAATAATTATTATGAGTAAAAGGCACCAACAAACGATGATAAAAAATCCGAATATTGCTTTCTGCCCCGATTAGCTGAATGGTCGTCGTGGTTAGTTGAATCGTTAAATGAAAATCACGTAAGGCCAGATTCATTTTTTTGATATGTCGCTTCAAAGTTTCATAAGAAACACCACTAGTGCTCAAAAAAGAAGTTGTCACTAACTCTTTCGTAAATAGTAGTTCTTTTAATAGCTGAATACTAATGGATTGAGGTAAAAATAATGACCAAAGCTCATTGGTTTGCGCATTCCCTTGATTACGTAACCGAATACCACTGCTATCGGTTTCAATGGACCAGTCGGCGGGTAATTGACTGCGAATATACTGTAAATCCGAAAAAACGGTTCGCTCTGTCGTCTGGATTTGCGTGGCTAAACGCTTGGCTGTCAGCTGGGGAACATTTAACAACTGTTCCAACAAACGAATTTGCCGAAGCAAATCTTTTTCCGTTATCACACGTTTTAACATGGAGTACATGGCAAAACCTCCTTTTGCTTAAGAATACGGATAAAAAGGGGATTGGTCAATTAAAAAAAGAAGCGAATCGTCATTCGCTTCTTTTTATTCACTATACAAAAATATCAAATGTATGCAAAACGGCTGACAATAAAATGGTTACAACAGCCATTCCTGATACAAAGCCGACAGCACCAGGAACAAACGGAGGTAATCGTTTAGCAATATAGCTACCGACAGGGGCCGCACTAATTCCTGCTAAAACGGCGATGGTCAGGGAAAGCCAAAAGCCACCACCCATCATTAAAATCACACCAGGAACAATGCTGACCAGTGGCATAAACGTTGGATACCAACCTTCTTCAGCGAAATGTTTTCGATAAAGAAAAACACCAACAGCCGAAGCAATCATTTGTCCCATTAAAATGTCAGGAACCAAGCCAGAACCATTTGTAATATGATTAATATTGACAAACCAATCTGTTAAAACGCCTAGAATTACCAAACCTCCAACTAACTCATTTCCATAAAACCAAGCTTCGGAGAAGTCAGCAAAAGTGCGTCGTATTGACCATTGAAAGGTTTGCGTATTTTCAATTTTAGGTTGTTTTTGCCGCTTCTGAGCGATTGGTGCAACAGAAGGAACCATCCAAGGAAGTTGATGACAGATGGCTGAAACAATCCAGCCAACAAAAGCCATTGTGGTAACGTTGGAAACTGTCCCAGGTACATTTAAAAGGGGCATCAATTGCGCATTCAGCCAATTGACAAACGGAAAGGTGAAAAGCGCACTCAACAGAGAAATCGTTCCTAATTTTTTCCAGCCAGGACCATAAACGAGCGTTAAAGCTGGCGGCGTGCCGACCACCACAATAAACGTTGGTAACCACAACACTTCTTTTGTAAAAAAGCGTGTAAAATCAAAAACATAAATAGTTAAAAAGAGGGAAAGTAGCTGAGAAGCAAGTACCCAAGGCCAAGCACCAGAACCACCAGCAATTGCAAATCCCTGCCATTTTGAATTTTTCCGATAAAGTTGCCAAGCAATCAGACCGCCGATTAGTAAGAAAAGCGTTGTAAAAAGTCCACCGTAAAATTCCCCTTCCGTGAAGTTCATAACAAAATAGATAAATTTGTAAAATCCCTGCTGATTCACTTTGGTAACTACGTCATTGTAAGGAAAAAAGTTAGACACATGTCGAAAGCCATTCATGATCCAATACAGGAACATTCCCAAAAAAATTTTTACAACAAGAGCTAAAACGGCTTCGTAATTGATCGATTTATTTTTCATATGATCGCTCCAAAAAAAATGACATTTTACTAAGTTTTTGAAATTAGTTTATTTTAGCTACTAAAGCTTTTAGTGCCTCGTTAAAGACATTTGCTGGCGGATTAGTCAATCCAGCGCCAATCATACCAATCCCCGGTTCTTTATGAGCAATAGCAGTATTAATGACAGGCAGCATCCCTGTTTCTAAGACTTTTAAGACATCGATGCCTGAAGGAATCCCCATAAAATCTAAAACAGGAATCGTGACATTGGGATTTTCTTTCATAGTAATTTCCAGCATTTCTTTTGAATAATTCAATGCTTCTGCCACTGTTCCGCCAACTAATGGGACAATTGCTGGTGCAGCTGCCATAGCAAATCCGCCAACACCATACGTTTCTGTAATAGCACTATCGCCCATATCCAAACCAGCATCTTCTTGTGTGTAACCAGCAAACATCGGACCAATCACCCGTTGGGCAGGCCCCTTAAACCAGTGATTTCCGCCAATCCCACTGACACGAATCCCAAATTCGACCCCGTTGCGACACATGGTGGTGACAATTGTACTATTCTCCACATTATGCCCAGCATCTAACGCACATTTAGCGGCGCCCATCCAAGTCGGACCAGAAAAATAGTCAGAACTGCCAAGAAATTCAAATACTTCTTTTAATTGTTCACGAGAAAAATCAGTTTGAACCATGTAAGGTGTTAATGCTTGG
This sequence comes from Enterococcus sp. DIV0086, assembly GCF_050498705.1. NCBI lineage: Bacteria > Bacillati > Bacillota > Bacilli > Lactobacillales > Enterococcaceae > Enterococcus > Enterococcus sp. DIV0086. The sequence continues at coordinate 1,630,234 of NZ_JBNIDN010000001.1, read as the reverse complement.
ACTAACAACGTACTTCCGGCTACATTGCGATTATGGCACTCATCGCCCATATGCAAGGCTTGCGAAAGCATTAAGCGTAAATCAATGCCTTCTGGACAAAAAGTCATGGCATCATGAAGTAATGGACCTAAAACATCGCGCATCCAAATCAGGCGATCCACGACGGATTGATCATTTGCACCAAATCGTAAAACTTTCGCCAATTGTTCACTTAAATTAGTAAAAGCCGTGTTGCCGTACGTTTCATTTTTGATAATATGAACGTACATATTCGGAGAAGTCACGCCAGCCATGGAACCAACGGCATCATGTTCATGACAAGGAGAAAACGTAATCGCGCCAGAACGAGCAACCCGATCGGCATCAGCTAGATCTTTTGCTAATCCTTCAAAAACAAGCGCTCCTTGAACGGCACCTTTCATCGGTCCGCACATATTTTCATAAGTAATGGGTGGCCCAGCATGTAAAATGGTCGTTTCAGTCATATCGGGCATGACATTAATTGCTTTATCAAATCCTACTAAAATAGGTTTTGATTGAATAATGCGGGTAACCGCTTCTTCGTTGGCTTGTTGGATTTTTTCATAAAGTGTTGGATTTTTTAATTGATCCAATAATTTCAATAGCTCTGGGTCACCATTGGCTGGCGGTGCCCAATTTACTTGATGTGAAGGAATCCCTTGTTTTTTCATATCTTCATGAATAAAGTCAATGCCTACATTGATCGTATCTAAAGGCTGTTTAAAAAGATCATTTCTGCTCATGTTCGTTCGCTCCTTTTACAAAAATTTTGGTGGCTTCGCAAAGTTGATGACTGCTGTCGACAACGAGAACCTCTAAATCTTCTAAAATTTTCCGCTGTTCATGAATATCTTGTGGATCTTCTTCGGTCCCTAAAACATAGCCAATAATGGTTAACTCACGACCATCTGCTTTCGCTATTGCTTTGGCTTCCTTTAACGCCTCCGCTAACACGCCAACGGGATTTTCGTGAGAACCATAACCTAATTCAAAATCTAACGCTAAAACCGCCACTTCAGGATCTTTGGCTTCTTGAAGAATGCGAGTAATCCGAGAAGTCGGATCGATCATTGGATGTGGGCGGCCTTCTGTGAAACGATCATCACCGAAATCAATCAATGTATGTGCTTGGCTATGGTCAGGATTTGCTAATTGTCGTTCAGGAATTTTATGAATATTACTATAAACATCATCAGAGACTTCTGTTAAAGCATATAAAAGTTCATCACAAAGAGTGCCACCACAGAACAACCCACGAACAAATTTTTGAGAAGGGGCTTGTTGCTGTTGGATAGCTGTTAACGTTGCGCCTGTCGGATTTTGATAGAGGCTGGTTTCCGCTTCCTGTGTTTGACTAAATTGAATCACTTTTTGAACTGCATCCAGAGAAGAAGTAGCAAAAGTGACGTTGTCTATTTTTCGTTCCGTTTGTTCACTGCCGATAAAATAAATAACAACTGGTTTAGTTGAAACAGCTAATTTTTTTAAAATTTTCTCTGTTACTTCTGGAGCAGGCGGTTTAGAAATAAGCAAAATTGCCTTAGTTTGTTCGTCAACCATTAAAGCATCCAGCCCGTCAAGCATCATCAGCCCACCAATTTCAGCAGACAAATCACGGCCACCAGTACCAATTAATTGTGAAATCCCATAACCATATTTATGGATTTGAACACTAACTTCTTGGCTACCTGTACCAGAAGCGCCGACAATTCCAATATCTCCTGAACGTACCTCGTTAGCAAAACATAACCCGACGCCATTAATAATCGCTGTTCCACAATCAGGGCCCATCACAAACAGTTCTTTTTCGTGTGCTTTTTGTTTTAACGCTAATTCCTCGTCAACCGTCACGTTATCACTAAAGAGCATGACGTGTTTTTGCTGATCTAAAGCTTTATGCGCTTCTCGTGCAGCAAATTTTCCATTGACAGAAATTACAACTAAGTTGGCATCAGGCTCTTCATGAAGGGCTGAATCTAACGTCTTATAGGTTACTTCAGAAGAAGCGGTTTTCTTTTTCTTCGTAAATAACTCGTCGACTTGCTGTAAAATTTCTTCTGAGTTCGCTTGGTCATCAAGATCTAAAACAATTAATAAATCACCTGTTGTAACATGATCCAAGGCGGGTGTATATAAACCAACATTCCGAATCACTTCAAGATTCATGTCGGTTCCCATCCCAATCATTGCGGTTTTAACTCCAGCCAGTTCATTGGCTCGTGTTGAAATGGTCATTAAAGTAACTGAATCAAAATAGGCGTTCTCTTTAATTACTGTTTGAATTGTCATGATTATTCTCCTCACAAAATAGTTTTAAACCAAAAATAATGCCGCAAAGTATGTCGCTTCCTGAAGTTGAGCCCACCTCCTCTAAAGCTGAAACCGCTTGAGCCATTTCGTTTGTATTTCCACTTTCAATTGATAAAAAAACACGCTGAACTAGCTGAGAAAACCGCTCGTTCACTGCTTCATGGATTTCCGCATAACTGACCGCATTCGTTCGTTCCTTGGCTAGCACAGCCAGCTGTTGGAAATTCGAGGGAAGTTGCTGTAATGCAGAAAAACTAGCAAGTAATCCTGTGATAAAATCATCGCCAGTGGGGGTTAAACCAATCCCCAATCCCAAAATCTTCGTTAAACAATCAAGAGCTATTTTAAAAGATTTTTGCTCCCAAGCCTGTTGAAAATGAATCATTTCTTTTTGAATCTGGGTCCGACTATAAGAATCAAAAAGAAAGGTTGACGACGAAGCAGGAAAAAGCGCTTGCCAAGGATTGAAACGAGTTTGCTGAATATACGTTAAAAAAATAGCTATTTTTGTTTTACTGGGTGTTAAATAAAGTGGCGTTGGTTGCCAAATTTGGGCATCGGCTAGTGTTAATTGTCGTCGGCCTAACCGGATAAACAGGGGCTCAATTTGGACAGGTAAATCAGCGAAATGGCTAAGTTTTTTTTCATCGAGTATAATCGTGTTAGGTGCTATATGTTCGGGATGCGTTGAAATGGTCAAGAGAATTTCTTGGGTGTCTACATGACCATAATTAATAGCGTGCGTAAAACATTGCAAACTAGTCAATGTTTGATGAGGGAGTTTCGATAAAATCGTTTGGTCATAAGCTAAAATTTTTGTCATTCCAACGACCTCCTTTTTAATAGCGCTTTCACAACTTCATAATAAAAGAATCCAGCACGCTAAACAATTGCTAAAAATGACATTGATTTACAAGTTTGAATGGACAATTTGTACATTGGGAGGATAAATGATGTTAAAAGTGAGTGATTTATTAACGTTAGAAGAATTACCTGGCATTACCTTAGTGGCAGGACATAAAAATCAGGACCAACCGATTTTAAAAGTCAATATTTTAGAAAATCCTGATATTTTAGATTGGCTAACAGCAGGTGAGCTGCTGTTAACGACAGGGTACATATTTAAAGATGATCGGAAATTACAGAAAAATTTTTTGAAAGAACTAGCCAAACACCATTGTGCTGCCTTAGGATTTAAAACCCAACGTTATTTTGAAGAAGTTCCACCAGACCTAATCAAATTAGCAGATGAAATGAACGTTCCTATTTTAGCAATTCCTTACAATTACACCTTTTCGCAAATTGCTGACGTGTTGAAAAGTCGTGTCACATTAGAACAATTTGACATGAATGCGCAAGAAACCGCATTGCATAATAAAATTTATCAAATCTTAGAAACGGGAAGTAGCAGTTTTCATTTGCTGCAGGATCTAGCAGAAACCATTCAAAATCCTGTCTTGTTATTGAATGACCATTTTGAAGGAGTTAATTTTTTTGACTTGCCTAAAAATCCAATTCGTATTTCTAGCATTTTAGAAGATAGACAAGAAACCTCAGAGTTCCAAAAACAATTATTGGAACAAAGTCATCCATTACTACGCTTTTATCAAGAACCGATTCATTTACAGTTGAAACTCCAGAACCAAGTGGTGCCAATTGAAATTTATCCAATTAAAAAGAAAAATGTTATTTTATATTATTTACTCGTCTGGAACACCTTGGCCCCATTACGGCCAGTCGATGTGGCTCATTTTAAAATCACAGCTCATTACTTACTTTTACAATTGCAATTGGAATACTCACGGAAATTTGAAGAATACCAACAACGAAACGAATTATTTTTTAAGCTGATTGCGCATGAAAAGAGGGATCAAGCTGTTTTCCAACAATTTCAACAGTATTATCGCTTGACAATAGATAAGCCCTATGCGATTTTGCTAATTTCATTAACCTTAAATGAACGCCAAAGGCAAGAAAGAATGTCTATTTTAGGCAACCAGCTAAACCAAGTTATCTTAGGGGACAAACAAAAAATTGTTTGTATTGAAATTGACAGTTCCTTTGTCTTATTAGTTGAAGATCCACCTGAAAAAGAAGGCGATTATCTGAAAATGATGCAACGCCTAGCACAAAGTAGTATAAATCAGTTAATGAAAGTACAAGAAGATGTGGAACTTTTCCTAACAATAGGACCTAAGATTCAAGGTCTGACCCAGATTCATGAATCTTATCAACAAGCGATTGACGTTTTAGCCTTTCAACGCCAATTCATTGCAGAAAAACCTGAAATGAGGATTGCTTCCTACGCGAATTTTCATTTTAGACAGACACTACAACGTTATTTTTTAGAAGAAGGACAAGCAACCCTCAGAAACAAATATCTTCAACCATTGCAGAAAAGTGATCAACAGCAACATACCGACTTTGTCCATACACTGAATGTCTATTTTCAATCAAAACGAAACTTGTCTCAAACAGCCAAAAAGCTCTTTATTCATCGTAATACTTTGTTACAACGATTGGAGAAAATTGAACAGCTAGTGCTGTTGGATTTTGATAAGGAAGTGGATTTGTTGGCGCTGGAAGTGGCGTTGTTTGTGGGAACTTAAGAAGCAATATAAGTGGCGGTTTTTAATTTAATGGAATATATATAGCTAAAAGAAACGATTATACAAGAAGGATAATTTAATCAATAAAAAATGGAATCTTTTCATAACCTCAATTTTTTTCAAAAAAATAAATCCTTCCCAAAATCTTCAAACACAAACCACTAACTATCTGCTACTATAAAAGAAACAACTATCATTTGGAGGAAGTATGCGTAACAGAAAAATGTGGACAATTATCGTCAGTGGGTTATTTTTAAGTAGTATCATCGCGGGAATTTCAGGAGCGTTTTTAATCATTGAAGGAGAGCTAACGACTCTGCTCTGGGAGGTGTTGCCAGCGCAAATAAAGTGGCCAATTCTCTATTATTTTGTCTTGTGTGTGCTAGGAGCGTTGGTATTGAGTTATCTGAAGAAACGCTTCGGGCAAGTACCACAAATGGCGCACGAGACGCTGACAGAATTGAAGGCGAAACAATCGGTCGATTATTCAGGTGTGTTTAGAAATTTATTGGCCGCCTTGGTAATTTTAATTTTCGGGGCTGGTGTCGGTCCTGAAGCTGCATTGTTGGGAGCAATTATTTCGTTGTCAGTCTGGCAATCTGATAAGTTACGGTACCTTTATTTTCATTATGACGAGCAAGAACAGCAAACATTTTGGACAAAAATCCAGCGCTTGCTGCATCCGAAACAGTTTGTTCAGCGCTACGACACGAGGCTCGCTCCTTCGGATAAAAAGAAACTGAAACAAGTGATGAACGGGTTATTTATTGTGAACGGGTTGGTGGTGTTTACCTTTTTAATGAAATTGGTGGGACACCCATCGTTTATTACGAAGTTAGGAACTGGAAAAATTGAAATGGCTTCGTTATGGCTGATTTTACCCGCTTTATTAACTGCTTTTGTGATTGGTAACGCCTATCAATGGTTGCAAGCTGCTCTGGCTAAACTATGCCAACCTTTTGAAGAAAAGCAAAGCATACTGGTAAGCTTTGGTGCAACCTGTATTTTTCTTTTTGTTATTTTAATGCCAAGATTACTATTTTCAGGACAATCTTTTATGCATTTAGTTCCTAGTTTTGGTAGTCAACAAGCCTGGTATATCTTGGTGATCGCTGCGATAATGAAACTAGTATTTTTACAAGTTTGTTTACAGACAGGTTGGATAGGTGGCGATATTTTTCCCGTCGTTTTTTCAGCTATTTTAATCGGGTTTGCGGTCGCGCAATTTTTCCCAACAATTGACTCGCTTTTTGTTGTCGCAATTTTTGCTACGAGTTTAACAACCCAGATTTTAGGGACGATTCTTGTACCAGGCATTTTTGTGGGGCTCTTTTTCCCAATCACGCTTTGGCCAATTGTAGTCCTTGTGTTATTTTTACAATGGCTATTGAAAAATAAAATTATTAAGAGTAACTAGAAGATACTAAAAAGAGGGAATAAAATGAACCTAACCCATCAAGACTTCAATCTATTCAACCGAGAAATCTTCACATTTAAACAACTCAAAGAGCAACAAACATCAGCAGAAATCGATGACTTAAAGCAAACCTACAAGCAACATTGGGAAAAGTGGAAAGCCTTAAACCTCACAATCGCTCAAGGTTTACCAGCTGAACTCGGCATCACTAAGCCGAAAATCGAAAGCTGGACCAACGGCTGGAATTTACGCAGTCATTTCTGGGCTGCATATCGCAGTGAGCAACGCCAAGCGGAAAATGCTTGTCTGGCGTTGTTATTAAATAAAAAGCAATTTCAAGTATATTTGATGTTTCAACATTACAAAAGTGAGGAGCGGGCAGGCTCAGTCGTCGCTTACAATCAATTGCTTAATCGTTTAGAAGCTTGGAGCCAAACCATCGACTGTGAAGGCTATTATATTTGGCCGCAGGAGGAGCATGAACTAGTGGACCATTTGCCTTTAAAAGATTATTTAGCAGATGAAAAACAACGGAAAATTCTAGAAGAGCGGATAGGCAATCGCTCATTTCAGATCGGTAAGTTGTGGTTTGCGACGGAAAAGCTTGAAACGATTGAAGAAAAAAGTTGTCAGGCGCTTCAAGAATTAGCGCCGTTGTATAACGCATTATCTGAAAAATGAACGAAACAACGTCTCTGACCAAGGACCTGGTCAGAGACGTTGTTTGTGTTTTTATTGATTTAAATCTGTTAGTAGTAGCTCGTTAGAAACAGCAAAAGTAGTAACTTCTGTTAAAGCTGGATCCAAAGTGTATTTTGTAAATGAGGTAGTACTTTCTGGTTGGACATACATGGTTAAATTAGTCACATCATATCCTGACCAATAATGTGTGAAATCAGACAGAGAATTACTTTGACCTAAATGGCCAATTCCCCGAGGAATCATCACTGTTTGGAAGGCGCGATAGAGTTGCATAATCCCTTCAGAGCTATCAAATTCTTGGAGATTGTCAGAATAGTATAACGCACGAATGAAGCGTGACGGCGAAGTGAAGTCTCCTGGGATTCCTAATAGTCCGTAAGAAGTCCCACCTTCAATTGGGTCAAGTGTTGCGCCTGATTTTAAAGTGTAAGGTTCTTTAATAGCGTAGTTGCGCATTCCGATATAGTTTCGTGCATTGGTTAAATGATAATTGTATTCTGGGCTGTTTGTGACTACGCCAATCGAATCATAAATGACGAACGCTCCGTTATCTGTTGGTTGCAAAACGATACTATTATTATTTTTATCATTAATGGTCCAGTGTAAGGTGAAATGAACTTCCCCCAATGAATCAAGTTGGAATTTTTGATCTAACAGGCCGATTTTTTCAAAAGCTATTTTTACTTCGTCAACGCTTTCAAAATTACTCAAAATATAAGCGAGTACTTCTTCTGCAATATGAGGTGTTAAACCACGATCTGCTAAACTTTCAGCAGGTGCTGTTGAAGATTCCATTAAATATTGAATATCACCAGATAAGCCGGCTTCGTTGATACCATCTGTGATAGCAAGGCTGACGGTTTTACCATCGTTCGCTGGTTGATCTGTGCCTGACATTGCTAGTCCCATAAAGGCATATTTTGCCGTCCAAGGATTTAGTTGGCTGTTTAGAACTGTACCTTTTGGAAATTGAGCAATTAGAGTAGGGATTTTTGGTGCAATTGGATCTTCGTTGCCAAAAAAGTCAAACGTAAAATCCATCGTACGTCCATAAAAAATATCATTTGTTTTGGAAATAATCTTGATGCCTGTACACATAATAGTTTCCCCCAATTAATGTAAGTTTGTGAAGCCTGTTTACTAGTTAAGCATATCATACTCTAGGAAACAGCGGTGGCTAAATTCCTAAAATATTAGACAATTTTGTCTAAATGAGGTGAAAAAAATTTTTTAGCGATTTCCTTCACAAAACACCTTATTATCTTTCCGAAAATATGATATCTTTAGAATGGAAATTTCATGAAAAGAGGATGCGAATGTTTAAAAAGTACACACAAATGATAAGGGATGAATTTAAAGGGTATAATCAAAAAAAATTGAAAAAAGATTTCTTGGCAGGTTTGACTGTCGCAGCCGTCGCGTTGCCGTTAGCGTTAGCGTTTGGGGTCTCTAGCGGCGCCACTGCAGCAGCTGGCATGATCACGGCGATTATCGCTGGAATTGTGATTGGGAGCCTTTCAGGTGGGTTTTATCAAATTTCAGGACCAACAGGTGCGATGGCAGCTATTTTAATGTCAATTGCGGCAGTGCATGGCATGCAAGGGATTTTGTTGGCCACCTTTTTGGCGGGAATTTTCTTGCTTTTGGCAGGGATTTTGCGTTTAGGGAGCTTGACTTCTTTTATTCCGTCACCGGTCATTACCGGGTTTACTTCAGGAATTGCTATTATTATTGCGTTGGGGCAGCTTGATAATTTCTTTGGGGTTCGTTCAGAAGGCCACAATTTAATTGAGAAAATCAACAGTTATCGTTCATTGGGCTTTGATTTAAGTATACCAACGACGGTTATGTCGATTTTAGTGGTGCTTGGATTAGTGTTCTTTCCGAAAAAGTGGAATGCGATGATACCAGCTTCATTGGTGATGATTATTTTAGCTACGTTAGCAACAGTGGTTTTTCAACTGCCAGTGGCCACTGTAGGGAAAATTCCGACAAGTATTTTTAGTGATACACGTTTGGAAATTGGTTCGCTTCAATTAAGTGCGTTTCAGGATATTTTGGTGCCTTCGATTAGCATTGCTATGTTAGGTATGATTGAAAGTTTGCTTTGTGGCGCTTCGGCTGGTCGCATGACAGGGAAACCATTAGACAGTAATCAGGAACTAGTGGCACAAGGAATTGGCAACTTAATTTTGCCATTTTTCGGTGGCGTACCTGCAACGGCAGCGATTGCCCGCACGAGCGTAGTGATTAAATCTGGTGCGCAAACACGTTTAGCGGGTATTTTTCATGCGGTTTTTTTATTGTTATCGATGTTGCTTTTATCGCCAGTCATGTCTAAAATTCCCATGCCTGCGTTAGCTGGTGTTTTAGTGGTGACAGCGTGGCGAATGAATGAATGGTCGGTGATTAAAGAATTCTTCCAGAAACGTTTCCACACAGCCTTATGTTTATTCTTCTTAACGATGGTAGCGACCGTTATTTTTGACTTAAGTTTAGCGATTGTTTTAGGGGTCTTAGCGGGTTGCCTGTTTTTCATTGCGAAAAGTGCCGTGATTACGATTAATGTTGAGGAAGTCGATTGGTCAAGAATGGGGCTAGTACCGACCGATTGTACAGAAAATTGGGTGGTGGTTTATTTGAGTGGCCCGTTATTTTTCATGTCTTCTGAACGATTGAAACAAACGTTACTGCAATTGGAAACAAAAAGTGGTGTAGTATTTTCAATGCGAGGAGTTCCTAGCATTGATAGCACGGCGTTAGATATTTTAGAAGAATTTTGTCTCGCAGCAGAAGGTCGTGGACAACAAGTTCAATTTGCCGCTCTGCAACCAGAAGTTGAAAAAATGATTCGAACCATTCAAGGAAATCAAGAGAAAGAATACCATTTCTCAGTCGCAGAATTTTTACAAACGGTGCATGTTGCAGAACAATAATTCATTTTCAAATGAAATGTTCTATTTTCTATCGCGGGCTTAATGGGTGAAGAAATAAGAAAAATAAGTGGGGACTAAAACGAGTTTCTAGAGGAGTTCCTAAAAAATAATAAAGAGAAAACTTCTCAGTATGAAGTTTTCTCTTTATTATTTTTTGGTTATTTATTGAATTACTTCTAACATAACGTCTTTTTGATCATCCGTAACATTGCCTGCGTAGTTAGGAGTGATTAAAGATATCGAACCATTTTTATTGTTGAATAAGTATAAAGTACCCGATCTATTTTGTTCATCGTTTGAAGAAATATTAGTTCCTAAAATTAACTCTGTATTTACTTTAACGGTGCGAATACTGTTATCGGCCGCTGAAAATATTCTAATCTCTTTTGTAGGAATTGTATTTATAGATAGCTCATATTTATTAATGGCTTCTTTCACTTGATCATTTTCAGCCCCAAACAATTTAGTTCGGAAGGTAGCAGTTGGTGTTGAATTTAAGTTTTCTAACGTAATTGAAGTTGGCACATTCATTCCTTTAAAATTAAATACGAGTGGATTGTTTAAGCTACTAAGATCGACAGCATAAGGTGTTGCTTCTAAAGAATTTGTTTCTTCGACATTTGTGGATACTTCATTTTTAGACTTTGACGAAGCCTGAGTGGTACTGGCACTTTCTGAAGCTTCTTTTAGTTTATTACTAGAGCTTGTTTCTGTGCTAGAACTGTAATGATTAGTACTGCTTTTTATTGATGTTGTATGATTGGTAGGATTTTCTTGTTTTTTAGGTTCATTCGCTTTTTGAGAACTACAACCTGTTAAAAAAATAACTAAAATAACACAAAATAATTTTTTCATACTATTCCTCCTATAGACGCTATAACTAATTTTATCTTACTTGTTAATATAACAAAAGAAATAATTATTTTATTTTCACGAATGCTCAAATTGTTTAAATCTGTAGTTTTTATACTTATTTTTGTTGCATTTGCAACAAAAATAAGTTAAAGTAATGACAATCATAAAATATTAGCGAAAGGAAGTGTCCTAGTGACAGATATTTTAAGAGAAATTGGCATGATTGCGCGGGCCTTAGATTCAATCAGTAATATTGAATTTAAGGAATTATCTTTAACACGAGGACAATATCTTTATTTGGTCAGGGTCTGTGAAAATCCTGGAATTATCCAAGAAAAGATCGCCGAACTGATTAAAGTTGATCGAACCACAGCGGCGCGGGCGATTAAGCGTTTGGAAGAACAAGGCTTTATTTATCGTCAAGAAGATGCAATCAACAAAAAAATTAAGCGGATTTATGCCACAGAAAAAGGGAAAAACGTTTATCCAATCATTGTGCGCGAAAATCAACACTCGAATCAAGTTGCTTTGCAAGGCTTGTCAGAAGTGGAAATTTCACAATTGGCAGATTACTTAGTCCGGATGCGTAAAAATGTCAGCGAAGATTGGGAATTTGTCAAAAAAGGGAACACTCGAAATTATTAAGGAAAGGACGACTGATTGATGGGAGAAATAAAACAATTAACAATAGAAGATGCACCAGCGTTACAAGAAATCAGCATTGAAACTTATACAGATACTTTCGGACCATATAATACCCCAGAAAATATGCAAGCCTATTTAGTAGAAGCCTACAATTTAGAAAAATTACAAAAGGAATTGGCTAATCCCCACTCTGACTTTTATTTTATCTTTGTCGATAATCAATTAGCTGGCTACATGAAATTAAATCGTGAGACGGCACAAACGGAACCGATGGGGCCAGAAAAGCTCGAGGTTGAGCGATTGTATATTTTGCCTGCGTTTAAAGGAAAGAAGCTGGGAACACAATTGTTAGAACTGGCGGAAGAAAAAGCTCGTGAATTTGGTAAAAACGCACTGTGGCTAGGTGTCTGGGAACACAATGATGCGGCGCGGTCATTTTATAAAACGATTGGCTACCGCTATTACAGTCAACATTCATTTTTTATGGGAGACGATGAACAGACGGATTTTATTTTGTTAAAGGAATTATAGCAAGAAAATTTAGAAACAAAGATTTCTGATTTTATCAGAAATCTTTGTTTATTTTTTTGATTAAAATTAAGCAATTTTTTATTTTCAAAATGTTATTTTTTAAAACGTAAAAATTGAAAAAGAAGATTTTGAATCTGTGAAAAGTTGTCGATCTTGTGAGAAAACTCTTTTGTCAGTGTCTTTTTTCAGGATGGGTCTCTTCCTGAAAATCCACTTCAGTTTATCTATTTTGTGTGTGTTTGGTTAAAAAATGTTGTGTTGGATTTCATTTAACTGTATAATTTATTTATGTCATTTTTAATAATAAGCGTATTTTAGCATTGAAAAAGAGAAGTTGTACATAATATGTGAATAAAAAGATTTGTTTCTTACTTTCTAGAGTGATAGGGCGATATAAAAAAGATTGCTATTTTTTCGTTCAAAGTGAACAAAGAATCGTTTGTTATTTAGTTGGGGTAACTAATGATTGTTGTTATAAAAAGCGCTTACAATTTGTGTGATGAGAGTAGTACGCATGTTTGTGCAAAAGTGACAAAAAAGAGAAGGCAGGGTGTTTTAATAGAAAAAAATTTTTTAATAAAAAGGAGAGTTTGTCGTGGAGAAAAATGTGTCTCAAGTAACAGCTCAAGAAGAAACAGCGATGAAAGCACGTGGCTACAATGAGGATTTGTTGCCAAGTAGCCCGAAACAACGGACAATGAGCGCGCGCAATTTTTTTACATTATGGATGGGTTCGATTCATAATATCCCGAATTATGCAGCAGTGGGCGGCTTTATTTTCTTAGGTTTATCGCCGCTGCAAGTTATGTTGGCAGTTGTGTTAAGCTCATTCATTGTAGCAACTTTCATGAATTTGAATGGCGTGGCTGGCTCTAAATATGGCATTCCTTTTGCGATGCACTTACAGTCTACTTACGGCAGTCTCGGGGCAAAACTGCCAGGGTTCTTAAGAGGATGTGTGGCCGCAATTGCTTGGTTTGGTCTGCAAACATTTACAGGATCGCTCGCTTTATTAATTATTCTCGGGAAATTTTGGCCGAACTTTTTAGAAATTGGTGGGTCATTCCAGTTTTTTGGTCTCAGGCTACCTGAATTAATGGCGTTTACTCTTTTCTGGCTCTTAAATGTGGCAATAGGTTTCGGTGGTAGCAAAATTTTGAACCGTTTTACCGCCATTTTAAGTCCGTTGATTTATGTCGTTATTATTGGATTAACGATTTGGGCCATTCGAGCTGGGGGCGGTTTAACACCAATTTTGTCCTATCAAGTTTCTGGTGCGATTCGTTCAGTCAATCCACTGGTGGCGTATCTGATTATTTTTAACTCGGTTGTGGCCGTTTGGTCAGCGCCTGGTGCGAGTGTGGCGGATTTTACTAAGAATGCGCGCTCGACACGTGCTCAGGTTGTGGGGCAAACAGCAGGTTTAGTTGTTGGTTATGGGATTTTCGCTTTTTCCAGTGTGGTTATTCTGTTAGGTGGTTCGCTGTATTTTGGGATTCAAGAATGGAATATTTTAAACATTATTGATCGTTTAGATAATGTGGCAGTGGTGGTCTTAGCCATGTCTGTTTTCTTATTAACGACTATTTCAACGAATGCAACAGGGAACATCATTCCGGCAGGTTATCAATTGGCGGCGCTGTTTCCTAAAAAAATGACGTATAAAAAAGGCGTCATGATTGCCAGTGTTATTAGCTTTCTTATTATGCCTTGGAAACTGATGGAAAACGCCGATAGTATTTTTATTTTTCTGAACGCAATTGGGGCTGTTTTAGGACCAGTCGCTGGTGTGATGATTGCGAATTATTATTTTGTTCAAAAGCAACAAATTGATTTAAATGCTTTATACGTAGATAAACACAAAAAAGAGGAAGTCAATCCTTTTTACGGATTAAACAAGCCGGCGTATGTTGCTACTATTCTGGCGTTGGTTCTTTCCTTAAGTGGTCAATTTATTCCACAGGTTAAAATCATTGCTGATATTTCGTGGTTTGTGGGCTTTGCCACAGGTTTTGTGCTGTACTTAGTGTTAAAAAAATGGACTTGGGATTCAAAAAAAGTGAAAGAAACAGCTTATCAGGAGGGAAAATAAATGCAAGCAGAGTTAGTGATTAAAAACGGGTTAGTTATTTTAGAAACTGGAGAAGTCATTACGGATGTCGCCGTTCAAGGAGGAAAAATCGTAGCGATTGGGCAAGACTTGTCAGGAGAACGTGTGATTGATGCGACGGGTTTAGTCGTTAGTCCTGGGATGGTGGATGCTCATGTTCATATTACCGATCCTGGTGGTGGTTACCGCGATGAATGGGAAGGGTATGTCACAGGAACGGCCGCTTGTGCCAAAGGGGGCGTGACGACCTTTATGGAAATGCCTTTAAATCAGATTCCAGCAACTGTGGATAAGACCTCTCTTGAGATCAAATACAAGGCAGGAGAAAATAAACTAAAAGTAGATGTAGGGTCATTTGGCGGCGTGGTCCCGACCAACTTGGCTGGTGGGATTCAGGAACTTGATGAAGGAGGCGTTTCCGGCTATAAATGCTTTTTAGGAACGTGCGGCGATCGTTCAATTGAAGGAGATTTTCAAAATGTCGACGATTATTCGCTATATGAAGGAATGAAACAAATCGCCAAAACTGGCAAAGTGCTAGCAATCCATGCAGAAAATGCGCCAATTACGGATAAATTAGGCGCGTTAGCTTATCAAAATGGTGAAACGACTTTAGCGGCATATGTAGCTACACGTCCTGTGTTTACCGAAGTTGAAGCGATTCAAAAAGCCATTTTATTTGCCAAAGAAACAGGTTGTCGGATTCATATTTGTCATGTGGCTTGTCAAGAAGGCGTGGAAGAAGTTTTAAAAGCCCAAGCAGAAGGGGTAGATGTGACTTGTGAAACATGTACGCATTATTTATATTTTACCACGGATGAACTTGATGCCATTGGTCCAGTTGTCAAATGTTCGCCGCCGATTCGTGACGCGGACCAACAAGCCGCATTATGGAACCAAGTGCAAACAGGCGGCATCGCGTTTGTAACCTCTGACCATTCTCCTTGTACGCCAGACTTAAAAGATACAACCAATGCTTTTGAAGCTTGGGGCGGCATTTCTGGTGTTCAAAATAACGTCGATGTGTTATTCGATGAAGCCGTCCAAAAACGTGGTTTATCCTTGAAACAATTCGCGGATATGATTGCAGCAAACCCAGCTGACCGTTATCACTTAGCACAAAAGGGCCGCATCAGCATTGGTAAGGATGCCGATTTTGTACTAATTAAACCTAATGCGCCGTATATCTTAAAAGCAGAAGATTTAGAATACCGAAATAAAATTAGTCCTTACATTGGTCGTGAAATTGGGGCCCAAGTGATTCAAACAATTTTAAGAGGCGAAACAATTTACGAACAAGAAACTGGGGTAACCGAGGCGTTTAACGGCGTATTTATCAAAAATTAAACATTTATTTTAGAAATGAAAAGGGACAGAAGCGTAATTGAATTAGCGCCTCTGTCCACGAGTTAGAGGATGTTTATTGGTTGTTTTGCACAAAAAAAGGCTTAATTTTGTTTAATAAGTACAATGAAGATGACTAGGGAAACGTTTACAATCAGAGTGTAATCAGTCAGGAGGTTTTGTGATGGACTTGGAAAAAGTTTTAAAACAAAGAATCGAAGAGTTGTCAGCAATTGGGAGTGATCCTGCAGGAGGGATGACACGCTTACTTTATACAGATTCGTGGTTGGCAGCACAAAAGTATGTGCAAAGCCAAACTGAGGCGTTTGGACTGGAAACGCAATTTGACGAAGTCGGGAATCTGTTTTGTCGAGTGGCAGGAACGGAATTTCCTCAGGAAACGATTTTAACTGGGTCACATATCGACACCGTGGTTAATGGTGGGACCTTAGATGGTCAATATGGTGTTATTGCTTCCATGACGGCTGTTCAATATTTATTAGACAAATATGGGAAACCACGGCGTTCTTTAGAAGTGCTTTCCATGGCTGAAGAAGAAGGGAGTCGTTTTCCAACGGTTTTTTGGGGAAGCAAAAATGTCGTTGGTGAAGCCAAACGTGAAGAAGTAGTCGATATCTCTGATAACGAAGGCAAAAAGTTTGTTGATGAGATGCATCGCCAAGGCTTTGATTTTCGGCAGGAGCAAACTAGACGTGAGGACATTGAAGCATTTGTCGAAATTCATATTGAACAAGGCAATATTTTAGAGAACGAAAAGCTCCAAGTCGGTGTTGTTCATAGTATTGTAGGGCAACGTCGCTACACGGTTAACTTAAAAGGGCAAGCCAATCATGCAGGCACTACGCCAATGAGTTACCGTCATGATGCGGTGTACGGCTTTGCTAAAATTTGTGCAGAAGCCATTGATCGTGCGAATGAAATTGGTGATCCGTTAGTTTTAACATTCGGCAAAGTCATTCCGAAACCCAATACAGTCAACGTGGTGCCTGGAGAAGTGGAATTTACAATTGACTGCCGTCATACCGACGCTGCTTTTTTACGACATTTTACAGGTGAATTAGAAGAACGGATGAAGACAATTGCTCAAGAATTAGGCTTAACGATTGCGATTGACCGCTGGATGGATGAAGCCCCTGTACCGATGAATCAAGCAATTGTAGAAGTTATTGAACAAAAAGCCAAAGAAGGCAAGTATCAGTATCGTATGATGCATAGTGGTGCTGGGCATGATTCGCAAATTATTGCGCCCCATTACCCGACAGCGATGATATTTGTGCCAAGTATTGGTGGGATTAGTCATAATCCAGCAGAAGCAACGGCATTTCCAGATTTGGTTGAAGGCGTCAAGCTTTTAGCAGATACCTTATATGAATTAGCGTATAAATAAGATAGAAAAGGAAGAATTGTGATGGGTTATAAAAATAATCGAGTTGGTTACCAAAAAGAATTGTTAACATCAAGAGCTGTGATAAAAAAAGACAATTACGCCATTATTCCCCATGATGGTTTGGTGCAAAATGCAGTACCTGGTTTTGAAAATGTCGATATTTCCATTTTGGGATCGCCTAAATTAGGTGCGACATTTGTGGATTACATTGCTACGTTTCATAAAAATGGTCAACAAACAACTGGTTTTGGTGGCGACGGGATTCAAACGTTGGTTTATGTCATTGACGGTCGTTTGCGCGTTTCAGATGGTCAAGAAACTCATGAACTTGAAGCAGGGGGCTATGCCTACTTTACGCCTGAAATGAAAATGTATTTAGCAAACGCACAGGAAGCGGATACAGAAGTTTTCTTATATAAAAAACGCTATCAGCCGTTGGCAGGCCATCAACCTTATAAAGTGGTTGGGTCAATTCATGACCAACAACCCGAAGAATATGAAGGAATGACAGACGTTTTACTATGGAGTTTATTGCCGAAAGAGTTTGACTTTGATATGAATATGCATATCTTATCTTTTGAACCAGGTGCTAGTCATGCCTATATTGAAACGCATGTCCAAGAGCATGGTGCGTATTTAATTAGTGGCCAAGGGATGTACAATTTGGACAATGAATGGTATCCAGTGGAAAAAGGGGACTATATTTTCATGAGTGCCTATGTGCCACAAGCGGCCTATGCGGTTGGCCGTGAAGAACCGCTAATGTACGTTTATTCCAAAGATGCCAATCGTGAACCAGAATTATAACGAAAAGCCGAATGTAAAGTAATGACCTCGGAACAATAGGATTTGAACACGCAGTGGTGAACGGTAGAGTCCTTTTTCTTGGTAGACGTTACTTTTATTCGGCTATTTTCCTGTTAATTATTTTTCTGAAAGTTCTAGCGCTACCCGTAAGAGTAAACTCGTCTCAGGCTCTTGAATAGAGGTGCCTAATAATTTTTCACATTGATTCATGCGATATTTAATGGTGTTTCTATGAAGGTAAAGAGCGTTGGCCGTTTTAGTAATTTCGCAATTGAAATCTAAAAAAACTTTCAAGGTTTTTCGTAATTCTTGTAACGTCGGTTCCGTCGGATAGGCCAACTCTTTCAATTGTTGCTGGCAAAAGTATTCAACATCTTCAGTGCCAATCTTTTCAAAAAGTCCAGCTAGGCCTTTGGGATGGAACAATTGCACAGTCGCTGGTTTTTGAGCGTGTAAAGAAGCCTCTAATGTCGAGGAAGCTTCAATATAAGAATTAGGCAAATCTTCTAGGTTTTCATAAGCATTACCTAAAGCAAAGCGAATGGTAATAGGCAATGCCTGTTGCAAACGTTCAGCGAGGTTTTGCAAAATCATCAAATGGTCATTTTTCTTAGATTGAAAAATCAAGATACTTTTATTTTGATTTTTTAATTTAAACAAGGCGACATCTGGCAGGATTTCCGGCAATTGTTCTTTGAGCCATTGGAAAATTAGTTGCCCTTCCGCTTGCTGATAACGAATATGGGTTTCATTTTCTGGTTTAGTCACGCCGTAGACAATCGCTAATTGATAATAATCACTGTTGATTAAACGATAATTTTTCCAAAGTTCCAACCAATTTTGATGTTTACTCAGCGCTTCTTGATGTGTATCAAGCAAGCGGTCCAAAAAGTCTGTTTTGAGATGCTCAAAAGATTCAGCAATTTTCTGGTTTTTAAATAACATAAAGGTCAAAACTAAAATGGCCTGATCAATGGCAAATTCAGAAATAGGATAAGGAATCTGTTCAGGAGATAAGACCAATAAATAATAGGGAAAATAATCGTTCACACGAATTGGAAAGCCAGCTACTTGAATGTTTTCTTGTCGCTCATCCTGTAAACGAAAGATTTTCTTTTCTTGTGCCAATTGTTGAAAGTGGTCTTTTGATAATTGTTCGATGAAAAACTCCGCCGATTTTTGATTGCCATAAAAATAATTCGAGTGGGCAATCACCTGTTGCCAAGGACTTAATAAAATAATTGGCGCATTTAAAATTTTCGCAAATTCAGCGATGAAACGCGTAGCATCAACATCTTGCATTAATAATGTTGAAAAACGCTTTTGGATGTCAAATGCTACAGACATCTGTTCGGTTTTGCTATCACGAAGATAGCCAACAATTTCATGCAACAACCCGCCTAGTGGCTGTGTGCTAGGAATTTTAATCAGGGGCAAATCAACGGCACTGGCATAGGCAACAATTTCTGGTGAAATTTCGTCAAGGAACCGCCCAACTTTGATTCCTAAAGCCGTACACTCTGCTTGTTTTAGCGAGTCAATAAAAGGTTTCAATTTTTCTTGATCATCTTTATAAATCATTGCCGTTGTTAAAATCATGACATTTTTAGGGATAAAATCAGCCACATCAGGTGTTTCCGTGATTTCTACACTTTCCAAGGGCTGTGTTAAGTTTGAGTGAGACGATAATAATTGTAAGTCAGAAAATCTTGGTAAAGCCAAGACCTCAGCTAATATTTTCATCACAACAACCTCCTTTTTTTATAGTATATCGAAGAATAAAAAGGAGTACAAAAGATAGTTATTGAATATGTCTAAAAAACAAAGTCAAAATAGTGCAAATTGAACAATGAATTTCTGGGTTTTTCCAAAGATAATAAAAGAGAAGAATTAAAAATGAAGTGAGGGATTACTATGTATCAACAACCAAATTTTGTACGGCGAACAATCATGACGCCGGGACCAGTCGAAGCCCATCCATCGGTACTTCGTCAAATGGGTCAACCAATTTTAGGGCAATTTGATCCAGAATTTCTACAGATTATGGACGAAGTTCGGGAAATGATTAAAGTACCTTTTGCCACAAAGAATCAACAAGCCTTTGCCATTGATGGCACGTCACGTTCAGGCTTAGAAGCGGGGTTATTTGCATTGATTGAGCCAGGTGACAAAGTGCTTGTGCCTGCGTATGGCCGGTTTGCTTATTTATTAGGTGAAATTTGCGAACGCGCCCGGGCCGAAGTCATTTATTTAGAAAAGGACTGGCTCGCACCGTTTGAACAAACAACGGTGATTGAAGCGATTAAAGAACATCAACCAAAAATTGTTGCGATGGTCCACGGCGAAACGGCGAATGCACAAATGCAACCACTGGATCAAATTGGCGCCTTTTGTCGGGAAAATGAAATTTTCTTCGTAGTAGATATGGTGGCGACTTACGGCGGTGTCGAAACAAAGGTCGATGATTGGAAGATTGATATTGCGGTAGCAGGCACTCAAAAATGTGTCAGTGTACCTTCAGGCCTTTCTTTGATTACTTACAACCAACGTGTGGCCGACTATCTGGCTGGCCGTTACCAAAAAGAGTTAGGGCTTGGCGCGGATGCGCGGAATGAACGGTTCATTCAAAGTAACTACTTGGATTTATCGCAATTAGAAAAATATTGGGGACCAGAGCGCTTAAATCACCATACAGAAGCGACTACAATGATTTATGGGCTACATGAAGGGCTGCGCTTGTTACTTCAAGAAGGCATGGAAAATGTCTACGCACGCCATCGGAAAAACGATCGTATTTTAGTTGAAAGTCTGCAAAAAATGGGCTTAGAAATTTTCGGGAAGTTAGACACAAAAACACCAACAGTCATTCCTGTGGTCATTCCAGAAGGAATTGATGGTGAAAAAGTGCGGAGCTTATTACTGGATCATTTTAAAGTTGAAATTGCCTCTTCCTTCGGTGATTTAAAAGGAAAAATTTGGCGGGTCGGTAATATGGGTTACAGCAGTCGCGAAGACAATGTGTTGCATTTTTTAAGTGCCTTTGAGACTGTATTGAAACACCAAGGCTATCAATTTGAAGGCGGTAGCGGTAGTACTCATGCATTGGCTGAGTATTTAAACTAAAAAAGAAGGTAGGACAAAGGTCACTACGTAAAAAGCGTAGTGCTTTTGTTCCTTGTGAAACGTTAACCAAAAAAATGATTGGTGGAGGAAAAGAAAATGACAGACAAGACAAAAAGTTCGTTGGCTTATTGGAAAAAAATCGTTATTTTACTATGTATGGGCTGGGTAACAATCTGGATTTATCGTTCCGCGCTTTCTCCTGTTTATCCACAAATTCGCGCGTCTCTAAATGGTAACGCTTCCGATACGGCCCTAGGGTCCATTTCTAGCTTTTATTTTCTCGGTTACGTAGTCATGCAGATTCCTGCAGGATTCTTGGTAGACAAAATTGGGAAAAAACGTGTATTAATTCCAGGCTTTATCTTGTTTGCGCTGGCAGCATTACTGATTGCCCAAGCCCAAACGATTGGAACAATTTACTTAGGTAGCTTATTGGCAGGCTTAGGATGTGGTTCTTTCTATGGCTCGGCTTACTCGTTGACGTCGCAAAACATTCCTCAAGCCAAAAAAAGTTTTGCAACAGCTATTGTCAACAGTGGTTCAGCAGTTGGTTCAGGTTTAGGGATGATTTTATCTAGTTATTTAGTTGCCCAAAAAGGATTACCTTGGCAAGTGATGATGTACATTTCCGCCTTTATGATTATTTGTATGTTAGTGGCTTTTCAAGTGATTATTCGCAATCATAAAGAAGACATGGCCTTGATTCAGCCAACCGTTGTTGATGAAAAAGATAACGGAGCGGTAAAAGAAAAAGTACCCTTTAAAAAACTGTTTGCGCCACATATGCTATTTGCGTATATTTTATATTTTGGCACTTGTTATGCATATTATATGATTGTGACTTGGTTACCTAATTTTTTAAGTACCGAACGTGGTTTCCAAGGAGCAGCAATAGGGTTGTCCTCTTCGCTGGTCGCATTTGCCTCTATTCCAGGAGCGTTATTTTTTAGTCGGTTGGCGGATAAGTACATGCATAAAAAAGTTCAATTCATCGTTGTTTTAGAATTTTTAGCAACAGCCATGCTTTTGTTAACTGTACAAGTAAGTAATGCGACGTTGTTATTAATTGCTTTAATTATGTATGGGTTCTTAGGAAAATTAGCTGTAGAACCGATTATTATTTCTTGGCTAGGTGAAAATGCACCAAAAATTGGAATTGGCACTACTTTGGGTGTTTTTAACTTTTTCGGCATGATGTCATCTGTGATTGCCCCAGCTTTAACTGGGAAAATTTCAGACACAACGGGTTCGAAAGTCATGGGCTTTTATATCGCCGTCGTGATTTTACTAATTGGCACGATTCTTTTTATGCTTGTTAATTTAAAAAAACGCGGGGCAGATTCGTCTAATAAATAAAAAACAACGCAAACTTATCTTTCGCTGAATAAGTTTGCGTTGTTTTACTTTTTGACAATCATATTAATCGCTTGTGCTAATCGCTCTTCTTGTTCTTTAGGATCTTTTTCAGGATTTTCAAAGCAATGCTTTAAATTTTCCGCAACAATCATCCCCATTACGCGATCAATACTAGAACGGACCGCACTCAACTGAGTGATAACATCGATACATTCTTTTTCTTCATCAATCATTTTTTGAATCCCGCGAATTTGACCTTCTGTGCGGCGTAAACGATTCAGCACTTTCTTTTTTTCTTCAGTCATTTTGCCCCTCCTTAAGAGTAGTGATTGGTTTAAAATATACCTACACGAGGTATTTTTGTCAACTATCTTTTCTTTGAATCTAAAAATGGCAGAAATCTCTTCAGTTGACAAGTCTAACTTTTTCATGTTAAATATACCCCATAAGGTATATAAGAGAAGGAGAACAAAATGTTATTTCAATTGTTTAAAAAAACGCCAAGTATTTCAACAAAAGAACTTCAGTCCCGTTTATCTAAAGAGATAACGTTATTAGATGTCCGGACACCTATCGAATACCGCGCAGGGCATATTCCACAAGCGATTAATGTCCCACTTAACAAAATTCCCGCCTACAACAAATCCGCTAACGAAGTCTATGTGATTTGCCAGTCCGGCATGCGCAGCAAAAATGCGGCCAAAATTTTAGCGAGAAAAAACTATCACGTGATTAACGTTCGTGGCGGGATGTCCCAATGGTCTGGTCAAATTAAAGGAGGAAAATAAATGAAAATTGTAATTATCGGAGGCGTGGCTGGTGGTATGTCAGCAGCGACACGTTTACGTCGCTTAATGGAAGATGCTGAAATTGTTGTCATGGAAAAAGGCCCTTTTGTTTCATTTGCAAACTGTGGTTTGCCTTACTACGTTTCTGGCGAAATCGCAGAAAGAGAGCAACTGCTTGTTCAAACACCCGAAGCGTTAAAGGCACGGTTTAATTTAGATGTTCGTCCTCACCATGAAGTCGTGGCGATTGATCCAATAGAAAAAGTGATCACAGTGAAACATGAAACAGAAATTTTAACAGAACACTATGACAAATTAATTTTATCACCAGGGGCGAAACCTTTTGTGCCACCAATTACAGGATTGGCAGAAGCCAAAAATGTTTTTTCATTAAGAAATGTTCCTGATTTAGATCAAATTATGACAGCCTTGACACCAGAAACAAAACGAGCCGTCGTGATTGGCGCAGGCTTCATTGGCTTGGAAATGGCAGAAAACTTGCAAAAACGCGGATTAGAAGTCACTCTCGTGGAAAAAGCACCCCATGTTTTACCGCCATTAGACGAAGAAATGGCCGCTTTTGTCAAAGCTGAATTAAGCAAAAACAATGTTCAAGTAATTACGGGACAATCTGCGGTTGCTTTTGAAGAAGAAGGGCAAGTGATTCGCTTAGAAGACGGTCAAACATTAGCTTCTGATTTAACCATTTTGTCGGTGGGTGTCCAACCAGAAAATACCTTAGCAGTTGAAGCAGGTGTAGCAACTGGTTTACGTGGCGGTATTGTTGTTGATGAACACTATCAAACGAATCAACCCGATATTTATGCGGTTGGGGATGCTATTGTAGTGAAACAACAAATCACTCAAGAAGATGCGCTGATTTCTTTAGCTTCTCCTGCCAATCGCCAAGGACGTCAAGTAGCGGATGTGATTGCTGGGTTAGAGAGAAAAAATCAAGGAAGCATTGGGACCGCCATTGTGCGAGTCTTTGATTTAACCGCTGCTTCAACTGGTTTAAGCGAACGGGCTGCTAAAGCTGCTGGACTAACAACAGCTGTTGTGCATATCAGTGGAAAAGACCATGCGGGGTATTATCCTGGCGCAACAGATCTTCAGTTAAAATTAGTTTTCCATCCTACGACAGGGGAAATTTATGGCGCACAAGGAATTGGGGCAAAGGGCGTAGATAAGCGGATTGATATTCTTGCGACCGCTATTAAAGGACAGTTAACTATTTTTGATTTGCCTGAATTAGAGTTTACCTATGCGCCGCCGTTTGGTTCAGCGAAAGATCCCGCGAACATGTTAGGCTATGCAGCGATGAACCTTGTAGAAGGATTGAGTGAAAACGTTCAATGGTATGAGCTATCCAACGAATTAGCTAATGGGGCTGTTTTATTAGATGTCCGTAATCCCGCTGAACAAGCCAATGGTCAATTTAAAAATGCTGTCTCTATTCCTTTAAATGAGTTAAGAGAACGTTTGGAGGAATTAGACAAGTCAACGGAGTACATTGTTAGTTGTCACAGCGGTTTGCGTAGTTATATTGCAGAACGGATGCTAAAACAAGCAGGCATCTCAGCCAAAAATTTAGATGGTGCTTTTGCACTATATCGAATGGTAAAACCGGAGGAAATAGAAAATGTATAACACGATTGGCATGCCTGAATTTTATCAGGAAGCAAAACGAAAAAAAATACCGATTATTGATGTACGAGAAGAAATGGAATACCAACTGGGGCATGTCCCTCAGGCCATCAACTTACCTTTAAGTACTTTAACCGAAAATTATCAGCAATTAGATAAAAACCAACCCTATTATCTGATTTGTCAAATGGGATCGCGCTCCGCACAAGCGTGTGCGTTTCTCAGTCAACAAGGGTATCAAGTAACCAATGTTCTAGGTGGTACATCTGGCTGGTTGGGTCAATTAGAACAATAAAATAACAAAAAACGTTTATCCTTTTACACAGGATAAACGTTTTTTTGTTAGATAAAGATGTGTCAAAACTGTAAGAGGAATGATAGGAAGATGAAGGGACCGGTTTTTTTATTCATTATATACTAAATAAAATGACAAACTCGTCAACAGAAATCAAGGAGGAACAAATAAATGAAAAAGTCAGGCCAGAAGAAGCGAAATAAAAAAGTGTGGTTCGGTATTGGTGCCGCAGTGGTCGTCGTCGGATTTATCGGAGCAAAAACAGTTTTTTCTTCAAAAGAAGTTGAACCTGAATACACAACGTATACCATTACAGAAATGGCCTCATTAAAATTAGATGGTCAAGTGAGTTTTCTAGATACTCGGGATATTTTCTTTGATCCTTCTTTAGGAAAAATTGCCGAAATAAATGTTGAAAATGGTAAAGAAGTCAAGAAAGATAGTCCATTGTTAACGTACAATAACTCAGACATCCAAGCCACAGAAACAGAACAAGCGAATGCCGTTAATCGGAACAATCTTCAAGTTCAACAAGCACAAGAGAACGTTAACTTAGCCACTCAAAAATACAATGAAGCGTTAAACAAAGTTGCTGCAGCCAAGCAAAAATTAAACACCGCAAAAGAGGCTGAAGAGAAAGAAACACTAAATGCGGAAATTCAGCAATTGAATGAAGCTGTTAGTGCTGCGAATAGTGAAGTCGCCCAAGCTAACCAAGCCCTTCAATTAGCCAACAGTGATGCTGTCGGAGCAGCAAACACGCTTGAACAAACACGTGGCAAAGTCAACACAGTCGTTACAGCACCAATTGATGGCCAAGTCACTGTTGATGCTAGTGCCATGAGTAGTACCGACAAACCAGTCATTAAAATTGCAACACAAAAGAAAAATATTCAAGGAAAAGTAACCGAGTATGATTACGATAAATTACAGACAGGGGAAGAAGTAACAGTGACGACCGTTGGTTCAGGTAAATCAGCACCAGGCAAAATTGTTTCCATTGCGCAAACCCCAATAGCTAAAAATGAAGGCAATCCAGTAGTGAGTTATCAATTTACAGTAGAAGGTGATTTTCCTTGGGCAGAAGGCTTGTCTACTAGTATCGCTGTGCCACAAAAGCAAATGATTATACCGACAGCAGCAATCCAAAAAGAAGGCGAAAAAGAATTTGTCTATGTTTACAAAGCGGGCAAAGCGAAAAAAACACCGATTGAAACAGAAACAAATTTAGGTCGTAAAGTTGTCAAAAGTGGCTTGAACTGGAAAGACCAAGTGATTGCCAATCCCAATAAAGAATTAAAAGATAATCAAGATGTTCAGGTAGCTGCCAATGATTAAGCTAGCCCATATTCATAAATATTATTATTCCGAAGAAGAAACACTGCATGTGTTAGATGATATTAACCTCCAAGTAGACGCTGGAGAATTTTTAGCGATTATGGGTCCTTCTGGTTCTGGGAAATCGACTTTGATTAATTTGCTAGGCTTTATTGATAAAAAGTTTGAAGGAACGTATTTATTTGAAGACCATGAAATTGGCGACTTTTCTGATAAGGAACTATCCCGAATTAGAAATGAAGCAGTCGGCTTTGTCTTTCAGAATTTTAGTTTAATTGAAACACTAACAGTTGAAGAAAACATTGAATTACCTCTTTTATATAGTGGGTTAACCCCAAAAGAAGCCAAAGATCGTGTCCACGAAGTTCTGACAAAAGTCGGCTTGCCAGATAAAGGCAAGAAGCATCCAAAACAACTTTCGGGCGGACAACAACAACGTGTTGCCATTGCGCGTGCGATTGTCAATCGGCCAAGTTTTATTATTGCAGATGAACCAACTGGGGCTTTAGATAGTAAAACATCGGAAGAAATTTTAACGCTCTTTCAGCAATTAAACAATGAAGGTGTCACCATTATTTTAGTGACACATGATGAAGAAACAATTGAATACTGCAATCGTTTGATTAAAGTTCGTGATGGAAAGATTTTAGAGGAGGTGCTGACATGAAACGTTCAATTATTTGGAAAACCGCCTTCCGTTCCATTTTGAAAAATAAGCGACGCAGCTTGTTAACGATGCTAGGGATTGTCATCGGGATCGCTTCGGTGATTACCATCGTGGCTATCGGTAACGGCTTTAAAGAAGACATGGTCGATAAATTATCTGCTGAAAAACAAAAAGAAAATGTGAAAAAGATTTCTTTTTCGGCCTACAACACTTCGGATATGTTTAGTGACCAAGCGATGTTTACCGACAATGATTTAGGGGTCGTGCGCATGGTTCCTGGCGTAGAAAAAATTGATTTTGATCAAAGAGAAGTTGATGGCGCCCAAAAAGGTACACTGAATTTTCAAGCAGGACCGAAAAATCTTTCTGTAACCTATGAACTTGCCAACAAAACCACCAAAGAATTGTTGGCGGGACGCCAACTGAATGATGGAGACAATGCAAAACTGGATAAAACAGTGGTGGTGGATGAACTGGTTGCCAAAGAACTCTACCAAGACCCAACTGCAGCAGTTAATCGAACTTTTCCATATAAAGAGCAACTTTTTACCATTGTTGGCGTGACAACCAATACCAGCGGTGCCATTGGTCCAGGTAATGATGACTCATTGCTTTATTTTCCCAAAAAGACCTATGAACATTATTTCGGCAAGCTAAAAGATACATCTACGTTGAAGCTAACAGTAGCACCTGGCTATCAACCAGATCAAGTATTGAAAGAAACAATAAAAACTCTCTCTCAACAAGGAACCATGAAAAACAGCGGGACATATCAAGAATATAATGTTAAAGATACCATCAAGGAAATGGGCTCTTTATTAAATAATTTAACCTTGTTTATTTCCGCAATTGCGGCTATTTCACTGGTAATTGCTGGGGTCGGCGTTATGAATATGATGTACATTTCGGTCTCAGAACGGATTAAGGAAATTGGTATCCGACGTGCATTGGGCGGGACAGCCAGTGATATTAAAAAGCAATTCTTAACAGAAGGGATTGCCTTGACCTTAATCGGCGGAATTACTGGTTATCTTTTAGGAATGATTATTGCCTACTTAGCCTCAATGGCACTACCGTTTTCTGTTCGACCAGATTTAATGACCGTTTCATTAGCCATTGGGATTTCTGTCTTTATCGGGGTTGTATTTAGCTATTTCCCTGCCTCGGCAGCTTCGAAAAAAGACTTGATCGATATTATGAAATAAATATAAACAGCAAAGAAACAGCCACTTTTGGCTGTTTTTTTTAGTGAAAGTAGAAAAAAATCCAAAGATTTCAAGAGAAAATAGCTACCAACCTTTTGACGTTTGTCAGCTAAATAAAAAAAGAAAAAATTAAAAAAATAGCATGTTGAGGATTAAATAACAAATATTTTTTAAATAAGACTATTGGAAATCCTTTATAAATCTGGGATTACGGGAATGACTGTTAATGACTGATTTGCTTGTAAATTTCTAAATTTTAATTCGAAAAATTTCCAGTATACTAAATATATCAAAACAAAACACGAAAATTGAGAAAATTTTGAACTAAAAAAGAATTAAGGAGGAATCAAGAATGAAAATAATGGTCATCACAAAAAATATTTTATCAGAAACTGCTTTTCAAAACCGCTTACAGCATTTAGATCACCAAGTTTTTTGTACGACGTGTTTGATTGGTGAAATTAAGGAAAGTCATTTGTTTTATCGAAAATTTGATGCAATCATTCTCAGCGAAACGATTCCTCGCAAAGAACAATATTTATATCTAAAGGAATTAGCCAGAGTTAAAACGCCGTTGTTTCTTCGCTCGGAAGACATTCCTACCTCGGAAGAATTGAGCATTAGCTATCAATATGGCATTCTCAATTGGTTACGATTGGATGCGACTTTGGATACATTAAGAGAAAATCTCCTTTTGGCAGAATTAAATAAACCCATCCAACGAGAAGATGAAAAGTTAGATGTAGAGGGGATAAAGCTAACAGCCGCAGAACGTGCACTACTGGCTGTCTTGTATAGTACGCCAAAAGAACACTTACCAATGGAGCGCCTGTGTAAATTAATATATGACACAGAAGAAACAGCCAATAATCGAAAAAAAATGACCAAACAGCTGACAAAATTAAATAAAAAAATTCAAGTAGGGGGCTTTAAAAAACAAGGTATCCAAAATACACGGTATAAAGGCTACAAACTGCATCCGCAGTTGCTTCCTTACATTGGCGAATTATTTACTTAAATTAGAGAAGCACTTGACGAATGAAAATCACCATCACAGGATGACCCCTAAAAACCATGCTATACTAATAAGGAATAGTATAGGAGGTGGGTCTGTATGAAAGACGGACTATATTGGGTACAACAATTAAAAGAACAGAAAGTAAGTCACACAGAACTCTTAAAGGATATTGAGAAAAAAGTCCAAAAGTTAAATCCAAAGATCAATGGCTTTGTAACCTTTGACAGCCAAGAAGCAGTAGTAACTTATCAAAAAAATGAACAGCAGGACACACTATTTGCTGGTTTGCCATTTCCTTTGAAAATGTTAGGCCAAGAAAAAGCGGGGTGGTCAGCAACGGCTGGCTCGCAACTTTTTAAAAATAGTACTGCAACAACGACCTCTAACTTTGTCAAACAAGCAGAAACGATTGGTTTGGTGCCCTTAGGACAAACCAACGCCCCAGAGTTTGGCTTTAAAAATATTACGGATCCTGCGCTTTACGGGCCAGCCCGCAATCCTTGGAACCTGGAACATTCGCCAGGCGGTTCCAGTGGCGGCGCTGCCGCAGTTGTCGCTAGCGGGATTGTTCCTATAGCCGGCGCTAGCGATGGCGGTGGCTCCATCCGAATTCCCGCCTCTTTTAGTGGCTTAATTGGCTTAAAACCTAGCCGTGGCTCCATGCCTGTCGGCCCAGAAGGCTGGCGAGGCTGGCAAGGTGCCTCGATTGACTTTGCGTTGACTATTTCTATGAGAGACACCAAAGCGTTATTTTATGGCCTACGTGGTAGCCACAGTGGCGCCCCCTACCAAGCGCCCTTGGCAGAATGGCAAACACACCCTAAAAAACAACGGCTAAAAATTGCTCTGTGTACCGCTTCGCCTATCGGCTCACTGATTTCGCCAGAAGCAACACAAGCGGCGAAACAAGCGGCTGATTTTCTGGCAGCCGCTGGCCATGAAATCATTGAGATTCCTTATCCAGTCGATGGTGCAGCGCTGATTCGCTCCTATTATCAAATGAACGGCGCAGAAACTACAGCGATGATGAACAGCATTCAACAGGGGCTCGGGCGCCCAATTCGTAAAGAAGAAATCGAATCTTTTTCATGGACCATGCATCAATTTGGCCAAAAGATTCCAGCAGCCACCTATGTTCATTCATTACAGTTGTGGGATCAAGCAGCAGTAACGATGGAAGAACTTTTTCAAAAATTTGATCTGTTTTTATCACCAACAACGGCTTTTTCAGCACCAAAAATTAACGAAGATTTGCAAAGTGAGCACATTCGTCAACGAATGGAGCAAGCAGCAGAATTAACAGAAGCAGAGCTAGCTGAATTAATCTATGATTATTTTGATAAAAGTTTACAGCTAACACCGTATACTCAACTAGCTAACTTGACAGGACAACCAGCCATCAGCTTGCCCACACATGTTACGGCAACGGGGTTACCCTTAGGCATTCAATTGCTGGCTGCTCGTGGACGTGAAGATCTCTTATTCCAAGTAGGCGAACAGTTTGAGCAAGAAGGCAAATTTAAATTACCAGAAAGTTACCGCTAAATAGGGTGTTATTGTGACCAAATTTCAGATAAAATAGACACAAGACAAAAAACTGAGGTGGAAAAATGCTGTACGTAGTGAGACATGGTGAAACAGATTATAATGTGGCCCGTAGAATTTGTGGTCATGCGGAAGCGCAATTGACCGAAAAAGGCTATCAACAAGCGGAATTGGTAGCTGAAAAAATTGCCAAACAAGGAATTCAAATCGACCGTTTACTGGCGTCGCCTTTAAAACGGGCGCAAGAAACAGCACGTAAAATTGCAGAACGAAATCAATTGACGATTGAAACAGAACCTCGTTTAATTGAGATGAATTTTGGCATTTATGATGGTGAACCGATTGAAACAACGGCTTTCCAAGAAAATCGTTCTGAGATTTCCTTGCCATTTCCAGAAGGGGAATCAGTCCTAGATGTCGCGGGTCGAATTTATCCCCTGATTGAGGAAGCCTTGGCTTCAGAGGAAACTTACCTATTTGTTTGCCACAATGCGGTCATGCGAGTCATTGATAACTACTTCAATGGTAAAAAAATCCAAGATTTCTTGGACTTTCATTGTGAAAATACACAACTTGTACAATACGGAGAATAAAAATCAAGTCTTTAATCTTTTGGTTAAAGACTTGATTTTTTTATGGTAAATAAGAAACCGCTTCCGTTTTAATGTATAATAAATTAACTTTTGGATCAAAAAAGAAATGGGGAAAAGACTATGAGAATTGATAATATTCATCAAGCGTTAAAACAGTTTCACGTACAAAATCCAAGTAGCAAAGCAACCTTGTTGCCCGCAACGGCTTCGCAATTAAGTCAGACCTCTGGCTATACCCGAACCGCTGTTAGTGAAGAGCTTTCAGAATTAGTGAGAAAAGACCAAGTCGTTAAAGTTAAATCAAGACCGGTGTTATTTTTTGATAAAGACTACTTAGAGGAACAGTTTCCTTTTTTTAAAAGTAGCACGTGCTATGATTCCCTCGCTTCGCTGCAAGAGGATATTTATCAACAGACAGAACAGATACATAAGAAAAAGCAGCTACTGAAAATGAATCCATTTGCGAACGTAATTGGTTTTGATGGGAGCTTAGCAGACGCCATCAAGAAGTTGAAAGCCGCTATTTTATATCCGCCTAATGGCTTGAATATTTTACTTACTGGAGAATCTGGGGTTGGGAAAACCTTAATTGCAGAACAATTACACCAATTTTATCAAGTTAAAATGAACCAAGAAGTTCCGTTTATTTATTTTAATTGTGCAGAATATTTCAACAATCCAGAATTATTAACTTCGCATCTGTTTGGCTATAAAAAAGGCAGTTTTACTGGTGCCGTCAATGACCAAAAAGGCTTAGTGGAGTTGGCAGATGGCGGTTTTTTATTTTTAGATGAAGTCCATCGATTAACGAGCGAAGGCCAAGAAAAATTGTTTACAGTTTTGGATAAAGGGTATTTTACACGGATGGGCGAAGCCGAAAAACAAAGAAATGTATCGATAAAATTTATTTTTGCAACAACCGAAGCAGTCAATCAACATTTTTTGAAAACGTTTTTAAGAAGGATCCCTGTGACATTAGCCATTCCAGCTTTAGCCGAGCGCTCTATGAAAGAAAAAATTCAATTGATTTTGTCCTTTTTCTTAGAAGAAAGTCAACGGATTCAAAAGAATATCCATATTCGTTATGAGGCGTTGAAACAATTAACGTTTACTCATTTTGAAGCCAACGTTGGCGAATTGAAAGCGGCGATTCAATTTATGAGCGCACAAGCCTATTTAGAAGTGTTCGATCAATTAACGGAAACTATTTGCATTGAAGCAAACGAGGGGACAGTCAAAGAGCAACCTGATGTAGAAAGTCTGCTGGCTTTTAATGAGTGGATACCTAACGATGGCCTCACGATTCAATACAACCATTTTTATTTAAGCAGTCAAGAGTTACTCAAATCGGAAAGTCTGAAAAATGATCGTTTTTATAATTTTCTATTGAAAGAATATGCGGATTTGAAAAAATTAACTTTTTCGACAGAGGATGCGCTAGCAATCATGCAAAACAAAGTCGAGCAACTTTATGATATGGATATTTTTGCTCAAGAACCGCTAGCCATAGAGGCCATTGACGAAACATTGCAGCCAAAAATTCAAGAAGCCATTGTCTTTTTTGAACAATTAATCCAAGAAAAATTGACAGAGGATTTCCAGAATATTTTAATTGTCCACCTTTATTCTGCTGTTTTTTATTCTGCACAAATGAATGAAACATTTTATTCAGATACCAAAAATATCTATTCTGGCAAAGTCACCCAGTATCAAGCTGCTAAGACCATGGTGGACTTTCTACAAACATTGTTTGGGATTTCTTTTGCTGATACGGAAATCCTCTTTTTCGATCTATTTATTCGTAAAGTCACAGCTAAAAAAAGAGCGCACTCAGTTGAAGAAAACTGTGGCGTTATCGTCGTTGCACATGGTGCCGCAACGGCCAGCAGCATGGTTGAGTACACCAACCTTCTGTTCTCAACAACTGTCATGCGTGCAGTTGATATGCCGATTAATCAATCAGTGGAAGAAACATTAGAAAAAGTCCGTACAATTGTAAAGCAAAATCAGTATAAAAAAATTATTTTAATGGTGGACATCGGTTCCCTGGTTTACTTTGGTAATGCTATCAGTCAAACGTTTCAAATGGAAGTGCTGCTAATTAGCAATATCAATCTCTTAACATTGCTAGAAGTGGCCCGAGAAGTCATTTATGAATCGACGGCGTTTGAGTATCTATTACCAGTCTTAAAAGAAAAAAATCATCGCGCCTTGATTTGCAGTAAAGGTCGCTTCAACGAGGCAAAAGTTCTCATTATTTCCTGTCTAACTGGCATGGGGACTGCTATTAAAATTGAACAGTTGTTACTAAAAACTTTTCCCAATGAATTACTAACGAATGTACGCATCATTACTTTAGAGAAAAGAGAAGTGGAAGACATTGATCGTTTGCATTCTTTTGTTCGAAAAGAAGAGAAAATCGTTGGCATCATTGGCACCGTAAAGACAGAAGTGCCAGATATTCCGTTTATTTCTTTACAAGATTTACTATCGAAGCGGGGCATTCAGCTAGTTTTCGAATTATTAGGCCATCATTTAGAAGAAAAACAAAACCAAGAGTTACTAAAAAAAGTTTCAGCTAAATATATTCAAGGATTATCAATCGAAGCTATTACAGACTTACTAACGGTTTTGAATCCTACAACCATTTCGATCGAATTAGCTAAGATTTATTCAGATATTTGCTTACAAACTAAAATAAAAAGTGACGAAAAGATTTTACTTCGTTTTATCATTCATTGTGCTTGTATGTTAGAACGGCAATTGCTAAATCCAGAATATGACCCGACAGCTTATGAAGTGTCATACCGAGAGTTGCCAGAAGCAGTATCTGTCATAAAAATGGCGTTTCGACCGCTTGAAGTGTCCTATAATCTGTTGATTCCACCTTTGGAAGTGCGCTATATTTATGAATTGCTCTTTGAAAAGGCTTAATTCAAACGGAAATGAAAGTTGGCACACTTATTGCTTTTAATAAAATGATTAATTAGCAAAGGAGTTTGTTTATGGAAAATGAACCAATTTTACTTTTAACACACAATGGTTGGGGCTTGGAATTAGTCAAAAGCGTCCAGATGATTGTAGGAGAAGTCACAAATGTACATGAAGTAGCATTACAAGCAGAGGATTCACTGGGGGATTATTTAGAACGAGTCACAGAAAAAATTGACCAATTAACGTGGCACAACCAGTTGCTAATTTTAACAGATGTTAAAGGCGGCACACCTAGTAACGTTGCATTACGTTTATCAAAAGATTATGACCTCCTGATTGTGTCAGGATTATGCACATCGTTATTATTAGAATCCGTCATGAAACAAAGTGGTCCTGGATTTCGTTTACAAGATGCAGAGATGATTCAACAAGCAGCAGTAGACAGTTGTCAAATTTTAGAAATTCCAAAATAAGAAAGTACAGGTGAACAGAATGTCAAAAATCGTATTAACAAGAGTCGATAGTCGTTTAATCCATGGACAAGTAGTGACTAAATGGTTACAACAATCAGGTGCAAATGAAATTTTGGTAGTGAGTGATGAACTAGAGCAAGATGAATTTTTACAAAGTATTTATTTAATGGCGGCGCCTCCAGGGGTTTCTGTAGTAATTAAAGGGATTGAAAGTGCCAAAGAATATTGGGAATCGCAAGAAAAGGAAGAGAAAAAGGTGTTATTTTTAGTGCCAGA
This sequence comes from Enterococcus sp. DIV0086, assembly GCF_050498705.1. Lineage (NCBI taxonomy): Bacteria > Bacillati > Bacillota > Bacilli > Lactobacillales > Enterococcaceae > Enterococcus > Enterococcus sp. DIV0086. The sequence goes on along the minus strand of NZ_JBNIDN010000001.1, from coordinate 1,595,281 downwards.
TTTAACGACCTTAAAAGCGATGGTGGACCAAGAAATTATTAAAGAGGAGATTCAAGTTGGTGGCTTAGGTGGCGGACCAAATCGGAAAAATGTTTTAAAAAATATCAATTTATCTGAAGAAGATGTTGCAATTTTGACTGAACTTTTAACGAAGGGCATCCATGTTTTCTTCCAAGCGATTCCCGAAGAAAATCCCCTACCAATTCAAAAATTAATTGAAAAATATCAATCACTATAATCAGAGAAAAAGGAGAGAATCATATGGGCGTTTTAGGTGTTTCAATTATTATGGGACTTTATTATTGGTTTGCACGTTTGCGTTTTGGGTACACATTTTCAGGCATGCTGTCTCAGCCATTAGGCGCAGCGTTGGTGGCTGGTTTAGCAACAGGAAAACTTAGTGAAGCAATGGTTGTGGGGGCGGGGATTCAACTTGTTTATCTCGGAGTCACCTCCACACCGGGTGGCAATGTGCCTAGTGATCCGGCTTTAGCTTCAGCAATCGCGATTCCGATTGCTTTAGGTGTGGGAATGAATGCCGAGGCGGCTGTTGCACTAGCTGTTCCTTTTGGTGTGTTAGGCGTCTTTATGGATCAATTACGGCGCACCATCAATGCGACGTGGGTGCATATGGCTGATAAATATGCGGAAGAGTTAAATTATGGGGGGATTTACCGAGCTGCGTTTGTTTATCCAGCTTTAGCGGGATTTTTAATTCGCTTTCCGTTGGTTTTTGCGGCGAACTTTTTTGGTCAATCTGTGGTGAATAAAGTCTTAGAAGTTATCCCAGCATGGTTGATGCACGGCTTTGAAGTAATGGGTGGTATTTTACCAGCGTTAGGATTCGCCTTAACAATTATGGTAATTGGCAAGAAAAATTTGATTCCTTATTTTTTAATTGGTTTTGTTGCAGTAGTATATTTTGGCGCAGAAGTTATGGCCGTCGCTATTTTAGGAATCTGTATTGCCTTTTTAGTTAGAAATAAGGCATTGAGTGAGGAGGCAGCATAATGGAACAAATGACACAAGCAAATGAACAACAATTGGAACAGAAAAAAATTACTAAAAAAGAATTATCCAAAGCCTTTTGGATTTATCAACTAGGCTGTGAATTATCAAATTCTTATGAACGTCTCCAAAGTTTAGTTTTTTGTGCATCGATGATTCCTGCAATTAAAAAACTTTACGCAGACGATGAAGAACAACAAAGAGAAGCTCTGAAACGTCATTTGAATTTTTTTAATACTGAAGGAACAGTAGGGGCTTCAATTCAAGGGATTGCAATTGCTATGGAGGAAGAAAAATCCAATGGCGCAGCGATCTCTGATACGGCGATCACATCGATTAAAACTGGGCTGATGGGTCCGCTGGCTGGGATTGGCGATTCGATTATTTGGGCAGCATTAATGCCGTTAATCATTTCCATTTTTATTCCAATGGCTAAAGGAGGTAATGTGATTGGAAGTATCGGTCCGTTGGTTCTGTACACAGCCATTACGTTATACATCAGTTGGACGTTAGTGAATAAGTCTTATACATTAGGGCGTAATTCAATCTTAATTTTGTTAAAAGACGGCAAAATTAAGCAAGTCATTTATTCAGCAAATGTTTTAGGAATGATGATGATGGGCGCTTTAAGTGCGAGTTATGTTAAAATTGCTAGCCCGATGACGTTTAAAGTTACTGGCGGTGCCACGATTGTTTTACAAGATATTCTAGATCAAATTATGAAAGGGTTACTTCCTTTAGCAGCAGTCATGGCTATTTATTTCTTCATGGTAAAAAAAGGCCCACGTTACGGTATCATTATCGGCACGATTGTCTTAGTTAGTTTGGTCACTTCATTCTTTGGTTTGTTATAAAGGAGAAAATAATGAATAGTTACGAAAAATTCCACTTAAAAGAAGTCATTAATGCTTCTGGCAAAATGACCATTCTAGGTGTCTCCAAAGTTTCGGAGGCAGTCCTCGCGGCTCAACGATTCGGCGGCGAACATTTCTTTGAAATGAGTGAACTTAGTGTGCAAACAGGGGCCTTTTTAGCCGACTTGTTGAAGGTAGAAGATGCCCAAATCGTTTCCTCGGCTTCGGCGGGGATTGCCCAATCGGTGGCTGCCTTGATTGGAAAAGGCAGCTTGTACCACGCGTATCATCCCTATTCAGAAAAGATCGAACAGCGGGAGATTGTTTTACCTAAAGGGCACAACGTGGACTACGGCACGCCTGTAGAAGTTATGGTAGCGCAAGGCGGCGGCCAAGTGGTGGAAGCTGGCTACGCCAACATGTGCAGTCCAGAACACGTGGAAATGATGATTTCTGAAAAAACAGCGGCCATTCTATACATCAAAAGCCACCATACCGTGCAAAAAAGTATGCTGACGGTGGCCGAAGCGGCCAAAGTGGCGCAACGCCACAAGGTGCCGCTAATTGTTGATGCGGCAGCAGAAGAAGATCTTTTCAAATACACCGAAGCAGGCGCTGATTTGGTGATTTACAGCGGCGCCAAAGCCATTGAAGGGCCAAGTGCCGGTTTAGTGGTCGGGAAAAAAGAATACATTGACTGGGTGCGCCTACAAGGCAAAGGCATTGGTCGAGCAATGAAAATTGGCAAAGACAATATCTTGGGCTTTACGCAAGCAGTGGAAGAATACTTGGCACATGGCAGTGAATCAGGGGCTTCGATGCAAGAGCGCTTAAAACCGTTTGTTGAAGCCATCAACAACCTGTCAGATTTAACCGCTAAAATCGTCCAAGATGGCGCTGGCCGAGACATTTATCGCGCCAGTGTCAAAGTGGACGGCAGAAAAACCGCTAAGGAAGTCATCCAAGCGTTAAAAGCAGAAAGTCCAGCCATTTATACGCGAGAATATCAAGCCAACAATGGCATCATTGAATTTGACATTCGTTCTGTCAATCAAGAAGAAATGAACAAAATCGTGCAACGATTACAAGAAATTATGGACACAAAGGAGAAATAAGTCATGTCATTAAAACCTAATTATTTAGAAGAACGCATTTGTTTAAACGTTTTAGCCAATTCAGTAGAAAATGCCCAAGCCTGTTATGAAGCAGCAGAAGGGCATGTTGTTTTAGGCGTCCTTTCAAAAAACTATGAAACCGATGAAGCAGCCATTGACGATATGAAAAAATACCAAGCAGCAACCAACAACGCTTTATCTGTCGGCTTAGGAGCTGGTGATCCAAATCAAAGTCAAATGGTGGCTCGCTTATCAGAAGTTCTACAACCGCAACACGTGAACCAAGTCTTCACAGGTGTCGGCGCTTCACGGGCCTTACTGCGTCAAGACGAAACAGTGATTAATGGCTTGGTTTCACCCACAGGCAAAGTTGGCTATGTAAACATTGCGACAGGTCCGTTAAGCTCGGGTGCGCCAGCGGCGGAAGTGCCTATCGAAACCGCCATCAAATTGTTGAAAGACATGGGAGGCAGTTCCATTAAATATTTCCCGATGAAAGGCTTGGCTCACAAAGAAGAATACCAAGCAGTAGCAGTAGCTTGCGCCAAGTATGACTTTTATTTAGAACCAACAGGGGGCATTGATTTAGAAAACTTTGAAGAAATTGTTCAGATTGCGGTGGATGCCGGCGTTAAAAAAATCATTCCTCATGTCTACAGCTCAATTATCGATCAAGAAACAGGGGACACTAGAACAGAAGACGTGAAAACGTTACTAACCATGATGAAAAACACATTGAATAAGTAAAGGGCCAATCTTTATTTGACTTTCTTCGCCAGATTTGCTACTCTCAAGTGGAGAATAAATAAAAACCAACAAATGAATGTGGGGTATTTTGGTGAGTGTCGTAGGTATCTAATTGATAAGTTGAATAACCAGTGAACCAAGCAAGGTTTATTTGGTGTGCTTAGAAAGTGATACCTGTCAGTCATCTCATTTACTAAATACCTCCTTTAAAAGAGGTTTCTTTAGTAACCTTTATCCAATGATAAAGAGGACAGCGGTAGAACGCTGTCCTCTTTTTTCTATAGAAACTGGTTTTTATTTGAAGGCGCCAGGTATTCTTTTCGTGATAGAAAGGAAGAAAAAACAAATGAATCATGAAACCATTCAAAAATTACAATTTACAACAATTCTTAAAGAAGTTCAAACACGTGCGATTGGCGAGTATAGTAAAGAACGGTTGGCGAAAATGGTCCCTGCAACACGTTTAGAAACAGTGCAGTCCCGCTTAACGGAAACAACCGAGGCCCGCTTAATTATTGATAGCGGACAACACGTCCCTTTCATGGGCTTGAGCCAAATTACCCGCTTGCTTCAACAAGTGAAAAAAGGCTTAATCCTTACACCAAACGAATTGATTGAGGTCGCTGACTTTTTAAGAAGTAGTCAGCGAATCCAGAAGTTTTTTGAAAAAAATCAATACCAAACACCACGCCTATTTAGTTACAGTCAGCACTTAGCTGATTTCAGAGCAATTGAAGAACAAATTTATACGAAAATCCATAATCAAAAAGTTGCCACCGATGCTTCTCGACAACTTCGGAAAATCCGGCGTCAAATCAATGAATGCCAACAAGAAATTGAAACAAAAGTCACCAAATTTTTACGTAATAAAAATAATCAACTGTATATTCAAGAAAATATGATGGTGAAAAAAGGGGAACATTACACGGTACCAATCAAAGCTAGCTATAAAAATAAGGTTTCAGGCACAATCATTGAGCAATCCAATAAAGGACAAACGGTCTTTATTGAACCTGTAGCAATTAGTAAATTAAATGAACAATTGACACTCTTAAAAGCGGAAGAAACAGCGGAAGAATATCAAATTTTGACGGAACTAACTGGGTTAATTAATGAGCAAGAACGACTTGTCGATCAAGCCGTCGATACAATGACCACCTTAGATATTATTTTTGCACGAGGAAAGTATAGTCGCGAAATTGGTGGGATTACGCCAAAAGTAAACAAAGAAGAACGCTTGCGCATTGTTCAAGGAAAACACCCTCTTTTATTAGAACACGCAGTACCATTGACGTTTTCTTTAGGAGCAGAGTATCGAGGACTTGTCATTACAGGTGCCAATGCTGGTGGTAAAACGGTTGTCTTGAAAACAGTTGGCTTATTGACTGTCATGACACAATTTGGGTTGCAAATTCCAGCACAAGCGGGCACAGAGATTCCAGTATTAGATGAAATTTTTGTCGATATTGGTGATCAACAAAATCTGGAAAATGCGTTAAGCACTTTTTCTGGGCACATGAAAAATATTGCGGAAATGTTGCGTAATGTTAAGCGACACACGCTTGTTTTATTAGATGAAATTGGTAGTGGCACCGAGCCGAACGAAGGAGCTGGCTTAGCGATTGCTATCATGGAAACGATGTATCAAAAGGGAGCCTTGGTAGTTGCAACGACCCATTATGGTGAAATTAAACGTTTTGCCCAAGAGCATGACGATTTTGTGCCCGCCGCAATGGCCTTCGATCGTGAAACATTAACGCCCAAATATCAATTGAAAATTGGTGAAGTTGGCGATAGTCAGGCGCTTTGGATTGCACGTAAAATGAAGATGGAGCCACAGCTCATTGAAAAGGCGGCTCATTATATTCAGCGGAAAGAATACCCTACTAATCGAAGTCTATTTAAACCCCTGAAAGCAAAAGAAACGACCTTTGCCACGTTTGTAGAAGAAACAGACCGTTATCAAAAAGGTGATCGTGTCCTATTGACAGAAACACAACAAATTGGGTTGGTTTTTACAGATGAGGGTGAACAAGAAATCCAAGTATTTGTGAATGATAAAATTGAAAATGTACCACGAAGACGGTTGAAATTACAAGCGAAAGCACAAAATCTATATCCGCAAGACTATGATTTAGAAAGTTTATTTACAGATTTCCATGAACGAAAGAAACTCAAAGATATTGAACGCGGCTCAAAAAAAGCGCAGAAACAATTACGCAAAGAGGCCGAAAAAAGAGCAGCAAGACGCGACAAATAAGGAACTTAACAGAAGCAATACAACAACTTAACACTTTGTTTACTTGTTATTTATCAGAAATCAACTAAGACTTGTTATAGTCAATGTATGGGTAGATATAAAGGAGGAAACAAGGAAATGAAGAAAAGAGCTTTGCTAGGGGTTACCTTATTAACATTCACAACATTAGCGGGTTGTACAAATTTATCTGAACAAAAAAGCGGTGAAAAACAAACAGAGGTTGCTGAAGCGAAGGCAACTGAATCTGAAAAAGCACCAGTAAAAAATGTTATTTTTATGATTGGAGATGGCATGGGGAATCCGTATACAACGGGCTATCGCTATTTCAAAGCCAATCACTCAGACAAGCGTGTTCCCCAAACAGCTTTTGATACCTATTTGGTCGGACAGCAAGCCACTTATCCAGAAGATGAAGAAGAGAATGTCACCGATTCAGCTTCCGCAGCGACAGCGATGGCTGCCGGAGTAAAAACCTATAATAATGCTATTGCACTCGATAATGACAAGTCCAAAACAGAAACAGTGCTCGAACGTGCGAAAAAAGTGGGGAAATCAACGGGGCTTGTAGCAACATCTGAAATAACACATGCAACCCCTGCTGCATATGGCGCACATAATGTTTCACGCAAAAATATGGCAGAAATCGCCGATGACTATTTTGATGATCAAATCGACGGACAACACAAAGTCGATGTGTTACTTGGCGGCGGCTCCGAATTATTTGCGCGGAAAGATCGTGATTTAGTCAAAGAATTTTCCCAAGCGGGTTATGGTCATGTCACAGACAAAAAGTCGTTGAATGAGAACCAAGACGACAAAATTTTAGGCTTGTTTGCACCAGGCGGGCTACCTAAAATGATTGACCGAACGGAAGAAGTCCCTTCATTAGCTGATATGACAGAAGCGGCTCTTCAACGGTTAGATAAAAATGAAAAAGGTTTCTTTTTAATGGTTGAAGGTAGTCAAATTGATTGGGCCGGGCATAGCAATGATATTGTTGGCGTGATGAGCGAAATGCAAGACTTCGAAGCGGCGTTTGAAAAGGCCATCGATTTTGCCAAAAAAGATGGTGAAACATTGGTGGTTACAACTGCAGATCATTCAACAGGGGGCTTGTCTTTAGGCAAAGGGGATCAATACAACTGGTTGACGGAGCCTTTACATGCGGCAAAACGCACGCCTGATTTCATGGCAGAAGAAATTATTAAAAATGGTAATGTGGAAAAAACAGTGACTGAGTATATTGATTTTCAATTAAGTGAGGCTGAATTGAAAGCAGTGAAAACAGCGGCGGAGTCAAAAGATGTTGAAAAAATCGCTCAGGCATTAAGAAAGATTTTTGATGAACGTTCGAATACTGGTTGGACTACTGGCGGACACACAGGAGAAGATGTAAATGTCTATGCTTATGGCCCACAAGCAGAAGCTTTTTCAGGACAAATTGATAATACAGACCAAGCGAAGATTATTTTTGGCTTAGTAGATGGCACCGGGCAAAAAGCTGAGATTAAAGATAAAGATATTGGTAAATAACAAAATGAAGAAAAAGCAGAACGTATAGAAGTTCTGCTTTTTCTTCATTGAAGGCATAAAAATTTTATCTCTGTTATAATGAAGGTAACCAGATAAAAGTGAGGTCAAATAATGAAAAAAATGCATGTTGAAAGTGAATTTGCACCATTGCGTTCAGTTGTTTTAGCACAATCGCAATTTTGTTTACCAGATAAATTTGATGAAGCGGATACGACTTTTTTAACAGAGGAAAATGCCCGTTTAACACAGAATAATGAAGGGCGTGATTTAGCAGACTTTGCACCAGAACAACAAGTGCGTTGGGAAAAAGAAAAAGAAGTCATGCAAGGAGTATTAGAATCTTATGGCGTAGAAGTATTTCGTCCACGTTTATTGACAACCTATGAAAAAGAACATGGCAAGGAATTGGGCGTAGGATATAGTAACTTCTTTTCACGAGACCCTTTTTTTACAATTGGCAATCTCTTAATAGAAGGAAACTTAAGATTTCAACACCGTCGACAAGAAATTTTACCAATTCGTCCGATTATTCAGCAGTGGACACAAGAAGCAGAAGGCTATTATTTTGCTGCGCCACAACCTGACATTTCTGAAGGGGCTTTAAGTGAAGCAGGTCCCTTTATTGAAGGCGGCGATGTTTTAGTTCTAGGAACAACAATTTTTGTGGGCTACTCTGGCTTGGCAAGTAACCTAGCAGGGATTCAGTGGTTAGCCAATATGATTGGTCATTTTGGTTATGAAGTGGTGCCGGTTCGGTTACATCCGCATATTCTCCACTTAGATTGTGCGTTAAGCTTGTTGAGAGAAGGCTTGATGATTGTTTGTGAAGAGGCCTTTTTGGATGGACTTCCTGCGCAATTAGCAAACTGGGAAAAAATTCACGTTACTTTGCAAGAAGCAGCGTATTTAGTGACAAATGGTCTGCCGCTTAACGAAGAAACGTATATAACAGACCAATCGTTTACAACCTTAATTCCTCAAATAGAAGTAAAAGGTATCAAAGTTGAGGCAATTGATTACCATGTTTCTAGAATGTTAGGTGGTTCTTTCCGTTGTACAACGCAAGCTTTGATTAGAGAATAGTCAGCGAGTGATTATCAATTTTCGTAAGAAAAAATGTACGTTTTGTCTATGAAAACGATATAATTTTAGTTTTCACTATTTTTTTTAAAAATATTGAGGAAATTTTGATTTAATAAATGCGAGAAAACGTCAAAATGTTAGTGTTTGTTACTAATGTTTTGACGTTTTCTCGCTGTTTTTTTATAAAATTACCACTTTATATATGAAAAAAAACAATATCTTTTTTGAAAATTACGTTTTCAAAGACACAAAAAGTCGTTGGAACCTTGCTGTTATAGTAAATTCATTTTTTTTGCATGAGGTGTTTAAAATTTGAAATCACAAGCAGTCTTTTTTTCGCTATACTTAGTTTACGTTCTACTGAGATAGAAAAGTTTTTCACTTTTTTATTCATTAATTAACCAAGATATAAAGGAGAGAGTAAAATGAAGAAAAAAACATTGGTAACTTTATTTGCAGGAACGGCAATTTTAGGGGCAAGCATTGCTCCTGCAGCAGCACATGCAACAACAACTGGTACAACACCAGCAAACGTAGAGATGACAAGTGGTTCATTACCAGGCGGTACGGGTGATGGAGATGATGGAAGCACCCAAGAACCAGAACCAGGCTCGAATACAAATTTTGATTTGTTATATGTTCCAACAGAATTCAAATTTGCTTCGACAGAAGTTAGTTCTGATTTATCAGCGATTTCGTTAGATGCGACAGGTACCCAAACAAAACGTTATGCCGTTGGGGATGTTCGTGGAACACAAGCGGGTTGGTCAGTTACTGCCGGCGTTGCTGAAATGAAAAATGGCACTGCTACTTTAGAAGGCTCAATTACCTTTGCACAAACAGGAGCAGTAGCGAAATACGATGAAACAGCAAAAACATACTCACGTGATGTAGCTGCCTTTGCAGCAGATCCAGGAAGTCCTGAATTTGCTGGAACAACTATTCCAGTAGGTGGAGCAGCTGTATCAATTGCTACAGCAGCAGTTGGTAAAGGTCAAGGTACATGGGATTCTGAATTATCAAATGTAAAATTAAACATTACAACACCTAGTTCACAAATTACAAATGGTGCGTATACAGGTAACGTAACTTGGACATTAGTGGCTGCGCCATAAAAAGTTACTAACGAGAATACTGCATTACTAGAAAAGGAGCTGCGCAGTGGTGCACGGCTCCTTTTCGATACATAGGAGGAACAAATAATGAAGACAATGCGCTGGCTAATCGTCACAGTTTTTATTTGTGTGATGGCATTAAGCATCCCTTCTGCTGTACAAGCAGAAGAAGCGGATGACAACATGAATACAAAATTTACAGTTAAACCCAATATTCCTGAGAATCAAGCGAAAAATACGCAATCCTACTACGATCTCATTGTAAAACCAGGACAGAAACAAGAAGTCGAATTATCATTAATTAATAAAACAGATGAAGAATTGACGATTGATTTAAATTTGGCGAATGCTGTGACGAATGACAATGGTTTAATTGTGTACAATGATTTCGAGAAAAAACCAGATTCAAGTTTAAAAGTACCCTTGACAACATTAATTAAATTACCTGAGGAACATGTAAAAGTTACCGCTAAGAAAACCGTAACAGCCAAAATGACTGTCGAAATTCCAGCGAATGGTTTCCAAGGATTAGTTTTGGGTGGTGTTTATGCTTCGCTTGCAGAAGATGAAAAGGAAGAAAAAGGAAAATCAACGGGTTTAACCAGTCGATATGGATTTAATGTAGCAATTGCTTTACGAATGTCAGAAGATACACCGATGTATCTAGCAGAGACTCTTCAATTAGTTAAATTAGTTCCGACCATTGCTTTAGGAAATAAATCGGTCCAAGCGGTTATTCAGAATCCGACATCCGCTATTTTTCCTGAAGTGCGTTTAGAAGGAAAAGTAACGAAAAAAGGCGAAACGAAAGAATATGCCAAACGGATTTTACCAAGTGTTCGTTTTGCGCCAAATTCGACGATGAACTTCCATTTAGATTTCGGGAAAGAAGATGTTCGTCCAGGAACCTATATTTTTGAAGGAAAAGCGGTCTTGAAAGAAGATGAACAACAAGTGTGGCCGTTTAAGCAAGAATTTACCATCAGTAGTCAAGAAGCCAAAAAATTAAATAAAGAAGCAGTAGTGAAATTGGTCCTACCGACTTGGTGGAATCAAGCTTTTTATGGCTTGTTAGCTGCAACAATTGTGAGTCTAATTCTAGCTATTTGGCGTTTTACGCAACAGAAAGCAACACTGAAACAACAAGCCTATTTACAACAAGAAAAACAGGCAGCCTTGAAAAATAGACAAGGAGCACGCTATGATGACAATGAAAAGTAAAGGGTCACTTCTGGTGACGTTGGGAATACTTTTAACCGTTGGCATTGCGAGTCTAATTGTTTCTTCTGAGAGTTTTGCAGAAGAAGTAGGGCAAACGAATATCGGTGTAACGTTCTATGGAGGGAAAGAGCCACTAAAAACGGAAGGTGTCATTAAGCCAACAGAGCAACCAGTCACTGATAAAGATAAAAAAAAGTCACAACAACAAGACAAAGTGAGCAGAAAAACCACTGCTAAAACGAATCCGACTAATGCACAGACGTCATTACCAAGGACAGGTGAACGAAATAGCACGTGGCTTTACAGCCTTGGTATTGCATGTTTACTCGTAGTACTAACAAGTTTCTATTATTTGAATAAAAAAAGGAAAAAGGAAAAATAATGTGCTGCTTTTATAAATAGAGTTAATGTAGAAGGAGGAATATAGATGGAGATTACGATGTGGATTTGGGTTTGTGCTGGCTTGGCCGTCCTTTGTTTTGCTTTATTTTTACTGTTCTTAGTAAATAGCATGAATTTTGTACATCTGGCAAAGCCTAAGCAGTCTTTAGTAAAACAATCAATGTTTAGTTGGCTGCTTCTGGTGATGTGTGGCGGCTGGGTGGCGGTGGCTATTTTGCTGAATATCGCATTACAAACACAATTAACATAAAGAAAACCCGTTGTAAGTTTTTAAGAAACTTGCAACGGGTTTTTGTTAACTTTAAAATAAAGAACGGTACAATTTATCAAAAAAGTACAGTAGACATTTGTACCCAACTTAGATAGAAAATAAAGCGCTATCATTATATGATGATTACAGGAGGAGGACACAGCTGTGAATTATAAAATAAGTTATCTCCTTGACGAGTATGCAGGGCAAAAAATTGCGCTCTCTTTGGCTCAACAAATAACCGATCTTTCGCAACGAGAATTAGTGACACAACTTTCGACAATAGGCGGAGAAGTTCAACAGAATACCGTCAGCATTCCAAACCTTTCCGCAAATGAATGGGGAAAACAACTTTTTCAACAACGTCAAGTGATCTATAGCGAAACAGAAAGACAAGCACTTATTTTTTTGCTCACTTATTCAGAAATCGAAGAACTATCGGTGTATCATTATCAAAATTTTTTAGACGTTTCGAAAGGCACTATTTTAGCGGATATCAAAAAAGTACGACACCAACTAGCAACTGAAAACATTGCTTTATCCTACGAACGAAAACGAGGGTTTTACCTAGAAGGAGATGAATTTCGGATTCGTCGTTTCGGGAAAAATTGGCTTGCCCGCCTCTTACAACAAAAGTCGGGCACCTTCGCTTTATTTTGCTGGCTCAGTCAGCATCAAATGAGCCAATACGCAAAAATACGTGACGGCATTCAATTAGCCGTCCAGGAAGCGCAGCTTCAACTGGTATCCAGCAGATTGGATGAAATTAGTTACTTTCTTGCTTTTTCTCAAAAAAGATTAGGCAAATATAAAACAGTCGTCTGGCCTGAGAACCAGTTAATTCAGTCCTTACGCGCTTATCCCGTCAGTCGTCGTATTTTAAGTGATTTAGTTGGGCCAGTGGCGAATGTAGAAACTGAGAGTCTTTTTTTCACGATTTGTTTAATGACAGCCTTGCAAGGAGAATTGCGAGATACGAAGTTAGAGTTTTTATTAGATATTTCTGGTGAAATTATTCGGAAAATGGAATTGTTGGCCGTTGTTCAATTTGAACAGCCTCGTGAATTGCTCATGAATGTGTATTATCATCTGGTTCCTGCCTATTTTCGGATTAACTATGGCTTTTACTTGCCGAATGTTTTAATCAAGGATATTCGACAATCGTATCGGTCGCTTTATCATCTTTGTGAACAAGCGTTAGCTCCTTTAGAAAAATTAACGAAACGGTCAATCCCGTCAGAGGAAATCGGTTTTTTTACCATATTATTTGGTGGAGAAATTTTCGGCCAAAAAAATGAGCAGCGGCAAGAAAAGCTAAAAGCGCTAATTGTTTGTCCCAGTGGTATCAGTTCTTCGTTGATTTTGCAATCGGAATTGCGTCGGCTATTTCCAATGATTGAATTTAAAGAAACGAATGCGGTGAGGGAAATAGAGAATGTATCTGAAAAAAGCTATGACATCATTTTCTCAACGGTCCCTATTGAAACAGCCAAAAAGGTTTATCTTACCAAGCCCATTATGAGCTCTTTGGAGAAAAATCAATTGATGCACCAAGTTCAATCAGATTGGCTATTGCCAGGTATTTCCATGCCAGATGTTAAAGATATTTTAGATGCGTTAAAACCTTACATTTCCTTAAAAAAAGGAGTCACAGAAGCGCAGTTATATCGTGTCTTGCATCGTAAAATGAACAAAATTTTAGAAAAAGAGGAGGATCTGCGTCCAATGTTATCGGAATTATTAACAACAGAAACAGTCCAAGTCCTGCCTGAAGTTGCAGACTGGCGAGCGGGAATTACAGAAGCTGCCAAGCCGTTATTAAAAAATGGCAGTATTACGGAAAAGTACATTGATGCGATGATTCAAAAAGTCGAATCGTTTGGGCCATTTATCCATATCTGTCCAGACGTAGCATTGCCTCATGCGCGGCCAGAAGATGGCGTTAATCAGTTAGGCATGTCATTACTAAAAATCCAAAAAAGTGTCGATTTATTAGAAGATCCTAAGCATGAAATTCACCTTTTTATTTGTTTAGCTGCTTCAGATAACGAAACACATTTACGGGCCTTATCTAGTCTGACAAAAATTCTATCAAAAAAAGAATCATTACATCGCTTAGTGGCGGCTGAAACCGTCCCAGAAATACTATCAATTATCCAAGAAGGAGAGAAATAAGATGAAGATTTTTACAGTTTGTCAAAGTGGTTTAGGAACAAGTTTTATGGTGCAAATGAATATCCAACAAATTTTAGAGGAAGTCGGTGTTGATACAGATAATTTTCAAATTGATCACACAGATGTCGGGAGTGCCAGTGGCGATATGGCTGATTACTTCTTTGTCGAAAAAACATTGCAAGATGCTTTAGGGTCAATTCCTGCTGAAAAAATTATTCCTTTAAATGCGATTATTGATTACGATGAAACGAAGGAGAAAGTCTTGAAAGTTTTAGATGACAATGGCATTGCACATCAATAAGAAGGAGGAAAAACATGGAAACTTTATTGAATTTATTTGTTTCAATTGTTAGCCAGCCAGCGATTCTGGTTTCATTAATTGCTTTGTTGGGATTAGTTTTACAGAAAAAGAAATTTTCTGATGTTGTTCAAGGAACGTTGAAAACATTCGTCGGCTTCTTAGTTTTAATTGGTGGCGCAGGGCTATTAGCGAACTCGTTAACGCCCTTTGCGGAGATGTTTCAAACCGCGTTAAATACACAAGGCGTGGTTCCTAGTAATGAAGCGGTTGTAGCGATTGCCTTGCAACAATATGGGACACCAACTGCTCTGATTATGTTGGTGGGCATGGTTGTTAATATTCTGTTGGCGCGTTTTACACGTTTTAAATATATCTTTTTGACAGGTCAAGCGATGATGTACGTTTCGTGTTTGACAGCCGTTATTTTAGTGGGGGCCGGTTTTAGCGTTAGTTTGCCAATGATTCTTTTAGGTGGTTTATTTGAAGGAACTTTATTAACAGTGACACCTGCTCTTTGTCAGCCCTTTATGAAACAAATTACTGGAAATGATAAAGTAGCAATGGGGCATACAGGGAATATTGGTTATGCGGCAAGTGGCTTTATTGGAAAAGTCTTTGGGAATAAAGAAAAGTCAACGGAAGATATTAAAATTCCTAAAAGTTTTGGTTTTTTAAGAGACTCAACCATCTCAATTATGATTTTGATGTCGATTGTCTATGTGATTTTGGCTTTGCTGGCTGGGACAGGTTATGTCGAGCATGAGTTAAGCAATGGCGAAAATGCGATTATTTTTTCATTAATTCAAGCAGGAACCTTTACGGCTGGTTTCGTTGTGGTTTTACAGGGTGTTCGGATGGTTTTAGGAGAAATTGTGCCAGCTTTCCAAGGAATTGCTAAAAAATTAGTGCCTAATTCTAAACCAGCACTTGATGTTCCCATTATCTTTCCTTATGCGCCAAATGCTGTCTTGATTGGGTTCTTTGTGAGCTTTATTGTGGGAACTATTTCAATGTTAGCGATGGTTGGTCTGAATACCACCGTGATTATACCAGGCGTTGTCGGGCACTTTTTCTGTGGTGCCGCGGCAGGCGTTTTTGGAAATTCCACAGGGGGACGTCGGGGAGCGATTTTAGGGGCTGCGTTTAATGGCTTATTAATTAGTTGGTTACCGTTATTCATTTTACCAGTCTTGGGTGATCTACAGTTAGCATCCTCAACGTTTGCGGATACGGATTATTTAATCCCAGGCCTATTTTTAGGCAAATTAGGTGAGGCAGGTCCGAGTCTTTTAGTAGGAGGAATCATTGGTTTTGTAGTGGTTGTTCTTTTGGTTAGCGCTGTTTTGACTATGCGGGAGAAAAAAATCGCCGAAGAAAACTAAGTGTTTTCTTCTACAAAAAGGCAAGTGGGACAGAAGTCGTTTTGACTTCTGTCCCACTTGCCTTTTACCATTGTTCTTGGATAAATTGTGCAATTTGTTTCCGCGCTTGTCGTCCTTCTGGCAAGTACTGTTTCATTGCGAAAACGTGTTGCATGCCAGGCACCAATCGGCAAGTATCTTGTGGTCG
Organism: Enterococcus sp. DIV0086; assembly: GCF_050498705.1. Taxonomy (NCBI): domain Bacteria; kingdom Bacillati; phylum Bacillota; class Bacilli; order Lactobacillales; family Enterococcaceae; genus Enterococcus; species Enterococcus sp. DIV0086. Next base: position 1,579,648 of record NZ_JBNIDN010000001.1, on the reverse strand, counting down.
TGGCCCTAATTGTTTTAAAAATTGGTGATAGGAAGGGCAAAAAACTTCATGTGTACCGCCCACGAAAAAAAGTGGCGGAAATTTTTGATAATCAAAGGACAAGCAATTTAAAGAAAGCGTGGAGTGATTGGCCGTGTCGTCAATCTCTTGGGCAATTAATTGTAAATAGTTCATGCCAATCATTTTGTCCTTTTTTTGATAACTTTTGGCAACAGGAATGTCTAAATGTCCATCTAACCAAGGAGAAATTAAAACAGCAGCTTTTGGTAAGCGTTCAGGGAAATCGGTGGCTAAATTCTGCAATACGTTTAAAACCAATGTACCACCAGCAGAATCACCTAATAAAATAACATCTTCGGGATCATAATGCTGTAAAATTTCTTGATAAGCAGCATAGCAATGATTATAAATATCAGCAAAAGACTTATTTGGTGCTAATGGATATACAGGGATAAAATAATCTGTTGCAAAAGAGAGATCTTCAATTAGTTTATAACTAAAGTCTAATTGGCTATAGGCGAGATTCAATGTAAAGCCCCCACCATGCAGGTACAGTACAGCTTTCTTGGTAGGCGCAATAACGGAGTTTGACATGCGATACATCGTAGGAAATTGAGTCGTTTCTTGAAGAGGAAAAAGATGACGTAAATGTTTTGGCAAAGTTACTTGTTCATTTAATGATCGTTGCCAATGATAAAAAGCCTTGGTGACTTTCGGATTTCGTTCAAGTCGAGCAATTTGGGAAAGACGTAAAGAATCTTCAAAAAGACAGGCTTTTAAGGATTTTTGACGAGAACGTGCGTGAAACAAATATGCGCTAGCTAACAACAAACCAATCGATTTCTTTTTCAATTAAGGCCCTCCATTCAGCAAAAAGTAAATCATTTTTTCTACAGTATAACATTTTAAAAGTAGAACAACGAAATTTGTTGAAGGGATGAAAGGACGGTTTAAACGAATGTACGTATTTATTTGTGGTTGCGTAAAGTAAATGATTGTAGTAAATTAAATGAGATTAAGAGGTCCGGTGAATGGGCGCGTTCACGGCAAGGAGAGAAGTAGGATGACAAATAAAAAGGTTACAATTAAAGATGTTGCCAATGACTCAGGTGTCTCCATTACTACCGTTTCACAAATTTTAAACGGGAATGGGGCACGGTTTAGTGGGAAAACGGTCGAAAAAGTATTGGCTGCAAAAGAGCGATTAAACTATCAGCCCGACTATTTTGCGCAACGTATGGTGATGAAAAAAAGTAAGACGATTGGCGTAATCGTACCTGATATTACTAATCCATTTTTCGCGCAATTGATTCGAGGAATTGAGAGTGTTTTATACAAAGAAAATTTTATACTGATGTTATGCAATGCGGACCAAGATGTTACAAGAGAACATGAATATTTAACAGAGTTGATTCGTCGCAGTGTCGATGGTTTTGTGATTGCAAGTTCTGAAATTTCCAATCAAACGATTAATGAAACGCTACGTGCGAAAAAGATTCCGTTTATTGTACTTGACCAAAAAAAAGCAGAAGGCTTTAGCGATGCTGTTTTGACAGACGATTATAGAGGTGGGCAACTAGCAGCAAAGCATTTACAAGAGCAACGACATAAACAGGTCGTCGTGGTAATGCCACCACATGCGCCAGTCAATATTCAGCAACGTTTAAAAGGTTTTTGTTCTGTTTATACGGAAAAGGTCCAGTTAATCGAAACAGAATTATCAAAAACCGGCGGCTACCAAGCTGTCCCCGAAATTTTAAAAACAGAGAGCACCGGAATTTTTGCTATCAATGATGAAATTGCTTTTGGTTTATATCGAGGATTAGCAGAAGCGGGCAAAAAAATTCCTGAGGATTATAGTATTATTGGTTATGACAATGTTGATATGTGCGAGTATGTTTCGCCGCCGCTAACAACAATTGCTCAACCTGTTTTTCAATTGGGGCAAACTACGGCGACTCTATTATTGGAAAGAATCCATCAGCCTGCAAAAGATTGGGAGGAGCAAACCTTGCCTGTCCAACTGATTGAACGATTTTCGACAGCACCCTTGAAATAGCTTTCAAGGTGTGCTATATTTTTGTTGTGGAATTAAAACGTTTTACTAAAACGTTTTAATTAGAATGAAAAAATAAATTTTATTGAGGTGGATGAAAATGAACGCGGTTACAATTATCGGAAGTATCAATTTAGACACAACATTAAGAGTCAAAGAAATGCCAAAACCAGGCGAAACAATTCACGCCATTGAACATTTTACAGCAGGTGGTGGTAAAGGAGCAAACCAAGCAGTTGCAGCGAAACGTTCAGGCGCAGAAACATATTTTATTGGTGCTGTGGGAAATGATGGCGCTGGAGCTATGATGACTGATTTAATGAGTCAAGATGAAATTAATTTAACTGGGGTCACCACTTTAGAGAAAACAGCTACTGGCCAAGCCTTTATTATGGTAGATAACGCTGGTGAAAATAGCATTATGATTTACGCAGGAGCCAATAACGCCTTTACGCCAAAACAAGTCCAGGAACATCAAGAAATTATTGAAAAAAGTGATTTTGTGATTGCCCAATTTGAAAGTGCGATTGATAGTACGATTGCAGCGTTTAAAATTGCTAAAAAAGCAGGCGTCAAAACGATTTTAAATCCCGCACCTGCGTTAGAACAAGTTCCTGAAGAATTACTAAACGTTACAGATATGATTGTACCAAATGAAACAGAAACCGAAATTTTAACAGGCATTAAAATCACAGATGAAGCGAGTATGCGTAAAGCCGCAGAAGCACTTCATCAATTAGGGATTGAAGCAGTAATTATTACAGTAGGTAGTAAAGGCGCCTTTTATGACGTCAATGGACGAAGTGGTATTGTGCCTGCTTTTAAAGTGAAAGCGGTTGATACAACGGCTGCTGGCGATACTTTTATTGGCGCATTAAGTAGTATATTAGAAAAAGATTTTAGCAATTTGGAAGAAGCTATTCGTTATGGAAACAAGGCGTCCTCGTTGACTGTTCAACGTTTTGGAGCCCAACCTTCGATTCCTTATCAACACGAATTGGCAGACAAATAAAAAGGAGCGAGCGACATGAAAAAAACAAAAGTTATTAATTCAGATATTTCCCGCGTTATCGCACAAATGGGTCATTTTGATAAATTAAGTATTGGTGATGCAGGCATGCCAGTGCCTCGGACTACAGAAAAAATTGATTTAGCAGTTACCAATGGCGTCCCTAGTTTTATGGAAGTTTTAAACAATGTCCTTGAGGAATTGGCAGTTCAACGAATTTATTTAGCAGAAGAAATTAAAACAGAAAATCCTGACATGTTGACAGCAATTAAAACTCGTTTACCAGAAACTCCCATCAGTTTTATTCCTCATACAGAAATGAAACAAGAATTAAACAACTGCCATGCATTTATTCGGACGGGGGAAATGACTCCTTACGCAAATATTTTATTAGAAAGTAACGTTGTCTTTTAAACGAGAGAGGGGAAATAAAGATGAATGCGACTGCATTATTAATCGGTTTAGGACCGCTTTTAGGTTGGGGGCTTTTCCCAACAATCGCTTCCAAAATTGGTGGTCGTCCAGTGAATCAAATTCTTGGTACCAGTTTAGGAACATTAATTTTTGCCGCTATTTTTTCAATGATTAATGGTTTGGCTTTTCCAGCGGGCATGGATTTATTCTTTTCAATTTTATCTGGTGTCGGTTGGGCCTGTGCGCAAATCATTACGTTTAAATGCTTCACGATGATTGGTTCATCACGTGCCATGCCAGTAACGACCGCGTTCCAACTTTTAGGTGCTTCTCTCTGGGGTGTCTTTTTCTTAGGAAACTGGCCAGGTGCGACAGCCAAATTGTTAGGCGCATTTGCCTTAGTGTTAATCATGATTGGTGCCAAAATGACGGTCTGGTCGGAAACGGAGTCCGCTGAGAGTGCTGGGATTATGAAAAAAGCAGTTCTTCTATTAGCCGTTGGTGAAATCGGCTATTGGGCGTACTCTGCAGCACCCCAAGCGACGGCAATTGATGGCATGCATGCCTTTTTACCACAAGCAATAGGCATGGTAATTGTGGCAGTTATTTACTCAGCAGTTGTCACTATTAAGGGTGGGGAAATATCCCCATTTATAGAAGCCGTTTCTTACAAACAAATTTTTTCAGGCTTTTTCTTCGCCTTTGCAGCGTTAACTTATTTAATTTCAGCGCAGCCAGATATGAACGGCTTGGCAACTGGCTTTATTCTATCCCAAACATCAGTTGTGCTTGCAACATTGACAGGTATTTGGTTCTTAGGTCAAAAGAAAACAGCCAAGGAAATGACCGTAACGATTATCGGCTTAGTTTTGATTTTGGCAGCAGCTACGATCACAGTGATGATTTAAAAAAGTATTCAACGACCTATTATTCAGGGCGTTGAATACTTTTTTTTATTTGTTCTAAAAATAATGCAGCAGCTGTGGAAAGAACCGTATTTTTGCGCCAAATTAAACTAATTTTGGCTGTTAAAGCAGGATATAGCGGGATAAAACGTAAATTTGTTTGCTTTGTTTCTAGAATACCATCAATGCTTAGGGCGCTACCTAGCCCAGCTTCTACCATCAGTGAAGCGTTGTAAAGTAAGTTGTAGGTCCCAACGATTCGGAACTGATCTAGACTTGCTTCGAGCCAATCAGAGAGTTGGCTCGGAACTTGTGCTTGTCGAGAAATAAATAAAGGTTCTTCTTTTAAATCGGCTGCAGTAATAACATTTTTAGTGGCTAAGGGATGGTCCTTTACAGTAATTAAGCCCCATGTATCTACAATTGGTAATGTTAAATAGCTATATTTTTGTTTAGGTGCAGGCTCAATAATTAAACCAAAATCTAATAATCCTTTGTCTAGCCGTTCTATTACATCATCTGCATTCCCACTGTATAAATGAAGGTGAATATCAGCTGAGTGCTGGCTTGTTATTTGTTGTAGTGCATTCGCTAAAAAAGACATAGCTTTTGTTTCGCCGCCACCAATCGTGATTTCGCCATTAATGAATTCATTTTGCGACAAGTTGGTGACTGTTTTATTCGCTAAGCTTAAAATATCTTGCCCTTGTTTAGCTAAATATTCTCCTTCAGGTGTTAATTGTATTTGTCGATTTCCTCGTATAAATAATGTCACGCCTAATTCTTCCTCTAATTCTTTTAATTGCTTAGATAATGTTGGTTGTGATACATGCAATTGTTTGGCTGCGCCACTAATCGTTTTTTCTTGGACCACTGCTAAGAAATAGTGAATCACTCGTAATTCCATTACTTTCCCTCCTATAACTAAAACGCATACTTATCTATTTATTATAAGTATTAGACAGAGGAGTTGTCACGTATTACGATAAATTTAGCAAAAGGAGGCGATTAGGAATGCTTACAAAAAATCTCCAAGAACTAATTGCAACAGGGAGCATTGATAAAGATGAACCACTATTTCAACTTATTCATCAGATTCAAGAGGAAAATAGTCGCTATTTAATAGAATTAAATCAACAAGCCTATACACATAATGAAGTAAGGAATCTTCTTGCCACGATTATCCAAGACAAAATTGACGAAACCGTTACGATTTTATTGCCTTTTTATACAGATTTTGGACGCAATATACATTTTGGTAAAAATATTTTTATTAATCGGGCAGCTATGTTTGTTGATTTAGGGGGCATTATAATTGAAGACAATGTTTTAATTGGTCCGCGCGTTAATCTCTTAAGTGTCAATCATCCGGAACTGCCAATGAAACGGCGAGGCGTATTGCTAGCACCAATTACCATTAAAAAATTTGCGTGGTTAGGCGCGGGTGTCACTGTTTTACCAGGTATTACGATTGGTGAAAATGCTATCGTAGCAGCTAATGCGACTGTAACTAAAGATGTGCCAGCTAACGCTATTGTTGCAGGAACACCAGCTAAAATTATTCGTTGGATTCAGGAAGATAAGGAGGAAATATAATGAAATCATTATCAGAAAAAGTTATTGTTATCATGGGCGCTTCCAGTGGCATCGGTGAGGCAACAGCCCGTTTACTTGCCAGAAAAGGAGCGAAGTTAGTCATTGCAGCACGTCGACAAGAACGTTTAATTGCTATAAAAAAAGAACTTCCTGAAGCAACGATTCTCGTGCAACAAGCAGATGTAACGAAAGAAGAGGAAGTTCAGCGTGTAATCAAGCTTACAATGGAAAAATATGGACGAATTGATGTTCTTTTTAACAATGCAGGAGTTATGCCAACGGCGCCTCTTATTGAAGCACCAAAAGGAGAATGGCGTCAAATGCTAGATATTAATATTATGGGTGTTTTAAATGGCATTGCGGCAGTTCTTCCAATTATGGTTGAACAAAAATCAGGGCAGATTATTGCTACTGATTCTGTGGCAGGACATGTCGTTTATCCAGATTCGGCTGTCTACTGTGGAACAAAGTTTGCTGTTCGAGCAATTATGGAAGGATTGCGACAAGAACAAAGAGAGAATAACATTAAATCAACGATTATTTCACCAGGTGCTGTACAAACAGAACTTTATCAAACAATTTCTAATCGAGTAGTAGCTGAAACGTTACATCTAGAACAGTTAAGTTGGGGCTTAAAGGCGGAAGACATTGCGCAAGCAGTGGTCTTTGCCATAGACACGCCAGATCGTATGTCAATCAGTGAAATGGTTGTTCGCCCGACCACACAAACGATTTAATTTAAAAAGTATTCCTAGAAAGGAATACTTTTTTTAATCGTGATTGTTCGTTTTTTACAGAATTTAGAATTTGATATTTACTTATTTGTTGGTTTATTATATGATTAAACACGTTGTTTCATTAATAAATTGAATATTTTACGAACATTGTAAAATGTTTAGATTTTAGGAGGACGGAACATGAAAGAAAAAATAAGTTCATATTTTGAACTTGAACAATTGAATACGAATATGAAACGAGAAATGTTAGCTGGTTTCACCACATTTATCTCAATGGCGTATATTTTGTTCGTTAATCCAACCGTACTTGGTGCTTCTGGCATGGACGAAGGCGCTGTTTTTACTGCCACCGCTTTAGCGAGTGCCTTAGGTTGTATTTTAATGGGTGTGTTGGCGAAATATCCGATTGCGACAGCACCAGCTTTAGGAATTAATGCATTCTTTGCTTATTCAGTCTCTGTTGGTATGGGGATTCCTTGGCAAACGACATTAGCAGGCGTTTTTGTGGCTTCATTGATATTTATTTTAATTACAATTTTTAAATTACGCGAGCTAATTATTGATGCAATTCCTGCAGACTTGAAATTTGCCATTTCAGGTGGGATCGGGTTGTTTATTGCTTTTCTTGGTTTAAGCCAAGGTGGCTTAATTGTGGCTAATGATGCGACACTCGTTGGCTTAGGACCTTTGAACGTTGGCTCAACGTGGGTCACCATTGTCGGCTTAGTCGTAACTGCAATTTTGTTAGTTCGTCGAGTGCCTGGTGGTATTTTTATTGGGATGGCAATTTCAACGATTGTTGGTTTAGCGACAGGGGTTATTCCAATGCCTGATAAGATTATTTCAAGCGCGCCAAGTTTAGAACCAACATTTTTAGTGGCGTTAGGACATGTGAAAGATATCAATACGATTCAAATGTGGGTCGTGGTTTTAACGTTCCTATTAGTAACATTCTTTGATACGGCTGGTACGTTGGTGGGCTTAGCCAATCAAGCAGGTTTTATGAAGGACAATAAAATGCCGCGTGTGGGGAAAGCTTTAGCCGCTGATTCAACAGCGATGTTAGCTGGTTCTCTATTAGGGACATCGCCAGTTGGCGCATATGTCGAATCATCTGCGGGGATTGCTGTGGGTGGTCGTTCAGGAATCACAGCTATTACAACCGGGATTTTATTTATTTTCAGTTTGCTATTTTCTCCTTTGTTAGCAGTTGTCACTTCGCAAGTTACAGCACCAGCGTTGATTATTGTTGGTGTTTTGATGGCACAATCCTTAAGCAAAATTAAATGGAACGAGATGGAAATTGCGATTCCTTCCTTCTTAATCTTGTTAGGAATGCCATTGACATACAGCATTTCAGATGGGATTGCCTTAGGCTTTATCTTCTATCCAATTACAATGATTGCGGCAAAACGCGGGAAAGAAGTTTCGCCAATTATGTATGGCTTGTTCTTTGTTTTTGTCGGATTCATGTGGATCCTGAATGCGCAATAAGCAAGAGAGAAAGTTATCAAATAGTTGATTCATAAGACAATGAACTTATGAATCAACTATTTTTTTTCGACTAAGCACTAGAAAAACGCCCCTTATTTGATGTATAATTTGCAAAGACATTGACCTGTGAAGATACAGGAACAGAGAGGAATTAATTGAGTGAAGTATACAGAAATTATGGTTTCAGGTAGTAGTTTCTGTTGAAATATATTGAGAATACTGGTTTTTAATGTCTTTATTTGCATAGTAAATAAGTTCAAAAAGCAATGATTGTTAGCACTTGTGTTAGCAGTTGTTGCTTTTTAAATACTTAAATATGTTTTGATATTAAATAATATGCTTTCCTTATAGGAAGTATTAATTCATAAAACAAGGTATTCACAATTGTTATAAAAGAGGTGAAATTTAAAAATATGTGAATATGAATTTTATATTATAATTTTAATGTGATAAAATGAATGTTTTAAAAATTATTTTTATTAGAATTTTCAGTGATATAAAGATAGAAAAATTAATGATAATTATTTTGTTATTAATTTTTTTATTGTCTAATAAAATATTTTTAGATTTTTCAGTACAAAAATAGTAAAGTTAATCCCATTGATAAAAGTGGAGTTTAAAATAAAAACACTATTGCAAATAATAGTGTTTTTAGAGTAAAATTTATTTGATTAGTGAATAAAATTTTTTTGAATACATATACATGAGTTCCTTGCAACAATTAATTGCGTGATCAACTCTCTCATATTTATCAATATCTAATATGAATAAACATAATTCAATATTAATGTGTTATAGTGAACAAGTAATTTGAGTTATATATTTAAAAACTATACTTCTCCTTTTGCCAATTAACATTTTTTATAATAACTTGCATGTTTTAATGCACTAGGAGGAAATATATATGAACAATGGTATAGTAAAATGGTTCAACGCAGACAAAGTTTTTGGACTTATTATAGGTAAGATGGCAATGATGTATTTGCGTATTTTTCAGCTATTCAAACAGATGGATTTAAAACTTTAGATGAAGGGGAATCCGCAACGTTTGATGCTGAAGAAGATCTGCGTGATCCACAAGTTGCTAATATACAAAAGCTTAATTACGAGTAATAACGGATCAATTTTTGATCCGTCAGACTGTAGACAAACTCCCAAATTTGGAGTGTTGTTTGCAGTTTTTTTGTTTTATACTGATTGCATAAACTATTTTGGGAGTGATTCTAATGATGAGAAAACAATCGATTGAAGGTAGAAATCAATTTGCTATGTTAACAATTGATGATCTTGTACCAAAAGATCATTTGGTACGAAAGATTGATGCTGCGATTCAGTTTGATTTTATTTATCCCATTGTAGAATCCACGTATTCGACCTATGGTCGTCCCAGTATTGATCCAGTGATCTTAATTAAATTAGTATTTATCCAATATTTATTTGGTATCCGTTCGATGAGACAGACAATTAAAGATGTTGAAACAAATGTTGCTTATCGTTGGTTTTTAGGATATTCATTCGAGGATCCTATCCCACATTTCTCTACTTTTGGTAAAAACTATGTTCGAAGATTTAGAGAAACAACTTTATTTGAGGATATTTTCTCTCATATTTTAGAACAAGCTGTCAAAGCTGGCTTCGTTACGGAAGACAACCTTTATATTGATTCTACTCATATCAAAGCAAATGCCAATAAACATAAGTTCACAAAAGAAATGACCTACGGTCAAGCTAAAGCTTATCAAGATGAATTAGAAGATGAAATAAATAAAGAACGTATTGCTGTAGGAAAACGTCCTTTTACATGGGACACAGAAAGTGAGTTGAGTCTTCAAAAAATTAGTCATTCAGATCCAGAAAGTGGCTACTATGTTAAAGGAGAACGAGAAAAACAATTTGCTTATTCTGCGCATACTTCCTGCGAAGATAACGGTTTTATCTTATCTACACTAATCACACCAGGAAATGTGCATGACAGCCAAGTCGCAATCGATCTGGTTAAACAGTCGAAAAGAGCTTTTCCAAATATAAAGCGTGTTGTCGCTGATGCAGGATATAAGACGCCTAAATTTGTTCATTTTCTGTCACACTTGAAACTCTACCCGATTCTTCCATATACTGCACCTCATGGAGTAAAAGGAATGTTTCGTAAAAAAGACTTTGTTTATGATGCCTATTTTGACTGTTATTTATGCCCTAATAATCAACCGTTGTTATTTTCAACTATCACTCGTGATGGCTATCGAACCTATAAATCAAATCCAAAATTTTGTAGGAGTTGTCCATTACTTGAAACCTGTACTTCGAGTGCAAACTATCAAAAAATTGTAACTCGGCATATTTGGGCTGATCTTATGGATGAACTTGAACACCAACGCCATACGGCGTTAAATAAAGAAATTTACAAAAAGAGAAAACAGACCATTGAACGAATATTTGCAGATGCAAAAGAAAAGCATGGTATGCGCTGGACGAAATATCGAGGTCTTGAAAAAGTCGCTGCGCACACGATGCTTACGTTTGCTGCTATGAATTAAAAAAAACTAGCCACATGGCTATGGAAAACAAAAAAGCCTATGGCTTTTTATTTCAAATTTATACAAAAACTAACAAAAAGGAGTTGGCAATTAAGCCACTCCTTTTTGTCTACAGTCTGAACGGATCAATTTTTGATCCGTTATTTTTTAATATTTATTGTATCAAAAAAATTTAAACTACAGAAAAGAGGAAAATTTATGGGATTTAATGGATGGAAACCAAGTGAGTCTTCTGGAAGTAGTAAACGTTGCGGATTGCCAACCATGATGAGAATACATCTGTTTAGTGTTATAGCAAGTTTCTATATATTTAATTATTACATTTTGAAACTTAAACAAAACATTATTCACTATCTTACTTAATTTTTAAACCATAATTCAAATAGAATACCATTATTTACATTTTTAATATGATAAGACACAGTCAATTTTGTTAAGAATTGTTTTGTTATAAATAGCCCCACACCCGTACCTCCCGTAGATTTATTTCCAGATTTTTCTAACCTATAAAAGGGCTCGAATAGTTTAGACAATTCTTTTTCTGATATAGGAGGACTAGTATTAAAGATACTACAATATACTCCATTTTTAGTTGATTTAGTAGTAATTTTTATTTTTCCGTTTTTTGTAGTATATAGGAAAGCGTTACTTAAAATATTTTGTAATACTTTTTGTAACATTTTTAGATTAGTATTAACAACTACTTTATGATCTGTTTGCCATGAGATTTTTTTTGTTCTAAAATTTGGATTTTTTTCTAGATTTAACGTTATATTTCTTAATTGTTCATTGAGATCGATATTTTCTGTTAATAATACTTCAGAATTTTTTTCTAGTTTAGATATAGTCAACATTTCTTGAATTAATTGAGCCATGTTATCTAAAATAGTATAAGTTTTTTTAAGATATTTTTTATGATCATCGTAAGGTTTAATTTCATACTCCATGGCCTCAATGATTCCCATGGCAGAGGCTAATGGTGTTTTTAGTTCATGAGAAATAGCCATAATGAACTCGTTGCGAAGTTGTTCTAATTCTCGTTCTTTCTCTAACTCCGAAGTCAGCAAGTCATTTTTATCCTCTAATTTCTTCATAGTTTTTTGCAATGAAATGCCTAAATAATTTAAACTATTAGCTAATTCTCCTAATTCATCATCAGAGTTTACAGTTACTTGATGACGAAAATCTAAATTCACCATATTCTTTGCTATGCTATTCATTTTTTTAGAGGTACAACTATCTGTTTTGAAAAAAATAAGCAATTAAAATGCTAAGTAGAATTGCAAAAAATAAAAAATAAGTAGAAAATTTGATTAGTACCTGTGTGGTATCTTTAATTGTTCGTACATTAGGGGAGTAGTTTAATGAATAATTTTTACCTTTAAAAGAAAATTCAACTACTGCAACAGCAGAATCTGAAGGAATAGGGGCTCTACTCAATGAGTTTGATTGTATGGCTCTATTTATTTGAATACCACTAGAAATAATAGTAGTAGGAATATAAAAAATACTATTATTTTCATCGGCTATAATAGGTATTACTTCCGTTTCTATTAAAAATTGATCTGCAGCTTTTTTTAATCTATCAGCATTATTAGTTTTCGCTGCCATAACTATCTTGTCTTCATTTTTTTTTAAATCTTCTAATTGAATATCATAGTAAAATTTAGGGAATAACAGGATAAGAATAATGTATCCTAATATCGTAAAAATTGATAGCACTCCAAACATAACTATGAATAGTTTATAACTAATTTTTTTTTTAAAATAGCTCGCTAATTTTATAACCAACACCTCTAACTGTTTGGATTGTTCCGGAATTTAGTTTTTGACGCAAATTTTTTAAGTGGGAATTCAACATTGTAGTATCTATTTCATCGGAGTATCCCCAGACTAGTTCAATAATTTTTTGGCGAGAGACTGTCTTATTTTTTCTTCGAATTAAAACGACTAATATTTCAAATTCTTTTTTTGTCAACGAGACTTGTTTGTTATTTTCGAGTACTATATAACTCTCTGGAAAAATTTGGATATTACCACAAGTTAAAATTTCTTCTATAATAGGTTTTTCGTGATCATTATTCAATATATTTTCAATACGTTTTAAAAAAACTTTGTAAGAAAAAGGTTTTTGTATATAATCATTTATGCCTAATTCTAATCCTTTTAGTTCATCCTCCTCTCCAGATAAAGCAGTGAGCATAAATATGGGGATATGCTTTTGTTCCATCTGAATTAATTCAACTAAAGCATATCCGTTCAATTTAGGCATCATAATATCAGTTATTAATAAATCAATTTCATTATTTTTAAATTGCTCGTAGCCCTGTATGCCGTTATTTGCCGTAAGGACGTTGTATCCAGAAGCGGTTAAAAAAGAATAAGTAACCTCTAAAAGTGATTCGTCATCTTCTACTAGTAAAATGGTTTTCATAAAAATCACCTCCACGTTTATAGTATAATTCAGTATCATTCTTATTCATAGCGCAATGCTTCAATAGGATCCAGCTTAGATGCTTTTATGGCAGGGAGTAGACCAAAAACGAGGCCAATGATTACTGAAAATAATAAACTACCAAGGATAGAGAAAAGTGAAATATAATAAGGGTAATTTAAAACAAGTGTAGCAATTTTACCACTGATTAACCCCAAAATGATACCTAGGATACCTCCAATTATTGTTAGAGATATAGCTTCCAGTAGAAACTGTTCTAAAATTATTTTTCTTCGTGCTCCAAGTGCTCGTTTAATACCTATTTCTTTAGTTCTTTCTGTCACTGAAACAAGCATGATGTTCATCACACCGATTCCACCAACGATTAATGAAATACTAGCAATACCACCTAATAGTTTATATTGTGTTTGAGAATAACTGGTAATACTTTTTTCTAAATCTTCTGATTTATAAACACCAAATAAACAATTTGATTCTTTTTTATCGATACTTTTATTTAAATAGTCTGCCACTGATTGGGCTGTGTATTGTAAATCATCTGCCTTTTCTGTTTTAACCATGATGGTTGGTATAGGATTTAATGTTCCCATATATTTCGGCCAATTAAGGTAACAAGTAAAACCTTTACTAATTTGCCCCTCCATTGAATAAATCCCGGGAGAAGATTCTTTTTTTTGTTTTACTACTCCAATGATTTGGTAAGGAGAACCTTTAATTTCAATTAACTTTCCAAGACCGTCATCATTCTTAAAAAAATTTCCATATAAGCTTTCATCTAAAACAATGGTTTGTTTATTTTTAATGTAATCATTTGGAGTGAATGTTCTTCCTCGAACTAGTGAATAGTCATTATAGTTAAAGTAATTATCTGTTATTCCAACTATTTTTCCATCTTTTTTAGTGCTACCGTATAAAAATTCTGTTTGATTATCATAACTGAAGGTGGTATCTTTCACTTTAGGTATTTTTTTTAATTCTTTTCGCTTATCCTGAGAAAAATCTTTAAAATAAGATGGTTGCCTTCCTACACCACCAAATCCTCCTTTCAAGTTTGTTTCTGTATCGAACATCAAAGTAATACTATTATTATCGCCACCAAGCATACTTTTTTTTGTGTTTTCAGTATTTCCTTCCACAATACTAAAAATTGCAACGATTGCGCCAATCCCAATAATTATCCCAAGCATGGTTAATATTGAGCGGAATTTATGTTCCCAAATTGATTCGAGAGAAAGAATAATATTTTCAAACATTGAATCACTCCTTTATAAAAAAATTAGAATCCGAAGTAATATGACCATCACGAATGAGTATCTTTCGTTTAGTATAATCAGCAATTTCTGGCTCGTGAGTAATGATAATAATCGTTTTTCCAAGTTCATGTAGATTGTCAAATAGGGTCATTATTTCTTGACTATTTCTTGTGTCAAGAGCACCCGTGGGTTCATCAGCTAGAATAACATCTGCATCTGTAACTAATGCTCGGGCAATTGCTACACGTTGTTTTTGACCTCCAGATAAAATAGTTGGTTTAAAATCCACACGATCATTTAATCCCACTTGATTTATTGCGTAGAGCACTCTTTTTTGTCTGGAATGCTTGTCTACTTTTGAGTAAATTAATGGTAACTCTACATTTTTATGGACAGATAATCGCGGAAGTAAGTTGAAGCTTTGAAAAACAAATCCAATCGTTTTATTTCTTAATTCAGATATTTGGTTTTCATTTAGAGTGGATGCGTTGCAATTATTTAAGAAATAATTACCAGATGTTGGTCGATCCAAACATCCAAGGATGTTCATTAGGGTAGACTTACCAGAACCCGACGGCCCCATGATAGAAACATATTCCCCGCGATCAATTTTTAGATTGATGTTGTTTAAAATAGGAATTTCGTTTTCCCCTTGCCAGTAAGATTTATAAATATTTTCTAAAGTAATCATTATTATTTCACCTTCAGTCCATTTGTGATTTTTGAAGTAGGAACAATTATTTCATCTGTAGCAGTAAGACCAGTTTTGATTTCTGTTTGATCATCTTTTTGTGTACCAATAGTTACTTCTTGTTTGAATGCTTTTTTATCTGTTACTTTCCAAACATAATTTTTATCTTTTTCTTTAAAAACGTATAATGTAGGAATATTTATTTTAGTATTATTTTGTTTTTCAGGTTGGACATAAACATGATTTCCAATACTAGAGACATTATTATTCCCATCCATTAAAACTTCAAAAGGATAGCTAGAAATAGTATTATCATCTTTTTCTTCCTTTGCTATTGGATCAATTTTTACTATTTTTCCAGACCATGTTTTATTCTGATCTTGTCGATCTATAATTTTTATTTTTTGGTTTAAAGCAAGATCATCCTTTTTATATTCACTTACATTTCCTTGTACTTTGAGAGAGGAAGTGTCCATGACTTCCATGAAACTACTTGTATTACCCGTACCAATAGTCGTATTCACTTGTGTTTCATCAACTTTTTGTACAATCCCATCTACTGTCGAAACAACTGTTTCTTGATCATTTTTTTTCTGTTGAATGTTTTGATCTTGTGTAGCCTTTTCTAAATCTAAATTTGCATCATTCAGGTCACTATTAGCAGAGTCAATATCTGTTTGAAGAGTATTGATTGTTTCCTCTAATTGACTTTCATTTTGTTTCAATGCGCTTTTCTCTTCTTCCTTGGAGACACTTATTTTTTGCTTTACATCGGCTAATTCGCTTTTTTTGCTATTCAATTGTGTCGTTTTTGAATTAATCGTTTGGGTGAGTGAATTAATTTTATTTTGAGCTTTTGAAGTGTTTGTTTGTGCATCTAATAAATTTGATTGACTTTCAGGATTGTTATAAGAAAAAAGTTTTTGTCCTTTTTTAACTGAATCGCCTACTTTTACATAGACTTCACTAATAACTCCTTTTGTACTATCAGCATTGATTTTGCTAATCTCATTAGGAACAATTTTGCCAGTTAAATAAGTAGAATCATCTTCATTTTGAGTAGTTAAATTTTTTATAGAAATAATTTCAAAATTATTTTTTTTATTATTGACTTCTTTTTGTTTTTGAAAAAAGGTAGTATATATACCTATTAATAGAAGTAATATACTTAAAAGGCCAAATATAAAAAATTTTTTTTTCATTAAAGAATCCCCTCGTTTCTAATTTAGTAATGATAGTTTAACAAATTAGTATGTATTAACGAGGTGTTTAAAATGGATTTAAAATGGATTACAATTGGTATTTTATACATGTAAATATCACTTGAACCCCACAATTTATCTATATATTTTCATGCTATATTTAGCTATACTGAAAACAACTTACTAGAAAAGGGGATTATTATGACAAAAAACAAAACAAAACTAACTACTATGATATTATTAAGTTTAATATTTACACTAGGGTGTATAATGATGGCAGCTTGTGGTGAAAAGAAAACAGATACTTCTGATAGTAAAAGTGGAAAAGTAGAAGAAGCTCAATCTGCACTGACAGGACAATCATCACAAGGGAATGAGGATTCAAGTAAATAAACTTAACTAGAAGTTGAGTTCGCTAAGAAAAATTGACCCGGAAAAAATTTTTTCCGGGTCAATTTTTGTATTTTCGTTGACAAATTTATTGCTCCATATAAATTGAATGGTGTAATATACCCTAACGATTTATGCGAACACATAGATAAAAGACCAATTGGGGGCCTTATAAGCAGTTAGTTATCAATCTATCAAGAATTTAGCCGAAATGTTGGGGATATTAAAGTTAGCACGAGACAAACTGTTAACAAAGGACAATTTATAGGAAACTTTACTTCTAGTCATTTACATTTAGGAATGACAAAGAAAGAATGGTGTGCTGCTCATTCTTCTTGGAATAAAGATGATGGCACTTGGTTTAACCCAATTCCTATACTTCAAGGAGGATCTACGCCTACACCTCCAATCCAGGACCAACCAATTTCACAACAAATGTACATTATGGTTTACACGTCCTTAGGGAATCTTGGTTAGGGGAAGTAACAAACTTTAACAATACTAATGATGGTTTTGCAGGTTATCCTAATCGTCAACATGACATGCTTTATATTAAGGTAGATAAAGGGGGAATGAAGTATCGTGTTCATACAGCTCAAAGTGGCTGGTTAGCTTGGGTAAATAAAGGAAATAAAAATGATACAGTGAATGGTGTAGCAGGTATTCAGGGACAAGTAATTGATGGTGTTCAGTTAAACTATATAACTCCTAAGGGAGAAAAATTATCACAAGCATACTATTGCTTACAAACTACGAAACGATCAGGATGGTTAAAAGTAAGTGCAGATAATGGTTCTATTCCTGGATTAGATAGTTATGCAGGAATTTTTGGGGAACCGTTAGATCGCTTGCAAATTGGTATTTCACAGTCTAATCCATTTTAAATTTAAAAAATAACAGCATGATTACGCATTTAATAAATTTTAAAGAGGTGAACGAGTGTAAATAAAGATACAGTCAATATACTGAAAAAATCATTTATTTTTTCTGTTGTTGGAGTATTCTTTATGCTGGGTACCAATGCTTTTGCTTCTGAAGGCTATAATTTACTTGGAGTAAAAAATTATGATCAGTATGCATTAGGAGCACTTAGTGGGTGGAGGGAGCTCACTATTACAAGGATTACAATATAAAGGGAAAATTTCAGATTGGGACTTAATCAAGTTTTTGAAGACGATCCCTATCTCTCCTAGTGGAAATCCTTATGATAGATTTGTAGGTAGTCCTTTTGTTGAAATCCGCTATCTATACTATTCCTTTAGTAAAATGGGGACAAGCATATGGTGATGTAAAAGATATGTCAGGTCATTCTTTAGATGAATTACTAAATGAAGTGAAAAATAATAATCCAATTGTTGCTTGGGTAACGATAAAATTTCAACCGGCACGATGGGGAATATGGAATTTTGGTAGAGCAGTAAATAATAATCATGCAGTAACTTTAGATGGTTATGATTCAAAAAAAGGAAAACTTCACGTATCGGATCCGATTTCTGGTAAATATTGGATCGATAAGAATACATTTGAAAGTATATATAATGAAAGAAACTTTGCGGTTGCGATTTATTAAGATCTATTACTTATTTTTTAGTTTGTTGATAATAAATATATTCTATTTATTATCAACAAACTAGTGAATAAATAACCATAAATCAAGTAAAAAAATCATAACTTCAATATCTGTTTCTCCTGATGATTAAAATAGTTAAAGATTTAAACGCCATGAATTCGTTAAATATGAGTGTGCTAGTAGTTTATATTTATAAATAATAAACTATGGAATTTTATAAAATAGTGAATTGAACAATAAAAATAGTTTTAAATATTACACTAATTTTAAGCTGATTTCTAGATTTTCTATTTTAAAACCATATTGAGCATTATGGTTGTCATAGATAAAAAAATAGATGGTAAAAATATTTTCACCTAAAATCGAATAAGAGATTTTGGGAATATAGTATATGGTGAAAGTCGTTTTTGTAAGATGCTAAGTATATTAAAAATTTATAGAAATTTTTAAGTTAACAAAAATATTAAAACTTTCGCTAGATTATTTATAGGAAAGAGGAAAAATAATGACAGAATTAAGTAAAAAGCCCGTACGTGATTATGCAGAACATAATGCTTATTTCCCATCAGAGTACTCATTGAGTGTTTATACAAGTCCAGTTACACCTTTTGATGGATATAAGTTTAATAAGGCTTATTCTGGAGGAGAATTAAAGATTTTAATGATTGGATCAGATGAGCGCTATGTCCAAGTACAAAACGGGAAATTGTTTTCTACAGGTAATCATCCTGTAGAGACTTTGCTACCTATGATGCACATGGCTGCAGCGGGGTTCGACATTGATGTTGCTACTCTTTCTGGTAACTCCATCAAGTTAGAAATGTGGGCTATGCCAGAAGAAGACGAGGCTGTGATGGACTTTTACCATGATTACCTTGCTAAGTTTGAGAACCCTTTGAAGCTAAGTGAAATTTTACCTCAAGTAATGGCCGATAATTCTCCTTATGTGGCAGTTTTCTTCCCTGGTGGTCATGGAGCATTGCTAAATCTTCCTGAAAGTGAAGAAGTCAAAGACATTCTCAATTGGGCTATGACCAATGATAAGAAAGTAGTGACTCTTTGTCATGGACCTGCTGCATTGCTAGCTGCAACTCTTAATGACGGAGATTTTCTTTTTGATGGTTACGAAATGACTGTCTTTCCAGATAGTTTGGATGAAGGTGCTAATCAAGAAATTGGATATATGCCAGGACTATTGAAATGGCGTTTACAAGAAACACTGGAAGAAAATGGAGTAAAAGTTCTCAATGAAGATATTACAGGACAAGTTCATAAAGATCGTAATCTATTAACAGGAGATAGTCCACTTGCTGCTAATAATTTGGGGATTCTTGCTGCTAATGAGTTGTTAGAAATGGTGGATCAATAAAAAAATTTCATTACTAATAAAAAAATATTAGTGTTGTACAAAAACATGAAATTAATAGGATTTTTAATGGGTTTAACAGTTTGTTTTTAGAAGTGAATAGTTAGAATAGATAAATATTAATTTATATTCAAAGTTAATCAAACCTTTCTTGAAATAGGGAGGTTTGATTAATTTAAAATGAATAAATTCATATAGACGTAGATACGCCTTAGCTAAAAAAATCAATAATTTTTATTTTATAAATATTAGGGAGAAATTTTTATATAAAAAGATATGGTAAATAAACGGGGCTCTCAGAACAATAATGCTGGAAAAATAACATTTACACAAAAAGAATAACATTTTTATAATTCTTAAATTAAAGAAGTTCCTAATTATTATATATTAGGCATCGATATAAAATTATAAGTTAAAAATAGTGTTTGACAAATAGCTAATTTCTAGACAGAAGTATATTGAAAGATGTATGTGTTAAATTAGCATAGTTTTACATTCTCTATTTAGTGATTGAATTTTAGAAGATTTGTGAGATTTAATACAATATAAATACCCTCCCTTATATTAAAATCTGAAGGTAAAAAGTAAATAGTTGGGATTCTTAATTAGCGATATCAATTATATATATCTTAAAGTTCGATAAAGAAATTTACGTATAAGTATAGATGGAGAAAATTAAACTTTAATAAGAAGGTGTATTATGTGTATAAATATAAAAAAATTAAATTAAATATAGAGTTATTGACTGTTATAGTTATCAATTTATTAAGTTTGCAATTAAGTGCTTTTTTTATTTGGAAAAAATAATGAACTAACAATTAAAGGTGCACTAACTTATACGTTACCATTAATTATTATTTTTTTTAGTATTCGTATTTTGAGTGTAAAAATTGGTTATAAAAATTTAAAAAATACTCTAAAATCTTTTTTTAGGGATGGACGCTACTTAATTTTTTGATAATGGTAATTTTTTTCTAATAAATTTAGGTTCTATTTCTAGTGATAAATTAGATGGTTTTCAAATTAGAAATGTTTTCTTTTTCTTTTAACATGCTTTTTTGGTGTTTTTGAAGAATTACTATTTAGAGGAATTGTTTTAACACGTCTATCTAGTATTTATTCTCCTAGAGTAAGTGTAACAATATCGTCTATTTTTTTTTTGGTATAGTACATCTATTAAATTTGATAGATCAACCATGGTTAATTAAAGGAACGCTAACTCAAGTTTTTTATACGTTTTGTTTAGGTATGATTTTAGGAACAATTTATTCTAAGAGAAACAATATTTTTACAATTATATTATTACACGCTAGCTTCAATTTTTTTGGCTCATTTTCTCAAGTTTTTACATGCAATATTTCTTTGGTCAAACAAGATAGTTCTATGATTGAAATCCTTATACCTATAATATTGATAGTACCTTCTACAATACTTTCATTAAAGAAGATGCATTAACATAGTATTTGAGTACCTATTCTAATTTTACAAAAAATGATTTAATAAAATGATTTTTATATAAATAAATTTATCTGAGAATTACATCTATCTATATAATTAAAAAAAGCGAGTTCACAATTGTATGTTTAGTGAAGAAGATAAGCTTGAGATTATTCTAGGCATAATTTATATACACAATAAATAGGAATAAAAGTTCATACTTTTTTTTGTACTAATTATTATGGAATTAAAATTGGAGATGATGATATGTTTAAACTATATCTTAACTATTGGAAAAGAATTTTTGATTATAAAGGAACATCAGATGTGATTGAAATTTTTATTGCGTTAGCAGGTGATTTTTTAGTAATCATTTTTTTGAATATTCTAGGTATTGTCATTCCAATTAGCTGGGAAAATAGTTTAGTGAATTTTTTATATATTGTTAAATTAGCAATGATAGTTCCAGCAATATCATTGTTAGTACGAGTTCTAAATAAATATTAAATTAAGGATAAAAAATATACAAAATATTATTATACAGTGTTCAAATTCATTATACGTTTAACATTTTTAAGTAAAATTAAAAAGTTGCTATAGAAAAATTTTTATAGAATATTAATAGAGACACATCTTTTAATTTATTGATCTCTTTTGCTGAATAAATGTAAAGATTTCTTTATAGATTGTTTTTAATAACTCTTTATAATTATAGAAAATCAAAATATTTGTATAAATAAATAACATCCTATAAAATTTTATTGTAAATAAAAATTAGGAGGATATATAAAATGAAAAAAAGCAATACAAGATTCAGAACTTATTTTACAGACGATGAAGCGGGGACAAACATTTCTTGGGGATCAGTTTTTGCTGGAGTAATTACATTTCTATCTATTTTTATGACTCTTGGACTTATTGGATCAGCGATTGGGTTCGGTACTTTAAAACCGACATCAAGTAACCCTTTAGATGGAGTTGGGACTGGACTCATTATTTGGTCGATTATTACTATTGTGTTATCTCTGATGGCTGCAGGATTTGTATCTGGTGTAGCGGCTAAAAGAATTGGTTTATTGCACGGTTTCTTAACATGGGCAACAAGTATGATTGTAGTAATGCTTTTAGTGAGTTATACAGCTGTTAGTACATTTTCAGCAATCGGTTCCCTTTTAGGAAATGTTGCTTCTGGTGTAGGGGATAGTGTTGGGGCAGTTGCTTCTACTACTGGCGATGCGATCTCAAAAGGTTTTGATAAAGTAACTGATGAAATTGGCACGGTCAATACACAAGAACTACAAAATAATGTAAATAAATATTTAAAAGATACGGATGTTCCAGAACTTCAACCAGATTATTTAAAAGATCAAATGAGTGAAGCGACTGATAAAATCAAAGATGCTGGTAAAGAAATTATAAAAAATCCTGAAAATGCAGATAAGGTTTTTGATTCTACAGCGGATTCTTTACAAGACCAAGCGAAAAAAATTGGCGATTCCGTAGATAAAAACGCGATTGCGAATGCTGTAGCGAAAAATAGCGACTTATCTCAAGAAGAAGCTCAACAAGCAACAGATAATATTTACAATGAATTAAAAACAGCTAGTGATGAAGCGCAAAAACAAATTGACACTGCACGTACTAATTTAGATAAAGCTAAAGATGATTTGAAAGAATCAATCGATGAAGCAAGACAAGCGGCAGAGGATGCATCAAACACGACAGCTAAAGCATCTATTTGGGGATTTTTTGCAATGGTCGTTGGCTTAATTATTACTTCCCTATTTGGATTATTAGGAGCTAACTTAGTAAAAAATCCTGAAAGAGAGCATAAAATGTAAGAACATTAAAGTAATTTAAATGTTAATAATCAATGTAATGAATATTTTGAACTGTTTATAAAAAAAGTCTGAGAACATTATTGTTAATGCTTTTCAGACTTTTTTATTGCATGCAATTGTTATTATTTAATCGAATTTTATAATTTTTAAATCTTTAAAAAACGCTTCTGTACCGATATCAACGAACAATCCTATACTACCAGAAGCAGCCTCCCCAAGTTTCATGTTCTCTACAACCAAAGAAGGAGTTTCATTATTGTTTATATAAAATTCACCTCTAGATTCTTGAATTATGGCTTTTAAAGTAATCCATTCGTTAAGCATAATATCAGCTGAACCTTCATAATCCGCTATATTAAGATTTCTAAAATATTCAAAGGTATAGTTGGGGTATGAAAAATATTGTACTGCTCTATTCTTTCTTATAGGATCTTCGCTATGACCATTGGTAGGGCGTATATAAAAAGATTCAAATTTAGAATCATCATCATTTATCCTGAATGCAATACCGATAAAACCTCGAGCAAAGTTTGGAGCATTCGACAATAACCTACTTAACATTTTTACTTCAATTATACCATTATGAAAAGAAAAATTAGTTACTTTAGCGTAGGTATTTTCATCAAATTCCATTATTTTATTTGATTTTACAACTCTTAAAACAATATCTTTTTTTAAAGTAGTAAGTTTGGCATTTACATTTACTTGCTCAAAATCAAACATTTCTATATCCATGTTTTCACGCTCCCTAATTTTCTATAATATAAGGATAGCTTATTTTTTTTAGAATGAGAAGTAGGTACAAAAATGTAACTATATGTTAACTTGTGTTTTGTAAAATTCTCCCCACTCTCTCATAGATTCAATTACAGGTAATAATGTATTTCCTAGTTTAGTTAATTTATATTCGACATGGGGTGGATTTTTTTTAAAATCAATACGTTCAACAAGGCCATCTTTAATCATTGACTTTAAACTAGCTGTCAAAACTTTTTGTGAAATTCCACTCAATGATCTTTTTAACTCACTATTTCTTTTGGAACCAGTCATTAAATCCCGGATAATCAAGACCTTCCATTTACTATTAACTAGTTTAACTGTTGTTTCTACATCACAAATAGGTAATTGTGGATTTTTTTTCATAATTTTGTTCTCCGAATAGAATTTTTAATTTATCTATAGTATAAATTAAATTTATAGATAATTTCAACGGAAATATCTAATAAAATTTTATTAATAGACTTTCTATTTTAGCTAATATTGTGTGAAAAATTATAGATATATATTTTAAAACATAATCAGTTGCCTTGAAGTTAACTTCAAGGTTTATAATGATGAAAAATAGATAGTAGGGAGTTAGATAGATGAAAAAGACACTTTATTTAATGAGACATGGTCAAACATTGTTCAATCAACAAAAAAAAATTCAAGGATGGTGCGATTCTCCTTTAACAAAACAAGGAATTGAACAAGCTAAGATAGCTAAAGAATTTTTTGAAAAAAACGGTATTGTATTTGATGGTGCACACACTTCTACTCTTGAACGAGCTTCAGATACATTAGAATTAATTACAGAAATAAACTATGAGAGGCATAAAGGCTTAAAAGAATGGAATTTTGGCAGATTAGAAGCGGAGCATGAATATTTAAATCCACCATTACCTTATAGAGATTTTTTTGTACAATATGGTGGTGAAGAAGAAATAGAGTTTAGAAAAAGAGTAACAAAATGCTTAGTAAATATTATGCAGAAAGAACAAGGTAAAACTATTTTAGTAGTCTCACATGGAGCAGCTTGTAGGCAATTTATAAGAGAGTGGGCGCATTTAAGTGATATTACACCGCAAGCTCCTATTGGTAACTGTAGTATTATGAAATTTTGTTTTGAGAATGATCAGTTTTACTTAGAAGAGATTATTAATCATGATTTTTCACATTTAGAGTAAGGAGGTAAAGACAATAATGAATATAAAACAGGCAGCAGAAATGTTTAATTTAACAGTAGATACGTTAAGATATTATGAACGAGTGGGAATAATACCTCCTGTATCAAGAAACAGTAGTGGATATAGAGACTATAAAACTAAAGATTTAAATTGGGTTTATTTAGTAAAAAATCTTCGTAATGCAGGCTTATCTATAGAATCTTTGATTGAATTTTCAACTTTAGCACAACTTAGAGATAAACAAAATGTAGAAGATGCGCAGAAGCATATTTTAAAAGAACAGTTAGTAGAATTAGATAAAAAGCTAGAGGAAATGCAACAAACAAGAGAATTACTTGTGTACAAGATAGAAACATATGAGGATCATATTGCAAAATTTAAAGCTGGTGAATTGGATCCTGATAAAGTCGAAAAACTATGGGAACGAAAAAAATAAATTTTTTTCTTTTTATGTATTTAACTCTAAGATTTAGGATAGAACATGTAAAGAAATTAGAGGAGGAAAACAATATGCAAACAATTACTTTGAATAATGGTGTAGAAATGCCTCAATTGGGATTTGGTGTGTATCAAATTCCATTAGAAGAAACAGCTGAAGCAGTCTATCAAGCCATTAAAGCAGGATACCGTTTGATCGATACAGCTTCTATTTACGGAAATGAAAAAGAAACAGGTGAGGGAATCAAACGTGCCATCAATGAAGATCTGGTCACTAGAGATGAACTTTTTATTACCTCTAAATTGTTTATTCTTCAAGCATCAGAGGGCAAAGCTAAGGAAACGATTGAACATTCTCTTAAAGTAATGGGATTGGATTATCTTGATCTTTATCTTATTCATCAACCATATGGAGATATTTATGGTGCATGGCGGTCAATGGTTGCTACTCAAAAAGCAGGGAAATTGCGTGCAATAGGAATTTCAAATTTCAAGTCAGCTAAAATGATTGAGTTTGTTGGATTGAATGAAGTAAAACCTCAAATTAATCAAATTGAAGTGAATCCATGGAATCAGCGAATTGAAGATCAGGAATGGCACGAAAAATATGAAGTACAAATAGAAGCTTGGGCACCATTTGCAGAAGGCCGCCATGAACTATTCAAAAATCCAGTATTAGAAGAAATCGGTGAGCAATATGGCAAGTCAATTGGTCAAGTTGTGCTTCGCTGGCTAATGCAAAGAGGGATTGTAGCTTTAGCAAAATCAGTCCATCCTGAACGAATGGCTGAAAACATTGATATTTTTGATTTTGAGCTTTCAAAAGGAGACATTGAAAAGATAGCGAATTTAGACATGAAAGAATCTGCTTTCTTTGATCATGACGCACCACAGCAAGTGGAATGGTTTATGAATAGAATGCTAGACACTGAAATTAATGTGGATTAAAGGAGTTAAAAAGATAGGTCCATATGGTTACTTTAAAGTAACTAATTGCTAGCTTTAATAAAACCTTATAAAATTATTTTAGAAAGGAAGTGATTGTTATGAACAAATATAAAAATATAATTATCGGTTTTGGAAAGGGAGGGAAAACACTAGCAAAAGAAATTGCTATGCGTGGTGAAGAGGTATTGATGATTGAAGAATCTGAACTAATGTATGGAGGGACATGCATTAATGTAGGATGTATACCATCAAAATCTTTAATAATTAATGGAGAAAAACATGTAGATATGTCAACGGCACATTCAATAAAAAATAGTTTGACAAGTAAGCTGAGAGAAAAAAATTACAATAACCTTTTTGAGGAAGAGAATATAACTATTTTAAATGGAAAAGCTAAATTTTTATCAGATAAAATCATACAAATCACTAAGACAGATAATACGAAAATACAAGTTGAAGGTGAACGTATTTTTATTAATACGGGCTCAAAAGCTATCAAATTACCTATAGATGGGTTAAATAAAAGTAAAAATGTTTTAGATTCTACAACTGCTATGGAACAAGTAATAGCACCAGAAAAAATAGTTATTATAGGTGCTGGTTACATTGGGTTAGAATTTGCATCAATGTTTAATTCTTATGGAAGCAAAGTTAGTATTTTAGATGCTAGCTCTGAATTTTTACCTAGAGAAGATGAAGATATCTCAACATTAATATATAAAGATTTTTTAGATAAGGGAATTGATATTCGGTTAGGCGTATCTATAAACCATATCATAGATAAGGATAATTATACTGAAGTAATATATACTCAAGCTGGTAAAATAAAGAAAGTAGAAGTGTCTAAATTGCTTGTAGCTACAGGTAGAAAACCTAATACAGATACCTTAGGATTAGAAAACACAAATATAAAAACGGATAGTTATGGGGCTATTGTTGTAGATGAATTTTTAAAAACATCTGTGGAAAATATTTGGGCAATAGGCGATGTAAAAGGGGGCCTACAATTTACCTATATTTCTTTAGATGATTATAGAATAATAGTGGATTATCTTTATGGTGACAAAAAGAGAAATACTATGAATAGAGGTAATATACCGTACAGTGTATTTATAACACCACCTTTTTCAAGTGTTGGAATAAAAGAAAAAGAGTTAGAAAAAAGCAAAGTAAACTATAAAGTTTTTAGTTTACCTGTTAAAGCTATACCTAAAGCCCATATTATTGATCAGACAGTAGGAATTTTTAAAGTAATAATAGATGCAGAAACTGAAAAGATTTTGGGAGCTTCTTTATATGGTGCAGAATCTCATGAATTAATAAATCTTATTTCGTTGGCAATGGATTTTAATATGGACTATAAAGTATTACGTGATAGAGTGTATACCCACCCTACTATGTCGGAATCTTTAAATGATCTACTAAAATAAAAAATTGAAGTTCATTTGGGTCTGTAAAGAATTTTGTGTAAGTTCTATCTCCTTTAAATATAATCAGTCACGCGATTTTCAAAAAAGATGACAAATTGTGACAAAATCTGACCCCAATTTTGGACCTTCATGGTCCATTTTTTTGTGACATCCATCGTAATGAGATACAGCATTTTTAACAGCGACTCCTCTGATGGAAAGACACTTTTTGACTTTGTTGGCTTGCGAAGCTGCCGGTGAAACCCTTCAATCACAT
This sequence comes from Enterococcus sp. DIV0086, assembly GCF_050498705.1. Classification (NCBI taxonomy): domain Bacteria; kingdom Bacillati; phylum Bacillota; class Bacilli; order Lactobacillales; family Enterococcaceae; genus Enterococcus; species Enterococcus sp. DIV0086. The sequence continues at coordinate 1,551,680 of NZ_JBNIDN010000001.1, read as the reverse complement.
TCGTTGTGTAAATGATGCGGCGTAATTCTGCAGGATACTTGAAAAAGGTCGCTAATTCCGTCCAATTGTCCATCCAGCTTTTGGTGATAATTGGATATTTTTTGCCCCATTTTTCATCAAATTCACTGAGTGCTTCCAACGCTAATTCTTCTGTAGAAGCTTTATAGATAGGCTTTAAATCAGTCGTTATCGCTTTCAAGTCCTTATAGCCAACAAATCGAATACTGTTGCGAATTTGATGCACGATGCATTTTTGAACTTCTGTTTTCGGAAAAGTTGCTTGAATCGCGTCACTAAACCCTACTAGATTATCCGTACAGGCAATCAAAATATCCTGTACCCCGCGATTTTTCAATTCATTTAACACAAGCAGCCAGAATTTTGACGACTCGGTTTCACCAATCCAGATACCTAGAACATCCTTGTAGCCTTCAATCGTTACTCCCAAAACGACATAAGCCGCTTTTGATTGAATACGGCCTTCATGCCGCACTTTAAAATGAATCGCATCCATAAAAATAATGGGATAAAGTGCTTCTAACGGGCGGTTTTGCCATTCTTTTACCAAAGGTAAAATCTTATTGGTTACATTTGAAATCAAAGTAGGTGACACTTCAGCGCCATATAAATCAGCAAAATGATCCTGAATATCGCGCGTACTTAATCCTTTGGTATACATAGCAATTATTTGGTCTTCCAATCCAGATAAAGAGGTTTGATTTTTCTTTATGATCATTGGCTCAAATTCACCATTTCGATCACGAGGGACAGCGAGTGGGACTTCTCCATACTCTGAAGACCGCAGGGTCTTAGAACTAGTCCCATTGCGTCTATTCATTGTGTCTTTATTTTCTTTGGAATGCTTTTCATAACCTAAATGCGTGTCCAATTCTGCTTCCATAATTTCCTGAACCGCTTCGCCAAACAACTCTTTAAAGGCGTTTTTAATGTCATCTGTGGTCTCAATGTCGTATTGTTGAATCATTTCTTTGATTTGATCTTTTGAGAGCATACTCATTGGTTCGTTCCTCCAAGCTAATTTTGTTTATTCTACTATTTTGGAACTTACACAAAATATTGTACACCCTCGTTCATTTCTATAGTTATGAAATGAACTTCAATTTTTTAGATTTGTACAATCTAATTCTCTTTGACCCCATAATTTCATCTGTAAAACAATAGTTGCTAAATCTTTTCCCTTTTCAGACAAATAATAAGTAGACGAAGTAGTATTATTGAAAACTTCTTTTTCATTCTTAACAATCTCATTGTCTTCCAAAAGTTTTAGTTGTTGTTTGATCATTTTTGGAGAACTATTCGGAAGCAATCGGCAAATTTCTCCAAAGCGCATAGATCCTCCGTTTAGGGATTCTATTATTTGGGGAATCCACTTTTTTCCAAGTATATTAGATAAAGCCTCTACAGGGCATTTTTTTTCTACGTTTTTATCCACTATGTAACACTCCTTTTATGAATCATTAAAAATAAATCTGTAGATATCAGTTTCTTTATGAAAGTAATAATTGTTAAAAAGTGTATTAGCGTGTGCAAAAGTACAGTTATTTACATATATAAGATGCTCGATGAGTCTATTTCTTAATGCAGATTTGCTCATAAAAAAGTATTGTGCAATTTCTTCAAATGAATAAAACTTTTTTAATGCGTAAAACAATGCTTGGTCATTTGCCATTAACATGCTAGCACCGACATTAGCACGATATTCTTTTGGAAAATCTTCCATCAAGTAACCATTTTTCAAAAGAATATCAGAAAAAGTATGGGTTGCATTATTAATTTTAGGTATATCTATGTAGTAATGCATAACCTCATGCATTTTAGTGAAATTTTTTCGTTCTAACATTAATTCTTTGTTTGTTGTTATAATGACTTCATCGTCTACTTTAGAGATTGAACCAAGCATCCGTCTTTTAAGTTGTTTTTGAAACGTGTATTCAACAAATTCAACATCTTCAACTTCTTTTACATATTTTTCAATATCAAAGCATTTAACTTGTTCAATATTTTTGGAAGAATAGTAAGATACTTCTTTTATTAATTTGTTTGAAAAATTAAATGCTTCAAAATAGAGTTTTTTACTAATAAAATCCACCAACAACAGTCCAATCAATCTTTTTTGTTACGTTCCTTTTTTTCTTTTGCTTTTTTTATAAGAAAATCTTGAAAGTCGATTAATTCTTCTTCTAATTCTTCTATATCTTCTATGTCCATATCAGAAGTATTTAAACGAAAATGAGAAATGATATTTTTTCCAATTTTTTCCTTGTCGTTTAGATGTATTCTTTCCTCTGTTCTACCTAGTAAAAAATCGGTAGATACATCATATAAGGAAGCAATTTTTGATAGCATTTCCGAATCTGGTTCACGTGTTCCATATTCCCAGTTTGCATAGGTTCCTAAGTTATTTAAACCTAGTTGTTTTGCAACATATGTTTTTGTCCATTCTTTTTCTTCTCTTAAAAGCTGTAGTCTTTTTGCTAATGGTTGCACTGGTTTTACCTCCTCTTATAAGTACATTATAAACTTTTTGTGTACAAAATTGAGAAAGTTAAACAAAAAGTGTTGACAATTTATTTTAAAAGGTATATTCTTAACACGAGTTAAACAAAATGTTTAACTTTTCGGTTGAATAAACAAAAAAGCGTTCACGAGAAGAAAATGAATCTCCATTTCGTAAACGCCGTAAAATAAAACTTAGACACTTTTATTGTACGGTATTTGACGAGATAAAACAAGGGTGAAGTTTTCATTAAATGTTGTAAGTCTTGTTGAGGTGGTGCGTACCAGCCGTTGAATGGGACGCAAGGTGGCAGTAGTATCTTTAACTAGAGCCATATTGATGACAGATTAATGCAGAGCTGTCAGATTATTTTCAATAACCATGTCGTGAGACACGTTGGAGATAGTTGCTGAACTAGATTGAATAAAAAAATCTATGCAAGCTCAATAAAAGGAGGAGAGCTGTACACCGTATATTACAGTACTATCTAATGTGCCGTGATGTGATGTAATGTAAAAGTCACTAGCCATTGAAGATGATTCTATGTATTGTGATGAACGTAAGAATCTAAAATTGAAATACAATTAAAGTTGTTATTTTTAAGTGTGGAAAAGATTTTTTCTAAAAGAATATTCAATATTAACTTTAGTAAGCACAACTGTATTATTTTAGTTGTACTTTTTTATTTTAAATGAAAGAACAGAATTTGTTATTAAGTGAATAAGGAGGATAAAAATGAAAGAAGAGCTATTACTTTTTGTTGAGAAGTTTGTTGAACGTATGAAACGACAGAAAAAAGCTTTTTCTATTTCGGATATAGAAAAGAGCTATAACTTAGAACGTAAGAAGTTAGGTAAGAGTGCGGTTAAGTTAACAAACATGGAACGCTTAACAATTGAAAGTCGATTATTAAAAAATCAGATTTTACAACGAACATATAAAATGACAGGTTATCATAAACCTTGTCAAGTTGTGTTTTTTAGTTAATAAGAAGAATTGCATAAAGAGAGAAAGGCAGTCAAAGGTTGACTGTTTATTTTTGTATAAAAATTAGTGAAAGAAGGAAATTATTTTGGCAAATAGAATTCAAGAAATTGCATTAAGTGATAAAAATTTAGGAAGTAAAATTAAAGCTGTTTATAAAACAGAACGTGACATTTATGTAAATGGGGCACCTGTTCGTGGTCGTGTGTTCACCGCTTCAAGCGAAAAGCAACGTGATTTTGAGATTTTTGTTCCTCATTTACGAAATTCACAAATGTTGAATGGCCGTGAAGAAGTAAAATTAATTGAACCAGTGGCTCGAATCAATGTAAAACGGAATAACATTGGAAATAGTCGCTCAATTGACATGGTAGTTTATGCAAAACGTTTAGAAGTAGTTGGAGGTAATAAATAATGGGATTATCATTTGAAAATAACACGATTGACAATTTTGATGTAGTAGGAACATTTGGTAAGATGAATTTCTTAGAAGTAGTTGCAATTAATGAACGTGATGGTGAAGGAAATGTGACTGACGAAGTTCGTGAACAACGAGTAACGGTTTATTCTAGCAAATTAAATGACCAAGTAGAAATTGCGATTGATCCAGGCTATGACGTTAGTGGTATCAATTATGATGATGAAATCGAGTTGACTGGAAATGTAACGGCTCGTGGATGGCTTAATGCTTACAAAGGTTTTAATGACAATGTACAAACAGAACAAGCGTTTAAAGTCCGTGCAGTGGGTATTAAAAAAGTAGGAGCTGTTAAACCAGCGCAACCTACACTACAAAAAGAAAATAAGAATTAAGCAAATTAGCAAAAATAAATATTAGATTGAGGTAGATTTAATGAGTAAAAGGGAAGAATTAAAAAAAATAGGTGATGAGTTATATAAAGTTTTGGCACAAAACAACGTTACCTTTGAACAAGCAAAAGTAACGCTAAATTATCTTTCGATTAAATTAGATCATGAAATGCAACGAACAATGGTGTCTCTTAAGACGTTGTAAAATAGAGAATACTTTTTTCAGGAATGTAGTATTGAATATTGGAGCTGATAAATTCTAAAATTTTATCATCAATAATTGATTGGAATTTTTCAATTTTGAGTCTTTGGTTGTTGGCAAGAATAATTGTTACGGATTGCATGTCTATTTCACATGCTTTTTCAATTGTTTTTAGCATTATTATAGGACACCTCCTTTTGTTAATATTTTACCACTGAACCAGAAATTTCTGAAAAAAATAATTGGATGTGGGAATTGAAACGAAAGTAAATATCATATTCAGACGAATCGGTAGCACCGTTTAACAGCTAAAAAGGGCATTCTAACGAGTGCCCCTTTTTACTATTAATTTGTGTTAACAAGATTTGTTAATAGACATTAATAATAAAGAAAAGGAGAGGTTAAATGAAGCAAGAGAAACGTCTAGTTAGGAAAGAAAAAGAGTTGTTGAAAAGTTGCTGATTGAATCCAACAAATTGGTTAGTAGAAAGACGGTTGAAGAGTAGTGTGATTTTTCTTCATAAAGAAAGTGGTAATTTGAAGGAAATTTATTATTGAAAGGGGGTGGCGGAGAAGTAGTGTTAGACTTGGCGGAAAGAATGGATGTAAAACAAGAAAAATATAGGAGATTTTTAGAGAGAAAAATTAGAGTCTATCGTATGTGGCAAAGTTTTAGTTATTATAGTACATTGTATTTAAAACTTTATAACGAAACTAGTGAGTATCTTATCCAGTTTTTATTGTTAGATGATTTATTTTTTGAATGTGATGAAGCTGTTTTAAACTTGTTAGATAATTTTTTAGAACAATTAGTTAAAGCATATAATAATAAACTGCATGAAGATTTTGATAAGGGTGTTTTCTTTGAGGAATACACAAGTAAAGTGAATTGATTGTGAAATTTGAATGCTTTATAATGGCTTTAGAATAGACGTTAGAAGAGGTGAGAAAAATGGTGATGACAATGAATGAAATTAAAGAGCGTGTGAAACCTGTAGCAGAAAAACACAATGTACCAGTCGTTTATGTCTTTGGTTCTTATGCACGTAATGAAGCGAAAGAAACCAGTGATATTGATTTTGCTGTAGATATTACAGGACAATCGGAAGAAGCCTATTGGAATTTGTATGGAGATTTCTTTGAAGAATTAAAAGAAGCTGTAGCGCATGATATTGATTTAGTGGAGCTAGAAACTCTTGTTGATACACAAGATAAACCTGAAAGAAGAGAATTGTTAGCTACCATTTTAAAGGAAGGTGTAAAGGTATTTGAGAGATAGTACAGCAAAGGATTTACGTTTGTTAAGAGGAACGCTGATCTACATTGAAGATATAGAACAGACACTCAATCGTTTTGGAAGGGATTATGAAACCTTCTATCATGATAGAGTGTTTTTTAATGCAATCAGTATGTGTTTAATGCAAATTGGTGAATATACTGTTGGGAACAGTGGCTTTTCAGAAGAATTTAAAGAGAAAAATAGTGGTAAAGTTGATTGGAAAAGACTTAGGAATATGAGGAATATGTTTGCACATTCGTATAGCACAATGAATGAACGTCAGATTTTTCGAATGGCTACAGAATATATTCCAGTGTATAAAGAATTTTGTATGTATGCAGTTACTGAATTAAGAAAGAATAATAATTTATACTAAAGAGGTATAAATACAAGGCAGTTAGAGAAATAATTGCTAGAGAAAAAACAACATTTTTTATAGCTCACTTTAATAAAAATGATAAAAATACGAAAAAACTTTAATTATATAGTGACTTATGGTAGAATCTATAAAGATAAAATAGATTGGAGGAATTATTTTTATGGATTTAGGCTTGGATTTTGAAGTGAAGAAAGCAATAGTTACAGGAATCTCGTCGGGTTATACTAATTATTTGACACAAAAAAAAGTATTAGATGATGAACTAGTTATTAATTCAGCTTTTGCATGGATGAAATCAAATTATGTAGATTCTGCTTTAGCGAAAAATGCTCCTGAAAAATTAAAGTATGAAATCAAGAAGATTGGTTCTTGGAAGTATATTTCGTTTGAATTGTTAGTAGATGGGGCTAGTTTTAGATTTGTTTTGAAACCTCCAATGGCAATTGATTCATTAAAAAAAGATGATTATTATTTATCAGAAAATTCTCTTGTGAATAAACATTTTGTAGAATCTCCTGAGTTTAAAAAATTGTTCTCTATTAGCGAACAAGGAGTTTTAGATGAAAGCATCATGATACCTAAACAGATGACTCTGTTTAATGGAAATATTGAAGATAGATTTTATATTATTTCTTATGAAGTAAATAATATACAAGGAATAAAAAAGTAGAAATTTATGTGCCATATGAAGGTGTAGCCTATCAGGTTGGAAGTTTAACGGATTTAGTTTCAGAGTTAGGGTTATCTATTCCAGAAGATTTATTGAAATCTGTAAAAAATTATGACATGGAAGATGAAGAATTATCTGGAGCTGATAGTTCACAGTATGATACATTTAAAGTTATAAAAAGTAAAAACATTGATAGGGATTGAGGAAAATGTTTAATGGCGAGAAATTGAGAGATATTCGTATGTTAAACGGATTATCCAGAAAAGAGCTTGCCAGTTTAATAGGAATAAGTGAGCAAGCAATTTGGCAGTATGAAAATAGTACCATACATCCAAGAATAGATATTATATCTGAGTTTTCTCGTTTTTTTAATGTAGATTCAAGATTTTTTATTACTAAGAACACATTATCTTATAAAGTTAGAGAAGAGTCTATTGCATATAGAAATGTGGACAGAGAGCAAAGATCAAAAACATCATCAGAAGCAATGTATTTGGAGTTTGTTGATGATTTAATTTCTCAAATGAATAATAAATTTGAAGGCATTAGTGGTCTGATTAATTATATTACAACGGAAGTAGAAAAAATGCGTTCTTCTGGTGCCACAGTAGCAGAATGTGCTAGTTTTGTTAGAGGTAAGCTTAATGTATTTTCAAATAAGAATTTACTATTAGCTGTTGAAAGGGCTGGAGTAATTGTCTTAGAGAAAGTTTTTACAAGCAATAAAACAGATGCGTATAGTTCTTGGGTTGGAGATACAGCGTACATTGTTTTAGGATCAACTCGAAAAACTCTGGTAAGAAGAAACTTTGACATAGTTCATGAATTAGGACATTTGGTATTGCATAGGAAAGTAAGTATAACATCTTTGACAAAAGAAGAATTCAGAGAGGTTGAAAATGAAGCAAATGAATTTGCGAGTTCATTCTTATTGCCCGAAGAAGAATTTTTATCAGATTTACAATTAATAAAATCAACTATATCTAATCCTAAAAGTTATATATATATGAAAGAAAAATATTTTGTTTCAATAGCAGCGATGGGTTATAGGGCGTATAATCTTGGTGAAATGACCACTAACCAAAAAACTACTTTTTTGTTAATATGAATAAATATAGATATAGACAAGAAGAACCTTTTGATAGAGAGTGGAAAATTAAAAAACCAAATTTTCTCTTATCATTTATTGACTTTTTAGATGAAAATAATATTTGGAAGTTTGAAGATATTTTAAATGAAAATCTTTATAAATTAAAATTTGTTAGTAATTTATTTTCTATAGAAGAAGACCTGTTGAAAAAGTATATAGATGATGATACTTATGGCATAAAGAAATTTCCAGTATTTTAGTTTTAGAGACTACATAATTTGTAGTCTCTTTTTTATTGATAAAATGTATAGGAGAGGGGGTGATATAGTGTTAAAAAAACTTTTTAGATACAGAGGTCGAAGAATTCGTTATTCTTCAAGAAATTTGTTGGCACTCTATCGAGTGCTATTTTTTATGCCAATTTTTGTTTGTTTAGGCTATTTTGTTGGCTATAAATGGCTTTATCCATTGTATCTCTCAAATCCACCTGATTGGAAAATTTATATTGTGCCAGCGTTAATCATTGTAGGTGTTTCGATAGGTGCAATTGTGCTAATTATATTGCTTGTTAAGGCTTCAATTATCAATTCAGGCTATTTTTCTAAAGTAGAACAACGTCAAGTGTTAGCTCGTATGATTATTGACAATGGCTATTATACGAAGAAGCAAGTTAAAGGTAGTGATGGCAAAACAAGAGAAAAAATCAAGTTTCCAAAAATTTATTATAAGTCTGCAAAAAATAGTATTTTTGTTTCATTTGAAACAGCAGGTAATAAATTTCAAGAGAAGTTTGAAACCATTGGGGGGTTTTTGGAAACAGCGTTTCATGCAGATAATTTAAGTCAGACTAGTGAAAAAGGATTTGTAATGTATGAGTTAGCAACTGATGTGTATAGTAAACGTATTTCCATTAGAGATATGCAAGCAGATCAAGGTAAAGTCCAGTTGATGAAAGGGTTATATTGGCATTTCGATAAAGACCCGCATATGTTGATTGGAGGAGGTACAGGTGGGGGTAAAACTTTTACCATTCTTTCTTTAATCTATGCTTTGTGTCGTGTGGGTGAAATAGAAATTTGTGACCCAAAAAATTCAGATTTAATGGCATTAGGTAGATTACCTTTATTTGAAGGAAAAGTTTTTACAGGGAAAACGGATATTGTCAATTGTATTAAAAATGCAGTACAGGAAATGGAAGAACGATTCAAAACTATCAACGAGAGTCCAAAATTTAAAATGGGTAAAAATTATGCTTATTACGGATTAAAACCAAAATTTATTGTCGTAGATGAATTTGCTGCATTTAAAGCAGAATTAGCGAATGACTATGCAACTGATGGTGATGTAGATGAATATTTAACCCAACTTATTTTAAAAGCTCGTCAAGCAGGAATTTTCTTTATTGTTGCTATGCAAAGACCAGATGGCGAGTTTATCAAAACGGCATTAAGAGATCAATTTATGTTTCGTATGTCGGTTGGCCGTTTATCAGAAACTGGTATTTTGATGATTTTCGGTGATGAAAATAAAAATAAAAAGTTTAAATATGTTGAAAAAATTGATGGATTAAAGGTTTATGGACGTGGCTATGTTGCCTTAGGTGGTTCTGTTGCAAGAGAATTTTATAGCCCGCAAGTACCACAAGATTTTGACTTCATTCAGGAATTTATCAAGATTTCTAAAGAATTAGGATATGAAGATGTTTCAAAAGAAGTGCAAGAAGAAGTATCTCAAAAAATATCTAAGCATGTGGATAAAGAAGCCCTTGCTGAAATTGATGAAGAGTTAGAAGCAGGACAAGCAAAGTTAGCTAAGTTAAGTGAAAAATTTGGATAATAAGAAAGGAGCTTTTTATTGGATTCTAGTGAAATAATCAAGCGCGTTAGAGAACGAGTATATGTTGAAGTCAAGAAACGATACAAAAAGCCTGATTTAGATACACGTATTCGTGACATTCTCTATGAACAATCAGAAAGCTATGCAAAATTAGTTCGATTTTCTAATGGAAAGCGAATAAAAAAATTAACTGATCCTGTTGAGTTTGAAAAATTTATGGAAAATAAGGGAACTAAAATTGTTGAAGAAGTAATCTTTGCTTTGAATAAAAAGGAGGAAAAAGAAAGTGAAATTTAAATCGCAAGGACAAATGCTAAGTTATGTAAAGGAGAAGGAACAAGAAATTATTAAAGAAGTTGAGCGGAGGGCAGAAAAAGAAGGGGTTTCAGATGATAATAGATTACTTGATTATAAGTCTTTAGTGACTTCTATTTTAGATGCAGAAGCTGTTTATGATGAAGATAGACCAGTTGAGGAAAAGAAATTCTCAACATCACAAGAAGTTGATAAGTATTTAGAAACAAGATTTAAGGAGCATATGGATTCTGCTTGGAAAGAAATGTTTGGTAAGTAGGTGTGAAGCATGTTTTCATTTGATGAAGTAATTTTAGCGTTAGATAATGCTATTTCTTTAAAAACTTTGAAGAATTGGGCAAATAAAATTGAAAAGTTAACTGATGTCCAATTTGTTCGCCAATATGCTAAAAATAAACAAGGCAGAAATTACTCGTATAAAGTTTTTAGTGGGAATCAAATTGAACAATTTAACGAATTAGTTCAATTAAGGAAACAAAACGTACCGTTAGAGCAGGCAATGATTGAGGTATTTATGTCTGTAGAAGAAAAAGAAAAACGACAAGTAATTACTATTGCAAAAATAGATTTTGAAGAAAATAAAGCAACAGTGAAAGAACTAATTGATTTAGTAAAAGATGTCTTGTCGGATAATGCAGAGATAAAAAAACGACTGAAAGTTCTAGAAATGAAGCAAGGAATAGCAGGAGAGCAGACTAGAAGTTGCTAGGGATTGTTGCGTGATTTGTAGATAGAATAGGGGCGGCGCCCCAAGGCGCCCGCCCCTATTCTATCGTTAACAAAAGTAGCAACGTATATCCCAAATACTTCTAGTCGTGAGGTAGGGCAAGCCCACCTCAAAAGTTTCTACCCCCGTTTTATAACATGGGGGTAGAATTTAACATACCATATAAAAAAGTTGCTTAAACACTATGTCTCGCAAGGGATTGAGCGATTATGTTTTTGGAAACTTTTTAGTAGATATTTGGAAACTTTTTTTGGAAGTAGGGTTAAATAGTGAGGGGCGTTGATTTAAAGAGATATAGAAAAGAATTAAAATTGAAACAAATAGAAATGTGTCAATTGTTGTCTATCACTAAAGGTTTTTATTCTAATTTAGAATCTGGAAAACGACCGATTACACAAGAGATGGAGAAAAAAATAGTGGAAGTATTGCATATTGATGGTGGTCATGCTTCGGTAGAAGCAAAAATTGACTTTCTAAGAATACGATTTAAAACATTAGATGTTCGGACAGTTATTGAGAATTTGTTGCACATGGATATGAACTGGTTTACTCGTGAATCTAGAGGGTTTTATCATTACACAGAAACATTTTCATATAGCTCTATTCGGATTTTTCGGAATCCAGAAAATGTGAATATGGGTATCATGTTAGACTTATCAGGTGAAGGTTGTCGCCAATTAGAAGAAATTTTTGAGGAAGATAACAACAGATCGTGGACAGAATTTTTTCGTTCTCTTTATGATGATGATATTTTCGGTCAAGGTATTTTGGTAGATACAAAAATTACACGAATTGATATTGCTCTTGATGAATTGATTGTGAAAGGTCAAGAAAATTTTGATTTGTATATTTTGAAAGAAAAAATGGAACAAGGGCTTGTGGATACTACATTTAAGAATTTTGATTTTAGTGGGGGCTTTGCTTATGAAAATAAAAAAATGGTAAATAAAGGTTTGTCTCTTTATTTTGGCAGTCGTCAATCGCCATTATATTTTAACTTTTACCAAAAAGATTATGAGTTAGCACGAAAAGAAAGTGTAAGTGTTGAGGAAGCAAGAGAAAAATATGAAATTAAAAATCGATACGAAATTCGCCTTTCTGATGAAAAGGCGTTTTTATTTGTCGAATATTTTCTATCGAGTGGTGAATCGTTGGATTGGTTAGTGAAAGAAATTATTAATCAATCTTTGACAGTTTTTGACATTGAAGAGGGTGCGAAAGTTTATTGCAAAGCTTGGTATGATGTCGTAGACAAATTGGAAGGTTTAAAATTGTCTGTTCAAGGTGAAAAACCGTCTATTGAGAAAACACTTCGATGGTTATCAAATTATTTAGCCCCTTCATTAAAGATGATTAAAGAAATTGATAATCTGTTAGGAACAAATGAATTGATGGAGCGTATTGATTTAGCAGAATTAAAAGAGAAACATGAAGAAATAATTGAAATGGTGTGTGTTGATGCAAAAGATTTATTGTTTACCACTAATCAAAATAGCAGTGTTCGATCTTATATGGAACAAGAATTTGATTTAGAGGAAGCATATCCATTTTAGACTTCCTCTGAAAATTCTTTTTCTAAAGCGTTTTTTAGCATGGTTGAAATATCACAGTATTTAGTAAATGGTGTCGGTATAGTACCCATAGGTTTGCAAGTGTGGCAATTGAACCAATAACGATGTTTTATTTTTGAATAACCTTCTGTTAAGGAAACTTTAATAGACCAACCGTTTCCAATAGATAAACTGTGTTTTTTAAATAATTTGAATGACGCTTTTGGTTTGTATGTAGTATTTAATTCGCTTTGAAGGTTTTCGCAAAGTGAACCTAAAATTTTTTCACTAATAATATCGTCTTGTATTTTTAACATAATTTACACCTTGAAAGGAAGATTTTAATGAATGAGTTTACAGATTTTTCAGTGATAATTAATGGTGAGCATATTATACACAATGATTTTATCATAACAGATGGAAAAAGTCAGATGACTTTACAGAAAATAGAAGATTTACCTAAGTTATTAAGAAAACGTTGGTTGATGTTAATTGCTCCCATGACAAATTTTGATAAAAGTGGAATGAAAATACCTACTACCAACGGAATTGATTTGATTTTTAGAAAAGACATAAAAGTAACGCCAATTTATGACGAAGAGGTGTATGGATAAATGAGTAGAGAAGTTATTGAACGAAACACAAAAGTAGTAATTGCTATTACTGGAAAAATGAAAAAAGGTAGAAATGATTTACAAAAAACAAAAGAAAAAATTGTTCAATTAGATGAACAAGGAGAATTGACTATTCCTTTTTTAAAGACTACTTTTGAAAAGCTTTTAGAATCAAATGAAGAGCTTTTAAAAGAAATTTCAAGATATGAATATACTTATGTGGTTCATGAGGCAGAAATGACGGTTAAAGAGAAAGCAATTTGGGAAGAATTTTTCAGTATAAAAAAATTGTATGATAAAGAGCTTTCAGAATTTGCCAGTTTTAAAGAGAAGTATAAATATTTTGAGCCTAAAAATAGTGAAGAATTAAAAAAACAAGCTCGATTGCTGTTAGAAAAGAAAGGGTATATTGTTGATAGTCCATTTGAAGGAGATTTTGAAAGATGGATTGGCGTTTATGCTAGACCTAAAGATAAACCAACTTATTTAGATCCAACGGATGGAGAAGAAGCTGGATTACAAGAATTGTACAGTGTAGATGGATTTAAGCAAGACTTTGCGGAATGGTTTGAGGGAGAAATTGTGGAAGGTAAATTAATTAACATGGTGTAAAGTAGAAGAAATATTGTGATAAAACACACAATTTTTGGAGAAAACAAGTATAATTAAGTAAGCCAATATTGTAAAAAATGGAGGAACGAAAATGGAGAAAAAAACTAAAATGTCAGGGAAAAAGAAAATGTTGGTTGTTGTGGCTACGCTTGTAGTTGTTGGTGGTGGCGCTGGATTAGTTGTTCATAATCAGAAAGTTCAAGCGGAAAAAATTGAATTACAGGAAAAAGAATCCTACAAAAATTTACAGGATCAAGCAGATAATGCAATAAAAAAAGCTTATGATACACGTAGTGCTAAAGAGATTAAATTAGCAAAAGAAGCAATTGATCAATTAAAAAATGAAGATAAAAAAGAGCCGATGAACAAGATTTTAAAGCTAGAATCGTTTTTAGCATTAATTAAAAAGACGGATCAATTGCTTTCAATTGCTGAAAAGTCTAAGAAGGACAGTGATGTAAAAGTAGCACAGGAAAGTATTGATTCTGAAAAAGATGTTTATTTAGTAAAAGATAAAAAATCACACCAAATTCGTCTTGATAAATTAAAAAAATCAATTGAGGAACAAAAGAAAAAAGAAACTGAAAAGAAGAAAAAATCAGTAGAAGATAAGGCAAAACAGGAGAAAGAACCTTCAACTACTGAAAGCAATGTAGCGGAGGTAACTCCTGAAAAAACAAATAAAGAAAAACCGAACGCTACACCAACTGTTACATCGGAGAATCAAGAAGCAGGTGTGGAATCAGCACAAGAACCAAATAGTCAACTTAGTCCTAATAACGAAGCCGCTGGTTCAATAACACCTGATTATAATTCAAATACAGGTGGTGGATCAACTGGGGGAAATACTATTCAACCAACACCTACCCCAGAGCCAACGCCTAATCCGACACCAGCTCCGAGTCCAACGCCAGAACCAACACCTGCACCAGAACCTACACCTGATCCAACGCCTGATCCAACACCAAGTCAACAATGGGTTGGTTGGTGGAACGATGGTAAGCAATTGCACAGTGCAGGAACATTCAATTCAGAATCTGAAGCATTAGCTGCAGCTGAATCATTATATGATGCAAATGGAATGGTAGGAACTTACGGAGCTTCACAATTATAAATGAATACTTTTGTTAGCAGACAACTCATGTATTAATCTGAGTTGTTTTTTTTATTACAGATATATAAAGAAGGTGAGTATTTGACCATGATACGAGCACCTTCTTTTTGTATATATTTTTGATGTTTCAAAATAAATATAAAGAAGAAGGAGAAAGAAATGAAATTTTCAAGAAAAATTAAAAATTTAGCGATGATTGGAGTTATTGGTCTGCAGACTTTGTTTACTGCCGTTCCAGTTAATGCAGTCACCGCTTCAGATGTTTCATTTGATCATAATAACGAGCGTGAGATGTCTGTTACATGGAAAGGAGAAACGAGAGATATATGGACTGCGCCGATTTATTTAGATCAAGGTACTGGAAAAGAATTAGTGTTTTGCGTGGATCCATTTAGTCATGTTTTAGAAGGGACAGGGTATTCAAGTAATCCTTTTGCTTTGAACCGAAAAGCAAATTTGATAAGCTCTCTGTGGAATCTAGCTGGTACTGATTTAGATACAATGTTTGTAGCGCAAGAAATGCTTTATAACGAAGTGGGAGCTGTTGTTCATTCAAACGGTGATTTAACAGAAGAGCAAAGAATGACAATAAAGAAAAAAATTAATGATGTTATTGCAAATTATGAAAAACAACCTTCTTTTCATAATAGTAAGGTAAAACTAACTCTAGGCGAATCTACTGTATTAACAGATACGAATGGTTCGAATTTATCTCAATTTGATGTGGTAGCACAAAATACTGCTAATGTAGATTTCAGACAATCAGGAAATAAGTTAACCATTACACCTAAAAGTACGGCAAATTCTTCAGGTACATTAATCTTGAAAAAAAGTTTACGTGAAGGAACTCCTTTTATATGGAAAAAATCAGGGTCTCAAGAACTGATAAGTTCTGGTGTTTCAGACCCAAGTAAATACAAAATAGATTTTGAGATTGTAACAACAGGTGAAATGAAAATCGTTAAATTGGATAAAGAAACAGGAAAACCAGTTCCAAATACAAAATTTGAAGTAGAATATAACGGGAAAAAGCAAACGGTCACAACTGATACCAAAGGGGAAGCAATCGTAAAAAATATTCCTCATAATGCCAAAGTTAAAGCAACGGAAATTTTTGTACCTGCTCCATATGTCCTAGATAAAAACAATACCAAAGAAGTCGTAGTAAAAGCTGGAAAAACAGCTTCAGTAGAATTTAAAAATGAAGTAGCGACTGGGAAAACGACCTTAATAAAAGAAGATAAAACGACTAATTCTGATAAACCATTAAATCCTACATATCCAATGGTAGGAGCTAAGTATGGTTTATTTAAGGAAAATAGCACCTTGTTAAAAGAATTTACTTTAGATGAGAAACTAACTGCTTCAATGGACAAGTTAGACTTAGGAACGTATTACTGGCAAGAAACGGAAGCGCCAGCAGGATATACATTAGATCCAGAAAAACACGTGGTAGAATTGACATATAAAGATCAAAACACGCCTGTTGTAATTAAAGATTCAGAGAGTATAGACGATGTTATTCGTATGAATTTAGATGGTCAGAAAGTTATTCAAAACGAGACAAATGAAATTTTCAAAAACGGTGTAGAATTTACAGCTACTAATGAACGAACACAAGAAAAAACGGTTGTCACAACGGCCAATGTTGATGGAAAAAATGGATACTTTAAATTCGGAAATCTGCCGATTGATGATTATATCATTACTGAAACAAAAGGTGTTGAAGGCTACCAAAGTATTGATCCTATTGAAGTGAAGCATTCTTATGATAAAGAATCAGATACTTTCACCTTTACAGTGACTGACCAAAAAAGTGGAAATGTATTAAATACAGAACAATTTACACAAAAAGACTTATCTAAAGGCGAAAATGTTGATCTTGGCACGTATACATTAAAGGACAAAGCGACACCTATAGATACACCTTGGGTTGATATTGTTTCTATAGCGCATACTGGAGATGGAAAAACACGTTCGTTTATTTGGGGTAAAGAGGTTAAACTTTACGATGATGTAAAGATTTCTCATAAAAATATTCCACTAGGAACAAAACGTGCTTTTGAGGATATATTAGTTGCCGTAACACCAGATAATCAAGAAAAAGATGTTTGGTCTTCTGGAAAAATTGATTATAAAGTAGCCAATGAAAATATGACACAACGAGTAGAAACGAATTATGATTACAAAAAAGATCCAGAGGGGACACGATATTTCTTCAAAGTAATTGGTTACAGTAAAGTTTCTGATACAGAGTATAAACAAGATACCGAGCATAATTTTGATGGCAATCAAAAAAATCAGGAAATTATTCCTGCTCTTCCAGATAAACCTGAAATTAATATCTCCAGTCAAGCACACATAGGAGATAATAAAACTCAAACTTTTATTTGGGGAGAAAAAGTAAAGTTATACGATAATGTAAAAATTTCTCATAAAAATGTCGATGTTGATACAGAACGAGCATTTGAAACCATTCTAGTCGCTGTCACGCCTGATGGAAAGGAAAAGGACGCTTGGACTTCTGGAAAAGTTGATTATAAAGTAACGAAAAAGGATACAGTCCAGACGGTACAAGCTGATTATGACTATAAAAAAGACCTAAAAGGTACTCGCTACTATTTTAAAGAGATTGGTTATAACAAAACAAAAAATAATAAATATGAAAAAGATTCAGAGCATAACATCGGTGGAAAGGAAAAAACACAAGATATTACGCCTACTGTTAAAGAGGTACCTAAGAAAGAACCTAAAACGCCAAGTAATCCGAAACAAGCTGAACATGGACTATTGCCGTATACAGGAGAAGAAGCGAACATATGGCTAATTGGTGTAGGGGTTGTTTTATTAGGTAGTGTCTATGCGCTTGTTCAATACAAAAAACGAAAAAAACATATGAATAAATGATAGAAAACAAATAGTAGGTAAGAATGAATCAATTTCTTACCTACTATTTTATTATTCATTGAACGAATTATAGTGAATACTAAACTTCATATAACGGAGGAGTAGAAAAATACGAAAGAGGTGTTATTGACTAATAAATATGGTGAAAGAATTGTCGAAAGAAGAATTTGTCAATCAGTACATGTTTGATTTTAAGTCATTAATTTTTAAATCCAATAATCCTGAAAAAATAACAGCTAAACAAGAAAAACTCTTGGAATGTGAAAAGAAAATCGCTGTATTATTTTATGAAACGTATAGACGAATGAAGGGGTATCCGCCTGATGAAAAAGAACTGGGTAGGATTGTTCAAAGAAATTTTCTTGACCGTTTAAAGTTATTTCGAGTGGAATATGATGTGATTAGTGAAGAAAAATTTTGTGGTCTACACGTACAAATGGTCAAACAGCAAATGCCATTAGAAAAGTATCGAGCAGATGATTTATCTTATATTTTAGGACGAGAAAAGAAGGTGGCTGCTAATTATTTTCTCACACATGATGATTTTCCTATGGGTTATGAAGAACTAATGATAAGTCGTTCTAAAAAAGCAGTTACGCAGGGATTGGAAGAGTTAAGGGAAGAATTTATGGAAAGATACCATAAATATTACAGAAAAATGGAAAGGAGTTGTATTTTATGAATCAAAATATTATGCCAATTTTTAGAGAGCATAGTAAATTTTACCAAAAGTATTCAAATGTACCAGTTCCTGAAATGCTTCGATTGCATGGATTCATAGTTGATGAAATGCCAATTGATGAAGCAGATATTGTTTATATGGAAGAATATAAAAATTCTTTATTTAAAATGGGGATTATTATTGATGAAGCGCCTTTTAAAAAGGAATTTGTTGCGCAATACGTTTTTCATGGCGGTATAACTAGTTTGATTGCAGAAGGTCAATACTTGAGAAAGCCTAACGGGGATAAAATGTACAATTCGTATTATTTTTATTTGTATAAAGAAGGCTTTCAAACACATAAGGGGCATGTTAGAGAGAGAGTTTATGTTGAAAAGGCGATTAAATCTACTTTTTTAAAAACGTTTGAAAGTTGTTTGGGCTTATTAAGAGTAGGAGGGGAATATGAATTTAAAGAAAATTAAAAAGAAAGAGAAGAAAGAAAAAACACCAAAGGTTAAAACTTTTTCTCAAAAGAAAGCGAATCGGGTTGTGTTAATTGGCGCTAGTGTTTTACTGGTGATGTCAGGAGTTGGTGCGCTTCGAGCCAATGTGATGGCAAGTAATGTAGATAATTTGTATTCAAAAGTGGATACATTAAGTGAACAATCAAAAAAGAATAAAGTTGATAGAGAGGAGCTTGATTATTCAGCCCTCTCTTTTTATGTCGAAAATTTTGCGAAAGAGTATTTGAATTATAACTCGAAAGCTAGTGATGAAGCGAAAAAGGCTCGTATTGATCGATTATCTAAATATTTATCATTAGATGTAAAAAATGTTGATGAAACAGAAAATCTACAAGGGAATGTCTTACGTACGTTTAAAAATACGTCTTTATCACGTATAGAGAAAATGGAAGATTGTTATTTGGTTTATCTAAATGTGAATTATGAATTGGAGAAAGATAAAAAGACTGAAAATGTGACACAGAATATGGTTTTACCAATTCAAGTAAAAGACAATTTGTTTTCAATTGTAGGACGTCCTTATTTTGTAGCAAGTAGTTTACCACAAGGGAAAACAGTACCTCTAAAACAGACAGAAAATTCAATAGATGTTGATGGGAAAGAAAAACAATCTGTAGAGAAATTTTTAAAGATGTTTTTTACAAAATATTCAATTGGGAACAAACAAGAATTAATGTTGTTAATGAAAAATCCAACAACGACAGCTGGTCAAGACTCATTTGTTTCAATAGATTCAGGTGATATGAAATTTTTTGATACAAAGCAGAAAGGTGTAACAGGGGTTCAAGTATCGGTTACTTTTTCAGATAACACAACAAAATTAACGCATACTGAGGATTTTTCGCTTTGGTTATCTAAAACGGAGAATTCTTATTTTATTAATACGATGAAACATTACTTTACAGAGAAAGAAGGAAATGACTAATGAATACAGGCAATTTGAGTAGTTTTTTAAGTACAGGTTTTATTACAATTTTAGCAGCTGGTGCGATTATCTTGATTTTAAAACATTGGAAAGGTGCCGAATGGGCAAAAATTGGTTCAGTAATTGTCATTGCCTTAATTTTACAGGACTTTGCGACGAATCAAGGAAAAAATATTTTTGCAGTTGTTAAATGGGTATTAAGTTTAGTTGGAATTAAGATGTAGGTGAGTATATGAAATATTACGATTATTCAAGGGGCTTAAAAGCCCCTTATTCAATGCAAGTTATTAAGTCGCCTAAGGGTCAAGTGGTCTGGGTATTTGCACAACCTGTTAGCTTATCGTATCTCTTAATTCTATTCTTAGGGATTGTGTTAACTGGTTTGTTTTGGAAAGAAGTACCATTACCACAAATTTTAGGAATTAACTTGAATTTGTTAATCATGGTGTTGGTGCCGAACAAAGTTGCTCGTTGGTATTCCGAAAAGGAATTCGAAGGAAAAACAGGCTTTGGTTTTTTAAAAGATGGTTTTGTCTATGTGAAAAATTATGTGTTAGATAGTAGATCAATTGTAGCTTTTGAACGAGTAAAAGAAATAGAAGAGTTTTCATTTAAACGTTAGTACAAAAAGAGAATTATATCTATGAATATAAAAAATAAGGAGTGCATAGCATTAACTCCTTATTTTTTATGTCTAAATTATGAAGTTTTATATTTTAAATAAAGCATGACTGTACAGACTATTATTCCGATGACTAAAAGTAGCACAGTAACAATACTTTCATTTTTATTTATTTTTTTTTCAGGTCTATAGCTAGGATTAATTTGTTTGGCGTTAAAATCAGTAATTCCAAAGTCTAAAGTAGGAAGTAAAAACAGTAATAAAATAATATATATAATTCCCGCTATAAGGAAAATAGGAGCGTTAGTGAAAAGTGAAATAATGGTACCTATGATTATAGGAATTAAAATATATAAAAAGAATTTGATAACATTTTCTTTTCTCATTTTAATTACCAAATTCAGCTTCTATGGCACTAGCTTCTGAATTAAAAATAAAGGTGTTACCATTGCGAAAATAGTTAAAGCTAAAAAAACTTTTTTCATACACTTTCCTTCTTTCCAATTATTATTTAAAAGCTATATTAAATATAGCTTTATTTTATAATAACTGAATGAAAAAAAGTTGTCCAATAATATATAGAAATTTCTGAAAAATCATTTTTAATGTTAATTACTAAAATAAAATCAACAAGAAAGGAAAAAATATGCAATTAGAATACCCATTAACGAATCATATGAAAGGAAATATTGTTTTAACACAAGAAAAAACAGCGATAGCATACTATCGTGTTCGCTCTGAAACCGTAATGTTGACTGATGTTGAAAAGAAATTAAAAACGAAAAGGAAAGTTTCTCGTGCGTTAAATCGTTTAAAAGCTAATGATGGATTTGAAATTAACCTTTTGCCAGTTAATGCCGACATTCGAGGGAAAATGGGTGTTATGCGTTCTTTAATTGATTCTAATAATTATGAAGTAGGCGTAGATAAATTGATGAAAACGGCAATGGTTTTAGAACAAGAAATGGGTATGGTTTACGAATATACGTGGATTATTGGTGTGCCTTTAATCAAGAAAGATCTCGCTGTTGATTTAAAAGAAACCGTTACTAATTCAATTAGCAACGTATCGGAAAAATTTGTTAAAGGGCTAGGTTTTGATGTGGAACTAGCAGAAGATTGGGAAAAGGATTACCGAGAACAAGAACTAGAAGTCTATCAAAATCTTTCAGAGTTATTGGTTGAACGTCTGACAGAAGATGAATTGTACTATTATCAAGCGTATCAATTTTTAAAAAATATTCCACATGAGCGACAAGATGTTCTTTCTAGTCAGAATCTTGATAATTTAATGGCAACAAAAATTAAACCATTGTTCGGTGGAGGGCTTCATTTAAATTGTGATTATGGCGAAAGCTATATATCCTATCTTCCTATGGGTGATGTTGGGGTTTTTCTTGATGGTAACCATTTTTTAGAGGTTGTTCAAAAAATGCCTTTTCCAGTTGAAGTGAAGATTCAAGCGACTTTTGCAGAAAGTAAAGGGCAATTAGCACTGTCTGGGCGTTCGTCACGTGCAAGAACCCGCACTAAGAATATCATGCAGGAAGCACACTTAGCTGGTTCTAAACAAAAACGAAAGATTGTTGAAGGTCAATTATCACTAGACGATTTAGACCAAAAAATTGATGATGGTGTGGATATTATTGACTGGAAAGCAGTGGTTGTTGTTAGTGGTAGTACAAAAAAACAAATGCGTGCAAGAAAAAAATATTTAATCAATCGTTTTGATAGTTTAGATATTCCGCTTATTAAAGCAACGTTTGATAATCCTTATTTATTTCAATCCACTTTGTTTGGTAATTTTATCCGCATGCAGACTTCTCGTTGGCAACACACGTCAACGATTGAATCGTTTGCCGAGTTGAATTTCTTTACTTCACTTCATGCAGGTACGAAGTTAGGCTTTTACCTTGGACGTATTGATACAACTTTGGAAGAAAAAGAAGATAGAAAATCTATTATTTCCAGTTCAAAAAATTTAATTTTTATGAACATGCTATTAGCGAATAAACAAGATGTTGATGGTAAGAAAACCAATAATCCACACTGGGCTTTAACTGGCGATACTGGGAACGGAAAATCGGTTACAGCTAAAACATTGTTTATGCAAATGGCACTTTTAAAAGACAGAGTGTTGTACATTGATCCAAAAAAAGAAATGCGAAAGCAATTTATGTATACAATCAATGATCCTGAATATCAAAAGAAATATCCTTTAGATGTTAATTTTGTGAAGTCCTTTAATTTCGTCACTTTAGATGTACGTGATACGAAAAACCATGGCGTGCTGGACCCGATTGTTTTGTTTGATGAAACAGAAGCGATTGCAACAACTAAAGCAATGTTAACCAATATATACGAAGGAACATGGAATTTAAAGCAAAAAACAGAAATTAATGAAGCGATTGCGAAAGTTGTTTCGGAACGGAAAGAAGGCAAAAAGGTTGGATTTTGGCATGTAATTGAGCGATTAGTGGAAAGTGAAATTTCTGACGTGAAAGATATGGGGAGATTTATTTTGTCGACTATTAAGGGTTCAGTTTTAGAATTAGCTTTTTCTCATGGTGATGTTGAAGGTCTATCATTCGATAAGAAAGTCACTATTTTAGAAATTGAGGATTTAGACTTACCAACCGATAAAAATGAAAAGTTAGATGAAAATAAACGTCTTTCTGTTACATTGATGTTTGCTTTAGGAACGTTTTGTTCGAAGTTTGGTTCAAGAAATCCAAAAGAAGAAACAGTGACGTTATTTGATGAATCTTGGATTTTTCAATCTTCGCCCGAAGGTAAAGCAATTTTAAAATCAATGAAACGTATTGGTCGTTCGTTTAATAATTTCTTAGTATTGATTACACAATCAACAAACGATTTAGATGATAGTGAAGATGGTACTGGTTTTGGTACAGTGATTTGCTTTGATGAAGTACAAAATCGAGAAGGTGTTTTGAAATATCTCAATTTACCAGTGAACGAAATTAACATGAAATGGGTCTCAAATATGGTTCAAGGTCAGTGCTTAATGAAGGATATGTTTGGTCAAACCAATCGAATTGTTGTTCATGTAATTTTTGAGGAATGGTTGGAACTATTCAAAACTGTTGATGATACAGAAGCTTCTAAAATGGAGAATCGCTTTGTTGCATAGGAAGGAAGTGAGAAGATGCAGTATCTAATTGACAGTTATAGTGCGTATACGGTTGATGGTGGTTTGTTGGATAAAGGATGGCAAGTAGTAAATTGGTTTTTTGTAGATATACCATTCTTTATCTTACGAATGTTTGCTTCTTTTTTCCTTTTTTGTGAGAACGTCTTAAACCAATCTAGTTTCTTTGAAGGAAAACAAGAAACGGTATTGAATATGTCAAAAGATGTCCTAAATGGCTTTGGTGGCAAGGGATTTAGAGGTAGTTCTTTATTTGCGTTAGCGATTCTTGTAAGTGCCTATTATCTGCTTTACCATTTCTTTTCCAGTCGTAGAAGCTTTTCAAAAGTGTTCCTTCATTATTTAGCAGTTGTTGTTTTGTTTGGTTTTTGGTTTGGCTCTGTATCAACGTCAACAGGCACAACAAGTGGCTCAACGTTCTTGATTCAATCAACAAACGCAATTGCTAAAGGAGTACAAAGTACATTTACTACAAGTGCCAATTTAGGAACAGAAGGTTCTAAAGATGGAGAAGTATACCAAAGCCCTATTTTTGATGCCACAGTAAAACAAACATTTAATTTTGTAAATAGTGGTTCACTTGATGGAAAAATGGAGAATGGTAAGAAGTTAGACGAAAGTAAACTACTAGAAAAGCCTAAATTGTCTAAGGAAGAGAAAGAAAAATTTGAAAAAAATAGAAAAAAATATATAGATAAGATAGTTGATGATAATCCATATTTCGCACAGGACGGAGCAAAAACAATGGAAAAAGCTTTTGGCGTTGGTGTGGGTTTAGTCAATTTAGCAGTCTTAGCAGTGCCTGTAACATACATTAATATTATGCTCAATGTAATTCAAATCATTGTTGATTTACTCATTCTTGTTTTTCCGATTATTGCGTTGGTGTCTTTCTTCCCTCGGTGTCAAATGATGATGTTTAAATTTTTTAAATCATTAATTGGCATTTTATTTTTACCTGTAGTTTTCGGTATCTTTTTGTCTGTGTTATTTTGGATCAATAAGTTAATTGACCAAGCGTTTTTAGGATTGATGGATAAAGTAAGTAGTAGTTTATTAATGGTGATGTCTGGTGGTGTTTTTCTTTTAGGCACATTAATTGTTACTGCATTGGTGAAAATTATTTTGTATCGGAAAATTTGGAAAAGCAGATATAAAATATTATCATTCTTTTCTGATGGTCAAGTTCAACAACCTTCTTTTGAATCAAAAATGAATGAAAAAACAAAAGAAACGGTTGAACGTACAGGTGAAATTGGTGTTGGAGCAGTAAAAGCAGGAATAGGTGCTTCCACTGGGAATTTAGCGTTGGCTGCTGATGGTGCTAGTCATTTAATGCCAAAACATGACAAGGCATTGAACTTAGCCAAAGACCATTTTATTGACGATAATGGGCAATTTGCTGGTGTTAGAACAGGATTGAATTCATTATTGAATCGTTCTACTCAAGAAGAACAACAACCATTTAAAGACGATATGTTGCCCGAAGAAGAAATTGCGGAAGTAGAAGAGCCAACCAATGTTGATAATGGGGAATTAGAAGAAATAGAAGATAAAGCTTTAACTGATGAAGTGGATAATTTTGAAGATTCAACAGATGATGAAATGGATAATTCTTTAGAAGAATTTGATGTTCCTGTATTAGATGAAAATGTATCTGATTTTGATACTGATACTTCTTTAGCTGATGAAAATAATATTGAATTAGAGCCAATTATTGAAAATGAACTTGATAGTTTAGATTCAAGTGTAGAATCAAGTGAAAATGATAGAGAAGAGCCAATTCAAGAACTTGATGAGCAAGAAATAGCGGACAATTTGAATGTTAGGGTTGATAATTTCGATGAGTTGGCATTTGCTCGTGAAGAACGTGCATTTTTTGATGGTGGAGAGGATAGCGAATTAATCACAAACAACAATGATTCATTAAATAACGTTTATTCATTTTACCAAACAGAAGAAAACTTCAATAATTTAGAACAAACAGAGGAACAATTTTTTGGAAGTGTGGACACGGAAGAATATAATTTTGATGTTGTAGAAGGCTGATGAAATGATTGTCAGTCTTCTTTTTTATTGAAAGGAGAGACCATGAAGAAATCAAATAAGGTTTTAATTGCTAGTTGCTTTGTCTTTATTCTTCCTTTTTTATTATTTTTAGGTGTATTTTCTTCTAGTGAAAGCGGAGATTCTTCCCAGTTTCAGCCTGCTACACCACAGGAAAAAGTAGCATTAGAAGTTTCTAACTACGTGACGTCACACGGTGGAACGTTGCAGTTTGCAGCCGCTTGGATTGGCAATATGGAACATGAAAGTGGATTAAATCCTGCTAGAATTCAAAGTGATTTGGATTTTAATCCTTCTATTGCTTATAACGCTAGTTTAGGCGGTTATGGAATTGGATTAGGACAATGGGATTCAGGACGAAGAGTTAATTTATTAAATTTTGCAAAAAGTCAAAAAAAGGAATGGAAATCAGTAGCTTTACAAATGGATTTTGCGTGGAATAAGGATGGTTCTGATAGTGACTTACTTAAAAGAATGTCTAAATCAAAAGATGTGAATACACTTGCGGTAGATATTTTGAAGCTGTGGGAACGAGCTGGAACAAAAGATGATCCTGTAGAACAAGTAAAAAGAAAGACTAGTGCTAATAATTGGTATAAGCGACTTTCTACAGGTTCGATGGGCGGAGGTTCAGCCAATATTGGTGGAGGAGAAATTGATATTTTAGAAAATGTACTGGGACAAACTATTAATGGTGGGCAGTGCTATGGCTTATCTGCTTTTTTTGTTGAAAAACAAGGAGGTTTTCAAATGATGGGTACAGGACATATGTTTGCGAGTGAGATTGGTAATGATTACAATTGGCCGTCAATAGGTTGGAAAGTGATAAAGAATCCAAACTACTCGGATATTAAAGCTGGAGATGTTATTAATTTTGGACAAGGTGGTGTGGCTACTAGTATTTATGGACATACTGGTGTTGTTGCAGGCGTAGAAGGCAAAGGAAAATTTACAACATACGAGCAAAATTCGGAACAAGGTCAAATTGTTGCTAAGTATTCTCGGACTTGGGGATTAGATTTTCCACATGTGACCAGCATAGTAAGGAAGTAGGAGGAACTATGAATGATTTTGAGTAAGAAAAGTGGTTTAACTAATCGTCAGATAAAAGAAATCTGTTCGAAATTTAACTGTAGAAAAAATGAGTTTGCAGTTCAAAAGTACCAAGATGGTTTTTTAGTAGCTGTGAATAATAAAGAGTATCGTGTTAAATTTTCTGAGGGAATTTTTTCAAAGGTTGTGTATATTAAAGAAGTGCAACGCATTTCAAAGAAAGTAGGTAGAAAATGAAAAAGTTAAGTTTAGTAGTTTTAGTATTAGGTGTTGGATTAATATTTTCTGCTTGTGGAGGAAATACCAAAGGTCATGAAACGGTGGCTTCGTCAACAACTGAATCGGCGACTATGAAACCAGTTGATAATATAAATACTACGAAAAGAAGTGAAGTAACTGAAAAAAGTAGTACCAAGTCTATACAGAGTAAGGATAAATCAACGGAAGAAAAGGTATCTAACACTTACCAGTTGGTAGAGGACTTTGGAAATGCTTATGCTAATTTTTCTAGTATCAATGATCGTAACGAAAAATTGAAGAAATTAATGACTGCTGAATGTATAAAGAAAAATGGTATTGATGTGAAAACTGGTGCAAAATTGGAAAGTAAAGGTGAAGTAAGTTCAATATATCAAAATGATAAAAAGGAATACGCAGTCGTGCTTGATTGTGAACAAAACGGAACAAAAACAAGGGTACTTTTACTGGCAAAAGTGAAAGGGAATAAGATAGCAGAAATTACCTATAACTCAGTGAAACAAGAGTATTAATTTTGATATACAATTTTTTGCTTTATTTAATAGTATTACGTTTATATAAGTTAGGAGATGATAAAATGAAAAAGGCAGCTTCAATTGTGTTGATGGTTGTTGCAATTTTTATGATATCTGCCTGTGGTTCTAAATTAGATAAAACAGGTGAAGAATTTAAAGACTCTATAATTAAAGATTCTGCATATGGTGATGAGTATTCAGAAGATAGTTTTAGTTTTTTGATGTATAAAGATAAAGACACTAATCGTTATTTGGCTGATATTTGGGTTCCTGTTAAAGATGAGCCTAGTGCATTGGAGTATTTTTATTATTATGATGAAGATAAGCAGTTAGATAGTACAAAAAGCAAAGTAACTTTTGATGATATGAAAGCTAGTGGTAACTATGAAGTTATCTACAAGTCGGGTAAATTTAAATAGAAATTCAATTTTAATGAACATTTGACATAGGGTAGTGCTAATTAAGTACTGCTTTTTTTTATGTAATTAAATAGAAGGAGATGGTATTATTAATGTTAAGTACTGTGACAAAAAAAGACATTATTAGCCTTGGATTTTCTCCATACCAATCACAACGTGTTATTCGTGAAGCCAAAGCTTTACTAGTAGAAAGAGGTTGCCACTTCTATAGTGGTAAGAAAATCTCTTGTGTTCCTGTGAGTGTAGTTGAAGAAATTTTAGGAATAGAGGTTAATAAAGGTGGCAAAGACATCAAATGTTTATAAAGACAAAAAGACAGGTAAGTATTATTTTGTTGCAAGTTTGGGTTTTGATTTAAAAGGGAAAAGAATACAAAAATTTAAGCGTGGATTTAAGACAGCAAAGGAGGCAAAAAAAGCTTATAATCAGTTTATGATTGATTATCAAGAAAAACGTGAAAAGATTACATTTGTTAATTTTTACGAAGAATATTATAAATGCTGGTACAAAAATCATGTTAAGGAAGGTACTTTTAAGACCAATACAGGTATAATTGAAAATCATTTATCTATCTTTAATGAGGTACAGATAAATGCTATTGAAACGGTTGATTTACAAAAATTGATTAATTATTTATCTGGTGAGTATAAAACTAAAACAGGTGAAAGTTTATCTCCAGAGTATATTAATTTAATCATTTGTAATATTCAATCCGTATTCGAGCGAGCTTTTATTTTTGGATTTATTGATGAAGATATATCAAAAAAAGTAAGTAGAGTTCGAGTTGAAGAGAAAGAAGTTAACATTTGGACTATAGATGATATGCAAAAAGTAATGCTGCTTAGTGATGAAAGCGATAGTTTATTGTTCTTTAAAAAAATGTTTTTTAGATTTTTATTCATGACAGGTCTTCGGCTAGGTGAAGCCTTAGCTTTGAATTGGGAAGATGTTGATTTTGACAGTAAAGTTGTTTATATTAATAAGACGATGCTTGTTAAAAATAAAAGAGAGTTTAGAACTACAACGCCAAAAACAAAAAGTAGTATTAGAACGGTATCTCTTGACGATGAAACGTTACGGCTTTTTGAAATATGGAGAGAACAGCAATCTCCTTTAAAAATAAACCTTATATTTTCTATAGATGGTGGAACATTGGCTAAGTCTACAACGCATGGCTGGCTTAAAAAAATTTGTGACTTAGCAGATGTGCCAGTGATTAAAATACACGCTTTAAGACATTCTCATGCTTCTATGTTAATTGCCCTTAAGGAAGATTCACTGGTTATTAAGGAAAGATTGGGTCATAGTCGTATAACAACCACTTTAGAAAAATATGGGCACCTTTATAATGGAAGAATGAATGATGTTTCTAAGAAATTAACTGATTTAAAAATTTAGAATAGTAATTGTTAGCTTTATTGTTAGCAAATATAATGAAAACTAATTGTAAGCTTTGTTTTAAAGCGATTTAGAAAGGGATTAATAGAAAGTGAAATATACAGAAATTATGGTTCGCTATGGCGAATTATCAACTAAAGGAAAAAATCGTAAAACGTTTATCATGCAGTTAGCACAAAATGTGAAACGTGCGTTAGCTGATTTTCCAGCATTGAAAATCCATGCAGATCGAGATAGAATGCATATTTTATTAAATGGGGAAGATAGTGAAGAAGTGATTCCGAAACTAAGTAAAGTGTTTGGAATTCAAAATTTTTCGCCAAGTATTCGTATTGAAAAAGAAATGCCAGCGATTCGTGCAATGGTTCAAGAGGTTGTTCGGGAAGTTTATACGCCAGGTAAGACGTTTAAAATTACTGCTAAACGCTCGGACCATTCATTTGAACTTGATTCAAATGGCTTGAATCAAGAATTAGGTGGGGCCGTTATTGAAGCCATTCCGGAAATTCAAGTACAAATGAAAAAGCCTGATATTAACTTAAGAATTGAAATTCGTAAAGATGCGGCGTATTTATCTTATGAAACGATTCGCGGTGCGGGTGGATTGCCAGTGGGCACCAGTGGTCGTGGTATGTTGATGTTGTCAGGAGGCATTGATTCACCAGTTGCTGGTTATTTAGCTATGAAACGTGGCGTGGAAGTGGAAGCTGTCCATTTTGCTAGTCCGCCTTATACAAGTGAACAAGCGTTACAAAAGGCTAAAGATTTAGCTGAAAAATTAGTCCCTTATGTAGGAACTATTCAATTTATTGAAGTGCCCTTTACAGAAATTCAAGAAGAAATAAAACGAGTTGTTCCCCAAGGCTACTTAATGACCATTACACGACGTTTAATGTTACGCTTAACAGATGCAATTCGTGAAATGCGGAAAGGTTTAGTCATTATTAATGGTGAATCGTTAGGACAAGTGGCTTCGCAAACACTTCAAAGTATGGTAGCAATTAATGAGGTTACCTCAACACCGATAATTCGACCCGTTGTTTCAATGGATAAGACAGAAATTATCGAAATTGCCGAAAAAATTGACACGTTTGAATTAGCCATCCAACCCTTCGAAGATTGTTGTACAATTTTTGCGCCACCGCAACCGAAAACACGACCTCGCTTGGATAAAGCGCAAGATTATGAAGCGCGCTTAGACTTAGAAGGTTTAATGGCTCGGGCCTTAGAAGGACTCAAAATTACAGAGATTTCAGCAGAAACAGCGAAAGATAAACAAGAAGACGAATTTGCAGATTTCCTATAAGAAATAAATACAGTGACGGTCGCTTAGACGTCACTGTATTTATTTTGTACTTATTTCACAAACAAGTTGCTCGGAGAGGGGAACCGTGATAAACTGAATATGTGAAGTAGGTAACAAGGAGGACAGAGGATGGAGAAAAAAATGCCTAAAGCAACGGCAAAACGTTTGCCGGTTTATTTACGTTATTTAAAAATGTTAGGGGATTCTGGTGTTAAACGCATTAAATCACGAGAGTTTAGTGAAATGATCCAGATTCCTTCTGCAACGATTCGGCGTGATTTTTCCCACGTTGGTGAACTGGGCCGAAGCGGTTATGGTTACGATGTGCCGTATTTAATTGAGGTATTTAGTAATATTTTAAATACGCAAGAAGAAAAAAGAATTGCTCTGATTGGTTGTGGCAATTTAGGCAAGGCATTATTAAAAAATAATTTTAGACGCAACGAGAATTTGAATATTGTCTGTGCTTTTGATAATGATTCAGCTTTAGTTGGCACCACGATTAATGGGTTATTAGTTCATGATATGTCTGAGTTAGAAGCATTCGTTCGACAAGAAGGGGTCACGGTAGCCATTTCTACAGTACCAAGTCACCATGCCCAAAAAGCCATCGACAAAATTGTACAAGCGGGTGTGACTGCGATTTTAAATTTTGCGCCAGACCGTGTCAGTGTGCCAGCCAACGTTAGTGTGCAGTATATTGATTTAACAACGGAACTGCAAACACTGATTTATTTTAATGAAACTTTTTCACTAGCAAATAGCCCAAAGCAATAAAATTGTCTTCATAAGAATCCTCTACTATACTTATTATTGAAAGTGGAAAAGGAGGATTTCAGAATGAATGTTACAAGAAAAGGGCACGTATTAGAATTGACAGGTGAACAGCCCGAAGTTGGCACAAAAGCCCCCGTCTTTTCTTTGAAAAATTTAAACAACCAAGAAATCAACTTGGCAGATTATAAAGGTAAAACGGTTTTAATTAGTGTGGTTCCTGATATCGACACACGTGTTTGTTCACTGCAAACGAAACGTTTCAATCAAGAAGCGGCGAAATTAGACGGTGTTCAGATTATCACGATTTCCAATAACACAGTTGAAGAACAAGCAAATTGGTGTGCCGCTGAGGGTGTCGAAATGGAAATGCTTCATGATACTGAAGACTCATTTGGTGCAGCTTATGGTTTGTATATTCCAGAAATGGGCCGTTTAGCACGTGCTATTTTTGTGATTGACCCAGAAGGAACGTTAGTTTATGAAGAAATCGTCTCAGAAGTTTCGTCGGAACCCGATTATCAACAAGCGTTAGAAGCTGCAAAAAAAGTGTAATCCCTCTAGATTACAAATTGACTTTGCTTGCGCTTCATTGTAGAATGAAGCAAAGACAGCGAACAAGAGGAGTATCATTGGCGTCGTTTTAGAGAAAAAGTCGTTCAGGTGCAAGACTTTTACACAACCAGTGAGAAGGTAGCTTGTGAGTCAATGGTTTGAACACAGTACGTTAGTAGAACGATTCGTTTCGTGAACGTTATCTCACGAATGAGTGGCATTTGAATGAATTCAATTCAAATGCAATTTAGGTGGTACCGCGTAAATAAGATGAATCTACGCCCTAAAATACGAAAGTATTTTAGGGCGTATTTTAGTGTTTAGCCAAAAAAACTCATTTGTAAAATAATTACTGCTCCAAATCGCGTATTTTAAGAAAGAAGGGGAAAAAATGTCAGAAGAAAAAAACTTACCAACGAAATATCAACCGACAGAAATCGAAGCTGGCCGTTATCAAAAATGGCTAGATCAAGATTTATTTAAACCAAGTGGCGACAAAAAAGCGAAGCCCTATTCAATTGTTATTCCACCACCCAATGTAACAGGAAAACTACACTTAGGGCATGCTTGGGATACAACATTACAAGATATGATTATCCGCCAAAAAAGAATGCAAGGCTTTGATACGTTATGGCTACCAGGAATGGACCATGCCGGAATTGCCACGCAAGCAAAAGTAGAAGAGAAACTATCACAACAAGGAATTTCACGTTACGACTTAGGTCGTGAAAAATTTGTTGATCAAGTGTGGGAATGGAAAGAAGAATATGCTTCTCACATTCGTGAACAGTGGGCAAAAATGGGCCTTTCTTTAGATTACAGCCGTGAACGTTTTACTTTAGATGAAGGGCTATCTGAGGCCGTTCGTAAAGTGTTTGTCTCTCTTTACGAGAAAGATTTGATTTACCGTGGTGAATATATCATTAACTGGGATCCAAAAGCGAAAACAGCATTGTCTGATATTGAAGTAATCCATAAAGATATTGAAGGAGCTTTTTACCACATGAGCTACCCATTATCAGATGGTTCTGGCGTTGTTGAAATTGCGACAACGCGTCCTGAAACAATGTTGGGAGATACGGCGATTGCGGTCCATCCAGAAGATGAACGGTATCAAGAACTTATTGGTAAGACAGTTGTCTTGCCATTAGTAGATAAAGAAATTCCAATTATTGCAGATGACTATGTAGATATGGAATTTGGAACAGGGGTTGTAAAAATCACACCTGCCCATGATCCAAATGACTTTGAAGTCGGTAATCGTCATGACTTACCTCGAGTAAATGTTATGAACGAAGACGGCACGATGAATGAACTGGCTGGAAAATACGAAGGAATGGATCGTTTTGCCGCACGTAAAGCGATTGTCTCTGACTTGAAAGAACTAGGTCGCTTAATTAAGATCGAAACAATGAATCACAGCGTGGGCCATTCAGAACGAACAGGCGTTGTCGTGGAACCACGTTTATCGACCCAATGGTTTGTAAAAATGGGACCATTAGCTGAAAAAGCAATAGAAAATCAAAAAACAGAAGACGCTGTTGAATTTTATCCACCACGCTTCAATCAAACATTTTTACGTTGGATGGAAAATATTCATGACTGGGTTATTTCGCGACAATTATGGTGGGGCCATCAAATTCCTGCTTGGTATCACAAAGAAACGGGCGAGATGTATGTTGGGATGGAAGCACCAGCCGACAGTGAAAACTGGGTTCAAGATAGTGACGTCTTAGATACATGGTTTAGTTCTGCTTTATGGCCATTTTCAACGATGGGTTGGCCAGATGAAGCAAGCGAAGATTATCAACGTTACTTCCCAACAAGCACATTAGTTACTGGCTATGATATTATTGCCTTTTGGGTAAGTCGTATGATTTTCCAAAGCTTAGAGTTTACAGGCGAACGTCCCTTCCAAAATGTCTTAATTCACGGCTTAATTCGTGATGAGCAAGGACGCAAAATGAGTAAATCATTGGGGAATGGGATTGATCCAATGGATGTCATCGAAAAATATGGCGCAGATGCGTTACGTTGGTTCTTATCAAATGGTTCAGCACCTGGTCAAGATGTTCGTTTTAGTTATGAAAAAATGGATGCTTCTTGGAACTTTATCAATAAGATCTGGAATGCAAGTCGCTTCGTTATCATGAATGTAGAAGGTATGACTGCTGCAGATATTGACTTTAGTGGTGAAAAGACTGTCGCTGATCGTTGGATTTTAACGCGCTTAAACGAAACAGTCGCCCGTGTGACAGAATTATTTGATCGCTTTGAATTCGGTGAAGCAGGTCGCCAATTATACAACTTCATCTGGGATGATTTCTGTGATTGGTATATTGAAATGAGTAAAGAAATTCTTTACGGGGACAATGAAGCAGCTAAACAAACAACACGGAGCATCTTGGTGTACACATTGGATCAAATCTTACGCTTATTGCATCCAATTATGCCGTTTGTAACAGAAGAAATTTGGGAAAAAATTCCGCATCAAGGTGAGTCATTGGTTGTGGCAGAGTACCCAGTTGTTCATGAAGAATTTAACGATGAAGCAGCAGCTCGAGGAATGGAAGTTCTGAAAGAAGTCATTCGTTCGGTTCGGAATATTCGAGCAGAAGTGAATACACCACTTTCTAAACCAATTACCTTGTTAATTAAAACAAACGATACAGAAGTAGAAGAATTTTTAACAGCTAATACTAGCTACTTGGAACGCTTCTGTAACCCAGAGGAATTAGTCATCAGTCGTGAAATAGAAGCGCCAGAATTAGCCATGTCCGCTGTATTAACAGGCGCAGAACTATTCCTACCATTAGCTGGGTTGATTAATATCGAGGAAGAAATTGCTCGCTTAGAAAAAGAATTAGACAAATGGACAAAAGAAGTCAAACGTGTGCAAGGCAAACTTTCAAATGAACGTTTTGTGTCAAATGCACCAGATGAGGTCGTGGAAGCAGAACGTGCAAAAGAAAAAGACTACCTTGAAAAACAAGAGGCTGTCAAAGAACGGATTGCCCAATTACGTTCAATCTAAAAAAGAAAAGACAACAAAACCAAACGTTGGTTTTGTTGTCTTTTTGTTATAATTTGCCAAATAATTGAAACAAATACAACATTAAATAGCTGTAAGTAGCCACAGACCAGAATTTTAATAAAAGAACAATTTTCATGAATTCCTTTAAAGAAATATCTGTAATTCCCGCCACTAAACAAACAATATCATCTGGAGCGAAGGGGACTAACATAGTAAAGATTAAGAGCTTTTTGACATTTTGTTCATTTTTGTCTAAAATCTCTTCAAATTTTTTGTATTTATTGGGTGAAAGGATTATTTTTACAAAGCTACGTCCATAGTAACGAACCAGTAAAAAGCCAATAAACTCACCAATAATCAATCCAAGATAGCTATACAAAAGGCCTTGCAAATTGCCAAACATCAACATTCCTGCAACAGAAGAGATTCCTCCAGGTAGAATAGGGATAATCACTTGGACGATTTGTAAAAGAATGAAACACAGAACCGCATAGTTACCAAACTGTTTAATAAAAGCTTGCAAGGAAGCAACAGAATGAAAAATTCCTCTGGAATATCCCCATAAAATTAAGCCGAAGAAAAGCACCAGTCCAACTAGGGGTAACCACCGAATGAGTCCATTTAAAAATTTTTTCTGATTAGTCATGAGTGGCCTCCTGACGTTTTCGACGGTATTTTTTAAAGCCAAGATAACCAGCCGTTCCCAGTAAAATCGTTCCGCTGACGGCAGTGCCGAGATAAATCATTCTTGGATGATAGGCAAAGGTTAACTGCTGTTTGCCAGCTGGGACTTCAACAGCTAAAAAGCCACCTAGAATGCGTTGTGTTTTTAAGGGTTCTTTTTGTAGCGACGATTTGACTTGCCAATCTTGGTCATAAGGAATGGACGTATACAGTAACTGAGTGTCATTTCCAGGTACATTCAGTGCGCCATTTAAATGGCCTTTTTTAGTTGCATTCACGTGAAGAGCTTGTTGGCGTAATTTGTCAACTGCACGATTAAAGGCTGTTTGGTCTAAAGTTTGAAGTTGCCAATTAGTTAAATCAACCACTTGTTCAGCAGTTAGTGACAGGGTCACGGTAGTTCCTTTTTCAAAATGCCCTAAATTGAACAGTTGATTGGTTGCAATATAAATCGGCGTCGAGATAACTTTTTGGTTTACCTTCAATTGTGTAACTTTTTTCCATTTTAAATTCGGAATATAAAGATGCAAGTCGCCAGTGCTATTCACTTTAAAGGTTGCTTCAATTGTTTCGTTGGTATGATGAGGTTCATTTATCAACGAAGCTGTTTTAAAGTAAGGTTTATCCGTCGGCACGAGCGTTTGCAGGAGTTCTTCTTGGGCATCTAAAGGATTATTTTTTGCTAATTTTAACTTGGTTAATGCGGTTGGCGCCAAAAAGCCCATACCGATCGCTTCATCATTTTCCATGATTTTCGTGGAACCAACTGTTTTTAGCAATTTTTCACTCGTAGGTTTTTCAATTGGTAAAAAGTCATATTTCACATTTAAAAGTAAATTGGTTAGTTGTGAATTATCCACATAGGCAATCCGGCGATCATTTTTTCGATATAAACCTAGCGCACTTAATGTGTCTTGGGTAGTGGCAGTTAAAGTCGAAGTATAGCTAGAAACGCCAGCATAGCCATAAAGTAAAGGATTATTGTAGCCGTTATTGATTTCACGGAACCCTGTTTCTTTGGAAGGAATGACTTGTTTCATGCGATAAAGTTCTGGTGCTGAGGCCATTTTTTCATCGATTAATTGGCTGTGTTTTCGGTAATCTTGGGCAAATGTTGCTTGGCTACCAAAGGGCATATGTTTAAAAGAAATCCAGAAATTCGTTGTTAATTCTGTGCTGACCAGTAAGAATAAAGCCACGACTACATAGTTTCTTAAGGCCTTTTTGTGTGCTAAACGCAAGCAAACGAAAATCAACCAAATAAAAAGTAAACTTAGCCATAAATAATTGATCGAAATTAAGAGATTCTTTTGTGGACCATAATACAAAGATCCGTAGCCAATGACTAACAGCAGACTAAAAATAATAGGTGCGGACCAAGGAATGGTCACTCTTGTAAGCCAAGCTTCATAGGCAAAGACAATCAATAAAAAGCTAAAGATAAAGACATTTCGGTAAGGGAACCCAGCTGGGCTTTGAAACATGTGCCAGACAGTATTAAAGGCTTCTAACCAAAAGCTTAAAAAGAGAATGAATAAAAGAATTGCTGAAGCTATTCTTTCTTTTAACGCAATTTGTTTCGTTTGAAAATAGGCAACACAGAGGAGTGTCACAAATAATCCAGCAAAAACGGTTGGTAAATGGTCTAAACGCAACTCATAATTAATAGAACCTAAGCCTAATTGCGAGAAAAACGAAGTGTTGAACTTAGGCGTTAAAAAGAACGTCGAGACATCAAAATCTGCTTTTTTTGTATAGAGCATCCCTTCTGCTGCAGGTAATAATAAAAAGCTAGTTGCAGTTCCTGTTAAAAAAGAAACGAGGATGAATAACGGACTTTGTTTAAAAAATTGCCGAATAGCATGGGCTTGGGTATTCTTTTTAAAGAACCAATAGATACTGTACAAAACAGCAAAGAGACAAATCATATAACCCATGTAGTAATTCGTCACAATCGCTAAAAACAGGGTTATACTGTATAAGCCCCATTTACGTTGATCCCATAAACGTTGGAGTCCCAATAAGATAAGCGGGAATAGAATTAGTGCATCCAACCACATAAAGTTTTGGCTATAGACGGTGACAAAGCCACAGAAACTATAGGACGTTGAAAAAAGTAACGTGGTGCCATCAACTTTTTGATAGGTGTATTTTAAATAGCTAAACATCGTCGTGCCCATCAAGGCAAGTTTTAAGGTAATAATCCATAAAATTGCTATAGGTAATTGTTCATAAGGAAAAAAGAAAGCCAACACATTAAAAGGGCTCAGTAAGTAATAGGCTGCCAAAGGAACAATCGACTCACCAATCTCATTGGAAAAAGAGTAGAATGTAGTTATTCCCTCGTGAAAAGAGCGTTTTAAAAAACTCAAGAAAGGCATGTATTGTGTGCCTAAATCACTAACTAATAAGTTGTTGTCACCAAAAGGCGCAAGTTGTAATGTCATCCATACAAGCAATAGAAGTAAAAACGGCAAGAAAAAACTTCCTAACCATAAAAGCTTCGATTTGTTTTTCATCAAAATAAGTCCACCTTTATAAAAAAATCATGAATAAGCGTGTTGAACGCTCTAAAAATAGTTTTTAATTGGCTGGCTGGAACGAACCATCCAGAATGTTAGTTTACCATAAGTTCATTAATGTATCCGCTAATAACGCAAAATTATGAAAAATGCAAAAAGTTTTCAAGAAAAAGTTTCAATTGGTTATTAGTGAAAAAGTCACCTAACTTAGTTATAATGTAGAAGAAGACAAGGAGTTGGACAAGATGCAATTAACAATAGAAGAAGCCATTGAATGGATTCATAGCCGGTTACCCTTTGGCTCAAGACCTGGTTTGGATCGGATTAATGCATTATTAGAAAAAATTGATCATCCAGAAAACAAAGTGCCAACGATTCATATCGCAGGAACCAATGGTAAAGGCTCAACCGTGACATATTTACGCTGTCTATTAGAAGAAATGGGCTTGAAAGTCGGAACCTTTACCTCTCCTTATATTGAATCATTTAATGAAAGAATTGCGATAAATGGTCAACCAATTTCAGACGAACAATTGATTACCTATGTGGAAAAGTATCAACCAATCATTAAAGAATTAGACCAGATCACTGAAGTGGCTGGAATTACAGAATTCGAAACATTGACAGGAATGGCCTTGGACTATTTCGTGAATGAACAAGTGGATATCGCAGTTGTTGAAGTTGGCTTAGGTGGATTACTTGATAGCACCAATGTCGTGAAGCCATTATTGACGGGAATTACGACAATTGGGAAGGATCACACAGAAATTTTAGGTGAAACAATTGCTGAAATTGCCTATCAAAAAGCGGGTATTATTAAAGAAAAAGTCCCAGTAGTAACAGGCAATATTTGTGCTGATGCGCTAGCAGTCATTGAAAAAGTCGCACAAGAAAAACAGAGTCCAATTTTTCGTTTTGGCAAAGAGTATCAAGTGGAATATCTACATCCTGATACACAATGGGGGGAAGTATTTAATTTCTATGGAGAAATGGGCAAACTGACAAAAATTAAAGTTCCCTTGTTGGGGCGTCACCAAGTAGAAAACGCGGCGGTAGCTATTCAATTATTTGACAAGTATTGCCAACTACAACATTTGCCGTTTAAAGAACGAGACATTACTAAAGGGTTAGCTAAAGCGCAATGGCCAGCTCGAATGGAACGTCTTAGTGATGAACCGTTGATTGTTTTAGATGGTGCCCACAATGATCATGCAGTAAAACGCTTAGTTGAAAACTTGCGCAAAGAGTTTCCACAACACACGATTCATATTTTATTTTCAGCTTTAGCAACTAAAGATGTGGATGAGATGATTCAGGACTTAAAGCAA
This sequence comes from Enterococcus sp. DIV0086, assembly GCF_050498705.1. NCBI lineage: Bacteria > Bacillati > Bacillota > Bacilli > Lactobacillales > Enterococcaceae > Enterococcus > Enterococcus sp. DIV0086. Next base: position 1,512,256 of record NZ_JBNIDN010000001.1, on the reverse strand, counting down.
GTACCGAATGCGCATCTTTACTTAACTAGCTTTGATTACCCTAAAGCTATTGCACTTACAGAAATGGAAAAATATGAAGACGATTTAACAGAAATTGTGTCTTTATGGCAATTTGGCTTAGGCGAAATTTTAGAAAAAATGTCGACAGATGATTTATTATTAGTAACAGGTTCATTATATTTTGTTTCTCAAGTAAGAGAATTACTTTTAACTATAGGAGGAAATGATGAAGAAATTTGATGGCGTAATTTTTGATATGGATGGGTTGCTTTTTGATACGGAGTTGATTTACTATACATCTACTCAAAAAGTAGCAGATGCAATGGGGTTACCATATAGTAAAGAAGTCTATTTAGACTATGTTGGGATTTCCGATGAAGAAGTACAAGAGAATTACCGACGTATTTATGCATCTTACGGTCACGACACAGTGGAAGAATTTATCCGCCGTTCTTATGATGATACCTTGCAAGAGTTTCGATCTGGTAACGTCCCTTTAAAACCAGGGGTGGTGGAATTTCTCGACTTTTTAGATGATCAAAAAATTCCTCGATTAGTTGCCTCAAGTAACGTCCGTCCAGCAATTGAAATGTTATTAAGCCATGCTGGGATTCAGGATCGTTTTGTAGGAATTGTTTCAGCAGAGGATGTTAAACGAGCAAAACCGGACCCAGAAATTTTTCAAAAAGCACGTCAACTTTTAGGAACAGAAGCCCCGAAAACCTTGATTTTCGAAGACTCATTTCATGGGGTAAGTGCGGCTCATAGTGCGGGCATTCCAGTGATCATGGTACCTGATTTATTGCAACCAACTGAAGTTATCCAAGAGAAAACATTACATGTCTTGGAGAGTTTACATCAAGCGCCACATTATTTAAAATAATAAAAACAACACTCCTTTGCGTAGTTTATTAATGACTAGCAAAGGAGGTTTTTTTTATGCAAGTATCGGATCTGTTTATTCGTGAGATGCCGAGTGATTGTTTACCACGAGAACGGCTCTTGGCGATAGGAGAAAAAGCATTATCGAATCAAGAGTTGTTGGCGATTCTGTTACGAACTGGCTCAAAAGAAGCAGACGTGATGACTGTTGCCGCAACGCTATTAAAACAGTTTAAGCAACTTTCTTATTTCCAGCAAGCCACGTTGAACGAGTTAATGGCTATTAAAGGCATTGGCCAAGTGAAAGCCATTGAATTACGTGCGGCCATTGAATTGGGGTGTCGAATTTATCAAAGTAGTCAAATCAAATTTGGCAAAGTTACGTCCAGTCAACAAGTCGCTCAACGATTACTCCAAGAGATGAAGGGGCTGCAACAAGAACATTTAATTTGTATTTACTTGAATACCAAGAATGACATTATCCAACAGAAAACGATTTTCAAAGGATCACTGAATCAAAGTATTGCTCATCCACGCGAAATTTTTCGGGGAGCGGTTAAATATTCTTCTGCTCGCATACTATTAGCTCATAATCATCCATCTGGCAATCCGACACCGTCTCCACAAGATATTCAATTTACCAAACGAATGGAAGAATGTGGCGAAATGATGGGGATTCAATTGTTGGATCATATTATTGTTGGTGATAGCGGATACATTAGTTTGAGAGAAGAGAATTTTTTTGCTTCAGAATGAGGACAATTCTTGCAAAAATATTTTATCACGTGTAAAATGAAAGGGTAATCTTGTTTGGAATTATGTAGACTTTTTAAATTTTTTTAAATATTCTATTGGAAGCGAGCAAAGTTACGACTATTTATGTGCAAATGCACGAGGAGGAACAAAAGAATGGAACAAGGAACAGTAAAATGGTTTAACGCAGAAAAAGGTTTTGGGTTTATCTCACGCGAAGACGGAAGCGACGTATTCGTACACTTCTCAGCTATCCAAGGTGATGGTTTCAAAACTTTAGAAGAAGGTCAAGCAGTGACTTTTGATGTTGAAGATTCAGACCGTGGCCCTCAAGCAGTTAACGTAGAAAAAAACTAATAAAAAATAATCCAAAAACACCTAACATGCGTTAGGTGTTTTTTTGTTAGAAAAAATAGAGAAGAAAAATGGACAAGCATTTTTCTTCTCTATTAAATGAGAGCTTTATTGATCACTAACTGTGGCAGTCATAATCATTGGCAGAATCATTGGATGACGTTCTGTTTGTTCAAACAAGAAAGGCTGTAAAGCGGTCGTCATGGCTTCGCCTAATTTTGCTTCGGTACAGTTTTTATCTTTCATTGCTTCACGTAGAGCATTGAATAAAAGACGTTGGCCTTCATGAATCATATCACCAGACTCACGCATGTAGACAAAACCACGGGAAAGAATGTCTGGACCAGCCATAATTTCTTTATTTTTAATATCAACCGTTGCTACCGCTAAAACTAAACCTTCTTCAGATAAGATACGACGATCCCGTAAAACAACATTCCCGATATCGCCGACACCATTTCCATCAACGTACACGTCGTTAGCGTTGAAGTGACCAGCAGGACGTGCGCTATCAGCCGTTAAAGCTAAGACATCGCCGTTGCCCATGATAAAGCAATTTTCTTCAGGAACCCCTGTATCTTGAGCGAGCGAAGCATGGATTTTTAACATTCTAAATTCACCATGAACAGGCATGAAATATTTAGGCTTCATCAAGCGAAGCATTAATTTTTGCTCTTCTTGTCCACCGTGACCAGAAGTATGGATATTATTGATTTTTCCGTGGATAACTTCTGCACCGGCTTCAGATAATAAGTTGATTAAACGGTTAACGCTTGTCGTATTCCCAGGAATTGGTGAACTTGAGAAAACAACCGTATCGCCTGGTTGAATACTAATTTGGCGATGTGTACCGTTAGCAATCCGACTAAGCGCGGCCATAGGTTCTCCTTGAGAGCCAGTACATAAAATCATTGTTTCATTTGCTGGCAATTGATTCAGTTCCGCCGCATCGACAAACGTTCCTTTTGGCACTTTGATGTAGCCTAAGCGTTCGCCATTGACAATGGCATTTTCCATGCTACGACCAAAAACAGCAATTTTGCGACCTGTTTTCACGGCTGCATCAGCAGCTTGTTGTAAACGGAAAATGTTTGAAGCAAAACTGGCAAAGATAATCCGACCATCAATTTTTTCAAAGATTTTTAAAATAGAGGTCCCAATTGTTTTTTCGGATTTTGTAAAGGTGGGTATTTCAGCATTGGTACTGTCTGAAAGAAGACAAAGGACGCCTTCTTCACCTAATTTCGCCATTCTGTGTAAGTTGGCTGGCTCACCAACGGGTGTAAAGTCAAACTTAAAGTCACCTGTTGCGACAATGTTACCAGAAGGCGTTTTAACCACAACGCCCAAGGCATCAGGAATACTGTGAGTCGTCCGGAAAAAGCTAATCGCTGTTTTTCTAAAACGAATCACCGTATCTTCATTAATTTCGTGTAATTCCGCTTCTCGCAATAAACCATGTTCATCTAGTTTGTTGGTAATTAAAGCCAAGGCTAGTGGTCCCGCATAGATTGGGATATTCGCTTGACGTAAAAGATAAGGAACGCCACCAATATGGTCTTCATGACCGTGGGTAATAACGAGTGCTTTGACTTTATGCAAATTTTGAACGATGTAGCTATAATCTGGAATCACGTAGTCAATCCCAAGTAAATCATCTTCTGGGAATTTGATCCCAGCATCAATAATGATAATTTCATCTTGGAATTGTACCCCATATGTGTTTTTTCCAATTTCGCCTAAACCACCGATTGCAAAAACGCCAGTTTCGTTATTTTTTATGTTTACTTTCATGTTAAAACTCCGTTAGAGTGAAGTCCGCATGTTCTTGCTCGTAAGCAAGATGTTTTTCGTCTAATAATTGAACGTATTCAATATTGTATGGGGTATTTTCTTCAACTAATTGGCGCACGATTACATCGCTATCGGCTTCCATGTAAAGAGATTTTGTGTCTTCTCTTTTTGGGTTTCTGATTTTTGTTTCTTGATAGTATACTTTGTAAATCATCGATTCATTTCTCCTTCAGCTACTAATAGTAGCAATTTATAGTTTTTTTCATTTTAAGACAGAAAATTAAACACAACAAAACGAGGTGCTGATCACCTAAAAAAGAATGCTCATCAAAAACATCTGTTAATGATGAAATGAAGCCTCGACTTTGCTTCATTCTGGGTATTTGATTTTATGTGTTCTTTTTTCAACCGTCCCGTGTGTTGTGAATAACAACAATTAAGCTTATTTTATCATAGAATGATAAGGAAGTATAGAAACACTCACTGGACTTTTAAAAAAAACAAACTTCTTGTTTCGCCTTATTCTTGATCAAGTTCGAGTGCCTTTTTTTTAGGACGCCAATACCAACTTAAGCCAATCACGTGGGCTAAATAAACAATCGCTAAAGTCGTAGTCATCAACGTATTTCGGACAATTAAACACGGAATGGCAAATAAAAGAAACATGGAAATAAATAGTTTCCATTTGCCTTTACGAGTAATTTTTTTCTCAAAGAAGGCTTCTTGGATATATTTTTGATAATAGGAAGAAGCTAAAAATTTGTTATAAAGTTTATCTGAACTACGCATCCAAAAAAAGGCCGTTAATAAATAAAAACCAGTGGTGGGTAAAAGCGGCAAAAAGATTCCTAACGTGCCTAAAGCAAACGTACAGGAACCGAGAAAAATGAAGAATAATTTTTTCATTCAAAGGGTCCTTTCAGTTTTTCCCAATTATGGCACAATCAAAAGGAAGTAGCAATTTTAATCGTATAAGTAAATCATTAAAATTATCTATTTTTTAGAAAATCTAAAAGAGAAAGGATAGAAAGAGAAAGGCTGTTTTTTCTAGCCAGACAGCTTGTATTACCGATTTCTTTTTGATACAGTGGGGGTACTAGAAAATTTAAAGTAAGATAAGAAGGAGATGATTAATTGAAGTTAATGTGGCGTTACACAATGCGTTATAAGAAATTACTTTTTGCTGATTTTATTTGTGTGTTTGGTTTTATTTTGATTGAATTAGGCTTGCCGACCATTTTAGCGCGAATGATTGACAAAGGAATTATTCCTAAAGATATGGACTATATTTATCAGCAAGGGATTTGGATGGTTGTAATTACGATTATTGGTGTCGCAATGAATATTTTGCTGGGGTACTTTGGTGCCAGAATTACAACAAACATTGTTCGTGATATTCGTGATGATTTATTTGAAAAGATTCAAACTTTCTCACACAGTGAATATGAAAGTATTGGGGTTTCTTCCTTAATTACGCGAACTACCAATGATGCATACCAAATTATGCTCTTCATGGGAAATATTTTACGTCTTGGCTTTATGACGCCAGTGATGTTTATTGCCAGTCTTTACATGGTGATGCGAACGAGTCCGTCGTTAGGAATGTACGTTTTAGGTGCCTTGCCTTTTCTGCTGCTAGCAGTTGTCGGAATTGCTCGTTTGTCAGAACCGTTATCTAAAAAGCAACAAAAGAACTTAGATGGAATCAATGGGATTTTAAGAGAAAATCTTTCTGGATTGCGGGTAATACGTGCATTTGTTAATGAAAAATTTGAAGAATCTCGTTTTAATAAAGTCAATGAAACTTACACTAAAAGTTCAAAAAGTCTGTTTCGTTTAATGGCAGCAGCCCAACCAGGGTTCTTTTTCTTATTTAATATTGTGATGGTCTTAATCATTTGGAGCGGGACTGTTCAAATCAGCCATGGGGATTTAGAAGTTGGGAATTTAATTGCTTTTATTGAATATATTTTCCATGCGCTGTTCTCGTTTATGTTATTTGCCAGTGTCTTTATGATGTATCCGCGGGCTGCGGTTTCGGCTTCACGGATTCAAGAAGCCTTAGACATGGAACCAGCTATTCGTGAAGAAGAAGGCGTAACAGAAACAGCTACTAAAGGCTATCTAGAGTTTAAAAATGTAACCTTTGCCTATCCTGGACATGCGGAAAGCCCAGTCATCCGCAATGTAAGTTTTAAGGCGTCACCTGGTGAAACAGTGGCCTTTATTGGGAGCACAGGTAGTGGGAAATCAACATTAATTCAATTGATTCCACGGTTTTATGATGTATCAGAAGGTGAAATTTTAATCGATGGAGTGAACGTAAAAGAGTACCAACTTAGTGCATTACGCAATAAGATTGGCTATATTCCACAAAAAGCGTTACTTTTTACTGGTACAATTGCTGATAACCTTCGCTACGGTAAGGAAGATGCGACGTTAGAAGAAATGGAACGAGCAATTGACATTGCTCAAGCCACAGAATTTGTTTCGCAAAAACCGCAAGGCTATGATGAACCTCTTTCAGAAGGTGGCACGAACTTTTCTGGTGGTCAAAAACAACGTTTAGCTATCGCACGGGCGATTATTCGCAATCCGGAAATTTATATATTTGATGATAGTTTTTCTGCGTTAGATTATCAAACAGATGCAAATTTACGAGCGCGTCTGAAAAAAGAAACAACAGAATCCACTGTTTTAATTGTGGCACAACGTGTTGGAACAATTATGCATGCGGACCGCATTGTTGTTTTAAACGAAGGCGACGTGGTCGGAATTGGCACACATCGTGAATTACTTGAGACTTGTCCAATTTACTATGATATTGCGGCTTCTCAATTGTCAGAGGAGGAATTAGCATGAAACACGCCTTTTCTTCTATGAAACGAATCGGTCGCTATATTAAACCGTACCGAGTGACGTTTTATTTAGTTATTTTATTTACAATATTAACCGTTGCCTTTAATGCAGCGTTGCCTTATTTGACTGGATTACCGACGACAGAAATTAGCCGTAATATTGCGGCCGGCGAATCCATTAATTTTGATTATGTAATCCAATGTTTAATTTGGATTTTAGTTGTGGGAACAGGTTATTGTGTGGCACAATTTTTGTCAGGCTTTTTAATGACGAATGTCGTTCAACAATCCATGCGCGATTTACGTCGAGATATTGAAGAAAAAATCAATCGTTTGCCAGTTTCTTATTTTGATAAGAACCAACAAGGAAATATTTTGTCACGGGTGACGAACGATGTGGATGCTGTCAGCAATGCGATGCAACAAAGTTTTATCAATATTGTTTCAGCAGTCTTAGGTATTGTGATGGCGGTAGTGATGATGTTCTTAATCAATCCGCTGATGGCGATTTTTTCAGTGATTATGATTCCGTTGTCTCTGATTATTTCCAGAACAATTGTTAAAATCTCCCAGAAATATTTCCAAGGAATGCAAAATTCTTTAGGAGACTTAAATGGTTATGTCCAAGAAAATATGACTGGGTTCAGTGTTTTAAAACTATATGGTCGGGAAAAAGAAACCCTTGAAGGCTTTAAACAAGTCAATCATCGTTTAAATGGTTTTGGCTTCAAAGCATCCTTTATCTCAGGATTAATGTTGCCATTGGTTCAAATGACCGCTTATGGGACCTATATCGGGGTAGCTGTCCTTGGTAGTTACTATGTGGTTGCTGGTGTGATCGTAGTGGGGCAATTACAAGCGTTTATTCAATATATTTGGCAAATTAGCCAACCAATGGGGAATATTACGCAGTTGTCTGCAGCTTTACAAAGCGCTTCAGCTTCGACCATGCGGATTTTTGAAATCCTAGATGAGCCAGAAGAAGAACTTAACGAACAAGATGTTCCTTTACCAGAACCTATTTTAGGCTCTGTTGAATTTGAAAATGTCAGCTTTAGTTATGACCCAGAAAAACCGTTAATTCGTAATTTGAACTTTAAAGTTGATGCGGGCCAAATGGTTGCGATTGTGGGACCAACTGGCGCTGGGAAAACAACCTTAATCAATTTGCTAATGCGTTTTTATGATGTAACAGAAGGTGCCATTAAAATTGATGGCATTGACACGAAAAAAATGAACCGTAGTGATGTCCGATCTGTATTTGGAATGGTATTGCAAGATGCTTGGTTGTATAAAGGTACCATTGCAGATAACATTCGTTTTGGGAAGTTGGATGCCACGGATTATGAAGTTGTGGATGCAGCGAAAACGGCCAATGTGGATCACTTCATTCGGACAATGCCAGATGGGTATGAAATGGAAATCAATTCTGAGGGAGATAACGTTTCCCTTGGTCAAAAACAATTGTTGACCATTGCCCGAGCGGTAATTTCTGATCCAAAAATTTTGATTTTAGATGAGGCGACTAGTTCAGTCGATACACGCTTGGAAGCCTTAATTCAAAAAGCAATGGATCGTGTTATGGAAGGACGAACGAGTTTCGTTATTGCCCACCGCCTATCAACTATTCGTGAAGCTGATTTAATTCTTGTTATGAAACAAGGAGAAATCATTGAAAAAGGTACGCATCATGAGTTGCTGGAACAAGGTGGCTTCTATGAAAAACTATACAATAGTCAATTTGCTGAAGAAGGCGACTATGAGGAATAAAAAAACGGCTGTCTGAAAAGACAGTCGTTTTTCTTGTCTTTTTTACTATGAAAGTGAGGAATTCTTGTCTATACTTAATGAAAAGAGGTGACAGAGTTTGAAAAAAGAATATTTTATTGCTGCTAGTGCAGATGTCTATGGGAACGTACAACTAGCGAAGGATAGTAATATTTGGTTTCAGTCGGTCTTAAGAGGTGACAGTAACACAATTACCATTGGTGAAGGTAGTAATATTCAAGATGGCACGATTATTCATGTTGATGAAGATGCCCCGACAATTGTAGGCAAGTATGTAACGGTGGGCCATCAATGCATGTTACACGGTTGTAAAATCGGTGATGGTGCTTTGATTGGCATGGGTTCAACCATTCTAAATAACGCCATTATTGGAGAAAACAGCCTGATTGGTGCGGGCTCTTTAGTGACAGAAGGCAAAATTATCCCGCCAAATGTTTTAGCATTTGGTCGACCCGCGAAGGTTATCCGTCCGTTAACGGCAGCAGAAATAGCCAGTAATCATACGAACGCCTTACATTATATTCAACGAGCAGAAGAATTTCGCCAACAAAAATACCCGAAACTAACATAGAATTAGGAGGAAAATGATGAAGAAAATTAAAGTAATGACGGTTTTTGGAACACGGCCAGAAGCAATCAAAATGGCTCCCTTAATCAAAGTTTTAGAAGAGCAAAGTCAAGGATTTGACTCTGTAGTAGTCGTAACAGCGCAACATCGCCAAATGTTGGATCAAGTGTTAGAAGATTTTCAAATTACACCGAATCATGATTTAAATATCATGAAAGATGGGCAAACCTTAACAGATATTACAAGTCGTGTTTTGAATTTATTAACTGAGGTTCTTGTGACAGAACAGCCGGATATTGTCTTGGTTCATGGCGATACAACCACGTCATTTGCGGCTGCATTGGCTGCTTTTTATCAACAGATTCCAGTGGGACATGTGGAAGCAGGATTGCGGACCTGGCAAAAATATTCTCCGTTTCCGGAAGAAATGAATCGTCAACTGGTAGATGTGTTAACTGATATTTATTTTGCCCCAACTACTCAAAGTAAGGACAATTTAATCAAAGAAAATCATCCAGAAGAACATATTTATGTAACTGGCAATACAGCGATTGACGCGATGGCGTACACTGTTGATGCCCACTATCAAAATGATTTATTGGAAAAAATCCCTACAGACCAACGCATCGTACTAATCACAATGCATCGTCGTGAAAATTTAGGCCTGCCAATGGCAAATGTGTTTAAAGCTGTTCGTCGGCTTGTAATGGAACATCCAGAAATTGAAGTCATTTTCCCTATGCACAAAAATCCCAAAGTCCGTGAAATAGTAGCGGAACACTTAGGTGAATTAGCTCGTGTGCATTTAATTGAACCATTGGATGTCAAAGATTTTCAAAATTTTGCAGCGAAAAGTTCTTTAATTTTAACTGATTCTGGCGGTGTGCAAGAAGAAGCTCCTTCCTTAGGTGTGCCAGTTTTAGTTTTACGAGATACAACGGAACGTCCAGAAGGCGTAGCGGCAGGAACATTGAAATTGGTTGGTACAGACGAACAAGTAGTCTATCAAGAGGCGAAAACATTATTGACTGATTCTGATGCTTACCACGCGATGGCGCATGCACAAAATCCGTATGGGGATGGTCAAGCTAGCCGCCGAATCGTTGAAGCCATTGCCTATGAAATGCAGCAATCAGATAAAAAACCAGATACGTTTACAGCAAAATAAATAAAAAGGCAGAGAAGCGCTGAAAAATGTGCTTCTTTTGCGTATCTTATTTTGAAGAATCAATTAGACAAAAAATGCTAGAAAGTAGTGAAGTGAAGATGTATCAAACGATTTTATTTGATTTAGATGGCACAATTACGGATTCTGGTAGCGGCATTATGCGTTCTATTTTATACGCAACAGAACAATTAGGCTGGCCAGCTCCTAGCGAGGAGACATTACGTTCTTTCATAGGGCCGCCTTTATATGAGTCGTTTTTGCACATGGCGCCTTCAGCTGAAGCAGCGCAACAAGCAGTGGGTCATTATCGAGCGTATTATCAGAGAAAAGGTATGTTTGAAAATCATGTGTATCCAGGGATCCCAGAGGTACTAATAAGGTTAAAGGAAGCGGGAGCAAAGTTATACATTGCGACTTCCAAGCCAGAAGAATTTGCTAAAAAGATTATTACTCATTTTGATTTAGATCGTTATTTTACAGGCATCTATGGAGCGAGTATGGACGGTCATCGTTCTAAAAAAGCAGATGTGATTCAGTATGCATTAACGGAAGCTCAACTAGACCCAACCAAAGAAGCAATTATCATGGTTGGTGATCGTAATCATGACATTCTTGGTGCTCAACAAAATGGCTTAGATAGTATAGGTGTCTTGTATGGATTTGGTGAAGAAACAGAGTTACAAGAGGCGGGAGCGACATTCCTAGTACACTCGCCTAAAGACTTAGGTGCTATTTTGCTACGAAATTCTTAATAGAAAATGGATTTTCGATAAATTTAGGAGGATTTTAAGATTTATTATCGTTTCAATAGAAAAGCGCCATCATAGGCTTTAAACGTTATCAATGATGAATTTTTTATCGGGGAATGACGGTCTTTTTATTAAAAACATTTAATTTTAAAGAGGTTTCATGTATAATAGTTTCAGTCATAAACGATAGAATAGTAAGGAGGGTTAGTTTTGGCTAATGATAACCAAAATAACCAAGATCCCAAATCTTCGCTTAGAGATCAAGTAACTGGGTCTTTAAATGGTAGAAATGATGGCGATCAACCTGATTCCTCTGAAAAAAATGATAGGTCACCCCAACCTTCATCTGATGAATCACAAGAAACAGCGAGCCGCACAACACAAACACGTGCAGGTTCTAGAGCTGCTCGAAGACGTGGGAAAGACAAGACAACACAGACAGTCGAAGAGCCAACCCCGATTGAAACAGACGAAAAGCCAACAAATACAAAAAAACAAACACGTAAAAAAGAAGATCGTTTAGTCGGTCGTATCGTGTTAATTGTAGTTTCTGTATTAGTTTTAATGATGGCAATCTTTGGGTTTACTTTTTATAAATATGTAGATGCTGGGCTACAGCCACTAGACAAGAACAATAAGAAGCTTGTTCAAGTGCATATCCCAGAAGGATCTTCTAATAAGCAAATTGCTGCGGTTTTAGAAGAAAGCAACGTCATTAAAAGCGGAATGGTTTTTAACTACTACGTAAAATTTAAAAACTTAACAGATTTTCAAGCGGGCTATTATCAAATGTCTCCAAGCATGACACTCGATGAAATTGGTGAAATGCTAAAAGAAGGAGGTACGCCAGAACCAACTAAAATTGCAGATGGCAAAGTAACGATTCCTGAAGGCTACGATATAGATAAAATTGGCGAAGCTATTGAAAAAAATACAGATTTCAAGAAAGCAGATTTCATTGCATTAATGAAAAACGAAGACTTCTTCAATCAAATGAAGGCTAAGTATCCTGATTTACTTGAAAGTGCTGCAACCGCAGAAGGTGTTCGTTATCGCTTAGAAGGGTATTTATTCCCGGCAACTTATGATTACTACAAAAAAGCAACACTTCCTGAATTTGTCGAACAAATGATTGCTAAAATGAACACAGTAATGGAACAATATACGCCGACAATTCATGCAAAGAATTTAACCAATCAGCAAGTCTTAACGTTAGCTTCATTGGTTGAAAAAGAAGGAGTCAAAGAAGCAGACCGCAAACAAATTGCGCAAGTATTCTTTAACCGCTTGGCTGCCGATATGCCGATCCAATCAGATATTTCTATTTTGTATGCTCTAGGAGAACACAAAGAAACTGTAACGTATGCTGACTTGGAAGTGGACTCGTCTTATAACTTGTATAAAAATACTGGTTATGGACCAGGACCATTAGATAGCCCAAGTGAGGAGTCAATTAAAGCAGTCTTGAATCCGACACCAAGTGACTATTTATACTTTGTAGCAGATATTTCTACAGGAAAAGTATACTTCTCAAAAACATATGAAGAACATCAAGTATTAGTAGATCAGTATGTCAATAATTCAAGTAGTGAATAAAATGAAAACATAAAAGAGCTTGGTGAATCAATTTTGTATGATTCACCAAGCTTTTAGATACTCAAAAAGTAATCTGTTTAACAGAGGGAAAGAGTAGCAACTAGAAATTTATATAAATAAAATTTAGCAAAATCACAAAAATTCAATAATTATATTTACAATTTAGAAAAAGCGTGGTACTCTTTTGTGGATTGAAAGCGGAATTTTTTTCAATAACCAACCAAGAACTACGTATCGTTAAGCGAAAAAGGAGAATTAACATGGTAGAAAAAGTATATCCAATGACTCTTGAAGGAAAAGAAAAATTAGAACAAGAGCTAGAAGAATTAAAAACAATTAAACGTAAAGAAATCGTAGAGCGTATTAAAATCGCTCGTAGCTTTGGGGATCTTTCAGAGAACTCAGAGTATGAATCAGCTAAAGATGAACAAGCTTTCGTTGAAGGACGTATTACAACGTTAGAAAATATGATTCGTTTTGCAGAAATCATCGATAATGATGGCGTGGACCAAGACGAAGTTTCCATCGGTAAAACAGTTACTTTCCAAGAATTGCCTGATGGAGAAGAAGAGGAATACACAATCGTAGGAAGTGCCGAAGCCGATCCATTTTCTGGTAAAATTTCTAACGATTCACCGATTGCGCAAGCCTTAATTGGTAAACAATTAGGCGACCAAGTGATTATTGCAACACCTGGTGGCGACATGACAGTTAAAATTACAAAAGTTGAAGCAAACTAAATAATTGAGTAGGGCAGGCAGCTTCCAAGGCCTGTCCTTTCGCAATCTATGACATTTAGGGCTAAAGTCCTATGGTAACCTGAGGCGCAAACCACTATGATTAAATAAAATAAACGAGTAAAATAAATGACAGAGGGAGGAGGCAAATCTATGAATAACCCTTGGCGCTTTTTTATCGTCGCAGAAGCATTACTTTTTATTCTGGCGTTATGGCAAATTGTACATAATCCTGGATTAGCTGTTTTATTAACAATTGGCGTTTTACTTGTGGCCTACGTTTCCAGGAAAGCATCTAAAACACATTTTAACAACTTTCAATTCGTCCTCGGCGTTGTTTTTATTGTCATTGGTGCAATGAATAGCACGGCTGTTTGGTTTATGTTGATTTTTGGCGTACTCTTTATCGGCTTAAAAGGCTTTGAGATTTCAGGCGTGGATATAGCTGAGCGAGCACCTTGGCGAAAAAAACAAATGATTATGGTGGAGACGGCGGCAAAAGAACCTAAAAATGGCAAACGATTTAAACGCCGCTGGTTTGCCAACGAACGCATTGGTAACAATATCTATGAATGGGACGATATCAATATTGATTTAATCTCTGGGGACACCATTATTGATTTAGGTAATACGCTACTACCGAAAGAAGACAATATTATTATTATTCGTAAAGGTTTTGGCCGCACGCGAATTCTAGTGCCGTTAGGTGTAGCTATTTTGTTAGAACATTCAACTTTTTACGGAACGGTACGTTTTGAAGAAGAAAAATATCAATTGAAAAACGAATCATTAAAAATTTACAGCAATGATTATGATACCAATCTTCGTCGTTTGAAAATTATGACGAACACTTTAGTAGGAGATGTTGAGGTGATCCGTGTATGACCGATCGGATTTCAAGACGCATGATTTCATTATATGCGTCCCTTAGCACCTTTATTGTTATCTTAATTACATTGTTTTCATATTTTCATTCGATTAAACAAAACCGGTGGCTATTAGAGCTTCTTCAGAGAAAAGTCTTTTATCTACCACTAATTGTGCACATTGTTCTCATATCCTTACTAATAGGCTTATTGACCTTTTTACTGATTTCATTGGTTCAAAAAGGGCAATATGGACGGATTGAAGAAAAACTTCGGTTATTGGCCAACGGTAATTATGAAAGTCCAGTCTTAAACAAACCAACGACCAGTGAAAATCAAGACCATTATCTAACCGAAGTCGAACAAGATATTTGGTCGATTAAAAATAAATTATTAGAGATGTCTAAAGAATTGCAATTATTAAACAGTCGACCGCAATTAATGGATGGGCAAACAAAAGAAGAAATTTTAGAGAACGAGCGGCATCGTTTGGCGCGGGAGTTGCATGATTCAGTCAGTCAACAACTTTTTGCAGCCATGATGATGTTGTCTGCATTAAATGAACAAGCACAACGAACAGAAACCCCGGAACCATATCGTAAACAACTAGCCATGGTGGCAGAAATCATTAATGCCTCCCAATCGGAAATGCGCGCGCTACTATTGCACTTGCGTCCTATCAGTCTAGAAGGAAAAAGTTTGCGTAAAGGTATTGAACAATTACTGAAAGAACTACAAACAAAAATTAAAATTGAATTGATTTGGGATGTTGAAGATGTTCATTTAAATAGCAGCATTGAGGATCATCTTTTCCGAATTGTGCAGGAGTTACTTTCAAATACCTTAAGACATGCCAAAGCAAAGGAATTAGAGGTATACTTACACCAAGTCGATAAAAACGTGTTATTGCGTATTGTTGATGATGGTGTCGGCTTTGATATGAAGGAACAAAGTAATAAAGCCGGTAGTTATGGCTTAAATAATATTCGAGAACGTGTTGTCGGCATGGGCGGTACAGTTAAAATTATTAGTTTTAAAGGGCAGGGAACCAGCGTTGAAATTAAAGTTCCTGTCATAAAGGAGGAAACTGCAAGTGATCAAAGTAATGTTAGTGGATGACCATGAAATGGTCCGTTTAGGCGTTTCATCATATTTATCTATTCAAGAGGATATAGAAGTCGTAGGCGAAGCAGAAAACGGTAAGATTGGCTATGAAAAAGCATTGGAACTACGTCCAGATGTTATTTTGATGGATTTGGTAATGGAAGAAATGGACGGCATTGATTCAACAAAAGCGATCTTGAAAGATTGGCCAGAAGCCAAGATTATTATTGTGACGAGTTTTATTGATGATGAAAAAGTGTATCCGGCGATTGAAGCTGGTGCAGCGGGCTACCTATTAAAAACATCAACAGCACATGAGATTGCTGATGCAATTCGGGCGACTTATCGCGGAGAGCGTGTGTTGGAACCTGAAGTGACGCATAAGATGATGGAACGGTTAACAAAAAAACAAGAGCCGGTGTTGCACGAAGATTTGACAAACCGGGAACACGAAATTTTAATGTTGATTGCACAAGGTAAAAGTAATCAGGAAATAGCTGATGAACTCTTTATCACTTTGAAAACAGTTAAAACACATGTTTCAAACATTTTAGCAAAACTAGATGTGGATGATCGGACCCAAGCGGCGATTTATGCTTTTCAACATGGTTTAGCCAAATAAATATCAGATAAATCCATAAATAAATTCTAGGAAATCCTTCTAGGAATTTATTTATGGATTTGTTATACTAATTTTAACGAACAGACAGGAGCGGTCAGAAGAAATGAAACAAAATTTTGCAATTATTGGTTTAGGACGTTTTGGCGGCAGCATATGCCAAACTTTGGTGGAAGCTGGTCAAGAAGTTTTGGCCATTGACAGCAGTGAAGACCGTGTCAATGAATATATGAATATTGCAACGCATGCAGTGGTGGCTAACGCCCAAGATGAAATGACGTTGCGTTCTTTAGGGATTCGGAATTTTGATCACGTAGTGGTGGCAATTGGTGAAGATATTCAAGCGAGTATTTTAGTAACATTAATGGTTAAAGAGATGGGGGTTCCCAATGTCTTAGCCAAAGCAGTCAATGAATATCATGCCCGTGTCTTAGATAAAATTGGGGCAGACATGGTCGTTCACCCAGAGCGGGATATGGGCATTCGAATTGCTCACAAACTTGTTTCACGCAATATTTTAGATTATATTGAATTATCTAGCGAATTTTCATTAGCTGAGGTTCGGGTCACCAATCCTAAATTTTACAATAAAACCTTAGCAGAATTAAATTTCCGTCAGCGATTTGGTTTAACTGTGGTAGCGATTCGCCGCTCGAAAACAGAAGTAATTGCTTCGCCAGATGCTTCTGAAATTGTTCGAGAAAACGACAATTTATTAGTTATCGGTGATACAGCAGACGTGGATTTATTAGATGAAAAAATGAATGGCTAAGCACTTTATTCTCTAAAAGCACTACGCTGTGCTACAATAAATGGCGACAGAGATGTGAAGGAGGAACAAAGAATGAAATTAGAAGTGACACCGAAAGCCCAACAATGGTTTAAAGAAGAAACCGGGGTTCAGCCTGAGACAGGCATTCGTTTTTTCGGAAAAATTTACGGAAAAACACCTGTTCATGATGGTTTTTCCATTGCGATGTCTGTAGAAGCGCCAGATGAGCCAATGATTAAAGAGAACCTAGATGGGATTACCTATTTTATTGAAGAAACAGATGATTGGTTCTTTAAAGGGTATGATTTGATTGTTGATTATGATGAAAAGAATGATGAACCGCGTTATCAATTTGAAGCGAACCAAGAAGATTTAACAAAATAAATTTAGTGCTAAACAGAAAAAGATGAAGTAGTGCGTAGGACTATTTCTGTTGCTTTCGTTTAACCGCTAGTCAGCCTGAGAAAAAATCGTTTTGGATTTTTTCTCAGGTTCTTTCTATTTAAGTTATTTTTAGTTGGATATCGTTATTTAATAAGGCTATTATATGGTATAATGATAATTAACTGAAGTGTGGAGGAAATAAAATGTTATCAATTGTTGTCCCTTGTTATAATGAGGAAGCAGCGATTCCGCTGTTTTTTGAAGAAGTAGAAAAAATTAGCCAGCAACTGTCTCATTCAGTAGAATATATATTTGTGAATGATGGCTCAAAAGATAATACGTTAGCTGTTTTAAGACAGCTTTATCGCGAACATCCAGAGAAGGTCCGTTATCTTTCTTTTTCACGAAATTTTGGGAAAGAAGCAGGCTTATACGCTGGTTTAAAAGAAGCAACAGGTGACTTAGTGACAGTCATGGACGTTGATTTACAAGACCCGCCTGAGTTATTACCTCAAATGATTGAGATGATTGAAACCAGTACAGATTTAGATTGTGTTGGCACACGACGCATAACAAGAGACGGCGAACCGCCCATTCGTAGCTTGTTTGCACGGATGTTCTATAAACTCATTAATCGAATTGCTGAGACGGAAATGGTGGATGGTGCCCGTGACTTTCGTGTCATGACCCGACAAATGGTCGATGCGATTTTAGAGTTATCTGAGTATAATCGTTTTTCAAAAGGGATTTTTAGTTGGGTCGGCTTTAAAACAGAATATATTGAATTTAAAAATCGAGAACGAATTGCTGGAGAAACCTCTTGGTCTTTCTGGAGTCTATTAAGTTATTCAATTGACGGGATTGTCAATTTTTCAGAAACACCATTGAATATTGCTTCATACGTTGGCGCCTTTTCGTGTATTGGTTCTGCACTAGCAATGTTAGTGATTATCTTTCGAACATTAGTTAATGGT
This sequence comes from Enterococcus sp. DIV0086, assembly GCF_050498705.1. NCBI lineage: Bacteria > Bacillati > Bacillota > Bacilli > Lactobacillales > Enterococcaceae > Enterococcus > Enterococcus sp. DIV0086. Next base: position 1,494,290 of record NZ_JBNIDN010000001.1, on the reverse strand, counting down.
GATCCAACAAGCGGCTGGCCTTCAATGGTTTGTATTGTACTTTTTGTAGGTGGTTTGCAACTATTATGTTTAGGAATTATTGGCAAATATATCGGCAAAATTTTCTTAGAAACGAAAAAACGACCAATTTATATTGTAAAGGAATCAGAAAAAGATTCTAAAAAATAACCAAAAAAGCAGAGAAAAATTCTCTGTTTTTTTGTTGTGCATTAAAAAAAGTGTGAATAGACTTTTCAGAAAAACAACATTTTTTACATAAAAAATACATTAACTTTACCTATTTTTATCTTAATGAAACAGCTTTGCTCTCGCGGTTGCAAGAAATAAATGTTAAAATCAAAAGGTATGCTATTAAATGTTTTTTTGGAGGTTGGGTCATGATAGAAGTTATCGACTTGAAAAAAGTATTCGATAATGGGTTTGAAGCGTTAAAATCGGTCAATTTTACGATTGAGCAAGGGGACTTGGTTTGTTTGTTAGGACCAAGTGGGTGTGGGAAATCCACAATTTTAAACTTAATTGCAGGTTTATTACATCCAAGTGATGGAGATATTCAGTTTCGACAGCAATCGGTTGTCAAAACAGCACCAAAAGATCGGAACATCGGGTTCGTTTTTCAAAACTATGCCTTATATCCACATATGACTGTTCTAGAAAACGTAATGTTTCCTTTAACAGTAGGGAGCAAGAAAGTTCCTAAAACAGAGGCACAAGCTATTGCCGAAGAATATATGAAACTAACGAATATTGAAGAGTTAAGCCATAAAAAGCCAGGCACACTTTCTGGTGGTCAACAACAGCGTGTTGCGATTACCCGGGCGTTAGTTCAAAAACCAGATGTTTTATTATTAGATGAGCCTTTAAGTAACTTGGATGCACGTTTGCGTTTGAAAATTCGTGAAGAAATCCGCCGCTTGGTGAAAGAAGTAGGCATTACAACAATCTTTGTAACGCACGACCAAGAGGAAGCGCTATCAATCAGTGATAAAATTATTTTATTAAACGAAGGGGTTATTCAACAAAATGATGAACCTCAAAACCTTTACTTAGAACCAAATAACTTATTTGTTGCTCAGTTCATAGGTAACCCAATTATTAATTTATTGTCTGTTGAAGTGAAAGACGGCAAAATGTACCATGAAAGTTTTGAAATTCCGCTTGAGCGTTTTGAGCAAGCACGCTTTAAAATGCCAATGACTGATGGGAAATATACGTTTGCTTCTCGTCCAGAAGATGTGGTACCAACTGAAACAGGTCTCTTTACCACAACGACAGATTTAGTGGAATTGATTGGTCGAGAACGTATTTTACGATTTACATTAGGAAATGAACAAGTGAAATCAATTGTAAGTGTAGAAGAAGCGATTGAAGAAGGAGACACTTTATCTTTTGATTTTTCATATAAAAAAGTATTTATCTTTAACGAAGCGGGAGACCGGGTTTACTAATGAAAAAATACAATCCAGAAAATCAACCAAAAGCATGGCTCTTCCTTCTGCCATCATTAGGAATCATTTTACTGTTTAGCGTTTATCCGCTGTTTCGTTCTTTGTGGATGAGCTTCCAAAAAGGTTCCTTAATTAACCAACGCTACGCTGGTTTAGAAAATTATCAACGTGTATTGAATGATCCAATCTTCTATAAAGCGTTAAAAAATACAGCGCTCTATGCATTTGCTGTGGTACCGATTGCCTTGATAATTTCCCTAGCAATTGCTTGGATTATCTTTGAAAAAGTTAAACATAAGAGTTTCTTTGAAACGATTTTCTTTATGCCTTATGTAACGAGTACGATTGCCATTGGGATTGTCTTCCGTTACTTCTTTAATGGCGATTATGGAATTGTCAATTACGTCTTAGGCTTTTTCGGCATTCCTTCTGTCAACTGGCTAGATAATGTTCAAATGAGTATGCCAACATTGATTATTTTTGGGGTTTGGACGAGTTTAGCATTTAATATTATTATTTTGTTGGCTGGGTTGAGAAATATTGATGAAGAACATTTTAAAATTGCAAAAATGTTTGGCGCCTCAGACGGCGAAATTTTCCGACGTATTACGTTTCCGCAGCTAGTCCCGACCATTGCCTTTTTATTAACGGTCAATTTAATTGGCGCCTTTAAAGTTTATACACAAGTTTATGCTTTATTCGGTGGTCGTGCGGGGATTGCCAACAGTGCCACAACCGCAGTGTACTATATTTATGACAAATTCCACATTGCAGGGCGTCCCGGAATTGCGATGGCCGCCACAGTGATTTTATTTGTGATTATTTTAGTGGTCACTTTCTTACAAAATAAACTCTTAAAGAAAGTGGGGCAATAAGCCAATGAAAAAAGTTTTAACGATTATCGCATTTGTTTTCTTAGGCATTTTAGCCGTTATTACGTTATTTCCATTTGTCTATATGATTTTAGCTGGTTTAATGAGTTACTCTGAAGCGACCAGCATGCCGCCAACCATGTTTCCAAAACAACCACAATGGCAAAACTACACAGAGGTCTTTCAAAAAGCACCCTTTCTTCGGTATTTCTTGAACACAGTCTTTGTTTCAGGCGTTACAACGATTGCTACGGTAGTCACCGCCGTGTTAGCTTCATTCGCGTTAACGAGTTTGAAGTTCCGTTTTAAAAATGTGGTCATTGCTTTGATGATTTCGTTGTTAATGGTTCCGTATGAATCTATTATTTTTACCAATTATCAAACGATTGCGCAATTAGGTTTGTTAAATACTTACAGCGCCTTAATTATTCCATTTTTGACTAGTATTTTTTATATTTACTATTTAAACGGTTATTTAAAAGGTATTCCTGATACTTTTTACAAGGCTGCCAAGATTGATGGCGCTAGTGATTTAGAATATATTTGGCGTATTTTAGTACCAATGTCAAAACCAGCGTTGGTAACAGTAGGGATTTTAACATTTATTTCTAGTTGGAATTCTTTCTTGTGGCCATTGTTGGTGACGAATGAGAAAAAATACCGTCTATTAAATAATGGACTATCGGCCTTTGCGACAGAGAGCGGTAGTGACGTACATTTACAAATGGCTGCTGCAACATTAACCGTTATTCCAATTTTAATTATTTACTTGATTTTCAGAAAAGAAATTATCAGAGGAGTTGCAAAAAATGGAATCAAAGGCTAAAACAACTGTGACTTTTCACAGTGGCATTTTAACAATTGGAGGAACCGTGATTGAAGTGGCGTATAAAGATGCCCACATCTTCTTTGATTTTGGTACAGAATTTCGACCAGAATTAGATTTGCCCGATGATCACATTGAAACCTTAATTAATAATCGTTTAGTGCCAGAATTAAAAGACTTATATGATCCACGTTTAGGTTATGAATATCATGGTACAGAAGACAAAGAGTATCAACACACAGCTGTTTTCTTATCTCATGCCCATTTAGATCATTCGCGCATGATTAATTATTTAGACCCAGCTGTTCCGTTGTACACATTAAAAGAAACGAAGATGATTCTAAATAGTTTAAATCGCAAAGGTGATTTTTTGATTCCATCACCGTTTGAAGAAAAGAATTTTACCCGAGAAATGATTGGTCTTAATAAAAACGATGTGATTAAAGTTGGCGAAATTTCAGTGGAAATCGTGCCTGTTGATCATGATGCGTACGGTGCTTCGGCATTACTGATTCGCACGCCTGGCCATTTCATCACATACACAGGTGATTTGCGCTTACATGGCCATAATCGTGAAGAGACTTTAGCTTTTTGTGAAAAAGCTAAACATACTGAATTATTAATGATGGAAGGCGTAAGCATTAGCTTCCCAGAACGTGAACCAGATCCAGCCCAAATAGCGGTTGTCAGTGAAGAAGATCTTGTTCAGCACTTGGTTCGTTTAGAACTAGAAAACCCGAATCGACAAATTACCTTTAATGGTTATCCAGCAAACGTGGAACGTTTTGCTAAGATTATTGAAAAGTCACCACGTACAGTCGTTTTAGAAGCAAATATGGCTACGTTGTTACTTGAAGTATTTGGAATAGAAGTTCGTTATTATTATGCTGAATCTGGTAAAATACCAGAATTGAATCCAGCGTTAGAAATCCCGTATGACACGTTACTAAAGGACAAAACAGACTATTTGTGGCAAGTTGTGAACCAGTTTGACAACCTCCAAGAAGGTAGTTTATACATTCACAGTGATGCGCAACCGTTAGGGGACTTTGATCCACAGTATCGCGTGTTTTTAAATTTGTTGGCTAAAAAAGACATTACTTTTGTCCGTTTAGCTTGTTCAGGACATGCAATTCCAGAAGATCTGGATAAAATTATTGCATTGATTGAACCTCAAGTATTGGTTCCAATCCATACGTTAAAACCAGAAAAACTGGAAAACCCGTATGGTGAAAGAATATTGCCAGAACGTGGCGAGCAAATTGTTTTATAAATTTTTTTAAGGGAGAGAAAAAAATGAAGTTCAAAACTCTAGCAACAACAGTGTTAGCAACCGCAGCTATTTTCGCATTGGGGGCTTGTGGTAACGGTAATGGGGCCAAAGAATCAAACGATATTGTGAAAGAAGTGAAGGAAGATACGACAATCACTTTCTGGCATGCAATGAATGGGATTCAAGAAGAAGCGTTAACAAAATTAACGAAAGACTTCATGAAAGAAAATCCAAAAATTAAAGTGGAATTACAAAATCAATCTGCTTACCCTGATTTACAAGCCAAAATCAATTCGACTTTAACTTCACCAAAAGATTTACCAACAATTACGCAGGCGTACCCAGGCTGGTTATGGAATGCTGCACAAGATGAAATGTTAGTGGACTTAAAACCATATATGGATGATGACACAATCGGCTGGAAAGATGCAGAGCCAATTCGTGAAGTATTGTTAGACGGCGCCAAAATCGACGGCAAACAATACGGCATTCCATTTAATAAATCGACAGAAATGTTATTCTATAATGCTGATTTGTTGAAAGAATATGGTGTTGAAGTACCGAAAACATTAGAGGAATTAAAAGAAGCTTCTAAAACAATTTACGAAAAATCCAACAAAGAAGTCGTTGGTGCTGGTTTTGACTCGTTAAATAACTATTACGCAATTGGGATGAAAAACAAAGGCGTTGATTTTAATAAAGACTTAGATTTAACAAGCAAAAATTCACAAGAAGTCGTGGACTATTACCGTGATGGTATCGAAGCAGGTTACTTCCGCACAGCTGGTTCAGATAAATATTTATCTGGCCCATTTGCAAACAAAAAGGTAGCAATGTTTGTCGGTAGTATTGCTGGTGCTGGTTTTGTTCAAAAAGATGCTGAAGCTGGTGGCTATGAATACGGTGTTGCACCACGTCCTGAAAAAATCAACTTACAACAAGGAACAGATATTTATATGTTCGATAGTGCTACGCCAGAACAACGGACAGCGGCATTTGAATTCATGAAATTCTTAGCTACTCCTGATTCACAATTGTACTGGGCACAACAAACAGGTTATATGCCAATTTTAGAATCTGTTTTACACAGTGATGAGTACAAAAATTCTAAGACAACCAAAGTACCTGCACAACTTGAAAACGCAGTAAAAGATTTATTCGCTATCCCAGTAGAAGAAAATGCTGATTCAGCCTATAATGAAATGCGGACAATTATGGAAAGTATTTTTGCTTCATCAAATAAAGACACGAAAAAATTATTGAAAGATGCAACATCACAATTTGAACAAGCATGGAACCAATAATCAATAAATAAACAGACGTGGGAGGTTGGGATCTGAGTCGTTATGGCTCGTGTTCTAACCTTCCTGTTCTTTTGGGCGGAAGAAGGAGAGAAACAAAATGCAAATAAAAATTTTAGCAACAAGTGATATGCATGGGTATATTATGCCGACAAGTTATAGTGAAAAAAAGATGGATTTGCCTTTTGGAACCGCAAAAGCAGCAACCATGCTGAAAAAGTTACGTGCGTCTGCCGAAGGACCAGTTTTTCAAATTGAAAATGGGGATTTTATTCAAGGTTCGCCGCTTAGTTACTACGTAAGAAAAGCAGAAACACATTCAGTGGAAGCCATCACTAAAATCATTAATCAAATGAATTATGATGTTAGCATTTTAGGTAACCATGAATTTAATTACGGATTAGATTATTTAAAGGAAACGATTGCCAGTTATCAACAGCCAGTTTTAGCTGCCAATATTCTTGGTAAAGATGGACAACCTTATTTCGGTCAGCCGTATGTCATCATAGAAAAACAAGGGGTTAAAGTAGCCATCCTTGGCGTGACGACTCAATATATTCCTCATTGGGAACAGCCGGCAACAGTCAAAGATTTAACGTTTAAAAGTGTCGTTGAAACAGCGGCGGAATACGTGCCAAAACTGCGGGAAGAAGCAGACCTAGTTGTTGTCGCTTACCATGGCGGTTTTGAAAAAGATTTAGAAACAGGGGAACCCACGGAATTACTAACAGGAGAAAATGAAGGCTACGATTTATTGGAAAAAGTTCCTGGGATTGATGCCTTAGTCACTGGTCACCAACATCGAGAAATTGCTACAAAACTGAATGGAATACCTGTGATTCAACCAGGTTTTCGAGGAGCTTTCGTTGGAGAAATTACTTTAGAAATTGAACCTATGGCTAAAGGCTATCGCGTTATTGGAAGTGACGCAGCTATTCATCCTGTTGGAAACGAACAACCAGATACAGAAGTTTTAGCTTTGACAACAGCGTTACATGACGAGGTAGAAGAGTGGCTTGATCAACCAGTGGGAAATGTGGAAGGGGATATGACGATTCAAAATCCGAATGCCGTACGCCTCAAAGAACATCCATATATAGAATTTATTAATAACGTCCAAATGGCTTCAAGCGGAACGGATATTTCAGGGACTGCACTTTTTAACAATGAAGGCAAAGGGTTTAATAATCAAATTACGATGCGCGATATCATTACCAACTACATTTATCCAAATACTTTGGCTGTATTGCGTGTCACTGGACAAGACCTCCGTGAAGCGTTAGAACAAAGCGCTACTTATTTTGTGTTAGAAAAAGGCCAACCAATTTTTAACCCGAAATATGTCGATCCAAAACCACAATACTATAATTATGATATGTATGAAGGCATTGAGTATACGCTTGATTTAAGACAACCGTTTGGTGAAAGAGTGACGAAACTTAATTATCATGGCAAAGCAGTGCAAGCAGAAGATGTTTTGGAAATCGTGACAAATCAATACCGAGCAGTCGGTGGCGGAAACTATCAAATGTTCCAACCTGAAAAAATTATTCGAGAAATTCAAATTGACATGACGGAACTGATTGCAGAATATTTGAAAAAACATCCAATCATTCAAGCGTCGACAAATGATAACTTCAAGGTTATCTGGTAAAAAATATCAAAAAAAAGCAAAAAAAAGCAAAAAAAAGCCTTCAACCATGCAATTACTTGAAAGATGGTTGAAGGCCTTTTTTGAGTTAATAGCCTTTTTTTAAGGAAACTTGGTTTTTGACGAGGGTCTGATCCGTCACAAATTGATTTAAGTTTGGAATAAAAATCGCCAGTAATTTTGATTTGAACTTCGGTGTCATGCCAGAAATATGAGGTGTTAATAAAACATTCTGCATCTCCCATAAAGGGCTATCTTCGGGAAGAGGTTCTTCTTCAAAGACATCTAAGGCAGCAAAAGCAATGGTTTTATTGTTTAAGGCAGTTATCAAATCGTTCGTTGCAACTGAGGCGCCTCGACCAACATTTACGAAAATTGTTTCAGGAGCCATTTTTTCAAAAAGTGCCTGATTGTATAAATGTTTTGTTGTTTCAGTCAAAGGAAGAATGTTCACAACAATGGACATTTCATGGATAATTTTACTCATATTCTTCTGTGAATAGCATTCAATGAAGCCTTCCGTCACATGTCCAGAGGTATTCACGCCATAAACTTGAAGATTTAAACCTTTAGCAAATTTAGCTAATTGTTGTCCGATTTGCCCGGTGCCTACGATTAACATTTTTTGCCCAGAAAGTTGTTGATAGGAAGGGGCTGTTTGATTCCATGTGTGTTGCATTTGTTGTTGGATACTTTCTTGCAGTCCGCGGGTATGTGCTAATAAAACGCCTAAAACATGTTCTGAGATAGAAACACTATGGATTCCGCTACCATTAGACAACAGAATGCCTTTTTCTCTTAATTTATCAAAATCCATATAATCAGCACCAGCAGAAATGAGCTGAATCCATTTTAGGTGACTAGTATCAGAGGCTAATAAACGCGGACCAATTTCTTTATGCCAGCCTAACATAATTTCGATTGCCTCTTCTTCAGCAGAGGATAAATGATCGGTAGATGTTTTAACTAGATAATTGGGCGCCACAGCTTTCACTTGTTCCAGTTGTTCTTCATTGAATACTTCATTTAAATAAATAATTGGTTGGTTCATCTTTCTTCCTCCTAGCACTTTTTATTGTATCAAAAATAAATTTAAAAGAGAAAAAGAAAGGCTTTTCAGTAAAGCAGAAAGCCAAGGACAAAAATCCGATTTAGATTTTTGTCCTTGGCTTAAAAACTGCTAAAGTCCAGTGCTAACCTTATTTAGGTACGCCGTTTTCAAATAAACTTGTACTATGAACTGGTTGACGTCGAGCATCGGGCCGTAAGTAATGTAAAGCATTATTTACGGCAGTAGGTGCCTCACCAAATCCTGTAGCGATTAATTTCACTTTTCCCTCATAGGAACAGATATCCCCTACAGCGTATACACCAGGAATGTTAGTTGACATATCGGAATGAACATTAATAGCATTTCTAGAAACGTCTAATCCCCATTCTTTGAGGTGTGTTAAAGAAGAAGTGAAGCCATAATTGATAATTAAATCATCCAGAGGGAGATCCAATGTTTGGTCACCTTTTGTCTCCGTTAATTGGATGCCTGTGAACGTTTCATTTTCCTTTAAAATATCACTAATGATATAAGGAGTTCTGATAGAAACGCTAGATTTTTCTAGTTGTTCCACGCTATGTTCGTGGCCGCGAAATTGTGGGCGACGATGGATAATAGATACTTCTTCTGCAACGTTTTCTAGCATTAAAGCCCAGTCAATTGCGGAATCGCCGCCACCAGCAATCGCAACTTTTTTGCCAGCGAATTTTTTCATGTCAGTCACATAATAATGGATTGACTCACCTTCAAAGGCTTCAACATTTTCGATAGCTAAACGTCGAGGTTGGAAAGCGCCGTTACCAATCGCAAAGATAACCGTTTTAGAATAATGTGTGCCTTTAGTTGTGTCTAAGCGCAAAAGTCCATCTGCTTCCTGTGCAAGGTGTGTGACCTCTTCTTCCAAACAAACATCGTGCTGAAATGGCTGCATCTGTTTTTCCAAATTGGCAATTAACTCACCGGCTTTAATAGCAGGGAATCCAGGAATATCATAAATATATTTTTCGGGATACAGCATTGTTAGCTGACCACCTAATTGCGGCAGGCTATCAATGATTTTCGTTTTCGCTTTACGAATTCCCGCATAAAAAGCGGCAAATAATCCAACAGGACCGCCGCCGATAATTGTTAAATCATAAATATCTTTTTCATCAGACATTTGAAAATTCCTCCTAATTCATTTAGGGTTGAGACAACTATTGATCGTTTTGCGAACACTTCACAAAATAGCACGGCTTTTCGAAAAAAGCAAGTTTGGCTAACGAATCAAAGCATTCTTTAATCATTGGAAAAAGATCATAGCAATTTTCAGCATTTTTCGATATGATGGAACTATAAAATAATTATCTAGGAGGACATTCTCATGTCACAATTTCCACAATTAGATTTAGAAAATGCTAAAGGCCCAAAAGCGGTCATTAAAACAAACCGAGGCGACATCACTGTTCAATTATTCCCAGAACAAGCGCCTAAAACGGTTGAAAATTTTGTTGAATTAGCGAAAAAGGGCTACTATGATGGCGTTATTTTCCATCGTGTGATTCCTGATTTTATGATTCAAGGCGGTGACCCAACCGGAACAGGAATGGGCGGCGAAAGTATTTATGGAGAAGCATTTGAGGATGAATTTTCTCGGGATGTTTTCAATTTGCGTGGCGCATTGTCAATGGCAAATGCTGGTCCTAACACAAATGGTAGCCAATTCTTTGTTGTTACTAATCAAAATGTTCCAGCTCAAATGATGAGTCAGTTAGAAGACGCTGGTTTTCCAGAAGAAATTATTGAAGCTTACAAACAAGGCGGAACACCTTGGTTAGACTTCCGTCATACTGTTTTTGGTCATGTTGTTGATGGTATGGATGTAGTGGATGAAATTGGTGGAGTCCAACGGGATGCCCAAGACCGTCCAACATTTGACGTCGTGATGGACACAGTTGAAATCATTGGTGAATAAGTTTAACCAATTGAAAAAGAGAGTACCAACGAGGGACAAATTCGTTGGTACTCTTTATTTTTTTCTTAAAACGACTAACTTTTTTTTAAAAGCATCCAAATCGCTTCTTTTAATGAAGTCTTTATAGGATACTGAGTTAAAGAATAGAAGGAGAGGAAGCGAATTTGTTAGAAAAATACAGATATCCAATGGCCTTGGCTTTGTTTGCAGTAATACTCCCATTTATAGGAACGTTTTTTACGTATGTAGATCAGCAAGGAATCGTTCATGAACCAGGATTTTATACAATAATAATTGGAGAAATTTTACTTCTATTTTCAGGTATCTGGTTCGTCAGAGTTTATTTAGCTAAACGCAAAAGAAAGAATTAAAAACAGCTGTCCTAAAAACTAGGACAGCTGTTTTTAATTAAAGGCTTTTTTGATACGTAAAAGGCCTTCTTCGAGAGTTTCTTTTGAACAAGCTAAGTTTAAACGCATGTGTTGAGAACCTTGGGGACCAAAACTAATTCCTGGATTTAGAACCACTTTCCCCTTATGAATTAAGGTATCGCGAAGTTCTCGATCCGTTAGTGAATAAGAACTAAAGTCTAACCATAAAAGATAGGTCCCTTCAGGCTCCATTACACGAACGCTAGGCATCTCTTCACGGAAAAAAGAAAGGGCAAAATCAATATTTTCTTTTAAATAATCAAGTAATGCCGTTAGCCATTCCTCCCCTGTTTGATAGGCAGCTGCCGTTCCAACGTAGCCAAAAGTATTGATGCCGCCTTGATGATTTTTGTCTTGTAAAGATACGAAAGATTGCCGTAGTTTTTCATTAGGAATGAACAGCATTGAATTTTTAATCCCCGCTAAATTAAAGGTTTTGGTTGCCGCTGTTAAGGTAACAGTGAATTCCTTAAATGCTTCATCAGCGACAGTGAAGGAAGTGAAGGTATGCGGTTTGAAAATCAAATCCTGATGAATTTCATCGCTAACCACAGTTACTTGGTGTTTTTGGCATAAACGGCCAATTGCTAGCAATTCTTCTTTTATCCAAACACGTCCACCAGGATTATGGGGATTACAAAAAAGTAACAGTTTCACCTTTTCTTCGATTATCTGTTGTTCCATTTTAACCAAATCAACTTCATAATGTCCGTTAACTTCTAGTAAGGAATGTCGCACGAGTCTACGCTCATTTTGTTTTACCACATCTGCAAAAGGGGGGTAGACTGGATCACAAATCATGACAGAATCAGCAGGTGCTGTATACGCTTGAACGGCTGTGGCCAAACTGGGTACCACGCCACTATTAAACAAAATTTCTTCTTTTTCAACAATCAATTGATGGTGTTGCCGTTGCCAATCTTGAATTGCTTGATACAGTTCATTAGGTGCCACCGCATATCCTAGAATGCCCTGTTCAATAACTTGTGACAAGGCATCAAGAATAGGCTGATGTACTTTGAAATCCATATCAGCAACCCATAAAGGTAGTAAATCTTTTTCGTGGTAACTCGTTTCAACGGTGTCCCATTTAACACAATTCGTGTGGCGACGCTCAATGGTTTCATTAAAATTAAACATAAGATAACTCCTTTTCTTCTATATAAAGTCTTACTTCCTATAGTATAGTAGATTTTGCTTAAAAGATGAAACAATAGTTTTAACAACTAGGGAAGAAATAATGCACAAACGTTGAAAAAATGCTATTATTTTAAATGAGTAGAAACGGAAAAAGAAATTTATCGTATGAAAAGAGGAAATTTGATGAAGTACAAAATTGGTATGGTACTTTCTGGCACAATTACCGGACTTCAACCATATGGCGCATTTGTTTCTTTAGACGAAGAAACACAAGGACTGATTCATGTTTCGGAAGTACAAGCTGGCTTTACTAAAAATATCCATGGACTCTTAACTGTTGGACAAAAAGTAACCGTTCAAGTTATTGATGTTGATGAATATTCTCAAAAGATTAGCTTATCTTTACGAACCCTTGAAGACAAAGTTCATTCAGTGAACCATCGACGCAAAAAATATTTTACGGATAAGAATAAAAAAATTGGCTTTGCAACCTTAGACAAAGAACTTCCAGAATGGATTGATGAAGCAATGGATAAGTTGCTTGAAAAATAATTCTGTATTTTTTCAGAAAGTGTGTTACAATTTCTTTTGTTAGTGAATCTAAAAATTAATTGAGGTGGATGTCGTGTCTAACAAAAAAGTCGCTGGAACAATCATACTGAACTTAAACGATGGTAGTAAAAAATTTTTGATGCATCCAATAGGTGAAGCGATTGAGTTTGCGATGGCAAAAGTTTCTGATGAGATGACGGGTTTAGCTAGTATGCTACAATGGTTCAAAGAAGAGGTTCAATTGGACGTTACTTCAATTAGCTTAGTAGAATTAACTAACGCGCATATCAATAAAGAAAATGTTCCGCTGTTTGTCTTCGAGATGGATGAACAAGCACTTAAAAATGAAATGGATAAAGACTATACATGGGTAGCACCTGCAGAATTAAAAACGATTTGGTCAAAATATCATATTGAAGGTGTCCCAATGTTTTAAACAAAAAAGAAAGAATCTGTCGATAATCGAACAGATTCTTTCTTTTTTTATGTTGTATGTAAAAAGGTTAATCGAACTATTTCAAATATATGATTCAAATTGTTCGATTTTTAGTAAGGAATTAAACTGTTTTGATAGACAATTAGGATTTAAAAAGTTTAAAAACGAAATAATTGAAAAGAATGAAAACAGATTGAAAACTTCTTTTAATTTTTTTGAAAAAAAGTGTTGACCAAACATCAAAATCTTGATATATTATTACATGTCGCAAGGCGAGTCACACAGCTGAGCGATTCAGAAATCAATAATTAAATAACAATTCTTGATTTCAAATCTCTCGAAAAAAGTTTGAAAAAACAACAAAAAAGTTGTTGACAAATAACAAACGAGATGATAAGATATAGAAGTTGTCACAACAGATGACAACAACCGAGCAAAACAACTTAAAAAAACTTTTTTAAAAAAGTTCTTGACATTCAAACGAAAGTTTGTTATGATATAAAAGTTGCTGCGAGGTAACGTAGACCTTTGAAAACTGAACAAAGAATAGACGAACCAAATGTGTAGGGCGTCTTGATTCAATTCGAGACAACAAACATTTTTAACAAGCAAGCAATATGCTAGCAAACAAATTGAGCTTAACAATCGAAAGATTGTTCTAACTTTTATTATGAGAGTTTGATCCTGGCTCAGGACGAACGCTGGCGGCGTGCCTAATACATGCAAGTCGAACGCTTCTTTCCTCCCGAGTGCTTGCACTCAATTGGAAAGAGGAGTGGCGGACGGGTGAGTAACACGTGGGTAACCTACCCATCAGAGGGGGATAACACTTGGAAACAGGTGCTAATACCGCATAACAGTTTATGCCGCATGGCATAAGAGTGAAAGGCGCTTTCGGGTGTCGCTGATGGATGGACCCGCGGTGCATTAGCTAGTTGGTGAGGTAACGGCTCACCAAGGCCACGATGCATAGCCGACCTGAGAGGGTGATCGGCCACACTGGGACTGAGACACGGCCCAGACTCCTACGGGAGGCAGCAGTAGGGAATCTTCGGCAATGGACGAAAGTCTGACCGAGCAACGCCGCGTGAGTGAAGAAGGTTTTCGGATCGTAAAACTCTGTTGTTAGAGAAGAACAAGGACGTTAGTAACTGAACGTCCCCTGACGGTATCTAACCAGAAAGCCACGGCTAACTACGTGCCAGCAGCCGCGGTAATACGTAGGTGGCAAGCGTTGTCCGGATTTATTGGGCGTAAAGCGAGCGCAGGCGGTTTCTTAAGTCTGATGTGAAAGCCCCCGGCTCAACCGGGGAGGGTCATTGGAAACTGGGAGACTTGAGTGCAGAAGAGGAGAGTGGAATTCCATGTGTAGCGGTGAAATGCGTAGATATATGGAGGAACACCAGTGGCGAAGGCGGCTCTCTGGTCTGTAACTGACGCTGAGGCTCGAAAGCGTGGGGAGCAAACAGGATTAGATACCCTGGTAGTCCACGCCGTAAACGATGAGTGCTAAGTGTTGGAGGGTTTCCGCCCTTCAGTGCTGCAGCAAACGCATTAAGCACTCCGCCTGGGGAGTACGACCGCAAGGTTGAAACTCAAAGGAATTGACGGGGGCCCGCACAAGCGGTGGAGCATGTGGTTTAATTCGAAGCAACGCGAAGAACCTTACCAGGTCTTGACATCCTTTGACCACTCTAGAGATAGAGCTTTTCCCTTCGGGGACAAAGTGACAGGTGGTGCATGGTTGTCGTCAGCTCGTGTCGTGAGATGTTGGGTTAAGTCCCGCAACGAGCGCAACCCTTATTGTTAGTTGCCATCATTTAGTTGGGCACTCTAGCGAGACTGCCGGTGACAAACCGGAGGAAGGTGGGGATGACGTCAAATCATCATGCCCCTTATGACCTGGGCTACACACGTGCTACAATGGGAAGTACAACGAGTCGCTAGACCGCGAGGTCATGCAAATCTCTTAAAGCTTCTCTCAGTTCGGATTGCAGGCTGCAACTCGCCTGCATGAAGCCGGAATCGCTAGTAATCGCGGATCAGCACGCCGCGGTGAATACGTTCCCGGGCCTTGTACACACCGCCCGTCACACCACGAGAGTTTGTAACACCCGAAGTCGGTGAGGTAACCTTTTTGGGAGCCAGCCGCCTAAGGTGGGATAGATGATTGGGGTGAAGTCGTAACAAGGTAGCCGTATCGGAAGGTGCGGCTGGATCACCTCCTTTCTAAGGAATATTACGGAAATACACATTTCGTCTTTACTTTGTTCAGTTTTGAGAGGTCTACTCTCAATCAAATAAATTCGGGGCCTTAGCTCAGCTGGGAGAGCGCCTGCTTTGCACGCAGGAGGTCAGCGGTTCGATCCCGCTAGGCTCCATTGATAGCTTTTGCTATCAGATTCGTTCATTGAAAACTGGATATTGAAGTAAAAAGAATCAAAACAAACCGAGAACACCGCGTTGAATGAGTTTTTTAATAAGTTCAATTGCTTATTTATTGATTAACCTTCTATCGCTAGAAGAAGTGATCAAGACCCAACCGTAAGGTTGATAAGGTTAAGTGAATAAGGGCGCACGGTGGATGCCTTGGCACTAGGAGCCGATGAAGGACGGGACTAACACCGATATGCTTTGGGGAGCTGTAAGTAAGCTATGATCCAGAGATTTCCGAATGGGGAAACCCAATATCTTTTATAGGATATTACTTTTCAGTGAATACATAGCTGATTAGAGGTAGACGCAGAGAACTGAAACATCTTAGTACCTGCAGGAAGAGAAAGAAAATTCGATTCCCTGAGTAGCGGCGAGCGAAACGGGAAGAGCCCAAACCAACAAGCTTGCTTGTTGGGGTTGTAGGACTCCAATATGGTAGTCTGTTAGTATAGTTGAAGGATTTGGAAAATTCCGCTAAAGAGGGTGAAAGCCCCGTAGACGAAATGCTGACAACACCTAGGAGGATCCTGAGTACGGCGGAACACGAGAAATTCCGTCGGAATCCGCGGGGACCATCCCGCAAGGCTAAATACTCCCTAGTGACCGATAGTGAACCAGTACCGTGAGGGAAAGGTGAAAAGCACCCCGGAAGGGGAGTGAAATAGATCCTGAAACCGTGTGCCTACAACAAGTCAAAGCTCGTTAATGAGTGATGGCGTGCCTTTTGTAGAATGAACCGGCGAGTTACGATTGCATGCGAGGTTAAGTCGAAGAGACGGAGCCGCAGCGAAAGCGAGTCTGAATAGGGCGAATGAGTATGTAGTCGTAGACCCGAAACCATGTGATCTACCCATGTCCAGGTTGAAGGTGCGGTAAAACGCACTGGAGGACCGAACCCACGTACGTTGAAAAGTGCGGGGATGAGGTGTGGGTAGCGGAGAAATTCCAAACGAACTTGGAGATAGCTGGTTCTCTCCGAAATAGCTTTAGGGCTAGCCTCGGAATTGAGAATGATGGAGGTAGAGCACTGTTTGGACTAGGGGCCCATCTCGGGTTACCGAATTCAGATAAACTCCGAATGCCATTCATTTATATCCGGGAGTCAGACTGCGAGTGATAAGATCCGTAGTCGAAAGGGAAACAGCCCAGACCACCAGCTAAGGTCCCAAAATATATGTTAAGTGGAAAAGGATGTGGGGTTGCACAGACAACTAGGATGTTGGCTTAGAAGCAGCCACCATTTAAAGAGTGCGTAATAGCTCACTAGTCGAGTGACCCTGCGCCGAAAATGTACCGGGGCTAAACATATTACCGAAGCTGTGGACTACACCATTAGGTGTAGTGGTAGGAGAGCGTTCTAAGGGCGTTGAAGGTCGATCGTGAGGACGGCTGGAGCGCTTAGAAGTGAGAATGCCGGTATGAGTAGCGAAAGACAGGTGAGAATCCTGTCCACCGTATGACTAAGGTTTCCTGGGGAAGGCTCGTCCGCCCAGGGTTAGTCGGGACCTAAGCCGAGGCCGATAGGCGTAGGCGATGGACAACAGGTTGATATTCCTGTACCAGTTGTTTTTGTTTGAGCAATGGAGGGACGCAGTAGGCTAAGGAATACATGCGATTGGAAGTGCATGTCCAAGCAATGAGTCTTGAGTAGAGTTAAATGCTTTACTCTTTAAGGACAAGTTGTGACGGGGAGCGAAATAATAGTAGCGAAGTTCCTGATGTCACACTGCCAAGAAAAGCTTCTAGTGAGAAAACAACTGCCCGTACCGTAAACCGACACAGGTAGTCGAGGAGAGTATCCTAAGGTGAGCGAGCGAACTCTCGTTAAGGAACTCGGCAAAATGACCCCGTAACTTCGGGAGAAGGGGTGCTGACTTCGGTCAGCCGCAGTGAATAGGCCCAAGCGACTGTTTATCAAAAACACAGGTCTCTGCAAAATCGTAAGATGAAGTATAGGGGCTGACGCCTGCCCGGTGCTGGAAGGTTAAGAGGATGGGTTAGCTTCGGCGAAGCTCAGAATTGAAGCCCCAGTAAACGGCGGCCGTAACTATAACGGTCCTAAGGTAGCGAAATTCCTTGTCGGGTAAGTTCCGACCCGCACGAAAGGCGTAACGATTTGGGCACTGTCTCAACGAGAGACTCGGTGAAATTTTAGTACCTGTGAAGATGCAGGTTACCCGCGACAGGACGGAAAGACCCCATGGAGCTTTACTGTAGTTTGATATTGAGTGTTTGTACCACATGTACAGGATAGGTAGGAGCCGATGAGACCGGAACGCTAGTTTCGGAGGAGGCGCTGGTGGGATACTACCCTTGTGTTATGAACCCTCTAACCCGCACCACTAATCGTGGTGGGAGACAGTGTCAGATGGGCAGTTTGACTGGGGCGGTCGCCTCCTAAAAGGTAACGGAGGCGCCCAAAGGTTCCCTCAGAATGGTTGGAAATCATTCGAAGAGTGTAAAGGCAGAAGGGAGCTTGACTGCGAGACCTACAAGTCGAGCAGGGACGAAAGTCGGGCTTAGTGATCCGGTGGTTCCGCATGGAAGGGCCATCGCTCAACGGATAAAAGCTACCCTGGGGATAACAGGCTTATCTCCCCCAAGAGTCCACATCGACGGGGAGGTTTGGCACCTCGATGTCGGCTCGTCGCATCCTGGGGCTGTAGTCGGTCCCAAGGGTTGGGCTGTTCGCCCATTAAAGCGGCACGCGAGCTGGGTTCAGAACGTCGTGAGACAGTTCGGTCCCTATCCGTCGCGGGCGTTGGAAATTTGAGAGGAGCTGTCCTTAGTACGAGAGGACCGGGATGGACTTACCGCTGGTGTACCAGTTGTTCTGCCAAGGGCATTGCTGGGTAGCTATGTAGGGAAGGGATAAACGCTGAAAGCATCTAAGTGTGAAGCCCACCTCAAGATGAGATTTCCCATTTCTTTAAGAAAGTAAGACCCCTGAGAGATGATCAGGTAGATAGGTTGGAAGTGGAAGGCTAGTGATAGTTGGAGCGGACCAATACTAATCGGTCGAGGACTTAACCAAAGAATGGATAAGTAAAAGCAACTTGGTTATTTTGATTCAAACTTCAATCCAGTTTTGAGTGAATGAAGATTCAACTCAATAAGAAACAACACCCAGTGTGGTGGCGATAGCGAGAAGGATACACCTGTTCCCATGCCGAACACAGAAGTTAAGCTTCTTAGCGCCGATTGTAGTGAAGGGTTTCCCTTTGTGAGAGTAGGACGTCGCCACGCGATTATTCCGGCATAGCTCAGTTGGTAGTAGCGCATGACTGTTAATCATGATGTCGTAGGTTCGAGTCCTACTGCCGGAGTTGAGCAAAAGCAAAAACCAACTTGGTTTTTGCTTTTTTTGTTTTATTCACTATTTTTTGATAAGCTTGAAGAAGGGACTTTAAAAACATTTATAAGATTAAAAGGATCCTACCGAAGAATGAATACATCAAATTTTAGCTATGGTATAATGTGTTTATTATAGTTAGTAAAGCAGAAAAGGAGGAGCGGGTTTGAAAATATTGTTATATTTTGAAGGTGAGAAAATCTTAGCTAAATCAGGTATTGGTCGAGCATTAGATCACCAGAAACGAGCGCTCTCTGAAGTTGGAATAGAATATACATTAGATGCTGATTGCAGTGACTATGATATATTGCATATTAATACATATGGCGTAAATAGCCATCGTATGGTCAGAAAAGCACGTAAACTAGGAAAAAAAGTTATTTATCATGCCCATTCGACAGAAGAAGATTTTCGTAATTCCTTTATTGGGTCTAATCAACTGGCACCATTAGTAAAAAAATATCTTATCAGTTTGTACTCCAAAGCGGATCATTTAATTACACCAACACCGTATTCTAAAACATTGCTAGAAGGATATGGCATTAAAGTGCCTATTTCGGCGATCTCAAATGGTATTGATTTATCACGCTTTTATCCTTCAGAAGAAAAGGAACAAAAATTCCGAGAATATTTTAAAATAGATGAAGAGAAAAAAGTAATTATTTGTGTGGGATTATTTTTTGAACGTAAAGGAATCACTGATTTTATTGAAGTTGCGCGACAGTTACCAGAGTATCAATTTATTTGGTTTGGTGATACACCAATGTATTCTATCCCAAAAAATATTCGACAATTAGTTAAAGAAGATCATCCAGAAAATGTTATTTTCCCAGGTTATATTAAAGGAGATGTCATCGAAGGGGCCTATGCGGCAGCGAATCTCTTCTTTTTCCCTTCGCGTGAAGAAACGGAAGGAATTGTTGTCTTAGAAGCATTAGCTAGTCAGCAACAAGTTTTAGTGCGTGATATTCCAGTTTATCAAGGCTGGCTAGTAGCTAATGAAAATTGTTATATGGGTCATTCTATTGAAGAATTTAAAAAATATATTGAAGGCTTATTAGAAGGGAAAATACCTAGCACTAGAGAAGCAGGCTATCAAGTAGCAGAGCAAAGAAGTATCAAGCAAATTGGTTACGAGTTAAAAGAAGTCTACGAAACAGTCTTATCTTAACAAATATTGAAGGCAGTTATTGTTAGATGAAATGGAGGTAATGAGAGTGAAAATTGGTTTTTTTACTGATACGTATTTCCCGCAAGTGAGTGGGGTAGCGACTTCTATTAAGACCTTAAAAGATGAATTAGAAAAGCACGGCCATGAAGTGTATATTTTTACGACAACCGATCCTAACGCGACTGATTTTGAAGAAGATGTCATACGAATGCCTAGTGTGCCATTCGTATCTTTTAAAGATCGCCGAGTAGTGGTTCGCGGCATGTGGTACGCCTATTTAATTGCCAAAGAATTGGAATTAGATTTAATTCATACACATACTGAATTTGGTGCGGGTATTTTAGGGAAAATGGTTGGGAAAAAAATGAAAATTCCTGTCATCCATACGTATCATACGATGTATGAAGATTACTTACATTATATTGCTAAAGGAAAAGTTGTCCGTCCATCACATGTTAAATTCTTTTCAAGAGTGTTTACAAATCATACGACAGGTGTTGTTTGTCCCAGTGAACGTGTAATTGAAAAATTACGGGATTATGGAGTGACCGCACCAATGAGAATTATTCCAACAGGGATCGAAATTGATAAGTTTTTACGTCCCGATATTACTGAAGAAATGATCGCTGGAATGCGTCAACAACTAGGTATTGAAGAGCAACAGATTATGTTGTTATCGTTAAGTCGAATTTCTTATGAAAAAAATATTCAAGCAATTATTCAAGGATTACCACAAATTATTGAAAAATTACCACAAACTCGTTTAGTAATAGTTGGAAATGGTCCCTATCTAGAGGATTTAAAAGAATTAGCAGAAGAACTAGAAGTCAGTGAATACGTTCAATTTACGGGTGAAGTGCCAAATGAAGAAGTCGCGATTTATTATAAAGCTGCTGACTATTTTGTCAGCGCCTCAACGTCGGAAACACAAGGCTTAACTTATACAGAAGCGATGGCTGCTGGTGTTCAATGTGTTGCAGAAGGGAACGCCTATTTAAATAATTTATTTGATCATGAAAGCTTAGGCAAAACTTTTAAGACAGACAGTGATTTTGCTCCAACATTGATTGACTATATACAAGCAAATATTAAAATGGACCAAACTATTTTAGATGAAAAATTATTTGAAATTTCTTCTACAAACTTTGGCAACAAAATGATTGAATTTTATCAAGACACATTGATTTACTTTGATCAACTTCAAATGGAAAAAGAAAATGCGGACTCAATTAAAAAAATTAAAGTAAAATTTACATCTTTAAGAAAATAAACTGCAAAACTTTCCTCCTTCGTTTATACTGAAGGAGGAAAGTTTTTTATTTTAAGAACGGAGGAAGCTACTATGTCTAAAATCGGCTTTATTGGAACGGGTGTCATGGGAAAATCAATTATTCGTAACATGATGAAAAACAATTTATCTGTCAATGTTTACAATCGAACAAAAAGTAAAACAGATGATTTAGTTGCTGAAGGAGCAGTTTGGTATGATACGCCAAAAGCAATTGCGGAAGCGAGTGATATCATTTTTACAATGGTTGGCTTTCCTTCAGATGTTGAAGGCGTGTATTTTAATGAAACAGGGATTTTTCAAGCAGATCTTACAGGTAAAATAGTAGTAGATTTAACCACAAGTACGCCGACCTTGGCTGAAAAGATTGCCAAAAAAGCAGCAGAAGTGGGTGCTCATGCGTTGGATGCGCCAGTTTCTGGTGGTGACTTAGGTGCTAAAAATGGTACTTTAACAATTATGGTTGGTGGCGATCAAGAAAGTTATGAGACCGTCTTACCAATTTTCAAAACATTTGGTAAAACGTTTATGCTACACGGCTCAGCTGGAAAAGGGCAACACACTAAGATGGCGAATCAGTTAATGATTGCAGGCACAATGACCGGGTTGACTGAAATGCTCGTTTATGCAAATGCGACAGGATTAACTTTAGAAAAAGTTCTGGAAACAGTCGGTGGTGGTAGTGCTGCGAACTGGTCATTAAGTAATTATGGTCCGCGTATTTTAAAAGAAGATTATACGCCAGGCTTTTTTGTTAAACATTTTATCAAAGATTTAAAGATTGCGTTAGATGAAGCAAAAAAACTTGACCTTCCATTGCCAGCGACGCAAAAAGCGACAGAATTATATGAAAGCCTTGCAGATAAAGGGTTTGAAAATGATGGCACACAGGCCTTAATTAAGCTTTGGTGGACAGATGGCAAGCAACCAACGAATAAAAATTAAAGAACAACAAAAAAATCAAAAAAAATGACGAAAAATCATGCAAGTTAGGCAATGTTTTGTTACAATGGTACAGAACTAGTTTGCAAAAGGAGGCCCACTGATGAAACATTCACAACTTGTGGCGATTATTAAGAGACTGGAAGCAATGATCGAAGCAGCAGATAATGAAGTACAAGTACGCCGCTTTGAACGTGAAGGCGTAGAGAAATGTATTGTAAGTTTTGATAAATCAACAGAAACATTTGAATTAACAGAATCTGATACGCACCAAAGCTATCAATTCGATAACATCGATATTGTAGCAATGGAAATTTACGACTTAATTCAATAATTAATCGTCCTACATTTTAATAAGGGAGTGGAGTAGAAGCACCAAAGCTTCTGGTTCACTCTCTTCTCGTATTATCCAGTCAAGTTGTAGCAATAGCTTAGTGGGAGTTTGAGAATTATATAACAAAAATCACTGGCACTTCTCAATCAGGGGAGTGCCAGTGATGCTTTTTAGTTGCACTTCTTTCCTTTTTCTGTGAAAATAGTTTGGGTATCAAAGTAATTGATCCTTTTTTTAAAAGCCTCGTCCCTTGAAAATGCGCCTTTTTTGAAATATTTGAAGAATATTTCATTAAAAATATAGAAAATTCTCTTGCATTCTTTGCTTATTTACGATATAGTTTGAACATCAAATGTTTTGATAATCAAAGTATATGGATGGTGCACAGAATGGAACCTAATTTAGAAACAGTCAACGATTACTTAGTCAGTGTCTTTAATGACATCTTAACGATTGAAGAATCTGAATTGAAAAAATCACAATTTAATGATTTATCCATTACGGAGATGCACACAATCGAAGCAATTGGTATGTACAAGAAAAAAACGTCTTCAGAAGTAGCCAAGGAACTGTCAATTACCGTCGGAACACTTACTGTAGCGATTAACAACTTAGTTAAAAAAGGCTATGTTGAACGTTTGCGTAGTGAAGATGATCGACGTGTAGTAAAGCTTGGCTTAACTAAAAAAGGAAAATTACTTTTTAGAGTCCATCAGCATTTTCATCGTGAAATGGTTAAAAACATTTTGAAAGGCATGGAGCAAGAAGAAGAACAAGCGCTGTTAAGAGCACTAAAAAATCTTCATGATTTCTTGCAAGAATACAAATAAAAAGTGAGGATCCCCATGAAGAATTATGCACGAATTAGTTGTACAAGCCGTTATGTTCCAGAGAATTGTGTCACGAATCACCAACTGAGTGAAATGATGGATACCTCTGATGAATGGATACATTCGCGAACAGGCATTAGTGAACGTCGCATCGTTACGCAAGAAAATACGTCTGATTTATGTCATCAAGTCGCAAAACAGTTATTGGAAAAATCTGGAAAGCAAGCAAGTGAGATTGACTTTATTTTAGTTGCAACAGTGACACCAGATTTCAATATGCCTTCTGTTGCTTGCCAAGTGCAAGGCGCAATTGGCGCCACTGAGGCCTTTGCTTTTGACATCAGTGCAGCGTGTTCTGGTTTTGTCTATGCCTTAAGCATGGCAGAAAAACTAGTCTTAAGTGGTCGTTATCAAACAGGTCTAGTAATTGGTGGCGAAACATTTTCCAAAATGTTGGATTGGACCGATCGCTCCACAGCGGTGCTTTTCGGTGATGGGGCTGCCGGCGTCTTGATTGAAGCGGCTGAGACACCACATTTTCTAAATGAAAAATTACAAGCAGATGGACAACGGTGGGCGGCTTTAACGTCAGGCTACACGATCAACGAAAGTCCTTTTTATCAGGGGCATAAGCAGGCGAGTAAGACGCTACAGATGGAAGGACGTAGTATTTTTGATTTTGCGATTAAAGATGTTTCACAAAATATTTTATCACTCGTGACGGACGAAACCGTGGATTATCTTCTACTACATCAAGCAAATGTGCGCATTATCGATAAAATTGCACGTAAGACGAAGATTTCCCGCGAGAAGTTTTTAACGAATATGGATAAATATGGCAATACCTCAGCTGCTAGTATTCCTATTTTGTTGGATGAAGCAGTTGAAAATGGGACCTTAATTTTAGGTTCCCAACAACGCGTGGTGCTAACAGGATTTGGCGGCGGCTTAACATGGGGCTCACTGCTCCTAACGCTGTAAAAAACTGTTCACATATAAATGAAGAAAATGACTATTTTGGAGGAATATACACATGGTATTTGAAAAAATTCAAGCAATTATCGTAGAAGAATTAGGAAAAGATGCTGAAGAGGTACAATTAACTACAAACATTCAAGAAGAATTAGACGCGGACAGCTTAGATTTATTCCAAATCATTAACGAAATCGAAGATGAATTTGATGTGAAAATCGAAACAGAAGATGGCATTCAAACCGTTCAAGATTTAGTAACATATGTAGAAAAACAACAAGCAAACTAATACATGAAAATAGGGGGCTGGGACATTTAATTGCTAAATGACCCAGTCCCTAAAAAAACAAGTAAATAAGCCGGGAAAATCCTTTTTTACTTGAACGAAGTGTACTTATCTTAGAACTAAAGGACGTATAAAATCAATGAATCAACAGTTATGTGAGTTGCTTGGAATTAATTATCCCATTTTTCAAGGCGGTATGGCTTGGGTAGCCGATGCTTCATTAGCAAGTGCCGTGTCAAACGCTGGTGGATTAGGGATTATTGCTGGCGGCAATGCCCCAAAAGAAGTCGTAAAAAAAGAAATTAAAAAAGTTAAAGAATTAACGGAACAACCCTTTGGTGTCAATATCATGTTACTTTCACCTTTTGCCGATGAAATTGTCGATTTGGTTTGTGAAGAACAGGTTCCTGTCGTAACGACAGGTGCAGGCAATCCAGCCAAATACATGGCTCGTTTTAAAGAACATAACATTAAAGTAATCCCAGTAGTTCCTTCAGTTGCTTTAGCAAAAAGAATGGAAAAAATTGGTGCCGATGCTGTCATTTTTGAAGGAATGGAAGCTGGTGGACATATTGGCAAGTTAACCACTATGAGTGGCTTACCGCAAATCGTTGACGCTGTGTTAATTCCTGTGATTGCAGCAGGTGGGATTGGTGATGGTCGTGGTATGGCTGCTGCCTTTATGTTAGGTGCTGAAGCAGTCCAGTTAGGCACACGTTTTTTAATTGCCAAAGAATGCAACGTTCATCCAGATTATAAACAGAAAGTTTTAAAGGCACGTGATTTAGATGCAGTAATTACCTGTCAACATTTTGGCCATCCAGTGCGTACTTTAAAAAATAAATTAACCGCTCAATATAATCAATTAGAAAAGCAAGAACTCCAAAAAGAAGTGCCTGATTTAGAAATGTTTGAAAAAATTGGTCAGGGCGCTTTGCGCAAAGCTGTCGTTGACGGGGATATGGATTACGGTTCCGTCATGGCGGGACAAATTGCCGGGTTAATAAAAAAAGAAGAAACAGCCCAAGAAATCATTGATTCACTCATGTCTGAATGCAAAGCGATTGTACATAAGATGAATCAGCGTTGGGGCTAAGTGAATAATTTTAACAAAAAATGAGGTGTCGTATGAAAACAGCGATTTTATTTAGTGGACAAGGAGCCCAGTATCAAGGGATGGGTGAAGAATTATATCACCAAGAAGCGATTGTTCGGGAAACTTTCGATGAAGCAAGTCATATCTTAGGTTATGAGATGGCAGAACTTTGTTTTACTGAAAATGAACGTTTAAATGAAACAGAATATACGCAACCTGCTATTTTAACAGTCAGTGTCGCATTTTACCGTCTTT
This sequence comes from Enterococcus sp. DIV0086, assembly GCF_050498705.1. Taxonomy (NCBI): domain Bacteria; kingdom Bacillati; phylum Bacillota; class Bacilli; order Lactobacillales; family Enterococcaceae; genus Enterococcus; species Enterococcus sp. DIV0086. The sequence continues at coordinate 1,468,393 of NZ_JBNIDN010000001.1, read as the reverse complement.
TGCAACAAAAAGGACTAACGCCTGATGTCGTAGCGGGTTTAAGCTTAGGGGAATACAGTGCTTTGGTTGCCAGCGGGGCTTTGCGTTTTTCAGAAGCAGTGGCCTTGGTCCAAAAGCGCGGTCAGTACATGACAGAAGCAGCACCACAAGGAACTGGCAAAATGGTTGCTGTCATGAATGCTGAGCGTGAAGTAATTGAAAAAGCCTGTCAAGAAGCCAGTGCTTTCGGAATTGTGGCTCCAGCAAATTATAATACACCACAACAAATCGTGATTGGTGGTGAGGTTGCTGCTGTTGATCAAGCGATGACACTTCTCAAAGAAGCTGGTGTGAAACGAATGATTCCGTTAAATGTGAGTGGCCCTTTCCATACGGCGCTGTTACAACCAGCATCAAAAAAATTGGCTCAGGATTTAGCAAAATTGAACTTTCAAACGATGCAAATTCCTGTCATTAGTAATACGACTGCCGAAATTATGCCCCAAGAGGCAATTCAAGCGTTATTGGAAGAGCAAGTCATGTCTGCGGTACGTTTTGAAGACAGTATCGAAACGATGAAGGCTATGAACGTGGGAACGATGATTGAAGTTGGTCCAGGGAAAACATTAACTGGTTTTGTTAAAAAAATTGACAAAACAATTGAAATGCACCGTGTGGAAGATGTTGCAACATTAACAGAAACGTTAACAGCACTTACTGGGAGGTAAAAAATGGAATTAACAGGGAAAAACGTATTTATTACTGGAAGCACTCGTGGGATTGGCAAAGCAGTTGCGTTGGCTTTTGCGAAAGAGGGCGCCAATATTGTTTTAAACGGTCGGAGTGAGATTACGCCAGAACAACGACAAGAAATTGAAGCCTTTGGGGTAAAATGTATTGGCCTTTCTGGAGATATTTCCGATTTTGATGCAGCAGGTGAGATGATTCAAGCAACCGTTGACCAATTAGGCTCGATTGATATTCTGGTGAATAACGCTGGGATTACGAATGATAAATTATTATTACGAATGACAAAAGAGGATTTTAATGCCTGTTTAGATATTAACTTGGTAGGAACTTTTAACATGACCCAACAAGCGGTTAAACGTATGATGAAACAACGAAGTGGTCGGATTATTAATATGGCTAGCGTTTCTGGTTTAATGGGAAATGTTGGTCAAGCAAACTACGCTGCGAGTAAAGCGGGTGTCGTTGGTTTTACTAAATCGGTGGCACGAGAAGTTGCGCCGCGCGGTATTACCTGCAATGCGATTGCACCAGGGTTTATCCAAACAGAAATGACGGATGTTTTATCGGAAAAAGTTAAAACACAAATGAATGCGCAAATTCCCTTACAAACGTTTGGGCAAGTCGAAGATGTCGCAGCTACAGCGATTTTCTTAGCTAAAAGTCCCTATATTACTGGGCAAGTCGTGAATGTTGATGGCGGCTTAGTCATGCACGGATAAACGAAAGGAGTCAAAAGGATGAATCGAGTAGTTATTACCGGTTACGGTGTCACCTCGCCGATTGGCAATGAACCTGAGACTTTTTTAGAAAGTTTGAAAACAGGGAAAAATGGTATCGGACCGATTAGTAAATTTGATGTTAGTGAAACAGGTGTCACCTTAGCAGCTGAAGTGAAAGACTTTCCAATGGAAAAATATTTTGTTAAAAAAGATGGCAAACGCATGGATAAGTTTTCGTTATTTGGCATTTATGCGGCCTTAGAAGCAATGGCTATGAGTGGCTTGGATACCAGTCAACTAGATGTGGATCGGTTTGGCGTCATGGTGGGTTCCGGGATTGGTGGTTTAGAAACAATTCAAAATCAAGTAATTCGGATGCACGACAAAGGACCTGAACGTGTGGCACCGTTATTTATTCCAATGGCGATTGGAAACATGGTGGCGGGAAATATTGCTTTACGTGTTGGTGCCAAAGGAATTTGTACTTCAACAGTGACGGCTTGTGCTAGTGCAACTCATTCAATTGGGGAAGCGTTCCGCAATATCAAACATGGCTACTCCGATGTCATTATTGCCGGTGGAGCAGAAGCGCCTATTACAGAAATCGGTATTTCAGGATTTGCTTCCTTGACCGCTTTAACAAAGGCGACTGACCCAGAAAAAGCCTCAATTCCCTTTGATAAAGAACGTAGTGGATTTGTGATGGGAGAAGGAGCGGGTGTCTTTATTTTAGAATCATTAGATCATGCTCTAGAACGAGGCGCAACTATTTTAGGTGAAGTGGTTGGCTATGGTGCTAATTGCGATGCCTATCATATGACATCACCAACACCAGATGGGAGCGGGGCAGCGAAAGCCATGGTACTAGCAATGGAAGAAGCTGGGATTTCTCCAGAAAAAATTGGCTATATTAACGCCCATGGAACAAGCACACAAGCCAATGACAGTGCAGAATCTAAAGCAATTGAATTGGCTTTAGGTGATGCCGCAAAAACGGCGTATGTAAGTAGTACGAAGAGTATGACGGGACATCTCTTAGGCGCCGCTGGTGGAATTGAAGGAATTGCTACCCTAAATGCTTTACAACATCAATTTATTCCGCCAACCATTAATGTGGAAAATCAAGATGAAGCAATTACGGTGAACGTTGTTTTAAACGAAAGCAAAGAGCATAAATTTGATTATGCTTTAAGTAACTCGCTAGGCTTTGGTGGCCACAATGCAGTTATTTGCTTAAAACGCTGGGAGGATTAACATGCAGTTAGAAGAAGTAAAAGCATTATTAACACAATTTGATCAATCAACTTTAACCGAATTCGATTTACGAGAAGGCTCGTTTGAATTATATATGAATAAAAATACAGTTTCTGGACGAAGTGCCGTAGAACCAGTGGCGCAACCACAAGAAACACCAGTAGCCGCTAGTGGAGTTTCAGTGCCTGTTGAAACAGTTTCTGTAGCTGAAGAAACGCCAACCAATACACCGACAGCCAATGAAAAGACAGAAGAAATTACGTCACCTATTGTAGGAATCGTTTATTTACAACCAGCACCAGATAAAGAGAACTTTGTCAAAGTAGGAGACACTGTTAAAACGGGTGACGTTGTGTGTATCGTTGAAGCGATGAAATTAATGAATGAAATTACGGCGACAGTTGACGGTGTGATTACTGAAATATTAGTCAACAATGAAGATGTGGTTGAATTTGGTCAGCCGCTATTCCGAGTTGCTAAAGGAGAATAAGACATGAAATTAACAATTACAGAAATTCAAGAAATTTTACCACATCGCTATCCCTTTTTATTATTAGATAGTGTTGAAGAAGTCATTCCCGGGGAACGCGTTGTAGCGAAAAAGAATGTAACGGTTAATGAGCAAGTTTTTCAAGGTCATTTTCCTGGGAATCCTGTTTTGCCAGGAGTTTTAATTATTGAATCGTTGGCTCAAGCAGGCGCCGTGGCATTACTTTCAATGCCTGAATTCAAAGGGAAAACGGCATACTTTGGTGGATTAGATAAAGCAAAATTTAGACAAAAGGTAACACCAGGCGACACATTAATTTTAGAGGTTGAACTTTTAAAAGTCCGCGCTTCTGCTGGAATGGGTAAAGGTGTGGCAAAAGTTAATGGAAAAAAAGTTGCCGAGGCTGAATTAACCTTTATGATTGGATAGGTGAAAAATGTTTTCGAAAGTATTAATCGCAAACCGCGGAGAAATCGCTGTTCGTATTATTCGTGCCTGTCGCGAATTAGGCGTTCAAACAGTTGCTGTTTACTCTGAAGCGGATCAAGAAGCGTTACACACACAGTTAGCAGATGAAGCCATTTGTATTGGACCGGCGAAAGCAACTGATTCTTATTTAAATGTTCAAGCTGTTTTAAGTGCAGCGATTGTTACCAATGCTGAAGCGATTCATCCAGGGTTTGGTTTCTTATCTGAAAATAGTCAATTTGCTTCAATGTGCGAAGAATGTAACATTACTTTTATCGGTCCTAAAGCAGAAACGATTGATGCAATGGGCAATAAAATAAACGCACGTCAACTGATGCAAAAAGCCAAGGTACCTGTTATTCCTGGGAGTGATGGCGTCATTGATTCTGTCGAAGAAGCGTTGACGATTGCTGAAGAAATTGGTTACCCAGTGATGTTAAAGGCAGCTGCTGGTGGTGGCGGAAAAGGAATCCGAAAAGTTCTTTCAAAAGAAGAGTTACCGAAACACTTTACTTCAGCGCAGCAAGAAGCCAAAGCCGCATTTGGTAATGATGATATGTATTTAGAAAAAATTATTTATCCAGCACGTCATATCGAAGTGCAAATTTTAGGTGATCAATATGGGCATGTGATTCACTTAGGGGAACGTGATTGCTCACTACAAAGAAATAATCAAAAAGTGTTAGAAGAATCACCATCGATTGCTATTTCTGAAGAAAAGCGTCAGATGTTAGGCGAAACGGCCGTTCGAGCGGCACAAGCTGTGCATTATGAAAATGCCGGAACCATTGAATTTTTGATGGATCCAGCTGGCGACTTTTATTTCATGGAAATGAATACCCGCATCCAAGTCGAACATCCAGTTACGGAAATGGTAACAGGGATTGATTTAGTCAAAGCACAATTAGAAATTGCTTCAGGTGAACCTTTAGGCTATACCCAAGAGGATGTTATCATGACTGGGCATGCGATTGAGTGCCGAATTAACGCTGAAAATCCTGCCTTTAATTTTGCTCCTTCACCAGGTAAAATTCAAAATCTCTTGTTGCCTAGTGGTGGAATGGGCTTGCGTGTAGACAGCGCTATGTATTCAGGGTATTCAATTCCACCTTATTATGATTCAATGATTGCAAAAGTCATCGTACATGGTGAAAATCGTTTTGATGCCTTGATGAAAATGCAAAGGGCTTTAAATGAAATTGTAACAGAAGGTATTATTACGAATGCCGAATTCCAATTGGATTTAATTACACATGATAATGTTTTGACAGGTGACTATGACACAAGCTTTTTACAAGAAACATTTCTACCAAATTGGGAGCCAGAAAGCAATCATTAAAGAAAGAACGCCGCAAGAGCTCTCTTGCTTGGAAAGATCAGTGATCTTTTGAAAGGAGCTGAGCTCTTGCCGCTAAAATACGAGGAGTAAGCAAATGGCATTATTTAAAAAGAAAAATTACATTCGCATTAATCCAAATCGTGCTGATGCAAATGATGCATCAAAGAAGCCTTCTGTTCCAGATAATATGTGGGCAAAATGCCCTTCTTGTAAGCGAACACTGTATACAAAAGAAATGGGTGCAGAAAAAATCTGTCCGCATTGTGGCTATAGTTTTCGGATTGGTGCATGGGAACGATTAGCGATAACCGTTGATGAAAAAAGTTTCCACAATTGGGACAGTGAATTAGTGACAAAAGATCCACTAAATTTTCCTGGTTATCTTGAAAAAATTGAAAAAATGCAAGAAAAAACTGGGCTAGATGAAGCTGTCTTAACGGGAGAAGCAACAATTGAAGGACAAGCTGTTGCAATTGGAATCATGGACGCTAATTTTATCATGGGCAGTATGGGAACGATTGTTGGTGAAAAAATCACACGCTTGTTTGAGCGGGCGACAGAAAAGCATTTACCAGTAGTGATTTTCACTGCATCTGGTGGTGCCCGTATGCAAGAAGGAATTTTTTCATTGATGCAAATGGCGAAAATTTCGGCCGCTTTGCAACGGCATAACAAAGCAGGCTTGCTGTATCTTACGGTATTGACTGATCCAACGACTGGCGGTGTTACCGCAAGTTTTGCGATGGATGGCGATATTATTTTGGCAGAGCCTCAGAGTTTAATCGGTTTTGCTGGCCGCCGTGTAATTGAACAAACGATTCGTCAAGAGTTGCCAGATGATTTTCAAAAGGCCGAGTTTCTTTTAGAACATGGTTTTGTAGATCAGATTGTGCCAAGAAATCTTTTGCGTCAACGATTGAGCGACTTGTTACGTTTACATTCTTTGGAAGGGTGGCGCTAACATGGAAAAGAAAACAGCCAATGATGTTGTTACCTTGGCAAGAGCCCAAGATCGTTTGACAACTTTAGAATATATAGAAGCAATTTTTGAGGACTTTTTAGAATTTCATGGGGATCGTTACTTTGCCGATGATTTAGCTGTAGTCGGTGGTGTTGCTACTTTGCAAGGCAAACCAGTTACAGTGGTAGGTATCCAAAAAGGCCGAAATCTACCAGAAAATATTGAACGTAATTTTGGTTCACCTAATCCTGAAGGGTATCGCAAAGCGTTACGTTTAATGAAACAAGCGGAAAAATTTAACCGCCCAGTCATTACCTTTGTGAACACTGCTGGTGCCTATTGTGGAATTGGTGCCGAAGAGCGAGGAGAAGGGGAAGCCATTGCGCAAAACTTGTTAGAAATGTCTGATTTGAAAGTGCCAATCATTTCAGTCATCATTGGTGAGGGTGGCAGTGGCGGTGCTTTAGCTTTAGCAGTCGCAGATGAAGTTTGGATGTTGGAACACACGATTTATGCGGTTCTTTCGCCAGAAGGTTTCGCCTCTATTTTGTGGAAAGATGGCAGTCGTGCGAAAGAAGCAGCAGAATTGATGAAAATCACAGCGACAGAGCTGAAGGAATTAGCTATTGTAGATAAAGTAATTCCGGAAGTTATGAACGGTCAGCCTCTGGAACAAGCAAAAATTAATCGCATGTTACAAAAAGCGTTTATTTCAAAATTAACTGAATTAGCTAAATTAGATACGGAAATGTTACTAGAAAAAAGATACCAACGTTTTCGCAAATATTAGAAGTTACTACTCATCAACGAACTTTTCAGGGGTTGATGGGTGGCTTTTTTTATTTTTTCTTTTATTTTACTTGTTCTTTTACAAGGAACGACCGTCCTTTATAGAAATTTTCAGTAAAATGCAGTATAATATAATAGGTAGAGACTGAAGCATAATTGTTTAGTTATGTTTCAGTCTCTTAAAATCGAAGAAACTACATAGTGTCAGTGAGAGGAGTCACGATGTTTTCAAAATATAAACCGACATGGATGATTGATGCGATTTATAAAATTACCCCCGCACAATTAAAAAAACTGGGGATTAAGGCAGTACTAACTGACTTAGATAATACTTTAATTGCTTGGAATAATCCCGATGGAACAGAAGAATTAAAAACTTGGTTATTAGAAATGAAAAATGCAGGAATTACTGTCCTCGTTGTTTCAAACAACAAAGACAGCCGGATTAAACGCGTTGTTGAAAAGTTTGACTTAGATTATGTAGCACGTGCCTTGAAACCAACCGCACGTGGCTTCAAATTAGCAGAAAAAAAATTAGGCTTGAAGCCATCTGAAATGTTAATGGTCGGCGATCAGATTATGACAGATATTCGGGGAGCTAACGCAGCGGGTATACGCAATGTTTTAGTTCAACCGATTGTCGATACAGATGGCTGGAATACTAGAATCAATCGGTTCTTTGAACGGAAAATTATGAAATACTTATCAAAAAAACATCCAGAAATGACATGGAGAGGCGGATTAGAATGACAGAGGCAATTCATTGTATTGGCTGTGGTGCGATTATTCAAACGGAAAATCCTCATGAATTAGGCTATACACCAAAAACAGCTTTCGAAAAAGGAATGGAAACAGGGGAAGTTTATTGCCAACGTTGTTTTCGCTTAAGACATTATAATGACATTCAAGATGTCCAATTAACAGACGATGACTTTTTACGTTTATTGAATGGTTTAGGAACAGAAGATGCACTGATTGTGAACGTAGTGGATATTTTTGACTTTAATGGCTCTCTTATTCCAGGACTACATCGTTTTATCGGAGATAATCCTGTGTTGTTAGTTGGCAATAAAGTGGATATTTTGCCTAAATCATTAAAAAAACCTAAAATGGTTCAATGGATGAGAGAACGGGCCCATGAAGCAGGATTACGCCCTGTTGATGTTTTACTAACAAGTGGCAAGAAACCACAAGAAATGCAAGAGTTATTAGATACAATCGAAAAATATCGTGAAGGCCGAGACGTTTATGTCGTAGGTGTGACCAATGTTGGAAAATCAACATTAATCAATCAAATCATTCAACAAACAGTGGGTATTCAAGATGTGATTACGACATCACAATTTCCTGGAACAACGCTAGATAAAATTGAAATTCCATTAGACGATGGCCACTTCTTAATCGATACGCCCGGAATTATTCACCGTCATCAAATGGCACATTACCTAGGTAAAAAAGACTTGAAAATTATTGCACCGCAAAAAGAAATCAAACCGAAAGTTTACCAATTAAATGCTGAACAAACCTTGTTTTTAGGTGGCTTGGCTCGCTTTGATTATGTCCAAGGTGCTAAAAGTTCCTTCATTGCCTACGTTTCCAATGACTTAAATTTACACCGAACAAAAACAGCAACCGCCGATGCTTTTTATGAAAAACATGTTGGTGGCTTATTGCAGCCTCCACGTGCCGATGAAGTCGCTGAGTTTCCTGAATTAGTGCGCTTTGAATTTTCCGTGAAAGAAAAAACGGATATTGTGTTTGCTGGTCTAGGTTGGATTACTGTCACAGAACCTGGTGTAGTCGCTGGTTGGGCGCCTAAAGGTGTCGATGTTTTACGTAGAAAAGCATTAATTTAAATTTTAGAGAGAAGGCAAACAATTTGAAACTTAGAGGAAAACAAAAACGTTATTTACGTAGTCAGGCACACCATTTACAACCTATTTTTCAAGTAGGCAAAGGTGGTTTGAATGACGCAATGATTACACAAATTGATGAAGCGTTGGAAAAACGTGAATTGATTAAAATTACGTTATTACAAAATACAGATGAAGTAGCAGAAGAGGTTGCAGAAGAACTAACAGCAGCCATTCATTGCGATGTAGTACAAATTATTGGTCGCGTGTTGGTCTTATTCAAGCCATCAAGTAAAGAAAAATATCAAAAAATTTCAGCAGCAGTCAAAGAGATTTAATATTGGAGGGATGAACAATGGGAGAAAAAAGACAAGCGCGTCAAGGAGCGGACGTTCTCTTGCAAGAGGAACCGTTACGTTTTCAAACAAGAAAGCAAGTCGGCTTGTTAGGTGGTAATTTTAATCCCGTTCATTTAGCACATCTTGTCATGGCCGATCAAGTTCAAAATCAACTAGGTTTGGACAAAGTTTACTTAATGCCTACGTACTTACCACCACATGTAGACGAAAAGAAAACAATTAGCAGTGAACATCGGTTAGCGATGTTAGAACTAGCAGTGGCTGATAATCCCTGCTTAGATATTGAGCCAATTGAATTAATTCGCAAAGGCAAAAGTTACACGTATGATACGATGAAAGCTTTAAAAGAAGCCAATCCAGATACTGATTATTATTTTATAATTGGTGGAGATATGGTGGAATACTTGCCCAAATGGCATCGGATTGATGACTTACTCCATTTAGTTCAATTTGTCGGCATTCGGCGTCCTAATTATCCAACGGAATCTACCTATCCAATTATTTGGGTCGATGTTCCGCAGATGGCGATTAGTTCCACTTTGATTAGACAAAAAGTCAAAAGTGGTTGCTCAACACGCTATCTTCTTCCAGAGAATGTGATAAACTATATTCAAGAGAAGGGACTGTATCAAGATGAGCTGGATAACAAATTATGATGCTGCACAACGTGAATTATTAATGCAAAAAGTTCAAATGCAAATGAGTGAACGTCGCTTACGCCATGTGTTAGGAGTCGAGGAAACAGCTGTGGCCTTGGCAGCGAAATATGGTGCCGATGAAGCGAAAGCCAGTATTGCTGCTTTGACGCATGATTACGCCAAAGAACGTCCAAACGATGAATTCGAGTTGATTATTCGCCGAGATGGTTTTGATTTGGCTTTATTAAACTATGGCAATGAAATTTGGCATGGCTTAGTTGGGGCGGATATTGTTAAACGGGAATTAGCCATTGATGACGAAGAAATTTTGCAGGCAATTCGTGTGCATACAACTGGGGCTGCTAAGATGAGCTTGCTAGATAAAATTATTTATGTCGCAGATTACATTGAACCAGGACGTGATTTTCCAGGTGTGAAAGAAGCCCGTGAAATTGCCCTTGTTGACTTAGATGCAGCGGTTGCTTATGAAACGAAACATACCTTGTTACATTTGATTGAACAAGAACATAAAATTTATCCAAAAACGTTAGAGACCTACAATCAATGGGTCGTTAATCAAAAATAAAAGAAGAAAGAATTACTAGGAGGGAACTATCATAGATAGCCAGAAAATTTTAGAAATTGCTGTCAAAGCAGCAGATTCAAAACGAGCAGAAGAAATTGTCGCATTAGACGTAAGAGAGATTTCATTATTAGCAGATTATTTTTTAATTTGCCAAGCCAATAGTGAACGTCAAATCAATGCGATTGTTGATGAAATTAACGAACAAGAAGCCAAAAATCAAGTAGAAGTCAAGCGTGTGGAAGGTAAAGAAGGCGGAAAATGGATTTTAATCGATTTAGGCGATGTTATTGTCCATGTATTCCAATCTTCAGAACGTGCCTTTTACAACTTAGAAAAATTATGGTCAGATGCCCCAATGGTTGATCTAAGCGCTTGGGTCGACTAAAATGGCCTATGAAACGTTTGCTTTCGTCTATGACGAAGTGATGGACGAAAGCCTATACCAAAAATGGTTGGATTTTTCCAATCGTCATCTCCCACAAGGAACCCAACAAATTCTTGAAATGGCTTGTGGTACAGGCGCTTTAGCAGTTGATTTTGCGAAAAGTGGTTATGATGTGACGGCCTTAGACTTATCAGAAGAAATGTTGATGATTGCTAGTGAACGAGCCTTTGAAGAAGAAGTGCCAGTTCAATTTGTTCAGGGAAATATGCTAGATTTATCTGAAGTGGGACAATACCAAGCCATCACTTGTTTTTCTGATTCACTGTGCTATATGGCTAATCGCCAAGAAGTACAACAAGTGTTCGATGAAGTTTATCAAGCGTTAGAAGAGGAAGGAACGTTCATTTTTGATGTTCATTCTACTTACAAAATTGATTCAGTTTTTCCAGAATATAGCTATCATTATCAAACAGAAGAATTTGCTTTTCTATGGGATAGTTACGCTGGTGAAAAAGAACACAGCATCGAACATTTCTTAACATTTTTTGTGAAAGAACAGGAAACAGATGAGCACTTTGTTCGGTATGATGAATTGCATCAAGAACGAACCTATTCGTTAGATAACTATTTACGAATGTTAGAAAGTGCTGGTTTCATGAACGTCAAAGTTTATGCAGACTTTACAGATGAAGCACCAACTGAAACAAGTGAACGCTGGTTCTTTGTTTGTCAAAGAGATTAATAAGATTTGGCTTATGAGCTTGGGACAGCGCTTAAAAACGTTTGTCTCTTTGCTGATAAGTCCATTTTTTTATAACGGAGGTGGCTAGAGTGAAAGCCTGTGGCATTATCGTGGAATATAATCCCTTTCATAATGGACATCGCTATCATGCCCAACAAGCTCGCCAACAAAGCGGAGCTGAAGTAGTAATTGCTATAATGAGTGGGAATTTTTTACAAAGAGGAGAACCAGCCTTACTAGATAAGTGGGCCAGAGCAGAAGAAGCTTTTCAAAATGGTGTGGATTTAGTCATTGAATTGCCGACAGCTTGGTCGGTACAGTCTGCGGATTACTTTGCCAAAGGCGGTATAAAGTTATTGCAGGCGTTGCAATGTGAGAGCTTATGTTTTGGAACAGATAGTACAAGCGCAATTGATTATGCGGCTTTCGGCCAGTTTGTCCAAGAAAATCAATCCTTAATTGATCAAACGTTCCACGCATTGACAGACAAACAATTGAGTTATCCACAAAAAATGACTGCTGTTTTTCGTCAAGTATATCCTGAAAGCAGGTTTGATTTTTCTTCGCCTAATCATATTTTGGGGATGAGTTATGCAAAGGAAAATGCCACGTATCCAACCCCGATGACGCTCTACCCAATTGCTAGAAAACAAGCGGGCTTTCATGATGCAACGATTTCTGGGAAAGTTGCTAGCGCCACGGCGATTAGGCAAAGTGTTTTTCAACAAGAAATAACGCAAGTACTGCCAACGGTGCCTTCTATAACCGCACAACATTTACAAACACAGGCAATGATTTCATGGGAAAACTACTGGCCCTTCCTAAAGTATAAAATTGTTCAATCCTCGTTAGAAGAGTTACAAGCCATTTACCAAATGACGGAAGGACTTGAATATCGACTAAAAGATCAAATCCAAGCAGCAGGTTCTTTTCACGAATTAATGGAACGTATGAAAACGAAGCGTTATACTTGGACAAGATTGCAACGATTAGCAACTTATATATTGTTAAATATGACCAAAGAAGAAGTTGAAACTGTTTGGCAAAACAGTTATCTCCATGTGCTAGGATTTACGCCAAAGGGACAAGCTTATCTAAAAGAAACCAAAGCACAGATTCAATTGCCGGTAATTTCCAAAGTATCTAAAGAAAACCGCGCAATGCTTTCGTTAGATATTCGCGCCAATCAACTATACCAGATGGGAGATTCTTCTTTAAAAGAACAAAATTTTGGTCGGTTTCCCTTACGATTTTCGCCAGATACCTAAAAAATACTTAACAAAAATCAGTTTCCCCAGTATAATAAACAAGGGATAAGATACTAACAACAAATCAGAGAAAGCGAAGTGAGAATATGGGCCGTAAATGGGCAAATATTAAAGAGAAAAAAGCTGCCAAAGACGCAAACAATAGCCGTGTTTATGCAAAATTCGGGATTGAAATTTACGTAGCAGCGAAGTCAGGAGACCCTGATCCTCATGCAAACCAAAAATTACGGTTTGTAATCGAACGCGCCAAAACATACAATGTACCAAAACATATTATTGATCGTGCTATTGAAAAAGCAAAAGGTTCAGCAGATGAACAATATTCTGAATTACGCTATGAAGGATTTGGGCCAAATGGTTCAATGGTCATTGTTGATGCTTTAACAAACAACGTGAACCGAACAGCAGCAGATGTGCGGGCCGCATTTGGTAAAAACGGCGGAAATATGGGTGTCAGCGGTGCTGTTTCCTACATGTTTGATAATACAGGTATCATTGGCTTTGCTGGTGACGATGCGGATGAAATTTTAGAATACTTAATGGAAAAAGACATTGATGTTCGCGATGTTGTTGAAGAAGACGGTCAAATTATCGTTTACACAGAACCAGAAGATTTCCACCATGCACAAGAAGCGTTAAAAGAAAAAGGCATTGAAGAATTCACGGTTACTGAGTTAGAAATGGTTCCACAAAACGAAGTAACATTAGAAGGCGACGATTTAGCGAACTTTGAAAAAATGTTAGACGTTTTAGAAGATTTAGAAGATGTTCAAAAAGTTCATCATAATGTAGATTTACCTGAATAATCCATTTGTTCGTTTGTTTTAAGATTTAGAAATGAGCCATCGGTCATTTTGACTGATGGCTCACTTTTTTTCATATAATACATAGAAAAAAGAAAGTTGATTGATAAGTCCATGTGACACAAAGCATTCAATGACAGGTTCAATTTTTGTCTGTTCCATAAATATTTGTCTAAACAGTTGAATTAATAGTACAATAGTCTAGTAAGATAGATCATTGAACGGGGTGAATAGGCGTGAAAAAGGGAATGTTAGCGTTTTTTGTCGGGCTAGCGGTTTTATCATTAACTGCTTGTCGGGAACCAAAAGAAAAGAAAGTGACCGCTTCAACGGAGGCATCCTCTAAAGTTGAAGAGACGAATGAAAAAACCAGTGAAACAATTGATAAGACAAACGAACAAGCGAGCAGCAGTGTTGAGTCTAACGAATCAGTGAAAAATGAAGAGCCGACAGCTGATGGAAACAATAGTCAGCTAACTGTAGCTGATTTAGATACTACAGCGATTAATGCTGGCGATTTTACTACTTTAGTTGGAACATGGAAAAATGGTAAAGGAGAGAGTTTGATCATTCATCCTGATGGTAGTACAAATACCGGAGGAATGATTACGAAGGATTCACCTACTGATGAGTCGCGACCAATTACAAGCTTAAGTATTAGGTGGGGGCCTACTGGTGCTGCGTTATTATTATATAAAATTGGTGTTGAAAATCCTAACGGCGACCAATCGGATAAGACGAAACCGCGATTGTTAATTACTCAAGATAGTGGAAATTATCCTGCGGAAGAGTATTACTATCGTTCTTCTGAAGAGGAAATTCAAGACCAAAATGAAGAGGCAAAAATCATCGAGAACCAAGAACAAGCAGAGGCATGTATCAGAAGTACATTGACTGATGCAGAAAATGATGATACGAACCTTGGATTTTTTGGTATGAATGGAAATGACTTCTTTTTTAGAGCCCAATCGAAACAGATGGCTGCAAATGGAGGGACTGGGACTGTTGGTTTTTTCAGAGTATTGCCACAAGGAGCAGTCAGAATAACGGATGCACAAGGCAACTAAAGATAGTCTCGTGGCAATCTATTTAATTCCTATAAAAGTAGCAAAATAAGAATGAAATGATCACAAAATCTTCACATTTATTTTGTAAGATATAAGCATATCAACAAACAACCTTAACAACACAAAACACTTTTTCATTTTTAACTCCTTTCCCGTCCTTACCCAAAGGGCGGGTCTTTTTTTGTGTAAAACTATTCGCTCAAGATACCAAAAAGCCAGCTTGTAGTAAGCTGGCTTTTAACTCTTTACATGTTGGCGCTTGTAGACACGAGATAATATTAAGGTGTTGGAACAGTTGGTGAATAGTTCGTTTTTCGACCATAAAGTTCTTGTGTCGCCGCCGAGATATACGCAGATGAATCTTTTCCTGGGAGGTTATACATTAGATAAATACCATATTGCTCCGCTTTTGTACGTTTAGCATATTGCGCAGCTAGATTTTGATTGACACCAACTTCAACGGCAGAAGCACCTAAACGAGAAGCAGGCATCCCCGCAATTTGTGGCGGATTCCAGGTACTATAATAAGGGTTCCAAGCATAATCAATTAAAGAACTCATTTGAGGATTAGCAGAAGAGTTCGCAGCCGCTGGTCCAATATTATAAAAAGTAATTAATTTATCATTGCCTAAGCGATTTCTTAAGGCTTGAAGTAACCAAATGAACGAAGAATTATTTGGTTGAGGCGTTCCATTTTTTCCGTATTCAGCATACTCATCATCAAAATCAATACCATCTAAATGATACGTATTAACGACTTGTTCTAATTGAGCTGCAAAGGCATCCGCACTTTCGTAAGTTGGGAAGTTAGCAAAGCCAGCGCCTTCATGGTTGCCTAAAATAGACAATAGGACTTTAGTGCCGCGTGCTTGAACTGGACGAATTTGTGTTTCAGCTTGGTTTAAAGTTTGTTGGACCCGTTCATTTAGATATAAGTAAGGTTTTTTATTGACCGTGTCATAATTAATATTGGCTGCAAAAATAATCCCCATATCAAAAGCAGGTTGATTGGTTCCAGCTAAAGTATATTTTCCCACATTGTTAAAATCGTGGTTATTTACTTCTACATACATGACTGTTTTAGGTGTAACAGTTGATGCTGCTTGTACTTCAAATGCAGGTAGTGCAAACAGTAACCCACCGACTAAAAGTATCAAACTTAAAAAAGTTGAAATAATCCCTGTTTTCTTGTTAAAAAAATGAGTGCTCAATTGATGCCCCATAACTTTCTCCTCCTATAAAATAAATATTATTTGTAAGCGCTAACAAAGATATGTTATCATTTTTATAATTTAAACACAAGAAGAAGAGAACAAAAGTGAGCAAATCCACAGAATATAAAAGCATCCTTCGCAAAATGGTCTTGCGAAGGACGCTCTTTTACCAATCAAAGAGTAAGGCATAGCCTAAAGAAAGCAGCTCTCGGCCAAAATTTTTGATATCTTTTGGAAAAGAAGAAGCCGCAGTGATGCCTGAAACATTTGAGATGCCTGCTCGCTTGGCTAAAAGTTGCGAGCGATACATGTGAAAGTCACTAGTAACAATCACTAGCCGTTTAAAAGAAAGGAGTTTTTGTGAATTGACAATATTTTCTTTGGTGCGTGTGGCACGATTTTCTAAGAGAATCTGTTTTTCTGGAACACCTTTATTTAGCAAGTATTGTTTCATAGCCGCGGCTTCCGTAGCCGGCTCATCTGCTCCTTGCCCTCCGCTAACAATAACGGGTGTCTCGGGGTGTTGTTTAATATAGGGGATAGCCACATCTAACCGAGCTTGCAAAACACGGCTGGGCAGTGCGGTTTCTTTAGACGTCCCTAAAACACGGGCCCCTAAAATTAAAATAGCATCTGGTTTATCGGTGGGTTGCGTATTTTTGCCAGTAAAAATAAGTAGACCTAAAATCAAAAGAATAAAAAAGCCAAAACTGACAATGGATAAACTTGTTATTTTTAACCAATGCATGAAACATCCCTCCTTGTAATGTTAGTGTATACGAAGTACCATAGAAAAAGCGATAGAAAACAAAAGACTTATAAAAAAATCTATGTTTTAATAGAAACTTTTGAAGAGAGGGAGCGAATGCATGCGTACAGAAGAAGAAATGTTTCAACTTATTATGGATGTAGCAAAACAAGAAGAACACATTCGAGCTGTGGGAATGGTGGGTTCTCGCACGAATGTGAAAGCGCCAAAAGATAGTTTTCAAGATTTCGACATTGTTTATATTGTAGAACCATGTGCTGAGTTTTTTGAAACAGCAACGTGGATAGCAAAATTTGGACAACCATTAATTATGCAACGTCCCAAGGAAATGACCTTATTTCCCACAGAACCGAAGACGCGGGAAACATTTTTAATGTTATTTGAAGATGGTCAACGTATCGATTTAACGTTGTGTCCTCTCGCAGAAAAAGACAATTGGCATGAAGGCGATTCTTTAGCAATTATCTTGTTAGACAAAGATGAAAATTTGCCGCCTTTACCTGTAGCATCTGATAAAAATTATACAGTAACAGTTCCGAATCAGCATCAGTTTAACGATTGTTGCAATGAATTTTGGTGGGTTAGTACGTATGTAGTTAAGGGGCTTTGTCGGAATGAACTATTTTACGCTGTCACACATCTCTATGAATATTGTCAGCAGGAACTGTTGCGCTTGCTTTCTTGGCAAGCGGCTTGGCAGGAACCGGAGCCAATTTCTGTTGGGAAACAATTTAAGTATCTGAAAAATTATGTCACTCCTGACACGATGGATCAATTAGCATCGTTGCTGGATTTTTCTAGTAAAGAAGCTTGTTGGAACAGCTTAATAAAGACACAAGCCTTTTTTGACGTCGTCGCTCAGGATTTTGCTAAAATGGCCCAGTTTACGTATCATTTACAAGAAGCAAAAAAAGTCACAGAGTATACAAATTCTTTAAGATTAAAGGATTTACAAGGAAAATAAGCTGAAAACAACGTAAAAATAGTGTATAATTGAAAAAATTAATCTGCGAGAGAAAGGGAACCTTTTTTGATTGTAGATCACCGCAGTTGTTTGTTGCCTAGTCTCTAAGAAATAAACCTAAAATTATTGATATAAAGGATGAACAAATGAAAAAAGAAGAAATGCAAATGCGTAATACACGTCGTCAAAAATCAGGAAAAAATAATAAAAAGAAAGTAATTATTACTTCTTTGGTTGGACTAGCTCTGGTTGCTGGGGGCAGTTATGTTTATTTTCAAAGTCACTTTTTACCAACCACAAAAGTAAATGGAGTTTCTGTAGGCTGGTTAAATGTAAATGCTGCAGAAGAAAAATTAGCGCAAGTTAATCAAACCGAAGAAGTTGTGGTTCAAACGGGGACAAAAGAAGAAAAAATTCAACTTCCTAAAAAATACCAATTGGATCAAAAATTTTTAAAAGACCATTTACACAGTAGCAAGGTGAAGCTACCGTTAAACGAGGCATTCAAAAAAGAACTAGAAGCCAAATTAGCGACTTTAAGTTTTCCAGAGGGGAAACCAAGCAAAAATGCGAGTATCCGTCGAGGCAATGGCACTTTTGAAATTGTTCCTGAAGAACAAGGCACAGTAGTGGACACACAGCGCTTAAATCAGCAGATTATTGCGGATGTTGAAGCGGGAAAAGGCAACTATCAATATAATGCCAAAGATTTTTATAAAGCCCCTGAAATTACAAAAGAGGATCAAACGTTAAAGGCAACATTGACAACGCTCAATAACAAGTTAAATAAAACAATTACAGTTGATATTAATGGTGAAAAAGTAGCCTTTGATAAAACACAAATTCAAAACGTGCTGAATGATGATGGCACAATCAACAAAGAAAAACTAACTACTTGGGTGACACAATTAGAAACAACATATGGTTCTGCTAATCAACCAGTTTTATTTACAGATGTTCACGGCACGACACGTCGTTTTAAAAACAACGGAAGTTATGGCTGGTCGATTGATGGGGCCAAAACGCAAGAACTACTAGTAAACGCGCTGAATAGCCAAGAACAAACGAATGCAATCACTGCTCCGTTGGTTGGTGATACCAAAGAAAATAGTAAAATTGCCAATAATTACATTGAAATTGATTTGAAAGATCAAAAAATGTATTGTTTCATTGATGGCAAAAAAATAGTCACCACAGATGTCATTACTGGCAGATATAACAAAGGAACCGCAACAGTACCAGGATTCCATACAATTTTATATCGGACAACCGATGTGAATTTAGAAGGTCAAATGCTTGATGGTTCTCGATACAGTGTGCCAGTAAAATATTGGATGCCGTTATTAAGTCAAGGGGGCGTTGTCACACAAATCGGGATTCATGACTCCGACCATAAATTGGATAAGTATGGCGATAAAGAAGCCTTTAAAACCGATGCTGGTAGTAATGGCTGTATCAATACGCCAGGAACAGAAGTTTCAAAAATCTTTGATGTATCCTATGACGGAATGCCGGTAATTATTTATGGACATATCTATGATGATGCACCAGGTGAATTTGATAAACCTGTAGATTACGGCGAAGAAGTATAAAAAGAGATATTAGGCAAGACCGTACTTTGGTCCAGCTGTGTATCTGAAAAGTAAAAATTGGAGACGTCAGCGTAACGACTGACGTCCCCAATTTTTTATTGACAAGCGTCATAACCCGCTCTATGATACAAACAGAACAAGCAATTTAAATTGGGGGAACGAAGATGCCATTTGTACATGTAGAATTAATTGAAGGCCGTACAGAAGAACAGTTAACTAATATGGTCAAAGATATTACAGAAGCTGTGTCAAAAAACGCTGGTGCACCAAAAGAGAATATCCATGTGATTGTCAATGAATTGAAAAAAGACCGCTATGCACAAGGCGGCGAATGGAAAAAATAAGTTTTCAGAGAATTTCTGTTGAATCACTTGCTTTTTCTGAAAATAAGTGGTTAAATAAGTGCATAAATGATTGATGAGAAAGACAACTGAACTTGCCCGCGATCTATTAGAGAGGAAAATCTTGGCTGAAAATTTTCCAGATTGGCACAAGGGATGACCACTTTCGAAACCTTTGTTGAAACAAAGGCGGTCGCACCGTTAACACGCTAGAGGAACACAGATTATTTGTGTTCAAAATTAGGTGGAACCACGATATTTTCGTCCTAGTATTCGTTAGAATACTAGGACTTTTTGTTTTTTAACAAGGGGAACAGGTGGCTGTTTCGTTTCATTGTGAAAAACAGGAACACAATGAAACGCTTCAAATCAAAAAAATTAAAAGGAGAGAATTTTATTATGTCTATTCACATTACTTTTCCAGATGGCGCTGTTAAACCGTTTGATTCTGGGATTACAACATTTGATGTTGCTAAAAGTATTAGCAACAGTTTAGCCAAAAAAGCTTTAGCTGGTAAATTCAATGGTGTTTTAATCGATTTAGATCGTCCTATCGTAGAAGATGGTTCGCTTGAAATCGTGACACCTGATCATGAAGATGCTTTAGGAATTTTACGTCATTCATCAGCTCATTTAATGGCTAATGCCTTACGTCGTCTTTTCCCTAACATTAAATTTGGCGTAGGTCCTGCGATTGATTCTGGGTTCTACTATGATACAGATAATGGGGAATCTCCTGTGACAGCGGAAGATTTACCTGCAATTGAAGCCGAAATGATGAAAATTGTGAAGGAAAATAACCCAATCGTTCGTAAAGAAATCTCACGTGCAGAAGCGTTAGAATTATTTGCTGATGATCCTTACAAAGTTGAATTAATTACAGATTTACCAGAAGATGAAATCATCACTGTCTATGATCAAGGCGATTTTGTTGATTTATGTCGTGGTGTTCACGTCCCTTCAACAGGACGGATTCAAGTCTTTAAATTACTTTCAGTAGCTGGTGCTTATTGGCGCGGAAACTCTGACAATCATATGATGCAACGGATTTACGGCACTGCCTTTTTCGATAAAAAAGATTTAAAAGAATTTATCAAAATGCGCGAGGAAGCCAAAGAACGTGACCACCGTAAATTAGGAAAAGAATTAGATTTATTTATGGTTTCACAAGAAGTTGGTTCAGGGTTACCTTTCTGGTTACCAAAAGGCGCAACCATTCGTCGTACAATTGAACGTTATATTGTGGACAAAGAAATTAGCTTAGGTTACCAACATGTGTATACACCAATTATGGCAGATGTGGAATTATACAAAACATCTGGTCACTGGGATCATTACCATGAAGATATGTTCCCACCAATGGATATGGGCGATGGCGAAATGCTGGTATTACGTCCAATGAACTGTCCACACCATATGATGGTTTATAAAAATGACATTCATAGTTACCGCGAATTGCCAATTCGAATCGCTGAATTAGGGATGATGCACCGCTATGAAAAATCTGGCGCATTATCAGGGTTACAACGTGTTCGTGAAATGACTTTAAACGATGGACATACTTTTGTTCGTCCTGACCAAATTAAAGACGAATTTAAACGTACTTTGGAGTTAATGGTGGCAGTCTACGCTGACTTTAACATTACGGATTACCGTTTCCGCTTAAGCTATCGTGATCCAAATAATACAGACAAATATTTTGATGATGATGCGATGTGGGAAAAAGCGCAAGCGATGTTAAAAGCTGCCATGGATGAATTAGAATTAGATTACTTTGAAGCAGAAGGCGAAGCTGCCTTTTACGGTCCGAAGTTAGATGTTCAAGTGAAAACAGCTTTAGGAATGGAAGAAACATTATCAACCATCCAATTAGACTTCTTATTACCAGAACGTTTTGACTTAACTTATGTTGGCGAAGATGGTGAAAATACACATCGTCCAGTTGTTATCCACCGTGGTATCGTCTCAACAATGGAACGATTTGTGGCTTACTTAACAGAAGTTTACAAAGGCGCTTTCCCTACTTGGTTAGCACCAATTCAAGCAACTATTATCCCAGTTTCTGTAGAAGCGCATTCTGAGTATGCTTATGAAATCAAAGAACGTTTACAAGCACAAGGCTTACGTGTTGAAGTCGATGATCGTAACGAAAAAATGGGCTACAAAATTCGGGCCTCTCAAACACAAAAAGTACCTTATCAATTAGTGGTCGGGGACAAAGAAATGGAAGACGCAACGGTGAACGTCCGTCGTTATGGAAGCAAAGAAACGTCTGTCGAAGATTTATCAATTTTCATTGACAGCATGGCTGCTGAAGTTCACAATTACAGCCGTTAAAAAAAGAGAAAAAGTCAAAAGGACTTCTGAATTCAGAAGTCCTTTTGACTTTTTTCAACAACAAAATAATTAAATATTTCCTTAGAGCTGGGAATAATCCTGATTTTTTGACTATTTTTTGTTACAATGAGAATGCGAAACTTTTTAGTGAAGGGACTAGAGGTATGAAGAAAAACTCATTTATAGATAAAATAAAAAAAACAGATGCCGCAGCAAAGAGTCAACGAGGTAGAAAGCCACATATTCCTTTTCGATTGAACTTATTATTTTTTGTGATATTCACTTTATTTGTTTCATTAATTGTCCGTTTAGGGTATTTACAGATTGTAGAAGGAGAAGAGTTTAACAAAAAAATCACTGCCAATTCTTCACTACAAATCACGACACCATCCCCTCGAGGACAAATTTATGATTCACAAGGAAAAGTCTTGGTTTCTAACAAAGCCAATTTAGCAATCACTTACACACGAGGAAAAAATATTGAAGGAAAAGATATTTTACCGATTGCGAATAAAGTTAACGAACTTATTAACGTTCCAGTTGATCCAAACTTAACGGACCGTGATAAAAAAGATTATTGGTTAGCGAATCCTGAAAATTTAAAAGCAGCCCAAGCCCGTTTAACCGATCAAGATAAAGAAGATGAAAAAGGCAACAAAATTACGGACGAAGGCACATTATATGCCAAAGCAGTTGAAAAAGTCACCCCTGAAGAAATTGCGTTTGATGACCGAACCTTACAAGCAGTAACGATTTTTAAACGAATGAATGCAGCGTCACAAATGAACACGGTCTTCATCAAGAATGAAGGGGTAACAGAAGGTGAAATTGCGACAATTGGTGAACACACAGCGGAAATATCAGGTGTTTCAACAGGGACTGATTGGACGCGTGATTATTCTCAAAGTGGTGCATTACGTAGCCTGTTGGGTACCGTTTCAACTGAAAAACAAGGATTGCCAGCCGAAGAAGTCGATGAATATTTGAAAAAAGGCTATGCACGAAATGACCGTGTTGGAACTAGCTATTTAGAAAAACAATATGAAGACGTTCTACAAGGTAAAAAAGCAAAATCAGAAGTCGTTTTAGACAATAACGGAAAGATTGTTTCACAAACCCCAATTTCCAAAGGGGAAAAAGGCTCCAACTTAAAATTAACGATTGATTCAAATTTCCAAAACAAAGTTGATGAAATTTTACAACGAAACTATTCACAAATAGTCAAAACCATTGGACCATACTCAGAAAATGCGTATGTCGTTGCTATGAACCCTCAAACAGGAGCTATTTTAGCGATGTCCGGATTTCATCATGATTTAGCAACTGGAGAAGTCACACCTAATCCTTTAGCACCTATTTTGAATTCTGAAGTTCCTGGATCAGTTGTGAAAGCAGGTACTTTAACAGCGGGTTATGAAACAGGCGTCATTAAAGGCAATGATGTTTTAACAGATGAAGCTATTTTACTAGCAGGTAGTAATCCAAAAGCTTCTTGGTGGAATGCTTCTGGCGGAACAACCATGCAATTAACTGCGGAGCAAGCGTTAGAATATTCTTCGAATGCCTATATGATGAAATTAGTCTTTAAAATGATGGGTGTGAATTATTATCCCAATATGATTTTCCCTTATGAAGTAGGAGATGACACTGTCTTTAAAGAATTAAGAAAAGCTTTTGCAGAATATGGTATGGGAACGAAAACTGGAATTGATATACCAGGAGAAACAACAGGAATTCAAAACAAGGACTTTAAGGATTCGTCATCTGCGCCACAAGGCGGTAATCTTCTTGACCTATCTTTTGGGCAATATGATACCTATAGCGCGTTACAATTAGCACAGTACGTTTCCACTGTCGCAAATAATGGCATCCGCGTACAACCCCATGTGGTAGAAGGAATCTATGGCAATGATGAAAATGGAGCTTTAGGAAAAATTTTAAAAGAAATTGAACCAAAAGTTTTGAATAAGGTGAATATTTCTGAAGACCAGATAGGAATTCTTCAACAAGGTTTCTATAATGTGGTAAATGGAACTAGTCCTTTTACAACTGCACGTGGTTTAAAATCAGACAAGTTTTCGATTGCTGCTAAAACAGGGACCGCCGAAACGCAAGCAACAGATGCTAATGGAGTAAACCATACAACGGTTAATAGTAACTTGGTGGCTTATGCGCCGTACGAAAATCCTGAAATTGCAATTAGCGTTGTTTTACCACACTTAAATGATGAATCTTCCAAACCAAATCAAACGATTGCCAAAGAAGTTTTAGAAGCGTATATGGAAATGTACAAAAAATAAAATTTGTAAAGTAGTTCTACTTTACAAATTTGCCCAAAAGGGTAGTCAAATGACAAAAAAAATGGTATGATATTCAAGTCTAAGAAATCTCTTGGAAAGATCAATTATTAGTAGGAGGGGAAAACATGCGCGTAAACATCACTTTAGAGTGTACTTCTTGTAAAGAACGTAACTACTTAACAAATAAAAATAAACGTAACAATCCTGATCGTTTAGAAAAACAAAAATATTGCCCACGTGAAAGAAAAGTTACTTTACACCGTGAAACTAAATAATTTAGTTAGATAGAGCCTAGAATCCTTGTTGTGTAAGGGTCTAGGCTTTTTATCTATAGATTTATTACATGTTCATTTGTAGATGGAATGTAGAGGGAGGATTACCCAAGTTTGGCTGAAGGGGACGGTCTCGAAAACCGTTAGGCGAGTAACATCGTGCAAGGGTTCGAATCCCTTATCCTCCGTACTGAGAAGCAGTTGAGTTATTAGTTGCAAATAAAACGACAGAGACGTACACTTAAAGTAGAAAAATACTTAAGAAGAGGTGTCTATTATGTCAAACTATGAAGAAAAAGAAGCGCAAGCATTAGTAAAAATTGCCGACGTTTTGAACAAATTGGATGCAAGTTTAGAAGAGTTGGCCTCGCTAGATGAGGATACAAAAAAACATAGTATGAAGAAATGGATTGTTGAAAAAAAAGCCATTCATGAGATTAAAAAAATTGCACACGAAGCTGGTAAGTATGACAAGTATGATGAAAAAGAATTAGAAAAAGAAATGGATCTGTTGGAAAAGTTTATGTAAAAAAGCGCTAGCTTTTGTTCAACAGTTATTTAATTTTGAGTCTAGAATTAATCGTTTTGATTTTTTCTAGGCTTATTTTTTATGAAGTAAGCAAATCGTATCGGGAGAGGTATTGAATTAAGAAATAAAGCATGTATTGATTCAGAAAAAAAGTTGTAGTAAAATGTTCGTCACAACTACTTTTCTTCTGATTTCATAGAAGGAAAAGTTGGAATAATGAATTGAGAAGAGTCGATTTTTAGGAGATGATTTTAGGTGACTTTTTATCAATTATTGCAGTTAGATCCATTTATTTTAAAACAAAAAATTCATCAAGCGGACACTAAAAAACAGCGGAGATATTTTTGGCGCGCCTTGTTAATAAGAGATATTTTATTAGTTTCGTTTGCGATTTTATGGGTGTCGACGATTACTTTTTTCTTTGGAAAAGCTGTAGCGCCTTTTTCAATTGTATTATTTTGTTTGCTGTTGAGTATCCGTTTCGTCTCATATGGCTACAGGGAAAAACAGGCCTTGCTTAGTTTAGGAATCGTGTTAACAATTCTAGGTGTTAGTCCACTAATTTCACTGATTTCTGTATCATTTTTACAATGGGGTCTTCATTTTATCTGCTTGCTGGCATTGTTTTTCTTAACTGGTAAAAACCCTAAAATGGGTAATCCTGGCTTGTATACGTTCTCCTACTTATATTTAGTTGGCACGGTTCACTATCAATCGTTTCAGCAATTAGAACAAACTTTCTTTGTATTAGTGTTTGCTTATCTACTTTTAGCTTTTGTTTATCATGTGAAACATAAAAAATTGGATCAAGAGATTACTTTTATACAGATGGTTACAGAAAATGGTTTTTTTAATCAAAGAAATATTTGGTTTGGTTATTACGCTTTAGGCATTAGCTTATTACTTTTTATAGGAACGCACCTTCAGATTGACCGCTTTATGTGGGCAACATTTGCTAGTTCGTCATTATTTTCTGGGTATAATACGTTTAAATTGTCTGAACGAGCAAAAGAACGAATAATAGGGGTCGTTATTGGTTCTCTAGTATCGGCTATCTTGTTATTTTATATACCAACGAACCTACTTGGTATTTTAGGAGGACTTTGTTTAGGCTTATGCACATCTTATAAAAGTAAAACGATTTTTAATTGTGTTGGTGCTATCATGGCAGCTTCTATGATATTTGGGCTAGAAACAAGTCTTTACTTAAGAATTTTGTTAAATATGTTGGGGCTAGCTTACGGTTTGCTTTATCATTTTGTCTTTGTAAAAACTATGTCCTATTGCAATCGCAAAGAGTGGCTGAAATTGTCTGAATAAAAGGAGCCTAACATTCTTTCTTGAAAGAATGTTAGGCTCCTTTTATTTTTAAATAGAATCATTGACTATATTTTTTGTAAATAAGAGTTTAAAAATGGCAGAAGCTGGTTACTAATTTGGCTACCAAATGGCTACACAGGATAGTATAGGTAAGGATAGTATAGGTGAGTATAAAGTAGGATATAAATAAATGAATTCAGTGAACACAAGTTACGTAGTAAAATTGTATTTTTGGAAGATAAGTAGAAGTAACTTCATATTGGGAATTTATTGGGAAATTTTAGTATAGTCAACATGATAAATTAGTAGTATGAAGAATCGCTAAAAATGAATTATCAATGCTATAGATGCTTGTTTATATAGCTAAGTTTTAAAAAATAGAATGTTCAATATCTTTAAATCAAGTTAAGTATATTTAAGTGGAAAAACAGAATCGCTTAAATCTAAGAAAAAGAATAAGTTTTGTCATTATAGATCGCTTAAGGAGTGGTCTATTTTTGTATATAAAATAATCTAGGAGGTGGACAGTTATTGATAAATGGGAAAAAAAGGAGGGGTAGAAACGAATAAGTTAGATTTTGAAAATGAATGTGATCAAAAATAAGAGTAGATGGATAAAAGGAATACATGGAGGATGAACATACTATTTCTATTATCTGTAAAAGTTCTACAAATAAAATATTAAGTGGTTAGAGGAGAGGTACAATGAAAGCTGGAATAAAAAAACATATTCGACAATTATTATGGGATTATCAACATATTGAAAAAAAATTACAAGAGTACGAGGATGTTATGTTAATGAATCGTAATCCTTTTTTAGAATACCCTGTAGAGCAACCAACTGAAAAAATAACTATCAGTCAAATTGCATTTCATAAATTATTTTTACAAACGGTAGAAGATATCTTAGCTGATTCTACAAGGGATGTACAGGATATCTTTTTAGTGAAATATAAAAATGGTTATCCATATAAAAAGAATGAATTTGTTGCTTGTGAGACGTTTTTGAGCGAGTCTACAATTGCTCGACGAGATACAGAATTTATCCATGAAATTGCTTATCGACTGGGTTGGTACGAAATTTGACAAAACGAAACAGGTCAATTCAACTATACTAGGTTTATGAACATATGTTCGCCGTGGACGCACGGAATAACTTATAGGAGGAACAACAATGGCAACAGGTTTAACAAAAAATCAAGCAAAAACATTTATGCAGAAGTATTTAGATACTAATTTGCCGTCTTATCCAGGTGTCTATTATGGAACTTATGGTGGTTCGCCATCATCACATTCAAATTGTACTCTATTTACTACATGGTTCTTAAAGAATTGTACTAATTTAACTTTGCCAACACAAAGCGGGAATGGTTATCAAACGGTAGATTTTGTGTTAAATGCAAATAAAGGAAAATTAGTAAAGAGTAACATTCCAAAGGCATTTTCTTTATTTTCAATAACACCATGGAATAACAATTACTATACACAAGGTGCTGGACATACTGGTATCGTTCTAGGTATTGATGGAAATACAGTAATTACAGGTGAAGCTAATTTTGGTTCGACATTTGGCGGATTAGATGGAGTATATCCTAACAATGGAACTGTAGTAACTACTCATCCATTGAGTACGTTTAACAGTTTAACGGGTGTTACTTTCATTGACTTAAGTCGCTATTATACTGGATGGAATCCAAATCAAAATACAAAACTAGAGGGAGAAGAAGAAATGGTAGAGATTAATAAAAGAGTTATGGTGAAAAAAGATGTAAAATATACTGTGGATACATTACCTTGGGGAAAGAAAGGTTACATTAAAATCAATGGCATTGATAGTTTTGCTGGAAGAGTTATTGATTTGACACAGCAAATGGGAAGTTACTTATATAGTCCTCAAACAAAAGGCTGGACAGACTTTAAAGGGTTTGAAGAAGTTGAGACTATCAATAAAACAATGGTTGTTAAAAGAGCTGGTTTCACTGTTGACCAATTCCCTTGGTTTAAAGGGGTGACAAGATTTGGTGTCAGTGCTGATTATATCAATAAAGAAGTAAAAGTGACTGGGAAAAAGGGTGCATATTATTACATGGATAATATTGGTTGGATTGACGAAAAAGCATTTTTAGATGATGCACAAGCGACTGATATTAAAATTGGGGATAAAGTTATGTTATTGGAGACTGCTAGTGCATATCAGACTGGGGAAACAATTCCAAGTAGTCTTAAAGGAAAATCATATACAGTGATGGAAATTAAAAATGTCACACAAAGCAAATCTAAAAAAGCATTTTTATTAAAAGAATTAATGTCTTGGGTACTAGAACAGGATGTTAAAAAGTAGTAAAAAAGAACCTAGTGATATGTTAGAAAAAATAGAGCGGTAAATCCGCTCTATTTTTTTCTATTTATATAATACGTAGTGACTACTTATTCTAATTCACAGATGGTTTTTGCATTGATTTTCTCTCTCAACCCCAGCCAACCACTCGCTGATAACAAGTACCAAAACGGCATAAACTGGATTAAATAGCGAGAGCGGCCGCCTTCAAAGAGCAATAAATACAGAATAGCTCCAATGAAAGCTAATTTTAAAATCGCGTAGTTATTTTTTGAATCTTTTAGAGGGATACTGAACAATAGACCTAGTAATGTGAGTAAATAGAAAAAATGCATATAAATTCGTAGATAGTTACTTTTTTGATTTTGCGGATAATACAGTGACCGCAAGTGTTCTTGCCAACGATTTTTAGAAGGTGTTTCTGGGATTAAATCACCGCCATCCCAACCCCAGTCAAAATCACCATTGGCAGTATTATGACGATTTTTTTGAGCCAGAAAACGGAGATAACCGAAGAATCCTTTATTTTTTAAACGGTCTTGAATCATTTTTATGGTATAAGCTTTTTTGGCTTCTTGTGTAGGCAACTGATTTACTGCTTGTGTATCTGCATCATTGTAACCGCCAATTCCAGTCAAACCCATCATTACAAAAAGTGTCCAAGGTTTGGCTTGTTCTTTATCGATTTCCGTAATCGTTTGTTTTTCCACAAAAAATTGAAAACTATAATATGCGCTAGCGAAACCAGTCAGTAAAAAGAGAGCAACCACGGTTAATTTTACGATAGACTGTTTGTTCCGATTTACTAAAAGAAGTTGCAGCACTTTGATACAACTAAATGCAATAAAAAAGATAATAGACGAAGGTTTCATTAAAAAACACCAAGCTAGGCCAATCCCAATAAACAGTAATAAACAATATTTTACGAAGGGAGGGGAAACTTTCTCAAAAAGGCTATATGCAAAAAAGACTAGGTTGATGAACAATAAGACGGCCGTATCTGTATAAGGCGTGAGTAACCATGGAGACAATCCGAAAGAAAGAAAAAATAAACTATAAGCAACGAAGGCCGTTAATGGATTGAAGACACGTTTAGAGGCATGATAAAAGAAAAATAAACTGCTATTAATAAACAAGCAATTAACCACTTGCCAACTAAACCAAGTGTTGCTCCAGCTCCCTGTTACATCAATGAAACGCAAAAATTTATTCAGGTAATACATCATGAAAAAGAAAAATTCGTTATTGGGGTTTAAAGAAAGTACGATTTTTGAATAATCCCTATTTTCAGTGGTAATACTATGAAAGTTGTCAAAAACATCCCAGCCAATCGGCACAGTAATCTGCGTCAGGAGTAAAAGTTGTAGTAAAAATAAACTGACCAAACTACCAATAATAACCACACGATCATGGGTTTTTATTAAGTGCCAGAGCGCTTGAATCTTAGTGTAAAGAAATTTTTTGTTTTTATAAATAATCAACAATAGAATAATTAATAGAGGAAGTAAAACAAGCAAGTGCTTAGGCTTTCCCCAAAGAATTTTTACCAGCGAATAGGGAGAGTTAATTGCGCCGTAAAAGACAAATAAAATAAAAAAAGTAAAAATATAATTTTCTAGATTCAGAATCCGTTTAAAAGTAGCCATATTTTCTCCTTCCATTTTTTAGCTAGACTAGTTCTTATTTTATCATAAAGATTTTAAAATAAGAAAAAAGCCCTTCTTTTAAAAGAAAGGCTTAAAACTTTTCCTTACTTCACTTCTTTGTAACGGAAGAAGAAGCGTAAGACGCTATTTTGGCTAGTTGTTGTTAGTTTATCTGTCGGTAAGACTGTTAGTAAGAAGAAAAACAGACTAATCACAAGAGTGAAAAATAAGAAGACGGGACTGCCACCTGTTATCACAGTATCTGTTTGAACATCATATTTCAGTGTTGACATAACAGAGAAAACTTGTGTATAGCTACATGCAATAGAAAGTAGATATAAAACAAGCACGCCCCAACCTGTCATCCCAGCATCACGATACCGACGTACACACATTGCCCACGTTGGTAATAATAAAGCTAACCATAAAACAAGTGCAAAAAGCATCAACGGTAATAAGTTTCCAAAATCATAGGTTTCAAAATATTCAGCTGCTAAAATTGCTGACACGGCTTTGCCGACAATGGCAATATAAAAAATAAGTGCTAAAATGCTTAATACCAATGTCATCCACCAATAACCAGCACGTGTGGTCCGACCTTTAAAATCAACATATCCACGAAAATAATCTTTAAAAGCTTGTCCAAATGTTACTTTGCCTTTTTCCTCAATTTTAACCATAAAAACACCCCTTTGTATTTAATAAAATGATTATAACGGAAAGTAATAAAATAGGAAAATGCGAATTCGCATATTTTGTGATTTTTTTGATAAATCATATAAAGAGCAGGTTTTATCAAAAAACGGTAAAATAAGAGAAGATATTTTATAATGGAGGAATCATGAATGAAAATCAGTATTAGACATCGCTACATAGCAAAAATTCCAGCATTAGAAGTGACAACAGAAGAGCAAAAAAACGAAGCATTACCTTTAATTGTTTACTATCATGGTTGGCAATCAGCTAAAGAATTATCTTTAACACAAGCAAGAAAATTAGCACACGAGGGGTTTCGGGTCATTTTACCAGATGCCATGAACCATGGAGAAAGAAAAACAGGACCTATTTCCACGATTCCTTCGATTACATTTTGGAGTAGCATTCAATATAATTTAATTGAATTTCCAGTAATTATCCATCATTTTCATAAATTAGGGTTGATTAAAGAAAATTGGATTGGCGTGGGTGGTGTATCCATGGGCGGTATTACTACTAGCGCTCTTATGACCCAACATCCTGAGATTCAAGCTGCTGCTTGCTTAATGGGAACACCCTATCCGGCGCGCTATATTCAGCGAGTGATTCAACGGGCGAAAGAATTTGCTATTTTTGTACCTAAAGACTTGCCACTGTTGCTAAGTTGGGTACATCAATACGATTTATCACAAACGCCAGAAAGACTACAAGAACGACCGATGCTGTTTTGGCATGGAACGGAAGATGAAAAAATTCCTTATGAAGACATGGCTGATTTTGAACAATTAGTGTCTGGGAAAACGTATGCGAGAAATACGCAATTTATAACGGAAATCGGTGAGCGGCATTTAGTGAAAGGAGAAACAATGGATTTGGTTGTTGACTTTTTTAAAGAAGCGTCAAAAACGTTAGAAAAATAACGGGATTTTTCAAAGAGAAAAGGGGAATCAGCTTGTTTTTTAAGAACACTTTCTATAAACTTAACAGAAAAGGGGTTGAAGGTGTACATGGAGAAAAACAAGTTGAGAAAAGTGGGCTTAACTGCCCTGGAATGGCTAAAACAACATCCAGAAATTAAACAACATAAAGAATCAAGTCTCTATGAACAGTTGTTTGCTAGTCAGCAATGGCAACAAGCACAAACAATCGGAATGATTCGGTCGTTACCGCTAGAATTATCAACACAGCCAATTTTCGAACGGGCCATGCAAGAGGGCAAGCAAGTGGCGGTGCCGCGAACATTTAAAGGAGGAAAAATGCACTTTTATCAAGTCTTTCCAGAGACGGTTTATGACACCAGTGCATTTGGCGTGGAAGAACCTCCGTTAACAGCGGCAGAAATAACAGCTACAGCGATTGATTTATTGATTGTGCCAGGGATTGTTTTCAATCGTGCTGGCTATCGAATAGGCTTCGGCGGTGGTTTTTATGATCGTTATTTGGAACATTTTTCGGGCCATTCATGTAGTTTAGTTTTTAGTGAACAACTCCATGAGCAATGGCAACCAGAAGTGTTTGATCAGCCAATCGAACAATTATTTATACAATAGGAGGAATGGAATGAACTATCAAACAGAAATGAAATTGAAACGGCTAAAAAATCAGCCGTTCATTACGTATGCCCTTTTAGGTATTTCAATCATTGTTTTCCTTGGATTGGAATTAACTGGAGGATCAGAAAATATTTTAAACTTAGTTAATTGGGGGGCAATGGTTCGCCCACTGATAGCTCAAAATCATGAATACTGGCGGTTTATCACGCCAATGTTTCTTCACATTGGGTTTATGCATATTATTTTGAATATGGTTACTCTTTATTATATCGGCGCACAGGTTGAGGCAATTTATGGGCATTGGCGCTATTTGGGAATTTATTTATTGAGTGGGATTGCTGGAAATATCGCCAGTTTTGCCTTTGGGACACCCAACAGTGTCTCAGCGGGTGCTAGTACAGCGCTTTTTGGTTTGTTCGGCGCATTTGTTATTTTAGGACGCCATTTTAGAGACAATCCAGCGATTATGTATATGGTGCAACGCTATTCAATGTTTATTGTGATTAATTTGTTATTTAACTTGTTTAGTAGCTCTGTAGATATGATGGGTCATGTTGGCGGTCTAATCGGTGGACTATTAGTCGCGACGGCTTTTGCTGTTCCAAATCGTCAAGAAGCATTTAATAAGCACGAGCGAATTATGGCCACGTTAATTTTTATTTTTCTTGTCGTAATTTGTCTGTTATTGGGTTTTAAAAAATACGGTTTACCTGTATAATAAGGAAGTGTTTTCGTATGGAAACGTTATATGATGTACAACAACTTTTTAAACAGTTTGGGATGTATATTTATGTCGGTGCACGGATTTATGATATTGAGTTAATGATGATTGAATTAAAAAAATTGTATGAAGGTCAATTGGTAGACCGAGATACGTATTTACAGGCCCGGCATATTTTGCAAAGAGAGCATCGAATAGAAGAATCTAGAGGGAAGCAGAAAGGAATCGACTAAATGGATAAGAAGATTATTGGGATTGATTTAGGTGGAACGACCATCAAATTTGCTATTTTAACAACTGATGGCGTTGTTCAACAAAAATGGAGTATTGAAACGAATATTTTAGAAGATGGCAAGCATATTGTGCCATCAATTATTGAAAGTATTCGTCACCGTATAGATCTTTATAATATGAAAAAAGAAGATTTTGTGGGAATTGGTATGGGAACACCAGGAAGTGTCGACATTGAAAAAGGAACTGTTGTAGGTGCCTATAATTTAAACTGGACGACTGTACAGCCTGTCAAAGAACAAATCGAATCTGCTTTAGGAATTCCGTTTGCCTTAGATAATGATGCCAATGTTGCCGCTTTAGGTGAGCGTTGGAAGGGCGCGGGGGAAAACAATCCCGACGTGATTTTTATTACTTTAGGAACAGGTGTCGGCGGAGGCATTGTTGCAGCGGGAGAATTGCTCCACGGTGTTGCTGGCTGTGCTGGTGAAGTTGGGCATGTGACGGTTGATCCTAACGGCTTTGACTGTACCTGTGGGAAACGTGGCTGTTTAGAAACTGTTTCTAGTGCCACTGGTGTCGTTCGTGTTGCACGTCATTTATCAGAAGAGTTTGCAGGTGACTCTGAACTGAAACAAGCGATTGATGATGGACAAGATGTTTCAAGTAAAGACGTTTTTGAATTTGCTGAAAAAGGCGATCATTTTGCTTTAATGGTTGTGGATCGTGTTTGTTTCTATTTAGGCTTAGCCACAGGAAACTTAGGTAACACGTTAAATCCAGATAGCGTGGTTATCGGTGGAGGTGTTTCTGCAGCAGGAGAATTTTTACGTAGTCGTGTCGAAAAATATTTCCAAGAATTTACTTTCCCGCAAGTTCGAAATAGTACAAAAATCAAATTAGCAGAGCTAGGTAATGAGGCCGGCGTCATTGGTGCCGCTTCACTAGCATTACAATTTTCAAAAGAGAAATAGAGAGGGCTTTTTAGAATGAGTATTTTATGGGTAATCAATGGCATTTTGCTAGTTATTGTACTAGCGATGGTATTCAATGAATTATATTTGAAAATTATGGTGAAACGTTCAGCAAAAATGTTGACGGAAGAAGAATTTAAAGAAACAATGCGTAAAGCACAAGTGATTGACGTTCGTGAGAAAGATACATTTGATGCTGGGCATATTTTAGGGGCGCGCAGCATGCCATACAGCATGTTAAAAACAACAATTGGTTCTCTTCGTAAGGATCAACCTGTTTATCTTTATGATCAGAAGAAAGCTTTAAGTATCCGAGCAGCTAATTTATTACGCAAAAATGGCTATACTGATATTTATATTTTAAAAGGCGGCTATGATGGCTGGACTGGGAAAGTGAAAAAGAGAAATAGTTAATAACAAAAAGAGTTGGTCTTCATTGAGACCAACTCTTTTTGTATAGGAAAGCTTAATAGAGATGTTGCTTTTTGTCAGTCCTCACTTTTTGAGCTACAATAAAGAGAAGAGGTGAAGGCAGATGATTCAAATCAAGCGAGCATATGAAGCACCGACAGAGCAAGATGGCTACCGTGTTTTAGTTGACCGTGTTTGGCCACGAGGAAAATCCAAGGAATCTGAAAAGTTAGATGAATGGCTCAAAGAAGTGGCCCCAAGTACAGAGCTACGGAAATGGTTTAATCATGAAGCAAATAAATATCCTGAGTTTAAACAAAAATACCAAGAAGAATTGAAACATGAGCCAACTGCCACAGCGTTTAAGCAGTTACAGACGATTGTAAAAAATCAGCCAGTAGTCACGCTGGTCTATGGGGCGAAAGATACAGTGCATAATCAAGCGGTTGTCTTAAAAGAATTATTAGAAAAATAGAGTAGGTGATTGGATGAAAATTGCAATTGTAGGTGCTGGACCCAGAGGCTTATCAGCTGCAGAACGAGTCATTGAATGGGCTCGTAAAACGGAAATAAATGTTCAGCTCACGTTGTTTGATCCATACGGTCCAGGTGGGAAAATTTGGCGAGCAGAGCAACCTAATTATTTATTAATGAACACCGTGATTAGCCAAGTCACTTTATTTACAGATGAATCTTTTAGTGGCGAAGGACCAATTGTCAAGGGCCCTACTCTCTATGAATGGACCCAAACAGAAGCTGCGCAGTACATTCAACAGAAACAACCCTATAATTATCTTGAGTTGTTGAAAGAATGTCATCGCCTTGGACCGAATGATCACTGTTCGAGAGCTTTTTATGGCATGTACCAAAAATGGTTTTATACGTATTTAGCCACGCGGTGTAACGAACAAACATCGCTGACGTTTTTTAAAGAGCCAGTAACTGCTGTGCGGGCAGGAGAGGATAACTATTATGTGTATACTCAATCCATTGAGTTTACGGCAGACAAAGTAATTTTAGCTTTGGGTCACCAAGAAAATGAATTAACGACTGTTGAACAAGAGCTTGCGGACTACGCAAAGGAGCATCGTTTGTTTTATTCTTCTCCTAAAAATGCAGCGGATGCTTTATTGGCACTTGCCAATATACCCGCAAAACAACCCGTTGTGTTAAAAGGCTTAGGTTTGGCATTTTTTGACTATTTATCTGCCTTGACGATTGGCCGCGGGGGTGTTTTTTCTCGTCAAAATGGCCGCTTACGTTATGAACCTTCTGGAAGAGAGCCTATTATTATTGCTGGTTCTGGTCGCGGTTTTCCTTCTCATCCTCGAGGGATTAATCAAAAAGGCTACGGGGAAACCTATCAGCCTGTTTTTTTAACCGAAACGTATTTAGCTGAATGTCGTAAAAAAGGACAGGTTACAAGCGCAGAGTTTTTTGGGTATTTAAAAAAAGAAGTGGAATATGTGTATTACACTTGCTTAATCGAAGAAAAATATCCGCATCTTTCTAAAGAGGCCTTTCAACAGCTGTTTATTCAAACCAAGGGAGCGCCGGAAAGCTTAGCCCACTTTGAAAAACAAGATTGGTTTGATTGGCAAGCGTTAGAACATCCTGAAACAAAGAAAACCACTCATGAAAGTTTTCGTTCGTTTTTACTAGAGTATTTAAAATGGGATATTCAAGAAGCAGAGAAAGGCAATCTTAGCGGTCCTTTGACCACTGCTTTAGACAGTTTAAAAGATTTAAGAGATCAGATTCGCTTTGTCTTGGATGAAGGGTTATTAACGAATGACGAGAGTCAGAAGTGGTTGTGGCACTGGTTTACCCCGTTGAATACCTTTTTGTCGGTGGGACCTTCTGTTGAAAGAACAGAAGAGCTACAGGCGTTAGTTGAACTGGGATTAGTCACGATTCTGGGGCCAGAAATGCGTGTCGAAATGAAAGCGGGTCAATTTATTACTTATGCTAATTTGTTTCCGGAAAATCGGTATAATAGTCACTTTTTAATTGAAGCGCGCATTCCCAAAGTCAATAATGAAAAAAGTTTGAATCCTTTAACAAGGCAGTTGTTAGCCGATAAGCTAGCTACGCTCCATCAACTAGCATTAGCCGATGGTCAAATAGTCAAAACAGGTGCACTCTTGATTGTGCCTGCCACGAATCAAGTCATGACAAAAGATGGACAGGTGGCGACAGGCCTTTTTAGTTGTGGTATTCCAACAGAAGGTATTCATTGGTTAACAGCCGCTGCAGCTCGTCCTGGTGTGGATCCTTGGAATATGCGCGATATGGATCGGATTGCTGCCACTATTTTTAATAGTTAAGAAAAATAGTCAGCTCCTTTGGTAAAAAAGAAAGCATAACAAGTGGTCATCCATCAAAGCGATGGATGACCACTTGTTATGCTTAAGAGAATCAACAGAGCCAGAAGCGCTTCTGTTGATTTCTTGGCGTTAGATTTTTTATCTCAACGTCACAGCTATTTTTTAACGTGCAATACGTTTACGCATCGCTTTTTTACGGTTTTCTTCAATCATATCTTCTTTTTCTTCAATTGGATCAATGACTGTTTTTTTAATAGTTGTAGCCACACCGGCTAAAGCAGCAACTGTGATAGCAGTACCGACTAACATACCTGATACAAATTTTTTCATCGTTCATTCCTTCTTTCAAATTGTATTTGTTTCTATTATGACGGAAAAAAGCAAAAAAATCCAATAGTTACAATGATTTTTTATAAACTCTACGACTAATTTAGAGATTTGTTAAAATTTACCAAGTCTTTTCTGTATTTTTATAGGAAAAATGAATAAGGAGAAATGGCCAAATTAAATCCTGTTTACAAAATGAAATAATTCAGAAGTAGACCTTATTTAATGGTACAATAGAAAAAGAAATTAGAGAGTAAAAGGAGCGTATTTATGTCTATTTTAGTATTAGGTGGCGCAGGCTACATCGGCTCACATGCCGTTGATCAATTAATTTCAAAAGGATATGCCGTTGTTGTTGTTGATAATTTATTAACGGGACATCGTTCAGCAGTTCATGAACAAGCGACTTTCTATGAAGGCGATATTCGTGATAAAGCTTTTTTACGTAGTGTCTTTGAAAAGGAATCAATTGAAGGGGTGTTGCACTTTGCGGCCAATTCTTTAGTAGGAGAATCCGTGGAGAAACCGTTAATGTATTTCAATAACAATGTTCACGGCACTCAAATTGCCTTAGAAGTTATGCAAGAATTCGGAGTGAAACACATTGTTTTTTCTTCCACAGCGGCCACTTATGGCGAACCAAAAGCAATGCCTATTACAGAAGAAACCCCAACGAATCCTAAAAACCCGTATGGGGAAAGTAAATTAATGATGGAAAAAATCATGAAATGGTGCGACAACGCTTATGGAATGAAATATGTTGCTTTGCGTTATTTTAATGTTGCAGGAGCAAAAAAAGATGCCTCAATTGGTGAGGATCACACGCCAGAAACGCATATTGTGCCAATTATTTTACAAGTGGCATTGGGCCAACGAGCAGAGCTAAGTATTTTTGGGGATGACTATGACACACCAGATGGCACGTGCATTCGAGATTATGTTTACATTGAAGACTTGATTGCAGCACATATTTTGGCTTTAGAATATTTGAAAAATGGCGGCGAAAGTGACGTCTTTAACTTGGGAAGCAACAACGGCTATTCTGTTAAAGAAATGTTAGATGCTGCACGCGAAGTGACAGGTCAAGAAATTCCTGCGACAATCGCGCCACGCCGAGCAGGGGATCCTAGTACGTTAATTGCTTCTAGTGAAAAAGCCAAACGAGTTTTAGGCTGGCAACCAGAAGTAACTGAGGTCAAGGATATTATCGCCACCGCTTGGCAATGGCATCAAGCTCATCCACATGGATATCAAGAAAAGTAATAGGAGGAATGAATCGATGACCACGAGTCAAATGATTGCCGATTTTACCACACTTGCTATTCAAGCAGGTGGTTGGATGGAATTGGATCGCTTATATCTTCAGAACCGTTTATTATCAATGATTGGTGAACAAGAATTAGGCGAAGTAGACATACGGCCTGTGGCAACACCCGCCGCTGATTTGGCGGAACAATTGTGTCAAGTTGCGAGTGCCAACCAACTTGTAAAAACAGAGCAACAAAAAGAACAGTTCATGGTGCAATTGATGGATTTGTTGACACCACCACCTTCTGTGGTTAATGCTTTTTTTGCACAACATTATGCCAAAGAGCCACAAGAGGCTACCGAGTATTTTTACCAACTTTGTCAAAAAAACGGTACGGTCATTGAACAGGAAGAACCTGTTGTTTTTTCAACAGTCTATGGTGATTTTTTAGCAAATAAGGTCCACAGTGAGGCGTCAAAAGCAACGCTCTCTGCACAAAGCTATCCCCGCTGTGAATGGTGCATGGCAACAGAAGGATACCAGGGAAGTCAGCAATTTCCTGCGACTACGAACCATCGAGTGATTCGAATGAACTTAGATGGCGAAAGCTGGGGGTTTTCCTTTGTAAAACAGGCACAATATCAGCAACAAGGTGTGATTGCGTTTGAAAAACATCAGTCAGCGAAACGTTCAGTTAAGACTTTTCAGCAATTGTTGAAAATTGTTGAGGTCTTTCCTCATTATTTTGCTGGGATTGATGCTGACTTTGAACAAAATGAGCATGTCTATTATCAAACGGGTTTGCAACAATTTCCATTAGCCGAAGCGAGCATTTCAGAATATGTTGAGTTAGCTAACTATCCTTTAATCAACGCAGGAATGGTGAATTGGCCAGTTGCGACATTTCGCCTAGAGGGACCGAATGCGTCAGAAGTTGCCCAAGCCGCAAATGATATTTTTGAGCAATGGCAAATGCTAAAACTGCCAACGGATGAGATACAAATCGTTGCCCGACGAAAAGAACTTTTATATGTCATGGACTTAATTTTTAGTCGACCTCAAGCAAAGCCTTCGTTAACGTTAGCAGAAGTCCAAGGTTTAACGACTTGGAACAACCAGAAAACGCAGGCACTTGAAACTGTCGCTTCAGCGTATCAACAGCGATTAAAAGAAGCCAGTGCGTTTGCAGAAACAAGTGAAGGAAAAGCGGCTTTTTTAGCAATGGTTGCGCCAGTGACTCATTAAAAGAAAAAAGATGCCGAATGACTAAAAATCACGTATAATAGATAAGAATGAAAAATAAGGGAGGGTAAAAAATGGCTTATCAAGCACTTTATCGGGTCTGGCGTTCACAACGTTTCGATGACGTAGTAGGACAAAAAGCAATTACTCAGACACTGAAAAATGCGATAGTGCAAAAGAAAACATCTCATGCCTATTTATTTACTGGCCCTCGTGGTACAGGTAAAACCAGTGCCGCAAAAATTTTCGCTAAAGCGATTAACTGTAAACATAGTCAAGATGGTGAACCTTGTAATGTTTGTGAAACCTGTGTAGCCATTACGGAAGGTCGTTTAAATGATGTCATTGAAATTGATGCGGCGAGTAATAATGGCGTGGAAGAAATCCGTGATATTCGTGATAAAGCAAAGTATGCACCGACACAAGCCGAGTACAAAGTTTATATTATTGATGAAGTTCATATGCTATCAACAGGCGCGTTCAATGCACTTTTAAAAACCTTGGAAGAACCGCCACAAAATGTTATTTTTATCTTAGCAACGACTGAACCACACAAGATTCCGTTAACGATTATCTCACGGACGCAACGCTTTGATTTTAAGCGAATTAGTACGCAAGATATCGTCGATCATATGGCCCATATCATGCAGGAAATGGCTCTCGATTATGAGGAACAAGCCCTTTATGTGATTGGGCGTGCTGCGGAAGGTGGGATGCGAGATGCCTTGAGTATCTTGGATCAAACGATTTCCTTTAGTGATGAAAAAGTAACACTGGAAGATGCAATGCAAGTGACAGGCAGCCTAACCTATGAAATGATGGATCATTATATTCAGTGTTGTGTCGCCGGTGATGTTGAACGAGCATTAGAAGGTTTGGAAAGTATTTTAGGCGAAGGCAAAGAAGCGCGCCGTTTCTTAGAAGATTTGTTATTATATTGTCGAGATTTGCTGATGTATCAGCAAGCACCGAAGTTATTAGCAGAAAAAGCAGGAACTTTGACAGAAGCATTTAAGGAACTAGCTACACAAACACCTGCTGAAAAAATCTACCAACTAATCCAAATTTTAAGTGACACACAAAATGAGATCCGCTTTACCAACAATGCGAATATCTATCTGGAAGTAGCCACTGTCAAATTAGCTAAAACGGTGCAACCCAATAAACACAACACGCCAGAAACAGCTAATCAAGATGGTAGTGCAGAGGGAAATCCAGAATTAGCAGATTTACAAAATCAAATCGGGCAACTGAAGAAAGAACTGGCTGAATTAAAGAAACACGGTGTAGCTGCCAAAGAAGCAGATGCGCCACGTCAACAAGCACGACCACAAGCGCCAAAAAGTTCGTTCCGTGTACCCACAGAACGGGTATATCAAGTCTTAAACGAAGCGACTAGAACACATTTAATGAATGTGAAAAATGTCTGGGAAGACTTACTGCAAACATTATCTGTGACTCAACGAGCGATGCTCAAAGCTAGTGAACCTGTCGCAGCGAGTCCTAAGGGCATCGTGGTGGCATTTGACTATGAGATTGTTTGTGCTCGTGCAACAGACGATGAAGAGATGCAGTTAGCTTTCAATAATAATTTAAGCCGTTTGATGGACTATACACCAGAAATGGTCTGCATTACTAGAGAAAGCTGGCCAAAACTAAGACAAAGTTTTATTAACCAAAATCAGGGCAGTTTGAATCATTCTGAACCTGAAAATGAAATGGCTCGTCTAGCGGACGAACCGCCTGTAACAAATGAACATTCACAAGAAAATCCAGTAGTAGATGAAGCAATCGCTATGTTTGGTGAAGAGCTTGTCGAAGTACTAGATGATTAATATGAAGGAGTCGAGGAATTATGATGCGAGGAATGGGCAACATGCAAGGCATGATGAAACAAGTACAAAAAATGCAAAAAGAAATGGCCAAAGCGCAAGAAGCGCTAAATGAAAAAGAATTTATCGGTGAAGCCACCAATCAACTTGTGACAGCGACATTTACTGGTGATCGCACAATGAAAGATTTGATCATTAAAGAAGACGTGGTTGATCCTGAAGACGTTGATATGCTACAAGATTTAGTCATTATGGCTGTCAACGATGCGTTAGTAAAAATTGAAAAAGAAACTGAAGCAACTTTAGGTAAATACACCAAAGGAATGCCAGGATTCTAAAAAATAAGACCAACGAAAGTATGAAAAACGTCATGCCCAAAAAATCGAACTTTTTGGGCATGACGTTTTTTCTGTTTTTGTGGGAAAACTCTTTGGCAATTTTAGTAGTCGCTTCCAAAAAACTATGCTATACTAAAGCCAATTGAAGAGAAACATTTGGGGTGCTATTAGCTGAGATTATACCCATGGAACCTGAAACAGTTAGGACTGGCGCAGGGAAATGTCTTGAAATTTTGACCGATTATTGCACCCAACTACGTTTATTTGTGGTTGGGTTTTTCTGTCTTTTTCAGTCGCGCCTCCTTTTGCTTCTCGCAGAAAGGAGTTTTTTTACGTGGAAAAAAATCGAATCCACAGAGTTACGTTGCTGGCTTTAATGATTGCGATGGACGTCGTATTATCACCGTTAATGCGAATTGAGGGAATGGCCCCTATGTCCAGTGTCATGAACATTATTGCCGGAGTTTTATTAGGTCCTCTTTACGGAACGCTCATGGCACTTGTCTGCGGCTTAATCCGTATGACGTTCTTAGGTATTCCGCCATTAGCGTTAACAGGTGCCGTCTTTGGCGCATTTTTTGCTGGTTTATTTTATCAATGGGGACAAAAATTAGGCTGGTCGATGCTAGGGGAAATTTTTGGTACAGGCATCATTGGCTCGTTATTGTCCTATCCTGTAATGGTTTGGTTTACTGGCAGTAAGCAGAATTTTTATTGGTTCATTTATACACCACGATTTATTGGTGCCACACTGATTGGTTCAGTGATTGCTTGGCTTGTCTTAGTAAAACTGAAAGAAACTCGAGTATTTAAACAAACACAGGAATTATTTTTGGGAGGGTACTTTTATGAAAACAAGCGTTAAGTTTGAAACGATTTTTCCACTGACAACGGCACCATTAATTCAGTGCATTACGAATGAAATTACGTGTGAGTCTATGGCGAATGCATTACTTTATATTGATGCTAAGCCCATTATGGCGGATGATCCCCGGGAATTTCCGCAGTTGTTTCAGCAAACCAGTGCTTTGGTTTTGAATTTAGGCCATTTATCACAAGAACGAGAGCAAAGCTTGTTAGCAGCTAGTGATTATGCTCGGCAAGTGAATAAACCGACCGTAGTCGATTTAGTCGGTTATGGCGCCAGTGATATTCGGAGTGAAGTCGGGGAAAAGCTGGTGCACAATCAGCCAACCGTTGTGAAAGGGAATCTTTCAGAAATGCGGACTTTTTGCCAGTTGGTGAGTCATGGCCGAGGAGTGGATGGCAGCCCTTTGGATCAAAGTGAAGAAGCAATTGAGGAGCTGATTCAAGCTTTACGTCAACAAACGCAAAAGTTTCCCCAGACGGTATTTTTAGCAACAGGGATTCAAGATGTTTTGGTTAGCCAAGAGCAAGTGATTGTCTTACAAAATGGCGTTCCTGAGTTGGATTGTTTCACTGGCACGGGCGATTTAGTCGGCGCATTAGTTGCCGCTTTATTAGGTGAAGGCAACGCGCCAATGACTGCGGCAGTAGCCGCAGTGAGCTATTTTAATCTTTGCGGAGAAAAAGCCAAGACTAAGAGCCAAGGGCTGGCCAATTTTCGCCAAAATACGTTAAATCAGTTATCTCTTTTAATGAAGGAGAAGGATTGGTTTGAGGCGGTGAAAGGACGAGTGCTATGAGAGAGCAATTGAAAGTTTATTTGGTGACAGGCCGGTATGATTTTAGTGATACTGAATTTTTAAAACGAATTGAAACTGCTTGTCGCAGTGGAGTGACATTGGTCCAACTGCGCGAAAAGGAAGTGTCAACACGGCGCTTTTACGAATTAGCAGTGAAAGTTAAAGCGGTAACAGATGCGTATCAGATTCCGTTGATTATTAATGATCGTGTCGATATTTGCTTGGCAGTGGATGCGGCAGGTGTGCATATAGGGGATGATGAATTACCGGTTGCTCTTGTGCGAAAACTGGTTGGGTCCACAAAAATCGTAGGTGTTTCAGCCAA
The DNA here is from genome assembly GCF_050498705.1 of Enterococcus sp. DIV0086. Lineage (NCBI taxonomy): Bacteria > Bacillati > Bacillota > Bacilli > Lactobacillales > Enterococcaceae > Enterococcus > Enterococcus sp. DIV0086. The sequence continues at coordinate 1,424,428 of NZ_JBNIDN010000001.1, read as the reverse complement.
AACGGTGGCACGAGGAGTTGAAGCGGAAAACGAGGGCGCCGATTATTTAGGCGTGGGCGCAATTTTCCCCACAACGACTAAGGACAGTCCGTTAACTTCTTTGCAGACACTTTCTGAAATTGCTGCAGCAGTCACGATTCCGGTTGTGGCGATTGGTGGGATCAAAGAAGAAAATATAGAACAACTTATGGGAACGGGAGTGGCTGGTGTTTCACTGGTCAGTGAAATTATGCTGGCTGAACAGATAACCGAGAAAGTTCAAGGGTTGATGCGTGTAACGGAGCGAATGTTGGAGGCGAGAAAATGACCGAATATAATTTGACCCCACAAGTAGTCACGATTGCTGGTTCTGATTCTGGTGGGGGAGCTGGCATGCAAGCAGATTTAAAAACATTTCAAGCACGGCAGGCATTTGGCTTAAATATTGTCATTGCATTGACGGCACAAAATACGTATGGCGTGCAAGATAGCTTACCGATTCCTAGTTCATTTATTGATGCACAATTCCAATCACTGGCGGCTGATTTTAAAATTGGGGCAGCGAAAACGGGGATGTTAGCAGATAGTGAGCGTGTCGAAGCTGTTGTTCGCAATTTGCAGAAAGTTGATTTTGGTCCGTTGATTGTCGATCCTGTAATGGTGGCTAAAGGTGGACATCATTTGTTAGAAGCCGAGGCAGTTCAAACGATTAAAGAGCAACTGTTTCCATTAGCAACGGTCGTGACACCTAATTTACCAGAAGCGGAAGTTTTACTAGAGACGACCATCAAGACAGAACAAGAAATGCAGACCGCAGCAAAAAAATTACAGCAATTGGGCACAAAAAATATTATTATGAAAGGCGGACATAGCACAAATCAACAAGCGGCTGATTATGTGTTAATGGAAGACGGTTCGAGCTTTTGGATAAGTGCACCACGAATTGTAACGAAAAATACTCATGGAACAGGAGATACTTTTTCAGCGTGTATCGCAGCCGAATTAGCAAAAGGTACGCCGTTAGAAGCGGCGATTGTGATTGGCAAACAGTTTATACAAGGGGCTATTAGCCAAGCAATTTCTGTTGGACATGGCCACGGACCCACTAATCATTGGGCCCAATTAACGCAAGATATTCAAGTTATTAAAGCATAAGAAGAGCCTGGGGAAAAATCTAAAATGATTTTTCCCCAGGCTCTAAATAGCTTAAAGCTCCCTCTTAATATAGTTTATAAACGTTTTGTTCACTAATCTTCACATTTTAAATAAATTTCTTGGCCTTGTTCTTGCAAATGAGCCACGTGGGATTCTCCCCAATTACATAAGTTATCTAAGACAGCAGAGAGGCTTTGACCATAATCGCTTAAATAATATTCGACTTTTGGTGGAACTTGGTTGTAAACTTTTCGCTCGATAATGTTGTCTTCTTCGAGTTCCCGTAATTGTTGTGTCAGCATTTTTTGACTAATGCCAGTAATGCCGCGTTTTAAATCACTGGGGCGCATGGCACCGTGCCGTAAATTACACAGAATAATTGGTTTCCATTTGCCGCCAATAACATCCATCGTTGCTTCGACACCAATCGCATATGTACGAGTTTCCAAAAAACATTCCTCCTTAATAGGTTGATAATAACCAAAAGTTACTAAAAGGTACCTATGATACAAAAAAGTAGGTACTTATCAAAATTTCAATCTTAGTATATAGTAATTTTTGTTGAAATTCAAATGTTTTTTAGGAGGAAGAGAATGGAAAAGAAAATTTCACCAAATTTAACGCTCTTTGCATTAGCTATCAATGCTTTCGCAATCGGTTCAACAGAATTTATTAGTGTGGGTTTATTACCAATGATTGTTAAAAGTTTTCATATTAGTCTTTCCCAAGCAGGTTTGACTGTTTCTTTGTACGCTTTAGGTGTGACGATTGGGGCGCCGTTATTAACAATTTTGACAGGAAAATGGAATCGTCGCTCATTAATGCTAGGGATTATGCTTCTTTTCATTAGTGGGAATTTAATTGCTGCGTTTGCGCCAACGTTTATTATTTTATTGGTAGGGCGGATACTTTCTGCATTGGCGCATGGCATTTTCATGTCTGTTTCGACTGTCATCGCCGCAGATGTTGTGCCGCCATCACGTCGTGCCAGCGCCATTGCTATTATGTTTACGGGCTTAACGGTTGCAACAGTGACTGGTGTACCTTTAGGGACGTTTATTGGGCAACAAACAGCTTGGCATATGTCCTTTCTTTTTATAGCCAGTATTGGCTTGGTGGGACTGATTGCTAGTTATTTTTTAGTTCCCAAAAATTTACCGATACCAGGGAAGGTTGACATAAAAGGAATCACGCGGATTTTTACGAACAAACCCCTCGTTTTCTCTTTTCTAATTACTGCTTTTGGTTATGGTGGAACGTTTGCTGCATATACGTACTTGTCACCGTTATTGGAAAATTTAGGCTTTTCAGCCAACGCGGTAGTGATTATTTTAGTTGTTTATGGCGTAATGGTCGCAATTGGCAATACAGTAGGTGGTCACTGGGCAAATAAAAAACCTTTAGATTCGTTAGTAAAAATGTTTAGCTTATTAATTCTGTCCTTAGTCTTTTTATTTATTACTGTTTTAATGGATAACAGTCTTCTAGGCTTATTAGCAAGTTTGATGTTGGGTCTATTTGCCTTTATGAATGTACCTGGTTTACAACTATATGTTGTAGAATTAGCGGAAAAGTATGTTCCAGAAGATATCACTTTGGCCTCAGCTTTTAATATTGCAGCCTTTAATATTGGGATTACCGTTGGCTCAATGACAGGTGGGGTAGTCACAGATCATTTATCAGTAACATATACACCGATTTTTGGTGGTTTTATCGTGCTAATTGCTGTCTTGTTCGTACTTTATATTCGGAAGCAAGAAGAACAAAAAAACAACTATCTTTAGAAAACTAAAAAAAGCAGCTGGTCACTATGTAACTGACCAGCTGCTTTTTTTTAAGCTTTTTTGCGGAAATAATTCCAGCAAGCAATTAAAACAATTACTAATAAGGTTAACAAGAAAATCAGAGAAATGAGGGAGCCCATCGTTGTCCCCTGAGCAAAATTATCTGCGTGGTCTTGAGCGATATTAATAATCGTCGCTACAATGGCCGTCGCAATAGCGCCAGAAAATTGTTGAAGTGTATTAAATAACGTATTGCCGTCGCCAAAATCTTTCTCCTCTAACAAGCTCATACCAGTCGTCATCATATTACTGTATGCAAAACCTAGACCAATCATATAGGTAACATGTCCAGCGACGAATCCTAATAAAACAGGCATCTCTAGTAAAATTGTTAAAGCTAGCCAACCGATTGTCGCCAAACTTAAGCCAAATAATATAGGTTTTTTAGCGCCGTATTGATCCAACACTCGTCCAGAAAGTGGTGCCAAAATGGCCCCGACTGTAGCACCTGGCAGCATGACTAGCCCAGCTACAAACGCATTTTTTCCAAGGACGATTTGAACAAAGTTTGGTAAGACAAAGGAAATACCTAACAATAAGAATTGACAAACTAAAAAGCCACATAAAAATAAAACGAAGGCGGGATTTTTTAAAATTGTCAAACGAACTAGTGGCTGTTCAGCGGTTGTTGCTCGTTTATAAAAAATAACAAAGCCAATAACGGCTGCCAGAAGTGAAAGCCAGCCAAACAATGTACCAATTTTACTTAAAAACATCAACAAACCACTAAATAACAGGGCAATACCAATTAAACTAACCAAATCAAGAGTGGTGGTTTTTTTAACAGGTATTTCTGGAATAGCAGATAATCCCATAAACAAAGAAAGCAGTAAAACAGGAATTAAGAATAAAAAGATGGCGTGCCAAGATAGGGAAGATGTTAAAATTCCACCATACGTTGGACCAATGGCTGGAGCAATTGAAGTGGTCAATGTGCCTACCCCCATCATCGTTCCCCGTTTTTCCAGCGGGGTAAAGTTCAAAATAATATGAAACATCAGTGGCAAAGCAATCCCAGTGCTAGCCCCTTGGAAGAGTCGGCCTAATAACAAGATACTGAAAGATGGCGAATAGACATCAATCGCTAAACCAATCAAAAAGAAAAGATTCGCAACAATAAATAAGCGTCTTAACGAATAGGTTTTTAATAAATAATTGGATAAGGGCACCATGATAGAAATAACTAATAAATAAATCGTTGTCACCCACTGCACGGTACCGGTGGAAACACCAAATTCCTTTGTTAATGTCGGAAAGGTTACATTCATTGCTGTTTCAATTAATACGCCAGCAAAAGACATAATTCCTGTCGCTAAAACGGCAGGGAATAATCGTACGTTTTTTTGTTCCATTTAATCACCTCTATAGTTTTCATTTTTTCGTAAAAAAATAGAAGCAGTTTCTATAAGAATAGAAACCGCCTCTCTCTCGACACGCAACTTGCGTGTTATCTGTACGATTTGTTTACATGTTGCATTGTAAACAGTTTTTAGGCAATCGTCAAGCAGAAAATAATTAACGTTGCATGAAGAAACTAATAATTGCAAAAATAGCAATGTGAGCTGGATAGAAAATATAAAAGAAATTCCGCATGCCACGGCCTTTTTCACCATTATAAAGAACAATTGGAATCGCTGCTAAAATCATCATCCATTGGTGGTTCACCCCGAATAGTTCTTGGAAATTATAGCTGGCTGCTGAAATCAACGCAACAACGCCAATTGCTGAAATTTGTAACCACTTTTTGCCATGGAATAAATAAAAAGCCACGGCCAAGAGAACAAATAAAAACCCACCTTCTGTCATCATTAGTGATGGCACAATCAGATTGAAAATTTGGAAACCAATTAAGATAGCAGGGTTGCTTAATATGTCTGGAGAACTAAAAACAACGAGAGGTAGAGCACTGATTAATAAAGGCACAATAAACCAAAGAAGCCCTTTACCAATTTGTTTTTGTTTAAAATAGTCCATAGACTGCATGTAGACCGTACCTAAAAATAACGTCCCAAAAATATTATTGATAATTAAGCCACCTGTTGAAAAATACGCATTTAAAATGCCGTTCAGAATCCCCATAATCCAGAAGCCTAACAATAACCGGAACATGTATTTTCGCCGATTGCTTGTGTGAATGAAGCCTTCAGAACTTTCAAATAAGAAAATAGGTGCAGCAATTCGTCCAATCCATCCGAAACAACCAGGCACGCCTAAAAAACTAAAAAATTGCAATAGATGGTCAAAGACCATTGAAATAACCCCAATGACTTTCAAGTGAAAGCCAGTTAATGTTTTACCCATAGTATAAACGCCTCTCTTTCATAAAGAACAATATAACAAAGTCCAGAAAAACCAACCATTTATTTGCCTAACAGTTATCTTACAAAATTGTTTGATTTCTTCAGCTTTTGATGAAAGAAAAAAGTGCCAAGACTAGTTTTTATAATTATTCTATGCTATAGTAAAAGTACATTTTAATAAAAAACATTTGGGGTGCTGTTATGGCTGAGATGATACCCATTGAACCTGATGCAGTTAGTACTGTCGCAGGGAAATGCCGATTTACTTTGATTTTTCACGCACTCATTCTGTCCTAGGATGAGTGTGTTTTCTTTTATCAGGGTTTATTTAAGTCACTCCTTTTGCTTTTTGTTAAGAGAAAGGAGTTTTTTTATTGAAAAAATGGTCATTGCAACAAGTCGTCTTACTCGCTTTTTTAGCCTTTTTGTTTGGCGGTGTTTTTATGGGGGCAGGGTTCCTCTATGCGTTATTGAATGCTGCGCTGTTACCATTAGGACTGAGTCCATTTGCCAATGAGCTTTTATTTGGAATGTGGACCATGGTGGCACCAATTGCAGCGATGCTGATTCCACGAGCGGGAAGTGCTGTTTTGGCGGAAGTTTTAGCCGCTTTGGCAGAAATGCTTTATGGTTCGTATTTCGGACCTAGTGTATTAATTTCTGGTGTGATTCAAGGCCTAGGTAGTGAAAGTGGCTTTTTTGCGACACGCTACAAACGGTACGATACACTAACGTTATTTTATAGTGCGATTGGGACGACTATTTTTAGTTATGTGTATGAATATTTTAAGTTTGGTTATGGCAATTACGGTCTGGGGATGAACATTGCTTTAATTAGCGTTCGGTTCGTTTCTATTTGTTTCTTTGGTATTTTCTTAACGAAAGTTATTTTACGAATGTATCAGTCTGCGCAAGGGTTAGCTGTGAAGGCAAAATGAATAGTATCCAATTAAAAGCTGTGTCCTTTTCACGAGAACAACCCTTGTTTGAAAAGACAAATTTAGCAATTCCTCAAGGAACGTTTTCCTTATTAATTGGCGATAGTGGTAGTGGAAAATCAACGCTCTTACGATTGATTGCCGGATTTGCTCCGCTTGATTACCAAGGAGAAATTTTGATTGAAGGAATGGAACGCCGACAATTATCAACTCGTGAAAAGGCGCAAAAAATTGGCATGCTGTTTCAAAATCCCAGTCAACAATTTACAATGAAAACCTTGGAACGAGAACTGATTTTTGCTTTAGAAAATCTAGGAATCCCGCCTGAAGAAATGAATCGAAAAATCCAAACAGCGCTTCAACTTGTTCAGACTCAAACCTTATTCACACGAGAATTAGCGACGTTATCTGGTGGTGAAAAACAAAAAGCGGCGTTGACAGTTCTGCTAGCAATGAACCCAGATATTCTTTTATTAGATGAACCTTTTGCAAGCATTGATCCAACCTCTCGAAAACAATTTATTCAAATTTTAGCAAGACTCCATCAAGCAGGCAAAACGATTTTGGTGTGCGACCACGATTTCAACGATTACGCTGATGTTGTGGACCAAGTCGTCACGTTGAAAAATGGCCAGTTTGAAAAGCAACCGTTGACGTTTATCAAAACAAAACCGCAGACATTTCAGCTTACAACTTCTGTGGTAAAACAACCAATGCTCCAATTGAAAAATTTTCGTTTGTCTCAGGGAAAACGAGTGCTACTTGAAGAAAAAGAAGCGCTTTTTTTTAAAGGAATTACCACGTTGACGGGGCCAAATGGGGCGGGGAAATCCACCTTATTAAAAGCCATCGTTCAGAGACAAAAATATCAAGGAAAAATGTTCTTGGCGGGCCGCCGCTTGCGGGCTTCAAAAAAATTGTATCAACACATGACATTAGCGGTGCAACAAGCCAATCGTCAGTTTGTCACGTTGACTTTACGAGAAGAGCTTTTGTTTGGTCAGAACATGACAGCAGAAAAAAGAAGAAAACAAGAGGAAGCCTTAATTTTTTTAGGTTTAAAAGAAAAACTAGAGCACAGTGTTTTTCAACTAAGTGAAGGGCAAAAAAAGATGGTGCAATTAATTAGTTTGCTGAGCTTAGATTTGGACTGTTTACTTTTAGATGAACCTTTTGCTGGATTAGATGAGCGAGCATGCAATTATTTTGTTGAATGGATCAAAGAAAAAAGTGCGCAACAAGATTTTCTAATCGTCACGCATCGGCTAGAACCTCTCTCTGGCGTGAGCAATTACCGAATAGAATTGCTGCAGCAACAACTGATTATCTGGCAGGAGGGAACCACATGCAAATAAAGCAAACAAATGCAGCAATTTATGCTTCTTTGATTCTTATTTTGACCTTTGAATTATCTTTTTCTCAGTCAATTTTGGCAAATTTGGCGGTTTTTATGGGTTGTGTCATTTTTTTAATAGGCCAGCGAAAATCCCGCTTACTGCTTTGGTTATTTTTCTTGCCACTTTTACCAGCAATCGGGACGTTTTGGTCTATTTATTTGCATGGTACGAGTAGTCAACAAGCCTGGCTTTTGTTTAGTCGAACGTATGCCTTTGCCGGTTTAGGACTAGCTTTTGCTGTAGGCGTTGATTTTGAAGAATTATTGTTGTTATTGGAACAAAAGGGGCTAGCACCAAACTTTGTTTATGGAATTTTAGTGGTGGTTCACGCCTTACCGGAAGTGAAAAGAGAAATTAATGATTTAAAAGAAGCAAGCCTACTCCGTGGCAAAACGTTTCATTTTTGGTCGCCGATGCTTTATGTTAAAACACTGCTCGTTGCTGTTTCTTGGCGAGATAAATATACGGAAGCAATGTCTGCCCATGGCTATGAAGAAGGAGCCACCAGAAGTCGAAAAGAGCATTTTGTGTCAGCAAAAGTCAGTCTGGGGCTTGCTATTTTGATCATCATTTTTACAAATTTGTTTATTTTTCTAACGTAAAGGAGAAACCTATGACATTTACAGAACAAGCCAAAGAACAAGCGCAAGCTTCTTGGCAAGGAAGTTTTCAGCATCCTTTTATCACAGAGTTACATGAAGGAACCTTGAGTCCAACGATTTTTCGCTACTATTTAATTCAAGATCATTACTATTTAAAACACTTTAGTCAACTTTATCGCTTGATTGCGGCACAAACGCAACAACCTCGATTGAAAAAATTACTCTTAACAAATGCGGAAAATCTCGCGTTGGGCGAATTAGCTATTCGTGAAACTTTTTTTGAAGAACTAGCAATTACGGAAGAAGAAGTTGCAGCGACACCGATTGCACCAACCGCTTATCACTATGTTTCTCATATGTATCGCCAACTTATTGAAGGAACGCCTAAGACGGCCGCAGCAAGTATGTTGCCTTGTTCTTGGCTCTATCAAGAAATTGGTGCACAGTTAGTCAAACAACACTCACCAGAGCCACTGTACCAACGTTGGATTGAAACCTATGCTGGGGAGGAAGCGTACCAACACGTCCAAGAGGAACGCCAACTGTTAGACCAATTATATGAAGAAAGTTCACCACAAGAACAAGCAGCTATGATCACCGCTTTTGTTATCAGCAGTGAGATGGAATACGCTTTTTGGGAAATGGCCTATACACACGAAACCTGGATTGGTTAATACAAAAACAAGTCGTTTAGTGCTCGTAACTAACGACTTGTTTTTGTATTAGAAAGCAGTAATTGTCAGTTGCTTTTTTGACAGGGCGTGATAAGATATTCAGTGACGCAAAATCTGTTGTAACTCGCTCAGTAATAACAGAAACGCCTTGCTAAGAAAGGACTGTAGAAGCCTCATGAATTATCCAGAACCGATTGCAAAATTGATTGAAAGTTATATGAAATTACCAGGAATTGGTCAAAAAACAGCGACACGGCTTGCTTTTTATACAATTGATATGAAAGAAGAAGATGCTAATGCTTTTGCAAAAGCGCTAATTAGTGTCAAGAGAGATCTCCATTTCTGTAGTATTTGCGGAAATATTACTGAAGAAGATCCTTGTGAAATTTGCCAAGATAAAAATCGTGACCGTAGTATTATTTTAGTAGTGGAAGAACCAAAAGACGTTATGGCAATGGAAAAAATGCGTGAATATCAAGGCTTGTATCACGTACTCCACGGGGTGCTTTCACCGATGGAAGGAACAGGACCAGAAGATATTAATATTGCCTCTTTGATCAAACGATTGCACGATGATGAAGTGAAAGAGGTCATTATAGCAACCAACGCTACCACTGAAGGAGAAGCGACGGCGATGTATTTATCACGGCTCATTAAACCAGCTGGAATCACCGTTACTCGTTTGGCACACGGCTTGTCTGTCGGCAGCGATATTGAATATGCAGACGAAATAACCTTGCTGAAAGCAGTCGAAGGACGTCGAGAAATTTAAAAGAAACATCGTTGGAAAAAGAGGTTGAAATCGAAGTAGGTCGTTTCTGTGAGAAAATGTCGCAGTTCAAGCTTTTCCGTACTTCTTTTTCAGTTTCTTTTTTTCAGCAGATGCATCACTTTAAATAGGACATAAGGATTTCAATTAGACTGATAGAGCAAGATGAAGTATAATAGATACAAGTAAAAATTGATTGGAGTTTTCGCACGTGCAGGGTATTTTTATCACATTTGAAGGTCCAGATGGCGCTGGCAAAACCAGTGTTTTGAAGGAAGTTTCTGAAAGATTAGCTAAAGAGTCAAAACGAAAAATTGTCACTACAAGAGAACCAGGCGGCATACCGATTGCCGAAAAGATTCGAACAGTTATTTTAGATCCAAGAAATGACAGAATGGATGAGCGAACAGAAGCTTTACTTTACGCAGCTGCTCGTCGTCAACATTTAGTGGAAAAAATCTTGCCAGCTTTGGAAGCGGGTCATTTAGTCCTATGTGATCGTTTTGTTGACAGCTCATTAGCCTACCAAGGCGCTGGGCGTAGAATTGGGATTGCCCCCATTGCTTCAATTAATGCGTTTGCGACAGAAGGTGTCTCACCAGATTTTACAATTTATTTAGACGTTGACTCAGATACTGGCTTACGGCGGATTCAAGAAAATCGAACACAGCAAATTGATCGCTTAGATTCAGAAGGATTAGAATTTCATCAACGTGTTCGTCATGAATATTTGAAATTAGCAGAAGAAAATCCACAACGTATCAAAAAGATTGATGCACGGATGAGTTTAGAACTTGTCGTAGAAGCAACGTATCAGGCGATTATTGAACGTTATCCAGAAAACTTTTAATTATAGGAAGGTGTAGACCATGAAGATTATTTTAGCCATTGTACAAGACAAAGATAGTAACCGATTAGCCAACGAATTTATTGATGCCAATATTCGTGCTACAAAATTATCCTCAACAGGTGGGTTCTTAAAAGCGGGAAACAGCACATTTATTATTGGGATTGATGATGAACGTGTCGACGAAACATTAGCTTTAATTAAAGAAACATGTCAATCAAGAAAACAATATGTTTCAACACCTGTGACTTTAGATATCACAATGGATGGCCAAATTCCTTATCCTGTGGAAGTTGAAGTAGGCGGCGCTACTTGCTTCGTCTTACCAGTTGAAGGATTCCATCAATATTAAGATGAATGAAGCACAACAGCTACAGCAAATGCAACCTTTGCTGTACAAGCAACTCCAAAAAAGTTTTGAGCATGGTCGTCTTGCCCATGCTTATCTTTTTGAAGGAGATACAGGAACTGGAAAACAAGAATTTGGCTTATGGATGGCGAAACATGTCTTTTGTACGAATTTAGTAAATCAACAGCCTTGTAACGAATGCCATAATTGTGTGCGGATTAATGAAAATGAACATCCAGATGTTTTAAGAATTGCGCCAGATGGGCAAACCATCAAAGTGAACCAAATCCGTGAATTAAAAGCGGAGTTTTCTAAAAGTGGGGTCGAGACTGCTAAAAAAGTTTTCTTAATTCAAGAAGCAGATAAAATGAGTACCGGCGCAGCTAATAGTCTCTTAAAATTTTTAGAAGAACCAGAAGGACAAATTTTAGCTATTTTAGAAACCACTTCGCTCTCTCGAATTTTACCAACGATTCAATCACGATGCCAAACCTTACATTTTCAACCATTAGTCAAAAAAACATTAATTGATCGCTTAATCAAACAGGGGATTGGTGAAAAGACTGCAACCCTTTTAGCTGAGCTGACAAATAGTTTTGAGAAAGCAGTTGAAATCTCTCAAGATGAATGGTTTAATGAAGCTAGGGAAATCATTTTGCAATGGTTTAATTATCTAAAAAGTAATGATTTACAGGCATTTATCTACGTTCAGAAGAAAATGGTCAAAGTATTTAAGGAAAAAGAACAACAAGCGCTTAGCTTTGACTTGCTCATGGTTTATTACCGTCAATTATTGGAAGAAAGTGTTGCGACACAGCAAGCCAAAAAAATAACGGAAGAGCAGGCGGAACGGTTGGCGCTAATTTTGAAAGCACGCCAAAAATGGACTGCCAATGTTAGTTGGCAAAATGTTTGTGAACAATTAGTTATCCAAATGATTCACCCTAAATCATAAAGGAAAAAAGTGCCAAGTGGCATTCAGTTTCATAATATAGTAGGAACTTAGTTGTTTCAGCAAGTTCCTTAACCGATTGAAGCGACGTTCACTTGAACTAGATTAGGAGGAATAAAATGGTAGAAGTAGTAGGAGTTCGCTTCCGTGAAGCCGGTCATATCTATTATTTTGCTCCTGGAAAATCTGAGTATATTTATAATGAGAAAGTACTCGTTGAATCTCAACAGTCAAAACAATTAGCTACTGTTGCTATTCCTAAAAAAACAGTCGATTCAGACGATTTACCAGAGGACCTAAAACCCATTTTAAATAAAGCAACAGCCAATGATTTAGAAAAAGAACAAAAAAATTTGGCTGATGCAGAAGCTGCCAAAAGCATTGCCAATGAAAAAATTCGAGCTCATGACTTAAAAATGAAATTAGTGCGAGTAGAATATACCTTCGATCGTAGCAAAATGATTTTTTACTTTACGGCAGATGGGCGAATTGATTTTCGTGAATTAGTCAAAGACTTAGCGGCTATTTTCCGGACGCGAATTGAGTTACGTCAAATTGGTGTCCGAGATGAAGCGAAAATATTAGGTGGCATTGGCCCTTGTGGCAGACAACTGTGTTGCTCAACATTTCTAGGAGATTTTATGCCAGTTTCAATCAAAATGGCTAAAGATCAAGGGTTATCTTTAAATCCTGTCAAAATTTCGGGATTATGTGGCCGCTTAATGTGTTGTTTGAAATACGAAAACGACGAATATGAAGCCGCTAAAAAAGAATTACCAGATTATGGAAAAGAAGTAATAACACCAGATGGCAAAGGCAAAGTCGTCGGGTTGAATCTATTAAGTCGGATTGTCAAAGTTCGTCTGCATGGTCGTGAAATCGCAGCGGATTATGATTACGAAGAAATCAAAGAAGCTACTGCGAAAGTTGCTGCTGAAAAAGGTGATCAAAATGGATAAACGTTCGCTCTATGATGGATTAAATTCGTTGGAAACTGATTTAGACAGTTCCGTGACACAATTAAGAGAAATTAAAGCAGCACTCCATGAGTTGGTAGAAAAAAATACCACGTTGGAAATCGAAAACCAACGCTTACGGGAGCATCTCCAAGAACTGAATAAGTTAGCAGGAAATACAACTGAAACTGAAAAACAAGAGCTATCAAAATCACGTATGAATTTGGAAAAACTTTATGAAGAGGGCTTCCATGTCTGCAATATTTTATATGGTTCAAGACGTGAAAATGATGAAGAATGTGCCTTTTGTCTTGATGTTATTTATGGGGAACGTACGCGTTAAGTCTAGTGGAACACTGCAAATAAAAAGGAAAGGTTTGGTTTGACAGTCAATCGATTGTCAAATCAAACCTTTATCTATTTATAGAACGAAAAAGGAAAATGAGGGATGCGCTATGCAAAAACAGAAAAGTTTTGATAAGCAAACAACAAAAGGAAAATTGTATCTTGTCCCAACACCGATCGGCAATTTAGAAGATATGAGTATTCGTTGTTTAAACATATTGAAAGAAGCAACGGTAATTGCTAGTGAGGACACAAGAAACACACAAAAATTGCTAAATCATTTTGAGATTACAACACCACAAATTAGTTTACACGAACATAATTACAAAGAGCGAATTCCTCAACTGATTACACGATTGCTGAGTGGTGAAACGATTGCCCAAGTTAGCGATGCAGGTATGCCTTCAATTAGTGATCCTGGCCATGAATTGGTTACAGCATGTCTTGAAGAAGAACTGGCTGTGATTGCCTTGCCAGGACCTACGGCAGGAATGACCGCCTTGATTGCCTCGGGCCTTTTACCACAGCCATTTACGTTTTATGGTTTTTTACCAAGAAAGAAAAAAGAACAGAAAGACGTGTTATCAGCATTAAAAGAAGAACGGCCGACACAGATTTTTTATGAGTCCCCCTATCGGATTGCTAAAACGGTAGCAACGTTTGCTGAAGTCTATGGTCAAGAACGCCCCGCTGTGATTTGTCGAGAATTAACGAAACTTCATGAAGAGTATTTGCGTGGTACCTTAGGAGAACTAACAGAATATTTAGCAGAAAATACGCTAAAAGGCGAGTGTTGTTTATTAGTTAGCGGATTTACTGGTGAGAAAGAGACAATAGCAGCAATGCCAGCTATTTCCCTCAAGGAACATGTGCAAGTTTTAATGGAGGAAGAGGAACGGAGTTCCAAAGAGGCAATCAAAGAAGTGGCCAAATTGAGAAATGTAAAAAAACAAGAAGTATATAAAGAATATCATTCCATTTAAAAAAGGAGAGAAACATGAGTAATTTATTGCGAGCAGAAGGCGTGTCTTATCAAGTAAATGGTCGTAGCATTCTTTCTGATATTGATTTGTCATTTGAAACAGGCAGCAATACAACAATTGTTGGTCCTTCAGGTAGCGGGAAAAGTACATTTTTAAAAATTTTATCTTCATTATTAAGTCCTACAGAAGGCGAAATTTTTTATCAAGAAGCGCCAATTACTACAATGCCAATCGAAACATACCGCCAAAAGGTTTCTTATTGTTTTCAGCAGCCAACTTTATTTGGTGAAACCGTGTATGATAATTTGTTATTTCCATTTACCGTCAGACAAGAAGCGTTTAATCAGGAAAAAGTCGTGGCATTACTCCAACAAGTGAAATTGCCCGCTGCTTATCTTGAAAAGAAAATAGCCGAACTCTCTGGTGGTGAGCGACAACGGGTTGCTTTGCTACGAAACATTATTTTTGTACCAGATGTTTTATTATTAGACGAAGTTACAACGGGATTAGATGAAGAAAGCAAACAGATTGTCAATCAATTGTTAAACCAATTAAACAAAGAGCAAGGAGTCACGCTGGTTCGTGTCACGCATGATACCGAAGAAATTCAGCAAGCACAGCAAGTGATTCGTATTGTAGCAGGAAAGGTGGCGCCGACAGATGGATTTAGCAGTTAATAATTTATCCTTATTTTTTTCAGCCATGCTAGTGGTGGTCGCATTAATTATTAGTACTAAAGAAAAATTAGGTTTTACCAAAGATATTATTATTAGTGTGATTCGAGCAGTCATTCAATTAGTCGCAGTCGGCTATTTATTAAAATATGTTTTTCAAGTCAATAACCTGATTTTAACGCTCATCATGGTTTTGGTGATTGTTTCCAACGCAGCCTTTAATGCAAAAAAACGCAGCCAGCAATTACAAAAGGGCTTTTTGATTTCTTTCATTGCAATTGGTTGTAGTACAGGAATTACCATTGGTATTTTGATTTTTTCTGGTTCTATCAAATTTATTCCTTCTCAAATCATTCCTATCAGTGGGATGATTGCCAGCAATTCGATGGTGGCAATTGGTTTATGCTATCGCAATTTAGATACTCTTTTTCAAAACCAACGGCAAGCGGTAATGGAGAAACTAGCATTAGGTGCAACTATCAAACTCGCCTCTTTACCAATTATCCAACAAAGTGTGAAAATCGGGATGGCGCCGACGATTGATTCTGCCAAAACTGTCGGAATTGTTAGTTTGCCTGGGATGATGTCAGGCTTGATTTTTGCGGGCGTTGATCCTGTCCATGCGATAAAATATCAGATTATGGTGACTTTTATGTTGCTATCAGCAACAAGTATTGGTTCAGTGATTGCAACTTATCTTGCCTATAAAGGCTACTATAATCAACAAAAACAATTGGTTGTTTAATTAAAAAGCTGGAAATCTGTGTTTATAACTTCACGGATTTTTAGCTTTTTCTGGTTGAAATAAAGAAGTTTCAATTTGAAAAAGAACGGACGTTCGTATATAATGGAGGGAGGAGGCGAATCAAAATGATGAGCGAATTACGTTTTCCCTTAAAAAAAGATACGTCGAGAAAAATTATACATATAGATATGGACGCGTTTTTTGCTTCAGTTGAAGAACGAGATCATCCAGAGCTAGTAGGACATCCGTTAGTTATTGCGCGCCATCCAAGTGATACTGGGGGCAAAGGAGTGGTGACCACAGCGAATTATATTGCTCGACAGTACGGTATTCACTCGGCTATGAGTGCTCAAAAGGCGTATGAACTATGTCCAAGTGCCATTTTTAAGCCAGGTAATTATCAGAAATATAGTGAAATTTCTCAAGAAATCCGTGAAATTTTTCGCCGCTATACAGATGTGATTGAACCAGTATCTATTGACGAAGCGTATTTAGATGTAACTGAAAATAAGGTCAACAGTAAGTCGGCTATTAAAATTGCGAAAATGATCCAATATGATATTTGGCATGAATTGCAGTTAACTTGCTCGGCAGGTGTTAGTTACAATAAGTTTTTAGCCAAGTTAGCATCAGATTTTCAGAAACCAAAGGGCCTGACGGTTGTCTTACCAGAAGAGGCCGAAGATTTTTTGAAAGCATTACCGATTGAAGATTTCCACGGAATCGGGAAAAAAACAGTGCCTAAAATGCATGAACTAGGGATTTTTACTGGAGCAGATTTATACAAGCAAGATGAGATGACGTTGATTCGGTTATTCGGTAAAATGGGTTATTCATTGTATCGTAAAGTCCGTGGTATCCATGATGCGCCAGTTCAAGTGACTAGAGATCGTAAGTCGGTAGGCAAGGAACATACTTACGGCACCCCTTTAACGACGGAAGAGCAGGTTACGGCTCAATTGAGACAATTAGCAGCAGGTGTTGAGCGTGCATTGCAACGAGTGCAAAAACATGGCAAAACAGTAGTCCTAAAAGTTCGTTATACTGACTATACGACGATTACGAAACGTGTGACATTACCTGAATATATTTCTAAAAAAGAAGAACTTTTCTATCAAGCGAATTTAATTTGGGAAGATATTTTAGGTTTAGAACAAGGAATCCGTTTATTAGGCATTACTTTAACGAATTTAGATCCACTAGCGTATGAAAACATTGTTTTACCTTTATGGGAAAAAAGTTAGCCCTTTAGACACATCCTCAAGAGATGGCTAAAGGGCTAACTTTTTTAAATTGATTTTTTGATTTGTTCATAAGACGTTTCGGCGTCATGACATTTTTCCCAAATAACAGCTTTGCCAGCAGCAAGTGATTTGGGTACATCAATAATCCGTTGATTACTACTGCCACGAAATTGTAAATTTAAATTACGTTTTGCCAGTTCAAAGCGCCCATCAACTAAAATGTCAATTGAATGGAGTAGTTCAAGCTTATCAGGCGTTTCTAAAAGTAGTTCTTCAAAGGTATACCCAGACCAAGACCAGATATCTTTGGCTGAGCCAAATGTTTCCCGCACACGTTTGACTACACTAAGACAAACATCTGTATTCAGAAAGGGTTCACCACCCAAAAGAGTCAAACCTTGGACATAGTCATGGGACAAATCTTCAATAATTTGATTCATTAAAGATTCTGTAAACGGCGTACCGTAATTGAAATTTTGGACAGCTTTGTTAAAACAACCTTCACAAGCAAAGAGACAGCCGCTCACATATAAACTATTGCGTACACCTTCGCCATCAACAAAGTTGAACGCTTTGTAATCGGCAATCTTTTTTTGGCTGTAGTCTTCGGTTTTCCATTCTTGTGGTTTCGGATTACGCATCAGCAAAACTTCTTTCTATAGAATAATCGAGTTTAATTTTTTAAATGTTTCACACGAGAGGAAATTTCTTTGTGACGACCGTGTACCATTGGGCGAGCTTGCGGGTTACCTAAATAACCACAAGTCCGTTTAACGACATCACAAGTCTTAGGATCATGATTGCCACATTCTGGACATTCAAAGCCACGTTCAGTTGGATGGAAGTCCCCTTCAAAACCACAGGCATAACAATGATCAATTGGCGTATTGGTTCCTAAATAGCCAACTTTGTCATAAGCGTAATCCCAGACAGCTTCAAGTGCTTTGGGATTTTGCTGTAACATGGGGTATTCACAGTAGTG
This sequence comes from Enterococcus sp. DIV0086, assembly GCF_050498705.1. Taxonomy (NCBI): domain Bacteria; kingdom Bacillati; phylum Bacillota; class Bacilli; order Lactobacillales; family Enterococcaceae; genus Enterococcus; species Enterococcus sp. DIV0086. The sequence continues at coordinate 1,406,693 of NZ_JBNIDN010000001.1, read as the reverse complement.
GATAAAACCACCAGAACAGTATTTTGGATAATCCTTTTCAAAATCAAGTTTTTCAAAAGGCGTTGGATTTTTGCGTACATCATAATGGAAACTATTTGTGTAATATTCTTTATCTGTAATATTTTCGACGATGCCAAATTTTTCAGTATCTAAACGGCAAAAACGGTCAGTCAAGCTTTCGCTCGGTGTAGAGTAGACACTAAAATGATAGCCGTATTCGTTGCCCCAGTTGTCGGCATTTTTTTTCAGTTCTTTTAAAATATCCAGTGTAAAGTTTTTGGCCTCTTGATTGTCCTCCCAAGCACCGCCGTAAAAGGCAGAAGCCACTTCATACAAGCCAATATAGCCAAGTGAAACCGTGGCACGTTTGTTTTTAAACAGTTCATCTACGGCATCCTGTGTAGCTAAACGTTTTCCAAATGCACCATACATGTATAAAATCGGTGCATTCGCTGGTTTAGCTTCTTTAACACGCTCAACACGATAAACCAAAGCATCTTTAACGATCGCTAAACGTTCATTTAAAATTTGCCAGAACTTTTCTTGGCTTCCTTGCGCTTCTAAAGCGATTCTTGGTAAGTTCAAGGTCACAACGCCTAAATTCATTCGGCCAACATTTACTTCTTCACCTTGTTCGTCTTTCCAGCCTTGTAAAAAGGAACGACAGCCCATTGGTACCTTAAAACTACCTGTTAGTTCAACGATTTTATCATAGTTTAAAACATCAGGATACATGCGTTTCGTTGCGCATTCCAGTGCCAGCTGTTTAATATCGTAGTTTGGATCAGTAGGTTGCGCATTGACGCCTCGTTTAATTGTGAAAATTAGTTTTGGGAAAATAGCTGTTCGTTTTTCAATCCCTAAACCATTAATTCGGATTTGTAAAATCGCCCGTTGAATTTCTCGCTCAAACCAGTTGGTACCTAAACCAAATCCCAGAGAAGTAAAAGGGGTTTGTCCATTGGAAGTAAATAAGGTATTAATTTCATACTCAAGACTTTGCATGGCATCAAAAATATCTTTTTTCGTTTTCTTCCGAGCGAATGCTTTTTGGCGTTCTTCTCCTTCAATCCATTCTTGCGCATCTGCTAAATGTTTTTCATAATTACGTTCTGCAAAAGGCGCTAATAATTCATCAATCCGATCGGCAGAGCATCCACCATATTGACTGGAAGCTACATTGGCAATAATTTGAGAAATTTGTGCAGTGGCTGTTTGAATTGATTTTGGTGATTCGACATCAGCGTTCCCAATTTTAAAGCCATTGTTTAGCATGCCTTTAAAATCAATTAAACAGCAGTTTGTCATGGGCGTATATGGATGATAATCTAAATCGTGGTAATGAATGTCGCCTTTTTGATGGGCATTAGCCACGTGTGAAGGCAACATCTTTAAACCAATTGATTTTCCAACAATCCCAGCGGTTAGATCACGTTGCGTATTAAAAACGTCACTGTCTTTGTTGGCATTTTCGTTCACGACAGTCTGATCTTTATTAATTAATTTGCCGATAGATACATTAATATCAGTTGCTTTACTACGCTCAAAATCACGTTGGGTTCTGTAATGAATGTATTCTTCGGCTAAGGCATATTCATTGTTGGATAGCAGAGTATGTTCCACAATATTTTGAATTTCATAAATTTTTACGTTATTGGTAAAACGTTCGGCAATTTCTCGATTGACATCGGCAACAATCGATTGGACTTTTTGATGTGTCAAAGGAGTGACTTGGTCATGTATTTTTTGTTCAGCTTTGATCAAAGCATCGTATATTTTTTGATCATCGAAAGTCACTAAACGACCATCCCGTTTGACGACTTTAATTGTTGAGAGATTAACATCCTCGGCTTTTTCATCAGTAATCTTCATCATTTTATCCAGCTCCTTATATCTCGTTAGTAACTATCCTAATACAAAGGTCGGCTAAATTCAATCGATATATTGCGTATTTTTAGTAAAATATCACTAGACAAACACTATATATTGTGCTTGTGCTGTTTTGAAAAAATATGAAAACAAATGAAGAAAAGGATTGAGCAAATTTTTTTGTGTGAAAAAAATTCTTTGTCCAAATTAAAAAACAGCAAAGAGTTTTTTGCCAAATTGCTAAAAGCAACACTAAAAAATAACAATTATTAAATAATAATTGTTTGCGGATTTATTCACGAAATGCCAATTATTCTTTGACTACCGAACGATATTGTAAGATAAAACGATGTTCATTCAGATTTTTTCTTGGTAAAATAAGAGTAATAACAAAACGTTGGAGCGAGAAAAATGAAAAAAATTGTAGAAGTAAACCATGTCAGCAAGACATATGGTCGTTTAAATAATAAAACAGAAGTATTAGATAATATTTCGTTTACCGTTGATGAAGGCGAATTTGTGGGGATTATGGGTCCCAGCGGTGCTGGGAAATCGACACTATTGAATGTCTTATCTTCGATTATTTTGCCAACCGCAGGAATCGTGCGCATCGCCGGACAAGATATTTTAAAAATGCGAGATAATCAATTAAGTGATTTTCGAAGAAACGAAATGGGGTTTATTTTTCAATCGTTTAACCTAATTGATACGTTAAATGTGAAGGACAATATTCTGTTGCCTTTAGCTGTAGAAAAAGTTTCATTAGAAGAAATGGATAAACGTTTGTTACATGTGACTTCGATTTTGGGGATTCAGGAGCTTTTATCTGCTTATCCACCAGAGATATCTGTGGGACAAAAACAACGGGTAGCAGCTGCTCGTGCTTTGATTACGAACCCTAAAATTATTTTTGCAGATGAACCAACTGGCTCGCTGGATTCAAAATCAGCAACAGAATTGTTGAAATATTTAGCTGAAATTAATCTACATGATGATGCCACAATTTTGATGGTGACACATGACCCGTACACGGCCAGTTTTTGCAATCGCATCTTGTTCATTAAAGACGGTGCGATTTTCTCAGAAGTTGTTCGTCAAGGATCACGTAAGGAATTTTTTAATCGTGTGATAGATATGCAAGCAACGATTGGTGGAGGCGGGCGCGCAAATGATTTTTAAACTATCATTAAAAAATTTAAAAGCTCATGTACCTAACTATCTGGTTTATTACATTAGTATGACTTTTGCAGCGGTCGTTTATTATTGTTTCCGTGCGATTGCTTACAACCAGCCTCTTGTCGCAGGTGCAGGCCGTGATATCGAAATTAAGCGATCTTTAGGACTTGGTAGTACCTTAGTCACCATTATTATTTTGGGCTTTATGTTGGCAGCAAATCGTTTTTTTATAGGAAAACGTAGCCAAGAAATTGGCTTGTATCGATTAATTGGCTTGAGAAAGAGCCAAGTTTCACTAATTTTTTTAGTAGAAAATTTAGTTTTAGGCTTTGTTTCACTAATTAATGGAATTATTTTAGGAGTGATTTTCACCAAGTTGTTTTCAATGATTTTAGCCAAAGTTATGTTTTTAGAAGTCCCCAGTTTCTTCTATATTTCTTGGCGTTCCGTTATTGAAACCGGTGTAGCTTTTGCATTTATGATTTTGATTGTCTGCTTAAGAAGTATTTGGATGATTTATCGTTATCCATTGTCGCAGCTTATGCACCAAGAAAAAATTGGTCAAATTAATTATAGTCGTTTAACGAAACGGCGGCAGTTTCTAGGTATTTTAGGACCTATTTGTTTACTGGCTGGTTATTTTATTGCGTTTGATTTTCGGAATTTAGCGACAGGTATTGTGTATAAACAATTAAATGATTCATTGGATATCTCGATTCCGATGATTATTACATTGACGCCTTTTATCATTTTGGGTCTATGTGTGGTGGGAACTTATTTATTTTTCCGTTATACCATGTATTTTATCATTCGCTTATTTAATCATAGAAAAAAATGGTATTACCAAGATTTACGCATGATTACTTTAGGCAATGCCAAACGCTACTTATTTAAAAGTAGCAAAACACTCACTGGTTTGACCTTGTTAATTGCGACAGCCTTGAGTGGGATCGGCGTGATGGTTTTTGTGTATACGATTAGTATGCACACGGTCAACAGTGATGGCCCCGTGGACTTTTTAGTTTCACAGGAAAGCTATCCTAAATTGAAGAAAGTTCTCGATGAAGCTAAGGACACCAAAATAAAAAATGAAGTGACACTTTCTTATAAAATTACTGGAATTGAACGAAGTTTGCGAATTGGTCAAGCGCAAGAGGAACAAGAAACGATTGAAGCAGTTAATGTTTTATCTTTCTCAAATTACCGCAACTATCAAAAAATTAATCCTTATTTAAACGATTTACATTTAAAAAATGACCAAAGTGTTATCTATATGGATAGCTTTACCAATATTTTAAGTGGTATGTCTCGTTATGAATCGAAACTGCAATTTGTTGAAGGAGAGAAGGCACAACTGCAACAAGTGCTGCCTAACTATCTAGGCAATTTTTTATTGCAATATTCCTTACCAACGATTGTCGTTTCCGATGCCCTTTATCAGAAAGTGACAAAAAATTCCATTCAGTATCAGATTAACGCCGTAAATGTTGACACGAAAAGCCGTGAAAAACTTTATGAAGCCGTAAATAAACAGATTGCCACAGAATGGCAAGCGCCAATTTTGTATAAGTATGAAAAAAATAACCAGCAGTTGAGTGGTTTTGCCAAACAAATGCCTAACGAAGAGGTAAAGAATACGCAAGATGATGTCACAGAAACTTGGCGGCTAAATATGAATGATCGCTACGCCTCTTTACGCTATGAACGAAAAATTAACGGCTTGACTTTATATGTCTCCATGTTTGTGGCAATTTTAGCGTTGTTTATTACGGGCAGTATTTTGATGTTACGACAACTCTTTTCAGCTGTAAGTGAGCGTCAAGATTACGTGACTTTAAAACGGATGGGTGTTTCTAGTAAAGCGATAACTAAGCAAATTTATCGACAGAATAGTTTGATTTTCTTTCCGCCGATGGTCATTGGGATTTTGCATACTACCTTTGCCATTTATTTGCTAAGCCAATTTATTAAGAGTCCAGGATATTTGTTAGTATATCTTTCTTGTGGAATCTTAATAATTGTTTATCTAATTTTTTATATTTTAACGTCTGCCATTTATGCGCGGATGATTCGACACATCCATTTTTAAAAAACTGTAAAAGCCGTTGTGAAGCGGTTTTTACAGTTTCTTTATGCGAAAAAATTATGAGAGTTCCCTTTATGAAAATCATGAAAATTTAAGAAGTGACGAAATTGTTAGTTTTTTTATTAAATTGTAAGAAATTTCAATGGACTTTGCTGAAATATAGCATAAAATAATGGATAGCGATTAACCTTAGGAGGTGAATGATAATGAAAACAACTTTTCAGAAAATTCTCAATAACGAAAGTCTTAAATTCATCGGTAAAACGTTATTTTATTCTTTCATTGTCATTGCATTAATTTATCTTTATCATTACAAGAATATCAATGGAGGAACCTTCATTTATAACGAGTTTTAAGGAGGCGGCTATACATGGAAAAAGTAATTAATATGATTCAAACGATTGATGAATGGGCACGTAAAGAACCCCAACGGCCTGTTTATTTAACCGAAGAAAAAGTCTCTACGTATGGAGAGTTAAAAGAAAAGTCAGACAATCTAGCCGCTTATTTAGCTGAGCTGAAAACGGACAAGTCAGCGATTGTCGTATATGGAGAATTAGATTTTGAAATGATTGTGAGTTTTTTAGGCGCATCGAAAGCTGGTTTTAGCTATATCCCCATTGATGCACATACACCAAAAGAACGCATTGAACTAATTCTAAACGTAGCCAAACCAACCGCAGTGATTGCTGTGCATGAATGGCCTGAATTAGCCACCGAAGTGCCAGTAATTACGGCGGAAGAATTAACAGAAATGATGATGCATGCACCCCGATATGCGCCTGAGTTGACGCCTGTCACAGGAGCAAGTAATTACTATATCATTTTCACTTCAGGGACAACTGGCGTACCAAAGGGTGTGCAAATCAGCCATGATAATTTAGTTAGCTTTACGAATTGGTTGTTGCAAGATTTTGGTTTAGAAGAAGGGGCCCGCTTTTTAGCACAGGCACCTTATTCGTTTGATTTATCAGTGATGTCTATTTATCCCGCATTGGCGTTAGGTGGCTCATTAACTCCGTTACCCAATGAAATCATTAACGATTTTAAACAATTATTTACGCGTTTGCCACAATTAACAATCGACGTCTGGGTTTCAACACCGTCTTTTATTGAATTGTGTCTAATGGAACCAAGCTTCGATGGTGAACATCTACCAGCACTGCGCACGTTTTTATTCTGTGGAGAAGAATTACCAAAACCAACGGCTGAGAAATTAGCCGCTCGTTTCCCAACTGCGCATATTTATAATACGTATGGGCCGACAGAAGCGACTGTAGCGATTAGTGCCATTGAAATCACTCAAGAAGTTTTAAAAAGTGTCCAACGTTTACCAATCGGGTATGTGAAAGAAGATACGCAAATTTATATTATGGAAGGCATGTCAAAATTACCTGCAGGTGAAATTGGTGAAATCGTCATTGCTGGACCAAGTGTTTCCAAAGGCTATCTAAATAATCCTGCGAAAACAGCTGAAGCTTTTTTCCAATTAGATGGCGTACCAGCTTATCGCACAGGCGATGCTGGAAAGTTAGTCGATAACCTATTGCAGTATGAGGGACGCTTAGATTTTCAAATTAAATTGCATGGCTACCGCATTGAGTTAGAAGAAGTGGATCATCACTTAACGAATGTTTCCTACGTGAAACAAGCAGTCGTTGTGCCGAAATATCAAGGAAATAAAGTCCAACAATTAATTGCCTATGTCGTTCCGCAAGCACATGAATTTTCAAGTGATTTTCAATTAACTAAGGCAATTAAACAAGAATTAGCCACGTTGACAATGGACTATATGATTCCGCAAAAATTTGTATATGTTGAACAATTACCTTTGACAAGTAATGGCAAAATTGATCGGAAAGGGTTGATGAATGAGGTGAATGCCACATGATGAATTTTCCTCATATGATTCCCTATAATGCACCGTATTACTTTGTTCTGCTAATTGCGGCCTTGTTGCCGATGATTTTAACTTTAGCCATTAAAGGGACACGTTGGCCTTGGTATCAAACGCTCGTGACACTGGTCTTTCTATATATCAGTTTTGGTGGCGAATTTTGGCAACAAGGAGTCGCTCTGATTGTATATGTTATTTATCAAACGTTACTAACGTGGGGCTATGCGGCTTATCGAAAAAATAAAAATGCAGGTTGGGTCTTTTATCTGGCTGTCTTTTTAGCTATATTACCGCTTGTTTGGGTGAAAGTTTCTCCCTTCATGACAGGCAAAACAACCTTACTTGGCTTTTTAGGGATTTCTTATTTAACCTTTAAAGCGGTCCAAGTGGTCATGGATTTACGGGATGGCGTAATGAAAGAATATCATCCGTTTCGTTACATTCAGTTTCTCTTGTTTTTCCCGACTATTTCTTCAGGACCCATCGATCGTTATCGGCGCTTTGAAAAAGATTTGAAAAACCCGCCGAGTGCGGAGAAATATTTAGACTTTTTAGAAAAAGGAATTTTTTATTTATTTCTAGGATTTTTATATAAGTTTATTATCAGTCATTATCTTGGTGGTGTCTTTTTACCACATGTGGAAAAAATGGCCTTGGCACAAGGTGGTTTATCCTGGTGGACAGTCGGCTATATGTATAATTACAGTTTGTATCTATTCTTTGATTTCGCAGGCTATAGTTTACTGGCCGTTGGCACAAGTTATTTAATGGGCTATGATACACCAATGAACTTTAACAAACCGTTCCTAAGTTGGAATATTAAAGAATTCTGGAATCGTTGGCACATGACCTTATCTTTTTGGTTCCGTGATTACATTTACATGCGCTTAATGTTTTTCTTAATGAAAAAGAAAGTCTTTAAAAGTCGGATCGTGACTTCTAATATTGGTTACTTTGCGTTGTTCTTAATCATGGGCATTTGGCATGGATTAACGTGGTTCTACATCGCTTATGGGCTCTACCATGCAACACTAATTTGTGTGACAGATGCTTGGCTACGTTTTAAGAAAAAACATAAAGACAAGATACCATCAAACAAATTTACACATGCATTTGCAGTCTTTTTAACTTTCCAAGCGGTTTGTGTCAGCTTCCTGATTTTCTCAGGATTTTTAGACAAACTATGGTTTAAATAAACAAAAATAAAAATATAAAGGGGCAATTTACAATGAACATTCAAGAAACAGTATTAAACATTTTAGAAGATATTACAGGAACAGACGAAGTTGTGAACAATCAAGACATTCAATTATTTGAAGAAGGATTATTGGACTCTTTAGCAACGGTTCAATTATTAGTAGAAATTGAAGGACAATTAGGAATCCAAGTTCCTGTATCAGACTTTGACCGTGAAGTATGGGGAACACCAAAACAAATCATTCAACAAGTGGAAGCTTTACAATAATGTCTAGAAAAAAACGACTAATCAGAATCTTAGGTCCAGTGCTTTGTTCAGCGGTCTTGGTTGCAGTGTTCTTTTTTGCACCGTTCAGAATCAATTTAACTTCCGAAAAAACGTTGAAGGAAGCATCAACGTCAATGGCACCGAACGTTTTAAAAGGCAATGTGATTAAAAACAAAGCAGTGGCTTCTGGTAAATATGTTCCTTTTTTTGGCTCTTCTGAATTAAGTCGATTTAGTGCTTTCCACCCTAGTGTGCTCTCTGAAAAGTATCAACGGAACTACCGACCGTTTTTACTAGGAGAAGCGGGCACACAGTCATTAACCCAAGCAATGGTCATTCATTCGATGGGCGATGCGATTGCCAATAAGAAAGCGGTCTTTATTTTATCTCCGCAATGGTTTGTCAAAAAGGGTGTACCTAATGATAGTTTTGGTGCACACTATTCACAATTACAAACCTATCAATGGTTAGCTAATTTAACCGAATTAACCAGCGGTGACCAATATCTAGCACAACGTTTGATCAAATTTCCAGTTGTTCAAAAAGACAAAGTCTTAATGGAAACTTTGGCAAATCTGCAGGCAGGGCAACTTCCCCAACGCTCTCAACGAGATTATTTTATAATGAATCTCCGTTTCTTGAATCGTGAAGATGAATTGTTTAGCCAAATTGGCATGGTTAGCAGAGAACCAATTGTTGAAAAAGATATGAAACAATTACCTGCTACTTATAATTTTAATGAATTAGATCAGCTAGCTGGAAAAATTGCGGCAAAAGCCATTAATAATAATAAATTTGAAATTAGTAACGGTTTTTATCGCCAACGGATTAAACCAGTTTTACCGAAATTAGCTCATTCACAAAAGAAATGGGATTATCGTTTTTCTCCAGAATATGGTGATTTCCAAGCTGCGTTAGAACAGTTAGCAGAAAAAAATGTCGATGTTTTATTTGTAATCCCACCTGTTAACAAACGTTGGTCGGACTATACGGGCTTGTCACAAGATATGTTGCAACAAGTAGCACGCAAGCTGAAATATCAACTTCAAGAGCAAGGGTTTACTAACATTGCTGACTTCTCAACATGTAGTAATGAACGCTACTTTATGGCGGACACGATTCATTTAGGTTGGCGTGGTTGGCTCGCTGTTGATCGTCAAGTAGATGAATTTATGAAACAACCTGCGTCTAAAAAGTTAGCGTATCAAATTGATGATCGTTTTTATCAGACAGATTGGCAACAACAAAATCCATTGGTCTTACCTCAATTTTAAGAAGGCAAGATGGATCAAGTACCAATTGTCTGAAGCGGACTAGAAACGCTTCGTAACAATGAAAATAGCCTGTACCTGCCGTTGAATAACGAGCGTGCAGGCTGTTTTTTCGTTTATTTTTAGTGGAGAACGTTGCTCAATTTATTTTTTGTAAGTATTTTTTTAGTTCGTGGTATAATGGATAAAATTGGTTTTTGAGGGGAGTTATTTTTATGGATGCAAAAGAAGAAAAAATGTTAATTGATTTAACAAGTGCTAAAGGGATTGCTGGGAATGAAGACGAAGTACGTTCGTTATTTAAAAAGTATGCAGCACCGTATACGGATAAATTTTTATATGATGGTCTTGGCAGTATTATTGCAAAAAATGTTGGTGATAAAGAAGGACCAAAAGTCTACATTTCTGGGCATATGGATGAAGTCGGTTTCATGGTTACCCAAATCACAGAAAAAGGCTTTTTAAAATTTCAAACCGTTGGCGGTTGGTGGGGGCAAGTGATGTTGGCCCAACAAGTTCAGATTAAAACCACGACTGGTAAGGTTTACCATGGTGTCATTGGGTCTAAACCACCGCATGTGTTAACAGCGGAAGTTCGTAACAAACCCTATGAGATTGCAGATATGTTTATTGATATTGGTGCAAGTAGCGATCAACAAGTTGCAGAATGGGGGATTCATCCAGGAGATATGGTGACACCATATATTGACTATCGTCGCATGAATGATACAAAATTTTTATTGGCAAAAGCGTGGGATAACCGAATTGGTACGGCCGTTTCATTAAAAGTTTTAGAAAATTTAGCGACAGAAGGGCACCCCAATATTTTATTTGCAGGCAGTGATGTGCAAGAAGAAGTCGGGCTACGCGGTGCGCAAACAAGTACGCATCTTGTGAATCCAGACATAGCGTTTGCTTTAGACACAGGAACAGCTGGTGACACACCAGGAATGACACCTAAAGAAGCCGACTCTGTTTTAGGTGAAGGGCCACAAATTTTGATTTATGATGCATCAATGATTCCGCATAAAAAATTACGTGATTTTGTTATTCAAGTGGCGGAAGAAAATAACATTCCCTTCCAATATACAGTGATTATAGGGGGAGGTACGGATGCTGGCCGCATGCATTTAACGCGCAACGGGATTCCATCATTAGCCATCACGGTGCCTGTTAGATATCTGCATTCACATACCTCAGTTATTCATGAAGATGATTATTTCAACACAGTCAAATTAGTCACAGAAGTGGTGAAACGTCTAGATAAAGAAACAGTCGCTAAATTGACTAGTTATTAGTTTCAGAAAGGATGGAATGAATGAAAAGTTTAGTAACAAATTCGCAACATCGTGCCAATGCTCGCAGAGCCCTTGATGGGCAATGGGGGATCATGGCTTGGTTAACTTTCTTAGGAGTGGTTTTACAGAGCTTCTTAACATCGATTGTGCAAAATTTATTTTCTGGTGAAAATCAAGTTTTTCAAAGTAGTTTTGCCGCAGTATTACTGCAAATTTTTGTTTTATTCGCGTTAAGTTATGCGCTATATTACGCAGCCTTGAAGGTGTTACGTGGTGAAAAGGTGCGGGTCAATATTTTAATGAGTGTTTTTCAAGGAAAATATTATGGTCCGCTATTTGTGGTCAACCTACTTCAAAAAGTACTTGAACGTGTAATTGGTTTGTTATTTTTGTTACCAATTTTATTTGGGGCAGGGACAACCTTGTATTTCAAATTGATGTTTAATACAGTTACACCAGAGGAAATTCAGACCTTTTTCTTAAATGATTTTTCCTTTTTCCTAGCGTTTGGTGTTGCCACTATCTTGATCTTTTTAATTGGTTTATTTGTGAGTGGCGTTTTTCAATTTGCTGTGTGGCTACGTTTCGATAATCCAGAACTGCCAATTATGATGGCATTGAAACAGGCGTTATATTTAATGAAAAATCGTTTTTGGCAATATTTATGTTTACAATTTTCTTTTATTGGTTGGTATATTGTGGGCTTTTTAGCTATTGGTATCGGTCTATTATGGGTGATTCCTTATAACTATGTAGCGTTAGCTAGTTTTTATCAAACTGCCTTAGAAGAAAAAGGTTTAGCCGAAGAATAAAATAGAAGCTTGAATCCTTCGTCATCTCGACAAAGGGTTCAGGTTTTTTCTTTGGTCTTTTTGTGAAAATTTAAGCGTTTTAACCTCGTTTTTCCGTTATTTTATGGTAACATGGAAGTATCGTATTGAAGGAGGTTGTCCACACATGAAATTGACTGTCTTAGGCTGTTTAGGTGCTTATCCATACAAAGGAGAAGGAACGAGTTCCTATTTGTTAGAATCTGAAGGCTTTCATTTGCTTATTGATGCAGGCAGTACGACATTAGTGCGTTTAGAAAACTATCTAGATCCATTGAAATTAGATGCTGTCATTCTGTCGCATTACCATCATGACCATATCGCAGATTTAGGTGTTTTACAATATTATCGTCAGCTTTATCCAACGCTGGAACCGACGCCTATTTTGCCAATATATGGCCATACACAAGATCAAATGCATTTCAAAGAACTAACGCTTCCTAACGTTTCCGAAGGGAAAGAGTATTTTGAAGCAGAAGAGTTGGCAGTAGGACCATTTTTAATTACTTTCATGGAAACGATTCATCCTGTCACTTGTTACGCGATGCGGATTGTTGAAAAAGCGACTGGCAAAGTCTTTGTCTTTACAGGAGACTCTGGTTACTTAGCAAGTTTTGAAGACTTTGCAAAAGACGCTGATTTATTCTTAGCGGATACGTACTTATTTGAAGGTAATGAACGACATCATGCACATTTTACGTCAAGAGAAGCGGGTGAAATTGCCAAAGCAGCACAAGTCAAACAATTGATGTTGACCCATTTACCACAACATGGGTCATTGGAACAACTACGTGAAGAAGCGCAAAACTATGCTGGAACGGAAATTCCAGTGACATTAGCCCAACCAGATTTAACAGTTGAGATTTAAAAAAGTAACTATACCAAGGGAGAGAACCGATTGTGATTTTTGTACCGAATGAAAATAATGACCCACGAGTGAACTTAGCAATTGAAACATATTTGTTAACAGAAATGCCTTTAGATGAGCCCATCCTTTTATTTTACATTAACGAGCCGTCAATCATTATTGGCCGTAACCAAAATACAATTGAAGAAATTAACAAAGAATATGTAGATGAGCACGGCATTCATGTTGTTCGTCGCTTAAGTGGCGGCGGCGCCGTTTATCATGATCATGGTAATTTGAATTTTAGTTTTATTATGCCAGATGACGGCAACTCTTTCCGTGATTTTGCGAAAGTTACCCAACCAATTATCCAAGCATTGCACGACTTAGGCGTTGAAGGTGCCGAATTAAAAGGGCGCAATGACCTAGTGATTAATGATATGAAGTTTTCAGGAAATGCGATGTACGCTACCAACGGCCGCATGTTTGCACATGGAACCTTAATGTTTGATAGTGATATTGATGAAGTTGTAAATACATTGAAAGTACGGAAAGATAAAATCGAATCTAAAGGTATCAAGTCTGTTCGTTCACGGGTAACAAACATTAAACCATTTTTATCTGAAGATAAACAAGAGATGACAACGGAAGAATTCCGCCAAGAAATTCTTTTGAAAATTTTCGGCGTAGATTCGATCGACCAAGTTAAAACGTATGAATTAACTGATCAAGACTGGGCGGCTATTAACAAAATTTCAGAGCAATACTATCGCAATTGGGATTGGAATTATGGTAAATCACCTGCATTTAACTTAGAACGTCGCCATCGTTTTCCAATTGGTTCAATTGAAATGAAAATGAATGTGGCGGATGGTGCCATTCAAGAAATTAAAATCTTTGGGGACTTCTTTGGGCTTGGTGAAATTAAAGATGTTGAAGATATTTTAACCGGCGTGAAATATGATAAAGCTTCTTTAGAAGAAGCCATTGATCAAATTGACGTTAAAAAATACTTTGGCAATATCGAAAAAGAAGATTTGCTTGGGTTAATTTATTAAAAAAAAAAGACAGCCATTTCAAACGGTTGTCTTTTTTCTAGCTAAAAAATAATTTTTAGCTTTTAGAAAGGTAGTGCTATGTGCAAAATCGTCGAAACGATTTTTATCAGGGAACTATCAAATAGCTCGCCTGCATATGTACTTGAACCAAGTCAAGTCCGGGAATTTGGTTATGTGCTTCACTATAAATCACTATCTGTAAAGAGTATACAAGATTTCCTTTCTTTTGTGATATCAAATTTTTACAGACAAAGTAGTAAAATTTGACGTTTCTTATTTTAGCAAGGTTATAGGCTTGTTTTGGGGCTTGAAATAGCAAAAATTAATAGTGATTTAAGGGAAAATATTAACATATGTAGAAGTATTTTTATAAGAAATAACGAGAAAAAATCAATAGGTATGTTCTTGAGGGCTACTTTTTGACGTTTTCTGAATAAAACTTAATAAAAAATAGCAGAAACAAAGAAAAAATGTGCTTACAAGAAGTAATCCGCACTTAGCTAGGAAGTTAAGAATGTGCATGTTATTTTCAAACAAATAATAAGAATCCTATTTCAATCCTTTACAGAGGAACAAGGACTTCGTATAATAAAGAAACGAAAAGGAGCGAAAGTGATGAGAAACGAAATGATGCATCGACCAGTCGTTAAACCAGAATTGGTTGAGTATATGCGTACAAAACAAAAGAAACTTCCCGGAGAATTAGGTGCAGTGGAGGCGGAAGCCAATGAAGCAGGGGTGCCGATTATTCCGCACGAAACAGTAGTTTTTCTACAATTTTTGCTAGGACAACTAAAGCCCAAAAATATTTTAGAAATCGGGGCAGCAATTGGTTTTTCTTCAAGCTTGATGGCCCAATTTGTCGGTGAAGATGGTCACGTGACCACGATTGATCGTTTTGACGTAATGATAAAAAAAGCGAAGAAAACCTACCAACGCCTAGACTTAGAAGAAAAGGTCACTCTTTTAGAAGGACAAGCAGCTGAGATTCTACCAACGTTGGAAGGACCTTATGACTTTATTTTTATGGATAGTGCCAAATCAAAATACATTGAATTTTTACCTGAATGTTTACGGTTGCTGCCAGTTGGCGGCGTTTTGATGGTGGATGATGTATTTCAAGCTGGGACAATTTTAGACCCTACTGAGGAAGTACCGAAAAAAAATCGAGCGATTCATCGTAAATTAAACCAATTTTTAGATGTAGTCATGGCTCACCCTGATTTAACTTCTACTTTAGTTCCTCTTGGTGATGGAGTTATTTTAATTACCAAAGAGAAAGAAACGATTATTTTAGATAGTTAAAGAATGTCTTCACAAAAAGAAAGCGAATCATTAAAAAGCAAGTTCTTTTAATGGTTCGCTTTCTTTTTTATGTTATTTAAAAAGTTATCTTGCTATTTCTAATTGAGAATGATAATCATAAAATTCTCAATAGGACAGTATTATACGCTAATAGAACCTCGTTTGTTTATAATTATTCTATTGACGGAATAATTATAAACTGTTATCCTTAAAGAGTAAAAAAACAGAGGAGGAACGACAATGAATTTAATTAATCAAAAACTTTTTGACTTTGAATGTGATGCCTATCACGATGGTGAATTTACACGAGTATCAACAGAAGATATTTTAGGAAAATGGAGTATTTTCTTCTTTTATCCAGCTGATTTTTCTTTCGTGTGTCCTACGGAATTAGGGGATATGCAAGAGCATTATGCGCATTTACAGGAATTAAATTGTGAGGTTTACTCTGTTTCAGAAGATAGTCATTATGTGCATAAAGCATGGGCTGACGCTACAGAAACGATTGGAAAAATTAAATATCCAATGTTAGCCGATCCCAACGGTCAACTTGCTCGTTTCTTTGGCGTTTTAGATGAAGCTTCTGGAATGGCTTACCGTGCTTCATTTATTGTGAGTCCAGAAGGTGAGATCAAATCTTATGAAATCAACGACATGGGTGTTGGTCGTAATGCTGAAGAACTTGTTCGTAAATTAGAAGCTTCTCTATTTGTAGCAGAACATGGTGATAAAGTTTGTCCAGCCAATTGGCAACCAGGAGAAGAAACAATTGCGCCAAGCTTAGATTTAGTTGGTAAAATTTAAATTCGCTTTGTAAATAGAGGTCAAAGAGTTGGATAAAACAGAGAAAATGTTTTGTTCAGCTCTTTTTCTGAAACACAGAAGAAAGAGGAGAAGCAAGTGACAGAAGAAATCTACGATTTGATTATTATTGGTGGCGGCTCAGCTGCTTTATCTGCAGGTATCTATGCAGGTCGCGCAATGATGGATACCTTAATTATTGAAAAAGACAAAATTGGCGGACAAGTAACGACGACTTCTGAAATTGTGAACTATCCAGCGATTCTTCACACAACAGGTCCAGAACTAATGGAAGAAATGCGCATTCAAGCACAAGACTTCGGTGTAGCTTTTACAAAAGACGAGATTATTGATGTTGATTTTAGTCAAACGATAAAAACTGTTCAATCAGCGAGTCAAACCTATCAAGCATATGCAGTATTGATTGCGACAGGGGCCTCTGCTCGTAAAATTGGTTTCCCTGGTGAAAGTGAATTTACAGGACGCGGCGTGGCCTATTGTTCTACTTGTGATGGGGAGTTTTTCCAAGGCCTAGATATTTTTGTGATTGGTGGCGGTTATGCAGCAGCGGAAGAGGCCGTTTATTTGACACGTTACGGTAAATCAGTAACGATGATTATCCGAGAACCCGATTTTACATGTGCAAAATTAACTGCGGAGGCGGCCAAAAATCACCCGAAAATTAAGATTGTTTATAACACAGAAGTGAAAGAAATTACGGGAGATGATTTTGTCCGAAAAGCTGTGTTTGTCAATAACCAGACGGGAGAAGAAACGGTTTATGAAGCGCCAAAAGACAGTACATTTGGCCTGTTTGTTTTTGCTGGAAATAAACCAAGTACAGAAATTTTTGAAGGAAAAATTGCCTTAGACCGTGGGTATGTGCCAACAACTGAAAATATGGAAACCAATATTCCCGGAGTTTATGCAGCAGGAGATTTACGAATAAAAGAATTACGTCAAATTGTGACGGCGGTTGCAGACGGTGCAATTGCCGCCACTCATGCGCAACGTTACGTGACAGAACAAAAAACACAGGCGGGCCAACCGATTGTAACGAAGCGAATGACTGAACGATTAGCTAATCAATCTGCCCCTGAAACAAACAGTCAGCAACCAAAAGAAAAACAGCCAGCCAAAGTTACTGGTAAGCATCAGTGGTTCCCAGAAAGTATGCGCCAACAATTAAGCGGTATTTTCGCTAAACTAACCAAAAAAGTGACATTGCTTCAGTTTTTGGATGCAAGTGATGAAAAATCATTGGAACTTCAGTCATTCTTAACAGAATTTGCAAGTCTGGAACAGAAGATTACTTTAGAAACGATTTTGAAAGATACTGAGCCAGCCAAAGAATTGCTGTATGGGATTGAAAAAATGCCTAGCGTTGTGCTCTTAGATACGGCAGGAAACTATACAGGAATTAAATTTAGTGGTATTCCTAGTGGCCATGAAGTAAACTCGTTGGTTTTGGCGGTTTATAATGTCGGCAGCGAGGGGCAGCCGTTAGAAGCAAGTCTGCAAAAGAACATACTTGCATTGCCAAAAAGAAAAATAGAAATCTTTGTTTCACTAACATGTCATTTCTGTCCCGATGTCGTGGCGGCTTGCCAACGTATTGCATCAATTAATCCTCATGTGGAAGCAGAAATGGTGGACATTAGTCTATTTCCAGAGTTGAAAAAAGAAAAGAAAATTATGAGCGTTCCAGCAATGCTGATTGATGGCGAACAAATGATTTTTGGTTCAAAAACAATGACCGAAATTATTGAAGCCTTGGCTTAAAAGAGGCGGGAAAAGTAATTAGCCTAAAGAACCTAAGTCATTCAAAAAAGTGAGAAATACGTCGAGATGACGTATTTCTCACTTTTTTCGCATAGTTAGTCAAGTATCTCTTTTGATTAGGCGATTGAGTTTCCTAAAAAGAATTAAAAAGACACAACAGCAAATGAACAATAGGCTTCCTGTTAGTGGTAAAAAGATACCTTGCATGTAGCTATCGATATGCATTAAACCAGGTACCTCGCTGAAAAAATCACGGATAAACTGTTGAATGAGCTTATTGGCTAGAAAAGCAGCTAAAGGCAAAATAAAAATCAAATAATAGATGGGTTGTAAGGCATAGCTAATTAAAATTTGTAATTTTGTCGTACCTAAAAGAGCTAAGATCAGTAAGTCGTTTTTTTGCTCTAAAAAAGTTAGGAAGAAAGCTCGGCAAATATAACTAATCAGGAAGAAAAAGAGTGTTCCAGCGCTGATTCCAGCCAAACCTCTGAAAATTGTCAAGGGAGGAATCACTGCATAATTATCAAGAAGAATCATTTGTGAAAGCCATCGAGAAAACAACAAAGTCAATAATAGAGCAGAAAAAGTCAGAAAACTAATAATAAAGATAAGAATCAACGTACTAAATTGGTTTTTTGAGCGCCACGCATTTTTGAGAGAGTCTGTGAATAAGTAAAGAATCGAATACATCATCGCGTCCTTTCTGAAAAATTTTTGTTTTAGCGGAAAAGTTATGTAAAAGAAAAGACGTTATCTCCTGACAACTAGCCAATGAAAGAGATAACGCCCTCGCTGGAAACAAGAACTGGATTATTTCACCAATACTAATTTTTTTAAAGGTTCAACCCCAAATCGTTGTTCTTGCTGTAAAAGAATTTCGGCACAAGCTCGGCTATCTTCTAAAGCATCATGATGATTATTTAAAGTGATATTGAGGTTTTCACAAACGGTATTTAATTTATGATTAGGAAATTCAGGAAACAGTTTGCGACTCGTTTTGACTGTACATAAAGAAAGGTAATTAGGTTGTTCTAAGCCATAGTAATCTAAACAGCCAGCCAAAACACTACAATCGAAACTTGCATTGTGAGCGACCACTAACCGATTTGGTTGAAAACAATGCTGAATTTGTTGCCATACTTCAGGGAATTTGGGCGCATTGACAACATCTGATTCATGAATGCCGTGAATTTGCGTATTTCGCCAGAAAAAAGGTGTTTCTGGTTTGATTAACGTGTAAAATTCATCCACAATCCGACTATTTTCTACTTTAACAATTGCAATGGAACAGGCACTATGTTTATCATAACTAGCTGTTTCAAAGTCAAAAGCGTAAAAGTTCATTAAAAAAAACTCCTTTCAACGCGTTGAGTAACACTTAAAAATCAAGTACAACTTCCACTGGACAATGATCACTACCAAGAATATCTGTATGGATTTTAGCACTGACTAAACGTTCATTCAAGGATTCTGACACAACGAAATAGTCAATCCGCCATCCTGCGTTATTTTTTCGTGCGTTAAAGCGATAACTCCACCATGAGTAGATGCCTTCAGCTTCTGGATAAAAATAACGGAATGTATCAGTGAAGCCACTGTCTAACAACTCAGTAAATTTTTGCCGTTCTTCAGGCGTGAACCCCGCATTTTTTTGATTGGTTTTCCAATTTTTTAAATCAATCTTTTGATGAGCTACGTTTAAATCACCGCAAAGAATTACGGGTTTTTCTTGATTTAATTCGTTTAAATAGGCACGAAAAGCATCTTCCCATGTCATTCGATAAGCTAAACGCTTTAGTTCAGCTTGTGAGTTTGGTGTGTAGCAAGTGACCATGAAAAATTCTGGATATTCTAAAGTGATCACGCGGCCTTCTTGATCGTGAGCCTCGATACCTAAGCCATAGCGAACACTTAACGCTTCTTCTTTAGCGAAAATTGCTGTGCCAGAATAGCCTTTTTTTTCGGCATAATTCCAATACTGATGATAGCCAGGAAGTTCTAAATCAATTTGCCCAGCTTGTAATTTTGTTTCTTGTAAACAGAAAAAATCTGCATCTAATTCATTAAAAACATCCATAAAATTCTTTTTAACAACCGCTCGTAAGCCGTTGACATTCCAAGAAATACATTTCATTGTTGAAACTCCTTTCAAATAAGAAACGCTTTTGCTCGTTTCAGTGCAAACCAGAACCAAAGAAAAGGTCGCTTGGTGCTTTCTTCTATTCTAATACTTTTTAAAGAAGTTTTAAATACTTGAAAAGAAAAAGAGAAAATGACTGATTTTTGGAAAGAAGTAGTCTATGATAAAATAGTAAAAAGAGCAGAAATGAGGACAAACGAATGAAAATTGGAGTCATTGGTTTAGGAAATATTGCACAAAAAGCGTATTTGCCAACTTATAGTGAATGCCGCCACTTGGCAGAGTTTGTATTAGCAACTAGAAACCCAGAAACACGACAAAAAATCGCTGATCAGTATGGCTTTACAGAAACCGTTGGGACCATAGAAGAATTGATTGAAGCGAAGATTGATGCTTGTTTTGTCCATGTAGCCACAAAAGTGCATGGTGCAGTCGTTCGCCAATTATTGCAGGCTGGTATTCACGTCTTTGTGGACAAACCTTTAAGTGAAGAGCTTGCTGAAGTCAAAGAATTACAAGCATTGGCAGCAGCAAAAAATCTGTGCCTGATGGTTGGCTTCAATCGTCGTTTTGCCCCCTATACGGAAGTATTGAAAAATATTCCTGAAAAACAAACAATTTTTATTAAAAAGAACCGCATCAATACAACGAGAGAAACAAGTTTTATGATGTATGATTTATTTTTACATGTCGTTGATACCGCAGTTTATTTAGCGGAAGGACCGCTCCACGTGGTGCAGTCAAAATTAGTGGAAGAAAACGGTCATTTAAAACGAGCAATTTTACAATTAGAAACCGAACAGACAACGATTGTTTGTTCCATGGATTTACACTCTGGGGCCAATACAGAAACTTTTGAAGTCACCAGCCCCACAGGTACTTATCGCTTGGAAAATTTAACGCATTTGACCATCCAAACAGAAGAAGAATACCAAGTAAAAGAGATGGGAGATTGGACGCCAACATTGGAAAAAAGAGGTTTTTACCAAATGGTTACTGCTTTCATTCAGGCCATTCAAAAACCGCAAGAGCAAGAGTTAAAACAAGAAAAAGTCTATGAAAGTCATGCGTTATGTGAAGAAATGCTACGCCAACAACAACGGCATGTTCTTTAAAGAGGACTAGCAACTTTCTTTCTATCATGCTAGAATAAGACAGATATTTTGAAAAGAAAGGACTAACTTTCGTGAACACTAAAGCTATGTTAGAAACATTAAACGAAATTACTTTATTAGTAGATGAACCATTAAAAAACGTAACCTTTACCAAAACAGGCGGCCCAGCTGATGTGTTGGCCTTACCCAAAACAAAAAAAGAAGTTGAAGAGATTGTGGCGTATTGCCGAGAACAAGGACTTTCATGGTTAGTATTAGGCAATGCTAGCAACTTGATTGTTCGTGATGGCGGTATTCGCGATGTCGTGATTATGCTAACAGAAATGAAAGAAATCAAAGTAGCCGGTACCACCATGATTGTGGATGCTGGTGCCAAGCTGATTGATACAACCTACGAAGCCTTAGCAGCTGATTTAACTGGTTTTGAATTTGCTTGTGGCATTCCGGGAAGTGTCGGTGGTGCTGTTTATATGAATGCTGGAGCATACGGCGGGGAAATTAAAGATGTTTTCCAATCTGCAGAAGTGCTGTTGGCAGATGGAACTATCCAAACAATGACGAAAGAAGACCTGAATTTCCGTTATCGTCATAGTGAAATTCAAGAATTACATTGTATTGTCTTGCAAGCAACGTTTGCTTTAGAAAAAGGAAACCATGCAGAAATTAAAGCCCAAATGGATGAATTAACGGAACTTCGTGAACTGAAGCAACCGCTAGAGTATCCCTCTTGTGGCAGTGTCTTTAAACGCCCTGTTGGTCATTTTACAGGGAAATTAATCCAAGACGCTGGCTTACAAGGCTTAAAATGGGGCGGTGCTCAAATTTCCGAAAAGCATGCGGGATTTATTGTTAACATCGATCATGCAACCGCAACAGATTATGTGGAATTAATTGCACATATCCAAGAAGTGATTAAAGAAAAATTTGATGTTGAATTGCAAACGGAAGTTCGAATTATTGGTGAAGAAGTCTAAAAAATAAGCTAGGGAGGTAAGTCATTTTGACTTGCCTCCCTAGCTTTAAATCCTAAGATAAAGGTCGTAAATTTTACTCGTCTTCTAAATTTTCCAATTCTACAACTTTAAAATTTTTCCGCTCTAAATGTTCTACAATGGCTGTACACGTTTCGGCAGTTGTGCCGGCTGGTAAAGTAATAAGTGTGCGACGAACAAATTCTTCACTATCGACATCCAATGTAATACAGCTGGCGATGCTGCTATATTTGGCAATGATTTTTGAAATGGCTGCTAAGTCGCCTTGTTGACCAACTGAAGCAATTGTTAAAACGTAGCTCCCTTGTTTTACATTCCAAGATTGCGCTAAAATATTTAATAAGGTGCTGTGTGTTAAAATGCCGTAAAAATAATTATTTTCATCTAAAACAGCAATGTAAGGTAGTTCTTTAATAGTAAAAAATACCTTGAAAAATGAAGTGTTGACATAAATAAATTTTGTGGCATTTTTTAACAAATAGGTAACAGGTAAACTCATATCGCCACCGTTTGCTTTATGGCGGTAAATATGCATTTTATAAATATTTCCTCGGAAAATTTTTCCAGATTCGTCTAAAATTGGGACACAACGGTAACCTGAGTCTTCTAAAATAGAAAGAGCTTCTTCTAGAGTACAAGATTCATTGACGGTTGTTAAATTATCTTTTTTAATAACTACAGATTTTAATAACATAAACAGGCCTCCTAAGGGTTCATTTTTAATAAATTTATCATATCATAACTTAGCAGAAAACAATAGCTGAGACCTCAGAATAAAAGCAATTTTGTTAAAATAAATAGAAAATAAAGAAAAATCAGATATTTTATAAAAGAAATCAAGCACGTATTCGCGATAATGGTAAAAAATTACGTAAGAATCGGCACAGCGCTTCTTTAAAAAGTAAATTAAACTTTGACAA
Source organism: Enterococcus sp. DIV0086 (assembly GCF_050498705.1). Taxonomy (NCBI): domain Bacteria; kingdom Bacillati; phylum Bacillota; class Bacilli; order Lactobacillales; family Enterococcaceae; genus Enterococcus; species Enterococcus sp. DIV0086. The sequence goes on along the minus strand of NZ_JBNIDN010000001.1, from coordinate 1,383,841 downwards.
CTTTTTCGAATAATGGTACTGTTAAGAAGTAAATTTGTGAATAGAGGAGGTCGAAGAACATGGCAACAAAGAAAGCAGCTCTTGCTTGTTCCGTTTGTGGCTCTCGCAACTATTCTAAATCCGTTAGTGAAGGTAAACGTGGCGAACGCTTAGAAATCAATAAATTCTGTAAATATTGTAATCAATACACGTTACATAAAGAAACGAAATAGATTTAGAGGAGGGTATCAACATGAAATTTTTCCGCAGCGTTGCTGATGAGATGAAGCAAGTAACTTGGCCAACAAAAAAACAATTGCGTAAAGATACATTAGTTGTAATTGAAACATCTATTTTATTTGCAGCATTGTTCTTTATCATGGATACTGTTATCCAAACGGCATTTGGCTGGATTTTAAAATAATTAATTCTAGTATTTCCCGACGAGGGGTGCTATAATAGTATTCGAGAAAAAGCTTCGGGAAACTGAGCTTTTTTTATTTGCTCGAAAAAAATAAACTAAAACATTTAAAGGAGCCGAATCAGTAATGGAAACTTTTGAAAGAAATTGGTACGTATTGCACACCTATTCAGGCTATGAAAATAAAGTAAAAGCAAACATTGAATCACGTGCACAAAGCATGGGGATGGGCGATTATATTTTTCGTGTCGTTGTACCAGAAGAAACAGAAAAAGAAGTCAAAAATGGTAAAGAAAAAGAAATCGTTCATAAAACTTTCCCTGGTTATGTGTTAGTGGAAATGATTATGACCGATGATTCTTGGTATATTGTTCGTAACACGCCAGGCGTAACTGGTTTTGTAGGCTCACATGGTGCCGGTAGTAAACCCGCTCCTTTATTACAAGAAGAAATTAACCACATTTTACGTTCAATTGGCATGAGCACCCGTCAATCAGACTTAGAAGTAGCGCTAGGCGATACAGTGAAAATTATCGAAGGTGCCTTTTCTGGTCTTGAAGGTGTTGTGACAGAAATCGATGAAGAAAAACAAAAATTAAAAGTAAACATCGATATGTTTGGTCGTGAAACAAGTACAGAATTAGACTTTGAACAAGTCGATAACATTGATTAATAAACAAGCTGACAAACTATTGTTCAGCTGATTGATACAGATTGTAGGGTCTGGAAAAGCAGTCAACTGACTTCTTTTCCAAGCCCTTTTTTAGTTCATCGCAGAAAGGAATGAAAAAAATGAAACATGCCCAAAAATATCGTTATTTTTCTTTGCTAATGGGTCTTGTTCTATTATTAAGTGCTTGCCAAATTGGGGCAACCACGAAGAATGACAATCAAGCCGTCACAAAAGAAGCAACTGTTGAGTTAAACCGCACAACAACACCAACACTTTTTTTTCATGGTTACGCAGGAACTAAAAATTCGTTTGGCTCGTTACTGCATCGCTTGGAGAAACAAGGTGCCACAACTCAAGAATTAGTGCTACTCGTTAAACCTGATGGGACCGTGGTTAAAGAGCGAGGAGCTTTAAGTGGCAAAGCGACGAATCCCAGTGTTCAAGTTCTATTTGAAGATAATAAAAACAATGAATGGAATCAAACAGAATGGATAAAAAACACATTACTCTATTTACAAAAAAATTATCAAGTGAACAAAGCCAATATTGTCGGGCACTCTATGGGCGGTGTTAGTGGCTTACGTTATTTAGGAACCTATGGGCAAGACGCATCGTTACCTAAAATTGAAAAATTCGTCAGCATTGGAGCACCCTTCAATGATTTTATTGATACGAGTCAACAGCAAACCATCGAAACGGAACTAGAAAACGGCCCCACAGAAAAAAGTAGCCGCTATTTGGATTATCAAGAGATGATTAATGTTGTTCCAGAAAAACTGCCCATTTTATTAATTGGTGGTCAATTAAGTGCAACAGATTTAAGTGATGGAACGGTGCCGTTATCTAGTGCCTTAGCAGTCAACGCCTTGCTAAGACAGCGAGGAACTCAAGTCACTAGCCAGATTATTAAAGGAGAAAATGCACAACATAGTCAATTACATGAAAATCCTGAAGTAGATCAATTGCTAATCGAATTTCTATGGCCGAGTAAAAAATAGCAAAAAGGCACATGTTCCATAAAAAAAGGAACATGTGCCTTTTTCTATACTTTGGCTAGCAAAATAGCTTTTTTCAGCTATAATAAATAAAATTATTTATTTTTAGGAGATATTGGCATGGAATCCTCATGATTTAAATAAGCACAAATCAAGGCTTCAAAGGTGATTAATGTTTGGCCAAAAAACATTTGTGGCTGAGCGACACTTGTTGAAAACGGGCTGTAAGAGTCAGTTGAAAAAACGAGATCTGCCAGTCGACCAAGAGTTGAATTTTTGGCGCCAACAAAAGAAATGATAGGATGTTTTTTCTCTTTCGCAAGCAGAGCTGTTTCTTTTAAGTATTTTTCTTCACCAGAATGTGAAAGAATGATAAAAAGAAAATTCTGATTATTTTGACTATTTATCGAATGAGTATGGGCTGTTGTGATGCTGGGGATGCCATGAAAATTGAAAACTTCACTAATGTAAGCCGCCAAATGTCGTGAAAAGTCATGACCTAAAATAACAAATAAATGACTCTTGTGTTTGGCAAGCAGTTGACAAAACTCGTTGGTTGTTTCAAATGAAGGCGCTGTTTCAAAAGGGATTGGCTGAGAAAAATGGGCTTCTTTTAATTTGTAAATAAGTTCATTATAACCTGATAAATTTAATTTTTTGGCTAAACGAATGATGGAACTAGGCGAAGAAAAGCAGTGTTTGGCAACTTCTCGAATACTCAAATCGGCCGCGTTCGTACTTTGTTGATCCAAATAATACAAAATCTGACTTTCTGTTTTCGTTAAATGGTACGTTTCTTTTAAGTAATCTAAGTTCATGAGCAAACCTCCTTTATCAGATTATAAATAATTTTGTGGGAAAAAGGTATCAAAAAATAAAAAAATGAGGTGTTTTTATGAAAAGGGCAACAAAGCAAAGGCTGTCTTTGGCAGCAATCATGGTTCTACTTCTCTCGGGCTGTGGAAGTGTTGGGAAAGAAACCAAAAAGCAAGAACAACAGGTATTACGGGTCGGGATTGATTCGGAATTATCAACGGCAGACGTGTCGTTGGCAATGGATAATACCGCAGCAGATGTAATGAGCCAAGTAGGGGAGGGACTTTTCTCCTTTGACGAAAAAGGAGAAGCGAAACCAGCATTGGCAACTGAAAAAGTACAGCCCTCCAATGATGGTTTAAGCTATACTTTTACGATTCGAAAAGATGCAAAATGGAGTAACGGCGAGCCAATCACAGCAAATGATTTTGAATACTCTTGGAAGCGCACAGTGGACCCAAAAACAGCTTCCCCGCAAGCGTATTACTTTGAAGGGTTAAAAAATTATCGTGCTATTGTTGACGGTAGCAAATCTAAAGAAGAGTTAGGGGTAACAGCCATTGATGACCATACCTTGGAAGTAGAGCTAAGCTATCCTATGAGTTATTTTCAACAATTATTGGCGGTACCAGCTTTTTATCCTTTAAATGAAGCATTTGTCGAAAAAACGGGCAAAAACTATGGTACATCAGCTGAGTCAACACTTTACAATGGCGCCTTCACATTAGAAGGTTGGGATGGCACGAATAATACTTGGTCCTATGTGAAGAATAAAAATTATTGGGATCAAGCGAATGTTTCGCTAGATAAGGTGGATGTCCAAGTAGTTAAAGAAGTCAATACTGGGAAAAATCTTTTCGAAGGGAAAGAATTAGATGTTGTAAAAATTTCTGGAGAAATTGTTGCACAAGAACAAGGCAATGCAGCTTTGAAAATTCGTGAAATTCCTGGAACGTATTATATCCAATTAAATACGCAAAAAGATCTTTTGGCAAATAAGAATGCACGTCGAGCAATAGCATTATCATTGAATTCTGAGCGTTTAGCTAAAAATGTTTTAAATGATGGCTCAAAAAAAGCACTTGGCTTCGTGCCAACAGGTTTCACTAATCAAGAAACGCAAAAAGATTTTGCAGAGGAATTAGGAGATTTAAATCCTAGTGAACCAGAAAAAGCGAAAGAGTTATGGCAAACGGCTAAAAAAGAATTAGGAATTGAAAAAGCGGAGCTAACGATTTTAAGTTCGGATACAGAAAATGCTAAAAAAATCAGTGAGTATGTTCAAGGAGCTTTAGCAGATAATTTAGAAAATTTAACAGTCAATGTTTCACCAGTTCCTTTTAATAATCGTTTAGAAAAAAGTCGCAGCGGAGATTTCGACATTGTGGTTGGTGGCTGGACGCCAGTATATGCTGATCCAATCGATTTCTTAAACTTACTGCAATCAAAAAATTCCAATAATTTTGGTAAATGGTCTAATAAGACCTTTGATCAGTTGCTTCAAGAAGCAAACGTAACTTATGCAAATAAATATGAAGAACGTTGGAAAACATTACAAAAAGCGGATCAATTGGTTGCGGAAGAAGCCCCCCTAGTTCCTCTTTATCAATTAACAGAAGCACGCTTAGTGGCCGATTCTGTCCAAAATTTAGTCTATGGTCCATTAGGTTCAGGCTATTACAAATCAGTCTCTATCAGTGACAAGTAAAGGTTGGGAAAAAATGAAAAAAAGTCAAGCTGTTCAATTAATTCAGGAACTTTCAAATGCTAATGGTGTTTCAGGCTTTGAAACAGAAGTCGTTAGAATCCTTCAACATGCAACTGCGGATTTTACTATTCAACGGCTAGATGCCATTAAAAATTTATATCTTGAGAAGAAAAATAATCTAAGTGAAGGTCCAGTTGTGCTTTTTGATGCCCATAGTGACGAAGTGGGTTTTATGATTCAAGCAATTAAAGAAAACGGCTTGTTGCGTTTTCTTCCGTTAGGTGGCTGGGTCCCTAATACGATTTCTGCACAAAAAGTTCGGATTCGTAACCGGGAAGGCACCTATCTGCCAGGCGTAGTTACTAGTCGGCCCCCTCATTTTATGACACCAGAGGAACGTCAGCGGCCATTAACCATTGCTGATTTGACGATCGACATTGGTGCTACCTCAAAAGAAGAAGTAATTGAAACGTACAAAATCGATCTTGGTGCACCGGTCATTCCAGATGTGACGTGTTGTTACAACGAACAGACAGATCTTTTTTTAGGAAAAGCTTTTGATTGTCGCATTGGCTGTGCTTGCTTAGTGGACGTCATGGAGGAGTTGAAAGAAGAGACACTTCCATTCAAGTTAGTTGCGACAGTAACTGCACAAGAAGAAGTTGGCGAAAGAGGAGCACTTATTGCCGCAAAACAAGTCAATCCTGATTTAGCTATTGTTTTCGAAGGCTGCCCGGCTGATGATACGGCAGAAACGCCAGAGATGATTCAATCAGCAATGGGAAAAGGACCGATGTTACGTTATTTTGATGTTTCTATGATTACGAATCCGGAATTTCAAGAGTATGCACTAGAGATTGCTAAAATACACAAAATTCCTGTTCAAGTTTCTGTTCGAAGTGGTGGTGGAACCAATGGCATGGCGATTACACAAGTTCAAGGAGCCCCGACGATTGTTGTAGGAATTCCTGTCCGTTACGCTCACACACCCCATTGCTATGTAGATTTTCAAGATTACCAAGCGGCGAAAGAATTAGTCATTCAATTAATCAAAAATTTAGATGCTGACAAAATTCAAGCACTGGTTCAGCCATTGTCAAAGGAGTGGAACAAATGAAGATTTATGTATCATGCGATATTGAAGGATTAGCAGGTATTGCGACATTTGATATGGAAAAAGAAGACACCGTTTTATTCCGAGAATTATATCACCAACATGTGGCTTGGTTAATTGAAGGGATTCAAAAGAGTGCCAAAAATGAACAAATTACAGAAATTACTATTGCCGATTCGCATAGCCGTGGATTGAATTTAGCTTATGCGCGCTTGGCAGAAATGGATGAACGAATTTCCTTAGTGAGCGGCTTTCCTCGCATGGATTATATGATGAGTGGCTTGGATAGTAGCTATGATGTGGTCTTTTTCTTAGGTTATCATGCCGGTATTGGTAAACAAAAAGGGAATATGGATCATGGGTATAGCGCTAGTGTTGCTTATGATTTAAAAATAAACGACTTAGCGATGAATGAAACGACAATTAATGCAGCTTACGCTAGCGAATTAGGTGTCCCTGTTGGTTTAATTATCGGTGAATCAGGCTTAGAGGAACAACTTTTTCAAGAAAAAATGATGCCCGAAGTTCCCTTTGTTTCCACCAAAGAATCTCTGGGACGTTATGCAATCAAAAATAGACCCATGCAACAAGTTCGGGAAGCTATCGTAGCGACTACAAGTCAAGTGTTAACTTCCTTTGCGTTGTCTGAATTACCCAAATATACTTTGCAAACGCCAGCAACCGTAAAATTGCAATGTGTGACGACAGCACAAGCAGATCGTATTGAAATGTTACCAATGATTAAACGCATTGATGGTAGAACCGTTTCATTTGTGGGTGAAACGATGAAAGATGTCATGAATGGAATTGTCGCTGTGGTTGGTTTAGGCGGAACAAGTTATTAAAGAAGAAGCTTACGGAAAAAACGAATGGACGTTTTTTTCTGTAAGCTTCTTGCAATAGTTATTTCTATTTTTGTTTCTCTAGAATTTCTTTGCTTAAACGTTGTGCAGTTGGTGTCACCGCAAGACCGCCTTCAGCTGTTTCCTTGAAAATTTGTGGCATTTGGCGACCCACTTGGTACATTGCGTGGATGACTTCATCTGGTGGAATGACACTTCGAATCCCCGCTAAAGCCATGTCAGCTGAGATGAAGGCTTGAGAAGAACCTAATGCATTTCGCTTCACGCAAGGGACTTCAACAAGTCCCGCAACAGGATCACAAATGAGGCCCATCATATTTTTTATCGTAATGGCCACAGCTTGAGCAGATTGATCAGGCGTACCGCCAGAAGCCGCAACTAAAGCGGCGCTCGCCATTGCACTAGCAGAACCGACTTCAGCTTGACAACCACCTTCGGCACCACTGATTGAGGCATTGTTGGCAATCACTAAGCCAAAAGCCCCAGCTGTAAATAGAAAATCCAATTGTTGCTGATGCGTTAACTTTAAGCGATCAATAACTGCCAACAAGACACCAGAAACTACCCCGGCACTGCCTGCGGTTGGTGTAGCACAAATCAAGCCCATTTTTGCATTAACTTCATTAACAGCAATCGCATTTCGCACGGCTTGTAAAATGGTCTCACCGCTTAAAAAGTTGCCTGAATGTATGTAATCATTTAAGCGGGTTGCATCGCCACCAGTTAACCCTGTTACTGAGGTAACACCAGCGATTCCTTCAGCGACGGATTGTTTCATAACGGCTAGATTTTTTTCCATTGTTTCAATAATTCGTTCACGAGAATACCCGCCATGAGCCATTTCTGTTGCAATCATTAATTCGCTCACAGAAGGGTAATCTTTCGCTTGAGCTACCAAATCTTCAATTGAATAAAACATCGTATTACTCCTTTACGTTCATTTAGTCAAAATAGTTAACGCTATATATATGAGGGATTTCAGCTAATTGCATGACAATGTCACCGACTTCGGCTTGATCAACTTCAATAATCATAATCGCTTTTTCCCCTTTAGATTCTCGGGTAACGGTCATTGTACTAATATTGATATCGCTAGCTGAAAGGATGTTGGTCACCTTAGCAATCATGCCAGGAACATCTTGATGAACAACGATAAATGTTGGCGTGCCCATACTTAAAGACAATTTGAAGCCATTTAATTCAGAAATTTGAATGTTTCCACCACCAATTGAAATTCCTGTCACAGATAGTTTTCGGTCGCCAGAAGAAACCACAATTTTAACGGAATTAGGGTGGTCTGCTTTTTCACTTTTAGGAATAAAACAAACTTCCATTCCTTGTTCATAGGCAATTTCCAAAGAATTGGCTAGTTGCTCATCATCTGGTTCCATGCCTAAAAGGCCGCCAACTAAGGCGATATCTGTTCCGTGACCACGATAAGTTTTGGCAAAAGACTCATATAAATAAATGTCAACGCTATCAGGTTGCTGTCCAAAAATACTGCGAACCACTTTTCCAATTCTTGCCGCTCCAGCTGTATGAGAACTGCTTGGACCAATCATAACGGGTCCGATAATATCAAAAACACTATTAAAGCGTAACTCTTCCATTTCAGCACCTTCTTCATTAGAATATGTTTTCATTGGAAGTCTAACACAAAAAATGGCGGGGAACTAGGCAATCGCTTGTGTTTTAGCGAATAATTTAAATTTTTATCAGAATGAAAGCAAGGGGCCTTCGTTGACAAATCAGTGAAGAGATGCTAAATTTTAGATAATAAAAGACGAAAAGAGGGATTCGTGCGTTGAAAATTTAAGTTAATTTTTTAGAGAAACTGTATAACTTTGCCTGAATATAACGGGTGGAGTGTGCGGATTTTCGGAAATTAGCTTAAAGAATTCAACCACGGGTCTTTTTGTATACCTTGGATTGATGCCGCTGATTTCCGTAAAGCTGCATCAATTTTGCTTTATGGAGGTATATTTATGTCGAAAATTGAACTAAAACAACTATCTTTTGCCTATGATAATCAAGAAGTATTGCTTTTTGATCAGGCAAATATCACGATGGATACCAATTGGAAATTAGGATTGATTGGCCGCAATGGCCGTGGGAAAACAACCTTATTAAGATTGTTACGAAAGCAGTTGGATTACCAAGGAGAGATTCTTCATCAAGTCGATTTCGTCTATTTTCCACAAACAGTTGCAGAAGAACAACAGCTCACTTATTATGTCTTACAAGAGGTGACTTCTTTTGAACAGTGGAAATTAGAACGAGAATTAACGCTTTTAAACGTTGATCCTGAAGTTTTATGGCGGCCCTTTTCTTCTTTATCAGGCGGCGAAAAGACGAAAGTTTTATTAGGTCTTCTTTTTATTGAAGAAAATGCCTTTCCTTTAATTGACGAGCCAACAAATCATTTAGATCTAGCTGGCAGACAACAAGTGGCTGAATATTTGAAGAAAAAGAAACACGGGTTTATTTTAGTCAGCCACGATCGGGCATTTGTTGATGAAGTGGTTGATCATATTTTGGCGATTGAAAAAAGTCAATTGACACTGTATCAAGGGAATTTTTCTATTTATGAAGAGCAAAAAAAATTAAGAGATGCTTTTGAACTAGCAGAAAATGAAAAAATCAAAAAAGAAGTCAATCGCTTGAAAGAAACCGCTCGTAAAAAAGCGGAATGGTCGATGAACCGTGAAGGTGATAAGTACGGCAATGCTAAAGAAAAAGGGAGCGGGGCGATTTTTGATACAGGAGCCATTGGTGCCCGGGCAGCGCGCGTAATGAAGCGCTCGAAACATATTCAACAACGCGCCGAAACACAATTAGCAGAAAAAGAAAAACTATTAAAAGATCTTGAGTATATTGATTCTTTGTCAATGGATTATCAGCCAACGCATCACAAAACATTATTGACGGTGGAAGAGCTTCGTCTGGGCTACGAGAAAAATTGGCTATTTGCGCCAATTTCTTTTTCAATAAACGCGGGAGAAATTGTTGGAATAACAGGAAAAAATGGCTCAGGAAAATCGAGCTTGATTCAGTATTTGTTGGGGGATTTTTCTGGAGATTCAGAAGGCGAAGCCACTTTGGCTCACCAATTAACCATTTCTTATGTGCGCCAAGATTATGAAGACAATCAAGGAACTTTATCTGAATTTGCAGAGAAAAATCAGTTAGATTACACCCAATTTTTAAATAACTTACGAAAACTTGGGATGGAGCGCGCCGTTTTCACTAATCGAATTGAACAAATGAGTATGGGCCAACGAAAAAAAGTCGAAGTAGCCAAATCATTGTCTCAATCAGCTGAGCTTTATATTTGGGATGAACCCCTTAATTACTTGGATGTGTTTAATCATCAACAATTAGAAGCGCTAATCTTATCTGTGAAGCCTGCAATGCTAGTGATTGAGCATGATGCGCATTTCATGAAGAAAATAACGGATAAAAAAATTGTCTTGAAATCATAAAAACATCTTGAAAAAGTAAAGGGAATCCTGTATAGTAATAGGGTATGTTTTAAATGTACGTTGAGTGGGAGGGGAAATCTCAACCCCATTAACCACGCACGAGAACTTAAGGAGGTATTTTCGTGGCTAAAAAAGTAGAAAAAATCGTTAAATTACAAATTCCTGCGGGGAAAGCAACACCAGCTCCACCAGTAGGTCCAGCGTTAGGTCAAGCAGGTATCAACATCATGGGATTCACTAAAGAATTCAATGCTCGTACAGCTGACCAAGCAGGCTTAATTATTCCAGTAGTAATCTCTGTATATGAAGATCGTTCATTTACATTCATTACTAAAACACCACCTGCTGCAGTCTTATTGAAAAAAGCTGCAAAAATCGAAAAAGGCTCAGGTGAACCAAACAAAACTAAAGTTGCAACAGTTTCAAGCGATCAAGTGAAAGAAATCGCTGAACTTAAAATGGCAGACCTAAACGCCGCTGACGTTGAAGCAGCAATGCGCATGGTTGCAGGAACTGCACGAAGCATGGGTATCATCGTAGAATAATTTTTATTCCACACTTACTCAAAGAAGTAGCTTCTCAGTTCGTTTCATATTTAAAGATATGAAAGACGTGGGAGGTACAACCGTTATAACCACAATCAAGGAGGAAACAAAATGGCTAAAAAGAGCAAAAAAATGCAAGAAGCATTGAAAAAAGTTGATGCTACAAAAGCTTACTCAGTTGAAGAAGCAGTAGCTTTAGCAAAAGATACAAACATCGCGAAATTTGACGCAACAGTTGAAGTTGCTTACAAATTGAACGTTGACCCTAAAAAAGCAGACCAACAAATCCGTGGAGCAGTTGTGCTTCCAAACGGAACTGGTAAAACACAAACTGTTTTAGTATTCGCTAAAGGCGAAAAAGCTAAAGAAGCTGAAGCTGCTGGTGCAGATTTCGTAGGCGACGACGACATGGTTGCAAAAATCCAAGGTGGATGGTTCGACTTTGACGTAGTTGTTGCGACTCCTGACATGATGGCTACAGTTGGTAAATTAGGCCGTGTCTTAGGACCAAAAGGTTTAATGCCAAACCCTAAAACTGGTACTGTAACAATGGACGTTACAAAAGCGGTTGAAGAAGTTAAAGCTGGTAAAGTAACTTACCGCGTTGACAAAGCTGGTAACATCCACGTACCAATCGGTAAAGTTTCATTTGATAACGAAAAATTGGTTGAAAACTTCAACACAATTAACGACGTATTATTGAAAGCTAAACCATCAACTGCTAAAGGTCAATACATCAAAAACATTTCAGTAACAACAACATTTGGACCTGGAATCCACGTTGACCAAGCTTCTTTCTAATTTGAAAGAAAATAATTAAAAAATTCTTGACTCACTCACTTACCCTATGGTAAAGTGAGTGAGGTTAATAATTAACTGTACCGAAGACAGTAGGTGACGCAAGTCTTAATTTCCTACCGAGGACAATTGTTGAGTTATATACAATTCGGTCCCTCTATGTCTACGGTGGCATGGAGTTTTGTTGTTTTACACGACTTTTTGAAAAAAAGCCGATGTAAAACAATACTTGGCGAACGAAGTGAGCGAAGTTTCATTTGATTCTTCTACTTTACATAACGTAAACCAAGTCCAACTCCACCATCAAAATCAGGAGGTGAAATAAATGAGTGAAGCAGCAATCGCTAAAAAAGAAACCCTAGTTCAAGCAGCCGCTGAGAAATTTGAATCAGCAGCATCAGTTGTAATCGTGGACTACCGTGGTTTAACAGTTGAAGAAGTCACTAACTTACGTAAACAATTACGTGATGCAGGCGTAGAAATGAAAGTCATCAAAAACTCAATCCTTTCTCGTGCAGCTAAAAAAGTTGGTTTAGACGGCTTAGACGAAGTCTTTACAGGCCCAACTGCTGTCGCATTCAGCAACGACGATGTAGTAGCACCAGCTAAAATCATCGACGAATTTGCTAAAGATGCAAAAGCATTAGAAATCAAAGGTGGCGTCATCGAAGGAAAAGTTTCTTCAGTGGAACAAATTACTGCCTTGGCAAAACTACCAAACCGCGAAGGTTTACTATCTATGCTATTATCTGTATTACAAGCGCCAGTCCGCAACGTGGCTTACGCTGTCAAAGCAGTGGCAGAGAAAAACGAAGAAGTTGCTTAATTGCAGTCTAATTCAAACAAATAAAAAACAAACAATTTTAATTTAAATGGAGGAAATTCAAAATGGCATTAAACATTGAAAACATCGTTGCTGAGTTAGAAACAGCAACTATCTTAGAACTAAGCGAATTAGTTAAAGCTATCGAAGAAAAATTTGACGTATCAGCAGCAGCTCCTGTAGCAGTAGCTGGACCAGCAGCAGGTGGAGCAGCAGAAGAACAAACTGAATTCACTGTTGAATTAACAGCAGCTGGCGATCAAAAAGTTAAAGTTATCAAAGCAGTTCGTGAAGCAACTGGCTTAGGCTTGAAAGAAGCTAAAGCTGTAGTTGATGGCGCTCCTGCACCAGTTAAAGAAGCTGTTTCTAAAGAAGAAGCAGAAGCTTTAAAAGCTGCTTTAGAAGAAGTTGGCGCTTCAGTAACAGTAAAATAATTCATTCAACTTTTGAATGTTCGAGAACCCTTGTGTGGCAAGGGTTCTTTTTTTATAGCAAACGGTAGTTGTCTTTTGCTAAAACAACTACCGCTAGTAAAATATCTATAAAATTTAATTGTCTACTTTGACAAATTAACAACAATACAATCATCTACCACTCGGATAGAATCTTTGCTAGGCCAGACATTCATTTCTGCTTGTAAAGCTTTGTGTTTTTCAAAATCTTCTGGTGTAGGATCATTAAAATTTAATCCAAATGTTTTCATATAGAGTAAAGTATTTAAACTAGTATGCACCGAGTTAGGCATGAATTCAAATAATGAGACACCGTTTGTTTCACCTTTTATATTTGAAACATTCCGAGGAGAACGATTTCCATACATTAAAAGTTTATAGGATTCTGGATTCTCAACTTCCATTGAATAAATATTATTTGTAATCATTTCCGCAGTACGTAAATCTTCTTCCGCTGTTAGATACTCAGAATATTCTAGGTTGGTTGTTTCCCGGACTTGAATAAAAGTAAAGAGAATTACTATGCCAACTAATAAATGTTTAAGCACAAAGTTGTATCCCCAGTAAATCATAATAAAGATGAGTAATAACGCTAAAACAGCAGGGAAGTTAGGCACTTCACCTCTAATTGCCGGACGTTTTCCACCTAAAATTGTAAACATGAGTGGAGTGATTAGAATACCTAACAAGGTAATAAAGATGAAGAAAACATTTTTGCGTTTCAGATAGGACATATTAATTAATACAATGACCAGTAAAAGAACACATATCAAAAACAGCGGTGTAAAAAAAGTGTCTCCGACTGTAGGGAAAAATAGTTCTTTGGCGTAATCTTTAATATCATTGATAGAATCTATCAAGAGACGTTTACCCCAAAGAATCATATTATCTAGATAGGAGCTTTCAACGTTTAAAACTTTTTTCGCTAACATCGCCATTAGTTGAGATAGAACGAGAGATGAAATAGCTAGTAGAATAAAATGACCAATTTTGAAGGCATAGTCTTTAAAAGAAATTTTAAGATCATTTAACTGAGCAAAATACAATGTCATTAAAATCTTGAATAAAACTAAGGTACACGCAAATACAAAGAATGATTGGTACATAGTAAGTGTAAATGTCAGCAACAAAAAGCCGAATAATTTAAAAATTTTATTGGGAATATGGTAAATAGCAATGAGAGAAAGTATAACCAAACAGATACCTAATGAAAATTCAAAATTTTGTAGGACGAAGTAAAATTGTTCGCTAAATAATTGACTGGTTGGAAAAATACTTGGGATAATATATAAATACTTTTTGTTATAAATCTGCTTAGTTGAAAGATCAACATAATAGCACAACAAGATAGTGGCGATAGCAAAGAAAATAATAGCTAACAAATTTAAAAAATAAACATTTACATAGTTGTATGTTAAAAGCTTTAAAGCTACTAATCCTGGTCTACCAATGGAAACCCAATGTTTTAAATAGCCTCTGTAATTAGTCATTAAGTGCATAGTATCAATAGCGTAAGTATTGTTAAATAGTTTAATACCATAAGTGGCAAAGACAATAAAAAAGCTGTAGATGGCTAAACCTTTGTTTTCTTTAATAAAATGTTTCATTTTTCTCTCCAATATTGTTTATTTGCTAAAACTTGTAAATTATTTATTGATTTTGATTAGTCTATATATCACACTCCCACCTATAATAAAACCCTAATTAATTATAAAATAGATAAATTATAAGAACTACCTAAATTTGAAAATTATTAAATAAATTGTTTTTTCTTTAACTACAGATAAGCAACAATTTATTTTAAGTCAAAAACTGTTGACGATATTGTCGAGGTGTCATCTCTTTTTTCTGGAAGAAAAATTTTGAAAAATAAGAAGGTGAAGAAAAACCTGCTTCAAAACTGATTTCCGTGATGGTTAAGGAACTTTTTCTTAATAGAGAACAGGCTTTTTGCAATTTTAAGTTTTGTACATAAATACTAGGATTTGTTTGTTCATAACGCTGAAATAGCTTAAATAAATAGCTACGATCAATGTTATACTCAGAAGCTAATTGACTAATTGAAAGATTGTTTGAAAAATTTTCGTGAATAGCCATTTTAATTTGGTTAAATAATTGTTGGCTTTGATTTTCGTGCTGTGTAACGGAATGATGCTCTAGATAATTCAACAATTGAAAGCTTTCACTTAAACTGCCAAAATGATTATGTTTCTTCGCTTCTTGGTAAATATTTTTAAATAAACTTTCTAATTTCTTATCAACAGTTCCTTTTAAAATACAATTTTCGGTAGTCAGGCCTATTTTTTCTAAATACTGAGACGAAAGATCTCCAACAAAACCAACCCAATGATAGGTCCAAGGATTTTGCCGATTAGGATAATAAATATTGCGACAATTGGCTGGAATCATAAACAAATCACCAGCGGTAATGTGTTGTTTTTCCATAAAGGGTGTTGAAAAATAGCCTTCACCATCGCTACAATAATGTAAAACCCAATAATTAATGGGTGCAAACTCAGTTGGTTTTGTCGGACGGCATTTTTCATAGCCAGCTTCATAAAGATGAAATTCTTGGCTAATAGGTTGATCATTAATCAGGATGCTGACATTATTTGTAAAAACATTTTGCATGCTATCACCTCTTTATAAGAGTATGTAAAGGCTTTCTAAAAGTCAACATCTTTACAAGAAATAGGCAACATTTTTTATTTTTAAAAAACTGTAAGCGTTTTACAATGTGTGAGTACTAATTAATTTGATAAAGAGAGGATGTAGTAAAATGGCAACACATTCACGGGAACGATTAGGTTCTGTCGCATTGATGCTCATGACTTTTTCAGCGGTTTTTGCCTTTCCCAGCATTGTTAACAACAGTATTCAGATTGGCCTAGCAACTATTCCAGGCTATTTATTCGGCTCTATTTTTTACTTTTTACCATTTATTCTAATGATTGCAGAATTTGCTTCTGCTAATTCTGAAAATGAATCAGGTGTTCACAGTTGGTTGGAATCTGTGCTAGGACCTAAATGGGCATTTTTAGGTGCTTGGTCGTATTTCTTTGTCAACTTGTTTTTCTTCTGTTCATTGCTACCGAATACATTGATTTATGGTTCATACGCTTTTTTAGGTCAAAACGTTTTTCAAGGAAACCATAGTACTAAAATAATTGCAGTGATTTCTATTCTGTTATTTTGGTTAATGACATGGGTTTGTATTAAAGGGGTTTCGTGGATTTCGAAAGTGACTAGCTTAGCGGGTGGTGCTCGTTTATTTATGGGCGTAGCTTTTGTGGTTTTAGCCTTTGTCGTCGTGTTTGGTTTTGGCAATGAACCAGCACAAGAGTTTACCACGACGTCAATTATGCCAACTTTTAATTGGACTTTTTTCATGACGATGGCGTGGATTTTACAAGCTGTTGGCGGTGGTGAAAGTATTGGTGTATATATTAAGGATGTTAAAGGCGGCAATAAAACGTTTGTCCGCACGATGATTGGTGCAACGATTGCGGTCGGCATCATGTATATTCTTGGCGCCGTTGCTGTAGGTTTGGTAGTGCCAACGGACGTCTTAAAAGGAAACTTTTCAAATGGTATTTTTGATATCTTTAAAATTTTAGGTACGTATTTCCATATTCCCGCAGCAATGATGGTGCGCTTAGTAGGAATTATCTTATTTGTCGGAAGTCTTGGTTCTTTGGCTCTGTGGACGGCAGCACCAGTTAAAGTATTTTTCTCAGAAATTCCTGATGGGGTCTTCGGTAAGTGGCTAGTGAAAACGAACGAAGAGGGAAATCCAACCAATGCTTTGTTAGTTCAAGGAATTATTGTGACGATTTTAGTTGCCATTCCAGCATTAGGAATTGGAAATATGGATAGCTTTTTAGAAACGTTAATTAATATGACAGCTTCTACGTCATTAGTGCCTGTCTTGTTCTTGTTAATCGCCTATATTGGGCTTCGTTGGAAAAAAGAAACAATGCCGAGAAGTTTCCGCTTTGGTAATCGAACCTTTGGCTTAATTGCGGGAATTTTCTTATTAGCCATTTTTATCTTTGTATTCTTTATGTCAACTGTGCCGGATCCAAAATTAATCATGGAAGAAATCAATGGCACGTTACCGAAAGGAACCGCTAGTCCACTGGGCATGTTGGCGTATAACATTATTGGGTTAATTGTCTTTATGGGCTTTGCTTGGATTTGTTGGAAACGATATGAAACAAAAGAAAAAAATGAAGTTGGTAAAGGAGAAATGGATTATGAAGACTTGGGAAAATTATAAAGTAGATAGTATTAATCGGTTGCCTGGACGAGCACACTTTTCGAGCTTTCCTTCGAAAGAAACAGCGTTATTAAATGAAAATAAATATACACAAGCATACAAAAATTTAAACGGATGCTGGCATTTTCTCTTTTTAGAAGCGCCAGAATACAGCCCAGAAAACTTTTTTGCGACGGACTTTGATACAAGCCAAATGGATCAAATCACTGTTCCTGGAAATTGGCAAGTCCAAGGATATGGCAAAATGCATTACTCTGATTTATGGTACAATTTTCCCATTAATCCGCCGTATGTACCAACGGAAAACCCAACAGGTATTTACAAACGGACATTTGCTATAGATGAAACATTTCACGATAAAAAAATCATTTTACGTTTTTGTGGCGTAGATTCAGCTTATCATGTTTGGGTGAACGGCCATGAAGTTGGCTACAGTAAAGGTGCACGAAATGAAGCAGAATTTGACATTACGCCTTACACTAAAATTGGTGAAACAAATGATTTAACGGTGCGAGTCTATCAATGGTCAGATGGTACGTATTTAGAGGATCAAGATATGTGGTGGTTAAGTGGTATTTTTCGTGATGTTGAATTACTCGGTGTACCAGAAAATGGGCTGGAAGATTTCTTTATTATTTCCGATTTAGATGATTCGTATCAAAATGGCCACTTGGCAATTACGGGTAAATTTTGGCAAGACAAAGGACAACAAGTTCAATTGGAGTTGATGGATCAGCAGGGAAAAACGGTTCTTAAAGAGACTGTCGCAGGAAATCAAGGTACGGTTGAATTTTCAGCGAGTTTACCGTCTGTCACTGCTTGGTCAGCGGAAAAACCATACTTGTATCAGCTATTTATCACTGTTTTTTCTGAAGGGGAAGTCGTCGAAGTTATTCCGCAAAAAGTTGGTTTCAGAAATATTCATGTATCTGGTGAGACTTTCTTAGTCAATGGTGTGGCCATTAAACTAAAAGGAATGAATCGTCATGATTATAATCCGAAAAATGGTCGAGTGGTTAGTCGTGAAGAAATTGAAAAAGATATTCGTTTAATGAAACAATTTAATATTAATGCCATTCGAACCAGTCATTATCCAGCATCTGCTTATTTCTATGATTTATGCGATGAATATGGAATGTATGTGATTGATGAAACTGATTTGGAATGTCACGGCTTTGAATTAACTGGAGAATATGATTGGATTAGCAACGATCCAGAATGGGAAACGGCTTATGTTTCTCGGATGGTACGGATGATTCAACGGGATAAAAATCATCCATCAATTCTCTTTTGGTCGTTAGGAAATGAATCTGCGTTTGGTCATAACTTTATTGAAATGGCCCGTATTGCCAAAGAAATGGATCCGACACGCTTGGTCCATTATGAAGGTGATTTTGAAGCAGAGGTCACGGATGTCTATTCTACAATGTATACGTGGTTGGAACACCCAACTAGAGAATTACTGATGAATACGATTATTGAAAATTCAAAAAAACCGCATATTTTATGTGAATATTGTCATGCGATGGGGAATGGCCCTGGGAATTTAAAAGAATACCAAGAGCTATTTTATGCTCATGATAAATTACAAGGTGGCTTTATTTGGGAATGGTTTGACCATGGCATTGAATCTGTAACAGATAACGGTGAAGTTTATTATCGTTATGGCGGCGATTTCGGCGATGATCCAAGTAACAAAGATTTTTGTATTGACGGGATGTTGATGCCTGACCGTACGCCATCTCCTAGCTTGTATGAATACAAAAAAGTCATTGAACCCATTACAACTAGCGTTATTGACGTTCTGTCAGGTGAATTCTCATTATTGAGTCGGTTTGACTTTGAAAACTTGGCTATCTTTAAGCTGGTTTATACAATTACTGAAGATCAAACAGTAATTCAATCAGGGACAGTAGCAGTGCCAGCAATTGCTGCTAGAGAAGAAGGAAGACTGCACTTACCTTATCATTTAGATTTTCCTAAAAAGGCAGGAGCCGCCTATTATTTAACTCTTTCATATCAATTGAAAGAAACGACCGCCTATGCATCTGCTGGTCATGAATTAGCTACCGCACAGTTTGAATTGCCAATTGCAACGCCAGGGATCGAGATCACACCAGTTGGCACGATGATGGCAAAGGAAATTGGCCCTCATTTATACATTGAAGGACCAAACTTTTCAATTAATTTTGATAAAGTGAAGGGCGCCTTAACGAATGTGACACGAGATGGTAAAAAATTATTGCATAAAGGGCCGAAATTTACATTTTGGCGGGCACCAATCAGTAATGATATGGAAATTATTGATGAAATGAAGAAGAAATATTTCTTACATTTAGAGCATGAAATTGTCCGTTCTTTTGAGTGGAAAAAAGTTGATGATTTTATCCAAGTCATCGTAAAAACAATTAACGGAACGACTAACAGTGCTTGGCATTATCAATGTACCTATCAGTATTTAATTGCACCAAATGGCGAAATTTTCTTCGACTTAAAAGGTAGTCCTGCTGGTAAAATTGAAAATGCGCCAGATATGTTACCACGTTTGGGTGTGACTCTCCATTTAGACAAGTCTCTATCAGAAGTAAAATATTTCGGTAAAGGGCCGAGAGAAAACTATGTAGATTCACAAGAAGCTGGTTTACTTGGCGTTTATGATGCTACAGTGACGGAAATGTTCACTAATTATGTTGTTCCACAAGCCAATGGTAACCACATGGCGACTAAATGGTCCGCATTCACGGATGATCGCGGCCAAGGGGTAGTAGCAACAGCGGCTGATTCATATAATTTTAGTGTTTCTTATTTTGAAGAACAAGCGCTAGATGTTGCTAAGCATACCAATGAATTACAAGAAAGTGAGTATGTTGTTTTAAATATCGATTACAAACAAAACGCCCTAGGTAGCTACTCTTGTGGCCAGTGGCAATTAGAAAAATACCGGACTACGTTTGAAGAATTCCAATTGGCATTCCGCTTAACACCTTTTAATAATAAAGAGATTCAAGCAGCGGATGTCGCACATGAACGAGTAAAACGACCAACAATTTCTTAAATAAAAGCTCAGAACAGTGCACTTCGGTCTCCTGTTCTGAGTTTTTTTAATGAAATTATCAGAAATTATTGCTTTTTTTTCATGGAAACAAGCAAACTATTTTGTTATCTAATAAAAGTAGTCCATAATAGTAACATAGCGAATTATTCGCTAGATAAAGCATTTAGGAGGAATTATTTTATGCATACTTTATGGGTTTTAATCGTTGGTGCTGTTATCGGTGCTATCGCTGGCGCACTTACAAGCAAAGGTCAATCAATGGGTTGGATTGCGAATATCGTTGCCGGTTTAGTTGGTTCATTTATCGGAGAAAAAATCTTAGGTAGCTGGGGTCCTCACGTAGCAGGTATGGCAATTGTGCCATCAATTATTGGGGCAGTAATTTTAGTTGCTGTGGTTTCATTCTTCTTCGGACGAAAAAATAGCTAATTAAGTAAATAATTGTTTAATTAGTTAAAGGAGGTCGGGACAGAACCGTTTAGCTCCGAGAAATAAGAAGAAATTTCCGAAAATTGCTTTTTAATTTTTGGATAATTTCGGCTTATTTCCGAAGGAGTTGGTTCTGTTCCCGCCGTTTATCAGTTTTTGAGCGTGGAGCAAAAATCCAAAGTGATTTTTGTCCCACGCTCCTTTTTTTATTTTCTCGTTAATTTTACGACAACTTCACAACGAGCGGTTTGTGGAAACATATCAACAGATTGTAAATAGTCTACTTGATATACTTTGGCTAATTGAACTAAATCACGTGCTAACGTGGATACATTACAAGAAATATACACCATTTTCTTAGGTGGTTGTTTCAAAAGGGCCGTTAATAATTTACGATCCAAACCAGTCCGTGGGGGATCAACTACAATGGCATCAGGTTTAAAGCCTTCTTTGAACCATTTAGGTAATAAGTCTTCAGCTGTTCCAACAGCATAATGTGTGTTCGTAACACCAAGTCGTTTTGCATTGAATCTAGCATCGTCAATTGCGGCGGGAATGGTATCCATACCACGAACTTGATGCGCTTGTTTCGCTAAACTTAAGCCAATGGTCCCGACGCCACAATAAGCATCAACAACAGTTTCGTTTGGTTGTAAATCTAAGGCCTTGATTCCTTCATTATATAAAACTTCCGTTTGTTCTGGATTCAATTGGAAAAATGCTCGCGGCGATAAATCAAAGACAACGTCGTTAATGTGTTCTTCAATGCTTTCTTTGCCCCATAAGTGAAGGGTATCATCACCCATTACTAGAGAGGTTTTTTTATTTTGGACATTTTGCATAATAGAAACAACTTCTGGTAATTGTTCATTAATTGCGCGAACCATTTTTTCTTTTTGTGGAAATTTCTGCGATTGTGTAATGAACACTACTTGGACTTCGCCAGTTTGGATGCCCACTCGAACCATTAATGTTCGAAAGATACCACTATTTTTACGTTCATCATAAATTGGTAATTGAAAGTCATTCAATAAATCAACTAATGTATTCATCACCTTGGTTGTCGCAGGCTGTTGGACCAAACAGTTATCAATCGGTACTAATTGATGTGAATCAGCTTGATAGAGACCAGCTTCTACTTGGCCATCGATTTGGCGTAATTGGAATTGGGCTTTATTTCGATAATTCCAAGGATTCTCCATCCCAATTGTTTTTCGTAGTTCATAGTTTTGATAATTGGCTGGTTTAAATTTGTTAAGTGCCTGCTTTAATAAATCTTTTTTAAAGTCTAATTGTGCTTTGTAGGCTAAATGTTGTAGTTGGCAGCCGCCACATGTTTCATAGACAGGACAAGGAGGGACCACGCGATCTTTAGCAGCTTTTTTGACAGATTGAAGGGTTCCTTCAGCAAATTTGGGTGTAACATTTGTGATCGTGGCAGTCACTTCTTCTTTCGGTAGCGCCCCAGGAACGAAAATAATTAATTTTTTATAATAGCCGATACCTTCGCCATTAATTCCTAATCGTTTAATTTTTAAAGAAATTTGTTGGCCTTTTTTTACTAGTTGTTGGGTCATATTCTTTCATCCTTTAGTCATCTCACATTTTTCACTTCCTTCCATTTTAGCACATTTTTATTTATTTGGCTTCCAAGGATTCTATGGTATAGTAGAATATATGTTCTGATTTAGAGGGGCAGGAGAATAAGATGACAACAATCACACGAATTAGTAAAGATAAAGGTGAATTTTATCTACTTTGGCTATCTTCAGGCGAAAAACTGCGTGTCTCGGAAGATATTTTAGTACGGCAGCGTATGCTAAAAGGCCAAGAGTTATCAGATACTTTAATAGAAGAAATAAAAAAAGCCAGTTCTTATGATGTCGGGTTACAAATGGCGATGAATTACTTAAGCTATCAATTACGTTCAAAGAAAGAGATTTTTACTTATTTAAAAGAGAAAGAAATTGTACCTGAAGATCGAGTAAAAATCGTTCAACGTTTAGAAGAGCTGCGGTTGTTGGATGATGCAATTTTTAGTGAAAGTTACGTACGGACAGCTATGCGAACCAGTGATAAAGGACCACGAAATGTGGCACAACAATTAAAGCAAAAAGGCATTAGTGAAGAAGATATTCAGCATGGCTTGACCTTTTATACGTTAGATGAACAACTTAATGTTGCCACAGCAACTGCAGAAAAGGCCATGAAACGCTATCGAACTAAAAGTTTTAAAGATGCACTACAGAAAACGCGTCTGCATCTGATGCAAAAGGGCTTTACAAATGAAATCATTGATCTAGCTTTGGAATCTTTAGCTTTTGAAAAGGACGAAGAACAAGAACAACAAGCGTTAAACAAGGAAGGCGAACGTTTATGGCGTGCCAATCAGCGATTTGATTTTTCTAAAAAAGTCCAAAAAGTCAAACAAAGCTTATTCCAAAAAGGGTTTGACTATGATTTGATTCAGCAATTTATTAGCGAAAAGGAAGTAGAACATGACGAATAAAGAGCCTTGGGAGGCGTGGAGTCCCGAAAAAGTTAGTTCATTCCAGGAAGATTTTTTAGCTTGGTATGAACGAGAAAAACGCAATTTACCTTGGCGAGCGAATACAGATGCATATCGTATTTGGATTTCTGAAATTATGCTACAACAAACTCGCGTAGATACAGTCATTGATTATTTTTATCGATTTATGGAATGGTTTCCGACGATTCAAGATTTAGCGGAAGCGCCAGATGATAAGTTGTTGAAAGCTTGGGAAGGGTTAGGCTACTATTCACGAGCGCGTAATTTAAAAGTGGCAGCGCAACAGATTGTTTCAGAATTTGGTGGGAAAATGCCTGACACAATCGAAGATATTCGGAGTTTAAAAGGAATCGGCCCCTATACGGCTGGTGCGATTGGCAGTATTGCCTTTAATCTCCCCGAACCAGCAATTGACGGTAACGTCATGCGGGTAGTGAGCCGTTTATTTGAAATTGATGCAGATATTGCAAAAGCGAGTAGTCGTAAAGTATTTGAAGCGGCGATGCTTAAAATCATCGATCGTGAGCGTCCAGGGGATTTTAATCAAGCCTTAATGGATCTAGGCTCAGCCGTCTGTACCCCAACTTCACCTAAGTGTGAAAGCTGTCCGCTTCAGCAATATTGTGCGGCCTATCAGGCAGATAAAATGACCGCTTATCCAGTCAAATCAAAAAAAGTTAAGCCGAAAGATGTGTATTATGTCGGCACTATTATTGAAAATAAAAAGCAAGAATTTTTATTAGAACAACGACCTGAAACCGGTTTGTTAGCCAATATGTGGCTGTTTCCGATTGAAGAAATTAGCAAAAAACAATTTCAACAATTGCAAAAACTGGCGCAACCAGCAGAAACGGAAAAACAATTAACTTTAGAGTTAGATCCTGTAACAGAGCCTTTGGTTGCTGAAGAACCTGTCAATGTTTTTGCTGACTATGACACAGTTGTCTGGCAAAAACGTGCCTTAGGCGAAGTCGTTCATATTTTCAGTCATTTAAAATGGCATATCTTAGTCTTTTATGGCCGAAATACAGGCGAATTAGCCACACTAGAGTCGCAGCGATGGGTGGCAGCACAACAATTTTCGGACTATGTTTTTCCAAAACCACAGCAAAAAATGGTGGAATTGTTCAAAAAAGAACACGAAAAAAAATAACAAAAAAGAGAGGCTTTTTAACAAACAAGCCCCTCTTTTTTGTTTCCTCTAGGTTATACCCCTATATAAATTCTGCTATGTTTAGTTTTGAAAGGGACTGGTAAGATAGACTTGTCTCTTGTCTGCTTAGAGGAGTAGTAATGATGGTGGAGACTTTTCAAGAGAGAGGAAGTACAGCCAATGAGTAGGAAGCGAAAAATCAGCTTAATTAGTTTAGTCATCATTTTGTTTTTTGTCACAGTCGGCTCAGCATACTTTGCTGTAGCGGGTAGCTATTTAAAGAAAACAATTGATAAAGGCTATGTTCCCATAAAAAATGATTATACTGAAGCGCAAAATAAAGATAGTCAATCGTTTTTGGTCATGGGTCTAGACAATACAATTGAACGGAAATTAGGCACAACTAGGACTGATGCTATGATGGTGATTACCGTGAATAACAAGACGAAGAAAATAACCTATTTAAGTTTGCCACGGGATAGTTTTGTTCAAATTGATGCAAAAAATTACCAAGGGATGCAACGAATTGAAGCCGCCTATACCTACGATGGACCAACAGCTTCTGTTAACACAGTTGAGAAATTATTGAATATTCCAATCAATCATTACGTTGTGTTTAACTTTTTATCTTTTATTAAGTTAATTGATGCAGTTGGCGGCATAGATGTCAATGTCAAGCAGGCGTTTGATGGTGTCACCAAAGACGGGCCAGGATCCATTCATTTTGATGCAGGGAAACAGCATTTAGATGGTACGAAAGCTTTATCTTATGCCCGTGAAAGACATAGCGATAACGATATTATGCGTGGATTCCGACAACAAGAAATTATTCAAGCAGTTGAAGACAAGTTGAAATCTGGTCAATCAATCATGAAAATAATGGACATTATTGATTCGTTAAATGGAAACATTCAAACTGATGTGGATTCCAATGAATTGACTCATTTAGTCAAAGAAGGTTTGACTTGGACCAATTATGATAAACAACAGCTTTCTTTTGACTGGCGCACTTTTAGTAATGAAGGGCGCAGTATGGTTGAACTATATCCAGATAGTATTGAAAATGTCCGTCATCAATTACGTGTGTCTTTAAATTTAGAAAAGCCAGATGAACGAGATCAAGACGGCTATGTCTTCCATACGAACGGTGAATTTTTATATCAAAGTGATTATACCGTTCAAGATGAAGCAGCTGAGGAAAACGAAATGACTTCCATCAACGGCAATACGTATATTGGTGTTCCTGGCAATACACAGACTGGCCCGTTGCCATCAGTTAAAACGGAAAATGGCTTTATAAAATAATTTATTTTCCAAGTATAGAAAATCCGAACATAACAGATTAAGTAATCCGCTTACTTATTATTCTTCTAAGGAAAAAACGAAGGATTTTAGCAAGGAAACAGCGTATCATTTGATATAAACCCAACATTCCCTTTATAATGAAAGTAACAAGCAAATTTTTGTTACTTAGAAGGGGAAGGGAGCAAGGAGTTATGTTTAGTTATACAGATACCATTTTGTCAATTATGCAAAGAATTGAAGTATACAACGAAATTTTCAAAGCCATCTCTAAAGAAGTTCAAGAATACGGTTGTAATCAGGCTGCACATCGGAGAGGCCGTGACACTTATATGTTTTGCCGAAATAATGTGAATCGTTTTTTTACAGAAGAAATGATGTTTCGCAAAAATTTAGAGCCGTATTATGATAAAGAAGCAACGAAAATCTTGCTAGAAGGATTAGATACGTATAAAGAAGGAGTATTTTTCTGGTTAGAGGCATTAAGTGAATCTTGCCAAGTGACAGATGAATTGAAATATCAATTAGGAATCCGCCAAAAAGAATCCTCTTATTTA
The DNA here is from genome assembly GCF_050498705.1 of Enterococcus sp. DIV0086. Classification (NCBI taxonomy): domain Bacteria; kingdom Bacillati; phylum Bacillota; class Bacilli; order Lactobacillales; family Enterococcaceae; genus Enterococcus; species Enterococcus sp. DIV0086. The sequence goes on along the minus strand of NZ_JBNIDN010000001.1, from coordinate 1,357,867 downwards.
TTAATTAATCAAGCTTGTAAAGAAGCCTGTGAGGGCATTCAAAGCGCTCATAGTGTTCATAAGATGTAAAAAGTTAGGGATAGCTGTCAATCTGGCAGTTATCCCTAACTTTTTTATTTCAATATCATCTGATAAGCATAACGTTCGCCATCGTTAACATCTAAAATCACGTCACCTTGATAAACAAAGCCAGCTTTTTTAATCAGGTGCTGCATAGCGAGATTTTGTGGATGTGTATCGATTCGAATATCAGTAGCACCTTGCAAACGAGCGGCTGTAACCAGTGAGCGCAAAAGCACCAAAGCCAGTCCTTGACCTTGAAAGGAACTTTTTAGAGCAACACGATGAATTGCCGTATACGTAGTTTGAGAATGAGGTTGCCAAGAACCATTAAAAATCGCTTCATAAGCAGGATCAATCTCCGAACATAAAACACCAACGCCTGCCAAGGCATCCTCAACCATTAAAATATAGCAAGTTTGCTGGTCGATATCTTTTGCTAAAATTTCTTGATTCGGGCCATCGCCGTTTTGCCATTGGGGAATGCCACTTTTTTGTAAGGTGCGGCGTCCATCTTCAATGATAGCAAGGATGTCAGGCAAATCAGAAGGTTCTGCTTTTCTTAAGTAAACAGTCAAAAAATATTCCCTCCTCTTAGAAACCTGTTGTTGTTTTCAATTGGTAAATTTTTGAAGGGCGGCCAATGCCAACGGGACGTTCACCTAACTCTTCAAAATATTGTGTCATGGCTTTTTTAAAATTTGAATGGTCAATGCTGCGATAATCAACGCCGAGGAACTTCGCAAAAACTTTACGGGCTTCCGTAATGGTGAAATCTTTTCCTAAGACTTGAAGCACTTGCGGTTCATGTTCCATTTTATCAACAACACGATTAAACGCCTTAATTATAATTTCACTATGGTCGAAGGCTAATGTATCTTTACCAAGAGAGGCCGCTGTTTTCAAGTCTAAAGTAATTTCCACATCTTCATGAGATAACGTGATGTGTTGACCATGCCGTTCAAGATTGAACCAATGGACTTCTTTGGCATCGTCGCCAGCAATTAAAGGTTCTTCACCAATAAAGGCTAAATAGCTGACTGTCACGACCCAGCCACGAGGATCTCGATCTGGGCGACTAAAGCTGTGTAATTGTTCAATATTTTCTTGAGAAATCACCACACCAGTTTCCTCTTTTGTTTCTCTTAAAACACTATCTTCAGTAGATTCGTTGCGATTAACAAAACCGCCAGGAAGCGCCCATGAGTTTCTAAAGGGGTGACCTTTACGTTGAATCAGTAAGACTTTTAATTGATCAGCTTCCTTGTTGTAACAAAGAAGAACCATATCAACGGTTAAAGAGGGTTTTTCATATTCAGGTAATTCTTGTTGATGATACCAAGTTAAAAACTCTGCTAAGCTAGCTTGGCGTTCATAATAATTTTTTTCTTCGGCTTTAGAAGCAAATTGTGGCACAATTGCTCCTCCTTTCAAAAAGAAACATGGTTTTCTTTTATTGTATCATTAAGTGGCTGAAATACAATATTCAAGCGTAAAAAGAAAAGCAAGCCTGGGACAAAAATCACTTTGGATTCTTGTCCCAGGCTTGTACTATAAGAAGTTTGTTCTAGACGTTATTTATTGTGTTAATTCTAATAATTTATTTTTCAAATCTTCTTCCATATGGCCAAGTTCGATTTCGGCAGCTTGGCGTTTTTCTTTTCCTTCTTGTTGAATACGTAATGTTTCTTGGATAGTTTCAATTAAATCATTTTGTGTTTTTTGTAATGTTTCAATATCGACTAGGCCACGTTCGTTTTCTTTTGCTGTTTCAATTGCAGAAATTTTTAGCATTTCTGAATTTTTCTTCAGTAAGTCATTGGTGGTTTCAGAGACTTGACGTTGAGCAGTCACAGCATCTTTTTGACGGAGTAAGGTTAAGGCGATGACTACTTGGTTTTTCCATAACGGAATCGCCGTATTCACCGATGATTGAATTTTCTCAGCCAAAGCTTGGTTAGTATTTTGGATTAAACGAATTTGTGGGGCTTGTTGAATCGTAATTTGACGAGCCAAGCGTAAATCATGGGTTCTTTTTTCTAAACGGTCTAGGAATTGGTTATAATCATTAACAATTTGGACATCCATTTGATCTCCAGATTCTTCCGCTTTTTTCATGGCTTCAGGAATAATTTGCGTCCGTAGTTCTTCTGCTTTTAATTCCCCAGCGGCAATATAGATGTTTAAGGCATCAAAATAATCTTTATTTTTTTGATACAATTGATCTAACATGGCATTATCTTTTAAAAGACCATCTTTTTCATGGGTTAATTTGACAGCAATTTTGTCAATTTGCGCACCAATTTTTTGATATTTGGCGGTAATTTCGTAAACGGATTGTTTGACTTTACCTAACATTTTTTGAATAAAGTTGCCTTCGCCAGCACGTAATTCATTGGGATTGGCTTCATTTAAACGAAACATTAGATCGGTCAGTGAATCACCAACAGGACCAATGTCTTGTGCTTGAACGTGGTTTAACATCGCTTGCGAAAATTCGCCGAGTTTGATTTGGGCATTTGAACCATAGGTAATTACTGCTTGTGAATCTTGGACATCAATTTTTGAAGCTAATTCTTTTGCTTGGGCTTGACGTTCTTGTGGTAATTTATCAATTAAACGAGGAGCTGCTTGCTGTTCTTTTAACTCAGATAGTTCATTTTGTTGCGTTGGTGTTAGTTCATCCATTGATGAAAATGGATTACTTAATAAATCGTCCAATGTATTGGTTACAGATGTTGTTTCTTTGGGTTGTTGCTCAGTCATTTTTTTTCCTCCCTAATGATTATTGCTGGTCTTCGTTTACTTGAGGTGATTCCTCAGTTGCAGCTTTTTGCGACAAGCTGCTTTTAGCGATCGACATTTCGACATCTAAATCGTCTAAGTCATCGGAAACGATTTCCTCATAATCATTTTTAACTAATTTTGACAATTGGTCAATGATTTGTGCGCTTTCTTCTAATTTTTCATACGTTTGTTTGTTTTTTACTTCATGTTGTTCGATTTCTAAATGCTTACTTGTTAAGTCAACGATATTTGGTAAATGTGTATAGAGAAAGTGATTGGCTAAGTGTAACTTTTTAGGTTCTTTCACTAACTCTTTAAACAGAGCTTTAGAAACCTTCGTTGTATCATTACGTAAGTCAATCGCCCGTAATTTAGTTGAACGATTCATGTTTTCTTGTAATTGTATGATTTGTTTTTTGGCTGTGCTCATTGTACTTCTGAAAAAATCAATTTCTTGTGGAGATAACCCCAACTCACGATAATGGGCTTCTTTATCTTTTGTTAAGTAAGGCATTTGATCGCTCTTGTCGGCGGCATTTTTCTTTTTTCGATAGAGAACGAATACTAAAAAGCCTACCAGAATCACAAAAGCGAAGAAGCCATATTCTCTAGCGACAGCAATGATTAAGGCTCCTAAAAGAATATAGCCAATCAGTAATTTTGTATTTAATTTGTTCATTTATATAGTTCCTCCTATCTATCTAATCCTCGAAAGAGTCAGCTCTCATTACAATAGTTATTTTAGCATACTCTGTGAGAGAAAAGACATACAGCGGAAGATGTATTTTATGATTTAGTGAAATCCTAAGAAAAAAAGTATAAAACGCAAAAAAAGACCCGTCCTAATTGGGGGTAGGACGGGAAAGGAGTTAAAAATGAAAAAGTGTTTTGTTAGGGTTGTTTGTTGGTATGCTTAAATAATACAAGGAAGTTGTGAATTTTTTATGTCTATTTTTTTTCGAAAATGTAATTTTTTTCTAAAGCAATAAATTTTTTTCTTTGAAAAGGGTTTAACTAGAGAAGAAGGGGTGCGATTTTTATCATTTTAGGGTATGATAAACAAGAAAGGTTGGTGAAAGATATGTTAAATTATGAGGACTTCGAAGAAAAAACACTTCAACGTCGAGAAATTTTTAAAGGAAAGATTATTGATGTTTTTTTGGATGACGTGGCTTTACCGACAGGCGGCACTGCTAAACGCGAATTGGTTTTTCATTCAGGCGCAGTAGCTATGATTCCGTTAACCGCAGAAGGAAAAATCGTCTTAGTTAAACAATTTAGAAAACCCTTGGAACAAGTGATTTTAGAAATTCCAGCGGGGAAAATTGATCCTGGAGAAGAAAATCAACTGGAAACGACGGCTATGCGGGAATTAGAAGAAGAAACTGGGTATCGTGCAGGTCAGCTTACCTACATAAATTCAATGTATCTGTCACCAGGATTTGCTAATGAAAAATTGGCTCTCTATTTGGCAACGGATTTGCAGAAAGTCGAAAATCCGCGTCCTCAAGATGAAGATGAAATCTTGGAACTTTACGAGCTAACAATAGCTGAAGCCAAAGCAGAAGTGGCAAAGGGCACGATTTGTGATGCCAAAACACTTTTTGCTATACAATACTGGGAATTGTATTTACTGCAGAGACAGTTTAAGGAGGACACGCAATGAGCAAAGGTCCGTTAGTCACTCGGACAGAGCTTCGCAAACGCAGAGAAGCAGAAGAAAAAGAAGCGGAACGTCGTCAGCAAGAAGAGCAGAAGCTGGCGGAAAAAGCGTATAAGCGAAAAGAAAAAGAAATTTCGACGTTTTATCGTAAAGAAAAGAAAAAACAAAAACCGATCAACAAGTCACGAGTAGGAGAATACTCGAAGCGTCGAGAACGGAGTACTTGGTTAAACAAGGCAATTATTATTGTAGCGATTTTATTAGCCGTTGTGGCATATATCGTTTTGAATTTATAGAAAAGAGGAATCACTATGAAAATTGGAATTATTGGAGCAATGGATCAAGAGGTCAAAATTCTAAAAGAAAAATTGACAGACACGATGTCATGGGAACGAGCAGGCGCTTTATTTGTTTCTGGTTCGTTAGGAAGACACGAGGTGATTGTGGTTCGTTCAGGAATTGGTAAAGTGGCCTCAGCTGTGACCACGACTTTATTGATTCATCAATATGGCGTAAATATGGTGATTAATACCGGTTCTGCTGGTGGTATCGGTGAAGGACTAAAAGTCGGCGATTTAGTCATTGCAGACAAATTAGCTTACTTTGATGTTGATGTCACTGGTTTTGGTTATGCCTATGGACAATTGCCTGGTGGTGTGCCTTTGTATTTTGAAACAAGTGAATACTTGCGGATGGAAATTGCGAAAGCCGCTGAAAAAACTGGTTTAGCTATTCGTAAAGGATTGATTGTTACTGGAGATACTTTTGTGGATAGCGCTGAGAAAATCGCCAAAATTAAGAAAGAGTTTCCTGAAGCCTTAGCTTGTGAAATGGAAGGCGCAGCAATTGGCCAAGCGGCTTCACAGTTCAATATTCCATTCTTAGTTGTACGGGCAATGAGTGATACAGCAGATGGCGAAGCAACTCAAAGCTTTGACGAATTCATCGATGAAGCTGGGAAAAAATCAGCCGAAATGGTTATTCATTTTGTCGAAAACTTAGTTTAAAAAGAAAAAGAAACAGCCATCATTTCATCAATGAAATGATGGCTGTTTCTTTTTGCTGATTGTCACTTAATGGAAGGTTTTTAAATACTGTTCTTTTTGTTTACGCGTTAATTTTTTAAAGGCGGCTTCGGCTTTGGTGGCCGCGCTACGTGTTTCAAATTTCTCTGTATGAATCATTTTGACTGGCCGTCGTTTGGCTAATCGAGTATATTTTGCACCAGTTCCGCTATTATGTTCGGTTAATCGACGTTCTGGCTCAGTTGTATAGCCACCGTAAAAGGAACCATCTTGGCAAAGTAAAACATAAAAATAATGGGATTTCTTATTCTCCATACAGCATAGCCTTCATTTCTGCTTCGTATTCGTTCTTCTCATTGTATGTAAAAAGAGGTGGTAACACACGAAAACCGTCTTTTTTGCCTTGCTTAATGCCTTCAATTAGTAAAACATTGGCTTCTTTGCCTGGCTTCGGATAAACAAACCGAGCTTTTTTCGGCGCAATATTGGCGTTTTCCATGGCATGTAAAATATCAAGGAAACGATCAGGACGATGAACCATTGCGAGGCGACCATTTGTTTTTAATAAATCCGCCGACACAGTGACCACTTCTTGAAGAGACGTGTGAATTTCATGACGGGCAATCGCTAAATGCGGGTTTGGATTTTTTTGGCTAGTTGGTCGTTCTTTAAAGTATGGGGGGTTACATAATACTAAATCAACAGAATCTTTTTTGATGACCTCTGTCGCTTGTTTTAAATCACGTTCATACATCGTTACTTGTTTTTCCAATTTATTTAATAGAATACTTCGTTGACCCATATCTGCCAAACGAGGTTGTAATTCGATTTGGTCGATCTTTGCAGCTGTTTTCCGACTAACGAAGAGGCCGACCGCGCCATTGCCAGCACACAAATCGACAATCTTGCCTTTTTTTGGTAGTTGCGGAAAATTAGCCAATAAGACTGCATCAATGGAAAAAGAAAAGACTTCTTTGCTTTGAATAATTTGAATATCATCCGCATATAATTGATCAATCCGTTCGCCGGATAATAACATAGATTAAGAACCTCCAACTTTTCATCTGATTGTTCATGTATTATACTACTTTTAAACCCGTATGACAAAATCTGTTCCCTAGATTAGTAGGGACATGTTATTTCTCTAATTGATAGACGTAAAAAAAGCTTGTCAAAAGGTAGAGCTTTCGGCATACTAGAAAGCGGAGAGAAGAAAGGAAGAAAATTATGTTTTTTACATTTATGCGTGGCGTGGTTCGCGTCATTTTATTTGTGATTAATGGAAATGCACATTATGAAAATAAAGAAAAATTACCAAAAGACCAAAACTATGTCTTAGTTGCGCCGCATCGAACATGGTGGGAACCGCTGTATTTAGCTGTTGCTGGCAGTCCTAAGAAGTTTAGCTTTATGGCAAAAAAAGAGTTGTTTAAAAATCCTGTTTTACGTTTCATTTTAAAACATGCGAATGCGTTTCCGGTGGATCGTGAGAAGCCCGGTCCCAGCGCGATTAAAACACCTGTCAAAATTTTAAAAAATTCTGATTTAAGTTTGATTATGTTCCCTAGTGGCACGCGTCATTCCTCAGAATTAAAAGGTGGGGTAGCTTTGATTGCTAAAATGGGGCGAGTACCTATCGTGCCATCTGTTTATCAAGGTCCGTTAACTTTAAAAGAGTTGTTTAAACGGAAAAAAGTAACGGTTCGTTTTGGGGAGCCAATCGATATTAGTGATATTAAAAAAATGGATAAAGACGGTTTAGCTGAAGTGGAACGTCGGATGCAAGAAGCATTTGATCAGTTAGATAAAGAAATTGATCCAACTTTTAAATATGAATCAACAGAAAAAGAATAAAACAAACCGCTACAAAATAGGAATGTTACTGGCAGGTAGTCTCATCAAAAGATGATGCTCCCTGTCTTTTTTCTTGCGTTAAGAAAAAAGTTTGTTAAAAATCTAATTCTTCTGTCCGATTTTCTTAAAAAATACCAGAAATTTGTTATAATAATAAGAAGGACTTTTTTAGGCGGTGAAAAAATGAAATTTTTACATACAGCAGATTGGCATATTGGCAAAAAATTACATGGTTTTGATTTGTTGGCAGAACAAAGGGAAGCCTTTAAACAAATCTTAGCAATTGCGAAAGAAGAGCAAGTGGATGCTGTTGTGATCGCTGGAGATTTGTATGATCGCTCTGTTCCAGCAGTTGAAGCAGTCGAGATTTTTAATGAAATGATGATTCAAATGAATCTCAAAGAGCATTTCCCCGTGTTAGCTATTTCGGGAAACCATGATAGCAGCACTCGTTTAGAAACAGGAGGCCCTTGGTTTAACCAAACGCAATTTCATTTGAATACGCGTTTAGAACAAGCCTTTCAACCAATTGAAATCGACAATACCCAATTTTATTTGTTGCCTTATTTTGAACCGATTGCGGCTCGCTTATATTTTGAAGATGAAACGATTCGAACGATTCAGGCGGCGATGGAAAAAGTTGTCGCGAAAATGCAAGAATCTTTTCTCCCCAATAAAAAACAAGTGTTAGTTAGTCATTTTTTTGTCGCTGGCAGTGAAAAAACTGATTCTGAAACAAAATTAACAGTGGGTGGTTTGGATGTTGTACCGACGGCTTTGTTAGAGCCTTTTGATTATGTCGCGTTGGGCCACTTACATGGAAAAAATGCGTTGCAGGCACCTAATGCTCGATACAGTGGCTCGCCTGTAAAATTTTCTTTATCAGAAATGACACAAGAAAAGGGTGTTTGGCTTGTTGAAACAGAAACTGAAGTTCATTTTCAATTCCGTACTTTGAAACCATTGCGAGACATTCAACAATTGACGGGCTCGTTTCAGCAGTTAACGGATCCCGCTTTTTATCAAGAAGTGAATCGGGAAAATTATTTACATGTCCAATTAACCGACCGAGCGATCATTCCCAACATGATGAATCAATTGCGAAAAATTTACCCCAAAATTATTGGGCTGGAACGTTTGAATGGTCGAGAAACAAGCAACGGAAATCAGAAAAAAGTGGTACAAATAGAACAACGTTCACCAGAAGAACATCTGCATGACTTTTTTAACGATGTGACAGGAGAGGCCTTGACAGAACAACAAGCACAATGGGTCCAAGAAGAACTGAGTACACTTAATCAATTAGAAAGAGGGAAGTAACAGGATGAAACCATTATCTTTAACATTGAAAAACTTCGGACCGTATATTAATGAAACCATTGATTTTACGAAGTTTGAAGATTCTTCACTTTTTCTAATTAGTGGAAAAACAGGGTCTGGGAAAACAACGATTTTTGATGGAATGAGCTATGCTTTGTTTGGTGAAAGTTCTGGGAAATTACGTTTAGGCAAAGAAATGCGTTCCACATTTGCTGACCCCTCAGAAGCCACTGAAGTTACTTTGCTTTTTAAACATAACGAGTATCTCTATGAACTGAACCGCCTTCCCGAACAAGAACTTTTTAAAAAACGTGGCACAGGAGTCCGTAAACAAAGTGCCAAAATTTCTTTAATTGTCAAAGATGCTCAAGGGAAAGAACTACGATCCTATTATAAAAGACGCGAAGTGGACGAACTCATTCAAGAATTATTTCATTTAAACGCCAATCAATTTGCTCAAATTGTATTGTTACCACAAGGAGAGTTTCGGACTTTTTTAATTGCTAAAAGTGATGAAAAAGAAAAGGTTTTGCGTAATTTATTCGGAACAGAATTGTATCAGTTGTTCAGCGAAAATTTAAAAGAACGCTTAAAAATTGCCAATCAAGAGATTCAAGAAACCCAGCAAAAAATTGAACTGAAAACAGAACAGTTGCATTGGTCAGAAGAACCTGAACCGACAATGACACTTTTTGAAAAACTTCAATTATTAGAAAGCCAACAACAAGAGGCTCAGCAACAACTATTAGTTGAAAGAGAACAAATTGCAACCTTAAAACAAGCCAAACAAGCAAAAGAGCAAGTTCGTTATGCTATTGAAGAACGACAAAACTTGCAACAGCAAAAAGAAGAATTACTGGAAAAGAAAGCAAAACAAGCTGAACAGGAAACCGTCATTGAGCGGTTAAAGGAACAGATTCAGCAATTAAAATGGAGCCAAAAACAGCAATCTTTAGCTGAAAAAGTCTTTGAAAAACGAAGCGAAAAACAACAAAAAGAGCAAGAAACAAAGTCCAAACAACAAGCTCTTATGGAAACGCAACAAGCATTGACAGATTGGCAAGCAATCATGAGTGAGTTGGAAGAACAACAACCATTGATTGCTGAAAAACAAGAACGTTTTCAAACGATTCAACGTCAATTACCACAATACCAAGAATATGAACAGTTAGCCCAACGACAAATAGCAGAACAAGCCAATTATCAAGCCATTCAAAAAGAGTATGAATCTTGCCAACAGGAAAAAACAACATTAGCGGATAAAGTGGCGACAGCCAAACAATTTATTGAACAAGAAGGAACACTTGAAAAAGCAAATTTTGAATGTTCTAGTGTAGCAGATCATTGGCAAAATTTTGTAGAACGTTGTCAAAAAAATCAAAAAGCTTGGCAAAAAATTAGTCAAAACCAAGTGGAATTGCACGAGTTGACACAACGGTTTGCTGTTGAACAGCAACAAAAAAGCGCCGAAGAAGCGAAGTTGCAGACAAAGAAAAGTCAATGGGCCTCTTTACAAATCCAACGATTAAGCTTGTTACTTGAAGAGGGGGAACCTTGCCCAGTTTGTGGCTCTTTAGAACATCCAAAGCAACAAACTCATCAAGAAGTTTCCTTAGAAGAGATTAATCAAGCGGAACGGGAATTAACGGAAGTTGAAAAAACGGTACAACGATTTACTGAAACGCTCTCTGCATTAGGGGCGGAAAAGCAACAGAAAGAAAGCCAATTACAAGAACAGGAAGCTGCGTATACTGAGGAACAAGAACAATTAGCAGCGCAGTTTGCTGACTTTCAGTTGCCGTTAACAGGACTAACTTTTTCACAAGTAACACCTGCAGAAATTGCGGAAGTTGAGTCGCAATTAGCTAAAGAAAAACAACAAATAGCACAAAAACTAACGGAAATTTCAGTCGAAAAGGACCGTCTGGCGGAACTAGAAGAACAAGTAGCTGAAAATTCTCAACGCTTTGAAGTGCTCCGACAACAAGTAGAAACAATGCAACAAAGTCTGGAAAGAATCACTATCCAGCAGCAAATGATTGCTAGCCAATTATTGGATGCAACCGTCACATACGAAGAAATGACCAAACAACAAGCTTTGCTTCAAGAAGAACTCTCTGCATTTGAACGTCAAAAAGAAAACGTGACGACACAAGGAGAAACCTTGAAGAAAGAAGAAATGATCCTTGAAAGTACGTTGACGCATTTGGAGAAAGAACAACAAACACTTCAACAAACAGTCGCGCAACTTGAGAGTCAGTTAAACGCAGTTTTAACGGAACAAGGCGTGACAGAGGACCAATTGACGGAGTGGTTGAAAGAAGTACCGACACTAGAAAGTCAGCAAGAACAAATTGCTTTATTTGAACAAGAGCAAACCCAACTGACTATCCAACTCGCTGAAATTGAAAAAAAATTATCTAGTGATACGTTCCCAGAATTATCTTTAATCATCACAGAAATTGAACAAATAACACAACAAATTGAAGAACAAGAAAAAAAATACTATCAACTGCATGAAAAAATGCTGAACAACCAACAGTTGGTTCAAGAAATTAATGCGCAAAGAACAACAATTGAAGACAAGTTTGAGGAAGTTGCTGCACTACAACAGTTGGCAGATACGGTGAATGGCAATAATCCTAAAAAAATTAGTTTTGAACGGTATATGTTACAAACGTATTTAGAAAGAGTGCTGACAGTTGCTAATCAGCGTTTAGACCGCCTGACCAATAGTCGTTATCAATTTGAATTGAATCACGAAGCAGGCAGTTATCGGAATCAAACGGGGCTAGAAATCAATATTTATGATGACAATTCGGGGACGGTGCGCAGTGCTCACACGTTATCAGGCGGGGAAAGTTTTATAGCAGCGTTAGCTTTGGCACTTTCTTTAGCAGAAGTGATTCAAGAACAAGCCGGCGGAGTCTTAATTGATGCGTTGTTTATTGATGAAGGCTTTGGTTCCTTAGATGAAGAAGCATTGGAAATGGCAATGGAGGCGTTAGAAACGATTGAAAATGAAGGCCGCATGATTGGGATTATTAGTCATATTGGCGAATTAAAAGCACGAATTCCACAACAATTACAAATAAAAAGCAATGGGAATGGTCAAAGTACCGTTCACTATCAGCTAGCTTAGTAGAAGAGGAGGTGAGTCGATGAAATGGAGTATTCCAGAGCGAATCGTTGAACAAGGGCGCGAATATATGCAAGAAGGCCGGGTCTTATCTATCGTTCAAAATCCAGAAAAAAGGATCTGGTTGTCTGAGGTTTTAGGGGAAGAACTTTATCTTGTTGAATTGGATGGTACCGCCAAAGAACAAGATGTTTGTGAATGTCAATATTGGATGGAACATGGCTATTGCAAGCATACAGTGGCAGTTGAACTGGCACTGAAACAACGAGGCGTGTCAAGAATTATTCAAGCGAATCAAACAGTCAGTTTTGAGAAAACAAATCGATCAACAGCTGAAATGTTTACCAAAGGCTTTGCCAAATTAAGCAAAGCTTCTGCCGAAGTTCCCTTGCAGCCTTTACGTTTAGAATTTCATTTAGATGTGATCGAAACGAATAATTACTATCCAGAATTATCAACGATTGGTCTTTCTTTAAAAATTGGTTTGGAAGGCACCAAACCTAAAACATATATTGTGAAAAATATTGGTGATTTTTTACAAGCATATGAAAAAGAAATGACCTTTATGGTGAATAAACAACACCAATTTACCTTGCTACATGATTCTTTTTCAATGGAGATTCAAGAAATTTTAACAGAACTTGCGGCAATTTATCATACCAGCCAATTATTAGGTGCAAACGGTATTCAAGTTAAAGGGAAAATCGACAAACGTTATCTATTATTACCAATTGATCGCAGTCAATCGTTAGTTGAAAAAATGAATCGAACGGGTCAGTTTATATTGACCAATCAAACTCATAAGTATCGCTATCTAACGTTCAAAGAAACCAGTTTGCCACTTACGTTTACAGTGCAAAAAACCGAGGAACAAAGCTTCAAATTAACTATTCAGAATCCTATTACAACGTTTCTAGCCCACTATCACTGGGCGATTGCGGATCAAACGGTTTATTTACTAACAGAAGAGCAGGAAGCCATCTACACCACGTTACTTCAATTAATGAAACGCTTGGAAGAGCCGTCAATTATTTATGAAAAAGAAACAGTTTCTGATTTATTTAGTGAAGTGTTACCATTATTGGAAAAAATTGGTCGAGTGTCTGTTGAAGAATCAGTTGAAGAATTAGTCGTCCATCATCCTTTAAAAGCAGTCTTTATTTTTAAGAAAATTAAAGGTCGGATTAATGCTCGAATTGACTATCACTATGGAGAAGTCATTTTCTCGACAAACCCGAAATATGCTCAATTACCTGAAGTCAATCAAGAAATCGTTCGAGATAAAGCAAAAGAAACAGCAATTAAGCAACAATTTCAACAGTTTGCCTATCAGCAAACAACCACAGGCTTTGAAAAAGTCTTACCTGCTGGAGAGTCCTTGTATTATTTCTTTAAAGCCGAAGTTCCAGCTTTCCGTCAATTAGGAGAAGTTCGGATGGGACGGAAATTACGGGAATTGTATTTAGATGCCCAGCATCATCAACCAACGATTGAAGTTGCGGAAGGGGATTCTTGGTTAGATATTCGGTTTGATGTCACTGGCATTGATGAAACCGAAATCGATGCAGTATTGACTAGTCTGCTACGTAATGATGCTTTTTATACGTTAAAAAGTGGTGAAATTCTTGCTTTTGACTCAGAGGAATTTTTCCATACAAGTGCAATTTTAACGAAGTTGCGAAAAAATATGCATCAAGAAGACAATGTCATTCATGTGCCCAAAAACCAAGGCCTCATGATCGAAAGTTTATTAGAAGACAACGAGCGAGCACATTTTTCAGATTCCTTTAAAAAAATGGTCACGGATTTAACGCATCCAGAAAACTTTGAAGCGCAAGTCCCCAAATCCTTACAAGCAACGTTACGCCATTACCAAGAAACAGGGTATAAATGGCTGAAAATGCTTAGCCATTATCAATTTGGCGGTATTTTAGCTGATGAAATGGGTTTAGGGAAGACACTGCAAACCATTACCTATTTACTTTCGGAAAAAGAAGAAGAGCGCTTGAAAGGGACAGCTTTGATTGTCGCACCTGCAAGTTTAACCTATAACTGGTTAGCCGAAGTCAAACGTTTTGCGCCAACCTTAAATGTTCAAGTGGTTTCTGGCAACCGCCAAGAACGAGCAGCGCTTTTACAAAATAGCACCGAAGATATTCTGATTACTTCTTATGCAAGTATGCGACAAGATGTTCAGCTTTATCAGGAAATGCGTGTCGGCTATTTGATTCTAGATGAGGCCCAAATGGTTAAAAATAGTGGGACTAAAACGGCGCAAGCCTTAAAAAGTTTAAAAGTACCACAACGTTTTGCATTAAGTGGCACACCAATTGAAAATAATTTAGATGAACTGTGGTCAATTTTCCAAATGATCTTACCGGGATTGTTCCCAGGCAAAAAAGCCTTTCGAGAAATTAAGCCGGAAGAAATTGCCAAAATGATTCAACCATTCATTTTACGACGAGACAAGAAAACGGTGCTCGCAGACTTACCAGAAAAAATTGAAAATAATATGTACAGTGTCTTAACAGAAGAACAAAAAACGGTTTATTTGGCCTATCTAAAACAAATGCAAGCAGATGTCAGTCAAATGGATCAGGCGACCTTCAAGAAAAATCGCATGAGTATTTTAGCAGGCTTGACCCGTTTACGACAAATCTGTTGCGATCCGCGTTTGTTTATTGAGGATTACACGGGAGGTTCTGGCAAAGTGGAACAAGTCAAAGACTTTTTAGTGGCTGCCAAAGAAAACAATCGTCGTGTCCTATTATTTTCTCAGTTCACAAGTATGCTTTCTATCTTAGAAAAAGAATTGAATGAATTAGGTTTAGAGACGTTCTATTTACGAGGAAGTACGAAGCCTCAAGATCGGTTAACGATGGCGAATGCCTTCAATGAAGGAGAAAAAGATGTCTTCTTAATTTCATTGAAAGCAGGGGGAACCGGACTAAATTTAACTGGTGCAGATACAGTTATTTTATACGATTTATGGTGGAATCCCGCAGTCGAAGAACAAGCGGCTGGTCGGGCGCACCGCATGGGACAAAAAAAGGTTGTTGAAGTGTGGCGGATGATTGCAGAAGGAACGGTTGAAGAAAAAATGAATTCCTTACAGCAAGAAAAACGCGAGCTGTTCCAAAAAGTGATTCAAGGAAATGAAGAGCAATTAGCGAAAATGACGGAAGAAGATATTCGCACAATTTTAAGCATTGGGGAATAGCCGTTCAACTTAGTTGCTATCTTATTTAAAGAGAAATGGAGTAATTCGTTTGAAACAAAAAGAATATATGGAATATCGGCCGCTAGGTGAAGAAATTGAACGGATTCGTAAAGGGAAAAATATTCCTCTGCGTGTCTTTGATGAAAATGGTGTTTCTAGTCGAAGTTATCAACGCTTTGTCCAAGGAAATAGTGAATTGCGTATTTCGGATTTAGCCATTATTGTCGAAATCTTGTCTATTTCGCCGATGGAAATGACAGAAAAATTAACGCCAATGTCCAAAACAGTTTTAGCTAAGGAGCAGTTTAATCAAGCAATCTTTAGTAAAAATTTTCAAGAAAGTAGTCGAATCGTTGCAGATTATCGGGCGTATTATGATAAATCGTCTTTTGCTTTAGGAAAGCAAGAAGTAATGTATTCGATGTTGGCGTTGGAATATCTTTTTAACCCTCAAACGGTTGTGACAAAAGAGGAAATTATTGCATTAGAAAATCAGATTCTGGAACGATTAATTAATGCCGATGTGTATACTATTTTTAATTTGAAATTTTTAGCATTACAAAAAAACGTTGGCTTGCAGCCGTTTCCAACTTCGTTACTTTTTCGTGTACTACAATCTGTCAATGAGCGGGAAATTATTGATATTCGCTCACTAGAAATTATCGAGCAAGTAATTATTGATTTTTTATTTGCGGCGATTGTCAGCCAAAATGTTCCCCATATTCTTCATGTATTAAGCATGTTTAAAGAATATGAAGTGGGTGAAAATAACTGGCGAATGATCCTCTGGAAAAAAATAGCAGAAAAAATAGAAATGATTTTAACCAATGAAGAAATATTCGCAGATTGGTCAATCTTTAAAGAACAAATCCTTTTATCTATCACATTGTTTTTACCAAAAGCCAAACAAGAATTTTTTGCTGGGCAATTGGAAAAAATAGAGGATAGTTTAAAAGAAATAAAAGAAAACTAGGCATAATTGAGAATTTGTCATAATACATTCTGGTTGTGTTTAGCGACAAAGAGCGCCAAATAGGGGTATAAAACCCTATTTGGCGCTCTTTGTCTTGTCTATACAAATTAATTTGGACAGTTTGTCGTAATTGAACCCATTTTCAGTTGATATTCACTATAATTAAGAAAATATCAGGAGGTGAAGTTTATGAAAAAAATGTGCATCTCCGCAGTTAGTGCCTTACTTTTGGGTAATAGTTTGCTACTTCCTGTAACAACTTTCGCCGAAACGACCGAAACAATCGCATCCTCCAGTGAAGAAAATGTTTCATCTGTTTCAGAAGAAAAGATTCCAGAAACTTCATCGGCAGAAGAGCAAAATTCAGCAACCAGTAGTTCGGAGATTCCCCAATCAGAAGAGTTAACGACTGTTGAAACAAGTGAAGAGCCGCCAAATGAAGCACTAGCGATAACGGAAGCACAACTGATGATGCCCCAATTATACGCAGGTGCTGTCTTAGATAAAGCGACGCCTATCAGTACACTATTTCCTGATCCAGCCTTTGCGGAAAATATCAGAAAACAGTTAAGCAAATCTCGGACCTCTAATACTGTCACCCAAGCAGAATTGGATAAACTGAATAAAGTTATTTTAGAAAATGTCGTTGTTTCTAATGTGGAAGGAGTTCAATACCTAAGAAACTTAGAAGAATTATCTTTTCAAGATTCGCTCAATGTAACAGATTTGAGTCCTTTTGCTAAAGGTGAATTTAAGCTATTACGTTTTTTATATATGAGAAACAATAAAATAGTTGATCTTAGTCCGTTAGGTCAAGCAGGATTAATTAGTTTAGAAGGCTTGTATGTTGAGAACAATCAATTAACTACATTAAATGGACTTGAAGGAATGCCTGCTTTAAAAAATTTAAGTATCCAAAATACGACAGATCATCCGTCAAAAATCACGCCGAATAATCGAGTGACTTCCTTCGACCCGCTTCGTTCTCTTCGTAATTTAGAAACCATTTGGGCTGCCAATAATCAGATTGCTACTTTAGATGGGCTTACGGAAGCAAATAACCTACTCCGTCTTTATGTGGAAAATAATCAATTAAAAACAATTGCGCCCTTGGCGAATAAACAACGTCTAGAAGAGTTGAGTATTATGAATCAAACGATTGCTAGTCTGGAAGCTTTAAGCACTGTTCCTAATCTGCGTGTACTGTATGCAAGAAACAATCAAATTTCTTCCTTGGCACCGTTAGAGAAAACACTCAATCTAACAGTTTTAGATGTGGGAGAAAATCAAATTTCAGATATCAGTCCGTTAAAAGGCTTAACGGCCATTACAGGGCTAGATGTATCTAATCAAATGATTATCTTATCTTCTGTCGATTATATTGCTGGGAAACCACTGCAATTAAAAAATAAGGTGGTATCTCGTGATGGTCAACTATTTCCACCGCTGACGATTAGCCCTTATGGAAGTTACGATGCCACAAAAGGACTGTTTGAATGGAATTTACCCAAAGCTCATGAAGGCGTTTCTTATATCTGGGAATCAACAGATAAAGCATACTTAGGGAACTTTTCTGGAACAGTCGTCCAACCTGTCAAAGAAGTTTTCTTAAGTGAAACGAAACTATCTTGGTCAAAAGAGCGTATAGAAAAGTCGATGGAAAAAACAATCGATATTGATGACTTTCAAAAAACAGCCCTGCCTTTTTATTGGCAAGATGTCGATGCTGGGAATAGATTACAATTTATTGTCAAAAAAGAGGGCCAAGAAATCCAGAAATTAGCAGATGAAACAACCACTAATTCTAAAACATTTAAGGAAAAAGCCTTGTTATTACCAGAACTAACTTATGGAAAACAGCAGTTGGTCGTGGAAGTCTATGATAAAGGCTACAAGATTGATGAATTAGCGCTAACAGTCACTGTGGTTGGCTCTGTCAGGTTCAAAACGGTACCCACAGCGATTTCCTTTGGGAATGAGCTGCAAATCGCTAGTAGCACGACCCAATATCCAATTGTTTCCATGGATCAACCATTAGTGATACGGGATACTCGTCAAACAGGGAATAATTGGTCGCTTGCACTAACCGTTACTTCTGATTTCAAATCTGAATCAGGTGCTACGTTGCCGAATATTTTAAAATTTAGAACCAACCATCGCTTACAGGACATTCCAGAAGGCCAATCGATTCTTGTTCACAACCAAGTCAATGGACATCAAGAAACAAATATTTCTGATCAATGGAAAGAAAATGACCAAGAGTTGTTATTATCTGTTCCTGGAGGGACGGCCAAAGCAGAAGAATACGAAGCAAAACTAACTTGGCACTTGATGGACGTACCTGATGGCAGTGCAAAATAGGGGGTGAGTCTTATCAAAAAAATAGTTAGCGGTGTATTGCTATTAGGATTGATTTCATCAGTTGATGTATTTGCTGAAACAAATGCCTATCCGACAAATGCAGAAGTTTCTTTTTATGGCGAGTATGAGCCACCAGCCAACAAAGAAAAACCAGATGGTAAGATACCACAGCGTTTCCCCAAGCAGTCGGAAGCAATACCAGCAGTGAGTGGAGAATCATTGAAGCATTCAACAAGTAAAACGGTTGATCAAAAAGGCTCAGGCTTCTTACCTCGAACTGGTACTAAACAGCAACAAATGTTTAATTATCTCGGAATAATAGTCATCTTTATGGCTAGTTTTATTTTAAAAAAAAGAAAGAAGGAACAATAAAATGAAAAAAATTATCTTATCAACAATCCCCGCTATCACTTTAGGCGTGGCTATTGCACCAGAAGTGAATGCAGAAGAAAAAAACTATGAATCAAATGCCATCGTAGAATTTACGCCGGATACCTCTATCAACAAACCAGTCGATCCAGTGAATCCAGATACCGAAAAACCTGTTGAACCCTTTGACCCAACGACACCAGACACAGGCAATAAGCCAAATGAAGGAACAACTGGTCCACTAAGTATCGATTATGCTTCTAGTTTAGACTTTGGCAAAAATAAAATTTCAAATAAAGATGAAAAATATTATGCAAATCCACAATACTTTTTCTTGGCAGACGGTTCTGGTCCTGATTTGACTAATCCTAAACCAAATTATGTACAAATTTCCGACAAACGCGGAACGAATGCCGGTTGGGCCTTAACAGTTAAACAAGAAACACAATTAACAGCGACAAAAGAAACATTAAATAAAGTTTTAGACGGTTCAGAAATTAAATTAAGTCAAAACAAAGCAGTGTCTAATTCCAAAGCAGTCACACCAACTGCGCATGAAGTAACTTTAGTAGCTGGCGATTCATCAAATGTGATGTCTGCCGCTGAAGGTCAAGGTTCTGGAACTTGGCTTAGTGCGTTCGGTGGGATTGAAAAAGTGGAAGTTGACGGTGAAAGCGTAGATAAAAATACAGCGATCACATTAACTGTACCAGGAGCAACACCAAAAGATGCTGTTCAATACAAAACTGTTTTAACATGGACAATCGCTGATTTACCAAGCGTATAATTATTGAAACTATAACAATAGAAGAGAAGGAGCACTAACATGAAAAAAATGACCATCGCAAGCAGCTTAATTTTAGCAACCATCGCGGTAGGCACACTACCAGTTCAAGCAGAGGAAGTGGCTAATCGCGACACAGATGCTATTGTAAAATTTAAAGCACCAGATGAAAAAGATCCTAACAGCAAAAATCCTGTAGTGGATCCAGAAGACAAAGACGGCAAAGATCCTGTGACACCTATCGACCCAGTAAATCCTGACAAACCAGTTGATGAAGGTTCTACAGGCCCCTTAACCTTGGACTATGCTTCAAGTTTAAACTTTGGTGAAAATATCATCAGCACAAAAGATGAAATCTATTTTGCATCAGCACAAGTTTTAAAAGATAAAAATAATGTTGAAAAAACGGGTCCATTATTTGCTCAAATTACAGATAATCGTGGAACTTTAGAAGGCTGGACTTTATCTGCAAAACAAAATTCTGCATTTACTTCTGCTACAAAAGGTCAGACGCTTGAAGGAACTGAAATTGTCTTTCAAAATGCTTCAGCTGTGACAGCAGGACAAAGCGCTGCACCAACAAGTTTAGCGAGCGTAACTTTTGGTACAGTTGGTGAAAGTCATAACGTGATGGTAGCCGCAACAGATCAAGGTGCTGGGAAATGGTCATACTTATACGGCAATGCTAGTTCAATTGCTGAAGTTGACGGCCGTCAAGTAATGAAAGATGTTCAATTAAAAGTGCCAGGTAAATCAGTTAAATTAAACGATGCCTACAAAACAACAATTACTTGGACATTAGCTAATACGCCAGTATAAAAAGAACCTTTTTGGAGAAAGGAAGAGGGGAACTCAGCCTTTCTCCTTTACATAGAAATGGAGTGTAGAGCGAAATGAAAAATAGATATTTTATTCTGATGATCCTAAGTTTTTATTTCTTTGCTTTTGGGATTGAAACCTCAGCAGCAGAATTACGATTTAGTGTTGAAACAGAAATTCCAGAAAACCAAATAGATAAAACAAAAACATATTTTGATTTAATGATGAAACCAGACCAAGAACAAATTTTGAAAGTTCGAGCGGCCAATAGTACAGATGAAAATTTAGTGATTGATGTTAGTGTGAAGTCGGCCACAACAAACAGCAACGGAGTGATTGAATATGGTGAGTCGTTGACAGCTTTAGATAAATCTGCACCAGCAGATTTATCAGAAATCATTCAACTGAAAGACGGCGGTGAGAGTGTTGAATTGCCTGCTAAAAGTGAAAAAGTAGTTGAATTGCGAGTGAAGATGCCTAAAGAAGAGTTTTCAGGGCAACTAGCGGGCGGGATCACGTTTAGTGAAAAAGTCGATGAAACGAAAGACAAGCAAAAAGAAAATACAAACGGCTTAGCAATTGAAAATCGCTATGCCTATACAGTAGCTGTTTTACTTCGAGAAAATGAAACAGTTGTACAACCAGAATTGTCTTTAGAGAAAGTTGAACCGACGCAAAGAAATGCGCGCAGTGTTATTTCTGCAACACTGTTAAACCATGAAGCAGCCTATCTTCAATCAATGAAAGTAACGGCAAATGTTAAAAATAAGAAAACAAATAACGTTATTTTAGAGAAAGAACAAGAAGATATGCAAATGGCGCCCAATTCAATTTTTAATTTCCCTATTCCTTATGAAGAAAATGAAATGGAAGCTGGGACGTATGTATTGGCAATGACTGTGGAAGGCTCAGGAAAAAAATGGCAATTTACGAAAGAATTTACGATCTCAAAAGAGGAAGCAAAAACATTTAATGAGAAAGATGTAACCGTCAAAAAAACGGAATCTAAACTTATTTATCTCTTAATCGGTTTATTGATCCTTTTACTGATAATCTGCCTGTTCATCATTTTACGTCTGAAAAAACAAAAAAATAAATAAAAAAAAGCCGTTCTTCAATTTGAAGAGCGGCTTTTTTTTAAAGATTAAATAATTTCTCCACAGTCGGACAAAGTTCGGTGAAACAAGTGACTTCTGCAAGGTGTGATGCAGGTTGGCAACTTGGTAGTTCACGAGAGCGGTGGTTAAACCAAAGAGAATGCCAGCCACCATTACGTGCGCCTACAATATCATTGTCATAACTATCACCAACATATAAAGTATGTTCAGGTTCCATACAAAATTGATTACAGGCTAAATCAAAAATTTCCTTTTCAGGTTTTTGAAAACCCGTACTTTGAGAAATAATGATATTTTGGCTTGGAACCCATTTTTCAAGATTCAATTGTTTAACTTTTTTAAATTGATGGTTTGTTGGACCATTTGTAATAATCCCCATCGGAATTTCTTTCTCTTGTAAAGTATCAAGAAGCTTAGTAACTTCTGGATGCATCGTAATATTATCCAATTCTTCTTCATAAACTTGTTGGAAAATTTTTCCTTCTTCTTGTGAAATTCCTGGATAGTTTAGATCCTTTAATGTTTCATTCATCCGGAAAAACCGCATGAAATCTAGGGACCATTCATTGGCTAAAACTTTCGGAAACGTTTCATCGCTGTGGTGTCTAAAACGAAGATACAATTCATGCATATCCTCTGTCGCAACGTTTGGGAAAATTTTAGTCATCGCATTTCGAAAGGGTTGTTGCTGATCGTACAGCGTGTCATCAACATCAAAAACAATGGTTCTCATTTAACAAGTGCACCTCTTAACTTTTTTACAAAACTTTTCATATGTTATATTGTAGCCGATATTTTCACAAATAAATAGAGTATTTTTCACTGTATTTCAAGGTTTTGTACAGAAATCAAAGCCTTGTGGGAAAAGACAATTATAGTTATTTTTACCGAAAAAATGGAAACGATAAATGAAAAAATATTCTGATAATGAAAAGTTTGTGAAAATGATTTTGAGTCAAAGTTACTTAAATAACACGTGTTCTGATAGAAGTTAGAATTTTGCAAGAGACAGTCTTTTTCCGTATAATGAATGAGAATGAAGGGGGAGAGTTAGGGAGTTATGTTAAAGCGTTTTTTTGGGTATTATCGGCCTTATCGTCGATTATTTATTTTGGATTTTGGGTGTGCCGTTTTTGCGGGGCTGTTAGAGTTGGCTTTTCCAGTAGCAGTCAACCAAGTAATTGATAAGATTATGCCAAAAGGAGATTTTCGCCTCATTGCATTAGCTAGTGCGGGCTTATTTGCATTTTATATAATCAATACGTTTTTACAATTTATTGTGGTTTATTTTGGTCATATGTTAGGCGTGAATATTGAAACAGATATGCGTGAAGAATTATATCAACATCTTCAAACACAACCGTTTGAGTATTATGATAATCAAAAAACAGGGAAATTAATGAGCCGTTTGACCACTGATCTTTTTGAAATTTCGGAAGTGGCGCATCATGGTCCAGAAGACGTCTTTATTACGATTATGACGTTAGCAGGTTCTTTTCTATTAATGTTAACCATTCACGTGAAATTAGCCATCGCTACGTTTATTTTATTGCCATTTATCACGATTGCGCTAGGCTATTTTAATAAAAAAATGACAAAAGCGAATACGGATATTTACGATAATTTAGGTGAATTTAATGCTGGGATTGAAGCGTCAGTAAGTGGGATACGTGTCACGCAATCTTTTGCAAATGAACCATTTGAACGAAAACAGTTTAATTATTTAAATCAAATGTATCGAAAATCGAAATTATATTTTTATAAGGTGATGGGTGTCAGTTCCGCCTATAATTACTTATTAATTCGTCTGATAAATTTATTTTCATTAATTTTTGGTGCGTATTATACAATTAAAGGAGAAATTACAGAAGGCCAGTTTGTAGGATTTATTTTATTAGCCAATATTTTTATTCGGCCGATTGAAAAAGTCAACAATATGATTGAAAGTTATCCCAAAGGATTTGCTGGTTTTAAACGTTTTACGGAAGAAATGGACAAACAACCGTCCATCAAAGATTTGCCAGGAGCTGTTGCTGTTTCGCATTTAGAAGGAACGATTGCCTATAAAGATGTTTCATTTGCTTATGAAGATGGCACAAAAGTTTTAGACCATATCAATTTAAAAATTCAACCTGGCGAAACCGTTGCTTTCGTTGGACAAAGTGGTTCAGGAAAAACGACCTTGTGTAATCTGTTGCCTCGTTTTTATGAAGTCAGTAGTGGTGAAATTACGATCGATGGCAGAAATATCCAGCAAATGACCTTGGCTTCATTACGTAAGCAAATTGGAATTGTTCAACAAGATGTGTTTTTATTCCCTGGAACATTACGAGAAAATATTGCTTATGGGAATTTAAATGCTACAGAAATAGACATTCAACAAGCGGTGAAATTAGCACATTTAGAACATGTAATTCAGCTAATGCCAGATGGCTTAGGCACAATTATTGGCGAACGTGGCGTGAAATTATCGGGCGGTCAAAAGCAGCGAGTGGCAATTGCGCGAATGTTCTTGAAGAACCCGCCGATTTTAATTCTAGATGAAGCGACTTCTGCATTAGATACAGAAACAGAGCAAGTGATTCAAGAGTCATTAAACTCGTTAGCTGACGGGCGAACAACATTAATTATTGCCCACAGACTGGCAACGATTAAACATGCTGATCGAATAATCGTAGTGAGTGACCAAGGAATTTTAGAAGATGGAACACATGAAACTTTGTACGCGCAAAGAGGCCACTATCGTCGCTTATACGATGCTCAATTTAGAACATAAAAAAACCCGCGAATAAAACTTCGCGGGTTTTTATTATGTTTAGTTAGCGCCGAACTTTTCTTCCCAAACCAACAGCATTTTTCATTCGTTGAAGTGTTTTGTTGGCTACCTGGCGAGCGTTTTCTGCGCCCTCATCTAAAATCATATCTAATTCTTCTGAAGCTAGAAGCTCTTGGTAGCGCACTTGAATAGGTTCTAATAAGGCAACTACTGCTTCTGCTAAATCTGCTTTGAAGTCTCCATAGCCTTTGCCTTCGTATGCTTGAACAAGTTCCTCAACAGTTTGACCTGTCGCAGCAGAATAAATATTTAGTAAGTTAGTAATACCAGGCTTTTCTTCTTTATTATATTCAATTACACCAGTTGAATCAGTTACAGCAGAGCGGATTTTTTTGCGAATCACTGCTGGCTCATCAAGCATTGAAATAAAGCCCTTCACATTTGTATCGGACTTACTCATCTTTTTCGTTGGTTCCTGTAAGCTCATAATTCGACTACCTTGCTCAGCGATTTTTACTTCAGGCATCGTTAAAATTTCTTGATTTTTTTGGGCATAACGTTTATTGAAGCGTTCCACAAAATCACGTGTTAATTCTAAATGTTGTTTTTGATCATCTCCGACTGGCACTAAGTCAGCATTGTACAACACGATATCACCAACCATTAATGGAGGGTATGTTAAAAGACCAGCGCTTACGCCAGCACGACCATTTTTTTGCGATTTATCTTTAAATTGTGTCATTCGCTCTAACTCACCAATAGAAGTATTGCACTGAATGATCCAACCAGCTTCTGCATGGGCACTCACTTCAGACTGTATGAAAATTGTTGCTTTTTGTGGGTCTAAACCAACCGCTAGGTAAAGAGCTGCTAAGCTACGAATTTGTTGACGTAGCTTTTGCGGTTCTTGGGGAACGGTAATGGCATGTTCATCCACAATACAAAAATAACAATTGTATTCATTTTGTAATTCGATAAATTGTTTCATTGCACCAATGTAATTTCCGATTGTCGGAGTACCACTGGGCTGAATACCAGAAAAAATTGTTTTCATTAAATAACCACCTGACTTTAGACTTAAGATAGTGAATAGTTCTATTATACATTTTATTAGAAAAAAATACATGGGAACTTCTTGAAAAATCACCAAGAGAAGTAAATTATAACAGCAACCATAAAAATAGAAAACTGTATTACTTTTTTACAGAATCATAACGAATATCCATAAAATTTCATAAAAATTAACCCTAATTTTACACGGATGTAATGAAGGAAAAATAAACAAAGTGAATAAAAAATGTTTAAAAACCCCTAGTATTTTTATTAGAAATTAGGTATACTGGTTTTAAATAGAGGAACAGTACAGTTCCCTGTTTCAGAAACGCGATGATTCGCGAAAAGGAGTGATGCACAATGTTGACACTTTATACTTCCCCAAGTTGCACGTCATGTCGTAAGGCTAGAGCCTGGTTGCAAGAGCACGAAATTCCTTTTAAAGAAAGAAATATTTTTTCTGAACCTTTAAATATTGAGGAATTAAAAGCAATTTTAATCATGACAGAAGATGGAACAGAAGAGATTATCTCTACTCGCTCTAAAGTTTTCCAAAAATTAAATATGGATTTGGACGAGCTTCCACTTCAAGATTTATTAGAGTTGGTTCAAGAAAACCCTGGATTGTTGCGTCGGCCAATTATGATTGATGAGAAAAGATTACAAGTCGGTTTTAACGAAGATGAAATTCGCCGATTCTTACCAAGAGATGTTCGACAACTGGAATTGCGCCAAGCACAATTAATGGCAGGTTTATAAAAAATATAAAATTTTGTTCTTTATTTGTTAATTGTAATAAAGAACGATTCATATGAATTTAGGGCCAGGGATTTTTATCTCTGGCTTTTTAATACATATTTAGAACTTGTATTCATTTGATTTGGCAGAACGTGATCAAGGAAAAATAGTATCTTTTTTGGAGAGACTGCGTTAAGATGAAGAGGTAGAAGGAGCGAAAAACCAATCGTTAAAAAAGTTCAAAGTTTATAAAACGTTCGCTAGTTTTCGAGGATTTATAGACTTTCCACTTTACTTTTGTGTAGTTTTCGCTACAATGAACGTAAGAAGTTTCCTGATTGAAGCAAAGAGAGGTGTAGCGCTATGGAAATGGAACATATTAATGAAAATACGATTCGTGTGTTAATTGGCAACGAAGACCTGGCGGATAGAGGGATTACTTTTCTTGACTTACTAGGAAACCACAAAGATGTTGAAAATTTCTTTTATAGTATTTTAGAAGAAGTTGATGTCGAAGATGAATTCCAAGGTAGTGAAGCAGTCACTTTCCAAGTCTTGCCTAAAAATGATGGTTTAGAACTGTTTATTAGTAAAAATGTCGCTATGGACGACTTGTCTTCCTTAGAAGGTCTGAGCGAAGTCAATGCAGATGTTAGCGAATTAATTCGCAAACAAATTGAAGCAGACAAAGCAACCGCCGATGAACTTGATGAGATGGAAGCCACAGATGAAACAAACAGAAATGTAATCTTTGAATTAGATAATTTTGAAGCGATGATCCAATTATCCAAAGAAGTCTTCATGCAATCTGTTTTGACTAACTTATACACGTACAACGATCGTTATTACTTACAAGTTTTGTTCTTAACCGATGAATTAGAAAAAACAAATGTTGACAATGAAATTGCACAGATTTTAGAATTTGCTCATAAAACAACTGTCACTCAGGATACTTTAGTCGAATATGGCACTTGTATTATGGAACGCAGTGCGTTGGAATTAACACGTTATTACTTTAATGATTAAGCAAAAAAGCAAAAACTTTCGAGTTTTTGCTTTTTTTTTTAATGAAAATTAAGAAACTTTGCGTAGTTTATTTATGAGAGGTGAAAATCATGTTAACAGCTTTAACGGCAGACAACCAAGAATTATTTTCTTTAATCGACTGCTCGATTGATGAATTAACACAGATACGAAGCGAACAAGCTTTTGTGTGTCCAATGTGTCATCAATCGGTCATTTTGAAGGCAGGCCCCATTAAAATACCCCATTTTGCTCATCGTAAAAAGAATAGTTGTTGGTACGAAGCAGAAGCTGAAACAGAAGAACACCTCCGCTTGAAGCAGCTTTTTGCGGAAAAGTGTTTACGCGAAAAGCTGTCCTTTCAAGTTGAGGCATACTTACCCAACTTGAAGCAACGCCCAGATTTACTCATTGGCAAGATAGCCATTGAAATTCAATGTAGTCCATTGCCAATTAAACGTTTGGTGGAACGGACGGAGACTTATCAAGCTCATGGCTATCAAGTTGTTTGGATTTTAGGTGAACGATTAGTGCCTAAAGACAAGCTCACGCAATTAACGAAACAATTCCTTTATTTTTCGGAGTCCTTGGGATTTTATTTATGGTCGGCCAATAAGAAACAAGAACGAATAGAGTTACTTTGTCATATTGAAGAGAGTCAATGTCAACAATTTTATAGAAGAAAACAATCATGGGATTTTTACGAAAAAAAATTACTAGAAATCTTCCGACTACCGACCTCTAATTTAAATTTACTGCCAGATAGACGGCATACTGGTCAATTGATGCATGATTATTATCAAAAATTGACTCAACAACTTGGTTACAGAAATGCTCAGTTGCTTAGGACACAGAGCTTTTTATATACGAAAGGTTGTCACCTTCTCCAGTTACCTCCTTGGTTTTACTATCCTGGATTGAAGCTAATACCTTCTTCTGAAGAAGATATTCATTTAAAAATGCTTGTTTGGGAAGCACTAAAAACCGAAGAAGAGCGTTTAGTGACCAAACAGGAACTATGGCGTATCTTGGAAGCTGTTTTTTTGGAAGAAGGGAACTTTGTTTGGCAGCCACTGCCGAATATTGGCTTAAAAAAGCTTTTTAAAATTGTGGGGAATAGCTTATTGAGCTGGTTACAAGAATGTTATGTGTTAATTAAAGTAAACAATAAGTACCTAATAACTAGTATTTTCCTAAGAGAAGATCCTGAAAAGCTCATTCATTGGCTAAAAAAAGTGAAAAAACAACATTTTTTTAGTCACACGTGTTAAATTATGATAGTATAATGAGTAAAACGTTTCTTAAAGGAGAGTAAACTATGAGCGAAATTAAACAATTACCAACACGTGATGAAGTTCCAACTCCATTAACTTGGGATTTAACCAAAATTTTTAAAGATGATGCTGCTTTTGATGTTGCGTATAATCAGTTGACAGAAGAGCTAAATCAAGCAGAATCATTTAAAGGAACCTTAGGGAATGGTGCAGAAGCTTTTCTAGCTGCGTTAGAATACGTTTTAGATGTCTATCGAAAAGTGGAAACATTATATGTCTATTCTCATTTAAAAAATGATCAAGACACTACAAATACAGCTTACCAAGCTTTATATGCCAGAGCTAGTTCTTTATATGCACAAGTTAGTGAAGCTGTTTCTTGGTTTGACCCAGAGGTTTTAACATTAAGTGATGAACAAATCTGGGGATATTTTGAAGAGCAGCCCAAATTAGCTGTTTATCGTCACTATATTCAAAATATTTTAGATGAACGTCCCCATGTTTTATCGATGGAACAAGAAGCTTTACTGGCGGGGGCTAGTGAAATTTTTGGTGCCTCAAGTAATACATTTTCAATTTTAAATAATGCAGACTTAGAATTTCCAACTGTGCAAAATGCTGAAGGCGAAACGATTCAACTTTCTCATGGCGTTTATGGTCAGTTAATGGAAAGTGTCGATCCATCTGTTCGTGAAGCAGCATTTAAAGGTTTGTACAAAGTGTACAAACAATTTAGAAATACATTAGCCTCAACTTTAGGTGCACATGTTAAAACGCATAATTATAAAGCAAAAATTAGAAATTATGATTCTGCTCGGGCAGCATCTTTAGCAAGTAATCATATCCCTGAAAGTGTTCACGAAACATTAGTAGCTGTAGTAAATAAACATTTACCTTTGCTACATCGTTATGTAAAATTAAGAAAAAAATTATTAAACGTAGAAGAATTACACATGTACGACTTGTATGCGCCTTTGCTAGGTGAAGCACCAATTCGTTACAGCTATGAAGAAGCAAAAGAAAAAGCAATTGAGGCTTTAAAACCACTAGGTGAAGACTATTTATCTATTGTTAAAGAAGCTTTTTCAAGTCGCTGGATTGATGTGATTGAAAATCAAGGAAAACGAAGTGGCGCATATTCTTCAGGAGCTTATGACACAGCCCCATACATTTTAATGAATTGGCATGATAGTTTGGATCAACTATTTACATTAGTCCATGAGATGGGCCATAGTGTTCATAGTTACTATACAAGAAATAATCAGCCGTATGTTTATGGCGACTATTCAATTTTCTTAGCTGAGATTGCTTCAACCACAAATGAAAATATTTTAACAGAATATTTATTACAAACAGAAACAGATCCTAAAGTACGTACGTATGTCTTAAATCACTATTTAGACGGCTTTAAGGGAACCATTTTCCGTCAAACCCAATTTGCGGAATTTGAACATTTTATTCACACGGAAGATGCTAAAGGCACGCCATTAACAAGTGAATATTTGAGTGAGTATTATGGCGAGCTCAATGCTAAATATTATGGACCAGAAGTAGTTAGAGACGAAGAAATCAGTTACGAATGGGCGAGAATTCCACATTTTTATTACAATTACTATGTTTATCAATATGCAACTGGCTTCTCAGCCGCTTCGGCATTGTCTAAACATATTTTAGCTGGAGAAGAAGGAGCTTTAGAGAACTATCTTAACTACTTGAAAGCAGGAAGTAGTGACTTCCCAATTGAAGTGATGAAAAAAGCGGGCGTGGATATGACACAAGCCGTGTATATCGAAGATGCAATGAAAGTTTTTGAAGAACGTTTAACGGAATTAGAAGCTTTGGTTGAAAAATTATAAGTCGTAACTTCTTAGTAAACATAAAATATAAACCTGGTTTTACACAGAATAGTAAATATATCTGTGTAAAACCAGGTTTAGTTATATAATTAAATAGATTGTTGCTGTTATATAAAAGAAAGCAAAGATTCTTTGCTTTCTTTTATATCAAGCTTCTATTATCTTTAGAGTAATAAAAGGAGGTTTTTTTTTGAACATAGGGAATTCATTAAAAATGAGAAGAAATGAATTAGGATTGACACAATCAGAGGTTGCTGAGAAATTATACGTTACTAGGCAAACAATTTCTAACTGGGAGAATAATAAATCATATCCTAATATTGATTGTTTAATTGAACTAAGTAATCTTTATGAAATGACCTTGGATCGATTATTGAAGGAGGACAATACGATGGTGGAGAAACTTTCGAAAGATATTAGAGAGGGACAGAAGTACAAAAAATTATTTTTAATATTATTAATTAT
The DNA here is from genome assembly GCF_050498705.1 of Enterococcus sp. DIV0086. Taxonomy (NCBI): domain Bacteria; kingdom Bacillati; phylum Bacillota; class Bacilli; order Lactobacillales; family Enterococcaceae; genus Enterococcus; species Enterococcus sp. DIV0086. Next base: position 1,327,190 of record NZ_JBNIDN010000001.1, on the reverse strand, counting down.
AGTACTATGTATAGGTGGATATTTTACTATTTTACAACTTCGTCTGAATAATTTTTATAGCGGTGTCAAAGAATGGAATCAAAATGGTCAAACTTATAATTTAATAGAAGATAACATTCAATATCATGTGGTTAAAATTGATAATTATAATCTGTTTACAATTCCAGAAGAATTGGAATTAATGAGTTCGTATATCTCTGAAAACGAAAAGTTTAATATGTATTATAGCGGTGATGATTCGAATATAAAAATTTACTGGACAACAGGAGCATTAAATGGGTTAGAGTTATCTTTTGATAAAGAATTCATCTTTGACAATGTAAATCAAAGAAATAAATTTTCTTATGAGATTCAGGAATTAATAAATAAAAATTTAGATAAGGATAAAAAAGAACTAACCATATTATATAAGCAGACTAAAAATAAATGGGAAGAAATAAATTAGCTTGTGTTAAACCGAATAAAATTTCCTCGATTTTTTGAGTTAGTATCGGCGAGTATTGTCTGATAGCGTTCCAAGAGGTTAGTCGATGAACTGAAATAAATATTGGTGGTCGATACAAATTTCGGTGTTAATATTTAAAAGTACATAATATATACATGGCCCCATTCCATAGCTGTCTTTTATAAGAACAAATCATCAAATGTAGCAGTATTAGACTTTATCTATTATTATAGAACATGGTGAAAATAGTAAAAGAAGGGCCAGTCAACTGGTCCTTCTTTTTTATAATAAATGTAAATGTCCATTTGGAAAATGATAATTGGAGCGACGTTTAAATTCAAAGGTTGCGTCACCTTGGTCCAGCAACGGTTCGTTATGTGGATGGACACGACAAAGTTGTTTAATTTCATCCATGTTTTCAAAATTTTCGACTAAAATGCCGAAATCGTTCTCGCAAGTATAGTTGTAAACGACTGCGGTAGGATGTTGTTTAATCCCCATTTCTCGAGCAACTTTTTGGTCGGTTTGGAAAGATTCTTTGACAAAATCTGATTGTCGGTCTTTACGATACATATCAATATCCCCGCCGGCCGCTAGAAGTAGTTCTTCTGATAACTCAGGAGAGTAAGCTAGACCGTCTTCAGCTACTGCTTTTTGTAAGCCAATCAACAATTGTCGGCCTTTTTTTCGGCCTTGTAACTGTGCAGCTTTATAGTCAAGAGCGGCTGAGTATAAATCTTCAAAAATTCGATTCCGTCGTTTAATGTCATTAATCGGAATATGTTGACGACTTAAAAATTCATTGATCGTTTTCATGTTTAATAAAGGAATAAAGCGCAATTGTATTTTTTTCTTGTCGTTAACAGACAATTGTATAATTTCTTTTTCAATTTCTAAACAGACGCCGCCTAAAGGATTGACGAACAAATAAATTTCAACCATTCATACTTCCTCCAATGCCATGCTTTTTCAAATACAGGTGCCAGAACGTCAGTGCTTCGAATACTAAGGGGCAGTGGTCCGCATCATGCGTTGAATCTTGTTAGGTGCAAGCGTAATGGGAATGTTCAAATCAGCCATTAATGTTTGAAACGCTTGCTTGCCGCTTTCAGCTTCAGTAACTTCTAACTCTAATTCAAAATCGTGCTGTTGGTTATACCAACTTTCGTCTAACGCAAGTAGTCCTTGAGGAATTTGTTTTTCTGCACGTGCTGTTTTTAATGAACCAATTAAATGGATCGAGGCGATTTCAATACCTAATTCTTGTAATTTCTTCGCCACAGCCCCCTCAGTAGGGAGGTGATTCCTCTTGATAAAGTGGTTCGCCGTCTCAAGCGATAAAGGGTCATTGATTTCTAATAATCCTTCTGGCGCAGGAACTTTTAAGGTTAACTCACCACGATCTGCTAATACGCGAATTCTTAAGCCCATTCGTTGTGCTTTTAATTGAAAATCGTCCGTATCAAAATAATGATTTGTTTGCGTAAAAAAGTCCGTTTTTTGAATAGCAAAATGGTCGATTAATCGTTTGAAATATTGCGGACTAACTAATGTTTTAAATTCAATTTCTAAGTGCTCACTCATGGGGTTCTCTCTCTTTCTTAAATCACTCCAATTTTCACATATTATATAGGTTTCCGTCAAGAAAAGTGGTCTTCTCTGTGAAAAATTTTTCTAATGAAAGGCGTTTGGAAATCAAATAGCGAATAACACCCTATTTTAGGGAGGACTGTGGTAAAATAATCAGTGAATGAAATTCAAGGAAATTGAGGGATCTACCATGGAACGAGAGTGGGAGCTGTTTTTAGCGCCATATGAACAGGCGGTCAGCGAATTAAAAGTAAAACTACGAGGTATTCGTAAACAATTTCGGGAGCAAGATAAACACATACCAATTGAATTCGTTACAGGACGTGTGAAACCAGTAGATAGTATTTTGACAAAGACGGCTATTCGGCATATTCCTTTAAATCGGATTGAAGAAGAAATGCAAGACATTGCTGGTTTGCGGATTATGTGCCAATTTGTGGAAGACATTTACCAGGTAGTCGCACTTTTAAGAAATCGTAAAGACTTAAAAATTGTGGAAGAACGGGACTACATTGAAAATAAAAAAGAAAGTGGCTATCGTTCGTACCATGTGGTGGTGGAATATCCTGTGCAATTAGTCACCGGGGAAAAGATTATTTTGGCCGAAATCCAAATTCGGACACTCTCCATGAATTTTTGGGCAACGATTGAACATTCTTTGAATTATAAATATCAAGGTGTCTTTCCTGAAGAAATGAAAGAACGCCTTCAGCGAGCGGCAGAGGCAGCCTATTTATTAGATGAAGAAATGTCATCTATTCGTGAAGAAATTCAAGAAGCACAACATTACTTCTCTCATGGCCGTGGATTGCTAGAAAACGAATACTATAAGCAAATTAAAAACGAAACACCAGAAAATCAGTAAAGGAGTCTGCTTATGAAAGTGGCGATTGTTCATAACTCGGAAGAAAAATCGAAACAAGTCACAAAACAACTGACAACACTATTAGAGCAAAACCAAATTCAAATAGACAATCGTCAACCTGAACTTGTGATTTCAGTCGGCGGAGATGGTACGCTTCTTTCCGCTTTTCATCGATTTAATCATCTGTTAAACGAAGTAAGTTTCTTAGGTGTACATACCGGACACTTGGGTTTCTATACAGATTGGCGTGATTATGAATTAAAAGAACTAGTTGAGAGTTTGTGTATTCATCGTGAAAAAAGTACGAGTTATCCATTATTAGATGTGCGGATTCGGTTTAGAGATGGGAAACCAGATAAACATTTTTTAGCATTAAATGAATCGACAATTAAACGAGGAAACCGGACGATGGTGGGCGATGTGTTTATTAAAGACGAACTGTTTGAACGATTTCGTGGTGATGGGTTGTCGATTTCGACCCCAACCGGCTCTACTGCGTATAATAAAAGTATTGGTGGGGCTGTTTTGCATCCTAGCATTAATGCGTTTCAGTTAACCGAAATCGCCTCCTTAAACAATCGTGTCTTTCGAACATTGGGGTCACCGATTGTAATCGCACATACGGAGTGGCTGGAGATTAAATTACAGGAAAGTGATGATTATTTTGTCACGGTGGACCAATTAGATATTTATCAAGAAAATATCGCTTCTGTCTGCTATCGAATTGCAGACGAACGGATTCATTTTGCCTCTTATCGGCACATGCATTTTTGGCATCGGGTGAAAGATGCCTTTATTGGTGAGGATTAATTAAACGATGGAATTTCAATGGACATATGACAAAGAAACAACACAACAAGTGAAATATTTTTTAAAGGAACAAGGCGTTTCAAAAGGGTTATTAGCTAAGGTGAAATTTCAGGGTGGTAAAATTCAAGTGAATGGGACCGTTCAAAATGCCATCTATCCTTTACAAACTGGCGATGTCGTTAAAATGACGATTCCAGATGAAGCGGAACATGAGACATTATTAACAGATGATGAACCGATTGAAATTGTGTTTGAAGATGATCATTTTTTAGTAGTTAATAAGCCTGCTGGCATTGCCTCGATACCTGCTCAGTATCATCCTTCAGGAACGATGGCGAATCGTGTTAAGGGGTATTACAAGCGACAAAATTACGTGAATCAAGTTATTCATGTCGTGACTCGTTTAGATCGAGATACTTCTGGGCTGATGTTATTTGCGAAACACGGCTTTGCTCATGCTTTAATTGACCAAGAATTACGAGAAAAAAAGGTGACAAAAATTTATTATGCCCTTGTTGGTGGAGCGATTGAGCAGTTAAACGAGCATCAATTGATTGAAAAGCCAATTGGGCGCGACTTGTCCTCTTTATTAAAACGCCAAGTTATCGAAACAGGTCAATTTGCTAGTACAGAATATTGGCTCGCAAAAAGAGGAGCCAAAGCAGCAGCTGTGCGCATTCAGCTCCATACAGGACGAACACACCAAATTCGGGTACATTTTGAAGCAATTGGCTGTTCATTGTTAGGGGATGAGATGTATCATGGAAAGATGGATCAAGGAATTGAGCGGCAAGCGTTGCATTGCATGGAACTAATTTTTACTCATCCTTTTACCAAAGAAACGGTTCATCTGATTTCCCCACTAGCGGAGGATATGAAAAGTGTAGATGATACGTTATAATAATAAAGAGGCAGGAGGGGAAAGTGTAAGATGAATGAAGGCCAAGAAATGGAAGAGCAATTTGCCCTTCTTTTAGAAACGCTAAAAAATCAACAAATGAACGAATTTCGTGAGCTATTTTTAGCGTTACACATTTATGAACAAGGACAATTTTACCAATCGTTAGATGAAAAAGACCGACAACATTTATACAATTACCTATCTCCGAAAGAACTAGCGGATATGTTTGATGTTATCGAAGAAGATAATGAGAATATGAAAGATTATTTAGCTGAAATGCGTCCAAGTTATGCAGCCGATATGTTAGCTGAGATGTATACCGATAATGCGGTGGATTTACTAAATATGTTAGATAAGAGTCAAAAGGCGAAATATCTTAGTTTGTTAAGTAGTGAAGAAGCAGGCGAAATTAAAGAGTTACTTCATTACGAAGATGAAACTGCTGGGGCGATTATGACCACCGAATTTGTTTCGATTGTGGCGAATCAAACAGTGCGTTCTGCGATGTACGTCTTAAAGAATCAAGCGGACATGGCGGAAACAATCTATTACGTTTACGTAGTCGACCAAGAAAATCATTTAGTCGGCGTTATTTCGTTGCGGGATTTAATTGTTAATGATGATGATACCTTGATTGCTGATATTTTGAATGAACGGGTTATTTCAGTTCATGTTGGCGATGACCAAGAAGATGTCGCGCAAACAATTCGTGACTATGACTTCTTAGCTGTGCCAGTTACAGATTATGATGATCATTTGTTGGGGATTGTAACAGTTGATGATATTATTGATGTTATCGATGATGAGGCCGCTAGCGACTACTCTGGTTTAGCCGGGGTCGACGTTGAAGAAGTTAGTGAGAACCCTTTAAAAGCCGCTTCTAAACGATTACCTTGGTTAATTACGCTATTGTTTTTAGGAATGTCTACGGCCTCGTTAATCAGTAATTATGAGTCGTTAGTTAGCGAAGCGAGTATTTTAGCCGTTTTTATTTCTTTAATTACCGGAACAGCCGGCAATGCCGGGACACAATCATTGGCGGTCGCGGTACGCCGTTTGGCTATGAAAGATGAAAAGGATAGTAATTTTGGTCGCTTAATCTTAAGTGAAGTACTCACGGGACTAGTGACGGGGGCTGTGACAGGTTTAACCATTATGATTGTGGTTGGCGTGTGGCAACATAATCTTCCGCTTGGATTTGTGATTGGGATGGCAATGCTCTGTGCAATTACTGTGGCGAATTTAGCAGGGAGTTTAATCCCAATGTTAATGGATAAATTAGGGTTTGATCCCGCAGTTGCCAGTGGTCCGTTTATTACTACCTTAAGTGATTTAACCAGTGTATTAATTTATTTCAATATTGCCAGCATGTTTATGCGTTATTTTGTTTAAAAAATTGCACTTATTTATCATGAGACTGAGGTAAAAGGATTCGTTGGTTTGCTTGAAATCAAAAAAGTGAGATAGCCGTTAATACGACGGCTACCTCACTTTTTTAGATACAAGAAATTAAACAATTTTTGTGCCATGGACTTCTGTGACTTTTAAAGTGTCCATCACAGTTTGAACGTTTTCTGTGGAAATACCGCCACCTGGTAAAATAAGAATCCGTTGATCTGCGTAGGCAATTAATTCTTTTAAATGATCAAAGTTGTCTTCGATAGGGGTACCAGCTGGCCCGCCATGAGTTAAAATACGTGTCACACCACGCTCAGCTAACCAGTCGATCGCCTTAAATTGGTTTTCTTTCGACAAGGCATCAAAAGCCATATGGAAAGTGATTTGCAAGCCTTCAGCTGTTTCAATGAATAAGTCCAAAGCTTCTTCATCTAACCAACCGTCCTCAGTTAAACAGCCAATAACAATGCCGTCGGTTCCTAATTTCTTTGCTTCGATTAAATCGGTATGCATAATTTTTAATTCAATATCATTATAGACAAAATTGCCGCCACGAGGACGAATGATTGTCATCACTGGTACAGAATGTTCGCCAGCGTATGCTAAGACTTCTTCAATAACACCAGTACTTGGCGTCGTTCCACCCACGGCTAAGTTATCGCATAATTCGATGCGATTCGCACCTTTTTGAATGGCTTGGGGAATCTTAGTGAAATTTTCGGCACAGAATTCTTTAATCATTTCTTATCGCTCCTTGCTTTTTCTTCACAGGCATTGTACCATAATTCTGCTTACTACCATAGCCCTGAAAAAAAGAGTGCAACTTTTTATAAGAGAAAATGTTCATTTGATGAACGTAAGGAGCTTTAAATGTTAAAGAAAATTGAACGAGCACAACAATTATTGAAAAAAGAAGCAGCCGTATTTCGCTGTCCAACTTGTCATGAACCAATGCATGTAGAAGGGGTTGGTCTGATTTGTCAACAGAGACATCAATTTGATTTATCCAAGAAAGGCACGCTATACTTTCTAAATCATGGCGTTCAGACAGAATATAATAAAAAAATGTTTACTTCTCGAGGAAAAATGATTCAAAGTGGCATGTACGCGCCTGTTTTAAACAAAATTATGCACTATCTTCCTCAAAATAAAACAGTAGTCGATGTTGGTTGTGGTGAAGGGAGTTTTCTTGCTGAGTTAAGTCAAGCAGGCTTATCTGGACTGAAAATCGGGTTTGATTTATCAAAGGAAGGAATCTATTTAGCAAGTAATCAGCCAATTGATGCGTTTTGGTGTGTGGCGGATTTAACGAATTTGCCATTTGCGGATCAAGGGCTTGATACGATTTTAAATATTTTTTCTCCTTCACATTATCAAGAATTTCGGCGAGTACTAAAAGCTGACGGGACTGTGATTAAAATTATTCCTGAAGAGAATTATTTAAAGGAATTACGAGCGGCTTTTTATCCCAATGACGAAAAGAAACAAAGTTATTCCAATCAAAAAGTAGTCCAACGTTTTGCCGAGGAATTAGCTGTGGAAGTAGATGAACGAATAACTTATTGCTTTGACATTCCCGAGGAAAGGCGGTTGGATTTATTAGAAATGTCGCCATTAGAGTGGCAAGTTTCTCAAGAAGTTAAAGCCGAGCTACAACAGCGACCGTTGGAAAAAATTACGATTGACGTCCGCTTGTTAGTAGGTCGTAAAAGATAGACTTTTTTGTGAAGAAAATCCTAAAAAAGTCTTGCAATAAAGTGACATTGGTGTTATATTACTTACAAGTTGTTTTTTCATTGGTTTTTATCAGGGTCCTGTTCTGATAAAAGTTAGTGAAGAGACCTTCACTAACGTAACGACTCGCCGTGCTAGACACCGAGACGGTACGTTTTTTTTATTGGTTAGAATAGCTGCCGCCTGACATCATCGCGTCATGCGGTTTTTTTTTGAAAATAAGTATTGTGGGCGCTATTTATTTTGAATTTATGCTAAAATGAACACGATTGATATTTGAGGAGCTGAAGATAGTTGACGAACCATATTGTTTTATTTGAACCACAAATTCCAGCAAATACTGGAAATATTGCACGGACATGTGCAGCGACGAATGCACCGTTGCATTTAATTGAACCTTTAGGATTTTCAACAGATGATAAACACTTAAAACGTGCTGGATTAGATTATTGGAATGATGTAAATATTACGTATCATAAAGATTTGGCTGCCTTTTTAGCCCATGTGGCAGGCAAACACTTGCATTTAGTAACCAAATTTGCTCACCAAACATACAGCGAGGTCAATTATAATGATGGCGAGGACCATTATTTCCTTTTTGGAAAAGAAACAACGGGCTTACCAGAAACGTTTATGCGAGAAAACGAAGAAAAGTGTATCCGAATTCCTATGAATGATGAACATGTGCGCTCACTGAATCTTTCTAACACTGCCGCACTAATTGTTTATGAAGCCTTACGTCAGCAAAATTTTCCGAACTTAGAACTGACGCATCATTATGAAAATGATAAATTGGATTAAAAAAAGTTAAGACAGTAGCGCTTTTTTCAAAAATGTCAGAAGAAAGTGGTTTTATTTTTACTGTTGGCCAATTTCCAAGCCTAGAACAAAAAACAATTTAGATTTTTGTTCTAGGCTTATTTTGCTTGGATTGCTAGAAACTTCCATGGATATTTTCGCAGGGAAGTGATAAACTAGAAAGACATATGAAGAGATAAAGAAGTTTGGAGAAGTTACATGAAATTATATTTTACACGACATGGAAAAACTGAATGGAATCAACAGAAACGATTTCAAGGAATGACAGGAGATTCGCCGTTATTACCAACTAGTTATGATGAAATTAAACAATTAGGCCAATATTTACAAGATATTCCGTTTGAAAAAATTTATTCTAGTCCGCTATTACGTGCCAAAAATACTGCGCGGGGAATTCAACAAGAATTGAATCGTCCAGTTGAAATTGTTTATACAGACAGCTTAAAAGAATTAGGTTTAGGTCGTTTAGAAGGACAATATATTGAAGAAATGCGTAATTTTTATGGAGAAGAATTAGATCATTTACGGCATCGTTTAGATTTGTATGATCCAACAATTTTTGATGGTGAACCAATCGAGCAAGCGATTCAACGGATTTCAGAAACAGTTGCTGAAGCGGCGAAACAGCACGAAGGTCCAGTTCTATTTGTCGGACACGGAGCAGCGCTGACGGCGGCAATCCAAGCGATGGCTGGTAAACCATTATCAGAATTACGGACAATGGGCGGGCTGTTAAACAATAGCCTTTCAATCCTTGAAACCAAAGAGGCATCAAGGAACATGCCGTACGACTTAACGTTATGGAATGATACGTCTTTTTTAGCTAAAGAAAAAGCACAATAAGCGCACAACAGAAAGGAGGGCTTGTAGTGGTAACACTTTTTGGTGAGGACGAAGAAAAAGCCTTTATTGTTGGGACTGTACAAGCAATCTTTTTTGAAAATCCCAGTAATTTTTATAAAGTCGTTCTTGTAAATGTGACCGATACAAATACAGATTATTTAGAAAAAGAAATTGTAGTAACTGGAAGTTTTGGCCAAGTTCAAGAAGAGGAACCCTATCGTTTCTTTGGTCATTTTGTGGACCATCCTCGTTATGGCAGACAGTTTCAGGTGGATAGTTATCAGCAAGAAAGACCGACTTCGGCTAGTGGGATGGTTAACTATTTATCAAGTGACAAATTTCCTGGCATTGGTAAACGAACCGCTGAAAAAATTGTTGAAGTATTAGGGGAAAGTGCGATTGACCGAATTATTGATGACCCGAGTGTTTTGGAAGAAGTTACTGTTTTAAATGAAAAAAAACGTCAAGTAATCGTCGAAACAATTCGCTTGAATCACGGGATGGAGCAAGTGATTGTGGGACTAAATCGATACGGCTTCGGTAGTCAGTTAGCTTTTTCAATTTATCAAACCTATCAAGAAGAAACCCTTTCTGTGATTCAAGAAAATCCTTATCAGTTAGTTGAAGATATTGAGGGAGTCGGATTTAAACGAGCGGACAATATTGCTGAACAAATCGGCATTCAGGCGGATTCTGCTGTTCGAATTCGAGCGGCGATTTTACATGAAGTGTTTGAGCACTCCATTCGCTCAGGCAATACGTATGTTCAAGCAGATGTTTTGTTAAAAGAAGCGATTCGGACCTTGGAAGCAAGTCGCCCAGTGGAAATCTCACCTGATCAAGTAGCCAATGAAATCATTACGTTAGTCGAACATGGAAAAATCCAACAAGAAGAGACTAAACTTTTTGAGAACAGTCTCTATTTTTCTGAATGGGGCATTGGTACTTCGATTCAGCGTTTACTTTCTCGTAAAAAAGAAATTCATTATGAGGAAGAAGAAGTCCAAAAAAATATCCGAATGATTGAGAAACGTTTAAATATTCAGTATGGCGACTCGCAACAAGCAGCGATTGAAGCAGCGATTAAATCACCGTTATTTATTTTAACTGGAGGGCCCGGAACAGGGAAAACAACTGTTATTAATGGGATTGTCTCGTTGTTTGCGGAACTAAATGGTCTTTCATTAGATCTCAAAGACTATACGCAGGAGATGTTTCCAATCTTGCTAGCGGCGCCAACTGGGCGAGCAGCGAAACGTATGAACGAAACGACAGGTTTACCTGCAAGTACCATCCACCGTTTGTTAGGCTTGACAGGTCGTGAAAAAAATCCGAGTTTAACCGCCAAAGAATTAGAAGGTGGTTTGCTAATTGTAGATGAAATGTCCATGGTGGATACTTGGTTAGCCAATACGTTATTAAAAGCTATTCCGACAAACATGCAAGTGATTTTTGTTGGTGATAAGGATCAGCTACCGTCTGTCGGTCCAGGTCAAGTCTTACATGACTTATTGCAAATTAACGAAATTCCCAAATGTGAGCTAAACGAAATTTATCGTCAAGGAGACGGTTCAAGTATTATTCCTCTTGCCCATGAAATTAAAGAAGGAAAGTTGCCTGCTGATTTTCAAAAAAATCAAAAGGATCGCTCGTTCTTTGCAAGTGATATTGGTCATATTGAAGAATACATTCGACAAATCGTCACAAAGGCAAAAGCAAAAGGGTTTACGCCACAAGATATCCAAGTTTTAGCGCCAATGTATCGTGGCGCAGCTGGCATTGATGCCTTGAATAAGATGATGCAAGAAATCTTCAATCCAAATGATGGTAAGAAAAAAGAAGTCAAATGGAATGACACCGTCTATCGGATTGGGGACAAAGTTTTGCAACTAGTCAATACGCCAGAATTAAATGTGTTCAATGGAGATATGGGAGAAATCGTCGGAATTACTTTAGCCAAAGACTCAGAGGACAAAGTGGACGAGTTGGTTTTACAGTTTGATAATAATGAAGTAACGTATAAAAGAAATGAATGGAATAAAATTACGCTATCGTATTGTTGTTCGATTCATAAAGCGCAAGGTAGTGAATTCCGCATGGTGTTACTGCCAATGGTTCATCAGTATAGCCGAATGCTGCAACGAAATTTGCTGTATACAGCAGTGACACGTAGTAAAGAATTATTAATTCTACTAGGTGAGGTTTCTGCTTTTGAAACATGTGTCAAAAACAAATCGGCTAGTCGCATGACGATGCTAAAAGAACGAATCGTGAACGCAGAACAAATGACCTTAACGACTAGAACTCAGTTAGAAGCCTATGAAGAAGGTTTAACGGCAGACCATCCATTTACTGAAAAGGAAACAAAAGCTGTCTCTTATGAAACTGAACAGCAATCAACGAAAGCCGATCAGATAAAAGAAACAGACGAGCAATTAGTTGAAACAACGGTACAAGAAGTTTCACTATTTGCTGATGAAGGGGAAGAGTCAACCCCAGAAACAGCAAAGAAAGCGACAAAAGTTGTCGAAGAATCATTACCAAAAGAACCACGACTAACAGTCGAAATTATTCAAACAAATGCTATTGATCCAATGATTGGAATGAAGGATACGACGCCTTATCAATTTCTGTGAGAAAAGGAAAGAGTGCCATAAGTCGTTTTGACTTATGGCACTCTTTTTCAACCTTAAGGGACTCAGTTAAAACCAAAACAAACGTTTTTGTGTGGTATAAACCATATCAATACTTCGTTTGCCTAAAATCTCGCCATCTGCGTGAATGGTTTGTGGAATCGTCGAAACAATTCGAATTTTGCTTGATTGAAAATGATGAAAATGCTTAGATTTCCCTTGTTTTTGGCGAAGCAATAGGAAAATAAGCCACAAAATTTTAAAAATATTGATTCGTTCCACGACAACTAAGTCCACGACTGCTTTGCGAGGATTGGCCGTCGGCATAATTGATACGCCCCCGCCAAAATAAGGATGATTTGTGACCGTACATAGGAAAGCACGATTAAATGTGTATTGTTTACCATTCATTTCAACTAAAATTGGAAAGCCTTTTTGTTTAAAAAAGACATGAATGATTGAAGAAATATAGGAAAGCGAGCCAAGCTTAAATTTATTTAAGGCTTTTTTTGATGACGATTCGTTGGTTTTTTCCACGATTGCCGCATCTAACCCTAAGCCAACATTATTGGTGGCTAAGCCGATTTCTTCTTGGTTGGCTTCTACATAATGAATTGTTTGAATTTCTTTTGGTCGTCTGGTGCGCAGGATTTGATGCAATGCTTTATCAATATTTCTTGATAATCCCACCCCTCGTGCAAAATCATTTCCAGAGCCGCATGGAATATAGCTTAAAGGAATAGCTGAATCATATGGAAGTAATGAATTAATGACATTATGTAGTGTGCCATCGCCGCCTAGCACGACTAGGATTGGAAAAGTTGAAACGTCTAAGTCTTCAGACCAAGGAAGTAAAGTTGTTTCTGCAAGTTCCTTCGTCAATTCTTTTTCATGTCCAGCGTAATCAGTGTAAAGAGCCGTATATTTAAGTTCTTGTTGCTTGAGTTGTTGAATCACTTTTCTAGCGACTTTTCGGCCATTGCCGCTACTTGCCTGCTCGTTGATAATAAGATAGTAGTGAATGTTCATTGAGCTCCTCCTTTGAATCGCTATTGTCCATTATACCAGAGGGAGGAACTTCTGCGAATAAAGATTGCTTAAAAAAGTAAAAAATGACTAGAAAAAGGCACGAAACAATGCATGAGAGGTGAAAACTGCAAATAAGTGCAAAGTAAAACAGGGCTTTCATTGACTATTTTGACGTTCCATATTAGAATGTGAACTGTTGCAATTGTAACCAAGGTTCATCAACCATCCCTTGTAAAAAAACTCGGAGAAAGAAGGAAAAAGTATGCAAAATTCGTTTCAAGCCAATCGAAAGCTAAGAACAGTCTTAGCCAATGGTATCATTATGGGCTTATATATTGTCCTCTCTTTATTGGTTCGGCCAGTTTCTTCTGGTATGATTCAATTTAGAATTTCAGAAAGTTTGAATCACCTAGTCGTTTTCAATCGCAAATTGATGTGGGGTGTTTTAGGCGGCGTTATCTTTTTTAACTTATTTTTTGGTTTCGGTGTAATGGATGCTCTGTTTGGTGGAGCGCAAACATTATTTGCGTTGAGTTTAACAGCTTTTTTACAAAAAAAAGTACCAAGTATTCCTGTTAGAATGTGTCTAAATAGTCTATTTTTCACTGTAAGTATGTTTTTTATTGCCTTTATGCTAGTACCAAGTGGCGGTCAAGCATTTTGGACAACTTATGGTTGGTTAGCATTAAGTGAAGCGATTATTATGACGATTTCAGCACCAATCATGTATTTTATCAACAAGTCATTAAAATTTGAAACACGTATTTAATTGAAAAGATGTGGATAGAAATGATTCATCCTTTGAATGGCAGTGAAGAAAAGTGTCGTTGCTATTAGTGAGCTAAGTGATAGAATGAACTGTTTCTACCTCGTCTTTTTTACATAAAGAATAAGATCTACATTTTTTCTAAAAATTTTCATGTAAAACTTTACTAGTCTGTTGGAATACACTATGATAGTGTAAGATAAACGGACTATTGGAAAGTCACAGCAGAGGAGTTTGAACATGTACACATTTAAAATCGGTATTCCGGCAGAAGTACACGATACATTTGTTAAAAATCACCCATTATGTAATTTACTACAGTCATCTTCATGGGCAAAAGTCAAGGATAACTGGGGTTCTGAAATTGTTGGGGTTTATGAAAAGGATACATTAGTCGCATCAAGTTTAGTTTTAATCAAACCATTACCAGCCGGTTTTACGATGTTATATACACCAAGAGGTCCAGTAATGGACTATACAAATGAACGTTTGGTCAGCTACTTTATGGCTGAATTGAAAAAATTTGGCAAGAAAAAACGAGCTTTATTTATAAAAATGGATCCAGCGGTTCACTATCAAGATTTTCATTTGGGAGAAGAACATCAACCGCATGCTGAAGCGACAGCTATTATTGAGACCTTGAAAGAAGCAGGGGCCAAATATCAAGGACTGACAATGGATATGGGGGCCACCATCCAGCCCCGCTTCCAAGCGAATATTTATCGTGAAGATTTTAGTGAGGAACAATTGTCAAAAAGTACCAAGAAAATGATTAAAACAGCTGAAAAAAAAGGGGTCGTTGTGCAGCAAGGGCATGTTGACTTTGTTGATGAATTTGAAAAAGTCATTCAATCAACCATGGAACGCCAACATATTTCTTTACGGAATAGTGATTACTTTAAGAAGCTGTTGAACATTTACCCAGAAGACTCCTTTATTATGCTGGCGCAAGTCAATTTAAAGGAACGCTTAGATAGCACGCGACAACGCTATGACAAAAATCAAAAAGACTTGAGTAATTTGAAAGAAAATCAAGTGAAAAAGCGCCATAATTTAGAAGAATTAGATGCTTCCTTGACTCGGGAACTAAAAGAATTAGAAGAAAATATCGCAGAAGCTGGTGAAATCGTCACGGTTGCTGGCGCCTTGGCTGTGACATTTGGTCCAACAAGTGAAATCCTTTATGCTGGCTTAGATGATCGTTATAAACGCTACATGCCAACATATGTGACTTGGCGAGATGCCATTCAAGAATGTTTTAACCGTGGCTGCGAAAGCTGTAATATGGGCGGCTTAGAAGGTAGTTTAAATGATGGCTTAATTAAGTTTAAAGCGAACTTCAACCCAACGATTAATGAATTTATTGGGGAATTTGATTTACCGGTTAATAAATTATTATTTAAAGCCAGTGAATATGCCTATAAATTACGAAAACAAAAAAATAAATAAAAAACACAGGGACTAAAAATCAAACTTGATTTTTAGTCCCTGTGTTTTTTTCTATAGTTTTTGCGTTTCATTCCGTTTCATTAAGCGAAGCAAAACGCTAGCAATTGCTGAAGCAGCTACACCAGCAACAAGAGCTTCTGGCACACCAGAACTGAAAATCGTCGCAATAATAGCTAGGTAAACAGCAGTTCCAGCTTTACCAATAATTTCAGCATAAGCTGAATTAAAAAGAAAATAAATCATGTTCATGACTAAAATGGTATTCGTTGCTGAGCCTAAAACACCAGCCACAAATAAGGAGACAGGTTGCGCTTTTTCCTTCGTTAATTTATTTAGCCATTTGTAAGCGAAATAAGGAACGACCCCAATTAAAATCCGCGGAATTAGCACAATTAAAAGAGCCTTCCAACTACCGTGATCGGTACCGATCACGGGAATAAATGGAGAAAAAACAAACGACAAAGGTGTTGGTGCTGTCGTATTTTTAATTAAGCTAATGATCCCAAACGTGCCGCCCAACATACTACCGATTTTTGGCCCTAAAACAATGGAACCAATAATTACAGGAATATGCATCGTGGTCGAATTTAAAGGACCTAATGTGATAAATCCTAGCGGGGTTAAAGCCAGTAAAAGTAAGATAGCTAAGAACATTGCTGTTAACGTAAATTTTTTCGTGTTATTCATAAATTACTCCTTGTTATCAGATGCTAAAATTTTCATCACTGTTTGAAGGATATCTTCAACAGTGGCAAGTGCGCCACGACCATAATCGCCACAAGCTAATAGAGCTTCACGTGGGATTATTTCTTGATAGCCGACTTCTTTTAAAATGCCAATATTTCGTTGGACAATGGGGTTTTGGTACATATACGTATTCATCGCGGGCGCAATAATTTTTGGTGTTTCAGGATAAAGTGCCAAAGCAACTGTTGATAATAAGTCGTCGGCAATCCCATGGGCTAATTTCCCAATTGTATTGGCCGAAGCAGGTGCTACTAAAAATAAATCCGCTTTTTTAGCTAACTCAATGTGATTAATTTTACTGGGATCAATTTCCATCATGACATCCGTATGCACTGGATTCTTAGAAAGTGATTGTAACGTCAGCGGAGTGATGAACGCTGTGCTGCTTTTAGTCATTAAAATTTCCACATTGTAGCCAAGCTTAGTTAGTTGACTTGTAATATCTGCTGCTTTATATGCAGAAATGCTGCCAGAGACGCCTAATAAAATAGTTTTCATTGTTGTTCTCTCCATTTCTTTTCAACATTTTTAACGATCATTGAACCAATCCCTTGTTTTGAACAAGCTTCTTGGACAATGCCCGTTTCGTTAATTAATAATCCTTCGTGTTCTGTTTCATGAACGTTCATCAAGTCATTGGCTAAGATAAAGTCACACCGATTTTTAACCAAAGCGGCTTGTGCAACCTGGACAAGTTCTTCTTGTGAAACGTCGACAAGTAATTTAAAGCCCACTAAAACAGTTTGGGGTTGCTTGTCACGAATCATTTGGATGACTTTAGGATTTTTCTTTAGAAAAATTAATAATCGGTCCGTATCAGATGAAATTTTTGTTGCTGTTTGAGGAATATCAGCAATCTGATTCAATGTGTTTTGAACGATAGTTACCAAGGCTTCTTTGGTCTTTGGCAATGTTTGTTCGCTTAATTGTTGAGCAAAAGAATCAATAAATTGTTCTTCCGTTTGCGCGGTTTCCGTCGTAAAATCACTGACTGCCATTGCGTGAACAATCGCATCAAATTGCTTTTCAGCAAAGAGTTGTTCTAACGTAGTAGCTAATTCAACTGTTGTTTCTATTTCTTTAATTGATAAGTCCAATTGTTGGGTTGGACGTAATGCATGTTTGGTTGTTACGTAGGTTACGGTGTGTCCAGCAGCTAAAAAACTTTCAGCAATTGCTTTTCCTAGTCCGCCAGAAGAATGATTGGTAATCGAACGAACATTATCAATCGGTTCTGACGTTCCACCAGCAGTAACTAAAACATCCATAATCAAAACGCCTCCTTAAGAAATTCGGACAATGGTCCGTCCAATATGTTGGCCTGCTTGTAATGCTTCAAAAACAGGGGGAAGTTCTTCTAAAGTAATCTCTTGATACACAGCTTTTTCAGTGATGTCTAAATCAGTGGCAAGACGTTGCCAAACTATTTTTCGTTTGTCCATACCAACATTAACCGAATCAATGCCCAATAAATGAACGCCCCGTAAAATAAAGGGTAAAACGGTTGTCTCTAATGTAATTCCAGCAGCGCGGCCACAAATGGCTGAACGGCCATCATAACGAAGTTGTGGTAAAACAGCAGAAGTAATTTCCCCACCAGTGGTATCAATTGCAAAAGCAAAACGCTGTTTCATTAATGCTTTAACAGGAGTTGCTAAGAAATCTTCTACTAATAAGCATTCACTAACACCTAACTCTTTTAAAAGCTCAAAAGAATCTGGCTTTCTAGTTAATGCAGTGATTGAAGTGTAGCCTAATTGATGCAACATCGCAATAGACAATGTCGCAACACCGCCTGTCGCACCAGTTACAATAATGGGGGCTTCTTTGTCGTCGCGTAAGCCATCGTCTTCTAAAGCTGTGACAGATAATCCGGCCGTAAAGCCAGCAGTTCCGAAAATCATTGCTTCTTTGAGACTCATTTTTTCAGGAAGTGGAACTACCCAATCGCCAGGAACACGCACATATTCAGAATAACCACCAGTATGACTAACCCCTAATTGATAGCCTGTTACGATCACTTTATCGCCTTCTTTGAAACGAGGATCTTCCGATGTGATAACAGTGCCACTGACATCAATTCCTGGAATCATTGGATAATTGCGAATCACACCGCCGTCTTTTTTTGAAGCTAAAGAGTCTTTAAAGTTAACTGAGGAGTAGGCTGCTTTGATTACTACAGTGCCTTCTGATAAATCGTCTAAAGTAATGGTTTCTAGTTGACCAATAACAGATGTATCTTGTTCTCTTAACGTAAATGCTTGAAATGAATTCATATAAAAACTCTCCTTCCAATTATGTAAAAAAGCAACTCGTCTTATTTTATCATATTCTGATTTTTTCGTATCATTTTTCTTCTTATAAACAGTAAGTTATACAGAAAAGAAAGATTGTGTGACAATTAGACTAGAAAAATAAAGAAAAATGGTTGAAATTTTTCAAAAAGTTCGTATACTAAAAAAGGTAAAACTAAACTGTAAGTTTAGTATTACAAAACTTTTGTTGAAAAGATTAGCTGAAAATAGAAACGAGGTGTGCCATGGAAATTGGTGAGAAGTTGAGAAATTTACGCATTCAGAAAAATTTAACACAAGAAGAATTAGGCGAAAGAACGGATTTATCCAAAGGCTATATTTCCCAATTGGAGCGGGATTTAAGCTCACCATCAATGGAAACATTTTTCTCAATTTTAGAAGTACTAGGCGTGACGCCAGAGCAGTTTTTTAGTCAGCAACCGCTTGAACAGAAAATTGTCTACAATGAAGAAGAAAGTACCCTCTATTATGATGAAGAACATGGCTATGAACTAAAATGGTTAATTCCAGCCTCAAATGAAAAAGAAATGGAACCTGTCATTATTACTTTTGATAAAAATGGCGAATATAAAACGTTTGAACCTTCTCTATCGGAAACATTTATTTATGTGATTGATGGCTCCATTTGTTTGACATTAGGGGAAGCCACGTATATTGCTAAAAAAGGTCAAACCATGTATTACCAAGCAACAGAACCTCACCAAATTAGCAACAATGGTCGAGGAAAAAGTCGTGCGTTAATTGTGGCGACAGAATCGTATTTATAAAGGACGAAATGGAGGAGTTTATCCAGTGAGAAACCATGTGATTTCATTTGAAAATGTTGTCAAACAATTTGACGATGAACCAGTATTAAAAAATGTCAGCTTTGAAATTGAAGAAGGAAAATTTTATACGTTATTAGGACCTTCAGGATGTGGCAAAACAACGATTTTGCGTATTATTGCGGGATTCAATGACGTGACTTCTGGCGATGTTTATTTTGATGGTAAAAGAATAAATGATGTACCTGCCAATAAACGCCAAGTCAATACCGTGTTTCAGGATTATGCTTTGTTTCCTCACATGAATGTTTTTGATAATGTTGCGTTTGGTTTAAAAATCAAAAAACTATCCAAAGCAGAAATTGAAAAAAAAGTGAAAGAGGCATTACGTTTGGTTCAATTACCGGGCTACGAAACACGTGAAATTAGTGAAATGTCTGGGGGCCAGCGTCAGCGGGTCGCAATTGCACGAGCGATTGTCAATGAGCCAAAAGTATTGCTTTTAGATGAACCGTTATCCGCTTTAGATTTGAAATTACGCACAGCGATGCAATATGAACTACGTGATTTACAACAACGTTTAGGGATTACTTTTATTTTTGTGACCCATGATCAAGAAGAAGCATTAGCGATGAGTGATGAAATTTTTGTCATGAATAAAGGTCATATCGTGCAAAGTGGCACACCAGTCGATATTTATGATGAACCGATTAATCACTTTGTTGCTGACTTTGTGGGGGAAAGTAATATTGTGGATGGCGTGATGCTGGAAGATAATTTAGTTTCATTTGTGGGCAAAAAGTTTGAATGTGTCGATGGCGGCATGCGGAAAAATGAACCTGTAGAAGTCGTTTTACGTCCAGAAGACTTAACGATTACCACGCTTGAAAAAGGCAAGCTAACCGTAACGGTGGACACGCAGTTATTCCGCGGCGTTCATTATGAAATTATTTGTTTTGATGAACAAGGAAACGAATGGATGGTGCATTCCACTCGAAAAGCCAAAGAAGGTGCTCAAGTAGGTCTCTCTTTTGAGCCAGAAGATATTCACGTGATGCGCTTCAATGAATCAGAAGAAGACTTTGATGCCCGTTTAGAAAGTTACGACGAGTAAACGAAAGGGGAAAATAAAATGAAAACAATGCGTCGAATTTATTCGATTCCCTATGTAATGTGGTTACTTTTATTCGTCATTGCGCCAGTGCTAATGATTATTTATCAATCATTTTTCGATATGAATGGCCAGTTTACTTTGGCGAATTACCAAACGTATTTTACATCAGGAACGTATTTAAGTATGACCATTAATTCAGTGTGGTATGCTTTTCTGATTACCATTTTTACGTTATTGGTAAGTTATCCTACGGCTTATTTTTTGACAAAGCTCAAGCACAAACAGTTGTGGTTAATGCTTGTTATTTTACCAACGTGGGTGAATTTATTATTAAAAGCTTATGCCTTTATTGGGATTTTCAGTATTCATGGGAGTATCAATCAGTTTATGAGTTTTATGGGTTTGGGCACGCACCAGATTCTGTTTACAGATTTTAGTTTTTTATTTGTCGCAACGTATATAGAAATTCCATTTATGATTATGCCGATTTTTAATGCCTTAGAAGAGATGAATCCTTCATTGATTAGTGCTAGTCGGGACTTAGGAGCTAGCAGTGCGGAAACATTCCGCCGTGTCATTTTTCCTCTCTCCCTAAACGGTGTGAAAAGTGGCGTTCAAGCTGTCTTTATTCCTTCGCTCTCGCTCTTTATGTTAACGCGTTTAATTGGCGGCAATCGGGTGATTACGTTGGGAACGGCGATTGAGGAACACTTCTTAGTAACGCAAAACTGGGGCATGGGTTCAACAATTGGTGTGATTTTAATTGTTGCCATGTTTATTGTGATGTTGCTGACGGGTGAGAAGAAGAAAGGGCGTGGCAAATAATGCAAAAGAAAAAGTTTAAATGGTCTTATGTGTATTTATTCGTTGTCTTTGCGCTACTGTACGCACCAATCTTTTATTTGATTTTTTATTCGTTTAACGACACGCAAACGATGAATCAGTTTACTGGTTTTACGTTAGATAATTATCGGAACGTTTTTGAAGACACACGTTTGTTAACCATTGTTCTGAATACGTTTTTGCTAGCTTTCTTATCGGCTTTAATAGCAACCATCATTGGAACATTTGGTGCGATGGGGATTTATTATACAAAACGTCGTAAAAACCGGAACACGTTGCTTAGCTTTAATAACATTTTACTCGTTTCACCAGATGTTATTATTGGAGCCAGTTTCTTAATTTTCTTCACGGCAGTAGGGTTTATCAGTTTAGGTTTTACAAGTGTATTATTGTCGCATATTGCCTTTAGTATTCCAATTGTTGTTTTAATGGTTTTACCAAAACTACAAGAGATGAACGATTCTATGGTAGATGCGGCACGGGATTTAGGGGCCAATAATGTTCAAGTGATTAAAAATATTATTTTGCCTTTTTTAGCGCCAGGAATTATTGCTGGCTACTTTATGGCCTTTACTTATTCGTTGGACGATTTTGCCGTAACATTCTTTGTGACAGGCAATGGTTTTTCAACATTATCTGTTGAAATTTATTCACGAGCACGTCAGGGAATTAGTTTAGAAATCAATGCCTTAAGTGCGTTAGTATTCCTATTCTCAATGATTCTAGTTGTCGGTTATTACTTTATCAGTAAAGACAATACGCCAAAACGTTTAAAGAAAATGCGTCGGGAACAAAGTGAGGTGGCCAAGTTAAAATGAAAAAATTACAGTCACTTTTTATTGGAATTATCGCTATTATTGTCATCTTGTTTTTTGGCGTGCGCCAATTGGAGAAAGCAAGTGGCATGGCAGGAGCAGATACCTTGACCATTTACAATTGGGGGGACTATATAGATCCAGCCTTGATTAAGAAATTTGAAAAAGAAACAGGCTATAAAGTCAATTACGAAACCTTTGATTCTAATGAAGCTATGTATACAAAAATTCAGCAAGGTGGCACAGCCTATGATATTGCCATTCCTTCTGAATATATGATTCAAAAAATGATGAAAGCGAAGATGCTTTTACCACTTGATCACAGCAAATTAAAAGGCTTAGAAAACATTGATGCACGCTTTTTAGATCAATCCTTTGATCCCAAAAATAAGTTTTCCGTTCCATACTTCTGGGGTACGTTGGGGATTATTTATAATGATAAATTTATTGACGGCCGTCAGATCCAACATTGGGATGACTTATGGCGCCCGGAATTAAAAAATAATGTCATGCTGATTGATGGCGCTCGCGAAGTGTTAGGATTATCTTTGAATAGTTTAGGCTATTCGTTAAACAGTAAAAACGACCAACAATTACGTCAGGCTACCGATAAGTTAAACCGATTAACGAACAATGTCAAAGCAATTGTTGCCGATGAAATCAAAATGTACATGGCTAATGAAGAAAGTGCAGTTGCTGTAACTTTCTCTGGTGAAGCTGCTGAAATGCTAGAAAACAATGAACATCTACATTATGTGATTCCCAGTGAAGGCTCTAATCTCTGGTTTGATAACATTGTGATGCCTAAGACAGCCAAAAATAAAGACGGCGCCTATGCATTTATGAACTTTATGTTACGACCAGAAAATGCAGCACAAAACGCAGAATATATTGGTTATTCCACACCAAATAAAGAAGCTAAAAAACTATTACCAAAAGAAGTTGCTGAAGATAAACAATTTTATCCAGATGATGAAACCATCAAAAATTTAGAAGTTTACCAAGACTTAGGTCAAGAATACTTAGGAATTTATAACGATCTGTTCTTGGAGTTTAAGATGTATCGGAAATAAAAAAATACCTTCGTAACTTTCGAATCGCCCCTAAAAGCTAGATTTTTAGTCTAACTTTTAGGGGCGGCTTTTATTCATACAAGCTTCTAATTGAGGCACGAAGAAACCTGTGCTACACTTTGTATAAAGCATAAAAGGAGCAAAGAAAATGAAGAGGAAAACAATTCGAATACTACTAATCAGTAGCGGGCTTATTTTAATCCTGCTGGTGGGTTACCGTTTGTATCTAGAATATCAAACAGATATTCAATTATTTTTGAATCCTAAAGCCAGTAAGACACAATTATTAGAGCGAATTCGTTCACATGGTTTTTCAGCAGCGCTGTTGTTAGTTTTTTTGACCGCAATCATGTGTGCAGTACCAGGGATTCCAACCTCAGTAATTGGTGTGATTGCAGGATTGAGTTTTGGTCCCTTCAGCGGCACACTCATTAACGTTTTAGGGAATAGTTTGGGAAATTTAGTTGCAATCTTTTTGATGCATCATATAAAATTTTTAGATAAAAAAACGGAGACCAATCATTGGGTCCAGTCCATTCGACGGATGAAGCATCCAAAAATTGGGATTATGGTGGGCTACATGATTCCAATTATTCCTTCTTCTGTGATTAATTTTGCTGCGGATACTATGCAGTTGCCATTAAAAAATTTAATAGCCGCTATATTCATTGGTGTAATTCCTTCCTCAATACTTTACGCATGTGGAGGCGAAGCACTATTTCATGGATATAATAAAACGGCAGTATTGTTAATTGTGAGTGTTCTTTTGTTCGTTGGATTGGTGGTCATTATTGAGAAAGATAGAAAAAGATTTCAAAAAACTGTTCTTTAAGAACGGTTTTTTTGTGCATTTGAACAATAAATCCTGTTAAATTTACAATTTTAAAAAGAAAGGACTTTGATAAAATGAAAGCGTAAACAATTTAAGGAGCTGATTTTGAATGCCAGATATTACAATATCTTGGGTTGCTGCAATTTTAGGATTAGTTGTAGCGATAGTATTAATTTTGAAAAAATTTAATCCTGTGTATTCCTTGTTTTTTGGTGCAATTGTTGGTTGTCTTATTGGAGGCGCTTCCCTGTCAGATACAGTCGCTGTTCTATTAAACGGAACACAAAGTATTATGGGAACCGCAATCCGTGTCTTAGCAGCCGGCATGTTGGCGGGTGTGATGATGGAATCTGGTGCGGCAGAATCAATTGCCAACGCCATTGTACAAAAGCTTGGCGAGAAAAAAGCTATTTTATCTTTGGCATTATCCACAATGGTAATTACAGCAGTGGGCGTATTCATTCCTGTTGCAGTGTTGATTGTTGCCCCGATTGCTCTATCTGTTGGGAAAAGTACGGGTATCAGTAAGTTATCATTATTGATTGCCTTATCAGGTGGCGGCAAAGCGGGCAATATTATTTCGCCTAATCCAAATACTATTGCAGCGGCGAACGGCTTTGATTTACCTCTAAGTGACGTTATGATTGCTGGCTTTATTCCAGCCGTATTTGGCTTAATTACAGCTGTTGTTCTTGCAAATATCATGAGAAGCAAAGGATCAATGGTCAAAGAAACGGATCTTGTAGAGGAACAAACAAAAGAATTATTACCTTTGAAAAAGGCGTTGATCGCGCCAGTGTTAGCGATTGTCTTATTATTACTTAATCCGATTGGCGCCGTTTTAAATATTTCTTTCATCAAAAGTTTGAATATTGATGCTCTGTATATTTTGCCGTTCGCCTCAGTTGTTGGGACAATTGCGATTGGGCAAACAAAACAACTGGCCTTTTATGCATCTTCTGGCTTGAAGAGAGTAACCGATACCGTTTTAATTTTAATTGGTGCAGGTGCAATTGCTGGATTAATTTCTGTTTCTGATTTATCAACACAAATTGTCCACTTAATTTCTGTTATGGGAATTTCTGGAACCTTCTTGGCACCGATTTCTGGTATTTTAATGGGCTTAGCAGTTGGTTCAACATCCACAGCGGTTATTTTAGCGACAGGTTCTTTTGGACCAGCGATTTTAGATATGGGCACATCTTCACTTTCAGCAGCAGTCATGGTGCATACTGGTGCAACTGTGATTGATAGTGTTCCTCAAGGCAATTATTTCCATATTACGGCACAAAGTATGAATATGACGATTAAAGAAAGAATTCGAGTGATTCCTTATGAAATGTGTGTCGGTGGGGTAATGACGATTGTTGCAACCATTTTATATGGCTTTATTTTAAACTAGTTGGAAAGTAGGCGCGAAAAGATGACGAAAAAATTTGTTTTGGCTCCAGACTCATTTAAAGAAAGTATGAGTGCAAAAGAAGCCTGTCTGGCAATGGAAAAAGGGATTTTAGCTGTATTTAAAGATGCAGACATTCAACATGTCCCGATGGCAGACGGCGGGGAAGGAACGGTGGATTCCTTAGTGGATGCAACAGGAGGTACAAGAGTACCAGTGCGCGTGGCAGGACCGCTTCCTGATCAAATCGTTGAAACCTATTACGGCTTATTAGGTGACCAAGAAACGGTGGTCATTGAAATGGCGAAAGCCAACGGAATTGAATTGGTTAAAGCAGCAGAACGTAATCCCTTGATCACTTCTACTTATGGTACAGGAGAGATGATTCAACATGCGCTCAATCATGGGGCAAAAAAAATCATTATCGGCATTGGTGGTAGCGTGACAAATGATGGGGGTGCAGGTATGATTCAGGCACTTGGTGCGCGTTTGTTAGACAAGGAAGGGCAAGAATTGACACGTGGCGGTGGTGCATTAGATAAACTGGCGCAGATCGATTTAACACAGTTTGATCAACGTATTTTTGCTACCGAAGTTCTAGTAGCTAGTGATGTGAATAACCCACTAACAGGGCCAACAGGGGCGTCTCATGTCTTTGGTCCGCAAAAAGGTGCGACAGAAGAAATGGTGGCTCAATTAGATAAAAACTTAGCCCATTATGCAGCAATCATCAAAAAAGAGGTCGGCATTGATGTTGAGATGATGCCAGGCGCAGGAGCTGCTGGTGGTTTGGGTGCAGGGTTACTAGCATTCACAAAAGCTCAGTTACGCCCAGGGATTGATATTGTCGTAGAAGTGAATCAATTAGAAGAAAAAATAAAAGCTGCTGATTATGTCTTTACTGGTGAAGGCGGGATGGATTTTCAAACAAAATTCGGCAAAGCCCCTTATGGCGTCTCACGTTTGGCCAAGAAGTATCAAAAACCGGTTTTCGCTTGTGCTGGCTATATCGGCAAAGATGTGGATGTCCTCTATGAAGAAGGGATGACGGCTATTTTTGGAATTTTGGCCAAAGCCGAACCATTGGAAGCAGCATTGAAAAATGGGCCAGTTAACTTAGAAAGAACCGTTGAAAATATTGCTCGTACATTACAGCTGGTGCCTTGTGACTAAGAACTAACCATGGTATCATCAGTAATGAAAGCTGAAATAAAAATGTTCAGTCGTTGATCTGAAGAATTAAGCGTTTGGGACATAAGTCATTGCGGCTTATGTCCCAAACGCTACTCGCTTTTTAGAAAGTTGGCGATAGCAATGTTAAAATTAGACAAAATCCAAGCAAATAAAATTGTTGAAAAGTTGATGGCAGATATTCCTTATAACATCAATATTATGGATGAACGAGGAAAAATTATTGCGAGTGGAGATTCTGCTCGAATTGGGGAGCGCCATCGTGGTGCAGAAAGAGCCATCAATGAACGAAAAAATATTGAAATTTATAAAGATACTTCTTTAGAGAAAAAAGGCACCAATGAACCGATTATTTTGAATGATCACATTTTAGGTGTCGTAGGCATTTCAGGAGAACCAGACGAGGTGCGCAAATTTACCAAACTTGTGCGCTCGATTGTTCTTTTACTGACAGAAGAATTAAATACACAACAAGAACGCGAAAAAAAGAAGAAACAAAAAAATCAGTTTATCCAGCACTTAATGCATGTTGATTCTGCTTACTCAGAAGCCTTAAAACTTGAAGCGTTGGAACTATATAACCTTCAATTAGATGACCAGAATCATTGTGTACTGACCAAGGACAAGCGCTTATTATCCAGTTATTATCCTGGCCATGAAATATTTGAATGGGAAAATTGTTATCTGGTGATTACTTCTGAACCACCTCAGATAACAAAGCCAGTAACAGAATACCTTGTGATAAGTTCGGAAAAAGCCACGATTCAACAAATGGTCCAAGAGGCACAAAACACGTATTTACTTCTATCGTTTCTCCAATTAGAAAAGGCTAAGTTTTACCAAGCAGAAGATTTTTTCATTCAAGGAATTTTTAATTTTCCTTTTCATATTGAATTGGATTTTTTTGAAACCATCCAGACGATTTATGATGAATACTATGAAACCGTTATTTTTTTCGCCAATCATAACTTAAACATCAATGAAACCTCACAAGTATTACATATCCATCGAAATACATTGAATTACCGTTTGAAACGAATTCATGAATTGACGGGGATGGATCCAAAAGTTTGGCAAGATTTTTGGAAATTGTTCTATTATTTTGCCTATTGCTTTAAAGAACGTTTTGAAAAGTAGTGAGGAGCAGGAATGCTTGTTTGTTAAGCAAGTGTCAGCATATTTTTCGCCAGAATCAAAAATATCTTTTATAATAATTGTAAGGAATCAAACGATTTAGATATCAATGAGGAGTGGTGCCAGTGAAAAAAGCAGTTTTAATTGTTAACCCCAGTTCTGGTGGTGAAAAAGCCAAAGAATTTGAAACGTTAGCAGAAGAAAAATTAAAGCAGTTATTTGATGAAGTTGTAGTGAAACAAACAGAAAAAGGCGGCGATGCAGAACAATTTGCCCGTGAAGCTGCGGAAAGTCACTTCGACAGTGTTTTCGTAATGGGGGGAGATGGAACCGTTAATGAAGGAATTAGCGGGTTGGCAGAACAAGATTACCGCCCAAAATTTGGCTTTTTTCCTTTAGGAACGGTGAACGATTTAGCGCGAGCCTTGAATTTACCGATGGACCCTGAAGAAGCGATTCAACAATTAGATTTAGAAAAAACCAGTGCTTTAGATGTGGGGAAAATCAATGACGACTACTTTATGAATGTCGTTGCGATTGGGACGATTCCAGAGTCAATTAACGACGTGGACGTTGAACAAAAAACGAAGTTAGGAAAACTCGCTTATTTTATTTCAGGTGCCAAACATTTAGCGAATGCTCAAACGTATCCTTTTCATTTAAGCTTGGATCAAAAAGAACAAACCATTGAAAGTAGTACCGTTTTAGTTGGCTTAACGAATTCAATCGGTGGGTTTGAAACATTATTACCAGAGGCCCAAGTGGATGATGGCAAACTTCATTTAGTTTATTTAAAAGATCAATCATTGTGGGATGCAGTAAAAGCAGTCCCAGATTTGTTAAAAGGAGTCGACCAGTCCACTGATAATTTAGTTTACCTAACCTTTAAAGAAGGAACAATCTCCTTAGAAAACCAAGAAGAATTAACCACTAATGTGGATGGTGATGAAGGAGCTGCTTTGCCAATTACGCTGGAAATTTTGCCTAAACACTTGACGGTGTATTGCGGTGAAGAACAAACAAAATAGCTGATTTTTTGAGAAAAGCTAGAACATTTCTATTTGTTTGAAAAACAGATAAGTTCTGGCTTTTCAAATCATCTAAAAGAGAATCAATCAGGGGCTATGCTATACTTTGTTTCTACATATTGATAGATAAGGGAGTTAATGAGATGAGAAGAAAAAAACATAAAAACAAAAAGAAACAAGAACTTTTTGAAGAGATTGAAAAACAAGAATTAGCAGAACAAGAAACTAAGCAATTGAATGAAGAAATCGAAGACCCAGAATTTCGTTCTTTTTTTCAAGATGTCTTGAAAAAATTTCCACAAAAAACGTCTACAGCCATAATGAATGCTTTCGCAACTTCTAAAGGTAAAGCAGAACAATTAGTGACGAATAGTCAAACACAACTCGACAAAGTATTTGATGAATTTTTGGCTGGTGTTTCACCTGACGTGAAAAAGAAAAGTCATCAAACGATTCATTTTGCTGCATTGTCAGCAGCAATTATTGGGTTTTCGCCAATTCCATTTTCGGATGCTTTTTTACTGGTACCTGTTCAATTAACTATGATGTCACGGCTGCATAAAATTTTTGGTCAGTCTTGGTCTGAAAGCTTAGGGAAAAGCTTAACCAAAGAATTAGTAGTGGTTAGTTTAGGTAAGAGTGCAGTCGGGAATATTCTAAAAGTGATTCCTGTTGTCGGAACTGTGACTGGTGGCATGGTCAATGCTTCAGTTGCGGTAGCAATTACGGAAGCGCTTGGCTGGGTTACCGTCAAAATGTTAAACGATGGTGTTGATATCTTTGATGATGTGATGTCTTTCAAAGGACAATTTTCAACATTATTTAAAGCCATCCAAAATGCTAAAAAGAAATAATCGCTGTATTGATTAACTAGGGTGAGACACATTTAAACTTTTTTAAGTAATTCGTAGCAAATTTCCAAGGTTTTCGTCACAAATTATTCACAGGTTCTCGTTAATATATAAGCATACCAACAAAACACCCAACATAAACACTTTTCATTTTTACTCCTCAAGTAAAAATAACTCCTTTCCACTCAGTCTACCCAACTGAGTGGTTTTTTTGGCGAAAAAAGAGGGCGTTGAACAATTTGTTCAACGCCCTCTTTTAAATAGATGGGGAAGTCATTTGTTAAGAATTATTTTTTCCATTCTGCTACTTGGTCTTTATGTGAATCAACCCAATCGCGTGCAGCTTCTTGTGGGTCTTTGCCTTCGTTAATTTCT
The DNA here is from genome assembly GCF_050498705.1 of Enterococcus sp. DIV0086. Taxonomy (NCBI): domain Bacteria; kingdom Bacillati; phylum Bacillota; class Bacilli; order Lactobacillales; family Enterococcaceae; genus Enterococcus; species Enterococcus sp. DIV0086. The sequence goes on along the minus strand of NZ_JBNIDN010000001.1, from coordinate 1,297,427 downwards.
AACATGACAGATTCCATATCCTTAGTGGTCCAATGGAAATTATCTAACACTTTGTAAGCTTCTGGTTGATCTTCTTTTAGGCCTTGGCGAGCCATTGTGTGAATCGCTTCTTCGCCGCCCATAGTGCCTTTTGGATCAGCTAAATATTTTAAATCATATTTTGCAAACATCCAGTGAGGAGACCAGCCAGTAATAACGATGTCTTCGTTGTTTTTAATTGCTTGTCCTAAGGCGACAGTCATGGCACCTGATGAAGAAGTTTCAACAGACCAATCTTTCAAATTAGGATAAGCTTCTTTAGTTTTCTCTGCTGCTGCAACAACACCAGCCCCAGGTTCAATTCCAGTAATCTTTTTCCCAGCTTGATCAGATAAATCTTCGATAGAATCAACATCCATATAAGAAGGGACGACAATTCCTAGCTTCGCGCCTTTAAGGTTTTCACCAAGGTCGTCTAATTTATCTTTATATTGTTTATATTGCTCTGCGTGAGTTCCTGGCAGCCACGCACCAACCATGGCATCTGTTTCACCTTTAGCTACAGATTCCCACATGATTGCGTTATCTAAAGGAGTCGTTTTAACATCATACCCCATATCTTTTAAGACTTCGGCAACCACATGTGTGGAGGCTACTTCGGTATCCCATTCCACATAAGAAAGGGAAATTTGCTTATCATTTGTTGTTGTAAAAATTGAAGCACCGACTAAGCCAGCGACAATTACAACAACCGCTGCAATAATCCCATATTTTTTCTTTTTAGAGGTGGCACCAGCTGCTTTAGGGGCTGCTTTTTTATTATTTAAATGTTGAGTAAAACGGTCAATGATAATCGCTAAAATAACTAAAGCCACACCATTTACGAAACCGTTCCCGACTTGCGCACGTTGTAAAGCAGAAAGGACGCCACGTCCTAATCCAGGCGCACCAATCATTGAAGCAATAACTACCATTGATAGGGCTAGCATGGTTGTTTGATTAACACCAGCCATAATCGTGTTTTTGGCTAAAGGTAATTCTAATTTGAATAATTTTTGCCAGCCAGTACTACCGTAAGAATCAGCTGCTTCAACAAGTTCATTTGGTACTTGTCGAATTCCTAAATTCGTAAAGCGCACGGTTGGTGGTAAAGCGAAGATAACAGAGGCGAAGACCCCAGGAACCATACCAATTCCGAAGAATGCAACGGCTGGAATCAAGTAAACGAAACCAGGCATTGTTTGCATGAAGTCCAAAATCGGTGTAATAATACTCTTGGCTTTTTCGCTTTTCGCCATTAAAATCCCTAGTGGCACACCAATGATAATGGAAATAACACTAGAAAGTAAAACTAACGTAACGGTACTCATTAAATCGTTCCATAAGTTTTGATTATAGATAAACATTAAGCCGATAAACGTGAATAAACTTAAGCCGATTTTTTTATTAGAAATAAAGAAAGCAGCAATCGTTAATAGCACGATCAGCACAAGTGGTGGTACGGCTGTTAGTAAGGCAGTAATGTTGTCCATTACACTTTGACCAATTGTTTGTAAAAAGCTGAATAATCCAGCAAATGTTGAAGTTAACCAATCAGTAAAACTTTCAACCCAAGACGCGACAGGTAATTGATACTTATTCATGTTCGTTCACCTCTGTTTCTGCAAGTGCTTCAAGTACGCTACCACGGATGACCACGCCTAATAGTTTGCCGTTATCAGTCACGGCAAGAGGTGTTTGTGCATCATAAATCAGTGGAAAAATATCATTCACTAACATATCTTTGTCGATTGTTTGAATTTCTGGATCCACACATTCTACAAGAGAAGTCCCGTTTTTACGCGCTTCTAAAGCTTTTTCTGCGCGTACAACGCCTTTTAGTTGGCGTTTTTTATCCACGGCAAGTAACATACTCACTTCTTCTTGACGCATCCGTTTTAAAGCAACAGTTGGGCCATCAATTTCAATGTTAGTAGTTAAAGCAGGTACCATAATATTTTGGGCAGTTAAGACTTTTGAACGATCCACATCTTCCACGAAGGTTCGCACATATTCGTTGGCTGGGTTGGTTAAAATTTCTTCTCCAGTCCCAATTTGCATAATTTGACCATCTTTCATCAAAGCAATCCGGTCGCCGATTCGTAAAGCTTCATTCAAATCATGTGTGATAAAGATAATGGTTTTTTTGACATTTTCTTGTAAATCTAATAGTTCGTCTTGCATTTCACGACGAATTAACGGATCAAGAGCAGAGAACGCTTCGTCCATTAATAAAATTTCTGGATCGTTAGCCAAGGCACGAGCAAGGCCGACACGTTGTTGCATCCCACCAGATAATTGACTTGGTAATTGGTCTTTAAAAGCAATTAAGCTAGAATTTTCTAAGGCTTTTTCAGCTTTTGCTTGGCGTTCTTCTTTAGGAACACCACGAATTTCTAAACCATATTCCGTATTTTCTAAGATAGTTCGATGGGGGAAAAGACCAAAGTTTTGGAAAACCATGCTCATTTTATTTCGACGTACTTCACGTAATCCTTCTTTATCTAAAGAAGAAATATCTTGTCCATCAATATAAATATTTCCTGAAGTTGGTTCAATCAAACGATTTAATAAACGAATTAATGTTGATTTCCCACTTCCTGATAACCCCATAATAACGAAAATTTCGCCTTCTTCAACTTCGAAATTTACATCATAAACACCGACTGTGGCACCCGTTTTTTCTAAAATTTCTGTTTTGCTTTTGTTGGCACGAATCATTTCAAGTGCCGGTTTGGTTTTCTTACCAAAGATCTTGGTAAGGTGATTTACTTTTACTTTTGGCAAATCATTGTTCCTCCTCATTAAAAAAAGTGACTACATCAGACTACTATAAAGTTGTCACTTTGTCAAATTAGATGAAAATCTTTCTGAAAATGAAGAAAAACAGTATTTTAACTAGGTTTTATAGTGGTTTTTTATGAAAAATAGAAATAATAAATAAAAAAAGTGACTATTTACCGCAAGATAAGTAGTCACTTTTTTGTTTAAGGATAAAAGAAATTCTGCACTCGTTGTAAGGTTGATTCGTCATGTCCAACAAAATAAAGTGTGTCGTTCAACGAAATCTTTGCATATGGACCAGGTGAGACCAGAAGTTCTTCTTTGTGTTTGATGGCGATAATCGTTGCCGAAGTGTTTTGCCAAAAATTCATTTCGCTAATCGTCGCCTCAAGATAAGCAGCTTCTTCTGTTAAAACTAATGAATAAGGATTCATTGGATTGAAAGAATCAAAACGCTTTGTTTGTTCAACAAGAGTATCTAGAATGCTAGAAAAATGAGTAAGTTCTTCTTTTTGTTTCGCTACGCTATCTAGCAATTCTTCTTTAATTTCAGCAATCGTTTGAACGTCTTGATATTGTGTCACAAAGTCCTGCGCTTTTTCTTTTGATGCCACATAGAAGCCGCTGCCGTGTTTGGCTTTAACGATTTCTAAATCGACTAAAACGATAATGGCTTTGCGGGCTGTTTCTGGCGACACTTGGTATTGGTTAGCTAGGGTGGAACGGGCATGGATTTTATCTCCAACATGTAATTTGCCTTCTGCAATTTTTTCCGCAACATCAACGGCGATTTGTTGATATTTGGGCTTCGTTAAACTGATTTTTTTGGAAGCCATAGTGAATCCCTCCGTTAATTGTTATTTTCCATTTCTTCTAATTCTAAACTGAAATTTTCCCATTGCTCAAGTAGTTCATCTTGTTGCTGACGAGCGTCATCTAATTGTTGGTTTAAAGCCAGCAATTCAACATGATTTTCTAGAATGTCTGGTTGACTCATTTGTGCTTCCAATTGTGCAATTGTCGTATCTAACTGAGCAAGATTTTCTTCGACTTGTGTTATTTTTCTCTGCAAAGTACGGAGTAATTTTTGTTGCTCCTTATTTTGATAAAAGGTATTTTTGGCTGTAACTGGTTTGGGTTTTTTCGCCGCTTCTTCATTAGCTAAGAGGGCAGCGATTTCTTCTTCCTCTTGTTTCTTTTCTAAATAATAGTCATAGTCGCCTAAATAAAGTTTGCTGCCCTTTTCAGAAAGCTCAACAACTTTTGTTGCAATTCGATTGATAAAGTAACGGTCATGAGAAACGAAGAGGATGGTTCCTTCATAATCAATCAGCGCATTTTCTAAAACTTCTTTATTATCGATATCCAAGTGGTTGGTTGGCTCATCGAGAATCAAGAAATTGTCACGATCCATCGCTAATTTTGCTAATGCCACACGGGCTTTTTCGCCACCACTTAATAAAGGAATCGTTTTTTCAACATCATCTCCACTGAAGAGAAAGCCGCCTAAAATACTTCGAATCTCTTTTTCAGGTGTGGTTGGGTGTTCATCCCATAATTCCGCTAAGACCGTTTTATTGCCATGTAAATTGGCTTGCTCTTGGTCATAGTAACCTACAGAAACATTGGTGCCAAAAGTTTTACTTCCTTTAATGAAAGGAATGCGATCAATAATTGATTTCAAGAGAGTGGATTTACCAATTCCGTTCGGTCCGACTAAGGCAATGGCTTCTTTGCGACGAATATCCAAGTGAATAGGTTCGGATAAAATATGTTCTTGGTCGTAACCAATGGCGGCATCTTCGACTTGTAAAACAACATTTCCCGAGACTTTTTCACTATCGAAAAGAAAATGCGCCGATTTTTCATCTCCTTGAGGTCGGTCTAAACGGTCCATTTTTTCTAATACTTTTCGGCGACTTTGTGCACGTTTCGTTGTAGATGCACGAACCAGATTTTTGGCAACGAAATCTTCTAACTTATTGATTTCTTCTTGTTGCTTTTCATACGCTTTCCATTCACTGGCTAATTGTTCTGCTTTTAACTCTAAGTATTTGGAATAGTTTCCTTTGTAGTGAGTCATTTTTTTGCGGCTCAGTTCATAAACTTCATTAACTACCTTATCTAAAAAATAACGATCGTGGGAAACAATTAATAGGGCGCCGGGATAACTTGGCAAATAAGATTCCAGCCAAGAAAGCGTCTCGATATCTAAGTGGTTTGTAGGCTCGTCCAGAATTAAAATGTCTGGTTTTTGTAAAAGCATTCTCGCTAATGCAAGCCGGGTTTTTTGACCACCAGATAAGGTTTGAATATCTTTCGTGTAAAAGGATTCATCAAAGCCAAAGCCGTGAAGGACTGAACGAATTTCATTTTCATAGCCGTAGCCATTTTTTTCAGAAAACGTATGTTGCAATTGATCGTACTCTTTTAAAATTCCTTCATAAACGGAGGTGGTTGGCTCCATTTCACTAATTTTGGTTTCTAATTCTCGCATACGCTGTTCCATTTCTAGGATGTCAGCAAAGGCTTTTGTCATTTCTTCCCAAACGGTTTTATCTGATTCTAAGCCGGTATTTTGAGCTAAATAACCTAACGTAGCAGTTTTATTTTTGGCAATGGTTCCGCTATCGGGAGCATCAATGCCTGCAATGATTTTTAAAAAAGTCGATTTTCCAGCACCATTACGACCAACTAAGGCAATCCGACTTTTTGTTGCAATTTCTAAATGTATATTTTCAAACAATGTTTCCGAGCCAAAATGCCGGGCAACTTGATTTGCTTGTAATAAAATCATCAGTAGTCCTCATTTCTAAATTCATTGCCCTTAGTGTAGCATAAAATCTGCTAAAATAGCACGTATCAAAAAATGCTTTGTGAAGGTTTATACCTTTTATCACAAACTTTTGAAGAAAAATGCTATTTTTGAGCCATAGAATTGCTTTTTATTGTGAAAAACTGCTATTATGTTAATGGATAAGATTTAAGTGAAAGTATTGGAGGTCCAATTGTGAAAGATCAAGTTATTCCAAAAGCAACGGCGCGACGCCTTCCTTTATATTATCGCTACTTAAGAATGTTACATGATACAGGAAAAAATAAAGTCTCATCAACTGAATTAAGTGAAGCGGTACAAGTAGACAGTGCGACTATTCGTCGTGACTTTTCATATTTTGGTGAATTAGGTAAACGTGGGTACGGCTATGATGTTGAAAACTTAATGAACTTTTTTGCAAAAACATTGAATGAAGATGAGTTAACCAATGTCGCATTAATCGGGGTTGGTAATTTAGGAAGTGCTTTATTAAAGTACAAATTCCATCAAAGCAACAGTATTCGTGTAAGTTGCGCATTTGATGTGAATGAAGATATTGTGGGACGCATTGTTGACGGTATTCCGGTTTATCCAATGGAAGATATGATGGAACAAATCCGTGTTCAACAAATCGAAGTAGCTATTTTAACTATTCCAGCTCGCAAAGCGCAAGAAGTTGTGAACAAACTTGCCGAAGCAGGGGTTAAAGGAATTCTAAACTTTACGGCTGCGCGTTTAGTAGCGCCACCTGAAGTATTAATTCAAAATGTTGACTTAACCAACGAATTACAAACATTAATTTATTTCTTACATCATGACAACGAATTGATTGACGAAGAAGAATAAGCAAAAGAAAAGGGCCTAGTCGTTTAAATGACTAGGCCCTTTTCTTATTGAATTGTACCATTATGCAAAAGTAGTTGAACAATAATCACAATCGTATTCATGCCACAATGGGCAATAATTGAGGTCCAAATTTTTCCAGTTTGCTTGTACAAAAGAGCAAAGAAAAATCCCATAAAGAAATAAACAAAAAAGTGACCATCGGCATGTGCGAGTGAAAAAATCGCCGAACTAACAGTAGCCGCAATCCAGAAATTTGTAAAAGGCTGGATTAAATGGATAAATGCATAACGAAAGACGAATTCTTCCATAATCGGACCACCGATAGTAGTTGCCAAAATAAATAAAGGATTTGCCAAAATCACCGCTACAATAGCTTGTGTATTTTGAGAAGTAGCTTGTTCTCCTGTGATGGCTACTTCAATGGCAAAAGTAACCCCTTGAATCAGCATGGCAATGAAAATCCCACTAACACCTAGTAAAAAAATAAAAATAGGTGATTTCAAGGTTGCTGTTTCCTCTAAAGGAGAAGGTTCTGTTGTTTTTAAAAAGATGCCAATCATTACAAGGGCGCCAATAATGTAGAGAGCAGTTGTCACATTAATCGCTGCATTGGGGGAAATACCCGAAAAAAGTAACGGCCCGAAAAAAGCGATAATGTATGTGACTAAAATAAATAAACTTGATTTTCTTAAGGTCATGGTTAATCCTTTCTATAATTATTTTTTACGATTATTGCGATATCCTAATAAAAGAAAAACGAATAAGAAAAAGAAAAGAGATTCCCAAAGTGTCGAAACAATTCCTTCTGTGACACTGAAAACAAGATTTCCTAAATTCGCTATCACAAAATAAACGAATGTTGCTATTAGTGCTGTAAGTAAACGTTGTTTCATTTTATTCGCCTCCAATCGTAGTCAATTTATTTTACCATGAATTAAAGGATTGGAAAAACATTCCATGAAAAAAGAATACGCAATAAAAAATGCGTATCTTATAATTGACAAGAAAAAGAGAGAAAAGACTTGCATTTTTAGAGTGAAATGAGTATTATAAATAGTGTGAGTTAGCACTCTTGTGTATCGAGTGCTAAAATAAGCGAAAACTTTTTATTTGGAGGGATTTATTGTGTTAAAACCATTAGGCGATCGCGTCGTAATTAGAGTCGCGAAAGAAGAAGAAAAAACTGTTGGAGGAATTGTTCTTGCATCCGTTGCAAAAGAAAAACCACAAACAGGTGAAGTTATCGCAGTAGGTGAAGGTCGTGTGCTTGAAAATGGCACAAAAGTTCCGATGGAAGTAAAAATTGGTGACACAGTAATGTTTGAAAAATATTCAGGAACAGAAGTGAAATACGAAGGCGTAGAATACTTAATTGTATCAGCCAAAGACATTATTGCCACTGTTGAATAATAAACAACTTTTACAGAATAATATAATAGAAGAAAAAAATTATGAGGTGAAGAAATCATGGCAAAAGAGATTAAATTTGCAGAAGATGCACGTGCAGCAATGCTACGCGGAGTAGATGTATTAGCAGATACAGTGAAAGTGACATTAGGCCCTAAAGGTCGTAACGTTGTTTTAGAAAAATCATTTGGTTCACCATTGATTACTAACGATGGAGTAACAATTGCTAAGGAAATTGAATTAGAAGATCATTTTGAAAACATGGGCGCAAAATTAGTTTCAGAAGTTGCTTCTAAAACGAATGATATTGCTGGTGACGGAACAACAACAGCGACTGTTTTGACACAAGCCATTGTTCGTGAAGGCTTAAAAAACGTAACTGCTGGAGCTAACCCATTAGGTATTCGCCGTGGGATTGAATTAGCAACAAAAACAGCAGTAGAAGAATTACACAATATTTCATCTGTAGTTGATTCAAAAGAAGCGATTGCACAAGTCGCTGCTGTTTCATCAGGTTCTGAAAAAGTCGGCCAATTAATTGCTGATGCAATGGAAAAAGTTGGTAACGACGGCGTAATTACCATTGAAGAATCAAAAGGGATTGAAACAGAATTAGATGTGGTTGAAGGAATGCAATTCGACCGCGGTTATTTATCTCAATACATGGTTACTGACAACGATAAAATGGAAGCTGTTTTAGAAAATCCATATATCTTAATTACCGACAAAAAAATCTCAAATATTCAAGATATCTTACCTTTATTAGAACAAATTCTACAACAAAGCCGTCCACTATTGATCATTGCGGATGATGTTGATGGGGAAGCTCTACCAACATTAGTATTGAACAAAATCCGTGGTACATTTAATGTTGTCGCAGTAAAAGCGCCAGGATTTGGTGACCGCCGCAAAGCGATGCTTGAAGATATTGCTATTTTAACAGGTGGTACAGTAATCACTGACGACTTAGGGTTAGAGTTAAAAGACACAACTATTGAAAACTTAGGAAATGCTAGCAAAGTAGTTGTCGACAAAGATAACACAACAATTGTTGAAGGTGCTGGTTCAAAAGAAGCCATTGATGCCCGCGTTCATTTAATTAAAAACCAAATCGGCGAAACAACGTCTGATTTTGATCGTGAAAAATTACAAGAACGTTTAGCTAAATTAGCTGGTGGGGTTGCTGTCGTTAAAGTCGGTGCTGCAACTGAAACAGAATTAAAAGAATTAAAATTACGAATTGAAGATGCATTAAACGCAACACGTGCCGCTGTAGAAGAAGGCATGGTTTCTGGTGGTGGTACCGCACTGGTCAATGTAATTGGTAAAGTCGCTGCGCTAGAAGCTGAAGGCGATGTGGCAACAGGGATCAAGATTGTCGTTCGTGCATTAGAAGAACCAATCCGTCAAATCGCTGAAAATGCTGGTTATGAAGGATCAGTGATTGTTGACAAACTAAAAAATGTTGACTTAGGTATCGGATTCAATGCAGCTAACGGTGAATGGGTAAACATGGTTGAAGCCGGTATTGTTGACCCAACAAAAGTAACTCGTTCTGCCTTACAAAATGCAGCTTCTGTGTCAGCTTTATTATTAACAACTGAAGCAGTTGTTGCAGACAAACCAGAACCAGCTGCACCAGCTCCTATGATGGATCCATCAATGGGCATGGGCGGTATGATGTAAAAATAAAAAAGTATTCTAAAAGCTTACGATTGAAAAATCGTAAGCTTTTTATAAAGAATAAATAATCTAAATAATATCTTTGCTTATGGTGTTTTCTCAAATATTTACTCAATTAACAAAAAAGATGATAATTTAAAGGATTCGTTTTAGCTAGACAGCCTTGTTTTTATTCGATAAAATTTAGTAATAACAATCATTTTTTGAAAACTAGTAGTTGGTAATTTTTATTTATTAATAGAATATAAATAAAAATTATTATATTTTGAAGGGGAATATTAGGAAGATTGAGGTGGAAAAATGGAAAAATATACAATTGGTGTCGTTCCTTTGACAATTGAAACAAAAGAATACTGTCAAAATTGGTTTGTTAGTAATCAAGTAGAATGTCAGATCATCCAAGGAACAAATATACTTCTTCATTTGCACCATATTGATGGATTAGTGATTGAAGTTACTGACCACCAGCAAGTAAATACTTGTTGTGAGTTATTAATGACGATTCGCAAGCAGTCAGATTTACCGATTTGGTTATTTTCTCGGACAGAAGTAATTAGTAAAGTCAATCGAATTATTTATTTACAATTAGGTGCAGATGGCGTTTTTGATCATTCTTATGATCGTCAAGAATGCATGTTAAGCATGAGTAATTTATTGCAACGTGTAAAAAGACGTTTTTATCCTAAATTAGCTATTGCAAACGAGGAACAAACAGTTACTAAGAATCTTTCTGAGAGATTGTATTTAATTGCGCCAAATTTGAGTGTTTGCTTGGGAAGTGGAGAAGAAATTCTTTTAACAAAATTGGAATTTTTCACAATAGAGTATTTATACAAACACGCAGGACAAACAATTACATATGAAGAACTCTACAAAAATGTCTGGAAAGATACTGCGAATGAACGAAAATATCGTGTCGCTAATGTGATTTTCCATTTGCGTAAAAAAATTGAACAAGATGTGAACAAACCACAATATATCAAAACAATTCGCTCAAAAGGCTATATGTTAACGGTGTAAAAGGTACGAAGGAGGAGAAACAAATGTGGCAATTTTTGACTAAAAACAATGAAGATGAGGAGTATGAGAAGATGCCGGATTTTGAAAATGAACAATCGATGAAAGCACAACCAACGGTAACAGAAGAAGCAATCTTTGATGACGAGTTCGTTTATGCAAAAGAGCAATCCGCAAAAGTAAAACAGGTCCAGCAACAAGTGCCGACTGAACTGTCAGAAGAGTCATTTTCTTTTGTTGAAAAACTAGAAGAAGAAAATCAACTATATCAGCAATCCATTAAAAAGCTAACGGAGCAATTATTAATGCAAACCAATGAAGTGGAAGCATTACAAAAACAAGTAGTCGAAAAAGATGTTCAACTTAAACATGTTAAAGAAACATTAAGTGATAAAGTAACAACTATCACTTCTTTACAGAAACAATTGTCTGAAGAAAAGATGCAACAGAGACAGACCAGTGAAGAGAATTTAGACACAGCCGTTACGCTTTCTCAAAAAGAAATTGGCGAAGTGTTATTAGAAGCCAAACGTCAAGCAAAAGAAACAATTAGTCAAGCCAAACAACAAGTTGCAACAGTTCATGAAGAAATGGAACAACGTTTAGCAACTTTAACACGCATGAAGCAAGTGGCAAGAGAGTACCAAGCTTATTGTGAACAAATGCTGACAATCAAGAATGAATCAACAGGAACGTACCGACAGATAGAGCAGTTATTAGCAGAAATAAAGAGGTAAATGAAGGAGAAATGCGATGAAAAAAAGAAAGGCAAGATATTTGAAGTTGGTATGTATTGGAATTTTAGGGATTTATGCGGGCGCCAGTTACTACAATTCGGAACCATTAATCGCTCAAGAAGAGACCGAAACGAGGGACGAAAGTCGACAGCTATCGCTGGAAGAAAAAAGAGCGGACCAAGCCAATCAAGACCAAGGAACCCTTACTTCTTCAACGCTGAACGAAACAATAATAAGTTCGTCTGAACAACAAGAAAGTTCAACACAAAATGACAGCAGTGACCATCAGGAAAATAATGTGGAACCATTAGAATCTGAAAATAGTTTACCGCCACAAGAAAAGACAATTGCTAGTACTAAACCAACCGAATCGTTACAAAATGAGCAACCAGTATCTGAAGAGCGTAAAGCGCTCACTGAGAAGTCACCTCATAATCAGGAACCACAAAATTCTACATTAACTGAAAAGACCAAAGAGCCGTTGGTACATTCAGAGGTAGACAATAGTCAAGAAAAGGAAAAGCAAGCAGGAATTCAACAACAAGCCGAGGCAAATTTTGTTGTCCAAGAGAATGCTTCTACTTCTGAGTTTATTAGAAAAATCGGTGAAGAAGCACGAGTTATTGGTCAGCGACATGATCTATACGCTTCTGTCATGATAGCTCAAGCTATTTTAGAGAGTGGCTCGGGCAATAGTGCGTTAGCGGCGGCGCCAAATTATAATTTGTTTGGCATTAAAGGAGCTTACCATGGTCAAAGTGTCAGCTTTCCCACACAAGAAGATGATGGTAAAGGGAAGATGACCACCATTCATGCCGATTTTCGTCAGTATCCATCTTATAAAGAGTCATTAACAGACTATAGTAAATTAATTATCAATGGGCTGGCGGGTAATCCGACGTTTTATCACGGCGTTTTGAAAGCAAACACGACGGATTATCAGCAGGCAACAAAATTTTTAACAGGTCGTTATGCAACGGATACATATTACGATAAAAAATTAAACGCGTTGATTGAAACCTATCAATTAACTGAATACGATCAAGAAAAGAAGAAACCAGTAGTGACTAATTTGGCAGAAGAAAAGAAACCTTCGTTTGATAAGGAAGCAGTCATCTATGAAGTAAGCAAAGGAGATTCTCTCGCCACCATTAGCCAGACGTTTGGTGTGTCAGCAACAGCCATCTTAAAACAAAATTCAAAGACTCAAGAAATGTTTTATATTGGCCAAAAAATCACGATTCCTCAGCATACAGCGGCGACTTCTCTAGAACCGAAAGAACAAGCGTTACTTCAATCACTAATAATCAGTAAATCGGTGACTAATGCTTTGAAGACAGCAGAACAATCAAATGGTACAGCGAATGACTCAAAAACAGAGTCTACTGAGTATTATGAAGTAAAAAGAGGAGAGACACTCGCAAAAATTGCAAAAAAAACGGGCTATTCCTTAACCGCCCTCAAGCAGGCAAATGACTTAACGTATTCTGTATTAACCGAAGGACAAACGATAGCACTTCCTAAGCTAAAGGACTAATGCTGATTTAACTTATCGGTCGATGGAGTCAATATATTATTAGAGTAAGAGTAGAGGGTAAGTTCATTCATGGATGAACTTTTCCTCTACTCTTATTATGTTTTTCATAAATACTTAATAAATAGTAAAATTAGCAAGAGAATTGTGTCTTTACACAAAATAGATAGGTTTTCTTGCCGAAGTTTGATAAAATGATTAGTTGAAAGGATGCGTGAAAATTGAAAGAATTATTTCGTAAATACCGAGAAGTACTGGCTTATTTATTTTTTGGTGGTGCAACGACTGTCGTCAACTTAGTTGTGTTTTTTGTTTGTCAAAATGTGTTAGGGTTGGATTACAAGATAAGTAACACAATTAGTTGGTTTTTATCTGTTCTATTTGCCTTTTTCACGAATAAATATTGGGTATTCGCAAGTAAGCATGAAAGCATAGCTGGTTTTTTTAAAGAAATGGGCTTATTTTATTGGTACCGAATTTTATCTTTTGTGGCTGATATGGGTTTAATGATTCTCCTAATTGATGGCATTCATTTTTCATCGTTTTGGGCGAAAATGATTACACAAGTTGTAGTAGTGATTTTAAATTATTTCTTCAGTAAGTTTTTCATTTTTAAAGAAAAAGAGGTCTAAGCAGATTTTAGGCTAAAAAAAATTTTTTTGTTATAATATAAACAAGTTTTTAATACAAAGAATAGAGGTAGAAAACGATGGACTATACATATGCAGATGATAGTTTGACATTGCATACAGATATGTATCAAATCAATATGATGCAAACATACTGGGAATTAGGGAGAGCAGATTTACATGCTGTTTTTGAATGTTACTTTAGAGAGATGCCCTTTAATCATGGCTACGCAATTTTTGCAGGTTTAGAACGTTTAGTCAATTATCTCGAAAATTTAACGTTCACAGAATCTGATATTGCATATCTCCGAGAAGTTGAAGAATATCCAGAAGATTTCTTGACGTATTTAGCAAATTTTGAATTTAAATGTACTGTACGCTCTGCTTTAGAAGGGGATTTGGTTTTTAATAACGAACCGTTAATTCAAATTGAAGGTCCTTTGGCACAATGTCAATTGGTAGAAACTGCCTTGCTAAATATGGTGAATTTCCAAACATTAATTGCGACAAAAGCGGCTCGAATTAAATCCGTGATAGGCGATGATCCTTTATTGGAATTTGGAACACGCCGGGCACAAGAATTAGATGCTGCCATTTGGGGCACAAGAGCCGCCTATATTGGTGGGGCGGACGCGACAAGTAATGTTCGTGCTGGTAAAATTTTTGGTATTCCGGTTAGTGGGACTCATGCCCATTCATTGGTTCAGTCGTATGGAAATGATTATGAAGCATTCATGGCGTATGCCAAAACACATCGGGATTGCGTTTTCCTTGTTGATACGTATGATACTTTGAAAGCGGGAGTGCCAAGCGCAATTCGAGTAGCTCGAGAAATGGGTGATAAAATTAATTTCCTAGGTGTGCGGATTGATAGTGGCGATATGGCTTATATTTCTAAACGAGTTCGTGAACAACTGGACGAAGCTGGCTTTACTGAAGCAAAAATTTATGCATCGAATGATTTAGATGAAAATACGATTTTGAATCTAAAAATGCAAAAATCAAAAATTGATGTATGGGGCGTGGGTACCAAGCTGATTACCGCCTATGATCAACCGGCTTTAGGAGCGGTGTTTAAATTAGTTTCAATTGAAGGTGAAGATGGTCAAATGAAAGATACCATTAAACTATCTAGCAATGCTGAAAAAGTGACAACACCAGGAAAAAAACAAGTCTGGCGCATTACACGTAAATCTGATAAAAAGTCAGAAGGGGACTATGTGACACTTTGGAACGAAGATCCTCGCCAAGAAGAAGAAATTTATATGTTCCATCCCGTTCATACCTTTATTAATAAGTATGTCCGTGATTTTGAAGCACGGCCAGTACTCCAAGATATTTTCGTTGAAGGAAAACGTGTGTATGAATTACCAACTTTAGATGAAATTAAACAATATGCAAAAGAAAATTTAGATTCACTTTGGGAAGAATACAAGCGGGACTTGAATCCGCAGAAATATCCAGTGGACCTTTCAACAGATTGTTGGAACCACAAAATGAATTTATTGGAAAAAGTGCGTAAAGACGTTAAACATTTAACGGAAACGGTGAATAAGGAGGCCTAGAAATGACAACACTTCAAGAAAAAATCATTCAAGAGTTAGGTGTTTTACCGACAATTGATCCAAAAGAAGAAGTTCGTAAAAGTATTGATTTTCTGAAAGCTTATTTAACTAAACAGCCTTTTTTAAAAACCTTTGTCTTGGGAATTAGTGGCGGACAAGATTCAACATTAGCTGGGCGCTTAGCACAATTAGCGATGACTGAAATGCGCGAAGAAACAGGAGATATGTCGTATCAATTTATTGCGATTCGCCTTCCATACGGTGAGCAAGCAGATGAAGCTGATGCACAAGCCGCGCTAGCCTTTATCCAGCCAGATGTTTCTTTACGAGTGGATATTAAACCAGCAGTGGATGCAATGGTTGGTTCGCTAGAAAACGCTGGCGTTCAAATTAGCGATTTTAATAAAGGGAACATGAAAGCACGTCAACGTATGATTACACAATATGCAGTAGCTGGCGAAAATGCTGGCGCAGTAATTGGCACAGACCACGCAGCCGAAAATGTCACAGCTTTCTTCACTAAATATGGCGATGGCGGAGCGGATATTTTACCGTTATTTCGTTTAAATAAGCGCCAAGGAAAAGCTTTGCTGAAAGAACTTGGGGCACCAGAAGCCTTGTATCTAAAAATACCAACAGCTGATCTAGAAGATGACAAACCGTTAGTTGCAGATGAAGTTGCCTTAGGTGTCACGTATGATGCCATTGATGACTATTTGGAAGGCAAAAAAGTCTCGGAAACAGATCAACAAACAATTGAAAACTGGTATAAAAAAGGACAACACAAACGGCATTTACCCATTACAATTTTTGATGATTTTTGGAAATAAAAACACAGACCATCGGCGAATGAACGATGGTCTGTGTTTTTTTTACATAACTACTTTTCAGAAAGTAAACGTTGCTACAGCAACTATCCTATGATAATGAAAGTCGTTTTCATTTAGGCGTTTTCACTTTCTTTTTCAAAACAGAAAAGGTACGCTCAATAATGTAAAGTGAATGATGGGAGAGAAAAAGAGATGAAGCATGTAACAAAATTGGGGATTACAATTATAACAGGAGTTTTGGCATTATTATTTGAATTTATTTTACATCAGCCGAATTGGGCGTATGGCATTATTTTAATAACAGGTTCTGTAATGGCGTTAATGATGTTCTGGGAAATGATTCAAACCTTACGTGAAGGAAAATATGGTGTCGATATTTTAGCGATTACCGCTATCGTTGCAACCTTAGCTGTGGGAGAATACTGGGCCAGTTTGATGATTTTAATTATGTTGACTGGTGGTGATTCATTAGAAGACTATGCCGCTGGAAAAGCTAACCAAGAGCTGAAGTCATTATTGGATAACTCGCCACAAAAAGCTCATCGCTTGAATGGCGAAAATTTAGAAGATGTTTCTGTTGAGGAAATCAATGTTGGCGATGAATTAGTAGTAAAACCAGGGGAACTAGTTCCAGTTGATGGCTTGGTAAAAACCGGGACATCAACAGTCGATGAATCTTCATTAACAGGAGAATCAAAACCAATTGAAAAAAATCCTGGTGATGAATTAATGTCGGGTTCCGTGAATGGTGATGGCTCTTTGAAAATGGTTGCTGAAAAAACTGTAGCCGACAGTCAATATCAAACAATTGTGAACTTAGTGAAAGAATCTGCGGCACGTCCAGCTCATTTTGTACGTTTAGCAGACCGCTATGCGGTACCTTTTACACTAGTTGCCTACCTAATTGCAGGTGTTGCTTGGTTTGTTTCGAAAAGTCCGACACGCTTTGCGGAAGTCTTAGTGGTTGCTTCGCCGTGTCCTTTAATTCTATCTGCCCCAATTGCTTTAGTGGCAGGGATGGGTCGTTCAAGTCGTCATGGGGTCGTTATTAAATCGGGAACGATGGTCGAAAAATTAGCTTCTGCAAAAACGATTGCGTTTGATAAAACAGGCACGATTACGCAAGGACAACTTTCTGTTGATCAAGTCCAACCAATCAATGCTGAAATAACTGCTGCTGAATTAGTGGGATTGGCAGCAAGCGTGGAACAAGAATCAAGTCATATTTTAGCTAGATCAATTGTTGCTTATGCCAGAAAGCAAGATGTCCCATTAAAAAATATTACAGATCTAGCGGAAGTTTCTGGTGCTGGCGTGAAGGCATTTGTGGATGGTGCTGAGATACGGGTAGGTAAAAAGAATTTTGTGACACAAGAGTCTCAAGAAACTGAAAAAATTGATAAAACGACTATTCATATTTCACGTAATGGCACATATTTAGGCCGAATTACTTTTACAGACACTGTACGCCCAGAAGCAAAAGAGACTATGGAAAAATTACACCAATTACATCTTCAACGAATTTTAATGCTGACGGGGGATCAAGAATCCGTCGCAGAAACGATTGCTGCAGAAGTAGGAATTACCGAAGTACATGGGGAATGTTTACCACAAGATAAATTAACTATTCTAAAAGAATTGCCTAAAGAAAATCATCCAGTCATCATGGTAGGAGATGGTGTAAATGATGCACCTTCGCTTGCCGCTGCAGACGTAGGTATTGCTATGGGCGCTCATGGAGCTACTGCGGCTAGTGAAACTGCTGACGTTGTTATTTTAAAAGATGACTTAAGTAAAGTCAGCCAAGCGGTCGAAATTGCCCAAGACACCATGAAAATTGCCAAACAATCTGTATTAATCGGAATTTTTATCTGCGTTTTACTAATGTTAATTGCTAGTACCGGGATCATTCCGGCGCTAATCGGGGCTATGCTACAAGAAGTCGTGGACACTGTGTCAATCTTATCTGCTTTGCGTGCTCGTCGAATTGGCAAGTAAGGTGGAACAATTAATTGCCTGAATGTCCAGCTTAGTGGTAAAATAAAGGTACGTTTTTAATATTAATAAGTTACAGGGGAGAGATTGTGCAATGAAAGGAAACCAAATAGATGGGCAACCAGTCACGGAAGAACAACTATTAAAAGAAGGCTACCGTAAATATACTGGGAAAGGAATTGATATCTTTTATAATAAAGATATTTGTGAACATATTGGTAATTGTGTTCGCGGAAATCCAGAAGTCTTTGAAGTTGGTCGGAAACCATGGATTATTCCAGATAACGGAAGTGTTGAAAATGACATGATTGTGGTAGATTCATGTCCAAGTGGTGCTCTAAAATATATTCGGAAAGCAGGGAACGAATATGCAAATTAAAGAAGAAAACAATCGTTTTGCTCTATATAACGATGAAAACCAAGAAATTGGTGAAATGACTTGGTCAGATGCTGGCGAAAGCATGATGATTATTGACCATACGTTTGTTGATCCAACTTATCGTGGACAAAAATTAGCTGAAAAACTTGTTTTAGCCGGTGTTGAAAAAGCGAGAAAAGAGCATAAAAAAATTATTCCGCTATGTCCATTTGCCAAAAAAGAATTTGATACTAAACCTGAATACGGAGACGTGTTGAGAAAATAAAAAATAAGTTAGCAACAGCCGCAAGTAGAAATCTGATTCCTACTTGCGGCTGTTGCTATTAGAGACAAATAAGGAAAGACATTAAATTTCACTGGTGTTTACAGATAAAATATGCTACATTAAAGTAGATGAATTTCGCATATTTGTATAAAAAGGAGAATTAACGCATGTATAATCTAATCTTAACGTTGGTCATCATTTTATCTGTTTTAATCGTCATTACTGTTATGATGCAACCAAGCAAACAAAACAGTGCAGCAAGTGCCTTCACTGGCGGTGCAGATAAATTATTTGGGAAGCAAAAAGCGCGCGGTTTTGAAGCTGTTATGCAACGCTCAACAGCAGTTCTTGGCGCAATTTGGATGATTTTATTATTTGTTTTGGCGTTCTTATCTTCAAAATAAGTACGTAATCTTTTAAAATGACAAGTTTAGAACAGAGAGATGAGTGCGGACACTTATTTTTCTGTTCTTTTTCTTTCTGAAAAAGTCTTTGAAACTTATCATTTCGGAAGGTTTTCTTTTGAGAATATGATAGAATGAAGCTGAGGTGAGCGAAGTGGCAAAAAAAATCAATTTACCGAAGCCATTATTTTCAGAAAAAGGAAAACGGGCGGTCCTTTTATTACACGCTTATTCTGGCAGCAGTAATGATGTACGGATGTTAAGCAGACGTTTAGAAAAAGAAAATTATACTGTCTATTCGCCTAATTTTTCAGGACATGGCACGCTAGTTCCTGAAGATATTTTAGATCAAACAACGGAACAATGGTGGCAAGATACACAAGAAGCAGTCGCTTTTTTGAGAGAAAGAGGTTACCAAGAAATTGCCATTTTTGGTTTATCAATGGGCGGGATTTTCAGTATGCATGCATTAACGGAACAATTAACAGGATTAATTGGTGGTGGATTTTTCTGTTCACCGATCTACCCTGTCGCAAATAAAGTCCCAGAAAATTTTGTATTATACGCAGAAAACGTGATGAAAATCGCAGAAGTTCCTGCAGAGGAACAACAAAGCCGGTTGCAATCGATTGAGCAACGAGTCAAACAACAATTAGGAGCGATTGAAACGATTGCTAGTCAGACGGCTGACAAACTAAACAAAATCCACGCACCTCTTTTCTTAGCGCAAGCTGGCAAAGATGAAATGATTGAGCCAATGGGCGTCTATCAAACGGCCCAAGCGCTAACACAAGCACGTGTGACCTTACAATGGTACCCAAACAGCGGACATGTCATTACGGTGAGTGGAGAACACAAACAATTAGAGCAAGATGTGGTGCAATTTTTAGCAACACTACCTTGGAATGAGGAGAAATAATGACAAAACAAACAATTAAAGAGCAAATTTTACATTTCATGGAAAGCCAAAAAAAGAAAAGCTTTTCAATGGAAGAAATTGCACAAGGTTTGAATTTAGAAAAAAGTTCAGATTTTAAAATTTTAGTGCAAACCATTGCACAAATGGAACGAGAAAAGTCAGTTAGTTTCCACAAAAAAGGCAAAGTCCTGTTACCAATGAAAGACTTATTAATAGAAGGAACGTTTCGTGCAAATGAACGAGGCTTTGGTTTCGTGACCATCGATCCTGAAGAACCAGATGTTTATATTCCGAAAGAGGCAACGAACTTTGCAATGGATGGAGATACGGTTTTAATTGACGTGATCCAACATGCGGATCCTTTTTCAGATCGCGGCGCAGAAGGTAAAGTCAAAGAAATTAAAGAGCGAGCAGTGAGCCAAGTTGTCGGAGAATTTGTGGCATATAGTGAAGAAGAAATGGCAGAAATGGGACTGTATGGCTACATGATTCCCAAAGATAAGAAATTGAATCAGTATACTGTATCAATTGCACCTGAAGGGATTAAGCCAGTAGATGGTAGCATTGTCATTGCTGAAATTACCTATTATCCAGATCAAGAATATCCAACGAGTATGGAAGGACTAGTCAAACAAGTGATTGGTCATAAAAATGATCCAGGAATGGATATTTTATCAATCGTGGTGTCTCATGGAATTCCCACAGCATTTCCTGATGAAGTTTTGGCTGAAGCGGACCAAGTACCAGAAACTATTGCAGAAAGCGATTTAGTCGGTCGTCGGGATTTACGTGATCAGTTGATTGTGACGATTGATGGAGAAGATGCGAAAGATTTAGATGATGCAGTAACGGTACAAAAGTTAGCAAATGGCAATTTCTTTTTAGGGGTGCATATTGCAGATGTTTCTTATTATGTAACTGAAGGAAGCCAATTGGATATGGAAGCGTATGAACGTGGTACAAGTGTCTATTTGACAGACCGAGTTGTGCCAATGATTCCGCAGCGATTATCAAATGGGATTTGTTCGCTAAACCCACATGTTCCACGTTTAACCATGAGTTGTGAGATGGAAATTACACCAGAAGGAGAAGTTATTTCGCATGAAATTTTCCAAAGTGTAATCCAAACAACGGAGCGAATGACCTATACAGCAGTCAATGAAATTTTAGAAGAGCAAAAACCTGAAACGTTAGAACGCTACAAAGAACTAGTTCCCATGTTTAAAGAGATGGGCGAGCTGCACCATATATTAGAAGAGATGCGTATGCGCCGTGGTGCGATTTCTTTTGAAGATCGTGAAGCCAAAGTCCTAGTTGATGAAAATGGTCATCCCCAAGATATTCTTTTACGCACGCGTGGTGTGGGTGAACGATTAATTGAATCCTTTATGTTGGCAGCGAATGAAACTGTGGCGCGTCATTATCATGACTTAAAACTGCCATTTATTTATCGGATTCATGAACAACCAAAAGAAGAAAAAATGCAACGTTTCTTTGATTTCGCTGCAGTACTTGGCATTCTTGTTAAAGGAACAAAAGAAAACATTTCACCGAAAGATTTACAAAAAGTTTTAGAGCAAGTTGAAAATAAGCCGGAAGAAGTGGTTATCAATACGATGTTGCTAAGAAGTATGCAACAAGCGAAATACTCAGAAGACAACTACGGACACTATGGGTTGGCTGCTGAATATTATACGCATTTCACTTCACCAATACGTCGTTATCCAGATTTAATTGTGCATCGTTTGATTCGTAGCTATAGCCAAGATCAATCTGAAAAAAATCAAGAAAAATGGAACGAAGCATTACCAGAAATTGCCAACCATAGTTCAAGTATGGAACGTCGCGCAGTTGATGCAGAGCGTGAAGTGGACGCCATGAAGAAAGCCGAATTTATGGTAGATAAAGTGGGAGAAACGTATGACGGGATTATCAGCTCAGTCACAAAATTTGGTATCTTTGTGGAACTGCCTAATACAATAGAAGGCTTGATTCACGTGAACAACTTAAAACAAGATTATTTCCACTTTATTGAAAATCATATGGCGTTAGTTGGTGAACGGACGGGAATGACTTTGAAAATTGGTCAGAAAGTTCAAATCCGTGTTGAAAAAGCTGATCCAGAAACAAGAGAAGTTGATTTTGAATTGATTTCAGCTGAGGAAGTCGCGCCAGTCGAAGGACCAAAAGGACGTAAAAAAGGTAAAGCCAATTCTTCAACTCGTTCAAATAATCAACGAAGAAATAAAAAAGATGAATCATTTGATGGTAAGAAAAAGAAAAATAAGAAAAAAGGCAAAGGCAAAAAACAACCTTTTTATAAAGAAGCAATGAAACAAAAAAATAAAAAAGGGAAAAAGAAGAAGTAGAGGAGGTCGCTTATGCCAAAAGGGGAAGGAAAATTAATCGCACAAAACCGCAAAGCTAGACATGATTATTCAATTATCGATACGGTTGAAGCTGGGCTTGTTTTACAAGGAACAGAAATCAAATCTATTCGAAATGGTCGTATCAATTTAAAAGATGGTTTTGCGCGAATTCGAAACGGAGAAGCCTTTTTGTATAACGTTCATATTAGTCCATATGAACAGGGCAATATTTTTAATCATGACCCATTACGTACCAGAAAATTATTATTACACAAAAAACAAATTAATAAGTTAATCGGCGAAACCAAAAATACAGGTATCACATTAGTACCTTTGAAGGTCTATATTAAAGACGGCTATGCCAAAGTTTTGATTGGTTTAGCTAAAGGGAAAAAGCAGTACGACAAGCGTGAAGACTTGAAACGTAAGGAAGTTGACCGACAAATCAGCCGAACATTAAAAAATAACCGACGTTAAAAATGTAAATTTATTCTTTTTCGCATATTTGCTTGCCTTTCTTCGGATTAGGTGTAAAATCTGGTAAGTGTTGAGTAAATGAATGTAAATGATTCATTTTTTAATCGCTTCGGAAAGCAGTACCACCCTGCATTAGATTGGTTTATGGAAAAGGTTTTCCAACCAATTTTCAACACATGAAATTTTAAAAGTAAACTATTTGTAAATTATCAACAAGTGGTGGTACGATAGCTTTGCCAGGGATTATCACTCAGGAGTAGGATGAAACTTCTGAAAGATTGTTGGAAAAGAGGTGAATTGATTTGGAAGAGAAGAAATTACTCTTCAATATCGGACCAATTTGGTTTGATGGAACCATTGTTTTGATGGTGCTGTTGACGTGTATCATTGTTTTCGCCTTTGTCTATGCTTGTACGAGAAATATGAAGCTACGACCTAAGGGCAAACAAACGGTCATCGAATGGTTAGTGGATTTTATTCGTGGAATCATTACAGACAATTTACCTCGTAAAGAAGTGAGCAATTTTCATTTAATGGCGTTTACCCTGTTCATGTTTGTACTTGTTTCAAACATCTTGGGTCTCGTTACAAAAATCGTTGTGGGCGACGATCTCAGCGTTTGGAAAAGTCCAACCGCCGATCCAATCGTAACCTTAACGTTAGCGATGATGATGATTGTCTTAACACACTTCTTTGGTATGAAACGCTTTGGTTTTAAAGGCTATCTAGTTAATAGTTATTTAAGACCCGTTGGTTTCTTACTACCGGTAAAATTAATGGAAGAATTCACGAATCTATTAACATTAGGCTTGCGTTTGTACGGAAACATTTTTGCCGGCGAAGTTCTATTGGGCTTGATTGCTGGAACCGTAGCAAGCGTTGGATTATGGGTTATCCCACTAGCAATTCCGCTAGAAATGATTTGGGTAGCATTCTCAATCTTTATTGGATGTATCCAAGCGTTTATCTTTGTGACACTTTCAATGGTTTATATGTCACACAAAATTGAAACAGAAGAATAATCAAGAAATACGAAGGACAAAAATTATCTTTTAGGAGGATTTTACACAATGGAAGGATTAAATTTTATCGCAGCAGCAATTGCAATTTTCGGTTCAGCTATCGGAGCCGCTATCGGTAACGGACAAGTTATTTCAAAAACAATCGAGTCAATGACTCGTCAACCAGAAATGTCTGGTCAATTAAGAACAACAATGTTTATCGGGGTCGCTTTAATCGAAGCTGTGCCAATTTTAGGTGTCGTTGTTTCTTTATTACTTTTATTCAGATAAGCAATAAAATGGAGGCAGGACGCTGATTATTATCGGGACCGTCACTGCTTTCTTCTATCTTTAGCCTTTTCAATAGCTGGTGATAAAGCAGTTGAAGAAGCTAAATCGATTTTTGCAGGAAAGGAAGTTGAGACTTCATGCTACTTACTACATTGGTAGTCGGTGAAACGGCTCCTAGTACCACACTAGGCACGATGATTGTTGTCAGTGGTGCATTTTTAATCTTGATGCTCTTATTAAAGAAATATGCATGGGGAGCAATCGTAGATATTTTGACACAACGTGAAGAAAAAATTGCCAACGATTTAGACTCTGCAGAACAATCTCGCGTAGCAGCAGCGAAAATGGAAAAAGAACGTCAACAACAATTACTTTCTTCCAGATCAGAAGCAGCTGAAATTATTAAAAACGCGAAAGAAAGTGGAGAACAGACTCGCCAAAAAACATTAAAAGAAACAACTGCGGAAGTTACTCGCTTACGCGAAAAAGCTCGGACAGATATTTCTCAAGAACGTGAAGAAGCATTGTCTTCAGTAAAAAATGAAGTGGCAGATCTTTCTCTTCAAATTGCAGCCAAAATTTTAAATAAAGAATTAACACCAGATGCACATGAAGCATTGATTGATTCTTATATTGAAAGTTTAGGTAAAGCAAATGAAACTAGATAAATATACAGTTGGTAAACGCTACGGCAAGGC
The DNA here is from genome assembly GCF_050498705.1 of Enterococcus sp. DIV0086. NCBI lineage: Bacteria > Bacillati > Bacillota > Bacilli > Lactobacillales > Enterococcaceae > Enterococcus > Enterococcus sp. DIV0086. The sequence continues at coordinate 1,272,764 of NZ_JBNIDN010000001.1, read as the reverse complement.
TTTGTTTGAGTTGGCAGTTGAAAAGAACCAAGCTGAAGCAATTTATCAAGAATTATTGACGCTTCGCGAAGTCTATCACCAAGTACCTGGTATTGGCGATATTTTAAGTGATGATCGCTTAGAACCTTATGAAAAAGACAGCATCATGGAAAAACTAGTAACAGGTTTTAGTGAAATGATGCAAAACTTTTTGCGAGTGGTTTACGAATATCGTCGCATGTACGATCTGCTCTTGATGATTGATGAATATGAACGACGTTATGATGAGCGCCAAGGACTAATTTTGGGTTCAGTGACAACAGCCATTCCTTTATCAAAAGAACAACATCAAGCAATGGAAGAAAAAGCTGCCCAATTATTAGGGTATGAACAAGCGCATTTAGTCAATTTAATTGACCCGTCAATTGTCGGCGGAGTGGTTATTGAAGCAAACCATCAAGTAATCGATGGCAGCATCCGCAAACAATTAGAACATATGCAGCAGAAGTTATTAAAATAATCTTTAGGACTACAAAGAGGTGAATTGAATGGCTATCAAAGCAGAAGAAATCAGTGCCTTGATTAAAGAACAAATCGAAAACTATCAACAACAGCTTGCTGTTGAAGAAGTTGGAACAGTCACTTACGTCGGTGACGGAATTGCCCGCGCCCACGGTTTAGAAAATGCCATGAGTGGAGAACTTGTTGAGTTTTCAAACGGTTCATACGGAATGGCACAAAACTTAGAAACAAATGATGTAGGGATTATTATCCTTGGCGATTTTGAAACCATTCGTGAAGGAGATAAAGTACAACGCACAGGCAAAATCATGGAAGTACCCGTTGGGGAAGCTTTGATTGGCCGTGTTGTTAATCCATTAGGTCAACCATTAGATGGTTTAGGCGAAATTAAAACAGACAAAACACGTCCTGTGGAAGCAACAGCTCCCGGTGTTATGCAACGTCAATCTGTTGCTGAACCAATGCAAACTGGTTTAAAAGCCATTGATGCCCTCGTACCAATTGGTCGTGGACAACGGGAATTAGTTATTGGAGACCGTAAAACAGGGAAAACATCGATTGCAATTGATACAATTATTAACCAAAAAGGACAAGATGTAATTTGTATTTATGTAGCGATTGGTCAAAAAGAATCTACTGTTCGTAACCAAGTAGAAACACTTCGTAAATTTGGTGCCTTAGATTATACAATCGTTGTGACTGCAGGGGCTTCACAACCAGCACCATTACTTTACATTGCACCATATGCAGGAACTGCAATGGGTGAAGAATTCATGTATAACGGCAAACATGTCTTAATTATTTTTGATGACTTATCAAAACAAGCCGTGGCTTATCGTGAACTTTCTCTACTATTACGCCGTCCACCAGGTCGTGAAGCTTATCCAGGGGATGTCTTCTATTTACACTCACGTTTATTAGAACGTGCAGCTAAATTAAGTGATGAATTAGGTGGCGGTTCAATGACAGCCTTACCATTCGTTGAAACACAAGCAGGCGATATTTCTGCTTATATTCCAACAAACGTTATTTCAATCACTGATGGACAAATTTTCTTAGAAAGCGACTTGTTCTATGCAGGCACTCGTCCAGCCGTTGATGCTGGGTTATCTGTTTCTCGTGTCGGAGGATCAGCGCAAATCAAAGCAATGAAAAAAGTTGCCGGAACGCTTCGTTTAGACTTAGCTAGTTACCGTGAGTTAGAAGCCTTTACACAATTTGGCTCTGATTTAGATGCGGCAACACAAGCTAAATTAAACCGTGGTCGTCGTACGGTAGAAATTTTAAAACAAAAACTACATGCGCCACTGCCTGTAGAAAAACAAGTCTTAATTTTATATGCGTTAACACACGGCTTTTTAGATAGCGTGAGCGTAGATAAAATTTTACACTTTGAACAAGATTTATTCGATTATTTTGATGGCAAACATGCAGACTTATTGGAAACCATTCGTACTACGAAAGACTTACCAGATACTGATGCATTAGATGCAGCGATTACAGAGTTTTCTGAAATGTTTGCAGCGGCAAACAATAGCGGAGATTCAGCCAAAGAAGCTTTAGAAAAAATCGATAACGCATAAGAGAGGTGAGCGACATTGGGTGCTTCATTAAACGAAATCAAACAACGCATTGCATCAACAAAAAAGACAAGCCAAATTACCAAAGCGATGCAAATGGTTTCTGCAGCCAAATTGACCAAGTCAGAAGGCGCCTCTAAAAGCTTTCAAGAATATTCTTCAAAAATTCGTAGTGTCGTTACGCATTTAGTAGCTGCTCAGTTAAGTGAATTACGTGAAACAGAACAATCTTCTCTTAGTGAAGGGAACTATCATGTGATGTTAGCACAACGACCTGTTAAAAAAACAGGCTATATCGTTATCACTTCTGACAAAGGGTTAGTTGGTGGCTACAATAGCTCAATCTTAAAACAAACCATGAGTATGATTCAAGAAGACCACGATTCTAATAAAGAATATGCCTTAATCGCCATTGGTGGTACAGGGGCGGATTTCTTTAAAGCACGCGGAATCGATGTTTCCTATGAGCTCAGAGGCTTAACGGATCAACCAACGTTTGAAGAAGTCCGTAAGATTGTGACAACGGCAACGACTATGTACCAAAACGAAGTGTTTGATGAATTGTATGTTTGTTATAATCACCACGTTAACTCACTAACGAGTCAGTTTCGTGTGGAAAAAATGTTGCCAATTACTGATTTAGATCCATCAGAGGCGACCTCTTACGAACAAGAATATCTTTTAGAGCCTTCACCTGAAGCAATCTTGGATCAATTATTACCACAATATGCAGAAAGCTTAATTTATGGGGCGATCATTGATGCGAAAACAGCAGAACATGCTGCTGGGATGACCGCCATGAAAACAGCCACTGACAATGCGCAAAATATTATTAGCGATTTAACAATTTCTTATAACCGTGCTCGTCAAGGGGCGATTACCCAAGAAATTACAGAAATTGTTGCTGGTGCAGCTGCACTAGAATAATCTAGTCTTACGTTTGAACGTTTATAAAAACGTTCAAAGCGTGTGACTTTATGAAGACTGGAGGAAAGAAATTATGAGTTCAGGAAAGATTGTTCAAGTAATCGGTCCCGTTGTTGACGTGGAATTTTCATTAGATCAATCCTTACCCGATATTAACAACGCTTTAGTCGTTTATAAAAATGGCGAAGCAAAACAAAAAGTAGTACTTGAAGTCGCTTTAGAACTAGGTGATGGAGTGATTCGTTCTATCGCCATGGAATCGACAGATGGTTTACAACGTGGAATGGAAGTTATCGATACAGGAAAATCAATTTCAGTTCCTGTTGGTAAAGATACATTGGGTCGTGTGTTTAATGTTTTAGGAGACACAATTGACTTAGAAGCGCCATTCCCTGCAGATGCTGAACGTAGTGGGATTCATAAAAAAGCGCCAGCATTTGATGAATTAAGTACCAGTAATGAAATTTTAGAAACAGGGATTAAAGTTATTGATTTATTAGCACCTTATCTAAAAGGTGGTAAAGTCGGACTTTTCGGTGGTGCCGGTGTTGGTAAAACCGTCTTAATTCAAGAATTAATTCATAATATTGCCCAAGAACATGGAGGGATTTCCGTCTTTACTGGTGTTGGTGAACGGACACGTGAAGGGAACGACCTGTACTATGAAATGAAAGATTCAGGCGTTATTGAAAAAACAGCCATGGTTTTTGGTCAAATGAACGAACCACCAGGTGCACGGATGCGTGTGGCTTTAACTGGGTTAACGATTGCTGAATATTTCCGTGATGTGGAAGGACAAGACGTGCTATTATTTATTGATAACATTTTCCGTTTCACACAAGCCGGTTCAGAAGTTTCTGCCCTTTTAGGTCGGATGCCGTCAGCCGTTGGTTACCAACCAACCTTAGCGACTGAAATGGGACAATTACAAGAACGGATTACTTCAACGAAAAAAGGATCAATTACCTCTATTCAAGCAATCTATGTTCCAGCCGATGACTATACCGATCCAGCGCCAGCAACAGCGTTTGCTCATTTGGATGCAACAACTAACTTGGAACGTAAATTAACCGAACAAGGGATTTATCCAGCGGTAGATCCGTTAGCTTCATCTTCTAGTGCCTTGGCTCCTGAAATTGTTGGAGAAGAACACTACGAAGTGGCTACCGAAGTGCAACATATTTTACAACGTTACCGTGAATTACAAGATATCATCGCTATTTTAGGGATGGACGAATTATCAGATGACGAAAAAGTACTTGTTGGTCGCGCACGCCGTGTTCAATTCTTCTTATCTCAAAACTTTAACGTTGCTGAACAATTTACAGGTCAACCTGGTTCTTATGTACCAGTTGCGGAAACAGTTCGTGGCTTTAAAGAAATTCTTGAAGGTAAACATGATAATCTGCCAGAAGAAGCCTTCCGTAGTGTCGGTAAAATTGAAGATGCCATCGAAAAAGCGAAACAATTAAACTACTAGAAAGGCGGCAAACACAATGGATAGTCTTACTGTGAATGTAGTAACGCCTAATGGTCTAGTTTATGACCACCATGCAAAAATCGTTGTGGCGAAAACAACAGATGGTGAAATTGGTATTTTACCAAAACATGCGCCAATCATCGTTCCGCTAGCGATTGATGAAGTCCGCATCAAACGGACCGATTCAGATACACATGTTGACTGGGTAGCTGTAAATGGTGGTATCATGGAAGTCCGTGATAATGTCGTTTCTATTATTGCCGATAGTGCCGAACGTGAACGAGATATCGATGTACCTCGTGCTGAACGAGCAAAACAACGAGCAGAACGTTTAATTGAAGAAGCCAAAGCAAAAGATGACCGCGATCAACTACGTCGTGCGACTGTTGCTTTGCATCGTGCAATCAACCGGATCAATGTATCGAAACATGGGTAAAAAAGGCTGAAGGATTCAGTCACTTTTGTAGAGTTTAAGGCGCTTGCTATTGAGTCAGGTGCCTTAAACTCTATTTCTTCGTATTTTTTAATAAATAGTGTCAAATTTTGGCATTTCAAGTGGATTAATTATCGGTTTTTATTATTTTGTGATAAAATGTTCCTACGTTAGAAAAAAGGAGGCTCCTTATGCAATACTATGGAGTAGATGCTATTGTTCGAATCGTTAGTCATCTTATGTTCATTTACATAAGTTTTTGGGCGTTGCAATCATTGCGTATTGAGCAATTTTTCAAAACCCAATTTACACCGCAAATTAGAATGCTGATGGTATTTTTCGCCATCGCTATCGGATACACAGTTAGCTCGTTTGCTTTAGAATTGATTGCGCTTTGTCGAAATCTTTTCATTGTGTATTTTCCTTAAAAATTGAAAAATAAAAAAAGGTACAATTTTTAGTTGAATAATGGTATAATAGTAAAGATTTTGAATAGGAATACCTATTCTCATTTTTTTGGGGGGAACAAAATGGAACAAATTATTGTTCATGGTGGTAATACAAAATTACAAGGAACTGTAAAAATTGAAGGCGCCAAAAACGCTGTTTTACCAATTTTAGCAGCTACTCTTTTAGCTGAAGAAGGCGTTACTACTTTAAAAAATGTACCAATTTTATCTGATGTATTTACAATGAATCAAGTAATTAAGCATTTGAATGTAGCCATTGATTTTGATGAAGACGCGAATGAAGTAACAATAGACGCAACACAACCTTTAGGGATCGAAGCAAACTATGAGTACGTTAGTAAAATGCGTGCTTCTATCGTTGTAATGGGACCTTTATTGGCTCGTAATGGTCATGCCAAAGTGGCAATGCCAGGTGGCTGTGCCATTGGCAAACGACCAATTGATTTACACTTAAAAGGCTTCCAAGCATTAGGTGCAAAAATCATCCAAAAAAATGGTTATATTGAAGCAATTGCGGATGAACTAATCGGTAACACTATTTACTTAGACTTCCCAAGTGTCGGCGCTACGCAAAATATTATGATGGCTGCTGTTCGTGCGAAAGGAACAACCATCATTGAAAACGTTGCTCGTGAACCTGAAATCGTTGACTTAGCAAACATTTTAAACAAAATGGGTGCCAATGTTATCGGTGCTGGGACAGAAACGATGCGTATCGAAGGCGTCGATAAATTACATGCCGTAGAGCATTCAATCGTTCAAGATCGAATTGAAGCAGGTACGTTCATGGTAGCTGCAGCAATGACTGAGGGCAATGTTTTAATTGAAGAAGCAATTTCTGAACATAATCGTCCGCTAATTTCTAAATTAACTGAAATGGGTGCAATCATTGAAGAAGAAGAAAATGGCATCCGTGTAATTGGACCAAAACATCTAAAACCAACAGATGTTAAGACAATGCCGCATCCTGGTTTCCCAACAGACATGCAAGCACAAATGACAGCGATCCAAATGTTTGCTGAAGGAACAAGCATCGTGACAGAAACAGTCTTTGAAAATCGTTACCAACACTTAGAGGAAATGCGTCGAATGAACGCTGACTTAAAAATTGACGGCAACATTGCCGTTATTAATGGTGGCAACGAGTTACAAGGAGCAGCAGTGGAAGCCACTGATTTACGGGCAGCTGCCGCATTGATTTTAGTAGGGTTACGTGCAAATGGCATTACACGTGTCTCTAATTTGAAATATTTAGATCGTGGCTATTATGAGTTCCATAAAAAACTTCAAAAATTAGGCGCGAACGTTGAACGTGTCAATGATGAAAAAATTGAAGAAAAACAAGCAACGACAGTAATCTAAAGGAGTCAAACGTATGAGTTCATTTCGTTATATTTTAGTAACATTATTGAAAATTCTAGTGGTCATTTCGTTAGTCATTATCTTATTTGTTGTGGGAACAATGATTGGTTATGGTTTGATTGGAAATGGGAATCCAATGGATGTCTTTGATGAAAAAATTTGGACTCATATTATGAACTTCTTTAAATAAAAACTTATTTTAAGGCGGTGAACAAAAGTCAATTGACGATTGTTCACCGCCTTTTCTTTTTCCTGAATATCTATTTTATTCTATGCTATAATAATAGAAGTAAGATAATGAAGGAGTGGGATGGAAGATGCAAGCAACCGTAACAGAAATAGGCAAACATGCAATCGATGATTCAGAAAAAATGATTATTCTTTTTGGAGAAACTGCTACCGATACCTTGAAGCAACATGCAGTTATTCAATCATTCCCAGAAAAAGACCAAGTTACCTTGGCAGAAGGAGATCATCTGAAAATTGGCGATACAAACTATACAATCACAAAAGTGGGTTCTTTTGCCAATAGTAACTTGCAAAGTATCGCTCACAGCACTTTAATCTTTGCTGATGCACCAACCGATGAGGATGATGTTATCCGAAATGGTGTTTATTTAACGCCCCATCAGTTACCAAAGATAACCATTGGAACAACAATTGATTATTTAGTAAATGGAGCGTGAATCAATGGATAAAAAACAAACGACTGATAAACGCCTGTCTTGGTTTTGGCGTTGGTTTTTAAATAATCAAGTAGTAACAGCCTTACTGATTGTCTTATTGGTGCTGTTAATTATTCTAACTTTTACGAAAGTTTCTTATTTATTTAAGCCCGTCTGGCAGTTTTTTGGCGTTGTCGGCTTACCAGTAATTATGGCGGGGATTTTATATTATTTATTAAATCCGATTGTCGATTATTTAGAGAAAAAACAAATCTCGCGTGTCTGGAGTATTATCGGCCTATTTATTTTAATTGTGGCACTACTCATTTGGGGTGGTATTGTAATCGTTCCTAAAATTCGTGAGCAATCTGTCAGCTTTGTGAATCATTTTCCTCAATATATTGATACAATTGATCAAAAATCGCAGGAAATATTAAGTGATCCACTTTTTGCGCAATTTAGAGAACAACTTGAAGCGGCAGGCGATAAAGTTGTCAGTTCGTTAGGTACCATCATTAAAAACGTCTCAACGTTCACAGTACAAGGAATTGGTAATTTCTTTGGGGCGGTGGCTACGATCTTTGTCGCCATCATTACGATGCCGTTTATTCTATTTTATTTACTGAAAGATGGCAAAAACTTAGCGCCATATTTAATGAAGTTTTTACCAGTGAAGATGCGTAAACCAACCTTAAAAGTTCTTGCAGAAGTCAATGATCAAGTCTCTTCTTATATTAGAGGACAGTTAACTGTCGCTTTCGCAGTGGCAATTATGTTTATGATTGGTTTTTCTGTCATTGGCTTAGATTATGCAGTCACTTTAGGTATTGCAGCAGGCTTTTTAAATTTAATCCCTTATTTAGGGTCATTTTTAGCCATGATTCCAGCAGTCTTTTTAGGAATTGTCAGTGGGCCAGCTTTGTTAATTAAAGTCTTGATTGTTTTTGCCATTGAGCAAACGGTCGAAGGTCGGTTTATTTCACCACTTGTCCTAGGCAGTCAGTTATCCATTCATCCAGTCACCATTTTGGTTGTTTTATTAACGTCTGGTAAACTATTTGGGATTGTCGGGGTGATTTTAGGAATTCCTGTTTATGACGCAGCTAAGGTGATAATTACACACATTTTTGAGTGGTACCAAATCGTTTCCGGTTTGTATGATGAAGATAAGCCAGATCAACAAGAATCTACGTAACAAAAGAGACAAGCAGTGAACGAACTGCTTGTCTCTTTTTGATGTAAATCACTCGGAAAATTTAGAATGTTTTACCGTATTCAGTTGCTTTGGTCATGGCAGTATTTAAAAGTTCTTCCGCGCGATCAGGGAAATGATCGATTCCTTCGATGAATAATCCGTCGACTTGATCAACGCCAATAAAGTTTAGAATCGCTTTAATGTATTGAGAAGCAAAATCTTTTCCTTCGTAGAAGCCGCCATTTGATTGGATGTGTAAGGCTTTTTTACCACTTGTTAGAGGTTTTGGTCCTTCTGCAGTATATTGGAATGTTTTTCCAGCAACGTTGATTGTATCTACCCAAGCTTTTAAGCGTGTCGGTACGTTTAAGTTCCACATTGGATTAGCAATTACTACTTTGTCGGCAGATAAAAATTGATCAGTTAATTCATTAAAACGAGCCACTTTTTGTTGTTGGTTTTCGCTTAATGTTTCAAATGCTGCGCCAGCGCGAAGTGCACCCCAAGCAGATAATAATTCTTCATCGATTTCCGGCATGTTTGTTTCTGGTGCATAAACATCTAAAATTTCGATTTCGTCTGATGGATTTGTTTCACGGTATGAAGCTAAAAATGTTTCTAACGCACGAACTGAGCGTGATTCTTCTTTTGTTAATGGATGTGCTTTAACAACTAATAATTTTGACATTGTGTAATCTCCTTAAAATAAATAGTTTAAAAATTCAACATCTCTATTTTACTAATAAAAAGTAAGAGAAAGCAAGTCTTTTTTTTACTTTTAGTAAACTTTTTTTTAAAATGGATCAACAGAGTAAAAAATAAATAAAAATATTTTTTTGGAAAGGCTTGCATATTAAAAAAAAGCATGCTATTATTACTTTGTAAATAAGGATTGTTACTGCTTTGCAGGCAAAACCAGAGTCTTCCATTAACACAATCAGTGGAGGGATTCTGGGCTTTTTTTATAAAAAAGTGAGGTTGCATTCATCATGAGGATTGAAAAAGTTTTAAATAATAATGTCGTGCTTTCAAGAAATGAGCAAGGCGAAGAAATTGTTTATATGGGACGCGGCTTAGCCTTTCAAAAGAAGATTGGAGACACGATCAATCCAGATTATGTTGAAAAGGAATTCGTGTTAAAGGACTCCGCTATGGCAGGGCAATTCCAGCAGCTGTTTGAAGACGTCCCCACCAAAGAAGTAGAAGTCGTCAAACAAATCGTTGATTTAGCAGAAACAACGCTAGCTATTGAGCTTTCATCAAATATTTATTTAACTTTAACGGATCATATTCACTATGCGTTACTTCGAGCCAAAGAAGGAATTGATATTCCGAATCCTCTTGTATTCGAAACACGCAAATTTTATCCTAAAGAATTTGAAATCGCAAAGCAAGCATTAGCGATTATTGCTGAAAAGCTAGGGGTTCAATTTTCAGAAAATGAAGCGGGTTTCATTGCTTTTCATATTGTGAATGCTGAACAAGGAAATGGCAATATGGAAGTTACCATGGAAGCAACCAAGATGGTTCGTGATATTTTAACGATTATTAGTCGCTACTTTGGACAGGTGTTTGATGAAGATTCATTGAACTATCAACGAATTGTTACACATCTTCAATATTTTGCGCAACGTTATTTAAAACAAGAAGCGCATGATGAGGAGGACGAATTTCTTTTTGCATTGGTCCAAGGAAAGTATCCTAAGGCGTTTCAAGCGGTCCAACGTATTAATGAGTATTTATTAAAAAGCTATGATCGACCAATTGATCAAGCGGAAATGATTTATTTAACCATTCATATCCAAAGAGTGGTCAATGATAAAAAAGCATAACAACCAATAATCGCGGATTGTTACTGATAATGCAGGCAAAACCTAGATTGAAAAAACCGATAACGATTTTCGCAGACTGCGCAGCTGTGAAGAGAAGGATCTGGCTCTTTTTCAATGTAGGTTTTTTTGATATTAAAAATTAATGGAAATGAGGATCTAGAGATGAGTAAAAATCAAGAAATTGCAGCACGTGTGTTAAAAGCTGTTGGGGGCGAAGGCAACGTTAATAGTGTTGTTCACTGTGCTACACGCTTACGTTTTAAATTAAAAGATGAGAATAAAGCAGATACAGCTGCATTGAATGCTGACCCAGATGTTATTCAGGTAGTTCAAAGTGCAGGACAATATCAAGTGGTTATTGGCAGTCACGTTAGTGATGTCTATAAGGATTTGATGGCTAACAGTGGACTAGGTAATGATTCTGATAATAGAGAAAAAGAAAGTGGCGGAAATATCTTTAACCGTTTAATTGATATTATTTCTTCTATTTTTACACCGTTTTTAGGTGCAATGGCCGGCGCTGGGGTTCTAAAAGGCTTCTTAACATTGGCTGTAACTATGGGCTGGTTAGCTGACACTTCAGGCGTATATCTTGTTCTCTTTTCGATTGCAGATGGTTTATTTACTTTCTTACCAATTATGTTAGCGTTTACGGCTGCTAAAAAATTCAATACTAATCCCTTTTTAGCGGTTGCTTTGGCGATGGCCTTAGTTCATCCCAGCATTACTGCTTTAGCAGGCAAAACAATTAGCTTTGCTGGTCTTCCAGTGATTATTGGGCCAAGTGGCTATACTTCTTCGGTTTTACCAATTATTTTGGCTGTTTTTGCACAAAGTTATGTAGAACATTTCTTCAAAAAAGTAATTCCGAGTTTTCTACAAATTATCTGCGTTCCGTTAGCTGTTTTCCTTATTATGGCACCTGTTACCTTCTTAGCTATTGGTCCTATCGGGACGGTCATCGGCGATTGGTTGGGACAAGGATACAACGCAATTTACGCTTTTAGTCCAATTATCGCAGGGTTATTAATGGGTTCGTTGTGGCAAGTCTTGGTAATGTTTGGTATGCATTGGGGCTTTGTACCAATTATGATGTTAAACTTAACACAAGGTGGCGATACGATGGTACCAATGTTATTACCAGCCGTTATTGCACAAGGCGGGGCTGCTTTAGCTGTCTTTTTCCTAACAAAAAATGTGAAACTAAAAGGTTTGGCTTTGTCTTCAAGTATTACGACTATTTTTGGAATTACTGAACCAACTGTATATGGCGTGACTTTACCATTGAAAAAACCATTTATTGCAGCTTGTATTGGTGGCGGTATCGGTGGTGCATTTGTGGCTATGAATCACGTGAAAAACTTTACGTTTGGCTTGGTTAGTATGTTGAGCTTGCCTGGCTTTATTCCTGCAGAGACAAAAGATACTGCACCGATGATTACTGGTGCAATTGGTGCCGGAATTGCCTTTATCATTGCGTTTGTCTTAACGTTTGTCTTACGTTTTGAAGATCAACCTAATCCAGAAACAGCAACTGAAAAAACAGAAACTGATAAGATGGTGGCACCTGTAAAAACGAATCAAGAAGATAAAATTATTTTAGCAAGTCCACTTCAAGGTGAAATTTTACCGCTAGAAAAAGTACAAGACCCTGTTTTTGCTTCAGGTGCTTTAGGAAAAGGTGTTGCAATTGAGCCGACTGAAGGCAAACTGTATGCACCCGCAGATGGTGAAATCACCACATTATTTCCGACAGGACATGCTGTTGGCTTGACGACAACAGAGGGCGTTGAATTATTAATGCATATTGGCATGGATACGGTCGAATTAGATGGTAAAGGCTTTGAATTATCAGTGAAACAAGGTGATTCTGTTAAAAAAGGAGATTTGCTGGTTACTTTTGATATTGCTGCCATTAAAGAAGCTGGTTATCCAGTAGTTACACCGATTGTGGTAACGAATACGAATGATTATTTAGATGTTTTGGATATGAACCAAACAGACGTGTTACATGGTGAAGACTTTTTAGCCATTATTAAATAAAAGACAATTGGAGGAGGAACAAGTATGACAACAACGACAAAATTTCCAAAAGGATTTTTATGGGGCGGTGCGACCGCAGCCAATCAATTAGAAGGGGCTTACTTAGCCGATGGTAAAGGTTTATCTGTGGCAGATGCGATGCCGGGAGGAAAACAACGTTTCGCTATTTTAGGAGATGAAGCGTTTGATTGGACGATTGACGAAACGAAATATCGCTACCCTAATCATACAGGAATTGATCACTATGATCGCTTTAAAGAGGACATTGCGTTGTTTGCTAAAATGGGCTTCAAATGTTATCGCTTTTCAATTGCGTGGTCGCGTATTTTTCCAAAAGGAGATGAAACACAACCGAATGAAGCCGGCTTGAAATTTTATGATGCGGTTATCGATGAATGCTTAAACTATAACATTGAACCAGTAATTACGATTTCTCATTATGAAATGCCACTGCATTTAGCGAAAGAATACGGCGGGTGGAAAAATCGCCAATTAGTTGACTTTTATGAACGTTTTGCGGAAACTGTTTTAACACGTTACCACCAAAAAGTTAACTATTGGATGACATTCAATGAAATTAATTCAGCGTTCCATTTCCCAGCACTTAGTCAAGGATTGGTGAAAAGCAATGGAGCCAATGATTATCAAAACATTTTCCAAGCATGGCATAATCAATTTGTTGCAAGTAGTAAAGCTGTAAAAATTGGCCATGAATTAAATCCAGAATTACAAATTGGATGTATGATTATTTATGCAACAACGTATGGCATTGATTCGAATCCAGTCAATCAAGTTGCTACAATGATTGAAAACCAAGAGTTTAATTATTATTGTACAGATGTTCAAGTTCGTGGTGAATATCCAGCATACGCAGAACGCATGTATCAAAAATATGCTGTGAAAGACTTAGTTATTGAAGAAGGAGATTTAGAATTATTAAAAGAATACCCAGTGGATTACATTGGCTTTAGTTATTATATGTCGACTGCTGTCGATGTTACTGGTACTACCAACGATACAGCAAATGGGAATCTTTTAGGCGGCGTTAAAAATCCCTTCTTAGAAGCAAGTGAATGGGGTTGGCAAATTGATCCCGAAGGCTTACGAATTGCCCTAAATGAATTATATAATCGTTATCAAAAACCTTTATTTATTGTGGAAAACGGCTTAGGTGCAATTGATAAAGTAGACGAAAATTTCTATGTGGAAGATGACTATCGGATTGATTATTTACGTCGTCATATTGAAGCAATGGCAGAAGCAGTTGCAGACGGCGTCGATTTAATGGGCTATACGCCGTGGGGCTGTATTGATTTAGTCAGTGCTTCCACAGGTGAAATGAGTAAACGGTATGGGTTTATTTACGTTGATTTAGACGATGAAGGAAATGGTACTAAAAACCGTTATGAAAAAAAATCGTTTAATTGGTACAAACAAGTTATCGAAACTAATGGACAAAACTTAGGCTAGTTATTGTAATTAAACAAAACAAGATAAGCGTAGTAGGTTGTTGCTTCTGTTCCCGCCGTTTATTAATTTTTAAGCTTGGGCCAAAAATCCAAAGTGATTTTTGGCCCAAGCTCTTTTTTGTCAATTTTTCAAAATAGTGCACAATACGTTATAATAGAAACAACTGAGAGGAGCGTTTCTAATGATTAAGCAATTACAACATCCATTTTTTGTTATTATGGGTCCGAGTGGTTCTGGCAAGACCGCAATTACAAGTAAGGTTTTTCCGAAAAACTATAAAGTTATCTCGCATACTACGAGGAAAAAACGATTGGATGAAGTGGATGGCGTGGATTACTATTTTGAAACAAAAGCAAGTTTTCAAACCTTGATTGAAACCAATCAGTTAGTGGAGTATGATTTTTACCATGGAAACTATTACGGTGTCGGTGTAGCTGCCATCGTTGAAACAACGAAAGAGCATCCAGCCTATAATGCGTTAACTTTTCCAGGCTTTCAAGCGGTCTTTGAGCGTTTCGGCGAGTCCGTCATTCCAGTTTTTTTTGACGTTTCAAAAGAAAATATTTATCAACGTTTAAAACAACGAGAATCTGATCCTAAAATTATTGAAGAACGTTTAAACCTTTATGATCAAGAAATTCTTATCAAAAACCAATTGGAACAATATCCTAATTATCAACGAATAGATGCCAATGGACCTATAAAAGAGGTCGCTGGCTTGTTACAAGAATGCATCAAACACTATTATTAATCAAGCAACTGGTGAGACAGAATCTAACATCAATTTTGTCTTGCTAGGTGCTTGATTTTTTTTGTAAAAAACTTGCATTCTGAATAGAGAGTGCTATAATGACATGGTGTCATATGACAATGTGTCATAAAAGGGAGGAACACAAATATGCCTATGAATACGTTTTTTCATTTGCCAGAAGAAAAGCAACAACGCTTATTAGATGCTGCGCAAATTGAATTTTCGCGCCATTCTTTACAAGAAGCGTCAATTGCAAATATTGTTAAATTAGCGGAAATTCCTCGCGGTAGCTTTTATCAATATTTTGAGAACAAAGAAGATTTGTATTTTTATTACTTTGCGACATTAAGAAAAAATAGTGAACGAGATTTAGAGAAACAAATTATTGCGGAAAATGGTGATTTAATCGAAGCCATGGATGTCTATTTCTCCAAAATGATTGTCGAAGTGCTAACTGGAGAGAATGCTTCTTTCTATCGGAATTTATTTGTCAACATGGACTATCGTGCTTCACGTCGGGTGACAGATAATTTAGCGACTGGTGAAGAGGAAAAAAATAGGAAACAGCACTGTCATAAGCATAGAGGAAGAAAAGGCCATGCTGCCTATGCAGAACATCTTTATCAAATAATCGATCGTTCGAAATTAACCATTGAAACGCCAAAAGAATTCACATGGTTCATGCAGACGGCGATGCATGCCGTTTTCTCAACAATTGTTGACGGGTATCGTCAACAAAGAGAAAATCCCGCCTATGATTCAACTGAAGCAGTCAAACAATTAAAAATGAAATTAAATTGGTTGAAAAATGGCGCTTATAAGTAGCAAAAAGGAGGAGAAGTTAGTTGATTAAACTAGTCAAACGGATGTCGTTATGGTCGGTCTTTGCAGCGGTTTTATTTATGATCGTGCAAATTATCGCAGATTTATATCTGCCCACATTAACATCTAATATCATTAATGACGGTGTCGCTAAAGGAGATATTAACTATATTTGGAGTACAGGAGTTGTCATGTTAGGCTTTTCTTTGATTAGCATTGTCGCTTCTATTGGAAATACCTTTTTTGCCACCAAAGAATCACAAAGTTTAGGTAAAAAATTACGGACTGATATTTATCGAAAAGTTGAAAATTTTTCTAATAATGAATTTGACAAATTTGGGACAGCTTCGCTAATTACACGAACAACCAATGATGTCAATCAGATTCAAATGGTTATGCAAATGTTTTTACGTTTAATGATTAACGCACCTTTAACGTTAATTGGTGCAAGTTTTATGGCGTATAACAAGGACCCACAATTAACGAAAATTTTTCTATATGTTTTACCAATTATGGCTGTTTTAGTGGGAGGTATCATGTTTTTAGCGGTTCCGTTATTTAAAAGCATGCAAAAGAAAACCGACCGTTTAAATTTAGTTTTTCGTGAAGGACTGACAGGAGTTCGTGTGATTCGGGCCTTTGGCAAAGCAAACTATGAAGAACAACGTTTTGATGAAGCCAATAAGGATTATACACAAACGGCGATTAAAGTGAATACGATTGTCGCTTTGATGATTCCTTTAATGACACTCATTATGAGTGGTACCAATATTGCAATCACCTGGTTCGGCGGTCATTATATTGCGGAAATGCAACTAGAAGTAGGAAACTTAATTGCCTTTATGACTTATGCCATGCAAATTCTGATGAGTTTCATGATGTTATCTATGATTTTTGTCATGGTACCGCGGGCGCAAGCTTCTGCTGATCGGATTAATGAGGTGCTAAATACTGATTCAGAAATCAAAGATGTACCCAATCCAGAACTGCTTTCTCTAAAAGGCGACGAAGCAACATTGGCGTTTGAACATGTTAATTATCGTTACCAGCATGCTGAAAACTTAGCACTGGAAGATATAGATTTTTCAGCAAAATCTGGGGAGACGGTCGCAATTATTGGTGGGACAGGTTCTGGGAAAACAACGCTGGTTAATCTTTTACCACGTTTTTATGATGTTGAATCTGGCAAGATTTTGCTAAATGGTAAAAACATTAAAGATACGTCACAGCATAATTTACGAGAAATGATTGGCTTTGTACCGCAAAAGGCTGTTTTATTTACAGGAACGATTCGTGAAAATATGCAATACGGCGCCCCAAATGCGACCGATGAAGAAATTTGGCAAGCTTTAGAAATTGCGCAGGCAAAGGCGTTTGTTTCAGAATTGGCAGAAGGTTTGGATAGTCATGTCGAACAAGGCGGCGGTAATTTTTCTGGCGGACAACGCCAGCGGTTGGCTATTGCTCGTGCTTTAGTAAAACCAGCAGATGTCTATGTTTTTGATGATTCCTTTTCTGCATTGGACTTCAAAACTGATGCTAATTTAAGAAAAGCCTTAAAAGAGCAGATGACGGATGCAATTGTTGTTTTAGTGGCCCAACGTGTAAGTACGGTTATGGAAGCATCGACAATTTTAGTATTAGACGAAGGGAAATTAGTTGGTAAAGGAACGCATGAAGAGTTATTAGCGAATAACCAAACGTATCAAGAAATTGTACATTCTCAATTGAGAGAGGAGGACCTTGCATGAGTAGTCGACCAAAAGGCGGACCAATGGGCGGTGGACCAGGACGCAACATTGGCGCAAAAGGGCCAAAACCAAAAAATTTCTGGAAAACAGTGAAACGTTTATTTCGATACATGTCTAAACGAATGCTGTCAATTATTGCAGTCTTAGTATTAGCAATCGCAGCCGTCGTTTTCCAAATTCAAACACCAAAAGTATTAGGACAGGCGACAACTGAAATTTTTAAAGGCGTCATGAAAGGCGCTGCTGAAATGAAACAAGGCTTAAAAATAACATCTTTTCCAATTGATTTTGACAAAATCGGTCAAATTTTATTAATTGTTATTGCCATGTACCTTATTTCTGCTGTCTTTAATTTCTTGCAGCAAGTAATTATGACACGTGTTTCACAGCGAACAGTTTATGAATTACGTCAAGAATTAGAAGCGAAAATGAACAAAGTTCCAATTTCCTATTATGATACTCATAGTAATGGGGACATTATGTCACGGGCAATTAACGACATGGATAATATTGCGAGTACTTTACAACAAAACTTAACCCAATTAATTACCAGTATCGTGACATTTGTGGGTGTACTTTGGATGATGCTGACCATTAGCTGGCAGTTAACACTAATTGCCTTAGCAACAGTGCCATTAAGTTTAATTGTTGTGATGGTTGTGGCGCCTCGCTCGCAAAAACATTTTGCGGCTCAACAAAAAAGCTTAGGATTATTGAATAACCAAGTCGAAGAAACCTACGGTGGTCACGTAGTAGTAAAAAGTTTCAACCACGAAGAAAGTGATCAAGAAGTATTTGAAAAAGAAAATGAAAAATTATATCATGCTGGTCGAAAAGCACAATTTATTTCAGCGATCATTATGCCTTTAATGAACTTTATCAAAAATCTAGGCTACGTGTTTGTTGCAGTCCTTGGTGGCGTAAAAGTAGCGAATGGTATGATGGATTTAGGGGATGTCCAAGCATTTCTTCAATATACCAATCAATTTTCACAACCGATTACTCAAATCGCTAATTTAATGAATACAATCCAAGCTACGGTGGCTTCGGCAGAACGTGTCTTTGAAGTATTAGATGAAGAAGAAATGGTGGATGAACCTTCTGGCATACCAGTGGAAACAGATAGTCCTTATCGTGTTTCTTTTGAACATGTTGCTTTTGGCTATTCACCAGAGAAATTATTAATGAAAGATTTCAATTTAAATGTTAAACCTGGGGAAATGGTCGCAATCGTGGGCCCAACAGGTGCTGGGAAAACAACCCTAATTAACTTATTGGAACGCTTCTATGATATTAGTAGCGGCAGCATCAAATATGATGGCGTAGATACGCGCGATTTATCTCGCGAAGAGTTGCGAGCACACTTTTCAATGGTTCTTCAAGATACTTGGTTGTTCACTGGAAGTATCTATGACAATATTCATTATGGTAATGAGCAAGCGAGCGAAGAAGAAGTGATCCGTGCGGCGAAAGCAGCCCATGTGGATGATTTTGTTAGAAAATTACCAGAAGGCTATCAAACGATTCTAAATGAAGAAGCCAGCAATATTTCTCAAGGTCAACGACAATTAATTACAATTGCTCGAGCATTCTTAGCAAATCCAGACGTTTTAATTTTGGATGAAGCCACCTCAAGTGTGGACACTCGAACAGAAATACTGATTCAAGCAGCAATGAATCGTTTATTGGAAAATCGGACCAGCTTTGTAGTTGCTCATCGCTTGTCGACTATCCGTGATGCTGATACGATTATCGTTATGGCAGAAGGTTCAATTGTGGAAACAGGAACCCACGATGAATTAATGGCAAAAAATGGTTTTTATGCTGATTTATATAACAGTCAGTTTTCAGAAGAAGTAGCCTAAAAGGCGAAGCAAAAAAATAGTAATTCATGATAAGGCTTCAGGAACCATAGTCGTAAAGACTGGTTCCTGAAGCCTTATTTTTTTGACAAAAAGTTAGCGAAATTGAAAAATTTCTATTTTCTTTTGAGAAAAACAGGATATTACTTGATGAAATAGCAAGAGATGTATAAAATGGGAGAGAAGAAAATGGAGGTAACAGAAAAAATGACTGAATTTCAATTAGAAAAAACTGCGACATTAAAAACAATTGCCATTCGTGCGAAAAAAGTTGGTGAAATGGTCGACTTTTATAAAAAAGTAATGGGTTTTGTTTTAAAGTCAGAAGAAAATAACCTGTCTATCTGGGGTACACGTGAAGCAGGAACGCAATTATTAATTTTAGAAGAAACTAGAAAAGCCGAAGATTTTCATAATGAAGAAAAGCAAATGGCTTATTTCTCAATTAAAGTTCCTACGGAAAAAGAATTTTTACAAATTGCTCAACGAGTGCTTGAGCAAGACTACCCAATTGATGAAAGTTTCCAAATTGGCACACGACAAAGCATGTTCATTACTGATCTTGAAGGTAATCAATTTGAGATTTTTCACGATGAAGCAACAGCAAATTCGACTTCTGAAAAGCAACCAATTGTGCTTAAAGATCTTATCAGTGAGGACTTAGAGCCGCATCAAGGGTTAGCCGCTGGGTCATATTTAGCGCATGTGCAATTAAAAACAAACAATCAAAAAGAAATAAAAGCATACTATGAGGAAGTTCTGGGTTTAAAACGCAATGAAAAAGATCAATTTGTTTTAGAAGATGGCAAAGCAACTATTGGATTCCAAAAACCTGAAACAAGTGAAGTGGATCAATTACCTGATCCACACTTAGGTTTAGATTTCTTTACCATTAAGCTCTCTGATCAAGACCATATTTTAGCAATGGAGCAACAATTAACGGCAAAAAATCAAGAGTTCTTTATTGACCAGAAAAAAGCGATTGTCACTGTGTTTGATCCAATTGGCTTGGAATGGTGGTTTGTCTTAAAATAAACGCTTAGACAGACAAAATAAGCTTGTTTTAGCAAGTCTGGAATAAAGTCGGAATAAAAGTTTAACGCTACTTTTGTTCGGGACTTATTCTAGACTTTTCCTTTAATATTAAAAATAGAAGGTGAAAAAATGTACGAAAAAACAAAGTGGAAAATTCAAAAAATGATGAAAAAAGGTGTTTTTTCGGGCGCTAGTTTTTGTTTCATTGAAGGTGAAAAAGAGGAGAGCAATTGTTGGGGACTCGCACAAGTAAAACCCACCAAAGAACAATTAACCTCGGCCATGCTGTTTGATGTGGCTTCTTTAACCAAAGTAGTCGGCACCACCACCGTTATTTTGCAATTAGTGGAAGAAGGAAAAATTATTCTAGATCAATCATTACAAACTTATTATCCCTCTTTTCAAGATTCTAATATTACAATCCGGCATTTGTTGACACATACGGCAGATTTACAAGGCTATATTCCTAATCGTGATCAGCTGAATGCCCAAGAATTAAAAGACGCCTACAATCATTCCTTTCACGCAGGCAAAGCAATAGGTGAAAAAGTCGTCTATACAGATGCAGGGACTATTTTATTAGGCTTTATGTTAGAAGAAATGTTCCAACAATCAATGATAGAAATTTTATCTGAGCGAGTATTGCTTCCTTTAGGGATGAACGAAAGTACGTTTCTACCAAAGAATCCTTTAAACTGTGTGCCAACAGAATTACATGAACAAAGAGGGTTGATTCGAGGTACAACCCATGATCCTAAGGCATTTGTTTTACGGGAACATGCAGGGAATGCTGGCTTGTTTAGCAATGTCTATGATTTAACAAAATTTGTTCGAATGTATTTAAATCGAGGCAGTTATCACAATCTCCAATTCTTAAAAAAAGAGACGATTGATTTGTTGCTAGTTAACCAAGTGCCAGCTGCAGATAAACCACGTTCTCTAGGCTGGGATTTTAAATATGATGTAGCTACGCAACGGCCATTATTATTCCATACAGGCTATACAGGAACTTTTTTGCTAATTGATGTGCAACAACAATCAGCGTTTATCTTTTTATCTAATCGAGTCTATCCAGAGGACCACCGGAATACTTATATCGAAGAAAGAGATCAGTTGTTGGCAACCTATTTAAAAGAGAAATCATCAGTTTCAGATGAAATGACTAGTTTTTAGTGATATAATGAGAGCGAATTCAATTTGGGAGGTCACAGTCAATGCAAGAACCATTATTTTTACAACCTGTTTTTCAAGAAAAAATTTGGGGCGGCAATCGTCTACACACGCTATTTGGTTTCGATTTACCGAGCGATAAAATTGGTGAAGATTGGGCAATCAGTGCACATCCACATGGCGTTAGTACTGTTTTAAATGGCGAATTTAAAGGAAAAAAATTAGATGAATTGTGGATAGACCATCAAGAGTTATTCGGCCATGCAGGTGGCGCTGTCTTTCCATTATTAACGAAAATTTTAGATGCTGAAGATGATTTATCCGTGCAAGTTCATCCTGATGATGCATATGGCCAAAAACATGAAGGCGAGCTAGGCAAAACTGAATGTTGGTACATTATTGATGCAGAACCTGGCGCTGAAATCATTTATGGACATCACGCGAAAACAAAAGAAGAACTTGCAGAAATGATTGAAGAAGGTCGTTGGGACGATCTTTTAAGAAAAGTACCAGTGAAAAAAGGCGATTTTTATTATGTACCAAGCGGCACTATTCATGCCATCGGCTCGGGTATTTTAATTTTAGAAACGCAACAAAGCAGTGATACTACGTATCGGGTTTATGATTATGATCGAACAGATGATCAAGGAAAGACCCGGGAATTGCATATTCAACAATCCATTGATGTGACAACCGTTCCGGCGAAGGATCCTGACCTCTCTATTCAACAAGAAAATCAAGGACAATCAAGCATTGTTACTTATGTAAAAACAGATTTCTTTAATGTCTATGAGTGGCGTGTCAGTGGGATTCTAAAAGTCAAAAAACAAGCACCTTATACATTAGCAACAGTTATTGAAGGTGTGGGTCGATTGATTACAGAAGATGCTACAAAAGCAGATGTGGCTACTTTTGATTTGAAAAAAGGCGATAGCTTTATTTTTCCAACAGATATTCCGAGCTGGCGTTTTGAAGGTGATTTAACGATTATAGCTTCAGAACCTGGCAGTCGCTAAAAAAATGAGGAGATCATCAACAGATGATTTCCTCATTTTTTGGCATTAAAACAGTTTATTTTGTTATAAAGGAACGTTTAGGTAAGGCAGCGATAACAGCTGTGACGATGATGACTGATAGCAGACGATCCCCGTAATCTGTTATCAATTGAACCAACAGGACGCTTGCTAGCTGATTTAAGCCTAAACCATATAAAAATTGGACAATTATGCTGGAGCCAGCAGAAGTAATTCCACCAAATAAACAAACTGTAATCAAGGAAGAAATCACTGTTCCTGGTATCGTTAACCACAACGTTTTAAATGGTAATTTGGTTACTTTTAACTGCTGATGAAGGAGCAAACCTGCTAAAATTCCTGTGCAGAGTTGGACAGGTGAATAATACAGAGAAAAGATATCCGTTGTCAATCCAGTTAGTAGACTTGTTAAAATACCTGTCAGTGCACCAAAGAGTGGGCCTAATAACGCACCTGTAAAAATAGTTCCCACGCTATCAAGATAGATTGGTAAGCGAAGGAGCAATGCAATGGTACTGCCAAGGTAATTTAAAGCAACACTAAAAGCGATAATTGTAATGATTCGTGGTGTTATTTTTTTCATGGTTATCCCATCCTTAAATTTTTGAAATCTCTTTCGATCTCATCTATTTGTACATTTAAAAGAATGGATAGAAACTTCACGAAAAACTGTTGACTATCAACCGTAGTCAAGACATGACAATTAGCTGGTTGCTGCTGGAAATGATACTGATCGATCATTGATTGCCCCATAGCAATGCCGTCAGGAACAATTTGTCCGTAACTGGAAAAGCCTTGGCAGAGCGTAGGATCAATAAAATAAGCAACCGCTAAGGGATCGTTGATAACACACCCTAAAATACGTTCATATTTCCAATGAAAATCAAAATAAAATTGAGTAATCTCAGCGAGGTAATTCCCCATTTTGGGGTTGAGTCGTTGACAATAATTGAGAATTGTTGGTGTAAAAACAATTTCTCGTGTGACATCTAAGCCGACCATCTCGATTTTTGCACCTAATTTCTCAAAAACCCAAGCTGCTGCATCAGGATCACACCAATAATTAAATTCTGCAACAGGAGAGCAATTGCCGTGGCTTTTAAAGGTACCACCCATTGAGACAAAACGTTGAAGATTTCGCCCCAGAAGAGGTTCTTTTTTTAAAGCCAAAGCAATATTTGTTAAAGGACCAAGGGCAATGATTGAGCAATCGGTAGCTTGTTGAAAGGCTTGTGCTAAATAGTCAGCAGCGGAAAGTGCTTGTGCTTGGATTTTGCTAGTTCTGGGGAAATATGTTTCACCTAAACCATCCATGCCATGTGTATCTTGTGCACTAACAAATGGCCGTTTTAAAGGGCTAGCAGCCCCTTGGTAGACAGGAATATCTAAGCGATTAACTTTTTCCAAACATTTAAAAACATTTTCCACGCCAATCTCCACAGGGACATTTCCGCAAACAACTGTAATCGCTTGGACATCTAGCTCTGGTGAAGCAAGTGCATACAAGAGAGCAAGCGTGTCATCAATTCCAGGATCACAATCAATAATTACTTTTTGCATTTTTTCCAATCCTCCTTTTTCATTAACTGCAAATGATAACTCTTGTTAAAAAAGCTATGACTTGAGTTAGTATTGAGAGATACTTAGTTTTTTATTCTGGGAAGTTTCCGAACCAGTCCGAGAAATTCTCGATTTTAAATGCACCTCTTTATCTTACTATATTTTGTAAAGATGTAAATAGTTGTCGGATAAATGAAAAAGAATCTAGCCCTATATGTAGGAACTAGATTCTTCTTTTATTTATAAAGCGTTTCAGGAATAGCGATCGGTTCACCATATTTTTTCTCTAAAGCGGTCCGAATTAACCGAATCCCTAGATTTTTGTTGCGTGCTAAGATTGGACCGTGGAAGTAGGAGCCAAACACATTTTTATAGACAACGCCTTCGCCATTATCTTGACCGTTATTGCCTTTGCCTTGTTTGACTGTTCCTAAAGGTCGTTCCCCTTCGCCTAAAAAAGTCATGCCGTTATGATTCTCAAAACCATAATACGTTTCATCAAATTCTTCATTATAAATTTCAATATCACCAATGAAACGATTGTTGTCTTGGCTCAAAGTGTAATGATCTAATGCACCGATTCCTTTAATTTTTTCGCCTTGTGCGCCGACATAGTAATGTCCTAGAAGTTGATAACCACCACAGATAGCTAACAAGACGCCGTCATTTTCAATATAAGAAGTCAAAGCTTCTTTTTTATTCTGAATGTCTTCTGAGATGATCAGTTGCTCGAAGTCTTGACCGCCACCAACAAAGACTAAATCATATTTTTCGGGATCAAACGGTTCGTAGATACTAATAATTTCTGATCGGAAGGTAACGCCCATTTTTTCGGTTAAATATTTAAGCATCAATAAATTTCCGTTATCTCCGTAAGTATTTAATAAGTTGCCATATAAATGACAAACGACTAATTCTTTAGACACCATTCATTCCCCCTTGAATATACCCTTGGGCTGTTAATGATTTTCTTAATTGCAAAACAGCAGTATAGGTTGCCAAAATATAGACATGATCTGTCGGCAACGTTTTAATTTCTGAAATTACTTGCTCTAAATCAGCAATTTCTAGTAATTTTTCTTCAGGAATACCCGCAACTTTTAAACGCAAGGCCATATCTTCATGGCGATCACCGCCAGCAATTACTTTTGGAATGTCCATATCAGCAAAGGCTTCATGATTACCATCCCAAATCCAACTGACATCAATTCCATCTGCATAATTGGCATTTAATAATGAAACCAGCGAGAAAGAGTAAGGGGCTAAGCCCATCATATCAATGACCTGATTTAAACCAACGGGATTTTTTACTAAAACTAACGTACATTCTTTATCGCCAACTTTAATGGTTTCTTGACGCCCAAAAACTTTTTCATCATAAGCTAAGCCTGCTCGGATTTTATCTGGTGCCACCTGATAATATTCTGCTACCGCTGTGGCCGCTAGCGCATTATAAACATTATACATCCCACCAACAGCAATGCCGTATTCTTCGCCATCAATCACAAAATCAGCAGATGTATTATCCATCCGGACCATTTCCGTTAACTGCACATCCAATTCAGGGCGTTTGAAGCCACAATTTGGGCAATAGTAATCACCTAAATTAGCATACGTAATCATTTTATAATGAAGAATATGATTACATTTTGGACATAAAACCCCATCTGTATTATAATGAGCCAATTGCTCTTTCGGTGGTAAATGATTAAATCCATAGTATTTGCGAGGATTTACAGTTTCTTTTGAATTAAAAATTGGCGAATCACCATTGCATAAAATAGTTGCTTCAGGAGCAGCAGCGGCGCCTTCCATAATTAAGCGATACGTCGTATAAATTTCACCATAGCGATCCATTTGGTCGCGGAAAATATTCGTAAAAACAAATAATTTTGGTTGAATATATTTAGTGACACGGCTTAAACTTGCTTCATCAATTTCTAACACCGCAAATTTCTTTTGTCCTTTTTTCGCCTTGGCATTTAAAAAAGTAGAGACAATTCCTTGCTCCATGTTAGCACCCGTTGGATTTGTTAATACCTCATCAAATTCTTGGCGTAAAATGTTAACAGTTAAAGCAGTTGTCAATGTTTTGCCGTTCGTTCCAGTGACTACGACAATTTCATAGTCTTTTGCCAATGTATCTAAAATTTTAGGATCGATTTTTAGGGCTAATTTCCCTGGGTAGCTACTGCCGCCTTTAAAAAATGTTTGTAAAACCCATTGCGAAGTTTTTCCTGCAGCAATTGCTAAATGACTTCGAATCCCCATTTGTTGTCCCCCAATTTCTATATCTTTAATTTTTCGTTATTTTAAATTAAACTCAATCTATCATACCATAACTAAAATAAAAAATTAATTCCTTTTACTTTTTCTTACTATTATTTAAAAAGTCTTTTAGAAAAAGTAGAATAGTGAAGGAAAAAAGAGAATAGACGACTTGTCTTAACAACAAATCGTCCATCGATGTCCATTTTTATTTCGCATCAATATAACTGTATAGCGTATATTTAGAAATATTGAAGAAGTTAGAAACTTTGTCCCCAGATTTAGTGACTAAGAAGGCGCCTTTATTGTTTAAAAATTGAATACACTTGATTTTATCGTCCTTCGTCATTAATGGGACCGGCTTGCCAACTAATTTGACTGATTCGTGAATTAAATCGTCTAACAACTCATTAACATCCTGAGGAATGTAATCAGGGTCTTTATCTTCTTCAGGTTCTGCAGTGGAAATCAAAGATTTTAAGTTCGACTCTGCAGCAATCAATGTAGTGATGTCGTAGTTAATAGCAAAAATACCATCGAGCTGACCATCCTCATCTTTAAAATACATTGTACTAGATTTTAAAATACGACCATCATGGGTGCGGGTCAGATAGTTAATATGATCATTCAACTCACTAGGGTCTTTTTTTAAGGCTTCTAAGACTACTTGAGAAGGTCCATCGCCCAAATGACGAGAAGAGACATGACCATTTTCAATGGAAACAATAGAATTGTTAATATTGTCTTCATTGATTTGGTGGATAACGACTTCGCAGTTTTCCCCAAATTGACCAGCTAAACCTTTAGCAATTTGTGTTAAAAAAGTAAGTTTTTCGTCGGATAACATAAATAAGCTCCTTTCTAATGTGCCTGGCACAAACAGTTTTTATAAGATTGTGTCAAATTTAACATAATATTTTTAAATGGAATAGGCAGGGCTAAATCCTTTAATGTCGCGTACTACCTGTTCTGAAAAATAATGATAGCATGATAAAAATAATAATACAAGATAACGGCTGTCAAAATTCTAAAAAATATTTTTTAGGTAGCATTGTTTTTTTTAAGGTAAGGTGATATACTTTAATCAAGTTAATGAGTTCGTTAGTAAAAAATGCAAGCGCTTCAAATGCTTTTCGTAGGGATATAGATTAGCCAAGCTAGTCAAGCTATATTCGTGAATGATTGAGCAATAGATTTGTAAGCGTTTGCCACTTGTGGGGAATAGGTTGAAAAATAGGAGGAGAATACATGTTATTAATTGGAAATGGGCGTTTAATCACTCGGGATGCGCAGAATCATTTTTTTGAAAATGGGTGTGTGGCGATTGATGGTCAAGTTGTGAAACAAGTCGGAACGACAGAAGATTTAAAACAAGCTTATCCAGAAGCGACATTTATTGATGCTAAAGGTGGAGTGATTATGCCAGGCTTTATTAACATGCACAATCATATTTATAGTACCTTTGCACGTGGGTTAAGTTTAACGAATTATCATCCTAAAAATTTCATGGATATTTTGGTAGATCAATGGTGGCGAATTGATCGTGCCTTGACATTAGAAGACACTTATCAAAGTGGTAAGGTTGCTTATTTAGATAGTATTCGCAACGGTGTTACAACTGTCTTTGATCATCATGCTAGTTACGGAGAAATTACAGGGAGTTTAACCCAATTATCTAATGCAGCGGACGAGTTAGGGATTCGGACCTGCCTTTGTTATGAAGTTTCTGATCGCGATGGTGAGCAGAAAATGCGGGAAGCAGTTCAAGAAAATGCCGCCTTTATTAAAGCCAGTTCCTTAAGAAAGGATGATATGCAAAAAGCGATGATGGGTATGCATGCAGCCTTTACTTTATCAGATGCTTCTTTAGAATTATGTGCAGCCAATACGCCAGATGGGATTGGTTATCATATTCATATTGCAGAAGATTTAGCCGATGTTCATGATTCTTTGAAAAAATATGGGAAGCCGATTGTGAACCGATTATTTGATTTAGGAATTTTAGGAAAACAGACAATGGCAGGCCATTGCATCCATATTGGCCCTCATGAGATGGAATTACTAAGAGATACAGACACAATGGTGGTCACGAATCCAGAGTCGAATATGGGGAATGCGGTCGGTTGCCCACCTGCGATGCGCATGTTTAATGAGTATGGTATTTTGATGGGTCTTGGCACAGATGGTTATACGAATGATATGACGGAATCTTATAAGGTAGGAAATGTTATCCACAAACATCATTTAGCTGATCCAAATGCAGCTTGGGCAGAAATTCCCGCAATGCTGTTTGATAATAATCCGCAAATGGCTAATCGCTATTTTAAAACAAAGCTAGGCGTTTTAGAACCTGATGCAGCAGCAGACGTCATTATTGTTGATTATCATGGCCCGACACCAATGACAAAAGAGAATTATAACATGCACATTTTATTCGGCATGAATGGTGGGATGGTTACTGACACGGTGATTAATGGAGAAATTCGGATGCGTAATCGTGAAGTTCAAGGAATTGATGAAGAGAAAGTTTGGCATGATGCGCAAACGCAAGCACAATCTTTCTGGAAACGAGTAAATCAATAGCTTTCATTATAAATAAAAGGAGTGACGTTAATGAGTGATATTATGCATCCCATCTCAATTGAGGCTTTATTAAATTGGATTTTTAGTGAGTATCAACAAGATGGCACAATTTTTGGCATTCGTAAATTTTATCATGCGGATCCTACAAAAACGATTCCGTTATTTGGAGAAAAAATGGAAACCCCTTGTGGTCCAGCAGCAGGTCCTCATACACAATTAGCACAAAATATTATTGCGGCCTATTTAACAGGTTCTCGTTTTTTTGAAGTCAAGACAGTCCAGATACTGGATGGAGAAGATTTACCAGTTAGTAAACCATGTATCGCAGCAGCGGATGAATGTTACAACGTTGAGTGGTCCACAGAATTGCGCGTTCCTCAAGCTTATGATGAATACGTCAAAGCATGGTTTGTTTTGAAGTTACTGAGTAAAGAGTTTGAGCTAGGTGACCCGAATGGTTTCATTTTTAACATGAGTGTTGGCTATGATTTGGCAGGGATTCAATCACCAAAAATTGATCGTTATATTAACGAAATGCAGAACGCAGAAGGAACGCCGATTTGGGCGGAATGCCAAGCAGCTGCCAAAAAATATCTATCTTATTTTAAAAAAGTAGATGACTTATATATCGAAGCAATTAGTCCTAAAGTCTGTCATTCTATTACGTTGTCGACTTTACACGGTTGTCCATCAGACGAAATTGAACGAATTGCGGCCTATTTATTAAGTGAAAAAGGGCTCCATTCCTTTATTAAATGTAATCCAACCATGTTAGGTTATGAATATGCGCGTCAAACGATGGATGAGCTAGGGTTTGATTATATGGTTTTTGACGATCACCATTTTAAAGAAGATTTACAATTTGAAGAAGCAGTACCGATGTTACAACGTCTGCAATTATTAGCCAATAGTAAAAATCTAAGCTTCGGAGTTAAAATTACGAACACTTTCCCGGTAACGATTGCAGCAAATGAATTACCTGGTGATGAAATGTACATGTCAGGACGTTCGCTATTTCCTCTTAGTATTTCATTGGCACAAAAATTATCAGAAGCATTTGATGGGAAACTACAAATTTCTTATTCTGGCGGTGCAGATATTTTCAATAGTAAAGAAATATTTGATGCTGGGATTTGGCCAATCACTATGGCAACGACGCTGTTGAAACCCGGTGGCTATCAACGAATGAATCAAGTTGCTAATGTATTAAGCGCAGCAGAATATCCTCAGATGGTTCATGTCAACTTGGATAAATTAGCCCAAGTTGTTGAGAAAGCTAAAACACAAGCACGTTACCAAAAGTCAATTAAATTACCAGAAAGTACCAAACTAAGAAAAACAGTTCCGTTAACAGATTGTTATATTGCTCCTTGTCGAAGTGACGGTGGTTGTCCAATCAATCAGGATATTCCTGCTTACCTTCGTTATGTAAGTGAAGGTAATTATTTAAAGGCCTTGCAAGTAATTGTCGATAAAAATCCATTGCCTTTTATTACTGGAACCATTTGTGCACATCCTTGTATGACTAAATGTACACGTCAATTTTATGAAGAATCTATTCATATTCGGGAAGTGAAGTTAGAAGCAGCTGAACATGCCTATGATGAATTATTGACGACACTAGAAAAGCCACAGCCAAAAGAAAATGCACCTAAAACAGCTGTTGTGGGTGGAGGTCCTGCAGGGATCTCTGCTGGGTATTTATTAGCACGTGAAGGCATGCCTGTTACTGTGTTTGAAAAATCCGAGACAATTGGGGGCGTTTGTAGCCAGATTGTACCAGA
Source organism: Enterococcus sp. DIV0086 (assembly GCF_050498705.1). NCBI lineage: Bacteria > Bacillati > Bacillota > Bacilli > Lactobacillales > Enterococcaceae > Enterococcus > Enterococcus sp. DIV0086. Next base: position 1,242,186 of record NZ_JBNIDN010000001.1, on the reverse strand, counting down.
ATTTCGAATTTCTATGGAATCTGTTCAAAAAGACGTTCAGTTAGCGGAATTTATGGGAGCTGAATTCCGTACAGGACAAGAGGCGCCATCATTGGCAGAATTGAAAAACCAAGGCTATACGAATGTTATTTATGCCATTGGTGCATGGAAACATGGGGTCCTTCGTTTAGAATCTGGTCGAGCATTGAACTCGTTAGAATTTTTAAAAGCAAACCGAGAAAATCCAACGATTAATCCTTACGGAGAACAGATTGTCGTCGTTGGTGGCGGAAATACAGCTATGGACTGTGCTCGTGCAGCCACAACATTACCTGGTGTTAAAAAAGTCTCAGTGGTTTATCGTCGGAATAAACGCAATATGCCAGCAGATGAAGAAGAACTTTATTTAGCCTTAGAAGATGGCGTTGACTTTTTAGAATTACTTTCGCCAATTAAACATGAAAATCAACAATTAACTTGTGAAAAAATGGTCCTAGGTGAACGAGATGCCTCTGGACGCCGTCGACCAATTGGTACAGGAGAAATGATTGATATTCCTGCTGATACAGTGATTGCCGCTGTTGGTGAAAAAGTAGATACAGAATTTTACCAAGCATTAGGCATTCACACAGACAACTATGGGAAAGTCGTTTCAAATCAAGAAACATTGGAAACAAATATACCAGGCGTCTATGTCATTGGTGATGCTAATTTAGGACCAGCTACAATTGTTGAAGCAATCGCTGATGCAACCAAAGCGGCCAATAATATTTGTCTTGTCCACAATCATCACTATGAAAAAGATAATTTAAATAGTGATGTCGCATTTGTTAGAAACAAACGGGGTATCCTTGTGACAGACGAGATGTCTTGTAGTCAAGCTAGTCGTTGCTTAGAATGCTCCACAATTTGTGAATCTTGTATGGATGTCTGTCCAAACCGAGCAAATATTGTTGTGTATGTCGAAGGAAAACCACAAATTGTCCATGTTGATCGGATGTGTAACGAATGTGGTAACTGTGAAACATTTTGCCCTTATGCAAGTGCCCCTTACAAAGACAAATTTACCTTATTTAACAGTGAAGCTGATTTTTATGACAGTACTAATTCAGGTTTCTATGTTCAAAATCCTGTGGATAAAATTTGTTTACTGCGTCTATGGGGAACGGTGTCAACAATTCAATTAACAGATCAAGGATTAGATGTACCAGAAGATTTAATTGCATTAATGGTAACTATGATTGAAGAATATGCTTATTGTATGCAAGCATAAAAGGAAATTTACGACTGGGGGATAAATAAATGTCTATTCTGCTCAAAGGTGGAACCGTCGTATCTGCATATAATCGTCGTCAATTGGATATTCGAATTGACGGCGAGCAAATTGTAGAGATGGGGGCAAATTTACCAGTAGAAAATTCTCAGATTGAGGATGTTACGGGGTGTTATGTATTACCAGGCTTTATTGATGCGCATACGCATCTGGAATTAAATAATGGCAAAGGTTCGTTAAGTACGGCGGATAACTTTACCACTGGAAGCCAAGCGGCGGTGGCCAAAGGTACGACTACGGTTATTGATATGGCTACACCTAATAAAGGCGGCTCATTGAAAGACTGTTTAGCTACTTGGAATCAATTGGCTGAAGGCAAGAGTTCATGTGATTATACTTACCATATGTCCATGATTGAATGGAAACCAACGATAGCTGCTGAAATTCAGGAAATGATTGCTGCAGGTATTACTTCCTTCAAAATGTATATGGCTTATGATAATTTGCGGACCACAGATGCGGAAATTTTTGAAGCGATGAAGGAAATAAAAAAAGTTAATGGAATGTTAGGTGTTCATTGTGAAAATGGTGATTTAGTAGATGAATTAATCCAATCATATGTTTCTCAAGGAAAGTTAGCCCCGCACTATCATCCGTTATCAAGACCGGCGGCTGTTGAAGCAGAAGCGGTAGCAAGATATTTGATGATAGCGGAAATGGCTGATTTGCCGGTTAATATTGTGCATTTAAGCACAAAACGATCATTAGAAGCGGTGGAACGGGCTCGTCAAAGAGGACAATCAGTTTATGTAGAAACTTGCCCTCAATATCTTTTACTAGATGATCACTTGTACGATGCGCCTAATTTTGAAGCAGCAAAATATGTCTGCTCACCGCCACTACGCAAACGAGAGGATCAACAGGCTTTGTGGCAAGGAATTAAAGAGGGGGCAATCAATACAATATCGACAGATCACTGTAGTTTTAATTTTCACGGACAAAAAACAGTTGGCAAAGATGATTTTAGTAAAATTCCCAATGGGATGCCAGGTGTTGAAACGAGACCAGAATTAATTTACACGGAAGGTGTGGCGAAGGGCCAAATCACCTTGGAAAAAATGGTTGCTCTGCTTTCTGAAAATATTGCTAAACAATTCTCGATGTATCCACAAAAAGGTGTGGTGCAAGAAGGCAGTGATGCCGATTTAGTTGTTTGGGATCCTAGAACAACCGGCGTGATTGCTGCGAGAACGCAGTTACAAAATGTCGATTATACGCCGTATGAAGGATTTGAAACACAAGGACAGGCTCGAATGGTTTATTTAAGAGGTCAAAAAGTTGCTGAAGCTGGGCAAGTCATCTTGGCAAATCAAGGAAAATTTGTTTTTCGTAAAGCAACTTAAAAATAGAAGGAGGAGAAGTATTTTTGGAAAAAATTAAATGGACAGCAAATGAAATGCCGAAGACGGAGGATAAGTACTTACCTCTGATGTCTAAAGAAAAAATTGAGAAAGCTTTGGCTTTTCACAAAAGTTTTCCACAGTATTCAGAAACACCATTAGCAGAATTGAATCATATGGCCGCGTATCTGGGGTTAAATGATTTCTTTGTTAAAGATGAATCTTATCGCTTTGGTTTAAATGCTTTTAAAGTATTAGGTGGTTCGTTTGCCATGGCTAACTATATTGCCGAAAAATTAAAGAAAGATGTTTCGGAACTAACATATGATGAATTAACTTCTGATCAATTACGATCAGCTTTTGGACAAGCTACGTTTTTTACAGCAACTGATGGCAACCATGGACGAGGAGTCGCTTGGGCTGCGAATAAATTAGGCCAAAAATCAGTTGTACTCATGCCGAAGGGTTCAACACAGACGAGAAAAGAAAATATTGAAAAAGAAGGCGCAACCGTCACAATCGAAGAAGTTAATTACGATGAATGTGTGCGAATGGCTAATAAAATGGCCGAAGAAACTGAAAACGGTGTCATGGTTCAAGACACCGCTTGGGACGGATATGAAAAAATTCCGACTTGGATTATGCAAGGATACGGAACGATGGCGTTAGAAGCCTCTCAACAATTAAGAAAGTTTGGCTCTGAACGACCTAGTCATGTTTTTGTTCAAGCTGGTGTCGGCAGTTTAGCTGGTGCAGTGATTGGTTATTTTGCTAATGCTTTTCCAGAAAACCCACCGATTATGGTCGTAGTTGAGGCACAGGCGGCTGACTGTTTATATCAATCAGCAATTAAAAAAGACGGAGAAATTCGCTTTGTCGATGGTGATTTACAGACAATTATGGCTGGCTTAGCATGTGGAGAACCTAATACGATTTCTTTTGATATTCTAAAAAATCATATATCCTTCTTTGTTTCAGCGCCAGATTGGGTTTCTGAAAAAGGAATGCGTATGTTGGGCGCGCCATTAAAAGGGGATCCGCAAGTTGTATCAGGCGAATCTGGGGCAGTAGCAATGGGCTTAGTAGCTACAGTGATGCAAGATCCCGACTATCAAGAATTACGTGAGGCATTGCAACTGGATGAGACGTCAAACGTTTTAATGTTTTCTACCGAAGGGGACACTGATCCAGACAATTATAAAAAAATTTTATGGAGGTAAAAGGAATGGATTTTAATGCAGTAAATGCAGCAGCAGAAGGTTACAGAGAAGATATGGTCAAATTTTTAAGAGACCTTGTCAAAATTCCAGGAGAAAGTGCAGAAGAAGGCAACAAAATTGCGCGAGCAAAAGCCGAAATGGAAAAATTAGGTTTCGATAAAATTGACATTGATCCTCAAGGGAATTTACTTGGTTATATGGGGTCTGGTGAAAAATTAATTGCTTTTGATGGGCACATGGATACTGTCGGAATTGGTGAAATGAGTAACTGGAAATTTGATCCTTACGATGGCTATGAAACAGAAACTGAGATCGGTGGTCGCGGTACGTCTGACCAAGAGGGCGGGATTGTTTCGGCTATTTATGGCGCTAAAATCATGAAAGATTTAGGTCTATTATCAGAAAAATACACTGCTTTGGTAACAGTTACTGTCCAAGAAGAAGACTGTGACGGTTTATGCTGGCAGTACATTATCAAAGAAGACGGTATCCGTCCAGAATTTGTTGTTTCAACAGAGCCAACAGATGGGGGGATTTATCGTGGTCAACGAGGCCGAATGGAAATTAAAGTTGATGTCAAAGGCGTTTCGTGTCATGGCTCAGCACCAGAACGTGGAGATAATGCCATTTACAAAATGGCGGATATCTTACAAGATGTTCGTGCCTTAAACAACAATGGAGATACAGAAAGCACAGCGATTCGTGGTTTAGTTCGTATGTTAGATCCTAAGTACAATCCAGAGTGGCAAGAAGCCCGTTTCTTAGGTCGTGGTACGGTGACTGTTTCGCAAATTTTCCATTCTTCACCAAGTCGGTGTGCTGTTGCGGATGGCTGTACCGTTTCACTAGACCGTCGAATGACTGCTGGAGAAACTTGGGAAAGTTGTTTGGAAGAAATTCGCAATTTACCAGCTGTTAAAAAATATGGAGATGATGTGACGGTTTCAATGTACAACTATGATCGTCCTTCTTATACTGATTTAACTTATGAAATTGAATGTTATTTCCCAACATGGGTAATTCCAGAAAATCATGATGTAACAAAAGCCTTGATGGAAACGCATAAAAATCTCTATGGAGAAACACGGAAAGGCTCTGTAGAAACAGTGGAAATGCGTGAAGAGCGCCCATTGTTAGATAAGTGGACCTTCTCAACAAATGGCGTTTCAATTATGGGACGTAATGGCATTCCTTGTATTGGTTTCGGGCCAGGGGCGGAAGCACAAGCACATGCACCAAATGAAAAAACTTGGAAAGATGATTTGGTTCGTTGTGCAGCCGTTTATGCGGCATTACCAACGGTCTATTGTGGTTAAGTAAAGGATTATTAGATAAGCAAAAAGGAGCAGATGGAATGGAAACGTTTAAAGAATATATTGAGAAATTAGATAAATTAGAATTTGAAAAAATGTACGAAAATGACTTTTTCCTAACTTGGGAAAAAACAAGAGATGAATTAGAAGCTGTTTTCACAGTTGCCGATACATTACGCTATTTAAGAGAAAATAATATTTCAACTAAAATCTTTGATAGTGGCTTGGGGATTTCTTTATTCCGCGACAACTCTACAAGAACACGTTTTAGTTTCGCTTCAGCGTGTAATCTTTTGGGCTTAGAAGTTCAAGATTTAGACGAAGGAAAAAGTCAAATTTCTCACGGAGAAACTGTTCGTGAGACAGCAAACATGATTTCTTTTATGGCTGATATCATTGGTATTCGTGATGACATGTACATTGGTAAAGGCAATGCTTACATGCACGAAGTATCAGAATCTGTCCAAGAAGGATATAAAGATGGGGTATTAGAACAACGCCCAACGTTAGTGAATTTACAATGTGATATTGACCATCCGACGCAAGCAATGGCGGATGCGTTGCATTTAATTCATGAATTTGGTGGCATTGAAAACCTGAAAGGGAAAAAAGTTGCCATGACTTGGGCGTATTCACCATCTTATGGAAAACCATTATCTGTTCCTCAAGGAATTGTTGGTCTAATGACCCGTTTAGGAATGGATGTCGTCTTAGCACATCCAGAAGGTTATGAAATTATGCCAGAAGTAGAAGAAGTTGCGAAGAAAAATGCGGCAGAATTTGGTGGAAACTTTACTAAAACGAATAGTATGGCAGAAGCATTCAAAGATGCGGATGTTGTTTATCCGAAAAGCTGGGCACCTTTTGCGGCAATGGAAAAGCGAACTGAATTATATGGCAATGGTGACCAAGCAGGAATTGATCAATTAGAACAAGAATTACTTTCTCAAAATAAAAAGCACAAAGATTGGGAATGTACAGAAGAATTGATGAAAACAACAAAAGACGGCAAAGCTTTGTATATGCATTGTCTACCAGCTGATATTACTGGCGTTAGTTGTGAAGAAGGCGAAGTGGAAGCTTCTGTTTTCGATCGTTATCGGGTCGAACTTTACAAAGAAGCTAGCTACAAACCGTATGTTATTGCGGCTATGATTTTCTTAAGTAAAGTAAAAAATCCGCAAAAAACCTTAACAGACTTAGCGGATAAAGCGACACCAAGAGAAGTAAAATAATGAATTTGGCATGAAGACAGATGCTTTTTCTTTACACAATGAATCATTAGAAGTTGCCTCTTCAACATGAACAAATAAGACCTTCCCAAGTCTATTCATGAATGTGTGATTGTCTCGAGTCAAGAACGCTTAGTCATGTGCGTTGACTTCATGCAACGACAACAGACAGTTAATACGAAAACTCGTTGTGAAAAAGAAAAAGCATCGTCCTTTTTATAAAACAGAAAATGAGGTGAAGCAATGGGCAAACGCGTCGTAGTAGCTTTAGGTGGCAATGCTTTAGGAAATAATTTGACGGAGCAGATGACTGCCGTGAAACAGACCTCCAAAGCGATTGCAGATTTGATTGAAGCAGGATATGAAGTTATTTTATCTCATGGCAATGGTCCTCAAGTGGGGATGATTCAATTAGCTATGGAAGAATTTTCCTTTAATAATCCACAATATCCAGTTGTTCCGTTATCCATGTGCGTAGCCATGAGTCAAAGTTACATTGGCTATGATTTAGAGAATGCGCTACAAGAAGAGTTGCGTCAACGAAATATAAGTAAAGCCGTCACCACCGTAGTCACTCAAGTGGTCGTGGATGAAAATGATCCGGCGTTCAAAAAACCAACGAAACCAATTGGTCGCTTCATGACAAAAGAAGAAGCAGAACAATTAGTCAAAGAAAAAAATATACAAGTGATGGAAGATGCTGGCCGTGGTTATCGCCAAGTCGTCGCTTCTCCTAAACCAAAAAATATTGTCGAACTTCTCACGATTCAAACATTGGTTGATGCTGGCCAAACAGTCATTGCTGGCGGCGGTGGTGGCATCCCAGTCATTCAAGAAGGGAACCGACTAAAAGGTGTCAATGCAGTCATCGACAAAGATTTTTGTAGTGAACGACTGGCTGAACAAGTGGATGCTGATCTGCTCGTGATTTTAACAGCAGTTGAAAAAGTTTGTATTAATTTTGGTAAAGAAAATCAAGAAGCCTTAGGGAATGTTTCAACAGAAAAAATGAAACAATATGCGCAAGAAGGTCAGTTTGCTCCAGGTTCAATGTTACCAAAAGTTGAAGCAGCGATTAAGTTTGCTGAATCTAAGCCAGGTCGAAAAACATTGATTACGTTATTAGAAAAAGCCAAAGAAGGATTATCTGGAAAAACAGGGACTTTAATTGAAAATAAAGAATCATAGAATGGAGGAAAACGATGACAAACAAAATGATTAATTCTGCACAGGCACCAGCTGCTGTAGGGCCTTATTCACATTCTGTCTTAGCGGGAAATACGTTGTACATTTCTGGACAACTAGGATTAGATCCGCAATCGGGCGAAATGAAGACTACAGTGGAAGAACAAGCAAAACAAGCTTTTATCAATTTAGGTTCGATTTTAAAAGAGGTCGAGATGACCTATGATAATGTTGTGAAAACAACGGTGTTTTTACAACATATGTCTGATTTTAGCAAAATTAACGAAATCTATGGGAATTACTTTTCAGAAGTTTTGCCTGCACGTTCTTGTGTAGAAGTAGCCAAGTTGCCAAAAGATGGTTTATTTGAAATTGAAGCAGTTGCTGTCAAAGGATAATTTTTAAGATGTTTCTGAGGGAAAAAGGATTGCATTCTTTACTGATTAAGGGGAACAATCCTTTTAGAATAAAAAGAAGAAGGAAACGATCCTATGAATGAAAAAAAAGAGCAAGCATTATTTGAATATGATGCGAAACTATCAATTTCTGAAGCAATTCCGATGGGATTGCAACACGTTGTCGCAGCAGTAGTAGGGATTGTCACACCGGGAATTATGATTGCCAAAGTTTGCCAATTAAGTCCTAGTGATACGACTATTTTGATTCAAACATCATTGATTTTTTCAGCAGTTGCAACGTTAATTCAACTTTTCCCTATTTTTGGAAAAGTGGGTTCACGGTTACCAGTTATGATGGGGGCAAGTTTTGCGTATGTACCGATTTTGATGGCCATCGGAGCTGATTTTGGAATTGCAGCAATTTTTGGTTCCCAATTAGTTGGCAGTATTCTTGTTATTATTGTTGGTTTGTTCATTAAAAAAATCCGTGTGTTGTTTCCGCCTTTAGTAACAGGAACGGTTATTTTAAGTATTGGCCTATCCCTGTTTCCTGTTGCGATTAAGTATATGGCAGGAGGAGCTGGTAGTGCTGATTTTGGTTCAGCCCGGAATTGGTTAGTTGCATTATTAACCTTTGCGATTGTCTTTTACTTCAATTATTTTGCAAAAGGATTTTTGAAGTTATCCGCAATTTTAAACGGAATGGTTATTGGCTATTTGATTTCTTTAGCTTTAGGGATGGTTAGTTTTGAGCCAGTTCAAAATGCTAAAATCGTTCAGGTAATTACCCCGTTTCATTTTGGACTGGATTTTCAACTGGTACCAATCTTTACGCTTGTGGTGATGTTTATTGTTGATGCTGTTCAAGCCATCGGTCAATTTACAGCAACAACGGTTGGAGCAATGGATCGAGATGCAACGGATGAAGAATTATCTGGCGGAATTATGGGGAGTGGATTCACTAACTTTATTGGCAGTTTATTTGGATCAATCCCAGTGGCAACTTTTGGACAAAATGTTGGTCTGGTTACGGTAACAAAAGTGATTAATAAATATGTTCTGGTTTTCGCTTCAGTTATATTATTAATTGCTGGTTTTGTTCCGAAAGTAGCTGCATTATTAACTACGATTCCTTACGCGGTAATTGGTGGCGCAACGATTTCAGTTTTTGCTTCTATTTCTATGACAGGTATTCGGATGATTGCTTCGCAGGAAATGACTCCTCGAAATACTGGGGTTGTCGGAACAGCTCTAGCATTTGGAATTGGTGTCACATTGTCTACTGGAAGCTTAGCTGGTTTTCCAACTTGGGTAACAACGATTTTCGGTAATTCGGAAGTTATCTTAACCACTTTGGTAGCAGTCCTTTTAAATGTCATTTTAAAACCAAAAAAGCGCGTAGCACTTGAGTGAAGATTGCTTTTTTTGATACGAAAGTGAGTAAGCTTTCGTATCCTTTTTCCCTTACGTTATCTATAAAAAAATGAACGAATAAAGGAGGAGAAGATGTTTACGTATTCCCTAAACTTAAAATTAAAAACAGATCGGAACTTTTTTGGTCCTGGCGTTGTCGAAGTTTTACAAAAAATTCAGCAAACTGGGTCACTAAACTTAGCGGCAAAAGAGATGAAAATGTCTTATAATAAGGCATGGCGGATTGTGCGGGTAGCTGAAGAAGAGCTATCTTTTCCATTAATTATCAAAAGTGTTGGTGGTTGTAATGGTGGCGGGTCAATTGTTACGGATCAAGGAAAAGAGTTGATTGATCAATATCTTTTATTTGAGAAAAAAGTGTATCAACAGGTAGAGGCATGTTTTGAAGAAATCTTTAAAGAACAGGATGTAGTATCGGAGGAACTGAAATGAGAGAAGTATTTCAGCGTTTGAAACAGGCAATATTGGAAAAGCAAGACACGATGTTATTAACGATTGGTACAAGTTCAGGATCCACACCACGAAGTCAAGGGGCTAGAATGCTGGTTTCCGCCGAAGGTAGAATAGCCGGAACTGTTGGTGGTGGGGCGGTTGAATTTCAGGCTGAACAAGTGGCAAAAAAGCTACTTCTTGAGAAAGAAAATGCACAACGTCAATTTATTTTAGCCCCGAATAATATTGCTGATTTAGGTATGGTCTGTGGCGGGAATGTCACGATTTTTTTCCATTATCTTTCATGGGAAACGCCATTTTTAAAGGAGTTGTGTGAATCCATAGAAACGCATTTTCAAAATAACCAACAAGGTTGGTTAGTGACTGAACTAGATCAAAACAATTTAGGAAAAGTATCCTTTTATAGTGAAACAGGCGAATTGATTGGTTCCACTTCTTGGGAGGGGGAATTAAGTTTGCTACCTAAAGGTATCCATTGTGAGCAAAAAGAGGACATAATTTTTTTAACAGAAGCGATCCTCCAAGTAGGGAAAGTGTATATTTTTGGAAGTGGTCATGTCGCACGCGCATTGGTACCTATTTTAAACTATTTATCGTTTTATTGCGTTGTAGTGGACGATCGTCCAGAATTTTTGACGGCACAAGCTTTTCCACAAGCTGAAGAACTACGGGTGATTCCTTTAGAAAATTTAGCTGCGTTTATTGAAATAACGGCGGACGATTATGGTATAGTGATTACCAGAGGACACAATTTTGATTTCATCGTTGCCAAACAGTTATTGGAAACACCAGCCAAATATATTGGTGTGATGGGGAGCAAACACAAAATTGCTTCACAAGTTCGACGGTTAAAAGAGGTCGGTTATACAATGACTGAAATTGAAAGAATTTTCATGCCAATTGGCTTAGATATTGCAGCCGAAACACCAGAAGAGTTAGCGATTAGCATCGCGGGAGAATTAATTCAACAGCGCTATCAATAATGAGGACCTTTAAATTAAATAAAAAACTTTTTTTGCTAAAAAATAATTTTTAGAACGAAGATTTGTGGTATAATCTAGGTGATTGAACACTAAACTATATCAGAAATCGAGGTGCAAGAAATGTATTCAATTATTGTAAATGGTCAAAGTGAAACCTGTGAAACAAACAAAAAATTAATGGACTTTTTGCGGGAGGATCTGGGCCTAACTGGAACAAAAGATGGCTGTAACCAAGGCTCTTGCGGTGCATGTACGGTGTTAGTAAATGGAAAGGCTTCCAAAGCATGTTTGTTTACTCTAGAAAAATTAGCTGGTAAAGAAGTCACGACAATCGAAGGTTTAAGCCAACGGCAAAAAGATGTCTATGCCTATGCGTTTGCAAAAACGGGTGCAGTTCAGTGCGGGTATTGCATCCCTGGGATGGTTATTTCGGCACAAGGATTATTGAACAAGAAACCCGAACCCACAAAAGAAGACATTCAGAAAGCTATACGAGGAAACATTTGTCGTTGTACAGGATATGTGAAAATAATAGAAGCCATTCAGTTAGCTGCTAAAATGTTTTGTGAAGAAACGAGCATTCCAGAAGAACATTCAAATGGTAAATTAGGGGAAGACTTCCAACGGGTCGATGCAGTGGAGAAAACCTTAGGAACAGGGATTTATGTAGATGATATTGACATAGAAGGAATGCTTCATGCATCTGCTTTGCGGAGTGCCTATCCTCGCGCAAAAGTTCTATCAATCGATAGTACCCAAGCATTGGCGCATCCTGACTGTGTGGCTGTGTTCACAGCTAAAGACGTTCCAGGAAATAATAAAATTGGTCATTTAGAATTTATTTCCGATTGGGATGTAATGATTCCAGAAGGAGAAATAACACGGTATGTTGGGGATGCAGTAGCACTCGTTGTTTCAAAAAGAAAAGAAACCTTACCAGAGATAAAAAATTTAGTGGAAGTTGATTACGAAGAAATGATACCGCTTACTTCTTGTGAAGCTGCTTTAGCAGAAGGTGCACCAGCTATTCATGAAAAGGGCAATATCTTGTCTCATGAACACTTGGTACGTGGCAATGCAGAGGAAGTGTTAGAAAATTCTGCGTTTGTAGTGACAGAACATTATTCCGTACCAATTAATGAACATGCCTTTATGGAGCCCGAATGTGCGATTGCACAACCTGAAGGTGAGGGCATTTTACTCTTTAGTGCGGGTCAAAGTATCTATGATGAACAACGGGAAGTGGCTCGGATGCTAGGGCTAGACAAGGAAAAAATTCATGTTCAATCAAAACTTGTTGGTGGTGGTTTTGGTGGAAAAGAAGACATGAGTGTTCAGCATCATGCATCCTTAGCCGCTTGGTTATTGAAGAAACCAGTAAAAGTACTGCTAAGCCGTGAAGAAAGTTTGATGGTTCATCCCAAACGCCATGGCATGGAAATGGACTTTACGACCGGCTGTGATGAAGAAGGCAATTTAACTGCAATGAAAGCAGTGATTTATGCGGATACTGGGGCCTATGCTTCTTTAGGAGGACCGGTATTGCAACGGGCTTGTACACATGCGGCAGGTCCCTACAAGTATCAAACGATTGATGTGGAAGGGTTTGCTGTATATACTAATAATCCGCCAGCAGGTGCATTTCGTGGATTTGGTGTTTGCCAAACGGCTTTTGCAATTGAAAGTAATTTAAACTTGTTAGCAGAAAAAGTCGGACTATCACCATGGGAAATACGCTTTAAAAATGCCGTCGCCCCAGGAGATACTTTACCGAATGGACAATTGGTCTCGAAAAATGCGGCGTTAAAAGAAGCCTTGTTAGCAGTTAAAGACGTCTATGAACAAGCGGAAGTTGCTGGAATTTCTAGTTTCTTTAAAAACAGTGGCGTGGGTGTGGGGCTACCTGATACAGGGCGTTGTATTATTTCTGTTGAAGAAGGAAAAATACATGTCCGCACAAGTGCTGCTTGTATCGGTCAAGGGATGGCAACCGTTACGACGCAAATTGCCTGTGAAACATTAAATTTACCACCAGAAATGATTGTTGCGGAAGCACCTGATACGAGAAGAACGCCGAATTCAGGAACAACAACGGCTTCGAGGCAGTCACTCTTCACAGGAGAAGCAACTAGAAGAGCGGCAATGCAATTACGGTATGAACTTGATATGGGACGTGCTTTAAGCGATTTGGAAGGCGAAGAATTTTATGGGGAATATTCAGCGAAAACGGATCCGTTAATTAATGATAAAAAAAGTCCAGTTAGTCATGCTGGTTATGGTTATGCTGCTGAAGTAGCTATTCTAGATGACAAAGGAAAAGTAGCTAAATTTGTGGCTGCGTATGATATGGGGCAAGTGGTGAATCCACGAGCTGCTGAAGGTCAAATTGAAGGTGGGATTGCGATGGGCATGGGGTATGCTTTAACTGAAAAATTTGCCTTAGAAGAAGGCTATGTTAAAGCAAAATATGCAACGCTAGGATTAGTGAACGCCACTCAAGTACCACCAATCGAAACAATTTTGGTTCATGCTGACAATCTTCACGAAGGTTTAGCTTATGGAATTAAAGGCGTAGGTGAGTTAGCAACGATCCCTACCGCACCAGCTTTAGCAGGCGCATATTTTGCCTTGGATGGTCAGCTCCGACCAAGTCTGCCTTTAGAAAATACCCCTTATCAAAAGAAAAAAAGATAAAAGGAGACAACTCATGTCACTCGTTAGTGTCATTATTCTAGCATCGGGCAATTCACAACGGATGGGCCAAAATAAATTGTTCTTAAAATATCAAGGAAAAACATTTTTAGAGCACACGTTAACCTTAGTGAATCAATTAGACGTATTAGAACGGATTTTAGTTGTTTCGCCTGAGAATCAGCCAGCGTTTCCTTTACCTAAGAACATTCAGTTGATTCTCAATCATCAATGGCAAGAAGGACAAAGTAGCAGTATTCGTTTAGGAACCGAACAAGCTCGGGGAGCTGGCTATTTATACTTACCTAGTGATCAACCATTGTTAACACCTAAAATGCTACAACCTGTGTTAGATAAATGTCAGAGAAATAAAATTGTAGTGCCATTACAAAAAGATGGTTGTCCTAGTAGTCCAGTATTATTCGGTAATCAATTTCGACAAGAACTATTAACATTGACTGGTGAAACAGGCGGACGCATGATTTATGAACGCTTTCCAGAAGCAGTTCAGATGCTGAGAATAGCGACTCCTGACCGTTTAAAAGATATCGATACGCCAGAAGAGTACAGAAAATTAATTCAAGAAACCAATAGTTAGAGAGGAAAAACGTATGAAGGACTTGGTTTATTTAAATTATGCAGCGACTTCCTATAAAAAATTTCCAGCAACCATTGAGGCTTTGACTGCCTATTTAGCAGAAAATCAGTTCATGAATTACGGAAGAAATGCCCCTTTGCTGAGAGAGGGGCTTCCTCTTTTAGAGACACGTCAATTGTTAGCAGACTTTTTTCAGGCACCCAGTGCGGCTCAGATTACGTTTACGAATAACGCAACAACTTCCTTAAATCTTGCATTAGCAGGTTTTTTACAACCTGGCGACCATGTGATTACGACTATGTTAGAACATCATGCAGTAGCCAGACCTCTTCACTTGCTTGAGAAAGAACGAGGCATTTCAGTGACATATGTTGCTTGTCAAAAAACTGGCCTGTTAGATGTAGAAGATATTCAGCGAGCTTGGCGAACGAATACAAAAGCCTTGGTGATGACACACGCATCCAATGTCTTAGGCACCATTTTACCCATTGAAGAATGTTTTCAATGGGCTCAACAGAAAGGATTACTAACTATTTTGGATGCGGCTCAAACGGCGGGATTTTTACCAATAAAAATGACCCAGATGGCCATTGATGTGTTAGCCTTTACTGGACATAAAAGCTTATATGGATTAGCAGGTATTGGTGGGTTAGCTTTTAGTGAGCGAGGGGCTGAAGCGGTTAAGCCACTGATAACGGGCGGCACTGGTAGCCATTCTAATTCCTTTGATCAACCCTCTTTTTTACCAGATAAATTTGAAGCTGGTACGTTAAACAGTTTAGGTATTCTAAGCTTAAATAGTTCTGTTAAAGAGTTGAATAAAATTGGTTTAGCAGCGATTCAAAAGCACGAACGAACCTTAATGCAGAATTTTTTAAATGGTTTATCAGGGTTACCTGTCACAATTTTAGGAACCAAGGACGTGGCACAAACTGTCCCTGTTGTTTCTATCACACTGTGGAATCAGGAAGAAACAGTGGTGGCACAGCAACTAGCAGAACAATATGGCATTATGACGCGCGCAGGTTTGCATTGTGCACCATTAGCCCATGAAACAGCTGGGACTTTAGCAACTGGCACCTTACGTTTTAGCTTTGGTTGGCAGACAACGCCTGAAGAAATTACTTGGACAATTCACGCTTTACAAGAACTACTAATGTGAGAAGGAGCGGACAGCATGGATTTTTTATCACAATGTACATCAGGTGGTTGCGGGGCAAAAATTGAATCCCGTGTACTGAACCAATTGTTGCAACACTTACCCGAAACACCGGCAAATGAGCGGCTACTCGTCGGATTTGAACATGCCGACGACGCCGCGGTTTACCAAATAACGCCTGAAAAAGCTTTGATTTCAACGGTAGATTTTTTTTCACCAATGGTCAATGATCCGTTATCATTTGGAAAAATTGCGGTCGCTAATGCTTTAAGTGATGTTTATGCCATGGGCGGAACAGTCCTTTATGCGCTAAATCTTGTTTGTTTTCCACAAAAGATGTCAAAAGAATGGTTGGAACAAATGCTCTTGGGTGGCAGCTTAAAATTAAAGGAAGCGGGTGCTTTACTGGCGGGAGGCCATTCGATTTATGACCATGAACCCAAGTATGGTCTAGCGGTAACCGGAGAAGTTCATCCGGAAAATTTGTGGCATAATAATACGCCACAGGTGGGGGATGTCTTGATTTTAACTAAAGCATTAGGTGTAGGAATTATTCAAGCGGCTGTTCGGGGGCAATTGGCGAAGCAGACGGAACAAAAAATCGCACAAGATTCGATGGAACGTTTAAATAAATATGCCGCTGCGAATGCTCGATCCTACGCAGTACATGCTTGTACTGACGTGACTGGGTTTGGTCTATTAATTCATGCAAAAGAAATGGCTGATAATCAGGTAACATTACTGATTGATACAGAAGCATTACCAACCATTACAGGAGCGTTGGCCTACGCCGCAGAATGTTTAGTCACTGCAGCTGGGCAAAGAAACCGCCAAACAATCGGAACGACAATCGATTATTCAAAAATTTCTATGGAAATGCAAGAACTTTTGTTTGATCCACAAACTTCTGGCGGACTGTTAATTAGTGTCGCTGCTGACGAAGCGGCAGCCTGTTTAGCAGCTATTCAAAAAGAGGACCCTGTTGCCAAAATTATTGGCGAGGTTCTGCCAAAAGAACAACAAGCAGTAGTACTTTTATAGAGAGAAGGGCCAAATATGAAATTAGTAGATGCATTGGGGAAACCTTGCCCAATACCTGTGATTGAAACAAAAAAAGCTTTGGCGGAGTTAGGTTTAGCTGGAGGCACTATCGAGGTATTAGTCGATAACGAAGTAGCCATTGAAAATTTAAAAAAATTAGCTACTAAAAAACAGGCCACTTTGACTGCGAAGCAGATAGAAGCCACGGTTTTCTCTGTCAAAATTACGGTACCTGAAGAAGCGACGCAACAAACAAGTCAGTCAGCAACAGATTTAGTAATTACGATTGGCTCCGATCAATTAGGTACTGGAGACGAGCAGCTAGGACGACTATTAATGAAAAGTTATCTTCAATCATTATCAGAAGCAGAAACTGTTCCTACACAGCTATTATTCTTTAATCGAGGGGCATTTTTAACGAATCAAGCAGCGAATACCTTAGCTGATTTGCAACAATTAGCGGAGAAGGGAACCACGATTCAAACGTGTGGGGCCTGTTTAGATTTTTATCATTTAACAGACACCTTAGCTATCGGCTCTATTACTAATATGTACGAAATTGTTGAAACAATGAATCAAGCGGTTAAAGTAATTACGCTTTAACAAAAAAAGAAGGTGAAAAGATGGAGTATTTGCTAACCTTTCCGAATACACATTATGCTGTTTTGGCAGAACAAGTACTGTTGGCAAGAAAGGTGGCTGTTCGCGTCTTTACTTTGCCACCATCATTGACGGATGGCTGTGGGATCGGTTTACTCATTAATGAAGCGGAAATAACTCACAGTGTATGTTTTTTAGAAGAAGCAAAAGTACGCGTAGCCTCTATTTTTTCTGTGAAAAATGACCTTGGGGAAAGGAGGTACCAACTGTGGAGTCCTTAAAAAAGTGTTTTGATTTACAAGGAAAGGAGATTGTGTCAATTGTTGGTAGTGGTGGGAAAACAAGCTTAATGTGGGCGCTAGCAAAAACATATCGAAAAGAAGCTGTTCTGGTTAGTACAACCACAAAAATTGGGTTTCCCCAACGTCAATTGTATGATTATTTTTATACAAACCATTTTGAAAAAATAACGCCGAATATCTGCGGAATCACTTTAGCAGGAACCGCTATCAACAACCAAACAAAACTAACGATGCCTGCAATGACCTCGTTTCAAACATTGTTTCAGCACTTCACGAAAGTTTTTTTAGAAGCGGATGGGTCCAAACAACGACCTTTGAAAGGCTGGTCCTCTTATGAACCCGTGATATTAAAAGAAACAACCACCACAATTGGTGTGCTTCCGATTTCTGTGATTGGTCAAAAGATAGATGAAACGACCATTCATCGGTTGCCGCTTTTTTTGGAATTAACCGATGCGCAACTACAAGAACCAATCACAGAAACATTGTTAGCTCAACTGATTGCTCATCCAAAAGGATTGTTTAAAGAGAGCCAAGGCAAACGAATTTTGTGTTTAAATCAAACCCATACGCGAAGAGAGTTCGTTCAAGCGATGAATGTCTGTCTTCAGTTACCCAAAAGCTGTTTTGAAAAATTAGACAAGATTATTGCTTGCAATATGGAATTAGAGAAAGGACTTATTTTATGGGAGAAATCAGTCAAAACATCCAAGAAAAATTAGTGATTGTTCGCGGAGGGGGCGATCTAGCGACAGGTGTTATCCAAAAATTATGGCACGTTGGCTTTAAAATACTAGTATTAGAAACAGAATGTCCTCTGGCCATTCGGCGGACTGTTTCAGTTTGTGATGCTATTTTTCAGAAAGAACAAAGAGTGGAAGATTTGGTTGCTGTTCGAATTACTTCATTAAAGGATTGCGCGAAATGTTGGCAGCAAAATAAGCTGCCTGTTTTTGTCGATCAAACAGCAAGTGCTATTCAACAATTGAAACCACTGATTGTTATCGATGCGATTTTGGCTAAGAAAAATTTAGGTACGCATCGAGGAATGGCACCGATTACGATTGCTTTAGGACCAGGCTTTTCAGCACCGAAAGATGTCGATGTTGTGATTGAGACAATGCGTGGACATAGGTTGGGACGTTTATACTTTGAAGGAACAGCTTTACCTAATACAGGTATTCCAGGTGAAATTGGCGGAAAAAGTGCGGAACGAGTTGTCCATGCTCCTGCTTCAGGACAAGTTACCCACCTTAAAAACATAGGGGATCTCGTGTTGAAAGGGGAAGCATTATTTTTTATCGATCAGGTTCCAGTTTATTCGCCTCTGACAGGGACTTTGAGAGGATTGATTTCAGAAAAGGTAACATGTTATCAAGGGTTGAAGTGTGCAGATGTAGATCCTCGACCAGTTGAGAAAGTCGATTGCTTGACGATCTCCGACAAAGCTCGTGCATTAGGGGGAGCGGTTTTAGAAGCAATTTTTATGATTGGAAGAAGGAAAAACGTTTTATAAAAAAGAACCTAAATAATATTTTTTTTACCTTAAAAATATTGTTAAAAAGGTTTGGAATGTGGTATAGTAAAGACGTAGTAAAAAATACTCTATCTCGAAAGGGGAAGAGTACATACTTAGTTAGATTAGTTTGTGAATAAAATCATTTGTAAAAGTTATTTTTTTAAGGATTAATGTAAGGGGTTACAATTGCATTTGAATGCATTGAAATATTTAGGAAAAAGAAAGGAAATGAATGAAGATGGCACTAGTAAAAATTGTTTATGCAAGTATGACTGGAAACACAGAAGAAATTTCCGAGATTTTGGAAGAACAGTTTCAAGAAGCTGGAGTTGAAGTAGAACGTGAAGAATGTTCAGAAGTTGATGTAGACTTCTTTGATGATGCAGATGCTTGTATTATCGCAACGTATACTTATGGTGATGGGGAACTGCCTTTTGAATTTGAAGATTTCTTTGATGAATTAACTGAGAAGGATTTAGCAGGTAAGCCATTTGGTGTTGTTGGCTCCGGTGATCGTGAATATGGTGAATTTTTCTGTAAATCAGCGCATGATTTTGTAGGAGCTTTTGAAAAAGCTGGTGCTAAAAAAGTAGCTGAAACAGTTGAAATTGAAAACAATGCAGAAGAAGAAGACATCGAAATGCTAAAAACATTTGTTAAAAGTGTCGCCACAACTTTATCTGATAGCGTTGCCTAAGGGTTTAAGAAAGTAGGAGTCAGAATGAAAAGGAACGATGAAGGTAGGTATTTCAATGTTTAATATTCTTCAATCGACTCAATTATCTAGTAATACATTTGATTTTTGGCTGGAAGCGCCAAGAATAGCGACACATGCCCAGGCTGGACAGTTTGTTATTTTAAGAATTGACGAAAAAGGAGAGCGGATCCCTTTAACGATTGCGGAGACAAATCCACAAGCAGGCAGTATTCGAATTATTTTCCAAGTAATTGGTAAGACAACAGCTGCACTTTCCCAACTTAAAACTTCCGACTCTTTGTTAGATGTCACTGGACCTTTAGGTATGCCCACAGAAGTGAAGCAATATGGAACGGTGATGGTTGTCGGTGGCGGGGTTGGTATCGCGGCTATTTATCCAATTATCAAGGCTTTAAAAGAAGCAGGCAACCGAGTGATTACGATTTTGGGAGCACGAACAGCTGAGTTAGTTCTGTTACAAGAAGAATGCCGTCGTTATTCAGATGAGCTAATCATTACAACGGATGATGGTTCATTAGGTAAAAAGGGCTTAGTAACAGAAGCGATGGAAGAAGTTATTGCACGTGAATCTGTAGCGTGCAGTTGGGCGATTGGGCCCAGCATCATGATGAAATTTTGTACCTTGACAGCTGAAAAACATCAATTACCAATTTATGTTTCCTTGAATCCTATTATGATTGACGGAACAGGCATGTGTGGCGGTTGTCGGGTCACTGTTGATGGCACCATGAAATTTGCCTGTGTTGATGGACCTGAGTTTAAAGGCAATGAAGTAAATTGGGATGAATTCATTAATCGAATGAAGCAATATCAGGAAGAAGAAGCAGTTTGCTTTACAGATCGTTTGAAAGAGCAGGTGGAGAAAAATGGCTAGGAAAAGTCGTATAAAAACACCGATTGCGGAACAAGCACCTACTATCAGAAAGAATAATTTTGAAGAGGTTTGCTTAGGCTATACATTAGCAGAAGGGCAAGAAGAAGCGATTCGCTGTTTACAATGTAAAAATGCACCTTGTATTGCTAAATGCCCCGTGATGATTGATATTCCTGGATTTATTTTAGCTATTCGTGAAGGAAACATGGAACAAGCAGCCAATATTTTAAGTAAATATACGAATTTACCTGCTATTTGTGGACGCGTTTGTCCGCAAGAGAAACAATGTGAACAAGTTTGTAAATTAGGGAAAGCCAAAAACTTTGAACCAGTGGCAATTGGCAAATTAGAACGTTTAGTTGCCGATTGGGCATTAGAAAATCACATGTTTCCAAAAAAAACAGCGGAACCAACAAAAGGGAAAATCGCAGTGGTCGGTTCTGGTCCTTCTGGGTTAACAGTTGCGGGGGATTTGGCAAAGCTCGGCTACGAAGTAATTATTTTTGAAGCGCTTCATGAAGCTGGTGGCGTATTAACCTATGGCATACCTGAATTTCGATTACCGAAAAAAATTGTTAAACAAGAAATTGCGAGTATTGAAGCCTTAGGTGTAACAATAGAAACCAATGTGGTAGTAGGTAAAACGATTACGATGGAAGAAATAATGTCAGAGTTTGATGCCTGTTATCTATCGGTTGGTGCAGGGGCACCAAATTTTATGGGAATCCCAGGAACTAGTTTAAATGGGGTTTATTCTTCTAGTGAATTTTTAACACGAATCAATTTAATGCATAGCTATGAGTTTCCAGAATATGATACACCGATTAAACGTGCTAAAAATGTTGTTGTGATTGGCGGCGGGAATGTTGCAATGGATGCCGCTCGTTCAGCCAAACGATTAGGCGCTGAAAATGTGAACATTGTGTATCGTCGTTCGTTAGAAGAATTACCAGCAAGAATTGAAGAATACCACCATTCCCTTGAAGAAGGAATTAACTATTATTGGTTAACGAATCCAATTGCTTATTTAGATGACCAACAAGGAAATCTAGCCGGTGTTGAATGTATCAAAATGGTTTTAGGTGAACCAGATGTGTCTGGAAGACGACGGCCAGAACCGGTTCCAGACAGCACGTTTACCATTCCTGCTGATGCAGTAATCGAGGCAATTGGCCAAGGGGCAAATCGAGTCTTGTTATCAACATATCCAGAAATAGAACTAAACCAATGGGGTTACATTCAGGCTGATCCTAAAACAGGAGCAACCTCAATACCTGGCGTTTTTGCTGGGGGCGATATAGTCACAGGTGCTGCCACCGTTATTTTAGCGATGGGCGCTGGGAAAACCGCAGCTAATGCAATTGATCAGTATGTCAAAACACAAAAAACAACAGTCACAAGCAATGTTTAGGAAAGATAAAAGGTGAAAAAATGAAAAAAACAATGGATGGAAACACCGCAGCGGCTTATATTTCATATGCGTTTACAGAAGTTGCCGCTATTTATCCTATCACACCAAGTTCAACAATGGCTGAGTTGGTAGATGAATGGGCGGAAAGTGGTTTAAAAAATATTTATGGTCAAAAAGTTCAAGTTATTGAAATGCAATCAGAAGCTGGGGCAGCGGGAGTAGTTCATGGTTCGTTAAAAACAGGTGCGTTAACCACTACTTATACTGCTTCACAAGGTTTACTGTTGATGATTCCCAATATGTATAAAATCGCAGGAGAATTGCTGCCTTCTGTGTTCCACGTGGCGGCTCGGGCAGTAACGACAAGTGCGTTGAGTATTTTTGGTGATCATGGCGATGTGATGGCTACCCGCCAAACAGGTTTTTGTATGTTAGCAGAATCGAGTGTTCAAGAAGTGATGGATTTGTCGGCAGTTGCTCATTTAGCTAGCTTAGAAGGTAGTTTACCTTTTGTAAACTTTTTTGATGGTTTTAGAACGAGCCATGAACTACAAAAAATCGAAGTGATTGATTATGATGACCTGAAAGAAATGGTGAATCAGGAAGCTGTAACTCGTTTTAGAATGGGAGGCATGAATCCTAATCATCCCACTGTTTCAGGGACCGCTCAAAATCCTGACATTCATTTTCAACAAAGAGAAACAGTCAATAAAAATTACGAAGAAATGCCAAAAATTGTTCAAAAATACATGAAAAAAATTAACAATCTTCGTGGAACAACGTATGATTTAACCGATTATTACGGGGTTGAAGATGCAACAGAAGTCATTATTTCAATGGGGTCGGCTTCGCCAGTAATCAAACAAACAGTCGACTATCTCAATCAACAAGGACGCAAAGTTGGTTTTATCAATATTCATTTATATCGTCCATTTCCTACCGAAAACCTTCTTGAAAAATTACCAGCTACAGTAGAAAAGGTTGCGGTTTTAGATCGAACAAAAGAATCAGGAGCCGAAGGGGAACCGTTATTGCTAGATGTTCAAAGCGCTCTCTATCAACATGAAAATCGTCCAATTGTGATTGGTGGACGTTATGGGTTAGGTTCTAAAGACGTAGCGCCTAATCAAATTAAAGCGATCTATGACCATTTGTTATTGCCATTTAAAGAATTAAAACAACGCTTTACGGTAGGGATCGTTGATGATGTAACCTATCAATCATTGCCAGAAGAACCTACTTTAGATTTAACGCCAGATACTACCTTCCAAGCAAAATTTTGGGGCTTTGGTTCTGACGGAACTGTGGGAGCAAACAAGCAAGCGATTAAAATTATCGGAGATCATACCGACCTTTATGCACAAGCTTACTTTAGTTATGATTCTAAAAAATCAGGCGGTTTAACCGTTTCGCATCTGCGTTTTGGTAAAGAGCCAATTACTTCCACGTATTTAATTGAACAAGCAGATTTCATCGCTTGTCATAATGCTTCCTATTTGCATAAATACGACCTGTTAAAAGGTTTAAAAGATGGCGGAACGTTTTTACTGAATACTATTTGGGATCAAGAAAAGGTTCATCGTTTATTACCGGCTAAGTTAAAAAAATATATTGGGGAGCACCAAATCAAATTTTATATTATCAATGCGGTTGAGTTAGCTCGCAAAGTAGGCTTAGGCCGTCGGATCAATACAGTGATGTCTACTGCCTTTTTTGAAGTAACAGATATTTTAACGAAAGAGCAATATTTACCGTTACTTAAAGAAGAAGTGAAAAAGACTTATGGAAAAAAATCAATGGAAATTGTTGAAAAAAATTACCAAGCGATTGATGCTACCTTTGAATCGCTGCAAGAAATCGTAGTTCCAGAAGATTGGGCCACCATTGTTTTAGAACCAGAAAATCAAGAGTCGGAAGCTCCAGCTTTTGTGACAAATATTTTAGAACCAATCAATCGTCAAAAAGGGGATCAGCTGACCGTTTCAGATTTGATTGAAAACGGAATGAAGGGCGGTGCCATTCCTATGGGCACTGCGGCTTATGAAAAACGTGGCATTGCGTTAGAAGTGCCTGAGTGGCAAATGGATAAGTGTACGATGTGTAATGAATGTGCCTTTGTTTGTCCACATGCGGCTATTCGACCGTTTTTAGCGGATGAAGAAGAACTGAAAGAAGCACCTGCAGGTTTTGCCATGCGCGAAATGCGTGGCACAGATGGGTTGATGTATCGTATCCAAGTTTCTTTAGAAGACTGTACAGGTTGTGGTCTTTGTGTTCAGGCATGTCCCGTGAAAGACAAGGCGATTTTAATGAAACCTTATGAAACTCAGAAAGAGCAAGCGATGAATTGGGCCTTTGCGATGACTCTTAAACAAAAAGCCAACCCAGTCAAAAAACTTTCTGTTAAAGGTTCCCAATTTAACCAGCCATTGATGGAATTTTCAGGTGCTTGTGAAGGCTGTGGCGAAACACCTTATATTAAGTTGTTGACGCAATTATTTGGTGATCGAATGATGATTGCTAACGCAACAGGCTGTTCATCAATTTGGGGTGGTTCGTCACCGGTGACGCCTTATACAACGAACGAATGTGGCCAAGGACCAGCTTGGAGTAATTCGCTGTTTGAAGATAATGCGGAATATGGTTATGGTATGTATATTGCCAATCGAACGAAACGTCAACATTTAGCTAGTCTGGTTGAAGAAAGTCTTGCTAAAAATGTCGGATCAGATTCACTTCAAGCCTTGTTAAATGATTGGTTGGAACACATGGCTGAAGGGGAAGGAACACAACAGCGAGCAACCAAACTAGCGGCGGCATTAAGTGAAGAAGCCGATGAAGATCCACTTTTAACAAAAATTTACGAACAAAAAGATTTACTAGTGAAAACGAGTCAATGGATTGTCGGCGGCGATGGTTGGGCCTATGATATCGGGTTTAGCGGCATTGATCATGTTCTTGCCAGTGGGGAAGATGTTAATATTTTTGTTATGGATAACGAAGTGTATGCCAATACAGGCGGACAAACATCTAAAGCTACACCAGCTTCAGCCATTGCCAAATTCTCAGCGGGTGGGAAACATACCTCTAAAAAAGATTTAGGGATGATGGCAATCACTTATGGGAATGTCTATGTTGCACAAGTGGCTTTAGGCGCAAACTCAATGCAAACGATTAAAGCAATTGACGAAGCGGAGCGGTACCCAGGCCCATCAATTATCATCGGTTATACCCCATGTATTAATCACGGGGTCAAAGGCGGAATGGTTCGGACGTTAGATCAAGCCAAAGAAGCCGTTGAATCTGGCTATTGGCCACTTTATCGCTATAATCCAGAGTTAGTTAAGAAAGGCAAAGATCCGATGGTCATTGACTACAAGAAAACAGATTTTGACAAAATGCGTGATTTCCTTGAAAAACAAACACGTTACTCTGCGTTGCATACAATTAAACAGAATCAAGAAGTAGTCGAACATTTACTTGATAAAACTAAAGAAGATGCAATTGAACGCTCTGAAAGTTATAACAAACTAGTCACACACATGAAAAAATAAAAAAACAAAGCCTCTTACTTGAGAGGCTTTGTTTTTTTATCCAATAATAATTTTTTCTGAAGGGTATTCGTAGCCTAAGTCACGTGTTTCTTTTGGTACAAAAATCATTAAGGTATAAAGCATACCAATACGTCCAATAAACATTAATAAGGCAATCATTAATTTACCTACTGTTGTTAAATCGTCTGTAATGCCTAAAGAAAGACCGGTTGTCCCAAAGGCAGAAGCGACTTCCACAATGATTGAAATCAAGGGCAGATTTTCAGTGGCTGACAAAAAGACGACAGCGAAAAAGCACATAATCAAAGATAACATGAAGACGACAATCGATTTTTTGACATCATCGTCATCTATTTTACGGCTAAAGACGCTAATATCATCTTCACTTTTTAAAAAGGCTAACAAATACAAGCCAATAATCGCAACAGTCGTTGTTCGAACACCACCACCAACAGAGCTAGGACTACAACCAATAAACATTAACACAGAAAAAATAATCAACGTTGTAATTTGGAAGTCCCCTAAATCATTAATTTGGAGGCCAGCGTTTCGTGTAGTCATCGAATAAAACATCGAACTTACCCAACGGCCACTTTCATTCATTGTCAAAAATAGGTGATCTTTTTCTAATAAGTAAATCAGAATAGTCCCACCAATAAACAGAACAATAAACGCTAGCAAAGCAATTTTACTAAACAATGAGAAGCGGAAAGGCAAGCCTCGTTTCTTCTTACGAAAGTTCTTTTTCTTAAAATGTAACCACTCATGAATTTCTAGTAAAACGGGAAATCCAATTCCGCCGATAAAAATTAAGAACATAATTGCCAGTAAAAAGAGATAATCATGAGCAAAAGGAATAATTGAATCACCTGAAATATCAAAGCCTGAATTAGTCACTGCAGAAATAGCTTGATAAAATCCATAAAATATCGCATCTCGCCAGTTTGTATAATAACCACTTATATAAAAATAAAGCGAAAAGAGCGAGCCGAAGATTACTTGGAACCAAATTAAAATCAAAAAAGTGGTGCGGATCAGTCGAACAATTCCGCTCAGTCGCGGCTGATTCATGTCAGTCATAATTAACTGACGTTGCTTTAATGTGATTCGCCGTTTTGATAAAATAAAAAAGACCGTTGAAATCATCATAATCCCTAAGCCACCAACTTGGAAAAGAACCTCCAATAAGACGATCCCACGATCATTAAAAACCGAATTAATATCGACTGTGGTGAGTCCAGTAACACTGACTGTACTGATTGCTAAGAAAAATAAATCAATAAAAGGAACATGCGAGTCAGGTTCTCTGAAAATAGGGAGGCAAAACAATAAATAAGAAATAACCGTCATTAATATGTAATAAGCGACGATGATTTGAATAGATGAAAAATTTTTGCGAATAAATCGATCGCTTTTTCGCTGTGCCAGCCACAGCAAACGTGTATGGTTCACTAGATAACCTCCCAATTCTAATTAAACTAAGTATACCAAAACTTTTCGCCTCAAACGAATAATTCTGCCAGAAAATCCTTGAAATGACAAATAAAAATTAGAAATTCGTTAGAAATAATTGGAAAACATCCACAAACAAGCGAGAACATGATATTTTATGAAAGAATAGAAAAATAGGTTGTTCCCCAAACAACTTATTGCTAATTGGTCAGTTTGTCTAACGATACAACTTTAAAAAGTAGTGGTAGCTTTTTTATTTCGGTTGATATGTGAATGTGTTCACTTTATGTAACAAACTGTTATTTTTATTCAAATGAAAAATAAGAAATTGTGTTGGTAGAAATCAATAGTTTATAAGGTGGGAAAACAATGAAAAAAGTGTTAATGGGAGTTCTTTCCCTAGGGTTATTATTAGGTGCAGCAACAGGTTGTACAAGCGATCAAGAAAAAGCCGCTGGTAAAACAAAAGCGTCTTCTGAAAAAACAGAAGCAACATCTGGTGCCTCTGCTAATGGTTATACAGATCCAAGTGAACTAAAAGACAGTTATGATGTTGTTATTGTTGGTTCAGGTGGTGCGGGGATGACCGCTGCATTACAAGCCAAAGAAGCTGGCATGAATCCAGTTATTTTAGAAAAAATGCCTGTTGCAGGTGGGAATACAATTAAATCGTCTTCAGGAATGAATGCTTCACAAACAAAATTCCAAGAAAAAGAAGGCATTAAAGATAGCAACGATAAATTCTTTGAAGAAACACTAAAAGGCGGTAAAGGAACCAACGATCAAGAATTACTACGTTATTTTGTTGATCATTCAGCTGAAGCAATTGATTGGTTAGATACAAAAGGAATTACATTGAGCAATTTAACGATTACAGGTGGAATGAGCGAAAAACGCACACACCGTCCTGCTGACGGATCAGCAATTGGGGGCTATCTAGTTGACGGTTTAGTACGTAACGTTCGCGAAGAAAAAATTCCATTGTTTGTTGATGCTGACGTGACAGACTTAGTTGAAGAAAACGGTCAAATTGATGGCGTAAAAGTGAAAATGAAAGATGATAAAGAAAAAACAGTTAAAGCAAAAGCAGTCGTTGTCACAACAGGTGGTTTCGGTGCCAACGAAAAATTAATTACACAATACAAACCAGAATTGAAAAACTATGTTACAACGAACCAAGAAGGCACAACAGGTGACGGTATCCAAATGATTCAAAAAGTTGGCGGTGCGTTAGTGGATATGAAAGAAATTCAAATTCACCCAACTGTTCAACAAAGCGATGCTTTCTTAATTGGTGAAGCAGTTCGTGGAGAAGGCGCAATCTTGGCTTCTCAAAAAGGAGAACGTTTTGTTAATGAGTTAGATACACGCGACAAAGTTTCTGCAGCAATCAATGCCTTACCAGAAAAATCAGCTTATTTAGTCTTTGACCAAGGCGTTCGCGACCGTGCAAAAGCCATTGATTTCTATGATCAAAAAGGTTTCGTGGAAAAAGGTGAAACGATTGAAGAATTAGCTGAAAAAATTGGCATGCCTGCCGATACATTGAAAGCAACGATTGATACTTGGAACCAAGATGTTAATGCCAAAGATGACAAACAATTTGGCCGGACAACTGGCATGGAAGCTGACCTAAGCACAGCGCCTTACTACGCAATTAAAATTGCACCAGGGATTCACCACACAATGGGTGGCGTGAAAATCAACACGAAAACAGAAGTTTTACGTGAAGATGGCACACCAATTAAAGGTCTATATGCTGCTGGTGAATTAACAGGTGGCTTACATGGTCAAAACCGTATCGGAGGCAATGCCATCGCCGATATTATCATTTATGGTCGTCAAGCAGGTACGCAATCAGCAGAATTTGCCTCTGCTCAAAAATAACTAGTTTAAAAAGTCTGAAATTGTAGTCAAATAACTACAATTTCGGGCTTTTTTATTGCATACTAGCAGGATCATTAGTTGGAGTATAAATAGCCCTGCTAAAATGACTTTGGCGTAGATTCTGTTTTTTTCAGAAAAATGCACGACCATTTTAGCTAAAAATACTGCTTTTTTGCTGAAAATATAGTAAAATACGTAAGGAACTAACGGAAAGGTGTAGTGAACATGGCTCAATTATTTTTCAAGTATGGCGCAATGAATAGTGGTAAAACCATTGAAATCTTAAAAGTAGCACACAATTACGAAGAACAAGACAAACCAGTTGTTTTGATGACCAGTGGACTAGATACACGTGATGGTGTCGGGAAAGTATCCAGTCGCATCGGATTACGCAGAGATGCTATTCCAATTTTTGAAGAAACCAATGTTTTTGACTTGATTAATGATTTGTCTTACAAACCTTTTTGCGTATTAGTCGATGAATGTCAATTTTTAAACAAGCATCATGTCATTGAATTTGCACGAATTGTTGACGAATTAGATATTCCAGTAATGGCATTTGGGCTAAAGAATGATTTTAGAAATGAATTATTTGAAGGCTCAAAGTATTTACTTTTATATGCAGACAAATTAGAAGAATTAAAAACGATTTGCTGGTTCTGTCATAAAAAAGCAACTATGAACTTGCACTATATTGATGGCAAACCCGTTTATGAAGGGGATCAAGTCCAAATTGGTGGGAATGAAGCCTACTATCCTGTTTGTCGCAAACATTATTTTCATCCAAAAACAGTGAATGAAGAACAGTAAGGAGAGACACTATGTACGATCAATTACAATCTATTGAAGATCGCTATGAGGAATTGGGCGAATTATTAAGTGACCCAGCAGTCATTAGTGATACAAAACGTTTCATGGAATTATCGAAGGAAGAAGCTAATACACGTGAGACGGTTGAGGTTTATCGCCGATATAAACAAGTTGTTGAAGGGATTAGCGATGCCGAAGAACTTTTAAGTGAAAACTTAGATGCGGAAATGGCCGAAATGGCGAAAGAAGAACTTTCTGATTTGAAAAAAGAAAAAGAAGTGTTAGAAGACCGCATTAAAATTTTATTATTACCAAAAGATCCAAATGATGATAAAAACATCATCATGGAAATCCGTGGTGCAGCCGGTGGCGATGAAGCCGCACTTTTTGCTGGCGACTTATTTAATATGTACCAAAAATATGCAGAAGCACAAGGGTGGAAAGCGGAAGTTTTAGAAGCGAACGTCACTGGAATCGGTGGATATAAAGAAGTAATTATGATGATTTCAGGAGATAACGTCTTTTCAAAATTAAAATATGAAAGTGGCGCTCACCGCGTGCAACGAGTTCCTTCAACAGAATCACAAGGACGGATTCATACATCGACAGCAACCGTTGTAGTTATGCCGGAAGCGGAAGAAGTCGAAATCGAATTAGCTGATAAAGATATCCGTGTCGATATTTATCATGCAAGTGGCGCTGGTGGACAGCACGTCAATAAAACCGCTTCGGCTGTTCGATTAACCCATTTACCAACAGGAATCGTGGTCGCAATGCAAGATGAACGTTCACAGCTAAAAAACCGTGAAAAAGCAATGAAAGTTTTGCGTGCTCGTGTGTATGACCAAATTCAACAAGAAGCACAAAGTGAATATGATGCTAACCGTAAATCGGCGGTGGGGACCGGAGATCGTTCAGAACGAATCAGAACGTATAACTTCCCACAAAATCGAGTAACGGATCATCGTATTGGTTTAACCATCCAAAAACTAGACCAGATTCTTGCTGGTAAATTAGACGAAATCATTGATGCATTAGTCTTATATGATCAAACATCGAAATTAGAAGAGATGCAAAATGGCTAAAGGTTACTTTGAAGTCCTTAACTGGGCTTCTTCTTTTTTAGAGGCGCAAGGCAAAGAAGGCTATGCTATTCACTATGTTTTTTTAGAACGTAAAGGTTGGGATAAAACGCAGTGGCTCCTGCATATGCAAGAAGAAATGCCCAAAGAAGAAGAGGAACAATTAAAAACGGATTTAGCCCAATTATTGACAGATTACCCAGCACAATATTTACTAGGACAAGCTGAATTTTATGGACATTCCTTTATTGTTAATGAACATACTTTGATTCCTAGACCAGAAACAGAAGAATTAGTCGAGCGTTGCTTAAAAGCCAATCCAGATACTCCTTTGACGGTCGTGGATGTCGGAACAGGGACAGGTGCCATTGCGGTTAGCTTGAAACTGGCACGGCCCAACTGGCGAGTTATTGCCATTGATCTTTCAGAGGAAGCGTTGACTGTCGCTAAACAAAACGCGCAAGCATTAGGTGCTGGCATCGAATTTTATCATGGGAATGGCTTACAGCCAGTTGCTTCTGAAAAAATTGATCTGCTTATTTCTAATCCGCCCTATATTAGTGAACAAGAATGGTATTTAATGGATGCAAGTGTCCGAACGTATGAACCTAAAACCGCTTTATTCGCTGAAAATAACGGTTTGGCTTTATACCAACAATTAATTCATGAAAGTCAAACGATGCTTAAAGCAGACGGTAAAATTTATTTTGAAATAGGGTTTCAACAAGGCGCGGCCCTCCAAAAATTATTGAGCGCCGCCTATCCACAAAAAACAATTAAAATTGAAAAAGATTTATCTGGCAACGATCGCCTCGCGATAGCCGAGTAACTAAGGTTCTTCGTCGCCACTTTTCTAGAAGGAGCGATTTGCAATGGAAACAAAAAAATTAACCAAACAAGAAATAGCCCAAGCAGCAGCAGCCATTCAAGCAGGCGAGTTAGTGGCTTTTCCAACAGAAACTGTTTATGGCTTAGGTGCCGATGCCTTAAATGAAGCGGCAGTAAAAAAAGTTTACCAAGTAAAAGGCCGCCCCAGTGATAATCCATTGATTGTTCATGTGAACAACGTTGAGATGGTCAAAAAATACGTGGCGACCTTACCAGAAGTCGCTACAAAATTGGTGTCTGCCTTTTGGCCGGGACCATTAACTTTAATTTTTAATGTGCCTAGCGATACATTTTCTAAAACAGTAACAGGTGGTTTAGAGACAGTCGCTTTTCGTATGCCAGATAACCAAGCGACCTTAGCTTTGATTGAACAAGCCAATGTTCCGTTGGTCGGACCAAGTGCGAACACTTCTGGCAAGCCTAGTCCAACATCTGCAGAGCATGTTTATCATGATTTGCAGGGGAAAATTGCTGCCATATTAGATGATGGCCCAACGCAGATTGGGGTGGAGTCAACGGTCTTAGATTTAACGGCGGAAGATGGTGTGCCAGTTATTTTACGACCAGGAGCAATTACCAAAGAGCAGTTGGAAAGCATTATTCCCCAAGTGAAAATCGATACACATTTAATTAGCGAAAATGCAGCACCCAAAGCGCCAGGGATGAAATACAAACACTATTCTCCTGATGCGGAAGTTTGGATTATAAGCGGTCAAACAGCAGAATGGCAAGCGGCGATTCAGCAAGCAACAGAACAACAGGAAAAAATCGGCTTATTTTTAAGTGATGACCAGGCAGCACAACTAGATACAGAAAATGCGTTTGTTTATTCTTATGGTGCAGAAACGGTTGAAAATGCCACAAAAGAACTATTTGCAGGGTTAAGAGCGTTAGATGAGCAAGGAGCTACCACGATTTTTGCGCAAGGATTTGCAGAAACTGGTTTAGGCACTGCTTACATGAATCGCTTGAAAAAATCAGCCAATCAAAAATTTTTTGAAAAATAAGAGGTATTTGTAACGAAGCTGACACAGAAGTATGATACAATCAGACAAAAGAAAACAAAATGGAGTGTTGTTTGAATGGATTACAAAACGTATGACCCAGATTTATGGAATGCAATTGCAAGAGAAGAAGAGCGCCAAGAAAATAACTTGGAACTAATCGCATCTGAGAATGTTGTGTCAAAAGCAGTTATGGCTGCCCAAGGAAGTATTTTAACGAATAAATACGCAGAAGGTTACCCTGGCAAACGGTACTATGGTGGTTGTGAATTTATCGATATCGTAGAAAATTTAGCTATTGATCGTGCCAAAGAATTATTTGGTGCAAAATTCGCGAATGTACAAGCCCATTCAGGTTCTCAAGCCAATACAGCGGCATACCTTTCATTGGTTGAACCAGGTGATACCATTTTGGGGATGGATTTATCAGCTGGTGGTCACTTAACACATGGTTCGCCCGTTAACTTTAGTGGCAAAACCTATAATTTTGTCAGTTATGGAGTGGATCCTTCAACAGAAGTAATCGATTACGATGTCGTGCGAATTTTAGCAAGAGAACATCGTCCAAAACTAATCGTTGCAGGCGCAAGTGCGTATTCACGAACGATTGACTTCAAACGTTTCCGTGAAATCGCTGATGAAGTAGATGCCAAGTTAATGGTTGATATGGCACATATTGCAGGCTTGGTAGCTTCAGGGTTGCACCCAAATCCAGTTCCGTATGCTGATATCGTAACAAGTACGACCCATAAAACATTGCGTGGTCCTCGTGGCGGTTTAATTTTGACAAATAGCGAAGAATTGGCGAAAAAAGTAAATAGTAGTATTTTCCCAGGCATTCAAGGTGGCCCATTGGAACATGTGATTGCCGGAAAAGCCGCAGCTTTTAAAGAAGCATTGGATCCAAGTTTTGCTGAATATAGTCAGCAAGTGATTGCAAATGCGCAAGCGATGACGAAAGTTTTCAATCAAGCGCCAGAAGCTCGTTTAATTAGTGGGGCAACAGACAACCACTTATTACTGATTGAAGTGACAGGTTTTGGTTTAAATGGAAAAGAAGCAGAAGCTATTTTAGATAGTGTAAATATTACTGTCAATAAAAATTCAATTCCGTTTGAACAATTAAGTCCATTTAAAACAAGTGGTATCCGTATTGGAACGCCTGCGATTACTTCACGTGGTTTTAAAGAAGAAGATGCGGTAGAAGTTGCTAAATTAATCGTTCAAGTTTTAAAAGATCCAGAAAATACAGCAGTTCATGATGAAGTCAAAGCAGCTGTAGCAGCGCTAACTAAAAAATATCCATTATATAACTAACATCAGGGATAGTTGAAGCGCGATTCTCTGTACAAATAAGAGTCGGAGCTTAGGATTTAAGGAATTCAACTTGTGTCCTAGGCTCTTTTGTTTTACAATAAGAAAGAATAAAATAATGAAGGAGAATAGATATGGGAAAATTTCAAGTAATTGATCATCCGCTAATTCAACACAAACTAACAATGATTCGCGAAAAGAACTGTGGGACAAAGGTTTTCCGCGAAGTTGTCAACGAAATTGCTATGTTAATGGCTTATGAAGTATCACGGGATATGCCTTTAGAGGATGTTGTCATCGAAACACCGATGGGTAAATCAACACAAAAAACACTTTCAGGGAAAAAAGTAGCAATCATTCCTATTTTACGTGCCGGCATTGGCATGGTTGATGGGATTTTAGAATTAATTCCAGCAGCGAAAGTTGGACACGTTGGACTTTACCGTGATGAAGAAACATTGCAACCACATGAATACTTCGTGAAATTACCTGAAGACATTGCAAGTCGTCAATTATTTGTTGTTGACCCAATGCTAGCAACAGGTGGTTCCGCAATTATGGCCATCGATTCCTTAAAAGAACGTGGTGCTAGCAACATTAAATTTGTATGTCTAGTGGCCGTTCCAGAAGGTGTGAAAGCTTTACAAGAAGCGCACCCAGATGTAGATATTTATACAGCAGCTTTAGATGAGCGCTTAAACGAAGACGGCTATATCGTTCCTGGTTTAGGGGATGCTGGTGACCGTTTATTCGGAACAAAATAATAACAAAAAACCGTTAGATAACCGATTATGGTTACTAACGGTTTTCTTTTGCTTAAAGAACTTTTCTAGGTGTATAATAAAAAATAAAAAAACAAAGGAGGAGCTATGAAAAAGAATAAAAAAGTCTTACACGCTATCGCTGTGATTGCTAGTGTGATGTCAGTTTTGATGTATGTTTCATATATTCCACAAATTTATGGAAATTTACATGGGGAAAAAGGCAATCCGACGCAACCATTAGTGGCAATGATTAATTGTATTTTTTGGACGATTCATGGGTTATATGGAGACGATGGAGAAACACGAGATAAGTCCATTATTTTTGCTAATGTTCCCGGAATTATTTTTGGTTTTTTTGCTTTTATTACAGCATTATAGTTTCCGACGAATTGGAAAGTATTCCAATTCTGTACATAAAAAAGAGCGGGGGAAATTTCCCACGCTTGAAGAATTAAATCTTTTTCAATTGTTTGTAATTAATAACAATCACACCATTGCTGTGCACCATTAAGTGATTGTTTTTTTGCGTTTCGTCAATTTCGACGACAGCGGCAT
The DNA here is from genome assembly GCF_050498705.1 of Enterococcus sp. DIV0086. Taxonomy (NCBI): domain Bacteria; kingdom Bacillati; phylum Bacillota; class Bacilli; order Lactobacillales; family Enterococcaceae; genus Enterococcus; species Enterococcus sp. DIV0086. The sequence continues at coordinate 1,207,093 of NZ_JBNIDN010000001.1, read as the reverse complement.
TTTTTAATTGTTTCGTAACAACGCCTGTTTGTGGCTGTCCGTGAACAAGAAAAGTAACATGGGTGTCAACGGCGAAATCCTTACCAGCATCCGATGGAACAACAGGAGTAACCATACCATTAAAATTTGACATACAAAAAACCATCCTTTCTTGATATCTCTATTATACCACATTTTCAGAAAAAAGTTTGTAAAGTCGCTATTTGGCTTATTTTAAAGAGATTTTGCATAAATAAATAACAAACAGACTTTACAAATAAAGTAGAAAGTCCTATAATAGATTTGTTTCAGGCCAGCTTAGCTCAGTTGGTAGAGCAACGCACTCGTAACGCGTAGGTCACAGGTTCGATCCCTGCAGCTGGCATCTAAAAAAACAGACAGGCACTACCATCTGGTAGTGCCTGTCTGTTTTTTTAGATGAAATTTTGGATTAGTGCAAATGAAGCAATGCCTACCAGTACAATAAGTAATAAGTTTTTAGAGAGTATTGCGGCTAAAATGGTAGGAAATGAAGCGAATAAATAAGGAAGATTGAGGCTTGGTAAATGCCCTATTCTTTGTTCAAATAAGCTACTAAACCATAAGGCGGACATAATCACAATGGGAACAAAACTTAGATATTCTAATAATTTCTGTGGCAGACTGATTTTTTTTAAAAGTAAAAATGGCAGTATTCTTGAAAGCCAGGTTGCAACGGTACAGCCTAAAATTGTTAAAAAGAGATACTCAGAAGAAGGCATGTTTTATCATCACTCCTATTCCACAACCGATTAACGTGACAACTAAGACAATTAAATTACTGGGAATAAAAATTAGACCAATAGACATCAACCCAAAAGTAATCAGGACCATGATGAGTTGTAAAGCGATTTTCATGGAACGATCACTAATTATCTGCAGATAGAGTAAACCAATGAACATAGCCACGACCGCAAACTCAAGACCTAATGCTTGAGGGTTTGCAATAAAGCGCCCTAGATAGGCACCGATGATCGTCGAAAAAACCCAAGTCGCATAGGAAATCAAATTGGCAGCATTAAACCATTCAAAACTTAAACGTCCTTTGGTGTGGTTTAATTTATTCATTCCTAGTGCAAAACTTTCATCCGTCAGTAAGGTTCCCAACCAGAGATTTTTACCGAGAGATTCGGCTTTAAAGTAAGGCGCAATGGTCATTCCCATAAGAATCATACGCGCATTTACTAAGAAAGTCGCTAACACAATAGATAAGATAGGGCTGCCGCCAGTCAACATACTAACTGTTACAAACTGAGCAGATCCTGCAAAAATAAAAAACGACATCGCACTAACAATCAGAGGGGAAAAACCTGCTGCTTGTCCTACGATACCAAAAGCAATGCCAATACCAATATAGCCAAAAACCGTTGGCAAGGCTTCACGAATGCCAGTGGGTGCATCTAATTGGTGGTTCATTCTCTTTTTTTCCTTCTTTCTGTATAAAATTTAAACACGTGTGTCTGAAAATCTAGACCTTCGATAATGAGACACAACGAGCGAATGAGCGTTTTCATTATTAACCACTCCTTTTGAACAACTAAGATATATATTGTATAATACAATAAAGAATACTTTTGTTCAATATATTGAACTTTTGGATAATAAAAAGAAACAGAAGGAGCAACTATTTTGGAGATTAATACAATTATTGGCAATAATTTAAAAAAAATTAGACAAGAAAAAAAACTTACGTTAGATGAACTAGCTGGGATAACCGGAGTGAGTAAAGGGATGCTTTCGCAGATTGAAAAAGGAACCACCAATCCTACCATAAATACAATTTGGAAAATAAGTAATGGACTCAATGTTCCATATACGTATTTATTAGAAGATGACTATGTTAAAGAAAATCCCGTGGTAAAAAAAACTGAGACGGTAACACAACATTCTGAAGATCACTCCTATCGAGTCTTTAATTACTACTCAGACAACCAGGAAAGAAACTTTGAACTCTTTCAGTTTGAATTAGATCCAGGGAAAAAGTATCAAGCTGTTGGGCATTCAAAACGTTCGACAGAATATGTCATGGTTATTCAAGGAGCATTAGCTCTTGAAGTGGGCGGTCAGAGATACCTTCTTCCAAAAGACGCCGCTATGTATTTTGATGCTAATCAAGTACACACGTATATAAATGACGGAACAGAGAAAGTCCAAGCAGTCGTCATTAACTATTATACGTAACACTGGAAAATAAACATTAGGAAATTGCTGCATCTGTTATTTTATGGACAAAAAAAGTAAACAATGCTACCCTAAAAATAATAGAAAATGAAAGATAAAAGAAGAGGTCAAAATGAATAAAAAAATTGAAAGTCTTGGTAATACAGCATTAAGTTTACTAAGTAATACGATTATTGTTGTGCCTTATTTACTTTACATTCAATTGAGTGATGGACACAACCTTCTAACAATTTTACCATTTGTCTTATTTTATACATTGCGTATGACAGGCATTTTTCTGGTTCGAGGAATTAATTTGTCTTTGACTAGTCTAGGTCTACTAAAGATTTCTCTATTGTTAGGCTTGGCAGGATCCTTAATTGGGATCGCCGGCGCTTTTTCTTTCCCGCTTTATAGTATTTCAGGAATGTTGTTAGGACTTAGTGGGGCGTTGTTGCCACCAAGTAATCAATCAATTCGCTTTTTCTTAAAAGAAGAAGGTCAAAAAATCAGTCATAGCAATCTTTTAACGACAGTCTTATTGACCGCTGTTTTATTTGGCGCTTTATTTTTTAAAGCGACTGAGATTGGACTGGCGTTATTGGTGTACGCGCTCTATTTTCTGGTTGCTTTAGTAGCAATCAAGAGCTATCCTGTTTCATTAAACGAGCTAGAAGAAGAATCAGCAGAAGTTTCACGAAAAGAATTAATTCTGTTTGTTATCTTTTTTGTGTTATTACTTTTATTAAGAAGTGGTCGCTTATTAACGAATGCGGTGGAATTTGATTATGCGATTGTTGGCGCCTGCTGTTTCTTTGTGGTGGCTGTCCTTTTCGTTAGTCATTATGGCAAACGCGGCGCATATAAAGTATCATTAGAAATGAATCTTGCGACCTTGATTAACGGGATTGTGGGGAACTATTTATTTTTATTTGGTTCCATTTATGTTGCAGGGGTTTACGGCAGAGCTCATATGGGCATCTATCTCTATTTACCTTATGTTTTAGGGATGATTTTTGCAATGATTGCAGCTAGTAAAACGAAACAATGGTCAAACAACATACCAATGATTGGTCTGGCGGGAAGTTTGGGAATATTACTTCTTACTTCGTGGACTATTTTAGGCCTGTTTCTCTTGAGTTTTTTCAAAAGCACATTGAACAGCTTTTTAGCTAGGCGATATTATCAAGAGACAGATTTGCCAAAAGATAGCCGCATCCTTATCAAATACACAACACAAACAAAAGGGAGTTTATTCCATCAATTTATTTTGATGGCGCTTATGTTAGTCACTGTAGTAGGCAAAGGTGGCACGACACAATTTTTATTAGAATTGACTGGCGGCAAAGGCATTTCAATGCAAACAAGTCAATTTTTAACTTTTATTAAAAATAGTAACTCGCTCTTAGTGTTATTGTTTATTGCAGTTTATTTCGTGGTCGTTTTTCGTCAAAAGAAACGATAATTTACAAATATTCATAAAAAAAAATACTTGGAAAAACAGTGATTGTGGCTGATTTTCCAAGTATTTTTTTATGAAAAGATGTTTTTTTTTTGAAGATTCAAAAAAAATTAATCAATTGTTTCATTTTTAACAAGCTATTATTAGGTTATATGAATTTTATTGAAAGGGGATTAGTTAGTATGAAGAAAAAAACTTTTTCTTTTGTGATGTTGAGTATACTTCTCGCACAAAATTTCGGGTTTGCCGTAAATGCCTATGCTGTAACAACGACAGAAGCACAAACAGAGACCACTGATACAGCAAAAAAAGAGGCAGAGTTATCGAACTCAACACCATCTTTACCTTTAGCAACAACGACTACTTCAGAAATGAATCAACCAACTGCAACAACTGAATCGCAAACCACAGAGGCGAGCACAACAGCTTCCAGTGATGCTGCTACACCATCTGAACAACAAACAACGGAGGACAAGGACACCTCACTTAATGAAAAAGCCCTACCAGATGTTCAAGCGCCAATTACAGATGAACTACTTGACAGTATGAGTCTTGCGCCGATTGGTGGAACAGAATACAGCCAAACAGAGGTTCACCGCGAATTAAATACAACACCGGTAACCGCTACGTTCCAATTTGCTGTTGGAAACACAGGTTATGCACCTGGATCAGTTTATACAGTTCAATTACCAGAACATTTAGGTTATTCAACTGTTAGCGGAGATGTGACGGGCATTGGCGCAACTTGGGCAGTCGATGCGGCAACCAAAACATTAAGTATTACGTTTAATCAACGAGTTTCAGATACTTCCTTTAAAGTAGAATTAAAAAGTTATCTAACAACAGAGGCGGAACCATTAATCAAAATTGAAACCCCAGGAAAAAATAAAAAAACCTACTCGTTTGATTTATATGAACAAGTAGAACCAATTCAATATAACGAACGAACCAGAACGACAGGGTTAGATGGCGAAATTTTTTATAATTTAGACCGGACGTTAACTGGCAATCAAACATTAGAATTATTAACAACAGAGACGCCAGGCGCTGTCTTTGGAAAACAAGATAACTTGGAACCTCAAGTTTTCAGTTACGATGTCGACATTAATGGTCAAATTTTACCAGAAACGCAAACCTTGTTAACACCTGGCAAAGATTATACATTAAGCGATAATTCACTCGGGCGGATTGCTGTAACTGTTCCAAACATGAATCAACAAAAAGCCTATTCCTTATCGATTAATCGGACAATTTATTTAGAGAGTGCTTCGGACTATAACTACTTATATTCGCAGCAGTATCCAACCACAAAAATTGGTTCAATTTCTTTGAAAAGTACGACAGGAACTAAACAAACAACCGATTTTACTGCGAAGACGAGTCAAACAAGTAAAATAATTGCTGATCGTGAAATGCGTAGTATGTCCTATGTCAGTTTTCAAAGCAAAGGGAAATATTATGTAACAATTTATGGCACGTTAACAGAAACAAAAGTGGGTCAACAAATCGTATTAGAGAGTACAAACGGTCAAGAAATTAAGAATCCTAAATTTACGGCGTATGGTCCTTTATATGAAAATGTAAAATTGGAAGACTATTTTGATATTAAAACTGAAGGTGGCAAGCTCATCTTAACGGCCACAAAAGATAGCTATTTAAGAATAAATATTTCTGATTTAACAATGGATTTTGACAAGAAGGACATTAATCTATCATTAAGTACACCTGTAATTGGTCCCAATAAAGCCATTCAATTAGTATCCGATCAATATATTGAACCAATTAGTGTTGTTAATCCTTTGAATGCTGAAACTGCTTGGGGTAATTATGATCAAAATGGTGCCTATTCATCAAGAACAACTGTCTCAGTTATGGGAAGCAAAGAGACACCGATTCAAAATTTAGAAATTAAAGTAAAGCATCCTAATTATCTTTCATTGCGAGCTACAAAAGAAATTTATTTTTATTACAAGTTAGGAACGGATTATACAGTAACGCCAACGTCAGATGGTTCAGTTATTAAGTTCACTACGCCAATAACCAACGAAATCCAAATTCCAATTGGTTTTAATTATGTGCCCGATAGTTTGCCAAAAGATAAAAGTATCCCAGTCGATACGATACCGATAACAATGAGTGCTGAAGGTTTAACTCCAGTTGATACGACAGTAACTACTAATAGTAAGCGTGGTTCTGAACGAACACTTCAAAGTAGTAAAAATCAATTCCTTGTCAATGCACGAAATGATTCTTTTGACTCACTAAGCGTCCGTACAAAAATTCCAGCTGGCGCCGATGTTCTTTTTGACATTTATGATGTTTCAAACGATCAGGTAGATTCAATTTATCCACAATACTGGGATCGTGGCTATTATTTTGATAAACCAATGTCACCAGACAGTCCTGGATACCCAACGATTACTTTTGACGAAAATACCAATAGTTACACGTTTGATTTTGGAAAAACCAACAAACGTTACATTATTGAGTATAAAAACGCCAATGGCTGGATCGACGTGCCAACTCTTTATATAACAGGGACAGCTAAAGAACCACAATCGAATAATAATGAAGGGTCTGCTTCGGTTTCTGTTCAAAATGAAGCGTTAGACATTTTGAGTGCAACACAAGCGGCGAATCCAACATTAAAAAATGTAACAAAAACAACAGTAACAACAAAAAATATTGATAATAAAACACATCGTGTGAAAAATCCAACGATTGAATTAACACCAAAAGGCACAACCAATGCTCAAATCGATTTGAATTCTATTACCGTGAAAGGCGTGCCAGAAGATGCTTATTCATTAGAGAAGACTACAAACGGTGCGAAAATTATTTTTAAAGACTATACATTGACAGAAAACATTACGATTGAATACAATACTGTCTCTGCAAACGCTGGCCAAATCTATACAGAAACAACAATCGACTCTGAAACATTGAACCAGATGTCTGCTAGCAAGAAAAAAGTTACCACTGCGCCAATCACATTGAAATTCTCAGAAGGTGATGCGGAAGGTATTGTTTATTTAGCAACTGCCACATTCTATACGCATAACATAGAGGATGAAAACCAAGCAATTGCGAAGGTTTCTTTTGAACTAATTGATAATGTCACGCATACAGCAACCGAATTTACAACAGATGAAAAAGGTCAATACTCCTTTGATGACATCATGACAGGTGATTATACCTTGCGAGTAACGAATGTACCGCAGGAATATTCCGTGGATGAAGAGTATTTGACAGGAAAAGCCATTAAGCTGGTCAAAGGAGACAATCAACTAAAAATTCCATTAACTAAAACAATTGATCACAGTCGCTTACAAGTCAAAGATACAACGATTTATGTCGGCGATTCATGGAAACCAGAAGAGAACTTTGTTTCAGCGACAGATAAAACAGGTCAAGACGTTCCCTTCGAAAAAATCACTGTTTCAGGTCAAGTTGATACTAGCAAAGCAGGCGTTTATCCAATCGTATACAGTTACGAAGGTAAAGAAGAAACAGCTAATGTGACCGTCAAAGCCGACCAGTCTAAGTTAGAGGTCAAAGATACAACGATTTATGTCGGCGATAAATGGAAACCTGAAGATAATTTCGTTTCAGCAACAGACAAAACAGGCCAAGACGTTCCGTTTGAAAAAATTGATGTTCAGGGAACAGTGAATGTTGATAAAATAGGCGATTATGAAATTGTCTATAAAAATGGCACAAAAGAAGCGAAAGCAATCGTTCATGTCCGTGATGACAGTCGCATACAGGTCAAAGATTCAACGATTTATGTCGGCGATTCATGGGAACCAGAAGAGAACTTTGTTTCAGCGACAGATAAAACAGGTCAAGACGTTCCCTTCGAAAAAATAACTGTTTCAGGTCAAGTTGATACTAGCAAAGCAGGCGTTTATCCAATCGTATACAGTTACGAAGGTAAAGAAGAAACAGCCCATGTGACCGTCAAACCCGACCAATCTAAGTTAGAGGTTAAAGATACAACGATTTATGTTGGTGATTCGTGGAAACCAGAAGATAATTTCGTTTCAGCGACAGATCGTGACGGTCATGCTATGTCCTTTGATAAGGTTCAAGTAAAAGGGGAAGTTGATACAAAGAAAACAGGAGAGTACCAGATTTCCTATACCACTGAGCCAGTTAATGAAACCAAACCAGCTGTGCAGTCACGACTTTTCGCAATGTTTTCAAACGAAACACCTCGTCAATTGACGACAGTAGCAACTGTTCATGTGATTGATCGTAATCCTACACCACTACCAGATAAAAATGAGAACAACCAGACTAGTTCCTCAACGAATCAAACCACGATAAAACGTAGTCAGTATGTCACACACATTGTGAAACCTGACAAGCAGGGCCGTTATCCCAAAACGGGAGAACAAACTAATGGCCTATATCGTGTGCTAGGACTTGTTGTATTACTTATTGTGATTATTAGTGGTATAGTCATCAAGAAGAAACGAAAATAATTAAATGAGCGTGGGGCAAAAGTTTAAAGTAACTTTTGTTCCACGCTTAAAAGATGAATAAGTGCATGAATGAGGGTAGCTGTTTCCTTGGAAAATAGGAAGTTTTACAAGTGACTTTTATTTTAAGAACACCTATTAGCAGGTTTTTCTGTTAAGATAGTTATTTTTATGAAATAGTTTGGAGGAATAATAAACGAGATGAACCAGCGAACTATTTATTATGGTAGTATCGGCACAGCCTTATTTCTTTCTTCAGGAATGTTGATTGCTTCAGTGAATAGCTATGCAAACGAAGCGACAACACCAGGCAAATACACCGTGACTTATGAAGTGGATGGCAAAATTGAAACAGCAACCATTACGGTCAAAGAAAATCAAACGGAACTTAAATTAAAAGACACGTTTTTAGGAGTTAATCAAGCATGGTCACCCTTAGACAATGTCGTTTTTCTAAAAGATAAAGAGGGTCGCCCTTTAAATTTAGAAAATGTAATTATAGAAAATAATGTAAATACTCAAAAAGTAGGCCTTTATTTTGTAACCTTCCGTTATGAGTCATACCTTTCTATTGCGAAGGTGTATGTCAACCCTACTAATTTTGCTGCAGAGGGGAATATGCTTGCAGAGCTTCCTTATAGTCAAGCAATGATTGGCCCAGAAAGACCAATTATTGCCTCGAGACAGGACAAGGAGCAACAAACAAAACAGGAGAAAAAGAAAAATAAAATTGAACAGGAACGAGTAAATAAAAAGGTGCTGTTAAATGATGAGTTGTTGAAAAAAATAGATACGATAGCCCCAGTGGAAATTACTGGAGGAGCGGCAAGTGGGTCCTCTCAATTTGGCACCACTTTAAGCTTCCTGTCAGGCTCACTTTTGTATGGAACAAGGAGAGTTTAAATGGAATTCTTGTTATTAGATGATCGGGAAAATTTAAAATTAGCGATTATTAGAAAGTTAGAGCAACAATATTCATTTTCTGAACGAAAAGATCGTTTATGTAAGCAATTAGCTATTTCTCCTTATTTGCTAGAACGGAACATAACAGAAATCAATGCAGATTTGCAACGCTTTGGTCTGATTAATGAGATGGAAATCAGTGAAAAAAATAATGAAATTTTGTTATCTCAAAGCCTTCGTATTTCTTCAAGTATTATTGAAGAATATTATTTAAAAGACTCGTTAGAATTTAATCTATTAAAAACGATTTTCTTTCATCAGTTTACCTCAATCAAAAAATACGGTGAAAAGCACGGGATGAGTCGAACGGTTGTATACAAAATTGTTGACCATATCCGGAAAGAATTAGGTCAATACGGTATTAAGTTATCCAAAAATTTACAACTTAGCGGCAATGAAATGGCGATTAGACAATATTTTACTATGCTTTATTACCGAATTTACAAAGATTCTGAAGAATTATATAATCAAACAGATCTTCGCGCAGTGAACCAATTATTGGCTCAATTGAAAGGCTCTTATGAAAATATCACTAATTTTCATTTATTTAAACATTATGTATTGGTGGCGTTAGAACGAACGCAAAGAAAAGCTAATTATTTTTTATCCCAAGAAGAAAATCCATTCGCTTTTGATGAAGAAAGTTCGATTTATCAAGAAATTCAAAGTTGGATCAACGAAGTGATGAAGGCGACTCATGCAGAGAAAAACGCAGAAATTCAAGGAATTATCGGCAATTTATCGGTCTATCAAAGTGAACTTATTTCGGAACATTTGCTAAGTTCTCACAATGAGGCAATTACGGCTACGAAAACATTATTCTTTTCTTATATGCCGTTTACAATTTCGGACGAAGAATTTTATCAAGAAATTGTTCCGATTATTTATCAACATCGTTTTATTACGCCGTTCATCGATATCACCTTACGAATTATGGATTTAGAATTTTTTCAGGAACGCTACCCAATTGTTTTTAATAGCTGTCGTCAGTTTTTATTTGCGTTGGATTGCTCGGCGTTTGAGTTTAGTAAGCTTTCTTTATTTTTTGATTTGCTATTAGTGTTATCCCGTCTTTATGACCAAAGGAATGAAAAAAGCACGATCAATCTTTATGTGAATTTTACGCAAGGAGAAAAATATACTCAGTTTATCAAAGAACAAATCAAAATATTCGAATCTTTCAGCATTCACTTTCATTCAGCGATTCGACCAGATACTGATTTAGTAGTTTCGGATTATTTACCAAAAACGTTATTTTCAGTAAAATGTTTAATTTGGTTAGCGCCCCCGCGAGCCAGTGACTGGCAAAATTTTGGCAACGAAATTGTCCGAATTAATAAAGAGCTACAACAAACGAAACAAAGAAAAAGCGAATAAAAACAGTCGCAACGTGTTTTAGTTGCGACTGTTTTTTGTTACTGAATGTTTATAGTAAACTTTCTCATTATCACTGATGTAAAAAATTTTAAATAAAAGCCAAATAGTATTGAAGAAAAAGAAAAAATTGCTAGTGAAGGACCAATTCTCTAAAGTTTTTCTCAAATATAGTAGAATTCCTTTCTTTTCTTCTGTGAGAAAGATATAATAAAAAACGTATGAACAAAGGAAAAGGGATGACGAATGAATAGAAAAGAGAAAACAAATTTAGATAGTCGAATTGATTACGGCGTGATATTACCAGTTTTTCTTTTATCACTAATTGGTATGCTATCGCTTTACGTAGCGCTTTACAATGATCCAAGCAAACCTAAAATTGGTAGCTTGTTAATGAAACAAGGACTGTGGTATTTAGTCGGAGGATTAAGTATTGTCATTATTATGCATTTTAGCTCAAAATTACTCTGGCGGTTAACGCCCGTTTTTTATGCACTTGGATTAGTATTAATGGGATTACTACTGAAATTCTATGACCCCGTGCTAGCAGAGCAAACAGGTTCTAAAAACTGGATTCGCTTTGGTGGCACCACATTCCAACCATCGGAATTGATGAAGATTGCGTTTATTTTGATGTTGGCCTATATAGTGACCATGCATAATGTTAAATATGTGGACCGAACACTCAAAAGCGACTTTTGGCTAATCGCTAAAATGCTATTAGTCGCGATTCCGGTAATTGTTTTAGTACTTTTACAAAAAGACTTCGGGACGATGTTAGTTTTCTTAGCCATTTTTGGGGGAGTTTTCTTAATGTCTGGCATTACTTGGAAAATTATTGTGCCAGTTTTTATTTTAGCTGCTCTAGTGGGGGCAGGAACTATTTACTTGATTACAACAGAAACAGGTAGAGATTTATTGTCTAAGTTAGGGGTCGAAGCCTATAAATTTGATCGGATTGATTTATGGCTAAATCCTTTCCATACAGATCCAGATCGCTCATTCCAACCAGCGCTAGCATTAACAGCAATTGGTTCTGGAGGCCTTTTCGGAAAAGGCTTTAACGTGAGTGATGTGTATGTCCCTGTTCGTGAGTCAGATATGATTTTTACAGTTGTTGGTGAAAACTTTGGCTTTATTGGTGGCTGTTTCATTATTTTGTTGTATTTTATTTTAATCTACCGCATGATTCGCGTTTGTTTTGATACAAATAATGAATTCTATGCCTACATTGCCACAGGAATTATCATGATGATTTTGTTCCATGTTTTTGAAAACATTGGAGCGAATATTGGTTTACTACCATTAACTGGGATTCCATTACCGTTTATTAGTCAAGGTGGTTCTTCCATTTTAGGTAACATGATTGGGGTGGGCTTAATTATGTCCATGCGTTACCAACAAGAAACGGTTCGTACCAGAAGTGGTCGTTAAAGAAAGAAGAAAGAAGGGGTAGAAATGTACACACTTTATGAATATCCTAAATGCTCAACTTGTAAAAAAGCGAAAGCGTGGTTAGACCAACAAGGCGTTAAATACCAAGCAATTGATATTAAAGCAACACCGCCTAGTAGTGAACAATTAGCAAAATGGATGAAAGAGACCGGCTTGCCTGTTCGTCGTTTTTTTAACACAAGTGGGGTTTTATATAGAGAACAAGGCTTAAAAGATCTTGTTGACAGTTTTTCTATTGAAGAAGCAAGTCAGCGTTTAGCTGCGGATGGCATGTTGATTAAGCGTCCAATTCTCTTAAAAGACAATGCATTTCTAACGAATGGTTTTAAAGAAGCAGATTACGAAGGAGTGCTTGGAAAATGAGTGAAATGAAACAAATCGATCAATTATGGATCTTACCAACAGAAGCAGGTTATAAAATTGGTTTAACCGCCGAAACCCAAGAGGATTTAGGGAAGATTACTTTTGCGACATTTCCAAAAGTCGGACAAACATTAGCTAAAGGTGATTCTTTAATTGAATTAGAAGCAGAAAAAGCAGTCAGTGAATTCAGTAGTCCATTATCTGGTAAAGTAGTCGCGATTAATGAAGCGGTTGATCAAGAGCCAAGTGCGTTAGATGAAGAAAATGCCTGGATTGCTGTTTTAGCAGATGTTGAACCAACAGAATTTGAAAATCTTTAGTCTTACGTTGACAAGGCCAATGATTATTGCTATAATTTTCTCAATCTAATCAAAAGAAAGCTTTGAAAAGAAGAGTACATGTTAAGGACGTTTGAAGAGAGCCCTGTTTGCTGAGAATGGGTAACAGATTTAAGATGGAAGATGGTCTTTGAGCAGAGTAAGTGAGCGAAGCAGTGAACTTACTACGGGGCGCCCGTTACAGCCAACGGTATGCGAAGAATCAAGTACCGTATGAGGTTATTATTGAGAAATAATAGCGAATTAAGGTGGTATCACGAAATGACAAACTTTCGTCCTTTTTGCTGTAATAGCAAAAGGATGGAAGTTTTTTTGTTTTTATTAAGCAAATTCGTTTCATAAAAAGTGCGAAACCTTCAAAATAAGAAAGTAGAACAGAAAGAAGAGGAGAACAAAATGGCATTAATTGAATTACGTCATGTAAAAAAAGAGTTTTCCGGTAAAGCGGGTAAAGTCACGGCTTTAAAAGATATTGATTTAACGGTTGAATCTGGTGATATTTATGGCATTATTGGCTATTCAGGTGCAGGAAAAAGTACGTTGGTTCGCTTATTGAATGGACTTGAAACACCTACAGAAGGTGAAGTAGAAATTCAAGGACAAGATATTGCATTGTTGCCAAATAAAGAACTACGAAACTTCCGTAAAAAAATTGGGATGATCTTTCAACATTTTAATTTATTATGGTCACGGACGGTCCTAGAAAATATCATGCTCCCATTGGAAATTGCTGGTGTTCCAAAACAAAATCGGAAAAGCCGCGCAGAAGAGTTAATCAAGTTGGTTGGTTTAGAAGGACGGGAAACCGCCTACCCAAGTCAACTCTCTGGTGGGCAAAAGCAACGAGTGGGGATTGCCCGTGCCTTAGCTAACAATCCTGATATTTTGCTTTGTGATGAAGCAACGAGTGCTTTGGATCCGCAGACAACTGATGAAGTGCTAGAATTACTACTAAAAATCAACCAAGAATTAAATTTAACAGTTGTATTAATTACCCACGAAATGCACGTGATTCGTAAAATTTGTAATCGCGTAGCTGTGATGGAATATGGTGAAATTGTTGAAGAAGGTAAAGTGATCGATATTTTCAAAAAGCCTCAAACAGAAATTGCGAAACGCTTTATCCAACAAGAAGCGGATAAAAACATTGAAGAAACGGAACTGGTTGTCGAAGAAATGTTGGAACAATATCCGAATGGAAAAATTGTTCGCCTACTTTTCCACGGCGAACAAGCGAAATTGCCAATTATCTCGCATATTGTCCAAGAATATCAAGTAGAAGTCAGTATTATTCAAGGGAACATTCAGCAAACAAAGCAGGGTGCAGTGGGTTCTCTTTATATTCAATTATTAGGCGAAGAGCAAAATATTCTAGCAGCCATTGAAGGATTACGTAAACTTCGTGTAGAAACAGAGGTGATTGGAAATGAATAATCGTGGCTTAGCAAGTTTCTTTGATTTTTCGCAAATTGATATAAGTAAACTACAAGAAAAAACGATTGAAACACTTTATATGACAGGGATTTCAATCATAGTGGTCGCCATTTTAGGGTTGATTTTAGGACTATTACTTTTTGAAACGTCAGGCAGAAAAGGGATTTTGAGCCGATTACTGTATTGGCTAGTGGCCATTTTTGTAAATATTTTCCGTTCGATTCCGTTTATTATCTTAATCGTTCTGTTAATTCCTTTTACAAAAATTATTTTAGGGAGTATGTCTGGTGTCAAAGGCTCCTTACCAGCATTGATTATTTCCGCAGCACCTTTTTATGCTCGCATGGTCGAAATTGCTTTTCGTGAAGTCGATAAAGGCGTGATTGAAGCAGCCAAAGCAATGGGGGCCAATCGTTTCCAAATAATTTGGAAAGTTCTATTACCAGAAAGTCTGCCAGCGCTTGTTTCTGGCTTAACCGTTACAACCATTTCTTTAGTGGGCTACACTGCAATGGCAGCTGCTATTGGAGCGGGTGGTTTAGGAAGTTTGGCGTATCAAGATGGCTTCCAACGTGGTCAAAATACAGTTACCTTAGTAGCAACGATTTGTATCTTAATTATTGTCTTTGCGATTCAATGGCTTGGGGATACAGTCGCTAAAAAAATAGATAAACGATAAATGGAGGGAATAAGATGAAAAAACGTACATTATGGTCAGTAATTACTGTAGCAGTAGCTGTCTTAGTTTTAGGGGCTTGCGGCAATAAAAAGAGTGATGACTCGGTCTTGAAAGTTGGAGCTTCACCAGTTCCACATGCAGAGATTTTAGAACATGTAAAACCTTTATTAGAAAAAGAAGGCGTAAAATTAGAAGTGACGACTTATACAGATTACGTGCTACCTAACAAGGCGTTGGAAAGTGGCGATATCGATGCCAACTATTTCCAACATGTGCCGTTCTTTAATGAAGCGGTTAAAGAAAATGATTATGACTTTGTGAATGCAGGTGCGATTCATTTAGAACCAGTTGGGCTTTACTCGAAAAAATACAAATCGTTACAAGAAATTCCTGATGATTCAACGATTTACGTTAGCTCTTCCGTTTCAGATTGGCCACGTGTTTTAACGATTTTAGAAGATGCTGGTTTAATCACGCTGAAAGAAGGGGTAGACCGGACAACTGCTACTTTCGATGATATTGATAAAAATACTAAAAAGTTGAAATTCAATCATGAAAGTGATCCAGCAATCATGACCACTCTTTATGACAATGAAGAAGGGGCTGCGGTTTTAATTAACTCAAACTTTGCCGTGGATCAAGGATTAAATCCGAAAAAAGATGCGATTGCCTTAGAAAAAGAAAGTTCACCTTATGCCAATATTATTGCGGTTCGTAAAGAAGACGAAAACAACGAAAATGTAAAAAAATTAGTCAAAGTGTTACGTAGCAAAGAAGTCCAAGATTGGATTACGAAAAAATGGAACGGTGCCATTGTTCCAGTCAATGAATAAAAAGAAAAAGACAATAGAATAAAAACTTGAGGTCGGGACAGGCGTGTTAAGCTTCAAGAAATAAGAAGAAAGTTCTGAAAGATGCTTTTTGTCTCTCAAGGACGTTCAGCTTATTTCCGAAGAAGCTGCTCCTGTCCCGTTGTTTATTTAAAATTTTAAAGCTAGGCAGATACATCATGTTGATTTACTTGCCAAGTCTAAGTTTTTTTCTTTTAAAAAAGGACTATAAATGATAAAGTTACAAGGAATTTCTTAATTATCAGGAAAATTCAGGGACTATGCATAGGCATTTGCATTAGTTATTGTTATAATAATTAAGATAGATTTTTTGGAATGGAGGGAAAAAGATGTTACGTTTTTTTCCGCAAAAAAATAAATATGTAGAAGAAGCAAGCCAGTACGCCTTTGATAAAGAAGGCCAAATTCCGCAGCACATTGCCATTATTATGGACGGAAATGGCCGGTGGGCACAGAATCGAAGACTGCCGAGAATTGCTGGACATAAAGAAGGCATGGATACGGTCAAAAAAATAACGAAGCATGCTAGTCATTTAGGCGTTAAAGTTTTAACACTTTATGCATTTTCAACGGAAAATTGGAAGAGACCAACAGATGAAGTCAATTTCTTAATGCAATTGCCTGTTGATTTTTTTGATACATTCGTGCCTGAATTAATTAAGGAAAATGTTAAAGTCAATGTAATGGGCTACCAAGAGTTTCTACCAAGCCATACGCAAGATGCTGTTAAGCGGGCCATTGAGCAAACCAAGGACAATACGGGCATGGTTTTGAACTTTGCTTTAAATTATGGGGCGCGTGCGGAGCTACTAACTGCCATGAAACAGATTGCTGCAGAGGTTTCAGAAAAAACATATACGGCAGATGAGATTACAGAAGAAACAATCGCAGATCACTTAATGACTGGCTTTTTACCCACGGAACTTCGTGATCCAGAATTGTTGATTCGAACAAGTGGGGAAGAGAGAATTAGTAATTTCTTGCTATGGCAAATTGCTTATAGCGAGTTGTTTTTTACAAAAGCATTATGGCCTGATTTTTCAGGGGACACTTTAGAAACCGCGATTGCTTCTTTCCAAAATCGTAATCGTCGTTTTGGAGGTCTAAAAGAAACTACAGAAACAGAAGGGAGCGATCCGCAGTGAGACAACGTGTCATCACAGCTATCGTCGCATTAATCATCTTTATTCCAATTATCTGGTATGGTGGTTTTGCAATTGAGATTGCCGCTGTTGCTTTGGCAGTAGTCGGCGTGTACGAGTTATTCCGTATGAAAGGATTAACGTTATTAAGTTTTGAAGGTGTTTTATCAGCATTAGGGGCCGTTTTTTTAGTTATCCCAACAATTAAATGGTTAAACTTTTTGCCGGAAATGCAAACAAATTTCATTTTATTTTATGTCACTGTAATGTTGTTGTTAGGTGCTTCGGTAATTTCTAAAAATACATATACGATTGAAGAAGCTGGCTTTCCAGTTATTGTCAGTTTATATGTAGGGATGGGGTTCCAGAACTTTATTAGTGCCCGTTCCGCAGGTTTTGAAGTCTTGTTATTTGCTTTATTCATTGTCTGGGCAACGGATATTGGTGCATATCTATTTGGACGCCGATTTGGTCGTCATAAATTGATGCCAGATGTTTCACCCAACAAGACAATAGAAGGTGCACTTGGTGGTATTTTATCAGCCGTGGTTGTAGCAGCGTTGTTTTTAGTTTTCACAGCTAATAAAGGGCTATTTCCTTATCCAATGCCGGTGATGCTCGTATTGACGGTTCTATTTTCTATAGTAGGGCAATTCGGTGATTTGGTTGAATCTTCTATCAAACGTCATTATGGCGTGAAAGACTCTGGTAACATCTTGCCAGGACATGGCGGTATTTTAGATCGTTTTGATAGTTTATTATTTGTTTTCCCAATTATGCACTTATGTGGATTATTTTAAATTGATTAACAAAATTTAAAAAAGTATCGTCAAATAAGCAAAAATCCAGAAGAGTCTCTCTTCTGGATTTTTACTGTTTATTGAGATAATGCGTGAAACACTGACAGGGTATGTTTGAGATAAGTTTAATTTTAAACATTCGGTGGTTTTACTCTTTAATTGACAATAGCCTTCTCTTTAAAGAGAAGGCTATCTAACGAATCAATATTATTATTTTAAAGTTGGATCAGACTATTTCTAGTATTCAAGTATTTTTCATTTAAGCGATGTATTCCCTACCTCTAATACATCCTTGTATCTCTCTAGACACGCCAGTTTTGAATAAAATCATCAAAACAATTGAATGGTTCGTTTAAAAATATTTTTCGTGTTCTAATTATTATAACATAAAACTCGTCAACTGACCACTAGCTGACGAGTTCATAATTTTTCCAGATAAATAGACAGCCGTTTTCCGCCGACTGTCTAAGATTAAGATAGATTTGTAAAGAAGTGAATAAATGCTTCCTACTATCTCTTTATAACATGAGGAAAAGAAAACTGCAAAAGATAGCTGTGTTTTTTGAAAAAAAGATCAGCTGGTTTCCGCCAGCTGATCATCCGTTGAAAAGAGATATAAAGAAGTGAATAAAGCTTGCTTTACCTCTATTTTATACCATGTTTTGATTCAAATAACTATTCAGTATTAGTTATACTTAAATAATAAATATGTATACGGATGTATTGTTTTGAGGTATAGTCATAGAGAAAAGAGGGAACGTTTATGAAAAAATTTTGTTTAAGTTATAGCTCTGGTAAAGATTGTTTATTGGCGATGGATCGATTGGTACAAGCAGGAAATCAGCCAGTTGCGTTAGTGACAACATTAAGTGATGAAATTAATCGTTCTTGGTTTCACGGCATACCAATCTCCGTCTTAGAAGCAGCAGCCGAAGCGTTAGATTTACCACTTGTTATATCACATAACAATGAAACAAATTACACAGAAAAAGTGGTTGAGGCACTGCAGGAAACCAAAAAATTAGGTGCAGAAACGGTTTGTTTTGGCGATATAGATATTGAACAAAATGGTGCTTGGGATCGCCAAGTTGCGTTAAGTGCTGGACTTGAACCACAATTACCTCTTTGGCAGGAAAATCGCGAAGCACTTGTGAAAGAATTCTTGGCAAAAGGGTACACAGCAATTATCAAAACGGTCAGCAAAGAGGCAGGCATTCCAATAAAATTTTTAGGAGAACCGTTAAATGAAACATTTATCACGTACCTTAAAGAGCATCAATTAGATATTTGCGGAGAAAACGGGGAGTACCATACGTTGGTAATTGACGGCCCGCTATTTAAAAAGAGGCTCAATTATTATACTTCAGGAATTTATGAAAGTCCTTATGCTTATTCTTTGATTATTGATGCTTAAATGAAAGTAAAAGGACACAAGCTGCCACTTTTTCTAGGGATATGCTATAATTGACTTAAGAAAAGTAGAGAAAGTGAGTGGTTAATTATGGAAGAAACTGTCTTTTTTAATTTAGGAAATGCCCTTGCTTCAAAAAGAGATCAAAAAGAATTAATTAAAGAAGCCCAAATTGCGAAAGATACTCGAAAGATTCCAGGAAAACTGATTATCGTTGAAGATGAAGAAAATGGTACCCATATTTTATTTGAATTAGCTGATCAAACAGAACCGTCTACTGAAACAAAAGAATTCAAAGTGAAAAAAGTGATTGATTAATAAAAAAGCAACGAATTTTTCTAAATTCGTTGCTTTTTTATATTTTTTTACACAAATGATACAAAAAGAATATCAAAATCAAATAAATGATTAGTATACTTGAAGAAACAAATAGGAAGCAAAGCAAACGTTTTGAGGTGTTCTTTCATGGAAAATCGAGGAATTTTATTTGATAAAGATGGTACGTGTATTCGTTTTGACACTCTTTGGCAAGCAGGTTTGCAAGCTTGTTTTGAAACACTAAGTATGTTAGCCCCTCATCATTCAGCAGAAATAAAAAAGATACTAGCTATTCAGGAGCAACGTTTTTTGCAAAAACATTTACTTGATGAAGTCCTTTATCAGGAACTTTATCAGGAATTGGCGCAATTTGAGGAATTAGTCGAACAGGGAATCAGCAGTCGATGGCTGGAGCAATTTTTTTATGATTATTTACGAAAAAATCTGAAAAAGATTGAACCAATTGGTGATTTAAAACAGTTATTTCTTGAGCTAAAACGGAAGAACTATAAAATTGGATTAGCAACTTCAGATACTTTGCCAGCGACTATGTTGATTATGGAATATCTTGGTTTAACAGAAATGTTTGATTTTATTGCGACAGGAGATCGTTACTTACCGAAACCAGATGCGGACATGCTCCAAGCCTTTTGTCAGTCATGTCAATTGAAGGCGACAGAAGTAATTATGGTAGGTGATTCGCTCGTGGATGTTTTCATGGGAACGTGTCATGGCAAAGCAGGAATTGGTGTTTTAACCGGCAACTGCCAGTCAACTGATTTTAAAAAGTTTGAAGTAGCTTATTTTCGTGATATCCATGAAATACCTTATCAAGAATTATGGGAAAATACCAAGAATAAAAAAATCCTGAAAAGATGACGAGTCTTTTCAGGATTTTTTTATTAATCTAATTGAAGCAATTGCCGTTTCTTTTGTTGAAATTCTTCTTCTGTTAGAATTCCTTCATCAACTAACAGTTTTAAATTTCTTAACTCAGCCATTACGTCTTCAATAGCGCTAGGTGAGTTTTTTTGTGAATCAAATAGCTTTGGTTCAATCGGTTGGTTTTTATCACTCTTTATAGGAGTTGGTATTTCTGCGAAAAATCTAAAAACTTCGACCGCCGCCACCGAATGTGCCGCCGCCAGTTGAGTGGGTGGTGCTACCACCACCGCCCATTCCGCCACTGCCGCCATTGTTTTTAGGAATACGACGCGTAGTGATGAAAGAGTTGGTTAACTGATCTGTGCGGGAGGTTAAGTTTAAAGTTGTTTTTTCCCTAAAGGGATATTGATAACTTGAAAATTTTAATTGATATTTAGAAATATTAATGCCTAAGAAGACCAAACTGAGTATCAGCGCAGCAGCAAAAGCAATTACCATTTCCAGCGGGGTAATGACTTTATAACGAGTGATTTTACCTGTTTCGCTGTCCACACGATAGTGCCCCCCAGGAACCCCTTTATTAACAAATGCTTGAGTTTCCTGAACAAAGGTTTGAGCAGCCGCGAAATAATTTCCTTGACTCATATTATCCCATATTTTATCTAAGGTATCATCAATTCGTGCATCTGTCATATAATCAATCATGTTTCCAGAAGTAGAGATGTAGATTTTCCGTAAGTCCATATCAATGAGAAAAAGAATCGCATTTTGGTCCTTGCCAACTTTATTTAAAAGATAATGATCTGCATAGTCTTGTTCATCACCATAAGTATTATTATTTGTGGTCACAATAAAGACAGAGGCTTTTGTTTTTTCTTCTAAAGGTTGTATCTCTTGTTTTAGTTGGTTGATTTGATCAGGTGTCAGTAATTGTGCGCCATCATCAATTGAATTTTCAGCCGCCGAAACGGGTAGGGCAAGGCCAAAGGTAAGAAGTATTAGGAAAAAAATAGGTAAAAGTCGTTTTTTCATAGGAAATAACCTCCTAATAAAAAGAGTGCTAAGAGTCCAGCGAAAATGCCTAACGTTGCTAGCCCTAAACGAGTGTAACTAATTGGAAGCACACCGCTTACTTTACCTGTTTGTCCATTCATGGCATAATAATAAACTTTTTTTGATTGTTCCTGACTTCGATAGGTGACTAACCAAATTGGTAAAAGCATATAGTGATTATTTTCTTGGTTTAGAGAAATATCCGTGCGAACATTTGTCAACGTAGTATAACCAGAAGCAGAGTCCCGTAACAATGATTCCGAATAATCTTGTAATTCTTGTTGGACGTGTTTTTTGATTGCTTCATATTCAATATCGCGTTTTTCTGCTTGAAAACCTGCTAGGTATTGGCTTTTGAAAGGCACTGCTTGATCAATTAAAAATGGTTGAACGCCTTCCACCATTTTTTGTTGGACGTTTTTTGACAAGGCATTTTTAACTAATTCTTTAAACGATAATTTTCCTGAACGTCCCACATTGAAACGTTTTGTTTCGGTGTATTCAATATCACCTACGCGCCAAATGCGAATACTTGTGCCAGTAGCTTGCAGTTGTCCGTCGACTTCTGCATCAACGACCCAATAGGGGAAGTAAACCCCAGTTAATTTATCGATTTGATTTTTGCTGAAAAAATCTCGAGGAATGAACCATTTTTTCTTGGTCCAAGCGAGAAATTTTTCAATCGCTTCGTCTTTTTCAATTGTAAAGGGTAAGACGTTTTCTGGTAAAAATTCGCCACTTAATCGACCAGCCAAGACAACTGGATTATGGCAATAATAACAGTATGTGGCTGCCGTTGTTGCATCGGTGACAATTTGAGCGCCACAGCTTGGACAATTAAAAATTTCCATTGTGCCTGCATCGGCAGTTGTTTCATTCTCAGTGGTCTCTGTTTGTTGCGTAGCGGAGGATTCTTCTTCCGCCGTGAAAGTCAAATTTTCCTCGGCAGTCGTTGTTGAGGGATTCTCTAAATGCGCCTCATGTTGCTGTTGCTCATAACGAGTCACTTCTTCTTCCGTGTAAATATTTAAACAATATTCACAATGAAATTTTTGATCTTTGGGATTAAATAAGAGCGGGCCGCCACAGTTGGGGCATTTATGGGTAAATGTTGTTTCCATTGCAACCGTCCTTTCTAATAGAGTGAGTAAATAACAGGAATCTGATTCAAAGAAAAAGGGTAGACTTGTGCCTGACCCTTTTCTTTAATTGTTCACTACTTGCTTATAAAGGAACCCCTTGGAATGGTTTACCACAATGTGGACAGAACTTAGGAATACCATTACTTAAGTCAACAATTTCGCTACATTCACTACATTTCATTTCTAATTTTGGTTTTTCGTTTGTTGGTTTTGGTGTACCACAGTTTGAACAAAACTTCCCAGTGTTTTCAGTCCCACATTGTGGGCAAGTCCAAGTGTCTGTAGCCCCTTGTGCATTTTGCTGGTTTTGTTTTTCTTGCATTTGTTGTTGGTTTGTTTGAGATGCTTGCGCAAAGTAGTTGCCATTCGCATTCATGCCCATACCAACGCCCATAAAGCCGCTCATTGCGCCACCTTCATTTTTACCAGCAGCCTCCATACCACGAGCCAAGGAACCTTGAACATAGCCTTCGCGAACACCTGGATCGCTGAGCATAGCACCTTCATTTCGCATGTTGATTAATTTTGTTGAATCATCTGTATAAGAAATGCTCGCAACTGCTACAGAAACAATTTCCATGCCGCGATTGGTGCGCCAATCCTCGTCAAGCGCAGTTTGCATATATTTACTTAATTCAACACTTTTTGAGGGAACATAAGAAATACGTTGTCCATCAGCAGACATTTGATTGATGGCTGCTTGCAATGCTGTAATGAACTCTGCCAAATATTGTTCATTAATATCATTAATATCTACTTGCGTTTGATTTTTAGGAATCGCATTAGTATAAAATAGTAAAGGATCTGTAATTTTAATTGAGTAATTTCCGTGTGCACGTAAGAAAAGTTCGGCATTATAAAAATTATCAAAATAGTTTAATGGCGCAGGTGTTCCAAATTTAATGCCTTTAATTTCTTGCAAGTTAATATAAAAAACTTGTTGTTTTTGTGGAGTTACGCCACCAAATTTGAAACGACTGAAGGTCTCTGCAATCGCATCTTTTAAAGAACCGTTAAACATTGAAGGCGCAGAATCATTTTTGACTGTATAATAGCCTTCTTCAGCAGTGTAATCGATGATTTTGCCCCCATCGACAAGAAGCATCATCATGTTGGGATAGACATGTACAACAGAACCATCTGTTAAAACATCGTCCGTTCCTTTACGATTAGAACCACGTTTATCATCTTTACGTACAAAAACACCTTTTGTCATGACGGTTGTGTCTCCCATATTATCAGGTTCAATAACCTCTAGCCATTGATCGGCCAAGCCACCGCCAACTGAACTTGTTGCTGCTTTAATAAGTCCCATGTTCATTCCTCCTAATAAAAAACTAATTGTTACAGCTAGTATACCACACAATGAATGCAGAGAAATCCAACGAAAGCCTGATGAAATGGAAAAAATTGATCAAACTTTATTAAGAAATTAAAAAAAGTATAGGTGAAACACAAGCATTTTAAAAAAAGTTACGTATAATAGAAGAAAAGACATATTATATAGTTAGGGGATTATTGAATGGAACGAAGCAATCGTAATAAAAAATCTTCAAAAAAACCACTTATTCTTGGTGTTTCTGCCTTGGTTCTAATCGCTGCTGCCGGTGGCGGGTATTATGCTTATAGTCAATGGCAAGCCAAACAAGAATTAGCCGAAGCGAAGAAAACAGCTACTACATTTTTAAACGTATTGTCAAAACAGGAATTTGATAAGTTACCGTCCGTTGTTCAAGAAGCTAGCTTAAAGAAAAATGGCTATGATACTAAATCTGTTGTTGAAAAATACCAAGCAATTTATTCAGGGATTCAAGCAAAAGGAGTCAAAGCTAGTGATGTTCAAGTCAAAAAGGCGAAAGACAATCAATACACATTTACCTATAAATTATCGATGAGTACCCCTTTAGGCGAAATGAAAGATTTGTCTTATCAATCAAGTATCGCCAAAAAAGGCGATACCTACCAAATCGCTTGGAAGCCGTCTTTAATTTTTCCAGATATGTCAGGAAATGATAAAATTTCGATTCAAGTAGATAATGCCAAACGTGGAGAAATTGTCGATCGTAATGGTAGTGGGCTAGCAATTAACAAAGTGTTTGACGAAGTGGGCGTAGTGCCTGGCAAACTCGGTTCTGGCGCAGAAAAAACAGCCAATATCAAAGCTTTTAGTGATAAATTCGGCGTTTCTGTTGATGAAATCAATCAAAAGTTAAGCCAAGGGTGGGTCCAAGCAGACTCCTTTGTACCAATCACAGTCGCTTCTGAACCAGTGACAGAATTACCAACAGGGGCTGCGACAAAAGATACAGAGTCACGTTATTATCCGCTGGGGGAAGCAGCTGCGCAATTAATCGGGTATACGGGCACCATTACTGCAGAAGATATTGAAAAAAATCCAGAGTTAAGTAGTACGGGCGTAATTGGTAAAACTGGCTTAGAACGAGCGTTTGATAAAGAATTAAGAGGGCAAGATGGTGGCTCACTAGTTATTTTAGATGACAAAGAGAATGTCAAAAAAGCTTTACAAACCAAAGAGAAAAAAGATGGTCAAACGATTAAATTAACGATTGACAGTGGCGTACAACAACAAGCCTTCGCTATATTTGACAAACGCCCTGGTAGTGCGGTCATTACCGATCCTCAAAAAGGCGATTTATTAGCAACGGTTAGTTCACCTTCGTATGATCCTAATAAAATGGCCAATGGCATTTCTCAAAAAGAATATGATGCTTACAATAACAACAAAGATTTACCATTCACAGCACGTTTTGCGACAGGCTATGCACCAGGCTCTACCTTTAAAACAATTACCGGTGCCATTGGTTTAGATGCAGGGACATTGAAGCCAGATGAAGAGCTAGAAATTAATGGTTTGAAATGGCAAAAAGATAAATCTTGGGGCGGCTATTTTGCGACACGTGTAAAAGAAGCAAGTCCAGTCAATCTGCGTACCGCTTTAGTTAATTCAGATAATATTTATTTTGCCCAACAAACATTACGTATGGGGGAAGACAAATTTAGAGCGGGTCTTAATAAATTCATTTTCGATGAGGAACTAGATTTACCAATTGCCATGACGCCTGCTCAAATTTCAAATGAAGATAAATTTAATTCTGAAATTCTTTTAGCAGATACGGGCTACGGTCAAGGCCAATTGTTAATTTCGCCAATCCAGCAAGCTACCATGTATAGTGTTTTCCAAAATAATGGAACATTGGTCTATCCAAAATTAGTTTTAGACAAAGAAACGAAGAAAAAAGACAATGTAATCAGCGCCAACGCAGCGAATACAATTGCCACAGATCTTTTAGGTAGTGTGGAAGATCCTTCAGGTTATGTTTATAATATGTACAATCCGAACTTCTCATTGGCTGCTAAAACAGGAACAGCTGAAATAAAAGATAAACAAGATACAGATGGCAAAGAAAACAGTTTCCTTCTAACGTTAGATCGTAGTAACAATAAATTCTTAACAATGATTATGGTTGAAAATTCAGGAGAAAATGGTTCTGCAACAGATATCAGTAAACCATTAATTGATTACTTAGAAGCAACCATTAAATAAAAAGAGAAAATGAGCGAAACGAGGTTTCTGTAAAAAGAAACCTCGTTTTCCCTTTTTAGAAAAAGGAAAGTGTGCTACAATGAAGCGACTAAATTGTAGAAGGAAAGGGATTCGTGTGCGAATTTTAGCAATAGATACATCTAACCAAACATTGAGTATTGCTGTGTGTGAAAATCAAAAAATTCTGGGAAGTTATACAGCAACGGTTAAAAGAAATCATAGCTTAACATTAATGCCGGCAATTGACTATTTGATGAGTCAATTGAACTTGGCGCCAACGGCAATTGATCGTTTTGTCGTAGCAGAAGGACCTGGATCATACACTGGTTTACGTTTAGGCGTGACGACTGCCAAAACATTGGCCTATACTTTAAAGAAAGAGCTAGTAGGCATTTCCAGTCTACAAGCGTTAGCTGCCAATTGTGTTGGACAAACCGGTTTAATTGTGCCTCTTTTTGATGCGCGTCGTAAAAACGTCTATGCTGGTGCTTATCGGTTTGTCGATGGCGTGTGGCAAAATGAGTTACCGGACCAACATATTTCCCTGCGGGAGTTATTAGAACAACTAAAAAATGAACCAAATCTTTTTTTTGTTGGTGAAGATGTTGAAAAATTCACTGAAGAAATAGCTCAAATCATTCCTCATGGGGAAATTTGTGATGTCCCGCAATGGCAAATTCCTAATGCTGCAGTTTTGGCTGCGTTAGGTAGTGTGGCTGAGCCTGTTGAAAATGTTCATGGGTTCTTACCTGCGTATTTGAAAAAAGTAGAAGCGGAAGAAAATTGGTTGAAGACACACACGCCTAATGGAGAAAGCTATGTGGAAAAACTTTAATTTTGTGACAAAATACTTTACAAAAAGACGGCAACGGTATATAACTAAAACCATTGCAATGAACCAGCAAGAATTTCAATTGCGTGAAATCACCTACCAAGATATTAAGGATTTACTAGCAATTGAACGTGAAGTTTACGCTGGGGAACTTCCTTGGACGATGTCTGCTTTCATGGCAGAACTTGGCTCAAAAGCGCCGCATCTCTATTTGTTAGCGGAAATTAACGGAAAAACAGCTGGCTTTATTGGTTGTCGGATTCAAGGAACGGATGCACACATTACGAATGTCGCTGTCCATACAGCATACCAAGGCTTAGGTTTAGGTCGTTCTTTAATAGAAGAAACGCGAATTTTTGCCAAGAAAAATCGTTGTGAAACCTTATCGCTAGAAGTACGAATGAGTAATGTTAAAGCCCAACGTTTATATCGAAAAATTGGCTTTGTCTCACAAACGGTGAAAAAAGGCTATTATGACGAAAATAATGAAGACGCACTAGAAATGATAATTGATTTAAAAGAAGAGTGAAGAAAAAATGTTAGTAACAAAAAAAGAAATATCTGTAGCAAATATTGGTGAAGAATTATGGCGTTTTAGTAATTCTTCTTATACAACTGGCTCCCCTTGGACAGAAACACAATTTGCGGAAGATTTTGCTCAGGAAAATAGCGAATATCTTTTTTTAGTTGAAAATGGCCAGTGGTTAGGTTATATTGCCTATCATTTTATTTTAGATGAAGCAGAAATTAGTCACGTTGTTGTGAATGGTCAGAAACAACACCAAGGAATTGGTTGTCAGTTAATGAAAGCTTTTAAAGAATATGTTAAAAGTCGTGACATTACACAAATTTTCTTAGAGGTCAGAGAATCGAATACACTAGCTCAAAAACTTTATGAGAAAACAGGTTTTCGGAAAGTAGCTGTTCGAAAAAATTATTATAAAGAACCTCAAGAAAATGCCTTTGTAATGTGTGCGAAATTAAGGAAGGAAGCCCAATGACAATTTTTACAAAAGAACGTAAATTATTATTAGCTGTGGAAAGTAGCTGTGATGAAACAAGTGTGGCTGTCATTGAAGATGGCGACAAAATTCTTTCCAATATCGTAGCTTCGCAAATTAAGAGCCATCAACGTTTTGGTGGAGTCGTTCCAGAAGTTGCGAGTCGTCATCATGTTGAACAAGTGACAATCTGTATTGAAGAAGCATTAACAGAAGCAAAAGTCACACCAGAAGAGCTTAGTGGCGTTGCTGTGACCTATGGGCCTGGGTTAGTCGGTGCTTTATTAATAGGACTTTCTGCAGCAAAAGCATTTGCTTGGGCGCACCAATTACCACTTATTCCAGTCAATCATATGGCTGGGCACATTTATGCTGCCCGTTTTGTAGCACCGCTCGAATTTCCATTGATGGCCTTACTCGTTAGTGGGGGACATACGGAATTGGTCTACATGAAAGAAGATGGCTCTTTCGAAATTGTTGGTGAAACACGTGATGATGCAGCTGGTGAAGCGTATGATAAAGTCGGACGTGTGTTAGGATTGCCTTATCCTAGTGGCAAAGAGATTGATGCTTTGGCCCATGAAGGCACAGATACCTATCAATTTCCACGGGCGATGCTAAAAGAGGATAACTATGACTTTAGTTTTAGTGGCTTAAAAAGTGCGTTTATTAACACGGTTCATAATGCAGAGCAACGTGGTGAAGCACTGTCTACAAAGGATTTAGCCGCAAGTTTTCAGGCGAGTGTGGTAGAAGTATTAGTGACTAAAACCATTCGTGCTTGTCAAGAATATCCTGTTAAACAATTGCTAATTGCTGGGGGCGTTGCTGCGAATCAAGGATTACGAGAAGCAATGAGACATGCAATCAGTGAACAATTACCAGCAGTAACATTACTTATTCCGCCATTAAAACTTTGTGGGGATAACGCGGCGATGATTGGCGCTGCCGCTTTTATCGAAGCTGAAAAGAATCACTTTGCTTCGTATAACTTAAATGCAGAACCTGGCGTTAGTTTTATGACAATTAGTGAAGAAGGCTAGCCAGCTAGACAAAAATTTGCTATAATGAAGCCAGTTTAACAATGACATTCGATGATAAAGAGAGTACTTATTTCAACGTCAGCTTAGCGATCTTGGGAAGGTGGGAGCCAAGAGTGATCGGAATGAGGAAGCGCACTTTTAGAATTCTGCTGAAAGCAGACGGCAATCACCGTTATCGATGAAGCAGGTCTATCCAAGTAGTATAGACAATTAGAGTGGTACCGCGGGTAAATTCTCGTCTCTGACAAAACAAATCATTTTGTTTTGTCAGAGACGTTTTTGTTTTTTTATACTTACAAATTAATCAGGAGGGTTCTTATGAACAACAAAGAAATCGTAGCAAAAGCGTTACATGATGTTTTAAATGAAGAATTAACGATGGATCAAATCGAACAATTATTGGAAAATCCTAAATCTGTTGATCATGGAGATGTTGCTTTTCCAGCCTTTTCATTAGCTAAAATTTATCGTAAAGCACCACAACAAATTGCAGCAGAATTAGCAGAAAAAATTGATGGCACAAATTTTGAAAAAATTGAAGTGGTGGGACCTTATTTAAACTTCTTCATGAATAAAGAAGCAGTCAGTCAAGCTGTTATTGGCGAAGTAGTCAAAGAAAAAAACAACTACGGAAACAGTACCTTTGGTAATAATGGCAATGTTCCTATTGATATGTCTTCACCAAACATTGCTAAACCAATTTCTATGGGGCACTTACGTTCTACGGTAATCGGGAATTCAATTGCTTTTATTTTAGAAAAAATTGGGTATCAGCCAATTCGGATTAACCACTTAGGTGACTGGGGTACACAGTTTGGTAAGTTAATTGTAGCTTATAAAAAATGGGGTTCTGAAGAAGCAGTCCGCCAACAACCAATTAATGAATTATTGCGCTTATATGTGCAATTTCATGAAGAAGCAGAAGAAAAACCAGAATTAGAAGACGAAGCACGTGCTTGGTTTAAAAAATTAGAAGAAGGAGACCAAGAAGCTAATGAATTATGGAAATGGTTCCGTAGCGAGTCTCTAAAAGAATTTGATAAAATCTATTCCATGTTAGAAGTTGAATTTGATTCATACAATGGCGAAGCCTTTTATAATGATAAAATGGATGAAATTGTTACTTTATTAGAAGAAAAACATTTATTAACAGAAAATCAAGGTGCAGAAATTGTTGATTTGACAGAATATAATTTAAATCCAGCACTTATTCGTAAATCAGATGGTGCGACGTTATATATCACACGGGATTTAGCTGCTGCGCTTTACCGTAAACGGACGTATGATTTTGCCAAATCACTTTATGTAGTCGGCAACGAACAAAGCAATCACTTCAAACAATTAAAAGCAGTCTTGAAAGAACTAGGATTTGAATGGTCAGATGATATGGAACACATTCCGTTTGGTTTAATTACTCAAGGCGGTAAAAAATTATCCACACGTAAAGGGAAAATCGTTTTATTAGAAGAAGTATTGAATGAAGCTGTTACTTTAGCAGGAAATCAAATTAACGAGAAAAACCCAGACTTAGCAAATCGTGAAGAAGTGGCGAAACAAGTAGGTGTAGGTGCAGTTATTTTCCATGACCTTAAAAATGATCGTCTAAATAATTTCGATTTTGTATTAGATGAAGTTGTTCGTTTTGAAGGCGAAACTGGGCCATATGTTCAATATACACATGCTCGTGCGATGAGTATTTTACGTAAAGCAAACTTTACACCAGACGCTACACAACGTTATGCACTAAATGACAAGGATAGCTGGGAAGTCGTGAAGTTGTTACAAAAATTCCCTGAAACTGTGATGCAAGCTGCTGAAAAATATGAACCATCTGTTATTGCGAAACATAGCATTCATTTAGCACAAGCGTTCAATAAATATTATGCCCATGTTCGGATTTTGGATGAAGATGCTCAAAAAGAGGCACGCTTAGCGTTAGTTTATGCAGTAGCTACTGTTCTAAAAGAAGATTTACGTTTACTAGGGTTACATGCACCAGAAGAAATGTAGAAGTTTTTGTGAAAATTTTACTGCGTTGAACGCTAAACTTATTAAGCAAATATTAAAGTTAAGTTACAGATTGAGAAATTCATAGTAATTAAATAGCTGGGGTGCTATACTCGAGTCAAGTTATAAAAGGATTAGAAAAGGTGGCACCCAATTATATGACAGAAAAATGGCGTGAAGACGAAGAATATCTTTCTTATGTAGAAGATTTATTAGCAACCGAAGAAGTCCAAAAATTAGCAGAATACACACAACATATGCATTCAACTCGTTTAGAACATTCAATTAGTGTTTCCTATCATAGCTATAAATTAGCAAAGCGTTGGAACGGCAATGCTCGTGCAACAGCTCGTGCTGGTTTATTACATGATTTGTTTTACTATGATTGGCGCACAACAAAGTTTGACGAAGGCTCTCATGCCTATGTTCATCCACGAATTGCAGCCAAAAATGCTGAAAAAATTACAGAGTTGTCTGATTTAGAACGAGACATTATTATTAAACATATGTGGGGCGCAACTATTGCACCACCAAAATACAAAGAAAGTTACATTGTAACCTTTGTTGACAAATATTGTGCTGTGAAAGAAGCGGCGTTGCCGATGACGACAGCCATGAAAACCAAATGGCGTCAGTATTTTGGCCAACAGTCAATCTAAAAAAAGCTTATCCGGAAGGATAAGCTTTTTTTGTTTAACGTTGACTAAAAAGTCTAACATTCATCTATTTAAAATAAATATTAAAAGTAATTTTGTTCTGTTAATTTCTTTTGAGCATATCGATAGACTGCTTCTTGATTTTCAGTTGTCAATTGTTTGTAAACATTCATAATATTGGTCGGGACAACAAATGGCGTTTCTTCCGTTTCAGGAATACCTAAGATTTCAAGAGGTGATACATCTAAAACTTTAGATAAGGCGACAATTTTATCCCTCCCCATATTTTCAATCATTCCAGTTTCCCATTTCCTGACGGTACTTTTTCCAACACCAACAAAATTTCCAACTTGTTCTAATGTAAGATTTTTCTCCATCCTTTTTTGCTTCAAAAAATTTTCTTTCAAAAAAACCACCTCCGTAAAAACATTCTAGCACAAAAAGTGTCGCAAAAGAAACATGTTTTACTCTATACATAGAGTGATAAATAACTATTGAATAGGCATATATTGACGGTTTTTTCACAAAATGATATACTTCCAGTGTCTAATAAGACACTAAAAAGGGGTGAAAAGGGGGAGTAAAATGGAATCAAATTTAATTCATTCAAAATTGAAATTAAAAGGGAAAAATGTTGAATGGTTAGCAAGTGAAATGACCGCTGCAGGTCAACCAATCTCAGCTTCAACAATTTATAAGAAATTAAAAGGAGAGGTTGTATTTAAAGCTTCAGATATTAAATTGATTTCTAAGTTGTTAGATCTGGAAAGCGAAGAAATCATGGTTATTTTTTTTAATGAACTAGTGTCTAATAAGACACGTGAAGGTTGTTAAAGGTAATGAGTTATTCTTCTATTGCACTTTCCAGAGTTGCGTGGTATTATTTTTAATAGTTTAATAGCAACATGGTGATGGTGTTCACCACGAACTATTTATTGGACGAATAAATTAATGACGCCTACCAAACGGGAGAAGTGTACCCTTTGGTAGGCTTTTTCTGTACGCTAGGATTGGCGATAAGAAAATTGTAAAGGAGCATGTAAAATGAAAAAAGAAACAAAGCAACTACTATCAATCGGCGGTTATATGGCAAAATGGTTGCTCATTACCGCAATTATTGGTTTATTTATGGGGGCGTTATCCGCCTTTTTCTTAAAGAGTCTCACCTATGTAACAGATGTTCGTTTAGCAAATCCTTGGTTACTCTTTATTCTCCCCATTAGCGGTGTCGTTTTTACGTATTTCTATACGCGTTTTGGGAAAAATGCTAGCCGAGGAAATAACTTAGTGATTGAACAAGGCAATGGCGGGGAAGAAGATATTCCCTTGCGCTTAATTCCTTTAACATTGTTTGGCACGATTACTACGCACTTATTTGGTGGTTCTGTTGGTCGTGAAGGGACGGCGGTGCAAATGGGGGGCGCAATCGCAAATGCTGTAGGAAAAGTCTTTAAACTGTCCGCTTTGGAACGACAAGTAATTATTATCAGTGGAATTAGTGCAGGTTTTAGTTCTGTTTTTGGCACACCATTAGCGGGAACGGTTTTCGGATTAGAAGTTTTGGCGATTGGAAAAGTTCGTGCAGAGGCACTTTTCCCAAGTTTTTTTGCAGGCTTATTTGCTAATTTTGTGACTGAAAGTTTTGGTGTAACACATACGCATTATCCGATGGGCAAAATTCCGACTTGGTCGGTTGAACTATTTGTAAAATTATTTTTGGCATCGATTTGTTTTGGTTTGGCAGGTTGGGTTTTTAGTCGTTCCATTGTCTTTTTAAAAAAGACCTATGCAAATTGGTTTGCTAATGTCTACCTTCGTGCGTTTCTTGGCGCTGCCATTGTCGTTCTGTTTGTGCTCGTCTTAAACAACCAACGTTATTTAGGCTTGAGTTTACCTTTACTAGAAGATGCTTTTGCAGGCAATGCGCAGCCTTTTGATTTTGTTGGGAAATTATTCTTTACGGTGTTATCCTTGGGTGCCGGATTCCAAGGAGGAGAAGTGACGCCATTGTTTGAAATTGGGGCTACGTTAGGTAGTTCTTTGGCCCCTTTGTTACATCTGTCAATTCCTTTTTTAGCAGGTTTAGGATTTATTGGTGTTTTTTCTGGCGCCACGAATACGCCGATTGCTTGTTTCATTATGGGCATTGAACTATTTGGTAGTGAAGCGGCAGTCTATTTTTTCATGGTCTGCTTAATCAGTTTTATGTGTTCAGGAAATAGCGGTATTTATGCTTCGCAACAAAGTTTGTATCGCAAAGGAACAGCAGAATATCCTCTCTTTAACGCATTAAAAAATCGACGTAAATAAGATGTTTTTTTATGAAAATATGCTAAACTAGAGAAGATGAGGTGAAGACATGAAAGACTATCAATATCCATTAGATTTAGATTGGACGACAGAGGAAATGGTGATTGTCACTAATATGTGGACAGCAGTTGAGCAAGCCAACGAAACAGGCTTGCCTGTTGACAAATTTTTAACAACTTATCAACAATTTAAAACGGTCGTTAAAAGTATCGGCGAAGAAAAACGCTTAGGTCGTGAATTTGAAAATGCTTCAGGATATTCGTTATATCGTACGCTTCAACAAGCTAAAAAACAGGGAAGCGGTAAATTAAAGCTGGGGGATGATTAGATGACTGAAACGCAAAAATTTATTCAAACAATTCAAAGTTGGCTTTTTGAAGCAGCCGATGTGATTCGAATGAACTTGGAATCAGAGTTAACCGTTCAACAGAAAAATGGCCGCACCGATTTAGTGACAAATATGGATGAACAAACCCAAGAATTTTTAATGAATAAAATTCAAACAAATTTTCCCGAAGATCAAATTTTAGGGGAAGAAAAAGGCTACAATACTTTAAAAAGTTTTGCTGGTCGCGTGTGGATCATCGATCCGATTGATGGCACAATGAATTTCGTGATGGAAAGAGAAAATTTTTGTATTATGTTAGCTGTTTATGAAGACGGCATTGGTAAATTAGGTTTTATCTATGATGTGATGAGAGAAGAACTTTATTGGGGTGGTAAAGGGCTTGGCGTTTATCGGAATAATCAATTATTAAAAGCGCCTACTATGAAAGCCTTGGCAGATGGATTATGGGGCATGAATGCTTACATGCATGGAAAAAATATTCATCACGCAACGGAAATCGGACAAGCAAGTATGGGCGTGCGTATTAGCGGTTGTGCAGGTTTGGAAATTATTGCCATGTTAAAAGGCAACCATCATGGCTATTTATCTAATCTAAGTCCTTGGGATTATGCAGCAGGCTTAGTACTTTTGGAAGAATTTGGGTTTAAATACTCTGGTATTACAGGAAAACCATTAACTTTTGATGGCCGTGAATACTTTATTGCAGCAACTCCTGAAACCTATGATGAAGTATTTACCCGATATTTAAATGAATCGGAATAATCAAAGAAGAGCGTTGCTGAAAGGTAAGGCTCTTCCTCTTTTAAAAGAGAAAAATTTGTAAAAAAATGTCCTTGTTTTCAGAAAAAGCCGAATAATTTCTAAAACTTTCATTATTTTTGCAGGCGAAAGCCTTTTTTTAATGAAAAAAGTTTGCTATAATAAGCAGTCGGCTTTTATGGACTTAAGTAACATAAGCGTATATAGATAAGGAGCAATTAAATTGAAATACAGAGATGATATTCGTAACGTGGCAATTATCGCCCACGTTGACCATGGTAAAACAACCTTAGTAGATGAACTTTTAAAACAATCTGACACTTTAGATGGACACACACAATTACAGGAACGTGCAATGGATTCCAATGCACTTGAAAGTGAACGTGGAATTACTATCTTAGCAAAAAATACAGCCGTAGATTATAACGGTACACGTATCAACATTCTAGATACACCAGGACACGCGGACTTCGGTGGTGAAGTAGAACGTATCATGAAAATGGTAGACGGTGTTGTTTTAGTTGTCGATGCGTATGAAGGAACAATGCCTCAAACACGTTTCGTATTGAAAAAAGCATTAGAACAAAAAGTAACACCAATCGTGGTTGTTAACAAAATTGACAAACCTTCTGCTCGTCCTGAACACGTAGTAGATGAAGTTTTAGAGTTATTCATCGAATTAGGTGCAGACGACGATCAATTAGATTTCCCAGTTGTTTATGCTTCTGCTTTAAACGGAACTTCAAGTGAATCAGATGATCCAGCAGATCAAGAGCCAACAATGGCCCCAATTTTTGATAAAATTATTGAACATGTGCCAGCTCCAGTTGATAATTCAGACGAGCCACTTCAATTCCAAGTCTCATTACTAGACTACAACGATTATGTTGGACGTATTGGGATTGGCCGTGTGTTCCGTGGCACAATGAAAGTCGGCGACCAAGTTGCGTTGATGAAATTAGATGGCAGCGTGAAAAATTTCCGTGTAACGAAAATTTTAGGTTTCTTTGGCTTACAACGTGTGGAAATTGATGAAGCAAAAGCGGGCGATTTAATTGCCGTTTCTGGAATGGAAGACATTTTCGTTGGGGAAACAGTTGTAGATATTCACAATCAAGAAGCATTACCAATTCTACACATTGATGAGCCAACCTTACAAATGACTTTCTTAGTTAACAATTCTCCATTTGCGGGACGTGAAGGAAAATACATCACCGCTCGTAAAATCGAAGAACGTTTAATGGCTGAATTACAAACAGACGTATCTTTACGTGTTGATCCAATTGGCCCAGATTCTTGGACTGTATCAGGCCGTGGCGAATTGCATTTATCAATTTTAATTGAAAATATGCGTCGTGAAGGCTATGAATTACAAGTTTCTCGTCCAGAAGTTATTGAACGTGAAATTGATGGGGTTAAATGTGAACCATTTGAACGTGTTCAAATTGACACACCTGAAGAATACATGGGTAGCGTGATTGAATCCCTAAGTTTACGTAAAGGCGAAATGCAAGATATGATTAATGCCGGTAACGGACAAATGCGTTTAATCTTCTTAGCACCAGCTCGTGGCTTAATTGGTTATTCAACAGAATTCTTATCAATGACTCGTGGTTATGGTATTATGAACCACACCTTCGATCAATACTTACCAATGATTCAAGGAACGATTGGTGGCCGTCATCAAGGTGCACTAGTTTCAATCGATACTGGTAAAGCAACGACTTACTCAATCATGAGTATTGAAGAACGTGGTACAGTTTTCGTTGAACCAACGACAGAAGTTTACGAAGGAATGATTGTTGGGGAAAACAACCGCGACAACGATTTAACTGTGAACATCACAAAAGCTAAACAAATGACTAACGTTCGTTCGGCAACGAAAGACCAAACATCAGTCATTAAAAAACCGAAAAAATTAACGTTAGAAGAATCATTAGAATTCTTGAATGAAGATGAATACTGTGAAGTAACACCAGAAAGCATCCGTTTAAGAAAACAAATTCTTAACAAAAACGAACGCGAAAAAGCAAGCAAGAAAAAGAAAAAAGCTGAATAATTTTTCGACAAATAAACATTTAAACCAACTATGCTCGTTTTACTACGAAAATAGTTGGTTTTTTTGATGGCAAAAACGAATTAATGCGTATTTTAAGATAAGGTTATTTTTTTATGTGTGGATAACTACTCGTTATCCACAACAAGCAAATGCCGCTATTTTTGAAAGCTTTTGATAGCAAGCTTTCACAATTTTTCATTCTTTTTGATGTTTCACGTTAACTGGTGTTTCACGATTGTGTCTTGTTTTAACACACCTTGTTCCTGTTAGATTAGCGTGTTAAAATGACTTGTAGAACAAAGATTGGAGCGCAATAAATGAGTGCATTACAAGAATTATTAAAAGATACATTTGGCTATGATGATTTTCGGCCAGGACAAGAAACGATTATTCGTCATGTATTGCGACAAGAAAATGTCTTAGGCATTATGCCAACAGGTGGAGGCAAATCGATTTGTTATCAGTTGCCAGCCTTACTTCTGGATAATTTAACATTGGTGATTTCACCATTAATTTCTTTAATGAAAGATCAAGTAGATGCCCTGAATTTAATGGGGATTCCAGCTACATATATCAATAGTACCATTTCCTATCAAGAAATGAATCAACGTATTCAATTAGCGGTTAACAAAGAAGTCAAGCTATTGTATGTTGCGCCAGAGCGATTAGAATCTTATGATTTTCAACAGATGCTGACACATGTACCGATTGATTTATTGGCAGTAGATGAGGCACACTGTATTTCACAATGGGGGCATGATTTTCGTCCAAGCTATTTGCGTTTAGCAGAGATTATCGATCAATTTCAACAGCAACCAACTGTGATTGCACTAACAGCAACAGCAACGCCACAAGTAGCGGAGGATATTGTCAAGCAATTAAGAATTCCATCAGAAAATGAAATCAAAACAGGATTCGCTCGAGAAAATTTATCTTTTCAAGTCGTGAAAGATCAAAATAGAGACGTTTTTCTTTTGGAATATTTAAAGATGAATACTGGACAATCAGGTATTATTTATGCAAGCACGCGGAAGGAAGTTGAACGAATTTATCATTTATTAGAAAGTAAAAAAATTGCAGCTGGGATGTATCATGGGGGCATGAGTGAACAGTTACGTAGTGAAAATCAAGAAGCATTCTTGTATGATCAAGTGCAAGTGATGGTAGCAACAAATGCCTTTGGTATGGGGATTAATAAGAGTAATGTTCGTTTTGTCATTCACGCACAAGTACCAGGGAATATTGAATCTTATTACCAAGAAGCCGGCCGAGCTGGTCGTGACGGTCTGCCTAGTGATGCTGTGTTAATGTTTGCTCCACAAGACTTGCAAATTCAACAATACTTTATTGAACAATCTGAAATGACCATTGATTATAAGCAGAAAGAGTACTTGAAATTACGGGAAATGTCACAATATGCGAATGCACAAATGTGTTTACAAAAATATATTTTACGCTATTTTGGTGAAGAAGGGACGGACTGCGGTCGCTGCTCGAATTGTCTGGATAATCGAGAATTAGTCGATATTACGGTCGATGCCCAAAAAGTCTTGTCTTGTGTAAAACGTATGGGAGAACGTTTCGGTAAGGGCTTAGTTGGTAAAGTCTTGACTGGCTCAAAAGATCAAAAAATTGATCAATGGCATTTTGATCGTTTGCCAACATACGGACTAATGAAAGGTCGCACCCAAAAAGAAGTCACACAGCTGATTGATTATTTGACAGCAGAACGTTATTTAATTCCTTCTGATGGGCAATTTCCGTTGTTATCAGTCTCGACAGAAGGTGTTCAGGTGCTTTTAGGGGAACGGAAAGTCTTCCGAAAAGAAGACCAAAAAGTTCGAAAAGTAGCAGTGGATGATGCCTTGTTTGAACGATTACGCGAATTACGTATGGACATGGCTCAAGAGGCAGGCGTGCCGCCATATGTAGTCTTTTCCGATAGTACACTTAAAGAAATGTGTGAAAAATTACCGCAAACAACGATTCAATTATTGCAAATAAAAGGGGTCGGCCAAAATAAATTAGATAAATATGGCACCGCCTTTTTAGAAGTAATTAAAGAATATCAAGAGACAAAAAAATGATATAGTTTGTTATTTTATTTAAAATTAAAAGCAGAAAATAAGAAAAAAGTCTTTTAATGTATTTGTTGTTGTATTGATAAAATAAGCTTGTTATATAAAGAGATTTCTTACTTAATATATCGCTTGGTTTTAGAAAATTTCTTAAAGGAAATTTTCTGAAATCATCATGTATCTAACTGAGAATTATGTTATAATTATTTAATTAAGATAGGGAGGTTCTGTACAAATGGACGAAGGAATTTCAAAGAAATTTGCCATTCAATTATTAGAAGACGATGCAGAACGCATTAAAATGCTTATTCGTAATCAAAAAAACAGTTTGTGCATTTCTCAATGTAAAGCATTTGAAGAAGTGGTGGATACACAAATGTATGGTTTTTCAAGACAAGTGACCTATGCGACCCGTTTGGGGATTTTAACTAATGAAGAAGGACATCGCCTACTAAGTGATTTAGAACGCGAATTGAATCAATTATATACAGATGTTTATGAAGAAACACAAGAAAAAAACGAGATTGGCAAGGAGGGTTAAGCTTTGCCAAACAAAGTAAAGAAACGGCATTTGCTAGACTATAGTATTTTTATTCCATATTTAATTTTAAGTATCGTGGGATTGATTATGGTATATAGTTCCACATCCGCATTACAAGTAATGAAAGGTTTTTCACCTACCTCATTCGTTATTAACCAGGTTGCCTTTTGGGTAGTAGGGTTAGTTGCAATGTTTTTTATTTATAAGATGAAAACATCCGTTTTCCAGAATCGAAGTTTTATCATGTTTGCCATTGCAGTAATTACGGTTATGGTTTTAGCCGTTCGGATTCCTGGTATCGGGAAAGAAATTAACGGCGCACGTGGTTGGATTGAGATTGGTGGATTTTCGATGCAACCAGCTGAGTATTTAAAAATTATGGTTGTCTGGTATCTGTCTTATATTTTAGCACGGCGACAAAAGACAATTAATGGAGGCATGGATCAATTTAAACAAGCTGCCGGGCGCCCGTTGATGCTCGTTTTTGTATTAATTGCTCTAGTTGCAATCCAGCCTGACTTCGGGAATGCGGCCATTCTAACATTAATTACCATCGTGATGGTTTTAGCAAGTGGGATTAATTATATGTATACCTACTTGGTCGGTGGCTTGGGCATTTTAGGTAGTATCACGGCTATTCAGTTATTAATTATGTCTAAAGGAAAAATTTTCCCAGCGCGTTATCAATATATTTATAATCGTTTTGCTGTTTTTAAAAATCCATTTTTAGATGAACGGAACTTAGGCCATCAGTTAGCTAATTCTTATTATGCAATCAGTAATGGCGGCTGGTTTGGCAAAGGTCTAGGGAATAGTGTTCAGAAAAAAGGCTTTTTACCAGAAGCACATACGGACTTTATCTTTGCGATTACTTTAGAAGAGTTAGGCATTATCGGCGGTCTAGCGATTTTAGGATTGTTGATGTTTATGATTGCGCGAATTATTTTAGTCGGTGTACGCTCGAAGAAACCTTTTAATTCACTAATGTGTATTGGAATTGGTACAATGTTATTGATTCAAGTCTTTATTAATGTTGGTGGGATTACTGGGATTATTCCATTAACAGGAATTACTTTCCCGTTCTTGAGTCAAGGTGGGAATAGTTTGCTGATTATTTCGATTGCTGTGGCTTTTGTCCTGAATATCAGTGCAGATGAAACACGTCAGAAATTAGAAAATGAGTACTATTTATCTTTAGAACAGAACCAATAAATTTGAAGGAAATTGATGGTAGGAGTGACGTTATGAAAAAGGTATTAGTTGCCAATCGTGGCGAAATTGCGATTCGAATTTTTAGAGCTTGTACAGAATTAGATATCCGTACAGTAGCGATTTATGCTGCAGAAGATGAGTATTCTGTTCATCGTTTCAAAGCAGATGAAGCGTATTTAGTTGGTAAGGGGAAAAAACCAATTGAAGCCTATTTAGACATTGAAAATATTATCCAAATTGCCAAAAAATCGGGAGCAGATGCCATTCATCCTGGTTATGGCTTTTTATCTGAGAACTTACGCTTCGCCGAACGTTGTGAAGAAGAAGGAATCATTTTTGTCGGACCTAAAACACATCATTTAGATATTTTTGGCGATAAAATTAAAGCGAAAGAAGCAGCTGTAGCTGCGGGGATTGCTTCGATTCCAGGCTCAGATGGGCCAGTAGCAACGGTGGAAGAGGTCGTAGCTTTTGGTGAAACGCATGGCTTTCCTATCATGATTAAAGCTGCTTTAGGTGGCGGCGGTCGCGGGATGCGGGTTGCCCACGATGCCAAGGAAGCACGAGAAGGTTACGAAAGAGCAAAAAGTGAAGCGAAAGCAGCCTTTGGTTCTGACGAGGTTTATGTTGAAAAGTATATTTCTAATCCTAAACATATCGAAGTACAAATTTTAGGCGATCATCATGGGAACGTCTTGCATTTATTTGAACGTGATTGTTCCGTTCAACGGCGCCACCAAAAAGTGGTAGAAGTCGCACCATGTGTATCAATGAATGAAGAACAACGAGCAGCCATTTGTTCGGCTGCTGTGCAGTTAATGGCGCATGTCGGCTACGTGAATGCGGGAACGGTTGAGTTTTTAGTAGAAGGGGATCAGTTTTATTTTATTGAAGTGAATCCTCGTGTTCAGGTAGAACATACTATCACAGAAATGATTACAGATATTGATATTGTGATCTCTCAATTACAAATTGCGCAAGGGCTTGATTTGCATAAAGATATGCATTTGCCAAAACAAAACGAATTGACATTAAAAGGCG
Organism: Enterococcus sp. DIV0086; assembly: GCF_050498705.1. Lineage (NCBI taxonomy): Bacteria > Bacillati > Bacillota > Bacilli > Lactobacillales > Enterococcaceae > Enterococcus > Enterococcus sp. DIV0086. Next base: position 1,165,308 of record NZ_JBNIDN010000001.1, on the reverse strand, counting down.
CGGCTATTCAATGTCGGATTACGACTGAAGATCCCCTGAACCAGTTTATGCCAGATACAGGGAAAATTGATACGTATCGTTCACCAGGTGGTTTTGGTGTGCGTTTAGATGTAGGAAATGCTTATTCTGGCTACGCTGTGACGCCTTACTTTGATTCTTTATTGGTTAAAGTCTGTACGCATGGTTTCTCTTTTGAACAGGCAATCAGTAAAATGCAACGCTGCTTAAAAGAATTTCGGATTCGTGGCGTGAAAACAAATATTCCGTTTTTACAAAATGTTGTGAGCTATCCAGCGTTTCAATCTGGCGAAGCCAAAACAACCTTTATTGATAATACACCTGAATTATTTGAATTTCCTCGTATGCGCGATCGTGGCAATAAAACGATGAAATACATTGGAGAAGTAACGGTCAATGGGTTCCCTGGCATTGAACGAACGGAGAAAAAATATTTTGAAGCCCCGCGCGTGCCGACAGATATTGAAGTTCCAGAAAAAGTGATCACAGCTAAAAATATTCTAGACGCTCAAGGAGCAACCGCCGTCATCGATTGGGTTAAGAATCAAGAAAGTGTGTTAATGACAGATACCACGTTCCGTGATGCGCACCAAAGTTTATTAGCTACTCGTGTGAGAACACAAGATTTTAAAGCAATTGCTGGTCTAACTGATGCAGCCCTGCCTGAGCTGTTTTCTAGTGAAATGTGGGGTGGCGCTACGTTCGATGTTGCCTATCGCTTCTTAACCGAAGACCCATGGCAACGTTTAAGAAAAATTCGTCAGTTGATGCCAAATACACTTTTACAAATGCTGTTCAGAGGATCTAATGCGGTAGGCTATCAAAATTACCCTGATAATGTTATTGAAGAATTTATTAAAGAATCCGCTCGCCAAGGAGTCGATGTTTTTCGAATTTTTGATAGCTTAAACTGGATTCCTCAAATGGAAAAAAGTATTCAAGTCGTTCGAGATACCGGAAAAATTGCGGAAGCAGCAATTTGTTATACTGGGGACATCAATGATCCAGCCCGAGCAAAATATAATGTTCAATATTACCTTGATATGGCTAAAGAATTGGAAAATTTAGGTGCACAAATCATTGCGATTAAAGATATGGCTGGCTTATTGAAACCACAAGCTGCTTATCGTTTAATTAGTGAATTAAAGGCAGCCACGGATTTACCAATTCATCTCCACACCCACGATACTAGTGGTAATGGGATCATCACTTATTCAGCAGCTACTAAAGCGGGCGTTGATATTGTTGACGTCGCAATGAGTGCGATGAGTGGCGCAACTAGCCAGCCAAGTATGAACAGTCTATATTATGCTTTAGTCAATGGTGAACGGACGCCAACTATTAACATTGATAATGCACAGAAAATCAATCATTATTGGGAAGATGTGCGCATGTATTATCAACCATTTGAAAATGGGTTAAATGCCCCGCAAACAGAAGTCTATATGCATGAAATGCCTGGTGGTCAATACTCTAATCTGCAGCAGCAAGCAAAAGCGGTAGGCTTAGGGCACCGTTGGGATGAAATCAAAAAAATGTATCACACAGTGAATTTGATGTTTGGTGATATTGTAAAAGTGACGCCATCTTCAAAAGTCGTGGGAGACATGGCACTCTTCATGGTTCAAAATCATCTGACAGAACAAGATGTTTATGCGCGTGGTGAAGAACTAAGTTTTCCTGAATCCGTTGTGACTTTTTTCCAAGGTGATTTAGGTCAACCAGTTGGTGGGTTCCCGAAAGAGCTCCAACGAATTATTCTAAAAGGTCGACCAGCCTTCACAGAGCGGCCAGGTGACTTAGCAGCACCTGTTGATTTTGCGAAAGTACAAGAAGAATTAGCCGAAAAAATTGGGTATCAACCTAAATTGGAAGAAGTTTTAAGTTATTTAATGTATCCACAAGTATTTTTAGAGTATCGTCAAAAATACGAAACCTTTGGAGATATAACCTTATTAGATACGCCAACATTCTTTAATGGTATTCGTCAAGGAGAGACATTGGAAGTTCAAATTGAACGAGGAAAAACGTTAATTATTCGTTTAGATGAAATTGGCGAACCTGATATTGACGGAAACCGTGTCTTGTTCTTCAATTTGAATGGGCAACGTCGTGAGGTTTTAGTTAAAGATGCCTCCATTAAGTCTGCTGTTCAAGTAAAACAAAAGGCGGAACCAACTAATAAAGAACAAATCGGCGCAACGATGTCTGGTTCTGTTCTACAAGTATTGGTCAAACGTGGCGATAAAGTAGAAAAAGGTCAGCCGTTGCTGATTACAGAAGCCATGAAAATGGAAACGACTATCGAAGCACGTTTTGCGGGCACGGTAGATCACATTTATGTTGAAGAAGGCGAAGCAATCAGCTCAGGTGATTTGTTATTAGAAGTGAAAGAAAAATAAGATGAGAGGGGAAAAAATGAAGCGATTTTGGGCCTTTACTGCTGTTTTTTTAACAGTTTTACTCATCGGATATTTAGAGCCAGTTTTTTTCCCTGCTGAAAAACCAACCGAAACAGCTCAAAGTGGGCGCTTATCCAGCGCTCACACCGCTGTTCCTCATGAAGAATTGCCAGCTTCTGGCTACGCAGCATACATAGGGAAAGATGTGGAAACCTTTATCCGCCAGTTTGGCAATCCTAAAGAAAAAATTAAAACAGGTCGTACGTATGAATTATGGACGTTCGGTTTGACGATGAATGATTACTTAGAAGTCAACGTTCGAGAAAATAAAGTCATCGCAATTAAGGCCTTTAACAATGACAAAATGATAGAACCGTTTAAAATAGATATGAAGCTTGCTGACTTGTCTGATTTAATGACGATTTATTCGAATTTTGCATTTAATTTTCATCATGAAGCTTACGATGTCGAGCTGATGGAAGAAGATATGAACTATCGACCACTGGTTGCTTTTGATAATGGCAGTTTTGCGGTGTTATTTTTTAATCAGCGTACAGGTGGTTTAATGGCAGTTAATTATGTCAATAAAGAAACGTTGCTCACGGAAATGCCGTATCAATTAAATGAAGGTTCTCCTTTGCCAGTTGATATAACGCAGTCAATGACCTTCGATCCTGTTCAAAGTAACCAAGCGATTTATGTCATGAATCTGGTTAAACAGCAAGAAAATCAAGCTGCTTTTTCAGTTTCTACACAAAGCCAAAAAGATGCCCAAACATTGTATCAAACGATGGCTAACCATACACCAACAATTTTGTCGGCAAATCGACAAGCAGAATTGTTACAAACGAGAGAGGAACATACAGCCATTCATCCCTTTCATTTGACTAAGGACGAATTTTCTTTATTAGTTAAAACGAGCAAACTTTCGTTGAGAGAACCAGCAGGTATTTTCCAAGAACCTGTTTATGATAGTACCTTTACTATTTTGTCATGGTTTTCGGACCCGCAATATGATAGCTATTTTGCTGAGTCAGAAACGACAGAATTGGGCGTTGCCTTTTCCAATGAAGGTGTGTTAGTCTTATTAGAGAAACGACCAGAAAATAGGCAAATCACGGAGAGTAGTGAAAAGTTATGATTGTGACAGAACATTTATTTGCAATTGAAGATCAAACAGAATGTTTAATTTCAGCACTTTTAGAAAGTGATGCTGTTCAAAACTATAAAGAAACAAAAAAAGCTATGTATGCTTCGGCGGAAGTTGCTCAGTTACAAAAAGCATTTTTAGAAGCTAAGTCAGCCTTTGAACGAGTAGAGGCTTATGGAATTCATGCACCCGATTTTCGGGAGAAACAGCGAGCCCTACGTAAAGCGAAGCGGGCGCTTGATTTAAATGAAATCGTTGCAAATTATCGTTTTGCTGAGACAAACGTTCAAACGTTGCTAGATACAATTGGTTTAAAGATTGCGCAACTAATTTCTGAAGATATTAAAGTAGATGCTGGAAATCCTTTCTTTGAACGAGGAAAGAAACATTCAGGTTGTGGAGGAAGCTGCCATGCAAGCTAAAGAAGAAAAAGAATTTACGCTTCAAGAGCGTCGTTGCCTAATTGTTTGGGTATACACATTAAAACCGTTAAAACAGTTACGCCGATATGGACTGATTCACTATGTTTCACGAAAAATGAAATATGTGGTGATTTACATGAATGAAGAAAATATTGAAAGTAACATGGAAAAAATTAATCAGTTACATTTTGTTCGTAGTGTCGATAAATCGTATCGACCAGATGTCGAAATGAATTTTGCTGAAAAAATTGGTACCAAAGCGGCTTATCAAGAACAAGAAGACGACGGCTATGTAGTAGAGGAATTATCTACAGAGATTCGCTTAGCAGAGAATGTCTAATGCAAAAGAGTGAGAAATGTTATGAGAAATTTCAAACATTTTTCACTCTTTTTGTTATAATGAATTATAAAAGAATGATTGATAAAGGAGTCGAAACAATGCGTGTTATTTCTGGAGAATATGGTGGCCGGCGCCTGAAAGCGTTAGATGGCGACAATACTAGGCCCACAACAGATAAAGTAAAAGAATCTATTTTTAATATGATTGGTCCATATTTCGAAGGTGGAATGGCGCTGGATTTATATTCAGGAAGTGGCGGGTTAGCGATTGAAGCCGTTTCTCGTGGAATGGACAAAAGTATTTGTATTGAAAAGAATTTTGCTGCACTAAAAGTAATTAAAGAAAATATTGGGATTACAAAAGAACCAGAAAAATTTGAAGTTAGAAAAATGGATGCTAATCGTGCCTTAGAACAGTTTTATGAAGAGAAGCTACAATTTGATTTGGTCTTATTGGATCCGCCCTATGCCAAACAAGAAATTGTTTCACAATTAGAAAAGATGTTAGAACGGCAGTTATTAACAAACGAAGCCGTTATCGTTTGTGAAACAGATAAAACTGTCAAATTACCGGAAACGATTGGTACACTAGAAAAAACAAGAGAAACCGTTTACGGAATCACTCAAGTAACGATTTATCGTCAGGAGGCGTAAGATGCGTAAAATTGCTCTATTTCCCGGAAGTTTTGATCCGATGACAAATGGTCATTTAAATTTGATTGAACGCAGTGCGAAGTTATTTGACGAAGTCATCATTGGCGTTTTTATAAATACAAGTAAGCAAACATTATTTACGCCAGAAGAGAAAAAATATTTAATTGAAGAAGCAACTAAAGAAATGCCAAATGTGCGTGTTATCATGCAAGAAACCCAGTTAACTGTGGAAAGTGCAAAATCATTAGGGGCTAATTTTTTGATTCGTGGCATTAGAAACGTCAAAGACTACGAGTACGAGAAAGACATTGCTAAAATGAATCAACATCTGGCGCCAGAAATTGAAACGGTTTTTCTATTAGCAGAAGAACCATATGCACATGTAAGCTCCAGTTTACTAAAAGAAGTTTTACGTTTTGGAGGCGATGTGTCTGACTATCTTCCTCCCAATATTTATCATGCGTTAAAACAAAAGAAGAATGACTGGAGCTAAAATAATGAATAAAAAAACAGAAAAATTTTCGTTTAAATCACTCATTCCAATGGTATTGGCATTGCTGCTAATTGGTTTGTTTATCGTCCCAATTCCTTATTATATTGAAGGACCAGGAACGACAGAAAATTTAAAAGAGTTTGTAACTGTTGATGGAAAAAAAGATACGCAGTCAGGTGCTTTTTATTTAACAACGGTGGGCATTCGTTCGGCCACTATTTTTTCTGCCATAAAAGCAAACTTTTCGGATTTTCAAGAAGTCATGTCCAAAAAAGAATTAATGGGAGATAGTAGTAATAGCGAATATAATCGAATTCAACAATACTATATGGATTCCTCAAAAAACGCCGCAATTGAGCAAGCCTTAAAATTAGCGAAGGTTCCATATGAGATGAAATTTAAAGGCGTCTATGTGTTAGCGATGGAAGACAACTCAAGTTTTAAAGGAAAAATTGAAGTTGGCGATACCGTGACAGGCGTGGATGGTAAATCTTTTAAAAGCAGTGAAGAATTAATGAATTACATTAAAGCACAAAAAGTGAATCAAAAAGTCACTGTTCAATTTATTCAAGATGGCAAAGCAAAAGAAGCGACCGGCAAATTAATTGAATTGCCAACAGATAAAAAAGCAGGGATTGGTATTGGTTTGACTGATCATACTGAAATTGATTCTTCTATCCCAGTATCTATTGAAGCGGGTGATATTGGTGGGCCATCGGCTGGGTTAATGTTTACTTTGCAGACCTATGAACAATTAAGTCATAAAGATTTACGTAAAGGTCATGAAATTGCTGGAACAGGTACGATGAACAGTCAAGGAATCGTTGGTAGAATCGGAGGCATTGACAAAAAAGTTGTAACTGCCAGTGAGAACGGTGCAGAAATTTTCTTTGCACCCGATGATGAAATAACTTCAGAAATGAAAAAAGTTGAACCGAAAATCAAATCGAATTATCAAGAAGCACAAGAAGCTGCGAAAAAAATTGGGACAAAAATGAAAATTGTCCCAGTAAAAACGGTTCAAGATGCCTTGAACTATCTAGAGAAATTAAAATAAAAGTACGCCTGGACCAAAAATTACTAGTGATTTTTGGTCCAGGCGCATTTTTTTGTTAAAAAATGCGTAATTATATTTTGAAGGGAGGGCAAACGATGGATTGGTTGAAACAGTTACCCAAAAAGTGGCTATTGCTAGGTAGTGGCGTGTTCATGGTCATTTTGATAACTCTATTAGTGGGCATTTATTTGATGGTTAATAAGGAGCCACAAGTAGACACCACAATGTGGGAAGAAACAAGTTTGACCACTACGACAGAGGTCGCCACAGATGCCACAAAAGAAAGGGCAGAAACAATGATCTATGTTGATATTAAAGGCGCAGTGAAAGTACCAGGAATCTATCAACTAAAAAATCAGCAGCGGATTTGGGATGCTTTAGCTTTAGCTGGAGGCGTGAGCGAGGAAGCTGATACTGCCCAGGTCAATTACGCTCAAAAAGTAAAAGATCAAATGATTATTTACGTGCCCAAAAAAGGAGAACCAGTGGCACAATCATTAGAAACGCTGCAGGAATCAGCACCTGCTCAGCAAAATCAGGAGGAAAAAATCAACCTTAATACGGCAACAGAAGCAGAGCTACAAACGATTTCAGGAATCGGTGCGAAAAAAGCACAAGAGATTATTCGCTTTCGTGACGAACAAGGACCGTTTAAAACCGTCGAGGAACTGAAAAATGTTCCAGGTATTGGAGAGAAAACAGTAGAACGTTTAAAAGACATGTTGACAGTGACTGGCTAACTTTTAACAGAAAATTCCTGAGAATTCTTGACTATGGGATGCGGATAACATACTATTTGTAATAAGATTAAATGATTTGGCAAATCGAACACAGGAGTCATTAAAAATAAAGGAGGTTTATTATGGAACGAATTCCATGGGACCAATATTTTATGGGACAAAGCGTCTTATTATCATTAAGAAGTACTTGCACACGGTTAACTGTCGGAGCAACCATTGTTCGCGACAAACGAATTATTGCAGGAGGTTACAATGGTTCAGTCAGTGGCGGAACGCATTGTATTGATGAAGGATGCTATGTTGTTGATAATCATTGCGTTCGAACAATCCACGCAGAAATGAATGCAATTTTACAATGTGCGAAGTTTGGCGTCCCTACAGAAGGGGCAGAAATTTATGTGACACATTTCCCTTGCCTGCAATGTACAAAGATGATTTTACAAGCAGGGATTAAAAAGATTTATTATTTAAAGGATTACCGTAATGATGCGTACGCCCTAAATTTAATTGAACAAGTAGGAGCCACGGTTGAAAAAGTGACTTTAGTACCAAAATATTTTGCCGAATTACAATGGGGAGAAGAATTTGCCACACTTGAGGACAATCCTTCCTCAGCTGAGGAATAATTGGTTCTTCATAGCTCTGCTGACTAGTTGTGGGCTGTGGTGTTTTTTCGCACCTAGTCTATTAGGAGCTCTTCTTTTTTCTATCACTGTTATCCGTATTGTCTGTACAAAAAGTTTTCCTGTTATATTGGGAGGTTTTTTGTGCAGTTTTTTAATAGTAGGGGGCATATTGATTTTCCAGTGGTTAAAGCCAGTCTCTTTGTTGCCTAAAGAAGTCCGCTTGTCAGGACAGCTAACGATATTACCAGATGAAATACAAGTAGATGGTGATCAAGTAAAATTTCCTGCCAATTGGATCGTAAAAGGCAAAAGGCAGAAAGTGATGGCATTTTATCAATTAAAAAGTGTGAAAGAAAAACAGCAATGGCAACAACTAACCACAACCATTCAGGCAACCGCTGTAGGTATTTTAGACTCGCCCCAAGGTCAAACCAACAAAAATGGCTTCAATTATCAACTATTTTTAAAGAATCAAGGAATCGAAGCTATTTTATTCATTGAGGAGATAGGACAACCGTGTTCCTTTTTTTCTTGGCGGTTTAAAGAAATCATTAGCGGCTGGCGGAAGTGGGCGATGGTACATATTCAGAAAAATTTTGCTGATACTAGTGCAATGTACATGAATGCGTTGCTTTTAGGTTTTCGTAATGAAGAATTTGCTGAAATAAGCGATAAATTTTCAGCATTAGGCATTTTGCATCTTTTTAGTTTGTCAGGGATGCATGTTTCTTTTTTCCTTCGTTTATTTCGCTTGCTGATGCTAAGAATTGCTCGCCGAACGCAAGAAAGTTATTTTTTGTGGCAATGCAGTTTTTCACTGATATATGCTGGTTTAACAGGATTCTCAGTTAGTGTCATGCGGGCGCTTTTACAAACAAACCTCAATACGTTCAATCGACGGTTTAATTGGCAGGTTCCGGCCCTCGATTGTTGGAGTTTAACTCTCTTAGTGCACTTGATTGTTCAGCCAACCCTCTTTTTTTCAGTCGGCGGTCAATTTAGTTATTTACTTTCCTTTGTTCTGCTGTTTTTAGAGCAAACATTGGTTGGTTATTCTTCGCCTTTCATTAAAAATTGTTTAGGCTCTTTCCTATTGGCTGTGGCTTCCTTACCTATTTTAGTCCAATCATTTTATGAATGGCCCTTGTTAGGAAGTTTCTTAACATTTCTCTTATTACCAATTTTTGAACGGTTCTTGTTACCGCTTTTGACGTTGAGCTTTTTTCTAGTGATTATTATGCCAGCACGCTATTTAGCAGTCTTGCTCGAACCACTATTTTTAACAATGAATGGCTTATTTGAGTGGGTGCTAGTTCACTTAAATCCGAAGCTGACCATCGGCTATTTAAATTCTTGGATACAAATTAGTTTGTTATTACTAATCGGATTTTCAATGATTTATTTAGCAGACAAGTCTAAAAAAATTTTTTTCTCAATCGGACTACTAATTGTTTTGATAAATAGTAAATACCTTTCGCCAATTGGCATTGTTGCAATGATCGATGTAGGCCAAGGGGATAGTTTGTTTATCCAAGCGCCTTTTCACAGAAAAAATACACTAATCGATACAGGTGGTCGGTTGTCTTTTGACAAAGAAGCTTGGCGGCAACGGAAAAATAGTCGATCAGGAGCGGAATATTCAGTGATTCCTTTTCTCAAAAGTCAAGGGGTCAAACGTTTAGATGAAGTGATCATCACACACGCACATGAAGACCATTTTGGCGATTTATTAGCCATTGCGCAGAAGGTTCCAATTTCTGTTCTTTATTTTCCTAAAGGAGCAGCTGAAGCCAATTTTTCGTTTCGCCAAGTCTTGAAACAACTCCAAAAAAGCGGGACAGACTGTCGGCCAATTTTAGCGCCCAAGCGAATTAATGGGCCCGTTTCTTTTCAAATTTTATCACCAAATAAGAGCAGTATTGGGGGCAATAATGACTCGATAGTGTTTTCCACACAATTAGGCGGACGGCATTTTTTATTTACTGGTGACTTGGAAGCCGAAGGAGAAGAACAAGTGTTGGCTCGCTATCCCCAGTTGAAAATCGACATCTTGAAAGTCGGTCATCATGGTAGTAAAACGTCGTCTACTAAAAGATTTATCAAACAGCTTAATCCGCGAGAAGCATTGATTTCAGCTGGACTGAATAATCGTTTTAAACATCCTCATCAGGAGACATTAGCGACGCTGGAGGAGCAAAAAATAAATTATTATCGGACCGATCTTCAAGGAATGATTTATTATCAATGGTTACCCTGGCAAGGGCTTTCTAAAGCCAAATTTGTTAAAGAACAAGACTAGTATTTCCAGAAGTAACATGATAGGATAAACAAGAGAAACGAGAAAAGGAGCGAGCCAATGGAGTTACAAAAAGCTTTGAAAGAAGTGCGAGAGCAAAAAATCGCTCCAGTTTATTTATTAATAGGAACAGAACTTTATTTAACTGAATTATTTAAAACAACATTGATGAAAGAATTGTTGACGGAAGAGGATGATCAATTTAACTTTTTCTCATTTGATATGGAGGAAACACCTTTAAGTGCAGCGATTGCTGAAGCGGAAACAATTCCGTTTTTTGGTGATTATCGCCTTGTCTTTGTGGAAAATCCTTACTTTTTAACTGCCGAAAGAAAAACAAACGGTGTGGAACATGATGTCAATCTTTTATTGAATTATTTGGAAAGTCCATCACCAACAACTGTTCTTGTTTTTATGGCCTCTTATGAAAAATTAGATGAACGTAAAAAAATTACCAAAGCATTGAAAAAAAATGCCACAGTAGTTGATGTCAATCCAATGGATGAAAAGGCTATTCGTCAGTACATTTCTCAAACGATTGAGAGTGAAGGGTACACTATTCGCTCCGATGCTTTTGATTTATTACTTCAATTGACAGACTTGAACTTATCAAAAATTATGGGAGAATTACAGAAGCTGTATTTATATGCCCTTGAAACGAAGACAATTACACGAGGTGCGGTTCAAGAATTAGTCCCTAAGTCTTTGGAACATAATGTTTTTGACTTAACCAACGAAGTACTTTCTGGAAACAGTGAAAAAGCTGTTCAATTGTATGAAGATTTACTTTTACAAGGAGAAGAAACCATTAAGTTAAATGCAATCTTATTGAATCAGATTCGCCTTTTTCTACAAACAAAAATTTTGGCTAAGATGGGCTATCAACAAGCGAATATTGCTGATACATTAAAGGTTCATCCTTATCGAGTCAAGTTAGCGTTACAACAAGTCCGACGATTTGAATTGTCTCGATTAGAAAGACTTTATGATGAATTAGTTGAAAATGATTACCGCATGAAAACGGGCCAAATGGATAAAGAATTACTATTCCAATTATTTATTTTAAAATTGACTGCGCAAGCAAAATAAGAAAGTACCAGAGACAATCGTCATACAACGATTGTCTCTGGCACTTTCTTATTATTTAGCTCCTAATAGTTCTTCTTTTCCGTGAACAAGCTGTGTCAACATGGCACAGAAAGGTGTTGCTACGTTGTATTTTTGTCCTTTGCGCCAAACAGCACCATTAATGTAATCAATTTCTGTGAGACGATGATTTTTAATTAAATCTTGATACATAGACGGATAGTGCAAGCCAATACCGTTTGGATCATAAGTTTGAGCAATATGTGTATAGACTTCTGCTTGATCTAAATGAATGGCTTCTTTTTCTGCGACTGCTGCAAATTCACTGATTAATGTTTTAACAAGGGATTCACTAACAGGTAGTGCGCCAAATTCGGCAATATTACAATCAAGGATTGTACACAAACCGTTTAGCGTGCCATTGACACAGGCTTTCCGCCAAATAGAGTAGCGAACATTGCTACTATAGCTTGGATTTAAACCAGCTTTTTGGAAGACATCAACGACTTCTAAAGCAAATTCTTTACCAGAAGGATCAATATTTTCTAATTCAATTTCGCCATCACCTAAAAGTTTAACACGTCCCGGTCCTTCTAAACCAGCTGTCCACATGGTAATGCCAACCAAGATGTTTTCTTTTGGTACATATTTTTCTAGTACATCTTCATGACCTAAGCCATTTAATAAACATAGTACATATGTTTTTTCGGTAATCATTGGTTGAATCGCTTTAAACATTGCATCTAATTGTTGTGCTTTGGTTAAAGCGATAATTAAATCTACTTGTTCATTTTGATGGTCAATTTCTTCTGGTGAGAAGATTGGTAGGTTCGCGACAACTTCTTCTCCGTTAAAATCAGCGATTAAACCATTTTTACGAATGGCTTCAATGTGTGCGGGCCATTGATCGATTAAAGTTACATCATTTCCGCCTTGATGCAACATAATTCCTAAACGGCTGCCCATAGCGCCGGCACCAGCAATTGCAATTTTCATGTGTATCCATCTCCTTAAAAGTTCTTTAACCGTTATTATTATACAGCAACTTTCCTAAAAATGAATAAATGGGACTTGCAAATTTGTTATTTTTTAAATGTTTCCTAAAAAGTAAGGATTGCATCAAATGGTAAAGTAAGCTAAAGTAAAGCGTGGAAAAGTTTATAAATGAAAGTAGAGGAATCGTTAATGACGAAAGAAAAATTTTGTCGAGAATCACGAGTGATTCAAACACATCGTGTATTTCCCTTTGATTTAAATCCCTTTGGTGCACTATTTGGTGGGAAATTAATGTCTTTAATTGATGACGCCGCATCCATTTCCGTTTCACGACATTGTCGGAGAGGGGCAGTTACAGCATCTTTAGATAACTTGAATTTTTTAAAACCTTTAAAAGAAAATCACTCAGTGTGTGTTGAAACTTTTGTTTCTGGCGTGCATCATAAATCGATGGAAGTATTTGTTAAAGTTGTAGGAGAAGATTTAACAACTGGCGAGCGTTATTTAGCGGCGACTTGTTTTACAACTTTTGTAGCCATTCCGTCTCATATGAATCCCGAAAGTGACTTCCAATTAGCGGCAGTCGTCCCAGAAACTGCAGAAGAAAAGTTGATTTGTTCCAATTATGAAACGAGACGACAACAACGTTTAGCTTTGCGAGAAGAGACTAAATTATTTAGTCAACATCTCACAACGGATTTACCGTGGATTGATTCACCTTTATAAAAAAATGTCCGAGTCTTTGTGAAAACAGACTTGGACATTTTTTGATGAAAAAAGAAGCTAACATGAATGCTAACTTCTATCTCACATTATTTAGCTAATTTGCTTAAACGAATTTTATCGCGGTTAGCTTTGTTTTTATGGATTAAACCTTTAGTTGCAGCCATATCAACAGCTTTAACAGCTTCGTTGTATAAAGCATCGACGTTATCAGCTCCAGCAGCTACAGCTTCTTCAAATTTCTTGATTGCTGTACGCATTGCGTTTGTTTGAGATGAATTTTTCGCATTCGCGTTAGCACTTGTACGTACGCGTTTGATTGCAGATTCGATATTTGGCATTTGTTTCACCTCCGATGATTTAGGTTTTACACTGGTCAGCCAATGTAATTCAACAGTAATCATTATACCTAATCCATTGTTCCATTGCAATAAAAGACGACAAGTTTTTTTCCTTAACAGACAATTTCAAGAAAAAAATAAGAAAATTTGCCAGAGCCTTAAGAAAAAAGCATACATTTTTTTTAAAACATGCTATGATAAAATAGATAAATGAAAAATGGTGGTGTCTTTGTGAGTATTGCATTATTGGTAACGATTACTTTGGTAATGGGTGTAATTTTTGTTAACGGTTGGACGGATGCGCCGAACGCAATTGCAACCGCTGTCTCGACTCGGGTGTTAAAACCGAATGTCGCAATTTGGATGGCTGTTGTGATGAACTTTTTAGGTGCATTAGTCATGACCTTTTTTAATGCCCAAGTAGCTGAAACGATTAGTAACATTGTTAGTTTTGACGCAAATGGAAACGCTTCACAGGTGGCTTTGGCTGCTTCGCTTTTTTCAATTGTGGTTTGGGCAGTTGCTGCGTGGTATTTTGGTATTCCCACAAGTGAAAGCCATGCGTTAATTGCCGGCTTGACTGGTTCGGCAATGGCATTAGGTGGTTTGGGTGCAGTCAATGGCTCGGAATGGATCAAAGTGCTTGTTGGTCTAGTTGTTTCTACCGTTATGGGTTTTGGCGGCGGTTATTTGATTGCCAAACTTGTTGTGAAAGCTTTCTCGGCTGTGCCTAGAAGAAAAGCCAACAAATTTTTTACAGTTGGACAAGCCTTTGGTGCAGGAGCTAATGCTTTTTTACATGGTGCGCAAGATGGGCAAAAATTTATGGGCGTGTTCATGTTAGTGCTTTTTTATAATAATTTAGTCGAAAAAACAGGTGCCGGTTTTGTGATTCCGTTATGGGTTATGGTTCTGTGTTCCATTACAATGGGCATTGGAACTTCTGTGGGCGGCATGAGAATCATTAAATCAGTCGGGATGGATATGGTAAAACTCGAACGCTATCAAGGCTTCACTGCAGATTTAAGCACGGCTATTTGTTTATTTTTAGCATCGGCTTTTGGGATTCCAGTTTCAACTACTCATACAAAAACAACAGCGATTATGGGAGTAGGTGCTTCTAAGCGAATATCAAGTGTTGACTGGCGTATCGTGAAAGAAATGCTGATAGCATGGATTTTAACTTTCCCAGGATGTGGGCTGATCGCTTATGTGATGTCAAAATTATTTATTGCAATTTTTTAAGGAGAGAAAAACATGGCACGTAAAAAACAATTTGATTATTTTGGAGAATTAAACCAGTTAGCAACAAATGCTTATGAAGCGGCAAAGGTTTTGCAAGAAATTGTAGACAATTATTCATTAGAAAACTTAGTAAAAAAATCAGAAGTGATTCATCAATTGGAAAAAGAGAATGATGAAATTGTTCGCAAAATTTTAAATGAACTCTATATTTCCTTTATTACGCCGATTGATCGAGAAGATATTGTCGATATTACGGATCACTTAGATAACATTATTGATAGCATTAATAGTTTGTCTTATTTACTTGATCATTTAGTTGTCGAAGAAATGATTGCGCCCGCGCTAGAATTAACTGCTTATATTGTTAAAGCGACAGAAGGCGTTAAATCAGCAACGAAGGAATTTGCAAAATTTAAGAATTCTAAAACGTTAGTTTCATTGATTGATGAAGTGAATACGATTGAATCTCAAGGCGATAAATTATACAGTAGCGCCATGAAAGATTTGATGACTAACGAAAAAGATTTATTGAAAGTTATCAAGTGGAAAGATGTTTATGATCAGCTTGAGCGCACGATTAATGATTGTGAATCAGCTGTTAATATTATTGTCGGAATTGTCATCAAAAATACGTAAAGAAAAGAGGGGGAGCTGTTGGTTAAAGTAATTGTTGATGCTGATGATTTTGGGATGTCAGAAGCGATTAATCATGGCATTATCAAAAGTTATGTCGATGGTTTAACGACGTCGACACTTTTGATGCCCAATTTACCAACAGCAGAACACGCCGTTGCGTTAGCAAAAAATTATCCAGGATTATTTGTAGGTCAGCATACGAATTTTTTATTAGGGAAACCTTGTGCGGACCCATGTATGATTCCTTCACTGGTAGATGAACAAGGCAATTTTCATCGCTCTTCTTATTATCGTCAACAAAAACAAGTAACCTTCGTATATGAAGAAGTACGACTTGAAACGATTGCGCAATTGACGCGCTTTAAGGAACTAACTGGACATTATCCTGAACATTTTGATTGCCATTCGATTGGTGATGAAGTGGTTGATCAAGTATTTTTAGAATTAGCAGAAGAGTACGGACTTCATACAACCCTGAAATATAGTGGGGAAAAAGAATATCCACCGCAACAAGGTTATTTCCAGGTGACACATTTGTTAGAGTCTGGGGCGTTATCTTATATTCACGAAGGCGTATCAGTGGAGAATTTTTTAAAAGATGACTTTGGTTTATTACGGATGCCGGAATCGGCAATTGCTGAGATGCATTTTGATGTTGGGTATTTGGATCAATTTGTGTTAGACAATTCTTCTTATACCACTTTACGCTGCAAAGAATTAGCAACGATTTGTGATCCTCGTGTTCGTCAGTGGTTTGAAGAACAGGGGATTGAGCGAATAACGTTTGGCGATTTAAAAAAATAAAACCGTTGCTTTCAACAGTGAAAGCAACGGTTTTATTTTTATGAGAATAACCAGTAGCCAATTAAAATCGCACCTAAAATTACACGATACCAACCGAAAACTGTAAAATCGTTTTTCTTCAAGTAATTCAATAAGAATTTAATCGCAATGATGGAAACAACGAAGGCAACAATAGAGCCAGTTAATAAAATAATGATTTCTTCTGACCCAAACGTATTTCCTTTGGCCAAGAATTTAAAGATTTTTAAAAAACTTGCTCCAAACATTACTGGAATTCCTAAGAAAAATGAAAACTCTGTTGCAACAAAACGTGAGGCCCCAATTAAGATTGCCCCTAAAATGGTCGCTCCTGAACGTGAAGTTCCTGGAATTAATGCCAGTACTTGGAAAGCACCAACGATTAAAGCGGCTTTATAAGTGAAGTCTTTTAGATTAGTACACTTCGGTGCAACATTTTTATTTCGTTTTTCAATGATAATAAAAGCAATCCCATAAACAATTAACATAATCGATACTGTTAAAAAGTTATAAAAATGTGCATCTAAATAATCATCAAATTTTAGACCAATAACTGCCGCTGGTAAACAAGCGACTAAGACTTTAGACCAAAGAATCCAAGTATCTTTTTTCTCTTCGCCATTTTTCTTTGGTGAGAAAGGATTCAATTTGTGGAAGTATAAAATAACAACCGCCATAATTGCTCCCAATTGGATAACGACGTTGAACATTTCCATAAAATCTTTACTTAGATCGAGTTTAATAAACTCATCCACTAAAATTAAATGTCCGGTACTACTAATTGGAAGCCACTCGGTAATTCCTTCGATAATACCAAGAATAATTGCTTTCCATAGGTTAGCAAAAAGCATGTCACCATTCCTTTCTGAAATAAATGTATAGTAGGCCTATAAAGGTTAATTATACAGTGTTTTTGATTATTTGAATACCAATTTGAATACTATTTATTAAAAGTTAGCGTAATTAGCTAATTTTTCAATGGCTGTTCTTTCAGAGGTCTTAGTTACATGTGTATAAACATCCATAGTAGTATTTATGGTTGTATGACCGAGTCTTTTTTGAACATCTTTTATAGTAGCTCCTGATTCAAACAACAAAGAAGCATGAGTATGTCTAAAAGAATGAGGTTTTATACTTCCACGATGTAACTTTTCTTTTAATAAGTAGTTTAAACTGTTTCTGTTTAGATATTGATTATTTATATCATGGAAAATAAGCTGGTTGTTATTGTTTTTTACACGGATCCCGTTCTTTAATAAAAATATTTTTTGTTCTTTTTTCCATTTGAGTAATTCTGACAGCGTTGTATCATCAATCCCAATTGTGCGAATTGACGCTCTTGTTTTTGGGGTAAATAAAAGATATTCTTTATTAACATGAGTTACAGTTTTATTCACAACCAACTGTTTCTGTGAAATATTAACATCTTCCCAAGTTAAAGCGTATAGTTCGCCTTTTCGTAATCCAGTAAATGCTAGAACGCGAAACATTAAGTAGTCTTGAAAACTTAATTTGTTTTTAGCTTCTTCGAGAAACTGCTTTAATTCACTTAGTTCTAAAAATTGTTTCTTATCAGTTTGATTGGTTTGGTTTCTCTTGGGCATTACAATATATTGCATTGGATTTGTTTCAATAATATCCTGTGAAACAGCGTAGTTTAACATTTTTTGAGTTATAGATTTTAACAAATGAAAAGCCGAATATTCTGTACTCCATTTGTTGACTGTTTTTTGGCACATTAATTTCGTTACCTTGTTTATTTTTATGTTACCAAATTCCGGCAATATATGAAGACGAAACATGCGCTCTGTGTGGCTTGCTGTGATAGGTTTAACTGTGTTTACATATTGGGCATACCAAAGTTCGAAAACGTCTTTAAACGTGTTGTAATTCTGTTTCATAAAGCCTTTACTATCTACTTCAAGCTCTAATCTTGAAAGAGCTAATTTCGCTTCTTTCTGCGTTTTAAATCCACGTCTCGTAGTCCGTTTTGATTTACCAGTGACTGGGTCAACGCCTAAATATGCGTTAAACATATAGGCGGTTGATCCATCTTTTTTTGTATATTTTTTTATTGTAGCCATTTAATCAGCTCCTTTTTGTTTTGTTTTTGAGAATTTCTTTTTCAATTGTCTTGTTCAATTTATCCATTTTTGCTTTATTTAAAAAATCAAATTTTTTCACTTTACTTCTAAGTTTCATTTTTTTGTATTTTTCAAAGTCATGAATTGACAATCAAAGTAGAACTTATCCAGCATTATGGTCAGCAGAACCATCATCGGTTTTTTCATCAGCCAACATTTCTTCAAATAAATCATCAAGGGCATCAATACCAAATTCTTCTGCATAACGGTGCAGGTTTCGTAACGTGCGTTCGTCTAAATTATTGAAGTGTTCTAATTCTTCTTCAATTTCCTGATCTCTCAATTTTTCTTTAGCAAAAGCGAGCACTTCTTTTTGCCGCTGCTCTTCTAGTTTAGCTGTTGTGTCGGTTATCTGGGTTAAGATGGTAGCGGGGTGTCTCTCCTCTACTAAATCAGCCTTAGATATTGAAAAGTAATTTGACAACATCTCAATTTTATCAATTCTAGGATAAGTTTTAGCTTTTAGCCAGTCTGTTAAAGTTGTGTAACTTATTGATAAATCATCTGATAATTTTCTTCTATCTATACCTTGTCTATCCATGTAATACTGAATATTTTTGGCCATTACTTCCTTATTACCTAAATTACTCATAATAAAACACCTCCTTTAAATTTGATTCTACACGCAATATAATACGGTTTAACCGTAAAAAAGTCAACATAAATAAGGAAAAATTGTTTGTATAACATAATATATTAAAAAATAAAATAAAAAAATTAAAGTTTTCACTTGACATTACGGTTTAACCGTAATATTATAGTTTTGTACTAAGGAGGTGATGGAGAATGAAAGTAACTCTAAAAGGTCTGCGTGCAATGAGAAATTGGACACAAAGAGAAGCAGCAGAGGCTATAGGTGTTTCAGTAGAAACATGGGCGAATTATGAAAAAGGAAAAACTTATCCAGATGTACCGGTTATTAAATCAATTGAGAAGACTTTTGATGTCACGTATAACGACATCATTTTTTCTCCACTTAATTACGGTTTAACCGTAAAGTTAAAACAACCAACCTAGGAGGTGAGAAGGGTGGAAAAAGAAAATGACAAAGAATTGAACTTGTTAAGCACTGGTAATCGGGTTAACTCGTTAATTGACAGAGAAAATGTAGTAGCTCTAAACGAATATCTAGCAGAGGTGATTGATTACGCTAAGAAAAAGAAAAACCCAAAAACTGTTGCAGCAGTTTCAGGGCTTATCGAGTCGATGAAGGTTCTTAATAGTTAGTAAGGTATAAACGTACTCGAATTATCATCATCACGCTGGTTAAATTCCTCTGCAAGTTTCTTAGCTTCGATATACATGTTTAATTTTTCCTGTAGATCAAGTTTTGAGTCAGAAGAAGAAACGACAGATTGAGCAAATTTTTCAGCATCAATAATCATATTATTTCACCTCACTTTCTATAGTGAGTGTACCAAAAAACCTAGGAGGTGACCACAATGACTAATGAAAATAAGAAGACTACCCATCAAAAGAAGGATAGTCGTAATGAAATTTCTGCAGAGTATATAGATACTGGAATAATTAATCCTCTCATTAATTATTTCAGCATTGCCGTGCTGATAACTAATTATATCAAACAAAGCGAATCATAACTAATAAAAATAAGGAGGTACACCCGATGCAGGAGATCGAATTTCTAACAGAGCAACTAGACAACGAAATAAAAGAACTTTCTGAACAGATTATTGGTTGTCAGAAATCTGCATTGGCACTTCAAGAAGAATACCAACGTCTAGTTGCAAAACGTGAATATATTTTGCTAAATGAGGAAATATACGTAGCGAACAAAAAAACCAATTTTACCAAAAAGGAGCTACAAAAGAAATTTAAGTTGGGCGACGAAACGTTTAACATGATTAAAAAAATTGGGTGTTTAGAGGAAATTGACAAAAGAGGCAATGCAAAGATTTATGATTTAGAACAATTTATACAAGCAAGAGAAGAGTATAAGTTGTGGAAGTCGAAACGGTAACACTAGCCACACCATAAAATGCGGGCAATGTAACAAATACAAACGGGATAAATAAGGAGGCAGAACATGAAAATAACGATTGAAACAACACCAGAAGAGATAGGGAAAATGCTCCAAGCTATTGGGAGTAGCAAGGAGCAAAACATTATTACTGTAAAAACTGACTATAATTCTGGTGCAGAACCAGCAAAAATAGCATCGATAGAAGAAATACGTAAAGCCATATCAGGGATGTTGTGACGACCATTACCAGAAAAAACAGTGACATCTTCTAAATAAATATAGACAGATTCTAATTCTTCGTGCGATGAAGATGATAATTTTTTATTTCTTTCAGAAACAATTGCAGCTGCTGTTGTAAATACTACAGAGCTGGTGTTTATTTTATCATTTTCATATGAATTAAAGTCTAATCTCTCATCGTCGAATGGCAGAACAGTACCATACACGACTGAACCGTTTACTAGGAATCCAGTTTTATTTCTTTTATCCGCATCTTTGACAGTATTAGAAATAACATAGGCTAACTGTTCAGTATATTCATTATCTTTATACAACATATTATTCACCTCACTTTCAAAATAATTATATCAGAAAGGAAATAAACCAAATGAATAATTTAGTAATTATGAAAAACCAAGAAGCAGTAACAAGTAGTTTACAAGTTGCTGAAGTTTTTGGCAAAGAACACAAAGTTGTTCTAAAAGCCATTGATGAATTAAAAGAGGGGGTGGCACAAAATTATGCCGACCTATTTTACGAAGATACCTACATTCATCCACAAAACAAACAATCTTATCGCCAAGTTATCATGAATCGCGACGGCTTCACTTTATTAGCAATGGGGTTCACTGGTCAAAAAGCATTGCAGTTCAAACTGAAATATATTGAAGCATTTAATCAAATGGAAAAAGAAATTCAACAGCCCAAACTACCAACTTCCAAAAGAGAACTAGCAATGCTTGCTTTATCAGCAAATGAAGAAACAAATGAGCGTGTAGATGTAATTGAAAAAGAAGTAGCCGACTTAAAAGACAATCAAAAAATCGGTGCAGATGATTATAGCTACTTATCACGACGAGTTCATCAGCGAGTAGCAGAAGTGGCAAGAGGATTTGGAAAAATCACAAAGGAACAGCGTGGAAAGTTATATAAAGATATTAATTCAGGTATTAAGCAAATCACAGGCGTGGGTACCCGATCACAATTAAGAGAGAAACATTATCCAATCGTAATTGAATATATCAATGACTGGGAGCCGTCCACAGCCACAAAAACAGTTGTAAGACAAATGAGCTTAGACTTAAACGATATAGCATAGGAGGAATTTTTAAATGAAGAAGAAAAAAGCAATTAACTTAAGACATATTGCCATGTTACTAATTATGTTTGGATTGGGATTGATCGTAGGAATGGATGTCCCGCCAAAGTTTCAAGTGTTGTTTATTATCGTTTCTATAGTTTGGTTCTTAGTTTACGACCATGTGATTGAAAGTGGATGGAGAAAGGTGAAGTCGAATGGATAAAGTAATGGATGAACTATTGAGAGAACAGAAAAAAACAAACGAATTGCTCCAAACTATTGCGAGTAGCATGGAGCAAAATGTTATGAAAATAGATATTGATTATTCAAAAGTTAATAAAAAAGTTGTAATACCAACTTTCAATGGTACCTGGAGCCTATCTAAAGAAGGGTTTGGATTTAAGAAATTACAAAACTAAATCGATTATTACTAATTTCTTTTAAAGGATAGTTTGTATAGTAGGAAACTTTTCCGTTGGAAATTTCTGTTAATACTAGGACTTTCACTCCATTTGAGTACTCAATATAAACTTTTTGAACATTTCCTTCATCAATAATAGTTTTTTTAGCATCTGATTCATTTTTTACAAAAGGTGTTTCAATAAAGTGATCTTGATTGTCAAAATGGTACTCATGTTTTAGTTCAGAAAATTCATTCATTCTATTCACCCCATATTAGATTATTTTCCTAGTACGTAGATAAGTGGAGCTGCTTCCATATCATTCATTCTAATAATATGGTTTGGATAGTAAGTGTTAACGGACAATAATTTCCAACCGTCTTTCAAAAGTTCGTTAACCTCATCTACGCTTTTTGATTCTTTAATTTCAGTGACATTTTCCATTAAATTCACCACCTTATCAATTATTTCAGCAGACCACTTGCTGATAAGGAAATTATACCAGAGAAAGGAATAAAAAGAATGACCAGAATAGAAAAACTAGGGCAAACGAAAAAAAGACTAACAAGGACGGCCATCCAAGTTAGTCACAGAGATAAATATAATTACACTAAATTATACCATGAAAGGATGTGCTCAGTAAATGGAAAAAAATATTAACGTAGCATTAAGCGAACTTAGTGAAGGGGCTTTGCAAGAACGATTTGAGTTTGAATTAGGCCAAGTAATCAAAAATATCAATGACCTTAATACTGATCCAAGTAAAAAAAGAAAAATAACAATTGAGTTAACGATTCTGTCTGATGAGTACAGAGAAGATGTAGTGATTGATTTCAGCGTTAAATCAAAATTAGTTCCTAGAACAGGTGCAATTTCTCGGGTTATTATCGGTGAGACAGACACAGGAAACCCAGTAGCAAATGAACTAAAAAGTGGACAACGTGGGCAACTTTACTTCGATCCAGAAGATTCAGAGCTTAAAGATGATAAAGGGATGCCCATTTCAGAAATTGAAGAAACAGAAAAAATAAAAAAATTTAAAACGAATTAGGAGAGAAAAATCATGACAGAAAATTTAAAAGATGCATTAGAGTATGCAGTGAAATTAAGCGAAGATCAAGAAGTTATTTATTCGGTAAACGGGGAAAATTTTTATGACAGAAACAAGGCACGCTTTGTGGAACTAACGCCAATTAAACGCGCAGAAACATTAACGATCCATTCATTATCTGGATTAGTTGGGTATTTAAAATCGCAATTTTCTTCAAATGAAAAACAAAGTGAGCAATTATTGCTACATGTTGAAAGTCCAACAAGAGTTGCAGTTTATTCAGCACTAGATGTGGACCGGAAACGTGAAAGCCTTATTGAAGCAACAGCTTTACTTGAAATATTTCCTTATCGTCGTTTTATGGATTCTGAAGATTTTATTATTAATGTTCAATCGTTGGTTCAACGTGACCTTGATGCATCTGCAATATTAGCTTGTGCTAGTAGCATTCGCATTGAAGGCGGAGGTGATTTAATTGATAACGGAATTTCGCAAGTAGCAACCGTAAAAGAAGGTGCCGCTACGTTAACAAAAGCAGAAGTTCCAAGCCCGGCAAGTTTGCGACCTTATCGTACATTTTTAGAAGTAGAGCAACCAGCAAGTCCCTTTGTTTTTCGGATTAATAAACAGGGAGATTGTGCGCTTTTTGAAGCAGATGGGGGTATTTGGAAACACACCGCTATGGAAAACATTCATATATTTCTTATGAACGAATTAAAAGAATTAATTGAAAATAATGTACTAACTATTATTGCATAAAAAAAGAAAGGCCTTGAATCTAGAGATAGATTCAAGGCATACAAAATATAAATTCAAGGAGATTATAACATATGAATGAGAAAATGAAAAATCTATTTTTTGAATTAAAAAAAGAAGCTGAAAAAGAACAAATTGATATTTTATGTGGTGCTTATATAAAAGAAAGTCAGGAACAAGTATTGCTTGTTAGCGGTGAATCAAGAATACAAGCGATTTTGTTAATGGAAATCTTATCTGTTATGGAATCTGAAGAGTGTGATTGCCCAAACTGTCGAAAACGAGAAACAGACAAAAAAGAGCAACAAGCTAATCCTGAACTTGATATGCTATTAAACGCTTTCTTGCGAGGTGAATTGAAATGATTGATATTACCGGATTAAATGATTCAATCTATGAAAATATGTTGGCTTACGAACAAAATGAAGTCGTTAAAGCCATCCACACAGCTTCAAGCTATGGACAAACGAGTGTAGTGGTCCGTAAAAGAGGTCTAACTCATCAGTTTAAAGCCTCCTTAGAACTTGAGGGAATTGGCATTTTAGATCACAAGGACGACACAAAAGCCAAACTAGTATGGGAGTGGTAGTATGCCTGAATTTGATTCATTAGGGGCTAGACAGGAGCCGGCAGAAAATTTTTACGGAGAAGAAATAGACGAAACAGCAGATTACGACAAGGATAGTATGGGAGAAACTATCGCCCAAGAGGATGGCGTATTCCAAGTTAACTATGTAATATCCTTGCTTGAACTGCATAATAAACGACTAGTTAGTGAAAATAAAAAAGCAATTGTCACTCAGCAGGATATTGTCGATTTTATTTTAGAAATAGGTGAAGAAAAAATAATATCTATAAACTTTGTAGGATTAGGAGAAAAGTATTTAAAAACTGGAGGAAATTACGATGGGGAATGAACTAGCGAATGAATTTACAAACCAACAATCAAATCCAAGTCATGGCGCAATGACCAATGTGAGCGTTAGCCGAGAAATGGAGGAAGTGAAGGGGCAAATTTTTATGGCCAAACAATTTCCAAGAAATCCATTTGAAGCAGAGAAACGAATTCTTGATTCATGTAAAAGAAAAAGCTTAGCCTCAACAGCGATGTACAGTTACCCGAGAGGAAATACGAATGTTCAAGGCCCATCTATTCGACTAGCAGAAGTTCTCGCCCAAAACTGGGGAAATATCTCTTTTGGTGTGAAAGAACTAGAACAACGACCAGGGGAATCCGTAGCGATGGCTTACGCATGGGATGTTGAAACAAATACTCGGCAAGAGAAAATATTTACCGTTCCCCATTTACGGCATACAAAATATGGATCAAAGAAACTCGAAGATCCAAGAGATATTTATGAAATGGTTGCGAATAATGGTTCACGAAGACTTCGTGCTTGTATTCTAGGTGTAATCCCTGGGGATATTGTTGAATTAGCTATTGAGGAATGCAACAAAACCCTTGCAGGAGAAAATGCTTCGCCGTTAAAAGATCGGTTATCTAGAGCTTTTACAGCTTTTAAAGAAGATTTTGATGTGACGCAAGAAATGATTGAAGAATACTTTGGTTATGCATCGAATAATTTTTCTGAGAAAAACTTTTCAGATTTAATTGGTATTTACAACAGCCTAAAGGATGGTTTAACAAAGGTACATGAATATTTTGAAAAACCTTTGGCAGAAAAGAAAATAAAAAATAGTATTGAAAAAGAGTTTATGAATAATAGCGAACAAAAAAATACAGAAAAAGTAAGCGGGAGTAAATCAGTAAAATCGAAAGCAGATGAAAAAGATGGACCTCAACAAGAACAACTATTATAGCAATGAAGCTGACTGGCAGTATATGTCAGTCAGTCAATTCAAAGACTTTATGAAATGTGAAGCCGCAGCATTAGCAAAATTAAAAGAAGAGTGGGCACCAACTTCAAACCCAATCGCTTTATTAGTTGGCAACTATGTTCATTCTTACTTTGAATCGAGTAAAGCACACACAGAGTTTATTAATGAAAATTATGCTTCTATCTATAAAAAGAATGGCTCCGAACGAGCAGAATTTATTCAAGCTATAGATATGATTGAAGCACTGGAATATGACGATTTTTTCAACTTTGTTTATCAAGGAGAAAAAGAAGTGATTTTGACGGGTGAATTATTCGGCACTAAGTGGAAAGCAAGAATTGATTGTTTTAATTTCGATAAAGGATATTTTGTTGATCTCAAAACAACCCGGAGCCTTTCACAGCGTTATTGGTCAGAACAGTATGGCGGATATGTCTCTTTTGCTGAAGAGTATGGATATATTACACAAATGTATGTGTATAAACAATTACTTGAGCAGAAATTTCATAAAGAAATGATCCCATATATTTTTGCAGTTACAAAAGAAACACCACCGAATATAGCCGCAATTGAAATTCACCATACAAGATATGAGTTTGAACGTTACAAAATAGAAGAAAAGTTACCTCACATTCTAAGAGTAAAGATGGGGGAAGAAGCCCCCACACAGTGCGGGAAATGTGAATATTGTAGAAAAAATAAAAAATTGAATGGATTTATAGAAATAGCAGACTTACTAAATTTATAGAGAGGAGGGTCTCAGTTGGATTACTTTAGACAAAGACGAGAGTACCGTAAATTGAAACAAAACGAAATAGACATCTCAATTGGCCAAAACAATCTGTATCGCGAGTTATTAGACTACGCGAACGATGAAGAAAAATTAGATGACTGGTTTCCTTTGAAAAATTCGGCGCTTACCGATCTTACAGGGCTTTCTACTCAAGGAGTAGCTAAAGCACGGAACAGTCTAATACAAATGAATTTAATAAAATATCGACCTGGAAAGAAAAATGCAGAGAAACCACAATATAAAATCCTCCCTCTGTATAACAAACGGTTGTCTAAAAGTGTGACAACTAGTTTAACAAAAAACAACGAAGAAAATGGAGAAAACACGCCAAAGTGTGACAAACAGTTCACCACTAGTGTAACAGCTGGTTCACAAGTAGTAGCACAAACGGTTGTACAACCAGTAGCACAAACAGTTGAACATAAAGATCTTACTAGTACTGTAACTATACTAGACAAAGACAATAAATATATATATCAAGATGATGACGACATCGGCGTGTATGAGTTTATCCAAAAAAGCTGGGGCAAACCACCAACGGGCTTATTACAAGGCGCACTGGGGCCATGGATTAAAGAATGGGGCCCAGAAATGGTCTTGTATGCATTCAAGCTGTCTTACGAGAATAGCGTAGAGATGTCAGGTTTGAAGAACTATGTCGAAGTCATTTTAAAAAATTGGAAAAAGCGAGATATTCGTACGCTTGAAGAAGCCGCAAAAGCGCAAGAAGCTTTTAAAGCGACCAGTAAAAAGAGCTTTGGTGCTGGTCGGTATCAACAGAAACCGATAAGGGAAGAAAAAATGCCGGACTGGAGCGGCATGCAAAAAGACGAAAAACTTCCACCAGAAGAACAAGCGGAGTTACAGCGACAAATGCAAGAATTATCGGGAGGATGAAAAAGAGAGGACTATCACAATGAGTAAATCTATTCATGAGATATTTTGGTCAAATGTTGAATATTATTGTATAGCACAAGATGTTCCGCTTTACAGAGCTTCTAATAATCGAATTCGTTTAGCGAAGCAACATAAAGAAAATGTCACACTAAAACGTATTCAAGAAATAGCAGAATTGCTTGATATTGATGATTACACGATTCTTTTTGAATCTGTCGATTAACAAAAGGAGTTGGAAATTTATGACGTGCCTAAAATGCAAAGGGGAGCGGATTATTTGGACCAAGGACAAATACGGATATGTGAAAGCTAAACCATGCCCAGTATGTAATCGTGAAGGGAATGAAGTTAGGCATGAGTTGCGAAAGAATACAAAAAAGCACCTACCAATAGAATCAATCAGTAGATGCTTTTACTGTGAATGATAATCGTTCAATTATTTCACTCCTTAAACCTTTTTTTCTAATTCATTGACAGCTTGTTCAATTGTAAGGCCAGTTGCACAAATATTTTGATCTGTGGCCAAAAATACCACGAAAATATTTAACGTAGTATTTAGCGTCACCTTATAATCGAAATTTTTGTTTTTGTTAGTGAATGTCATAACGCATTCTCCTTTCTTTGGATTGGCGAAAGGTAACAATAACGTATATAACGAAATTCCAAGAATAATTGTACCATAAAAAATAAAATATGGAAATATAAAGCTGAACATTTAATGTAAGCGAAAGGAGTGGAGGTTTGGTCGACCACAAAGAATTTTTAATTTGTTTTTGGGGTAAAGATACAGTTTTTTTAAATGAAAAACCAGCAAAAGCTGGTTTAAGAAATATCAAACTTAGATTTCAGGGCAGAAGGGACTTTGTCACGAGTGATGATTTGCCGTTTTATAATTCTTTTTTCACTGGCATTTAAAAGTAGAATAGTTCCTTCTTTTAATTTTGATCCATCAGCATAATCCCCAGAAGTTATAACATCAAAATTAAAATTACGGCTGTTTCCTTTAGTGTCAAATCCGACTACTTTATATTTATATCCTTTCCCTAAAAATCTACCACTGTCATCTTTTATGTCAGTTTGTTCAGGTAGAGGAGCCTGTATTTTAGCATAATAGTCTTCTCCTACGTAAGTAGATTGATAGTAATCCCAACCTTTCCACCCAATAAATATAAGTAACGCAACAAAAATTAAGCTTATGATTTTTTTCATGAGAAAACCTCCTAAAGTTTTTTAATATATTTAATTTACATGAATCAAACTAATAAGTTAATCGAAATAACTAACATTTTTGTAATAAATTTATTATCCGACTAGAAAGCGAGTGAAGAAGATGATTCCAAAATTTAGAGCATATTCAGTAGAAGAAAACATAATGTATTATCCTGATGAAGATAAAAATGTAGATTGGACTATTGATGATGATACAGGATTTATAGCTCCTCTTATCAATCTAGAAAATGGCATGTGGGGAATGATTGATAAGTATGTTCTCATGCAATCTACAGGCCTGAAAGACAAGAACGGCGTTGAAATTTTTGAGGGTGATATTGTTTCAGTAAGAAACCATCCATTTCAGAAAACAGAAAGCAGTGTTGGAATTGAAATAGATGGTGATTATAAAGTGTCTTGGAACGAATATGATCTAACTTGGTGCGCTGGAAATCTTTTGTTAGCAAGAATAAAGCCTTATGTAACTGTCATCGGAAATATATACGAAAATCCAGAGCTATTGGAGGTCAAATAAATGGCAATTAAAGGAAAAAGCAAGTTTGACTTTGAAGTGTTTAATGGGGATTTTGATAATTGGATGGGCTTCAATAAACAAAAATATACCAGAGAACAAGCAATAGAGGAATGGCGGTCAGAACTAATGCTTGACGAAAACACACCTTACATTGTTGAAGATGCATTTGTTAGATATCGTTTCGGAGTAGACGAAAACAATGAGAATCGTAGTTGCTGGTGGTTAGAATGGCGAGATTGTGATCATAGGTCTGTACCTGTTTGGTCCATTAGAACGCCTTTTCCGTGGGAATTGGAGGGAACAGAATGAGTAAACAAGAACTAGTAGATAAAAACGAAGTATTAAGTATTTGGCATAATTATTGGGAATCAGATAAATCGGCTTATGATGCAGAGGACGAGTTAAGAGAGCTAAAAACGATAATATGTATTACAGAACTCAACGAAAATCAGCAGACTGTGCTTGATTGGTTGAAAAAACATTTTTATAAAGAAGATGACAATTACCCTCTGGTATCAGTGTGTAGATTTGTTGAAGAAGACACTGGAGATGAATTTTCTGATGTTGGTTTGGCTTACGGTTACTTAACAATGAAACAAGAAGCGCAAGTGCTGCTAGCGTTCGCAAATTGGACTATGGAACAGGTGGAAGAGTGATGTTTATTGAACTTACAGCGATGGATGGGAACGTTGAGTTTGTAAATGCCAACCACATCAAGTGTATTTGTAAATCTAACATGCCGGGGGTAGGATCAATTATCGAATGGACGCATGCTCCAGCTTGGAATAATAATCCTACGGACTATAACTCCTACTACAAAGAAACTCCGAAAGAAGTATTTAATAAAGTATATTATGCGCGTCATGAAGAAGGACGTTAGCTATTAGATTGGAGGAAGCGGAATGAAACTATATCGATATGAAAGTTCAAAAAATACTGGACATTGGACAGAAAGTAAAGGACAGGCAAATAAAGAATTCGAAGAGGAAAAAGACTACTTAATGGCCGATGAGCCCGATGAAGACGAAACAGTAAAATTAGTCTCAATTGAGGTACCTGATGATTTGATAGATGAACTAGAAGATGAATCCAAAGAAGTGAAACAGGCCATATTAATGCATGATCCAGACCGTTTAGACGAAAACCCAAGAGAAGATGGCTATGACTTTGATTATTATGCTGCTTGGTCCGATGATATAGCGAAACGCAAGGAGGAAGGATAATGGAAGAAATTGCAGAAATGATGTTGGAAGGTGTCTTATGTGCATGTTGTGGTGCATTCCTTGACGTATATGGGAATGGTTATCCTGAATATTGTGAGGATTGCCAAGAATAAATAATCGAGGGGGAACGATGATGAAAAAAAGTGGTCTCAAAATCGGAGAAATTGAGTTCTCTGAAGTTCACTCAGGTGGTGAATCAAGCATTTTTTTCAGTGTTTTAGATGGAGAGTTAGCGATATGTACAACGAATTCAGCAGATGAAAGTCAACACGATTTTACCATTCCTAAAAATGAGTGGGAAATTATTAAGAGAGTTATTGATATAAATTTGACGTAGGAGGAACAGCGATGAATAAACAAGAATTGATTGAAGAATTAGAATGCATAGAAGTTTCTACAGACAGCCTTGATTATTTGAAAGGTGCTGACTATGCCAACGAAAGAGCAATTAATTTAGCAAAACGACTAGACGAACCGAAAAAAGTCGTTGTTCCGCCGATTATTGATAAATTTATCAGGGAAAATAAAGACCCTATTTATGAAATATGCGCGTGGTCAGATCATTACGGTAGCGATGGTAGAACATGTGAAGATTCTAAATTATCAGCAGTGATTAATTGGTATGGAAAAAATAGTAATGAATTTTATCGAGCTGTAATTAACGGTTACGAAGTCAAGGAAGAACCGCTATACGCAGTTAAAGGGCTTACTGATTATTTTAGATATGGAAATGAAGTAATTCTTTTTAACGATAAACAAGAAGCATTGGATATTGCTAATAAAATCGGCGAATATTGTGATATTGAAGAATTTGACTACGTTAATAATTCAAATTTCATATTAAGTAGGGAGTTTTAAATGATGAACACTAATGAGAAAGAGCAGCTTTACTATGTCGATTTTATGAATGATGGGGATGTGCACAAACGATTAATTCTGGATCATGAGAACGGTAAATACAATATTGTTGACTGGTCAGATAATTTAATTGGATTGGTTCAAGAAATGTTCACAGAACAAGAAATCAAAGCAGTTGACGAGCGATATTGGCTGTTTGCTGTAAAGGCAGAAGGTGAATAGATGGTAATAGAAGAATTGAAATTTACAACGCCAAAACAAAAAGAATTATTCAAATCAATCGTAGAGGATAAGCACCGATTATTAGACAATGAAATCGAAAAATTATATGAGCAGTATTTTAAGCCAGCAGATTCGAGAAAAATTGAAAACTTAATTAATGGGAAAATGGAGGCTGAATAAATGATCAAATTTAAAGAATTCAATACTCAACCTTACGATGTTCACATTACTGGATTTTTTAAAGATTTAAACAAGAAAAATCCAGATGATGTTTTTGAGTATGTTGACTTGAAATGTATTGATGGAAAATTAGTGATATTAGTCTATCGCCAAACTAATAGAGGGCTGTATCAGCTTGGTACCTTATTTAAGGGAGGATAAGTAATGCTAAGTTATCCAGAAGTTTATATCTTAGGAAGGCAAGTCGATGGTGTTTATGTTGAATACCTGAGAAGAACCTTTTACACATTATCAGCTGCTAAACGTAATGCAGATTTTTATAACAAACATTATAATGGCGAATGGAAAATTTTAAAATACGGCAGACCGATAACGGTCGAATTAAACAATAAAAAAGCCAACCGACCACTGGTTGACTAAGAAGAATATTTTATCTTAACTAGAAAAACACAACTAGTTTTTTCTAGTTGTGTTTTCTAGATGACGTCACTCTGGATGAATTGAGTGACCTATATTATAGCATAATAAAATAATGAATTTCAATAAGTATAAATAAAAAAGTCGGATTACTCCGACTATTGGTAACTTTGCACAGTGAAAAAGGACAACCGTTTTCCGCCGATTATCCTTTTCGTGTGAATTAGCACTTTCCCGAAATGAAGTACTAATAAGCAAATACATTATACAAAGAATGATTCCATTTTGCAATAAGAAAAAGACCAACTAGTTTCCGCTAGCTGATCTTTGTGTAAGTAAAAGAGATTCTAATTTATTATACCATGGAGGCGGAGAATTTGCGATTATTTCCTGATATTGATACTAAAAAAACGAAAATGAATGCAAGAAAAGTGCTAGCACAATACCGAAAATGGGAGCGCATCGCTGGTAAGTCACTCATTGATATCCGTTCTCCACATCTTTCTGATATGCCTAGAACATTAGGAGTCTCTGTTAATAAGACACAAGATGGCATTGTCGAAAGAGTTTATGCTGAAATGGAGAGAGACGCTATTTTAAGAGCTTTAGCAAGCCTTTCTATTGTTAGTAGGCAAATACTTCACTACAGTTTTTGTGTGCAGGACCATTATTCTAATTACAAAATCGCCAGAGAAGTCGGCTATTCTGAAAGAAGTATTCAACGAATGAAATCAGAAGCTTTGATTGAATTTGCTGAAGCGTATCGAAATGGAAAAATAATTGCATACAAAAGCAAGTGTTGACGTTTTTTTTCAAAAAAGGCAAACTATGAACATAGTATATATAAGATTTATAGAGATAGTCGCTATTTTTGGCGGTTTTTTGGCGGAAAGTTGGCGGTTTTTATCAATATTTAGATGTTATTATAGTAGTGTCGAAAGTCAAAGAAATGGACACATTAACCAGAACTCTGCGGCAGCTGCTTACGCACGAGAGCAATTCCTAAACTCATGTAGTAGTAGCTAGGTATGTTTAGGATAAACTTTATCAATTGTTTTTGCTGGTATTTGATTGATCAGTCACTGTGGTATGGCGTGTAGCATCTGGGATGCAACTGGCTTCGTGTGAGATAAGATGCAGGTTCGATTCCTGTCACGCCAATAAGTAGCAAACGCTGCTTAAATAAATTAGGAAGCGTCAATAGATGTTTCTATCCTTCACGAGAGGCATCCGCTTGCGGGGTGTCTCTTTTCTACATACAAAAAACCACTAGACTATGGGAATCTAGTGGCTGGGTAGCATTCGTGCAAAAATTGTTGGTTTTTATTTACAAAAAGGAGTTGCTACCCATAAATAGTATAACAAGAAGTGATCTGTTGAATCAAGTACATAAAGATAACTAGGAGAGAACTATATGAAAAACTATTGGTATGTATCGTTAACACATAAATATCCACAGCCGAAGCACTCAGTCGATGCAGTACGGGTAGTAATGTCAGTGCAGATTAAGAAGTCCTATTCCATCATTGAAATGACACGGGAAGCAACCCCACAAGAAATTGACTATTGCAAGTTGGTATATTGCGGTCATGGGTATTGGAGTGACAAGCATGTACAAGAGAATATGAGTAAATATAGTTAGAGAAAAGAGGTGAGGTCATGGCAAAGTACACAGAGTGGCTAACTAACGAAGGATTAATTAAAATCGAAGGGTGGGCACGAGATGGCCTCGTCGATAAACAAATCGCGCAAAATATTGGAGTATCTGAAAGAACATTTACCGACTGGAAAAAGAAATTTTCTTCCATTTCTTCCGCCCTTAAAAAAGGAAAAGAGGTTGTGGATCGTCAAGTTGAAAATGCGCTGTTTAAAAGTGCGACAGGCTATGAATACACAGAACGAACAGCAAAAGTCGTCGATCGTGACAAGGATATTGTTGATGCTGAGCGAAGAGAATATGAACAACGCTACAAAATGGACCACCCAGAGGCGGATTTACAAGAAATTAAAGATGCTGCTATAAAAGCAATTCCAACAACAGAAAGGATAATTTTACTTGAGGTTGATAAACAAGTATCCCCTAATCCAACTGCAGCTATTTTCTGGTTGAAAAATAGAAAGCCAAATGTATGGAGGGATAAGAAAGAAACTCAACTGTCTGTTAATAATCCTTTTGCTGGTTTGTCTGAGGAAGAATTAAGAAAGTTAGCTGAAGGCGATGGATAAAATCGTTTTAGGTGCGAAGTTAGAATTATCCCGTCGTTATTTTTGGGACTATTGTAAATTAACTACATCTGACTTTTACAAACAAGATAGAAAGTACTTAAAAGAGTTATGTGATGACCTGCAAGAATTCATTTATGATAGCGACGATAACGTTTTAGTTATCAACGAACCGCCGAGACATGGAAAATCGAGAACTGCTGGTAAATTCGTAGAATGGTTATTAGGAAATGACAATCAAAAAAAGATAATGACGGGTTCATATAACGAAACATTATCTACAACATTTTCTAAAAGTG
This sequence comes from Enterococcus sp. DIV0086, assembly GCF_050498705.1. NCBI lineage: Bacteria > Bacillati > Bacillota > Bacilli > Lactobacillales > Enterococcaceae > Enterococcus > Enterococcus sp. DIV0086. The sequence goes on along the minus strand of NZ_JBNIDN010000001.1, from coordinate 1,130,934 downwards.
TGAGGAATGCTATTCAGGAAATAAAAGCTGATGAAGGCAGGATAGTATTTTCAGATGTATTCCCTGGTGTAGAAATAAAATCAGGTGATGGCGCTATGAATTTGTGGAGTTTGAATGGTGGTTATAATAATTATCTAGCGACATCTCCAACAGGAACAGCTACAGGTTTTGGCGCAGACATCATTATCATTGATGATTTAATTAAAAATGCCGAAGAAGCAAATAACGCTATGGTTTTAGAGAAGCACTGGGATTGGTTTATCAATACTATGCTTTCTCGTTTAGAAACAGGCGGTAAAATTATAATCATCATGACTAGGTGGCATTCTAATGATTTAGCAGGAAAAACTTTAAAAGAGTTACCTCAATCTGGTTATAAAGTAAAGCACATTAGCATGAAAGCATATAACGAAGAAACAGACACCATGCTTTGTGAGCCTGTCCTTTCTAAAGAAGAATATTTCCGTAAAAAGAAAACGATGGGTGCAGATATTGCTTCTGCTAACTATCAACAAGAACCGATTGATTTAAAAGGGCGTTTGTACCAAAAATTTTCAACATATGAAACACGCTCTAATTACATTAAAATATGGAATTATACCGATACAGCAGACACTGGTGCTGATAATCTTTGTTCAATTGTTTTTGGTGAGACAGAAGATCATAAAGCAGAAGTATTGGATGTTCTATTTACAAAAGAACCAATGGAACAAACGGAAACAGCACACGCTGAACAAATTAAAAATAACCAAGTGAACCATGTCCGCATTGAGTCTAACTCTGGTGGGCGTGGTTTTTCTCGTAACTCAGAAAGAATTGTTAAAGAACGAGGATATCGTGGTGCTTATTACGAGCCATTTCATCAATCGGCAAATAAACAATCACGTATTCTTTCTAATTCGGCACTTGTAGAAAATAATGTGTATTTCCCATCGGATTGGAAAATAAGATGGCCAGAATTTTATGAAGCTATGACTACTTACCAAAGGGAAGGTAAAAACAAACACGATGATGCACCAGATGCTGTAACAGGCATTGTAGAAACATTAGCAAATGATAATAAAGTTCAATTTATTCAATTTTAGGAGGTGGAATGATTGTTCCAAAGTAGTTTAACATTAAGTCGATATAAAAGATTACGAACGAAATATTCTACGCAAATAAATGAAGAGCTTTTTGATCCAAATGACTTCATAACAGAGATGAAGCCATTCTTTGATGACAGAGAGCGTAAATACAAAGCTTACACAAGTGAAGAAAATGAGATTGATAGCAGACCTAAACCAAACACAAAAATTATAAAAGTGAATAATAAACTTCACGCCGGCTTATACAACACCATTGTTGATCAAGCAGCTGATCATTTCACAGGTATCCCAGTTAAATGGGATTATGATGTTACAGAACAAAGAAAGTCCTTAATTCAAAAAACAAAGGATTTATTTTTAGGTAATGTCAGTGCGAAGATAAAAACACCTAAAGAATTCGATAGACTAGCAGAATTAGTTAAAGAAATGCGATTCGCAATGTTGGATTCAGACACGGCACGATATCAAGGAGCTTGTGGTGTTGCTTTTCGTTTGTTAGAACCTGTTGAAACCGTGGAAGGTTGGCAATTATGGGCGAGCAATATCGAACCATGGAGAGCCGAAAAATATGAGAATGCAGATATTTTCATTCGAGAGAAATATGACACACACCAAAAGAAATTTTTCGAAGAAATGAAAGTTGTTACTAAGAAAAAAATCTTAACGTATAACAGATACGTGGAAACGAATTTAATGAATGCGGCTGAAACATTTAAATTGACAGCAGAAACTGATAACCCTCTCGAAACGTTCTACCTGTCAGAATTTAAAAACAACACGAATCGTTATTGCGATTTTGAGGTTGCAGAGGAACTTTCTGATGCTTTCGACAGAAGCCTTTCAGACCAGCAAAATGAAGTCGAACAGTTTAAATTAGCGTATATGATGATTAGTGGGTCCCGTTTAGGTGAAAAAGAAGCACAGAGGATGATGGAACAGCTAGGTATCATTAACTTGCCAGATCCACAGGCGAAGGTTGGCTATGTAACGAAAGACATTAACAAAGATTTCAACGAGTATCATCTTAATCAACTGAAAAAGCTTTACTACACGGTCACTAAGTCAATCGACTTTAATGATGAGGTGTTTAAGTCAAACGCTTCTGGTGAAGCTCGTAAATGGCAAATTATTGCACTAGAAGCCAAAACAAACACGAAAGAACAGTATTTTAGAGAGGGTTTAAAAGAAGTAACTGAGACGATGGCGGCTTTTATAAAATTTAGCGATAAATTAGAAGTAGATGTTTCTAAAATTGTGTTTACGTTTAGTCGTAGTTTACCAACTGATATTGGATATCTTGCTGAGGCGTTACCTAAACTTTCACCGTTTGTATCCAAACGAACAATTATTAATCAGATTCCATTTGTTAAAGACCCCGATTATGAAATGGAATTAATGAATTTAGAACAAGGGCGAAACTATCCAAGCGGGGAATACGGCAAGCTAGGCGGTGCGGATAATGACGAAGAAGAAAACAAGGGCTAACGAGCTCTATTGGGAAAAACGCCGTGAATTAGAAGATAAAGCACGTTTGAAACTGGAAAAGAAAACTCTTAATGAGCTAGAATCTGTTTTCGAACGTGCTTTAGTTAAAATTCAAAGACAGCTGTTGTCACAAGCAGATTTACACGATATCACTCAAAGTAAAATGCTAGAAGACTTTAGCAAACGAGACCAAGAGAAGTACCGCAAGTACATCGAAAAGAACTATGAAAAGTTGATGGAATCAGATGAAGCTTATAAGCAATTCATAGATGAGTATTTTCCATCTTACGATTATGCAAAGGTCAATCGTCTGTTACAATTACGAGCAGACATTTTTTCTGCCCTTGCAGGGGAAGCGATAGCCAATAATGTTAACGGTAAATTTAATAACGACTTAGAAAACATCACAAAACGAATCTGCAATTCTAATTCTAATGCATTAATGCAATTATTAGGCGGTTCAGCACCTGGATTAACTAAGAATGAACTAGAAAACATCATGAACTATCCATGGAGCGGAAAAACTTTTTCATCTCGTTTATGGGGCAATATATCAACCCTAGAGCAACGTCTAAGTAATTCTATTATTAATTCTTTAGCAAGTGGCGAAGGTGTTTTAGAAGCTCTTAAAACAATGAAAAATGATGGTGTTATTAGTGGCATGTTTAAGTTAGAGCAAGGAAAGTTTAATCGTTCGATTGAAAATCTTGTTAGAACTGAATATTCACATTTTGCTGTAGAGGGTGTAAGAAAATCGCTAAAGGATGTAGGTGTTAAGCAAACACAAAGCTGGTCGGCAGAAGATGAGCGTGTTTGCTCTATTTGTGGTGGACGTCACGGAAAAGAGATTAAAGATGATTGGCATCCTCCGTATCATGGACGTTGCCGTTGTACTGAAATACCAATTATTCCTGAAATTAGCGATGACGTAGATAAATTGTATGAAGAGATGTTTGGTGATTTATTGGATGAGTTCGCTAATAATAATTGGGGAATAAAATTAAATAGGAGAGGAGGATAGCAATGAAAGGTTTGTTTGAAGCGTTGTTAAAGCTAGATGTAACCAATGGTACAGAAAAAGCCTATAAAAAAGCTTTTGAACAAGAAAATGAACGATATTTGACCAAGCACACTTTAAGAGACGGCAACGGTAATATCGTTAAAGATGAACTTGAATCAGTTTGGGGTGGTAATTATTGTCACGTTGATATTTTGTATTCGTTACCAGGTAAAAAAAGCAAATTAACTATTTCGATTGTGTCTAGGACTCTGCAAAATGTAAAATATGCTGTCACTGATTATCAAATGCTAGGTGCTGAATTGGTTCACAAGAATTGGGAGTGATTAGATGAATAACGGTTTTAATACAACAGAAAATGATGTTTCCATAGTTATTTATTTTAATGATGCTAAGACAGCGTTATTTCAAAGAGTAACTAATTTTAAAGTTGAAGAAGATAGTTATGGTAAAACAATGGTTATTTTTGACTATTTAGGGCAATCTACTCAGACTGCAAGACATGCAGTATTTAATTTAGGGAATATAGCAGGATATGCGAGGTCGATTGATTAAATGGATGAAGATGAATTAGACGAGTTGTGGGAATTAGAAGATTTAGGAATCTTATGAGGTGATAAAATGGATCCATATGATTATTTAGATGCAGATTACGAGGAACATCTAAAAAAAGAATGTGTTTTAACAATAACAACAAAACGAAAACTTTACTATTGGTATAGAATTTCCCAATTATATTTTTTTAATTTGTTTAACTACAAGAAATTTGTGGAATTACAAGAGTTTGTTTTAGAAGAGTTAGAAACGGATATAGAAAAATATTTTAAAATTAAAGTGAAGGAAAAGGTCTAACAAAAGTTAGGCTTTTTATTTTGTCCGAAATGACACTAAACTAGCGCAATGCTGGGCTTGATTGAATGGCGGGGCGCAATAAATAATCTAAAGCAATGCGGGGCGTGCAAACGAATCGTGGGGCGAAAGGAGAAACAAAATGAAAACAAAAAAATTATTACCAATGAATTTGCAGATGTTTGCTGATGGTGGGGGAAATGAACCAGAGTTCACTATTGCTGATTTTAAAGCATTTGTCGAATCGAATGAAGATGCACAGAAATTCATTCAATCTCAATCACAAAGTGCTGCAGACGAACAGTTAGAAGCTTGGAAACAGAATAACCTTGATAAGCTAAAACAGGAAGCTGTGCAGCAATATGAAGAATCCAAGAAAAATAAAACACCTGAGCAGATTGCTTTAGAAAAATTACAAGCGGAATTTGAAGCTGAGAAAAATTTACGTGTTACTAGTGAAAATAAAGCTTTTGTAGCTGAACAAATAGCTGGGTTGAAACTTGAAGATGAATTAAGCGAATCCGTTTCTCAGTTCATGCTAAACAATCTAGTCAGCTCAGACACAGAGTTTACCAAAAGTGCAGTAGAAGCTTTCACAAGTGTTTTAAGCACCATCAATGAAAAGCATGCTGAAGCAATTAAAAACATGGAAATGACAAAAGCATTCGGTAATAAGCAACAAACTAATGCGACTGATGGTAATCAGTCAACGCAAATGATTGAAAATCCAGAATCATCATTAGGACAAAAATTACAAGCATTTATTAATTAGGAGGAAATAACAAATGAAAAAAAGTTCGGTAAATAATCTAGAGTATTTAGACATTTCACAAGAAATCAACGCATTTCAAATTCCATCAACACCATTCTTAAGTTGGTTATTAGGAGCTGGTAAAACCAGTCCAACAGCTTCTACAGAAATTAAATGGCGTGAATCTGAACTTAACAGAGAAGATTCATCTGCTCAAGTAGAAGGTGGAGAATACAACGATGCAGAAACAGGACGTAACTGGTTTAGCAACTATACGGAAATTTTCCGTAAAGCAACTTCAGTTTCAGGGACATTAGATGCTATTAAAGTTGATGGAATTGGTAATGAATTAAGTAACCAGGTTCTGCAACGTGCATTAGAAATGAAGTTAGATTTAAATCGTAAATTATTAGTTGGTGTTAAGGCAAATGAAACAGGATCAAAAGGTCGTCAAATGAGTGGTGTGATCAATTTAATTAATTCTAATAACTTGATCAAAACAGCTACTGCAGATGCCGTTACACGTAAAGACGTCGACAAGATGTTTAAAGCAATGTTTGACAATGGATACGGTGGAGAAAAATTATGTCTGGTTTCTACAGATATGGTCGACTTGATGACTGATGAATTAGATAAAGCAGGTACGAAAGTATTTAGTTTTGGTGAGCAAGTAGCATTTGGGCTACAACTAGGCCGTATTGTATCTAACTATGGCACAGGTAGTGCATTGATTGAACCATCATTACCAGCTGGTACAATGATTGCTTTAGATACTAACTATGTTAAATTACGTCCGTTGCGTGAATGGCGTGCAGAAGAATTAGCTAAAACAACTGATTCTAAACGTATTGGCGTAGTAGGTGAATATACCGTTGAATACAACGCTTCGAATTCAGGGGCAATCTTAAACCTTGCAACTGCAGCACCAGGTGAATAATTAAAAAGTAAAGGAGAATAATTATGGTTAAAAAGTCAGAGGTCAAAGAAGAAGTAATCGAAGAGACAAAAGAAGTAACTGAAGAAGTGAAACCTGCAACAAAAACATTCAAAGTTTTAAAAAATAAAAATTTCGTTGGTTTTGTTCATCCTGAAACACGCAAATTTATTGCAGCAGTTGACGGAAAAATCGAAGTGAACGTTTCTGATAAAAAAGCAATTGCAATTTTAGAAGAAGCTGCAGATTTAACAGAAATTTAGGTGATTATATGACAGACGAACAAAAACAAAAAATAATTGAATTGATTCAAACGATGTTGCCAAACGTTGCAAAAGAACGTATTTCGTCTGTCTTAGACCTTGTTCTTTTAGAAATCAGTTCATATAATACGTGCAAGATTGAAATTGATTGGGCGTTATTTAATTCGTTAATCACAGAGATTTTGTATCAATCGCTTAAAAGCGAAATAGAACAAGCTGTGACTAGCATTAAGCGCGGTGATACATCTATTAGCTATGCAACAACGCAGCAGAGCATAACAGCATTACTTGGTAATTACAGCGACACTATTAAACGTTTAATTGGCTGTGATAGTGGGGTGTTTTACTATTGAATGAAGCAGATATTTTGGCAATGACCTATCTTGATACTTGTGTTATTGAAAGAATGGGTGATATCGAAAATCCTGAAACAGGTATTACGGAACAAGGTTATTCACCAATTCATGATGGGAAGTTAAAATGCGCACTGTCTCAAAGTGGTCTGGGTAGCGCTGGAAGCTTACCAGTTGTTGAAAACAAAGGGAACTTTAATATCACTTACGAAGATCAAAAATTATTCTTAATGCCTGATGTAGATGTGAAAAAGGCCGACAGAATCACTGTCATTCAAAGAACAGGTCAAAAGCATATTTTATTTGCAAAGAAACCCTTTAACTATCCAAGTCACATCGAAGTGACATTGACAGGAAGTGCAATCGATGAGTAAAAGTGATTTTAGAATGACCTCGAATGCTGACAAAGTTATTGCTAATTTAAAGAAAATGACACCAATTGCTGAAAAAGAAGGTATCGCGATGGTCAATGATTCGTTAGCGAAGATTTATCAGTTAATTGTACCTATTACGCCGATTAAAACAGGTGATTTAAGACGTGGATACAGAATCATTAAAGCTAGAAAAACATCAAGTGGTAGAATCGTTGGCGCCTTAATTAACAATGAAAAATATTTCAAATATGTAAATGACGGACACAGAACGAAGAATGGTGGATTTGTAAAAGGGCGATTCATGTTGCAAAAATCTAATAAATTAGCTAATGCAACATATATTCCGAAACGATTTAAACAAATGGCGATTATCATTGCTAAGAAAGGATAGGATATGTACGACAAAATTTTAAAAATGCTTACTAGCACTATAAAACAGTTCTCGAATGCACCTATCTATCTTGATGATGTGATGCAATCGTCAGAACCATTTTATTTTGTTTTGAGTGTAGAAGAAAGCATGACTGATAACGTTGGTCAAAACGTTCAGAATAAAGCATATAACGTTGACATCGCGTTAGTTGATAGTAAGAAAAATAAACAATTAGTAAGAAGCCTAACAGAAAGCTGTGGGGCTTTTTTTAATGTGTTGAATTTGGACGGAAACGAATTGTTTTCGGAAGATTATCAGACATTTAAAACAGATGGAATTCAACATATCAATTTTAATGTTGCTTTTCCTCAATTAATCGAATGGAGTGAAGAATAGATGACAGTGAAAAAAAATGTAAGTGTTATTTCCGTTGAGAAACCGACTTGGTTTCCACTAAAAGATGATACAGGTGTTTTTCCTACGTATGAAGCACCTACTACAATGGGTACTGCAGTTAGTATTAAACCAGACGTTACGACAGAAACGACCCCAGATTACGGCGATAGTGTAGTACAAGACCAATATGTCGCTTTTGGTGGCGCTGAGGTTAAGTTAGAAACAAATGGCTATCAAAATGAAATACTAGCAGAGATTACTGGTGGGAATAAAGTAAAAGGTGGGATTCTTCGTTCAGCAGAGGATATTGCACCTGATGGCGCTTTTGCTTATCGGCGTAGAAAGTCAAATGGTAAGTACCGCTATACTATTTTTTACAAAGGAAAATTTGCCTTAACTTCTGACGAAACATCGACGTTAGAAGGTAGTAAAGTTTCACATACCCATCCAGAATGGACAGGTTCATTTGTTGATGTTCCTGGTGTCGGATACATGTATTCAGTCGATGAAGACGATGAAGGTGTTGACTTAGATATGATCAAAAATTGGTTTACTAAGGTTACTAATCCACGTGAAGAGTCTACAAATCCTGTCAGTGGTGTCACTTTAGACAAAACGGAATTAGTTCTAACGGTTGGTGAAACCGCAACCCTAACGCCAACAATTACACCTGAAAATGCAACAAACAAAATCTATTCATTCAAATCAAATGATACTTCAATTGCAACAGTAACACCTGTGCAAGGAAAAGTTACAGCAGTATCAGCAGGAACCACAAATATTGTTGTCACTACTGAAGATGGCAACCATACAGCTGAATGCAGCGTAACAATTAACGCTTAAAAAAATTCAAGGACGGCCAAGTGTCGTCCTATTTAAATGGAGGAATTAAAAAATGGCAAGCAAATTACAAACGACAATTAAACTTTATTTGAAAGATGAAGAAGGCAATTTCACCACTAAACAATTTAAATCTGCTGAAATGTTACCAGGATCTGTTATGGAAGATGCAACAGAATTACAAGTAGAACTAGAAGAAATCGTCAAAACAAACGACATGGAGGAAATTCGGCCTGTTTTGCGTAAATGTTATGACTTTATCGCAAAAGTTATTTTTGAAGGTCAATTTACGGGCCAAGAATTTCTTGACGGAATGGATGCACGTGAAATCTTAAAAATTACGGGTCAACTATTAGGGTCTGTCTCTAGCGGTTATGATGCAGTTTATTCTGATCAGAAAAAAAAGTAACATATCTCCTTTATCATCCTCATTTTAAATTTAGTCCACAGTACCGAGAAGCAGAATTGAAAATTGTGCTTCTTGAAAATGGGTGGACACTAAACGAAATTGAGAATACAGACTTGAACGAACTTATGAAACTTTATGCGTTCAGAGATGCTGTTAAAGAATTTGAAGAACTTAAATTCCTTGATGAACACACAATGTTCTAAGAAGGGAGGGGGTACTTATTGAACAATGAAGACTTAGTCTTAAAAATGATACTGGATGAATCTGGTTTTTCACAAGGATTAAATTCAGCAGTAAAAAAGTTACAAGGTTTTGATGGAGAGGTTGACAGAACAGGACAAAAAGGCGGCCGCTCTCTTGGGACCATATGGACGTCGTTTGTTGGTAACTTTTTAGCTAGCGGAGCAACTAAAATCATCTCAAAAGGAATTGGGCTGATTACCAGTAATATTGATGGAGCTATCAATCGCGTAGATACGTTAAACAACGCAAACCGTGTATTTGAAAATATGGGCTTTTCAGCTGGCGAAACAGCAAAAACGATGAATAATTTACAGAAAAGTATCAAAGGGTTACCTACTCCTTTGGATGGAGCTGTAAGCAACGTACAAATGTTGGCTTCTTCCACAAGAGATTTAGGCAAATCAGAACAAATTTTTGCTGCTTTAAATAATGGAATTCTTGGATTTGGTGGTTCTGCTGAAAATGTAGATAATGTAGTTATGCAACTATCTAAATCTTTTTCGTCTGGGAAAATTCAAGGTGAAGCTTTTAATTCAATGCTAGATGGCAAAATGGGACCTGTTTTGAATGCAATTGCAGAAGAAATGGGATTGACTATGGGTGAATTACAAGAAGGTTTATCAAAAGGAAACATTTCAGTTGAAAAATTTCAGAATGCTTTAATCGATTTGAATAAAAACGGTGGTGGAGGTTTAGTATCTTTAGAAAAAATTGCGAAAGATGCAACTGGAGGAATCAGAACCAGTTTAGCTAATATGAAAACAGCGATTGTTCGTGGTGTTGGCAATGTCATAACTAAAATTAATGAAGGACTAAAAGATGCGGGTTTTGGAAGTATAAGTGAAATCATTGCTGACAAAGGGGCCAAAATGGAAGCAGCTTTATCTAAGTTTGCTGAGATGATTCCGCCAATGATAAAAACAGTCAAAGAGTTATACGACACCTTGGAACCTTTTGCACCTGTACTTGCAGGTTTAGCTGGTAGCATCGGAACGTTGATGCTTGTGAATAAAGTGAATGCAGCATTTAAAGCTTGGAGGGAAGGTACAGAAGCACTTTCGATAGCTCAAGCAATTTTAAATAAGACAATGCTATCAAATCCTTTTGTCGCAATTTTGACTGCTGTAGTAGGGTTAGTCACAGCGTTTATTTATCTTTGGAAAACCAATGAAGGTTTTAGAGATGCTGTTAAAAACATTTGGAAAAACATCCAGGAGTTTATTTCAAGCGCTGCTGATGTAGTTGTAAAAGCTTGGGATTCGACAATGGAATTCTTCAGCAATATGTGGGATGGCACAAAAGAAGCTTTTTCAAATGCTGGCACATGGATGAAAGAAGCACCTGGAAATGCAGCCGACTGGGTTAAAAATAAGTGGAACGGTACCAAGGGATTTTTCAGTGGACTTTGGAATTCAACAAAAGAAGGCTCAAAAAATACATGGGAAAATATTAAACAAAGTGCTGCTGATAGTGCTAAAAGTGTTGGAGAAAACTTTAAAAATGGATTTGATAATATCAAAAATTGGTTTAAAGGAATTGGAGAATCTATTTCAGAAGTATTTTCTACCGCATTTAATTTTGTGTGGAAGTACATTGGGCCTTTAGTTACAGGTGTTAAAAATACTTTTCTTCATATGTCTTTCTTTTTGAAAAATTTGTGGGAAAATCTTGTAAATATTGGAGAAAATTTATTTACTATATTGAAGAATGTAATATTAGCGCCTATTCTTTTTGTGACTTCTATGATCACCGGTGGTTGGGAAGAAGCAAAAGAAAACATGTTAGCTGTTTGGAATAATATTACAGAAGCCGCTTCTGAAATATGGAATTCAATCACTTCAATTATCAGTAATTATTTGCTCAATATGAAAATGGCAGTACTTAACATTTGGATTGGACTGAAAACGTCTGTAATTACTATATGGACAGATTTATCACTTAAAGCTAGCGAAATATGGAATAATATTACCTCTTTCTTTATTCAAACGTGGGAGAATATCAAACAAGCTTCATTGCAAGCTTGGGAAAACCTAAAACAAACAACAATGGATACTTGGGAAGGGTTGAAAACTTGGTTTTTTACTACTATTGAGAATATAAAGAATGGCGTAATTGATGGTTGGAATAACTTAAAACAAGGTACTGTTAATACATTTAACGCAACTGTTCAATGGTCAAAAGATACCTGGAATAATTTTAAACAGTGGATTGTTGATCTTGCGACAGGTATAAAAGACGGCATCATTAACGGTTGGGAAAACTTAAAACAGGGAACAGTTAATATTTTCAACAATTTGGTACAAGGTGCTAAAAATGCTTGGGATAATCTTAAAAGAAGTGTTAGTGATACAGTTGAAAATGTGAAGCAAACCTTTAATGATATGCGTCATATCGATTTATTTGAAATCGGTAAGAATATTATTCAAGGGTTAGTTAACGGTATTGGTTCAATGATTGGTGCTGTCGGTAAAAAAATTAAAGAAGTTGCTGGAAATATTAAAGAAAAAATCAAAGGTGCTTTAGGCATTCATTCACCTTCAAGATGGATGCGAGATATGATTGGTAAAAATATTGTATTAGGTGTTGTAGCTGGTATTGACCAAGAAAAAGGAACGCTTGACAAATCAGTGAAAAAAATGACTGATTTACCAACAGAGTTACCAAATTTTTCTACTACTGGCAGATATATCAACCGACAAGGAGCTCAAACAGAAAGCTTAGCTAAAAATAAAGGCAATGACACGACTAATATTGGCGGTGATACTTTCAATATCAATATACAAGCTATGGGCAAATTAAATGAAAAACAATTTATGGATATGGCTAAAGACCTCGTTAAGTATATTCAAATTGTTAAAAATAGAGATAGTGATGCAAAAGGAGGTGCTTTTGGTGGAATTTAAAAGAGGTCAGTTTTTTCTTAATGGAAAACATAGTTCTGAATTCAATGTATTCATGAGAGAAAGACCTGAACGACTATCTGCAGGACGTGTGGTAGAGCTTAGGGAGCGAATGGGTAATGATTCAATAGCCGTTGATTTTGCATATTATAAAAATGTAGAACGTACTATTACATGTTATGCGAAAGCAAATACTTTGCAAGAAGTTTCTTTTTTAGAAGATGAAATTTCCTTTTGGCTCGATATGGGAAACTATTCTGATTTTATTGTCTATTTTGATGAGCATTATATTTATCAGGCGATTGTAACGAGTCCACCAAAATTTACAGGAACAAGAAAAAATGGTGTTTTAATTCCTTTTGAATTTACTGTAAGTATCCGACCTTTTAAGAAAAATCGTATTGGCCAATATTGGATAAGTAATCCTAATCAGTTAATCAATACAGAAAAATATCCTTCAGAACCCATTATTCAGATTTTGGGGTCTGGGGATATTTCTTTTTTTATCAATAATAAATCATATTCATTAAAAGCAATTGATGGAGATATCATTATCGATTCAGAAAAACAAGAAGCTTATCGAAAATCAGGTGGAGCGTTTGAAATTTTGGATCATAAAACACTTTTCAAAGATTACCCAATTTTTAAAAGTGGAGAAAATAATTTTCGCTGGACTGGAAAAGTAACAGAGTTTAAGGTTCAGCCGAATTGGAGGCGAAAGGTTTGATTCCAGTTATTTTTAAACCTGGAGAAAAAGATTTTTCTACAAATGGATTAGGACGTCTTGTTGATGCGACACGTTGCGAAATCACTGAAGAAGCAAACGGAAAATATGAACTAGAAATGGACTACCCAGCGATTAGCAGATTTAGTGATTATTTCGAAAATGGCTATCAAATTAAAGCAAAGCCAAACGATTTAGAAGAATATCACATTTTCGAGATCAAACAAACGTTTAAAGATACGTTTACCAATAGTATTGTCATTTATGCTCAATCTCGTACTTATAAACTAGGAAACAGACAAGTGAGGCTAGTAACAGTTGATAATCGTAATGGTGCAGAAGCTATGAGATTAATTGAACAGAACATGGACGAACCATGCGATATCAAACTTCATTCTGATATTAACACAGCTTCTAGTATGATATTCGAAGCTAGAAATGTACTTAATTGTATTGCTGGTGAACAAGGTTCTTTGCTTCAATACTGGGGCGGAGAAATCAAACGAGAACCTTTTAAATTATCTTTGATAAGACGTAGAGGATAAGATAACAGTTGAAACTGTTCGTTATGGTAAAGATTTAAAAGGATTAACCATTAAATTTGATTGGCAATCAATTGTCACCAAAGTATTGTTATTTGCAGAGCTTCAAAGTGAAGCAGACGGAACTTCTCAACGGATTTATGGAAATGCGGTTAAAAGCGAATATATTACCAAGTATCCTGATGTTTATGCGCAATATGTTCAGTTTACTGAAGATCAAGGAGTAAAAGATTTATCCAGCTTAAATAAAGTGGCAGGTAAATACTTCACTACGTTATATCCAGGAAGTGATAAGCCTAAAGTTTCTATTGAATTAGAAATTGAGAAACTCACAGATTCAGAAGAAGCAAAAGAATTTGCGAAAATGCGAAACTATAATTTATTCGATACGTTCATTGTGTATCACAAGCTTTATGATATTGACATTCAAACAAAAGTTACTGGAATTGTCTATGATGCTTTAGCAGAAAAAACAATAAAAATCACTGCGGGAGATATCCAAGTTGCTTTTTATAAACAGCAAAGTCAAGATTTTCAAGAATTTATTAAAACGTTGACTAAGAAAGATTATATGAGTGATTTCATTGATTACATTACCGATTTAATTAATGGTGTAAAAGGTGGTAGTATTCTTCAATATCCTAAAAATAGGCCGCATACGCTTTATTTTATGGATACAGATTCCACAGATACTGCGAAGAATGTTATCGCTATTAACAATCAAGGCATCGGATTTTCAACTACAGGATGGAAAGGTCCATTTAGAAACGCTTGGACCATTGATGGTATTTTAAATGCCGACTTTATCCGAGCGGGTAAAATTAGATCTGATATTTTTGAAACGTCATTTAACTCTTACGGAGATATATTACGTTTAGTCAATGGTGTTTTACAAGCATGGAATGGAAAAACCAAAATAATGGAATTAACAAAAAAAGGTACGGAGTTTTGGAATGGCAATAGCCACATTGGCTCAATAGGGACAAAAGGGAATCCTTTTCCAGGGCTAGTAGATAAAAACGGAAATCCTATAGTTTCTGATGGGAATTCATTGCTATTAGTTGCAGATAATCCCCAAAAAATTATCGGTTTGTCTAACCAATCAGGAGCTGGTCATTTAATTACTGGTTTAACACAGTTCTTTGTTGGAAATAATTTTAACTTTTTTGGTCCAAATGGAAGTAAAGCAATTCTGACAGTCGATCGATTGATTGTGGGAGGTAAAGAAGTCATCCCAGACCAAAGCGGTGGCGGTGGCGGAACAGGTGGCTATCCATCCGAAGTTACAAGCGATGCAGATAAGTTTGCTTGGGACTTATGGAGTTACCTATTAGCTAACGGATACAGCAAAGCCGCAGCTGCAGGTATCCTTGGAAATGTTCAAGGAGAAGTTGGTTCAAGTATGAATCCAGACACAGAACAAAATGGAGGGCCTGGTTATGGTTGGGTTCAATGGGATGGATCAGCGTATCCATTGGTAGGTACACCTACTTGGAACGGTCGAGAATATGTACAACGCTTAATCGCAGCTGCAGGTATCAAACAAGACTACAGAACTTCATTTGCTCAAGCGCAATTGATCAACTGGTGTATGTTTAATGGGCAATGGTTAGGACAAGTTAATCCGTTAACGGTAGATGAATTTAAAGTTATCAATTCGCCTAAAACAGCGGCTTATACGTTTGAATTAAACTTTGAACGTCCAGCTACAGCACATCCTGAAAGACAAACCTACGCGCAAACATGGTATGACAAATTTAAAGATTTAAAAGCTTCTACTGCGACAGGAAAAGCTGGCATAGAACATTTGGAGACCTTAATGGGTCAACGAGTTGGTAATGGGCAATGTTACGCCGTACCAGCGGAATTTTCTGGTTTTATGGGGGGCTGTGGTTTAGGCGCAGGAACAATTTACGGATTTTCACACGTCATTGGCGATACGTCATCTGCTGCAGATATTGGCGAAGCTTACGATTGGAATGCGGTTGGTTGGAAAGTAATCAAAAATCCAACGTATAAGGATTTAGTTGTAGGTGCCATTGTTAATGTACGGCGTAGTGGACAATGGGGAACAGGTTGGACAGTAGACCCCGCAAATGGTCACACGGGTGTGATTTATGGCTTAGATAACGGACGTATTCAAACCATAGAACAGAATGCCGAGCAAGGACAAATCGTCGCAAAATATGACCGATTATATTTTGCTAATTCGATTCAATCGATTGTTATTCCACCAAAATAACGAAAGGAGGATTTTTCAATGGTTAAATGGAAAGCAACATTAAGTACAACTGATCCTTATAACTATGTCGGTATTATCAATGTACGTCAAGGGAACAAGAATACAGAAGTATTTGAAGTAGATATTACAGAAAATTCTTTGCTGTTAGATTTAACGGACGGTAAAGTTTTTTTTGAATCGCATATTGATAATAAATTTCCGATTCAACGACCGACAAAAATTATAGATGCCAAAAAAGGGCTGATTCACTATACCTTTGATGAATATTCTATGCAGTCGTTACACAGACAGGAAGCGTATTTCAGTATTTATAAAGGCGACGATTTAATCGGCACAACGCAGAATTTCTCTTACTTTGTTGTGAATGCTGCTTCTAAAACAGAAGGTGAAATGGGGTCATACTGGCAATCAATAGAAGATTTAATCGCAGACATGACCGCTTTTATCAATGATAACAAAGGCGATTTCACAGCATGGATGAATGCTAGAAAAGAAGAGTTTGAAGCATGGCAAGATGCGCAAAAAAAAGATTTCACTTCATGGTTTGAATCAATTAAAGATATTTTAAAAACTGTTGATCCAGGTGGCACAATGTTAGCCGAATTAATGGATGCACGAATAGATATGCAAGGGTTCAGACATTCAAATCTGAATAAGCGAATGATTTCAGATTTAGAAGCGATTTATAAAAAAATAAAACTAGAATTGGATAAGGTGTTTGAGAAGAAAATTCCCACTGTTCAAAAATACATTATTGAGCATGATTCTTTGTATGAACCTGAGATTAAAGCGCGCTATTACGTAAATGCTATTGGTTCAGAAGAGGATGGGTTCGATGCACTCGATGAATTAGGGGAAGGGACGATTTATAGCGTACCAATACAAACAAGTTATGACACTTATAACGTAAGTATCGAAGTGCCAGCATATTATGTATTAAAAGAAGAAGCTTTTGTTTCAGATAGTCGAACAGCAATCGTTGGAGAGAAAAATCGGACACTTCATTTCGAAGTTTTTGGAGCAAAGATACAAAATATAAAAATTCAATAAAGGAAGTGCGTTTCGCTATGAAAAAAATTTATAAGCGTATGAAGAACGGGGCAGAAGCAATTCAAGAGAACTTTGAAGAACTAGTGAAAACGATGACTACACAAAGCAAGACTTATTCTGCAACACTAACAGAAAAAGATATCGTTAGTGAACAGGGGAAAGAGTATATCAGATCAGCTGCGTTACAGTTTGATAGACAAGGTGATGTTACAACTTTAAGCGGGCATATTATTGTGAAGAAAGGATTTGGAAGTAGTGCTTTCGTTCTTTTTCAAGTGCCATACGGGTTTAGAACGTATCGCGTAAGTGGGAATACTCAAACCATAATCAATGTTAAAAAAATCGGGAAAACACCAATTTCTGATTATGTGACATACTCTTGGGATAATGAAAGAATACTTTTTTATCTTTCCGAAACAGAAGACTATTATATTCAAAGTAGTTGGAGTAGCAAGGGTATGCCTACACCATAATATGGAAAGAAAGGAAGAAAGAAAAATGAACGATATAAAAATTTGGATTCCCAACAAACAAGGAAGAGTAGAAAAATATGAACTTTCCGAAACTGCTGGCTATATCGAGGTGACTGTAGAACAATATCCAGCAGTTATACAAGATTATGTTTTCGACGGTTCGACTTTGCATTATGATCCTGAAAAAACAGATTTAGACTTATTAAAAAAACAAAATGCCATTCTAACACTTCAAGTAGCAGAGGCGGATGAAAAACTAGCTAAATCAAACAAAATAACTGCACAAACAATGCTAAAAATTAATGAATTAGAAAAGAAAGCAGGGGGTTCAAATGAATAAATTTCCAAGTTTTGATGATGTAAAAACATTCTACAATTGGGGCTGTTATACTAACGAAGAAATCCATCGCTACGTTGAATTAGGATCAATCACAAAAGAAGAGTACACAAAAATAACAGGAGAACCGTTTAGCGAAAGCTAGGCGGTTTTTCGATTGGAGGCTGTTATGGAAAAAATTATTGAAGGGATGCTAAATAACCCAGAACAGATTACCTTTGCTTTATTATTTGTAGGCCTTTTGATTTGGGTAATGAAGCAGAATAATATCCGTGAAGAGCGCTATCAAAATACGATTGATAAATTAACGGATGCACTGGGGGATGTCGAAGCAATTAAAAGTACTGTGGATAAAATTCATGAAAAAATAAAGTGAGGTGACTTAGAAAATGAGTAATAAATTTTACAATACCGCAAAATGGATTGTGCTTACTGTACTACCTGCTATTTCAGTATTTATTATGACGGTAGGAACAAAAATAGGTATTTCTAATCCAGATGATGTCGTCACCGTATTAAACGCTGGGACAGCTCTTTTAGGGGCAATTTTAGGCGTATCTAGCATTCAATATCAAAAAGAACAAAAAAGAGGTGAACCTAAAGATGGTGCAAGTGATTAATCAATCTGTTTGCGGAGGGATTGCCGGTAGACGTCCCAATGCAACGCCAAAGGGCGTTGTCATTCATAATGATGCCGGAAGTATTTATGCGACCGCTGCACAATATGTCAACGCTTTGGCTGTAATGTCTCCTACACAACTAGCGAATGGTTTTGCTCATTATTATATTGATCGAAATACAATTGCACGTGTAGAAGATACATTCAATGCAGCATGGCACACAGCGAATCCAGATGGGAATTTGAATTATGTTGGCTATGAAGTATGTCAATCAATGGGCGCTAGTGATGTAGACTTCTTAGCAAATGAACAAATAACATTTAAACAAGTAGCTGAGGATATGAAATTCTGGGGAATACAACCTAATAGAGATACTGTAAGATTGCACAAAGAATTTTCACCAACAGCATGCCCACACCGTTCATGGGAATTACATGGACGTGATGTAAATGCAGTAAAAGACTATTTTATTAACCAAATTAAAAAAAATATGGGCAATCCAAATGAGAGCAATAGCAATTCAAGTAATGACAAACAAAATAATATAAAAGGAGTGGTCACGATGTTTTGTACTTACGAACGACCAATTAATAGTAAAACAGGAAAATTAGAAGATAATGGGGATCACTGGGCAACATTCTTTTGTAATGGCGTAACTTGTAAACGGATGTATCATCCAGATGAAATCCATATTATCAAAGAATTGTATCGCTTAAACAATGGCAAGGAAATACCAAGTTATGATCGGAATAAGTGGCCTAAAAATGCGCCATGGTATAAACGATTAGAATCAGTTTTTCCTGTAGTGTAAAAAGTTCTTGCCTAAAAAGAAAAGCAGCAGTACAATGAACTTGTCTAAGATATAATTTTTCATGAACCGCCCTCTACCAGACTAGGGCGGTTTTTGTTTTACATAGAAACACTGGTATGGTATATTTTTCTCAGACATGTACATTCATATTTCATTTGGAAACCTCAATCCAATGCGTAACCACCTACAATTAGGAGTTGATTGTAGGTGGTTTTGTTATATATCTCTTGAGGCGCCTTCCCCAAGGCGGCTCTTTTTATAAAAAATATTGAACTCAAAAAACAGATATTGTAAAATATTAATACATATTTAAACTCTTATTTTTTCACGTAGACCGCTTTTTCTAGATAAGTTGGTCGTTTTTTGAAAATAAAAAAGTAGTCAAAATAAATTGACTACTTTTTTTTTATTTTAGTTTGTAAGGTTGATACGTAATATTGAGGATTGAGTATTGAGTATACGTTCCGTATAAATTTAGTTTGTAACCCTCATCTTTAACAATATACTACATGAGAAATTTGAAATTGTCTAGTAAAAAGTGATAAAATAATTTTAAAAATATTTTAAAATAAGGATGTGATTATTATGGGCTATAATAAAATGGCAGATATCCCACCTCTAAAAGCTTTTGCAGCGTTGGGTAATTTTGACAACAAATTAATCTTTTTAGCCGAGCAACTAGCAGAAAAAGAAGATTGGTATTATGAAAATCCAAATTCTAAAGATAAACAGAAAAAATATGGGGTTTTGTTTCAATACATTCATCATACTTTTTCAAAATCTTTTGATGAAGATAGGTTGTTGATTAAAGAAAATGAATGTGTTATGAATACAGGCTTATTGACTGTTAATGGTGAAGAAATTTTCATGTTGTTTACAAAGAACAAAAGGACTGGTGAACAACCGTGGTTTTTTGAAAGTTTTTATAGAAGTTCAGACCATAAAATACCAGAGAGCATGAGAGGAGATTTACCATCTCACATTGACTACTTTGAAGACAACCCAGAGGATATGTATTTTGATACTAAATTAACAATTTTATATAATATGGATCACATAGTAAGAGATAATTATGATAGATTACCAGTAAGTCTTCAACAATTAGATCATTCATTGATAGTCACTATACTAAATGCTTCAACTGAACAAATGAAACAAAGAATACTAAGAAATAATAGACTTGTTGTTCCTCAATATTACAATAAAAAAATAATGTACTTAGCTCCTTTGAAATTTGGTAATGAAACGCTTCCTTTAGCAATTGAAAAACATCAACATTCATATAGAATTAATACGATACTTACGCCAGGAATGGCATATTGTAATGCAAGATTAATAATGAAGCCAGAGAGCAACTGGTTAAATAATCATTGATATTAAATAGGGCTAAGATAGACTTACTAGTTTTATTACATTTATTTTTTTTACAAAATACTTAGCTCAGTTGGTTAGAGCAAACGGCTCATAACCGTTCGGTTGATGGTTCGAATAAAATAATTGTAAAAAACTATTGACTTTTAGGTGCGCCTAAAATATACTATAATTACAGATAAGGATACGGTCTACGACATATCCGAAAATAAAACCTACCTCCTAAGTGTAGGAATTCTTTCATACAGAGTAAAGCTCTCAGTTTAGCTGGGAGCTTTTTTTCTAAATAAATTTAGAGAAGAGGCGATAAAATGGGATATGATTTTTTTAAAAATCCAATTTATCCAAAGAACAATAGATACAACAAGGATAGAACTTATTATATCGATTGTAATTGTGGAGCTATAGCAAGAAAGCAGTACAATAAAAATATTTATTTATGTCCAACCTGCGGACAATCCTATACGCTTAGAAATAATAAATATTACAGAACGACACACTATATAGGATTACGATAAAAGACCCTAGCCAACACTAAGGTCTTTTATTTTTATTAAAGTTATCATGAATAAAAATGATTGTTACAAAAACAGCAACAAAGAAAATTAATACAGAAAAAATTAGAAGTAACAAACGCGAAATAAACATTGACTGAACCACTTCCTTTTCAAAAAAACTATACCACAACCATAAAATATCACGAAACAAAAACCCACCAGAGGCGGTGGGTGTGACTACCATTTGAATACCATATTTAGAATAAAAATAAGTTAGCAAAGAATGGAAATAATTTTGAAACCTTAATATACATGGGTTTAGATTAGTAAAGAACACGTTAGAACATTGGCTGTTATTTCTGAAATAAATGCAAAATACATCAAGTATAAGTATACCCGCTGACAAAGTAAATGCCAATGCAAATTCTTATTTTAAAATAAATTTTAGAATTATACAAAGGTGCCACTTGTAATTCATGAAACTTTTTTCTATACTAGTGATACTTTAAAAAATGGGGGAAGAGAAATGTTTGGATTTTTGAAGAAAAAGAATGAAGTTGTCGAAAATAATACAATGTATGCCGTTGCCAATGGAACCGTTATCCCAATTAGTGAAGTGAATGATCCTGTTTTTTCACAAAAAATGATGGGAGATGGCTATGCAGTAGTTCCAGAAAATGGTGAAATTTATGCACCTATTGAAGGAGAAGTTTTAAGCGTTTTCCAAACAAAACATGCCATTGGTTTAAAAATGACAAACGGTCTCGAAATTTTATTACACATGGGTATCGATACGGTAGAGTTAAACGGGGCACCGTTCACTATTAAAGTGAAAGAAGGCGACCAAGTGACTGCAGATACGGTGGTCGCAATTGCTGATTTAGAAGCAATTAAAGCAGCTGGTAAAGGAACTGAAATGGTTGTCATTATTACCAACATGGATAAAGTAGCACAATTTTCGTTAGAGAAAACTGGCATGGTTACAGCTGGTACACCAGTTGGCTCTGCCACAGCCAATTAATGCATTAGACAGATATTTCTATAAAGGAATATCTGTTTTTTTGAACAGAAATAAAATTTTATTTTGGAATTAAAAAATATTTAGAAAAATAGTTGAAATTTTATTTCAAACAAGTTATAATGAAAGCGTATTAGAGAGGAGCTAAAAAGATGTATGGTATTTCAGTTTTTCTTGGTGAAGAGATTACAAACGATACAATTATTTATATCAAAAAGATGAAAGCGCTTGGATTTGATGGTATTTTCACTTCTTTACACATTCCAGAAGATGATACTTCCCTTTACCGCCAACGCTTGACTGATTTAGGGGCAATTGCTAAGGCAGAAAAAATGAAAATTATGGTAGATATTTCAGGTGAAGCGTTAAAAAGAGCGGGTTTTTCTTTCGATGAATTAGAGCCTTTAATCGAGTTGGGCGTAACTGGCCTCCGGATGGACTACGGCATTACGATAGAACAAATGGCTCATGCTTCACATAAGATTGATATAGGATTGAATGCTAGTACCATTACACTGGAAGAAGTGGCTGAGTTAAAGGCTCACCAAGCGGACTTTTCTCGCTTAGAAGCTTGGCATAATTATTATCCAAGACCTGAAACCGGCATTGGAACAACATTTTTTAATGAAAAGAACCGCTGGCTTAAAGAATTAGGCTTACAAGTTTTTACTTTTGTGCCAGGAGATGGGCAAACAAGAGGCCCAATTTTTGCTGGTTTACCAACATTAGAAAAACATCGGGGCCAAAATCCTTTCGCCGCTGCCGTTGGTTTGATGGCTGATCCTTATGTCGATGCTGTTTATATTGGTGATCCCACAATTAGTGAGCGAACCATGGCTCAATTTGGTTATTATCACCAAACCAATCAATTTCTTTTAGAAGTAGCACCTAGCGAGAGCCGCTATTTGAAGCGAATACTTGGGACTCATACCAATCGTTTAGATGCTGCAAGAGATGTTTTGCGAAGTGAATTATCAAGAACGAGTGAAATGTTCAGAAAAGATGAAATTGCAACGATTGAGTCAGAGCAGACTGAAGCACGTCCAGTGGGAACCGTAACGATTGATAATGAAAAATATGGTCGCTATATGGGAGAAATTCAAGTCACACTTGTGGACTTGCCGAAAGATGAAAAAGTCAATACGATTACACGAATTATTGAAAAAGATCAAACGATATTGCCGTTAATCAAGGCAGGAAATCAATTTACGCTAGTCACGGAAGGAACGATAGAGAATGAATTTAGAAAACTTAACAACTGAACGTAGAAATGAAAATACAATGGGTTTAGATGAGATGAGTGTCAAAGAAGCTTTACAAAAAATGAATCAAGAAGACCAAAAAGTTGCAATGGCAGTGGGTCAAGAATTAGCAGCCATTGAACCAGTGGTAGAAGCCATCATCAAAAGCTTCAATCAAGGCGGCCGCTTGATCTACATGGGTGCTGGTACGAGTGGTCGGTTAGGTGTCTTAGATGCAGCCGAATGCGTACCAACTTTTGGCGTCGAGCCAGAGATGGTTCAAGGCCTCATCGCTGGTGGTCAAAAAGCAATGACTGTCGCAGTAGAGGGTGCCGAAGATTCAAAAGAACTAGGTCGTCAAGATTTAGTTGATCTAAAATTATCAGCAAATGACATTGTTGTTGGGATTGCAGCCAGTGGTCGGACGCCTTATGTAATTGGCGGTTTAGAATATGCTACAACGGTGGGAGCAGCTACCGCAACTGTGGCATGTAATAAAGATGCCGAAATTAGTAAGTATGCACAAATGCCTATTGAAGTAGATGCAGGACCTGAATTTTTAACAGGTTCGACTCGCTTGAAATCTGGGACAGCTCAAAAATTAATTTTAAATATGTTATCAACTATTTCCATGATTGGTATTGGGAAAGTCTACAATAACTTAATGGTTGATGTAAAACCAACCAATGAAAAATTAGTGGAGCGTTCCAAACGGATTATTATGGAAGCAACGGGTTGTAGTTATGAAGTTGCCGAACTAAAATTTGTAGAAGCAGAAGAAAATGTGAAGTTAGCAATTGTAATGATTTTAACTGATAGTACTAAAGAAGAAGCAACACAAAAATTAATTGACGGGAATCAATTTATCAAGAATACATTAAATTAAGGAATTAGGAGGGTGTTTTAACATGGCAGAAGAAAGAATTAAACGCATTGCTGATGGGATTTATAAAGAAGTTGGTGGTCAAGAAAACGTGGACAAAGTCATTCATTGTATGACTCGTGTTCGTATGGATATCCGCGATTATGACAAAGTGGATATTGAAGGATTGAAAAAAATTGATGGCGTTATGGGCGTCGTAGAAGATGATACGTTGCAAGTAGTTGTTGGTCCAGGGACTGTTAACAAGGTTGCACAAGAAATGGTAGATCAAGCAGGTGTCAAATTGGGAGAACCATTTAATCATGACACCGCAACTGATGCTTCAGCAGGAAAATCTGGAAAAGATTTAGTAGAAGAAAAAGCCGCTCAAATGAAAGCACAACAAAAAGCGAAACAAAATAACACTTCACCATTTAAAAAAGTGTTAAAAGCCATTTCTAGTATCTTTGTTCCGATGATTCCTGCCTTTGTTGGGGCTGGTATTATTGGCGGGATTGCAGCTGTTATGTCTAACTTAGTTGTTGCTGGTGATATTTCAGCTTCATGGCAACAATATATTGATGTCTTAAATATCATTAAAAATGGGATTTTTGCTTATTTAGCTCTTTACACTGGGATTAACAGTGCCAGCGTTTTTGGTGCAACGCCAGCGTTGGGTGGTGTTATTGGGGCAGTCACAATGTTGACAGGAATGAATCCAGATGCTCCAATCAGTAATATTTTCACTGGGGGAACATTATCTGCAGGACAAGGCGGAATTATCGGTGTTATTTTTGCCGTATGGTTATTATCATTGTTAGAAAAACAATTGCATAAAATTGTCCCAGAATCAATTGATATTATCGTAACGCCAACCATTTCACTTTTAGTGATTGGCTTAGCAACTATTTTCTTAATCATGCCTGTAGCCGGAGCTATTTCTAATGGCTTAGTTGGTATTATCAATGTTGTCTTAGAAAAAGGTGGCATGGTTGCTGGCTTTACTCTTGGTTTAACCTTCTTGCCAATGGTAATGTTTGGTTTACATCAAATTTTGACGCCAATCCACATTGAAATGATTAATCAAACAGGGATGACTTTGTTATTACCAATTCTGGCCATGGCTGGTGCGGGACAAGTCGGTGCAGCTTTAGCATTATGGATTCGTTGTAAATCAGATAAAAAATTAGTTGAAATGATTAAAGGTGCCTTGCCAGTTGGGATTTTAGGTATTGGTGAACCATTAATCTACGGAGTTACTTTACCATTAGGACGTCCATTCATTACTGCTTGTATCGGCGGTGGTATTGGTGGTGCGGTGATTGGTGCCTTCAGTAATGTTGGTGCGATTGCTATTGGACCAAGTGGGGTGGCTTTAATTCCATTAATTGCCAACAACCAATGGCTTGCATATGTATTAGGTTTATTGGCTGCTTACGCAGGTGGTTTTGTAGCAACGTTATTCTTTGGGATTCCTAAAGATATGCAAACAACTAAATAATAAATAGAAAAAGGAGAACTTGGCTTCTCCCTTTTTCTTTGTTAAAATTTAATTGCGTAGGAAATGGTGTATCAGGAGGGGTTGTTTATGCAACAAAATATTGTCTTATCTATCCAAGATCGTCTACAACAATTACCAAAATCAGAACGAAAAATCGCAGAATATATTTTAAAAAATACAGAAACAGTTATTTCAATGAATGCGCAAGAGCTAGCGAAACAAGCAGGATCAAGTCCAGCGGCAATTATTCGTTTTTGTCATTCTATGGATGTGAATGGCTTCACAGAGTTGAAACTTTTATTATCTGCAAATCTTGGCCAAATGAAGCAGCAAATGTACACTGAAGTTACTAAAGGGGAATCAACAGCTGATATTAAACAAAAGTTACAGGCGCGCTTTGTTCATGTGGTTGAGCGAAGCGGTCAGACATTAGAGGATGTCGCAGTGAATGAAGCCGTTGATTTGTTGGAAAAAACAGAAGTAATTTTTGTCTATGGATTAGGTGCCTCTTCGTTGGTTGCTCAAGATATTTATCAAAAGTTTACGCGATTAGGCCGAACGGTATTTACAACATTGGATCATCATTTATTTGCTTCCATGTTAGGCTCAACAGAAAAGCCTAGTGTTTTTATTGTTATTTCTAATTCTGGAACGAATAAAGAAGCAAGTACTTTAGCTGATTTAGCGAAGCAGCAAGGGATTCCTATTGTTAGTATCACACAAGATGAAAAATCAGTGATTGGTGAAAAAAGTGATATCGTCCTTCAAACCTCTAGTGGGGAAGACGTGCCATTGAGAAGTGCGGCTACTGTTTCCTTGGTGGCACAATTGTATGTAGTTGATGTTTTATTTTTTGCTTATGCAGCAAAAAACTATAAGGAAACCTTAGAAAAAATTCAAATCTCAAGAAAAAATGTAGAACGTTTAAAAGAATAAATAAAAAGAGAAGGCTATCTGTCATTTTGACAGATAACCTTCTCTTTTTTTTACAATAAACGGCGCTTTTCAGCGATCTTTTTTCCCTTTTCAATATAAGAAATATCATTAATTCCTTGAATGGTAAATGTTCCTTTTTCGTAAGTTAAGGTCGTCACGCTACCATTCTCCAGCGCCATCTGCATAGGCAAACTTGCATCAATTAAGGAAAGTAAAAAGGAAATTGTTAGTCCATGGGAAACCACCATGACTTTGCCGCCACCATTTTTTTCTCGATGATGAGCGATATCTTCGAAACCAGACCAAACACGATCACGGATAACTTCATAAGGCTCCGCCCAGTCAGCCGTATCGGCTTCAATAATAGCATTTGCTAGCTCACGATAGGTAATTTTCGTGGTCATCATGTCCTCATAACTTTTAAAAGCTAAAATGCGTGGCACCACACCCCAAAGTTCACCATCATAGCCACCATCTAAAGAACCAAAACACCACTCACGAATCCGTTTATCGGTTAGGTAAGGAATCTTTTGGTGGTTTTGATGTTCTTGTAAAATAATCTGAGCGGTTTGCATGGCACGACCACTATCACTACTATAGGCTTCCTTAAAGTCTATGTCCCTAAGACCTAAGCCTAAATGATAAATGCCTTCTTCTCCTTGTTTGGTTAAGGGGGTATCTGACCAGCCTTGGGTACGGCCAATCGTATTAAACATCGTTTTTCCGTGACGAATAATATAAAGTGTCGTTGCTTCAGTCATTGCTACTCCTCCTAAGTTTCTTTAAATAGTGAATAAATCTCTAATTAAAAAATGGGTTTGTGGCTTTTTCATGTTGAATGGTCGTGGCATCACCATGGCCTGGATAAACAGGAAATTCTTCTGGTAAAGTGAATAGATAGGTCGTAATGCTGTGTAATAATTGTTGCATATCACCAGTGTGTAAATCGGTACGACCAATACTACCTTTAAACAATGCATCCCCAACAACAACAAAATCATCAAAGACAAAGCTGACGCTACCAATTGAATGACCAGGTGTTGGGACTACGGAAAATTTCATGCCGCCAATTTCATAATCGGTTAGTTTAAATTCATGTTCGGCGGGTTGAACAATAATATTTGCTATATCATCATGTCTGCCTAATCCTGAAAGATTCAAAATAGGATTGGAAAGCCACGCTTGTTCTAATGGACTAACATAAACAGGGATTTGATAATGATGGCGCAATTCTTCTACCGCACCAATATGATCATAGTGAGTATGTGTTAATAAAATAGCGGCTGGTTTCTTCCCTAAACGGGTAATTTCTTGAATTAGTTTTGCTCCTTCTGCACCTGGATCAATAATTAATAACGCTTCTTCATTATAAACAAGATAACAGTTTTCTTGAATAACACCTGTTCTAATTTGTTCGATCTGTATCATCTCAGGACCTCCTAAAGTTCTAACGATTCTCTTCAAGTATACCGAAGAATCTTAAGAATAGAAAGTTTTCTTGTTTATCCAAAGAAAAAATAAATCATTCTTAGAATGTTCGGTTTTTACTTGTTTTAACACGGATTTTTTTTAAAAAAATCACATTTTTATAGTTATTAAGCGAAAGTTTATGTATAATCTTCATGTGATAGTAAGGAGGAGTATTAAATGTTTCATTTTGTAATAAAAGGAACAGGTTTTTCTAGTAAAAATTTGCAAGAGATTAAAGTTTATGAAGAGACACTTTTTTGTATAGATGAGGCCGGAGTAATTCAGGAAATAATTGAACCAGATGCTGAAGCGTATGAAACTGTGCTAGCAGAACAAAAAGAGGCACAACGTTTTCAAGAATTGCCCCAAGATTCTTATCTTTTACCCGGCTTTGTTGATTTACATGTCCATGCACCTCAGTGGGCACAATCAGGGACCGCCTTGGATATTCCATTGTATGAATGGCTGAATACGTACACGTTTCCTTTGGAGTCCAAGTTTGCAGATTTAGCATTTGCCCAACAAGTCTATGATGAATTGGTAACCCAATTGTTAGCTAATGGGACAACAACAGCCCTTTATTTTGCAACCATTCATTATGAAGCTAGCCGTCGTTTGGCAGAGATTTGTGCGGAAAAAGGGCAGCGTGGCTTAATTGGTAAAGTTGTAATGGATGATCTTAATGAGAATCCAGAATACTATCGTGATCAAACAACGCAACAAGCATTAGAAGAAACGGAACGGTTTATTCAAGAAATTCAAACATTAGCGCAGCAAACAAAACAAGGCGTGTATCCCGTTGTAACTCCGCGTTTCATTCCAAGTTGTACAGAGGAAGCACTTAAAGGATTAGGAGAATTAGCAGCGAAATATCAAGTCCATGTTCAAAGTCATTGTAGTGAGAGTGATTGGGAACATCAATTTGTTCAAGAACGTTTTGGAAAAAATGATGCTCAAGCATTGAATGATTTTGGTTTATTGACAGAAAAAGCAGTGATGGCACATGCAGGCTTTTTAGAAGAAGCAGATATGAATTTATTCCATGAAACAGGGACGGCTGTGGCGCACTGCCCAATCTCTAATGCTTATTTTGGTAATGCAGTAACACCGATTGCAAAATTAGTACATCAACATCAAGTAGAAGTTGGTTTAGGTAGTGATCTTTCAGGTGGTTTTTCACCAAGTCTTTTTGATAATTTAAAGCAAGCAGTTATTTCTTCTAGAATGTTAGAAGATGGCGTCGATGCTACAAAAAAACCAGAAGTACGAGGTGTCAAAACAGCAAGGATTACCGTAAATGAAGCGTTTTATTTAGCTACTGCTGGCGGTGGCCAAGCGCTAAGTTTACCAATTGGAAAATTAGAAAAAGGGTATGCTTGGGATGTTCAAATTATTAATACAAGCTTGTCACAAGCACGAATCCCTAAAAATCCAGGGGAATCATTGCTTGATATTTTCCAAAAAATCTTATATTTAGCACGACCAGAAAATATTCGAGAAGTCTGGGTACAAGGTGAAAAAGTACATGATAAAAATTTAATGTCAGCAACTAAAGGAGTATAAAAAATGAGTGAAAAGAAACAAAATAATCTTCATTTAACAGTGGGGCCAGAAGATTCAGTATCTTTTGGGCAGGCCACTATGTTAGGGATTCAGCATGTCTTAGCAATGGACGTGTACGTCGTACCTGTGATCATTGCTTCAATTATTGGGATTAGCACAGCACAAACGTCTTCTTTAATCCAAGCGACATTCATAGCAGCAGGACTTGCCACGATTATTCAATCTCATTTTTGTATGAGATTACCAGTTGCGCAAGGCCCTTCATTTATTCCAATCGGGGCAATTGCAGGAATTTATTTTGCCAATAACCAACAAGGAAATGGCTGGGGCGCAGTTTTAGGTGCTAGTTTAGTGGGGGCAATTGTTGTTATTATATTAGGATTTACTGGTATCTTTAATCGTTTAATCACTAAATTTGTTCCACCAATTGTGGGAGGAACAATTATTTTTGTGGTGGGGCTTTCGTTAATGCCAGTCGCTTTATCGGATAATATTTACCATGCAAAAGGGGAATTAGGACAAAATATTTTATTAGCATTTATAGCAGCGGGGACGTTGATTTTCTTTGCACTCTTAGGTTCTGCTTTGAAAAAAGGGCGGATTTTCCGCGTTTCTTCTGTTATTTTGGCATTATTATTTGGGAGCATCGCGGCACAATTATTAGGGGTACTTGATTTATCGGCCGTTAGTGAAGCGGCTTGGTTTAGTTTGCCTCAGTTACCATTAGTTAACTTTTCTTTCCAATTTGATTGGTCAGCTATTGCCACGATGTTAGTTATTTATCTGGTTTTAATGGCGGAAACAACAGGCACTTGGTTTGCTGTGAGTCATGTTGTCGCTGAACCTTTGACCGAAGAAAAAATTAATCGCGGCGTAATTGGTGAAGGCTTAGGTTGCTTAGTTTCTTCATTCATTGGCGGCACGCCAGTAACTAGTTACTCTACAAATGCTGGGATTATTTCAATCACTGGAGTTGCTAGTCGCAAGGTTTTTGTGGCTGCAGGTGCGTGGTTTGTCTTATTTGGCTTATCTGGAAAACTTTCCACCTTGATTTCGGCCATTCCGGCACCAGTTATCGGCGGTGTTTTTGTGGTTGTTTGTGGCATCATTTCTGTAAGTGGAATGAAAGTCATGAGCGATGTAACAATTCATGAAAAAGAGATGTATGTAATTGCCGTTCCGATTATTATGACATTAGCGTTGACATTGTTACCAAAAGAGTTTTTGGAAACTCTACCACAATTTTTACAATATTTATTTAGTTCACCCGTGGCAACTGCCTCAATTGTTGCTATTTTATTGCAGGCCATTTTACCAAACGTTCAAGAAGGGTAAAAAGATTAATTTTCGTTAAAACGCCTTTGACAAGTGGCGGTAAATAGTGTAAATTAACAATGGTGTTTGTAAACACGAACGTTAAATGACCGAATGTTCGGTTTTTACGTTATTTTTGTAAATAACTAGGAGGCAGTAAGTATGAAAGTTTTTGATTATGAAGATGTCCAATTAATTCCCAATAAATGTATCGTGAATAGTCGTTCTGAATGTGATACTACAGTAACTTTAGGAAAACATTCGTTTAAAATGCCTGTCGTTCCAGCGAACATGCAAACAATTATTGATGAAACGATTGCGGAAACCCTTGCTGAAAATGGTTATTTTTATATCATGCATCGGTTTGATGAAGAGGCGCGAGTGCCATTTATTAAAAAAATGCAACAAAAGGGCTTAATCACGTCAATTAGTGTGGGTGTGAAAGAAGGGGAATACGCTTTTGTTGAAACGTTAGCCCGAGAAGGTTTAGTTCCTGACTACGTGACAATTGATATCGCCCATGGTCATTCAAATGCGGTGATTAATATGATTCAACACTTGAAAAAATCTTTACCAGAAACGTTCGTTATTGCGGGCAATGTTGGAACGCCAGAAGCCGTTCGCGAATTAGAAAACGCTGGAGCCGATGCCACCAAAGTGGGGATTGGACCAGGAAAAGTATGTATTACTAAAATTAAGACTGGCTTTGGGACAGGTGGCTGGCAGTTAGCGGCTTTACGTTGGTGTGCCAAAGCTGCTCGGAAACCAATTATTGCAGATGGTGGAATTCGGACCCATGGAGACATTGCAAAATCTGTGCGTTTTGGGGCAACTATGGTCATGATTGGTTCATTATTTGCTGGACATGAAGAATCACCAGGTGAAACAAAAGTGGAAGATGGCGTTGTTTACAAAGAATACTTTGGTAGCGCCTCTGAATTCCAAAAAGGCGAAAAGAAAAACGTTGAAGGCAAAAAAATCTGGTTACGCCATAAAGGGAAGTTGGCAGATACTTTAGTCGAAATGCAACAAGATTTACAATCTTCCATTTCATACGCGGGAGGTCGCGATTTAGAAGCGATTCGTAAAGTTGATTATGTGATTGTAAAAAATTCTATTTTTAATGGTGATACCATTTAACATTCAACTATAGACTGAAAAGAAGACAGCACGTAGTGCAGAAATTAAAATGATTTCTGCATTACGTGCTTTTTTACTTTACCTATCGTAGTAATCGTGTTAAGATAATTACAACGACAGACGTAGTACGATAGTTGAAGTACTTGAGGGAGGAATTTATGTGATTGGTAGTGATGCAATTCGAGGATACAACGATACCTTTATTCTCTCAATCTTACAATCCGGCGCTTCATATGGTTATGCGATTTCTAAACGCATTCGTGAAATTTCTAATGAACAATATTCGATTAAAGAAACGACACTTTATTCTGCTTTTACACGTTTAGAGAAAAATGGCTACATTGAATCATTTCCAGGAGAAGTAACGCATGGCAAAAAGCGGACCTATTATCAAATAACCCATGCAGGAGAGCGTTATTTAGAGGAAAAGTTACTAGAATGGGAAGTAACAAAAGACGTCGTCGAAGCATTTGTAAAGGAGATGGGAAAATGAAAATTATAGAAGAATTTATTGATAGCTTATTTTCAGGCGTTGTTGAAACATCTGAAACAAAACAATTAAAGGCGGACTTATTAGCAAATGCTGAGGATCGTTATGAAGATTTGCTCAGCCAAGGAAAATCGGAAAATGAAGCAATTGGTACAATTATTTCTGAATTTGGTACTATTGATGAATTAATGGAAGAATTGAATTTAGAAAATAAACAAGTGGATGAAACAAACGATTCAATGAACGGTTTGCCAGAAATTTCAGTGGAGGAAGGACTTGACTATTTAACTGTCCAACGTAAAGGTGCTATTCAAATTGGTCTTGGTGTTGTTGCAATCATGGTGGGTGTTGGCTTGCTGGTTGGTATGCGTGGTGTTCTTTCTAACGGTCTTGGTTTAGTTTGTCTTTTCATAGGTGTGGCAATCGGCGTTCCATTATTTATTGTTGCTGGTAATCGGTTTGTTGCAATGGACAAACAACTGGGGCAACGATTGATTCCGATTAAGTTAAAAAAAGAAGTTGCACAAAGAGAACAAAGTTTTCAACGATCATTTATTTTTTGTATGGCAGCGGGCGTCGTTTTTTGTATTTTGGGTTTAATCCCAGTTGTTGTCTTTAGTAGTGGCCTTCATCTGATGATGCGCCGTTCCATGCATCAAATGATGGGCGGACAATATTATAATGGAACGATGGGGATTAGTTGGCTCTTCTTTTTAGTATCGGTTGGCGTCTTCTTGTTTATATTTGGTGGAGTAATTAAAGGAAGTTTTAATAAATTGTTGAATGAAACTTATTTTTATTCAGAACATGTTGGTCATCCTGATTTTGCCCCTCAACAAACAAAAACAGAGGAAGGACCTGTGGGAAATCCTGTCGGTGCAATTATTGCATCCGTTTATTGGCCCTTAGTTGTTGCACTCTATCTATTTATTAGTTTTGTTTTAGGGGATTGGCGGTTTAGTTGGTTAATCTTTATGTTCGCAGGAATCTTTTATAACACCATCCAAGCATTTTTACACAAACATTGAGACAAACCTGTTAATAGTAAAACAGAAAAGTGGGACATTCGTCAAAACGGCTGTCCCACTTTTCTTGTATTTTTGATTGACAAAAGCATTGAACTGGATTACTTTTAACTCATCCAATTGTTGAGGTGATTGCTATGTGGCAACTTAAAAAAGAACAAAATGTTCCCATTTATCGCAGTATTATGGAAATGATTGTTCAAAAGATTCAAACAGGCGAATTATTACCAGGCGAAAAAATCCCTTCAGAACGTAAACTGGCAGAGTACTTGTCTGTCAATCGTTCAACCGTTGTTCATGCATTAGACGAACTGGTGGACTTAGGCTGGATTGTGCGAAAAAGAGGGAGCGGAACGATTGTCAACGAAGGAAAATGGGGGGTAATGATGACGCCACGAACGGATTGGCATCGTTATTTAGAACAAAATGTGTTCAAACAAGTTCATCCCTTGGTGGCAGAGATTGAGTTACGAGCTAAACAAAATTTGCCGACTGACTTAGATATGTATACAGGCGAGTTGCCGTTAGATTTAATTCCCAGTTTCGATTTTCCAGCATTAAATTGGAAACAATTTTTAAAAGAGGAAGCACAAGATGAATTAGGTTATTTGCCGTTAAGAAAAGAAATCCAAGCCATTACAGCAACGGAATATCAGCTTCATTTACCAAGTGAAAGTTTATTGCTTACTTCAGGTGCGCAACAAGCACTTTTTTTAGTTTTACAAGTTTTATTGAGACAAGGAGATAGTGTTGCCGTAGAAGATCCATCTTTCTTCTATGCCTTACCAATTTTCCAAGCTGCTGGTGTGCGCTTATTTGGTGTGCCCATGACAGAGGAAGGGATTGATCTTGAAGCGCTAGAACAAACAATCCGACAACATCGCATCAAAATGGTTATGGTTAATCCTTCCTTTCAAAATCCGACTGGGACAGTGATGCCTTTAAGAAAAAGAGAACAGCTCGTGAAAGTCTGTCAAACGTATCAAGTTCCTATTTTAGAAGATGATGTTTTTGGGCAGCTAAGTTTTATCCCGAAAACAGAAATTCCTCCTTTAAAAAAATTAGATCCAGATAATGTCTTGTATATCGGTTCGTTGTCAAAAATTTTAGGTTCGACCACGAAAATTGGTTGGTTAAGTGCGCCCGCCTCCGTGACGAAACAAATTGCAGAAGCCAGAAAAATGATGGATGTTTCGTTGAGTATTTTTCCGCAGATGCTCGCTAAAATGGCGATTGAAGATCCTTCTTTTTCTGAAAAAATTACGTTATTAAATAAACAAGTGGAACAACGAGCAACAGCTGTATATCAAGTATTTAAATCGTTGTCAGAATGGGAAGTTTCGCCAGTAAAAGGCGGCTTTTATTTATGGGCACATTGGCGTCAAGGGGCACTTAAGCCAGAAGATTGGCAAGTGTTTTTACGAGAAGGTGTTTTGGTAGCACCAAGTGTAGCTTTTAGTGAAAAACGTGGAAGTATTCGCTTGAACTGTTCCCGAATTTCACCAGAAGAAATGCCTCTTTTTTGTGAGCGAATGGTACGGATTACACGACAGCTTTCTGAAAATAGACAAACAAAAATAGAACACTAAGTAAGATTTTTCTTATAAAAATCATTTGCTGAGAGAAAACGCTACAACTTCCCTTTTCTAAACGAATATCCAATGCTATACTTAAAAAGTAAAAACAAAAAAACAAATGAGGTGTTTTCCATGTCTTGGGAACAAGTTTACCAACAATGGTTAAATGAAGAAAATATTCCAGAAAATTTAAAAAATGAATTAAAGGACTTAAATACAGACCCTGAAAAATGTGAAGATGCATTTTACGCACCATTAGAATTTGGGACTGCCGGGATGCGCGGGATTTTAGGCGCCGGTATTAATCGAATGAATATCTTTACGGTTCGTCAAGCGACAGAAGGGCTTGCACGTTTTATGGATACGCAAGATCCTGAAACAAAACGTCGCGGTGTAGCCATTGCCTATGATTCACGTCATATGTCTCCAGAATTTGCAATGGAAGCAGCTAAAACATTAGCTAAACATGATATTCCTTCTTTTGTGTTTGAAAGCTTACGACCAACACCTGAATTATCTTTTGCGGTCCGTTACTTTAAAGCTTTTGCGGGAATCATGATTACGGCTTCTCACAATCCAGCTGCCTATAATGGTTACAAAGTCTACGGTGAAGACGGTGGTCAAATGCCGCCAGCTGATGCAGATGCATTAACTAAATATGTTCGTAGTATCGAAAATCCTTTGAAAATTGATGTCTTATCAGATGAAGAAGTTGCCCACAGCGGTTTAATTAACATTGTTGGTGAAGAAGTCGATAACGCGTATTTGAAAGAAATTAAAACAGTTACGATTAATCAAGAATTAATTAACGAAATGGGTAAAGAATTAAAATTAGTTTACACTCCCTTACATGGAACTGGGAAAATGTTAGGAGAAAAGGCATTAAAACAAGCCGGTTTTGAAAAATTTGTTTTAGTACCTGAGCAAGCCGTTGCTGATCCTGACTTTACTACAGTTAAGTCACCAAACCCTGAAGAACATTCAGCTTTTGAATACGCGATTCGTTTAGGGGAAAAAGAAGGCGCTGATTTATTGATTGCAACAGATCCAGATGCTGATCGTTTAGGTGCTGCTGTGCGGATGCCAAACGGAGACTACCAAGTATTAACAGGAAATCAATTAGGTTCAATTATGATTCATTATATTTTAGAAGCCCATCAACAAGCAGGCACGTTACCTCAAAATGCTGCGGTTCTAAAATCAATCGTTTCTAGTGAACTTGCTACAGCGATTGCTGAGAAATATAATACGAAGATGTTTAATGTTTTAACAGGTTTCAAATTTATTGCTGAAAAAATTCAACAATACGAAGAAGACCACAGTCAAACGTTTATGTTTGGTTTTGAAGAAAGTTATGGTTACTTAGTGAAACCTTTTGTTCGTGATAAAGATGCAATTCAAGCGTTAGTTTTATTAGCAGAAGTAGCGGCTTTCTATAAAAAACAAGGAAAAACATTATACGATGGCTTACAAGATATCTTTGAAGAATTTGGTTACTTTGAAGAAAAAACTATTTCCGTAACAATGAGCGGAATTGAAGGCAGCGGTAAAATCAAAGCTTTAATGGCAAAATGTCGTGAACAAGCGCCAACTGAGTTTGCCGGGATTCAAGTTGCTCAAACGGAAGATTTTAAAGAATTAACACGCACTTTTGCAGATGGTCAAACAGAACAATTACAAACGCCTCCTTCTGATGTGTTGAAATATCATTTAGAAGATGGTAGTTGGATTGCTATCCGACCATCAGGAACAGAACCAAAAATTAAATTCTATCTAGCGACAAAAGCAACAAGTAGTTCAGAAGCTTCTGAAAAAATTGCTGCGTTTGAAGCAGTCGTTAATGAATTAACAAAATAAAATAAACGAAACAGGCTGTACGGAAAAAAGTACGAATGTTAGTGTTTGTGTCAAAAGCTAATTGACTTTTGACACAAACACTTTATTTAACTAAGGAGGGAATGCTATGAAAATTGGCTTTATCGGTGCTGGCAGTATGGGCGGTGCCATGATTAAAGGGTTACTGAAAGCTAAGGCAGTCAAGAAGGAACATTTATATGTGAAAGGCGGCTCAAGTGGAACCGCAGAAGCACTTCAAAAAGAGTGGGGCTTTCAACTTGTCACAGATTATGCACTTTTCCAAGAATGTAAGGTTATTTTTATTGCGACAGGAGCAAAGGTTGTGTTACCTGTCCTTCAGGAATTAGCCCCTCATTTTTCCAACGAAAGTCTATTGATTTCTGTTGCAACAGGTCATACCATAGAAGAAGCACAAATGGCCCTTGGAAATAAAGAAGCCAAAGTTGTTCATGCCATTCCTAATACACCAGTTAGCGTGAATCAAGGCGTGATTGGCGTAGCCTTGGCACCAACAATTGAAGGCCAAACGAAGGAACTGGTAATGGAACTTCTTGCTACTTTAGGGTTAGTCAAAGAAATTCGTGAAGCGCAACTGGAAACTTTTGGTACTGTGGCTGGTTGCAGTCCAGCTTTTGTTGATATCTTTATGGAAGCATTGGGAGATGCAGCAGTCTTAGAAGGGTTACCAAGAGACTTATCTTATGAAATTGTCGCTCAAATGATAAAAGGAACGGCGACCTTAGCCTTAGACACGAAAAAACACCCAGGAGCATTGAAAGATGAAGTGACTTCTCCAGGAGGAAGTACGATTCGCGGTGTTGTAGCTCTAGAAAAAAATGGCTTCCGTTATGCCGTGATGGATGCAGTTCAGCAAGCCAACCACGAATAGATGAAGAAAGTTGGAAAATCGACAAGTTTGTCATTTTTCCAACTTTCTTTGTGCCATATTTTTCGTAGGAAAGAACAATCGCAGTTCTTATTTTAAAAAACTCTGTGTTATAATGAGTGCAAAGTGAGGCGACTATAATGAAACAAATGGAAGAAATCAAACAAGTAAGTCAATTATATAAAGTATTAAGTGATCCAACACGTTTAAGAATTTTGCTACTTTTAAAAGAAGGCGAGCATAACGTAACGGCGATTAGTGAACAATTGGGAATGGAACAGTCCGCCGTTTCTCATCAACTAAAATTATTAAGAGATAGCCGGGTTGTCAAGGCACGTCGCGAAGGAAAAACGATTTTTTATACATTGGATGATCATCATGTAATAGATATTTTAAATCAGACCTTTGAGCATATTGAACATCGATAAAAAGTAGGAAAAAATAGCGTAACTAGAATAGCGCTGTTGATGGAGGTAAAAATGAAGGATACCTTAAAGATCGGGTTACTAGGATTAGGGACTGTAGGCACTGGCGTTTTAACTCTCTTGAAAGAACATCAAGAGAAAATTTCACAAGTGACAGGAATGAATGTAGTCATTGAAAAAGCATTTGTCCGAAATCTTGAAACGAAACAAGCGCAAGCGGAAGAATACGGTCTGTCTTTAACAACTTCAATTGATGATATTTTAGAAGATAAAGAGATTCAAATCGTTGTGGAATTAATGGGAACCATTGAACCAGCCAAAACGTATATCATGAAAGCTTTAGAAAAGGGCAAACATATTGTGACTGCCAATAAAGATTTACTGGCGCAACATGGGAGTGAATTAGTAGCGTTAGCCCAAAAACATCATTGTGATTTATATTACGAAGCAAGTGTTGCTGGCGGGATTCCAATTTTAAGAACAATTGCTAATAGCTTAGCGGCAGACAATATTCAACAAGTTTTAGGGATTGTGAACGGTACGACGAATTATATGCTTACGCAAATGGTTTCTGCTGATAAAAGTTATGAAGAAGCTTTAGCAGAAGCGCAAGCGTTGGGGTTTGCTGAAGCGGATCCGACAAATGATGTCGATGGAATTGACGCAGCCTATAAAATGGTTATTTTAAGTCAATTTGCTTTTGGGATGAATGTTTCATTACCACAAGTTGATATTCGTGGAATTCGCGGATTGTCTTTAGATGATGTCGCCATGGCTAAACAACTGGGGTATGAAATCAAATTGATTGGCTCTGCTGAACAAAATGAGAATAGTATCTCGGTGGAAGTGGCGCCTATGCTAGTCAATCAAAAGCATCCTATTGCATCTGTTCGGAATGAGTACAATGCAGTATTTATTAAAAGTGCAGGTGTGGGCGAATCAATGTATTACGGTCCAGGAGCTGGCGCTAAACCGACAGCAACCAGTGTGGTCAGTGATTTAATTACGATTGCTAAAAACATTCGCTTGGCAACGACTGGCCATATGTTCAATTCGTATCAACATAAAACCCAATTGACGAGTTCCGAAAATGTATTTGGGCAGTACTATTTTTCATTAGATGTTCCAGATACACCAGGACAATTTTTGCAGTTGACGCAATTAATGACTAAAGCAGAAGTCAGCTTTGATCAATTAGTTCAACAGAAATCAGATGGACAGCGAGCAAGAATTGTTGCCATTACACACCAGATATCAAAAGCACAAATGCAACAAGTTGTGACAGCTATTCAAAATACGGAAGCCTTTCAGTTATTGAATGTAATGAAGGTTATAGGAGATGAGTAAACATGTATGAAGGTTTGTTAAAACAGTATCAAGCGTATTTGCCCGTAACAGAAAAAACACCAATGATTTCTTTAGCCGAAGGAAATACGCCACTGATTCCTTTACCTAATTTATCCAAAGAATTAGGTATTCAATTATATGGAAAATACGAAGGATTAAATCCCACCGGCTCATTCAAAGATCGCGGGATGGTGATGGCTGTAGCAAAAGCGGTAGAAGAAGGTGCCAAAGCGATTGTTTGTGCTTCTACAGGAAATACTAGTGCCGCCGCTGCTGCGTATGCCACAAGAGCAGGCATTAAAGCGTATGTAGTGATTCCAGAAGGAAAAATCGCACTGGGAAAATTGGCGCAAGCTATTATGTATGGGGCAGACATTATTTCGATTCCAGGTAACTTTGATGAAGCATTAAAAGCGGTGCGAGAGATTGCGAAAACTGAGGCAGTTGCGCTAGTTAATTCAGTGAATCCTTATCGCTTAGAAGGGCAAAAGACAGCAGCTTTTGAAGTTTGTGAACAATTAGGTCAAGCGCCCGATGTCTTAGCGATTCCAGTTGGAAATGCCGGCAATATTTCCGCTTACTGGAAAGGCTTTAAAGAATGGCATGAAAAACAAGGAACAACTTTACCAAGAATGCATGGTTT
Organism: Enterococcus sp. DIV0086; assembly: GCF_050498705.1. Lineage (NCBI taxonomy): Bacteria > Bacillati > Bacillota > Bacilli > Lactobacillales > Enterococcaceae > Enterococcus > Enterococcus sp. DIV0086. The sequence goes on along the minus strand of NZ_JBNIDN010000001.1, from coordinate 1,090,696 downwards.
TGAAGCAGAAGGTGCCGCAGCGATCGTGAAAGGCCAAGTGATTGAGCAACCTGAAACCGTGGCAACAGCGATCCGGATTGGAAATCCTGCTAGTTGGCAACTAGCAGAACAGGCACGGGATGAATCCGGTGGTTTCATTGATGCCGTGACAGATCAAGAAATTTTAACGGCTTACCGAAAAATTGCTGCTCAAGATGGGGTTTTCATTGAACCTGGTTCGGCTGCTTCATTAGCTGGAGTTATTCAACATGTTAAAAGCGGTAAAATCAAAGCAGGTGAAACCGTCGTGGCAGTCTTTACTGGTAACGGATTGAAAGATCCTGATACAGCAATGGAGACAGAAGTAGCTATTTCAAAAATGAGTGACGTGGAAGAAATGCGTCTGCACTTACGAAAAGGAGTCGCAACACTATGAAAATAAGAGTACCTGCCACTAGTGCCAACTTAGGACCTGGCTTTGATTCATGTGGCATTGCATTATCCGCTTATTTAACAATCAACGTTTTAGGTGAAAGTGAATTTTGGGAAATTCAACATACTTTGGGAGAAGAGATTCCTACTAATGAAGAGAATTTATTAATTCAAACGGCATTGAAAATTGCACCAGAATTAACACCAAAAGTTATTCGGATGGTTTCTGACATTCCACTTGCAAGAGGACTAGGCAGTAGCTCAAGTGTGATTGTAGCAGGCATTGAATTAGCTAACCGACTAGCACATTTAAATTTGTCCCCTAAAGAAAAAGTCCGTTTGGCGACAGAGATGGAAGGACATCCGGATAATGTTGCCCCAGCTATTTTAGGAGATTTCGTGGTGGCTAGCCATGTAGAAAACCAAGTCTACCATGTCAAACATCACTTTCCAATGTGTGATGTCATTGCATTTATTCCAGAGGAACCGTTATTTACCGAAAAAAGTCGCGCTGTTTTGCCCGAAAAATTGACTTATAAAGAAGCGGTCGCGGCCAGCTCAATTGCCAATGTTATGATTGCCGCAATTTTAAACGGGGATTTACCTTTAGCAGGCAAAATGATGGAACAAGATAAATGGCATGAAACGTATCGTCGTTCATTGGTTCCTCACTTAAAAGAAATTCGTCGTTTAACTCAGCAAAAAGGTGCTTATGGCTCTTTCTTAAGCGGTGCTGGTCCAACTGTGCTAATCTTGTCGCCAGAAGAACGAACCAACGAAATTGTTCAAAGTTTGGAGAAATTATCTACCAAAGCGAGCATCCAAATTTTCAATATTGATCAAGAAGGCGTTCAAGTCTTTTAAAAAAAACGAGAAAAAATCACTAGTGATTTTTTCTCGTTTTTTTTAATCCTCGGCTGTTTCCGTGGAATAATAACTATGATCTTCTAAGTTCAAAGCATTAAGAATCATTGAGGCAGTTTCTTCAATTGAAAGAGAAGCGACATCAATAACGATACAACCTAATTTTTGATAAAGATCATTAGCAAAAGCCAGTTCTCGCCGAATTTTTTCAATATCTGAATAAGAAGTATTTTCAGGCAATCCATATGCGCGCATTCGTTCTTTACGAATCCCGTTTAAAACATTGGGATCATTGGTTAAGCCAACAATTTTTTTAGGGTCCATTTCGAATAATTGTTTCGGTAAATGTGCTTCAGGAATTAGTGGCAAATTAGCAGCTTTTAAGTTCTTGTTGGCTAAAAAGAGACTTAGCGGTGTTTTAGAAGTTCGGGAAACGCCAAGAAGTAACACATCCGCTTCTAAAAAGCCTCGTGGGTCCTTGCCATCGTCATATTTGACAGCAAATTCCATTGCTTCAATTCGTTTAAAATAATTTTCATTCAGATGATGTAAGGCACCTGGTTCCCGCATGGGCGCGACACCTGTTAATCGTTCGATTTCCGCAACTGGTGGTGTCAAAATGTCAAAATGGAACAATTGATGCTCATTGAAAAATTGATTAGCAATCGCCACGAGATGATCATTAATGATAGTATGCAGTACCATGGCCTCTGCTTTTTTTGCATCTTCTAACGCTTGCACCAGTTTATCTTCGTCTTTAACGAATGTTCGTCTAATCAAAGTAAAATCAACAGTGGGGTATTGGGCCATTGAAGCAGCCGCCAATTTTGAAGCGGTCTCGCCAGCAGAATCTGAGATGACAAAAATCGTCACACATTTTTTTTCTTCAGAAATAGTCATAGAGGGTAAGTCCTTTCTTGCATTTTTAATAATTTTATTATACCATAAGTCCAGAATCTATTTCGTAATGATTCTGATTTAGGTTGGTGAGGGAGGAAATGGCGATGGCACCAGTAAAAACCAATATTGAACAAGCCTTAGAAACCATGAAAGCCAGTGGATTAAAATATACTAAAAAACGAGAATTACTGATGAGCTATTTGATTAAGCGAAATCGGTATGTTTCTGCACGTGAAGTGTATGAATTTATGAATGAAACCTTTAAAGGAGTCAGTTATGATACGGTTTATCGTAACTTGCATGACTTTGAGCGCTTAGAATTGCTGGAAAAAACAGAATTAAATGGCGAGCAAAAGTTTCGCTTCCGTTGTTGCCAAGAGGTGGAACATCATCATCACTTTATTTGTACGGTTTGTGGCAAAACGGAAGAAATTCACATGTGTCCGATGAATTTTTTTGAAGAACAGTTAAAAGGTTGTTCAATTGAAGGACATCGCTTTGAAATACTTGGTCGTTGTGCCGATTGTTGCGAAAAATAGCGAATAAGACGAAAAATCAAACAAAAATTTCGTATTTTATCAGTAGAGTGGTTGACGGTTATTTATGCTTTAGCTATAATATAACAAGGACAGTATTTTAATTTGTGGGTTTTTCCCACAAATAAGAAAAACGGTTACTTTTTAAGCTCGGAGGGAGGGAATAACATGTCAAAAACAGTCGTTCGTAAAAACGAATCTCTTGATGATGCTCTTCGTCGCTTCAAACGTTCCGTTTCAAAAGCGGGTACTTTACAAGAATCACGTAAACGTGAATTCTACGAAAAACCAAGTGTAAAGCGTAAGAAAAAATCTGAAGCAGCTAGAAAACGTAAAAAATTCTAGTTTTGAATGAATTGGAGTTGGTGGTATGTCATTGCTAACCACATTGAATGACGACATTAAAACAGCGATGAAAGCTAAAGACAAAGAAACTTTAGCCGTACTTCGTATGTTAAAGACTGCCATTCAAAATGATCAGATTAAAGCGGGCCGTGAATTGAACGGAGAAGAAGAACTCACTGTATTGTCTCGTGAGATGAAACAGAGAAAAGATTCTTTATCAGAGTTTGAAAAGGCGGGACGCGACGATCTTGTTGAAAAAGTAAAAGTTGAAATAGCAATTGTTGAAAAATATATGCCTCAACAACTAACGGAGGAAGAAATTCGTCAACTAGTTCAAGAGGTAATGACGCAAACTGGCGCCACTTCACCAAAAGATTTTGGTAAAGTGATGGGCGCTATGATGCCGAAAGTCAAAGGCAAAGCCGATGGCAACCAAGTTAACGCAATTGTGAAAGAATTATTACAAGAAAACTAAGAGCGTTATCGAAACTAGGACAGTATCCTGTCCTAGTTTTTTTATGCAAAGAGAAAACCGGTAGCTTTTTACGGTTTTCTCTTTTTTGACTTTCAAAGTCAAATCAGGTACGACTTCTTTTTAAACAGATAAGAATGTGGTATCATTGTAAAGGACTATATAATAAAGGAGATGGACGTTTTTTGACAGATAATCAGTCAAAATCTTTGGAATTAATACTTACTGATTCTGATGATGCACACATGCTTTTAGGAACACATGATAAACATATCAAATTTTTAGAAGAGAATACCCACGTAACGATTAATAGTCGTGGCGAAGTTATTCAGTTAATTGGCGAATCATCAGAGGTAGAGTTAGTCGCTTCCGTGTTAAGAGCGCTACAAACATTAATTCAACGAGGCATCAAAGTGCATACGCCAGATGTCGTTTCTGCTTTAAAAATGGCCAAAGCTGGAAATTTAGAGGCGTTTATTGCCATGTATGAAGAAGAAATTATGAAGGACCATCATGGTCGGGCCATCCGAATTAAGAATGTTGGTCAAAAAAAATATATCGATGCAGTTAAAACTCATGACGTCATTTTCGGGGTGGGACCTGCGGGGACAGGAAAAACCTTTTTAGCCGTGGTGATGGCAGTAGCAGCCTTAAAAAAAGGCGAAGTACAAAAAATTATTTTAACTCGTCCAGCGGTGGAAGCTGGCGAAAGCTTGGGCTTTTTACCAGGTGACTTAAAAGAAAAAGTCGATCCTTATTTACGTCCAGTTTACGATGCCTTGTATCAAATTTTTGGTATGGATCATACAAATCGTTTAATGGAACGCGGCGTTATTGAAATTGCCCCGCTTGCTTATATGCGTGGTCGTACATTGGATGATGCTTTTGTCATTTTAGATGAAGCACAAAATACTACGGTTGCCCAAATGAAAATGTTTTTAACTCGTTTAGGGTTTAGTTCAAAAATGATTGTTAATGGAGATACTAGTCAGATTGACTTGCCACGTGGTGTAACAAGTGGTTTAGTTAACGCCGAGCGTACGTTAAAAGACATTGAAAAAATTGCCTTTGTAAATTTTGAAGCCAGTGACGTTGTGCGTCATCCTGTTGTAGCACAAATTATTCAAGCCTATGAAAAAGAACAACAAAAGCATTCCTAAGCAGTTAGGGAAGGAGTGAAAGTACCTTTTGAAAAAAGTACTTACAAAGTTAGGGGATCGTTTAGGTAAAGCCTATTTACCTATTTTATTAGCCGTTTTTTCTCTTCTTTTATTTATGATTATGTTTGGCAGTGTCCATCAGAAAAGAGTAGAAATTAAAGAAGGTCAACTGGCCGAGAAAACCATTCGTGCAAATAAAAATATCGAGAATACCTACGAAACAGAACAAAGAAAAAAATTGGCAGCAGAAGCTGTCACACCCGAATATATTTATCAAGAAGATACGGCATCTGTCCAACATAATCGTATTGATAAATTATTTAAATTGATTGATTCTGCGAATGAAAAAGTAGACAAAGAGTACAGCAACAAGCAAGCGAAGGCCAAAAAGGAAGAAACGATTCCTGCGCCGACCGTGGAAGAACGAGTGGCTAGCTTAAAATCATTGTTTGAATCTTTACCGCAAGATGAAGTTACGTTTTATCAAAGTTTTCCTAATGTTTTTTATCAAACAATCTTTACATTAACCTCTGAGCAATTGGATAAGGTTCGTTCAGAAAGTTTGATGTTGGTGGATGACGCGATGCAAAATCACGTTCGAGAATCTGATTTGGATAAAATTCGCCAAGAAGCTAACGGTAAAATTCAATACTTAGATATTACGAGTACCATGCAACAAGTCATTCGTTACATTGTTAACCAAGGGATTGTGGTAAACGATATTGCCAATGAAAAACGAACAGAAGAGCTACGCCAAAAAGCGATGAATGCTGTTCAACCCGCAATGATTTATCAAGGCGAAATTATTGTTCGTGAAGGTACTCAAATTGATGCAAAAGCGGTCGAAAAACTTGAGTTACTAGGAATGACTAGTCAAAATACGTCTATTTTTCCGATGGTGGCATTAGCATTAGCTATTTTACTTCAAGTTGAAGTGTTGATTTTCTTTACAAAACAAGTGACTGAGCCTTCGCGACAACGCTCGTTTATTATCTTTTACACGGGTGCTATGCTAATCAGTGTTATTTTAATGAAATTCTTCCAGATTTTCCAAACAGAGCAGTTGATGTATATTCCCTTGTTCTATCCAGCAGCCTTTGCGCCGCTGATTCTAAATCATTTTGTGAATCGTCGTTCAGGGATAATCGCTGCCATTTTCCAAGTCGTTTTTGCGTTATTTATCTTTTATAATTCTATTGGCACAAACTCGTTGACGGTTATTCTGATTATGTACTTATTCTCAGGATTTCTAGCAACAGTTGTTAAACGGAAACGGATGAGTGAGCAAGTTTTCCCAGCTTTAATGTGGGTAGTGGTCTTTCCTGTTTTCATGGCGGTTGTCTTAATGATTTATCAAGGGATGAGTTTAACAGATGGTAAAACGTGGACAGCTTTAATTTGTGCAAGTGCAGGAACGGTACTTTCATTTTTAGCAACAATGGGCTTGCATCCATATATCGAATTATTAGTGACCGATGATAGTATGATTGTCTTGAATGAATTAAGTAATCCGAACCATCCGTTGTTAAAACAACTGTTAGAAGAAGCGCCAGGTACCTATCATCATAGCATGATGGTGGCTAGTTTGAGCGCTAACGCTGTTGCTGAGATTGGCGGGCGGTCGCTATTAACACGAGTTGCTTGTTATTACCATGACATTGGCAAAATTAAACACGCCAATTTCTTTGTGGAAAACTTACCTGCTGGTGCAGAAAATCCACATAACTTTTTATTACCAGAAGATAGTAAACAAATTATTTTTGGCCACGTAATTGATGGCGCCAAAATTTTAGAAGAGTACAATATGCCGCAAATGGTGATTGACATTTGTCGTCAACATCATGGCACAACATTGATGAAATTTTTCTATGTGAAAGCAAAAGAACGCAATCCTGAAATTAAAGAATCCGACTTCCGTTATCCTGGACCACGTCCACAAACACGAGAAGCAGGGATTGTGAGTATTGCTGATACTTGTGAGGCTGCTGTGCGGGCGATGGATCATCCCACCAACGAAAAAATTCAAGCCTTTGTGCATAATGTGATTCAAGACAGAATTTCAGATGGCCAATTAGATGAATGTGGGTTAACGATGAAAGAGATTCGCATCATTGAAAAATCATTAATTAATGGATTATGCAGTACCTTCCATTCACGGATTAAGTATCCAAAAATGAAAGCTGAAGCAGAAGAAATGAAAGATGAACAAGAAAAGAGAGATGACTAATGGATATTACTTTCATTGATGAAACCGAGAAAGTACCAACAGAAGAAATCAAAGAAATCGAAAACTTGCTGCAATTTGCAGCGGGTTTTCTAGAAATTGCCGAAGATACGGAGATGTCGGTGACTTTTACAGATAACGCAGGTATCCAAATGATTAATCGTGACTATCGGGGCAAAGATATGCCTACAGATGTCATCAGTTTTGCTTTAGAGGATGAAGGGGAAGACGAATTGCCAATTATTTTTGATGATGAAGAGTTGGCAGAGCTACCACGGAATCTAGGTGATTTAATTATTTCAACAGAGCGAGCAGCAGAACAAGCAGTTGAATATGGGCACACATTGGAGCGAGAAATGGGCTTTTTGGCAGTACATGGCTTTTTACATTTGAATGGGTACGATCATATGGAACCTGAAGATGAAAAAGAAATGTTTGGTTTACAGAAAGAGATTTTAGATGCGTATGGCCTTAAAAGATGAGCAAACAGGAAAAAATAAACATTTTATTAATTCATTAGAATTTGCCTGGCAAGGAATCAAAACAGTTTTTCGAGAAGAACGTAATATGCGCAAACATGTGGCGTTTGGCGTCGCGGCCATTGTGTTTGGTTTCTTGTTTTCCTTAACACTTGCTGAATGGCTGTGGTTGTTATTGGCCGTTTTTCTTGTCTGGTTGGCAGAAATTATCAACACAATTTTTGAAAATGTCGTAGATATGTTTACGGATTTTCACTTTCATCCAATCGGAAAAAAGGTTAAAGACATGGCCGCAGGAGCTGTTTTATTAACAGCCGGTTTCGCAGTGCTAGTAGGACTAATTCTATTTGTACCAAAAATTTTACAAATCATTCAAATGTGGAAATAAGAGGAGAAATACAATGACAACTGAACATAAATCTGGTTTCGTAGCCATTGTCGGCAGACCAAATGTTGGGAAATCAACATTGTTAAATCGAATTGTCGGCCAAAAAATTGCAATTATGAGTGACAAAGCACAAACAACTCGTAATAAGATTCAAGGAATTTATACAATTCCTGAAGCACAAATTGTTTTTATCGATACTCCAGGGATTCACAAACCTAAACACCGCTTAGGCGATTTCATGGTGGAAAGTGCCTACAATGCGATGCGTGAAGTAGATGCTACTTTATTTATGGTAAGTGCTGATCAAAAACGCGGGAAAGGTGACGACTTTATTATTGAACGATTGAAAAATAATAATAGTCCAGTCTACTTGATTATTAATAAAATTGACAAAGTCCATCCAGATGATTTATTGAGTATTATTGAAGACTATTCGAAACAAATGGACTTTAAAGAAATTATTCCCATTTCTGCCACTGAAGGAAATAATTTTGAGCATTTGATGGATGTTCTCGTTGAGCAAATGCCAGAAGGACCACAATATTTCCCTGATGACCAAATTACGGATCATCCAGAATATTTTATCGTTTCCGAATTAATTCGTGAAAAAGTGTTACTTTTAACAAGAGATGAGATTCCTCATTCTGTCGCTGTCGTTGTGGACTCAATGAAACGAGATGAAAACGATAAAGTCCATGTCCAAGCAACCATTATTGTGGAACGGGACAGTCAAAAAGGTATCATTATTGGCAAAGGCGGAAAAATGCTGAAACAAATTGGTACCAAGGCGCGTCAAGATATTGAATATTTATTAGATGACAAAGTGTATTTGGAGCTGTGGGTAAAAGTCCAAAAAGACTGGCGTGACAAAAAAATCTATTTACAAGATTTTGGTTATCGCAAAGAAGAATATTAAGAAAGTAGTGTTTGGGAAGCGAGTGTATAAACGAACTTTCCAAACACTACACTAATTTACATAAGAAATGGAAGTGAATTGAATGGCATTAGGGGAGACCAAAGGCATTATTTTATTTACGAAGGATTTTAAAGAGAAGGATAAACTCGTCAAAATTTTTACAGAATCCTATGGGAAATTGATGTTTTTTGTGAAAGGTGCGCATCGAAAAAATAATCCTCTTTTGCCAGCGATTCTGCCATTTACAGAAGCCGTCTACATCGGAAATTTTAGAGAAGAAGGCTTATCTTTTCTCAATAGCAGCAAAGAAGTTCAACCTTTTCGAAACATTCAACAAGACATATTTATTAACGCATATGGAACATATATTTTAAACTTAGTCGATGCAGCAATTGAAGATCAGCACTATGACCCTAATTTATTTCAATTTACCCACATGGCATTATCCGCTTTAAATGAGCAAAAAGATCCGGAAATCATTACAAATATTTTTGAAATTCAATTGTTAGAACGGTTTGGTGTACGACCAGAATGGCATCATTGTGTGGCTTGTGGCGAAACACAAGGGAAATTTGATTATTCCTCAAAATATAGCGGTGTGCTTTGTGAAAAACATTGGCATTTAGATGAACAGCGCTACCATGCAGATCCTAGAGCAATTCATTTTATTCGCTTATTTTCGCAAGTCTCCTATGAAAAAGTCCAAAACATTCAAGTAAAAGAAGAAACTAAGAAGAGTATTCGAGAAACGATTGATATGTTATACGATGAATATGTTGGTTTGCACTTAAAAAGTAAAAAATTTATTGATCAAATGAAAACGTGGGAAAATACGTTAAAAATTCCGCCACGAAAGAAGGAAGAATGATGTTTTGAGTAAGCTGTTTTTAAATGAGTTGACTAGTTTGTATGGTTAGTATTTTGTATGTTTTAATTGTGTTGGTATGTTTTGTTGCTCCGATTACTTTGACTCTTTATAATGTTTATTTCTTATTTAAGAGAAGTCACGAGTCCAGATTTGAACCAGCGATTGAACGTTGGACGTGGAGTTTAGGAATCATTCTTTCGTTAGTTTTTGTTCGTTTTATGTACATGTTCAAAGGAGATTGGCAAGAAGTGCTAATTAATGGTGCTACCCATAATCCAATTGCTAGTGAAGAACAACCCGTTATTTTATGGCTCATTGTGATTGGATTGACTGGTTATTTTTTGTTGAAATTTAGTAAGGAAAAAAGGTTGCCGCCATTAGTGATGGTTTTTGCAATTGCAGGAACGTACATTGGTATTTTTGTTGCAGCCATTTGGATTGTGCAACTATCGAACCATATCCTAGTCGTTATTTTTCTTGGTTTACCTGCTTTTAATTTTATTTTATTGGCGTTGAGAACAATCAAAGAACAAATCGTTGCTTGGCAAGGAGATCATACCCGTGTCGAAAAAACAGGTATCTTAGCAAAAGTATTAATGAACAGTTTAAATTGGTGGTGGCTGGCGTTTATTTTCATGTTACCTATTCTAGGGATTTTTTTAGCAGTACTTATTTTATTCGGACAACGACCAGATGCAATGGTTCGAGCTTGGACAGAAACTAGTGATTGGGCATTATCTCAAAAAATCTCACCGCCAAATGTTCAAGTGGATGAACATTATTTATGTACGGTTGCTGCCTGTGGACACCGAAACTTTGTGAAACCACAGCGAATGGGCATTCGTCATAATCATCAAGTGGTTGTGAACCGACAACTTTGTGTTGCAAATGCTTTTGAACAAATTTTAGAGGAAAAAGTCCCGAAAACTCATCGGTTTATCCGTAAAAATTATGACACTTACGGTTTTCCGATAGCTAAAAAAATCCATTCTCCCTATGTGGCAGATTTGGTTTATCTGATGATGAAACCAGCAGAATATTTCTTTTTACTAGTGCTTTATTTGGTGGATATCAAACCAGAAAACAGAATTGCTTTGCAATATATCACAAAGCCCAAAAATTTCTGAAACAGTTCAACGTTTTTCTAAAAAAAATTTGACAACTTCCCTCAGACACCGTATTATGATAGAGAAGTTAAATACGTACGAAGAAAAAGAGAAGTAAAAAGAACCCTCTGTTAAGCGAATCTGGGAGAGTGGGAGCCAGAAACACGGAACTTTTGAAAGGCACTTTGGAGTACGACAAACGAAGCTGCCGATGAACACATCGGAAGTAGGGTGGAACCGCGATAATTATTCGTCCCTATGTCTATTAATAGGCATGGGGACTTTTTGCATGTTCCTCACTGCGACTGACACAAAGTGTCAGAGCAGATGTGGAACAGCACAAGGTGACCAAAGGGAACGTTGTAACCGAATAAAAAAAGCAAACAGTTAACACCAAAAGAAAAAATAGTAACGTTTATTCAAAAAAGCTCAATTGGCGCAAAGGCGACAGAGTAGATGATGAACAGCATAAAAATTATCCCATTCTACAAAATTGTTTTTCTGTAGCCCTTTTTAAATTTACATTCCCGAAGCAAAGCCAATCCCTATGTCTATAAAAAATATTCCAAGGAGGAAAACAATGAAAAACAAGTTAACCGTACAAGAAATGATTTTAACCTTGCAAAAATTTTGGTCATCTAATGGCTGTATGTTAATGCAAGCCTATGATACAGAAAAGGGAGCCGGCACCATGAGTCCTTACACGTTTTTACGTGCCATTGGACCTGAACCATGGAATGCTGCCTACGTAGAACCTTCTCGTCGTCCAGCTGATGGACGCTATGGTGAAAATCCAAACCGTCTATACCAACATCATCAATTCCAAGTTGTAATGAAGCCTTCTCCTGAAAATATCCAAGAACTTTATCTAGAAAGTTTGAAATTATTAGGAATTGATCCATTAGAACATGACATTCGTTTTGTAGAAGATAACTGGGAAAATCCCTCAATGGGTTGTGCTGGTTTAGGTTGGGAAGTTTGGTTAGATGGCATGGAAATTACCCAATTTACGTATTTCCAACAAGTCGGGGGCTTACAATGTCATCCTGTCACTTCTGAAATTACTTACGGGTTAGAACGCTTGGCATCATATATCCAAGAAGTCGAAAGTGTCTATGATTTAGAATGGACACAAGGCGTTAAATATGGTGAAATTTTTGTTCAACCTGAATATGAACATTCAAAATATTCCTTTGAAATTAGTAACCAAGAAATGCTTTTAGAAAACTTTGACAAATTTGAAAAAGAAGCTAAACGCTGTATTGAAGAAAGTTTAGTTCATCCAGCCTATGATTATATTTTAAAATGTAGCCATACATTCAATTTATTAGATGCTCGCGGCGCTGTCTCTGTAACGGAACGTGCAGGATATTTAGCCCGCATTCGGAATATGGCTCGTTCCGTAGCGAAAATTTTTGTGGCTGAACGTGAAAAATTAGGGTTCCCATTATTAAATAAAGACCAACACGTATCCAAGGAGGCAGAATAACATGGCAAAAGATTTATTATTAGAAATTGGCTTAGAAGAAATGCCCGCACATGTTGTCACACCAAGCCGTATCCAACTTGAAGAAAAAGTAATCAAATTTTTAGATGAACATCATTTAGACTATGAAACAGTGCAATCCTTTGCCACACCTCGTCGTTTAGCCGTGAAAGTAACTGCGATTCCTGAAAAACAAGCGGATGTTGAAGAAGAAGTAAAAGGTCCAGCGAAAAAAATTGCTTTAGATGCTGAAGGAAATTGGTCAAAAGCTGCACAAGGTTTTGTACGCGGCCAAGGAGTTACAACTGAGGACATTGTTTTCAAAGAATTAAATGGTGTCGAATATGTCTATGTGACGAAGTTTACCAAAGGCCAAAGTGCCAAAGAAGTATTAACAAAATTAAATGACGTGATTACAAGTCTAACTTTCCCGGTAACAATGCACTGGGCAAACTATGATTTCGAATATATTCGTCCAATTCACTGGATTGTGGCACTACTTGATGATGAAGTAATTCCTTTCAAAGTGTTAGACGTGACAACAGGGCAAACTTCTCGTGGCCACCGTTTCTTGGGAGACGATGTGACGTTCCAACATGCTAATGAATATGAAGCAAAATTAAAAGAACAATTTGTAGTGGTTCAACCGAATGAACGGAAACAAATGATTGTTGATCAAGCGAACGCTCTCGCTGCAGAAAAAAATTGGCAGTTAGCTTTAGATGAAGAGTTATTGGAAGAAGTTACGAATTTAGTGGAATATCCAACTGCATTTGTAGGCAGTTTTGATGAAAAATATTTATCTGTTCCAGATGAAGTATTAGTGACTTCTATGAAAGAACACCAACGTTACTTTGAAGTTCGTAACGACCAAGGCTTATTAATGCCGCATTTTATCGCTGTTCGCAATGGGGATAATGTTCACCTTGAAAACGTGATTAAAGGAAATGAAAAAGTGTTAATTGCTCGTTTAGAAGATGCAGAATTCTTTTACAATGAAGATAAAAAATTAACGATTGAAGCATGTGTTGAAAAACTAAAAAATGTGACTTTCCATGAAAAGATTGGTTCAATTTATGAAAAAATGCAACGGGTTGCTTTAATTGCACAAATCATTGGTAGAAAAGTTGGTTTATCTGAGGAGGAATTGGAAGATTTAAAACGTGCCTCTGAAATTTATAAATTTGACTTAGTAACAAATATGGTTGGTGAATTCCCAGAATTACAAGGAATTATGGGAGAAAAATATGCCTTATTGCAAGGCGAAAAACCAGCCGTAGCAACGGCGATTCGAGAACATTATCTACCAACTTCCAGTGAAGGTGAATTGCCAGAAACAGCAATCGGGGCTGTTTTAGCCTTAGCCGATAAGCTTGACAGCGTCTTTTCATTCTTCTCAGTTGGTATGATTCCAACAGGTTCTAACGATCCTTATGCACTTCGTCGTCAAACCTATGGCGTTATCCGAATTATTGAAGATAAAGGCTGGAGCTTCCCATTAGTCCAATTACAAACAGAAGTTGATGAAGCAGTGAATCAAGATGTTGAGAAATATGGCGTTTTACTAAACGAAGGACAAGCAGAAGTCGTTGAATTTGTGAAAGCTCGCTTACGTCAATTATTAATGACGAAAAATGTTCGCCATGACATTATCGATGCAGTGGTGTCTGCTGAGCAAGCCGATTTATCGAAATTATTTGCTTCAGCGAATATTTTAAAAAGCCGTTTTGAAGATCAAGATTTTAAACCATCAATGGAAGCCTTAACGCGTGTTATTAATTTAGCGAAAAAAGGTCAAGAACTTTTAGGTGATACTGAAGAAGGGATTGATCCAAGTCTGTTTGAAAATAAGGCAGAAAAAGAACTGTATCAAGCGGTTAACGATTTATCTGAAGCTTTTGCGACACGCACGATTGCAGAAAACTATGAAGCACTAGTAAATCTACGTCCGTTAATTGATGCGTACTTCAATGAAACGATGGTTATGGTTGAGGATGAAAAAGTCAAACAAAACCGATTAAAACAATTAATGCAAATTGCTAAAATGGCGTTATCAATTGCTAGCCTAGATTTATTAATTGTAAAATAAAAAGCGCTGCTTTTCGACCGCTAAGGAGGAACCGACAGCATGCTAGAAACAACATTTGAACAAATTTTAACACAATTATCAAAGCCAGCTGTTCGTGCGCTAACGAATGAAAAAATCGACAGTGTGGATGAACTCTACGCACGAGGCCGAAAAGCGTTACTTTCGTTGCATGGCTTTGGTCCAAAGTCTATTAGAACTATTGAAGAGATGACTGGGAAAGAATTGAAGTAAAAAAAAGGATCGCCGTTTAGAGGCGATCCTTTTTTTATTTACGTTTTTGTTTTCCAGCATTGCGACCTTTATTGCCGTTTGCTTTTGGTTGGTTCGTTTTTTGCGTTACTTTGTTTGTTTCTTTTGGTGTCACATCCTTAATAGGAGTAACCACTTGTTTTGGTGGGTTATTTTTCAATTCTTCTTGTACTTGTTTTTTAATTCTTGGACGTAAGAGGATATTTGTGATGGCAGATTGAATACATGTGAAAATACCACCAACTACCCAGTAAAGCGCTACGCCTGCAGGTGAGCTAAAGGACATGAAAACAATCATTAATGGTGAAACAATCAGCATTGATTTCATTGTTTTCTTTTGTTCTTCAGGAATACCAATCATTGAAATATAACCTTGAGCTAAATAGGCTAAACCAGCTAATGCCACTAAAATCATATTTGGTTGCCCTAAATTCATTCCTAAGAAGCTTGCCGTGGCAATACCTTTTGTATAACGAGCAGCAAAGAACAGAGATGAGAAAATAGGCATTTGAATTAATAAAGGCAAACAACCAATTCCGCCAACCATACTCACATTGTTTTCTTTATAAATCTTTTGTAGTTCTGCTTGTGCGGCCATTTGTTCTTCACGCGTACTTGCTTGTTTCATTTTTGCTTGTGCAACATCCACTTGGGGTTTGATTGCTTGCATTTTTTCCGTTTGGATAAAGCTTTTTTTCGATTGATGTAAGCCTAACGGTAAAATAATGATCCGTACAATAATGGTGATAAAAATAATCGCCCAACCATAGTTCCAATTAAAGTTATCGACAAGATAAGTAATTGCATTACTCATCGGTAAAACAAGGAAGTTATAGACAAAACCTTCACCAGTTGGTTGTCCATCTGCTCCTGTTTTCACACAGCCTGATAAAAACATTACTAAAAATAGTAAGCCAGAGCCGTAAAGCCATCGGTTTAATTTACGCATGTAATTCGGTCCTTTTCTAAAAAATTTTTACATGGTTAACTATACTTGAAACAGCGCTCTTTTTCAATCAAAATCGAAAAGAAGCTCTTACAAAAATTGATAAAAAGCAGGAACTACTTGCTGTTCAAGGCTTCTTCCCAAAGAAATCAATCGTTAGAAAGTAAGTTTATTGGATTACTTTAAATTGTTCCGTTTCTTCTAACAAAGGGTCTTCTTGAATATCAACATACGTTACACGTCCCGCTGGACTGGGGGAATCTTTGATTTTTTTGATAAATGTTTCCATTATGTCTTCAGGTGCAATTGCTGTGATTGAAACGGACCCGTCGTCTTCGTTCCTCACTGAACCAGTGACACCTAATTGATCTGCCACCATTTTGGTCATGTAGCGGAAGCCAACACCTTGGACACGCCCTTGTACATTCATTCTTAGTTTTTCCATGAGAGACACTTCCTTTGCTTTTTTCTTTATGATAGCGATTTTTCTTGGTTCTAGCAAGTATCCAAGCAAGCTAGAAGCATGCTATAATACAAAGGCGAGGTGACTTATGAAAGAAATTACATCAACGAAAAATAACCAATTAAAAGAATGGAAAAAATTACACAAAAAGAAGTACCGAGAAGAACTGAACCAATATATAATAGAAGGATTTCATTTAGTTGAAGAAGCTGTGAAGGCCAATGCCGATGTCCAGTGGATTTTGTTTAACCAAAGAGGTCAACAAGAATGGGGAACTTGGTTAGCTGAACAAGAAACAGAAAAATTAATTTTTGTTAGTGATGAGGTTTTAAATAGCTTGTCGGAGCTGCCAACTTCACAAGGAATTTTGGCAATTGTCACCTTGGAAACGCAACAAGAGCAGTCGCTTTCTTTTAAAGGTGGTTGGTTACTTTTAGATAATATCCAAGACCCTGGTAATGTTGGTACGATGATTCGCACAGCTGATGCAGCGGGTTTAGCAGGCGTGATTTTAGGTAAGGGCACAGCAGATATTTACAATACAAAAGTGTTGCGCTCAATGCAGGGAAGTCACTATCATTTACCAGTTCTCCAACGAGAGTTGACTGAAGTGGTTCAGGCATTCAAGAAGCAAGGACTACCAGTTTTCGGTACAGAATTAAATGAAGCTGCGATTGCTTATTATGAACAAGAGGCAGTGGAAAATTATGCGTTGATTTTAGGCAATGAAGGTAGTGGAGTTTCGCCAGAATTGTTAGTAGAAACCACGAAAAATCTTTATATTCCAATGAAAGGTCAAGCAGAATCATTGAATGTCGCTATCGCAGCGGGCGTGTTAATGTTTTATTTTGAAAATAATCAATAACAGAAACGAGTGTCAAAAAATGCTGACTATCAAAAAGACAACCCAGTTAACAGAAAAAGAATTAGAAACCATTATGGCTATTTGGCTGCAAACGAATCTAGAAGCTCATCCATTTGTCGCACCAACTTATTGGCAAGAAAATAAGGCATTTGTCCGCGCTGCGTTACCAAAAGCAACACTGATCTTAGCAGAAGAAGAGGGTCAGATAATTGGGTTTTTAGGCTTAATGGATAACTATATCGCAGGAATTTTTATAAAAAAAGCGTTTCAAGGGAAGGGCATCGGTCAGAAATTACTGCAAGTAGCAAAAGAAGAACAGGACCTCTTATCTTTGGCTGTTTACAGGAAAAATCAAGCAGCTTATGCCTTTTATCAAAAACAAGGCTTTGTCCAACAAAAGCGAACCATCGATGAAACGGGAAACGAAGAATGTCATCTTGTTTGGCAAGCGCAGTAGGAGCGACATTTCTAGTTTTAAGGCTTGCTATTTTTCTGAAAATATCTTATACTGTTAAAGGTGTGATTTTCACACACGAAATTCACATTCTTTTCCATCTGCGAAGTGGTGCTACTACGGTAGTTCTTCAAGGAGTTGACGAAAAGAAGAGGAAAATAAAAACCAAACTGGAGGAAACACAACATGGCAGTAATTTCTATGAAACAATTACTAGAAGCCGGCGTACACTTTGGTCACCAAACTCGTCGCTGGAACCCAAAAATGAAGAAATATATCTTCACAGAAAGAAACGGTATCTACATCATTGACTTACAAAAAACAGTGAAATTAGTAGATGCAGCTTACGATTACATGAAAAACGTTGCAGAAGAAGGCGGCGTTGCTTTATTCGTAGGAACTAAAAAACAAGCACAAGAAGCAATCAAAGATGAAGCAATCCGCGCTGGTCAATACTATGTAAACCATCGTTGGTTAGGTGGTACGTTAACTAACTGGGATACAATCCAAAAACGTATTGCTCGCTTGAAAAAAATCAATGCAATGGAAGAAGACGGCACTTTCGAAGTTTTACCTAAGAAAGAAGTTGCTGGCTTAAACAAAGAACGTGAACGTTTAGAAAAATTCTTAGGTGGTATCGCTGATATGCCAAGAATTCCAGATGTAATGTACATCGTTGACCCACGTAAAGAACGCATTGCTGTTCAAGAAGCACACAAATTAAACATTCCTATCGTTGCAATGGTTGATACAAACTGTGATCCTGATGAGATCGATGTTGTAATCCCTTCAAATGATGATGCAATCCGCGCTGTGAAATTAATCACTGCTAAAATGGCTGACGCTTTCATCGAAGGTAACCAAGGGGAAGACCAAGCAACTGAAGAGTTATTCGTTGAAGAAACACCAGAAGCAACTTCAATCGAAGAAATCGTTGATGTTGTTGAAGGAAACAACGAATCAGCTGAATAATAATGATTACGGAGCTGTCTCAAAGGCTAGGCGACAAAAAGCCTGATTCTCCTTTGAGATAGCTTTTTTAAAAAGAATTGATAATATCCGAGGAGGACACAAATAATGGCAGACGTTACAGCTAAAATGGTAAAAGAATTACGCGATATGACTGGCGTTGGAATGATGGACGCTAAAAAAGCATTAGTAAAAGTAGAAGGCGACATGGAAAAAGCCGTAGACTTTTTACGTGAAAATGGTATGGCTAAAGCAGCGAAGAAAAATGACCGCATTGCGGCTGAAGGTTTAGCAAACGTAGCAACTGTAGGTAACGTTGCAGCAATCGTTGAAGTAAACTCAGAAACTGACTTCGTTTCTAAAAACGAAATGTTCCAAGATTTAGTTAAAGATATTGCGACTAAAGTTGCTGAAAACAAACCAGCTACGATGGAAGAAGCAATGGCTATTAAAACTGAAAAAGGCACAATCGAATCTGATTTAATCGAAGCAACAACTGTTATCGGTGAAAAAATCAGCTTCCGTCGTTTTGAAGTTGTCGAAAAAGCTGACAATGCTGCATTTGGCGCTTACTTACACATGGGTGGCCGTATTGCTGTATTAACAGTTATCGATGGCACAACTGACGAAGAAGTAGCGAAAGATGTTGCTATGCACATCGCGGCAATCAACCCTCGCTATGTCAACGAATCTCAAATTCCTCAAGAAGAATTAGAACACGAAAAAGCTGTGTTAACTGAACAAGCATTAAACGAAGGTAAACCAGCAAATATCGTTGAAAAAATGGTTGTTGGTCGTCTACAAAAATTCAAAGCAGAAATCGCTTTGGTTGACCAACCATTTGTTAAAGATCCAGATATGACTGTCGAAAAATTTGTTGCTTCTAAAGGCGGCGAAGTGAAATCATTCGTACGTTTTGAAGTTGGCGAAGGTATCGAAAAACGTGAAGATAACTTTGCGGATGAAGTAATGAGCCAAATGAAAAACTAAGAGCATCAAACGCTCGGTTGAAAAGCCGTGAATCATAAGTATCTAAACAGACAGCGATCCCCAAAGGAAGCTGCATAAATTGATTACTGCTTGATTCAAGGCAGTCTTTCAGCCATTTGGGAACGCATAACTTTGATATGCGCTCCCTTTTTTTAGGCAAAACCAGTGGATCGCACTGCTTGGTCTAAAAAATCATTTTGGTGAAAAGTCATCTAAATGAGGAATTGAATGATTTTTAGAGAATCTTGGAGGGAATTATGATGGTTAAACCTAAGTATCAACGTGTCGTATTAAAGTTAAGTGGAGAAGCGCTAGCCGGAGAAGACGGTTTTGGCATTAAACCACCAGTCATTAAAGAAATCGTCCAAGAAATTAAAGAGGTCCATGAATTAGGTATCGAAATGGCCATCGTGGTTGGCGGCGGAAACATCTGGCGTGGACAAATTGGTGCTCAAATGGGCATGGAACGTGCACAAGCTGATTATATGGGCATGTTAGCTACTGTGATGAATGCCTTAGCATTGCAAGATACATTAGAAAATCTTGGTGTGCCTACACGTGTTCAAACATCAATTGAAATGCGTCAAATTGCAGAACCATACATTCGTCGTCGTGCAGAACGTCATTTAGAAAAAGGCCGCGTTGTTATTTTTGCCGGAGGAACAGGAAATCCTTACTTCTCGACAGATACAACGGCTGCGTTACGAGCTGCAGAAGTAGATGCGGACGTCATCTTAATGGCGAAGAACAATGTTGATGGTGTTTATTCTGCGGATCCACGTGTGGATGAAACAGCGACAAAATTTGAAGAACTAACACATTTAGATGTTATTTCTAAAGGGCTGCAAGTAATGGATTCAACAGCTAGCTCATTAAGTATGGATAACGATATTCCTTTAGTTGTCTTTAACCTAAATGAAGCAGGAAATATCCGTCGTGCCATCCTTGGTGAAAATATCGGAACAACTGTAAGGGGGAAATAAAGAATGTCTAAAGAAGTTTTAGCAACAGCCAAAGAAAAAATGACAAAAGCGGAAGAAAGCTTACGCCGTGAATTAGGTCAAATTCGTGCTGGTCGTGCGAACGCAAGTCTATTAGACCGTATTCAAGTAGAATATTATGGTGCACCAACACCAGTTAACCAATTAGCAAGTATCAATATCCCAGAAGCACGTGTATTAATGATTACACCGTTTGACAAAAATTCTATCGCTGACATTGAAAAAGCTATTCAAATGAGTGATATCGGCATTAGCCCAACCAATGATGGAAATGTCATCCGTTTAGTGATTCCACAATTAACGGAAGAACGTCGGAAAGAATTAGCCAAAGACGTGAAAAAAGAAGCGGAAAACTCAAAAGTTGCTGTCCGTAACGTTCGTCGTGATGCAATGGATGAGTTGAAAAAAGCTCAAAAAAATGGCGACATCACTGAAGATGAATTACGTTCATTTGAAAAAGATGTTCAAAAATTAACAGATGATAGCATCAAAAATATCGATGCGATTACTGCTGAAAAAGAACAAGAACTTTTAGAAGTATAAAACCAATCACTAATAAAAATTATTGAATCCAGAGAAGCAAATGCTCTGGATTTTTTTGTATAGATGAGGAAGGCGTATCTCAACGCTCTCTTTGCGAAAGTCATTCTAAAGTAATTATTTAAGAAAACGCTTTCTTGGATAATTTTTTTTATTCTACCAGAATTTTTTTCTTTGTGTAGGGAGGATCACTTAAAAATATAGAGAAACTTTGAAATATCAGCCTTTTAAAATTTTTCTTCACAAATTGAATCCTAAAATTTGATGATAAGAGTTGTTATTTTTAGCAATTGTAATTTGCGATTCATTCTCAATTAGGCTAAAATGAGTGAGAACGGAAAAACGATTAAAACAAGTTGGAGGGAATTGTACATGTCTGTGTTAGAAATCAAAAATTTACACGTATCAATTGAAGATAAAAAGATTCTAAAAGGGGTCGATTTAACAATTAATACTGGAGAAATCCATGCAATTATGGGACCTAATGGGACTGGTAAATCTACTTTATCAGCAGCAATTATGGGAAATCCCAACTATGAAGTCACAGAAGGAGAAATTCTATTTGACGGCGTCAACGTTTTAGATTTAGAAGTAGACGAACGCGCTCGCCTAGGCTTATTCTTAGCAATGCAATACCCAAGTGAAATTCCAGGGATTACCAATGCTGAATTCATGCGTGCAGCAATCAATGCAAAACGTGACGAAGACAACAAGATGTCAGTCATGCAGTTCTTAAAAAAATTAGATAGCAAAATGGAATTATTAAATATGCCTGAAGAAATGGCTGAGCGTTACTTAAACGAAGGTTTTTCTGGCGGCGAGAAAAAACGAAATGAAATTTTACAATTATTGATGTTAGAGCCTACGTTTGCCATTTTAGATGAAATTGATTCAGGCTTAGATATCGATGCGTTAAAAGTTGTTTCTAAAGGGGTTAATGAAATGCGCGGCGAGAACTTTGGTGCGTTAATTATTACCCATTATCAACGCTTATTGAACTATATCACGCCAGATGTTGTTCATATCATGATGGAAGGCCGCGTTGTGAAAACCGGTGGGGCTGATTTGGCAAAACGTTTAGAAACAGAAGGCTATGCTGGTATCAGCCAAGAATTAGGTATTGATTACAAAGAAGAAGCGTAAGGAGGACAAGATAAATGAAAAAAGTAAATCTAATGGATTATCTTGACGAAGTCACCGCTTTTTCACTAGAACATGAAGAACCAGCTTGGATGACTGAATTGCGAACAACGGCTTTAAAAAACGCTGACGAAAGTGAGTTACCACATATTGATCGTGTGAAATTTCATCGTTGGCCTTTATTAAATGTTCACATGGAAAGTTATGTGCCTTCTGAAGGAAATGTCGCAAGTTTTGATCAAATGAAAGACAATCCTTTAATTGTTCAACAAGGATCTTTTCATGCTTTTGAGCAATTGCCAGCCTCATTAGCGGAACAAGGGGTAATTTTTACAGACATTTTTACTGCTTTACAAGAGCACCCAGAATTAATTAAAGAATACTATATGACTAAAGCCGTATTACCAGAAGAAGATAAGCTGACAGCAGCTCATGCAGCTTTCATGAATAGTGGCGTTTTCTTATACGTTCCTAAAAACGTAGTGATTGAAGAGCCCATTGAATCTTTGTTTATTCAGGATTCAGATAGCAACCAACCTTTCTTTAAACATGTTTTAATCGTTGCAGATAATCATAGTGAATTCAGTTATTTAGAACGTTTTCAATCAACTGGTCATCACGCAGAGAAAGCTTCTGGAAATATCGTTGTGGAAGTGATTGCGAAAGATGGCGCAAAAGTTAAATACTCAGCCGTGGATCAATTAGGGCAAACTGTAACGACTTATATGAATCGTCGTGGCTATATTATGCGGGATGCCTCTGTTGATTGGGCTCTAGGCGTCATGAATGATGGCGATGTTGTTGCTGATTTTGATTCTGATTTAGTTGGCGAAGGCGCTCATTCAGAAGTTAAAGTTGTTGCAATTAGTGCAGGTAAACAAACACAAGGCATCGACACACGAGTGACAAATAAAGCGCCACATTCAATTGGTCATATTTTACAACATGGAGTTATTCGTGAACGTGGTACTTTAACGTTTAACGGAATTGGCCACATTTTAAAAGGAGCAAAAGGAGCCGACGCACAGCAAGAAAGTCGTGTTTTAATGCTGTCTGATAAAGCTCGTGGTGATGCCAATCCAATTCTTTTAATTGATGAAAATGAAGTGACTGCCGGACACGCAGCCAGCGTTGGTCGAGTAGATCCAGAAGAAATGTATTATTTAATGAGCCGCGGCTTGCGTAAAGAAGAAGCGGAACGTTTGGTGATTCGTGGCTTCCTAGGTTCTGTCATTACAGCAATTCCAGTTAAAGAAGTACAAAATGAATTTGTAGAAGTAATCGAAGGGAAGTTAAACGCATGATGGATGCAGCAACCATTCGTCAATCGTTTCCTATTTTATTTCAAGAAGTTAATGATGAACCGCTAGTTTATTTAGACAATGCTGCAACAACCCAAAAACCAACGGCAGTGTTAGATGTTTTACGACATTATTATGAAACCGATAATGCCAATGTTCACCGTGGGGTGCACACGTTAGCCGAACGAGCAACGAAGGACTATGAGGCCTCCCGCGAAAAGGTTCGCCAATTTATCCATGCCAAAGAAACAGCGGAAGTTTTATTTACACGAGGAACAACAACCAGTTTGAATTGGATTGCCAAAAGTTATGGTGACTTGGCAGTTACAGCCGGGGATGAAATCGTCATATCTTACATGGAACATCATTCAAACATTATTCCCTGGCAACAATTAGCCCAACGTACAGGGGCCATTTTGAAGTATATAGACGTCACTGAAGACGGCTTTTTAGACATGGCAAGTGCACGTCAACAAATTACAGAAAAAACGAAAATTGTTTCGATTGCTCATGTTTCAAATGTGTTAGGGGTCATTAATCCAATCGAAGAATTAACACAATTAGCTCATCAAAATGGCGCTGTGATGGTGGTAGACGGCGCGCAAGCAGTTCCTCATATGCCTGTGGACGTTCAAGCCATCGATGCTGATTTTTATGCATTTAGTGGTCACAAAATGTGTGGACCAACTGGAATTGGTGTCCTTTATGGCAAACGTCATTTATTGGAACAAATGGAACCTGTGGAATTTGGTGGCGAAATGATTGACTTTGTTCATCTTCAAGAAAGTACTTGGAAAGAGCTTCCTTGGAAATTTGAAGCTGGCACACCTAATATTGCTGGGGCAATTGCCTTAGGTGCCGCCATTGATTATTTAACTGAAATTGGTTTAGAGGCCATTCATCAACATGAAGCAGCCCTTGTTCACTATGTTTTGCCGAAGTTGCAAGCTATCGAGGGCTTGACGATTTATGGTCCACAGAATCCAAAAGACCACACAGGTGTGATTGCTTTTAATATTGAAGGTTTACATCCACATGATGTGGCTACGGCGTTAGATATGGAAGGGGTCGCTGTCAGAGCGGGTCACCATTGCGCGCAACCGCTATTAAACTATCTGAGCGTGCCAGCAACTGCACGGGCAAGTTTTTATTTATACAATACCAAAGAAGACGCAGATCGCTTAGTTGAAGCGATTAAAGCGACAAAGGAGTTTTTCCAGCATGGCACTTTCTAAATTAGATAACTTATATCGCCAAGTCATTTTGGACCATTCTAGCCACCCACATCACCACGGAACGCTAGATGTGTCTAGCCAAACAATTGAACTGAATAATCCTACTTGTGGAGATGTGATTGAACTGGATGTGGCCATTGAAGACGGTGTGATTAAAGATATCGCCTTTCAAGGAAGTGGCTGTTCCATCAGTACAGCCAGTGCTAGTATGATGACTGATGCGGTCTTAGGAAAAACAATCGCCGAAGCAACGGCCTTAGCAGAGGATTTCTCTCAACTTGTTCAAGGAAATGAAGTGGCCGAAGATGAAAAATTAGGCGATGCAGCAATGTTAAGCGGCGTAGCTAAATTTCCAGCTCGGATTAAATGTGCAACCCTGGCTTGGAAAGCCTTAGAGCAGGCTGTTGCTAATAACGGCCAAGGCGAAGCCGGTCATTTACATTGTGAAAAATAAAGAAAGGGTGACGACGAATTGAGTACAGTACCTGAATTAGAAGAATATAAATTTGGCTTTCACGACGATGTGGAACCAGTCTTTAGTACCGGAGACGGCCTAACCGAAGACGTCGTTCGCGAAATTTCTCGCGTGAAAGGCGAACCAGAATGGATGCTTGACTTCCGTTTAAAATCGTTAGAACAATTCAATAAAATGCCCATGCAAGAATGGGGTCCAGACCTGTCAGATATTGACTTTAGTAAAATTAAATATTACCAAAAACCGAGTGACAAACCCGCACGCGATTGGGATGATGTACCTGATAAAATCAAAGAAACCTTTGAAAAAATTGGGATTCCCGAAGCTGAGCGTGCTTATCTAGCTGGGGCTTCTGCTCAATATGAATCAGAAGTTGTTTACCACAACATGAAAGAAGAATTTGAAAAATTAGGCATCATTTTTACAGATACTGACTCTGCTTTAAAAGAATATCCTGACTTATTCAAAGAGTATTTTTCAAAACTTGTGCCGCCAACAGATAATAAACTGGCCGCTTTAAACTCAGCTGTTTGGTCAGGTGGAACCTTTATTTATGTACCAAAAGGTGTTCGAGTTGATGTACCATTACAAACATATTTCCGAATCAACGCTGAAAATACCGGCCAATTTGAACGGACCTTGATTATTGTCGATGAAGGGGCCAGCGTTCACTATGTTGAAGGCTGTACGGCACCCACGTATTCAAGTAACAGCTTGCATGCGGCCATCGTAGAAATTTTCACTAGAAAAGATGCCTATTGTCGTTATACCACTATTCAAAACTGGTCAGATAACGTCTACAACTTAGTAACCAAACGTGCTAAAGCTTACGAAGGTGCCACTGTCGAATGGATTGATGGGAACCTAGGAGCTAAAACAACCATGAAATACCCAAGCGTTTACTTAGATGGCAAAGGTGCCCGTGGCACGATGTTATCGATTGCCTTTGCTGGCGCTAACCAAATCCAAGATACTGGGGCCAAAATGATTCACAATGCGCCGAATACCTCTAGCTCAATTGTTTCAAAATCAATTGCTAAAGACGGCGGCGAAGTTAACTACCGTGGCCAAGTGACTTTTGGAAAAGACAGCGCAGGCTCGATTTCCCACATCGAATGCGACACGATTATCATGGACGAAAAATCAAAATCAGATACGATTCCGTTTAACGAAATCCATAACAGCCAAGTGTCCTTAGAACACGAAGCCAAAGTTTCAAAAATTTCTGAAGAACAATTATATTATCTAATGAGTCGCGGCTTATCTGAAGCCGAAGCGACAGAAATGATTGTTATGGGCTTTGTTGAACCATTTACGAAAGAATTACCGATGGAATATGCGGTTGAGTTGAATCGGTTGATTAGTTATGAGATGGAAGGCAGTGTAGGGTAACCCGTTTTTTAGCGCTAGAAACGTTGATTTATCAATGTTTCTGGTGCTTCTTTTTTTCGAAAAAGCAAACTAACTACAAAACTAACTACAACGGAGATTAAAAGAGATATTTCTCTTTTTCAATAAATTTAGCAAATTGATCCGCACTACGTTCCTCTCTTTCTGGATAGAAGTAGTTATAGACCTGACGAGTCATCTTCGAATCTTTATGTCCAACTCGGTACATAATATCCTCTAAGTTCATATCAGCCATCGCGCAAAGTGAGACATGTGTCTTTCTAAATTCATGAAGTGTAATACGCTTTAACTTATACTTAGTTGCAATAACATCATACCAATCATTAGGCTGTCCAGGACGACAAAAATGGTTCTCTTTGTTCGGAAAGACTAGTTGATGTTTATTTGTTGATTTAATTCCTAAGACACTGAATTCAAATTGTTGTCTCTTTCTCCATTCTTGTAACATTGTCATTGTTTCTAAATCAATTGAAATGGTTCTTTTACCAGCATTTGTTTTAGCACTTTGGCTAGCCACTTTTGTTTTTTTAGATGTTGGATCATATTCAACTTCTGCCAGTGTTTTGCTGATAGTTAATTTATTGTTTTCAAAGTTAATATTATTCCATTCGAGAGCGAGTATTTCCGATTTTCTAGCACCAGTATAAGATAAAACACGAAAATAAGTTTCGATTTTCATATTGCCATGTTTTTTACAGAAATCTAAGAAAATGGCTAATTCTTTTGGCGTATAAACTGTCATTGTTTCTGTAGCAACTAAATGTTCATCAATTTCTTGACGCTTGATAGGCTCAGTTTTTCGCATAGGGTTCTCATTGATGAGTTCTTGTTGTACACCGTACTGTAGAATTTGTGCAACTGCTCGACGGAAGTAATAGGCTTGTTTATAACCATCTCTTATCCAGCGACGATTGACTTGAGTACAAAAGCGTACTGAAATGTCTTTAAGCATTTTATTTCCGAAGTATTCAAGTGCATGATCTTCAATAGCTCTTCTTGTAATCATGATAGTAGATGGCTTGACTTTCAATCGATATTGTTCAATGAATTCCTCATAAAGTTCTTTAAAAGTAATATTACCGCCCATTTTTAACGTATTTTTATCAAAATCAAGTTGTAACTGTCGGTAAAATTGTTGTGCTTCTTTCTTTGTTTTGAAGCCACTTCTGGTAGTACGAACTTCTTCTCCAAATTCAGTTTTTCCAAGATAGCATTGGAGTTTCCAAAGTTTCTGATTATATTTAGTATATTGTTTAAAAGAAACAGACATATAAAATCTTCCTTCCTAATTCATAATTTGGATTAGGATATTTTTATTTTTAGTAAGATTTTAATAGTTGAGGCTTTAATCAGGTGAATCATTTTTTAATTGATTGAAAATATTTTTTATATCTTCAAGATCATACAAATGTTGCCTACCAATAATAATTACTTCTAATCCATTTAAACGAAGTGTTTTTAATGTGTCATAGCCAATATGCAATTCTCTCATTAGAGTCTGCTGGTTAACATATCTTCCAAGAATTAGCGATGTTTTATCAGGCATATTCATACGATCTTACCTTTCTTTAGACAATAGTCTAGTTACTATACTTATTTATACATCATCATAAAAAAATATAAATTTAGCAGCCATCCTTTCTTTTATATATAGTATTTGCCTCAAAATGCTGCGAGCTAGAATCAAATACCATATCTTGATTATAATACTTGCAGCATTTTTTTCCTATACTAATTTTGGAAAAGAGAATTGTTTAGAAATATTGTTCTTACCTATTCAAACGACTTAGGAAAGTCCACAGGAATCTCACCTCAACTCAAACTTGGAGAAGCTACCCAATGCCGTGAAGCGTTCAAGGTAGGAGTATCATTATATTGAATACAAATCTTGGCTTCTTCAATTTCCTAAATGAAGAGGACAAATCAAAAAGTAATCGCTCGTTTTTTCAAAGTCATTGCGAATTTGTTTGCCTAGCTTATTGTAATCAAAAATGTATTTGAATAAGTTATTCAATTTTCAAAGAACCAGTTTTAGCCATATACTAATAAGAGGTTTGCAGGGCAAGAAATAACAACATTTTAAATTCATGTTAACTAGATGTATTCTGCAAATGTTTACTAAAATTAAAATGTCGTGTAAAATGAAATCAGGAATAAAATCACATTATGGTCGGTAGTCCATAAGTATGAAGACATTCATATTAGTATCCTGCCCCTCCGGGTTGTCCTTTTCCTGTATTAACTAAAAGGAGGGCATCGTCATGAAGTTAACAATTTATTTCGATGGTAGTTATTGGTGTGGTCTTATTGAATATGAAGGTGTAGAAGGAGATTACAGAGCTTGTAAATACCTATTTGGTGCAGAACCTAAAGTTTCAGAAGTTGAAGAGTTCATCGTAAATCAAATGGATCATGTAATCTATCTAAACGATCAAAAGTTGAAAAAATCTTCTAATAAGATTAGCGTCAAAAAAGAGAAAAAAAAGAATCCTAAGAAAATGCAGCGCGAAATTAATAGACAAAAAAAGAAACCAATTTTATGTACTAAAGCGCAGCAGTCTATGAAAGAAGCTCAAGAACAATTTAAGCTGATTAAAAGGAAGAATTCTAAAGAACGAAAAGAGCAGATGAAAAGAGAGCAATTTCTGTTAAAGCAAGAAAAGAAACTTCAGAAAAAAAGAGGTCATTAAGCTTTATATTAATTGATACTTTTTAATGTTCTAAAAAATATGATATAAATTGTTTGATTTAAAAGCAATATCATAGAAAAATTTATAAGAAGACCAAATAAAACTCGTATGAGGCTCCTTTCTTAGGTAGCAGTTTCATACGAGTTTTATGTTTATTTGAAAAGTTTAAGTTTGTCTATTATTAGTAATACACTTCGAAATCAAGTATCAACCTGATAAAACGCTCTGATAATTCTTGGTAGCAATCTAAATCAAGTTCACCATAGCGGGTAGATTCTTTTAGTAATAAAGGTTGAAACTGTTCGTACAAATAAACCATCGCTTTATTATCTCCTTGCTGGGCTCTAAGTGCTAAAGTAGTGAGAGTTTCCATATTTTATTCCTCCCTTAAAAATTTTTGATTAATTTTCAAGGGAGGAGGTCGTATATATATTAATAGGAGGTTAGCTTTTCATTAACCCCTTTAATTTTTTTAATAATCTTTTTTTGTAAATTGAAATCGCCTGTTGAGATAATTTCTTTTCTTTAGCAAGTTCAGTGTCGCTTTTTTTTACAACATATTTTTCTAGTAAGAACTTTTTTTCTTTTAGATTAAGTCGTTTAATTGCTGTTATAAGCATTTCATCTTCAAAATATTCTTCAAGATTTTTCAAATCAATTACTGACATATTACTAAGATTAAAATAGTTGTCAGTGTAAAAAGAATCAGGGGTGATATCTTGGAAATCAGTAAGGATTGATCTAGTAGAATAGTTACTCTTTTTTCTATAATAATTGTTTGCATGATAGTGTATGCCAATGTGAATATATTTCTTCAGTTTGTTGTCACTTGGAGTATTTGCCATGTTTAACTATCCCCTTTACCTTTGTGTCTTTTCTGCTCGCCTATACTGCCAAAAACCTCTATGAACTTTTTCAATAGGCAAGCTATTGTCTTTCACCATTTTTGGTAAAATGTTATTTACTAGATTTTTGTAATCTAAATTGAAATGTAGATTTTTAGTGATAGCAGAATGTATTTGTGAGCCATTCATCGGTATGCCAGAAGTTTTCAGGATGTAGCAAATATCTTTAGAAATAATGTCGTAGGGGATAGAAGAAGGTT
Organism: Enterococcus sp. DIV0086; assembly: GCF_050498705.1. Lineage (NCBI taxonomy): Bacteria > Bacillati > Bacillota > Bacilli > Lactobacillales > Enterococcaceae > Enterococcus > Enterococcus sp. DIV0086. Next base: position 1,060,619 of record NZ_JBNIDN010000001.1, on the reverse strand, counting down.
TTATTTTTTGATCGTTAAATTTTGCGCGATCAATTTCTTTTTTTGGAATGATAGTTGTTTTAGTATATGATTGTCCTTCAGAAATAGTGTTTTCTATTTCTTCTATCCGGTTTAATCGGTTTTCGATGGCTTCATAAAGACTAGTGATTGCTTTTCTTTCATGGATTAATTCAACAATCAGCTTCATCAAAGTTCTTTTTTCCTCTAACAGATTCAAAATAATCACCTCTTTACTAATAAGAGGTTTTAAAGTTGTCAAATAACAACAAAAAAACTATCAATTAATTTTTGATAGTTTTTTGCGAGAGTCTTTTTTAATACGGTAGTATTTTATGAAGAGATAGTTTTAATAAAATGAAATAAATTATAGATTGTTAGACTTAAATCGGCTTTACTGTTTTTCTTAGTAATTTGAAAATCTTTTGCCACTCTATTAATACTAAAAATACCACTGATACCAGTATCATAAAGCGATTCTATATTTTCACCAATATCACCAACGACAGCAATGGCAGGTACTTGATTTTTTTTTGCCATTCTTGCAATACCAGAAATGACTTTTCCTTCAATACTTTGAGAATCAATTTTGCCTTCTCCAGTGATGATTAAATCTGTATTGGAGAGTTCTTTCTCGACTTGAAGTGTTTCTAAGATTGTGTCGATACCTGGTTGTAATTTAGCGCCAAGAAATGCGTATAAGCCAGCTCCGATACCACCAGCAGCACCGCCACCGGTTAATTGAGAAATATCAATTTCAAGATCGTTTAACACTACACTAGAAAGATTTCTTAATCCAGCATCAATTTTTTTTATTAAATCTAAGTCAGCACCTTTTTGCGGTCCAAAAATAAAGGCTGCTCCTTTAGAACCGTATAATGAATTTTCTACATCACACATTGCAATAATTTGTTTTTTTGCAACTTGAGGATTTAGTCCAGAAATATCAATATTTTTTATGTTTATTAAGGTTTCTCCAACAGGAATAAATTCCTTTCCTTCACTGTCAGTAAATTTCACTCCTAAAGCGGCAGCAATTCCACAACCTCCGTCAGTGGTGGAGCTTCCACCCAATCCAATAATGATTCTTTTCGTAGTGGGACTATTCAAAGCTGCTTTTATTTGTTCACCTACACCAAAAGAAGTTGCAATACCTGGAATAGGTTTATCTTCAGTAAGTGGTAATCCTATGCATGAAGCAACCTCTATAATGACATCTCCGTTCTCTAAAAGACCTAATTCGGCTTCAATAGATTCTCCGTATGGATCACTAACCCACATTTTTTTTAGATGACCTTTTTTGGCTTTTAGAAAACAATCAATCGTTCCTTCGCCACCATCTGCAATAGGATAAGCTAGGATAGAGGCATCATGATATACCTTTTTGATTTCATTTTCCATAATTTTAGATACTTCAATAGAAGACATGGTTCCCTTAAAGGAATCAGGCATTAATATTATTTTTTTCAAGAGAATCTACCTTTCTATAATGAATAATTTATCCTATAATTTCCCAAATATCCATGAATTTTGATTGCAATTCATGGATAGTGAGAAACTAGATTTTACTTATTTTAAGTCATCTTGTGTTTCCAATACGTATTGTACGAATAAGGCCACTCCGTTAACTAATCCTTGTTCATCGATATCGAATTTTTCATGGTGATGGGGATAGACAGGACCATCAATTTTACCACCACCAACAAAAGCAAGGTATCCAGGTTTATTTTGCATAAAATACGAAAAATCCTCTGCTCCTGTGAATTTTGGATAGTCAATAAGAGCATCCTCTCCAAGGGTATTTCTCACCGCAGCTTCAGCACGTCGACTGCTATTTACTTCGTTTATTACAGGTAGTGTTCCTCTAACATACTCAAAATCATAAGTTGTTCGGAATGCGTTACAGGTATTGCTAATGATTCTTTCCATTGCCTCTGGGATCATAGCGTGAACTTCAGGCGAAAAACTTCTTGTTGTTCCAGAAAGCTTTGCCTCACCAGGAATGACATTAAATTTGTTACCTGCATTCAAGGAACAGACACTAACCACAGCAGGCTCAGTCGGAGCAATTTCTCTACTGACAATTGTTTGTAAATTGCTGACTAATGCTGCTGCACATGGAATTGGATCGATTGCGGTGTCTGGAAATGCTCCATGGCCACTTTCTCCCTTAATAGTGAGATAAAACATATCGCATGAGGACATTCTTGGTCCAGCTTGTACAGAAATTTTACCAACTGGAATAGGAGACCAAATGTGAATTGCCATGAAGTTATCAATATCTTGCACTTCTGGTTGTTTAGCAAATTCTTTTGCTCCAGCTGCGAGTTCTTCAGCTGGTTGAAAGATAAATTTGACTGTGCAGTTTAGCTTGTCCTTATTTTCGGATAAAATTTTAGCTGTTGTTAATAACATTGCCATGTGCCCATCATGTCCGCAAGCATGACTTTTTCCCTCATATTTTGAAGCAAAAGGTAATCCAGTATCTTCTATGACTGGTAATGCATCAATATCTGTTCTTAAACCAATTATTGGATGGTCTTTTTTGCCACGTAAAGTTGCGACTAATCCAGTTCCAAGAACTTCTACATAAGGAATATTAAGAGTATCAAGTTCTTGCTTTATTCTTTTTTGTGTTTCAAATTCTTCCCAACCTGTTTCAGGGTATTGGTGAAAATGACGTCTTAACCCAATTGTATAATTTTTGTTTTCTTTAGCTAAATTCATTACATTCATTTGTTATTCTCCTTTGTTTGTTTTATCCAATTAAAAATGATGTGAAAATACCCGAAATAATAACTGAAGTGATTGTTACAGAAGCAAATCCTCCAACTAACATTTGTGGCACCATTGTATCCATTAGATATTCTTGTTCCTCTTTTGAATTGCTGACAGCTTTTGAAGCTTCTTCCGTTAGAATATAGTTTTGAGGAAATCCTCCATAAATTGCAACAAGTATAATGGAACTTGACATATCAAAACTAACACCGATGATTTTTCTAGCAATACCAGCACCTAGAATGCCCCCAATAACTCCCAATACGATTATGACAATTAAAGGGAATGCTAATTCAAGTAACATTTGAGGGGTAGCGACATTTAAACCTGCAAATACAGAAATTAATAAAACTAACATGATAAAGTGATAGGTACCATTTTTCTTTAAAATATTTTCTTCTAAAAAGCCAATTTTAGTTGCGAAAATTGAAAGAATTAATACGACTACTGCTTGATTTAGCTTAAAGGCGCCCCAAGATGTAGTGAGCGTTTGAATAGTGTAGGCTAGTATACATATGACGCACATTTTAGTTAAAGATAAAGCGGTAGTGTAATATTTATCAGGAATACTTGGAAATATTTTTTTTGTTAGCGGTTCTCTATTTTTTTGAAGTACTTCTTCTTTTTGTGTTGTGCTTTTTGATAGATTAGAAGTCTCTTTAAGAATTCTACGAGCTTCTCTTTTTAAAAATATGGTTGATAGAGGATAGCCAGCAAATCCTTGCATGACATAAATACAAATTGCAAGTAAAGCTGGTTTGGTTAAACCTAATGATGAGGCAGCTTCTTGCATTAACGTTGCTGAAACAACGCCACCAGTGATAGATGGAATACCAACTATTAAGTAGTTCTTATCTAAAAATAATCCACCAATTCCCCAGACAACGATAACCATACCAAGAAGACCAGCTAAGCTTACTATAACTGACTTCCATTGTAACTTGAGTTCTTGAAAGCTGATTGTCGTTCCTAAATGAGCGATGGCAAGCATGATGACAACAATTCCTCCAAGCGGGGCACCAATACCAGCACGATCAATAATATCTTTTGGAAGGATTGTCCAAAAACCAATAAGAAACAGTGTTGCAACAACTACTACAGAGGGAATCCAAGCCTTAGTAGTTGTACTGATGAAATCTCCTAGTGCATAAATGGCAATAATAATTAATAGACAAAAAATTGGTTGTTGTAAAAGTTCCATTTTATTCTCCTTAGTGTTTATCTTTTCCGTGTTTTAGAAAGGTTTATAAGTTATTTCTGGAAAGCCAAAGTGTTTCGGACCAAGTAAATTGATACCTGATGTAGTCCTATATTTTTCATTTGGAATAGCAACTACATCGAGAGTTTGTCCGTCAACCAAATCATCGTTTGTTACAGGTAGTCCAGATTTTGAATCAAGTATTTGAAGTAAGTCTGGGCTTGTTACTTGAACTTCGTCATCAATCCAAGCAATATGATTTTCATTTTTAAACCACATTTTTAACTGATGGTTTGAAAATTGATTGCTACCTTGTAAATAGTAACTCCCAATCATATAACCATCTTCATTTTTCCATTTCATTTTATTTACGGTCCCTGAAAAAATCCATTTTCCATTGACAATACGACTAAAAAGTTCTGGAAAGCTATGTTTGTTTAAATCGGTCTCTCTGAGTAATTTTCCAATATTTTGTGCTTTTGATAATGTGTTTCTTGATAATGCTCTTTTAGCATCCTTAATTTGCATTGCAAACCCAGCTAAGCCAATTGGCTCTCCAGCTGGGACACTCAGCATTTTTCCAATTACTTCTACTAATTCGTAGCTATGACTTTCTCGAATGATGGTTTTATTTCCCCAAACATCACAACAAGCAACTGGACACATCTTTAAATCTAATATTCTAGGATAGATGGCCGCTGCTTCAGGAACAGCTCTTCCAGCAAAGTCTCCATCAATAAATTTTTTATTAAGATTAGTTGCGGCAGCGAAAGGTGCTACGGCATTTATACCACCAAGTTCTTCAGCAATAATGGCTGAAAAGGTCACTCCTAATTCCTTTTCGAGTTCAAGAATTGATTCTTCTAAGAAAAACTCGTTCTTTCTCTGTGTTTGTCCTCTACCTATCATTTTTTCTTTTTCTATTTCAGATTGTGGTGCAATTGATCCCATATAAAAAGCTGTACATATCCAATCTTCATCATCAAAATAATCAATATCATAATAGGTTAATGTTGATTGCTTTTTAAAAGAAGCTGTTAAAAGTTCAGTTCCGATAGAAGGGGAGCCGCCACCTCCACAACCAAACAGAGAACATCCATATACAAAATCAAACAACTCGTCTAAATTTTCTATCTTATACATTTTTTCACCTCCTTAAGAAGAATAATTGATTATGATACACACTAGCGATTTGTGCATATGTCAAATCCTTCTATTTATTTGAATGCGCTTTATATTTAATATGAATCAATTATATGTTACTATTGTCTATGATATCTATGCGTTAAAAGTAAAATAAAATGCAAGGTTTTTGTACATATGCACAAAGGAGATGTATTTATGGAATTAAGTAAGTCTCTAGCTCAAATGATTGTAGATAAGGTCATGCTTGAGATCCCCTATAATATAAATATTATGAATAAAGATGGAATTATTATTGCTAGTGGTGATGATAAAGGCATTAACGAAGAGCATGATGGTGCGTTAAAAGCGGTAAATATAAAAAAAGAACAAATTGTTTACTCCAACAGTCAATCCGAATTAAGTGGCGTAAATACACCATTTTATTTTAATGGAGAAATCGTAGGAGTTATCGGAATTACTGGTAATCCGATGTTTGTAACATCTTTGGCACCACTTGTAAAAAGTATTGCGGAATTATTATTAATTCAAAAAAACCAGATTAATCAAGAACAAAAGCAAACACTACGTCTGGAGTCTTTCTTACAACAATGGGCGAGAACCACTCAATATGACACTAGCTTCATTTTAGAAAGTGAACGTATGGGTATTCATATAGATGATTCTTACAAAGCATTTATCATTAAAAGTGAAAAAGAAATCAATTTTTTGCTGGAAAAGGATGAATTTTTGGTCAAAATATCGGTTGAACATGTACTGTTAATTAGTAATAAAAAAAGGACTGAGCAAAAATTAACAAAACACTTTACTGAAAAAAAATTAACGTTATTAGGTATTGGTGAACAAAATGAAGTGCTAAGTAAGTCTGTTAATCAAGCCTTAGTAACTGCGAAATTGAATAAGATCTTTGGATGGCAATATTCTAGGTACGGAGAGATTCGAAATATTGATCAATTACTTAAAAGTAATCTAGATATGGAAGAATATACAGAGAAGTTTAAAGAAGAGTATGCTACAGAACGAGGAAGAATGTTGATAAAGACTTTAAAGACCTATATTAGAAATAATGGAAATATGAATATAACTTCTTCGGAATTGTTTATTCATAGGAATACGTTGAAATATCGATTGGAACAGATTCATGAATGTTATGGTTTAGATCCTAAAAAATATTTTGATCTCATTTTTTTGATTATTTCTTATTATTTTTTTCAGTATGAAAGAAAATCATATAGTGAAGGAGAGTAAGTATTATGACAGTTAGGGTGAAAGACCTTTTGGCGTTGCCTTCTATGAAACATACCAGATTAATTGGGGGAGACGAGGGAAAAACTAAAGTGGTTTCCTCAATCTCAGTTTTAGAATCAACAGATCCTAAAGTCCTCAAGAATATGTATTTTAATCACGCATCTTTTAGAGTGGATGAGATTCTTATCACAGGATTTATTAACAATCCAGAAAAAATTAATGAACAGTGTGAGTGTATTAGAGGGCTTTCAAAAGCAGGAGCAAGTGGACTTATTATTTTTTATGAAGGTCTTGTTATGAAAGAAATTGATTCACAACTAATTGATTTAGCGAATCAATTGGGGTTTCCATTGTTAGTTATGCAGAAAAACAAGATTATTCTTTATGGTGAAGTGATTAGTGATGTGCAAGGTTTGTTGCACAGAGATAGTAAAAAAATCGGGTTATTTTCTAAAGAGATAATAAAAAGAATGGCACTTTCTGAGAAATCTGACCAGAATGGAGACTATCTTTTGAGATTAATTAGTAATAAATATCATTATTCTATTGCTCTAATTACTTTAAGTGATGAAGTTGCATTCTCTGCTTCGTGGCCATTAAGTTCAGAGATAGAGTTACAACAGATAAATAATCATGAATCCCCTATTAATACTGATTTTCAAGGGATAAATAGTTATTATAAGCAAATATTATTTGAAGAATCTGAGATCAGATATATGTATATTAAAAATGAGTATGGGAATATTGACGAACAGATTGTTTTAGAAATAACAGAAATACTTCAAATTTTTTCAATGTATTTTAAATTTAAACGACCAACTATAGATGAGCTTGGAAGTAGTTTATTGAATGATCACATTGTTAAAAGACAACGATTAGCAAAATATTTTAATATAGACCTTAGTGCAATAGAAAAATTTTGGATCATTACGAAGTTGGATCAACCTATTCCACAAGTTGAAAAAATTTCTTTGCTTTTAAAGCAATACTATAAGATTGTGATCGTCTCATCTGAAGGTGAACATACCTATTTCTTTTTAGGGGATGAGAAGATTAAATTTGATTACCTTGAATTGCTTGGAATTGTTAATGATGAATTGATGGAGTATGGGAACTATAAATTTTATAGGCAATTAGAAAAATTTAACTTCGATGAATCAAGAAGACAAAAACAAGCCTATAGTGAGCATAGAAATTATTTTGAAATTATTTTTCCGCACAAACAAATGTACACCTCAATAGACTTAGATTTTATAGAAAAATGTAGTGAAATCATTGAAGGAGAAAAGCAAAATCTAGATGATTTCTTATATCCAATCGCTCTATTGTTAGATGAAAAAGAAGAGCGAAGAGATGAGTTGTTATTGACTTTACAAACATTATTATTAGATACAGACTTAATAGTGAATAAGGCAGCAAATCTGCTAGATGTGCATAAAGGAACAGTAAAATATCGACTTAAATCATTGAATAATTTATTAGGGTATGATATACGTCACACATCAAATATATTTCCAATTTATTTAGCGGTAGGACTATATAGAGTTATCCATTTTACTAAATAAACAAAAATAGAAGCAGATATTTAACCTTAAAGTTAGTTACTTTTTTTTGATTGATTGAGATAATGAATGATCTAGTTGTCTCATGAAGGAGTGGCTGATATGAAAGTGGTAAATTTGGAACAGTTTAGGATAAGTTTAGAGGAGAACTGTGTAATAAACTCTTGTTTAAGTGGTTGCAATGTTTCAGATATTTCTTTTTCTAAAATAGAGTTGAATGAAGTGAAATTTGAAAATGTTGAACTTACAAATGTGAAAATGACACATTCCAATTTTACCAATATCACTTTTATTAACTGCACATTTAGACATGTGAACTTTTCGAATTCATCTTTTAATAATATTTCAATAGTTGATTGTGATCTAGATGAAGTCGATTTTACACAATCAGAATTTGATGGTATTCAATTTATATCTTCAAATTTTAAGCGAGCACTGTTTAACAAGTCTAACTTCATTTTTACTAAGTACGAAGATTGTCAATTAATAGAAGTTGAGTTTATTAGGATAAAACATAAGGAGTTATCGTTAACAAAGTGTCTATTGTCCAAAAATAATTTTTTATACACTAAACTTGATGGCTTGAATTTTAGTAATTTGAAATTGAGTGATTTATTGTTTTCTATGGATCTTATAAGTGGAATGACAATTACTAAAGAACAAGCAATGACATTTTTTGAGGAACTTGGAGTGAATGTCGTTTAATCTTTATAAGGTGGGGAGTAGGATAATGCGAGTAGAGAATGTTGTCGTCGCTAATTATAGTGAGGTTTGGGCAAAGGAATTTGAAAAAATCAAAACAGATATTATTCGAATTGAACATGTCGGAAGTACTTCAGTTGAAGGCTTGTGTGCCAAACCAATTATTGACATTGATATTGTGATTGAGGATTACAGTAAATTTGAGGCTGTAAAATCTGGATTGACATCTTTAGGGTATGAGTATGAAGGGGATTTAGGTATTACGGAGCGGGAAGCTTTTTCTTATGAAATTGATCAAAAAAATCAATTTATGGAGCACCATATTTATGTATGTCCAAAGAATTCTGTAGAATTAAACCGTCATGTTACTTTTAGAGATCATCTTAGAAATAATCAACCTGATTGCCAGAAGTATGGTGAGATAAAACGAGCAGCAGCGAAAAAGTTTCCACTGATATTGAAGGATATTTAGATATGAAGGGTGTCGTAATTTCCGAAATCTATCAACGTTGTGGGTTGCTGAAATAAGGGGTGAATAAAATGACTATTTGTTTGGTTAGATATAATCGCAAGTATTTGCCAGCTATTGTAACATTGTTTAATAGTACGATTCAAAGAGTAAACAGAAAAGACTATAGTCAAGCTGAATTAAATGAGTGGATTCAAAGTAATCCTGATTTTGATTTGTGGCATGGAACGCTAACAAGTAGCTATTGTTTATTGGCTATTAAAGAAGAAACTTTAGTGGGATTTGGTAATATAACAAGCGAGGGGGATCTCGATTTATTCTATGTTTCTCATGCTATGATCCATCAGGGTGTAGGTCGCTTAATTTACAATGAACTAGAGAAGTATGCAGTGCTAGAAAAGGCAGAGTCTATTTATACAGATGCTTCAATAACGGCAGTTCCATTTTTCACAAAAATGGGTTTAGAAGTGATCAGAAAACAAGACAATCAACGAAATGGTGAAAATCTAGTCAATTATCGCATGGTAAAGAAATTAGTTATGAGGTGAAACGGATTGAGAAGTGAAAAAGACATAATGGATTTATTAGAAACCTTTTTTTATCAGAGTGACGATTTACTTGTTTTTCTGATGAATGGTTCTAAAATCAATGTTAATATTCCAGATGATAAGTTTAAGGATTTTGATGTTGCTTTTTTTACAAATAATAGCGCTAAATATAAAGGAAATTCAGAGTTTATAAAAAAAAATTTTGGAGAAATACTATTGATGACTGAACCATTTAATCCATTCAATTTAGAACTTTTCAAAGATGAATCAGATGGTAAAAGGTATAGTTATCTGATTCAGTTTGTTGATGGGAATAGAATTGATATGAGTTTTTATGAGCTTGATTATCTAGAAGAGTATTTAAAATCAGATAGCTTAACTAAACTAATTTGTGACAAGACAAATAGAATAAAAGAAGAAATGGTTCCCTCAGATGCGGACTACTTATTAAGATATCCATCTAGCGAAGTGATTAAAGAGTGTATCAAAGAGTTTTGGTGGCAGTTTTTAAATACCTTAAAAAGTGTAGCTAGAAACAATTATTTACTAGCCCAAAAATATCTTAACTATACTAGAGAACAGTTGATTCAAATGCTGACATGGCAAGTAGCATTAGATAATGGGTTTGATAAAAATTATGGAAAAGAATTTACAAATATTACCAACTTTCTATCACCAAAAAATTTGAATCTTCTGCAACAAACGTTTAATACTACAGATTTTGAAAGTATGATTAGCTCTTTAAAAATTATGAAAATGCTAGAAGTAAAGGTTGAAAAAATACTGTCTGATAGAATGTCATTTGACTATACAGACTATTCTTACATACCAAGAAACTATTTGATTAGTAAGGATGAGGAAGAATTAGCGAGTTACTTTTAGATAGGTAACTAGTGAAGAATTTATTTTCTGAAAGGGAGAACTAAACGTTATGATTGAAACAAAAAGGTTAATACTTCGACATTTTGAGGTTAATGAGACAGATATACAGGCGTTATTTTCTATTTTTTCGGATGAAAAAGTAAATAAGTATTTGCCTTGGTACCCATTAGAAACGAAAAACCAAGCAATTGAATTTTATCACAAGCATATTTTGCCTAAATATGAAGAAGAAAAAGGCTATTATTTTGCTATTTGTCTGAAAGAAAATAATACACCAATTGGTTATGTGGCAGTAAGTGGAGAGGATAGCCATGATTTTGGTTATGGGTTAATGCAAGCGTTTTGGGGGCAAGGGATTGTCACTGAAGCAAGTGAAGCCGTTCTTGATTTTTTGAAATCTACGGATATGAACTTTATTACTGCTACACATGATATTCATAATATTGGCAGTGGAAAAGTCATGGAGAAAATTGGCTTGAAATATCAGTATTCCTATCAAGAATTATGGCAGCCTAAAAATATAGTTGTCACTTTTCGTATGTATCAATTAAATTTTGACAATAAACAGGATAGAGTTTATATGGAGTATTGGAATAAGTATCCTGAACATTTTATTGAAACAAGCTTAGACTAATGAATTAATGGTTTGCTGAAAAAATATTTTAAAAAGTAGAGTCCTAAATAAATAGTTATATAGGAGTGAATAAAAAATGGAAAATTGGTTTACAGTAGAAAAAATTTCAGAGGATACATTTGCAATCAGTGAATATAAGCATTGGGAAGAAACGCATTGTTACTTAATTATAGGAGAGCAAAAGTGTGTACTGATTGATACAGGTATGGGAATTTCTAATATTAAAGAAATAACAGATAGGTTGACTGATAAGCCTATTGTTGCGATTCCTACACATACACATTGGGATCATATCGGAGGATTAAAAGAATTTGATGAATTTTATCTTTATGAAACTGAAGTACCTTGGTTAAATGGGGAGTTTCCTTTATCGTTAGATTATATCAAAAGCTTAGTAATTGAAATCCCTTTTGAACAACCGAAAAGTTTCAATTTAGAAAATTATACAATTTTCCAAGGAATGCCAACGATGATTTTAAAAGATGGGGATGAGATTGATTTAGGGAATCGTCAACTTAAAGTCATTCACACACCAGGACATTCCCCTGGTCATATTTGCTTATATGAAGCAGATCGTGAATGGCTGTATACGGGAGATTTGATATACATGGATAAATTAACTGCATTTTTCCCTACCAGCGATCCAGTGGCCTACAAACAATCCATTGATAAAATTAGAAAGCTTGACGTAAAGAAGATACTCTCTTCACATCACAAGTTAGAAATACCAACTTCTTTAATTGCAGATGTTTGGGAAGGTTTTTCAGAAATTGAAGAAAAAGGTAAACTCCATCACGGTGGAGGGCTATTTACTTTCGAGAACTTTCAGATTGAAATCTAACTTTGGAGGAAAAGAAATAGGTAAGTATATATATCGGCTCAACAATTAAATTTAGAAATGATAATAACTCCATCAGAACAGTTTGAAGAAAGTCACTTTCAGAAAAAATAGATCAGAATGTAGACTATCTTTTGAGAAAATTTTTAAGTAGACTTGAATGGATCGAGCTATATTTTTGAGTCACCCATGGAAGATGAGATTCTAAGAACTTTATAGAGTCTCATCTTCTTTAGTTTTAATATTAAGGTAGCTAATCTCTATGATATTAAGAACATTTTTATGAAAAATAATTGTAACGACTAAAAATAATTAAATTGAGATGCTCTTTCATAATTTTGACGAATAACTATTATCTTGAATATTTAGTAATTTTTGTTAAGCTTAGAGTGTTAATATAAAGATAAGGGAAGTATTTTTCGAATGAGAAAGTCTATTAAAGAGCGTATAACAGAGTGCGAAACTATTGAAAATCTTTTACAAGTATCTAAAATCTATTATTTGAACATTCCGATAGACAAAAGATCAGTAATTTTCAATCAACTTATTTTTCAAAGAAAGATGAACTTAGAAGATGGGTATCTTTCATTAAAATTAACAACTAATCTAGCTTTACTATTTATGTCATACCCTTTCAAAAAAAAGTATTTTATGTATTTTTGGCATAATAAGGAGATTAGTGAGGAAATATTGGTGTTTAGAATGTTTGTTATGAAGTTTCATGAATTATACACTAACCAACAAACACAACAGATGTTAGATTCTGAAGGTGAATTTTTTTCTACGTTTTTAAATTTTCATTTTCATTATCCATCTATCTCGGCTGGTGATTACCTAGAAATGTTCTCGATTTTTGAAGAATTAGCAAAAAAAATATATGGTTTTTCAATCTACGATATCAGTAAACTATTATTATTTTTCACTTCGGACACTAGGCAGAATTTTAATGGTGAAATAGTAGGTTTAACTAACGATTGGATAGATAGAGAACAGATGAATAAAATTTTTAGTGGCAAACCGCCTACTGAAATTCTTTCAGGTTTATTCATGGATAGCTCAGAAATAAATCCAGATGAAGTTTATCCAACAGATATTCCTAAGATTTTTAAAGGAAAAATTGGAATAGCATTTGAAAACGGTTATTTTATACCTCAAAGCCAATTCATTTTTGAAAATATATTGAGACATTTAATAGAAAATGAAGAGTCAAATAATGTTAAGGGAGATATTTTGGAAGATTACGTAGAAGAGATTTTTGTAGATTTTTTCGGAGAAGAGTCCGTCTTCAAAAAATATTTTGATGAGCAAGGAAACGAACAAGATATTTTTGTTAGATGTGGAGACATAGTTTTAGCTGTTGAATGTAAAGCACAAGATTTCAAGGAAGTATATAGAAATAAAGATCAGGCTGTTAATAGGTTAAATAGACACTTTAACAAAATAATAAAACATGCTTGTAAGCAATGTGACCGAGTAAAGAAGAATATTGTTAACAATAAATCAGTTATTTATTATGATTCAAAAGATAAGAAATCAAGGAAGAAAAAAATAGATATATCTGATACTTCCAAAATTAGAGTTCTCAAGGTGGTAGTAACTCTAGATGATTATTTAAACTTATCAGAGTCACCTCATGAATTTTTAGATATAGAATATAAAGACACGTGGATAGTGAATATTTTTAATCTAAAGAGAATACTTTGGATATCCCAAAAGGAACAATTTATAGAATATATTCAGTATAGAACATCTTTAATTGAGACAATTTCATCACTAAATTCTGATGAATTGGAACAATATGGCTATTTTGTAAGTCCTAATTTTGGATTTTATCCCCCAAATGATATTGGAATAAGTATAAGTCTCAGGAGTGGGTTTTCAAAGGTTTTTGATTTGTATGATGATTATTCTAATAACAAAGAGATGAAGAAGCTAGACAACTATTTACATGATTTAATAAGTAAAAATTTATAAGTAAAGCTAAACAGAAAATATGCTTATCATAGAGGATAAAAACTAAAAAGGAGTGAGAAAATGCAATTTTTTTCATTGAAACCTAAAGAGAAAAAGGCTGATATAAAAAATTATGACACGTACAAAGAAGCATTAGATTTTTGTTTTAATGTTGAGAATGGAATAAATAATATTGGTGTTATCGGAGACTATGGTACCGGAAAGAGTACAATAATTGGAACATATGTAGATAATGAAATTAAAAAAAATGAGTATGACATTATCAATGTATCATTACTTACTCTAGAGGATGATGTAACAGATAGTTTAGTTCTTTTGAAAAACATAATTAAACAGATTGTCCAAAACCCCAAAAAAGACTTAGAATATAATATCCTGAAGTTTAAAGGGTTACATTTGAATTTGAAGACATTCGGAGCTATTTTAGGATTTCTTTTTTCCATTCTAGTTGTTTTTTACAAATAGAGGTTTGATCTCTCAAATACCATTTTTAAAGAACATACTTTTATTGGGCATTCCAATTGAACTTTTTAGGCTACTAAAATATTTTAGCTTGATTGTAATTTTCATTCTTTTTGTAATGTACTTATACCCAAAGCTATTATCAGGTTTTAAAATAAATAAATTCAATATTACTTCGGCAATAGATGCAGAACTAGCTAAATCTACAGAAATCATTGCAAGTGAAGAGTTTGATTATTTAGAGTATTTGATATATTTGTTAAAAAGAGAGAAAAAGAATTTATTATTGATTATTGAAGATATTGATAGATATGAGAATTTAAAAATATTTCAACAACTTCGTGAAGTAAATAATTTACTCAATGGAAATGATGAAGAAAATTCATATAAGTTTATCTATGCAGTAGGAAACAGTTTATTCTCTGAGTACTCTAGGAACGATGAGGTAAACATTAGAAAAATATACCAATCGGATTTTAAAAGTCGAGTAACTAAATTTTTCGATTTTGTAGTAAACGTTACTCCAGTAATGGACAATCAAAATAGTTACGAATTTATAAAAAAACATTTCCCACATATTCTTGATAGCAACAACATGGTAGATGAAGATTTATTTATGATTTCTCAGTATATAAACTCACCTCGCATCTTAATTGATGTTGTTAATGACTATCAGATTATGAAAGATATGCACCATGAAAAAGAAGGTTTTCAAGATTTAAAACTGTTTTACTATGCCATTCTTAAAAGTAGATTCTACAATTTTTATGATTTGATTCATGAGATATTTGCAGATTTCGAGTCTATAGCGAGGCTATATGATAGAAATGAAGAGTATGAACTACTTGAAAACAATCGAAAAGATGAATTTCTCTCGCGTACCGTACTATTTGTGAAGAGAAAAAGTGAAAATTATGAAATAAACATCCAGATGCTTTCAAACGTATGGGAACGTATAAAAGATGAAGCTAATTTTTCTACTATAATTGAACTACACTCAACTTTGCAGGTATGTAGCAGTAGGTATGGTCTTACTGAAGTATATTTAAAAGAGGTTCTAGAACATTTTTCTGATCTTCAAATGGAATATCTTTTCTCTGCGGAGGAATATAGAAAACAAAGAGGAAGTAAATCCCCATCAACCTACAAAAGTGTTTCAGAAATTATTTCTTCATACTATCAGGAGAATAATAATCTCATTTTAAGAATTATCAAAGACGTTGAAAATGTTAGAGTATCGGATCCTAATAAACCAAACTTCTCAATTAAAGAATTCTTGGATATTGATTATATTCAACTGGGGATACGTGAAGGTATCTTAGATGTAAATGACTATAATATGTATATCTCAAGTAATTACCTTGAGGTTAACGATGCAATGTTTATTAAAAGTTTCAACCTATACGATGCTCAAACGAATTTTTTTACATTAGCACTGTATGATTTTGATACGATACTCTCAAAGATGAAGTTAGAAAAAATTGTTGAGTCTAATGGTTTGAACGTGTTTATGCTTGAATGGATGTATAATAAAGACTTACTTTCTGATAAAACTACTCAGTTAAAAATAAATGCAGTTAATCATCCGAGCTTTTTACAAACTTTTTTGGATTTTAATTTTGAAAATGGAATGGATAAACTCGATTTTATTCTAAAAAATATTAATGAATTAAAGAATAAAAAAGCCTTAGAAAAATTAATAAAATGGCTGAACCATAATTTTGAAAGTATTGAAAATGATACTATTGAAGATATATTAAAACAAATTTCGATAACAAATACTGTTCCTCTTGTGGGCACTGAATTCAAAGAATTCCTTTACCTGATATTGATAGAACAAAGCTTAGCTAATTTGTCGACATCATCAACGCTTAGCTATATATTAAATAAAGTTAAAATGGGATATAAAAGTTTGCTCAATCCTATTCTAAAGAAATATGAAGGGTTAATTTTTAGGAACGAAAATTTTGATAATCGTGAATGGTTGACCACTCTCAATAATGATATTAGTAGCTTCATTCCAATTTTTGATGATGAAAGTACTGATATAGTAAAACGATCTTATCAATTGATTGATGATATTAAAGTGGAAAAACTTTCAACTATTAGTGATTCAGATTTCTTAATGTTTATTTACGAACATAACTATTATGAATTTTCATATGAAAATATTACATTTCTTCGTCGAAAATTTGAGTCCCAATCTATAAATAAATATGAAGTATATATAGAATACCTCATACAAAATAGTACTAAACTAAGAGAATTTATCAAAGAAAATGGTGAATTATACCTAAATTTATCAAACAAATGGGATGAGGCCTTTTTGTTTAAATGGCTTAGAAGCTGTGATGAGAGTGAATTTGAAAATGTTATTCAATTTATTATTTTATTTAATCCAGTTATTTTCCCGTCATTAGAAGATTTGGAATTAAGTTTTGATAAAGTCAAGAGAATGTCCAAGCATGTTAAATTATATGAACATTCATATAAAAATATTCTTTTTGTTTATGAATCGCTTATCGAAGAAGGTGAGACACAATTTGAGCTGATTGATAGTATCTTCGGAAATGAAGAGTTTGATTTTGAAGTATTTTATAAAGATCAAAACTTATTTAACCAAAATGAAGAAATTGAATCAAAAATTTATATTGGAATTCTCCAAAATGATGCGATTCAAATCGAAATATTTGAAAAATATATAGCATTGTATGATGATCGGTTAGAAAGCATTGGGCATATTACCTCAAAAGAAAAACTCATTATCTTGTTTAAACATGATAAAGTTGAGTACTCTTTCAACAATATTTTATTATGCGATTCGGAAGTGCTTTTATATCTACTTGAAGAAAAGAAAAATGAAATTTATTCTGAGATGCTAGGTTGGAATACTGATGAAGTCGTTAAAATACTAAGAAAGATTGATGATGTTGAGAAACGGAGAGAAGGTATCTCATTATTATTAAATGATAGTAGAGCAGGAAAAGATTATTCAATAGATTTAATAGTTAATTACTTGAAAGCTTTAGATATTCAAATCTCAGTCAGTGAATTTGAAAATGAAGTTAGCAGGATGTTGAATGAGTTGAGATTCAATAAGAAAGAAGCCGAAAAAATTGTATCTCTAATTTCTAATCATAAGGGACAAAGAACCATTTCAGTGGACTTTTTGGCTATAGTAAAATTACTAAATGAAAAAAAACTTATCGAATATGAAATTAACTCCGATAAAGTTATAATCAAGTATAAAGTGCAATAAAGTATAATTTTAAAATTCTGCCAAAAAATTTTTGGCAGAATTTCTTTGAGTAAACATTTTAAGGTGTCCCATATCCCACAATATAAGGGCTATTTTTTTCATAACTTAGTTTAGCAATTTTGTCTCCTGAATTCCCCTCAATTGTGTGAACAACTTCATTTTCTACTTTCTCCACGATTCCTACATGGTCGCTGACAGAATCACCATCCCAATCAAAAAAGACGATATTGCCACTTTTAGGCAAACTTCCTTTCCCAAGCCATTGGTTTTTAGCTTTAAAATTTTCAATACCTGTTGGGCAATAAGCGAAACGTTCCATTTTGACACCAGCTTTTTCAGCATTATAACAAACAAAAATAGCACACCATTCAACACGTCCATTAAAGCCATACCATTGCCAATATTTCGTTCCACCCTCATGTGTTCCTTCATCCAATTCTTTAAGTGCTGCTTTTACAATAGCTGAATTCCCTTGGCTATTGTTGTTGGAAGTAGAAGTGATGTATTGCTTAACTATTTGAGCATAAAACATATTGCCATACGCATAACGATAATCATAGCCTAAGCTGATAGCTATAGGATTAGTGTAAGTGACTGTTTTTCCACCTGCTTGAGTTTTTGAGAATTGAATCGCATTATCCAGAGAATAACTTTTACCTGAGTGACTTAAGAAGCCACCTCCAAAGTTATAAGCTTGCACAATATTTAAAACATCGTAATCACGATGCTCTTTCCACATATCTGCAAAATATTTTACGCCAACCTCAATAGATTCGTTTGGATCTTGAATTGAATTTGGTGGCTTTCCTTGGCTTTCGGAACATTGCATGATATCGGGATATTTTTCTGAATTTCCACCTGATTCTGCCATAATGATTCCTAATAAATAAGGAATAGCTTCGGAAATTTCATTTTTAATTGCTTCCTTTGTGATTTTATCTTTCCAACGAAGCACTGCTTCTGGAAGGTTTTGTCCTTCTTCGGAGGCTGTGTTTGTAGTAGAAGAACTACTGCCAGCAACGAGCATAAAAAAAATGAAAAAGAAGCCCACAATAAGCAATGGAAATAACTTACGCATTTTCATAGGCTTGTTCCTCACTAAATTCTGGCGTAGTATAGGTTTCTTGCCTTAGATGACTGATTTCTTTTTCC
Source organism: Enterococcus sp. DIV0086 (assembly GCF_050498705.1). Taxonomy (NCBI): domain Bacteria; kingdom Bacillati; phylum Bacillota; class Bacilli; order Lactobacillales; family Enterococcaceae; genus Enterococcus; species Enterococcus sp. DIV0086. Next base: position 1,041,773 of record NZ_JBNIDN010000001.1, on the reverse strand, counting down.
AGTTGCTGAGCTTCTTGTTCTGTAACTGGAGAAGGGAGGTGAGGCTCTGTTTCTGATGAGTCGTCCTTTACATTGCTTGTTTCAATGATTGATTCAACAGGTATTTCTGTTTCTTCTGTCAACGCATTTGGGTTAAGCAAATTATCATCAACCTCTTCTGTAGGTAATGCGGTTTCAGTGAGTAATGGCTCTGTATTTGAGACAGAACCAGGAGTGTTCTCAACAGGATAGTTAAATGATTCTTTTGAGTCGTTTACATCAAAAGTATCTGTAGGGAGTGGTTCTTCTTTGGACTCCATTGATTGTTTATCAAAAGGCATTGTCGTTTGATGAAGAGAAGTTTCTTCCTCCCCAGCTTGCACTAATAAATTATCCTGTAGTTCATTTTGACGATAAGCGTGATCTAGCTCTATACCTGATCGAAGGTAATCATTTTCTGCGGTTTGTGTTTTATAGTCTTGTTCAGCATAGCGATTTTGCTGATCTTCTTTTTGTGCTCGTTGTTGTTGCCTTTCTTGAATAGCTTGTTTGGGATTGAAAGAAAAGTCTTTTAACGCTGCTTTACCTTTCGTCAATGAACGAACAATCTGACCTTTATTCTTCCAGATGAATAGTCCCAACAAAACTTTGACAAACAGTCCCACAATCATAGTAACAATGTTTGTGACAACAAAAAAGGAATCTAACAAATTTAAAATAGAGAACAAGAGACCAAAACCGAATCCAATCCCTATTTTTGAAGCAAACAGTGTCCCTAGTAACATGAAGCCATTTTTTAACAGATGGTGCATATTTGGAATCAAAGCTAAAAAGAGTAGTGAAGGAAAGAGAAAGAGGATGCCGTAAATTAATAGCTGGATTAAAATGTTTGCAACTCCGATAATTAGTACAGCCGTTCCAATCACGATTAGCATAATAAATGTATTTAATAAAACAGCAACTTTTTCGGTCATACGATCTGAGGTGAGATAAGAATTTTTTTCGGAGTCTTTTTTTATTTTATCAGCAATTTCATCTGTCTTTTTTTGGTCAAATGTTTCACCACTTTTAACAAGATAAGATTCAAATTGCTCTTTTGTTACGTCTGTTTTTCCAAAGTTTAGTAAAGCATAAGGTTTAATAACAAATTCATCAAAAATGAGATTTCGGATATTACTTGTTCCGTCTAGTTGTTGATTTGATCCAAGTAAATTTTCTGAGATATTGCCAGTGTTTTTCGTGAGACTGCCACTTGTTAAATCAACTAACTGTCCTTGAACATTTTGAGAGAGGGTATTCACTTCTTGAACTTTGTTGGCACCATCAGCAAAAAATGTCATACTGCCCACATAGATTAAGGTGAAAATACCAAAACGGATTAATGCCTTGCTGATTCCTTTTTCAAAAAAATCCTTCACTGAAATGACAATCACAAATGTAAAAAGGAGAATCCCTACAACACTGAATAATTTGTTGTAAATAGCACCAGTAGTGGAGAATAAATCTGGTAATACTCCTTCTAATAAATTTAAACTAAAGAGTTTGTCTATCACATAATCTAATGCCAGAACAAGGTATTTGATTAAGCCAAAGGCAATATTGAGCAACGCATTTAGCACACTTTGTAAATTTTCATTGATGCTAAACCAGCCGCCTTTTTCAAAAAAGGATTGGAAACTGTCAATATCAAATAAATCTTTTAGTAACATAGCAGCTCCTTTCTAAGCGCTAAAGGTCGTTTCCACATCTGCACTTGTATTTTTTTTGACCGTTTGCAGCATTTGATGGATTTCTTCATAAGGACAGTAGACAAGCATTTTGCCAACACGTCCTCGTAAATCTAAATAAAGGCAATGATATTTTGGTAGGTTTTTTAACCACTCAATATTCTCATTAGTGATTTCTAATCCTAAATGACGAAGAATATCTTCTCGTTCATCTTTGTCATCGTATGCAAAAATTCGTCCAAAGTTGCCTGTATCATCTTCTTCGGCTGTATCTTTAACCGATTGAGTGACAATAATCAGGGTATTGTTAAAACTTCGACCAACTCTGCGCATGGATTTGATAATCGCACGACCGTTTTTAGAAGAATTAAAAATCCAACTTTCATCAAATAGAACAACGGTGCTTTCTTCTCGGTCACGTAAGCCGAAAAGTTCACAGAATTTTCCAATAGACATCATCAACATGACCGATTTTCTTTGTGTAGCACTGTAATCACTGCTCAGTGTTTCTGCACGAGGCATTTCTAACCCCAAAACTTCTAAGATAGTCACCTTGTTCGTAAGATTTAGTCCTTCATTTTCGCCATAACTAAAAGCTAATTCTAAAATAGAACCTTGTACTGATTTCTTGATTAAACTGGCTGTATCTCGTACCTCCTCATGTGGACTTTCCAGCATGAAGTCAACTACATGAAGTAAGCCTATTCGTTCGCCTTGATCTCTTCTTGTTAATACAGTTTCGATTCCTTCTAGCATTGCCAATCTTGATTTTTTCTCTCTAGCACTAGTAAAATCATAAAGCTCTTCAAATAAGTCTTGCGCCATGTCTTTTGCAGCTACTCGATTAGGAATAAAACAGAAGGGGTCAAGAACGCCTTTGTTACTGGTTTTATTTGGATCAAGTCTCACTTGGTGGAAGTGCTGTTGAATGAAAGCACAAGTGTCGGGATACTTTTCTTGATAAAGCGGATGATTGATAACCTCCATAATCCAATCAAAGAACTCAGATTTAGGGTCAACGTATAATCCTTTTCCATTCATTAAAACTGAAAGGAAGAAAATAAACTTTGCTAAGTAGGATTTTCCGTTTCCAGTGGGTCCAGTGATGGCAATGTGTGGACTATTGGCTTTTTTATCGGCGATATCATTTTGGTTCCCGATAGATGGATTAAAGAAAATGGGTTTTCGGCTTGTTTTTGCCACTTCTTTTGGTGTTAAGTTTCGAGTGTTTTTCAATTCCGAGACCATACCAATAGGAATTCCTACGTTATCACCAATCCGATTTTCAACACTCAATAACATTTCACTGATGCCTTCGACTGTTGTATAGTGAAGCCAATTTTTTTCAGGACCTAGTTTGTTACCAGCTAAAAATTGATGGAAGAGAAACACTTGATCGGCTAAGCCTTTGACTATTTCAACATTTCGAGATTGGCATAAAGAAATGATGGTACGAATCCGACTGCGACATTCTTCTGGTGTTTGTCCAAAGACACCAAAAAGTCCCAGCCATTTAATGACAGGGACTCTTAAATCTATTTTATTGTTTAGGTCAGTCAAAGCATAACGGTTAAAGCGGCTGGATTTCATTTCGGAATCGCCCATAGAAACCGTTTCTTTTGCACTATTTTTTAATCGCTTGGCAGCACGAGAAGACTTTCCTTTTAATCCTCTACCACCTTTTAAGGGTTCAAAATGCCCTTTGAGTCGGAATTCTACTGGAAAGGGGAGACTTTGCACCACTTCTGCTATATGATTGAATGCCAAGTTGGGGGCGAATTTATGAATAGGAAGCAGAGCAATGTAGCTAGTTCCTTCTGAGCTTCTTAGCTTTAATAAGCCTTGTTCTTCTGTAGGATCAAGAATAGTATCTGTTAATGAATAGCTGCTGTTTTCTACAAAATCAAGATCAAAGGAAGTCTTCATTCCACGTACATAGGAATAACGACAGGCTTGTAGCACTTCTTGTTCAGTAAGTCTACGCCCATTAACCGTTCCAACAAGTTGAAAAATTTCTGATTCTATTGAACGGTATCGTTTTAAAAAATCTTCATCAACAGTTAGGTGATAGTGGTTCAGGGATAATAACTTTCCTGCGTAATAGTCAACGACTTCCATCGCTTTTCCTTTTACGGTTGTTGCAGAAGATAAACTAGAAAGTTTAACCCCAATATAAAATTTTTCTGTTGTGAGAACTCGAAGTTGAGTTTCTAATTCGGAAAGTGTTCGATCAACTAAACTATCACCCATTAATTTTGCTTGTTTATCAAAATTTTCGGAGAAAGCTGCTAGTCGCTCACTAAGATTGTAAGAATGCGGATTTAGAAATAGTTCAAAGTCCTCAAAACGGCGTAAGCTTTGTAAAAATTGATTCCATTTTTGTTTATGCTTTTCTTGAATTTCTTTATTTTGACCAATAACATAGTCGCTAGGACAAGTAAAATATGCCCAAACTTCATTTTCTGTAGTAAGCAATAAATTATGATAAACCTTATGAAATGGCTGTTTAAACTTCATTTTTTTCCACCTTTCTATAATAATCTAGTGATTCGTTTACGAACGGATTGCTTGATTAATGACTGATAGTGTTCCTTTAATTTAGGAATTTCTGACATCGGGATAACTCCGTCTGTAAATTGTCGAAAGAGTGTTTTCTTCATTAGCAATACTTCATCATCTGTTTCAAACAATTCATAGATACCTTCTTCTCTTGCCTTTAAGGATTCAAATTCATGGATTAGTTCTGGAACAACACTATCTTTTATTTCTTGTTTCAATTGGTCAACATCTAATGTATTCATTTTTGCTTCTCCTTCTTTTTTTGTGGAAAGCTGTTCAACAGTACAACGATTATAAATTACTTTTTCTTGTTTAAATGAGTGAAGTTGTTCATGATAAAGCGATCTATGCCAAAATGCAAAGGTCAGAAGATAGAGAATATAATCTTTCAAAAAAATATCCGCTCTCTTTCCATCTGGCTCAACTCGGTTAAATAGTTGTACTAACCCATAAGGAATCGCCAGAGAAATCATGACGACTAATTGATTCATTCCAAAAAATATCAAGAGAGCGCTAAACACAATCGTAAAACTGACTGTTGCAACAGTGAAGTCCTGTGCATAAACGACAAAAGGTAAGTGGACATTTTTGGCAATTTCTCTGATCATATAGGGCGCATTGAAGGGCTCTCTATAGTCTAATATCTGTTTTTCTATATTCATGACTATAACCCAAAGTAGCTTTTTAGATTAGAAAGTGAATTAAGAACGCCTGTAGGGTCTTTAATAACAGCGTAAATGATACCGCCAAAAAAGAGGATTGCAAAACCTTGAATCCATTTTGAATTTAGAAATTCTTTGATGACTAAATAAACAACAACTACCCCAAAAATTGGTGCAATCCAGTCATTCAAGATATAGTTACTGGCTTCTTTAGCATTTGCATCAGCATAAGCGACAGGAGATAGAGCGAAAAAGAATAAAAGGCTGCTGAATAGTGTTGTGAGTTTGACAGTTAGTAGTTGTCTTTGCTGAGGAGATCGGACAATTTTCTTTTGTTTCATTTAAATTCCTCCTAAATAATGATGAATGGTTTCAATAAAATAAGTGTTTTCTCGTTGCTTCAACAATAAAGTCATGGTTTCCTTGTGTCCTATTTTTGTTTCACCATCAATAACATCAAATGTAACAAAAGCAAAGAGTTGTTTGTCTTTGAAGAAGGGTTTAATTTGGCTATTGCTTATCTGATAATTACCTGTTAGAATTTCTGGTTCTTTCATCATAAATGCCATATCTTCCAATGAAGCAGATACATATTTATCAAGGAATGACTGGATGAAACTGATCACCGTTTTTTCTTCTTTGTTATTGACTTGTTGGTACTGAGAAATATCAGGCATTTTTGATTGCCCATTTTTTGAAGTTAGTGAAGGTTCAAGAGTAAAATATGGATAGGCAGTCACTTTAAACGATTGATTTTTTAATTGCACAAAAGGGATATTTAACAACACACGATTTTCAATTTTTTCGTAATCAATATATTTTTCTTTGATAACTACTTCTTTATCACCTTCCTTTTTCTTTACATCACGTTCTTTTGTAACTGGAGCATTGATTTCATAAGCAATACGGTATTGAGCCACTAATTGTCCATTTTCACTGATTAGATTATAAAAATCAGAAGAGAGTAGTTTTCGTTCAGTCCCTGTATTTTTTTCTTCTTCTAGAGTTATCATGAAATAGGTCTCTTGGAGTGAATTAAAACGTTTTTCAAATGCTTGCTGCTCGGTAGGAATAGTAATGTAAGCTGTGATGAAAGGTTGTAGAAACTGTTTATACAATTCTGATGCAACGGGTGTGTTTGTATTTTTTGCTAATTCTTTCTGAATCGTTTCGGTTAATGAGATTTGTTCTTTGCGAATAAGACTTTGCATTTGGGTAGATTTAACAAAGGCAAAGGGACCACTACTGATTAAAAAAAGCATTAGGATTAAAAAGAAGGTACGAGTCGTTCGGATACTAGCGGCTTTTTCTTCTTTTGGTAAAGCTGGGGGATGATTCTTTTTCTCTTTGATAAATTTCATTGAATTACTCCTTTGAGATTATTAAAAAAGGGAACCCCTTTAATAAATAAAGGAGTTCCTTTGCAGAAAGCTGAGTACCATAAATTTTTAAACGACTAGGCTGAGAACTAAATAGATAGGTAGCTTTGTAAAAATCATACGAATAACCAAGATAAACGCCGGAATCGCTATAATGCTCTAGTCCTTCAATATAAAGACTGGTGTGGTTAGAAAGAATTCGTTCAAAACAGACTTCTTTTTTAGGAATAAAAACCAGATTTTCTCGTTGAGTTAGTTTTTTTACAGTGAGAAATTGCCGAGCTTGTCTTTCAGGAATTTGTCCTCCTAAATAGAAAAAGCCATATTTTTTGAGTTCGTCTTTGAGATATTCCTGATTCATGACAATACCTCAATAATAGTATTGTCGTTTGCTTGATAGAGGCGTCCATCTTGGCGTAAATCTTCACCAATCCCCTCATAGTCAACATTCCACTTGATTAAATCAGGAACACCAGATAAATAGCCAAGATCATCCACTAATTGTTCTGCATAATCTTTATAGGAGTAACAGTCAGAGTAGACTTGAATTTCATCAATTTGTTCAAATGCATCTAAAATATCGTTGAAAAATCCGTATTCAACAAGTTCCCCTAAATAGTGAATTGCTGGATTTCCACTGTGTTCATCCAGTTGTTCTGCAACTTCATTCATTTCATTAAAATTTTCATAGTGAGAAAGGGTAAATGGTGCCATGTAGTCTGTTATTAAATGTTCCTGCCCATCGTCCAATTCAATTTTTTCTTTGATTTCTTCCCAATCAATAGGTAGTTCAAACCATCTCCCTTTATGGGTATGAAGATTTTCGATATATAATTCAATCATGTTTTTTCACCTCTCAATTAAATAAAAATTGTGCTAATAGTTGTTCTACTTCTTCTTGTGTAACAGTTACAGAAGATGAAGTAGTTGTTTGAGTTTCTTCTTGTATCAATAATTCTTTTATTGTTGTTGTAAGCATTGCCAGCTCTTCTTGATCTTTTTCTTTTAGCTCTGCTTGCTGAATTCTAGACATTAACTCGTTTTTGCCAAATGTTTGATCCATAATCCAAATTTTCTTTAGCGTAGGAGCAAGATAGTTTGAGAGCCAGCGTAACGCTTTATCATAATTTGGTTTTTCACCCTTCATGGTCAACCGTAATTCTTGCATGCTTTCAATGACCATGCGCCAATTTTGGCTGTAATGAGTGCGCAGTCCATTTGAGTCACAATCATATACTTTAATGGCAGTATCGATTAATTCTTTAACGATCCATTCAATTGTTTCTCCTGTAGAAAGTAAATACTCAACAAAGAGATAAGCTTTTTCGTCAGCTAAACGGATTTCATAACGATTTTTAATGCCATATTTTTGACGAGCCATTTCAACAGAGATTTCTTCTTTTTTTGCTAGTTCATAATCTTTTTGGTAAAAGTTTAAATAAAATGGGGACTGTCTGGAACCAAAGTAAAGAGAGAGTCCTTTGTTGAGCTGTTGTCCATTCTTCACAACAATTCCTCCTGTAAAATCAAAATTGCGAAAAGTGGTATCGACTAATCCTTGTTCAACTTTTTCTTTCAATTCAAATAAGTCATAATTGGGATAAAGAAGAGATAGATGTTCATCCAGAGCCAAATCAATTCGTGTAATTTTGGTGTCAATTATTAGACCTTCACCAAAAATATTCGATTGATAAAGCCGCCAAAAGAATGTCGTCCAAGTTTCTTCTTGTTCTTCTAGTACCAATTCATATTCTCGACAGCCTTGTCCACGCAGTTCAATCATCACTCCCATATCTAGGTTTTCTGGATTTGAGAAAACAAAGATGTCACTGAAACAATAGCTTTCGGTATAATGATTAAAGCCATAATTTTTGTAGATGAAGACATCTGGATTCATTTGTAATATCTTCTCAATTACTTGAGAAGGGGAGTGGATTTTGAATCGAACACGAAGAAAATCAATTTTTGCTTCCATGGGTAGAAAGCCACCGTCCAAATGGAATGTTTTGCGTATTTTTTCTATGGATTTTTTTGTGATCGTTCGTTTACCAGTTTCAATCATAGAGAGGTATGATTTACTCCAATCAAGCTTTTCGGCAAATTGCTGTTGTGTTAATTGAAGCCGCTTTCGTAAAATTTTTATTTCTTGATTATTCATGGGTCACCTGCCTTGTGTTCACAAAATAAATGAAAATTGTTTACAGCTTTGTTCTTAAAGAAAAGCTTTATTAATAAGGAATTTTGATAACCAATTTGTCTTTCTTGTAAAAAGTTACCCCCATGTTATTAAGCGGGGGTAACAGGTTAGAGCGAGCGCTGCTCGCCCTAACCACGCACAGTCATAGTCAGGAAACCTGCCTATTCCTTTTCGTTCTACCGCCACACACCAAAGTGTGCGGCTTTCACAAGGAAACCTTGTTCATAAAACGAAGCGATTCATATCAGCTTCTTCCATCCGCTGAGGCAACGCAAAAAGGACAACGAAAGATAAAACTTTTCCTTTCCCTTTTTTCATTGATATAGTGGGGTTTATCTCACTCTAATTTTTTTGTGAAAGACCAAAAGCTGAATGTGCTTCATTAATTTCCTCAGTAGTCATGTCCTGCAATAGTTCTTTTATATTTAATGTTTGCATAGTGCCTATCTGTTTAAGTTCTGCTAAAAAATCATATTTTTTCGGAACGAGTGGAGCGTAAAATTCTCTAGGAACACCAGAACCACTATCACAGTAGCCTCTGCCTTTCATTCGTTTATTGATGAACGCTTTTCCTTTTTGATCCGATCCAAACGTCATGTAATATCCTTGCTCTGATAGCTTTCCTAAGCTAACTCGAAATAAAAGATTATCACGTACACCGCCACCAAAGTTATCTGCATCAGGACGTTGGGTTGCTAAAATGAGAAAAACACCTGCTTGTCGTGCTTTTAGAACAAGTTCCTTTACATATCGCAGAATTTCATCCTGTTCTTTATAAGATAAGGTACCAAAAAAAGCCGCCCATTCATCAACAATAATGAAATAGGGAGGAATACCATAGTATGAAAAGTTTTTCCCTGTTGTATAGCTAGGAAGAGCCTTCATATAAACATAACGTCGATTCATTTCTTCTACAGCATTCTTTAAGCATTTCGTAATCCACTTTGTTCCGTAAAATACGTGGTTTTTAAATAGATGTAGACTTTCTAAATCTTTTAAATCTGCTTCTTTTGGATCACATACATCAACTGTTCCAACTTGAATGAGCGTATGAATTAAGGTGAGGAGAAAGTAAGACTTTCCGCCGCCAGTGCCGCCAGTTACTAACATGTGAGGCACTTCGGCATAGTCCCATATAACGCCATCCATGAGTTTGACTTGTCCATTTGTTACGATACAATCTTCAATTCCAATCCGCTTACTGATCACATCAATCATTAATAAATAGGTGGTGAAGCCCATTTCCTTTTGTTCTTCGATAAAGTCAGCAATGTACATTTCTTCAAAGGTCTTTGCAATTTTTTGAAAGCGATCATGCCATTTCATTCCATCTGTGGGAACCGTTAAATAAAGAATTTCCTTGGTATTGCGGTAATAGACTTTTGGAAAAATCATTTTTTCAGTTGGCTGTTCTTTTGATTTCCGTTCCTTCTTTTCATACAATCCATTACTTTTTAAGAGACGAGCTAACATTTGTCGTTGGTAAACTCGATAGAAGAAACCACCCTTTAAAAAGGAAAATCTACGAATCATGGACAAAAGTAACAACGGCAAGAAGAGTATTAAAAAAAGCCCTCCAATGGGAACTAAGAGGGCAAACCAATCAAATATTTGTCTTTGTTGCATTATCTGTATAAACGGATAGATAAAAAGGTAGCTATAGTAACCAGCAAATAATAGAAAAGGGAACCAAGCTAGTAGAAGGTAGGTACGATAAATAGATAGATGCAGAGGACGAATTCTACGCCCACGATAATGAAAGAATGTGTTCATAGTTGCCTCCATTCAATTAGTTTTTAGGATTTTGTTCTCCTTTAGGTTGCTTTACATTGGCTAATTCTACCTTTTTTAGGGATTCTGCTCGGATTTTGAAGGCTTGTTCTGACTGAATGGAATCATTATAACCAGTATAAGAAGAAAGCCAAGCAAGTGCAGTGACTTCTCCTGTAAGCTCTACTTCATCATCATAAGAGAATGCTGTAGTATCAACAGTTTCAGGAACAGTAATATCAATTTGGTCATTTTTAGCTTCGGAATAGACAGTAATGCGTTGTTCACGAACAAAATCTGTTCGGTTGCCTTCTGTATCTGTTTCATAAATTTTTTGGCTATTCAAATAGAATAATTTTCCAAATGTTCTTCGTGTATCAAAATCTTTTACAATATTGTCTTCAAATTTTAAACTCATCATTTTTCCCCTTTTCTAGTTTAATGTTAGTAGCTGTTTAGCAAAAATTTGTAATTCAAGTGAACGACTGGCTGTTCCAATATTATTTCGTTTGGCACCAGGGACAAGTGTAACTTCACGCAGCTCTACTTCTTTACGACCTTCAAAACGTAGGGAGTTTCGTAAATTTGGAACGATTATTTCAAAGTCAGGATGAAGCGCAGAGGAGGCTGTAAAAATGCGACAAGGGATTCGTTTCCCCTCAACATAAATTTCTCGTTCTTCTTTAACGGTTGCTTTGATTTTATTTCCTAATTGCTTGTCCTTTAAGACAATGCTTGTGACACGATTGGACATCTTTTTTCCTTCTTTCTTTTTTATAATAAAAAAGAGACATAGAACTGCCTCCGTTTTTTCTAATTATCGTTGTGATGCTTTTTCTTTTTATTGTAGAGGGAATAACCAGCAACTCCAGCTAACAATAAGCTACCTAAAATAATTCCTGCAAAAGAAGCAACTTCACCAGTTTGTGGTAAGTTTCCTGTTACAGAAGTTTCTTTTTTACTTGGAATCATTTCATTTGTCATGGAACATTTGACAATTTCACCATCCTCTTGAATTTCAAACTTAATCGGCGTTTCGTCTATTTGATAGCCAGTAGGGGCTTCATATTCTTGGAAATAATAAACGCCTCGTGGTAAGTTTTCAAAACTAAAACGACCTTGATGATCCGTCTTTCCTTCAATGATGATTTTTTTATCTTTATCAAGAATACGAACGCCTGTATCTGGCAGTTCTTTTCCATTGGACACGTCCGTTTTTGTTAGTTCAGCAATCCCTTTGACTAAATGATTTTTAATCTCCAGCAGTAGAAGTAGCTCTTGATCGGTTTGTGGTTCCTCAGTTGGGGTAGTTTCATTCGTTAATTGCTTGTTTGGATTTTCTTCTTTCTTCTCCTCATTAAGAATTTCACTAAGTAGAGTTCCTTTACTGTCATAGGCTTGAATTCCTTTTAGAGTAGAGACGATTTGATAGGTCTCAGGAGATAGGACATACTGTTCAGAAGCTGGTTGTTTTTCTTTCAAATAGAATGTTCCCACAGGGATATTGGTAAAGGTAGCAAGAGATTGTTCATCTACAGTGACGGTTTGAATCACTTCTTTCTCCTCATTTTCTAAAGTGAAAATAGTGCCTTTTCCATTTCCTGTAAAAGCAAAATCATAGCTATTTTTTTCTTTTAAAGTGGCTTCTTCATTTACTTTTTTTAGTGAAAATTGATTGAAGTGAAGCTTATTTAGAAGTGGTAAAGGTTCATCCTCTGAGTTTTCTTTAGCAGCATAAATGTCGATTACTTTCTCGGATTCGTGGTCAGCTGCTGTAAACTCAAAATCATGACGTCTAGTATCAATATTATGATTTTCACCCGCATCTAATTCTTGAACGTAATAATTTCCTTCCATTAATTGTTGCGTAGGGAACGTAAGCCTACCATCTTTTACTGTGCCAAATCCTAGTAGAGAATCAGCAGGCAGCACGGTTTTATCTGTCATTGTAAATTCTTGATTAGTAAACAGACCGAATATTTTGTCGTTGGCTTTGATCTCTTCTATAATTGGTTTATTTTCTTTCCACTCCTGAATCTGTTCTTCGTTTTTATGAAGAGTGATCTTTAGTTGTTGGAAATCGTTTTTTGCTTCAATAGATTGAGATACAAGTTCAACATTTTGTCCTTCATACGTGAATTCAAAAGGAAGCGGGGTGGTATTCATCAAATAGCCAGCAGGCGCAGCTGTTTCAATGGCTTCATATTTTCCGAGATATAGTTTTGGCATATTCATCAGTTCACCATTTTTATCTGTTTGAACAGTGGCAACGGCACTTCCTTTTTTTGCATGAACATAATTGCCTACTTTAATATCTTCACGAGCTTTGATGGTGAAAGTTACATCTGCCAGAGGAACATAATCGAAAGTGATTTCATGAAGCTTTCCGTAGTCTGAATCTTTTACTGTAATACTAGAAGCTTTTTGTCCTGTTTTCTTCAGGTGCAGCAATCCTTGTTGGGCTTTATTTCCAAATACTACTTCAATTGTTTTATTAGGTTCAATCGTCATTTCTTTCGATTCGCCTTTATTTACAAAGCCATTGTTGGCAGTTACTTCTGTGATTTTTATTTTGGTGCCAGCTTTTAAGTCATTCATTTGAGCTAACCCATTCGTATCAGTGACAATTTCTTTGGATTGTCCGTTAAACTCAAATTTCATTTTTGTATTGGGGACAGGTTGTCCAGTATCCTCATCTATTTTTTTCAATTTGACATTACCGTTTAAATTTACTTTGATGTTTAATTGAAAGGAGCCAGCATTAGATAATTTGAAAGTTGCTACTTTTTGTTCATTGAGTTTGTTGAAAACAAAACTTGTACCTACATCATTCGCATTTGCGATATTGTACTGTAATTTTCCTGTTTCTTTTGATGAATTGGTTGCGGTTAACTTCAATTGGTTTCCGGATTTATTTAGTTGTAGATTAGCAGAATTGCTAGCTAGATTGCCGTACTTACTTAAAACACCGTTTGTATCATTAAGTGTGATTGTATCGCCAACATTTAATGTAATGGTCTGATTGTTGAATGAAGGTTTTGTATTGTGTGCATTCACTTTTGCTAGAATTTCATTTTTCCGATTTTGATAGTTGGGAAGAGTGGTAGATAGTAGCTGATCGCCGAATGATTCCCAAATTAGATTTTGAGTAATACCATAGTTTTCACTTGTAGGATTCATTTTATAACCATAATAAGCGATCAGAGACAAACGGTCTTTTTCAGCAATAGTGAGTTCAGATGGATCAAAACCAGAACCGCCGTTCAAAATGGTACCATGTTCAATACAAAAGGCAGGTTCGCCCTCTGCTTTAATCATGTGAACGCCGTTGTCGGTCCAATGAAGACCAGCAGGATTCGCTAAATACCAAGTAGAAACGTAATCAGCAATTCTTGTGTAGTTGACGGTAGCAGCAAGAGCAGTGATAGGAGTTACAAAAAAACTAGCCATGATTACTATCAATGCGAGATAGCTGGCTAGTTTGTGCTTTTTATATTTAATTGTCATTATTTCTTTTCCTCCTTGAATTATTTTTGTTTTTTAGTTTAAGAGAGGGACTTCTGATTGAGGGAGACAAGGGTATTGGTTCAACTCCTTAAAAAAAAAGACATTTCTTTTTTTGAAATGTCTTAAAGTGATACTATTTATTAAATTCTTCTATTTTAAATAATTTTTCTTCTTGGGATAGTCGGAGTATTATATTATCATCTGTGTTTAATTCTTTTGGAAGTTTATCTTTCAAAATAGAAAAGACTAATTGAATATTTTCTTTTTTTGCATATTCGGCTACTTTAATAAGTTGATTATCATGCATTAGCTCTTTTTTATCGTTTAAAATGAAATCAACAGCAGGTATGTTTTCCTCACGAGCAAAAAGAATATAAGCTAAATCAAAGCAAATTATTTCTCCTTGTTTTTTTCCAGAACTATCATTATCGTTAAATGAGTTAAAAGAATATATAGGTTTTTTTGATTTTTTATCTATAACCTTATCAAATGTAATCCCATACTCTTCTCCATATAGTTCAGTTGAGACCGCAGAAAAAAATCTATTAAATTTAACTAATTGATTATGGATTTTTTGCTTAAAATCTTCAGAAAAAATGTCTTTATCAATACTTTCGATGTCTTCATCTAATTGAGCAATATTTTTTTCAACTTCAACTATTTGAGATAGAAGTTTTTCAAATTCCCCCTTTTTTGGGAATTTGAATTTAAATCTTCAATTATTTTTTCTAAATCTTTAAAAGTGTCGCTACTAGATATTTTTAAAGTCAATTCTTTTTCTTTGGCTAGCAAAGAGTTAAGTTCAGATTTGAGTTTTATTAACTCTTCCTCAATTTCTGGAATATCCTGAATGATAAATCTGATTTTTTCTATAATCATCTTGTTATGATATTCAACAAGATCTTCAAATGATTTTTGAATTTCACCAATTAAATTAGTAGCTTGTGAGTATACTTCTTTTAGTGCATTGAGATCAATTGACGAAATATCTGATTCTAACTCGCTTTGTGTTTCTAAAATTAAATCTTTACGTAAAGTTAATTCACTAATCTCAGAGCTAATTCTACTAATCTGGTATTTGATAACATTAAGTTGATACAAATCGTTTTCATAGTTTTCATTAATATTTAGTTTTGATTTTTGGTTGTTTAATAAGTTTAATTTATCATTCACTAAGGACAATTGTAATTCTATTTCATTTTTTCCTTGATTTTTAACTAATCTATTTTTGAAGTCATTTTCTATTTTTAATTTTTTTAGATAAACAGCTCTATTTGGAATTTGAATTCCAAACATAAATAGAAATAATGTTTCATATTCTGGTAATGAAGTATAGTTGTTTACCATTCTTAAAGTATTATTGATTCGGACGTCAGTGTGACGAATATTATGTGCTAAAATTTGTCTCATTGTTGGTTTGGAATCTTCTCGTTTGCCAATTAAAAGCAAATCAAGTTGTTCTTCAAATTCCTTCCCGCTAGAACCAATAAGATTTGTACCATTAATCTCCATAAGTTTTTTATTTCTACTTAAAAAATTTCTCCGAATAGTAATAGTTTGAGAATCAGGGTTAGTGAAATCTTTAATTAGAATAAGAGTAATGATAACCTTTTCGTTCTCCAAAAAAGATTTTACATTTTCAAAAATTTTTTTAGATTCTGTATCTTTATAAATTAATTCAGGTTTACCGCCTAAGCAAAAATCTATTAGCTTTAGTACAGTGGTTTTTCCTACATTATTGCCTGTATCTGTATCTGCTAATTTAATGGTCTCATCAACAATTAAATTGGTACCTAAATGGAAGGGAATATTACGTATCTCACCAGATGATGACGAAATAATCATTTTTTTTAGGAACATAATATCACCTTACCTTCATCATTTATTTTTACTGCACCGACTAGATATAACCAATCAAGAGTTAGGGAAAAGAAGTAATGGATATATTATTAGTCTTTACAAAGTGATAAAGATTAATAATATCTTCCTCTCCATGAGGAATAGACATGAGACGCTTTAAAACCAAACTTCCATAGTAGTAGATGCTATTTTCTGGGTTAATATCTTTAGGTAGTAACATGAGCGTACCCCCCAGGATTCTCAAAAATTTTGCATCTAATAAAAGCATCCACGACAATAATACGAGCACAAAGTTCTAACTCATCTTTTGGTATAGAGATATAATTTTTACTTTGTTCGATATAGTTAACTGTGCTCGAAATAATGTTAAAAAATTTTTCAACATTTGAAATGTTTGTATTTAATATTTCTTGTTCATAAAATGAGGTTAGTTTGTTAAACACAGAAAGAGTCTTATTTTTTCCTTGAATATCAAATTCTTTATATATACGATCCAAAGTGCCATAGTACTTTTTTTGTCATTTATTGTAGAAGTTTTTATGGCGCCTAAATCATTGAAGGTGATTTTTTGGTCAATATTGTACTCATTTAATTTTGTGCTTAAGTCTGGTTTATTTAAGTCTTTTTCTGCTAGAATATTCAAAACACTTGCTAAGTTAGAATTAGTTTTATTATTACTAGGAGTTTCTCCGAGTTCTTTTTTTACAAAGTCATGTAAACTCACGAGTATGTCAATATTACAAGAATAGACATCTCTTAGTATTGTGATTTTGTCTAAAATATCAAATTCTGGAATAAATGTGATTTGGTGTATGTTATTGAATGTCTGAGTACGTAAATTTTTAGCATCATCTGCTATAAAAAGAAATTTAAGAGAGTATAATTTTTTAGCATAATCTTTTGTAGTGTCTTTATCTAATGTTTGCTCTACCTTTTTTTCTTTTTGTTTGAAGTAACCTGTATTACAATTTTTGAATTGTCATCAATTAAGTCTATTGCTTCTGCGTTTGCTGTTTGATTATTAGCAGTTTTTAGAGTATAACCATACAAATTATTTAGTACTCCACAGAAAAAAACTTCAGAATGTACATTTAAGTCTAATAAATTCAATTTACCATTGGTTTTAATCCGTTGGGCAAGAATTTCAATTTTTTCTGAGATATAATTATAATAGAATTGTCGATTCATCATTCCCCAACTTTCTTTACGTTTATTTTCTTTCCATTATACAGCATGAACAGAGTGTGGAACAAGGAATACTTTGGTATATTAGATTCTTTAACATTTTTATATGCTAAACAGCATGATATATTTAAATATAAGAGACTAGGGGTAATTAGTATTCGTTCTAACTCGCAATTTTCTTACTAAGCTTATCCAAAATATCCATATTTTTCTAGTTAAAACAGTTTAAAACTAAATCAAAACTAACTACAATTGGAAAAAATTACTAGAATTTTGCAGTATTCACTGAAAAAGTAGAATGCTGTTATACCAACGATAAGAGCTTATCAGAAGCTCTTAGAAAAGCTAACCTTTTGCTGGAAGGCTCTGTCGGCTAGTTTTTTACTCTACCAACAAAATAATCAACCAAAATAACAACGGAAAGCCAAACAAGAAACATACTAATCATGCTTCTTCAAAGAAAGTACAAATAAAAAAGCGATGACTCGAGAAGAAAATCTCTATGGAGTCATCGCTTTTTCTTATATTTTAGTTAAAAAATTATTTTACTAAAGGTTGAAGTAACTTGTTCCAAAAACTAATAAGTGGGCCAGCACCAAATGCACAAATAATTGTACCAATCCCAATTGGACCACCAGCAATAAAGCCAATTAATAGGACCAACAAATCTTGTGCTTTTCGAACAGAAGCGTAAGGTTTGTTGGTTTGTTGACAGATGGTTGGCGCAATCGCATCATAGGGGGATTCACCTTGATCTGTAGCCATGTATAAGGCGCAGCCAAATGTAAAAATCAGGACACCGACGAATAAAGAAAGTAGTTTGCCAATTGTTGAGCCTCCTAAACTATTGGCGTAAGGTTGAAGCCAAGTAGAAATCTGTTGAATCAAAATCCCTACTAAAAGCATATTTAAAATAGTTCCTAGACCAATGGCTTTTTTGTTTTTTAAATAGACATAGAATAGAATAAACGCATTGACAATAATTTGAAAAATGCCTAATTGCATACCAAACATTGAAGAAAGTCCGATATTCATAGCAGTGAAAGGATCAACTCCTAAACCTGCCACTCTTAAAGTGGATGCGCCAATCCCGATAATAACTAAACCAATTAAAATTAAAAGAACATTTTTGACTAGTTTCATGATAAGCCTCCTGAATAGATTTTGTGTGTGATAGTACAAAGTCTGCAACAAAAATTCATAGAGAATTTTTGTTGCAGACTACTTTTTAACCAGCTCCGTGTTGGAACGAAGGGTATAGAGACATCCCACCATCTACAAAGAGTGTTGTTCCGGTTACGTATGAGGATTCATCAGAAGCTAACCAAGCGGCCGCAGCAGCTACTTGATTTGGTTTACCAATAATGCCCATAGGAACCATGCTCGTTGTTTGTTTTAACTGTTCGGGATCGGAAAATTTTTCAGCATTAATAGGTGTGTTAATCGCTCCAGGTGCAATACAGTTGGCACGAATACCATATTCCGCATATTCCAAAGCGATTGTTTTCGTGAACATTTCGGTTGCGCCTTTACTTGCCGCATAGTGGGCGAACGTTGGCCAAGGAATTCTTTGGTGAACGGAGGACATATTAATGATTGACCCTTTGATTTTTTGATCTCTAAATATTCGGAGTGCTTCTCTAGAACCCAAAAAGACACCGTTTAAATTGACATCAATGACACGTTGCCATTCTTTTAATGGCATATCAATTGTCGGAAAAGAAGCCTCCACACCGGCGTTATTTACCCAAATGTCAACATGACCAAACTCTTTTAAAGCGGTTTCAGCTAACGCTTTAATATCTTCTTCATTAGAGACATCAGCCTTCACGAATTTTACGCGATCTGCGTGCTTGGCTTGGACATCTTCAAATTCTTTAGGCAGCTCACCGACATAGTCAGCAACAACATTCATGCCCTCTAAGATATAACGCAGAGTAATAAATAATCCTAAACCCGTAGCTGCACCAGTGACAACGGCCACTTTACCATGTAATTCTCCATACATTGATTCATTCCCCCTAAAATTACTATTAATACTTTCATGGTAGCACATGTCAATCAGCGTGTTGATAAAATACGACAAACTGTCGGAAAAGTTTAGGCTCTAAAGTTAGCTACTATTGTTGAAGGTCTTAAAAAAAATACTGGGCGTAGTAATCAATTCCTCTCATTTATAGAGTTTTCTAAAAAAACACAAAATATCTAGGCGAAGTGGTCAAGTCCAATGGTTATTTATGAGTGAATATGCTAAAATAAAACTTGTCTTACATAAGGAAAGATTTGTTCACTAACAGTGGCGACTGTTCTCAGTAAACAGTTGCACTGGTTTATCGGGAAGGGAACAGAGCAAGTTTTACGAGACTTTCCCATGTAATAATAAAAAGCACTGAACGTCAGTGAATGAAGGAAGAAGGACATCTATGAAAACAATTATCACATTCATTATTGTCTTCGGTATTCTTGTCCTCGTACATGAATTTGGCCACTTTTATTTTGCAAAACGAGCGGGTATTTTAGTTCGTGAGTTTGCAATCGGAATGGGACCAAAGATTTTTGCGCATCGTGGAAAAGATGGCACCACTTATACGATTCGCTTATTGCCGATTGGTGGCTATGTGCGAATGGCTGGGATGGGCGAAGACATGACAGAAATCACACCAGGTATGCCTCTATCTGTTGAGTTAAATGCCGTGGGTAATGTGGTTAAAATTAATACAAGTAAAAAAGTACAATTACCTCATAGTATTCCGATGGAAGTCGTTGATTTTGATCTTGAAAAAGAATTATTCATCAAGGGCTATGTCAATGGAAACGAGGAAGAAGAAACTGTTTATAAAGTTGACCATGATGCAACGATTATTGAAAGTGATGGAACCGAGGTGCGGATTGCGCCACTTGACGTTCAATTTCAATCAGCGAAATTATCGCAACGCATTTTGACGAACTTTGCGGGACCCATGAATAACTTTATCTTAGGGTTTATTCTGTTTACGTTAGCGGTCTTTCTACAAGGAGGCGTCACTGATTTAAACACGAACCAAATTGGACAAGTGATTCCTAATGGCCCAGCCGCAGAAGCTGGGTTGAAAGAAAACGATAAAGTCTTATCGATTAATAATCAAAAAATCAAAAAATACGAAGATTTTACAACCATTGTGCAGAAGAACCCCGAAAAGCCGTTAACGTTCGTAGTTGAGCGTAACGGCAAAGAAGAGCAACTAACAGTGACACCAGAAAAACAAAAAGTGGAAAAACAAACGATTGGTAAAGTCGGCGTTTATCCTTATATGAAAACCGATTTACCGTCAAAATTGATGGGCGGTATTCAGGATACTTTGAATAGTACGACACAGATTTTTAAAGCACTCGGCTCACTATTCACAGGCTTTAGCTTAAACAAACTAGGTGGGCCAGTCATGATGTTTAAATTATCGGAAGAAGCATCCAATGCTGGAGTAAGTACAGTTGTATTCTTAATGGCCATGTTGTCAATGAACTTAGGGATTATTAATTTGTTGCCGATCCCAGCTTTAGATGGCGGGAAAATTGTCTTAAACATTATTGAAGGTGTACGTGGAAAACCAATTAGTCCTGAAAAAGAAGGCATCATTACGTTAATTGGCTTTGGGTTTGTCATGGTGTTAATGGTGTTAGTTACTTGGAACGATATTCAACGCTTTTTCTTTTAAGGAGAAAGCTTAAGTAAAAAAGTGTGTAAAGAAATCAAAAATAATTGATTTTAAAATAGAGGAGAGTTTTAATGAAACAGTCAAAAATGTTAATTCCAACGTTAAGAGAAGTACCAAATGATGCAGAGGTCTTAAGTCATCAAATTCTGTTGCGCGCAGGCTATATTCGTCAAGTCGCTGCAGGGATCTATTCTTATTTACCTTTAGCCAATCGTGTTTTAGAAAAATTAAAAACGATTATGCGAGAAGAATTTGAGAAAATTGATGCAGTTGAAATGTTAATGCCTGCGTTATTACCAGCAGAACTTTGGAAAGAATCAGGCCGTTATGAAACTTATGGACCTAACTTGTATCGCTTAAAAGATCGCAATGACCGTGACTATATCTTAGGCCCAACGCATGAAGAAACCTTCACAGAATTAATTCGTGATGAAATCAATTCTTACAAACGATTACCTTTGAATTTATACCAAATTCAAACAAAATATCGTGATGAAAAACGCCCTCGTTCTGGCTTATTAAGAGGCCGTGAATTTATCATGAAAGATGGCTATTCTTTCCATGCCGATGAAGCTAGTTTAGATCAATCATACCGTGATTACGAAAAAGCTTACTCACGCATTTTTGAACGCTGTGGACTAGAATTCCGTGCCATTATTGGGGACGGTGGTGCCATGGGTGGTAAAGATTCTAAAGAATTTATGGCGATTTCTGAAATTGGGGAAGATACTATTTGTTATTCAACAGAAAGTGATTATGCTGCCAATTTAGAAATGGCAACAAGTCTTTATACGCCGAAAAAATCACATGAAACACAATTAGATTTAGAAAAAATTGCAACACCAGAAGTGGGTACAATTGCCGAAGTGGCAAACTTCTTTGAAGTTGAGCCACAACGAATTATTAAATCAGTACTATTTATTGCCGATGAAGAGCCAGTAATGGTCTTGGTTCGTGGCGATCATGATGTCAATGATGTCAAATTGAAAAACTTCTTAGGCGCTGATTTCCTAGATGAAGCAACAGAAGAAGATGCTCGCCGTGTCTTAGGAGCTGGCTTTGGTTCAATTGGTCCAGTCAATGTTTCCGAAGATGTTAAAATTTATGCAGATTTAGCTGTTCAAGATTTAGCCAACGCCATTGTTGGAGCTAACGAAGACGGCTATCATTTGACAAATGTAAATCCAGATCGTGATTTCCAACCAATTAGTTACGAAGATTTACGCTTTGTTCAAGAAGGCGATCCTTCTCCTGATGGCAATGGTGTCTTAGCCTTTACCAAAGGAATCGAAATTGGTCATATCTTTAAACTAGGAACGCGTTACAGTGATGCTATGGGCGCAACAGTTTTAGATGAAAACGGTCGTGAAAAATCAGTGATCATGGGTTGCTATGGTATCGGTGTTAGTCGTTTACTTTCAGCAATCGTTGAACAAAATGCAGACGAGCGTGGTATTAATTGGCCAACAGGAATTGCGCCATTTGATTTACACGTGGTCCAAATGAATGTGAAAGATGAGTACCAAACAAAACTATCACAAGAAGTTGAAGCAATGATGACCGAAGCGGGCTACGAAGTATTAGTTGATGACCGCAACGAGCGCGCAGGCGTAAAATTTGCTGATGCTGATTTAATTGGTTGTCCAATCCGTATCACAGTCGGTAAAAAAGCAGTCGATGGTGTGGTAGAAGTCAAAATCAAACGTACTGGTGAAATGTTGGAAGTACGCAAAGAAGAATTAGAAAGTACACTTTCTATTTTGATGAACACAACATCAGAAGTGGAATAATA
Organism: Enterococcus sp. DIV0086; assembly: GCF_050498705.1. Classification (NCBI taxonomy): domain Bacteria; kingdom Bacillati; phylum Bacillota; class Bacilli; order Lactobacillales; family Enterococcaceae; genus Enterococcus; species Enterococcus sp. DIV0086. The sequence continues at coordinate 1,019,464 of NZ_JBNIDN010000001.1, read as the reverse complement.
ATGAAAAGGGCGGACAGAATGATTAGGATAAACTGTTTCCGCCACTTATCAGCGTTTAAGCTTGAAGCAAAAATCTAAAGTGATTTTTGCTTCAAGCTCTTCTTAGCTCTTTTTAGAAAAGAAACAAGATTGTTTTTTTACAAAAAACGAGTATACTTAATAGAGAAGCGAATGCAGAGAAACCGAAAAAAGGCACTTGACAGATTTGTCTGAGGGCCTTTTTTCAATGATAGAAGGAGGTTCATTTTGTGACAGAAAAAGCACGCGATTTATTTGATAAACTGATGACGCAAATTCAGTTAGATGACACAGCGAAAGAACATCCCTTAATTCAAAATGGCCGGATTGACAAGGTCATTGTTCACCAACAAAGTCGCTTATGGGAATTTCATTTAAGTTTTGATGAATTGATGCCAGTGATGCTATATCAAACATTTATGCAACAATTGGAACTAGCTTTTCAACAAATTGCGCAGGTTTCCGTTCAAATAACCACAAATCAGACAACATTTACTGAGGAACAATTAACGGATTATTGGCAATTGGCCTTGTTAAATAGTCAATGCAATACACCGTTAGTTCAGAAAGTCTTAAAAACACAGACACCACAATTTGAAGATCGGAAAATTATCTTACCTGTTGATAATGAAGCAGTTATTCCTTATTTGAAGCAACAATATTTACCAATTATTGAGGAACTTTATTTCTCTTATGGGTTTCCTAAATTTCATATTGAACCAAAAATGGATCAACAGCAAGCTGCAGAAGTGTTGAAAAAGTTTGAAGAGCAAAAATTAGAACAAGCCGCAGCCTTTCAACAACAAGCTGCTGAATCGCTTGTTAAACATGAACAAATGAAAAAAGAAAAACAACAACAAGCGCCTGCGTTTGATGGTCCAATTCGTTTAGGGCGGAATATTCCCAATGATGAACCCATTATGCCAATGGGAAACATACTGGAAGAAGAACGTCGGATAACGATTGAAGGCTTTATTTTTGATAAAGAAGTGCGTGAATTGCGTTCTAAACGAAAAATTTTAATTTTGAAAATTACTGATTATACTTCCTCTTTCGTGGTGAAGAAATTTTCGAATGGGGAAAAAGATGAACAAGTTTTTGATGCGATTCAACCGCAAAGTTGGATTCGTGTTCGTGGTAGTGTACAAGAAGATACCTTCATGCGTGATTTAGTCATGAATGCTCAAGATTTGATGGAAGTCGCCCATGCGCCAAGAAAAGACTACGCGCCAGAAGGTGAAAAACGTGTAGAATTACACATGCATAGTAACATGAGTACAATGGATGCGACCAATAAAGTCGGTGACTTGGTGGCGCAAGCGGGGAAATGGGGGCACAAGGCCATCGCAATTACGGATCATGGCGGCGCCCAAGCGTTTCCTGATGCCCATGCTGCAGGTAAAAAAGCAGGCGTTAAAATTTTATACGGCGTGGAAGCCAATATTGTTGATGATGGTGTACCCATTGCTTACAACGAAGAACATATTGAATTAACAGATGCTACCTATGTGGTCTTTGACGTGGAAACAACGGGGCTTTCCGCTGTTTATGATACAATTATTGAATTGGCCGCTGTCAAAATGCACAAAGGAAATGTCATTGAGACTTTTGAGCAATTTATTGATCCTGGCCATCCATTATCTCAAACAACGATCAATTTAACTGGGATTACAGATGAAATGGTGCGCGGTTCAAAATCCGAAGAAGAAGTTTTACGCATGTTTAAAGAGTTTTCAGAAGGAACTATTTTAGTGGCCCACAACGCTTCTTTTGATATGGGGTTCTTAAATACAAGTTATGGCAAACATGGAATACCTGAAGCGGCTAATCCCGTCATCGATACATTAGAATTATCCAGATTCTTGTATCCACATTTCAAAAGCCATCGTCTAAATACCTTATCGAAAAAATTTGGCGTCAACTTAGAACAACATCACCGCGCCATCTATGACTCGGAATCAACAGGTCATTTGTGCTGGATTTTCTTAAAAGAAGCGAAAGAGAATCATGATATGCATTTCCATGATGATTTGAATCGTCATATTGGCGAAGGAGACTCATACAAACGAGCTCGACCTTTCCATGCAACGATTTTAGCAACAACTCAAGCAGGATTAAAAAATCTTTTTAAATTGATTTCCATGTCCAATGTAGATTATTTTTTCCGAGTACCACGGATTCCTCGTTCGCAATTATCGAAGTTAAGAGAAGGGCTTTTAATCGGTTCTGCATGTTCAAACGGCGAAATTTTTGAAGCAATGATGCAAAAAGGTGTCGAAGAAGCAAAAAATCGTGCCAAATTCTACGATTATATTGAAGTTATGCCCAAACCAGTTTACGCGCCATTAATTGAACAAGAATTGGTGAAAAATGAAGCAGATTTGGAAGAAATTATTAGTAATCTAGTGAAAATAGGTGACGAACTTGGCAAGCTGGTTGTCGCCACTGGAAATGTTCATTATTTAAATGAAGAAGATGCCATCTATCGGAAAATTTTAGTCGGGTCTATGGGTGGCGCTAATCCGTTAAATCGCCATAGTTTACCAAAGGTTCATTTCAGAACCACCGATGAAATGTTAACGGAATTTCAATTTTTAGGACAAGATGTCGCTAAGCGAATTGTAGTAGAAAATCCCAACAAAGTCGCTGATTTATGTGAAGAAGTTATTCCAGTAAAAGACGATTTATATACGCCAAAAATTCCTGGGTCTGAACAAGAGATCACTGATTTAAGCTACAATCGTGCGCGCGAATTGTATGGCGATCCTTTACCAGAAATTGTCGAAAAACGGTTAGAAAAGGAACTGAATTCGATTAACGGGAATGGTTTCTCGGTCATTTATTTAATTTCTCAAAAACTGGTGCATAAAAGTAATGAAGACGGCTATTTAGTCGGTTCACGGGGCTCTGTCGGTTCGAGTTTTGTTGCGACAATGACAGGGATTACTGAAGTAAATCCTTTAGCGCCACATTATTATTGTCCTGAGTGTCAATATTCTGAGTTCTATGAAGATGGTTCCTATGGTTCAGGGTTTGATATGCCTGAAAAAGCCTGTCCAAAATGTGGCGCTCGATTGTTTAAAGATGGTCACGATATTCCTTTTGAAACGTTCTTAGGGTTCCATGGCGACAAAGTTCCCGATATCGATTTGAACTTTTCTGGCGATTATCAAGCCGAAGCCCATAACTACACGAAAGTTCTTTTTGGTGAAGAATATGTCTACCGGGCAGGAACCATTGGTACAGTAGCCGACAAAACAGCGTATGGCTTTGTTAAAGGATATGAAAGAGATCATAATTTACATTTGCGTGGTGCTGAAATTGATCGCTTAGCCAAAGGTTCAACAGGGGTTAAACGGACGACTGGGCAGCATCCCGGCGGTATTATTGTAATTCCTGATTACATGGATGTTTATGACTTTACGCCAATCCAATACCCTGCAGATGATCAAGAGGCAGAATGGAAAACGACGCACTTTGATTTCCATTCCATTCACGATAATATTTTAAAACTTGATATTCTGGGACATGATGATCCAACCGTGATTCGGATGTTACAAGATTTATCTGGGATTGAGCCAAAAACCATCCCAACAGACGATCCAGAAGTGATGCGTATTTTTGAAGGACCTGATGTTCTAGGTGTGGATGCAGAGCAAATTTATTCTAAAACAGGAACTTTAGGAATTCCTGAATTTGGGACACGTTTCGTTCGAGGTATGTTAGAACAGACCCATCCATCAACTTTTGCAGAATTACTTCAAATTTCTGGACTGTCTCACGGAACCGATGTGTGGCTAGGAAATGCAGAAGAGTTGATTCGCCGTGGCGAAGCCAATCTTGCTGAAGTAATTGGTTGTCGGGATGATATCATGGTATACTTAATTCATGCTGGTTTGGACAGTGGGATGGCCTTTAAGATTATGGAAACGGTACGTAAAGGACAATGGAATAAGATTCCTGATGAACTACGGGATACGTATTTAAATGCGATGAAGGAAAACAACGTCCCTGACTGGTATATTGATTCTTGTTCTAAAATTAAATATATGTTCCCGAAAGCCCATGCGGCAGCATACGTATTAATGGCATTGCGGGTCGCTTACTTTAAAGTTTATTTCCCAATCTTATATTACTGTGCATTTTTCTCCGTTCGGGCGGATGACTTTGACTTAGTGGCAATGTCACAAGGGAAAGAAGCTGTGAAAGCACGAATGAAAGAAATTACGGACAAAGGGATGGACGCCTCCACTAAAGAGAAAAACTTATTAACGGTTTTAGAATTATGTAATGAAATGTTGGAACGGGGCTATAAATTTGGCATGATTGATTTGTACAAATCAGATGCTGAAAATTTTGTGATTGAAGGGGATACCTTGATTGCACCTTTCCGAGCAGTGCCAAGTTTAGGCCTCAACGTAGCGAAAGCCATTGTCGCTGCGCGAGAAGAGCAACCGTTCTTGTCGAAAGAAGATTTGGCAACACGAGGCAAAGTTTCTAAAACGTTGATTGAATACATGAATGAAAATGGTGTCTTAAAAGACTTGCCAGATGAAAACCAATTATCATTATTTGATATGTTATAAAAGAAAAATCTCTTAGAAAAAGGCCGGTGAAGCAACTTATTCACCGGCCTTTTTTAGTCATCAAATAAATTAGAAAATCATTGCTAGAAGCGTTTTAATTACTTATTAAAAAGCCATCTTTATTTAATTATGTTGAGCTTGTGCATAAAAAGTAAAATGCTTATGATAAATGAAGAGCTTTATTTTTTTTAATAAGAAAGGAATTGGTTATATGGACAAAAAGCAATTACGATGGTTCACCGTCGGGTTAATTGCCTTTAACATGGTCTGGGGTCTTGGAAATGTTGTGAATAATTATGCACAACAAGGGATTTCAGTGGTCACTTCATGGCTTTTGATTTTAGTTTTATATTTTATTCCCTATGCGTTAATCGTAGGACAGTTAGGTTCAACATTTAAAGACAGCAATGGTGGGGTTAGTTCGTGGGTGCAAAATACCAGTACTAAACGTCTAGCCTATTATGCAGCATGGACTTATTGGGTAGTGCACATTCCTTACTTGGCACAAAAACCACAAGCAATTTTAATTGCCTTAGGTTGGGCAGTTCAAGGGAATGGAAACCTAGTCAATACGATGCCAATCGTAACGGTATCATTTATTTCATTAATAATTTTCTTGGTTTTCTTGTTATTATCAACAAAAGGGTTAACCACCTTAAAAGTTATTGGTGGTTTAGCTGGAACCGCCATGTTTGTGATGTCTATTTTATTCATTTTATTAGCGGTAGGCGCACCATTTATTAATTCAACGGTTGAATTTGCGACGTCCAACATGTCACAAGTCAGCACCTACATTCCTAAATTTGACTTTAGTTATTTTACAACCGTATCGATGTTAGTTTTTGCGGTAGGTGGCGCTGAAAAAATTTCTCCTTACGTAAATGCAACTAAAAATCCAGCCAAAGAGTTCCCTAAAGGAATGATTTTCCTAGCGGCAATGGTTGGTTTATCGGCTGTTTTAGGTTCATTTGCAATGGGCATGTTATTCTCAAGTGACAATATTCCTAAAGATTTAATGGCAAATGGTGCCTACAGTGCCTTCCAAAAATTAGGCGCATATTATGGTGTCGGTAATCTCTTAATGATTGTTTATGCTTTGACGAATACAGTGGGTCAAGTGGCTGCGCTAGCCTTTTCAATTGATGCTCCACTGAAAATTCTTTTAGCTGAAGCAGATCCAGAATTTGTTCCAAGTTGGTTACGTAAACGTACGAAAAAAGGTACGTTAATTAATGGTTACTTATTAACAGGTATTTTAGTAAGTATTATTATCGCTTTACCAATGTTTGGGTTGAAGGACATGAACGAAGTGGTTAAATGGCTAACTAACTTAAATTCTGTAGTTATGCCAATGCGTTACTTGTGGGTCTTCTTTGCCTATATGCTTCTAAACAAAGCATACAAACAATTTAATTCAGAATATAAATTTGTTAAAAATCCTAAAATTGGTTTTGTGTTTGGTCTTTGGTGTTTCCTATTTACAGCCTTTGCTTGTATCCTAGGAATGGTGCCTAAATTTGAGTATGCCTCAGACCCTCAAGGCTGGTTGTTCCAATTAGCTTCTAACATTGTGACACCAATCGTCTTAATTCTATTAGGAATGATTTTACCAGCAATTGCACGTCGCGAGAAAAAAGACACGATTTTGCCAATTGATTCAGCAGAATAATTGGTTACATGTCCAAGGATAAAATAGTCAGTTTAAGTATTTTACGTGAGATAAATGGTCAATAGGACTGTTTGTCTCACGTTTTTTTTCTGTCGATTTTTCTCTAAAATTTCTATTGTCTCTTAAAAATATGAGAAAATCAGAAGAATTTCTCCTGTATACTAAAAGTATCTATCATTAAAAAATGGTTATTAACGGAGAAAAAGGAAGTGAACCTCATGACTAAAACACTTGAAACACAACCAGAAGAGAAAACGGTCTTTCTTTGTAAAGAAACGAATCCAGATTTTTTAGGACGAGAAATTTATGCGGATAATGTTGAAACACCGTATAATTTTTACTTAATTCGCAAGCTTTATTTAGCGAAAGAGTACCAAAATTTAGCAGAAGGGGAACAATTTTTTGATGCTTTATGTGAAAGTTGGGATGAATCAGAACAGTTTGAAGAGTTAATTGTTAAAAAGATTTATGTCTATGTTGAAACGGAGTTAATGTACTACACTGTTTATTTTGGAAGCTTTGAGCCGACCACTCGTGACTTACGATTCGCATTGAAACAATGGATGTATGAAATACCGACAACTAAAAATAAAAAACAGTCCGTATGAATGAAACCAATGTGCAAGTAGTGCCGCAAGAAAATCAATTAACGGAATTAGCTGGTGAAATTGCTGTCTTACGTGAAATGCTGACACTTTTAAAAGAAAATTTAGCCTCCTTAAATGAAGCCGTTAATCAAACGAGAAATCCCGTCATTTCTAGACAAATAAAAACGATCCATTTGAAAAGAGCTTCTCCTGTGATAGCCGCAGAACAGGCATCGCTAAAAGTATCAGAGGATACTAATCTGGAACAACCAGACGTCAATCTATCGCCTGATAATCTGGAAAATCAAGAAGGTGAAACAACTGTAGCAACAAGTGAAGCAGTGCTTCCCGTTAACAAACTAGTGCTTGAAGAACCAGCGAAAGAACCAGTGTTATCTGAACCAGCGCCAATTAAAGAAGCGCTGCCAGAAAAAAAACAAGAAAACCAGCAGAGTACCGCGGCAAAACCTTTATTTACTTTTCCACAAGAAACAGAAAAAAGCTCGCTAAATTCAGTAAATAAGTCTGCCGAAAAAGAAGAGGAGCAGAAGCCAGAAAAAGAAGCTGTCTCTATGGAAAGTGAGAAAGAAAATTCATCAAGTCGGACAATTCCTGCGGACTTTCAACGACAATTGGACGAATTAGAAGAGGAAATTTATCGTCGCTTTATGAGTCGCCAGTTAGAGGATACTGATGGAAATCAAGCAGTACCGAAAATAACGATTGAAAAAAGACAGTTAGAAGCACAAATGTTTGAAGCAAAAGCATTCTCACAATCATTTAAACAAGTTCAAAAGAAAAAGGCAGGAGACGTGCGAATTTGCAATCAGTTAAGTTGTATGAAATTAGAAAAAGGATTAGATAAATTTTTAGACGAAGTTACAGAATATGTTGAAAAGCGGACACTATTTAATAAAAAGGTTCGTTGTCCGCTACCAGTAATCAGAGAATTGGAAGGCTATGGGCAATTAAACCAGTATATGCAGAAAATCCTTGACTGTTATTAATCGTTTATTTAGGAGAAGGTAAGACAAAACCGTTCAGTTTATCAGCTTTTATGCCTGAAACAAAAATCACTTTGGATTTTTGTTTCAGGCTCTTTCTTATTATTTCTGGAAAAGATTTCAAGAGAATTTTTGAAATACTAGTGAAAATCCTATAAATTGTAGTATAATTTTCAAAGATGAATGAAAGGCGTGAAGTCATTGAAAGACAAACAAGTGTATGCAGTAGTTGACCTTGAAACGACTGGAACAGATCCTACAAGTGATCGGATCATTCAGTTTGGATGCGTTCTCGTTCAAGATGGAAAGATTATTGCGAACTTTGCGACAGATGTGAATCCCAATCAAGTAGTACCAAAACAAATTCAAAGTTTAACGGGGATTAGTAATACGCAAGTTCAAAAAGCGCCTTATTTTGAAGATGTAGCACATACAATTTATCATTATCTGGAAGATACTATTTTTGTGGCGCATAACGTCCACTTTGATTATAATTTTTTAGCTCGTGAACTGGTACGGTGTGGCACGCCGCCACTTACTATTCCAGCCATTGATACAGTGGAATTGGCACAGATTTTTTTACCGACAGAAAAAAGTTTCCGTTTAAGTGATTTGTCGGAAAGCTTAGGTTTGTCTCATGAGAATCCCCATCAAGCAGATAGTGATGCGCAGGTTACAGCCGAACTTTTGTTATTAATTCAAGAAAAAATGAAATCTTTACCATTAGTCACTATGGAAAAAATTGCGGAATTAAGTCAACAGACAGCGCGGGAAACCAGTGCCTTTATTCAACAAACGTATGAACAAATGAAAAAACAAGTCACACCATTAAATCCAGCTTATCAAGTGGTCAGTGGCATTGCTTTACGCAAAAAAGAAGTTCCTCTTTTTGAAGAAACGTTCTATCAGACTAGCACGTATCCCAAAACTAAAAAAGCCAAAGAAAAACTGTTTGGCGAACGTTTCGCTTATCGTGCGGAACAGAGTCGGATGATGAATTTAGTCTATGATCATTTTACAGAAGGAACGACAAAAGATTTATTTATTGAAGCGGCGACTGGAACGGGAAAAACATTAGGCTATCTGTTGCCGATGAGCTATTTAGCAACGCCAGAAAAACCAGTCATCATTTCAACAGTTTCGATTGTTTTACAAAATCAATTAGTGGAAAAAGATTTACCATTAGCCAATCAAATCTGCCAAGGGAAATTACGAGGCATTGTTATTAAAAGCCATCGACACTATCTTGATTTACAACGCTTTAAGGCAACGTTGAATCAGCCAACTCCGCAAAAACAATACGCTCTTTATCAAATGGGCGTTCTCGTCTGGTTGCTAGAAACAGAAACGGGCGATTTAGATGAACTACAATTGACGAATTTAAATCATTTATTCTGGAAAGAAGTTACACATCGCGGATTGGATTTTCTTTCAAAAAAAGATGAACTTTATGAAGTTGACTTTTTAAGACATCTGTATAAAAAAGTCGCTCAAAGTAACGTGTTGATTGTTAATCATGCATTTTTGGCGCAAGAGTCGCTAAGAAAACAACCGTTATTACCTGAAAGTCCGTGGCTAATTATTGATGAAGCACATCATTTACCAGACATCGCTAGTCGGATGGCGAGCGAACGAGTGAACAGCGTGATACTAAAAAAACAAGTCACGCATTTTATTGAAAAAGAACAACTTTTTGTTGCTTTACAGCAAATTTTTCAACAGTTTTCTGAAGAGCAGCGGTTTGTAAAAATTTATCAGCAAGGTTTACTGGATTTTGTGGATGAATGGCAAGATTTTCTTTTTGAATTGCATCGTTTATTTAGTAAAACACAGAAGCGAATAGACCATCAGGAGTTGCTTTTAACCAAAGAACGTATTGATTATTTATCTGCTGCGGGAGAAAAACATAGTCAAACGCTCCAGCTTTTACTGCAGGAGCTGTTAACTATTCAAAGTAAGTTACAGCAAACAATTATGAGTCAGTTGGAAACCTTTAGTTTGGCTGATCGCATTGTTTTTGTTCGCTTGTTTCAATTTTTTGATGAAATTGAACGTATTCATCACTGTTTTACCATTTATCTTGATGATTGGCGTCCACGTTGGGTAAAAGAATATTTACCACAAAATGAAGACCATGGCTTGATTGAAATTCATGACTTAGAAGCTAGTTTACTTCCTGAAACAAAGTGGTATCCGCGGTATGAACGAATTATTTATACAAGCGGCACATTGAAGTTTGGCAACAATAAAAAGTATTTACCGCAACGCTTAGGTTTAACAGAGGTGACGTTCAAAACCTTGCCAACGCCATATAACTATGCAGAAAATGCGCGAGTCTATGTACCGGAAGAAGCAGTAGCCATTCAAAATGCCTCTTCCTATGAAATGGGTCAATACATTTCAGATACCATTGAAAAATTGATGGCGCAAGAGGAACGTTCGATGTTGGTTCTTTTTACTTCGCATGAATTATTGTCCACCGTGTATCATCAAGTCCAGCCGAGATTATTGGAAAAAGGACAAGAGGTCCTCGCCCAAGGGATTAGCGGCAGTCGTGAAAAAATTCTTAAACGGTTCTCTAATGGAAAACCGAATGTCTTGCTAGGAGCCGATAGCTTTTGGGAAGGTGTGGACTTACCAGGAACAGCTTTACAGTTATTGATAGTCACGCGTTTACCTTTTGAAAACCCGAAACGACCACTTGTGCAAGCAAAATATGCGTATTTAGAAGCAGAAGGGATACAACCATTTGCTCAAGAAGCGGTACCGAAAGCAGCCTTACGTTTGCGACAAGCACTGGGCCGTTTAATCCGTTCTGAAGAAGACAGAGGGGCATTGCTGATTCTGGATCGTCGTTTAGTCACTGCAAAATATGGCAAACGATTAATCAAAGCGTTTCCCAAGGGACTCTCAGTAAAAGAAGCGCCCATGCCTGAAATTTTAGAAGATTTAAAGGAATTTTTAAACAAATAATTGATTATTTTTAGGTCATATTTGTGAAAGGCCGCTATTTTTCTGCTATAATAAGACCCAGTAAGTTTAGAGAGGATGGAAGGATTTTTGGAGGAATTAGAAGAAAAGAAAGAGAAGAAACGGATTACTGTCCTTTTAACCCTATTGGCAATCCTTTTAGCAATTCTTGTAACAATAATTATCTTTTTTGTACGAACCAATCAACCAATGGCTCAAGCCAAAAAAGAAGCAACCGCAATTGCCAAAACTTCTGCTAATTTAGAAACAGTTGATAAATTTTACTGGTTTACACGCAAAAATACGTATTTTACTTTAACCGGCAAAAATGATAAAGGCACAGAGATTGTCGTGATTGTCCCTAAATCGGGAGAAAAAGTCACGGTCTTAAATCAAAAAGATGGTCAAACTGAACAACAAATAACAGACATTGTTGCTAAAGCCCATCCCGATGAATCGGTGATGAAAGCTACGTTAGGGCTTTATGATAAGCGCCCTGCATGGGAAGTGGTCACCGAAAATGATCAAGGAGTACTGACGTATTATCTGATGAGCTTTGATAAAGGCGAAGAGATCAACGTTGTCAAAGATATTTAATTTAGATAGGTTTTGATGAAAGTGGGAGTGAAAGGTGTATGAACGTATCAAATCGAGCACAGCAATTGACTCCTTCTGTTACATTAGCAGCTGCCGCCAAAGCGAAAGCATTAAAAGCAAAAGGTGTAGATGTTTTAAGCTTAACGGTTGGGGAACCAGATTTTGTAACCCCGAAAAATATTCAAAAAGCAGCAATTGCTTCAATTGAGGATGGAAGAGCAAGTTATTACACACCTTCTGGCGGCATTCCTGAATTAAAGCAAGCGATTGTTTCTTATGTGGAACGAGAATATCAACTTCGTTATCAACCCAAGCAAGTTATTGTGACAGATGGTGCCAAATATGCGCTGTATCTATTATTTCAAGCCATTTTGAACGTTGGGGACGAAGTGATTATCCCTGTCCCTTATTGGGTAAGTTATGGTGAACAAGTCAAATTAGCAGAAGGCAAGCCAGTATTTGTATCAAGCACGCAAGAGCAATCATTTAAAGTGTCAGTCGCACAATTAGAAGCTGTACGAACGGACAAAACAAAAGCAATCATTTTAAATTCACCATCTAACCCAACTGGTGTTATTTATACGGAAGAAGAATTACGCCAAATTGGTGAATGGGCAGTTGCTCATAATATCCTCATTATTGCAGATGATATTTATGGTCGTTTGGTGTACAATGGACATCGGTTCACACCAATTGCAACCATCTCAGAAGCAATTCGTCAACAGACAATCATTATTAATGGTGTTTCCAAAACATATGCAATGACAGGCTGGCGCATTGGTTTTGCAGTCGGTGATGAAAAAATTATTCAAGCAATGACACAACTCGCTTCACAATCCACCAGTAATCCAGTCGCAGTTAGCCAATATGCGGCAATTGAGGCTTTAACAGGTGAACAGTCGACAGTTGAAGACATGCGTCAGGCCTTTGAAAAACGCCTGAATCATATCTATCCAAAAGTAGCAGCTTTGCCAGGTGTTTCGCTAATAAAACCTGAAGGCGCCTTTTATCTATTCCCGAATGTCAAAAAAACGTTAGAAATTTGTGGGTATGATAACGTGACTAACTGGGTGGAAGATTTATTACAAGAAGCGCATGTTGCTCTGGTAACGGGAGAGGGCTTTGGTGCACCAGAACATGTGCGGATGAGCTATGCGACAGATTTAATGACGTTAGAAAAAGCGATTGAGCGAATGAATGACTTTATAGAAAAGAAACGAATTCAGCACAACGCCTAAAAGAATAAACTAAGAAATGAACGGAGAGACAAACGTGGAACAAATTCAAATTATTGATTCAAACAAACATGTTGGAGAAACAGTAAAAATTGGCGCTTGGATTGCTAACAAACGCTCAAGCGGAAAAATTGCCTTTTTACAATTACGTGACGGGACAGCCTTTTTCCAAGGTGTCGTGTTCAAACCAAACTTCATTGAAGCCTTTGGTGAAGAAGCTGGTACAGAAAAATTCCAACAAATTAAACACTTATCACAAGAAACAGCAGTCATGGTTACTGGTGTTATCAAAGAAGATAGCCGTTCTAAGTTCGGCTATGAAATGGATATCACTGATTTAGAAGTCGTTGGCGCTTCAGAAGATTACCCAATTACGCCGAAAGAACACGGCACAGATTTCTTAATGGATCATCGTCATTTATGGTTACGTTCAAGCAAACAGCATGCGATCATGTTAGTTCGTAACGAAATTATTCGTGCTACTTACGAGTTCTTTAACGAACAAGGATTCATTAAAATTGATAGCCCAATTTTAACAGGCTCAGCACCAGAAGGCACAACAGAATTATTTGAAACAGATTACTTCGGACAACCAGCATTCTTATCACAAACAGGTCAATTATATGCAGAAGCTGGTGCGATGGCATTTGGAAAAGTCTTTACTTTTGGACCAACCTTCCGTGCGGAAAAATCCAAAACTCGTCGTCACTTAACGGAATTCTGGATGATTGAACCAGAAATGGCATACACAACTCATGAAGAATCACTAGATATTCAAGAAGCCTATGTAAAACATTTAATTAAATCGGTATTGAAAAATCAACAATATCCATTGGATGTTTTAGAACGTGATACAGCGTTACTAGAGAAATATGTTTCGGAACCATTCAAACGTATTACTTACGATGATGCGATTGAGTTATTACAAAAAGAAGAAGCAAACAATGATTATGATCACATTGAATGGGGCGAAGACTTTGGTAGCCCACATGAAACCTTTATTTCAAATTACTATGGCGTTCCAACATTCATTTTAAATTATCCAAAAGCAATTAAAGCCTTCTATATGAAACCACATCCAACACGTGAAGATGTTGTAATTTGTGCCGATTTAATTGCACCAGAAGGTTATGGTGAAATTATCGGTGGTTCCGAGCGTGCAACTGATTATGATTATTTGAAAGAAAAAGTTGCTGAGTTTGGCTTATCTGAAGAAGAATATAGCTGGTATTTAGATTTACGTAAATACGGTTCTGTACCACATTCTGGCTTCGGATTAGGTTTAGAACGTGCTGTTACGTTCATTACTGGTAATGAACACATTCGTGAAGCGATTCCGTTCCCACGTATGTTAAACCGTATTTATCCATAGAGAACAAATAAAAAAGAGAACTTCAGCAAAAGCCGAAGTTCTTTTTTTAATTCTGCCATAATTTTTGCATCTGGTCCAAAATATCAATGACTTCTGTCGTGAAAAATAAGGAGCGGTTGGGTTGAGTACCTTTGATTGCTTCAACCATATTGTAGATTTCATAATTCATGGCTTCAGCTGAGTACCCAGAAACGATGGTCTCAACTGTACCGTCATTGTAGTGAACGATTGCTTCATCTGCACGTGGATAATCTGTAATGGTAATATAGGCATCTTCAAAAGCAACAATTCCTTGCTTTGGCATTTTTGCTTGGAATGTTAATGAAATAGTAGCCAACTCATTTTCTTTATTCCGAAGCAATGTCACCGATTGTTCATCAACGCCAGTAGAGAAGGGAACCATGCTAGAAGCTAAAACGTCTGGCTGTGAGCTGAGAAACCAACGAGCAAACGAAACCGCATAAGTACCAATATCTAACAATGCGCCGCCTGCTAAGTCAGGATTAAAAAAGCGATTTTTAGGATCGGGTTCTTTGTAACTTCCAAATGGTGCTTGAATCATTTTTAACTGACCAAATTTGCCAGCATCCATCAAGCGACGTAATTCGTCGTATAGTGGCATGTTAAAAATAGTCATGGCTTCTGCTAAAATAAGGTCATTTTTTTCTGCAACTGCCAAGGCTTGTTTTAATTCTGCCGCGTTCATCGTAATAGCTTTTTCACACAACACATGTTTTCCGGCCTGGAGCGCTTTTAAAATGTGTTCAGCATGTTGTTTATTTGGCACTGCTATATAGACAACATCGATTGTTTCATCTGCTAGCAATTCTTCATAAGAACCATAGGCTTTAGGGATTGAATAATCAGCGGCAAATTGTTCTGCTTTAGACAATGTCCGTGAAGCAACAGCTGCAAGTTGGCTAGTTTCTTGTTTAAACGTTGAAGCAAATTCGTGGGCAATCCCACCTAATCCTACGATGCCCCATTGATATAATTTTTTTGTCAAAAGAAGTCCTCCTAATCTATGCAATTTCTTCAAATCTTCTTCATTATTTATTATACTGTAAACAAGAGAAATTAGAAAACAAGGACAATTTTGTAAATATGATAAAATCCAGAGATAAAAAGATGCTTTTTTTAGAGAATTTCAGTAAAATAGAAAATGGAGGCGAATGATTATGCATCAAGTTTATGTAGATATTATTGTTGACGCAATTATTGAACAGTACCAAACAGAAGAAAATTTTTACTCCGCTTATCAAATTCAAGCAGCCGATTGGCAAGCTTGGAAAGAAGGCCAATTTGGTTTGGACAATGAAGTCATGCAAAAAATTAAGAATTTATTTACGGATTATGAGTGGATGCTGACTCAAAAAATACTCCGCCAAACCATCTTATTTCCGGAAAAACGTAACCTAGCTGTTTCGGAATATAAACGGTTAAAAACAACAATTGCCAAAAAATGGTTACAATCTGATTTGGGCGTTGTAGAATTGATTCCTAACAATAAACAGGAACAAGAAATTGCTGCTGGTTATATTGATTTGAAAGTGACGCTGGCCTATGGCGAATGGGGTTTTGATGATATTATTACATTCCGGTTACCAGCTACGATTCAACGACAATTGGAAGGTTCAAAAGTTGAATTATTAGATTGGGTCAATGAAAATCTGATGGATACTTACGTAGGTGAATAACGAATAGGAAGGATGGTCTTTTGAAATACACAATTGCTGGGATTTTATCTGTGATTATTATGTTTGGTGCGGTAATTTTTGTCTTTTTTGGCAAAAAGCCAGTTGAAGAATCTGTTCACACATCAACTGAAACAACAGTGAAATCATCCACTAAAATTTCTGAAAGTAGTACAGTTTCTTCAACTGCTACCACTGAATCAAGTACTGAAATCACGAGCGTAAGCAGTGATGAAAGTTGATAATTTTCTGTGAAAATGATACAATTATTCGGTTATAGTAACAAATGAAATCAATCACGAAAGTGAAAGATAGTGAAACATTTTATCGGAAAATAAAAGATGAAGTGGGGAATTAATGAAGTGAGCAACTATCAGAAAAAAAGAAAAAAGCAGCTGAATTTGCCAAAGTTATTCTTAGGCGTAGTTGTCGTCGGTTTGGCCTTTGTCTTTTCGTTATCTGTCCTTTCTGATTCAGATAAGGGACAAAGCGAGTCAGTCAATCGCCAAAATGAAAACATCTCAAAAGAAGAATTTGTTGCTGAAATCACACCGTATGCACGTGAATTACAAGAATCTTACGGGGTATTACCAAGTATTATTATGGGGCAAGCAGTTTTAGAATCAAATTTTGGACAAAGTCAATTAGCATCGAAATATAACAATCTTTTTGGGATTAAAGCATATGGCAATCAACCAAAAGTCAATTTAGAAACAAAAGAGTATGTCAATGAGGTCTGGATTACGATTCAGGGTGATTTTCGAGTTTATGACAATTGGGAAGAATCCATGCGAGATCATACCAAGTTATTTGTTGATGGGGTCGATTGGGATCCAAATTTATATGAAAAAGTCTTGTTAGCCAAAAATTATAAAGAGGCTGCACAAGCGCTTCAAGATGCTGGATACGCAACGGATCCTACATACGCTGATAAGATCATTCATGTAATTGAAGAATACAATTTAAATAAATACGACCGTTAAGCATGGAGGAACGATGACAATGAGCGAAAAGTGGATTCCAGAAATTATGACGCCGCTGAAACAAGATATTGTAAAAATGCCAGAGATTATTCGGCAAGCCAGTGGCATTAAAATTTTTGGCCGTAAAATAAAATCAATTATTTTTACGACAGATATTGCGATTATCCGCAATACGGATGCACAGGCAGTGATTGCTGTATATCCTTTTACACCGCATCCAGCGATTACAAAAGGCATTATTGAAGCAGCGGATATTCCTGTCTTTTCAGGAGTCGGCGGCGGTTTAACGCAAGGCATGCGTTCTACTTATATGAGTTTATTTGCAGAAGCACAAGGCTCAATGGGTGTCGTTTTGAATGGTCCTACACCAATTGAAACAATTAAAATGGTGGATGAAGCAATCGATATTCCTATTATCAGCACAGTAACTTCTATTCATACGCCAATTGATGAAAAACTTGCGGCTGGCGTGGATATGATTAATATCAGTGCAGGAAAAGACACTGCAGCCACCGTACGCTATTTCCGTGGCAAGTATCCAGAATTACCGATTATTGCAACAGGAGGACCAACTGAATCGAGTATCCATGAAACCATTATCGCCGGAGCGAATGCTATTACATATACGCCCCCTAGTAACGGTGAATTATTCAGCAAAAAAATGAAAAAATATCGTGAACAAGAAAAAGCAACCGATGAAGAATAAAAAACGCTTTGGCAGCCGATCCTGCCAAAGCGTTTTTGGCTATTTAATGTTCGCTTTTACGGAACAATGGAAGAATGAACCAATTATTTGAAAATTCTAATGAAAAAAAGTTGTTAAACCATTGAAAGTTAGAGATTTTTGTACTATCCTAGAGAAACATAGAAGCTTGTATAAGGTCAAAATACGGTTGACCGTCTCTACCCAGCACCGTAAATGCTGGTCTATAAGTGAAGAAGAGCGGATAGCCCTTTTTTGCTTTGGCAAAATGGGCTTTTTTCTTTTGTTAGAACACGAATATAAATAGCACTTTGTTTTATTTCGTTCGTTTTTAACGAACCGTCCTTTCCTCAGGATGAGAACAAAGCATCTATCGAAAAATAAGTAAAGGAGTTCATATTGTGAAGGAATTAGTCGAACGTATTAAAAATGATGGCCGTGTATTAGGTGAAGGTGTTTTAAAAGTAGATAGTTTTATTACGCACCAAGTGGATCCAGAATTAATGGAGGCTATGGGTAATCGTTTTGCTGAGGTTTTCGCAGAAGCAGGCATTACCAAAGTAATTACAATTGAAGCATCAGGAATCGCTCCTGCCTTATACGCAGCGCAAAAATTAGGTGTGCCAATGATCTTCGCTCGTAAGGCAAAAAGTTTAACCATGGATGAAGAGCTCTTAACGGCTTCAGTTTATTCATTTACAAAACAAGTGACAAGTCAAATTTCCATTTCAAGAAAATTTTTATCTGATGCTGATAAAGTGTTGATTATTGATGACTTTTTAGCTAACGGACAAGCTGCCAAAGGATTGGTAGAATTATGCCAACAGGCTGGTGCAAAGGTTGAAGGAATTGGTATCGTAATTGAAAAATCATTCCAAGATGGTCGTCAGTTATTAGAAGACATGGGCTTAAATGTAGTCTCTTTAGCACGTATTGCTTCATTAAGTGAAGGAACGGTGACGTTTTTAGAGGAGGATGCATAATCTTGGAAACAAAACAATTGAATACACCACAACAGACGGAAACACCAAATGGGAAAGCCGCCGTTTTAGGATTGCAACATTTATTAGCGATGTATGCTGGAGCAGTTGCCGTACCTTTATTAATCGGAACCGGCTTGAATTTTGATTCGCAACAAATGACGTATTTGATTTCAATCGATATTTTTATGTGCGGCGTTGCGACACTTTTACAATTAACGGTGAATAAGTTTTTTGGGATTGGCTTGCCAGTCGTTTTAGGTTGTGCCATTCAAGCAGTTGCACCTTTAATCATGATTGGTACGAACAAAGGGGTTGGTGCAATTTACGGTTCAATTATTGCTTCGGGCATTTTTGTCGTTCTTATTGCAGGATTTTTCTCAAAAATTAAACGTCTATTTCCGCCTTTAGTCACCGGCACAGTCATTACAGTTATTGGTTTGACCTTAATTCCTGTTGCTGTTGAAAAAATGGGTGGCGGCTTAGCAACGGACAAAAGTTTTGGTGATCCTAAAAACTTGCTCCTCGCATTTGTAACAATTGCCTTAATCATTGTTGTGCAAGTTTGGGGACGTGGCTTTATCAAGTCAATTGCCGTGTTAATCGGCCTAGTCGGCGGCACAATTTTAGCTGCGTTTCTGGGATTAGTGGATTTGTCTCCTGTTGGTCAAGCTACGTGGTTTCATTTTCCACAGCCATTTTATTTTGGCAAACCAACGTTTGATCTTTCTTCTATTGTGTTGATGATTATTATTTCAATTGTTAGTATGGTTGAATCAACAGGTGTTTATTTTGCCTTAGGAGACATTACAGGGAAAAAAATTGGCGAAGATGATTTACGTCGTGGGTATCATGCAGAAGGTTTAGCCGTCATTTTAGGGGGGATTTTTAATACGTTTCCTTATACAGGTTTCTCTCAAAATGTCGGGTTAGTTCAATTATCTGGGATCAAAACACGTCGACCAATTTATTTTTCTGCTTTTTTCTTAATTATTTTAGGCTTATTACCAAAAATTGGTGCGATGGCTCAAATTATCCCAGAGCCGGTTTTAGGCGGCGGAATGCTGGTTATGTTTGGAATGGTGGCTGTCCAAGGAATGCGCATGTTGTCAAAAGTTGACTACTCAAATGACAAAAATTTATTAATTATTGCCATCTCAATTGGCTTTGGTTTAGGCTTTAATATTATGCCGACGCTCTTTAATAAAGTACCAGAAACTGTTAGCATGTTTACTGGTAATGGAATTGTCATGAGCAGCATTACCGCAATTATTTTAAATCTTTTATTCAATGGTTTAAAAGAAACCTCAGAAAGTAACGAATAGTTTCAAAAAAAGTATGATAGATAAGGTCAGGTGGCTTTTCTTTCATACTTTTTTGACCTCATCATCGTTTAGAAAAATTTAATGTTTTCATCAATCTGAAGAGAAAAAGAGAAAAAAGCTTGGTTACAAAGAGACGAGTAGTAAGTTACCGCTGTTTTATCCTAAAGTATGTTAATAAATTCTGATGAGAAAAGCTAAGGGAAACACTGCTGGCACTTGAAGTTGAGCCTTTTTCCTTGTATCATGTAAAAAGAGCACTCTTAAAGGCCAGACTGCGACGAGAAACCGCAGAAGGATTTTAAGGATAAAACTGTGATGGAAAGTTGTGATGAACTTGGATAAACCACTATTACCTGGTCAAGTGATTGGTATCATTGGTGGCGGACATTTAGCAAAAATGATGGCCCTTAGTGCAAGAGAAATGGGGTTTCGAGTGGGTGTGCTAGATCCACAAATTGATTGTCCTGCTGCACAAGTTGCCGATTGGCAATTATTAGGAGCATATAATGATCCTGAAGCGTTAGAGAAATTGGCAAAACGTGCCCAAGTGATTACGTATGAATTTGAACATGCAGATGTTGATGCGTTAACAGCGATTCAACATTTGGCGAATATACCGCAAGGAACAGACATTTTAGCGATTACGCAAGATCGCTTAATGGAAAAAAGTTTCTTGGAAGATAATAATATTGTGATTGCACCTTATGCAACGATTGTTAGTCCGACTGATATTCAGGAAGCAATTGATGGCATTGGCTACCCGTGTATCTTGAAGAACACGCGAGGGGAAGGTCGTTATGTACTACATAGTACTTCAGACTTAGCGCCATCCATGAATCTTCTGAGAGAAGGAACCTGTGTCTTGGAAGCTTGGATTCCTTACGAAAAAGAATTATCTGTTCTGATTTCTGGTAATGGTCGCGGCGAATTTGCGACATTTCCAGTTGTGGAAACAATTAAAAAAGAGCGTAAGCTACATGAAACGATTGCACCAGCCCGAATTGATGACGAAGTCAGTGGCGAGTTGCAACGAATTGCTAAGGTGATTGCTAAAGCAGTTGGTTTAGTCGGCACCCTTTCAATTGAAATGTTTTATACAGAAACAGGCGGGATTTATGTAAATAAAATTTTACCTCGTCCAGAAGATGCTGGGAATTTTTCAATAGATGCTTGTTCTTTTAGCCAGTATGATACGCATATTCGTGGTTTATGTAATTGGCCAATGCCAACGATTCAACTGTTGTCAGAAGCGGTTACGGTCAATGTGCTTGGGAATGAAGCCTATGAAACGATGGACATTATTAATGAACATCCAGATTGGCATTTCCACTATTATGGCCACAGTGAAGCAAAAGCGCAACGAGCGATGGGGCATATTACTATATTAACCAAAGAAATTGATGAAACACTGGAAGAAATTAAAGAAACAAAGATTTGGTCGTAATTATTTTTCAAAAATTGAGGAGTAAAGAGGGGATAAGGCACAATGATTGATCGTTATACAAGACCCGAAATGGGCGCAATTTGGACAGATGAGAACCGTTACAAGGCATGGCTAGAAGTTGAAATTTTGGCGGATGAAGCTTGGGCAGAACTTGGCGAAATTCCTAAAGAAGATGTACAAAAAATCCGAGAAAATGCATCATTTGATGTTGCACGTATTTTAGAAATTGAAGCAGAAACACGTCATGATGTTGTCGCTTTTACTCGTGCCGTTTCAGAAACGCTTGGTGAAGAGCGAAAATGGGTGCACTATGGGTTAACCAGCACAGATGTTGTGGATACTGCCTATGGTTATCTATTGAAACAGGCGAATGATATTTTACGGAAAGATTTACAAACATTTACGGAGATTGTCGGAGCCAAAGCCAAAGAGTATAAACATACGGTCATGATGGGAAGAACGCATGGTGTTCATGCAGAACCGACTACATTTGGTTTGAAATTAGCGTTATGGTATTCTGAAATGAAACGCAACATTGAACGTTTTGAACATGCAGCCAAAGGTGTCGAAGCAGGTAAAATCAGTGGAGCCGTAGGTACCTTTGCCAATATTTCACCATTTGTTGAAGAATATGTTTGCGAACATTTGGGGATCCGTGCTCAAGAGATTTCGACACAAGTTTTACCACGTGATTTACATGCAGAATATGTTTCTGCCATGGCATTAATTGCGACAAGTATTGAAAAATTTGCAACAGAAATTCGTGGTCTACAAAAATCAGAAACGCGTGAAGTAGAAGAATTTTTTGCAAAAGGACAAAAAGGATCTTCGGCAATGCCGCATAAACGAAATCCAATTGGTTCTGAAAATATGACTGGTTTGGCACGTGTGATTCGTGGTCATGTCATTACTGCCTTTGAAAATGTGAGTTTATGGCATGAACGAGATATTTCTCACTCGTCTGCTGAACGGATTATTATTCCCGATACAACGATTTTGCTAAATTACATGTTGAATCGTTTTGGTAATATTGTCAAAAACTTAACGGTCTTCCCAGAAAATATGAAACGTAACATGGATGCGACCTATGGACTAATTTACAGCCAACGTGTCTTGTTAAAATTGATTGACCATGGCATGACACGTGAAGAAGCGTATGATCTGGTCCAACCAAAAACAGCTTACGCATGGGATCATCAAACGGCGTTCCGTCCGTTGCTAGATGCGGATGAAAAAATTACTTCTGTCTTATCAAAAGAAGAGCTAGATGATGCCTTTGATTACCATTATCATTTAAAAAATGTTGACACGATTTTTGAACGTGTTGGTTTAGGATAACAAGAAAGCGAGAAGAAGGATGATTCTTCTCGCTTTTCTCTTATAATGTTATAAACTGAAGGATTAAAAAACAAACGTATTGTTAAATACGTTTGTTCAGACTGTAGACAAACTTCCAAATTTTGAGTGTTGTTTGCAGTTTTTTTGTTTTATACTGATTGTATAAACTATTTTGGGAGTGATTCTAATGATGAGAAAACAATCGATTGAAGGTAGAAATCAATTTGCTATGTTAACAATTGATGATCTTGTACCAAAAGATCATTTGGTACGAAAGATTGATGCTGCGATTCAGTTTGATTTTATTTATCCCATTGTAGAATCCACGTATTCGACCTATGGTCGTCCCAGTATTGATCCAGTGATCTTAATTAAATTAGTATTTATCCAATATTTATTTGGTATCCGTTCGATGAGACAGACAATTAAAGATGTTGAAACAAATGTTGCTTATCGTTGGTTTTTAGGATATTCATTCGAGGATCCTATCCCACATTTCTCTACTTTTGGTAAAAACTATGTTCGAAGATTTAGAGAAACAACTTTATTTGAGGATATTTTCTCTCATATTTTAGAACAAGCTGTCAAAGCTGGCTTCGTTACGGAAGACAACCTTTATATTGATTCTACTCATATCAAAGCAAATGCCAATAAACATAAGTTCACAAAAGAAATGACCTACGGTCAAGCTAAAGCTTATCAAGATGAATTAGAAGATGAAATAAATAAAGAACGTATTGCTGTAGGAAAACGTCCTTTTACATGGGACACAGAAAGTGAGTTGAGTCTTCAAAAAATTAGTCATTCAGATCCAGAAAGTGGCTACTATGTTAAAGGAGAACGAGAAAAACAATTTGCTTATTCTGCGCATACTTCCTGCGAAGATAACGGTTTTATCTTATCTACACTAATCACACCAGGAAATGTGCATGACAGCCAAGTCGCAATCGATCTGGTTAAACAGTCGAAAAGAGCTTTTCCAAATATAAAGCGTGTTGTCGCTGATGCAGGATATAAGACGCCTAAATTTGTTCATTTTCTGTCACACTTGAAACTCTACCCGATTCTTCCATATACTGCACCTCATGGAGTAAAAGGAATGTTTCGTAAAAAAGACTTTGTTTATGATGCCTATTTTGACTGTTATTTATGCCCTAATAATCAACCGTTGTTATTTTCAACTATCACTCGTGATGGCTATCGAACCTATAAATCAAATCCAAAATTTTGTAGGAGTTGTCCATTACTTGAAACCTGTACTTCGAGTGCAAACTATCAAAAAATTGTAACTCGGCATATTTGGGCTGATCTTATGGATGAACTTGAACACCAACGCCATACGGCGTTAAATAAAGAAATTTACAAAAAGAGAAAACAAACCATTGAACGAATATTTGCAGATGCAAAAGAAAAGCATGGTATGCGCTGGACGAAATATCGAGGTCTTGAAAAAGTCGCTGCGCACACGATGCTTACGTTTGCTGCTATGAATTTAAAAAAACTAGCCACATGGCTATGGAAAATAAAAAAGCCTATGGCTTTTTATTTCAAATTTATACAAAAACTAACAAAAAGGAGTTGGCAATTAAGCCACTCCTTTTTGTCTACAGTCTGAACAAACGTATTGTTAAATACGTTTGTTTTTTTCTATACTTTTTTCGATTTATCCTTTATAATGTAACTTAAATAGTTACATTAACTATTTAATGCAAACAAAGGAGGAGAAGTATGGATAAACAACAGCGAGGCATTCAAGTGATTAGAATTTGGCTAGGGGTGACGATGCTAATTCATGGAGTGATGAAAGTAACGTCATTGGAAGATACTTTAGCGTTTTTTGCTAGTATTGGTTTACCAAGTCTTTTTGTTTATGGTGTAGCAGCAATTGAATTAATTGGTGGATTATTTATGATTATTGGCTTTTTAATTCCTTTGGTATCAGTAGGATTCATAGCAGTTTTAGTCGGAGCTATTTTTTCTTTTGGTTTGGCAAGTGGTTTTAGTGGTTATGAGTACGAATTATTTTTAGCGATAACCAGTTTGGCTATTTTGGTTAGCTATGCCGATAAAAAGTATCTTACGTTAAAACTTTATTTTTAATAAATCAAAGCAATAAAGAGTTGGTCAAACCAGGTGTTATTGCGAAAAAAGCCCTAAAACAGTGATATTTAGTTGTTTTAGGTTTTTTTTATCAAAAAGGTCAAAAAAGGTCAATTTATTTATTGACCTTTACTGACCAATGGAGTATAATAAATTTATAAGGTTTACAGATACCTTAACTTTTGAAGAAATCCATCAAAAGTCGGATAATAATAATTGTAAAGAATGTTAAAATAAAAAAGACAAAATAATAAACGGGAGGGATCGTTTATGAATATTGAAAAAATGACAACCACGCTTCAAGAGGCGATTGCTGAAGCTCAAAAAGTTGCGGTGACACGGCAACATCAAGAAATTGATATCGCACATTTATGGAAAATTTTTCTTCAACCAAACCATTTTGGACGTAATTTTTACACAGATGCTGGTTTAGATGTTGACGCATTTGAACGAGAAGTAGATAACGCGTTAGATGAATATCCAAGTGTGGCAGGCGGTAATGTGCAATATGGTCAAAATTTAAGTCAAAATTTGTTCCATTTATTGCAAGAAGCTGATTCACTTCGAGAAGAATTCCAAGATGAATTTTTATCAACCGAAATTGTACTTTTAGCTTTAATGAAATTGAAAAATTATCGTTTAACAAAATATTTAATGCAACAAGGCATTACGGAAAAAGAGTTAAGAAAAAATATTGAAGAGATGAGAGGAGGAGATCGTGTGACTTCTCAAAACCAGGAAGAACAATATAAAGCATTAGAAAAATACGGTGTTGACTTAGTACAACAAGTAAAAGCAGGAAAACAAGATCCAATCATTGGTCGTGACGAAGAAATTCGTGACGTTATTCGGATTTTATCAAGAAAAACTAAAAATAATCCAGTCTTAATTGGTGAACCAGGTGTTGGTAAAACAGCGATTGTTGAAGGATTAGCACAACGAATCGTTCGTAAAGATGTTCCCGAAAACTTAAAAGATAAAACCATTTTTTCTTTAGATATGGGTGCCTTAATTGCGGGAGCAAAATTCCGTGGCGAATTTGAAGAACGGTTAAAAGCTGTTTTAAAAGAAGTGAAAAAAAGTGATGGCAAAATCATTTTATTCATTGATGAAATTCATAATATCGTCGGAGCTGGTAAAACTGAAGGCAGTATGGACGCCGGGAATTTATTAAAACCGATGCTAGCACGTGGTGAATTGCATTTAATCGGTGCTACAACGCTTGATGAATATCGCCAATATATGGAAAAAGATAAAGCCTTAGAACGTCGTTTCCAAAAAGTATTAGTCAAAGAACCAACAGTAGAAGATACAATTTCTATTTTGCGTGGCTTAAAAGAACGATTTGAAATTCACCACGGCGTGAATATTCATGACAATGCTTTAGTTGCTGCCGCTACTTTATCCGATCGCTATATTACTGATCGTTTCTTACCAGATAAAGCGATTGACTTAGTCGATGAAGCAAGCGCAACGATTCGAGTGGAAATGAATTCGATGCCAACAGAGCTCGATCAAGTAACACGTCGGTTAATGCAACTAGAAATTGAAGAAGCGGCCTTGAAAAAAGAATCAGATGATGCAAGTAAAAAACGGTTAGCCAACTTGCAAGAAGAATTAGCAGATTTGCGTGAAGAAGCCAACTCAATGAAAATGCAATGGGAAACGGAAAAAGAAGAAGTTAATGCGGTTTCCAACAAACGTGCAGAGATTGATAAAGCAAAACACGAATTAGAAGATGCTGAAAATAATTATGATTTAGAACGAGCTGCTGTTTTGCGTCATGGAACAATTCCGCAATTAGAACATGAATTGAAAGAATTGGAAGAAAAGAACGCTAAAGATAACGTCAAAATGGTACAAGAATCGGTTACTGAAAACGAAATTGCGCAAGTGGTCGGTCGTTTAACTGGCATTCCTGTGACAAAATTAGTTGAAGGCGAACGAGAAAAATTAATGAAACTGAATGAAACATTACACAAACGTGTGATTGGTCAAGATGAAGCCGTCGATGCTGTTAGTGATGCGGTGATTCGTTCAAGAGCAGGCTTACAAGATCCAAATCGCCCACTCGGTTCGTTCCTTTTCCTAGGACCAACTGGTGTTGGTAAAACAGAACTTGCTAAAGCTTTAGCTGAAGATTTGTTTGATTCTGAAGATCATATGGTACGGATTGACATGAGTGAATACATGGAAAAACATGCCGTGTCTCGTTTGGTTGGTGCCCCTCCAGGCTATATTGGTTATGAAGAAGGTGGCCAGTTAACAGAAGCTGTTCGTCGAAACCCTTATACAATTGTCTTATTAGACGAAATTGAAAAAGCGCACCCAGATGTCTTTAATATCTTATTACAAGTTTTAGATGATGGTCGTTTGACAGATTCTAAAGGTCGGGTCGTTGATTTTAAAAATACGGTTTTAATTATGACAAGTAACATCGGCTCTCAGCTTTTATTGGAAGGTGTGACACCTGAAGGAACAATTCCAGAAGAAGTTGAAAATCAAGTCATGAATATTCTAAAAGGACACTTTAAACCAGAGTTCTTAAACAGAATTGATGATACCATTTTATTTACACCATTAAGCTTGGATAATGTGAAAGGAATCATTGGTAAAATGACCGCACAACTTGCTCATCGTTTAGAGCAACAAGAAATTGTGTTGGAAATCACTGATGAAGCTAAAACATGGATTGCTGAAAATGGGTATGAGCCAGCTTATGGAGCTCGTCCGTTAAAACGTTTCATTACTCGCGAAGTCGAAACACCATTAGCAAAAGAAATTGTTTCTGGTCGAGTAATGCCAAAAACAAAAGTCACGATTAGTCTATTAGACAATCAATTAGTTTTTGAAAATGAACCGATAGAAGAAGTATAAAAAAAGAACGAGCGAATTCGCTCGTTCTTTTTTTATTATGACAATCGTTGCTTAATTTCTTCCAACAAATCCTCTTCTGAAGAAACAACCCGACCATTCAATTTAATCAAACCAACTGTATAAAGGTTTAAATAATGGAATTGATTTTCAGCGACTTCGTTCAAAGCATCAAGCTTTTGGTGATTATCAGCACCTTGTTGGCGGCTGTCTGTGTAAAGGGCAACCACCGGAATTCCTTTGGCATAAGCAACACCAATTTCGGAAGCTACGCCCGCATCAATGGTTGGTCCGTCTAATAAAGCAACCAATAAGTCGCTAGCAAGGACGTTTTCTGTATCTGCTAAGGCAATCATTTTACTATCGGCATAAGCCGATTTGTCGTTAATCGCCGCATTTTCTTGTGGTAAATAAAGATCGATTGTTTTATCCAATTGTCGAATTTGTTCGACTAAATAGGCATTATAACGTAAGTCAGCTTGCGAAAATAAAGGTCCTGCAAAATAAATTTTTGTCATTTGTCTGTCTCCAATCCAAGGGTTTAGAAATAATCACTGAAATAAGCTTCTTGGTCAGGAAAAATCCGTTCCAAAGAATTTAAAGTTTCTTTATCTGTATCAATGCGCTCAATTCGATGTAAGTACGAAGGGCGTCGGTAATTCATGACTAAACAAGTTAGTGTTTGAATATCTAAGTGAACGGCGGTGCCTAGAGGTTCATCCGTAATGGTTACTTGATCATTTTCATCCCAAATTAAGCCAAAAATACCATTATTCCACTCAGCCACAGGATCTTTAACGACAAAATGGAAGGGCTTAGCTGTACTTTCAAAAGGGAAGTTTTCTAAAAAGGCTTTGACATCGACAATTCGCGCCATATAATAGGGTTCAATGCTTTCTTTAATTTGGCTGTCTTCTAAAAGAAAGGCTAATGGTTCGTTTTTATAGATATCGCCCTTGACCCAATAAACCATCGAAAAATGCGCAGTAATAAAATTCCACAAGCCATTTCGGGCTTCTTGGTTCAAGTAAAATATTTCCTTAATATGAAATACCTCATCGGCCACCCAATAGAAAAGTACTCCTAAAGGTTCTTGATTGGCACCATAATAGACAGCAGCAGTCCGTTCTTCCTCGTTTTCGAAACGCCAATATTCTTCCCAGTTGAAGGCACTACGAATGAGCGCGCCGTGATTTTGACGAGCGAATCGCGCATAGACATCAAAGACATCTGGGTGATCGACAGCTAACCGTTCAATCATTCCCGGAACAGGAACGGTTTTTGGTAATTGCGTATCCCGAATTTTAAAAGATAACTTGTCGGACATGATTTCCCAACCTTTACGTCGGTAATAAGGAATGTTGTAAGGGAAAAGATAAGAAATCCACTGTTTATCTTGGCGCATTTCTTCTAATGCCGTTTGAATCAAGTCTTTCATTAAACCGTGGTTGGCATATTCAGGATAGGTGCCGACACCAGTAACGCCGCCCATTTTATATAAAGCACCATGGATATTGACTTCGCATGGATAGATAGCAATTTGTGAAATTAATTGATTTTCGTGAAACCAGCCAAATACTTTTGAAAGTTCTAAAATCGGTTGTTTTGATTTGATAAATGCGCGTTTGTTTTCAAAACCACTTTCTTCAATATCTGCTTCAGTCACTTGAAAAACATAGGAAAGAAGTTCATTAAATTGATCAATGTGTTCTTCCTCAACAGGCTTTAAGGTCAGTTGCTTTCGAAATTCTTGTTCATCCATTTTTCCATCTCCAATAAATTTACTGTTTTTAGTATACCAAATTTTTCGAAACTCTGTTAGCCTTTCGAAACCAAAAGAATAAAAGGGAAGTGCTTTAAATCTTCTTCAAAAATTGGTATAATGAAAAGTGCTGATTATCCTAGACCTTTAAACATGATAATTTGATAAAAAAGGCAACTAAAATATAACAATTGATTGATGAAGCTAGCAGGGAGCTAGCTTTTCTTAAAAGAAATGAGGCAAAAAATGAACAATAAAGAAATGAAAGCAAGACAAGAGAAAATTCGTAATTTCTCGATCATTGCCCACATTGACCATGGGAAGTCAACTTTAGCCGACCGGATTTTGGAAAAAACAAATACAGTTAGCAGTCGAGAAATGCAAGATCAATTACTTGATTCAATGGATTTAGAGAGAGAACGCGGCATTACCATCAAATTAAACGCAATTGAATTAAACTATACAGCCAAAGATGGTGAAACCTATACTTTCCATTTGATTGACACACCAGGGCACGTCGATTTTACCTACGAAGTTTCTCGTAGCTTGGCAGCTTGTGAAGGGGCTGTTCTAGTTGTTGATGCGGCGCAAGGAATTGAAGCGCAAACGCTAGCAAATGTCTATTTGGCATTGGATAATGACTTAGAAATTTTACCTGTTATTAATAAAATTGATTTACCCGCCGCTGATCCAGAGCGTGTTCGGACAGAGATTGAAGACGTAATTGGAATTGATGCATCGGAAGCTGTTTTAGCAAGTGCAAAAGCAGGGATTGGGATTGAAGATATTTTAGAACAAGTGGTGGAGTATGTACCAGCTCCATCAGGCGATATTGAGGCTCCTTTAAAGGCTTTGATTTTTGACTCTATTTACGATAGTTATCGGGGGGTCGTTTTAAACATCCGTGTAATTGACGGTGTCGTTCGTCCTGGGGATAAAATCCAAATGATGAGTAACGGTAAAACGTTTGATGTAACAGAAGTCGGCGTTTTTTCACCGAAACCAATTGCTCGTGATTATTTAATGGTTGGTGATGTGGGCTATATCACCGCTAGCATTAAAACGGTTCAAGATACACGGGTCGGGGATACAGTGACTTTGGCCGACAATCCAGCAGCAGAAGCACTACCAGGCTACCGCAAAATGAATCCAATGGTTTATTGTGGTTTATATCCAATTGATACGTCGCGCTACAACGATTTACGGGAAGCATTAGAAAAATTACAATTAAATGATGCGGCGTTACAATTTGAACCGGAAACATCGCAAGCTTTAGGGTTTGGTTTCCGTTGTGGTTTCTTAGGTTTGCTGCACATGGATGTTGTTCAGGAACGTTTGGAACGAGAATTTAATTTAGAGTTAATTACAACAGCACCGTCTGTAATCTATCACGTTAATAAAACTGACGGAACAACCGTTGTTGTTGACAACCCAGCTGAATTTCCAGAACCAGTAACGATTGAATCTGTGGAAGAACCTTATGTTAAAGCGCAAATCATGGTGCCAAACGATTATGTAGGAGCAGTAATGGAATTATCACAACGTAAACGTGGCGAATTCATTACAATGGATTACTTAGACGATTATCGTGTAAACGTAGTTTATGAAATTCCGTTATCTGAAATCGTGTTTGACTTTTTCGATAAATTGAAATCAAGTACAAAAGGCTATGCATCCTTAGATTACGAAATGGCTGGCTATCGTACCAGCCGCCTAGTGAAAATGGATATTCTATTAAATGCTGAAAAAGTGGATGCTTTAAGCTTTATTGTTCACCGAGATTTCGCATTTGAGCGTGGTAAAGCGATTGTTGAGAAACTGAAAAAACTAATTCCACGTCAACAGTTTGAAGTCCCAGTTCAAGCGGCGATTGGTCAAAAAATTGTGGCTCGTTCAGATATTAAAGCCTTACGCAAAAACGTACTGGCTAAATGCTATGGTGGCGATGTTTCTCGTAAACGTAAATTGTTAGAGAAACAAAAAGAAGGGAAGAAACGGATGAAACAAATTGGATCCGTGGAAGTTCCTCAAGAAGCCTTTATGGCGGTTCTGAAAATGGATGAAGATGATCAGAAAAAATCATAAATTTATTCTTTTTTTATTGAAAGTGGGACATTAGTCATTTCGACTTGAGCCGACTCCAAAAAGTTAGACCTAGAAATCTAACTTTTGGGGGTCGGCTCAACTTATGTCCCACTTTTAAATCTTAAAGATAATCAGTTTGAACAAAAGAAGACTTTTAAGAAAATCCTTTTTATTTTTTTTGATCTAAACATTTATGCTTTAATTAGTCGTTATTTTAGTAAAAAATAGATTAATTTACTAAAATAATATATAATAAAGGTAAAACTAGGAGGGAAGCATATGACGTGTATTTCATTATCGATTTTAAATCAAGAACAAGAAGTTAGAAAAGCTAAGATAGATGATTCAGATTCTTTGAAAGAGTTAACTATTACAGGAAAAGATTTTGTTTGTTTAGCTGCTCGGGATTGTCAATTACAAGACGGCGATGTGATTCAAGTTTGTTTAGATACGCCCAATACTTATTTAATGGTGAAGTTAGATGCTACGCTTGATAGCAGTTTGATTTATGTTCCAGAACAAAAATGGACGTTTCCAATCATAAAAAATGAAAACGCTATCGAAGCGCGAGCAGCGTATCGTTTTGAAACCAAGAAACCTTATATAAGTGTGCGTATTGCCACTAAAGAAGAAATTAAGAGTTATCGTAATTGGGCGTTAAATCCACATGATTTACAACATTTTACTGGTGCGTATCCTCATGCATCTGCCAACGTGGAAACGCGAAATGATGCCACTTTTTTTGCTTGTAATGCGATTGATGGTACCTTCGCTAATCTTTATCATGGGCCGTATCCTTATCAATCATGGGGGATTAATCAGCAGTTAGATGCCGCATTAAAAATTGAATTTGGGCGTGAAGTCTTGTTGGATAAAGTGATCTTAACATTACGAGCGGACTTTCCTCATGATAATTATTGGCAACAAGTGACTTTAAAATTTTCCGACGGTACACATGAAGTTTTTAAAACTGTTAAGACTGAGCAACGCCAGAGCTTTACCTTTGCGAAACGGGCAGCGGAGTGGGTGATACTAACAGAGTTAATTCAAGCAGATGAACCATCACCATTTCCAGCATTAACACAAATTGAATTATTTGGTCAAAACAAATAAAAAATAAGGACGGTTCCTTTATAGGAGCGGTCCTTATTTTTTATTTCTGGCGTGGGCTAGTTGTCGATTGGCGGACAACCAATTCTGTGTTTAACAGGACTCTACGAGGAATGCTAGGCATTTGAATTCGTTTGTGCAATAAATTAATGCCTGTCTCGCCCATTTCTTCAGTAAAGGCATGGACAGAGGATAGCGGCGGTGAGACATATTGAGAAATAGAGATATCATTGATCCCCATGACACTAATTTTTTCAGGAACCTTTATACCGTGTGCGGCTAACGTATGTATCACACCGATTGCAAAGGCGTCATTATAAGCAAGAATCGCAGTAGGTAAATCATTTCCCCATTTCTCTAACGCTTCTTCTGTCAATTGTTCCCCTGTTTTGACATCCAACATGCCATTTTCTTTTAAGATAAAATAATCTTCGTTAAACAAGTGATAATGTTGCATAATGTCAAGATAAGCGTTGGTTGTCGGTGTTTTATAGCGACGGAAACCATACATATTTTCGCTTTCTTCGGCACCAATAAAGGCAATTTTTTCGTGGCCCAATTCCAAAAGATGGGTTAAGGCAATCTCGGTTGCTTGATAAAAATCAGTATTTACAGAATCAAATTCTTCCAATGGGAAATTACTGCCAATTACACAAAGATTGGGATGCAGTTGCTGCAACTCTTGTAACGTCTTTTGAGTGAATTTGCCAATTGCCAAAATGCCATCAATCCCTTGAAGGTTATGTTGTTCCAATTGGGAAACTTTTAGAATATTGTAACCTAACTCTTCGGCCCGTTTTTCAGCGCCTAAACGAATCGACATATAGTAAATATCCGTTAGTTCTTCGTCATCTGAACGCCACTGAACGACGGCAATCGAAGGCTCTTGCGGAGCTGTTTGTACGGAAAGGTTAGGTGTCAGTTGCTCCTGCTGTTTGTTTTTATTTTTAGTTTTATATTTCGTATAATTCAGGGTTTCTGCTGCTTCAAAAATTTTTCGCTTGGTTTCCTCTGTAACGGATAAGTTTGGATCATAGTTCAGAACTCGCGATACAGTTGAAATTGAAACATTCGCGACTTTTGCGATATCTGTGATAGTTGCCATTCTAAATGCCTCCTTCTCAAGTACTATTATAGCATATAGTATATTTCTTTTTAGTAAAAAAGCAAGAAAAAGCTTTTTTTACTTTTTTTTAGCAAAAACTATTGATTTTTTGACTAAAAAAATATACTATAAAGTCAAAGAAAGCGCTTTAATTTGATGGAGAAGGTGGTTTAGTGAAAAGATTTTCACTTTTTTTACTAATTTTACTTGCTTTAACAGGTTGTAAATCCGGTGAAAAAGAATTTGATGAAGAATCTCTTCAAAATCTAAAGGAAACGGCACAGTCTTATTCAGAAACAGAATTACAAAATGGTGACGTTCGTTTAAATGAATATATTTCTTTGAAAGGGGAGATTGTTGAGAGCGACAGTCGTTCCAGTTTAATAAAAAAAGGTGATCGTTTTATTTTGAAAAGTGGTTCTAGTAAATATCAAGTTTTTAATGAGCAAAAGAAAAAATTGAAAATTGGTGACGAAGTGACAGTTTACGGAGAATATTACGGCTTTTTGAAAGGGACATTAATTGAAAGTGAGGAGAATCATGATTCAGCCACGAATTAGACAGAATCCTTTTGAAACATACGAAGAAGTTGCAGAAGGATTTGAAGATTTATTAGCGCCACTGGAATTGTTTTTTGATCGAGAGTATCAAGGTCATCTGGATTTAGGGACACACGGAACGGTTTATTCTAAAGGGACACGTGATGCGGAGGCATTTTTACGACCATTATGGGGACTAGGTCCTTATGTAACGCAAAATGAAAGTGAGTATTTGAATGACTTTCTAACGGGAATTATCGAAGGAACCGATCCTGAGAGTTCATCTTATTGGGGAAAAACAAAAGATTATGATCAATTGATTGTTGAGATGGCAGCATTAAGTACATTTCTTTTGTTAAACAAAGAAAAAACGTGGGACCAATTAACAAAAGAACAGCAAAACAATTTACACAGTTGGCTGATACAAGCCAATGAAAACATTATTCCGCCAAATAATTGGCATTTCTTTAGAGTGTTGCTGAATTTAGCGATGAAACATTGTGAAATGCCGTATTCAAAAGAACAGATCGCTGTTGATTTGGCTGTAATTGATCGTTTTTATGTCGGTAATGGTTGGTATTATGACGGAGTCGAGACACAAGTTGATTATTATGTTTCTTTCGCTATTCATTATTATAGTTTATTGTATTGTCGTTTTGCCCCGGAAGATACCGCAAGAGTGGCTATTATGAAGGAACGAGCAACTTTGTTCGCGCAAGAGTTTAAATATTGGTTTACTCAGCCAGGAGAAGCGATTCCCTTTGGACGTAGCTTAACGTATCGTTTTGCTCAAGTGTCATTTTTTAGTGCTTTAGTTTTTGCAGATGTTGAAGCATTGCCGTGGGGTGAGATCAAAGGTCTAATCAGCCGACATCTTCATCAATGGATGAACAAAGATATTTTTACAACAGATGGATTATTGTCGGTAGGTTATGATTATCAAAATATGGTCTTTGCCGAAGGCTATAATGGTCCTGGTTCACCTTATTGGGCCTTTAAAACATTCATTTTGTTAGCGGTTCCAAAAGATCATCCTTATTGGCAAGCAGAAACACAGCCTATTAGCTTTCCAGAAAAACACTTACCTTCACCAGAAAGTCGGAACTACTATCAAGTAAATGATGCAGGGACACATGGTTTAATGTTTCCAGCGGGACAATTTATTAATTATCAAGCTCATGCGCATGATAAATATAGTAAATTTGTTTATTCTTCCCATTTTGGTTTCAGTACTATAAAGAGTGATTATTGGTATTACGAAGGTGCTTATGATAATTGCTTGGCTTTAGCTGAAGACGACCATTATTTCCGCACGAAAGGATTAGATGATCAGTGCGAAATTCTTGATGATCGTATCATTCATCAATGGCATCCTTGGTCCGATGTAGCAATCAAAACGACAATTGTACCATTAGAAGGCCAGCATTTACGGATCCACGAAATTGAGACACAACGTGCATTAGTGGCTTATGAAGGTGGCTTCTCAATCCCGCTCTTCGATGAAAAGGTCACTTGTGTTTCTGATCAAATGGCTGAGGTAAAAAATGCAAAAGGTGTGTCAAAAGTAGAAAATATCAACGGCTTTTCTGAAGCTGCGATTATTCGAACAGAACCGAATACAAATTTACTTTATCCGTTAACGGAGTTGCCATATTTGAAAGCAAACTTGTCGAAAGGGAAACATCTTTTAATTTCATTGGTGACAGGCGTACTACCGAATGAACAAATTGAGCCAGTTAAAGTTAGGTTAAAAGAAAATCAGCTTTTAGTTGAAGAAAAAGTTGTAATTTTGGGGAATTAGGGGGAGAAATACACAATGACAGAAAATGGACAGATTGAGTGGTTGCCGAAGCAAATCAGTTTTGCTTTAAACAAAGTTCGAGGAAATTTAGAGACATTTAAAGAATTAGTTCCACCCGCGGCAAGTTTAAATCAAATTTATTATCCTGAAGAAAATATTGACTGGACGGCCAGCTTTTGGCCAGGAATGTTATTTTTAGCAAAGGAATTAACAAATTCAACAGAGTTCGATGAAGTGATTACCACACAGATGGCTTCTTTTCAACATCGCTTGGATGAACAAATTGAGCTGGAAACACATGATATAGGCTTTTTGTATATTTTAACAGCCATTGCTGATTATCAAGTCAATGGTCATGAGGCCTCAAAAGAAATGGCCTTGCAAGCTGCGGACTTATTAATGAAACGTTATTCACCAAAAGCCAAGATTATTCAAGCTTGGGGGAATTTAGACGATCCAGAGCAACGAGGTAGAATGATTATTGATTGTTTAATGAACTTACCATTATTATACTTTGCAGCAAAAATGACTGGCAAGCAAGAGTATTATGAAGCTGCCTACAATCATGCGAAACAAACACAAAAATATATTGTGCGAGAAAATCACACTACGTTCCATACGTATTATTTTGATACGGAAACAGGCGAAGCTTTATACGGTAAGACGCAACAAGGATATTCAGACGATTCTTGTTGGGCTCGCGGCCAAGCCTGGGGAATTTACGGCTTTACGTTAAGTTATTTATATACAGGAGATAGTAGTTTTCTGGAAACAGCAAAAAATGTTGCTGATTACTTTATTCAAGAATTACCAGAAGACAAAATCTGTTACTGGGATTTAATTTTCAATGAAGGGAGTGAAGAAGAACGTGATAGCTCATCTGCTGCAATTGCTGCATGTGGCTTACTAGAATTATCTCGTCAGCTTCCATTAAATGATGAAAAACATGGCTATTATGAAAAGGTTGAGCTAGAACTATTACAAGCATTAGCGGAAAAGTATACAACGGTTTTACGACCAGAGTCGAACGGTCTATTGCTTCATGGTGTCTATGATAAAAAAACAAATACAGGGGTCGATGAATGCATGATTTGGGGCGACTACTTTTATTTGGAAGCGTTAACTCGTTTAGCGAAAAGCTGGTATTCTTTTTGGTAATTCATGGAGGAAAACTCCTAAAAAATAATAAATAGCGGAGGTAGTACAAATGAAATTTTGGAAAAAAGGCTTAACAGCGGCAGCGTTGTTAGCAGTGGCGGCAGTAACTTTAACAGCATGTGGTGGTTCAAGTGAAAAGAAAGCAACTGAAAAGAGTGAAGATGGCAAAACAAAATTAACAGTAACTACTTGGAATTATGACACGACCCCAGAATTTGAGAAATTATTCAGAGCTTTTGAAGCGGAAAATCCTGATATCACTATTGAACCGGTGGACATTGCTTCAGATGATTATGACACAAAAGTAACAACGATGCTTTCATCAGGAGATACGACGGATATTTTAACCATGAAAAACTTACTTTCATATTCTAATTACGCGCTACGCAATCAATTGGTGGATTTAACCGATCACGTTAAAGATTTAGATATCGAACCTGCCAAAGCAAGTTACGAGATGTATGAAATCGATGGTAAAACCTATGCTCAGCCTTACCGTACAGATTTCTGGGTATTGTATTACAATAAAAAAATGTTTGATGAAGCCGGAATTGCCTATCCCGATAACTTAACTTGGGATGAATATGAAGCGTTAGCGAAAAAATTATCTAAACCAGGAGAACAAGTATATGGTGCCTATCAACATACTTGGCGCTCAACCGTTCAAGCGATTGCTGCTGCTCAAAACAATGCCAATTTGATTGAACCAAAATACAATTATATGGAAACTTATTATGATCGCGCATTGAGAATGCAAAAAGATCAATCACAAATGGATTTTGGAACAGCAAAATCAACAAAAGTAACGTATCAATCACAATTTGAAAATTCAAAAGCGGCGATGATGTACATGGGTAGCTGGTACATGGGGACTTTATTAACAAACATTGATGATGGCAAAACAAATGTCGAATGGGGGATTGCCGAAATACCACAACAAGAAAAAGGCAAAGCAACTACCTTTGGCTCACCGACAAGTTTTGCAATTAATAAAAACAGTAAAAAACAAAAAGCTGCTCAAAAATTCTTAGACTTTGCTTCAGGTAAAGAAGGTGCAAAACTTTTAGCAGAAGTAGGGGTGGTTCCTTCTTATAAAACAGATGAAATTGATAAAATCTACTTTGCAAGAAAAGGAATGCCTTCAGATGAAGTCTCACAAAAAGCCTTTAACCCAGATACAATTAATTTAGAATTCCCATCTGATAAAAACGGTGCCGCAATTGATAAAGTATTACAAGAAGAACATGATTTAATTATGGTCGGCGACGAAAAGCCAAAAGATGGTATTGCTAACATGGAAAAACGTGTCAAAGCAGAGATAGACTAACTATTATTTCCTGCAAAAACACAAAAGATTGATGAAAAAAATAAGCTGAAATGAGTAACCTACAATGAATTTCAGCTTATTTTTTTAAATAAAGAATGTAGCTTGAGTTTGGAAGGAGGGCCTGTTAAGTTCACTTAACAGAATACAATTATGGAAATTACTTCAAAA
Organism: Enterococcus sp. DIV0086; assembly: GCF_050498705.1. Lineage (NCBI taxonomy): Bacteria > Bacillati > Bacillota > Bacilli > Lactobacillales > Enterococcaceae > Enterococcus > Enterococcus sp. DIV0086. The sequence continues at coordinate 980,930 of NZ_JBNIDN010000001.1, read as the reverse complement.
ACAAAAACAGCAAATAAATTGAGACGAAAAAATACGTGGACTGCGTTATCTTTTATCGCACCAAACTTTATTGGCTTTTTTCTCTTCACTTTAATCCCGGTTATCTGTTCACTGATTTTAGCTTTTATGAGTTGGGATTCTTTTTCAACTCCTGAATTTGTCGGAATGAAAAATTTCACCAAAATGATTCATGATGATACGTTTTGGATTTCGTTAAAACAAACGTTTATCTATACGATTGGTGTTGTTCCGTTAACATTGATTTGCTCATTAGGACTAGCGATTTTGTTGAATCGTAAAATTAGAGGGATGAAATTTTTTAGAACGGCTTTTTTCTTTCCTTATGTAACGTCATTAGTTGCGATTGCGGTCGTTTGGAATATGCTATTTCATCCAACAATGGGACCAATTAATCAATTTTTGAAAATATTTATTGAAAATCCTCCTGGCTGGACATCTAGTTCTACTTGGGCTTTACCAGCAATTATCATCGTTAGTGTGTGGCGCTTTATGGGGTATTATATGATTTTGTATTTAGCTGGTTTACAAAGTGTGCCAAGAGAATTATATGAAGCAGCGTCAATGGATGGCGCGGGTAAATGGAATCAATTTTTAAATGTTACCTTACCTTCACTACGACCAACGACCTTTTTCGTGACTATCATGCTTGTAATTAACTGTTTCAAAGTGTTTGACTTAGTTCAAGTTATGACTGGTGGTGGACCAGGACGTGCAACGAATGTGTTAGTTTATGAAATTTACAATGAAGCCTTTGTCAAATTTAATTTTGGTTATGCATCAGCCATTGCGATGGTCTTATTCATCATCGTTCTAGCGATTACTGTGGCCCAATTTAAATGGAATCAACATCAAGAGAAAGTTTAGGAGGAGAAAAGATGGAAGCAACTTTTTCAAAAAAAGAAAATACTCGAAAAGCAAAAACGAAAAAAGCAGAAAAAGTCACACCTGGTGGGATCCTTGTAATCATTCTCTTAACTTTACTTGCGTTAATTACTTTGGTGCCTTTCATTTGGATGGTTTCAGCATCATTTAAAACAAACAATGAAGTTTTCACCATTCCAATTCAATGGATTCCTAAAAGTTGGCATCCAGAAAACTATTCCGTTATTTGGGAACGCATTCCGTTGTTAACTTTCTTTAAAAATACGTTATTTTTAAGTATTGTGATTACGATTATTCAACTATTTACTTCAAGTTTTGCAGCATATGGCTTTTCAAAAATGAATTTTAGAGGAAGAGATACACTTTTTATTACGTACATCGCAACAATTGCTATTCCTTGGCAATCGTATATGATTCCACAATTTATTATGATGCGTCAATTAGGTTTGACTGACACGTTATGGTCACTTGTTTTATTACAAGCATTTAATGCATTTGGGGTCTTTTTACTGAAACAATATTACAGTAGTATTCCAGATTCACTATGTGAAAGTGCGCGGATTGATGGGTTAAGTGAGTGGGGAATTTATTGGAAAATTATTTTACCATTAACCAAACCAGCTTTAGCCAGTCTCACGATTATTACTTTTGTGAATACATGGAATGACTATATGGGACCTTTCATTTATTTATCTTCTACTGAGAATAAAACAATTCAGTTAGGTTTGAAAATGTTCGTCGGTTTATTTGATGCTGAATATGCCTTAATCATGGCCGCATCAGTGGTTTCTATTTTACCAGTAGGGATTGTCTTTTTAGCAATGCAAAAATACTTTGTTGAAGGTATTGCTACATCTGGAATGAAGAATTAGGAGGAAGTTTGAATGTTTACTAAGCAAACCTTTGATAATAATATCTATATGAAAATTTTTCGCTGGCTTTACATTTTATTTATCGGTAATCTAGGGCTTCTCTTAGTGAACATTCCTTTTTTCATAGCGGTGATTAGCTTAGACATTGATCCACGAAACCTCCCACTTTTTGTAGTAACGTTGTTGCCGATGGGGGCAGGGATGATTGCACTTTTAGGCTTAATCGATACTTTTAAAGAAGAAAAGGAGCTGGATCCATTTAAAACTTTTTTCCAAAAGTTTCGTCAGTTTGGGTTAAGAGGCTTTCTTATCAGCTTGCTAGGCTTAGGAAGTAGCATCATCAGTGTGACAGATATATTCTTTTTTGCCAAAACAACGATTGGTAAATGGTTTATTCCATTGATGGTCCTTCTGCTAATTTTTGGGTTAGCTATTATGCTGAATGCTTGGTATTTTCAAGTACGAAACCCGCAAGCTTCTTTTAAAGATGTGTTTCGGATTTCTGTTTACTATGGACTGCGGAAATGGTATGTCAGCTGTCTAAATGTTTTTTTACTATTCTCAATGTTTGCAATGATGTTTTTGAAGCCACAGTTTGGGTTTGTTGTAACCCCTGTCCTTTTCCTAGGGATTATTTATTTAAATACTGGGAAATTGCATAAAAAGCAAAAAAAGAATAAATAATTTTTACATAATAAGTAATCTCGATTTTCAGGAAAATGAATGAAGGTGGGGTTGCTTATTTTGTTCTTGCCTTGTTTATTAAAGTGGAGGGAGCGAACGAATGAAGAAAAAAATAATTATTTTAAGTAGCTTTTTGATAGGTGCTATTTTTGTGCTCGTTATTTTTACTACCAGCCAGCAAAGTATGATTAATAACGAAGCAATCCAAGTCGAAGAATTAATTGTTTATGGCGATAAAAATATGAATCGTGTAGCGAAGCAATTCTCTGATCAGAATAATTTAACTTCGTTTGGGAAAAATTTCTGGCGCAAAACGTATAACGGAAAATCACCCACTCAGGAACTACTGAAGGTTGCAACGGAGGATTTAGTACAACATAAAATGATTAAACAGCTGGCAACGGAGTTAGAAATAGCCCACTCACAAACATTTGGGCAAGAAAAAAAAGAATGGCAAGACCAAAAGAGCAGTTTAACGCTCTGGCAATTTTTAGATGCAAAAGATCAACAATTACAGGACCAAATAAAAGAGAAATTAATGGAGAAAGAAAAGCCAACGCAAAAAGAATTGCGGCAGGCCTTTGAGCAATTGGATGATAAATATAAAAAGACCGATTACTTTGTTGAAGCAATTGAAATTCCAACTTTTTCAGGTAAGCAAGCAGAATTAGAAAAAATAGCCGAAGCAATCTCTCCGAATCTATCTTATGAGGAGACGTTATTGGAGTGGCAAAATAAATTACCTAATCTTGTTATTGAATCGTATCAATTGAAGAGTGCAGAAATCCAAAAAGAGGATATTTATTCGTTGTCTGTTGGGGAGATTCTTAGTGAAAAAGCTGTTGGTACCGTGGTGAAAGGATACCACGAAAACCAATACTTTTATATTTTTAATAAGGAAGGAGGGCAACTTTTACAGTTTGAAGAAGCACCACAATTTGGCAAAAATGCCTATATCAACACACGCTACAAAGAGAAATTAGCTACGTATCAACGAGCAACCAAAGTAGACTTGTTGGAGAAAGACAGAGAAAAGTTTTTTCAAAATTATCAAAATAAAAACAGTTAAGGAGCAGAAAATGAGAAAAAAAGCGTATTTTAAAAGTGTAACCATCTTCCTTTCTATTTTGCTTGTTTTTTCCCAGCTTCAATTATTTAGTCTTCCTGCTTATGGGGAAACAGTGAGTGATCAACCGTTACTTTTTCGTTCAGTAGGTGTCGCTCAAAGTGGGACGACCTACTATGTGGATGGGGAAGGAGGAAATAATGCCAATGATGGGCAGTCTCCAGCCAGTGCTTGGCGTGATTTTGAAAAAGTGAATCAGACGGAGTTTCAGCCAGGCGACCATCTTCTGCTGAATGCGCAAAGTACCTGGAATAACCAATTGTTGCATCCAAAAGGGAATGGGACAGCGGCACAAAAGATTGTCATTGATTTTTATGATACGAATGACAAAGGAGAAACCATTTTTGAAACAACACGGCGTCCGATTATTAACGGTGGTGGCACCTACAGCACAGGGACTTTCAAACGTGCAATCTCAGGGGCCGTGCAGTTAGTGAACCAAGAATATTGGGATATTTCAAATTTAGAAGTGACAAATACACCAGAGCTAGATAATCTCGAAGGCTATAAGAAACCAGGAGATGCTCAAAGAGCGGGGATATTAGTACTAGGATATGAACAAAATCGAACGTTCAATAGTGTCACGATAAGGAATAACTATGTTCATGATGTTCAAACAGAATATTATTTGAATCTAAGTGGGAATACTGCAACCAAACGATTAAAAGCGGTAGGTGGAATTATTGTTTTAGGAAGTTGGTTTGATGAGAATGGCAATGTAGTAACGGCAGCCAATGATCATCGAACAACGACTGGATTTAATGATATTTTGATTGAAAATAATGTGATTCAACGAGTGGGACTTGAAGGAATTCGAACAAAAGCTGATTCAGATACCTCAAGAGGCAACACTTTCTACAAAACGTTTTCTAATATTACGATTCGTAATAACTATTTAGAAGATATTGCTGGCGACGGGATTGTCTTGTCAGAAGCCAAAAGTGGCGGAGTCGTCGAAGGAAATGTTGCTGTCCGAATGTGCAATGCTGATTATGGTACACAAAATTACGCGGGCGTTTGGGCAATGTCTGTAGATGACGGACTGTTCCAATATAACGAAGTATACGGAATCAAATATGGATTTAACGATGCTGAAGCTTATGATGTGGACATGCAGTCAAACAATGTTATTTATCAATATAACTATTCACATCATAATACTGGCGGCTTTTTATTGCTTATGTCTGATCAAAAAAATTCGGTTATTCGGTACAATATCTCAGCTAATGACGGCGGTGGTAACCGAGGAACAGGTAAAGACAATCCAGGCGGAGCTGGTGGCTACAATTATAAAGAACAAAGCATTTTCCATTATTGGGTGAAAAATGATGGAGCGGCAATGCCAACTATCCACAATAATACGATTTATGTTGGCGACGGCATTTCAACATCATTATTTGGTGAAGGAAATAGTTCTGACAACAGTGGTACAGTAGCCAATTTTTACAATAATATTTTATACAAAGAAGGTACCGGACAATTAAAATTCTTATCTAATTATCCAACAAATGGGACACAACCAATTGAACGTAAAATGGTCGATAATCCAGAAAAATATTTCAAAAATAATGTTATTTGGCCAAAAGAAATTGCTACAGAAAAAAGTGGTGCAACTGTTGAAAAATTAGTATCAAGTGGAAACATTTTTGAAAAACCACAATTAGAAATCACAGATAACCCTGAAAAAGTGAAAGAGTTGGCAGAGCAAGAATTTACGACATTGAAACCAACAAAAGATAATGTGGTTGAATTTACTTCTAAAGAACGCTTACGTCAGCGAGCACAAATGTTCCAGTTAAAAGAAACCTCTCCAGCGATTGGTAAAGGCTTGTCGGAAGTGAACAGTGCGGCCGAAGACTTCTTTGGAAATAGCTTGAAAAATAAAGTTTTAGATATTGGTGCGCAACAAGCATCCACAATTGAAAAAAGTATTCGTTATCAAAATCAAGTGTTAGAAATTAGTTCGGCAACAGGTGTGTATCCTAATTTGCCAGAGCAAGTTGAATTAACGTACGAAGAAGTCGTTAATGAAGAAGTGGTTGCGACAGGCAAAAAAGAATTTAAGTTACAATGGGAAGCAATCCCTCAAGAAAAAATTAATACAGCAGGCACAGTTGAAGTTGCAGCAACAGTTATCGGCTTACCGATAGATGCTGTCAAAGTAACAGCCAAGGTCTCTTTTGAGGGTGAACTTGGTGAAGGAAAAGACACCGTTAAACTAAAAACAGCTCAAACTGCCTATGTTCAAAAGAGTGATGGTAACCGAGCATACTCTGCTATAGCAGGCGGTACCGCTGCCATTAGTTCAGGACACGCCTATAAATATCCTTATGGAGTAAACTATACGGGCAATTGCGCATTAAAATTAAAAAATGCTAGTTCTGCGGGGTATAATCGCCGGATTTACGTTGAAATTGATACACAAGAATTGAAGAACTATCAATCACTAAAAAGTGCCAATTTAGAACTAAATGTGATGCGTTATGATGCGTGGAATGGTGCTGGAAATACAAATGATCAACGTTTGAAAAATACGCAGTTCCAAGTAGATGTTTATGGAACAGATACTAATTGGATGAGTAACACCATTACTTGGAACAATGGTCCAAATAATTTAAATGTACCAAATGAAGAATTTATTGCTCGACAATCTTTTACAAATAGCTCAATTATGAATAATCAAAATACAATCTCTATTGATATTAGTAACTATCTACGGAAGCTAATTCAAAGTGGTGAGAAAATTCCAGCCAAGTTAAGTTTCTTATTAGCGATTACAGACAGTCGTTTGCCTGGTTATGATTCTGATAATGCTGGGTTTGATGCTTTTTCAAAAGAAGGCGCACAAAAGGCCTATCAAGACTTTTTAGCAGGCAAATTGACCTTGCCAACTGGTCAACAGCTAACAGAGGATAGTTTAGCTCCTAAAATTGTTTTATCGAATGTTTTCGAAGTCAAACATGAGTCGATTGAGGTTGCGACAGAAGCGGGTCAAGCCCCTAATCTACCAGAAAAAACAACTATTTTTTATTCGGATGGTTCACAACGAGAAGTGACTGTCAATTGGTCAGAAGTTCCAGCATCTTCTTATCAAAAAGAAGGAACATTCACTGTTGTAGGACGAGCAGCAGGTGTCTCAATGCCAATTATTGCCAATGTAAAAGTCACCGCTAAACATATTGTTGGATTCAAGGAATTGCCTACGCTGGATCGACTAACAGGCACCTCGCGAGGCGAACTGAATTTGCCAACTGAAGTAATTGCAAAATTAGATGATGGTAGCGAAACGAAATTGAAGGTTATTTCTTGGGATGACGATGTTAGTAATTATTCGCCAAGTAGCCCGCCAGGTACTTACCAGTTCCCTGCTGCAGTAGAAGAAAAAATAGGAATTGCGAATCCCGATGAACGAAAAATCTTCCAAGTCGTGCAAACTCATGCGATTCCTGAAAGAATTCAATTTGCTACAGAAACAGCCACTATAAAATCAGGCGAAAATTATCAAATTCAATCTAAAGTGATTGGTCAAGCGCCGCACACAGAAACGGATGCTTGGAGCTCGCAAGTAACGTATGAGTTGGTTACACCAGATGCTGGCAATACAGTAAGTGTAGATGAAAACGGTCTGATTAGGACAGAAGCAACGACTGCTGCAGGAAATTATCAAATCAAAGTAACAAGCAAAGTTTTGCCGATAGTGACTGCACAATTTTCAATTAAAGTCACAAAATAAATAAACTGTTTGAAGAGACTGGAACAAGAATTGCTGTAGCTTGCAATCTTTCTAGTCTCTTCGATTATCTAGAATCAATAAATATTCTATTGCCTACTATTCATTCTTTTTAAAACAAGGTAAAATAATAAATGAAAGTAAACGATAAAGGTGTGTAGACAATGAATACTATCTTAACAGGTGATCGTCCAACTGGTAAATTGCACCTAGGACATTACGTAGGTTCCTTAAAAAAACGAGTAGAAATGCAAGCAGACCCTACAAATCAATTATTTGTCATGATTGCAGATTTACAAGCATTGACAGATAATGCAAAAAATCCCGAAAAAGTTTCAGCCAATGTTTTAGAAGTGGCTTTGGACTATTTAGCAGTTGGTTTAGACCCTACGAAAACAACAATTTTTATCCAATCGCAAATTCCACAGTTAGCTGAATTAACAATGTACTATCTAAATTTAGTGACCACGTCACGTGTTCGTCGGAATCCAACGGTCAAAGCAGAAATTGAGCAAAAAAAATTTGGAGAAGGTGTTCCGACAGGATTCTTTATTTATCCCGTTTCACAAGCTGCTGATATTACTGCCTTTCAAGCGAACTTAGTCCCAGTTGGGGAAGACCAAAAACCAATGTTGGAACAAGCGCAAGAAATTGTGCATAGTTTTAATCAGACGTACGGTGAAGTTTTAGTTAGACCGGAAGCTGTGTTACCACCAAAAGGCATGGGACGCTTGCCAGGAATTGATGGCAACGGAAAAATGAGTAAGTCGTTAGGTAATGGTATTTATCTTTCAGATCCAGCTGAAGTAGTACAGAAAAAAGTAATGAGTATGTATACCGATCCAAATCATATTCGTATAGAGGACCCAGGACAAGTTGAAGGAAATATGGTCTTTACTTACTTGGATGTTTTTGGGAAAAATAAAGAATATATTGAAGAATTAAAAGAGCACTATCGCCATGGTGGTTTAGGAGATGTGAAAATTAAACGTTACTTAATTGATGTCCTAGAAGAAGAACTCGCACCGATTCGTCGACGTCGTGAAGAGCTGGCTAAAAATCCAGAAGCGATTATGGAAATGTTGCATAAAGGAAGTCTTGCTGCTGAAAAAGTGGCAGCACAAACCTTAACAGAAGTCAAAAAAGCGATGGGAATTCAATATTTCTAAGCAATAAAAGAACTGGAACAAGTCAAAAGAAGAATGACTTGTTCCAGTTCTTTTTAAGTGGTTTGAAATTGACTATTATATAAGCTGGCGTAAAGAGTCGGAGCTTGTAATAGTTCCTGATGCGTTCCTTTTTCAATAATATCGCCATTTTTCATCACTAAAATTAAATCAGCATTTTCAATCGTGGATAATCGATGAGCGATAACGAAGCTTGTTCGATTTTCTGTGACAGTTTCCATCGCTTTTTGAATATGGGCTTCTGTTCGTGTGTCCACACTCGAAGTTGCTTCATCGAGAATAACAACGGGCGGATTTGCTAAAATGATTCGGGCGATGGTTAATAACTGTTGTTGCCCTTGTGATAATGCACCATTTTCGCTAGAAATAATTGTGTCATATCCTTGAGGAAGGGTCCGAATAAAATGATCACATTGAGCAATTTTAGCTGCTTCAATTATTTCTTCACGAGAAGCATCTTTTTTTCCATAGGCAATATTATCTGCTACGGTTCCTTCAAATAGCCAAGTGTTTTGTAAAACCATGCCAAATAAATTTCTTAGATTTTGTCGAGAAAGTTTCGTAATATCAATCCCATCAAAAGTAATGGCACCTTGATTTATTTCATAGAAACGCATTAATAAGTTGACTAATGTTGTTTTACCAGCGCCGGTGGGTCCTACAATGGCCACTGTTTTTTTCGGTTGAACAGAAAAATCAACATTTTTCATTAAAATTTTTTCTGGTGTGTAGCCAAATTGAACATTTTTAAATTCAATGGCTCCTTTAGGAGAAGAAATAGTTTCTAAATGAGTTGCTTCTGGCTGTTCATCAGCTTCATCTAAGATAACAAAAATCCGATCAATGGAAGCCATCGCTGCTTGAATTGAGTTAATGACATAAGAAGCGGTAGAAATCGGCTCAGAAATTTGGTTGATATATTGCAAATACGCTTGCAAGAAACCAATCGTAATACCACCAGATAAAACGAGCATTGCGCCTAAGATAGCACTAATAATAAAAGCCAACTGATTAATAAAACGAATAGCTGGATAAATCGCAAAATTTAGAAACTGTGCTTTTTTAAAGGCACGATAATGTTGTTGATTAACAGCAGCAATTGTTTTTTCAGCATTTTGCTGTTGATTAAAGGTTTTTGTGACCAAATTTCATGCTAAATATTCTTCCATCTTATTATTTAATTGACCTAATTCAGCTTGACTTTGATCAGCAAACACCTTGTTTTTATTCGCGATTTTTGTCGTCATGAAAGTACTGCCGCCAATTAGGAGCAACACTAAAATGGTTAATTTTGCATCAATATAGAACAACATGATTCCTGCAAAAAGGATAGTCACGACGGAAGTGAAAAATTGGTTGATGCCTGTTAAAAGAACTTGTGACAATTGGTTTAAGCCAGTTGTTGAACGACTAATGATATCGCCCACTTGGTGATTGTCAAAGAAGGCCATTGGTAAAGTTTTAAACTTTTTTGTCACTTCTTTTCTAATTCTTAAAGTAACCCGTTCGCTTAAAGAAGCCATTGCTCGTTCCTGAATAAAAGAAGTGATACTACTAATGATTGAAAAGAGAATTAAAAGTAAGACGGGACCTAAGAGCGCTTCTTCAACTAAAGGAAGTGTCATACCTTTGAGCCCGACACGCTTGATAGCTTCTAAGAGGTTATCAATCCCGATTGCCATAATATAGGTCATGGCAACAATTAATAAGTTTCCAATTAAACTGCAGATCATTAGACCATAAAAGATTGGATGCTCAGGTTTAATCATTTTCCAGAAACGTTTAAAGCTTTGAAGATTCATTGTTTTTTTCATTGTATGGCTTGAAAAGAAAACTTTCTTTCAAGCAGTCACATCCTTTCTTTAATTACTTGGGTAAGATACCTTGCGATTTAGCAAAGTCTTGGTAATAGCTATTAGTGGTAAGTAAATCAGCGTGGGTGCCTTGACCAACAATCCTTCCTTCATCTAGGACGATAATATTGTCAGCGTTCATGATTGTACTTAACCGTTGAGCAACAATGAGTAAAGTTTTGTCCGACATTTGTGCATGTAAAGCGGCACGTAGAGCGGCATCAGTTTTGTAATCTAATGCGGAAAAGCTATCATCGAAAATATAAACGTCTGCCGGTTTGATTAAGGCTCGTGCAATACACATTCTTTGTTTTTGACCACCAGAATAGTTGGACCCGCCTTGTGCTACGAAACTTTCAATCCCTTGTGGTAAGGAATCGATAAATTCAGAAGATTGTGAAATTTCTAGTGCCGTTCTTATTTCTTCTGTAGTTGCTTTGGCATTTCCCATTAATAAGTTTGATAAGATTGTCCCACTGAAAAGAAAGGCTTTTTGTGGCACATAACTGATGACTTGGCGAATCGTTTGCTGAGATAATGAGCGGATATCTGTGCCAGAATAGCTAATCGTGCCGGCTGTGACATCATTTATTCGTAAAAGTAACTTAACTAAAGTACTTTTACCAGCGCCAGTTGCCCCAACAATCGCCGTTGTTTTTCCTTTAGGGATGACAAAACTAACATTTTCTAAAACAGGATCAGCTGTTTCTGTGTATTGAAACGTGACGTGATCGAAGCAAATCAAGGCTTTCTCAGGATGATAAGCAATGGTTGCTTCAGTGTGAGGATCGCTAATTTCAATTTCTTCTGACAAAACTTCTTGCAAGCGATTCAAGGAAGCAACGGACCGTGGAATGACAACTAATACCATAGCCGCGATCATTAAGTAGGCCAAAGTTAGAAGCGTATATTCAATCACAGCTGTAACGGTGCCAATTTGTAGGGTGCCTACTGCAACTAAATTACCGCCAAACCACAAAATAGAGGCGTACACAACGCCCATTAATAAAAAGGCAACGGGAGTAATCCAAGCAAAGATTTGATTCACTTTACTCATGCGTTCAGCATAATTTTTAAATGTTTGATTGGTTCGCTGCTCTTCAAAATCTTGATTATTGAACGCACGAATCATATTAATTCCAGTAAAGAACTCTCGTAAAGTCGTAGTAATTCGATCCATTTTTGGTTGAATTTTTAAAGATAAAGGGGTACCTTTTTTCATTAAAAAATAAACAACGACTAAGTAAAATACGATGGAAGCCAATGTTACCCAAGCGAGTGAAACTGAATAAGAAAATGTCATCACTAAGGCAAATAAACTAATAATAGGCGCTGGAAAGATTAATTGGCAAAATAGCACAATCATTGTTTGAACATTATCTACATCGTTGGTCATTCTAGTTAGCAAAGAATTTGAACCAAATTTATCAACATTTTTCATCGAGAATTGTTGAAATTTTTTAAAGAACAATCCTCTAACTTGAAAACCAAATTTAGCAGCTACTAAAGCAGACAAATAGCTAGAAATAATTGCGGCAATTGTTCCAATGAATGCCACAAGAAACATTTGTATGCCAATCGTTTTAATTACTTGTTGGTCACCGCTAACGATGCCCACATCAATCAACTTGCCAACTAATTTAGGGACGCCAAGGGTTCCTGCGATTTGCAAACAGATGGTTAAAGTTGTCGCAAGAACAATCCATTTATTTTCTTTAATAAACTCTTTCATTAATTTCATGAAATTTCCTCCTTAAACAATACCGTTTTAGCTGTTACAAAGAGTCATTGTACACGTTCAAGTAACTTGAATGTCAACAGTAGAAATGCTAAACTTTTTGATGGAGGGAACAGTATGGAAAAAAATTACACAATAAAAGATGTTTCTGAGTTGTTAAATATCCCTAAGTCCACGATTCGTTATTGGGACGAGCAAGGGTTGATTAGTACAACACGCAATGAAGAAAACGGATATCGAACCTTTGATTTAGAAGATTTGTTCAAAATATATGATATTGATTTTTATCGAAAAATGGGGATTCCTATCAAAGATATGTTGAATTTATATAAAAAGACACCTACCGATCTCTATGCCACCATGGAAGCAACAGAAGAACAACTGGGGCAAGAAATAAAAAGGCTTCAACATAAATACAAAGAAATCAAGAAAAGAAAATTACATTTACATGCGTTAATTGATTTAGAAACATTGGTTTTTTCAGATGAACCAATTCCTTTTGATAAAATTGTTGTTGTTGATATTGAGGATCCAGAAGAGATGAAAGTTTACATGGAACACATTTCAACTTTAGGTATTTACGGGGATTTAAGTGAATCCAATGAACTGACGTATGGGATTTGTTTGGCAAATCATGTGAATAAAAAAAGTTTAGATAAAGTGATTTGGCTCAAAGAATCAAGTAGCCAATACAAAGGCTTTATTTTAAAAGTCAATACACAAGATACCCGTTTGAATAATATCGAAGAAGTAAAAAAGCGTTTAGCAAAACAAGGATTTGAAACAGGCATCGTTGTCGGAGAGCATATCTTGACACAACTAGAAGAGGAAAACCAATATATTGAATATTATTATGGTTGGATTGAAATTTTAGGGGAAAAGTAAAATAATTAAAAAAAGGAACTAGCAATAGCAAATGTAGCTAAGCTAGTTTCTTTTTTTGGTAAATGTAATGAAAATTACATGAAAAAAGTTTTAGTTTTTAAAACAATTTAGAACGAATGTTATTAAAGGGAAAACAATAAAAAAATTACTCTTAAAGCTAGAACTTACCTATATTTGTATTTTTTTAGGGAAAGTCAATATATTTGCTTCATATAAAACGTGTTATTTAATTCGCTATTTTTTGTTGAAATATCAGGTTTTTTTCTTTTTTTAGCTAATATAATGTGTTACTTTTTGATTATAAGGAGAAACGGAAAATCGTACGTTAAAAAAAGTTGTTGTAGCTAAATAAAGAAAGAATTGAAGGTTGAAAAGTATTTTATGGAGGTGGATATTGAGAAACAATGAGTAATTGTAAAAGTTGTTTGAAGATGATTTGTTTAAGTAAATGAAAAGAACGAAGGAGAATGTAAATGAATAGAGCAGTTAAAAATTTTGTGAGTTACCTTATGATTACCATGTTGTTTATTTTAAATTTGTTACCAATGATGAACGCGTTTGCTCAAGAAGTAACAAGTGATGCTGAGAATACTGTTGAAAAAGACGGGCTCAAAGTAATAGGGAAAATAGAAGATACATCGTCTCAAGAAGATATTAAAACGGTCACTTACGAAATAACAAATACACGAGATGTACCAATCAAAAATCTCATTTTAAAACAAAAAAATAACAATGATAGTCCAATCAAATTTGTATTAGATACTTTAAGCGAAGAGCGAGGACCTACGTCTTTAGAAGAACAAGCAAAGGTTGAAACAAATGAGAAAGATCAAACAACCGATATTAAACTGCTTAACCTTCAACCAAATTCGACAAGAAAGATTACCATAAATGGGCAAATAACTACAAAAGCGTCGAGCAAGTTATTGGTCAGCGTACTAATAGAAGATAATGAAAAAGGAACACTAGTAATTGATTTACCTAGTAAAGATATGCTAGCAGATAAAGAGTCGGTTTCGAAGGAAAAACAGGAAACTTCAGAAACAAAAGTAGAAAATCAGGCAAACGAAACAGTCTCTTCTACAAATGAAATGACCGCAACTACTAGTAACGAAACAAAGCCTGAAGCAGGAAAGGCGACAGAAAGTATTCAAGAGACTGCACTAACGCAGGCTACCGAAAGTCCTGAGCAACCTCCATTAAAGGCGCAACCTACTGGTCCGTTAGTGCCACCAACACCTGGTCGGGGGTTTAATACACCGATTTATCAAAGCGTTCATAAAGGAGAACTTTTTTCAACGGGAAATACCAACTTAAAAATTGCGAATGAAAATACGGCGGCTGCACAAACATTTTTAAACACACGAGGAGCAAGTAGTGGTTATGCAATTAACAATTTTCCTTTAGAATTTGCAGATGTTGACAATGATCCAAATACGTATAACTCTAGTCGGGCTTATATTGATTTAAATGGTGCAAAAGAGATTGCTTGGGCGGGCTTATTTTGGAGTGCATCTAGATATAAAGGCCCTGCTTACGGAACAAATCTTTCTGATGAAGAAATTAGTGCACCAGTTCAATTTACTACACCAAATGGAACCGTACAGCGTGTTTCGCCCCAAAGGTACCATCGTATCGATCAAGATGCAACAAACCCAGGACAACGTTTCGGGTACAATAACACTGGATTTTCTAATTATGCAGATGTAACTTCAATTTTACAAGGGGATAAAAGTGCGACAGGGAGTTATACGTTGGCAGATATTCCTATGACAAGTAGTTTAAATGGTCAATATCAATATTATAACTTTAGTGGTTGGAGTTTGTTTGTTGTTACAAAGGATCAGGCAAGTAAGTCAAGAGCTTTTAGTATTTACTATGGAGCACGTGGTAATGCTGCTGGAACCAATAATGAATTTACTATGAGCAACTTTTTAACAGCAAAACAAGGAAATCTTGATCCAATTGTGACCTGGTTTACTGTTCAAGGAGATAAATACTGGACTGGAGACAACGCACAAATTAAAAATAGCGCAGGAACTTGGGTAAATATTTCGAACACGCTCAATCCAGTTAACAATGCTATGAACGCAACTGTGACAGATAACGATGAACATATGGTAGACAAGTATCCAGGGAAATTTGCGCCGGATCATCCTAATTTTTTAGATATTGATATCGATCGTATGGCAATTCCCGAAGGTGTTTTAAATGCTGGACAAAACCAAATTAATTTTAGAACAACAAGTAGTGGTGACGATTATTCTACGAATGCGATTGGTTTTGCTGTAAACGCAGAAACGCCTGAATTTGAAATTAAGAAAGAAATTGTGGAACCAAAAGAAACTTACAAAGTTGGTGAAACAATCACGTATCGTGTCTCACTAAAAAATACAAAAGCTGATTCTGAAGCGATAAATTCAGTCTCGAAGGATGCACTAGATGGTCGCTTAAATTATTTGCCAGGCTCTTTAAAAATTATTAGTGGACCAAATTCTGGTGAAAAAACGGATGCTTCAGGCGATGATCAAGCTGAATATGATGAAACCAATAAACAAATTATAGTCCGTGTCGGCAATGGTGCAACTGCTACACAAGGAGGTAGCTACAAAGCTGATACAGCTGAAACAATTTACGAATTTAAAGCGCGGATAAATGAACGAGCAAAAGCAAATGAATTAGTGCCTAATAGCGCAGCCGTTGAGGCAGTAGATATTTTAACATCTGCAAAAGTCAACGAAACTTCTAATATAGTAGAAGCAAAAATTGCGGACGAACAAGTAACTGGCAAATTAACCGCAACAAAAACCGTTAATAACGCTAAACCAAAACTAGGCGAAACTATCGAGTACACAATTAGCTTCCGCAATACCATCGAAAACGGCGTCCTAAACAAAGTGGTTATCACAGACCAACTACCAAAAGGACTGACGTATGTCAAAGATAGCCTAACAAGTGTCGGTGATGAACCAAAACCAACCAGCTTGAAAGAAATCAACGGCACAATCACAGCGGAATACCCAAGTATCACTGATACGAAAGAACGGAGTATTCGTTTCAAAGTGATCGTTAACGAAGAAGCGAAAGCGGGCGAAACAATTCTCAACAAAGCCAAAGTAGATGACACAGTTAATCCGCCCGAAGAACCAGAGGTGCCGGTGGTACCAGAAGCGAAAGAAGGCAAATTAACAGCAACAAAAACCGTTAATAACGCCAAACCAAAACTAGGCGAAACTATCGAGTACACAATTAGCTTCCGCAACACCATCGAAAATGGTGTCCTAAACAAAGTAGTTATCACAGACCAACTACCCAAAGGACTGACGTATGTCAAAGATAGCCTAACAAGTGTCGGTGATGAACCAAAACCAACCAGCTTGAAAGAAGCCAACGGCACAATCACAGCGGAATACCCAAGTATCACCGATACGAAAGAGCGGAGTATTCGCTTCAAAGTGATCGTTAATGAAGAAGCGAAAGCGGGCGAAACAATTCTCAACAAAGCCAAAGTAGATGACACAGTTAATCCGCCCGAAGAACCAGAGGTACCCATTACACCCGAAGAACCAATCACACCTCAAGTAAAAGAAGGCAAATTAACAGCAACAAAAACTGTTAATAACGCTAAACCAAAACTAGGGGAAGCGATCGAATACACAATCAGTTTCCGCAATACCATCGAAAACAGCGTCTTAAACAAAGTAGTTATCACAGACCAACTACCAAAAGGACTGACGTATGTCAAAGATAGCCTAACAAGTGTCGGTGATGAACCAAAACCTACCAGCTTGAAAGAAGCCAACGGCACAATCACAGCGGAATACCCAAGTATCACCGATACAAAAGAGCGGAGTATTCGTTTCAAAGTGATCGTTAACGATGAAGCGAAAGCGGGCGAAACAATTCTCAACAAAGCCAAAGTAGGTGATGGCATCAATCCACCAGAAGAACCAGAAGTGCCCATTACGCCTGAAGAACCAGCGAAAAATAAAAAGGAAACAAACAAAGTTGTTACAGACCAGAACAAACCTACAAAAAATAGTAAAAATGAAATTGCCATAAACAAGAAAGAAACGTCTAAATCATCCTATTTACCAAAAACAGGAGAAAAAGTCCAAAAAATATTTGCGTATCTGGGTGTAGGACTGATCTTAATTGTATTAATTCTCTATGTTATAAAGAGAAACAAAGAAAAAGAGGAGTAAACAAAATCGATTGTTTTAGAACGACTAATTAGCTGAAAATTTAAGAGTTGACGACATAAGTCAAAATGACCTATGTCGTCAACTCTTTTTGATTTATAACAAGAAATCCAACATATTGTGTGTGCATAAAGGCAAATAGAAAAATAGTAGTGAAATAGCTAGTAATAATAAAGAACCAGCTTGCATTAAAACTGCAAAAAAATAAACTACAATTAAACGAATTGCTCTAGTGTTTTTTACGGATAAAATTCAAAAATAGTCCTCCTCAAAAATAATTAGAGGATATCCTTTGTGAAACTATCAAGTTCTCAGATTTTATAAAACAAATACACGCTAGCAAAATCGCTTTATGAGTGAGGTTTAGCCAATTGTTTTTAAGGTTCTTAAACAGTTGTAAAAAAAATATCAGATAAACGTTTTCACAAAGAACAGTCAATTCGGTAAATTTTTACCTTAAAATGACACAAAATCTATAATTTGTTTCTCAAATCCTATAATTTGTTCCTTAAAAAGATATTATGAAAACGCTATTATATTTATGAAAGGAGCGAAACGAATGAAGAAGAAAAACGGGTTTTTTCAAAATGTATGGCGTTATAAGGCCTTAATCCTTATGGCGTTACCAGGATTTATCTGGTTTATATTTTTCTTCTATATACCAGTCTTAGCCAATGTGGTCGCATTTAAAGATTTTCATATTTCACCAGATGGTTTCTTAGCTAGTCTAAGAGAAAGTCCTTGGGTTGGTTTTGAAAACTTTAAATTTTTATTTGCGTCAAAAGATGCTTGGTTAATTACTAGAAACACCATTTTGTACAATGTCGTCTTTTTAGCCTTTAACTTATTCTTCGCGATTGCTTTTGCTATTATTATGAGTGAATTAAGAAATCGTCGCTTGGTTAAAGTTTATCACACGATGTCATTGCTACCATATTTCTTATCTTGGATGGTTATTAACTATTTTGTTTATGCCTTTTTAAGTCCAGATAAAGGGATTTTGAATCAATGGATTACTGGTAATGGCGGCACAATGATTAACTGGTATGCAGATCCACGTTGGTGGCCAGTAATTTTTGTCTTCCTAAATGTTTGGAAGAGTCTAGGCTACAACAGTATTATCTACTATGCTTCTGTGATGGGGATTGATCCGACATACTATGAAGCAGCGATGGTGGATGGTGCCAACAAATGGCAACAAATAAAAAATGTTACGATTCCACAAATTTTACCAATGATGTCTGTTTTATTAATTTTAAACATCGGCGGTATCTTCAGAGCAGACTTTGGTTTGTTCTACATCGTACCAAGAAACTCAGGTGCGCTTTACAACGTGACAAGTGTGTTAGATACCTATATTTACAATGGCTTAACGGCTACTGGTGATGTAGGCATGACGGCAGCTGCAGCGTTATATCAATCTGTCGTTGGGGCATGTTTGTTATTAATTGCGAATTTAGTTGTTCGTCGAATTGAACCAGATTCAGCACTATTTTAGGAGGAAGGATTATGAAAAAGAAAAAAGTCACTAGCGTTAACGTTCGATCCTTCAACCCGACAGCGAATTTGATTTTCAATATTGTCATTGCGATTTTTGCTATTTCCTGTGTGGTTCCGTTTTTCTTTGTTATTATGATTTCATTGACAAGTGAAGGATCATTAGCAGCAAACGGCTACCGGTTTTGGCCAAAAGAATTTTCATTGGAGGCCTATCGTTACATTTTCCAAGGGGCAATGAGTCAACGCATTATTCATGCCTTAGGGGTAACGGTCTTCATTACGGTGACAGGGACGATTGTCAATGCAACAATGACGTCATTATATGCCTATGTCATTTCTCGTTCCAACTTTCCATTTAAAAAATTCTTTACATTGTTTGCGTTAATTACAATGTTATTTTCACCAGGGATGGTTGCGAACTATTTAGTAATGACAAACTTATTGCAATTGAAAGATACAATTTGGGCGTTAATTTTGCCTTTAGCTTTAGGACCATTTAATATTTTAGTGATGCGAACGTTTTTCAAGAAAACCGTGCCTGACAGTATTATTGAATCGGCACGTATTGATGGCGCAAGTGAAATGCGCATTTTTGTCAGCATTGTGTTACCACTAGCCGTTCCAGGGATTGCCACAATTAGTTTGTTTGCGGCTTTGGGTTATTGGAACGATTGGTTCAATGCGTTACTTTACATTCAAAAAGATACCTTGGTACCATTACAGTATTTATTGATGAAAATTCAAAACAACTTAGAGTTCTTATCAAGAAGTACGGATATGGGTGCAGCAGCACAAGAAGGGTTAGGCGTTCTACCAAGTGAATCGGCTCGAATGGCGATTGTTGTCTTATCTACGTTACCAATTGCGTTAACTTACCCATTCTTCCAAAAATATTTCGTGGGTGGTTTAACAATCGGCGGCGTGAAAGAATAAAATTGTACAGGAGGAAATAAGGAATGAAAAAATGGCAAAAAGGATTAGCCGTAGCTGGCGCAGCAGCTTTAGCTGTAGGATTAAGCGCGTGCGGTAAATCTTCAAAAGATGCAGCGTCAAAAGGTGATGATAGTACACCAACGTTATTAATGTATCGTGTTGGGGACAAACCAGATAATTATGACCAATTAATCGATAATGCGAATAAAATTATCGAGAAAAAAATTGGGGCAAAATTAAAAATGGAATTTGTTGGTTGGGGTGATTGGGACCAAAAAATGTCAACAATCGTTGCTTCTGGTGAAAGCTATGATATTTCATTAGCACAAAATTATGCAACGAATGCACAAAAAGGCGCCTATGCTGATTTAACTGATTTAGCACCTAAATATGCCAAAGAAGCCTATGATCAATTACCAGATAACTATATTAAAGGAAATACGATCAATGGAAAACTGTATGCGTTCCCAATTTTAGGTAACTCTTACGGTCAACAAGTTTTAACTTTTAATAAAGAATATGTCGATAAATACAATTTAGATATTAGTAAAGTTGATGGTAGTTATGAAAGTGCAACGGAAGTTCTAAAAGAATTCCATAAAAAAGAACCAAATATTGCTGCTTTTGCTATCGGCCAAACATTCTTTGCAACAGGTAATTATGACTTCCCTATTGGTAACCAATATCCATTTGCAGTAAAAACAACTGATACTGGCTCACCAAAAATTATTAACCAATATGCCGACAAAGACATGATTAATAACTTAAAAGTCTTACATCAATGGTATAAAGATGGCTTGATTCCAACAGATGCTGCTACAAGTACAACACCATATGACTTAAATACCAATACTTGGTTTATGCGTCAAGAAACACAAGGACCTATGGATTATGGTGATACAATCTTAACACAAGCTGCTGGCAAACCACTTGTTTCTCGTCCACTAACAGAACCATTAAAAACAACATCACAAGCGCAAATGGCTAACTATGTTGTTGCAAACACGTCTAAAAACAAAGAAAAATCTGTTGAATTGTTAGGTTTATTAAACAGCAATCCAGAATTGTTAAACGGACTTGTTTATGGTGAAGAAGGCAAACAATATGAAAAAGTTGGTGATGATCGCGTGAAATTATTGAAAGATTACACACCAACAACTCATTTGAGTGCTTGGAACACAGGAAACAACTTAATCATTTGGCCAGAAGAATCTGTCACTGAAGAAATGGTTAAAGAACGTGATAAGAGCATCGAAGAAGCAAAAGATTCACCAATTCTTGGTTTTACTTTTGTAAATGATAAAGTGAAAACTGAAATCACTAACGTTGCTACAGTTATGAACCGTTACGCAGCAAGCTTAAATACAGGAACTGTTGATCCAGAAGAAACACTTCCAAAATTAATGGATGACCTAAAAACAGCTGGCTGGGATAAAGTTCAAAAAGAAATGCAAACACAATTAGACGAATATATCCAATCTCAAAAATAATCACAGGAGGCTGAGGCATTAGCTGAGCGCTTTTGGCTCAGCCTTTTACATAATAGAAAGGAAGAGGAAGATGGAAAGTACAGGGATTCAACGGTTGTTTTACCTTTCCTGGACAGTAATCAAACTAAATTTACTGTTTGTTTTATTTAGTTTAGCTGGAGGGATTATTTTTGGTGTTGGTCCAGCACTCCAAATGATGACTGATTTCATTTTGGAAGAGGGTATGAATTATCAAGCAATTACCGTTAAACGAGCATTTGAATCATGGAAAGCACATTTTAAAAGAAGTAACTGTTATTTTTTACTTTTTCTCTTCACTTTAGGATTTGTTTTTTATAATATTTATTTAGCCGTTCAATTTACCGGAATAATGTGGTTAATTATTACATTTATTTTATTTTTTGTTTCCCTAATACTCGTTATTTTTTACATTTATATGCTACTATATGAAGGAAGCTATTTTATCTCAACTATTGATTTAATGAAGCTTTCATTTATCAGTATCTTTTTAAACCTCGGTGTATTTTTTAAAGTCTTATTCGGTGTAATTAGTATCGTTGCTTTAACTTGGAAAATGAAAGGACTGCTACTATTTGCTTCGTTTGCCTTAATTATGATGTGGTGTGCCTATGTCACGCGTAAAAATCGCCAGTTTATTGATGGAAAGTTGGAACAAAATGAAGCGAATCTTCAAAAAACTGTTTAAAAAAAAATATTTATTAAATCGATTAGTACAAAAATACAGTCTACTGTTAACAAGTATTATTTTGTTAACGGTGGCTGCTTTGTGCGTTTATGTTACTTATACAATTAACTTATCAATTGATTCACAAAAAAATAACGCCGTTTCCCAAATTGACAGCTATGTAACGAATAAAAATAATGCGGCGACGAATATGATTAATGAATTAGCTGGCTCTGCAAGTAAAATTGAAAACATGCGAAAATATATGGAACTTTCTCCTCCTGAGTATTTTGACTATACTTACAGCCAATGGTCGGAAGATCGGGTCAGTACCCACTTTGGAAATAATTTAAGTACATTATTTAGCACCTTTCCTGACTTAGAAGAAGTGATTATTCGCTTAGATGAATTTGATCAGGTTTTGTTCGCCAATCGCACAGCTACAAATGGGAAAAAAATGGATATGTCATCAATTAAAAAACATGGCTTTCAACTAATGCGAATTATCTCCGATCCTTATACAGGACAACCGCTGGGAGAGTTGTACACTGTGTTTTCAAGTCAAGAGTTGCTAGGCAACCAAGCAGACTTATTGAAAAAATCAGGTATTAATGCGTTTATCTATGATAGTGCTGGAAATCAAATTTTTTCTGAAAAAGCACAATTTACCAAAGAAGAAGAGCGGCAACTAGATAAAAGAATGCACACCGATAGTGACATTCAACAGGTTTTTCATAATCGCTACGATATTACGGAAATAGAAAGCAGTGGCCGGAGTACCATTCTCTTATTAACAAGCCGCCGAGTCTTATTTCGACAATTGTTTATGAATTATGCGGCCATTTTAGGGATTGGATTACTTTTGATTGTTATTTTATTAGTGGGCTTAAACCGCCTGTTTAAACGCTATTCTCAACAAGTCCAATTAATTTTAGAAGCGACACGAGCCATTGGCGATGGCAATTTAAAAGAACGAATTGACACGAATCAAGTTCAGGAAGAATTGAATGATATTGCTTCTGCGATTAATTTTATGGTAGACAGTTTAGATCAATACATTCACGATATTTATACTTTAGAAATTAAGCAACGCGATGCCCACATGAGAGCATTACAGTCGCAAATTAATCCTCATTTTCTTTATAATACGTTGGAATATATTCGCATGTATGCCTTGAGTCGGCAACAAGAAGAACTAGCTGATGTTGTCTATGCTTTTTCAACGTTACTTAGGAATAATATTAACCAAGAAAAAACCACGACCTTGGCAGAGGAAATCTCATTTTGCGAAAAATATGTGTATTTGTATCAAATGCGTTATCCCGACCAATTTGCCTATAAGTTCGAAATAGAAGAAGCAATTGCTGATGTTGAAATTCCTAAGTTCATTATTCAGCCGCTTGTCGAAAATTATTTTGTGCATGGTATTGACTATCAACGACAAGACAATGCTATTAAGGTCCACGCCTACCGAGAAGGCGAAAAAATTATTGTGGCTGTTGTGGATAATGGAAAAGGAATCACCGCCAATCGGTTAGAGGAAATTCGCGCACGTTTAAATCAAACAGAAATAGAAACGGAACAATCCATTGGATTAAGAAATGTTCATGAACGTTTACAACGCTTTTTTGGGGAGAGTTATGGTTTAACCATTGAAGGGAAAGAAGGAGAAGGGACGACAATTCGTCTTTCGTTTGTAGCATAAGGGGTGAAAAGATGTATCGAGTGATGTTTGTTGATGATGAATATATGATTTTAGAAGGCTTAAAATGGATTATTCCTTGGCAAGAGTTAGGATTTGAAATTGTTAAAACAGCGCGTAGTGCGCAAGAAGCATTGGCTTTTTTAGAAACAGAATCCATTGATGTTTTATTAACAGATATTACGATGCCGGAAATGAGTGGGATCGAATTAATTGAGCAAGCAAAGAAAAAAGGACATCAATTTATTAGTTTAATTTTATCAGGTTATCAAGAGTTTGATTACGTCAAAAAAGGCATGGCTTTGCAGGTCCAAGATTATCTTTTGAAACCAGTCAATAAGCAAGAACTATTAGACAATATCCAGAGAATTAAAACAGAATTGGACCAACAAAAAAAATCCCATGCCCGCGTGCGTCTATATCTAGAAAATGGCTTGATGCGTTGGCTTAATGATGAAATCAGCGAAGGGGAATACGAAGAGTTAATGCAGCAATTTGCGACTATAAAACCAGGTGATTTTACCGTTTTATTGGTTGAAGCTGAGATGCCATTTTTAGAAACAATCAAGGAACTATTTATGAAAAAAGGCCAACTGTTATTCATTGAAAGTTGGATGAGTACGTACCACCAATTGTTACTTATCTATAAAGGGGCCAGACAAGAAGCGTTCTTATTTATTCGTGAAATTGAAGCGATTCTAGCTGGTCAAGGTCAGATTTTTGTAGGGGAATCTGTCAATGAATGGGAAACGGTTTATGAAAGTTATGAGAAAGTAAAACAGTTGCAAGCAATTGAAACGTTTTATCAAGAATTTCTGCCAAATAATCAAAAAGAACAAATGAATCGTTCGGCAGAAGATTTTACTTTTCTAGCGTTTAACCAAGCCTTGATGATTGGGGATATGCAGACCATTCAACGGGAATTAGATGCTATTTTCAATCAGTTAAGTCAACAACATGCTACGCCAGAATATGTACGCTATGTAGTCTTCTTACTTTTTTCAGATATCTCCCGTCAGTATCCAACTGTGTTAGAAGAAAACTATGAAAAAATCGTGGAAGAAATTCGAGCTAGCAACAATCTTAATACACTGTATGCGTTAATGCAGCAAGTCTTGGCAGAAGTGAAAAATAAACCTAAAATAAAAAAATATTCAGAAAGTGTTAGCCAAGCTGTAGAAAGAATTGAACAAGGCTATTTAGAAGAATTAAACTTAAAAACGGTGGCGGATGAGCTTCATTTGAATCCTAGTTATTTAGGCCAAATTTTCAAAAAAGAAACCAAGCGGAGTTTTTCTCAATATTTGAATCAAGTGCGTACCAAACATGCCCAGAAATTATTATTGTACACGGATGATACAATCAACGAAATTTCAGAAAAAGTAGGATTTAACAATACCAACTATTTTTCAAAAATGTTTAAAAAATTAAATGGAATTACCCCAAAAGAATTTCGAGAGCAATACCAATCAAATTACGCAGGCGTCGAAGAATAAAAAGAAAGATGTTCAATTTTTATGAACATCTTTCTTTTTATTATTTTTCCGTACTTAATGAAAACGGTCGTTCTGCTGTGTTTTGTGGATTCGGGACGATCCCTAATTGATAATCTAAAGTCCCACCGTTTAATAGTTCTTGATGAGTAAAGTAAGGCGCAGTATGTTTTTCTTGGTTTAACTGAATTTCATGAATAAATTGTTGTTGGACTTTGTTTGGTGATGTCTGAATGGTTAATTGTTTACCATTTGACAGTTTTACTTCCGCCGTCTGGACTAAAGGCATCCCGATTACATATTCACCAGTTCCTGGTGTGACGGGATAAAAGCCTAAGCTATTAAAAATATACCAAGCAGACATGCTGCCATTGTCTTCATCACCTGGATAGCCAGTTGGTGAAGCATCAAATGTTTGCATTAGTTGTTTTAAAAGTGGTTGAGCCATCTCTGGTTTGCCGATGTAGCTGAATAGAAACGGATAATGGAAACTTGGTTGATTTGAGATGGCTAATTGACCAAAATCAATTGCCGCCATTTCACTCATTTCATGAATTTCAAAACCATAGCCTTCAACGTTAAAGTTAGGCGCTTGATTGCATAGCTGAATTAATTTTTTTTCGAAAGCTAACTCGCTACCATATAGCTTAATCAAACCTGCAAAATCTTGATAAACCGCAAAACTTGATTGCCAAGCACTTCCTTCGGCGTAATCTTTGCCCCAACGAATATCTAAAAAGTCAGGACGGAAATTGCCTTCAGTATCCTTGGCTTGCATAAAGCCAGTTTCAGGATTAAAAAGTTGTTGATAATTCAAGGCTTGTTGACGATAAAATGTTGCGGTCTCTGAATCATTCAGTGTTTTTGCAACTTGCGAAATACAGAAATCGCTGTACGCATAGTCTAAGGTATGATTGACAGATTCATGATAGGTTGAAGGAACATAGCCATATTTTAGATAATCCAGAGTTCCTTGACGTCCATAATTTTCTCGTTCGCTTTGTTGTGTGGCACCTTTTTTCATCGCTTCTAGGAACTGAGGCATCAAGTCAGGACGAATCTTTTTCACGGCGGCATCAGCAATGACAGCGTCAATCAAGGTGCCGGGCATTAAACCACGCTCATCTGGAGATAACCATTTTGGCAAGAAACCTGTTTCGTTGTAACTATTTAAAAAGCCTTCTAGCATCTCTTCGTATTTTTCTTGAGCAATTAGTGAGAACAATGGGTAGACCGTTTTATAAGTATCCCAAAAGCCATTATTGGTATATAGTACACCAGGACGAACCGTTTGCGAGAACGTATCATAATGAATCGGCTGCTGATTTTCGTCCAATTCATAAAAGGTTTGCGGAAATAGGAATGTTCGATACAGTGTATGATAAAACGTTTTAGTATGTTCAGGGTTTTCATGCGTTACTTTAAGGCGATCGAAATAATTATGCCAATCTGCGATTCCTTGTTGCAGCATCTCAGTAGAACGCAAAGAGATTTCTCGCGCTAAATTTAACTGCGCTTGTTTTTCAGAAATAAATGAACTACTAAAATGAACAACTTGTTGAGCAATATTTCCAAAAGAAAGAAGGATTTTGCCATCTTCACCTGAAGAAGGGGCAAACCATTTGGTTAAAGGCTGTTCAAAATGAAGAACAAAATAAAAACTAAAATCTGGATCTTCACAACCAGAATAGTTGATGACTTTTACAGCCACTTGATGGTCATCTAATTGTTTTACTTGATAACGTCCAGGCAGAGTTAGTAGTAAGTGATTATCTTTTTGTTGATAATCAATGGTTAAGATACCACCATACATGCTTGGGATTAATTGAGAAGTTATTTGATAGCGTAATTGAGTTAAGTTAATTTCGACAGGAGAAAAAAGGCTTTCTTCTGGACGATAAGAACTTTGGGCATGGAATAAAGAAAGTTCCGACAATGAACCACTGACAGGGGTCATTAATAAATGGCTAAAATCACCCATCCAAGGACTTGGTTGATGCGTTACTCGATAGCCTTGAAATGTTCGATCTTCTGGATGAAACCACCAGCTGCCTTTTTGGTCAGTTGTTTGCGGGGCGTAAAAGTTCATCCCAAATGGCACGCCAGTATAGGGTAGACAATTTCCATTTGAAAAACTATGTTGGTTGGCAGTTCCGTGTCGCGTATCAATCGCTTGAATATTCATGAAAGTAGCTCCTTTGTTTTAAATGATATATCATATAGGCTGATTATAGCACAAAAAACAAGAAATGAAAGCGTATTTATTTGCTTTTTTATTTATTTTTAACGAATTGGTATATTCAATTTGAGGAGGGAATTGACAAGCATGTTACAATGGATAAGGAATCGATATTGGAGTGATTGTTATTTATTTTTTTAGTACAAAAAGTCAGCAATTTTTTGCGTATGTTTGGGCCATTTTCCCAGTCATCGCCTTTTTTTTGGTTAGTTTTTATACATTGGATTTTTTATTTTCCCCAAGCTATTTAATTATGGTGCCTGTATTTACTATTATGTTTAAAATTAACTATAAAAAAGATTATTCGTTTGTAGCGCTGCTCAAAATGAGTATCAGGCAATTTGTGATCAGTTTTTTAGCATTTATAGCCAGTAGTTCCTTTAGCTGGTCTATTATTTTAAATAGTAGTGTGACATTTTTAATTGTTTATTTATTTTATTCATCTGCGACACCGATGCGGTATCATAGTTATTTGATGATGTTTACGTTTTGTCAGTTAATCCAGGTTAAAGGAAATACATTTTTGATGCAATCTCAAGTTGTGGCCTTTTTAATTGGTCTTTTTTTATTGGCTTTAACATTAAACGCTTGGTGGCAAACAGGATTACGTCAGCTAACTAGCTTAAAGAGTAGGGGCCATGTTCGTTTTTTTAAAAGCATTCAATTATTGGCAGTTATTAATTTCTGGCACGACTTACAACAGACTTTTTTTGGGATTACAAGTTTCAAACAATTTTTAGAAAGTCCTGACGAAAGGGTGCAACGATTTCGTTTAGCTATTCGTATGAGTTTCACCATCACGCTGAGTTTTATTTTAATGTGGAGTGTAGGAGGCATTAAAATAATTTGGATTCCGATGAATGTTTTTCTACTCTTGCATCCAGTGAAAGCAGAAATGAACACGCGTATTAAGACACGTTTTTGGGGGACTCTTTTAGGATGTTTCCTTAGTCTGTTTGTTGTCAATTGGCTTCAATTGCCACTGACACACCTCATTGTTTCTAGTTTGATTGGCATTTTTGTTTATGCCCTAAAACCAGGAACCGTGTTACAAGTGACAATGGCAACGATTTTTGGGTTATGTTTGGCAACAATTAGTTTACGAGGGATGTACGCCGCAGAGTTGCGGGTCTCTTTTGTATTATTGGCAATTTTTGTTGTTTGCTTAATTGATTTAGGTTTATTTGTTTATCAGCGTATTTTACGTTTTTAAAAAGTGTGGCACAGAGGGTGATTTACCCGTTGTGCCACACTTTTTAATTTTCTAAATTCGTTAATTTTTCCAAGTAATGATTTTCTATTTGCGGAAAATCTATTTTTTCTGGTGCTGCATCAGGAGTTTCAACTACTTGCTTCAAGCGATTGAGAACAATTGACCAACCAGCGATATCTTTATGGCGAGGTGTTGTAAAATTTTCTGGGAGAGATTCTGAAAAGACTAACAGGGTCTGGTGAGGTGCTTGTTCTTTTAAGTCAAAATAGATGATACCAGTATCCCAAGTCACACCCAGATATTTTTCCTCTGCATAATCAGTGAAAGGCATTGTTTCTTCAAAATCGGGCAGAATAAACCGCCAAAACCCGTTAACACCTAATTCACCAATCTCTAATTCTGGAAACCATTGTTTTAGCTTGTCTGTCTCAGTGAGGTAGCGCCAAATCGTTTGAGGGCTGGCTGAAATTGCCCGTTCTGTACCAAAATAAATCGTCTGGTTTTCTAAGCGAAAGGTATCTTTCATTTTGTTTCTCTCCTTTATTTATTATTCATGAAGTTCTAAAGGTAGTCCATCTGGATCAAAAAAGAAGGTCATTTTTTCACCCGTAAAATCATCTACTCGTAGCGGTTCTGTTTCAATTCCTTGCTCATTTAAAAAAGCAATCACTTCTTCAATACGTTCAACTTTAAAAGCTAAATGACGTAATCCTAAAGCTTCAGGATAAGAGGGGCGAGCTGGAAATTGATCAGAAATGAAAATTTCCAATTCTTGGCTGCCTAATTTTAAATCTAATTTAATATCGTTTTTTTCGGGACGATGATTTTCGCGAAGAACTTCAAAGCCCAACTTTTCGACATAAAAATTTTTAGTTGCTTGATAATTTGAGGCATTGATTGCCACATGATGAATTTCTTTAAAAAACATTTTTCATACTCCTTTTCGTTTTTTCCCTCTGTAGTATAGCAATAAAGAAGCAGCTAAAAAAGCGTTCTGTTTGACTCTTTAAGAAAAGACAAGGGATTTGTAAAAAAATAAAATTATTTTTTCGAAAGAAAGCGCTTGCCAAAAAAAGAATAATCGAGTATGATGTATATACAACTTGATTGTATATACAAGTTTGAGAGGAGAATGTAAAATGGGTAAGTTTCAAAGCGATGCACAACAGTTGTTGAAAGCAGTAGGAGGCAAAGAAAATATTTCAGCTGTTTCTCATTGTGCAACTCGAATGCGTTTTGTATTAAAAGATCCAAAAAAAGCGGATGTACCTGTGATTGAAGATATTCCTTCTGTAAAAGGAACCTTTACCAATGCTGGACAGTTTCAAGTAATTATTGGGAATGAAGTTCCACAATTTTATAATGATTTTTCTGCAATTTCCGGTTTAGAAGGGGTTTCAAAAGAAGAAGGGAAAGCAGCTGCCAAAAGTAATTTGAGTCCTGTTCAACGAGTTGTTTCTGTTTTAGCTGAGATTTTTACACCATTGATTCCTGCACTTGTTATCGGGGGATTGATTTTAGGGTTTCGCAATATTTTGGAAGGGGTTCCATTTGGCTTTCTTGATGGTCAAACAATCGTGGAAGTTTCTCAATTTTGGAATGGAGTCAATTCATTCTTATGGTTAATCGGCGAAGCAATTTTCCACTTCTTGCCAGTTGGGATTACGTGGAGTATTACGAAGAAAATGGGAACCACACAAATCTTGGGGATTGTCCTAGGGATTACATTAGTCTCACCACAACTTCTGAATGCTTATTCAGTTGCGACGACTAAAGCAGCAGAAATTCCTTTCTGGGATTTTGGGTTTGCACAAGTTAACATGATTGGTTATCAAGCGCAAGTTATCCCAGCTATGTTAGCCGGCTTCTTGCTTGCCTATCTTGAAATTTTCTTTAGAAAAGTGATTCCTCAAGCAATTTCAATGATTTTTGTCCCATTGTTTGCTTTAGTACCAACAGTATTGGCTGCACATGTCATTTTAGGACCAATCGGTTGGACGATTGGTAGTTGGGTTTCTGATATCGTAAATGCAGGATTAACGTCAACATTTAATTGGTTATTTGGCGCCGTCTTTGGCTTTATGTACGCACCATTAGTCATCACTGGGTTGCATCATATGAGTAATGCGATTGATTTACAGTTGATTGCTGACTTTCAGTCAACCAACTTATGGCCAATGATTGCTCTATCAAACATTGCACAAGGTTCAGCGGTTTTAGCAGTTATCTTTATGCATCGTGGAAACAAAAAAGAAGAACAAGTTTCGATTCCAGCAATGATTTCTTGTTACCTAGGTGTGACTGAACCAGCGATGTTTGGGATCAACTTAAAATATGTTTATCCATTTGTTGCGGGCATGATTGGTTCAGCAATGGCAGGAATGTTTGCCACTTTAATGGGCGTTCGTGCGACCAGTATCGGCGTCGGTGGCTTGCCAGGAATTTTATCTATTGTGCCACAATATTACTTGCCGTTTTTAGGCGCAATGGTGATTGCCATTATCGTACCAATGGGCTTAACTTATATTTTCAGAAAGAAAGGCATTTTTAATAAAGTCGATCCAGTTGATGAAGCAACAGGGATGTTATACAGCGAAGAAGGGTAATCGCTTTTTGAAGTAAAGAAGAATTCGTAGACATTTGTCTACGAATTCTTCTTCTTTTTATAGAAACTATTGGCTTTTTTCTCTCTTTCAGTTAGACTAAAAAGGTTGAGAAAAGGAGAGCGTAAAAATGGATATTTATTTAAAAAAAGCAATTTTA
Organism: Enterococcus sp. DIV0086; assembly: GCF_050498705.1. Classification (NCBI taxonomy): domain Bacteria; kingdom Bacillati; phylum Bacillota; class Bacilli; order Lactobacillales; family Enterococcaceae; genus Enterococcus; species Enterococcus sp. DIV0086. The sequence continues at coordinate 949,732 of NZ_JBNIDN010000001.1, read as the reverse complement.
CACATTATTGATCGAGAAACTGGGACGCCGGTTTTTTCTGAAAAGGAACTAGATTTAACCACTGAGTATATTCGAACGTATTTAACTGCAAAAATTTCAAAACTTTCGACTGCACAAACAAAGACTGGAACATTGGCGGAAAATAGTTCCTTTGTTGACACGTTACGTGGGATTCCTAGTGATTTTGTGAAGAAAAGCCAAGAAGTTACCCAACTTTGGTATGATGTTTATTCAGGAAGCGAAGATGCGCCTAGTGCTGATATTTTGTTCATTTTATATGAATTAGATACGGTGTTACATGTCGCAATGATTAAATTAAACTATAAAGAAAGTTACACGCATTACGTCGACTATGAAGAAGAATCCGTTTATAACAAACTGATTATCAATCGAGCAATTTTGTCTTCAAAATCACAAAAACCAGATGAAGGAATTACAGTTGACTTAGATACATTAGCGTTTGAATTACTAGAGAAAAGATATGAATTTTCAGGAGAAAAAATCTGGTATTTCTCTGAAAAAGTGATTGAGACGCAAGCGGCACCTTCCATGGAAGAAAATATCAAAGAAATTAAAAAGGCAGTCAAACGCATTGGAAAGAAATTTAACGAAGATGAGTTTGAACTAATGGCTTCGGTAAAAGAAGCGGTATATGATAGTATTGAGGAAACGGGAACGATTGACAATGAGCAAATTGCTGAGCAAGTGTTTAAAGAAAATGTATCAGCTAAATTAGCTTACCAAGAAGAAGTGAATGAGTCGAAGTTTGTCGACAAAACACCGCCAGTCAGAGAATCTCGCGAAATTTCTGAAAAGAAATTTGGCAAACAGAAGTTAAAAATGGATAACGGTATTGAATTAATTGTTCCGTTAGATGTTTACCGCAATGGCGATTTAATTGAATTTGTTAATAATCCAGATGGCACAGTGTCCATTATGCTAAAAAATATCGAAAAAATTAGTAATCAATTATAAAGAAAAAACCGTTGGTCGCTTGCCAACGGTTTTTTCTTTATTTTAATTTTTCTAAAGCTTTTTCAGGGACTTCTTTTTCTGTCACTTCATTCCAGCTGATCACGCCTTTACGGGGATTAACTTTCAATTTTAGATAGGCTTTCATACGCAAAGGTTGATCACGGGATTCGTTTAATTCCACGGTTTTTTCTTCACCGTTTTTATTAAACGCAGGTTGTTGATAGTAATAAATGGTCATTGCTTCACCAGAATTTGTTTTTTCATCTTTCTTTTCACCAGATGTTGTGATTTGTGTATAATAGGCTTCTCCACCGTAATAGTAATTATAAACGCCCCAGCTACCACCGGCTAAAATGACTATGGGAATTAATATTTTTAGTAATGTTTTCATTTTCCTCACCTCAAGGAATAGTATGCCTTTTTTTTAGGAAATTTGCCATATTTTTTTCCGTTAATTGAGTGACAATTTTGTTAGTTTCGGCACTTTCTTGAAAAATTCATCATTTTTTTAAACAAAAGACAACGTTTGTCGCTCCCTTTTTTTCACTATCATGCTACAATAAAGAAAAAAAGATGGAGGTAGAGGACAATGATGCCCTTTTATTTTGGAATCGATCCAACCTATATATTGGTAATTATCGGAATTGCGATTTCTGGTGCGGCCTCCGCATATGTTAACAGTACCTTTCGTAAGTATGATCAAGTACGAAGCAGTAAACATGTTACAGGCACGCAGGCAGCACAATATATTTTACAAAAAGAACAAATTAATGATGTTGGAGTTCAGCAAATTGCTGGTGATTTAACTGACAATTATAATTCTGGAAACAAAATGTTGAGCTTATCCGAAGCCACTGCTCAATCGACATCGGTTGCGGCTATTGGCGTGGCGGCTCATGAATGCGGACATGCGGTACAAGATCATACGAACTATGTGCCTTTACGTCTTCGTGCAGCTATTGTTCCAGTTGCCAACATCGGTTCAACCATTTCCTTTCCACTAATTTTGATTGGTGTTTTATTTAGTTGGAATCAAACATTAATCAACATTGGAATTTTGGCTTTTTCATTAGCCTTGATTTTTCAATTGGTGACTTTACCGGTGGAGTTTAATGCGTCTAGACGTGCATTAAGTATTCTTTCTGAAGGTGGGTTATTAACAGAAGAAGAAGTCCCAATGGCCAGAAAAGTTCTTTTTGCAGCTGCACTTACCTACGTAGCAGCGGCGCTTTCGACCTTTTTACAACTTTTACGTTTGGTTATTTTATTTGGTGGCAATAACCGACGGGACTAAGTGCTAGTAAAGGTCTTTCTATTACGCATAAAAGTAATAATATGTTATGATTAAAGTAGAAAATAACAGAGGAGCTGAAGGAAATGAAAGCATCAACAAAAATTGGTATCGGTTTAAGCATTGCTGCAGTTGCAAGTGTCTCTGTTGCAGTCATCGCTTCTGAAAAAATTATTAAGAAGGTATCTCATGTTTCCAATCGTTATAAAGTTAAAAAGTTTGTAGACGATAAATTTGATGGAAACCAAAAATTATTATCGATTGTCGATGATTTATCCGATGATGAATTAGATTCTGTTTTAAATGTTGTTGATCGTGTGAAAGATGGCGGTTCAAAATTAGCTGAATATGGCGAAAAAGTTAAAGACAATACAGATTCTTTAAAAGAACGCTTTTTCACATTTATTGAAGATGCAATGAAGTAAAAAAGATGGCCTAGGCCATCTTTTTTTTATAAAAATAATTCTTTTGTTTCAACATAATAGCCTCTGCCACCAACTAGAACTTGATCAATTGTCTTTTGAGGTGTAGTGTTCAAACACACTAAGACTTCTGAAGGAGCGTTTAAGGTATAACCTTGGACGAAAGTGTAATTGGTTTTTTGTAAAATTTGGTGATGGTGCAGATAACAAGCTAACGCACCGTTTGATGTACCAGTAGCGGCTTCTTCATCGATGTCATAAAGGGGTGCAAAATTCCTACAAATGATATTTTCTTCAGACAAAGCAAAAAGATGCATCCCGATAACTCCATACTTTTGACTAAGTAACTTAATTTTTTCAAAGTTTGGTTGTAAATCCTGTAATAATTGCGCATTTTTAATGGGAACCAAAATATCTTTTAGGCCCGTTGACACAATCTGGATAGGAAAAGCAGTTGCCACTGCGTTTAAATCAAAGCAGCCGCTCAATTCTTCTAAAGTGAGCGTATCATAAAAAGTTGGGACAGTTTGTTCCATAAATAGTTGTTCACCGTTCGCCGTGATTGCGAGCAAACCGCTGTTCGTTTCGATTGTATATTCTGTTTGCAATAATTTATTTAAGTGCTTCATGATGGTGAAAGCGCCAATTGTCGCGTGACCACATAAGTCGACTTCTTCTTTTGGTGTAAAATATTCAAGGCGGAAATCAGCAATCTTTGAGTCTGAAATAAAAGCAGTTTCTGCAAATCCTAGTTCTTTGGCGATGGCCATTTTTTGGGTTCTCGTTAAGAGCTGTGTCATAAAAACAACGCCTGCTTTGTTGCCACCTTCGTGGTTTTTACTAAATGCACTAGCGACATATGCGGTAATTTTCATTGGAACGCCTACTTTCTAATTGGGAATAAAAAACATACGAGTAAAAAATGGACGTACTACTTTCTTAATAACAAATAACAAAAGATTAAATCATCCATTTTTTTTAAAGATAAGCCAGTTTGTTCAAAAAACTTTTCCAACCGATAGTGTAAAGTATTTCGATGCATAAATAAATCTTTTGCAGTGGAGCTGATATTGCCTTGATTTTTCCATAAAGCGCTGATGATTGGCTGAATATCGGTGTCTTTATTTAATAAACGACGATAATACTCAACAAGTACATTTTGGCTCATGGCTTCCTTGGTAAAATAGTGGAGGGCAACATCAGTTAAACTAAAAACAGTCGTCCGACTAGAGGAATTAAGTTCTTCTGAAAAAATACGTTGTTCTTCATGGAAACAACGCCGGAGAATGTCTTCAGAGGAATAAAAATTGCCAACAAATACAGCACTAGTGCAATCAAAGTCTGTATCTAATGTTAAAAAGATCCCTTGAATTTCTTCTTGTTGAAAGGTATTTTTTGACTGTTCTTCAACTAAAATATACATATTATTACTTGGACTGAAACAATCAACTGTATCTGGAAACATCTTTGTTAAATTAAATTGCCATTCAGCTTGTAATTCTTTTGTGACATTCGTTTGAATTTGCAACATACGAAAGGTCCCTTCGGCAGGTAATTTTGCCTGTTGAAATAAGTAACTGAACCAAGGATGGTTACCAGTAATTGTTGGGTTTTCAGAAATTGGGAAAAGCGCTTCCAACAAATGCTGTTCTTTAATACTTAAGAAAGCTTTATTCACAATGAAAAATTGGTCGTCAACAGGAATTGAATAGGTGGCTTCGGAACCAATTGTTTTTGATAAATAGCCTTTGGGATAAAGCTGAGATAAATTTTCAATAATCATAGACACACCTCACTGATTTATTGTACCATGAAGCAAGACAGAAGTTTAGTGGGAAAAAGCCGAAAGGTGGAAATTAATTGGGAAAAAAAGAAACAACGTTAACACAAGAAGAAAAAGAATTTTTTATGCGAGAAGCCATTGCAGAAGCGAAAAAAGCAGAAGGTTTGGCTGAGGTGCCTATTGGAGCTGTAATTGTTCGGCAAGGGGAAATTATTGGCCGCGGGCATAATCTGAGAGAAGCACGGCAAGAAGCAACGGCGCATGCAGAAATGTATGCAATCCAAGAAGCGTGTCGCGGGATAGAAAATTGGCGTCTAGAAGAAACCCAATTATTTGTAACTTTAGAGCCTTGTCCAATGTGTAGTGGGGCGATGCTTTTAGCACGAATTCCAGAAGTTTATTATGGCGCAACCGATCCTAAAGCAGGCACTGCTGGCACATTGATGAATTTATTAGAAGATGAACGCTTCAATCATGTGGCCTATGTCGAAGCAGGCGTTTTAGAAGAAGAGTGTCGCTTATTGCTAGTTCAGTTCTTTAAAAAGTTACGGGCAAAGAAAAAAGAAGAGAAACTTTTAAAAAATCAAAAGAAAGACTAGTCAAAAGAATAAAAATACGTTATACTAGGTTTTGCCGAAAGGCTAGGACAATGGCGGGCTAGTGAATTGTGTCAGATCCGGAAGGAAGCAGCACTAAGCAAGTGCCGCCATGTGTCTGATTGAATAAGGAACGCATCAAGGCTGAGAAGCCTTTTTTATTTTATCTAAAATTAAAAAGACAGGAAAGTTGGTCGCTTTCCTGTCTTTTTTTGTGGATTCAAGATAATACAGCAGCTGCTAAAGCTTGTTGAATAGCAACAATATCTTTATCTTTTCTAAATTGAAGACTTACTGAAGGTAATTCAGCACTTGAAATCCATATTTTTAGTTCCGCATCTAGGTCGAAATGTCCACTAGTTTCAACAGAAAAGCGTGAAATAGATTTGTAGGGAATCGATTTATAATCAACTTTTTTACCTGTGATTCCTTGTTTATCGACTAAAATTAAGCGTTTATCTGTAAAGACAATTAAATCTCTTACTAAAGTGAAGGCCATATCTACTTTTTCGTTAGGGATTAAAACATCCCGTAATTCTTTTTCAGCTGTTTCATTGTTATTTTGTGTTGCATTCCCTAATAATCCATCAAATAATCCCATGTTAATTCTCCAATTCTACTTTTTTGAAAAAAATTCTTTTATTTAAAAGTAAACTTATATCGTGTAAAAGAATCCGCTTTCAATTTGATTATAACGTTAAAGGTCCTTCGAATGCAATTGATTTTTTAGCATAAGAAAGTGAGGCCTAAATCGCTGCAACTTAGGCCTCACTTTCTAAATTTTAAAAGAACCTACTGAATAAAAGCAGTTTCTTCTTATTTCTTGGAGCTAAAAACTTTGGTTTCAACATTTGGTAGGACTATGCCCAATCGCCATTTCTAAAAACTGGAACAATCGTCCCGTCTTCCTTAATGCCGTCAATATTCATTTTGTCAGATCCTACCATAAAGTCCACATGTGTTTGGCTACGATTTAAACCAGCTTCAGCTAATTCTTCTTCGCTCATCTCCGTGCCACCTTGTAAGTTGAAGGCATAGGCCGAACCAAAGGCTAAATGATTAGAGGCATTTTCATCAAACAATGTATTATAAAAAATCAAACCGGATTGTGAAATTGGTGAAGGGTCAGGTACTAAAGCAACTTCCCCTAGGTGTTTGGCACCTTCATCAATAGCTAAGAGATTTTTCAATGCTTCTTCGCCTTGTTCAGCTGAGAAGTCAACAACTTTTCCATCTTTAAATGTAAATTTCATTCCCGAAATGATTGTGCCAGCATAACTTAGTGGTTTTGTACTAGAGACATAACCATCAACGCGGCGACTATCTGGAGCGGTGAAAACTTCTTCTGTTGGCATATTAGCCATGAATTCTTCTCCACGCGCGTTATAACTACCAGCGCCTTCCCATAAATGGTTTTTAGGCAAACCAATCGTTAAATCTGTCCCAGGAGCTGTGTAGTGTAAAGCAGTAAATTGTTGTTCGTTTAATTCAGCCGCTTTTTCTTGTAATTTTTTATCATGGATATCCCAAGCAATGACTGGGTTTTCTTCATAAATTCGTGTTGTTTTGAAAATTTCATTCCAAAGTGCATCAACTTGTTCTTCACTTGTTGCTAATTCTGGAAAGACTTTAGCTGCCCAGCCTTCACTAGCAGCAGCTACAACAGTCCAACTTACTTTGTTGGCTTGAGTTGCTTTTCGTAGATTGACCAATGCTTTCCCATTAGCCGCTTGGAAAGCTGCTACACGTTGTGCATCCACGCCAGCTAATGCATCAGGATTAGAAGAAACCACGCTAATTCGGCTTGCGCCTTTGGCAATCCAATCATCGGTTTGATCAATTTTATATTGAGGAACATTTTCAATACGATCAGTTGCAGCATGAGCTAAAAATTCACGTTGAATGGTTTCGTCACTCCATTGAACAATTACTTCGGCCGCACCTAAGCGATAAGCTTCTTCCGTAATTAAGCGGGCAAGGGGCGCTTGATCAACACTGATTTGTAAAACAACCGTGTGATTGTCCTGAACATTGACACCCGTTTCAGCAATTAAACGTGCATATTTCTTTAGATTTTCATTAAAATTCTCTAAGGTCATTCGTGATTCCTCCTTCATTTTCATGGGTAATGACTGCTCATATCATAACACGGAAGAGCAGGGAACTCAACGAAATAAAGCCTTTATCAACTGTTATTTTAAGTTGGGGTAAAAGTTGTCGTGCTCCCGCTCAGTGAACTTTTGTACAAAGAGTTGTTCTAATTTTGCATAATAGAAAAATCGTGTTACAATAACCATAAGCATTTATTTGGAAGCGTTGTATATGAATGAATAAAGGGGATAGGGAATTATGGCAAGAAAAAAAACCATTACGAAAGAGCAGATTTTAACAGCTGCCTATGAAGTAGTCGCCACTGAAGGATTTTCGAAGTTCACTGCACGTAATATTGCTAATAAAATGAAATGTTCCACCCAACCGATTTATTTGGAATTTAAAAACATGGATGATTTACGTGATGCTTTATTCCAAAAAATTCATAAATACTTAGCGAAAGAAGTCTTTCCAGTAAAACATACCGGGAATACAATTGTTGATTTGGCTTTAAACTATATTCATTTTGCGACAAGTGAAAGTAAGTTATACCGTGCGCTTTATTTAGAAGAATATGGTGGCGGCAAAAAAATGCAAGAATTCTCTTATCACTATTTTACTGAAGCGGTAAAAGCTGATCCTGAGTATGCTAATTTAAACGATGTTCAAATTGACTCTTTACACATGGGAACATGGGTGGTCGCTACTGGTGTGGCTGCATTGATGACTTCTGGAATTATCCATCCTTCAGAAGAACAAATCATTCATTTAATGAAAGATAGTATTGAAGCAATTCTTGAACGAGATGAACCAATTGATATTGACCTATAAAAATTAAAAAAAGTGTAACCTCATGCTGATAACTTCTGTGAGGTTACAGCAAAAGACTGTTTCTTAAAAGAACGGTCTTTTTTTGTTAAGTGTATTAATGGTAGATTATTCGCAACCATGCTACAGTAAAGAAGAGAAATAGAAAGGGGCAAAAAACATGAACCGAGTGAAAGATAAGCGTTTATGGCTAAGTATTGTAGGAATTACCGGACTAGGGCTCTTGTCGGGCTTATTTTCAGTAAATGCGAGAGAATATTATCAAGCGTTGAGATTACCAAGTTTTGCTCCGCCAGGCTGGTTATTTGGACCAGTGTGGTTGGTGTTGTATATTTTTATGGGCATTACTTTTTATTTCATCTTAGTTCATCCAAATAAACAACAGAAAAAACGGATGATTACGCTATTTATTTTACAATTTATTGCGAACTTTTTCTGGACATTTTTCTTTTTTTCTTTACAAAATAATTTATTATCTGTGATTGATATCTCATTGTTATGGCTATTATTAATAGTTCAACAGTGGGACTACTTGCGTTATAAATTAATAACGCGTGGCTGGTTGATGATTCCTTATATTCTTTGGGTTACTTTTGCGGCAGCTTTAAATTACAGTATTTTATTTTTAAATTAGGAATATCAAAACACCAGAGAAAAATGGCTAGTTCCCATTTTTCTCTGGTGTTTTTTTATTTATTTCAACGTAGTTATTCTGCGGCAGTTGCTAATTTTTTCGCAAATTCTTCTAAACGTTGGATGTCGTCTTCTTCAGCGGCTAAATCAACTTTAACGCTGTCGGCGCCTTTTTTTGCCCCAATTTGAGTAAAGACTGCTTCGAAGTCGTCCACCGATTTACAAAAATCATCATAAAACGTGTCTCCTGAACCACAAACGCCGAAGATTTTTCCTGATAAATCAATCTCTTGTAAGTCTTCATAAAAGTCGACAATTTCATCAGGTAAATCGCCATCGCCATACGTATATGTAGCTACTACACAGATATCGGCCTCTTCAAAATCAGCGGCATCGACTTGCGTACACTCATCAATTTCGACCTCTAATTCTAAATCTTCAAATGCTTCTGCAACAATGTCGGCAATTTCTTCTGTATTCCCAGTCATGCTTGCATACACAATTTTAGCTAACGTCATAAACTTTCTTCCCCCTCATACAATTCTGTCACTTATTATAGCAGATGCGCATTTCTTATAAAAGACTAGCGAGTGCTTTTATTAAGGGACTTTTTGAAAATTGGTGTTTGAACAATCTTTTTTGCAAAAAATGTGATAAAATAATTTGAATGAAACAAGTTTAGGAGAGATAGTATGATTACATTAAAATCACCACGAGAAATTGAAATGATGGATGAATCAGGGGAATTATTAGCGGATGTTCACCGTCATTTACGGACGTTTATTAAACCTGGCATTACAAGCTGGGATATTGAAGTATTTGTGAGAGACTTTATTGAAAGTCATGGTGGCGTGGCGGCTCAAATTGGCTATGAAGGTTACAAATATGCTACTTGTTGTAGTATCAACGCCGAAATTTGTCACGGATTTCCTCGTAAAAAAGTATTAAAAGATGGCGACCTAATCAAAGTAGATATGTGTGTCGACTTAAAGGGCGCAATCTCTGATTCATGCTGGTCTTATGTCGTGGGTGAATCAACACCTGAAATTGATCGCTTGATGGAAGTAACCAAAAAAGCGCTATATCTTGGGATTGAACAAGCACAAGTAGGAAATAGAATTGGCGACATTGGTCATGCAATTCAAACGTATGTAGAAGGAGAAGGCTACGGGGTAGTTCGCGACTTTGTAGGTCACGGCATTGGCCCAACTATCCATGAAAGTCCAATGATTCCTCACTATGGTGAAGCAGGTAAAGGACTACGTTTAAAAGAGGGAATGGTTATTACCATTGAGCCAATGGTTAACACAGGAACTTGGCGCATGAAAATGGACCCAAATGGTTGGACTGCTTATACTGAAGATGGCGGTCTAAGTTGTCAATATGAACATTCATTAGCGATTACGAAAGAAGGTCCAAGAATCTTAACGTCACAAGGCGAAGAATTGACTTATTAATAAGGAGAGTGTGTGATGAAGTTTCTCGACAACATCAAAAAGAATCAATCTTTGATGCGTTTTATTGAGACAACGCAAAGTCACATGGTCACAGCCGAAATAGGCAACAGCTCAGTGGTTGTTGCCTATTATTTATTACTCTCGCTGTTTCCATTACTGATTGCGGTAGGTAATGTCTTACCTTATTTAAGAATCGACCCTAATTCTGTGTTGCCTTATATTGCAGAGGCGATTCCGAAAGATGTTTATAAGAACTTAGAACCAGCGATTCGTTCACTATTGACTCAACGTTCAGGCGGGTTGCTTTCTGTTTCCGCTTTAGCAGCATTTTGGAGTGCCAGTCAAAGTATTAATGCACTACAAAACGCGATGAATAAAGCTTTTGGTGTCGAACAAAGGAAAAATTTTATTCTCGTAAGAGTGGTCTCATTTTTAGTTATTTTGTTATTTATGGTAGCGATTGTTGGTGTAGTAGTAATTTTAGGTCTGGGTCAGTACATTATTGAATTACTACAACCAATTTTCCATTACTCAACGTCTGTGATCGATACTTTCCAAGCGTTAAAATGGCCGTTAACGACCGTTGTTTTATTAGTGATTATGTGTTTGATTTATGCGGTCGTTCCTAATCGGAAATTATCGTTACGTTCTATTTTGCCAGGGGCTATTTTTTCGACAGTCGGTTGGATGCTATTATCACAAATTTTTGGTTTGTACGTAAAATATTTTAGTTCTAGAATCGCAAGTTATCAAATCATCGGGAGTTTTATCATCTTGATGTTATGGCTGAATTTTGCTGCCACGATTATTATTTTAGGAGCAATTGTCAACGCTGTCGTCGATGAATACTTATCTGGAGATAAAGAAAAAAAACAACCAAGTTTTGAACAACGCTTGTTTAGATGGTTTAAAAAGAAAAAATAAATGGATTTCTTTAAAAAAGTCTAAACCGTTGCCAGAACACATGTTTCAGCTTGTAAATGCTTCAGTTTACGGTATAATATACCCTGAACGAGAAGAAAGTGGGTTCGACTATGTCACTATTTATTTATGAAGTTTTGATACGTTTATTTATGACATTTATCTTATCTTTGCTATTAACACCACTTGTTAAGCTTCTAGCGTTTCGGATTGGCGCCTATGATGCACCAGGAGAGCGACGAATCAATACCAAAAATATGCCTACAGCAGGAGGACTTGCAATCTATATTGCTTTTGCTAGTTCATGTTTATTGATTTTTCGTTCGATTATCCCACAAGATTATATTTGGCCGATTATTTTGGCTGGTGGAATGGTTGTTTTGACAGGCCTCATTGATGATATTAAAGAGATTACTCCAATGAAAAAAACAATCGGTATTTTGTTAGCAGCATTAGTTATTTATTTTGTTGCTGGAATTCGGATAGATTTTGTGACGTTGCCAGTTGTTGGAATGATTGATTTGCGCTGGTTTAGTTTACCACTAACTTTATTGTGGATTTTAGCGATTACGAATGCAGTAAATTTAATTGATGGTTTGGATGGTTTAGCATCAGGCGTATCCATTATTGGATTAACCACGATTGGTATTACAGGGTATTTTTTCCTACATGCTAAAACGGTCTATATCCCAATTGTTATTTTTATTTTAGTTGCGAGCATTGCGGGATTTTTCCCATACAATTTTTATCCAGCTAAAATATTTCTAGGAGATACCGGGGCGTTATTCCTCGGGTTTATGATTGCAGTAATGTCGTTACAGGGCTTAAAAAATGCTACGTTTATCACGGTAATTACGCCAATGGTGATTTTAGGTGTGCCAATTACGGATACGGTTTATGCAATTATTCGACGGCTATTGAACAAGAAGCCCATTTCCTCAGCAGATAAAATGCATTTGCATCACCGCTTGTTATCTTTAGGTTTTACCCATAAAGGGGCGGTCATGACTATTTATGCATTAGCGTTAGTTTTTTCCTTTGTCTCTTTATTGTTCAGCTATTCAAGTACAGTAGCATCAATTTTATTAATTGTCTTTTGTTTAATTGGCTTAGAACTATTCATTGAACTAATCGGTCTAGTTGGCGAAGGACATCAACCGTTGATGTATTTGTTACGGATTTTAGGGAATCGTGAATATCGTCAGGAGCAAATGAAAAAGCGACTTGGCAAGCATTCTAAGAGAAAGTAAAGAAATCTTTAGGTTGCTTTGCGAGAGCGTAAACCTATGATATAATTCCATTAAACTTAAAAAAGTATATGTGTGAAACATATGCTTTTTTTTTAAGACGATGTTTCAGTAGTAAGGAGAAATGAGCATGCAAGAAATGGTAACAATCTCGATTGTCACTTATAATAGTCGTTACATTTTTAATGTACTAGACCAATTAAAAGCCGAACTGGGTACTGATAGTATCTATGATCTTCATATCTATGACAATCATTCTGAAACAGCGTATCTTGAAAAATTAACAACATATGAACCATTTATTACTATCCATCGCGCTGAAGAAAATCAAGGGTTTGGTCATGGTCATAATCAAGTGTTATTCAATGCTTCGACAAAGTATGCAATTATTTTTAATCCCGATGTGTTGGTTACTAAAGACGTGCTTGATCGTCTATTAGACCGTATCAAAATAGATAAGAACATTGCAGTCGTTAGCCCTAAAGTGCTAAATGAAGATGGCACGACGCAATATTTAGTTCGTCAAAAATTAGATGTTTTCGATTATATGTTACGTTTTATTCCCTTTCAATTTGTAAAGAAAATTTTTGATAAACGTTTGAGTATTTATGAATGTCGCGATTTGTCGGATACAGAAACAACGGATATTAAAATGGGCTCAGGCTGTTTTATGTTGATTGATCGTGAAAAATTCGTTGAAATTGGTGGGTTCGATGAACGTTTTTTCATGTACTTTGAAGACAACGATTTATGTTTACGCTTTGGCAAAGCAGGCTATCGGATTCTCTATACGCCTTTTGAAACGGTTGTTCACATGTATGAAAAGGGCGCCCATAAAAGTCGAAAATTGTTTAAAATCTTTATGCAATCAATGGGAAAATTTTTTAACAAATGGGGCTGGAGGTTCTTTTAATGAGTCAAAGATTAGCGGTAGTCATCGTCTTATATCAAATGAAAATGGCTGATACGCCGAATTATTTGTTATTAAAAGAAGTGGTAGATCACCCCGAATTGCACTTATTTATTTATGACAACAGCCCACTTCCTCAAGAAGATGCATTATTTTTACAACAAAATGTTACTTATCGACATAATCCTGATAATCCAGGACTAGCGACCGCTTATAATGAAGCGATTGCTTTTAGTCAAACGAATCAATGTGAATTATTGTTGCTCCTTGACCAAGACACAGAAGTGCCAGCTTCTTATTTTGATACGTTGATCATCATGCCGTTAGATCCGACTGTGGCAGTCTATGTTCCAATTGTAGAAGCAAATGGACAACAAATTTCGCCAGTTTATAGTGATCAATATGTTGGACTTAAAGGAGCAAAGCCAACAGCAGGGATAGCCAACCAACCGTTGATGGCTATCAATTCTGGTACAGTCATTACGGCAGAAACACTGCGCTGGTTGGAAGGATTTTCGGAAGAATTTCCTTTGGACTATTTAGATCATTGGTTCTTTTATCAATTGAATCAAGCCAATAAAAAGATTGAAGTCTTACCAATCCACCTAAAACAAGAATTGTCTGTTTTAGATTATCGTACAATGAGTCCTCAACGTTATCGCTCTATTATTGAAGCAGAAACGTTATTTTATCGTCGATATGATCAAGAAAAGTTTTCCCATCATCGACGCCATTTATTTTTACGCAGTAGTAAGCAATTTTTAACTGTCAAAAATCGCCAAATTTGGCGGCAAACATTGGCAGAATTTCTCAAGTTAATGAAAGGATAATCTATGATCTCAGTTTGTATTGCGACATATAATGGAGAAAAATATCTCGCGGAACAATTAGATAGTATTCTTTTACAAGTCAGTGAAGAAGATGAACTAATTATTTCAGATGATGGTTCTACTGATCATACGTTGGAAATTTTGAGAACGTATGCAGCGAATTATCCCCAAATTCAATTGTTACAAGGTCCAGGGCAAGGAGTGATTGCTAATTTTGCATTTGCGCTTACGCATACGAAAGGCGAAGTAATATTTTTAGCAGATCAAGATGATGTTTGGTTGCCAAATAAAGTAACGACAGTGACAGAATATTTTGAAACGCACCCTGACATCCAAGTGGTTATTAGTGACTTGAAAATTGTTGATGCGGATTTACAAGTTACCAATCCCTCTTATTTTAAGTTTCGAAAAGTCAAACCAGGGTTTTGGCGAAATGCGATAAAAAGTGGCTATATTGGGGCAGGTATGGCCTTTCGTCAAGAGATGAAAAACGTCATTTTACCCATTCCGCCAGAAGTTCCTATGCATGATATGTGGATTGGCTTATTAGCTGCACGGAAAAAGCAAACGGGTCTCATTAAAGAACCATTAGTGCTTTACCGAAGACATGGAGCGAATGTCAGCCCTATTATTACCAAAACAAGTTTCCAACAAAAATTAAATTGGCGTGTGAATTTATTAAAAGCTTTACATCAGCGTTTAAAGGAACAACGCTAAACTTTTACAGATTTGTAAAATTTACGTAAAAAACATGACAAACCCTATGCTTAATGCGATAATAGGGAAGGATATTTGGTTTTATAGAAACTAAAAATAGAAGTATTTAAGGAGATTGTTCATGAAAGGAATTATTTTAGCAGGCGGAAGCGGGACACGCTTATATCCGCTAACAAAAGCAACATCAAAACAATTAATGCCAATTTACGACAAACCAATGATTTATTACCCAATGTCAACGTTAATGTTGGCGGGAATTAATGAAATTTTGATTATCTCTACACCAGAAGATACACCACGTTTTGAAAGCTTATTCGGCGATGGCCATGATTTAGGCATTCATATCGAATACGCGGTACAAGAAAGCCCAGATGGTTTGGCGCAAGCATTTATTATTGGTGAAGAATTTATTGGTGATGATAGTGTCTGCTTAGTTTTAGGGGACAATATTTATTATGGTGGCGGCTTATCAAAAATGTTGCAACGAGCGGCTTCTAAAGAGTCAGGGGCAACAGTCTTTGGCTACCATGTAAATGATCCAGAACGTTTCGGCGTGGTAGAATTTGATGAAGAGATGCGGGCGCTTTCTATTGAAGAAAAACCGGCACAACCGAAGTCAAATTATGCAGTGACAGGTTTGTATTTTTACGACAATGAAGTGGTTGAAATTGCGAAAGGAATCAAACCGTCAGAACGTGGGGAATTAGAAATAACAGACGTTAATAAAGTCTACCTTGAAAAAAATAAACTTTCTGTTGAGGTAATGGGCCGTGGCTTTGCTTGGTTAGATACAGGCACACACGAATCCTTATTAGAAGCGTCAACATTTATTGAAACAATTGAAAAACGTCAAAATTTAAAAGTCGCTTGTTTGGAAGAAATTGCTTATCGAATGGGCTATATTACAAAAGAACAATTGGTAGAATTGGCACAACCATTGAAGAAAAATGGCTACGGCCAATACTTGCTACGTTTAGCAGCAGAATAGGAGCGAAGAAACGTGAAAGTTATTGATACAAAATTACAAGATGTCAAAATTATCGAAATGGATGTTTTCGGTGATCATCGTGGCTTTTTTACAGAAAGTTATTCCAAAGCTAAATTTGCAGAACATGGATTAGACTTTGATTTTGTCCAAGATAATCATTCATTATCAACAGAAGCAGGTGTCTTGCGTGGATTGCATTTTCAAAAAGGCGAAGCTGCGCAAACAAAACTAATTCGCGTTGTAACAGGTGCGGTATTAGATGTGATTGTTGATATTCGTAAAGGGAGTCCAACCTATGGTCAATGGGAAGGCTACATTTTATCAGAACATAATCACCGTCAGCTTTTAGTACCAAAAGGTTTTGCCCATGGTTTTGTCACTTTGACACCGAACGTGAACTTTATGTACAAATGTGACAATTACTACAATGCGGCAGCAGACGGCGGTATTGCTTTTAACGATCCAGCGTTAGCTATTGATTGGCCAATTGCGCCAGAAAAAGCGATTACGTCAGAAAAGGATCAAAAACATCCAACCTTAAAAGAATTTGAAGCGGAAAATCCGTTTATCTATGGCGAAATTTAAGAAAAAAGTAGGAGAGTTTCAATTATGAAAAAAATCATCGTAACAGGTGGAGCTGGTTTTATCGGCTCAAATTTTGTTCATTATGTTGTAAAGAATCATCCAGAAGTTCATGTAACTGTATTAGATAAATTAACGTATGCAGGAAATGAAAAAAATCTTGAAGGTCTACCAAGTGATCGTGTGGAATTAGTCGTAGGAGATATCGCTGATGCTGAATTAGTTAATCGTTTAGTCGCTGAAACAGATGCGGTCGTTCACTATGCTGCTGAATCGCATAACGACAACTCATTAAACGACCCATTCCCATTTGTACAAACCAATCTGATTGGGACGTACACATTGATCGAAGCTTGCCGTAAAAACAATGTTCGTTACCACCATGTATCGACTGATGAAGTTTATGGCGATTTACCTTTAAGAGAAGATTTACCAGGACATGGAGAAGGCGAAGGGGAAAAATTCACTGCCGAAACGCCTTACAATCCTTCAAGTCCTTATTCTTCAACAAAAGCAGGATCTGACTTGTTAGTCAAAGCGTGGGTTCGTTCTTTCAACTTACAAGCAACAATTTCAAACTGTTCAAATAACTATGGTCCATATCAACATATTGAAAAATTTATTCCTCGTCAAATTACCAATGTCTTAAGCGGTATTACACCAAAACTTTATGGTGCTGGTAAAAATGTTCGTGACTGGATTCATACAAACGACCATTCTTCGGCTGTTTGGGCAATTTTAACAAAAGGGCAAATTGGCGAAACATATTTAATCGGAGCCGATGGTGAAGAAGACAATAAAACAGTGATGGAATTAATTTTAGAATTAATGGGACAACCTGTTGATGCCTATGAGCATGTCAACGATCGTGCAGGACATGACTTACGTTATGCGATTGATTCAACCAGATTACGCGAAGAATTAGGTTGGGAACCAGAATTCACGAATTTCCGTGAAGGCTTGGCAGAAACAATCAAGTGGTATACAGAAAATGAAGACTGGTGGCGTGCAGATAAAGAAGCTGTTGAAGCAAAATATGCACAAAATGGTCAGTAATTTTTTCTGACATGTGAGATAACAGTCGAAAGGCGATGGCAAAGTACAAAAGCTACTTTGCCCTGCCTTTTTTTCAAGAAGGAGCGAAAAAAAATGATTTTAATTACTGGTGGAAATGGCCAATTGGGCACAGAATTACGTCACCTATTAGACGAACAAGGAATTGAGTATGTTTCAACGGATTCCACAGAATTAGATATTACTGATGCGGATAGTACGTTGGCAAAAGTGAAAGAAATTCAACCAAGCGTCATTTATCATTGTGCTGCTTATACAGCTGTTGATAAAGCAGAAGACGAAGGCAAGGAATTAGATGAAAAAGTGAATGTAGATGGCACACGTCATGTTGCAGAAGCTGCTAAAGCAGTGGGGGCGACACTTGTTTACGTAAGTACAGATTATATTTTTGATGGAACTAAAAAAGAAGGCGTCTATGCGATTGATGATCAACCGAATCCTTTAAATGAGTATGGTCGGACGAAGTTATTAGGTGAACAAGCGGTACAAGAAATCCTGGACGACTATTATATTATTCGAACATCATGGGTATTTGGTCAATACGGTCATAACTTTGTCTTTACCATGCAAAAATTAGCGGAAACAAGAGACCAACTAACGGTAGTGGACGATCAGTTTGGCCGCCCAACTTGGACAAGAACGTTAGCCGAATTTATGGCATTTGTTATTGCAGAAAAAGCGCCATTTGGTGTTTATCATTTGTCTAATGAAAACAGCTGTAGCTGGTATCAGTTTGCTAAAGAAATTTTAAAAGATACTGAAGTGGAAGTACTGCCAGTGGATTCAACTCAATTTCCACAAAAGGCGCAAAGACCACAATATTCTGTCATGGATTTAAGTAAAACAGAAGCGTTAGGCTTTAAAATTCCTACTTGGCAAGAAGCCTTAGCACAAATGTTAGAAAATGTTCAACAATAAATTGTTTTGTGTAAGTGAGGGGTTTTGTTAGAGAAAAAGTGGAAAGGTGTTTCTCTTTATGAAGGTACTTTTAATCATTCCTGCTTACAATGAGGAAGAAAACATTTTGCGGACGATTGCTTCCATTGAAACATTTAAACAGGAAGTTACGCATTTTCAACATGAATTGGATTATGTGGTAATTAATGATGGCTCGACAGATGGAACCAAACAAATTTTAGAAGTCAACCAAATTAATGCCATTCATTTAGTGTTGAATTTAGGTATTGGCGGGGCGGTACAGACCGGCTATAAATATGCCTTAGAAAATGAGTATGATGTGGCGGTTCAGTTTGATGGTGATGGTCAACATGATATCAATAGTTTACCTATTTTACTGGAACCATTAGCAGAGGGTAAATGTGATTTTTCGATTGGCTCTCGTTTCATTCCTGGAAACGAAGCGGCTTTTCAAAGTACGAAAATGCGCCGTTTTGGTATTCGTTTGTTATCTTTTTGCATTCGAATGGCTTCTGGTAAAACAATTTATGATGTGACTTCTGGTTATCGAGCGGGAAATCGGAAAGTGATTGCTTTTTTTGCAAAGCGTTATCCGACAAATTATCCTGAGCCAGAATCGATTGTTCACTTAATTAAAAAACGTTTTGTGATTGTTGAAAGACCTGTCAATATGATGGAACGGCTTGGTGGTGTTTCTTCGATTCGTGCCTTGGCTTCTGTGAAGTATATGCTAGAAGTCGGCTCAGCAATTCTGATTGCTGCCTTTATGAAGGAGGGAGATTAATGCTACCAATCGTGTTATGGCTAGCTTTATTTTTATTTGCAATTGGCTTTTTCTTATACATTATTCGAGGGATTAATAAAAATATTTTTCTCCTAAAAAATGCTTTGATTTGGTTATTAATCTCAATTGTCTTAATTATTTTTGCTATTTTCCCGCATGTGGCAGAATGGTTAGCAATGGCCTTTGGGTTTGAAACAACATCAAACTTCTTATTATCAGCTGCGGTGATTGTCCTTTTAATCATGGAAATTAAAAATTCTGTGTTGATTTCAAAACACGAAAATCGCATTAAAACATTATTGCAAGAATTATCTATCATGAAATCTGAAGAAAATAAAAAAGATCGCTAATGTGTAGTGACCCTTAAAAGTTGGACCTGAAAGTCTAATATTTAAGGGTCAGCTCAATGAATAGCGATCTTTTTTATTTAAGATTCATAATCACAATGCCGACAATAATAACCACAGCACCAATAAGGGCATTCGTTGTGATTGTCTCTTTTAGAATAAGATTTGAAGCAATTAAAATAGCGATGTTTGTACAGGCAACGCCTAAAGGAACAATGTAAGAAACATCGGAACGACTAATAATTAACATCCATAAAATAAAACTAATTAAATAACAAAATAAACCTAATAAAGATATAAGTGAGATATTCATTGAAAAGATTGTTTGTTGGAGTTGGATGTTCAAACTGCTAGAACCTAGTTTAAATAAGACCAGACCAGCAGAAGACAGAAATACGTAAATAATAAAAAGAACCATAATTTCCCTTCTCTCAAAAATAGTTTCCGTGCAAAAAAATGCAAGACCTCCATTATTGTAGCATAATCTCCTAAAAATTGGACAAGATTTTTTAATATAGCGAAATCAGTTAAATTTTTCTTTATAAAAAGGGGTCTACTATTGAAAAGCTAGGCGTTTATCGATAAAATAGAAATGTTGTTTAAAATGGCATTTTTGTATCCAAAAATTTTAGATAAAAATAGTTTATTACGGAAGGAATAAGTATATGTTTAAAGAAACATTTTCAATTTTCAAGAATATTTTTCAGAACAAAAAATTGTTATTACAATTTTCATTTAATGATTTTAAGGCCAAGTATGCTGGTTCAGCACTAGGAATTGTCTGGGCGTTTTTAACGCCATTAGTAACTGTTTTGACGTATTGGTTTGTCTTTTCTGTAGGCCTTCG
This sequence comes from Enterococcus sp. DIV0086, assembly GCF_050498705.1. Lineage (NCBI taxonomy): Bacteria > Bacillati > Bacillota > Bacilli > Lactobacillales > Enterococcaceae > Enterococcus > Enterococcus sp. DIV0086. The sequence goes on along the minus strand of NZ_JBNIDN010000001.1, from coordinate 929,491 downwards.
TTCTAGAGCTGGCGACAATATGCCATTCATTGTCTATTTAGTAACAGGGATGGTACCTTGGTTCTTCTTTTCAGATTCGTTATTATCAGCCACGAATGTGTTTCGTGAATATAGTTATTTAGTTAAAAAAGTCGTGTTTAATGTACAAATTTTACCAACATCTAAAATTTTATCGAACTTGTACACCCACTTGTTTTTCATTCTAATTGGTTTTGTAATTACTACAGCTAACGGTTATTACCCAAGTCTGTACAGTTTGCAATTAATTTACTACTTAGCTTGTTTATTAGTCTTTTTAACAGCAATTACGTGGATTACTGCTTCAACACAACCATTTTTACCTGATATTATGCAATTTATCAATATCATTATGCAAACAGTTATGTGGACATTACCAATTTTATGGCAACCAACTGGAATGATTGCGACAATCTTAAAAATCAATCCATTATATTATATTGTTCAAGGATACCGCGAATCTTATTTAGGCGGTGCATGGTTCTGGGAACATTGGCAATATAGCTTATATTTCTGGGGAGTTACTATTGTTTTACTATTAATTGGCTCAACCGTGTTTAGACGCTTAAAACCACATTTTTCAGATGTATTATAAGGAGAGAACGACATGTCAGAATATGCAATCGATATCCAACATATTACCAAAACATACAACATGTATAAAAAGCCGTCCGATCGGTTTAAAGAAGCGCTTAGTCCAACCAAAAAATCCTACCACGATTTGTTTTATGCGTTAGACGATGTCACGATGCAAATTAAAAAAGGCGAGATGATTGGCTTTGTCGGCGAAAATGGTTCTGGAAAATCAACTATGTTAAAAATTATTACAGGAGTATTAACGCCAACCTCCGGGTCCATGGTGATTAATGGGAAAATTTCAGCGTTGCTTGAATTAGGTTCAGGTTTTAACCCTGAATATTCAGGATATGAAAATATTTTCTTAAATGGAATGGTCTTGGGTTTTTCCCGAGAAGAGATGGAAGAGCGTGTCCAAGATGTCATTGATTTTGCTGACATCGGCGATCATTTGTATCAACCAGTTAAAACGTACTCTAGTGGTATGTTTGTCCGCTTGGCTTTTGCGGTAGCCATTAACGTGGATCCCGATATTTTAATTGTCGATGAAGCGTTGGCTGTCGGGGATTTAGAGTTTCAATTAAAATGTATGGAAAAATTTACGGAAATTAAAAATTCTGGTAAAACAATTTTATTTGTTTCTCACGATGTAAACTCCATTCGTCGTTTTTGTGACAGAACTTTTTGGTTGCAACACGGGAAAGTCGTTGAATATGGAGATACGATGGACGTGACGACCAACTACGAAAACTTTTTGAAAAAGAAATCAATTAAAACGGTTGACCGCGAAGCGACCATGAAAGATGAAACCCCAACACCAGATATTATTGAAGTGGATCATGCGGAACTTTTAAATGCGGATTATGAACCATTAGAAATGGTAACGCAAGATGAAAAAGTGATTGTAAAAATTGAATATACTGTCAAAAATGACCAAATTAAGAAGCCTGTTTGTGGGGTCGCTATTCGAACAGTGGACAATCATTATGTCTGTGGCTTAAATACGTTGTTAGATGGCGTGCAAATTCCTTGGAAAAAAGGACGGAATGTTTTTTATTTAGAATATGAAAAAATGTCATTATTAACAGGTGAATATTATTTTGATATTGCTTTCTTTGAGGAACATGCAACAGTCCCATTAGTCTACAAAACAAAATACGTGACGATGTTTATTACCGGTCGTTATGCCGGAGAAGGAATTGTCATCTTAGATCATAAATGGAAGGATACGACAAAAGATGAAGTATGATTTTGAAATGGAAACAGACGAGAGTACCAGTGTTGGGAAAATCGTAGCACAAATCAAAGAAAATAGTGATGTCTTGGAATTTGGTCCAGGTAATGGGCGAATGACTAGCTATTTGATGGAAGAAAAAAAGTGCCAGGTCTCAATTGTTGAATTAGACAAAGAACTTTATGATCATGTCAGTCAATTTTCAACAGATGCCTTTTATGGCAATATTGATGAAAATGATTGGGTCGAATACTTTGCTGGTAAGACGTTTGATTATATCGTTTTTGCAGATGTGTTGGAACATTTAATGAATCCTCAAAGCGCCTTAGCAAAAGTCAAACCATTTTTAAAACCAGGCGGTCAAATTTTAATCACGTTCCCTAATTTGGCGCATAATTCTGTCTTAATTGATTTATTTAATAATCGTTTAACATGGAATGAAACTGGGCTGTTGGATGCTACGCATAAATCATTCTATTTACAAGAAGGATTTGAAAAAGTTTTTGCAGAAGTTGGTTTATACATTGCCAAAGAAGATTTTACATTTAATCAAGTTGGCTACAACGAAATTCCTACGACGTATGAAGCGTTACCTGTAGAAGTACAAGCAGCTTTTAAAGCGCGTCCCTTTGGCGAAGTGTATCAGTACTTTTTTGCCTTGACTGCTGAACCAGTAGAACAGCCAGAGCGAGTGACACCAGTAAATTCATACAATGAAAAAAACGTTCATATTTTAATTAATTGCGGCGAAGAAAAAGAGACTGAGTTGGATCAACCAGTTGATTTACAAAAACCTGAAACAAAACAGTTCCAACTGAAGATACCGGAAGACGTCCAACTGATAAAATTATTCCCAAGTTTAACGGGGGCAATTATTAAATTATCCATGACGATAGACGGCGAGACAGTCCCAGTCGCAGCCACGAATGCTTTTCTGGTACAAGAGAATATCTATTATTTCTTAGATACGCAAGTACCTGTAATCGAAGTAACCGATGCACAAATGGCAGGCAAAGACCTGACAGTAGACATTGATTATTTCTTTGAAGGCAACTATTCAGAACGTGAAAATACCTTTATTCATGCACTGTTAGATGAAAGAAATCAATTTTTAGAAGAAATGAATAAACAGACGGAGACTGCCCCTATGCCTACTGGAAAATATAAACGAATCACGTTAACTAAATTTGATAAAATGATTAATTTAACCATCGACGATATTGCTCGCGATGTAGAAAATAACGTTTCTGTTATCAGAGGGTGGGCGTATGACAAACAAACAAATTATCCGCTAAGATTCAGCATTGCAGAAGCTAGTGAATCAGTCACTTATACGGTGGAAACAGAATATCGTCGGGATGTTATTGATATGTTTGAATTAGAAGGCGATCAAGATTATGGTTTTGTCATTACGATTAAAGACCCAGAAGATTTACCAGCCTACACGCTAAACATTGACACCAAATCAGGCCAGAAGGTTCAATACGTGGTGGAGCGTCCAAACATGGTTCAACCAGGTACGAAATTTGATCGAGCATGGCGTTCGATTCAGACACGTGGTTTGATGGGCTCAGTGAAGTGGTACTTTAAACGACAAGAAAAAGCAGAAGCCCCTGTTGACGTGGAGGCAGTTTTAGCGGAAATTAAAACGTTCCAATTTCAGCCTAAAATTTCTGTCGCTGTGCCTGTTTATAATGTCGAAGAAAAATGGCTTGCAGCGTGCGTTTCTTCTTTACAAAATCAGTACTATGAAAATTGGGAGTTATGTTTAGCAGATGATGCATCGCCAAGCGAACATATTAAGCCCATGCTAGAAAAATATAAAGAACTAGATCAACGAATCAAAGTTATTTATCGCGAAGAAAACGGACATATTTCAGAAGCAACTAACTCAGCTTTGTCGATTGCTACTGGCGATTTTATTGGTTTCATGGATAACGATGATGAATTAGCGCCACAAGCATTATATGAAGTGGTCAAAGCTTTAAATACAGACCCAACGATTGATTTTCTTTATACTGATGAAGATAAAATTACAGAAAATGGTCGTCGCTTCAACGCGTTTTACAAATCGGACTGGAATCCAGAACTGATTTTAAATCATAATTACATTACACACTTTGTTGTTGTGAAACGTGATTTATTAGAAAAAGTAGGCGGATTGAACTCAGCATATAACGGCGCTCAAGACTATGATTTCGTATTGCGAGCAACGGAACAAGCAACGAAAATCAAGCACATTCCTGGTATGATGTATCATTGGCGTGCCATTGAATCATCGACTGCTCTAAACCCTGAAAGCAAAGGTTACGCCTATGTGGCTGGTCAAAAAGCGGTTCAAGCGGCGACGGAACGCCGTGGCTTAAAAGCACAAGTAGAGATTGCCGAATTTTATGGTTCCTATAAAATTAACTATCTTTATGATCATGTGCCGATGGTATCATTGATTATTACGAATGATACAGAGAATATGAGTAGCTACTTACGTCAATTATTAGAAAAAACTGCCTATACAAATTATGAAATTCTATTGCCTGCACGCTTCGAGAATCAAATAAATATCCAAAATGACCGTCTTCGTTATGTTTCAACAGAAACTCGTCATGGCATGATTCAAGCTGCTAAGGGAGAATATGTGGCTTTATTAAATGCTGGATTGGTACCAACGAAAAATGATTGGTTAAAAGAGTTAATGAACATTGGTCAACAAGAGACCTCTGGTTTAGTGACTGGCCGCGTAGTTGACGCACGCTATCGCGTGGAAACAGTGGGAGTATCAGTTGATACAGACAAAGGTCGATTACTTTATCCTGAAAAAGGCACCCCTGGTAAAAGCTTAGGTTACTATTACAGAATTTCTTTACCAAGAAATATTCAAGCAGCAACTGAAGACTGCTTACTATTCAACAAACAACTTTACCTAAATTTAGAAGGAATTAACGAAAGCTTAGGAAAAGAATGGATGGGTGTCGATTTATCGTTACAATTTGCTAGCGCTGGTAAACGAAATGTATATGTGTCCTATGCAATTTTGAAAGCAGACGAAAAAATGCAAAACCATGATAAAAAAGGATCTTATAAAGAACTTGCGGAAAAATGGACCGCGGAAGCTTTAGTTGATCCCTACCGAAATCCGAAACATCTATAAGGAGAATGCACATGAATGAAGACATTAAGGTGATCTTTGATAGTATCTATCGCGACAAAACAACAAATAATTTAACCATTACAGGTTGGGCGTTAGATACAATCACTAAAGAAAGCCCAACTTTCACAATTAATAATGAAAACCAAGTGTCCGCTTATAACATTCAGCGCGTTTTACGTGAAGATGTTAATCAAATTTATCAAACAGAGCCTGCGATTGAAGCTGGCTTTGTTGTTACACTTGAAGGAATTAAACAAAAAAAAGTACTCCCTTTTCATTTTCAATCATCAGCACATGTTGTAACGGTGGATTTTCCCTTGAATAAAAAATATCCAGTGATTCCAGGGACAGAAGATAAAGTAACTCGTCTTTGGATAAAAGCCAAAAAAGGATTTAAGTATATGGCTAAAAATGGTATTTCTCATACCATTCAACGAGCGAAAATTGAGAAACTAAGAAAGCAAGCTTCGTATCCTAACTGGTTAGCTAGAAATGAAGTACTAGACATAGAAGCGATGACACAAGAAATCGCAACATTTCATTACCAACCTAAAATTTCCATTGCGATGCCAGTGTATAATGTTGAAGAAAAATGGCTTCGGTTGTGCATTGATTCTATTTTGAATCAAGTCTATACTAATTGGGAATTATGTATGGCCGATGACGCCTCAACAGATCCCAATGTCAAAAAGATTTTAACAGAGTACCAACAATTGGATGAGCGAATTCGGGTCGTCTTTCGTGAACAAAATGGTCATATTTCCGAAGCGACCAACTCTGCTTTAGCGATTGCTACCGGAGAATTTGTCGCCTTACTAGACAACGATGATGAATTAGCAATCAATGCTTTTTATGAAGTGGTTAAAGTGCTGAATGAAAACCCAGAACTGGATTTAATTTATAGTGATGAAGATAAGATTGACATGGATGGAAATCGTTCTGATCCAGCCTTTAAACCAGATTGGTCACCTGATTTACTTTTAGGAACGAATTACATTTCGCATTTAGGCGTGTATCGTCGGAGTATTCTAGAAGAAATTGGCGGCTTTCGAAAAGGTTACGAAGGTTCTCAAGACTACGATTTAGTCTTAAGATTTACTGAAAAAACGACAAAAGAACGCATCAAACATATTCCAAAAGTTCTTTACTATTGGCGGATGCTGCCAACCTCAACAGCAGTGGATCAAGGCTCCAAAGGTTATGCTTTTGAAGCGGGGCTAAGAGCCGTGCAAGATGCGCTCGTTCGTCGAGGAATTAATGGTCATGCAACGCATGGGGCGGCGAATGGCTTATACGATGTTTATTATGACATTGAATCTGAAAAGTTAGTCTCAATTATTATTCCAACTAAAAATGGCTATAAAGACGTACAACGTTGTGTTTCATCGATTATTGAAAAAACAACCTACCAAAATTACGAGATTATTATGGCTGATAATGGAAGTACAGATCCAAAAATGCACGAATTGTATGCAGAATTTGAACAACAATTACCTGGCCGCTTTTTCGTTGAATCAATCGATATTCCATTCAATTTCTCAACTATTAACAATCGTGCAGCGAAAAAAGCGCACGGAGAGTATTTATTATTTTTAAATAATGATACCGAAGTGATTACAGAGAATTGGTTAACTTTGATGGTTTCATTTGCTCAGCAAGAACGGATTGGCTGTGTAGGTGCGAAATTATTGTATCCAAATAATACGGTCCAACACGCAGGCGTTATTTTAGGATTAGGTGGTGTTGCTGGACATGGTCATTATGGTTATCCCCATGGTGACTTAGGCTATTTTGGTCGGTTAGCTATTAATGTTAATTATTCAGCAGTAACTGCCGCATGCTTACTTATGAAAAAAGCAGATTTTGATGCAGTTGGTGGTTTTGAAGAAGCGTTTACTGTAGCTTTCAATGATGTTGATTTATGCCTGAAAGTCCAAGCTTTAGGACGTGACAACGTCTGGCTTCATGAAGCAGAGCTTTATCATTTTGAATCTCAAACTCGTGGATATGATGATAAAGGCAAAAAGAAAAAACGTTTTGAACAAGAAAAAGTGATGATGGAAGAAAAATGGGGACCTTTAATTGAAAATGATCCATTTTATAATCCTAATCTGACAAGGGATATTCCCAACTTTTCATTACGAATTGACTAGATGCAATTGCGGATGACGAAATGGAGCGAAAAGATGGAACAACAACTAACTACAAGAAAAGAAAAACAACCATTACGCAACCAAGCTGAGCAGAGCGCTCGCTTGGTTGATCATTTGTTACGCTGGCGCTATCTGCTAGCGGCAGTCATTTTTATTTTACTGGTCGCCTTTAAAGTCCATGGTAGTTCATTAAACATGTGGGATGCGTATGTTTCTGAATATGCGGATGGTCAAAAAAGTTCATTAATTGCTGGTGAACCAAGAGGTGTTCGCTCGGATGAATGGCTCGTTCAAACCCCCTTTAGCCTCTCACAAACACAAACAGGTTTGAAAACACATAATGATGTGATTACGTTAAATGGGCAAGACATGGTGGTAGGCTATAATTCACCAGCGTGGAATTTGGCCACGTTAGCGAAACCTTTTACGTGGGGCTATGTACTATTAGGCAAAGAATATGGCTTATCGTGGTATTGGAATCTTAAATTAATTGGCTTAATTTTATTTTCTTTTGAAATTGGCTTGATCGTCACACGGCGGAATAAATATTTAGCTTTGTTAGCAAGTGTTTGGATTCCATTTTCTTCGGCCCTTCAATGGTGGTTTGTCTCGCCAGTTGGAGATTTAGTATTTTTTGGCTTAGGTTTTTTAGTGGGAATTTATAATTATTTCTATTATCATAGTAGTGTTCGACGTCGTGTCATTTGTGCGATAACGGCTGTTATTATGGCCTCAGGATTTGTTTTAGTTATTTATCCTGCGTTACAAGTACCACTTGGTTATTTGATTTTATTATTTTTAATTTTATTCTTTTTAGAATTTCGTAAAAAAATTAAGTTGGATAAGTGGGATGGGGTCCTGATAGGTGGGGCACTCTTGATGACGGCGATTATTGTTGGCGGATCGTTATATGGCTCATTGGATTCCTTAAAAGCAGTAATGGATACCGCTTATCCAGGAAAACGGGTAAGTTTAGGTGGCGATATGCCTAAACGCGATATTTTGTTATTTTTAACAAATTGGAAAATGCCGTTTCAAGATGTTCCATATTCAAATAATTCGGAAATCAGTAGTTTTTATCAATTATTTTTTGTTATTTTGCCGCTCTCACCATTTATTTTTTATAAAAAAATCAAAGAAAACATTTACGGTTTTGTCTTATTCGTGTATTGTTTATTTAACTTAGTTTGGATGAGCGTTCAATTTCCAACAATTTTTGCTAAGTTGACATTGTGGTCTTATGTGCCAGAACAACGGGCGATGTTATCCTTCGGGTTTGCCGCTGTGTTGTTAAGTTTATGGTTCATCGATTATTTATGGAATCGCCAAGCAAAAATTCCAATGATGGCCTGGTTAGGGGCGCTAGGATTAAATGTTGTTCTGTATTTCTTTGTTTTATATACGGGCAATTTACGGTTATACGTTACACGAATGGATATCATTGGTGTCTTGGTTGTCGCTACCGTTTTAATTGTTGCTTTATTTAAACGTTGGCGCACGTTATTTGTCCTTGTCTTATTAGGAATCATTATGGTTTCTGGTGCCTTTGTTAATCCAATTTCTCGAGGCGTTTCTGCTGTCTATGGTAAAAAATTAGCGGTAGAAGTGGAAGAAATTAACAAAAAAGACCCCAACCAATTGTGGGTGGGCGAACGCTTGATGTATGGCTATTTGCCAATGTTAGGTGTGCATACATTTAACGGTGTTGCTTTTACACCTGACTTAGAGGCTTGGAAACCATTAGATCCAAAAGGAAAAGACACATTTATTTATAATCGCTATGCGCACATCAATGTTGAAGTAGGAAATCAGACCCCTGTTTTAGAGTTGATGCAAAAAGATGCGATTATTGCTCGTTTATCTCCAGAAAAATTAAAAGAATATGGGATTAAATATGCGGTCGTTTATAAACCATTAGAACCGTTAGACACACCAACGATTCATTTTGAAAAATTATATGGACCTGATCAGAACGGGGCATATATTTATCGAATAAACGACTAGTGATTCATTCATGGAATGAGGTTTGAATATGGGAAAAGTATTGAATAGAATCGGTCGACTTATTTTATTAGTTACAATGATCGGCTCGTATACGATGTGGGTCGTAGGAATTGATGCGCCAGTCACAAAATATATGTATGCCAATAGTTCAATTTTATTATTAATAGCAGTAATACTTGTACTGCTATTAAATTGTACGAAATTAAAATTTATTGACTGGCTGACCGTAGCGTTGGCGCTAGCCACCTGGCTCTTGTTTCACTTTACGGAATCAATCCGTCATAGCACGATGCAAACAGATACAATGATTCCTTTAATTATTTTGTTGGTCCTTTGTTTTAAAGTTTGTGTCTTTGATCGTTTGGATCAAACATTTTTATTAATTGTCTCTTTAGTTGCTTTGAGTGCGACTTTGTATCGGATGTCCGTGGAGTTGCCTCAGTTGATTCCAACAGACGAAATTTTTAAAGAATCAAATAAACTAGAAAGTATTTGGATTAATACCAATACGATTGGTGCAACGTTGATGTTTTCAACAATGATGGCCAGTAGTTTGATCAAAGCATATAGAAATAAGGTTTTTAACCTGCTGCTTTTACCTGTATACATTGGTGGTGTTTTAGGTACATGGGTCAGTCAATCCAAAACCTCTTTTGCCATTTTAGTTGGTTTTATTCTGGTGGATAATCTTTTACCAAAACGTTTCTTGCAACGTTCGAAAGTTTGGCTGTTTGGTTTTGTCGGAGTAGCTGCATTGGGACCATTGTTATTTTACTTATGTGCGGAAACAGATACTGTTGATTTATTTACAGGAAGAGAACGAATTTGGCATGAGTTTTTTGCTAAATGGTTATCTGATCCTCAACATATTAAAGTCGGTATGGAGCCTTTTGTGGCCTCATGGAAACCGCTGGGGACACATAATGCTTTTCTATTTACGTTAAGTAATTTTGGTGTCATTGGCTATCTGATTTTATTTGTTTTTTTAGTCAGTTTGATTTTATTGATTGGTTTCCGCAAAAAAACATTGGATCGTTTGCAAGTTAGTTTACTTTTAGGCTTCCTTTTAATCTGGATTCATTCATTTATGGAAGATATTTTATTAGCGCCTCATTGGATGCCAATTGTTTATAGTTTCCTTGGGCTAGCCTTCTACTTCCGGCCAGAGAAAAAACGAGGAAGACATGAAAGACCAACGACACCTAAAAGAAGAAAACGAGTGAAACAAACAAGTCCTGTTAGCAATGAAGAGCGCCCGATAGCACCTGTTGACGAAGAGGGCTGGGACCAACCTGAAGAATTAAGTCGTGTCCAAAGACATCGCAGATAATTTTCATCCTATAGAACTTTCTTGTCCGCTGACATTATGGTAATATAGGGGTTGCATGTTATTACAAATAATGTAATTACTGGAAGTGAAGAGAGGAAGTTTTTAATGACATCAAAAAGTGAATGGAGTAATGCAAGACGAATTGTAATTATTTTAGCAGACGTTTTGCTCTATAATTTATCAATCATCTTAGGGTTTATGGTGAAATTTGGCCGAGAAATTCCTTCATTTAACTTTGTGGCTTATGAAAAATCTGCAATTTACATTTCAATCTTTTTTATCTTTTTGAATTTGTTGTTAGGTGCGTATATTTTTTATAATCGCAAAATTAGTGACATCATTTTTGTCACGGTGATTGGTCAAATTTTAATGACTTTAACGATTATGATTGTGACATTTGCCGGACGTTGGTTTACGTTCCCGCGTTCTGTTTTAGGATATTCCTTTATAATCGGAATTATTGTTCTAAGTCTTTGGCGAATTCTTGTTTATTATCTTTACTTAAAGGTCAGCAATGAGCGAAAAGTTGTTTTACTAGGTAAAGAAAATCAAGTTATGCGGTCAATTCAAAACTTTATGTCTGATAAAAATAACAAGCATAAAGTAACGAGCGTTGTTGTCAGCAATTACTATGAAAACTTAAAAAAAATTATCGATGAGATCGATATTGTTTATATTTCAAGTAATGTTGATGAGAACGAAAAAGTAAAATTGTATCAATTAATTGTCAAACACAAGAAAAAAATCTTTTTAGATACAAGTTTTGAAAATCTAATTATGTTAAAACCAAACATGATGAACTTTGAAGATGAAAGTATTATCGAAGTCTCAAATTTTGAAATCCAACCAGAAGAGAATTTTATTAAACGTTTATTCGATATTTTAGTCTCTGTTTGCCTATTTGTGATTACCTCACCCTTAATGCTTATTGCAGCGATTTTAGTCAAAGCAACCTCACCGGGACCAGTGATTTACAAACAAACTCGGATTACATTAGATCAACGCGAGTTCTCGATTTTAAAATTTAGAACGATGTCGGCAACAGCGGAAGCAAAATCAGGTCCAGTCTTATCTACAAGTAACGACAGTCGCGTCACTACAGTTGGTAAATACTTGCGCGCTTTACGTATTGATGAGTTGCCACAACTAATCAATGTTATTCGCGGGGATATGTCCATTGTCGGACCACGTCCTGAACGACCATTCTTTGTTGATCAATTTAATCAGGAAAACCCGAATTACTATTTACGTCACAATGTACGTGCGGGGATTACTGGCTATGCCCAAGTTTATGGGAAGTATGCTTCTGACTACAATAGTAAATTGAACTTTGATTTACTGTACATCAAGAATTATTCATTGCTATTGGATATGAAAATCCTGCTTCAAACCATCAAAATTCTCTTTGATAAAGTATCATCAAGAGGATTGGATGAGTCTGAAGAACGTGAAACGATTACTTGTTCTTATTTAAAAGAACGAAATATAAAGTTATTGAAATGAGGATTTTATTGTGGAGACTGTGCCTATAAGTATTCTAATGTCAATTTACAAAAATGAAAAACCAGAGTATTTAATTGACACAATGGAGAGTATTTTAAGACAAACTATTCAACCTGAAGAAATTTTTTTAGTAAAAGATGGCCCTTTAACGTTAGAACTAGATGAAGTTATTGATGAATATAAACGAAAATTAGGCAATCAACTAAGTCTTTACTCGTTATCAGAAAATAAAGGATTAGGTATAGCGTTGGCAGAGGGAGTTTTAAATTGCCGAAATGAGTTAATTGCAAGAATGGACACAGACGATATTATGGTAGAGGACAGATTGGAAGTTCAGTATAAATTATTTAAAGAAAACTCAAGTTTAGCGATTGTTGGTGGTAATATTATAGAATTTGAGGAGAATGTTACCAATATTTTGGGAAGACGTATAGTACCAGAAAGTAACGAGGAAATTCGCCGCTTTTCGAAAAGAAGAAATCCATTTAATCATATGACAGTTATGTATAAAAAAGAGGATATTATTCAGGTTGGTAACTATAAACCTTTGAAGGGGTTTGAAGATTATTATCTTTGGATAAGGCTGTTGAAACAAGATAAAAAAGCGGCAAATATAAATAAGATTTTGGTTTATGCTAGAGGCGGAAAAGATATGTATTCTAGGCGTGGCGGGATTAAATACCTAGTACCAGGATTAAAAGCGCGTAAAGTAATATATCGGGAAGGTTTAGGATCTTTTTCTGATTTTATATTTGTTTCTGCAGTACATTCAATTATTAGTTTACTTCCTAATGGTATACGTGGAGTGATTTATCAAAAAAGGTTGAGAAATAAATAATATTCAAGGAGAGAATAATGAAAAAAATTTTATTACTGTTGTTACTTCCTATTTGTTTTTGGAGCCAAACGGTTTTTGCTTCAGATAAGCTTCAGGAATCATATTTTACAGAAAACAATAAAATGGGGGATTACATTAAAGCATCAGAAGAAACAATTAATCTAGTTGCAATGAGATCTTTACAAAATTTATCACCAGTAAATGTTAATGCTGGTGATAAGAATACCCCTAGACAAGATTTTATTGATGTTTCTTCATGGAATGAGTATATATCTATTGAACAATATTCATTAATGAAAAATAAATATGGAATTAAAGGTGTGGTAGTAAAATTAACGGATGGTACATCCTATATAAATCCATACGCAGAAAGTCAAATTAGAAATGCCCAAAGTGCAGGCCTAGTAGTTTCTGTGTATCATTTTAGTAGATATACGACTTCTGAGGAAGCAATTCAAGAAGCAAATTATTTCGTAAATTATATGAAAAAATTGAAACTGAACTCAAGTACTATTGCAGTTAACGATGCTGAAGCAACGGAATTATTGCAGGGGGATGTAACTGAAAATAGTAAATCTTTTATAAATCAAGTTAAAGCACATGGATACAATTATTCACTTTTATATACAGGGAAAAATTGGTTAAATAGTGGTTATATTGATCCTAACCAATTTGGATATAAAAATATTTGGGTTGCTCAGTATCCCTTCTATCCCGCTGCAGATTCAATTTGGAATCAAGAATATGGGGCTTGGCAATGGAGCTCGCAGTTTTATTTTCCAGGTATTGCTCATCCTTTTGATATTTCTATGAGCTTTACTGACTATTTTGTGAAATCGCTTAGCGGTTATGATATCATTACAGAAGAGAAATCATTAATTAAGGACGGAAATATTTTATCTACTCCTTTTGATGAATATGGTAATAGACCATGGGGGACAGAAGGTTATCAAAAATTAGGATCTGTAACTCAGTTTTTAAACAAAGACATAAAAGTTAAAAAAGAAGCGGTAACGACATCTAACAATAAGTATTATCAGTTTGAATCTGATGGAAATAATTATTGGACTGACTACAGAAATATCAAACTATTTGACCAAATCGTTTCAGAAAAGCCAATAGATGCAGATGGGACTATCCAATATTTTGAGTATTCAGAGTATGGAAGTGTTCCGTGGGGAACAAGAGGGTACCAATCATTAGGCGTATTGAAGAATTCTATTGGAAAAACAGTAGAAATAACTAAAGAAGTGACAACCTCAGGGAACAATACGTACTATGAATTTGAGCTGAATGGACAGAAGTATTATGGAGATGTCCGGAACTTTAAGTTGAAACAATACGATCAAATCGTTTCAGAAAAACCACTAGACGTAGATGGCACCATTCAATATTTTGAGTATTCAGAGTATGGAAGTGTTCCATGGGGAACAAGAGGGTACCAATCATTAGGCGTATTGAAGAATTCTATCGGAAAAACAGTAGAAATAACTAAAGAAGTGACAACCTCAGGGAACAATACGTACTATGAATTTGAGCTGAATGGACAGAAGTATTATGGGGATGTCCGGAACTTTAAGTTAAAACAATACGATCAAATCGTTTCAGAAAAACCGCTAGACGCAGATGGTACCATTCAATATTTTGAGTATTCAGAGTATGGAAGTGTTCCGTGGGGAACAAGAGGGTATCAATCATTAGGCGTATTGAAAAATTCTATTGGAAAAACAGTAGAAATAACTAAAGAAGTGACAACCTCAGGGAACAATATGTACTATGAATTTGAGCTGAATGGACAGAAGTATTATGGGGATGTCCGGAACTTTAAGTTAAAACAATAGTAAAAAAGGTGTACGTAAAAGTTTATGTACACCTTTTTAAGTAAAATCGTAATTTTTTTGACTTTCCAGCATAGAAAAGTGTATCATAGAATGAATTAGTTTAAAAGAAATGAGTTAGGAGATAAGATGAAATTAGTCAGTGTAGTCATACCCGTATATAATGTAGAAAAATATGTAGAAAAATGTTTAGACTCAGTTATTAATCAAACCTATCAAAATTTAGAAATTATCATTGTTAATGATGGATCCACCGATAATTCTTTAAGTGTTTGTCAAAAAAAGAAACTATCAGATTCCAGAATAAAATTAATTAACAAGGAGAATGGAGGACTCTCTTCTGCTAGAAATGCTGGGATTGAATGTGCACAAGGTGAATTTATCTGTTTTATCGATAGTGATGACTGGATCGAGCTGGATTATATTGAAGTGTTATTGAACGGAATGGAAAATACGAATGTGGATATATCGGTTATTCAGATGATTAAAGTAAAGGATTTTAATAAAATTGCCTTTCAAAGTGAAAGCCAAACTAAGTGGGACATATTCGAACGAGAAACTGCAATGAGAGAACTATTCTCGAGTAATTTAATTGGTTATTCGGCAAATAATAAGTTATATAGAATTAGTTTGTTTAAAAGCATAAGATACCCAGAAGGGATGTTAATGGAAGATAAAGGAACTACGTATCGTTTAATTGATAGTTCAACCAAAGTTGCTGTTAATGGTTCTACTAAGTATCACTACTATTTACGAGATAATAGTATTTTAAGAACAGATTTTAATCAAAAAAATTTTGATTCTTTTATTATGGAAAAACAGTAGAAATAACTAAAGAAGTGACAACCTCAGGGAACAATACGTACTATGAATTTGAGCTGAATGAACAGAAGTATTATGGGGATGTCCGGAACTTTAAGTTGAAACAATACGATCAAATCGTTTCAGAAAAACCACTAGATGCAGATGGCACCATTCAATATTTTGAGTATTCAGAGTATGGAAGTGTTCCGTGGGGAACAAGAGGGTACCAATCATTAGGCGTATTGAAAAATTCTATCGGAAAAACAGTAGAAATAACTAAAGAAGTGACAACCTCAGGGAACAATACGTACTATGAATTTGAGCTGAATGAACAGAAGTATTATGGGGATATCCGTAACTTTGAGTTGAAACAATAGTAAAAAAGGTGTACGTAAAAGTTTATGTACACCTTTTTAAGTAAAATCGTAATTTTTTTGACTTTCCAGCATAGAAAAGTGTATCATAGAATGAATTAGTTTAAAAGAAATGAGTTAGGAGATAAGATGAAATTAGTCAGTGTAGTCATACCCGTATATAATGTAGAAAAATATGTAGAAAAATGTTTAGACTCAGTTATTAATCAAACCTATCAAAATTTAGAAATTATCATTGTTAATGATGGATCCACCGATAATTCTTTAAGTGTTTGTCCTATCAGATTCCAGAATAAAATTAATTAACAAGGAGAATGGAGGACTCTCTTCTGCTAGAAATGCTGGGATTGAATGTGCACAAGGTGAATTTATCTGTTTTATCGATAGTGATGACTGGATCGAGCTGGATTATATTGAAGTGTTATTGAACGGAATGGAAAATACGAATGTGGATATATCGGTTATTCAGATGATTAAAGTAAAGGATTTTAATAAAATTGCCTTTCAAAGTGAAAGCCAAACTAAGTGGGACATATTCGAACGAGAAACTGCAATGAGAGAACTATTCTCGAGTAATTTAATTGGTTATTCGGCAAATAATAAGTTATATAGAATTAGTTTGTTTAAAAGCATAAGATACCCAGAAGGGATGTTAATGGAAGATAAAGGAACTACGTATCGTTTAATTGATAGTTCAACCAAAGTTGCTGTTAATGGTTCTACTAAGTATCACTACTATTTACGAGATAATAGTATTTTAAGAACAGATTTTAATCAAAAAATTTTGATTCTTTTATTATCCATGAAGAAATTTTAAATTTTATGGATGAACATTATCCGAGTATAAGTCCTAAAGTAAAGTCTAGATATGTCTATGAAGCAATTAGAATGATGATGAGAATGATTGAAAGTAATTATACCTCAAAATTAGATTATACTAAATGTATGGATATTGTAGAAAAATATCAAAGTGAAGTACTAAATGATAATAAGATATCTGTTAAGCTTAAATTAATCACAAAACTATTAGTTAAGTTTCCTAGTTTACCAAGTCGCATCTCTAAGAATAAATTAATCGCTAAAATATTTAAAAAATGGAAGGGATTAACCGATGATAATAAAGATAAAAAAATTTCTTTCACGCTATATTTATCCTGTGTTTTTTTACTGTTGCCTATTCAAAATAAAAAAATATTTTTTTCTAGTTTTGGTGGGAGAAACTATTCAGGTAATCCGCGAAGAATATCTGAAGAGCTTTATAAATTGAATCCTAAACTAAAGTATATATGGTGCATTAATAAAGATGTTTCTGTTAAAAACCTGCCACCATATATAAAACGTGTTGACAATAATTCGCTTTTGGCTACTTTTCATCTATATACAAGTAAAGTTTGGATTGATGACTCAAGAAAAACAATTTTTTTTAAAAAACGTAAAAATCAGATTTACTTTCAAACATGGCATGGAACTCCCTTGAAAAAAATAGAGTTTGATGCCGTGGATAAACTCCCAAATAGTTATTTAAACTATGCTCTAAAAGATTCAGAAAGCTTAGACTATCTACTTTCTGGTAATAAGTATAGTAGTGATATCTATGCTTCTGCTTTTAGAATAGATGAAAATAAAATTGCTAATGTTGGAACGCCGAGAAATGATCAATTATGCCTAAAAATTGATAAAGAAGTTTCGTTGTTTGAAAAAGAAACTTTTAAGTTGCTATTTGCACCAACTTTTAGAAATAATAAAGCTGATAATGGTCAAAAGCAACTAGATATTTTAGGTATTCCGTACCTAGTTAAATATTTTGAATCACTCAATAAAAAAGTAGAAATTTATTTGAAATTTCATCCTAATGTAAATCAAAGCCTAATTAAGCAGGTAGAAATACGAGATTTGATAAAAAAATATTCAGTTCACTTAATCGATAATAATGTAAGTTCAGAAGATACGTTTCTTGATATGGATTTACTGATTACCGACTACTCGTCTATTTTCTTTGATTTTGCATTATTAAATAAGCCGATTATTCTTTTAAACTATGATGAAGATGAGTATAAGAAGGAAAGAGGATTTTATATTGATTTAGATTATTTACCTTTGCCGAAAGCAAAAAGTTACCAAGAAATTTTGGCTATTTTCGAACATGATAGAGAAACGTTGATAGAAGGTCCTAAAATGTTACTGAAAAAAATAGGTAATTTTGAAACCGGAAAAGCAACAAATTTTGTCACTGAAAAAATATTAGAAAATATTGAGAGATGATAGAGAAATATGAAAAAATTCATTAGTGATGTTTTGTTTAATGCAACTTACCAAGTATTATTAATTATACTGCCAATTATAACAATGCCTATACTTAGTCGTCGGCTGGGAACAGAAGGATTAGGGATATACAGTTATGTATTCTCTATCGCTCAGTTTTTAATGATCTTGATATCAGTTGGGATGAATCCCTTAGAATTAGAAGAATAGCACAAAATAAATTTAATAAAGATGAATTAAATAAAGAATTTTGGAATCTTTTTATCATGCAAGCATTAATTGGATTAGTGATCACAACTATATATTTTTTCGCAATTTTTTTATTTAAAATTGAGTATAAAGAATTATATTATATACAATTAATTTTTTTAATAGGTACAACCTTTGATATTGCTTGGTTTTTTCAAGGTATTGAACAATTTGCTCAGGTAGTTATTAGAAATGTGATCATAAAATTGTTATCAGTATTGTTGATTATCTTGTTAGTGAAAAACGATAAAGATTTACCTTTGTATGTTTTAATTACATCTGCATCTACTGTAGTTGGAAGTTTAATTTTTTGGCTGAGTCTAAAAAATAAAATTTCTAAACCTAACTTTTCTATGCCTATTTTTAAATCTTTATGGAAACCTAGTTTGATTATCCTTTTGCCACAAGTGTTTATGCAAGTTTATACGACTTTGGATAAAACGGTAGTGGGATCTTTAACTACCAATACAGAGCTTTCTTACTATGATCAGTCTCAAAAAATTGCAAGAATTCTACTAACATTACTCTCATCTTTAACTATTGTTATGTTACCTAAAATGACTGGAGCTATCAAAAATGGGGATAATGATAAGGTATATATGTATACTAAAAAGGCATTTAATTATACGTTGACTTTTTCATTAATTTTGTTTTCTATTATTTTTGCTAATACGAAAGAGTTTGTTGTATGGTTTTTTGGACCTAAATTTGTTCCTATGACCGCAAATATGATGATTGTCTCATTTATTATTATATTAAATCCGATTGGAGGGATTTTCTCTAATCAGTTTGCTTTGGCTATGGAAAAAGACAAAGAATATGGAATCCCATTAATAATTGGTTCAATTGTTAGTTTACTTGGCAATTATATTCTTGTTCCAATTTATAATGCATTAGGTGCGACTATTGTACTAGTTTTTGTAGAACTCATCGTTTGCATATTAAGAATAGTATTGATTAAAGATTTTATTAATTTACAATTTTTAATTACCAAACAGATACTTATTGAATTGGGCTTAACAATAGCAATTACAATTACTGGGCTTCTATTACCTTCAATTTTTGCTAATTCTTTTTTAACATTGCATATAAATCAATGGTCATGTTATTATTGTTTGGTATCATATTATTTACGACTAAAAGTGAAGTTGTGTTAGATGTAAAAAATACTAAAAGGAACTAAAAATTAATGAAAAAACATGTTTACTTAATCATGGCGCATGACAATTTCGATATGTTAAGCTTATTGTTAAAAGAGTTAGATGATATTAGAAATGATATTGTAATTCATATTGATAAAAAATCTAGTAATGTTAATATAGCTGATTTAAAAACACATTGTCAGTATTCGGAAGTTTCTTTTATTGAAAGTATTTCTGTAACATGGGGGCTTATTCACAAATTGAATGTGAACTGGCATTACTTAAAGCTGCTGTGAAAAGAAATTATAATTATTATCATTTGATTTCTGGGCTTGATTTTCCTCTTAAAAGTCAAGATTATATTCATGAATTTTTTGATAAAAATGATGGAAAAGAATATATACAATTTCAGCAGCCAAAAATTAAACAAAGAAATTTAGAGCGTGTTATGTATTACTACCCATTTCAAGAAAAAGTTGGTAAGAAAAAAATTTTTTATGGTTTTTAGGTAAACTGTATAAAATTATTCAAAAATTTTTAAATAGTAATAGAATAAAATCAGATAAATATACATTTCAAATGGGGGCAAATTGGTTTAGCATAACTAACGATTTGGCAAAATATGTGTTAGAGCAGGAAAAGTTTATTAATGATTATTTTAAAGATACGATTAACGGAGATGAATTATTTCTACAAACGATTGTTTATAACTCTAAATTTTTAGAAAAAGTAAATACACCCAATTTTGATAATTCTTGTCATTCAAATATGCGTTATGTAGTATGGGAAAATGATACACCAAAATATTTTTGTGACAGCGATTATGATATGCTGATTAACAGAGAAGAATTATTTGCTAGAAAATTTAATGTATCATATTCTGGTCAGTTAGTAAATAAATTAAAAAATGCGAAAGAGAGGAGATATAAATGAGAAAGATAATAACATATGGTACCTTCGATTTGTTACATTATGGACATATTAATCTTTTAAGAAGAGCGAAAGAAAGAGGAGACTATTTAATCGTTGGACTATCTACAGATGAATTCAATTGGGATGAAAAAGGAAAGAAAACCTATTTTTCTTTTGATAAGAGGAAAAAATTATTAGAAGCTATCAGATATGTAGATTTAGTTATTCCGGAAAATAGCTGGCAACAAAAGATTCAAGATATTAAAGAATTTCATGTCGCTGAATTTGTGATAGGTGATGATTGGTCAGGGAAATTTGACTTTATCGCTAATGAAACTAATGCGGAGGTTATTTATTTACCAAGAACACCTGAAATATCAACAACTCAGATAAAAAAAGATTTAGAAAATAAAACATTTTAAGTTTTTAGGTATCATAATATTTGTATTTAAAGCGTAAATTTGTATGAGGAAGTGGATAACTAGATGCTAAAACCAAATAGCACACTAAAGAATATAAAAGGAATATATATCTTATATTTTGAGCTGATATTAATTTTTCGTACAATCGGTCCATTAATATTAATGCCCAACTTGTTGGATAAACTATTCTTTGTATCATCTGGTCTTATAGGATTAACAATTATTTTTATTGATGCAATTGATTCTATTAAAAAGAGTAATCAAAAAAATTTGACATATGGCTCATATTATTTATTGCTATTATGTTGATATCTAGTTTAGTCAATATAAAGTATGGATTGGCTGGTAATTTAAAATTAATTATGTGGCAAGCTATATACTTTTTTGTAATATTTCAATATGGCAAAGATTATGGTAAAAAAGATAAGATTTTTGATTATTTTTTTGTTATATTAATAATCTTCTGGTTCTTTTCTGCTATTATTTCTTTATGGATGTTTTTTACGCAATTTGGCGTTAAAATTCCTATGGATAACCGTTATTATCCATTACGTATGGGATTTCTAGGAAATAGACTTTTCGGAGTGTTTCCAGACCCAAATTTTGGAGCTACTATATCCGTTGTTGTAATTTTACTTTCTGTTTATTATATTAAAACAAATTCTAATAGAACGTTTACTTTATTTAATAGCCTTAATATTTTGTTACAGTTAATGTTTATATCGCTATCAGGGTCTAGAACTGCATTAATTGTGTTATTAACAGTAACTGCTGTAGGTATGTTTTTTGTTAGCTATCATAGCAAAAAGATAGATTCTCAGAAATTATTTTTACGTTGGATTCTATCTATAATTAGTTCGCTCCTCACTATTGCGGTCTTGTACTTGATAATTGATGCTCTTAAAACAGGTTTATCATATATTCCAAGCCTTTTGCAAATGAAAGAAGCTTCGCTTCCTACGATTGATACTAAGAATAATTTGAATAAAGTAAACTTAGACAGACCAGATGTTTCTAATGGCGGTGATATATCTAATTTACGATTTTCTCTTTGGAGTAGTGCTGTTGAGATATTTAAATCAAGTTGGTTAGTAGGAGCTTCAGCTGCTAACTATATCCCATACGCACATGATGTTTTACCTGATTCATTTATAGGGCAAAATACATTAACAACACATAATTTTGTGTTCTTAATCATGGCTTCTACAGGAGCTTCTGGATTATTAGTTTTCTTTATATTCTTTATAAATAGAATATACATTTCTTTAAAATATTTATTTGGTAACAGTAGTTTGATTCAAGATATGAATTTTTACGTAATACTTAGTGTTTTAGCTATTACAATATCA
Source organism: Enterococcus sp. DIV0086 (assembly GCF_050498705.1). Classification (NCBI taxonomy): domain Bacteria; kingdom Bacillati; phylum Bacillota; class Bacilli; order Lactobacillales; family Enterococcaceae; genus Enterococcus; species Enterococcus sp. DIV0086. Next base: position 907,335 of record NZ_JBNIDN010000001.1, on the reverse strand, counting down.
GCATTGTTTATTACCGAGCTAGTGTTAGTGAGTACAATTGGTGCTGTTGTGATTTGGCTCTTTTTAGGTAAAATTACATCTTTAGAAAATAAAAAATAAAGATTCTTTGTCAAAATAATGTTGACAAAGAGAAATTATAGAATAGAGTCAAGCCCAGAGGAGAAATTTTTCTGGGCTTTTTTCATTTGGTTCGTATTGCGTGTGTATACTTGATAGACGACAATTGGCAATTTGAAATTATAAAAGTTACAAAACATAGGAATTTCATTTAAACTGTTGATTCCTCAATTGCAGATATGTTTTGAATTTTGTGACTTCATTAAGAAACAATCGAGTGTTTGTAATCCCATAGCGAATGATAATTAAATGATTTGTGCAATGTTAAAGTAAGTGGAGTATGTTGATTTTCCTATATAAATGGTGCATTTAGTTTACAAGTAAAAAATAAACATTTAGTTATACTAATTTTTCAACAAAACTATTAAAAAGTAGATATGCCCAGTTATTTATGAATTTCCTTTGCGAACAATAATTACTAGAAAGTACCAGGATATTAAATTTTAACTTATTAATATAAATCTTCTATTTATTAATGGAAATATATCAAGTTTTAAAACTTGATATTTCATGATAATCTTGTATTGCAAACAATAAGTGTTTAGGTTATCATTTGTTATGTTAATATAGAGTTAATAACTATTTAAGGGGTTAAATAAATGAAATCATTTCTAATCACAGGCGGCGCCGGCTTTATCGGCTCAACCTTAGCAAATTATTATAGTAAAGACAATCAAGTTGTGGTCATTGATGATTTATCAATGGGCCAAACTGAAAATTTAAACACATCTGAAAATATCACGTTCATTGAAGGTAGCGTGATTGATCAACAATTAATGGAAAAAGTACTACAAGAGTATCAGTTCGATTACATTTTTCACTTAGCAGCGATTGCTAGTGTAGCAGATTCAGTAGCGCGTCCAGTGGAAACACACCAAGTGAATTTTGAGAGTGTGTTACAATTACTGGAATTAATTCGGAAATACCAGAAAGATTTAAAACGTTTGGTATTTGCTTCTTCTGCAGCTGTTTATGGCGATGAGCCAACTTTACCAAAACAGGAAGAATCAGTAATTCGTCCATTAACGCCTTATGCAGTGGATAAATTTGCTTCTGAAAAATATGTGTTAAACTATTGTCATTTATATGATGTTCCAACAAGTGCTGTTCGCTTCTTTAACGTTTATGGGCCAAACCAAAATCCTAATTCGCCTTATTCTGGCGTTATTTCGATTGTGATGGACTCTTACAAACGCTTATTAGCCAATCAAGAAGTGACATTCAATATCTTTGGTGATGGAAAACAATCTCGTGATTTTGTCTTTGTTGAGGACGTGGTTCAAGCATTGAATCTTGTGGCTCATTCTGACCAATCACTTGGGGAAGTGTATAATGTTGGGACTGGGAAAGCAACCGATTTAAATAAGTTAATTTCTTCTTTAAATGATATTATGCAAGTCACTTTGCCAGTTGAATACAAAGAAGCGCGAGCAGGTGACATCAAAGATTCCTTAGCGGATATATCTAAATTACGTGCCATTGGTTATGAACCGAAATATAGTATTCAATCCGGTTTGGATAAATATGTTAAGTATGAATTAAAAGAATAAATAAAACTTCTTGAGAGCTGATAGTTCTCAAGAAGTTTTCAGGTAATTTATACGAAGTCGTCATAGATAAAAAAAGTTTAATATGGTATGCTAAAACTTGTATGTAAGTATTAAATTTGGGGGATTTAACCTGTGAAAAAGAAAATTTTAATTTCAATACCCGCGTATAATGAAGCAAATAATATACGTCCTCTATATAAAAAATTAAATGAAACTTTAGAAGAAAAAAGAGATGAAGTTGATTTTGAAATACTATTCATTAATGATGGAAGCAAAGATAACACAGTAAGCGAAGTTTTATCATTAATTGAACAAACGGATAATGTTTCTTTAATTGATTTGTCCAGAAATTATGGAAAAGAGATAGCAATGAGTGCGGGATTTGATTATTCTACACATGATGCTGTTATTACAATGGATGCTGATTTACAACATCCACCAGCTACAATTATTGATATGATTGATCTTTGGCAGCAAGGCTATGAAGATGTCTATGCTAAAAGAAATCAACGCAAAGGGGAGTCATGGTTCAAAAAAACATCCTCTAAATGGTTTTATAAAGTATTAGGAAAACTAGCCAATACGCCTGTTTTACCAGATGCAGGAGATTACCGGTTACTTGATCGTAAGGTAGTAGAGGCGCTGAAGCAAATGAGAGAATCTCAACGTTATACGAAGGGGTTATATAATTGGGTAGGCTTCAAAAAGGTTGCGATTGAATTTGATGCGGATGAAAGATTACATGGTGAAACAAAATGGAGTTTTGGCGCATTATTGAAATTGGCAATTGAAGGAATTACTTCTTATACAACGGCTCCTTTAAAGATTTCAATGTATTTTGGCTTTTTAGTTTCTTTTGTTGCGTTTATTTACATGATATATGTATTAATTAAAACATTGATATTTGGAGCGGATACTTCAGGCTTCCCATCGCTGATGATTATGATGTTGTTTTTGGGTGGATGTCAATTGATTTCTGTAGGTATTTTAGGAGAGTATGTAGGACGTATTTTTTTGGAAACAAAAGACCGTCCATTATACTTTATTGGTAATAAATATAAGCCTAAAAGTAAAATTAAAGGAGAAAAAAGTAAATGAAGGTTATTAACTCAAAGAAGTTTTTTTTAGTGTATTTTTTTTAATATATGTAGTACTATTGGTTTTAAATTTTTTAACACCGTTGATTGCAGATGATTTTGCATATATTTATAAAACAGAGGGATTTCATACCATATTTCATGATGAGTATTTACAATATATCACACAAAATGGTCGTTCAGTAGCCCATATTCTAGTAAGATTTTTTTTACTACTTCCGAAATTTATCTTTAACTTTTTGAATCCACTGGTATTTTTAATTATTTCATATCTTATATATATAATGACTAACTTTTCTAACCAAAAATGGAACACCGTTAGATTCTTGTTGATTATAATATTGATATTTTTGTTTATTCCTCAATTTGGCGAGACAATTCTTTGGGAGACTGGTTCTTTTAATTATCTATGGACTTTTGGAATTATGTTATTGTTTGTATCTAAATTCCATTTTGCTGTGATAAATAATGATAAAATGAAGAGTAGCTGGCAAATAATATATATGTTTTTTTTAGGAATTGTTGCAGGATGGTGTAACGAAAATACCTCAGCGGGAATCATTCTCATAGCTAGTGGTTATATGTTGGTATATAAATTTGTAAACAGAGCGAAAATAGAAAAGTGGATGAAAACAGGAGTTTTAGGATTAACTATAGGTTTTATTATTATGATGAGTTCCCCTGGTAATAAAATTAGAAGTTCATGGTTTGAAAGAAGTTCATGGTCATTGCCTAAGAAACTTTTATATGGCTTAAGAGATGTATCAAATACTATGTCTGAACATGCATATGTAATGATTTTTATAGCTGTTATATCAATAATATTTTGTATATTTTTATACAAAACAAAATATAATTATTTATTTGGAATAATTTATTTATTTGTAGGTGGGGCTGTATGCTATTCTTTGGCATTATCGCCTTCTGGTTATACTTGGGGTCGTTCATTTTTTGGCGGAGTAATGTTTATTATTATAGCAATAATGATGTGCTTTCCAACATTCGAAGTTCATAAAATTGGACATATAATTAACCCTATATTTACAACACTTTATATAATGTTAATATTTTCTGCTTTTTTTACAAGTACAAACGCATTATATGATACTTATTATTCCTACAGTGAGGTAACTAAACGTTATAAAGTTATTGAGAAAGAAAAACAAAACGGTAATTTGAATCCAGTTGTCCCAGATTTTAATTTTCAGCCGAATACTGGTTATCCAGCTTATTCAAATAAATTATCGCATATCAATGAAGATATTAATTATAAATATAATATTTATACGGCAGATTATTTTGATGTAAATACAGTAAAAGCTATTCCCATGAAAGAATGGGAAGAAAAATATGGTAGATGGTAAGTGGTTTCTAAAAATATATTAAAAATAAAGAGGGAATCTAGCCCCTTTATCAAATAATGTTGGTAAAGAGAAACTATAGAATTGCATCACGTCCACACGTCCGGAGGAGAAAATCCTCTGGATTTTTTTATTTGGTCTGTACGGCTTGTTCTTATTGGACGAAAATCCGCAATTTGAAATTATAAAAGTTACGAAAACCATAGGCATTCCGCTTTAACACTTTGATATGATTATTTAGACATTCCAATTGTCTATTTGAATAATAATAACTCAAGGCATGATGAAACTGTTTTTGATTTTTTTAAAGGTTCGTAAAGTGGTTTGATAAAGTACTTGGCAAGTGAAAAACACTTTGCGTAAGCAAGCATCAAAATACGTTTGATTTCGTTTATGAACAGCATACAAGAAATCTTGGTACAACGTGTAGCCTTATGCTAATTCAACGCTATAGAAAAAGCAGGCTGTCCACAAGCTCTATTTCAGCCAAATAAGTTTTAAACGAAGGGTGCCAACAGTGGTTTAAACTATCCAACTTTTCTTGATTTTTTTTAATAACTTCCAGTGTTTTTTGAGTTGTTTTCCTTGGCGTTTTTCAGCCAAACTTGAACTTTTTAATAGGCGGTTTGCCTAAGTGATTCTATGGTTTCGAAAGGTCCAGCTGATGTGTTGAACGATATAGAAGCAAACAATGATGAGCTTCGCGTTAGGAAAGTATTTATTCACTAGAGAAACAAAAGGTGCGTACATATCAATGACAATAAATTGGACGTTTTTCCTATATTTGAACCCACCTCACTCCAATGGTACAATAAACAAGATTGGAGTGAGAGCATGACAGATATTATTGCACATCGAGGAAGTAAAGGCACCCATCCTGAAAATACGTGTATTGCTTTCAGAGAGGCTGTTCGTGTTGGTGCTGAAGGAATTGAATTAGACGTTCACTTATCTAAAGATGGTTATTTAATCGTTATGCACGATGAAACGGTTGATCGTACGACAGATGGTCATGGTGAAATCCAACAGTTAACATTAAACGAATTAAAACAACTAGATGCTGGAAGCTGGTTTCAGAAAAATCCTTCTGTTCAATGTGTTCCAACATTGGAAGATGTTTTAAATTGTCTTGTAGAAGAACAATTCAATGGTTTTTTGAATATTGAACTTAAAACGGATATTATCCATTATGAAGGAATTGAGAAAAAAGTCGTCCAACAAATGAAGCAAAAAAACTGGCCGTTTCGTTATTTATATTCTAGTTTTTATTTTCCGAGTTTAGTTAAATTAAAAAAAGCTGATCCTAAGACAGAAATTGCCTTTATTTATGAATCTGCAGAGGATTTAAGTCAAGCGGGACCGGCATTCGCGCTTGTCGATAGTTTACATCCAAAAATGTCTTGGGTGTTGGCTCATGAAAAAGAACTTATCGCAATTGGCAAACCGCTGCGGCCGTGGACTGTTAATCGGATGGAAGAAATGGAAAATTGTTTTCAGCTAAAATTGGCAGGCGTTCATACAGATTTTCTTGAGGAAGCAAAATTTGCTCGTCAAAATTGGCAAGAAGAAGGAGAAACATAATTGGAGAAAGTATTAGTTATTGTAGGACCCACCGCGGTGGGGAAAACAGCATTAAGTATTGCTTTAGCAAAAAAATTTAATGGTGAAATTATTAGCGGTGACTCCATGCAAGTTTATCGCTCGTTAGACATTGGCACCGCTAAAGTCACAGAAACAGAAAAAGAAGGAATTCCTCACTATTTAATTGATTGCCGTGAAGTCAGCGAAACATATTCTGCCGCTGATTTTCAGAAAGAGGGTCGTCAAAAAATCAAAGAAATTACTGAAAAAGGGAAACTGCCAATTATCGTTGGAGGAACAGGGTTGTATATTCAATCACTTCTTTATGATTTTCAACTAGGAAGTCGTGAGATAGATGACTCGCCTGAAATTAGAGAAACGTACAATTTATTTGCGGAAGAAAAAGGGAATCAAGCCTTATGGCAGTTATTAAAACAAAAGGATCCTCTAGCGGCTAACAGCATCCATTTTAATAATCGCAAAAAAGTCATTCGTGCGTTAGAGGTCTTTGATAAAACCGGTTATAGTATTTTGACCCCGAAGGAAAAACCAGCTCGTCTCTATGATTATTATTTATTAGGTTTGGAAACAGATCGCGCTTTATTGTATGAGCGTATTAATCAGCGGGTGGATCAAATGATGACAGAAGGACTGTTGGAAGAAGCAAAACAGATGTTTCAGCAACCACATGCACAAGCAGCTCAAGGTATTGGCTATAAAGAATTTTTCCCGTATTTTTCCGGTGAACAATCATTAGAGATGGCGGTTGAAACAGTCAAACAGCAATCGCGGCGATATGCCAAACGTCAATTGACTTGGTTTAGAAATCGAATGGCTGCGCATTGGTGGGATTTGGTTCAGCAGCCAACAGATTTGCCCAAGTTGGAAAAAGAAGTAGCGGAATGGCTACAACAGAAGGAGAGTGAGTAGGCGATGACCACTCATGAAAAAGTGATTCTAGTAGGAGTTGAGACGGAAAAAAATTATCAGACATTTTCTGCATCAATGGAAGAACTGGCGAATTTAACGGAAACCGCTAATGGAGAAGTGGTGTTTGTTTTAACGCAAAAACGACCACAAGTTGATCGACAAACCGTAATCGGTAAGGGGAAATTGGAAGAATTAATTCAATTAACAGATGCCTATGAAGCGGATCTTGTGATTTTTAATCACGAGCTCACACCGCGTCAAAATCAACTGTTATCTGAAGCGTTAGCTGTGCGAGTAATTGATCGTGTACAATTAATTTTGGATATCTTTGCTTTGCGTGCGCGCTCCAAAGAAGGAAAGTTACAAGTTGAATTAGCACAATTGGATTATTTATTGCCTCGCTTGGCTGGGCAAGGAAAACAGTTGTCCCGACTTGGAGGAGGTATTGGGACACGCGGGCCTGGTGAAACGAAATTAGAGTCGGACCGCCGACACATTCGGAATAAAATCTTAGGCATCCGTCGTGAGTTAAAAGAAGTCACTGCTCATCGTGAACGAAGCCGCCAGAAAAGACAAAATTCAGAACTATTTCAAATTGGCTTGATTGGTTATACCAATGCTGGCAAATCAACCATTCTCAACATATTGACAACAGCAGGAACTTATTCAGAGGATCAATTGTTTGCAACGTTAGATCCTTTAACCAAAAAATGGCAATTGCCTCAAGGCATGGAAGTTACTCTGACCGATACGGTTGGCTTCATTCAAGATTTACCAACACAACTGATTGAAGCCTTTCAGTCGACATTGGAAGAAAGCCGGACGATGGATTTACTGCTCCATGTGGTGGATGCAAGTGCGCCAGATCGGTTACAACATGAACGCACAGTTCAAACATTGATTAAAGAATTAGCGTTGGAAAATATTCCGTGCTTGACGGTTTATAATAAAAGAGATCAAGTGGACAGCAAAGAATTTGTCCCAACCTTATTTCCCAATGTATTGATCTCAACTAAAATTTCTGAAGATAAAGAACGACTGGTTCAAGCTATCCGTGCCCAAATGATGGAATTACTCGAGCCTTATCAATTAGAAATTAGCCCAACTGATGGACAACTATTAAGTGAACTTCGCCGGATGACACTAATGATTTCAGAAGAATATGCTGAAAATGAAAATCGGTATATCGTGAAAGGCTTTGCGAAAAAAGAGTCTAAATGGTTGGCTGAATCCGAAAAAGAATAAAAAATGGTAAGTTGATTAGAAATGATTTGTAAAAACAAATCATTTCTATTTTTTTGGTTAGCAGGAGAAAATCAGCCGTGAAAAGATGGAAAAGTCCATATTTATCAGGTTTTTTGTTTTATGTTAGAAAATCTAACATAAGTTCTTGACAATTTGTCATTCTATTGTTATTCTAAGAAATAACTAAGAGAGGAGGATGGAGATGAGAGAAAAAGAGTTACGCCGTTCCATGTCGGTTTTTCCAATTGGTACAGTTATGAAACTAACGGATTTGACCGCTCGACAAATTCGCTACTATGAAGAACAGGGATTGATTCATCCAGAACGTAGTGAGGGCAACCGACGCATGTATTCTTTAAATGATATTGATGTTTTGTTAGAAATTAAAGATTATTTATCTGATGGATTGAACATGGCAGGGATTAAGCGTGTGTATGAAATGAAATTAGAAGAACAAAAAAACACCGCCGAGGCAACTCGTCCATTAACCGATGCAGATGTTCGTCAGATTTTATACGACGAAATCCTTTCGCAAGGAGGACTTACTCAGCAAAATCCGTTCCAATCGAATGTACCAAGGCTTTAACGTTTCAGCAGCCAATAAAAATGAAGGATGGGGATCAGACCGATGACAAGAAAAGCCAAAACGGCAGAAGAGATTAAACATATTGCAGAAGAAGAAAACGTACGTTTTTTACGACTAATGTTTACCGACATTATGGGAACAATTAAAAATGTTGAAGTTCCTGTGAGTCAGCTAGATAAAGTATTAGATAATAAAATGATGTTTGATGGGTCATCCATTGAAGGATTCGTTCGTATCGAAGAAAGTGACATGTATTTATACCCTGATCTATCTACATGGATGATTTTTCCGTGGGAAAGCGACCATGGAAAAGTTGCGCGCTTAATTTGTGATATTTACAATCCTGATGGTACCCCTTTTGCCGGAGATCCCCGCGGTAATTTAAAACGTGCCTTAGCAGATATGAAAGAATTAGGCTTTACTTCTTTTAACTTAGGACCAGAACCAGAATTTTTCCTATTTAAATTAGATGAGAATGGTGAAATTACCACTGATTTGAATGATAAAGGTGGCTATTTTGATTTTGCGCCAACCGATTTAGGTGAAAATTGTCGCCGTGATATTGTTTTAGAGTTAGAAAGTTTAGGCTTTGAAGTGGAAGCTTCGCATCATGAAGTAGCACCTGGTCAACATGAAATTGACTTTAAATATGCTGATGTAGTTGATGCTTGTGACAATATTCAAACGTTTAAGTTAGTTGTGAAAACTATTGCACGCAAACATGGTTTGCATGCAACATTTATGCCAAAACCTTTGTTTGGAATTAATGGTTCTGGTATGCACTGCAATATGTCATTATTTAATGAAGAAGGTAATGTTTTTTATGACGAGTCAGGAGAGATGGGCTTAAGCCAAACTGCTTATCATTTCTTAGGTGGTTTATTAAAACATGCCCGTGCCTATACTGCGGTATGTAACCCAACAGTGAACTCTTATAAACGCTTGGTACCAGGTTATGAAGCACCTGTTTATGTAGCTTGGAGCGGCAGAAATCGTTCACCACTCATTCGAGTTCCTGAATCTCGTGGTTTATCGACTCGTTTAGAATTACGTTCTGTCGATCCTTCAGCGAATCCGTATTTAACAATGGCAGTCTTATTACAAGCTGGTTTGGATGGTATTCGTAATGAACTTACGCCACCGCCAGCAGTTGATCGTAATATTTATGTGATGAATGAGGAAGAACGTCAACATGCACAAATTGAAGATTTGCCATCAACCTTACACAATGCCATCAAAGAATTACGTAAAGATCAAGTAATGATTGATGCATTAGGTCGTCATATTTTTGCCAATTTTGTAGAAGCGAAACGAATGGAATGGGCAGCCTTCCGTCAAACCGTTTCTGAATGGGAAAGAGAACAATATTTGGAGTTGTACTAAAAGCCGTTACTTTTAATAATCTTAATGTTTAGAAAGAGGAAGATAAGTCGAAACGCTTATCTTCCTCTTTCGTTCTTTAGTTTGTGAATGAATAGATAATTTCTATTTCACAAAATAAAGTAATTTTAATTCAGTGAAATAGTTTGTTTATAGGGGAAAAAGGGGGCTTTTCTCAATTTCTCTTTTATTTTTAAGCAAAAAAATTGACAAAATCTTTCATAATTTGTGAAATTCCGCTATAATAAACAAGAATATGCGTGCAACTATTCTATTTTTTAGATATAAAGGATGAGAAAAACATGCGAAAAATGAAAACAATGGACGGGAATGCTGCAGCAGCTTATATTTCCTATGCTTTTACAGAATTAGTAGCCATTTATCCAATAACACCAAGTTCAACGATGGCTGAACTTGTTGATCAGTGGTCGGCCGAAGGTAAGAAAAATATCTTTGGTCAACCTGTGAAAGTAGTCGAAATGCAATCGGAAGCTGGTGCTGCCGGCGTGGTCCATGGCTCTTTAAAAACAGGCGCGCTTACCACGACCTATACGGCTTCACAAGGGTTACTTTTAATGATTCCTAATATGTACAAAATAGCTGGAGAACTATTACCATCTGTTTTTCATGTGGCGAGCCGAGCTTTAACCACAAATGCTTTAAATATTTTTGGTGATCAAGGAGACGTAATGGCCGCGCGCCAAACAGGCTTTGCTATGTTGTCAGAAAGCAGTGTGCAAGAAGTAATGGATTTGGCACCAGTGGCTCACTTGGCTTCGATTGAAGCGAGTGTTCCATTTATGAACTTTTTTGATGGCTTTAGAACAAGTCATGAAATTCAAAAAGTGGCAGTTCTTGACTATGAAGAATTAGCACCCTTAGTAAATCAAGAGAAATTAGCCGAATTTCGTCGTCGGAGCATGAACCCGAATCACCCTTCCGTTAGTGGAATGAACCAAAATCCAGATATTCACTTTCAACAACGAGAAACAATAAATCCTTATTATGAAAAATTACCTGGTATTGTTCAAAAATATATGAAAGAAATTAATCGATTACGGGGCACCAATTATGATTTGGTGACGTATTATGGCGCAGAAGATGCGGAAGAAGTGATTGTCACAATGGGTTCAGTTGCGCAAACAATTGAACAGACGGTTGATTATTTACAAGAACAAGGAAGAAAAGTTGGCTTCCTTAATGTCCATCTTTATCGACCATTTCCAGTTGAAACATTTCTTGAAAAAATACCACAATCAGTTAAAGCAATTGCTGTCTTGGATCGGACGAAAGAGCCCGGTGCTGGTGGCGAACCGTTATTATTGGATGTCCAAAGTGCGATGTATGAAGCGGACATTCGCCCAACAATTATTGGTGGACGCTATGGTTTAGGTTCTAAAGATGTGCTGCCAAATCAAATTGTTGCGGTTTTTGATGAATTAATGAAAGAACGTTCTGCCATGAAGAAGCGTTTTACAATTGGGATTGATGATGATTTAACTTATACTTCATTAGAAGTTGGCAAACCACTTGATTTGACGAATCCGAAAACCTATCAAGCTAAATTTTGGGGCTTTGGTTCTGATGGGACAGTAGGGGCGAACAAGTCAGCAATTAAGATTATCGGTGATCATACAGACAAGTATGCACAAGGCTTTTTCTATTATGATTCAAAAAAATCAGGCGGGTTGACCGTTTCTCATTTACGTTTTGGCGAGACACCCATTCGTTCAACGTACCTCATTGAACATTCTGATTTTGTGGCCTGTCATACAGCTGCTTATTTGCATACCTATGATTTAGTAAAAGGGTTAAAAAAAGGCGGTACTTTCCTCTTAAATACCATTTGGAATGATGAACAACTAGCACGATTTTTACCCAATCAATTAAAACGGTATCTAGCTGAAAATGAGATTCAGTTTTATACAATCAATGCAGTGAAATTAGCTAGTGAAGTCGGACTAGGCGGGCGAATTAATACCGCGATGGAAACAGCTTTCTTCAAATTAGCGCAAATTATGCCTTTTGAGCAAGTGTTGCCAATTTTAAAAGAAGAAGCACTGAAAAGTTATGGTCATAAGTCTATGAAAGTTGTCGAAAAAAATATTCAAGCAATCGATAAGACCGTTGAATTGTTGCATCAGGTAACTGTTCCAGCAGAGTGGAGAACGCTTGAAGTTCAACCGCGAAAACGTTCAGAAAATGTTAGTGATTTTGTTCATGAAATTGTTGAACCGATTAATCGTCAAGAAGGGAATGCGTTATCTGTTGCGACACTAGCGAAAAATGGGATGACAGATGGGCGAATGCCTTTGGGAACTGCGGCAGTTGAAAAACGTGGAGTTGCATTAGAAGTACCTGAGTGGATTAGCGATCGATGTACTATGTGTAATGAGTGTGCCTTTGTATGTCCTCATGCGGCGATACGACCATTCTTAGCCGATGAAGAAGAAATGACTGAAGCGCCAGAAGGATTCATTGTGCGTGATCTACGTGGTGCCGACGGCTTGAAATATCGTATCCAAGTCTCAGTCAAAGATTGTACTGGCTGTGGACTTTGTGTTGAAGCCTGTCCAGCTAAAGGCAAAGCTTTAGTAATGAGACCTTATGAAGAAGAAAAAGAGCAGGCTATGAACTGGGCGTTTGCTATGACATTACGTCAAAAGGAAAACCCAGCAAAACCGAATACTGTTTTAGGTTCGCAATTTAATAAACCTTTATTAGAGTTTTCTGGTGCTTGTTCTGGTTGCGGCGAAACGCCTTATGTTAAATTATTGACGCAAATGTTTGGTGACCGAATGCTGATTGCTAATGCAACAGGTTGCTCATCGATTTGGGGTGCTGCAGCGGGTGTGACACCTTACACTACTAATGAACAAGGACAAGGTCCAGCTTGGTCAAATTCTCTTTTAGAGGATAATGCCGAGTTTGGTTACGGCATGTTGTTAGCAACGCAAGCGCGTCGCGAACGTTTAGCTAGTAAAATGACCAAAGCTTTTTCTGTAGCCAGTGATTCTTTACGTTTATTGATGGAAGATTGGATAGCACATCTGTCCGAAAGTGAAGGTACGCAACAACGTGCAGCTAAATTACGTGCAGCTTTGCTTGAAGAAAAAACGAATCAACCTTTATTGGAAGCAATTTATGACGATCAAGATCTTTTTGTTAAACCAAGTCAGTGGATGATTGGTGGAGACGGCTGGGCTTACGATATTGGCTACGGCGGTATTGACCACGTGTTAGCTAGTGGCGCTGATGTGAATATGTTAGTTCTAGATAATGAAGTCTATTCCAATACAGGTGGCCAAACTTCCAAAGCAACTCCGGCATCAGCGATTGCGAAATTTGCTGCCAGTGGGAAATATGCCTCTAAAAAGGATTTAGGGATGATGGCAATGACTTATGAAAATGTCTATGTCGCTCAAATTGCCTCAGGTGCAAACCAAATGCAGACGATTAAAGCTTTTGAAGAAGCAGAAAAATTCCCTGGACCATCGATTATTATTGCTTATACACCATGTATTACACATGGTTTAGCAGGTGGGATGAGTCAAACGTTGAAAGAAGCGAAAGACGCAGTTCATTCAGGTTACTGGTCTTTATATCGCTATAATCCATTATTGCGAGAAAAAGGCAAAGAACCAATGACACTGGATTTCAAAAAACCAGATTTTTCATTAATGAAAGAGTTTATGCGCCAACAAGTTCGCTTTGCGTCCTTAGAATCTAGTCAACCAGATACAGCGGAATTGTTATTTAATAAAACAATTAATGATGCTAAGAGACGGTTCTATAATTATGCTCGTTTAGCTGGTCAAGAAGAAAAAATTCGAGCAAAACTTGAAAAACAAAGTGAACCAGAAATAACTGCGCCAGAGAACGAGAAGCCACGAGTGAAAAAAGAACGCGTAGTTGATCCGGAAGTGGAAGCAAGAAGGGCTGCCCGCCGCGCAGAACGAGCAGCCAAGAGAAAACAACGTGAGCAAGATTAAATAGAAATCAAAAAAACGTGTCTGAGCTTTTTGCTTGGACACGTTTTTTAGTTAGAAATGCGATTTTTTGATGAAAAATTTCAAGTTATTTGAAAAAGTTCCTAAATTTTTTTGATGTTTCCGCTTGCGTTCTGTGATGAAAGAAAATAATGTGGTATACTTGTTAGGAAATCTTGAGAGAGAAGTGAGGGGTATGATGTCGTTTCAATTGAATCAACTATTAGATTTGAATTATTGGCAGCAAGTCATCTCAACGGATTTCTTATCTAAGGATTTTGTTATCAATATCATAGATATCCTAGTCGTATGGTACCTCGTTTACAAATTAATCATGCTTGTTCGTGGAACAAAAGCAGTCCAACTATTAAAAGGTGTCGCTGTTTTTATCATTATCCGCATTCTAAGTGAGATAATTGGTCTACATACATTATCTTGGTTAATGAATCAAGTCATCATGTATGGTGTAATCGCCGCGGTTGTTATTTTTCAACCAGAAGTGCGAAGAGGGCTGGAACATCTAGGGAGAAGTTCGTTTTTCCGCCCGAATAAAGGTGCGCAACAAGAAGATGAGCGTATTATTCAGGCCTTTGACAAAGCCATTCAGTACATGTCAAAACGGAAAATTGGTGCTTTGATAACCATTGAACGCAATACCGGTTTAGATGAATACATTGAGACAGGTATTGATTTGGATGCCGATATTACTGGTGAATTACTGATTAATATTTTCATTCCAAATACACCACTACATGATGGTGCAGTGATTATCAAAAATGAAAAAATTGCTGTTGCTAGTGCGTATTTACCGCTATCAGAGAGCAATTTAATTCCAAAAGAATTTGGAACGCGCCATAGAGCCGCAGTCGGTATCAGTGAAGTCAGTGACGCCATTACGATTGTTGTTTCTGAAGAAACTGGTGACGTTAGTTTGACGTTGAACAATGAATTAATTCCTGGACTAACGCAAGAAGAGTATTTAACAATTTTGCGTAAGGAGTTAATTTCGGAATCATCGGAAGATAAAAAAAGTGCTTTGCAGCATTTTATCGATGATGTAACAAAGGGGGGTAAACGCAAATGAGAAAAGCCTCCCAAAAAAGCTGGTTTAATGGTTTGCTTTCATTGCTGTTTGCATTGTTGTTATTTTTTAATGCCAATGCAACAGGCAATAATCCCTCCAATTCAGGTTCAAGCCAAACGTATAGTGAGACACTGAATAATATTCCTGTCCAAGTCCAATACGATAAAGACAAATATTATGTCTCTGGATTTGAAGAGAGTGTAAATGTTCATTTACGTAGTGCGAACCGCATTCAATTAAACATGGAATCAAATGCTGACACACGAAATTTCCAAGTGGTCGCAGACTTAACCAAATTGCCATTAGGGACTTCGGAAGTACCCTTGACAGTTCGGGGACTAAGTTCAGCTGTTACAGCTGAAATTGAACCGAAAACAGTGACTGTAACGATTGAAAAGAGAGTAACAAAAAAATTCGATGTAGAAGCACAACTTTCTGATAACATTGAAAAAGAAGGCTACAAAGTAAAAAATATTTCTGTAGATCCAAAAACTGTAGAAGTAACAACTGGAGAAGAAACAGCGAAAGCAATTGACAAAGTGATTGCGCCAGTCTCAAGTGCCAAACAAACAATTGATACGATTAAACAAACGGTAAATGTCCAAGCGCTAGATGCCAAAGGTCAAGTCCTAAGTATCGAAAATCCAGCACCACAAGTCAAAGTAACAGTAGGCTTAACCGCGCCAACGAAAGATGTACCACTGAATGTTAGTATGACAGGTACGCCACCTGCTGGGATCGCTCATTACAATTATAGTTTATCAACGTACCAAGTTAGGGTCAGTGGCCCGCAATCAATTTTAGATACGCTAGAATCAATTGAGGTACCGGTAGATATTTCTGATATTCGCAAAGAAACAAAACAATCAGTGACTATTCCCGTTAATGGAGAATACGTAGTTACACCAGATGAGGTTGACGTTTCTTTGAGCCCCGTGTACAATCAACAACAGTCATCAAATACAAATGAAACTTCAGAGGAACCTGCAAGTTCAACAACGGTTGGCTCAGGTAGCCAAGCAGTACAACCAAGTACATCCAGTCAAGTAGAATCAAATACTTCTGAAACAACAAGTGAGGGATCAACAGTAGAAAGTACAACTGCTGGTTCAACTGAAAATACAGAGAATCAAGTGACTAAGGAGAATCAAAATGGGTAAATATTTTGGAACAGATGGTGTAAGAGGAATTGCAAATAAGGAGTTAACACCTGAATTAGCTTTTAAATTAGGGCGTTACGGTGGTTATGTGTTGAGTCAACATGAAGATAGTTCAAGAAAACCTCGTGTTCTCGTAGGCCGCGATACACGTATTTCAGGTGAGATGTTGGAACAAGCATTGATTGCTGGATTATTATCAGTCGGAATTGAAGTTTTCCAATTAGGGGTGATTTCAACACCTGGTGTAGCATATCTTACTCGTTTACAAAAAGCATCCGCTGGCGTAATGATTTCAGCTTCACATAATCCTGCGGAAGACAATGGGATTAAGTTTTTTGGGGCAGATGGCTTCAAATTAGTAGACGATCAAGAAGCAGAAATTGAAGCATTGTTAGACGCAGAAGAAGACACCTTACCAAGACCTTCTGCAGAAGGCTTAGGCTCATTAGATGAATTTCCAGAAGGCTTACTAAAATATTCGCAATTTTTAGTTCAAAGTATTCCTGGCGATTTAGCAGATATGACTGTTTGTTTAGATGCTGCCAACGGAGCAACTGCAACAGCAGTCAATCGTGTCTTCGCGGATTTAGAGACAGATTTCTATACAATGGGAACAAGTCCTAATGGATTGAATATCAATGATGGTGTGGGTTCCACTCATCCTGAAGCTTTGGCAGAAATGGTTGTTGAAAAAGGCGCAGATGCTGGTTTGGCTTTCGATGGCGACGGTGATAGAATTATTGCAGTCGATGAATTAGGACGAATTATCGATGGTGATAAAATCATGTATATTTGTGCCAAATATTTAGCTGAGAAAAAACGTTTGAAAAAAGATACAATCGTTACAACGGTGATGAGTAATCTAGGTTTCCATAAAGCTGTAGAAGAAATTGGCTTAAAAGATGTGGTAACGCAAGTGGGTGATCGTTATGTTGTAGAAGAAATGCGTAAAAATGATTACAATTTTGGTGGCGAACAATCTGGTCACATGATCTTTTTAGATTACAACACAACAGGTGATGGCATGCTTTCAGGGATTCAATTGTTGAATGTTATGAAGCAAACGGGCAAAAAATTATCTGAATTAGCGGATGAAGTGACGATTTATCCACAAAAATTAGTCAATATTCGTGTCACAGATAAAAATGGTGCAATGGAAGTTCCGGCAATCAAAGCAGTTGTCGAACAAGCAGAAGCAGAAATGAATGGCGAAGGTCGTATTTTAGTTCGTCCTTCTGGAACAGAACCATTGTTACGTGTGATGGCCGAAGCGCCAACACAAGAAAAAGTTGATTATTACGTTGATAAAATTGCTGAAGTAGTACGTGCAGAAATCGGCGTTGAATAAGAACAAATTAGAAACCAGACACTTAATGCTAGCTTGCGTTAAGTGTCTGGTTTCTTTGTTGGAAATCAAAAAAAGAAAATAGCTAATAAGCTCCGTCTATCATTGACATAGAGCGGTTAAAAGGGTACTATTTTAGAAGTAAGATGCACCGCGTATCTTCTTTTTTTATTTGATAAAATCAAGAAGGGAGCGGCTGTAAATCAATGGAGTTATAGAATGGAGGAGCGAAATGAAAGAAAAAATGTCCGTCAAGACAATTGTAGCAATTGGAATTGGCTCTGCAGTTTTTGTTATTTTAGGTCGATTCGTTGTAATTCCAACTGGGATTCCTAATACGAACTTAGAAACGTCGTATCCATTTCTTGCTTTAATGTCAGTTGTTTTTGGACCAGTAGCTGGAGGGCTAATTGGTTTGATCGGTCACACGTTAAAAGATTTTACCACGTATGGTAGCGCTTGGTGGAGCTGGATTATTTGTTCAGGAATTATTGGTATTATTTTTGGCTTCGCTGGTCGTAAAATGGATCTTCAACATGGTGAATTTACAACAAATGACATGGTGCGTTTCAATATTTTCCAAGCGTTTGGTAATATCGTCGTTTGGGGCTTAATCGCGCCTAGCTTGGATATTTTGATTTATAGTGAACCCGCAAGTAAAGTATTTACACAAGGCGTATTCGCGACTGTTTCAAATATTGTCGCTGTGGGGATTATTGGAACATTGTTGATGAAAGCTTATGCATCAACAAGAACAAAGAAAGGCAGTTTATCGAAAGATTAAGAAACTGTCGAAATAATTTAAATGGTTAAGGGTCTGCCCTAGTAATTACTTTGCTAATGCTCAGACCCTTTCTTTTATGGAGAAACTGAGGTGAGGCCGAATGAAAAAACCAATCATTACTTTTAATAATTTTTCCTTTCAATATCATAGCCAATCTGAATCGACATTAAAGGGGATTCAATTAACCATCTATGAAGGAGAAAAGGTTTTAATCGTTGGGCCTAGTGGTAGTGGTAAATCAACATTGGCGCAATGTATCAACGGGTTAATTCCCAATATTTATGAAGGTGAGATTCAAGGAACAGCTACGGTTGCTGGTAAAAATATCCAAGAAACAAGTCTATTTGATTTGTCTTTTGATGTAGGAACTGTTTTGCAAGATACCGATGGGCAGTTTATCGGTTTAACGGTTGCTGAGGATATTGCTTTTGCTTTAGAAAACGATGCAGTTGAACAAGCAGAAATGAAAAAAGCGGTCCACAAATGGTCCGAGATTGTTGAGCTGAATCAGTTATTGCAACACCGTCCACAAGATTTGTCAGGTGGTCAAAAACAACGTGTATCTATGGCGGGCGTTCTAATTAACCAATCAAAAATTTTACTTTTTGATGAACCTTTGGCTAATCTTGACCCACGAGCGGGACAAGAAACAATGACTTTGATTGACACCATTCAACAAGAAACAAAAGCGACTGTTTTAATAATAGAACATCGCTTAGAGGACGTTCTTTGCGAATCAGTTGATCGAATTATTGTCATGAATGAGGGCGCAATTATTTCTGATACAACGCCAGATGAATTGTTACGTCAAGATACGTTGACCCAACAAGGGATTCGTGAACCTCTGTACGTTACAGCCATGAAATATGCTGGGATTGATTTAACACAAGTTAGTCATTTAGACAAATTAGCCGAAGTATCAGGCGAAACGGTTTTGCCTAAAATGACACAGTGGTCTGTCCAACCTAGTTCAGTTAGTGCAGTCAAAGGAGCTGAACTATTACGTTTGGAACAAGTGTCCTATCAATATGATCGTCACGGTGAAAAAGTGTTAGATGACTTCTCAGTAACTATTCATCATGGAGAAATGATCAGCATTGTAGGAAAAAATGGTGCCGGGAAGTCTACGCTTTCTAAAATAATTTGCGGGTTCATCACGCCTCAATCGGGCAAGATTTTATGGGAAGGACAGGATTTTTCCAATTATTCAATCAAAGAACGTGCAGATAAAATTGGTTATGTGATGCAAAATCCCAATCAAATGATTTCTAAAAAAATGATTTTTGAAGAAGTAGCTTTAGGATTAGTTTTACGAGATGTGCCACAAGCAGAAATTGAGGAACGTGTGACGAATATTTTACATATTTGTGGGCTGTATCCCTTCCGGAACTGGCCGATTTCTGCGTTGAGTTTTGGGCAGAAAAAACGGGTAACTATTGCATCAATCTTAGTTTTAGAACCTGAATTATTAATTTTAGATGAACCAACAGCTGGACAAGATTTTAAACATTATACAGAAATGATGACATTTTTAGAAGAATTGAACCGCTTAGGTGTGACTATTTTAATGATCACTCACGATATGCACTTAATGTTGGAATATACAACACGTGCGTTAGTAGTTTGTGATGGACGTTTACTAGCAGATGCGACTCCAGTTGCTGTTTTAACAGATGAAAAATTAATTCAAGCAGCTTCTTTAAAAGAAACAAGCTTGTTTACCTTTGCTAAAGCGTTAGGCTTGGAAAATCCCTTGCTATTTACGGAAAAATTTGTTGCTTACGATCGTGAGGTGCGTTTTGGATGAGTGAACGACAAATGTTAGGCTATCATCCTGATTCAACCTGGATTCATCGCTTAAATGGCACAAGCAAATTAGTCTTTTTAATCGTTGTCTCTGTGGCTTGTATGACCACGTATGATACTCGTTATCTGTTAGGAATGTCTGTGGTTTCGCTTGTTTTGTTAAAATTATCAAATATTAAATGGCATCAAATATCTTTTGTTATTAAATTTATTGCTATTTTTTCTTTGTTAAATATCTTAACGGTTTACCTTTTTGCACCTGAATATGGGGTTGATTTATATCAATCACGTACCGTTATTTGGGAAGGAATCGGACGGTTTACTTTGACACAAGAAGAATTATTTTATGAATTTAATTTAGTTTTAAAATATTTCTGTACGATTCCGTTGGCATTAATCTTTTTATTAACAACAAATCCTAGTGAATTTGCCTCCAGCTTGAATCGAATTGGTGTGAGTTATCGGATTAGTTATGCAGTAGCGCTGGCTATTCGTTATATTCCCGATATCCAAGAAGATTTTTTTAATATTTCTTTAGCACAACAAGCGCGAGGTTATGAGATGTCTAAAAAGGGACGGTTAGGCCAACGAATCAAAGGCGTAGCACAAATCGTTTTACCCTTAATCCTATCTAGTTTAGATCGAATTGAAACTGTGAGTACCGCTATGGAATTAAGGCGTTTTGGTCAAAAGAAAAATCGAACGTGGTATGCGCAACAACCTTTTCATCTGCGTGATTTTTCGGTAATGTTACTTGCCTTATGCTTATTAGGAATCAGTTTCTGGTTGTTCCATGTGAATGGTGGCCGGTTTTATAATCCATTCCAATAAATAACAAATTGATAAGGTTCTATAAATAGAACGGATATTTTTTTATTATTAAGAATCTAGTACTTTCTCTTACTATGAGTGTACTAGATTCTTTTTTTGCAACTTTAAAGAACTAGACCAATTTTCGGTTTTTAGATTTTTGTTGACAAGTACCTACTTTTAATTGTATGATTGTTATGTTTCTACGGAATATATTTACAAAGGAGGTATATAGACCAATATCGGATAGCGCCAGACCTGAACGTTCAGGTGACGAGGAGAGAGCTTATCGAAGATTCGGCGGGTGGCTCTAGGGACTGCACTCTACAGATAACAAAGAAAAACTAATTGTGAAGTTAGAACAAAGCGGTTATCACGCAGGTAGAAACATATAATGGTATTTGCTAGTTAAACAGGACCTAGTAAATACAGAATTTCAATTGGAAAGTAGGAATTAGCATTATGTGTGGAATTGTCGGAATGATTGGAAAAGAAAATGTCACGGAAAGTTTGATTCAAGGATTAACAAAATTGGAATATAGAGGTTATGATTCTGCTGGGATTTGTGTGAATGATCAAAGCCAACAGCCCCATGTAGTTAAGGCAGTTGGGGGCATTGCCGATTTAGCAGCAAAATTAACGCCAGAAATCGATGGAACAGTTGGTATTGGTCATACTCGTTGGGCCACTCATGGCGAACCAACTGTCGCCAATGCACATCCCCATGTTTCAAGCGATCAACGCTTTGCATTAGTGCATAATGGTGTCATTGAAAACTTTGAAGAATTAAAAGAACAATTTTTAAGTGGTGCTCACTTAATTGGTGATACAGATACTGAAATCGTCGTTCAATTAATTGCTCATTTTGCTGAAAATGGTTTTTCAACAAAAGATGCTTTTAAAGCGGCTTTAGCCGAAATTAAAGGTTCATACGCTTTTGCATTAATGGATAAAATGGACCCCAATACTATCTACGTAGCGAAAAATAAAAGCCCGTTACTTATCGGTCTAGGTGAAGGCTTTAATGTTATTTGTAGTGATGCGATGGCGATGATTAAAGAAACCAATCAATTTGTTGAGATTGTTGATGGTGAAATTGTAACTGTTACAGCGGACAAAGTAGTAATCGAAACGCCAGAAGGACAAGTAATCAACCGAGAACCTTTTGAAGCGCAATTAGATTTAAATGACATTGAAAAAGGAACATATCCGTTTTATATGCTCAAAGAAATTGATGAACAACCTGCAGTGATGCGCAAAATTGTTCAAGCGTATACTCAAGGTGAAAAAGTGACTTTAGATGAGGCGTTACTTGAAAAAATTAATCAATGTGACCGAATTTACATTATTGCTTGTGGGACAAGTTATAATGCAGGTTGGGTCGGAAAATCTTTAATTGAAACGATTGCCAGTATTCCTGTGGAAGTTCATTTATCAAGCGAATTTGGCTACAACATGCCTATTTTATCTGAAAAACCGTTCTTCATTTTCTTAAGTCAAAGTGGTGAAACGGCAGATAGCCGCCAAGTACTGGTACAGGTTAATGAATTAGGGCATCCATCACTTACATTAACAAATGTTGCTGGCTCAACATTATCACGTGAAGCGGACGATACCTTGTTATTACACGCAGGACCAGAAATTGCTGTCGCTTCCACCAAAGCTTATACTGCTCAAATCGCTGTCTTAGCTATTTTAGCAAAAGCAATTGGTGAAGAACGCCAAACATTAGCAGCCGTCTCATTTGATGTGGCTCACGAATTGAGCGTGGTAGCATCTGTCATGGAAACCTTGATTGATGAAAAACAACAAATGAAAGCCTTGGTGGAAGATTATCTGACGTATACTCGAAATGCCTTCTATATCGGGCGAGGAGTCGACTATTATGTGTCGATGGAAGCGGCCTTGAAGTTGAAAGAAATTTCCTACATTCAAGCAGAAGGCTTTGCGGCAGGTGAATTGAAGCATGGAACGATTGCCTTAATTGAAGAAGGAACACCTGTGATTGGGATTGTGACAGATGCCAAAGTCGCAGCCCATACAAGAGGCAATTTGAAGGAAGTCGAAAGTCGTGGAGCAAGAAATATTGTGATTGCTTTGGAATCCTTGGCAAAACCACAGGACCAACTGATTATTCCAGATGTTCATCCGTTACTTTCTGCCTTAGTTAGCATTGTTCCAGGCCAATTATTAGCGTACTATGCAACCTTACAAAGAGGCTACGATGTTGATAAACCAAGGAACTTAGCCAAAAGTGTAACTGTTGAGTAAATCAAGAACCTGAGAGAAAGATGTTCAACGGGTTTTCATGAGTTTTAATATCTGAGACAAAAATCACTTTAGATTTTTGTCTCAGATATTTTTTATAAAAGAAAGATATTCAGTCAAAAATGAAAGATTCCAAAGAAATTCTTTTTTCCGTTGAAAACTGTTTGCATTTTAGCAAAATTAGATATAATTAATAAGAACCGAAAAATAAGAATTAGCCAGTGAGGTAACTTTGTTTGAAAGAAAGCAAAAAGTAGGTTAAGCTGAAAAGTGCTAATTTATTTAACAAAAAAAGATTGTGAGTTGTTTGATATGGATCAGTTTAGTACATTAACTGAACAAGAATTTACTACCTTTGCAATGACACATCCTGCAGGTAACTTTTTAGAAACACCCGAAATGAAACATTTATTGGAACGACGTGGCTGGCATTGTGAATACGTTGGCGTCAAACGAGAAGGCCAACTAATTGCTGCGTGTATCCTAAGCAAGAAAAAAGTCAAAATTGGTTATGCTTTCGACATTGACGGCGGAATTTTGATGGATTATACAGATAAAAAATGTGTAGAAGCCTTTTTCACAGGCTTAAAAAAATATGTGAAAAAAAATGATGGCCTTTATTTAACCTTTACTCCCAATAAACAAATTTGTTTACGTGATTTTAATGGCGGTGAAGTTGAAAAGGTCAATCAAGAAACATTTGACTATTTCACATCAATTGGTTTTGAACACCAAGGGTTTGATGTGCACAATTTTGATGGCGCGCCACGTTGGCTGTTTGTCAAAGATATGGCTGGATTAACAGAAGAAGATCTTTGGAAATCTTATGGAAAAGATGCTAAATATGACATCAAGAAAACATGGGAATATGGAGTAACAACCCGAGAACTTCGTTACGAAGAGTTACCTCTCTTTAAGAAATTAACGGAAGAAACAAGTGCACGACGTAATTTTGAAGATAAGGATTTAGCTTATTACCAAGCTGTTTATGAAGAGTTTGGCGAACGAGCAAAATTTATGGTGGCGGAACTAAACTTTGCTACTTATTTAGAAAATCTTCATGAGAAATTACGCAAATTACAAGAGACGCTCAACGAAGTCAATGAAGCGTTAATTGCCAATCCTAAAAGCCGTAAAAAAAATAACCAGAAACGTGAATTTGAAGATGAAGTTCGTACCGTGCGCAAACGGATTGACGAGGCTAAAGAAATGAAAACATCAGATGAACCTGAAATTTTAGCAGGCGCCTTATTCATTGTTCATCCACAAGAAGTGGTTTACTTGTTTAGTGGTACGTATGAAAAATATAAACAATACTATGCACCGTATTTAATTCAACATAAAATGTTAACTTACACAGTAGAAAATAACATTCCCAAATATAATTTTTATGGCGTTGACGGTGTCTTTGATGGAAGTGATGGGGTTCTTAAATTCAAACAATCCTTTGGCGGTCATGTCGAAGAATTAATGGGCAATTTCCAATGGAAAGCCAAACCAATGAAATATGCCTTATACCACGCATTAAAAACAATTAAAGAAAAAGTCTAAAATTAAAACCTAATCCTTAAAAAGGAATGGAAAAAGTGAGGCGTTTAAATGGAAAATCAAGTCGAGGTTATGACGTATGCACAGTTAAAAGAAATTATGCAGGTGTTAGAAGCAAACGAAGCGATTACAGAAGATACAAAAGTCTTTATTGATACAGGCTGGGATAGCGTGCAAGAAGTAGCACCAGATGCAGTCAGTATTGAAAAAGTTGCTAAATTCACAGTAGCAGATGTTTTAACAAACGAAAGTTTTGCTGGGTATAGTTTAGAGGAAAAGGCGGAGAAGATGAACGCTGAGGGCGACCTAGAAACGGCAATTATTATTCGTAATCTTTACTAAAAAAGTCCGTTTGAATAGTTAAAATCGAGGTCGGGACAGAACCGTTTAGCTCCGAGCAACGCGTAGTGTTGGTTCTGTTCCCGCCGGTTATCAGGTTTTGAGCCTGGAGCAAAAATCCAAAGTGATTTTTGTCCCAGGCTCATCTGCTTTAAATAAGAAATAAAGGAGGTTAGATATGAGTACCATTCATGAATTTCCAAAAAACTATGAACGTTTTATTGCACAAGGAGAAGAAGCACTTGTAGAACATAATCAGATCGCCGCTTTAGAAAATTTTCAACAAGCCTATCAGCTACAACAAACGCCGCCAGTAAACCAAAAAATTGTCCAATTATTGTTGGAAATGGGTGAAGCTGACGAAGCACTAGCATTGGCAGAAGCGTTCCAAGAGACTTATTTTGAGAACCTTGAAACAGCGGCAATTTATATGCAAATTTATAGTCAAAGTCGTCGCTTTATTGAAGGGTATATTTTATTGAAGCAATTACTTCAAACTAAAAAAATAACGCTAGCACAACAAAAAACGTTAGAACAGCAATTAATGCAAGTGGAAGAGGCGTATCAACAATTAGAAACGCAGCAAATTCAAGCAATTAAAAGGAACTTGTTAGTAAGCGATCAATTGCCCGTTTATCAACAATTAGCGAACATTAAAACCAGTTTATATTTGCCTAAACCAGTATTTGTGGAAGTCGCAAAAGATTTAGTTATGAACCAAGCACTTAGTTATTTTGCTCGGGAATGGTTTATTGAAGAATTAGCACTGTTGAAATTTTCAGAACCACTGACTTTTCTTTGGTATAACAATCAGCCTCAGACAGTCTTACTAGAAGGAAAAACTGGACCGTTAAATACGCCGATCTATTCCGAAATTTGTACTGAACTTAGGAATCGTTTAGAAAATGATGATCCAATTATGCTGCAGCATTTGGAAGAAGAAATTCGGTTGCATCTTGCCTATTTGTATCCATTAGCAGAGACGGTTATTTCAGATCCAACTATCTGGGTCTTGGGTTATTTGGCAACCTACTATCCTAAATATATTGAAAAAGAATTGACTGAAGCAAAAGGTCATCAAATCGATGCTGTTCAAAATGTTCAACAGGCGATACGAACGGCATTTACACAAATAATGCTTTAAAAAATGGCACGTCCTAAAAGCGAGGACGTGCCATTTTTTCGGTTTCAGAAATTTGCTGAATCTGCTCTAATTGCTTTTCTTGACTGATTATTGCGGATAATAGAAAAAAGCAAGACAGAAATAAGTAAAAAGAATTCCTTGAATCAAGCAAATCACAACGAACAATGGCGTTGCTCCTGGAAAAGAATCAGAAATCCGTGTAATTAAAAATTCAACTAACCATAAAATCATTGAAAATAAAAATAATTTTTTCTGACGAGTTCTCATAGTCCGCAACAACCTTTCTGGTGATTTTCACTTCTCTATCATAACATAGAAAACGAGCTGTTTTTTCTCAAAAATTTTGTTACTTCATAAGAAAAATGGGAAAGAAACAAGTTTCAGGAAGTAATAAATGTACCCGAAAAGAATACTTAATCCATCTTAATCAAACCATACAGTCACGTTTATTGCAAAAGAAGTGTTTTTGGATGGAACAAATTATTTCATAAACACAAATATTTCTTTGTTGTTTGTATAAATGTCATAAAAGTGATTACTTACTACTTTTTGATTTTTAGACATATCCGTATCGGTCAGTGGTGCCATCTCTACTCCTAAATTCGATGAAGTATTGAACCAAACGTAATTAGGGAAGTATAGACCGTCATTTGGTGGCACAATTTTTGAAAGAATTGGGTAGTTTCGACTTGTATTAGTATAAACAGTTGAATTTTTGAAAAACGTATTTAAATAAACTTTTTTTCGTTCGTTTGTTACAACATTTTTTAAATCATCTGTTAAAACAGCTGCTTGGCGATTGAATGCTTCTTTTTGATAGTTTAATGTGGAAGAATACACCAAAACAAACGATAAAATATAATAAGATAACAAGCTGGCCACAAGTAACGAAGTTAGATAAATTGCTTTCACTTGTCGATTGTTAAATAAACTTAACATGCTGATTGTAACGAAAACAGCAAATCCGTAAATATAGCGAGGCGCATCACCTGCGATATTCCTTGAATAGACAATAAAAATACCAAAACTTAAGAGAGAAGCAAGTCCTAAATACAAGATACAATAAAGGAAACTTAAGCATAAGTTGATTTTGCTATTTGATAGATGACTAATAAAAAATAAAACAAGCAGTAGGAGCAGTAATAAAAGCCATAAACGATTACTCTGGTTCAATAGCTCTGAAAAATAATGGTAACTATTTTGATAAGCCACACTGGGAATATCGTGCAAACTTGGTAAGGCCTGACTGCCCCCAATGTTGTTTGTTGCGGAAGGTACAAATTTTAACTCGATAAGGTAGCTGACTATAGAAAGTAGATAAGCGATAGCAGCAAGTGCGACTTTTTTACAAAGAGCAATGAAATTTTCTCCAGCAAGTAACTGCTTGAAAGTAAGGAATAAGACGATAACTATATAAATTCCTGACGAGGCTTGGTAAGTATTAAACATAACAAACAGTGAAAAAACAGAAACCAAGAAAAACGTAAAAGAATTACGCTGCCACCAATAAAAAGGAAGAAACGAACAAAAAATACTCAATGCCATATAGGGACTATCAAACCTGAAACTAAGACATTGAAGGAACCAAGGATTGAGGCCAATTAAAGTAGCTACTAAAGAGGAACCCCAGCTAATTTTTTGGTCATTGATGATATAAATAGCCAGTATGCTTGTGAGAGATAAGATAAGACCTGTTAGAATCGGTGTGGTCAAGCCCAGATCTGTCAAATGACGACTTCCTTGAACAAACCATGAGAGAAATTCACTGCCCCAACGTGCGTAAGTCGTACCAAAATCTGTCATTCCAGCGACTTGGCGAGCATTATCATCTAAGTAAGGGAAATTGATAATGCCGATGGATAAAACTGCCACTTGATAAATTAAAATGATCAATAGAAGATAGGCTTTATTTTCAATACACCAATTCTTTAAATCAAATTTTTTTGATTCTGTAGGTAATTGTTTCATCATTGTACTCCACTCCAATAATTATTTAACAATTAAAATATACCATAACGAGTGGAATGAAGAAATTACTTTTGTTATTTTCTCATCTTGACAGAACACTAAGGGTAGGCAAAACAAAAAAATCCCAACTCTTTATTAAAGAGTTGGGATTTTACCAAAAAGCCACCTGCCGGGCTTGAACCGGCGACCCCCACCTTACCATGGTGGTGCTCTACCAACTGAGCTAAGGCGGCACTTTCAAAGGCTAAACTAACTCGAGGATTGCAACGAAGTGAAACCCATAGAGTTCATTTTCAAAGGCTACACTGCGACGAGTAATCGTCAAAGTTCCTTTTGAAAAATCGTACAAATCTCGTGCACAAGAAATAGAATAACGTATAGACGAAAGTTTGTCAATTGCTCTTTCGTAAAAAAAGAAAAATGATTTTTTTCTAAGAAAAACTGTTGACAATCTCTTTTTTCTCTAGTAAAGTGTAAATCAACATCACAGATAACTATTCATTCGTTGAAGAGAAGAGTAAATTTTGATGACCTTCAAAAGAGAGTCCTGATTGGTGAAAAGGGACAAGGTTCAGAAAAGTTGAAGATGGCCTCTGAGAATAAATTGCTGATAAGTAAGCAATTTCGGCTAAGCACCCGTTACCATGTGCACCAAGTTAATAAAGACTTGGATAAGAGATGAGATATAAAGAATCAGTTATATTTCGAAAAAAGGTGGTACCGCGAATCATTCGCCCTTTACTAGCAAAACGCTAGTGAAGGGCTTTTTGCTGTGAATCACTACGACTGGCGCGAAGCGACAGAGTAGATGATGAACAGTACAAGATGACCGAAGGGCAAGTTGTGTCATTTGCACGAATCACTACGACTGGCGCGAAGCGACAGAGTAGATGCTGTCTGCGGTTACTCGACGCAGGATGGCCTTTGTAAGTGATGAACAGTACAAGCTGTTCGAAGAGAACATTAACTCTAGTCTGTTTGATTTTGAAAATAAACGAAAATCAGTTTAAAATGAATAGAAATAAAAAAGCAGTGATATAGTAAGTACAAGACTTGATTTGTCTAACAGAGAGCCTAGGTAGCTGAGAATAGGTGACAAAGACGTTTTGGAAAATGGCTATTGAGCAAGCGCTCCGAGTGTTAAACACAAGGCGGCGACGGGGGCTCCCGTTATCGAGCTAGGGTATCGAACATGTTGTTCCGTACTTGAAAAGGGAATTTGTGTGAGCAAATTCTGAACATGAGGTGGTAACACGCAAAAAAGCGTCCTCAACGATACAACTTGAGTTGTGTCGTTGAGGACGCTTTTTTCTTTTTTATGAAAAAATGCAGGTTGGTAAGAATGAAGGGGGATAAAGAATGATTGAACTAAAAAATATCAGTGTGACATTTCAACAAAAAAAACAAGAAATTCAGGCTGTCCAAGATGTTTCTTTGACAATTGATAAAGGGGATATCTACGGAATTGTTGGTTATTCCGGTGCTGGAAAAAGTACGCTAGTACGGGTAATTAATTTATTGCAACGACCAACAGCGGGCACCGTTATTATTAACAAAGAAAATATTTTAACTTTTTCTAAAAAGGAATTACGACAACAACGAAAAAAGATTGGAATGATTTTTCAACATTTTAATTTGATGAAAGAGCGGACCATATTTAGTAATATCGATTTTTCATTAAAATATTCTGGGCTAAGTAAAAGTGAACGGCGTCAAAAAATCAGCCATTTATTAGAGCTAGTTGGACTAAGTGAAAAACGGGACGCTTACCCCAGTCAACTATCAGGAGGGCAAAAACAGCGGGTTGCGATTGCCCGCGCTTTAGCAAATGATCCTGAAATTTTACTTTGTGATGAAGCGACGAGTGCGTTAGATCCAAAAACAACGGGACAGATTTTAGCCTTGTTAAAAAAGTTAAATCAAGAACTGAACTTGACGATTGTCTTAATCACCCATGAAATGCAAGTGGTTAAAGAAATTTGTAATAAAGTCGCGGTGATGGAAAATGGCTGCGTTGTCGAATCAAACGATATTGTTTCGATTTTTAGTCAACCCCAACAACCTTTAACCAAAGATTTTATTCGGACAGCAACTCATATTGATCAAGCATTAACCACGATTCTTGAACATCCTAAATTAGCTGATTTAGATAAAAATCAAGAATTAATTGAGTTTTCTTATGTGGGAGATCAAACGAACGAGCCATTAATTGCACAATTGTATAGCCAATATCAGGTGTATACGAATATCCTTTATGGCAATGTCGAAATTGTTCAAAATGTTCCTATTGGCCATTTAATTGTGGTGCTTTCTGGTGATGAGGCCCAGCGTCAACAAGCCCTTGCTTATTTAGCGAAACAAGGCGTGCGAACCAATGTTTTGAAAACCTATCAGCAAACGAAGAGAAAGCAGAATTTACAGGTGATTTAAAAAAGGAGTGAACTGAGAATGTATCAATTATTTGAGAAATATTTTCCGAATGTTGTCCAATTAAAACAAGAGTTTCTTCAAAGTACATGGGAAACATTATACATGGTTTTTTGGACAGCATTGATTGCTGGTGTGTTAGGAGTCTTGTTGGGTGTCGTGCTTGTCAGTACTGGCCCCAGTGGTGTTTTGAAAAATCCGCCCCTGTATAGTGTCTTAGAAAAAATTATTAATGTTTGCCGCTCTATTCCTTTCATTATTATGCTTGCACTGATTCAACCATTAACACGAATTTTGGCAGGAACGACAATTGGTACAACCGCAGCGTTAGTCCCATTAGTTATTGGCGTAATTCCGTTCTTCGCGCGCCAAATTGAAAATGCGTTATTAGAAGTGGATCCTGGCGTTATTGAAGCGGCAGAAGCCATGGGGACGAGTCCCTTAGGGATTATTTTTCGGGTTTATCTAATTGAAGGGTTACCAAGTATTATTCGTGTTTCAGCGGTGACAATTATTAATTTGATTGGATTAACAGCCATGGCAGGAGCGATTGGAGCCGGTGGTCTGGGCAACTTAGCGATTACTCGAGGATACAATCGGTTTCAAACCGATGTGACATTTATGGCCACGTTAATTATTTTAATTATGGTATTTATCAGTCAAGCCATTAGTAATCAATTAATCAAAAAAACATCACATTAGAAAAAAAGGAGAAATGACAAATGAAAAAATTTAGTAAATTAATTGGACTTATTGGGGTATTAGCTTTTACGATTGCAGGTTGTGCATCGGGGTCTGCGAAGGATACTAAGACAGAAACCGTTAAACTAGGGGTTGTAGGAACAAAAAATGATGAATGGGAATCGGTCAAAGACCGTTTGAAAAAGAAAAATATTGATCTACAATTGGTAGAATTTACAGACTATACGCAACCAAATGCAGCATTAGCAGAAAAAGAAATTGATTTAAATGCCTTTCAGCATCAAATCTTTTTAGACAATTACAATAAAGAACATGGGACGAAATTAGTATCAATTGGCAATACAGTCAATGCACCATTGGGGATTTACGCTAATAAATTGAAAGATATCACGAAAATTAAAGACGGCGGAGAAATTGCTATTCCTAATGACCCAACGAATGGCGGGCGGGCGTTAATTTTATTACAAACTGCAGGACTGATAAAAGTAGATCCTGCGAAACAGCAACTACCGACTGTCAGTGATATTACTGAAAATAAACGCCAATTGAAAATAACTGAATTAGATGCTACGCAAACAGCGCGCGCTTTACAAGATGTCGATGCTTCAGTGATTAATAGCGGCATGGCTGTCGATGCTGGGTATACACCAGATAAAGATGCTATTTTCTTAGAACCTGTAAACGAAAAAGCGAAACCTTATGTGAACATTGTCGTGGCCCGAGAAGAAGATCAAGAGAATAAACTTTATCAAAAAGTTGTAGAAGAATATCAACAAGAAGAAACGAAAAAGGTCATTGCAGAAACATCAAAAGGCGCCAATGTTCCAGCCTGGGAAACATTTGGTAAAAAATAAAGGAGGCATTTATAATGAGTACAACAACGATTCAAACAATCCAAGAAGCTATTGCTACAGAAAAGGAATGGATAATCCATTTAAGACGTCATTTTCATCAATATCCTGAAGCAAGTTTAAAAGAATATGAAACGATTAAGCGAATTAAAGAAGAACTACTAGCCTTAGCTATTCCTTTTGTAGAAGTAGGGGAAACGGGTGTTTTAGCAACCATTGAAGGAGGTCTTGGCGCTGGCAAAACGATTTTGTTACGTGCAGATATTGATGCGTTGGAATTGCCAGATGCAACAGGCGCTGCCTATGCTTCTAAAAATCCAGGACTCAATCATGCTTGTGGACACGATGGTCATGCTGCAGCATTGCTAGGTGCAGCTAAAGTGCTCAAAAAACATCAGGATACCTTTTCAGGAACGGTTAAACTGGCCTTCCAGCCAGCTGAAGAAATTGGTGCAGGCGCTCGACAATTTGTGGAAGGAAATTATTTAGAAGCAATCGACCAAGTGTTTGGGATTCATTTAGATTCTAGTGTGCCGGTCGGGAAATTAGTCGCTACCAAAGGCGCCACCAACGCCTCTTGTGATATTTTTAAAATTGAAGTCAGTGGTCAAAGTAGTCACGTCGCTCAACCACAGAATGGCCGAGATGCTGTTTTAGCAGCAGCCAGTATCGTTGTGGAATTACAAAAAATTGTAGCTCGCGAGATTGATCCTTTAGATTCTGTCGTAGTAGGAATTGGCGTTTTACAAGCAGGAACACGCTATAATATTGTAGCAAACCAGGCAACCATTGAAGGCACTGTTCGAACATTTAGTCAGGAAACGCGCCAATTTGTTTTACAACGAGTCGAAGAAATTGCCCATGAAATTGCCCAGTCTCATCGCACAGAAATTGCTGATTTTTCTGTTTATGCGGCAGCGAATCCATTAATTAATGAAGAACAAGCAACCAACCGTGCACAGCAGGTAGCCAGTGAAATTGTTGGTTTTGAAAATGTTGTGACCGATCATCCTAAAAGTTTAGGGGCGGATGATTTTGCTGATTACTTAGCGGTAATTCCTGGTATCTATGGACGGGTCGGTTCACGAAACCCTGAAAATCCTGCTACTCATTTTGGACACCATCATGAACAATTTGATATTGATGAACGTGCCTTACTTTTAGCAGCAGAGTACCACGTAGGCTATGCATTAGACTATTTGTCAGAATAATAGGGATAGGGAGCCGACAAAATGATTGTTTGTGGGCTCCTTTCGTTATAAACCAACGTGGCTTGCTTTCTTGTCATTCTATGGTAGAATACAAGCATAAGAAAGGTGATTCACATGTTTTTTGTTTTAACTGATAAATTAACAAGAAAAGTAGCTCCCGATAGTTTAAGAACAGATGAAGCACTGTTGTGGAGCCGAGCAATTAATTTCTTCATCGCTTGATAGGACATTTTTTGACTAGAAAAGCTAGTCTTATTTGAGTGTACGTACAAGCGGTTGTCGGGATTTCTGTCAGGATGGACGACGTGCAGACGTGGTTCTTTTTTTGTTGTCCCAAAATAATCAGTTAACAAGAAAGAAGTGACGAAAATGAGTATTTTAACTATTGAACATTTAACGCATCGATTTGGCGAAAAGGTCTTGTATGAAGAGACTTCATTGCAAGTGAATAAAGGAGATCATTTAGGCTTAACTGGCCAAAATGGTGTCGGCAAATCCACCTTAATTAAAATTTTAACGGGGGAAGTATTGCCAGACGAAGGAACGATTCAGTGGCAAAAAAATTGTAAGATTGGGTACTTGGATCAGCACGTTTCTGTAGAACAATCACTAACGATGGTTGATTTTTTGAAACAAGCCTTTCAAGAACTTTTTGATAAAGAAGCGAAACTGACAAAACTTTATGAAGAATACAGTCAAACGGCTTCGGAAAAACTTTTAGAACAAGCAGGCAAGTTACAAACAGATTTAGATGAAAGTAATTTTTACCAAATCGACACGATTATTCAGGATTTAGCCAATGGGTTAGGACTACAAGCAATTGGTTTGGATAAAAAGTTAGGGGAGCTAAGCGGTGGTCAACGTTCAAAAGTGATTTTAGCAAAATTATTGTTAGAGGCCCCTGATGTGTTACTTTTAGATGAACCCACCAACTATTTAGATGATACACATATTCAATGGCTTGTTCGCTATCTGAATAATTTTGAAGGAAGCTTTCTATTAGTCTCCCATGATTATCAATTTTTAAATGAAGTGACGAATTGCATCGCAGACATTGAGTTTGGCAAGTTAACCAAATATACTGGAAATGTAGAAAAATCTTTTGCACAAAAAGAGCAGAATAAACAAACCTATTTGAAACAGTATCAGGCCCAACAAGAAAAAATTGAAAAAATGGAAGCCTATATTCGTAAATACAAAGCTGGAAATCGAGCAACGATGGCTAAAAGTCGACAAAAACAATTGGACCGGTTGGAACGATTGACTCCGCCAGGTTCCTTGACTAAGCCAGCGATTGAATTTCCTTATCAAGGGTTAGTTGCAACGCAAGCACTAACGACCCAGAAGTTAGTTGTCGGCTATCGGGAACCTTTGTTAGAACCGTTAGATTTAATGGTTCATGTCGGTGAAAAAGTCGCATTGAAAGGCTTTAATGGGATTGGCAAATCAACATTAATTAAAACGTTGACGAAAGTGATTCCTTCATTAGATGGAGAATTTCATTATCCGCTGAATACAAAAATTGCTTATTTTACCCAAGACTTAGCGTGGCCTAATGAGCAGTTAACGCCGCTAGATTATTTATCAGATCGTTTTCCAGATACAACGATTAAAGAGCGAAGAAGTCATTTGGCTAGGGCAGGTTTACCAGATAAGTTAGCAATGCAGTCGTTAGCCCTGTTAAGTGGTGGTGAGCAAACAAAAGTAAAACTAGCGGAACTAATGATGCAAACAAGTAATTTGTTATTTTTAGATGAGCCAACCAATCATATTGATGAAGCGGCCAAAAAAAGTTTACAAGAAGCAATTCACGTTTACCCAGGAACGGTTTTTCTGGTTTCCCATGAAGCAGATTTTTATGAAGAAATTGTGGATCGAGTAATAGATATTGAGGAATTAGTTAAATAAAGAAGAAAGAACCAAGTTGAGGGGGAGTCAACTTGGTTCTTTCTTCTTTATTATTTATTTACTCATTAAGCCATCATGGATTTTTGTTAAATTCCAGTTCATCATGCTGTAGTACGTATCGCCTTCTGTTCCTTCTTTGGCAAGAGAGTCTGTGAAAAGTGTATCGTAAATTGGTCGTTTCACTTCTTTTGAGACCCGTTCCATACTACGTTTATCGACACTGGTTTCAACAAATAACACAGGTGCTTTTGATTTCTTAATGGTATCAATAATCGTGGTCATTTGTTCAGGTGTTCCTTGACTTTCTGTGTTAATTTCCCAAATATAAGCGGCATTTAAATCATAAGCTTTGGAGAAATATTTAAAGGCACCTTCACTTGTAACTAATAATTTTTTATCATCAGGAATATCAGCAAATTTAGCTTTGGCTTCCTCATGTAGTTTGCTAAGTTTTTCGGTATAATTTTTCGCGTTTTCTGTATAGAAATCTTTATTTTTTGGATCTTTTTCTACTAACACGTCACGAATGTTTTCTACATATTTAATGCCATTTTCAATGTCTAACCAAGCATGCGGATCTTCTGTTTGTTCTTGACCGGCACTTGTTAAATATTGTGGCGTAACATTTTTGCTTGTAGAAAAGTAATCTTTATTCTCAACTTTTTTGGCCGTTTTCATTAATTTGTTAAACCAGCCATTTCCGCCTGTTTCTAAGTTCAAGCCGTTAAAGAATAAAATGTCCGCTTCAGAAGCTTTCGCAATGTCTTCTGGTAACGGTTCATATTCGTGAGGGTCTGTCCCAATTGGCACAATACTATGCAGCTCAATTTTGTCTTGCCCAACATTTTTCACTAAATCGGATAAGATCGAGTTCGTTGTCACAATTGCTAATTTTTCTTTCTTTTCAGCGGCTTGATTCCCGCAAGCAGCTAACGTTAACCCTGCTAAAAGTGTTAAAAAAAATAAACTAAATTTTTTCATTCGTTGATTCCTCCATTTCTTTCTCACGGTTTACAAATACTAGGCCTTTCTTTGGTGAGAAAAAGAAAGCCAATAAAAAGAATAAGGCGGCGGTTAAAACAATCGTCGCACCAGAAGCTAAGTTATAAGAATAACTGAAGAATAGGCCAATCACTGAACTTAAAATCCCAAAAGTAGAGGCTAAGCCAATCATTGTTGGTAAGTGATTTGTTAATAGATAAGCTGTTGCCGCTGGTGTAATCAGCATGGCAATGACTAAAATAGTTCCGACGGTTTGCAAAGAAGAAACAGCGACTAATGTTAGTAAAAACATCAATGCATAGTGGAAAAATTGAATATTTAAACCATAAGCCTGAGCCATTGTGGGATCAAAAGAAGTGAGTTGCAACTCTTTATAAAACAATGCCACAAAAATCAAAACAATCACGCCGACGACACAAGTAATTAAAATATCGGTATCTGCGACCGCTAATACATTTCCAAACAGAATATGATATAAATCGGTGGAACTTTTTGCAAAAGAGATAAAAATAATCCCTAAAGCAAAAAAAGAACTAAAGACAACACCAATGGCAGTATCATTTTTTAGTGGACTTTTTTGGGTAATAAAGCCGATCGATAATGCAGCTAGTAAGCCAAAAATAGAAGCGCCAAAAATATAATTGAAACCAAACATATAAGAAACAGCGACCCCTGGTAAAACAGCATGTGAAATCGCATCACCCATCAAAGACATCCCACGTAAAATAATGAATGAACCAATTACCCCTGAAATGAGTCCGACAATTACAGACGTCAAAAGGGCATTTTGTAAAAATTGATAACGGAATAAACCATCAATAAATGCAGCAATCATTTTGCAACCCCCTGTATTAATAAATCACCTAACAAATCACCGTATGCTTCTTGGAGCGTTTCTGCAGTAAACGTTTGTTCAACAGGACCCGCAGCAATTAGCCGGTTTTTCAAAACGATTAATTCATCAAAATAGTGGGACACTTTGTGCAAATCATGGTGAACAATGATAATCATTTTACCTTGATTTTTTAATGATTTAAGAATATCCATAATCACTTTTTCACTAGACATATCAATGCCGACGAAAGGTTCATCTAAAAAAATCACCTCAGCACCTTGGGCCAAAACACGGGCAATAAACACACGTTGTAATTGGCCACCAGAAAGTTCGCCAATCTGGCGTTGCGCATAGTCTTCTAATTGCACCATTTTTAATGCAGCCATGGCTGCTTGCTTTTCTTTCTTTCCTGGGCGTTTTAATAGTCCCAAGTTTGGATAGGTTCCTAGCAAGACCGTTTCAAAAACGCTAATTGGGAAACTAAGATCCAAGGCGCTACGTTGTTCTACATAGGCAATGGTTGTTTTTTGTTGGTCAATCGCTTGATTATTTAACAAAACATTACGTTCCTTTGTTTTAATCAAGCCTAATAACCCTTTAATAAATGTTGACTTTCCAGCACCATTTGGTCCGATAATTCCAGTAATTTTACCGGAGGGAATAGTAACGTGGATATTATTTAAAGCGGTCCGTCCTTGATATTGAACGGTTAACGCTTGAACAGCTAAGTTAAAGCTTTTTCTCATGAAATTCCTCCTTTTTAGGTTTGCCTTAAAATCAGTATAAGGGATAGTTTAAGAAAATGCAAATAATTTTTAGGCACGCCTAAATACAAGCGCTTTTTTCACAAAGAAAACCGTTTCTTTCAATAAATTAAGGAGGATTCCATGATTTTTATGACAAAAAATGGTAGAATATGAATGAAAACGACTATTATTTTATATTGACGGAGGATATCATGACCGAAAACTATCAAGATGACACCTTACGCATCTTCAGTTTAAATGCAAATCGACCACTTGCTGAAAAAATCGCAGCATCAGTAGGAACAGAATTAGGAAAAAGCACCGTGCGCCAATTTAGTGATGGCGAAATTCAAATTAATATTGAAGAAAGTATTCGTGGCGATCATGTCTACATCATCCAAGCAACGAATGCTCCTGTAAATGATCATTTGATGGAATTGCTTATTTTAATTGATGCATTAAAACGTGCTAGCGCAAAAACAATTAATGTTATTTTGCCTTACTATGGTTATGCTCGCCAAGATCGCACAGCGAAACCAAGAGAGCCCATTACTGCGAAATTAGTTGCTAATATGTTGGTAGAGGCAGGCGCAACACGTTTGTTAACATTAGACTTGCATACTGTTCAAGTCCAAGGATTTTTTGATATCCCAGTAGATAATTTATTTACAATGCCTTTGTTTGCTCATTATTATCGTCAACAAGCATTAGTAGGGGAAGAAATTGTGATTGTTTCGCCTAAAAACAGTGGCGTTCAACGCGCACGTAGTTTATCGGAGTACTTAGATGCGACCTTAGCAATTGTCGACCATGAAGAGATTGATGGGGTGCGTCAAGAAGGTTACGTTATTGGGAATGTCGCTGGGAAAAAATGTATTCTTGTTGATGACATTTTGAATACTGGTCAAACGTTAGCCACAGCGGCGGAAGTTTTAATGAAAAACG
Organism: Enterococcus sp. DIV0086; assembly: GCF_050498705.1. Taxonomy (NCBI): domain Bacteria; kingdom Bacillati; phylum Bacillota; class Bacilli; order Lactobacillales; family Enterococcaceae; genus Enterococcus; species Enterococcus sp. DIV0086. Next base: position 868,616 of record NZ_JBNIDN010000001.1, on the reverse strand, counting down.
GTGCGCAAGAAGTGTATGCTTGCGCCTCGCATGGTTTGTTATCAGAAGGCGCAAAAGCAACCTTAGAAAATGCGCCAATTAAGGAAATTAGTATTACCGACTCTGTTTATACGACAGCAGACCGCCAACCAGCAACCTTGAATATAATTTCTTGCGCTGAGTTAATGGGGGAAGCGTTACTTCGTATTCATGAAAATAAACCAATGAGTCCATTATTCCGTTTAGAACCAAAAGGAGAATAAGTGGTTCCTTAAACTAAAAATAGGTCTAACAACTTTAATAGTGTTGGGCCTATTTTTCTTATCTCTTTTATAAATAGAAGAGAAAGTATTCTGATTTTGTGTTTTAAGCTTTTTATGCTAGAATAACGCCAGAACATAAGGAAAGGGACGAGTCATTTGGAACCCATTTATTTAGATCATGCGGCAACAACGCCGCTTCATCCAACGGTCATTCAAGCGATGACTGAAAATATGCAAACGACTTTTGGCAATCCATCAAGTATTCATCAGTTTGGACGAAAGGCACACGGTCTTCTGGAAGAAGTGCGTCAAACGATTGCCGAGAGCTTACAAGCCAAACCCCACGAGATTATTTTTAATAGTGGTGGCACAGAAGGGGATAACACAGCCATCTTGGCAGTTGCTTTTTCTCGTCAAAAGGAAGGAAAACATATTATTACTACGGCAATTGAACATCCCGCTGTGTTACGAGCGATGGAATACTTAGAAACGTTAGGCTTTGAAGTGACTTACTTGCCTGTGAATGAAAATGGTCAGATTTCAATGGATCAATTCAAAAAGTCTTTACGCGAAGAAACGATCTTGGTTTCAATGATGTATGGCAATAATGAAATTGGAAATCGATTACCGATTGCTGAAGTTGGTGCAATTCTTAAAAATCATTCGGCGATTTTTCATACAGATGCCGTCCAAGCTTATGGAAGTGAAGTCATTTTACCTCATGAATTAGGGATCGACTTATTAAGTATTTCTGCTCATAAAATCAATGGTCCAAAAGGCGTAGGTTTTTTATTTAAAAGCGATGCAATCCAATTACCACCTCTTTTACATGGTGGGGAACAAGAAGAAAAACGACGTGCGGGCACGGAAAACTTAGCTGGAATTATTGGCATGGGTACTGCCGTTTCATTACTAACTTCTGCAGAAAAGCAAGCAAGAAAAACAGCCTATCAAAGTTTTCAAACGATTATTTTAAAAGCGTTAGAAGAAGCCAATATTGATTTTTCAATTAATGGTGAACCAACGAATCGTTTAGCGCATGTCTTAAATCTTCATTTAAAAGGAATTCCCAGTGATTTGCTCTTAATGCATTTGGACTTAAGAGGTATTGCGATTTCAACAGGCTCGGCTTGTACAGCGGGAACTGTGGATCCTTCGCACGTGTTGACAGCGATGTATGGAGAAAATTCCTTAGCTATTAAAGAATCAATCCGGATTAGTTTTGGCTACGGGAACACACCAGAAGAAATTGCGACTTTTTCTGAAGTACTAGTTGCAGTGATTCAACAATTGAAAAAATAATCTGATTGCGGCAGCTACAGGTTTTCGCTATAATGAAGATAACAATGAAAATAACGAGGTGGAACCCATGGCATTTACAACAACGGCTGCTGTTGAAGGCTCAACAGTTTTTTACAAAGTACATCCTAGTGCAAAACGCTATACATTAAAAGATAACGGCTTTACTGAAACAAAATCAGGGAACTTTCAATTGATTCGTTCCTTAGATCCAACGCCTCAGAGAAATGAAGGCTTCAAATTAAAAATTACGATCACTGCTAATCTAAAAGAGTTGAAAATGTCCATTACAACGGCAAATGGTTTAAAACCAATGAATATTTTCAAGAATGAACAACATGAAATGAGTAAAGAAAAATACTTTTTCTTAATGGATGGCTTAATTAGCCGTGGTGTATTAGAGAAAGTAGAATAATTTAGAGAAACCTGAAGAAACAAGTGAAAGTAGCTTGTTCCTTCAGGTTTTCTGTTTATTTGAAAGCAACAGCTTGTTGGATGTGTCTTTGTTCCAAGTATTTTCTCATTATACGCCCGGCTTGCTTTACTTATTTCAAAAAAATAGTATAATGAAAAGCACTGAAAAGTTACGACCTTCAAATCGTGGATGATTTCAGAATCTAATTGAAATGATGGTGATAAAATGGCAGATAACAGCAAAACGCGTGTCGTGGTAGGCATGAGTGGCGGTGTCGATTCATCTGTCACAGCGTTGCTTTTAAAAGAGCAAGGCTATGATGTAATTGGGATCTTTATGAAAAATTGGGACGATACAGACGAAAATGGTGTCTGTACCGCAACTGAGGATTATAAAGATGTCGCAAAAGTAGCGGATCAAATTGGGATTCCGTATTATTCGGTCAATTTTGAAAAAGAATATTGGGACCGTGTGTTTGAATATTTTTTAGCAGAATATCGGTTAGGACGGACACCAAATCCAGATGTCATGTGTAATAAAGAAATTAAATTTAAAGCATTCCTAGATTATGCTATGCAACTAGGCGCTGACTATGTTGCAACTGGCCACTATGCGCAAGTAGAAACGGATGAAAATGGCGTAGTGCATATGTTACGTGGAATTGACAATAATAAAGACCAAACCTATTTTTTAAGCCAATTATCACAAGCCCAATTGGCAAAAACAATGTTTCCATTGGGTGGCATGGAAAAATCAGAAGTTCGTGCAATTGCTGCCCGTGCTGGATTAGCCACAGCCAAGAAAAAAGACTCAACGGGCGTTTGTTTTATTGGTGAAAAGAATTTCAAAGAATTTTTGAGTAATTATTTACCAGCTAAAAAAGGCAACATGGTGACAGAAGATGGCGAAATCAAAGGACAACATGATGGTCTGATGTATTATACTATCGGTCAACGCCAAGGCTTAGGAATTGGTGGCGGCGGTAAAACACAAGAACCATGGTTTGTGATTGGGAAAGATTTAACTACCAATACATTATATGTGGGACAAGGATTTCACCATGAAAAACTATATGCAACACATTTAGAAGCTAGTGAGGTTCATTTTACTGTTGATACACCAATGCCAAAAGAGTTTGACTGTACGGCTAAATTCCGTTATCGTCAAGCAGATATTCCAGTGCATGTTTCCTTATCTGAAGATGGCACAAAAGCAACCGTTACGTTTAAGGAACCAGCGCGCGCAGTCACTCCAGGCCAAGCTGTTGTTTTTTATGATGGAATGGAATGCTTAGGGGGCGGCTTAATTGATCGCGCCTACCAAGATGAAAAAGAACTACAATACGTCTAAAAAGTTTCACGAGTTGTGAAACAAAAAGCGTATAGTTAACCAAAAGAAAAGCGGATATGCTGGTCATAAAACCAGTAAATATCCGCTTTTCTTTTTTGTTTTATATGCCTATTTTTTTTAAAATAAGAAAAAGAGAAAAATTAAAAATTCAAATTGTGGATAACTTTTCTGTGTATAACTTAGTCATCATTTTTCTCTTTTTTTAATTCGGCGGTGCTTCGACGAACCCATAGAAGGTTAAGGAGAACCAGACAAGAAGTGGAAATAAAGACCCCACGATAACCGAAAGCGGCAGATACGCTTGAACCAATCATAGGACCAATCACATTTCCTGTCGCTTGGAAAGATTGATTGTAACTGAAAATACGACCTGCAGCGTCACTTGGGGAATAACGAGTGATCAACGTTTGAACAGCTGGTAGTAAACAGGCATCGGAAATCCCAACTAAGAAACGAAGCATGGCAAGCTGCCAGACATTTTGAACAAAGGCCATTGGTAGGTAAACGAAAATGGCTAAAATTAAGCCAATTGTCAAGATGCGTTCACTGCCAATACGATCGCCTAACCGGCCGAAACGAGGGGCGGCTATTAACGTTGCAATCCCTGGAATAGAAGCAATGACTCCGCTAATTAAGGTGACATTTCCGTGACCACCCAACAATTGTTGAATATATAAACTGATGATGGGACTAATTGAATTATTGGAAGCTTGAATGATTAATGTCGTAATAAACATTCCAAGAATCACGTGGGGATGTTCTAGTTTTTTTAAAATTTGTTTCCCAGATGCGGCTTGATTTTTTTCAATTGGCACAAACTCTTCATGGACAAAGACGAGACTCAAAACAAAAACGAGTAATAAAATCGTACCAGTAATGAAAAAGGTTGGCCGATAACCGAAAATAGACGCAGTGACACCGCCCAAAAGAGGACCAAGCAACGTGCCGGTAACAGAACCAGTGGCTAAAGTACCAAGCACTTGACCGCTTTTTTCCTTAGGTGTGCCTGTAGCAACTAACGCAGTCGCATTACTGATATAACCAGAAAAAACACCTTGTAATAAGCGCAAGCCAATCAATTGATAAACACTTGTGACTGCGCCCATTAAACTAATGACGATAGCCATCCCTAATGAAGCACGTAATAACATTAACTTGCGTCCTTTTCGGTCGGCTAAACGGCCCCACCAAGGAGAAACAATGGTCGTGACTAAAAAAGTGGAGGAGAACGTGATTCCGCTCCAAAAATTCAATTGTTGGTGGGTAAAAGTACCTAATGTGTTGATATAAAGAGGCATGAATGGCATCACTAAGCTAAAGCCAATACCAGCCATAAATGTGCCAAACCATAAAACAAGCAGATTTTTTTCCCAAGGTTGTCTTGGACGGAAAATTTTACTTTTAATTAATTCATACATTCTATTTCCTCACTTTCTAGTAAAGAAATTCAAATTTGGCTTTGGCGAGTAGTTGATCATTCAATGCTTGATGCAATTCATTCGCAAAAAAGCCTTCTTTTAAATTTAGTGGATTTTTTGTAGCATACACATATAACGTATAGGTGTGCACACCAGAGCGAGGGCTTAACCCCAGATAACGTTCGGTTAACTCAGGTAACGTTTCAGTGGCAAGCGCAGGAATCATCTGTTTCCCCAAAGGAAAAGCAAGACTATTTTTTCCTTGAATGGTAGGCTTGAGTGCTGTTCGACTAAAGTCTTCAGGAATCTCATTGGTTACAGGAACATTGGCAGCTAACCAATGAATAAAAGGGAAACCGATTAGAGGAATCGTGTCATAATCAATTAATTCCCAGGATAAATAACGGGCTTCTTTAGGAATGGCCGCTAAAGAAATAGGAAAAGATAAAATAGGACGTTCGTGTAATAAAAATTCTGCACTGGTTCGTTTGCCATAACGATCGGCCAAATGAGAACGGTTGGTAATATGCATGCCAAACAGCCTTCTTTCAAAAATGATGTTTACAAATTATTATTATAAACTATAATTTATAGTTTAAAAAGAGTCAATAGATATGATAAACTAATACTTGTCCAAAATTTAAGAATTGGAGGCGTCAGAAAGATGGCAAAAAAACGGAATTTAACGAAAGCCAAAATCCTTGAAAGTGCCCGCAACCTAGCGGAAGAATTGGGCGTTCAACAATTAACCTTTCAAAATTTAGCCGTTGATTTAGGCATCAAGTATCCTTCACTCTATAATCACTTTAAAAATATTGCTGAAGTAAAAAATGCTCTAGTGGACTTGTTAATTCAAGAATTAAATGATGCATTGCGAAGAGCCTTAGTGGGTAAGAGTGGCGCAGAAGCAATTCGGATATATGCTGAAACGTACCAACAATTTGCTTTTGAAAATTCTGCAGTCTATGAATTACTTATCAGTGTGCCGAAAACGCAAAACCAACAATTAATTGAAGGCATCCATGAAACCAATCAAATTATCTTACAACTTTTAGCTTTTTATCCATTTAATAATGAAGAACGACTGCACAAAAGCCGAGAATTACGTAGCTTAATCCATGGTTATATTACCTTACGTTTTTTAGGTTATTTTCAACGCGAAGAAGCCACGCCGGAAGAAAGTTATCGTCGCATGATTGAAGATTTTATTGCTTCTTTAGAAGTGGCAGGATAAAATAAATTTCAAAAATTTCTCAGTCCGAAACCAAATCCTTGCAACTTTTTCAGAAAGTGACTATGATACCTACAGTAGCAAAAAAAGGAGCGGTTCAATGTATCAAGTAATTACAATGTATGGCGACAATGAACCTTGGTGGTTTTTTGATGATTGGCAAGAGGACATTGTTCAAGAAAAAACCTTCGATAACTTGACCGATGCAGAGACATATTATGTGGAAGTTTGGCAAAAACTTTCTCAGAATTATACATACGTCAACACAAAGCCTAACTATTTAACGGCTTTCTGGAATGATGGGGAAGAACGCTGGTGTGAAGAATGCGATGAAGATTTACAACAATACTTCGGTTTAGCATTACTAGAAAATCATCATGCGGTTACTTTTGAAAATAAAGCTGAGTTTACCACAATATCCAATCATTTTGGCAAAACAAAATTCTGCAAACGGAAAGTTATTTGAAACGCATGAGTTTAAAGAAAAACCTCAGGGAATTTTCTTTAAACTCTTTTTCTATTCTCGGAATTTAGAGAAAATCGAGCTAATATTTGGTATAATACGAAAAGATAGCACTCAAAAAGGAGCGAAACTAGTGGTTGCAAAACAATTAATTATTGCTGAAAAACCTAGCGTAGCAAAAGATTTAAGCCGCGTTTTAGGAGCAAATCAAAAAAATAAGAATTATTATGAAGGACCCAACGTGATTGTCACCTGGGCTTTAGGCCATCTCTTAGGACTAAAAATGCCAGAAGATTTAAACAAAGAATGGCAAACGTGGCAAATGGAAACTTTACCGATGATTCCTAAGAATTTAGGGATTAAACCGTTACCGAAAACGGGACATCAATTAAAAGCGATTAAACAATTAGCCAATCGTAAAGATGTTTCTGAAGCCGTGATTGCCACCGATGCTGGTCGTGAAGGTGAATTAGTAGCCCGCTGGATTTTAGAATATGTCCGTTTTAACAAACCAGTCAAACGCTTATGGATTTCATCTCAAACAGACAAAGCCATTAAAGACGGGTTTAAGAAAATTCGCCCAGCGAAAGACTACGATAATTTGTATTACTCTGCCTTGGCGCGCGCAAAAGCTGACTGGTTAGTTGGGCTAAACGTCACACGGGCCTTGACAGTGAAATATCAAGATAACTTATCCGCAGGTCGTGTTCAAACACCCACTTTAGCAATGGTACGCCAACAAGAAAAAACGATTGAACAATTTAAGCCTCAAACTTATTTTACTATCTCGTTATCTGTTGAATCAGAAAAAGCAAAGATGACCCAAAAAAATCCATACGCTTTAAAAGAACGGCAGGAAGCAGAACAATTAGTCAAAGAACTCTCAAAACAAAAGGGCTTAGTTACCGATATCCAAGAAAAAGTTAAAACAGAAAATGCGCCGTTACCATATGATTTAACCGAAATCCAGCGTGAAGCCAACCAGCGATTCCAATTTTCTGCAAAGAAAACGTTGTCTCTTGTACAAAGTTTATACGAAACCCATAAAATTGTTTCCTATCCTCGAACTGACAGCAAATATCTAACAACGGATATGAAAGGAACGATGAAAGAACGACTTCAAGCCATTGCTGATTTTTCACCTGAAGTGAAAGGCTACCTTAAAAATGGGGCTGTTGTTAAACAACAAAAAGTTTTCCAAAATGCAAAAGTCACGGATCACCATGGGTTGATTCCAACTGAACAACGTCCTCGTTATGAAAAGCTAAGCAATGATGAACAAAAAATCTATCAAATGATTGTTCAACGATTCTTAGGTTTGTTTGCTGAGCCAAACCAAACCAAACAAACAAAAGTTACAGTCGCTTTTGGAAAAGAAACATTTGTCTTTCATCAAAATAAAGTAGTTGTTGCTGGCTGGAAAACAACAGCCGAACAGCCGCTATCCACTGTCCAATGGCAAAAAGGCATGACCGTTGCGCCAAACTTTACCATTAACAAAGAATTAACGTCGCCGCCAAAACCATTAACCGAAGGAACGTTGTTAGGAAAAATGGAGAAACACAGTTTAGGCACACCGGCAACGCGAGCTGAAATCATTGAAAAACTGATTAAATCAGAATTGATGGAACGAACCAATAGCGGTTTAAGCATCTCTGCCAAAGGAAAGCAACTATTAGACTTGGTGAATCCATCACTTGTGACACCTGAACTAACGGAAAAATGGGAAAAGTCGCTCGAAGCAATCGCTTCGGGTCAACAAAAGAGTCAACTTTTCTTAAAGGATATTGAAGAGGATACGAAAAAATTAGTCCGTGAAATTAAACAAAGCGAGAAAAAATATCAAGATTTTTCCATTACGCAAAAAAAATGTCCAGATTGTGGCTCAAACTTACGGGAAAAAAATACGAAAGATGGGAAGATTTACGTTTGTACAAACCAAGAATGTTCTTATCGTCGGCGAAAAGATCCTAAAGTATCCAATCACCGTTGCCCACAATGCCATAAAAAAATGGTCATCATAGAAGGAAAAAATGGTCGTTCTTTCAAATGTAAATTCTGTTCGATTACTGAAAAAATTCCCGATAAAAAAGAACGAAAACAAAAAATGACTAAACATGAAGAACGTCGTTTGATGAAAAAATATTCACAACCAGACGAACCAGAAGAAAGTGCTTTAGCACAGGCCTTAAAAGCCGCTATGAATCAAGAGTAGCGACTTGACGAATGTTGGCTCTAAATAATCAAGTCATCCTTGTTGGTCTTTAGTAAACTTTCAAATAGAAAGAGAGGGACACGGATGCTCGCAAATTTGAATCAAGCAATGGATTATATTGAAGAACATTTAACGGAAGAAGTATCCTTCGATGAATTGGCGAAAAAGACAGGGATTTCTGTTTACCATTTTAAACGAACTTTTTCGTTTATTGCGGGGATGAGTCTGGCTGAGTATATTAAAAAGAGACGTTTGGCGGAAGCAAATTTAGCATTACTTGCTGGTGAAAAAGTGACAGATGTAGCTTTTAAATATGGTTATCAAAGTATTGAAGGATTCTCAAGAGCCTTTCGCGATTGGTCAGGACAAGCCCCTTCTGAAGTAATGAAAACACAAATCCAAAAAACGTTCCCTAAATTCTCTTTCTATATTGATATTAAAGGAGGACAATCAATGGATGTTAAATTGATTGAAAAACCAGCGTTTCAAATAGTCGGAATTAGTCAGAAGGTTCCCTTGCAGTATCAAGGGGAAAATCAAGCAATCATGGAATTAGCACAGCGCATTACACCACAACAACGAGCGGAAATGCATACATTTGATGATGTATATCCTCATCAAGTAGTAAATGCTTCTTTTGACTTTCAAGAGGGACGAACAACAGAAGGTGGAGAAATGACACACATGATTGGCTTTGCCACTTCGCAAGAAAATACCTATGAAGATTTGGAGCAACTAAGCGTACCTGCTCATACATGGGCGGTTTTTCCAAATGAAGGTCCTTTCCCTCAAACTTTACAAGAAACCTGGGCAAGGATATTCTCTGAATGGTTGCCTTCATCTGGTTACCAAGTCGTTGCAGCACCAGAAATTTCGTTTACGCAATATCAAGGACCAGCAGAAGCTAAGTATAGTGAAATCTGGCTCGCTGTTACAGCTACTAAATAAAGAAAACCCACCATTGAAAAATGGTGGGTTTTTCGGCCAAGAAGGAGAAAGTTTGGTATAATAAACGTGAAGAAAAAATTCAGACCTTCTAAACTGAAATCTAGCTATGGATAAGTGATGCGAATACGGAATCATGGAGAAAAAATAATTCTCCGAGGTTTTAGAGTCATGTTGTTTAGAATGGTACCAAAACCAGCTTTGTATTGATTTAAGTCAAGAAGCTGTTTTAGAGTCATGTTGTTTGGAATGGTACCAAAACGCGAGAAGCGTTTGAAGCAGCGTCTGCCGAGTTTTAGAGTCATGTTGTTTAGAATGGTACCAAAACCATATTGGGAACAATTAGGATATATGAGAAGTTTTAGAGTCATGTTGTTAAAAAACAAACTATCACCTCAAGCAATCCGTAATTTTCATCACAAGATTAGAATTTTTATCATCAAAGACGAGCTGCTTCAATTTTTGGAAACTAATCAAGTGATAAGTCAAAATGTTGATAGATTGAGATTAGTTCTTCCTTTTTTTAGGAAGGGCTTTTTTTATTGATAGAAGAAAGGGAAGAAATCTTGGGAGCACCTAAAAAAATTGTGAGAAATGCTTCTGTATTGTTTGGTTTCTGCCTCAGAAAGTTGTATACTTAGATTGGAATTATTCTATATTACATGCATTTTCACACTTTTTGGAAAAGTTCACTTGAATTTTCTTTTAGTTTCGTAGATAAAAGGAGTCATCGCTAATGGAAATGAACAATTCAGGTAAGCTTGTTTCTTTGTGTGGAGGCAAATCAGGGAGGAAATAATATGTTTGATATTGTAACATTGGCGAGAATCCAATTTGCGATGACAACAGTTTTCCACTTTTTCTTCGTACCGTTTTCAATAGGATTAGCACTTGTTGTAGCAATTATGGAAACAATGTACGTTGTGAAAAAAGAGGAACGTTATCGTAAAATGGCCAAGTTTTGGGGAAATATATTCCTATTAAGCTTCGCTGTTGGGGTTGTAACCGGGATTATTCAAGAATTTCAGTTTGGGATGAACTGGTCTGATTATTCTCGATTCGTCGGAGATATTTTTGGGGCACCGTTGGCGGTAGAAGCGCTCTTAGCTTTCTTCTTAGAGTCAACATTCTTAGGTTTATGGATCTTTACTTGGGATAAAATGAATCCGAAAGTTCACGTAACCTTTATCTGGTTAGTCGTATTCGGTTCAATGATGTCTGCTTTCTGGATTTTAGTTGCGAATAGTTTTATGCAACATCCAGTAGGTTATGTCATCAATAATGGCCGTGCTGAAATGGTGGATTTTGTAGCTGTCATCAGCAATCCAAAAGTTTGGTATGAATTTTCACACGTTATCATGGGCGCCTTTACATTGGGCGGCATGGCAGTAGCTGGTATGGCTGCTTTCCAATTGTTGAAAAAACGGGATATTTCATTCCACAAAGCATCTATGCGCATTGGCTTATGGGTTACTTTGTTCGGTTCAATCGGCGTTTTATTAGCTGGTGACTTGCAAATGAAAGCTCTAATTGAAGGACAACCAATGAAATTTGCGGCGATGGAGGGGGCCTATGAAGACTCTGATGATCCTGCTGCTTGGACATTGATTGCTTGGGCAGATGAACGGGAACATAAACAAGTTTTTGGTATCGATATTCCGTATATGCTAAGTATTTTATCGTATAACAAATTATCAGGTTCGGTTGATGGGATGGATACAGTCAACAAGCGCTTGGTAGAAAAATATGGGGATGATAAAAATTATTATCCACCAGTTAACACTTTATTCTGGAGCTTCCGTATCATGGCTGGTTTTGGTGCCTTAATGTTATTGGTTGCTGCCTTAGGACTATTCTTTACAAGGAAGAAAAAACCATCGCTGTACGAGAAGAAATGGATGCTGTGGATTGTTGCTTTATGTACATTCGCACCATTCCTTGCCAATACAACAGGTTGGTTAGTCACTGAATTAGGTCGTTATCCGTGGACTGTCTATGGATTATTTACGATTGAACAAAGTGTTTCACCAAATGTATCGGTTGCTTCATTAATTACGTCAAATGTCATTTATTTCTTATTATTTGCTGGTTTAGGTAGTGTCATGGTTTACTTGGTTATTTTAGAATTACGTAAAGGACCAGACTATGAAGCGAAAAAATTAGCGAAAGAAAATGAACCAGCGTTGGATCCATTTGATAAGGGGGTATTTGGCGAATGAGTACACTACAATTATTATGGTTTGTCCTTATCGGCGTCTTGTTCTCAGGTTTCTTCTTCTTAGAAGGATTTGACTTTGGTGTTGGAATGGCCGTTCAAACGTTGGCACACAATGACGACGAAAAAGATCAAGTCGTTGCAACAATTGGACCTGTTTGGGACGGAAACGAAGTTTGGCTATTAACAGCGGGCGGCGCAATGTTTGCCTCTTTCCCATATTGGTATGCTTCATTATTTAGTGGCTACTATTTAATTCTATTTACGATTTTATTTGGCTTAATTATTCGCGGAGTTTCCTTTGAATTCCGCCATAACATGCCGGAAGGTAAACGTCGTCGGATGTGGAACTGGACACTATCAATTGGTAGTTTCCTTGTACCGTTCTTCTTTGGTATTTTGTTTATCAGCTTAGTCCAAGGGATGCCTTTAGATGCAAACGGCAATATGCATGCGCAATTTACGGATTATTTTAATCTGTTTTCAATTGTTGGTGGAGTAGCCTTAACATTACTTTGCTACTTACACGGTATGAACTATATTGCTTTAAAAACAGAAGGCCCAATTCGCGAACGTGCTCGAAATTATGCAGAAATCTTATACGGCGTTTTATATGTCGGTTTAGTTGTTTTTGCAGTGTTGATGTACTTCAAAACGGACTTTTATGAAAAGAACTTTGCGGTCACTTTAATTTTAACGTTAGCAATTGTGGTCTTAACGGTCATTGCTAATGTTGGGGTGTTTAAACGCAAAGAGATGTTAGCTTTTCTAGCGAGTGGTTTAACATTAGTTGTACTAGTTGCTCTCTTGTTCAGTGGCTTGTTCCCACGTGTTATGATTGGTAGTGAAGGTTTTGATTTGTTGATTAAAGATGCAACAAGCACACCATATACACTAAAAATTATGACGTGGATTTCTTTAAGCATTTTACCATTCGTGTTAGCTTATACTGCTTGGTCCTATTATATTTTCAGAAAACGTATTTCACAGACAGCCGGACCAGAGGGGTATTAAATCTATGATTGATAAAGACATCTTACAGATGCCTAAAATCAAAAAAATTCTTGTCTTGCTTGCAGGTTTTTCTTTCCTGCAAGCAGTCTTTATAATTGGGCAAGCTTTTTTTCTTTCAAAAGCCATTGTCGGCCTTTGGAGTGGCGGGCATCTTAACCAACAACTACAGAGTATTTTACTCTTTTTTATTTTTTATCTTGGTCGACATGTTATTACGTATTTTCGTGAGAGAATGCTCGATACATTTAGTTATGAACGCTCGAAAGAATTACGCGAACAATTATTAACCAAAATTTTCCGTTTGGGGCCAAATGTTGTTCAAAAAAATGGAACTGGAAATATGGTTACCATGGCTTTAGAAGGCATCAGTCAAACCGAAAATTATTTACAATTGATTTTGACGAAAATGATGAATATGATGATTATTCCTTGGATTATTTTGGCCTTTGTTTTTACACAAGATATTCGTTCAGGCGTAACATTGCTGATTGTTTTTCCGATTATTATTATTTTTATGATTGTGTTAGGTTATGCAGCACAAAGTAAAGCGGACAAGCAATATGCGGCGTTTCAAATGCTTTCCAATCATTTTATTGATTCCTTGCGAGGAATTGACACACTGAAACTGTTTGGGTTGAGCAAAAAATATGCTGGGAGTATTTATCATACAAGTGAACGATTCAGAAAAGCGACCATGAGTACGCTGAAAATTGCTATTTTATCAACCTTTGCGTTAGACTTTTTTACGACATTATCGGTAGCTGTTGTGGCAGTTTTCCTTGGATTAAGTTTATTAAACGGCACGATTTTATTATTTCCTGCCTTGGTTACTTTAATTTTAGCACCTGAGTTCTTTTTACCGATTCGTGATTTTTCAAGTGATTATCACGCAACCTTAGATGGAAAAAACTCTTTTCAAGCGATCCAAGCGGTATTAGCATTGCCAGAAGCAGAACAGACCGATGTGCTCACGTTAGATGATTGGCATCAAGAAAGTCAGTTGTCAGTCACAGCGTTAAATTTTTCCTATGAAGATGCAACGCAAGAAGCGATTCAATCGTTGCAATTCTCTGTTGATGGTCGCAAAAAGATTGGAATTATCGGGGCGAGTGGTTCTGGTAAGTCAACGTTAATTAATTTATTAAGTGGCTTTTTATTGCCAACAGAAGAAACGAGTCAATTGGCGATAAATGGTCAGACGATTCCACATTTTTTACAAAAAGACTGGCAAAAGCAAATCCTTTATATTCCGCAAGCGCCATATATTTTCCAAGATACTTTGGCAAACAATATTCGCTTTTATACACCTGAAGCAACAGATGAGGCGATTCAGCAAGCGATTCAGTTAGTTGGCTTAGACGAGCTGGTTAAAGATCTTCCCGAAGGAATTCATACCTTGATTGGGGAAAGTGGTCGAATGTTAAGTGGGGGACAAGCGCAACGAGTAGCGTTGGCCCGCGCCTTTGTCGATCAAAAACGCCACGTCTTGCTGTTTGATGAGCCGACAGCGCATTTGGATATTGAAACAGAAGTTGAAATGAAAGAGCGCATGTTGCCATTAATGAACAATCATCTTGTCTTCTTTGCGACACATCGTCTGCATTGGATGGAAGAAATGGATTACATTTTAGTGATGGAAAAAGGTCAATTAGTGGAACAAGGAACGCTAGCAGAGTTGATTGAAAAAGATGGCTACTATGTTCAATTAATGAAGCAAATGAGAGGAGGACGCCAATGATGGAAAAACAGCCGACAACGAAAGACGTTTGGAAAAACGATCAATGGGTTCGTCCTTTCTTAAAACGCTATAAAAAAACCTTGTATTTTGCCTTACTTTTAGGCTTCTTGACGTTCTTTAGCGCAGGGGCATTAATGTTTACGTCTGGTTACTTAATCAGTCGTGCGGCTTCCTTACCAGAGAATATTTTATTAATTTATATTCCCATTGTTTTAACAAGAGCATTCGGGATTGGCCGTCCTGTTTTTCGTTATGTGGAGCGTCTAACGAGTCATAACTGGGTGTTAAAAATGACCTCTGATCTGCGCTTGAAACTTTATAATGTGCTAGAAAAAGATGCGATTTTCTTTAAGACAAAATATCGCACTGGGGATATCTTAGGTTTGCTTTCAGAGGATATTAATCATATCCAAAACTTGTATTTACGAACGATTTTCCCAACCGTTATTGCTTGGATTTTGTATATCTTTTTAGTGATTGCATTAGGTTTCTTTTCTTGGTGGTTTGCTTTATGCATGTTACTGATGTTAGGAGTGGTTGTTTTTCTATTACCACTTGTTTCAGTTCTAGTGAATGGTGCGCGTCAAGAAAAACATAAATATGCCAAAAATGAGTTATATCAAACACTAACCGACAATATTCTAGGTGTGTCTGATTGGGTATTTAGTCAACGAGGCTCTGAATTCGTTGCTCGTTATGAAACAGATGAAGCAAACGTTCGTGCATTAGATGAAAAAATGAAGCAATTTAACCGTGGCCGAGACTTTGTTTTACAACTTCTGTTTGGTGTGATTGCGATTGCTGTCTTAGCTTGGACTAGTGTGCGGTTTCCAGGTAATCATGGGGGCGCAGCCAATTGGATTGGTGCCTTTGTTTTAACCGTTTTTCCGTTAATTGATGCTTTTGCTCCGCTACCTGCTGCAGCACAGGAAACAACGATTTATAAGGATTCCATTCGTCGTTTTAATGAGCTTCCTGAAGGGGAAGATGACTCAACAGAAGCGCCTGTTCAGCCAAATGGCACCAGTTTATCGATAGAACATTTGTCTTTTGCATATGAAAATCAAGAGAAAAAGGTATTAAATGACTTATCGTTAACAATTCCTGAAAAACAAAAATTAGCGATTTTAGGGCGCAGTGGTTCCGGAAAGAGTACGTTGGCTTCGCTCATTCGTGGTGATTTACGGCCTACTTCGGGAGAAATCCTTTTAGGAAATATCCCAACTGAGGCATTTGGTGAGACGATGACTGAATATATTGGGGTTATGCATCAAGCACCGTACCTATTTCGAACAACCATTTTAAATAATATTCGGATTGGTAGAGAAGAAGCAAGCGAAGCAGAAGTTTGGGCGGTTTTAGAAAAAGTTGGCTTAAAAGAAATGGTTGCCCAATTACCAGAAGGTTTACAAACAATGGTGGATGAAGCAGGTTTGCGTTTTTCTGGTGGCGAACGACATCGCTTGGCGCTAGCACGGATTCTTTTGCAAGATACACCGATTGTGTTATTAGACGAACCAACTACTGGTTTAGATCCAATTACAGAACAGCAATTGCTGGAAACCTTTTTTGAGGCATTAAAAGATAAAACCGTCATCTGGATTACCCACCATTTGCAAGGCGTAACTTTGATGGATCAAGTGATCTTTATTGAAGATGGCCAATTAGAGATGAGTGGTACGCCAGAAGAATTACTTGCAACCAATGCGCATTATCAGAAACTTTACCGAATTGATCGTGGCATTAGTTCTTTCGAGGAATAAAAAAAACGACTGGTTGTTGATTAAAGCAAACAATCAGTCGTTTTTCTATTTCAATTAATGGCAATTCTTCCATAAAACGTTTAAAATGAACGATGTAATAAGAGCTCAGTTAAGGAAAGTAAGGTTTCTTTTGCTGTGCCATCAGGCAATTGTTGAATATCAGTGATTGCTTTGTTGGTTACTTTTTTAGCAAAAGCTTGTGCTTCTGTAACGCCATGATAGTCATTGACTAGCGCCGCAACTTCAGCTGCCTCTTCTAAGGTAATGGCGCGTCCTTTATCCAAATAAGGGCTGAATACGTCAGGTGCTGCTTGATAAGCGAAGAGAAGGGGTAACGTATAAACACCTTGTGACAAGTCTTCTAAAGCGGGCTTTTTCAAGGTTTCCGTGTCAGCAGTATAATCTAAAATATCGTCATAGACTTGAAAAGCAATGCCAATATGACGGCCAATTCGTTTAGCCAAACGTTGGACTTCTTTTGAACTATGACCGAAATAGGCCCCTTCAAGACAGCTTAGTGAAAAAAGTTCGGCTGTTTTACCGTTGACACTTCTTAAATAAGCAGGAATCGACATGCGGCGGTCAAATCGATGACTCATTTGATCGAGTTCACCAAGTAATAACCGTTTCATTCCTTGTGCATTGATTTTCATAAATTCAGAGCCATTCATGGCATCTGCAATCAAAGTAAAGAATTCAGTGAATAGTAAATCACCTGTGTAAACAGCCACGTCCTTACCATATTGTGATTGAATAGTCACAGCGCCTCGGCGCAATGGAGAATCGTCAATAATGTCATCGTGAATCAACGTAGCCATATGTAGGATTTCCAAAGATGCAGCTATTTTTAATAGTTGTTGTTTCTCTTGTTTTTCTTCATCACCCAGTTGAGCAAAAAGAAAGAAAAAAGCGGGGCGTAATAATTTGCCGCCAGAACGAGCCAAAGTTACTAAGGCTTCTTCAATGTCTTCGTTGCGTGTATGCAACGTTTGTTCAATTAATTCACATGTTTCCGTTAAAGAACGTTCAACGTCAGGAAACGACTTCCAAAATGTGTTCATAAATATACTACGATCCTTTCAGTGGTTCAATACTATTTGATTGTATACGAATTGGCGACAGAAATACAGTAATTAAGTTTTAAAAGTAACAAAGTTTGTAAAAAAGTAGCGGAGGGATAGTTTGAATCGAGAAATATTTTTTGAATTAGTAGAATTAAAAGCAAAAACAGCTAGTGTTTTGCCATTTTTGTTAGGAATTTGTTTTAGTTGGTACCAATATGGGCGGCTCCATGTTGGTTATGTTTTAATTTTTTTCATTGCGATGTTTATTTTTAATATGGCGGTCGATATTTTAGATAATTATAATGATTACCATCATGCCACAGAAGTTCATGATTATAAGGAAAAAACGAATATTATCGGTCGAGAAAATTTATCTTTGCCATTAATACGCAAAATGATTTTTTGGATGATTCTCGTTTCTGCTTTAATGGGGATTGGGTTGTCATTTATTGTTGGCTGGCCGTTATTAATTATGGGTCTTTATTGTTACTTAATTGGTATTTTTTATTCATCAGGACCGAAACCTTTGTCCAGTCTACCATTAGGGGAAGTTTTCTCAGGATTTACAATGGGGTTCATGATTACCCTTATTTGTGTCTACATTAATACGTTTGAAGTTTTCAATTGGTCAGCAGCTAATTTATGGGGGATTTTCTTAGTCGCTTTACCTAATACTTGTTACATTGCTAACTTAATGTTAGCAAATAATATCTGTGACTTAGAGGAAGATGAAAATAACAAGAGATATACATTAGTTCATTACCTTGGCAAAGCAAGTTCTTTGAAATTATTCGTCGGATTAAATACAATAGCAATGTTAGCCATTTTGTTAGCTGTCGGTTTAGGATTAACCCCGCCAACAATGTTACTCATGCTTTTAACTTTACCTTTTGTACGGAAACAAACCCAAGCCTTACTGAAGGAACAAGTGAAGAGTAAAACATTTGTTTGTGCTGTGAAGATCTTAGCTGTGGGAGCAACTGCACAAGTGCTATTTTTTGCCATAGGTTTGTGGTGGCTGTAAATTTTTTATAGAGTGGAAGGGAATCAAAATGAATAAGAAACATGTTGTTATTTTAGGTGCTGGTTATGCAGGCCTAAAAACATTACGCAAATTACAAAAAGGCGCCAAAGACGTCGAAATTACTTTAGTGGATCGTAACAACTATCACTACGAAGCAACGGACTTGCATGAAGTTGCTGCTGGAACACAACCAGCTGAAAAAATCACATACAATATTATGGATGTTGTCGATGAAAAAATGACAACCTTTATCCAAGGAACAGTTAAAACAATTGATGCTGCAACACAAACAGTTGCTTTAGAAGATGGCCAAACAATCAATTATGATTACTTAGTTGTTTCTCTTGGGTTTGAATCAGAATCATTTGGTATCCCTGGTGTGCAAGAACATGCTCTACAAATGGTAGATGTGAAAACGGCTTTAAACGTGTATGAACATATCCAAGAACAAATGCGTCAATACAAAGCAACTCAAAACGAAGAATTCTTAAAAATTGTTGTCTGCGGAGCAGGCTTTACAGGGATTGAATTATTAGGTTCTCTTGTTGAAAACAAACCAAAATTTGCTGAAATCGCAGGTGTCTCAGCAGATCAAATCCAAATTTATTGTGTCGAAGCAGTTACTCGTCTATTGCCGATGTTTAACGAAAAACTTGCGAACTATGGTGTGCAATTATTAAAAGATTCAGCTATTCATTTATTATTAGGTAAACCGATTAAAGAAATCAAACCAGGCGCAGTTGTTTATCAAGATAACGAAGCAGGCGACTTGGCAGAACTTTCTGCTAAAACAATTATTTGGACAACGGGTGTTAGTGGAAGCCACGTTGTAGGCGATTCTGGCTTTGAAGCTCGTCGTGGTCGTGTCATGGTTCAACCAGATTTAACAGATGCGAACCATAGCAACGTCTATATTATTGGTGACTGCTCAGCAGTTATGGATACAGAAACCAATAGACCTTACCCAACAACAGCACAAATCGCCTTGAAGATGGGCGCTCATGCTGCTAAAAATATTCAAGCACAATTGAAAGGGGAAGCAACTAAACCTTTCAGCTTTAAATCACAAGGTTCTGTTTGTTCTGTCGGAAATACACGTGCTTTAGGAATTGTTGGTAAAACAGACATTAAAGGATACCCAGCTTCATTCATGAAAAAAATTATCATGAACAAAGCGCTCTTTGAAACAGGTGGTACCAAAGAAATGATGGCTAAAGGTCGTTTCGACTTATACCATTAAGAATCAGCAAAATAAGAAATAATGAGGTCGGTACAGAACCGTTTAGCTCCGAGAAATAAGAAGAAATTTCCGAAAATTGCTCTTTAATTTTTGGAGAATTTCGGCTTATTTCCGAAGGAGTTGGTTCTGTTCCCGCCGTTTATCAGTTTTTGAGCGTGGAGCAAAAATCCAAAGTGATTTTTGTCCAACGCTCATTTTTCTTAAATGAAAGTTTTAAAAAAATTTCCATGATTTTTCAAGTAAAATGAGGTGGGCACTTTTGTTCGATTCCATTTTTATGTATAATGAGAAGTGATGGAAAGAGGGAAGTTAAATGGCACAAAAAAGAGCAACAAATAAGAAAAAAAGTACGACAAAGAAAAAGACCAAAAAACAACAGCAACAACAAGAACGTTTAAATTATATGTTTCTTGGCCTGATTTTTATTTTATTCGGTGTCTTTGGACTCTTTCGCTTAGGGTTTTTAGGCACGTTATTAGCAAATTGTTTACGCTTAGTTGTAGGTAATACCTTTCCATTTGCAGCGATTTTACTAATCCTGTATGGCTTATTAGTCATGATTTATGGGAAAGATTTTCCGTTAAAAAGAGGGCGCCCTATTTTTGGGGCTGTTCTGATTTATATTAGTGTTTTGTTATTTTTCCATGCCTTTATGTTTCGAAATGTTAGTGGCAGTCAACCAGATATTTTAGGTAACACTTGGGAATTTTTGCAAAGCGATTTAAAAGCCAACCAAGTGACGCAAAACGTAGGGGGCGGTATGATTGGCGCGCTGCTTTATCAAGGAACGTACTTTTTGGTGGCACAATTTGGCAGCTATTTAATTGCCACATTGCTACTGTTAGCGGGTATTTTCTTGATGAGTATGTGGGATTTTCAGCAAATCGTTGATCATTTCCAAAGTATTCAAGATCGCCTAAGTCATGTTTCGGCAAAATCACAGGCGCGACAAGAAGAAAAAGAGGCGAAGCGAGCAGCGAAGAAAGAAGCCAAAGCTGCAGAACGCCAAGCAAAAATTGAAGCCGCTGCCCAACAAAAATTACAAGAGCGGGAACGCATGGAACAAGCGGCAGCCGAGCGCTTAACAAAAACACCAGTTGAAACCCACCAACCAATGGTGGAAGAACCGGCCGCACCAACGCCTGTTCAAATTGATTCATTTCAACAGCAAAATCAGGCGATGCCTGTACCACCAATTGCAGCAACAAAACCGCAACGAGAGCAGGAAGAAGAGGCGGCAGATGAAGCTGGTGTTCTCGAATTTGAAATTTCTGAAGAAGCGGAAGATCGTGATTATCAACTACCACCAACTGATTTGTTAGATACAATTCAAGCAACGGATCAAAGTGGTGAATATGAAAAAATCGAAAAAAATATTGGCGTCTTAGAACAAACCTTCAAGAGTTTTGGTGTTGATGCTAAAGTAGTCAAAGCTAGTTTAGGACCATCTGTCACAAAATTTGAAGTTCAACCCGCTGTGGGGGTAAAAGTTAGCAAAATTGTTAACTTGACGGATGACATTGCTTTAGCGCTTGCGGCCAAAGATGTTCGTATGGAGGCCCCGATTCCTGGGAAATCACTAATCGGGATTGAAGTTCCTAATAGTGCAATTAGTACAGTATCCTTTAGAGATATTGTTGAGGCACAACCAAGTCATCCAGATAAACTACTAGAAGTACCTTTAGGTCGAGATATTTCAGGGATGGTTCAAACTGCGGATCTATCAAAAATGCCGCATTTATTAATTGCAGGATCGACAGGGAGTGGGAAATCGGTTGCTATCAATGGCATTATCACAGGTATTTTGATGCAAGCGAAACCCCATGAAGTAAAATTAATGATGATTGACCCGAAAATGGTGGAATTGAATGTGTATAACGGGATTCCTCATTTATTAACGCCAGTGGTTACTAATCCGAGAAAAGCGGCACAAGCCCTGCAAAAAGTAGTTCAAGAAATGGAATTTCGTTATGAAAAATTTGCAGCAACAGGCGTCCGAAATATCACTGGTTACAATCAACTAATTCAACAGAAAAATGCGGAAGATGGCGAAAATCGTCCGATTCTGCCATTTATTGTTGTCATTGTTGATGAGTTAGCTGATTTAATGATGGTGGCAAGTAACGAAGTAGAAGATGCGATTATCCGCTTAGCCCAAATGGCACGGGCAGCGGGCATTCATATGATTTTAGCGACACAACGGCCAAGTGTGGATGTCATTACAGGAATCATCAAAGCAAATGTCCCTTCTCGAATGGCTTTTGCAGTCTCAAGTGGGACAGACTCGCGTACCATTATTGATACCAACGGGGCGGAGAAACTATTAGGTCGAGGCGATATGCTCTTCTTACCAATGGGAGAAAATAAACCAATTCGTATCCAAGGGGCCTTTATCTCTGATCAAGAAGTCGAACGAGTGGTTGCGTTTGTAACGGACCAACAAGAAGCTGAATATCAAGAAAGCATGATGCCAACAGATGAACCGACCACTTCAGGCGGTGGCGAAGCTCCTCAAGATGAGTTGTTTGAAGAAGCGAAAAACTTGGTGGTTGAAATGCAAACAGCTAGTATTTCATTGCTACAAAGACGTTTTAGAATTGGCTATAATCGTGCGGCTCGCTTAGTAGATGAATTGGAAGCACACGGAGTTATTGGACCATCAGAAGGTAGCAAACCAAGAAAAGTCTTTCTACAAGCGGAATCAGAAGAGGCATCACCTGAGACGCCAGAACAATAAACAAAAAGAACAAAAATAGATAAATTTATCTATTTTTGTTCTTTTTTTATAATTTCAGCAAAGCATCATGTTATAATCATCATTTTCTGGTAAAATAGAAAGGAATAGTGCGGTTGGGAGGGAGCGTATCATGAGAAGAAAGAGCGTGCTTTATTTAGAAGTAGCAGATCAGATTAAAGAAGATATTTTGAGTGGCAAGTATCCAGTAGGAACGTTTTTACCAACAGAAACAGAATTGGAAGAGATGTTTAACGTTAGTAAAATTACGATTCGGCGGGCAATCGAAATGTTAGCAACGGAAGAATTTGTTGAGAAAAAAAGTGGCCGAGGCACAACTGTGTTAAGCAATCGTCCCTATAATAAACTATCAAAAGCAGGGACATTCACTGAATTTTTGAATGAATCAGGTCAGAAAGTAACTAAAAAAGTTTTACAAGTTGAAAACTTGACGTTGTCAAAAGAGATGCCGGCTTATCAATTTTTAGGAGAAGAAGTGGTTCACCTTTCACGGTTATATCTAATCGATGAACAACCCTATATTTATTTTAATTACTATTTGCCAGCTGCCATGAAAGACGTATCATTGACTGAATACAAAGAAGAATCCTTGTATCGTTTGATGGATCGACATGCCATTGAAATTTATAAATTTGAAGACCGTTTTGAAGTTGCAACTTTGACAGAAGCAGAGCAAAAGATGTTGCAAACAACTGAAACAACGGGCTTAAAAAGAATTCGGCGTTCGTTAAGCCCAACAGGTCGTTGCGTAGAATATTCAGAAGCTATTTATAATACGAAGATTCATCCTTATGTGATTGAATATGAAGCATAACTTTTAAAAGAATAACAGTGCACTTACAGTAATGTAAGTTCATTGTTATTCTTTTCTATTGTCGTTTTTTTTCGTTTTCGATACACTAAATGAGTGAGAAGAATAGGAGTGGAAAATATGTTAGAAGTACAAAATTTGAAAAAAGTTTACGGAAACGAAATTAAATATGAAGCTTTAAAAGGGATTAATTTAACTGTCCAAGATGGTGAATTTATTGGTATTATGGGACCTTCTGGAAGTGGGAAAAGTACACTTTTAAATTTATTGGCAACAATCGATAGTCCAACAGACGGTGAAATACTTTTAAATGGAAAAAATCCAAACAATTTGAATCAAGAACAAATTGCTAAATTCCGTCGTACAGAATTAGGATTTGTTTTTCAAAGCTTTAATTTAATGCCAACATTAACTGTTGAAGAAAATATTATTTTGCCATTGACACTTGATGGAGAAAAAGTCTCTGTAATGAAACGACAATTAGCAGAATTAAGTGAGCGTTTAGGTATCAATCATCTGTTGAAAAAACGAATTGCAGAAATTTCTGGTGGACAAGCACAACGGGTCGCCGTTGCTCGGGCAATGATTCATCATCCACAATTATTATTGGCTGATGAACCAACAGGAAACTTAGATACGAAATCATCTAAGGATGTGATGGGCTTGTTACAACAATTAAACGAAGAAGAAGAGGCGACTATTTTAATGGTAACCCATGATCCGCTAGCCGCAAGTTATTGCAAGCGCATCGTCTTTATTAAAGATGGTGAATTAATTGATGAAATTGTCCAAAATGGCAATCAAAAAGAGTTCTACGATTTAATCATGGTGAAACTGGCTGAGATTGAAGGTGTCGATAATGAATTTTAATCAGTTTGTTATAAGAAACACGATTCGAAATAAGCATTTATACTTGGCTTATTTCCTAAGTACAATGTTTTCTGTGATG
Organism: Enterococcus sp. DIV0086; assembly: GCF_050498705.1. Lineage (NCBI taxonomy): Bacteria > Bacillati > Bacillota > Bacilli > Lactobacillales > Enterococcaceae > Enterococcus > Enterococcus sp. DIV0086. The sequence goes on along the minus strand of NZ_JBNIDN010000001.1, from coordinate 844,465 downwards.
ATCTTTTTTACGTTCACTGGTTTTGTCTTTCACCCAGCCTTAGCTAATGGTTTAAATCCTAAAGCACAAATGGGAATGACGGCTGCGGCAATTATAATCTATGGTTTCTCTTTTTTATTCGTTTTATACTCGATGGATGTCTTTATCCAATCTCGGAAAAAAGAATTTGGAACCTTGATGATTCAAGGGATGAGTCCAAAACAGTTAAAGAAAATGATTTTTATTGAAAACTTAGTGATTGGTTTCTTTGCTACAATTTTTGGTAGCATTTTAGGTGTTGGATTTTCACAGTTTATTTTATGGATTAGCAATTTATTGATGCATCTAGGTTTAGGTTTTTATTTGCCAGTGATGCCGTTTATCATTACTGTCATTTCATTTGCGGTCTTGTTCTTAGTAATTTCTTTCTTTATTCAATTTCGCTTGCCAAAAGCGACACTTCAAGAGCTATTAAAAGCAGGGGAAATGGGTAAAGGTGAAATCAAAAGCTCTAAAGTTAAATCTTTCTTAGCCGTGTTGCTTTTAGTTGTCGGTTACGGAATTGCTTTAGTTGCTAAGGGACAGTTAGTTTTAATGGTGATGTTCCCAGTAATTTTCTTAGTTATTTTAGGGACAAAATTCTTATTTGACCAATTGAGTGTTTCTGTCATTGAACGTTTAAAACGGAAACCAAAAATCTTTTGGAAAAAAACCAATATGGTCGTTTTATCAGATTTAGCATTCCGCATGAAAGATAATGCACGTTCGTTCTTCTTGGTTTCGGTGATTTCAACGGTCGCTTTTGCTGCCATTGGGACGTTATACGGCGTGAACGAGATGATTTTTAAAGGAATAAGTTCTGTACCGTACGAACTGACATTGTCTGATTCGACCAACCCAGAAAATCAAGAAATGAAACAATTTGCGACAAAAACATTCCAAGAAAAAAATATTCAGTTTGATCAGGTTGATTACACAATGTACAAAACAAGTGCTGGTATCCAATTGATCAAAACATCTGAATATAATAAACTCGCAAAATTTATAGATGAACCAACTTTAACAGGTGAGAAAGTAGTTAATTTATCACAAAAAGATGCTCCTTCTGCTGCATCAGTAGATGTCAAATCTGTTCAATTGGGAAATGATCAAGTTTTAAACATTGATAAAACAGAAGAAACCAATGTATTACCGACTTTTGGCGGTGTGGTTGTTATCCCAGATAGTACCTCAACAGATGGAATCAAAGAGGAAACAGAAACAATTTGGCAACCAAAAGAAGGCACAGATAAAGAAACCTTAATTGATGCTGAAAATATTATTGGTGAAAAATACCCAATGTTACTAGGAACCGCGGCTACAGTTGCAGGCATTACGCAATTTTATACGCCAGTTCTTTTTGTCGGACTATTTATCGGTATCGTGTTCTTTGTTTCGGCGGGTAGTTTCTTATACTTCCGTTTATATAGTGATATGAATACGGACGTTGAAAAATTCAAGATGATTTACAAACTTGGCTTGACGAAAAAAGAATTGAAGAAAATGATTTACCAACAAGTAGGTATTTTATTCTTTACACCGATTGTTGTTTCATTTATTCATGGAGCTGTTGCTTTGAAAGCAATGTATGCCGTGTTAGATCAGCCAATGCAATTAGCTGGCTGGCAAGTTTTAGGCGTTTTCTTATTGATTCAGGTCGTTTACTATTTAATTGCTAGAACGTTCTACTTCAAAAAAGTTTATCACTTAGTGAAAGATTAATTATAAAAAATCGTTAAGCATGCACGCTTAACGATTTTTTTTGATGTTCTTCGTGATATTGCATTCAAAGTGAGAATACGTTATAGTTATGAAGCGAATGTAATAGCAGAAATGAGGAAAAGAAATGCAGAAAGAATCCATTTATGGACTGACGAGAGAACAGCTTGTGGACTGGTTTTTAGCCCATGGCGAGAAGAAATTTCGCGCAACACAAGTGTGGGAATGGTTGTATACAAAACGTGTTGCTTCATTTAGTGAAATGTCGAACATTTCTAAATCGTTGATGACTTTATTAGAAGAAAATTTTTCATTAAATCCATTAAAACAAGTCATTGTGCAAGAAGCGCAAGATGGTACCGTGAAATATTTATTTGAATTACCAGATAAAAATATGATTGAAACAGTCTTGATGCGTCAAGAATATGGATTATCTGTTTGTGTGACCACTCAAGTTGGCTGCAATATTGGGTGTACATTTTGTGCTAGTGGGCTATTAAAAAAACAAAGAGATTTAACTGCTGGCGAGATTGTTGCCCAAATTATGTGGGTGCAACATTATTTCGATGAACGTGGGTTGGATGAACGTGTTAGCCATGTCGTTGTGATGGGAATTGGTGAACCATTTGATAATTATGCCAATGTCATGAACTTTTTACGAACGATTAATGATGATAAAGGCTTGGCTATTGGTGCCCGTCATATTACAGTTTCAACAAGTGGTTTAGTGCCAAAAATTCGTGAATTTGCAGACAGTGGACTACAAGTAAACTTAGCAATCTCATTACATGCTCCTAACAACGAAGTTCGTACATCAATTATGCGGATTAATCGTAGTTTTCCAATTGAAAAATTAATGGCAGCAATTGATGAATACATTGAAAAAACCAACCGACGTGTTACATTTGAATATATTATGTTGAGTCAAGTGAACGACCGACCAGAACATGCTCAACAATTAGCAGATTTACTACGGAATAAGAAAAAACTTTCTTATGTTAATCTGATTCCGTATAACCCAGTGAGTGAACACGATCAATATAGCCGAAGCTCTAAAGAAGCGGTATTAAAATTTTATGATGTACTCAAAAAGAATGGCATCAATTGTGTTATTCGTAAAGAGCACGGAACAGATATTGATGCGGCTTGCGGACAATTACGCAGCAAACAAATGAAAAAAGAAAAAGTCAAAAACCAATAACGTAGTTAAAATCGGATCAGAAAGGTTTCTTTTTGATTCGATTTTTCGTTTATTTAATAAAAAATCGTCGGTTTTTCAATTCTTGTTTATAAACAAAAGATGAATGCTCTAAAACTTTTATGACAAATTTTCTTTTTGTGGTTTTCAAACTTGAAATTCTAAAAGAAATAGCTATACTGAAAAGAGATCGTCACAGAATTTTTCATGAAAACAGCTATTATTTTCGTTATCTTTTCAAGAAAGTGAAATTTTGTTACGCTTTTTTAGTTTAAATGAAATGAGGGAGTCTATGGAGAAAAAGCAATTAAAAAGAGAGATAACAACGTTTGGTGCGTTATCCACGGTAATGGGTACGGTGATTGGCGCTGGTGTTTTCTTTAAAGCTGCGAGTGTCGTTGGACACGCACAGTCAGCTAGTTTAGCTATCTTTGCTTGGGTGTTAGGTGGTGCCTTAACAATTTGTGCAGGATTAACCAGCGCCGAACTTGCTACAGCAATCCCTGAAACAGGTGGCGCAGTGAAGTATATTGAATATACATATGGTAAATTAGCTGGTTTTCTTTTAGGGTGGGCACAAAGTATCATTTATTATCCTGCCAACATTTCGGCGTTATCCATTATTTTTAGTACACAACTAATCAATTTGTTTCATTTATCGGCAAATTTATTGATTCCAATTGCCATTCTTGCGGGAACCAGTATCACGATAATTAATTTATTAGGAACAAAAATTGCTTCTTTGGTCCAATCAACGACATTGGTGGTAAAACTGATTCCAATTGCCTTGATTTCTTTAGTAGGATTATTTACTCCCGGACAGGTAGCTGTTTCACTTTTTCCTGTTGAAACAACAGCGAATACTGGCTTTTTAGTTGCTTTTAGTGGCGCCTTAGTCGCCACCATGTTTGCTTATGATGGCTGGCTAGGTGTGGGTAACGTGGCTGGTGAAATGAAGCGACCAGAAAGAGACTTGCCTAAAGCCATTATTTTTGGTTTGTTATTGATTACTTTAATTTATGCTTTAATTAATTTTGTATTTCTAAAAACATTACCAATTGAGCAAATCGCTGGGAATTTGAATGCAGCTTCGGATGCTTCTGTGGCTATTTTTGGACCAATTGGCGGCAAAATCGTAACTATTGGGATTTTAATCTCTGTATATGGTGCGTTAAACGGCTACACAATGACAGGGATTCGGATTCCTTATGCCTTAGCCTTAGATAATCTGATGCCTTTTAGTCGTCAGTTTCAAAAGTTGTCTAAACGCTTTGTTGTTCCTTACGTTGCTGGAATTTTCCAGTTAGCTGTAGCCATTATCATGATGTTTTTCGGGACCTTCGATTTATTGACGGATATGTTAGTTTTTGTTATGTGGCTGTTTAATCTATTAATTTTCTTAGCCGTTTTTATTTTAAGAAAACGAGAACCTGAATTAAAACGACCGTATAAAGTTCCTGGCTATCCAATTATTCCAATTATCGCAAGTCTAGGTGGTATCTTCATCTTGGTTACAACGAGTATTACACAGCCTATTCTAGCATTGATTGGTATAGGGATTACGCTTCTAGGAATTCCAGTTTATTTAGTTAATAAACAAAAAACGAAGCCAAAAACGTAAACGATCCAATCGGATTATCATAGTTTTTCTCAAAAATTTTGTGATTCAGAGAAATTTTTGAAAACTAAACGCAAGATTTTTTTAGTATAATACTAAGTGTCTAGGAGTTCCACTATTTTGGGGAAGATAGATGGACAGCGCAAACTTCAAAAAAAGAACCTTCATCTTACTAGTGAAGGTTCTTTTTTTTGCTGAAATCATAAAATAAATGCGTAGTTTATTAGTGAGAGGAGGAAATGAATGACTGAAAATGTAAAAAAATTGGCTCATCAATTAATTGAATGGGGCGTCCTTCATGGGGCGCAAGACGTTTATTTTTTACCCAATGATACCGAAATAGCCATCTCTTTTCGGACAGGGATGCAACGGACACTTTACACACAAGTTTCCGCAGAAATAGGCGAAAAGTTAATTTTCCACTTTAAATTTATAGGCGGCATGGATGTCGGAGAAAGACGAAAAGCACAATTAGGTGCGACAACTTATCTAATTGGCGAGACGAAGCAACGCTTGCGTTTATCATCTGTGGGAGATTTTCAGAATCGAGAGAGCTTGGTAATTCGTTTTTTGCACCGATTTGGTGAACAAGCTGAACATTTTTTCTTTCCCCACCAGCTGAATGAAATTGAAGCATCTTGTCAGAAACGAGGACTTTATTTATTCAGTGGGCCAGTTGGTTCTGGGAAAACAACAACCATGTATCGTGTGGCTAAACAAAGAAGTGGCGAACAACAAGTGATAGCGATTGAGGATCCTGTTGAAATTGAGGAAAAGCAGTTTTTACAGTTGCAAACAAATGAAAAAATTCAGTTAACGTACGAAGCCTTGATAAAAGTTTGCTTGCGCCATCATCCTGATATTTTGATTATTGGTGAAATTCGTGATGGCGAGACGGCTCAAGCAGTTATTCGAGCCGCCTTAACGGGTCATACTATTTTTGCGACAATTCACGCCCGTAACTTATTGGGGGTGCAACGGCGTTTGATAGAATTAGGTGGCCCAGAGCATGAATTGGCTGAATGCTTGCAAGGTATCATTTATCAACAGATTTTGACAACCACGATTAATAAGGAACAAGTAGCGGGAATTCTTTATGATTATTTCTTCTTTAAGGAAGCTGTTATAAAGAGTAGTTGGCAAAAGAATCTAAGAAAGGCGTGGGCGTATGGGTTTATTACAGAAAAAACGTATTTTCAAGCCATCGAATAAATTAACGAAAAAACAACAGCAGCTTTTTCTGAAACTATTAGCGGATTTGCTTGCAAATGGTTTTAATATACAAGAAAGTTTTTCCTTCATGAAAAAATCAAACGCCTTACCTCAGCACAGTATAACTTTTTTAGTTGAAGGCTTTTCCTCAGGCATTGCCTTACAAGCTTTAGTCGAAGAATTAGGGTTTTCAACAATGGTCTCGGCACAATTGTCGTTTGCTACTGCACACGGGGATTTGGTAGGGACACTACAAGCGATTTCCGAACATTTTTTTCAAACGGAAAAATATCGGCAACAGTTCTATAAAATAATTAGTTACCCGCTGCTCCTGATTGTTTTTTTGATTCTCGTCATTGTTGGTATCCGGCAATTTTTATTGCCCCAATTAATGGAAAATGATGCCAATAGTTATTCTAAAAATATTGGGATTCTTCTGATTGTTTACAGTCCATACATTCTGGTTACCTTAGTTTTTCTCCTCTCATTTAGTTTCTTCATTTTAAACCGTTATTTGAAGCATCAGTCTGCTATTCAGCGGGCCTTCGTATATCTGAAACTGCCAATTATCCGTGGCCTTTATCGGGAATACGTCAGTGCTTTTTTTGCACTAGAATGGGGGAAGTTGCTTGCGCAAGGATTAGAAATGAAAGAGGTCATCGATTTGATGCGCCATACAACCAATTACCCCTTAATGAAAGAATTAGCTGGAGCAATTAGTGAAGGACTGCTAGTTGGTGAAACCTTACATAGACAATTAGCTGCTTATCCTTTTTTTACGAAAGCATTGGGTTTAATGATTCAACAAGGGGAAGTAAAAGGAAAATTAGGCAAGGAGTTGATGGTTTATAGTAATGTCTGTTTCCAAGGTTTTTTCAAAAAAATTGAACGAGTCATTACCCTTGTTCAACCATTTATTTTTATCATAATTGCTTGTTTAATTATCGGTGTCTATGGGGCAATGTTGCTGCCTATTTATGGCAATATGGAAGGAGTTTTATAATGAAAAAGAAACAAAAATACGCAGGGTTTACATTATTAGAAATGTTGATTGTCTTATTGATTATTTCCGTATTGATTTTACTTTTTGTTCCTAACTTAGCGAAACATAAAGAAACAGTTGATAAAAAAGGCAATGAAGCAATCGTAAAAATTGTAGAATCACAAATCGAGCTCTACACACTAGAAAAAAATAAGACGCCTTCTTTAAATGAATTAGTCAATGAAGGCTACATTACTAAAGAGCAGTTAGATAAATATACAGCAGAAAAGCAATGAACAAGTCAGCAGGATTCACATTAATGGAAACACTTGCTAGTTTGACGATTGTTTGCTTTATGACTATGCTCCCAACACTCGCTATTCACCGCTGGCAAGAAACATTAAAAATTGAACAGTTTCTTGCTACGGTAGAAAAACAACTTCGTTTTGCGCAACAGCAAGCAATTGTTTTAGAGGAAACACAAGAAGTTTGGTTTTTTGAAGAACAACAAAGCTTTTCATTTCCTGATAAATTGAACCAATCAGCTCGAAGGACTTCGCTAGCTGTACCTGAAAAAATGACAGTGAGTGGCCCAAGCAAACTCAGTTTTCTTCATTCGTCAGGGAACAATGGCCGTTTAGTGAAATATATTTTTACTTGGACTGAAAAGAAACAGCAACTTATTTTACAATTTCAGATGGGGAGTGGCAAATATACGAAGAAAATTAACTATTTATAGCGGTTTTATTTTATTAGAGAGTCTCGTTAGTTTTAGTATGGTATGTGTGATAGCAGGGATATTCTCCCTGACTATTACACAATTAATTCAGCAAAATTATCAACGGGAGCAAGAATTAACGTGCACTCGTCTAGGATACGAAGCAATTTTATTTTTAGAGCAGACGGGTGATTTACGTTTCAAAGAGCGGATATATCAAGGAGAAACTTACCGATTTTCTTTGATGGAGAACGATGGAAGAAGGATACTAAAAGTCACAGATTCAAGAGGAGCGATTTTGATTGGTCAATAAAAAATATGCGGGTTTTACGATGTTAGAGTGTTTAGTAGCACTAGTCGTTTTAAGTTGTATGTGTCAATTGTTTCAGTTGATGATTCAACAAAGTTTTATCGGAAATCAATATTTGAAAAACAATGATTCGAAATCCTGGCATATTTTTTTAATTCAATTAGAAAAAGAATGTCAAAAGCTCGTTTTCCAAACAGGCTCTGCTCAAGAGATTTCTTTCCTCGACTCAGAAACAAACAAGACTATTTCAATTCAAATCAAAGAAGATAAAATTATTAAGCGAGTCAATGGTAAAGGCTATCAACCGCTGTTAATTGGTATCAAAAATGGACAGTTTAAAAATGAAGGACAATCGTTTACTTTGGAAGTTACTTTTACTTCTGGAAAAACATTTGATAGTTTTTTTCCGATAAAGGGAGAATTTTAATGAGGCAAAAATATTCAGGAAACTTATTGTTCACGGCCATGGCCTTTGTTTATTTGATGAGTTTTCTCACCCTTCAGTTACTAGAAGAACGTCAGTTAACACAAAAATTTACGCAAGCTACCCAGGAATACTATGCAGGGAAAAGTATCCTTCATTTATTTCTTGCAGATGTTAAACAAAATAGACGAAAGTTAAAAACAGAAGAAAAGCTCATGTACGAGCAAGTAACCCTCGATTATACATACAAAAATGAACAATTAAGAATAACTGTTTTATTAAACAAATCTGGTCGGAAATACCAATATCAAGAGAGAGTTTCTCATCAAAAAAAAGCGGAAACAATACTGGAATAGCGTTGTTTTTCTACAAATTATTAGATTTTAGAAGAAAGACAGTAAAGGCATTGATTATTCTTTCTTTTTTCGTTAAAATAAAACAGGTATGGAAGTTGTTACATTTTGAATAGAATAGAGGTGCTAATTTGTTCCCAGAAAAAATTGAAGAGGCTTTCGAGCCAATGGAACAAGCAATCCAGTTATTGCAACAGTCATTGGATACTTCTTTTTTAGATGCGTATATTGAAAATGGTGAAAATATTTTAGATGATTTTCAAGTACGAGTACTTGACGGAGTACCTAATCCAGAGACAGTGAAACAATTAGAAACGCTGTATCATACGATTAAAAAAATTGATTTAGCTCCTGAAGATGTGCGACGCTTGTCCCAATTACTTTTGTTAAAAGGAACGAGAAAAGAGCAGCTTCAAGCAAATCATCAATTGACGCCAGACGGTATTGGCTTTTTGTTTGTTTATTTAGTAGAACAATTAACAAATAAATCAGAGCCATTAAAAATTTTAGATCCTGCTTCAGGAATGGGAAATTTACTGTTAACGGTTCTGCTGAACCTTGAAACAGCTGGTTACAAAGTTTCTGGTTATGGTGTGGATATCGATGAAACACTTTTGGCAGTATCTTCTGTGAACAATGCTTGGTCACAAGCCAATATTCAGTTGTTCCATCAAGACGGATTGCAAGATTTGTTATTGGATCCAGTTGATTTAGCATTAAGTGACTTGCCGATTGGCTATTATCCAAATGATGAGCGAGCAAAGGGATTTGCTGCTGCTGCGGAGGAAGGCCATAGTTATGCGCATCATTTATTAATGGAACAAGCCATGAAATACGTGAAGCCAGCAGGGTTTGGCTTATTCTTAATCCCGACCAATATTTTAGAGACTGAGCAAAGTGAATTCTTTAAAAATTGGTTGACAAAAAATGTCTATTTACAAGGAATGATACAGTTACCTGATGAATTGTTTAAGTCAGAACAATCACGTAAAAGTATCTTGCTTGTTCAAAACAAGGGTGCAGATGCTGAGCAAGTGAAGGAAGTTTTGTTAGCAAAACTTGCCTCTTTGAAAGATATCAATAAAGTAACGGAGTTCTTTAAACAATTTGAAGCTTGGAAAGCTTCAAATTTAAAATAAAATAGTAACGAAGAGGAGAAAATTATGTCTAAAACAATTGCAATTAATGCAGGTAGTTCAAGTTTAAAATGGCAATTATACCAAATGCCAAATGAAGAAGTGATCGCTAAAGGAATCGTTGAACGTATTGGCTTAAAAGATTCTATCTTCACAATTAAATATGGTGAAGGACAAAAATATGAAGTAATTGTTGATATTGATAACCATGAAGTGGCAGTAAAAATGTTATTAGACCAATTAATCGATTTAAACATTTTAGGTTCTTATGATGAAATTACTGGTGTTGGTCACCGTGTAGTTGCTGGTGGAGAAGAATTTAAAGATTCTGTTGTTATTACAGACGAAGTATTAGAAAAAATTGAAGCTTTATCTGAATTAGCACCTTTACACAACCCAGCGAATGCGATGGGGATTAAAGCATTTAAACATATCTTACCAGAAATCATTAGCGTGGCAGTCTTTGATACGTCGTTCCACACAACAATGCCAGAACACAACTATTTATATAGTGTACCGCGTGAATACTATGAAAAATTTGCTGCACGTAAATATGGGGCACATGGAACAAGTCATCGTTATGTCTCTCAACGTGCTGCAGAAATGTTAGGTCGTCCAATTGAAGACTTGAAAATTATCACTTGTCACTTAGGAAATGGTGCTTCAATCACTGCAGTTGATGGTGGTAAATCAGTCGATACATCAATGGGCTTCACTCCTCTTGCTGGCGTTACAATGGGGACTCGTTCAGGGGATGTTGATGCGTCACTATTACCTTATTTAATGACAAAACTTGGCTTGACTGATGTACAAGACATGGTTGATATTTTAAACAAAAAATCTGGTTTATTAGGTTTAACAAATGGTTTATCAAGCGACATGCGCGATATTCAATCAAACTTAGATAAACCTGAAGTTCAAACAGCATACAACATTTTTATCGATCGTATTCGTAAATACATTGGTAGCTATGTCACTGTTATGAATGGCGTTGATGCGATTGTCTTTACTGCTGGAATCGGTGAAAATGCAGTTGGCGTTCGTAAAGATATTATTGATGGCATGACTTGGTTTGGTTGTGAAATCGATGATGACAAAAATAATGTACACGGTGAAGAAGCAGTTATCTCAACTGATGATTCAAAAATCAAGCTTCTATTAGTACCAACTGATGAAGAGTTAATGATTGCCCGTGACGTAGAACGTCTAAAATAATTAAACGAACACACCTTGTGAGATGCTCTCACAAGGTGTGCTTAATAGGTAAATAAGAAAAAACTGAGCCAACTATCAAAAGTGATAGTTGGCTCAGTTTCTTTTTATTTTTTATTTTTCTTCATTTTTTGGTAATTTGTTGTCTAAATCCGTCCGTACAACGAGAACATCGCAACTAGCGTTACGGATAACTGATTCAGAGACAGAGCCAATAAATAAACGCTCAACGGCATTTAATCCAGTTGCTCCTAACATAATTAAATCAATGTTGTATTCTTTTGGTAATTCTTTGGCAATAATGTTCTTAGGAGAACCATAGGCTAGAACGCTAGAGACTTTTGTTTGTCCCATATCCACCGCTTGTTGTTGGTAGGTGTCTAAGGTTTCTTTTGCCATTGACATTGCTTCTTCTGCTAGCGCACCATCAAAAGAGGACACTGATTGGAAAGAGCGCGTATCAACAACATGTGCTAATAGTAATTCAGCATCGTTTCGTTTAGCGACGTTGACCGCTTTTTTAAAGGCTAAGTCTGCTTCGTCAGAACCATCGATTGCTATCATAATTTTTTGATATTGTTGTAACATAATAACCGCTCCTTTCAGCGTAAAAAAAATCATTAATTGTTTCTATAATAATTGTAAAACAAACAAAGAAAAAAAGAAACTGAAACCGCTTCTTTTTTCTGAATATTGGCATTTTTTTGTAAAAAAGAACCTGGGACAAAAATCACTTTGGATTTTTGTCCCAGGCTTAAAAATTGATAAACGGCGGAAACAGAAGCAACTCCTTCGGAAATAAGCCGAAATTCTCCAAAAATTAAAGAACAATTTTCGGAAATTCCTTCTTATTTCTCGGAGTTAAACACTTCTGTCCCGACCTCTTTAAATTCATCGTCTTTTATGACATTTTTTTTGCAAAAGTTAAACTAAACAACGTTGAAAGTAATAAAACAAAAAAGATAAAACCAATTGACAATAACGGGCGATTAAAAATAGCCGCTAGAACACCTAGAATGGCGATAATCAAGTAATAACGCCCAAAACGTTCGATAAACTGTTGACTTTCTGTTGCAGTTTCTTTTTTTAAGAGTGGTAAAAAAGCTGCACTTTTCTTCATCAAATAATAACTGGCTGCGCCTGTGACAACGGCGAGTAATAGTACGAGTATACGAATCATCTTGTCCTCCAAAAAAAAACAACTTGCCAGAGCAAATTGTTTAGAAATCTTCATAAAAATGGTAAAATCCGTCGATGCCGGTAATCGTCCTAGAGTATTGAACCCGCAAGATAAGCAGGTGGGTTCCTCGATCGCAGTATTGAACTACCAAAAGAAAAGGCATGTTACCAACTTTGATACAAGCAGGATCCCTAGATATCAATAAAAATGTTCGGTCAACACAGTGAAAGGACAACGCGTACATCACAGATTTACCATCTTTATAATAGCATACTCTCTCAAAATCGGCAACGAGATTGTTTCTTTTTTTGAAAGCGTATTATTTTGTTATTTTTTCTGTTTCCATTCTTGGATACGCTTGAGTTGCTGATGTAAGGCTTGTTCATATTTACCAATATCAATCGGTTCGTAATAACGTGCCTCTTTTAATTTGTCAGGTAAGTATTGCTGATTGACCCAACCGTTTTCAAAATTATGTGGGTATTGATAACCAATGCCACGGTTTAATTCTTTGGCTCCAGCATAGTGGGCATCACGTAAATGATCAGGAACATCTCCCACAGAGCCTTGTCGAATATCTGCCAAAGCAGCATCAATCGCTGTGACTGCAGAATTTGATTTTGGCGATAAACATAAATCAATGACGACACTGGCTAGAGGAATTCTAGCTTCTGGAAACCCTAGCTTTTCGGCGGCTTGAACAGCGGTGACTGTCCGAGCGGCGGCCGCAGGATTCCCAAGACCGATATCCTCGTAAGCAATGACCATTAAACGACGACAAATAATCGGTAAATCACCTGCTTCAACTAAGCGACCCAAATAATGAAGTGCAGCATCTACATCGCTTCCTCGAATCGACTTTTGGAAAGCGGAAATTACATCATAATGGGCATCGCCATCTTTATCATGGGTTAAGGATTTTCGTTGCACGCACTCTTCAATAATCGGTAAGGTGATCTTAATTTCGCCTTGTTCATTTTTGGGTGTTGATTTAACAGCTAATTCTAGTCCATTTAGCGCACTACGTAAGTCACCGTTCGTTGCGCGTGTCAAATGTTGTAATGCTTTTTCTTCTAAGTGGACGGGATAATCGCCTAAGCCACGTGTGCTATCGGTTAAGGCTTCTTGAATCGCTTGCTGAATGTCTGTTTCTGTTAAGGGCTTTACTTCAAAAATTTGCGTGCGACTACGAATCGCAGGGTTAATTGTAATATATGGATTTTCGGTAGTTGCTCCAATCATAATAATTCGTCCGTTTTCTAAATGAGGGAGCAAAAAATCTTGTTTTGTTTTATCTAATCGGTGAATTTCATCAAGCAGTAAAATCACTGTGCCACTCATTTTGGCTTCTTCAGCAACGATTTGTAAATCTTTTTTGGTGTCTGTGGCCGCGTTCAACATGCGAAAGGCATAATTTGTTGAACCAGCGATTGCGCTGGCAATACTGGTTTTTCCAGTGCCAGGCGGCCCATAAAGAATCATCGATGAAAGCATTTTGGCTTCGACCATCCGACGAATAATTTTACCAGGGCCGACTAAATGTTGTTGACCAACTACTTCGTCTAAGTGACGAGGTCGCATTCGATAGGCTAAAGGTTGTTGCATAAAAGGACCTCCTTTTTCATAATCATCTTATTATAACATAAAGAACGTACATTCGCTTTTTGGTGGTTTTTTGGGTTTTAGATGGATATAGCGGAAGGTTTCGTGTATGATAGGGAGTGGTGAAAGAAATGAAAGAAACGATAAATATCTTTAACACAAAAACAACTGAAGAAGTGGCACAATACTTGTTAGGGATGTATTTAGAGCACGAAACAGCAACAGGCGTTTTAGGTGGGTACATTGTGGATGCAGAAGCTTATTTAGGTCCTGATGATGAGGCGGCCCATAGCTTTGGCTTGAGAAAAACGCCACGCTTACAAGCCATGTATGACAAACCAGGCACGATTTATTTATATACTATGCACACGCATTTAATTTTAAATATGGTGACACAAGAACAAGGCAAACCACAAGGGGTGATGATCCGCGCGATTGAACCTGTTGAAGGTGTCGACAAAATGATTGAAAATCGCCAAGGACATCAAGGCGTGGAATTGACCAATGGACCAGGTAAATTAGTTGCAGCCTTAGGAATTGATAAGCAATTATATGGGCAGTCGATTTTTTCTAGTTCGTTACGGCTCGTGCCAGAAAAACGAAAATTTCCGAAAAAAATTGAGGCACTACCACGAATTGGGATTCCCAATAAAGGTCGTTGGACAGAGTTGCCTTTAAGATACGTCGTGGCTGGCAATCCATATATTTCTAAACAAAAAAGAACAGCAGTAGACCAAATAGATTTTGGCTGGAAGGATGAAGAAAATGAAAAAAGCAACAATGCTCACATACTTAGAGGAACAACTTGAAAAACACTTAGGAGATTACGAAGTAGGCCTTGATTGGGATCGCAAAAACCATACCATCGAAGTCATTGTTCGTTTATATGCAGAAAACAATGAGCAAGTGGCGATTGATGATGTTGATGGTACGCTTTCAGAAGAAGAATTCATTGAATTTGAAGATGGTTTGTTATTTTACAATCCGCAAAAGTCTGTCGTTGATGACGAAGAGTATTTAGTCACAATTCCTTATGAAGGAAAAAAAGGGCTACGCAAAGCAGTTTTAGACGGATTCATTCACTATTTAAAAGTGGTTTTAGATGAAGGGCAAAGTGATTTGTTAGACTTTTTATCAGATGAAACAGCGGAAGTTTTTGAATTGCATTGGGAGCCAGCAGATTTTGAAGCGATGATTAAAAAAGTGGCAGAAACAGAAAAAGAACAATGGATTGCGTATCCAAGTTATTAATTTAGAGGTGAGAACATGAAGTGGACAGAAGTAAAAGTCGAAACGGCTAGCGAAGCAGTTGAAGCAATTTCAAACATTATGATGGAAGCTGGCGCAAGTGGTGTGGCCATTGAAGATGCGTTGGACATTGAAAATTTTGAAGGTGATCTGTATGGGGAAATTTTAGATAAAGAGCAATTCACCCACATTAAAGAAGGGGCGATTGTGATGGCTTATTTTCCTGAAACAACCTTCTTACCAGAAATTTTACCATTTATGAAAGAAAATATTTTACGCTTGCCTGAGTACGGCTTATCCATTGGTAAAAACGAAATGACAATTAGTGAAGTAGCAGAAAGCGACTGGGCAACTGCTTGGAAAAAATATTATCATCCTGTCCGTGTCACACGATTCTTAACGATTGTGCCAAGTTGGGAAGCTTATCATGCACAAGATGAAGCAGAAAAAATTATCACATTGGATCCGGGCATGGCTTTCGGTACAGGCACGCATCCAACGACTCGTTTAACCTTGCAAGCTTTAGAAACTGTTTTACGTGGTGGCGAAACAGTTCTAGATGTAGGAACGGGTTCTGGTGTTTTGAGTATTGCAAGTCGCTATTTAGGGGCTAAAGACGTCTACGCATATGATTTAGATGAAGTAGCAGTTGCAGCGGCAAAAGAAAATATGGATTTAAATCCCATTGCGGCCGATGTTCATGTGTCAGCCAATGATTTACTAAAAGGGATTGACCATTCTGCTGATGTAATCGTCGCAAATATTTTGGCAGATATTATTGTGTTAATGATTGAAGATGCTTGGCGTTTGCTAAAACAAGACGGTACCTTCATTATTTCTGGAATTATTGAAGATAAAAAAGCAATGGTTTTAGAAGCACTAACGAAAGTTGGGTTTGTGGTGGACCAACTCTTTAATCAAGGCGATTGGTATGCGATTATCTTGAAGAAACCAGAGGAAGAGTAAAATGCAACGGTATTTCATGAAAGAAGATTATCAAGAAAAAGATTTGTATAAAGTCGCAGATGAAAACTATCATCATATTGTGCGAGTTATGCGAATGACGCCGAATGATCGTTGTTATTTAGTATTTCAAAATAAAACTGCCATTTTAGCTGAGATTGTGGAAATTGATTCAACATCTGTTTACTTTAAAGAAATTAGTAAAGAAGAAATGGACAAAGAATTGCCAATTGAAGTGACGATTGCGTGTGGGTTACCAAAAGGGGACAAGTTAGAATGGATTGTTCAAAAAGGCACGGAGCTAGGTGGCAATCAGTTTATCGGCTTTCCTGCGAAAACTTCCGTTGTCAAATGGGACCACAAAAAAAGAGCAGCCAAAGAAAAAAGATTACAAAAAATTGCCACAGAAGCGGCGGAACAATCGCATCGGCAGCAGACACCAAGTGTTTCTTTGGTGGAAAAAACACAAGAAATCATTGCGCAATTTGACTCATATGACACAGTCTTGGTTGCGTATGAAGAATCAGCAAAACAAGGAGAAAAAAGTCAATTAGCACAAGTATTATCCACTTGCCAGCCAGGCGCACGTTTGTGTGTGCTCTTTGGACCTGAAGGTGGCTTTGCACCGCAAGAAATTGAACAATTTCTGCAGGCTGGGGCGAAACTTTGCGGGTTGGGTCCGAGAATTTTACGAGCAGAAACAGCACCGTTATATCTTTTAAGTGCGGTTAGCTACCAAATGGAACTTTTAAATTAAACGAAAGCCCGCCTGTAAAATTCTTGTAGGCATTCTCTTTGAATAAACAGAGAGTAAAAAAGCGACAGTGATTGAAATTTAAGGGAAATTTAGTATAATAGAGTTGTTGAAAGTGCTACTGTTTCAAGTGGTACTTTTCTTTTTTATTAAAATAGATAAAACGTGAACGAAGTGTTCTTTATCCAAAGGTCACCTTCATAGAGGAGTGAATACCATGCCAAAAGAAGAAATACTGACAGGCCCAGCGGTCATCAAAATTGTAAGTACCTATATGGGACCAGAACATGTTGAGTTGGTTCAAAAAGCATTAACTTATGCTGAAAAAGCACACGAAGGTCAAGTCCGACAATCAGGTGAACCTTACATCATCCATCCGATTCAAGTGGCAGGCATTCTGGCTGAATTACATATGGATCCCCATACTGTAGCAACAGGATTTTTACATGATGTTGTCGAAGATACGGACGTAACACTGGACGATTTAAAAGAAGAATTTGGCGAAGACATCGCAATGTTAGTCGATGGCGTGACGAAACTAGGAAAAATTAAATATAAATCTCATGAAGAACAATTAGCCGAAAACCATCGGAAAATGTTATTGGCAATGGCGCAAGATTTACGGGTCATTATGGTGAAACTAGCCGATCGTTTGCACAATATGCGCACATTAAAACATTTACGTGAAGATAAGCAACGACGGATTGCACAAGAAACTTTAGAAATTTATGCGCCTTTAGCACATCGCTTAGGGATTAGTCGAATTAAATGGGAATTAGAAGATACTGCCTTACGTTATATTAACCCCAACCAATACTATCGAATTGTTAATTTGATGCAAAGCAAACGCGATGAACGTGAAGCTTATGTGGCAGAAGCAGTCGAAGATATTCGTTTAGCTACGGAAGATTTAGAAATTTACGCAGAAATATATGGTCGACCAAAACATATTTATTCAATCTATCGTAAAATGAAGGACCAAAAGAAACAGTTTAATGAAATCTATGACTTATTAGCCATTCGTGTTATTGTCGATTCCATTAAAGATTGCTATGCCGTGTTAGGGGCGATTCATACACGTTGGACACCAATGCCAGGTCGCTTTAAAGATTATATTGCTATGCCAAAAGCGAATATGTATCAATCTATCCATACGACAGTTATTGGACCAAAAGGGAATCCAGTAGAGATCCAAATTCGGACCCATGAGATGCACCAAATCGCCGAATTTGGGGTGGCGGCTCACTGGGCCTATAAAGAAGGCAAAGCGGAAAAAATTGAAACAGATGAACTGACGAAGCAAGTCGATTGGTTCCATGAAATTATTGAATTACAAGATGAAAGCTATGATGCTTCTGAATTTATGCAAGGTGTGAAAGAAGACATTTTTAGTGACAAAGTCTATGTCTTTACGCCAAGTGGAGATGTAACCGAACTGCCAAAAGGCTCCGGACCACTAGATTTTGCTTACAGTATCCATACTGAAATTGGGAATAAAACAACCGGTGCGAAGGTCAACGGCAAAATGGTACAGTTAGACTATGTCCTAAAAAATGGGGATATTATTGAAGTCTTAACATCACCGAATTCTTTCGGGCCTAGTCGCGACTGGCTGAAAATGGTTAAAACAAGTAAAGCCAAAAATAAAATCAAACGTTTCTTTAAAGAACAAGACCGTGAAGATAACATTATTAAAGGGCATGATGCTGTCATTAAATACATGGCAGAAATCGGCTTTACACCGAAAGAATTTTTAACGAAGAATAAAATGGCGGAAGTGCTAGATAAATTTAAATTTCAAACGGAAGATGATTTATTTGCGGCAGTAGGTTATGGCGAAGTAAGTGCGCAAGTAGTGTGCAATCGTTTAACAGAAAAAGAACGCCGCGAACAAGAGTTGGAACGCCAACGTCAAGAAGCAGAAGAGTTGCTAAATCAGCCAGCTAAAAAAGAATCAGAAAAAATGAAAGTTCGTCATGAAGGCGGCATCGTGATTCAAGGGGTGGACAACCTATTGATTCGTTTAAGCCGCTGTTGTAATCCAGTGCCTGGTGATGAAATCGTTGGTTACATTACCAAAGGACGGGGCGTTTCAATTCATCGTGCGGACTGTCCTAACGTACAGCATCAAGAAGAATTAGCACAACGTCTAATTGAAGTTGAATGGGAAGATACCGAGCACAGTCGCAAAGAATACGCTGCCGATTTGGAGATTTACGGCTATGATCGTAGTGGCTTACTAAGTGATGTTTTACAAGTCATTAGTTCGATGACAAAAAATTTAGTCGGCGTTGAAGCTCGTCCATCCAAAGATAAGATGGCCCAGATTCATGTTACTGTGAAAATTCAAAACCTTTCTCATTTAAAAACCATCGTTGACAAAATTAAAAGTGTACCAGATGTTTATAGTGTTCGTCGAACCAATGGGTAAGTGTTAAAAGTGAGGCAAAAAAGATGAAAGTAGTTATTCAAAGAGTCAGTCAAGCACAAGTTGCGATAGAAGAGCAGATAGTGGGACAAATCAAACAAGGCTTCATGGTGCTGGTGGGCATCCATCAAGAAGACACGCCAGAAGATGTGGCTTATGTTGTTGGCAAAATCAGTAAATTACGTGTTTTTGAAGATGACGAAGGAAAAATGAATCGCAGTATTCAAGAGATTGAAGGATCAATTTTGAGTATCTCTCAATTTACCCTCTATGCAAAAACTAAAAAAGGCAATCGTCCCAGTTTTATTGAAGCGGCTCGTCCAGATGTGGCGATTCCTTTGTATGAATTATTTAATCAACAATTAGAAGCAGAAGGAATAGCGGTAGCCACAGGAGAATTTGGCGCGGATATGCAAGTGTCGTTGACCAATGATGGTCCAGTGACCATTGTGATTGATACACGAGAAAAATAATTGATTTTCCTGTCGGAACCCCTTGACTTTCTAAGAGAACTTTAGTAGTTTATAGATAATATTAAAAATCTACGAAGGAACGAGTAAGTTTCATCTGTCTGCGAAGAGAGAGTTGCCGTGGCTGAGAGCAACTTCAACAGTGAAAGTGAAAGACATTCTGGAGATGGACGGAAGAAAAGCCGTCCCGTTACGAGCGTTAATCGTTGAGGAAAGAGTAAAATCTTTCAAAACTAGGTGGTACCGTGTAAAAGAGACTTTTACGCCCTTGTATGTTCAACATACAAGGGCTTTTTTCATTTTTAGAAAAAAGAAAATGGCGCACACATTTTTGTGGAATGATAGAAGGAGAGAAAGACAATGAGTTATCAAAAACCAAAAGGAACAAACGATATTTTGCCAGGAACTTCTGAAAAATGGCAATTTGTGGAAGAAACAGCTCGTTTGATTTTTAAAGATTATCAATACCAAGAAATCAGAACCCCGATTTTTGAACATTATGAAGTAATATCTCGCAGTGTTGGCGATACTACAGATATTGTTTCAAAAGAAATGTATGATTTTTATGATAAAGGAGACCGTCACGTGACGCTACGTCCTGAGGGGACAGCGCCAATTGTTCGGGCCTTCGTTGAAAATAAATTATATGGTCCGGAATATACGAAACCATATAAAACCTATTACATGGGGCCGATGTTCCGCTATGAACGCCCACAAGCTGGTCGTTTGCGTCAATTCCATCAAATTGGTGTGGAAGCATTTGGTAGTGAAAACCCAGCATTGGATGTTGAAATCATGGCTATGGCTTTGGACTTCTTCAAACAATTAGGCATCCAACAAATCAAATTAGTTATTAATTCCTTGGGGGATAAAGAAACACGTGCTACGTACCGTCAAGCATTAATCGATTATTTAGAGCCCCATATGGCAGAATTAAGCGAGGATTCACAACGTCGCTTACACGAAAACCCATTGCGGGTGTTAGACAGCAAAGATAAAAAAGACAAGGTGATTGTCGCAGAAGCGCCCTCCATTTTAGATTATTTAAATGAACCATCTAAAGCACATTTTGAAGCAGTAACTGATATGTTAGATTTACTAGAAATTCCTTATGAAATTGATAGTAATATGGTTCGTGGCCTGGATTATTATACACACACAATTTTTGAAATTATGAGTGAAGCGCCTAAAATGGGTGCGCAATCAACAATTTGTGCAGGGGGCCGATACAATGGTTTAGTTGAAGAATTAGGCGGCCCAGACACACCAGGTTTTGGTTTTGGTATGGGCATTGAACGAGTGTTGTTAACAATGGAAGCTGAAGAAGTTGTGATTCCAGCGTTATCTGAATTAGACGCATATGTGGTTGGGATTGGTTCAGAAACCAACGTCGCAGCTTTGCAACTTGTTCAAAGCATTCGTAACTTTGGTTTCTCAGCTGATCGTGATTACATGAATCGCAAACCAAAGGCGCAATTTAAAACGGCCGATAAATTACAAGCAAAATTAGTTTTAACAATCGGTGAAAATGAATTGAATGAAGGCATTGTCAACGTAAAATCAATGGCAACACGCGAAGAAAAAGCCTTCCCGTTAAGTGCTATTCATGATTCATTTGATGAAGTGTATGACGAAATGATGACAAAAATGATTGAAGAATAAAAAGGAGAGATTGAGAAATGGCAAAACGCACAACCTATTGCGGCAATGTATCTGCCGAATTTATTGAAAAAGAAGTTGTATTAAAAGGATGGGTTCAAAAACGTCGTGACTTAGGAGGCGTTATCTTTATTGATTTACGTGACCGTGAAGGAATCGTCCAAGTGGTCTTTAACCCAGAAAAGTCAAAAGAAGCATGGGAAATTGCTGATAAATGTCGTAGTGAATACGTCATCGAAGTTAAAGGTCAAGTCGTTTATCGTGATAAAGAAGCGATTAATCCCAAAATGAAAACTGGCGAGTTTGAAGTGATGGCGACTGACATTACGATTTTAAATACTGCGAAAACAACGCCATTTACCATTGAAGATGACAATAACGTTAATGACGAATTGCGCATGAAATATCGTTATTTAGATTTGCGTCGTCCATCAATGACAAACAACATTAAATTACGTCACCAAGTAACGAAAACAATCCGTCACTATTTAGATAATCATGACTTTTTAGACATTGAAACTCCTTATTTAGGCAAATCAACACCAGAAGGCGCTCGCGATTATTTGGTTCCTTCTCGTGTCCATGCCGGTCATTTTTATGCTTTACCACAATCACCACAACTCTTTAAACAATTATTAATGGGGGCAGGCTTCGATCGCTATTACCAAATCGTTCGTTGTTTCCGTGATGAAGATTTACGAGGCGACCGTCAGCCAGAATTTACACAAATCGATATCGAAACGACCTTTTTAACACCAGAAGAAATTCAAACATATACAGAAAATATGTTGGCTGAAGTGATGAAAGAGACAAAAGGAATTGAGATTTCTGTTCCGTTTCCACGAATGAGCTATGACGAAGCAATGGCACGCTATGGTAGCGATAAACCCGACACTCGTTTTGCTATGGAATTAATTGATGTTGCAGATGTAGTGAAAGACGTAGACTTCAAAGTTTTCCAAGCAGCGTTGGAAAATGGTGGACATGTGAAGGCTTTGAATGCAAAAGGCGCCGCAGATAAGTATTCTCGTAAAGATATGGATAACTTAGGTAAGTATGTGAGTCAATTTGGTGCAAAAGGCTTAGCTTGGTTAAAAGTTGAAGAAGATGGCTTAAAAGGACCGATTGCTAAATTCTTAACAGAAGTTAGTGATGAATTAATTGCTGCTACCAATGCAGAAGTCGGTGATATTTTAATGTTTGGTGCCGATAAACCTGAAATCGTAGCCGCTGCTTTAGGTGCGGTACGTACACGTTTAGGTAAAGAATTAGGTTTAATTGATGAATCGAAATTCAATTTCTTGTGGATTGTGGATTGGCCGTTGTTTGAATATGATGAAGAAGCTGGCCGCTATGTTTCTGCTCATCATCCATTTACACAACCAAAAGCAGAGGATGTGGACCGCTTAGCAACAGACCCAGCCTCTGTGTATGCTGAAGCTTACGATGTTGTCTTAAACGGCTACGAATTAGGCGGCGGCTCATTACGGATCCATACACGAGAATTACAAGAAAAAATGTTTGAAACGTTAGGTTTTACAAAAGAAGAAGCACAAGACCAATTTGGTTTCTTGCTAGACGCATTAGATTACGGCTTCCCGCCACATGGAGGGATTGCTTTAGGGCTAGACCGCTTAGCAATGCTATTGGCTGGGGAAGAAAATATTCGTGAAGTGATTGCCTTTCCTAAAAACGGGAAAGCAATTGACCCAATGAACAACGCACCAAGTTTAGTTTCTCCATTACAATTGTTTGAATTAAACATTGATGTAACAGCCATTGACGAATAAGTGTTAAATCCAAAGAAAGAGTGACTTCATTGACAGATGAGGTCACTCTTTCTTTGGGAAGGAAAAAGATAACGAAAGATTTAAAAAGTGGCTGAGCTAAAAATCTGCCAATTGGCTGTTTTTTCTTTTTAGAAAACTTTGTATGATAACTGAGTGTATAAAGGAGCGAAACAAATGACAAAAATAATTTTAACAATTGGCGGTTCCGATCCTTTTTCAGGTGGCGGGATTCAAACAGATTTAAAAACGTTTGAAAATCATCAAGTCTTTGGCTTATCAACTTTAACTTGCCTTGCTACAGCCCCCAAGAATCATTTTCAGATTCATGACCTGGAGACTTCTTTGGTGAAAGAGCAACTCGCTTCCATACCTGTCGGGAGTTTAGACGGCATCAAGATTGGCTTGATTCACAGTGAAGAAAGTATGTTACAAATTGCAACCTTTTTGAAAAAGCACGCAGGTCTGCCGGTGGTGTTGGATCCTGTCTTGGCTTTTAAAGAAACGACTTCAGTTTATGAAAAAAGATACATGCAGTTATTGATTGAAAAACTTTTTCCATTCGCAACGATTATAACGCCTAATTTAAAAGAAGCAGAATTACTCATTGGCAGAAAATTAACAACCGTCGAAGAAGTCCAACAAGCGGCGGAAGAGTTAAACTCTTTAGGAGCGGCAACGGTGGTGATTAAAGGTGGTAATCGTTGGCTTGGCCAAGAAGCACGTGACTTTTTTTATGATGGACAACAACATATTCAATTGGTCAAAGAAAAAGTAATGGCCCACACCATTGATGGCGCTGGTTGTTCCTTTGCCTCTGCAATTGGTGCGAATTTAGTTAAAGGATATCCGTTAATTGAAGCAGTTGATTTAGCAAAAACATACGTTCATGAAGCCATTGTTTCTGGGGTCCAGCTAAATGCAGCTTTTGGAAGTGTGTGGCATGAAGGATTACTAGCAGGAGGTGTGGCGGATAATGACAAGAAAAATTAGTCTATATGCAGTAATTACCGCTTTAACAGTGGCTGTGTCAATGGTCTTTATTATCCCCGTCCCAGCAACAAATGGCTTTGTTACATTGGCGGATGCAGGGATTTACATTGCTAGTTTACTTTTTGGTCCGATCGGTGGCTTGACAGTCGGAGCTTTAAGCGGTGGCTTAATTGATTTATTGTCAGGCTATCCACAATGGTTCGTTTTTTCGTTATTGATTCATGGCGGACAAGGTTGGTTAGCAGGGCACTTCTTTAATAAAAATAAAAAGATGCAAACGCTAGGATTACTTTTAGCCAGTCTCCTCATGATTAGCGGGTATGCTTTAGCGACTAGCTGGCTTTACGGCGTGGGTGCGGGGATTGCCTCATTACCAGGGAATATCATTCAATCCTTATTTGGGGTGATTGTAGCATTACCTCTTAGTCAAACATTAAAACGTGTGTTACCAAAAAATGGTCGTTTAGAAGAAAGAAGGATGAACAAATGACTATCGATGAAAAAATGTTAAAAGAACAGTTAGTGACAATTACAGAAGAAGTCATTACAGCAGGAAATTTACAAAAAGGGGACCTATTTGTTTTAGGTTGTACCACCAGCGAGGTAGTAGGTGGCGTCATTGGTAAAAATTCCAGTGCCGAAGTAGGACAATGGATTGTCTCAACCTTAATTGAACAATTAGATAAAAAAGGCATCTCTTTGGCTGTCCAAGGATGCGAACATATTAATCGTGCTTTAGCGATGGAACGTCGTGTGGCTGAAGAAAAAGGCTTTGAAATTGTCTCGGTAGTACCACAATTACATGCTGGCGGTTCTTGTTCAGTGGCTGCCTTTGAAAAATTTGATGAACCTGTGGAAGTTGAACATATTGTTGCTCAAGCAGGGATTGACATTGGCGATACATCTATCGGTATGCATGTAAAACATGTGCAAGTTCCTCTTCGCTTGAGCATTCGAACGTTAGGTGCGGCCCATGTTACAGCATTATATTCTCGTCCTAAATATATTGGTGGACCAAGAGCCCATTATGAAACAACCCAAGAACGAAATCGTTAAGATTTCGTTCTTTTTTCATTTCTATAAACATTTGATGAATCTTCCGTAATTATTATAGGAATCTCTTTTTTTCTCTCGGTAAACCACGTATAATATGAAAAGAAATGTAATTTATTGAAAACCTGAAACGAGGCTATTATTTATGAAAAAAATTTATGACGGACTGCCAGTTCATGACTATACAACAAAATTTTCCGTGTCGATTGTCTATGCTATTCTTGCATCAATTGCCATGAACTTTTTCTATCAACCAGGAAATATTTATTCCAGTGGCTTAACAGGCTTGGCACAAATTTTAACAACCCTCTCAACAAAAATTGTGGGTTTTAATGTGCCTGTCTCCATTACATTGTATCTTTTAAATGTGCCGTTATTCTTTATTGCGTGGAAAAAAATAGGTAAGAAGTTTACAATTTTTACTTTCATTACCGTGACTTTAACTTCATTATTTATGCATATTGTTCCGCAAACGGTGATGACCCAAGATCCAATTATCTGTGCTATTTTTGGTGGGGCGATTTCTGGATCAGGAATTGGTTTTGTCTTAAAAAACGGGGTTTCTTCTGGGGGCTTAGATATTCTAAGCATTACCATTCGGAAAAAAACGGGGCGTTCCGTTGGCTCGATTTCAATTTATTTTAACGCACTAATTGTCTTCGTTGCAGGTTATTTATTTGGCTGGCAGTACATGTTCTACAGTGCGTTATCAATTTTTGTAAGTGGGAAGGTCACAGATGCCGTTTATACTAAGCAAAAGAAAATGCAAGTTATGATTGTCACCAAAAACCCAGATCGAGTCGTGGATGAGATTCAAAAGAAAATGCGCCGCGGTATTACAATTATTCATGAAGCGGAAGGGGCATATCGCCACGACCGCCAAACTGTTTTGCTAACTATTGTGACACGCTTTGAGTTGCCAAGTTTAGAAGCAGCCATGAAAGAAAGTGATCCGAATGCCTTTGTCAGCATCTCAGATAATGTTAAAATTTTAGGACGTTTTTACGAAGAAGATTACAAATAAAAGGATATGAAGCAACGAGAGAATGGCTGTGTCTATTCTTTCGTTGCTTTTTTTGAAAAATAAGTAAAAAAATGCTTTGTGTGAGGACCTGAAATTCCCATTTAAACAAGAAGTTAATTGAAAGACGTTCGTGAATTCCTTTGCTTTTGGTTTAATTAGATCTGATTATTCGGAAATAAGTCGCTATTGTTTCTCACAAACGAATGCTTTGTTTGGATTTGAAAGAAAACGATGAAAAAAGAATCATTTTTATTGAAAAGACCTAAAAAAACTGGTACACTAAGTGTGTAATTGATAAGTACTTTTAATACTGTTATGAATAAATAGTAGGAAAAACGAACATCAATTCTATTTTTTTAAAGTTCATAGGTCGTTTTCAGTCTTACTTGGACATATTTCGACCCACAAAAGGAGCGCATCATGTTAAAAGAATTTAAAATGATTGAAGCAGTTGCTCCAGATATGCTCGATGTATTACAAGAAAGATTCCAAATTCTTCGCAATATTTATTGGATGCAACCTATTGGACGTAGAAGTTTATCAGAAACGATGGGAATTACAGAGCGAGTCTTGCGTACAGAAACAGATGTTTTAAAGCAACTCAACCTGATTGAACCTTCAAAAAGCGGGATGACATTAACAGAACGCGGTTTGGAAGTCTACCAAGGCTTAGAATTAGTCATGAATCAATTGCTTGGTATGCACCAAATCGAAAAAGAAATGACACAGTACTTTGGCATTCAACGTTGTATCGTTGTTGCAGGAGATAGTGATATCCAAAAGAAAGTTCTTTCGGACTTTGGAGATGTCTTAACCAATACGCTGAATTTACTCTTACCAAATGGTGAGAATACAATTGCGGTTATGGGTGGGACAACAATGGCCATGGTGGCCGAAAATATGGGATCACTAGAAACTGAAAAACGTCATAATTTGTTTGTTCCAGCCAGAGGAGGGATTGGTGAAGCAGTTTCTGTCCAAGCCAATTCAATTAGTGCTGTAATGGCCAACAAAACGGGTGGTAACTACCGGGCGTTATATGTCCCAGAACAATTGAGTCGTGAAACGTATAATAGTTTATTACAAGAACCCTCGATTCAAGAAGTTCTTACGTTAATTAGTCATGCCAACTGTGTGGTGCACAGTATTGGTCGAGCGTTGCACATGGCGGCACGCCGAAAAATGTCTGACGACGAAATGGTTATGCTCAAACAAAAAAATGCCGTGGCAGAATCGTTTGGTTATTTCTTTGATGAAGAAGGAAAAGTGGTCTATAAAATTCCACGAATTGGCCTTCAATTAAAAAACTTACAAGAAATTCCCTATGTCGTCGCAATTGCGGGCGGCAAAACGAAAGCCAAAGCCATTCGCGCATATATGAAAAATGCACCAAAACAAACGTGGCTCATCACAGATGAAGCTGCCGCAAACGAGATTTTAAAAGGGGTAACCCTTTAAAATAAAAAATTTTTGATTTTCATAAGGAGGAAATCTTTAATGACAGTTAAAGTAGGTATTAATGGATTTGGACGTATCGGACGCTTAGCTTTCCGTCGTATCCAAGATGTAGAAGGAATCGAAGTAGTTGCAATCAACGACTTAACAGATGCTAAAATGTTAGCACACTTGTTAAAATATGACACAACTCAAGGCCGTTTCAACGGTACAGTTGAAGTTCACGAAGGTTCATTCAACGTTAACGGCAAAGAAATCAAAGTTTTAGCTAACCGTAACCCTGAAGAATTACCATGGGGCGAATTAGGCGTAGACATCGTTTTAGAATGTACTGGTTTCTTTACTTCTAAAGAAGCTGCTGAAAAACATTTAACTGCTGGTGCAAAACGTGTAGTTATTTCAGCTCCTGGTGGTAACGATGTACCAACAATCGTTTACAACACAAACCATGAAACATTAACTGGAGAAGAAACTGTAATTTCAGGCGCTTCTTGTACTACAAACTGCTTAGCTCCAATGGCTAAAGCTTTACATGACAACTTTGGTGTTGTTGAAGGTTTAATGACAACTATCCACGCTTACACAGGTGACCAAATGACATTAGACGGACCACATCCTAAAGGCGACTTCCGTCGTGCGCGCGCTGCTGCTGCAAACATCGTACCTAACTCAACTGGTGCTGCTAAAGCAATCGGCTTAGTAATCCCAGAATTGAACGGTAAATTAGATGGCGCTGCTCAACGTGTTCCTGTAGCTACTGGTTCATTAACTGAATTAGTTACTGTATTAGACAAAGAAGTTACTGTTGATGAAGTGAATGCAGTAATGGAAAAAGCTGCTAACGAATCTTATGGTTATAACACAGACGAAATCGTTTCTTCTGATATCGTAGGTATGACTTACGGTTCATTATTCGATGCAACTCAAACAAAAGTTATGACAGTTGGCGACAAACAATTAGTTAAAACTGTTGCTTGGTATGACAACGAAATGTCATACACTGCTCAATTAGTTCGTACTTTAGAATACTTCGCTAACTTATAAGATTCATTCTTATCATTAGTGAAATTTGAACAATTGTGAAATAATAAGCGGGGAAGCAACGCGCTTCTCCGCTTTCTTTTTTTAAAAAAGAAAAATCCTAAAATTGACAATACAGGAGGTCTACTCATGGCTAAAAAGACAATTAAAGATGTAGATTTAAAAGACAAAAAAGTCCTTGTCCGTGTTGACTTTAACGTTCCGTTAAAAGATGGCGTGATCACAAACGATAATCGTATCGTAGCGGCTTTACCAACAATCAAATACGTGATTGAAAATGGCGGAAAAGCAATTCTTTTCTCTCATTTAGGTCGTGTAAAAAAAGAAGAAGACAAAGCTGGCAAATCATTAAAACCAGTGGCTGAACGTTTAAGCGAATTACTAGGTCAAACAGTTACTTTTGTTCCAGAAACACGTGGTAAAGAATTAGAAGACGCTGTTAACAATATGAAAGATGGCGACGTTTTAGTATTTGAAAACACTCGTTTTGAAGATGTTGACGGCAAAAAAGAAAGCGGCAATGACGCTGAATTGGGTAAATACTGGGCTTCTTTAGGCGATGTATTTGTCAATGATGCTTTTGGTACTGCACACCGTGCACATGCCTCAAACGTTGGAATTGCTTCAACTGGTATCCCAACAGTTGCTGGTTTCTTAATGGAAAAAGAAATTAAATTCATCGGCGAAGCTGTTGAAAATCCAAAACGTCCATTCGTAGCAATCTTGGGTGGCGCAAAAGTTTCTGACAAAATCGCTGTCATTGAAAACCTAATTGAAAAAGCCGACAAAATTTTAATCGGTGGCGGTATGGCTTACACATTCATGAAAGCACAAGGCTATAGTGTTGGTTTATCTTTACTTGAAGAAGATAAAGTGGACTTAGCGAAAAGCTTAATGGAAAAAGCTGGCGACAAATTAGTTTTACCGGTTGATACAGTTGTCTCTAAAGAGTTCAGCAATGACGCTCCTTTCCACACGGTTCCTTCAACTGAAATCCCAGATGATGAAGAAGGCTTGGATATTGGTGAAAAAACAATTGAATTATTTGCTAACGAATTACAAGGTGCGAAAACAGTTGTTTGGAATGGACCAATGGGCGTATTTGAAATGAGTAACTTTGCCAAAGGAACAATTGGTGTTTGTGAAGCGATTGCTAATTTAGAAGACGCAACAACAATTATCGGTGGCGGGGACTCTGCTGCTGCAGCAATTCAATTAGGCTACGAAAACAAATTCTCTCACATCTCAACAGGTGGCGGAGCAAGTTTAGAATTATTAGAAGGCAAAACTTTACCAGGTTTAGCTTCTATTAACGATAAATAATCAGTTTAAAAGACAATATTTTTAAAAAAAGAAAAGGATGTGCTTTTCATGCGCAAACCAATTATCGCTGGTAACTGGAAAATGAACAAAACTTTAAGCGAAGCACAAAGCTTTGCAGAAGCAGTAAAAAATGCTGTTCCATCAAACGACGTTGTTGACGCTGTGATTGGATCTCCAGCATTATTCTTAGCTCCTTTAGCTTGGAACCTAAAAGATTCTGAAGTGAAATTAGCTGCACAAAACTGCTACTGGGAAAACGCTGGTGCCTTCACTGGTGAAAACTCACCAGCTGCAATTGCAGATTTAGGTGTAAACTATGTGATTATCGGACACTCTGAACGTCGCGAATATTTCCACGAAACAGATGAAGATATCAATAAAAAAGCCAAAGCAATCTTTGCAAATGGTATGACACCAATCTTCTGTTGTGGTGAAACTTTAGAAACGTATGAAGCTGGTAAAACAGCGGAATGGATCGAAGGTCAAATCACTAACGGCTTAGTTGGTTTATCAAACGAACAAGTTGCTTCAATGGTTATCGCTTACGAACCAATCTGGGCAATCGGAACTGGTAAATCTGCAGATGCTAATATTGCAGATGAAATCTGTGGTGTTGTTCGTTCAACAGTTGAAAAATTATACGGCAAAGAAGTTTCTGAAGCTGTTCGTATTCAATACGGTGGTTCTGTTAAACCAGAAAACATCGCTGAATATATGGCAAAAGAAAACGTTGACGGTGCTTTAGTCGGCGGCGCAAGCTTAGAAGCAGACTCATTCCTAGCTTTATTAGATGCTGTAAAATAAGAAATCACTAACGGTAACGTTTTCTCAATGACTTTTGCAAAAAAATGTTTGCATAGTTTGCGAGAATTAACTACAATCATACATGAGGGAATCCCCTTAGTATAAATACAAACTCAAAGGAGAGACAAAACATGTCAATTATTACTGATATTTACGCACGCGAAGTCTTAGACTCACGCGGTAACCCAACAATCGAAGTAGAAGTTTACACTGAAAGCGGAGCTTTCGGCCGTGGAATGGTTCCTTCAGGAGCTTCAACTGGTGAATACGAAGCAGTTGAATTACGTGATGGCGACAAAGCTCGTTACTTAGGTAAAGGTGTTACTAAAGCTGTAGATAACGTAAACAACATCATTGCTGAAGCAATCATCGGTTACGATGTACGCGATCAAATGGCTATCGATAAAGCAATGATCGATTTAGATGGAACTCCTAACAAAGGTAAATTAGGTGCTAACGCTATTCTTGGTGTGTCTATCGCCGTAGCTCGTGCTGCTGCTGATTACCTAGAAGTGCCTTTATATCATTACTTAGGCGGATTCAATACAAAAGTATTACCAACTCCAATGATGAACATCATCAATGGTGGATCACATGCTGACAACAGTATTGACTTCCAAGAATTCATGATTATGCCTGTAGGTGCGCCTACATTCAAAGAAGCTTTACGTATGGGTGCAGAAGTATTCCACGCATTAGCTTCAATCTTAAAAGGCCGCGGCTTAGCTACTTCAGTAGGTGACGAAGGTGGTTTCGCTCCTAACTTAGGTTCAAACGAAGAAGGTTTCGAAGTAATCATCGAAGCTATCGAAAAAGCTGGCTATGTTCCTGGTAAAGACGTTGTTCTTGCTATGGATGCTGCTTCTTCAGAATTCTACGACAAAGAAAAAGGCGTTTACGTTTTAGCTGACTCAGGCGAAGGCGAAAAAACAACTGAAGAAATGATCGCGTTCTACGAAGAATTAGTTTCTAAATACCCAATCATTTCAATCGAAGACGGCTTAGACGAAAACGACTGGGACGGATTCAAAAAATTAACTGAAGTATTAGGCGACAAAGTTCAATTAGTTGGTGACGATTTATTCGTAACAAACACAACTAAATTAGCTGAAGGTATCGAAAAAGGTATCGCTAACTCAATCCTAATCAAAGTTAACCAAATCGGTACTTTAACTGAAACATTTGAAGCAATCGAAATGGCTAAAGAAGCTGGCTACACTGCAGTTGTATCTCACCGTTCTGGTGAAACAGAAGATTCAACAATCTCTGATATCGCTGTTGCAACAAACGCTGGCCAAATCAAAACTGGTTCATTAAGCCGTACTGACCGTATTGCTAAATACAACCAATTATTACGTATTGAAGATCAATTAGGCGATGTAGCTGAATACAAAGGCTTAAAATCTTTCTACAACTTAAAAAACAAATAATTCATTTAATGAATAACGCTTAAAGGGACAATTGGTTAATGAACCAATTCTCCTTATACTCGGACGTAAAAACACGCCTTTCTGCAAAGAAAGGCGTGTTTTTTTATATTTATAAAAATATTGAAAAAAATAGATTAGAAATAACTTCAGTCGTACATCGCTCTATAATCACTTGTTTAAAAATAACAAAACATTAACAAAACAACATTATATAAAAATTTAATAAAACAAAATAATTGTTATTTTATAATTTTAGTATTGACTGATTTCAGATAACGCTGTACGCTTAAAGAAATAGTATAGAATTTCACAAAAAAATGAAAACACAAATTTAACTTGGAGGATGTTGAGTATTGAGCAACGGGAAAAAGATTTTTATTAGTCATAGTTCAAAGGATCAAGAATATGTGGATGCGTTTATCCAATTATTGAAAAAGTTTGGGTTTCGAACACAGGATATTTTTTATAGTTCCACTATTGAAACAGGTGTACAGCCAGGAGAATTAATTTTTGACACGATTAAAAGGGAGCTAACCAATCAACCTGTCATGCTGTATTTTTTATCTGATCATTATTATAAGAGTATTCCATGTTTAAACGAAATGGGTGCTTCTTGGATGCTATCAGATAAACACTATCCAATTGCATTAAATAATTTTTCTATGAAAGATATGAAAGGTGTTATCAGTAGTGAGCGTTTGGCGATTGCGTTTAATGACAAGACAAGTACTAATGAAATCAACTGCTTATTAAAAAAGTTATCTCATGACACAGATGTACAAGCTGAGCCAGATTTTGAACTAAACGTTGAGAAAAATATTCAGCCATTCCAAAATAAACTGACACAACTGATTCAGCAAGCAAGTTATTTAAAACCTGATGAAAAGGGATATTTTGAAACGACTCTTAGCACTCATCGTCCTGTGTATGGCACAGCAAAAGGGGTGTATGACTGTTTCAAATTACCTAGCTTAATTGAGCCTAAAAGCTTAGGGTTAGACACGCTATCAGAGGATGAAAGCCATTGGCTATTCTTTTTTCTTACGTGGGGAACTTTTCAAGAAGGCGAAAAAGTGCGGTTTAAATTGAAAAAGGATAAGGCGTATAACAATCGGGAATTCAGTGATATTGGTAAATGTAAAAATATTTACGTCTCTTATTTAGAGAAGGTAGAGTAATTGGAGGAGGTAATAAATGAAAATGAATTGGCGTCAGTTGGTTGGTACATATCGCATTTCTGATAATGGCAAACAATATCAAAATGACTGGTTAAATAAGCAAGTTGATTTAGCCACAGAACTTCGTAAATCTTTTGATAGTGACTATCGTAGAGTAATTAAAAGTGATGCATTTAGACGCTTACAAGATAAAACACAAGTTTTTCCTTTAGAACGTAATGATTTTGTAAGAACACGTTTAACACATAGCTTAGAAGTGGCAATGCATAGCAGGGATATACTTAGATTAGTTATTTCACAGTTGAACGAACGAAACATTGAGGTTATGGAATTATCAGAATGCTATCGGTTGTTAGAAACAGCTGCATTAATCCATGATATCGGCAATCCCCCTTTTGGACATTTTGGGGAAGAAGCCATTCGTATTTGGTTTGAAAAAAATGGTCCTTTGTATGCTTGTTGGTCTGATTTTTCGGAGCAACAACAAAATGATTTTCTTAACTTTGAAGGAAACGCTCAAACCATCCGACTTTTAACAAAACTGCATCATGATAATGGGACTTCTAAAGCAGGAATGAAACTAACCGCCACGACATTAGATACAGTTATCAAATATACGGCATCTTCAGATCAATTAAATAAGCAACAGCTTTTGTCTAAAAAAGTTGGCTATTTTTACTCGGAAAAACAAGTCTTTAACGCCATTAAATTTGCGACAGGAACACAAAATAAGCGACACCCATTAGTCTTTTTGCTAGAAGCCTCAGATGATATCGCCTATACTTTTTCAGATATCGAAGATGCCTATAATTATGGTTTATACAGCTATCAAGATTTAAAGCAGTTTGTTGATGGGCAAACAGGAACAAAAAAATTTTTAATGTTAGAAAAAGATAAAACAGAAGAAGCTACCTTACAAGAATTTTTGAGAAAGACACAAAGAGCTGTTTGTCAAAGCGTAGCGAAAAATTTTGCTAATCATTATGACTTAATTATGAGAGGTATCTATCATAATGAAATTATCATTGAAGATTGTGATGAAGTGAAATGCTTTCAGGCATTAAAAAACTTTTCTAGAGCCTATGTTTTTCAAACAAAAACAATTTTGGATCAAGAGGTATTGGGCTTCAATATCATCAATCGTTTACTAGATGAATTTGTTCCAGTCGTACTAAAATACGAAAAAGTTTCCATGAATAAGTATGAGGAGCGAATCTTTAATAATATTTCGGAAAGCGCGAAAGCGTTGTATAGAAGAGAAGCAAAGAACGCTACAGAAGCAGAAAAAGACTATTATCGTTTGAAAATGGCGGTGGACTTTGTATGTAATATGACGGATGGATATGCCAAAAAAGTTTATGATACATTATTCACTTAAAATTTGAGAAAAAGCTTCTCAGCGGTTGCCGCCGCTGAAGAAAACTAGTTCATTGCACAGGCTGATCGTTTCAGTAAAAATTTTAAAGATGCTAGTAATTTCACTGAAAATCGGGTACACTAAAATTAGCTAGTGTAACTAGCAAAAAAGGCAACTGGAATAGATAGGTTGTGCTGTCTATGAAGGGCTTTGTTTGTCAGGTGGTGCTGACATGCAAAGTGCCTTTTTTCTTTTTCTCAACATTTTAAGGACAAAAAACGATTGCAACATGTCACAATCGCTAACCTCGGAGAAAAAGGAATTTTTCTCCAATGGCCATTTCGATAACCTGTTGTGTGTTTCGAAACATTCAGAACGGTGGTGCGTTCTTTCAGTGCCTAATTATCCAATTCGTTTCTTGTTCCTCTATTTACAGTATACTGAATGAAAGCCTATTCTGCAATGATAGAATCAGGTTCCTGTGATTAAATAACATAAAAAATGGGCTCCTTATATAAAGAAAAATAACAAAAGAAATTTTGAATATTGACGTTTTTTTTAGGTACGTTATGATAAATGAGAGGTGATTTTATGTTAAAAATGCAAATTGTTGATTATTTACGCAATCAAACAGCTTTTTTTGAACCATCTTTAGTCAGTGAAATTTTCACAGCAAGCAATATTGCAACGACATTTTCTATCAAACGAAATACAGCTAGTCACTATTTAAATCAGTTAAACGAAGAAGGGATTCTAGTTAAGATCAATACACGACCAGTTTACTTTTTTCATAAAGAAGCGTTTCAACAACAAAACTATCTTTTAAAAAGAACTGTTTATCAAAGTTTCCAAGAAATGATCGATGAACAGCCTGTTTTTGATCGCAAAAGTGATTTTTTTCAGTCGGTCATTGGTTATCGCGGTAGTTTAGCCCAGACCATCGAACAATTAAAAATGGCAGCGCTTTATCCTGGCGGTGGCTTGCCTGTCTTAATTACAGGTGAAAGTGGTACGGGTAAAAGTTTTTTAGCATCCTTATATTATCAGTTTTGTCTTTCAAAAGAACTACTTGACGATTCAGCACCTTTTGTGACAGTTAATTGTGCGCAATATGCCAACAATCCAGAGCTTTTAACTAGTCAATTATTTGGGCATCTTAAAGGCGCTTTTACGGGAGCAGATTCCGATAAAATTGGAGCCTTTCAAAGTGCAGAAGGGGGCGTTTTATTTTTAGATGAAGTTCATCGTTTGAGTCCTGAAGGGCAGGAAAAGTTGTTTACATTTTTAGATCAGGGTATTATTTATCGGATGGGTGAAACCAATCGGCCCATTCCTGTTACGTGTCGGTTGTGCTTTGCCACAACTGAAGAAATTTCTAGCACCTTTTTAACGACATTTTTAAGACGAATTCCTATTCAAATTAAAATCCCAAGTCTTGCTGAACGCACTCAAGCGGAAAGAAAACAATTAATTATGCGAGCATTTTATGAGGAACAGCAAGCTATTCAAAAAGCAGTTACTATCACGCCACAAGTTATCCAACTTTTAGAAAACCACCATTATGTAGGCAATGTAGGTGAATTAAGAAATAATATAAAAATTATTACTGCACGCAGCTTTGCCGTCAATCTTGACAAACATGTTATTCCAATCACTTTGCACGATCTACCGAAAGAATTTCTGGATCAATCGATCAGACTAGCTCCTGATGAAAATGAATTGCCTATTCGTTTAGATGGGCAAACAAATCTGGTTAGTTTGTTAGAGGAAACAGAGCTTGCGCAAAGAAGAATTATCCAGAGTTATGAACGAATCCTTCGTCTTTATGTCTCTCACCATCATCATCTTTCCACTGCCAATAACGACATCTCGAAAGAAATTGAACGCTTATTCGATGATTTATTATTTGAAAAGAAGCGAGAGAAAAATCACGAAATGTTATTGTTTATTACGCAAAATATCCGTCAATTATTGGAAACGATTGAATCGTCTTATCAAATTCGGTTTAATGGCAGTTTAGTCTATGCATTAAGCACCTATCTGTTTCAACGAAGATGTATTGATTGGTTTCCAGAAAAAGAACCTACAACAGTCATTGACGAACTTTTAACAGAAGTTCAAACTAAATTAGCAACTAGTTATGGCTACGCTGAACAACTGTTAACTTTAGTGAAACGTTCATTAGATATTGAACTATCCCAGATGGATCGAATTATTGTCACCATTTATCTTCACTATTCGGGTTCAGTAAAGGAAAGTCACTATCCGAAAGCAGTGATTGTTGCCCACGGATATGCCACAGCAAGTAGTATTGCGAATGTTGCAAATCGGCTGTTAAATGTGCCAATTTTTCAATCGTTTGACATGCCGTTAGATGTTACTCCCAAAAAAATTTCCGAACACTTAATTCACTATATGGAACGTCAAGAAACGAGGAATGGTTTAGTAATTCTTTTTGATATGGGTTCATTGAAAGAAATTTATCAGTATTTTCCGGCAGAAGAAGAAGGTCCTTTTTTATTAATGAATAATGTGACAACAAGCTTGGCTCTGTCTATAGGAGAAGCCATTAAAGACGAAGTTTCTTTTGAAGAATTGCCCCAAAAAGCGTTAACGGTTCATCCAAATGAATGGGAAATCATATTACCTGAAAATAAAACGGAACGTGTCATTTTAACAACGTGTAGTACCGGAATTGGCACAGCCGTTAAAATTAGAGATTTACTTGAAAAAAGTTTACCTGCGGAAGCACAATTAAAGATTATTCCTTGTGAATATAATCAATTACGTAATGCAGAGTCGATCAAAGAAAGTTTCCCAGAATATGAGATTGTCGGCATCATCGGTACAAACAACCCGTCTTCAAATGACCTCCCGTATATCTCTTTAGAAGAGTTGATTGCAGGAAAAGGAATTACGAGCCTTTTAGAATGGACAAAGAGAGAATTAACTAAAGATATGCTGTCCTATGTAAATCATGAGTTGATTCGTAACTTTTCATTAGATCGGGTCATTCAATCAGTGACGATTTTAGATACAGAAAAAATTATTCGACAAGTAGAAGTCTTTTTAATTCAATTAGAAGAGCGGTGGCAACAAACGATTCAAAATGATCGTAAATTGGCGGTATATGTCCATGTCAGTTGTTTAATTGAACGATTAATCCGGAATGAACCTATTGAAAATTATAATGGCGCCGAACAATTAAAGCAGTGTCAAAGAACGGTCTTGCAAGAGTTAAAAGAGGCGTTTAGTGTCATTGAAAAAGTTTATAGTGTCAATATACCTGAATCGGAGCTTTTTTATGTCTATGATGTGTTGTTTGGAAAAACGGAGTTTAACAACGCAGAAAGCGATTTTTAAAATAAAAAGGAGGGAGTGCCACTTTTTTGGCACTCTTTTTGCTATATAAAGAAGTAAGTGAGGTGAAGAAAATGGAACGTAAAATTATTCTGGCAACACATGGTAATTTCGCTGCAGGGATTCAGACATCATTAGCTTTAATTTGTGGTGAAACAAAGAATGTGGAATGTCTTTGCGCTTATATGGAACAACCTTATGATTTAGCCAAGACGGTCAAAGACATTTTAAAGAACAATCAACAAAATGAAT
The DNA here is from genome assembly GCF_050498705.1 of Enterococcus sp. DIV0086. Taxonomy (NCBI): domain Bacteria; kingdom Bacillati; phylum Bacillota; class Bacilli; order Lactobacillales; family Enterococcaceae; genus Enterococcus; species Enterococcus sp. DIV0086. Next base: position 806,204 of record NZ_JBNIDN010000001.1, on the reverse strand, counting down.
TAATTGTGATTACAGACCTATTTGGCGGAAGCGTGAATAACGAATTCTTTAATTATGTGGGGAAACAAGCAATGCATTTAATTTCAGGATTAAATTTAGCAACGTTAATTGAAATATATACCCAAATAAATACTGTTGATTCATTAGTTGATTTAGTAAAACGTGCCGTTGAAAACGGACAAGAAAGTCTTTGTTATTGTAATGAGTTATCTAGTAAAGAAATTTTAGAAGAAGAATTTTAGGAGGAAATGAAATGATTAAATTGTTAAGAGTCGATCATCGCTTGTTACATGGTCAAGTGGCTTTTTCATGGACCCAAGGCTTAGGCGCCGATTGTATTTTAATCGCAAATGATGACGTACCTAAAAATGATATTCGAAAAACAACCATTAAGCTAGCTAAACCATCAGGAGTAAAACTGGTCATTAAAACGATTGAAGATGCGATTGCCGCACTAAAAAGTGGTGTTACAGAAAAATACAAACTTTTTATTGTAGTTGAGAGTGTGGAGGATGCTTATCGATTGGCTACTGCTTGTCCAGAAATAAAAGAAATTAACTTAGGAGGGATGAAAGTAAGGGAAAATACTCGAAACATTTCTAAAGCAATTAATATCACACCGGATGAAGAAAAAATGGTTAAAGAATTGGTCGCAAATGGTTGTGAAGTTGAAATTCGACAAGTCCCAAATGACAAAAAAGTAGCAGCATTAAATGTCTTGTAGAAAGGAGAAATACAAATGATAGGACAAGCGATTCTTTTAGGTTGCATCGCTTTTATTGCGCAGTCGGAATATGCTTTAGGTACCTCGTTGCTTTCAAGACCAATTGTAACCGGTTTATTTGTCGGAATTGTATTAGGTGATGTCAAAACGGGCGTAATCATGGGCGCGACCTTAGAGTTAGCTTTCATCGGTTCTTTTTCAGTGGGCGCATCAATCCCACCTGATGTAGTGACTGGTGGGATTCTTGGTACAGCGTTTGCTATTACTGCTGGCGCAGGAACAGAAACAGCCTTAGTCTTAGGCTTGCCAATCGCAACGTTAACGTTGATTCTTAAAAATATTTATTTGGGTTTGCTCATCCCAATCATGAGTCAAAAAGCTGATCAGTATGCTGAAGAAGGAGCATATAAAGGGGTGGAGCGCATGCATTTACTTGCAGGCTTTGGCTTATCGTTCATGCTAGCGCTCATTGTAACTATTTCATTTGCCGTGGGCAGCAACACCATTAAAGGCTTACTTGATCTGATCCCTGAATTTATTCAACATGGGTTGTCTGTTGCAACGGGGATTATTCCAGCGCTAGGATTTGCGATGCTTGCACGCTTACTGATTAACAAACAAGTGGCGCCATATTTCTTTTTAGGCTTCGTCTTAATGGCCTACTTTAAGTTACCTGTAACAGGAGTAGCAATTTTGGGTGCCATTACAGCAGTAATTGTTGTGAATATCATGAATTATGCCAAAGGAAAGAATGAAACAATACAAACAACAAGTGGGGAGGTAATTGATGATGACGAAGACTTCTAAAACTAAGACAGAAAACTTAATTACAAAAAAAGAACTTAATCAAGTCTTTTGGCGTTCATTTCAAATGGAATTTTCATGGAATTATGAACGTCAGATGAATATGGCTTATGTCTATGCCATGATCCCTATTTTAAAGAAATTATATCCTCAAAAAGAAGAGATGGCGGCAGCTTTAAAACGGCATCTTGCTTTCTTTAATACCACGCCGCATATCGTGACGTTTATTTTAGGAATTAATGCTGCAATGGAAGAAGAAAATGTTCTGGACGAAAATTTTGAAGTTGGAACAATCGATAGTATTAAAACCTCGTTAATGGGACCTTTAGCTGGTTTAGGTGATTCCTTTTTCTGGGGAACCTTACGCTTGATTGCAACAGGTGTTGGAACTTCGTTAGCTTTACAAGGGAATGTGTTAGGGCCAATTCTATTTTTACTCATTTTTAACGTTCCTCATGTGATTGTTCGTTATTTACTGAATCGTTGGGGCTACAAATTAGGAACTGGTTTTCTCAAAAAAATTCAAGCAAATGGCATGATGGAAAGTCTCACATTAGGCGCTTCAATAATTGGCTTGATGGTGGTAGGTGCTATGACCGCCTCCATGATTGATTTAACTATCCCGATTACAATCAGCGGAAGTGGCAAAAATGCAGTCACGGTTCAAAGTATCTTTGACGATATCATGCCTAAATTATTACCGCTTGTATCTTTTGGTTTTGTTTTTTATTTATTGAAAAAAGAAGTAAAACCTTTAGCGATTTTAGGTGGCATGGCAATTGTCGGAATTCTTGGCTCATTAATTGGTCTATTTTAGGAGGCAAAATATGAAAACGATGCTGGATTATATAAATGAGGAGCAAGCAGCCCTAACTCAGATTCTTAACCAATTTCAATTAACTGATACAGACGTTTCAAAGGTCACGCACTGTCTAATTTTAGCAACTGGCTCGTCACATAACGCTTGTCAGGCGGCTAAAGTTTACCTTGAAGAAGTGGCGCCTATTTATGTAGAAATCCAAGAGCCGTTCAATTTTGCTCATTATGGCAAAGTGGATGATCGGTTTGATCTGGTCGTAGCGGTTTCGCAAAGTGGTAAAAGTGCTTCAACAATTGATGCCATTGCAAAAATTAAAAACCAAACGTCTGTAAAAACAGTGGCCTTGACAAGTGATGTCACCAGCCCGATTACGGAGGTTGTGGATGAAGTCCTGGATTTAAAAATGGGGCTTGAAACAGTTGGTTTTGTCACAAAAGGCTATACGGCAACACTTTTAAATTTATTTCTATTTGGTTTGAAACTGGGCTATCAAAAGCATCAATTAACAAAAGTAGAGGTTGAAGAAGAATTAGCAAAACTTGCCAAAGCAATTCAGGAAATCGATTCGGTGATTTATAAAACCGAACAATTTTGGCAAAAAACGAAAAAAGAATTAACAGAGGGGACACGATTTATCGCAATTGGTTATGGGCCCAATATTGGTACGGCGAAAGAGTTTGAGACGAAGTTTACAGAAACAGTTCGCTTACCTTCCCAAGGATTTGAAGTCGAAGCCTATATGCATGGGCCTTATCTTGAAGCGGATACTACACATCTTTTGTTTTTTATTGAGAATCAAAGTCCTATTCAAGCACGTAGCCAAGCCTTGAAAAATTATCTAGCCAGTTATGTTGGCCAATGTTACACAATTACAACGGGTTCAACGAGAGCATCAAATACGTTAGGTTTAGCAAGTGATGTCGAAGAAAAAATTAGTCCTTTATTGTTAGTTATTCCATTTCAATATTTGGCGTATCAAGTAGCTACAAGTAAAGGAATTGATTTATCTCAACGGATTTTTGATGATTTTGATTGTGTCCTAAAAAGTAAAATAGCCAAGAAAGAGGGAAATCAGCCATGTTAAAATTTAATGAAGAACAACAAATCAAAGACATACGAGGTGCCTTAGCCTTGCGTTCAGATGTTGAAAAAGTTGTTGATCAAGTTTGGACGAAAGGATTTGATGCGGTCTATTATTTAGGAATCGGCGGTACTTATGCTTCAGCCATGCAAGCAGTTACTTATGCGAATGGAAAAAGTAATTTACCAATCTATGTTCAACATGCTGCTGAGTATTACACAACAGGCAATAAACGTTTAACAGAAAAATCATTCGTCATCTTGTCTTCCGTTACTGGGACAACACAAGAAGTGGTGCAAGCCGTTCAAGAAATCAAAAAGGTCGGCGCAACGTTATTTGGTTTTATCGATGCAAAAGACAGTCTTTTAGCAGATTTATGTGATTATGTGGTGACTTATCCAGCTCCAGGAACTGAGCAAATCAAGTTCTTTATGGTAGCTGATCGTTTAATGCAAAAAAACAACGAATTTACAGATTACGAAAATTATTACCAAGAATTGGAAGAATATTTGCCTACAGGTTTAGCTGAAGCCGAAAAAAGTGCCGATGCGTTTGGCTTAGCTTTTGCGGAAAAACATCGTCATGATAGCATTCACTATTTTATTGGCGCAGGGAACCAATGGGGAGCGGTCTATTCTTATGCAATGTGCTATTGGGAAGAGCAAAGTTGGCTTCGTTCAAAATCAATTCATGCAGCAGAGTTCTTACATGGAACGCTAGAAATTGTAGATGAAATTACGCCAGTAACGTTGTTTATTGGAGAAGACGAGCAGCGACCGTTGGCAGAACGAGTAGCAAAATTATTGCCGAAAATCTGTGCCAATTATACAATTATTGATTCGAAAGCGTATGAACTTCCAGGAATTAGTGAAAAATATCGTGGCCGAGTTGTTTCATTTCTCCTAATGCATGCGGTAACACAACGCATTGATGCGCATGTAGAAAAATTAAATTGTCACCCATTAGAGATTCGTCGTTATTATCGTCAATTTGATTACTAAGACAAAATAGCCTCTTTTTCCAGCAAGCCTGTGGTAGACTGAAGAGAGAATACTTCAGAAAGTAGGAAAACCAATGACAAAACCGAAAATCTATACAATGACCTTTGCCAGTGTTTACCCGCTATACATCCAAAAAGCAGAACGTAAAAATCGAACGCAAGTGGAGGTTGACGAAATTATTTATTGGTTAACTGGTTATGATGAAAAAGGCTTGCAACAACAATTGGCTCAAAAAGTAACGATGGAAACATTTTTTGAAGAAGCACCCAATTTTAATGAAAACGCCCAATTGATCAAAGGCGTAATTTGTGGCTATCGCGTGGAAGAAATTGAAGATCCTTTAATGCAAAAAATCCGTTACCTAGATAAATTAATCGACGAATTGGCCAAGGGAAAAGCGATGGAAAAAATTTTAAGAACATGAAGAGGTCGGGACAGAAGTGTTTAACTCCGAGAAATAAGAAGGAATTTCCGAAAATTGTTCTTTAATTTTTGGAGAATTTCGGCTTATTTCCGAAGGAGTTGCTTCTGTTCCCGCCGTTTATCAGTTTTTGAGCGTGGGACAAAAATTCAAAGTGATTTTTGTCCCACGCTCTTCATGTTTTCTTGTACACGGAATTTAACTATTTCCTGTATTAATGAAAGAGGTAACTCTTGCGTGTAGGGAAATTGAATGGCACCTTTCGAGGTTTTAAAAGGGCGTAATTCTTTGCTGAAACGTTGGATGGCTGATGGCGTAGGATAGAAACCTAAATGTTGCTTGGCCGCCGCAAAATGCACTAAATTGCCATTTAAGTAAAAGGTCGGCATTCCATAAGCGATTTTTTCAGTAGTCTCCTGAGGAACAACCGCTAAAATTGCTTGGTAGATTTCTGTTAACTGTGTTTGATGTTGGGGTTGCTGGCGAATATAGTTTGCAATGATGGTCATATAAAGACACCTCCGTTTGTTTCAGTATACTATGTAAAAAATAAAAGGCGAAGAAGATACAAAAAAACCGTCTAGTATTTTTTCTTTACTAAACGGCTTTTAGCTTAAATAACTACCTAAAGGGTCTTGCATGGAAATGTTTGTCACTCCTTAGTTTAATTGTTTTAAGTGTGCAATTGCTTCTTCAATTGTGTGACCAGTTGCTGTTTTACTTTCATTTTTTGCATCAAAAACAATGAAAATATTTTTGTCTGTGTCTAATTGAATACGGTATTGAATGTTTTTTACTTTGTAAGTCATAGTTATTCTCCTTTCATAAAGTACTCTAAAAAGGCGACGATAACTGATAACGAAATTCCATTGTTACTATACCACTGGAAAATTATTTTTGCAACAAATAACATTTTTTCTTTACCATTCCTTAGACTTCTTTGCTAGCTACTTCTTTACATTCTTTTTCAAGAAGCATAAAATAAATACATTACTAGTTTTTGAATAGGAGATCGATGTGAAAAAGAGAGTTGAGAAATTTAGACGATGGCCCTACCGCTACCTTTTGTATGGAATCGGGTTCATCTTATTAATTATTTTTAGTAATTTATATTTGCAATGGTGTCAGAATAACTTGTCTGTTGATTTAGCCTTCAAGTTTGCTTTTTCGTGGCATACGGAAAAGTTTTTCTTAGGTTGTTTTGTGCTAAGCGTTTTTTTACTTTTTTTATGTAGTTTGGCAGGTTCATTAGGAGTTGGCGCTCTTTTATATAGTGTCATAATAGGTGTTTTAGGATTTGCTGACTATCAAAAGATGTTTTATCGTGTCGAACCTATTTATCCAGACGACTTAAAAATGATCACAGAAGTTAGTTTATTAAAAGAAATGGTTGGTTTATGGCCGTTTATTTTTGTGGTAGCGTTAGGTTGTGTAGCACTTTTTTTCTTAGGAAAAGCCTTTTATAAAAGTTTCTTTTTATCGAAGAAAAAACAAACGATTCGTGTGTTAAGTCTTGTTCTTTCGATTGGTCTATTTTCATATATTGGTGATTTTAACAATCCGCAAAATTTGTTACGTAAAGCCTATAATAAAACCGCGTTATGGATTCCTTACAGCCAAAAAATGAATTACTACAATACAGGATTTATTGGTGGTTTTCTATATAATTTAAAAGTAGAGGCTATGGACCAACCAAAGGGTTATTCAAAAGAAGCTATTTCAGAAATTACTCAGAAATATCAAAAGTTGGCCGAGGCGAAACCAGTGCCGAACAATGAGCAACCAAATATTGTGTTTGTCATGAGTGAAAGTTTTTCAAATCCAGATCATCTGAAAGGTTTGTCCATTATTGGTAACCCTTTAGCTGATTATCAGCAAATCGCTGATAAAACTTACAGTGGCCAGATGCTTTCACAAAACTACGGGGGCGGAACTGCGAATATTGAATTTGAAGCCCTAACAAGTTTTTCGATGGAATTAATGAATGCCCAAATGACTACACCTTATACAATAATGATTCCTAAGATGACGGAATTGCCTTCCATTGTTTCATTACTTAAGGAACAAAAGTACCAAACAACGGCTATTCATCCGTACAATACATCTATGTATAAACGAAAAGATGTGTATAAAATTTTAGGTTTTGATCAATTTATCAATGAAAAAACAATGAACTATACGGATAAACTAGAAAATAATCCTTACATTTCAGATCAAGCAGCGTATCAGGAAGTGACGACACTGCTTAAAGAAAAAGAGCAACCGCAATTCATTCATTTAGTTACTATGCAAACACATATGCCCTATGAAAATAAATACACAACGTCCAATTATTTTTCTCAAGGAAACGGCAATCAAGTCGCGCTCAATAATTACTTGCAAGATATTGCCTACAGTAGCGAAGCTTTGAAAAATTTCCTACAAGAAATCGAAAAAATGCCCAAACGCACATTAGTCGTTTTTTGGGGAGATCACTTACCAAGTATTTATGATGAAAACATTCAAGCGTTGAATGAAGGGGCAGCCCTTCACCAGACAGAATTTCTAATGTATGATACGGCGAACCAGTTAACAGAAAAAAATCAGCATCAAGCAACTATTAGTCCATTTTATTTTGCTCCCTCACTTTTCCAACAAAGCGGCTTACCGCAATCGGGATTTTACGCTATGCTAAATGAGGTACAAGAACAATTGCCTGCTTTTGAAAAGGGGAATTACTATCTCGGTGGGGAATGGAAAAAAACAGTAGAAATGAATAAAAAGCAAGAACAACTATATGAGGAATACCGACTGATTCAATATGACATTGTTTCAGGGAAGCAATATAGTTTAGAAAATCAATTTTTTAGCTAAAAAAAACACACGAAATATTCGTGTGTTTTTTGATTTTTATTTTAAAGTTTTACGATAAACAATGACATAATAGCTGAAAGCTAACAGACAAGCAAAACTTAAAAAGTAAAGCGGCAAGACCCAAATGGTACCATTGTGAAAGTAACTAATCAAATAGGTAAAGAAACTAACAAACAAGTAATAGACAAAACTAAAAATTCCACTGGCAGTACCAATTACAGATTCATAGCCTTTTAAGGCCATACTTAAGGCATTGGGCAAAGTAATATTAATCCCTAAGAAAAAGAGAAAAATAAACAAAATAAGACCAATGATTGTTTCAAATTGTGTCATTATTAATAAACAGCAAGCCGCAAAGATACTTAGCAGCAAACCAGCAAAGGCAATTTTTTCCGCTGACCAATATCCTAGCAACCAATTGATAAGAACCGCAGCAAGAATACTAGACACAGCTAAAACTAAACCAAGAAAGCCATATTGGACACTGCTAAAGCCAAAGTGATTGATGAAAATAAACGGAGCTTCTGCATAGTAGCTAAACAATAAACCATTAATGCCCCCAATCAATAAGCCGTAGCACCAAACTTTCGAGTCGAAGGAAAGGCGTTTCGCCACGGACCAAAAAGGCGCTTTCGTTAAGGCATTTCCTAAGTGAAAGGTTTCTGGTAAACGATAAAAACTATAGAAAAGTAATAGAACAGCCATGACAATTAAGGTGCTAAAGACATGCTGATAGCCAAAATAGGTTTGAACAAGTCCGCCGACTAAGGGTCCGATGGCAGGAGATAGCGATAGGGCAGCGCTTGTTTGAGCAAAAATTTTCCCTCTTTGAAGATCGTTAAAGCTTTCCCGCATCATCGATTGGGTAATGACAGAACCAACGCTTGCACCAAATGCTTGAATTAAACGGAAGAATAACAGCCAAGGAAATGTCGGACTCAAAAAAAGGCCAATATTTCCAATTAAATAGCATAAAATTCCTAATAACATAGTTGGGCGACGTCCAATCGTATCGGATAAAATTCCCCAGAATAAAACGCCAACGGCAAAGGCAACAAAATAAATACTCATGGTTAATTGTGCCACGCTATCGTGAATGTTAAAAGCAGAACTCAGCGCGGGCAAAATAGGTGTGAAAATCGACTCGCTGATTTGTGGAAATCCCACAAGCAAAATAATAATTAGTAATGATGGGACGGTGTTTCGGGTGTTTTTCATGATTTTTCTCCTTAAAAGTTTAATCTAATCAAAAACACCCATTGTCTTTTACAACCGCCAAATTTAAAATAAGTAAAATAATGTCACCAACTTTCCTTGAAATTTTTTATTATACAAAGTCTAAATGAAGAAGCGCTTCTTCTTGACTAAATTCATAAGTGTAGCGACCAGATAAACCGGCAAGCTCACCTGATGCTTGAAATAGTTCACCTGGGCAGTCTAAAAGACCCTGTGTAAACGTCCCTTTTTCGCAAGCAGTAAAGGTGCCTTTTTTTCCTAAATAAGTTCCTTCGAAATGTAGGAAACCGACCACTTGAGCCACAGCTTCAAGCCCATCAGCCATTGAAGAGCCTTGATAAGTCATTAAGTATTCCACAGAAGCTGTCCCAGATAAGGCGCCTGACAGTTGATAAGTAGCGCTCGCTTGATTCACTGGGAAATTTTCATTAAGATTGTCAATCGGTTGTTCTTGCCAACTAGATACAGTAAATGATGCTTGCTCCATTGCTGTCCCTTCTTTCTTATTAATAAGAATAGGGTAGCGGGAAGCGCACTATTTGTCAACAATCCACCACTTTAACTCTTCATTTTTTGCACAAAAGAATGTAACGCTAAGCGGTTGATGTGATAAGCAGTTCCTTGTTTTTGAATAAAGCCGCGCTCTCGAAATTGTTTGAAGGTATAAATAAGATGGCGATAACTAACCCCTAAGTATTCGGCAATCTCAGTATGTTTTTCTTTATAAACATCTTCGTGATTAGCGGCAACCAATAGCAATTCCGCTAGCCGATAACTTAGTTCATAGGTCTGATTCGTTGTAAAGTGGTCCACCCGTTGGAGCATTTTTTTCCCTAGATAATGGCTGAGTTGCTGCATAAAAAGTACCTTGTTTTTTAAAACAGTTTCTGCGTAAGCTAAAGGTACAGCCAAACAACAGGTTTCACCTAAGGCGATCCTTGGCTATCGTTTCCGCTTGAACTAATGTTAAATCGCCAATTAAATCACCTGTCGTTAAAAACTGAACAATGGATTGGCGGCCATTGCGTTCTGTTTTTAAAATTTTCGCTTTTCCTTTGATTAAATAAAAAAGATAATTTAATGGCTCTGCTTGGTGATGAATGAATTCTTGATTTTCAAAATCGATAATAAAACTGTGTTTTAAATCAGTTTCATTAAAAAAAGGCGTATTTTTAGCTAATTCTTGTTTCGGTGATCGTTGGTAGGCTGTTTTAAGCATTTTTTCTCCTTATAATAGGAGATATCTCCTATTTGTTTCTTCTATTGTAGCACATAATAGACGTATCAAGAGTAGAGGAGTTTTTATAATGTGGAAGAAAAAAATTGTGCTATCGTTTCTTTTTTATTTAATTAGTGCATTGGGCATCAGTTTGACAATTCAAGCAGGCATTGGAGTTAGTAGTTTTAATGCATTTAATGTGACCTTTGCAACACTTACTCATTTAAAAGTCGGAACTGTTACCACAGCTATCAATTTCGCTTTTTTAGGCACGTGTTGGTTGTTAGATCAGCAGCGTAAAATTCAGGACTATTTGATTATTTTGGTGGCGTTAATTGGCTTTGGTTTTGTCATTAATTTTTTCTTATATCAATTATTTGGTTCGCTTGTTTTTCAAAATTATTTGGTTAAAATTGTTCTATTTATTTTAGGGACAATCATAGCAGGAATGGGGACAGGACAGGTAGTTGCGCTAGGTGTTTTGCAATTTCCCATTGAAAAATTTTGTACACTTATTTCTGAAAGAACGCGCTATAGTTTTCAGTTTTATCGTTATTTAGTTGATATTTTTTGTGTCAGTTTAGCACTAGGATTGTCCATTAGTTATCATTTGCCGATTTTTGTTCGTGAGGGAACCGTGATTAGTCTTTTCTTACTTTCTTGGGTTATTAGTTGGTCGCGAAAGCGGGGGCAACAACGTATTTTACGAATACAAATCAAGAAACTGAAATCCGAATGAAAGGATTTCAGTTTTTTTCAAATGAGCAGAACTTTTATTTGAAAAAAAGAGTGGAAAACGGTATACTAATTAAGTAATTATTCATAACATTGGTTCTCCAATCAATGTTAAATAGTTTTTTCATGAGGGAGTAACTGACAGTATTTATGCTGTGACAACATCACCAACTCCGAAAGCAATTTCTGGTGTTGTCTTAAACGGTGAGACTTATGTATGTTCGACGAAGTAGCATACACAAGTCTATTTTTTTTCATTTATTTTTGATGAAATGTAAAATAGTACTTGAAGGATGCTGCAAAAAATAGAGGAGGAAGAACATGTCAGAAGAAAAGAAAACACAATTGTCTGAAGCGTTTTACGCACAAGACGACACAGTTGTTTTGGAGAAAATGAACACAACAACTGATGGATTAAGTGCACAGGAGGCTCAAAAGCGTTTAGAAACGTACGGGGAAAATGTGCTAGATGAAGGGAAGAAAAAATCACTTGCCGTGAAATTCTTTGAGCAATTCAAAGATTTTATGATTATTGTTTTATTAGCGGCAGCGGTCATTTCAGCCGTCTTTTCCCATGATGTGGTAGACTCGATTATCATCTTAGTGGTTGTTATCTTGAATGCCATCTTTGGGGTCATCCAAGAAGCCAAAGCGGAACAAGCCATTGAAGCATTAAAAGAAATGTCTTCACCAAATGCTAATGTTCGCCGTGATGGACACGTCATTACTGTTAAAAGCGATGAATTAGTGCCAGGTGACATTGTTTTATTAGAAGCAGGGGATGTCGTTCCAGCCGATTTACGTTTATTGGAAGCGAATAGCTTAAAAATTGAAGAAGCAGCGTTAACCGGTGAATCTGTTCCAGTTGAAAAAGAAGTAACCATCTTAGAGGGAACCGATATTGGTATCGGTGACCGAATCAATATGGCTTATTCCAATAGTAATGTGACGTATGGACGTGGTCTTGGCGTTGTGGTTGGCACAGGAATGAATACAGAAGTCGGTAAAATTGCTGGCATGCTAGCAAGCGAACAAGAAACGGAAACGCCTTTAAAACAAAACTTAAACCAATTGGGTAAAATGTTAACAATTGCCATTTTAGTCATTGCAGCGGTGATGTTTGTGGTAGGAATGATGAATGGTCGTTCATGGATTGACATGTTATTAACGTCAATTTCGTTAGCTGTAGCGGCAATTCCAGAAGGATTACCAGCGATTGTCACAATTATTTTGGCTTTAGGTACCCAAAAAATGGCCAAGAAAAATGCGATTGTCCGTAAGTTACCAGCCGTTGAAACATTAGGAAGTACAGACATTATCTGTTCAGATAAAACAGGTACGTTAACCTTAAATCAAATGACCGTTGAAGCGTTGTATACAGATGGTCAAGTTTTATCTGCTTCCACAGAAATCCCTGCTGATAATATGGCTTTAAAAATCATGAACTTTACGAATGATACAAAAATCGCTCAAGGTGGTTCATTAATTGGTGACCCAACAGAAACTGCCTTAGTACAATTTGGTTTAGATCATGCGTTTAACGTAACCGAAAAAGTAGCAGCTGAACCTCGTGTGGCAGAGATTCCTTTTGACTCTGATCGTAAATTAATGACTACAGTTCATGAATTAAAAACAGGTGGCTTCCTAGTTTCTGTCAAAGGTGCACCAGATGAATTATTGAAACGTTGTACGGAAATCTTATCAAATGGAGAAACAAGTCCATTAGATGAAACAAAACGTCAAGAAATTTTGAAAACAAACACCTCATTAGCGAAACAAGCCTTACGTGTTTTAGGAATGGCTTATAAATATGTTGAGACGATTCCAGCCGAAATGAGTTCTGAACTTGTGGAAAAAGATTTAACATTTGCTGGTTTAGTCGGTATGATTGACCCAGAAAGAAAAGAAGCTGCAGATGCTGTAAAAGTCGCGAAAGAAGCGGGTATTCGTCCAATTATGATTACGGGTGACCACCGTGATACAGCAGAAGCAATTGCGGCACGTTTAGGCATCATCAAAGAAGGCGACGACGATGCAGTCATCACAGGCGCTGAATTAAATGAATTGTCAGATGAAAAATTCGCACAAGTCGTGGGACACTACTCTGTCTATGCTCGTGTTTCACCAGAACACAAGGTTCGGATTGTTAAAGCGTGGCAACAAGAAGGAAAAGTGGTTGCTATGACTGGTGATGGCGTAAATGATGCCCCAGCCTTAAAAGCTGCTGACATCGGGATTGGTATGGGAATTACCGGAACAGAAGTATCAAAAGGTGCTTCAGATATGGTACTTGCCGATGATAACTTTTCAACAATTATTGTAGCGGTAGAAGAAGGACGTAAAGTCTTCTCAAATATCCAAAAAACGATTCAATATTTACTTTCAGCTAACTTAGGGGAAGTATTAACCTTGTTTATTGCAACAATGCTCAATTGGGATACCTTGTTACCTGTTCACTTATTGTGGATTAACTTAGTAACGGATACTTTCCCAGCGATTGCGTTAGGTGTGGAACCAGCAGAACGTGATGTGATGAGCCATGAACCTCGTGGTAAAAAATCGAACTTCTTCTCTGGCGGCGTTTTAAGCAGTGTTGTTTATCAAGGGATTACGCAAGGGGCATTGACTTTGATTGTGTATAAAATGTCAATTATGTTCCCAGCACATACCGCAGCTAACACAAACTTATCGGCGCAAGCGTTGTATGATTTACAACACGGCGATGCTTTAACCATGGCCTTTGCTACTTTGGGATTAATTCAATTGTTCCATGCCTTTAATGTGAAGTCGATTTATCAATCAATTTTCAAAGTTGGCTTATTCCGCAACAAATCATTTAACTATGGGATTCTTGTTTCGTTCTTGCTATTAGCTGCAACGATTGTTATTCCAGGATTTAATGATTTATTCAGCGTTACACATTTAGATGCATATCAATGGGCAATTGTAGCAGGTACTTCTTTTGCTATCATCCCAATTGTGGAAATTGTGAAGTTCTTCCAACGTAAAGCAGGTAAAGGTGCTTAATAAATAAGAAAAGAAAATTGGCTGGTACTTAAACCAGTCAATTTTTCTTTATGTAAGGAGTGAAAGGGCTTGAAACGGAAAATTATTTTCGAAACACAACGACTTATTGTCAGAGAATGGCAGTCGGAAGATGAAGCGGAATTGAAAAAATTTTTGCAAGATGAAAATGTGATGTATGCCTATGAACACGCTTTTTCTGATGAAGAGGTTGCAAACTGGCTAAAGTGGAACTTACAGTCCTATCAAGAATACGGCTACGGCTTATGGGCGTTAGAGAAGAAACGAACAGGCGAAGTCATCGGCGAGTGTGGTCTCACCAATCAATTAGTAAAAGGTAAGAGCTATCCAGAAATTGGTTATCATTTATGTGTGAAAGAATGGCACAAAGGGTATGCGATTGAAGCTGCCGCAGCGACAAAGCAATACGCATTCGATGTATTAAATTTTCCAGAAGTTATTTCAACGATTCGTGATACGAACTTAGCCTCTATGAATGTCGCTATTCGAAACCAGATGCTTGTTAGGGATCGATACATTAAAACATACCGTGGCAAAACGATGCCTCACTATGTTTTCTCTGTTAAAAATCAAAAGAATGAAGACTGAAAAAGTGCCACTTGTCAGATGGAATAGAAAAAGTGTAAAATGGAGTGAAAGAGAAAAGGGAAAAGAGGGATGGTTATGAGACCAAATTTAGGATTTTACGTTCAAACAATTAATGATATCGTTAAAACAACAGAAGACATTGGCGAAGTCATGAATCCATATTACGAAGAAGTTCGTCAAGCGATCGATAAGAATAAAGTGAATGATTTAACAGCCGAACGAATTGCAGAAATTCAAGCAAAATTTAAAGAAGGTACTGAAAAATATGAATTAATGCTCAAAAAAGTCGGAACATTAAAACCGACGCCACAAGTACTTGGCATTCACAAAAAATTTCAACATGCTTATACAGAATATGTAGCAGGATGCAATGAAATGATTTTAGCAACAGATCCAGAAACAGGTATTGATGCAGATTTATTTAATGCTTCAGAGGAAAAGCAGGATCAAGCAACGGATGAATTAACCTTTGCCATTACGCGGATGAGCAACATTCTTTTGAAAAAAATAAAAAACTAATAAAAATAACTAACGAATTTAATATTTTTTTTTCATGTCTTTTTTATGGACAAAAGAGAAAGTGTATTGTATTATTAATTCATACCAACAACAACCTTTTTATTTTCATTTTACTCTTATTGAGTAAATACTCCTTTTCCATCGGCAAAACTGCCGGTGGTTTTTTTGTTATTTTTTTTTTTTTATTTAATAATAAAACAACCTTTGATTTTTATTAAAATCAAAGGTTGTTTTAGCTTGTTAATTTTCAACATTTCGCACATAATCATCAAAGTATTGAATTAACTCTTTCTTGATTTGTTGATAATCTGCTTCAGAATAGTTCTTTTCTTCTAGCGTACCATTAAAAAATGGCAAATTTAGTTCTTCTTTTAAACGTTCAATCACTTCTTCTTGCTTCATAAGGACCCCTTCTCAACGAATTGTTCTCTTCTATTATAGAACATTGTAGTCATCCGTCAATTGTTCAAAGGCAATTTTCATTTCCTCTAGACGTTCATTCAATTGATGGGTTTCATCTTCTTCATTGAAAAAATGTTGTTTTAATTCAAAATAAAAATTTTCGAAGGCTTGGAAAAAAGGCTCAGACTTGTTGTTTTCAAGAGCAGGAACACTTGTGTAGAGAACACGAGCGCTATGGTAGTAAGTGAAAACCTCGTTAATATTTAATAAAATACGCGCTTCTTCTGGGCGTGGTCGACTTGTAACTAAGTCATGTAAAGATAAACTTTTTGTATGGGTTTCAGATAAATAAAATAAAAATAGTTCCAATTGCTCTTTTGTTGCAGACATGAAAACTCCTCCTCAAACAGTAGTAACATTTATTATAAATGAAAATGAAAGTGCTTGAAAAGCAATGCGCTCAGCAAAAATAATTATTTTAAAGGAAAACTATAGTTGTTGCTTTAGCATTCTTTTTAATCATGATAAACTGAGAGAAGTATAGTAGGTCCTGACAGAGGAGGAAACAAATGAAAATTGTGATTATTGGTGCATCATTCGCAGGTATTTCCGCAGCAATTGCTTCAAGGAAAAAATATCCCCAAGCAGAAATTTCTTTAATTGATAAACAAGCAACAGTGGGGTATTTATCTGGTGGCTTAAGTGCGTATTTTAATCATACCATCAATGAATTACACGAAGCACGTTACATAACGGAAGAGGAATTACGTCGTCAAAAGATTCAGTTGCTTTTAAATAGAGAAGTTGTGGCAATGGATGTTGAGAACCAATTGATTGCTTGGACACGAAAGGAAGAGCAACAGTGGTATTCTTATGATAAATTGATTTTAGCGACAGGCGCGAGCCAGTTTTCCACGCAAATTCGTGGTAGTCAAACAGAAAAACTACTCAAATATAAATTTTTATCAGGTGCTTTAGCGGCTGTTCCATTACTGGAAAAGAGCCAGACAGTAGCCGTCATTGGTGCAGGACCCATTGGAATGGAAGCTATTGATTTTCTTGTGAAAATGAAGAAAACTGTCCATGTCTTTGAAAGTTTAGAAAATCTATTGCCTAAATATTTTGATAAAGAAATGGTTGCAGATGTTCAAAAATCTTTGGAAAAACAAGCAGTAATTTTCCATTTTGAAGAAACGGTCCTAGGAATTGAAGAAACGGCAAATGGTATTGTTCTTGAAACAAGCGAACAGAAAATTTCTTGTGACAGTGGGATTTTTGCTTTAAACTTACATCCTCAATTAGCCTATTTAGATAAAAAAATTCAACGGAATCTGGATCAGACAATCGCGGTGGATTCTTATTTACAAACTTCAGTGCCGAATGTTTTTGCCATCGGAGATTGCATTTCAGTTATGAATGAACCAGTCGCGGAAACTTTTTATGCTCCGTTAGTGAACAATGCGGTACGAACTGGCTTAGTAGTCGCCAACAATTTAGAAGAAAAAACACACCGATTCATTGGCTCTTTGCGAACAATGGGAACAAAAGTGGGGGACTATTATCTTGCTAGTACAGGTCTAACCGAAACGGAAGGTTTATTTTTTCCGCAAACACTTGCTTCCGTAATTGTTAGACAGCCAGCGCCGCCTCTACAACATGGGACAGAAATTTTAGGCAAATTAATCTATGATAAAGTGACGCAACGGGTCCTTGGTGCACAGCTTTGTTCAAAAAACAATTGTTTAGAAAAAATAAATACGTTAGCATTAAGTATCCAAACAGGTCAGACACTGACAGACCTATTACAAAAAGATTATTTTTATCAACCTTCCTTAACCAATATTTATGATATTACAAATTTGATGGGTGCTTCGGCTTATTGGAGAGAGAACGATGAAAGTTGAGACGTTATTGGAAAAGAAAGCGATGCGACAATTATTAACGGTGCAACAAACCATCTTAGCAGGCGGCACCTGCTCAGTCTCTGATTTAACAGCATTTTTAGCGGTCACAAAAGCCTCCTTTGAAAAAGACTTAGAGGATTTACATTATTTTTTGAAACCTTTTGGACAGGATTGTCAGCTTACTTATGATGGCCAACAGCTATCAATCACCTTATCGGATTTTTTTTCGTTGAATCATTTAATTGAAGCATTTGTAAAAGAGTCTCTTAAATTTCAACTTTTAGATTATTTATATCGTAATAAAGAGTTTTCTATTGTTCAATTAACGACTAAATTTATGATTAGTGAGTCTTCTTTATTTCGAAAGATTAAAGAACTCAATCAATTGTTAGCCGCCTTTGATTTGCAAATAAAAAATGGACAACTACAGGGAGAAGAATTGCAGATTCGTTACTTTTACTTTCAGTTGTATTGGTATATTACTCCCTATGAAATACACCAGAAAAAAATGATGTCGCCGTTAAATAAACGGATAATTGAAGGGATTGAGACTGGCTTAGGTTTTACTTTTAATGAATATAATGCGTTAAAAGTTAGCCTTTGGTTGAGTATTACGAAAAAGCGCCTAGCGGTCACTTCAAAAAAATATCAACAATTGAGAAAGAAAATGATTGATTTTAAAGAAGATCCGTTATTTAAGCAAGTTCGACAATTGTTTTTCCGTTTTTCTAGTCGCTATTCATTAGAATTAGACGAAGGAGAAAGCATGATTCATTTTGTTTTTCTAATCACAATGTCGGTCTTACCAGAATCAGCTTTTGATGAATATTCCTTAATTCGGGGACGTCGTTCCGCTGTTTCTTTAGCTGATACGTTTATCTTGGAAAATGTGGTCTTGTATTATCGGCCCCATAAATTTGAACCTACTCTTGAGAAAACCATGGCTTACTATTTTTCACAAATTCATGGAAAACTGTATTTTTTTAAAGGAGAATTGGAAGTTTTTGATCGGGCCCATATCTGGGAAAAAGAACAGCAATTATCTAGTCGGGAATTAGCTTCTTTTTCAACAACGTTATTAGAAAAAGCTTTAGCTTGTTTTGATGAAACGTATCAACCAGGAGATAGTTTGCATGAACTTTCTCTGGTCAAATATTTAAGCGTGTTGGCATTAATTGAATTTAAAATGATTGGCGAAATAAAAATTGGAATTCATTTAGCAATGGATGCTCTTTATCAAGCGGCGTTAACACAAGTATTAATGCTTAGTCTTAAAAATATGAATGGCACGCTGGTGGAGAGGTATCAGCCTGAACAAACATATGATTTAATTGTGACCAATTATCAGCAAACGAGCTATCAAGGAACACCGGAAGTCTATGTTTTGTCAGAATTAAGTTCGACCTATGATGTGCAACAATTAAAAAAGAAAATACGTACCTTGCGGGAGAAATAAACAAAAGGTTGGTGTGACGGAAATTATCTGATCCTCGCACCAGCCTTTTTACAATTAAAAGTCGAAAATTAGGCTTTTTTAAACAAAAATGTTTCTTTTTATTGAAAAATTAGAGATAATAAAAGTATTATTGAAAGCGTTATCTTTGTTGGTTTTAGTAGAAATCCTTTCAATTTTTTTAAAATAAAAAAAGTTTTTGACATGTTTAGTTATTCTTTTGTTTGTAAGATAGGGACATAAAGAAAAACGATTTCAAAAACGTTTAGGAGGAATTATCATGGCAGAAGAAAAATACATTATGGCGATTGATCAAGGAACGACTAGTTCTCGTGCAATTATTTTTGATAAAAAAGGAAACAAAATTGGTAGTTCACAAAAGGAATTTACTCAATATTTCCCTAATGCAGGTTGGGTGGAACATAATGCCAATGAAATTTGGAATTCTGTTCAATCCGTTATTGCAGGTTCTTTAATTGAGTCAGGAGTGAAACCTACAGATATTGCCGGAATTGGGATAACAAACCAACGGGAAACAACCGTTGTTTGGGACAAAGCAACTGGGTTACCAATTTATAACGCAATTGTTTGGCAATCACGCCAAACGACACCTATTGCTGATCAACTAAAAGAAGATGGCTACAGCGAAATGATTCATGAAAAAACTGGGTTAATCATTGATGCTTATTTCTCAGCAACGAAGGTTCGTTGGATCTTAGATCACGTAGAAGGTGCGCAAGAACGTGCAGAAAATGGAGAATTGATGTTTGGAACAATTGACACTTGGCTCGTTTGGAAATTAACGGGAGATACTCATGTCACTGATTATTCAAATGCAAGTCGGACGATGTTGTTTAATATCCATGATTTAGATTGGGATCAAGAAATTTTGGATCTTTTAAATATCCCACGAGTGATGTTACCGAAAGTCGTTTCGAACTCTGAAGTGTATGGATTAACAAAAAATTACCATTTTTACGGAAGTGAAGTACCTATCGCTGGGATGGCTGGTGACCAACAAGCCGCTTTATTTGGTCAAATGGCCTTTGAACCTGGGATGGTTAAAAATACCTATGGAACAGGCTCATTTATTGTCATGAACACTGGCGAAAAACCTCAACTTTCTAAAAATAATCTGCTTACCACTATTGGCTATGGCATTAACGGCAAAGTATATTATGCCTTGGAAGGAAGTATCTTCGTGGCTGGTTCAGCGATTCAATGGTTACGAGATGGCTTAAAAATGTTGCAAACGGCTGCTGAATCTGAAGCAGTAGCCAAAGCGTCAACAGGGCACAATGAAGTTTATGTGGTTCCGGCATTCACTGGTTTGGGCGCACCATATTGGGATTCACAAGCGCGTGGGGCTGTCTTTGGATTAACACGCGGTACCACGAGAGAGGATTTTGTCAAAGCGACACTTCAAGCAGTTGCGTATCAAGTTCGTGACATTATTGACACGATGAAAGAAGATACAGGCATAGACATTCCTGTCTTAAAAGTAGACGGTGGAGCAGCAAACAATGATTTCTTGATGCAATTCCAAGCAGATATTTTAAACACTGCTGTTCAAAGAGCCCATAACTTAGAAACAACGGCCTTAGGCGCAGCTTTCTTGGCGGGCTTAGCGGTTGGCTTCTGGAAAGACTTAGAAGAAATCAAAGCATTCCAAGAAGAAGGACAACAATTTGAACCAATTATGGCGGAAGAAGAACGAGAAGATTTATATGAAGGTTGGCAACAAGCAGTAGCAGCTACCCAACAATTCAAACGTAAAAATAAGTAAATGGAAAAGGGGAATTTTCTATGACTTTCTCAATAGAAACACGCCGACAATCAATCGACGCTTTAAAAACACAACACTTAGATGTCTTAATTATTGGTGGTGGTATTACTGGCGCAGGCGTTGCCCTGCAAGCCAGTGCCGCTAAAATGAAGACAGGGTTAATTGAAATGCAGGATTTCGCAGAGGGCACCTCTTCACGATCAACCAAATTAGTTCATGGTGGTATCCGCTATTTGAAAACGTTTGACGTGGAGGTGGTAGCAGATACAGTGAAAGAACGAGCCGTCGTTCAATCCATTGCGCCACACATCCCTAAAGCGGATCCCATGTTATTGCCAATTTATGATGAGCCAAATGCAACATTTAATCTATTTTCTGTCAAAATAGCAATGGATTTATATGATCAGTTAGCTGATGTAACAGGTACCAAGTACGCCAACTATTTGTTAACAAAAGAAGAGGTTTTGGCACGTGAGCCACAACTAAAAAGTGAAGGTCTACAAGGTGGCGGTGTTTATTTAGATTATCGAAATAATGATGCTCGTTTAGTTATTGAAAATATTAAACAAGCAGTAGCTGACGGGGCGCATGCTGTGAGTCGGGTTCAAGCGGTGGGCTTTTTATACAATGATGAAGGGAAAATTACTGGCATTCAAGCAAAGGACCTACTAACTGACGAACAGTTTGAGATTCACGCAGATGTTGTGATTAATACTACTGGTCCTTGGTCAGATAAATTAAGAGGCTTAGACAAAAATGATTCATTTACACCACAAATGCGTCCAACCAAAGGGGTTCATTTAGTTGTCGACAAAAGCCGTTTAAATGTTCCTCAACCAACGTATTTTGATACAGGTAAACAAGATGGCCGCATGGTCTTCGTTGTTCCAAGAGAAGAAAAAACATATTTTGGGACGACGGATACAGATTACCATGGAGACTTTCAAAATCCAACAGTAGAACAAAGTGATGTGGATTACCTATTGGAAGTAGTCAATAATCGTTATCCAGAGGTGCAATTAACAATTGATGATATCGAAGCCAGCTGGGCTGGCTTACGACCTTTAATTTCTGCTAACGGTGGCTCAGATTATAATGGGGGAAACAATGGAAAACTTTCAGATAAAAGTATTGATGAAGTCATTGATGTCGTTGACAGATACCAAAAAAACCAAACAGATAAACGAGAAATTGAAGAAGTCCTAAACCATCTGGAAGACAGTTTGGTGGAAAATAAAGTCAATCCTTCAGCTGTCTCTCGAGGCAGCTCATTGGAAAGATCAGCGGATGGCTTGCTCACTTTGGCTGGTGGGAAATTAACAGATTATCGTAAAATGGCAGAAGGTGCGATGAAAATGATTCAAACCATCTTAGCAGAAGAATACCAGAAAGAATTCACCTTAATTGATTCTAAAAACTATCCAGTTTCAGGCGGAAAATTGAACCCTGCAACGGTAGACGAAGAATTGGAAGCGTTGGCAAAACATGGCGTGTCTAAAGGGTTAAGTGAAAAGGATGCACTATACTTAGCTCATTTATATGGCTCCAACGTACCAACTGTTTTTGAAATGATTGATGATGCCAAAGTAATTCCTGGTTTAACCTTAACAGAAACTGTCTCTTTAAACTATGCGATGGAAGAAGAAATGGCTTTAACACCCGTCGACTTTTTATTGCGACGGACCAACCACTTATTATTTATGCGTGATCGTTTGGACCAAGTGAAAGCGGGAGTCATTGAAGAAATGGCACAGCATTATCAGTGGACAGCGGAAGAAAGAGCACGACACATTGAAACATTAGAAAAAGTAATTGAAGAATCAGATTTAAAAAATTTGAAAGTAGGGTGAAGAAAAAATGGGAACTTCGATGATGACACAATTATTCGGTGAATTTTTCGGAACGATGATTTTAGTTTTACTAGGGGATGGCGTCTGTGCCGCAGTTAACTTGAAGAAAAGCAAAGCCTTTGCTTCTGGTTGGGTCGTTATTGCTTTAGGTTGGGGCGCTGCTGTTACATTAGCTGTTTACATGTCTGGGTATATGAGTCCAGCGCATTTAAATCCTGCTGTAACAGTTGCGATGGCAATTACTGGAAACTTTGAATGGGGCATGGTTTTACCTTATATCGTAGCTCAAGTCCTAGGCGGTTTTATTGGTGGTTTAGTTGTCTGGTTAGCTTATTTACCCCATTGGAACATTACAGAAGACAAAGGTGCTATTTTAGGAACCTTCGCCACTGGTCCAGCTGTCCGTAACTATCCAGCCAATGTTTTAACAGAAATTATCGGCACATTTGTCTTGGTTTTTGGCTTACTAGCCTTTTCTCAAAACGACTTAGCGGCTGGCATTAACCCAATGCTTGTTGGGATTTTGGTCTTAGGACTAGGTCTATCATTAGGCGGACCTACAGGTTATGCAATTAACCCTGCACGTGATTTAGGACCTCGTTTAGCGCACCAAATTATTCCTGTGAAAACAAAAGGTGATTCTGATTGGGCTTATTCTTGGGTGCCAATTGTGGGACCTATCTTAGGGGCTTCATTAGCTGCAGTAATTTATTTATTCACTATTTAATAAAATGAAATGTAAATAGTTGTTTTAGACAATAAAAAACGCTTGTGAGAAGTAATCAATTCTTGCAAGTGTTTTTTGCTACATATTAAACAAAAAAAGATTTCCTTAGACATTTAGACAATTTGTCTAAATGCGGAACAGAACAATTTTCCTATATGATACAATAAAAGTGCACAAGTAAGTGGGGGAGTAACATTTCATACTTATTTGTCAATTTTAATCTGGACAATGTGTTCAGTAATATATACTAATTTAAAAAGGAGTACATGATTTGAATGGGATAATGGTTTTGTTAGTGGGCGCTGGGTACATCGGTTGGGTTATTTATAGAAATGGTCGTACGTATTTCCGTTATAAAAAAAATCTAAAAAAATATCAAACGACGCACCATCTAACGGACAGTGACCTAGAGATGTACCAAAGAATTATGGACGAATTAAAAAAACAAATTATTTATTTAAACGAACTAACGAATAAGTCACGAAATTTAAAAAAAATTGAACAAGTAGAACTGGGTGTTGCTTCCGCTAAGGGCATCTTTAAACACTTAGTGAAGTATCCAGAAGCAATTACTCATTTTAGTGATTTTTTATATCATAAGGTACCAGAGATTTTACGAGCATCAGAACGGTTTTTAAGCATTAAAGAAGATAAATTGTCAACAGAAGAAATAACACTTGCAACCAATGGTATCTTAAGTACCATACGAGTGTTGTCGGAAAGTATCACAGATGATTATGAAAGATTAGTCTCCGAAGCATCTGAGGAAATTGCCTTATCAAAAAAATTAGTGGAGAGAAAAAATGGCTAAACAAAAGAATTTTTATGATACATATGATGCGCTTTTTCAAAAGCCAAAATGGTCGTTTTTTCCTGTCACAAGAACAGACACAGTAAAGCAACTTCCTAACCCCAATAAAAAAGTGGTAAAACCACAGACGAAAAAAAAGAAAAAACAAAAAAAGAACAAAAAAATTATTTGGATAGGCATTGCTGTAGCAATTGGCTTTATAGTATATATTGATCTTGCGGAGAAAGATGATTATTGGGATTACTCCGCTTCATCAGAAGATGTTTATCCTTTAAAAGAAGCTGGACTTACCACAACTGGACCTGTTGATTTAGAAAAACCACTAAAAGTCACAATAGAACAAAATAAACTTTTATTTAATCAAGGCTACCAAATAGAAATTATCGGCGATGCCGATATTGAAACCAGTGGCGGAAAGAACTTTTTAATTTTACCTTCTACAGAGGAGTATCCAGATACAAAATATCTAGGCAATATCAGTTTTTATGAAAAAAGAGACTATTATACATCGGCAGGTATGTACCTTTCTGGCAATCTTATCAACAGTCTTTCTGATTATTTAGATACAAGTAAAGAGTTTATCAAAGCATATCCAATTGATAAAATTGCTGATGTACAAACCGGCTATATTTTAAAACGGAATCAAGGATATACAGACATCTCAAAATATTATCTCTTTAAAGATGGGACAGGATTTGAATTAGAAGTCTCTGTTGACCAATTGGAAAAGGTCAAAGATCCCAAAGACTATTCTTCTTTTGTAAAAACATACGCAAAAGAAGTCGCTTTTATAGAAAAAAGTTTTAAATTTGAGTCTACTGATGAGGAATCTCGATAGAGAAAATAGTTTTCATCTTCAAGTAGCGCCTAGCAATACCTTTGTTGAAAAAATGTAAGAGCCTGAGACAAAAAACACTTTGGATTTTTGTCTCAGGCTTAAAAACTGATCAGCGGTGGAAGCGTAGCACTTTAAGGACTGAAGTACGACGTGTACCCACTTACTAGATTGTCTTTGAAGGTAACGTAGAAAAGAACAGCAATATACAAGCGACCTACAAACTATTTTCTGTCAGACTAAAACTGGCAGAAGTGGTTTGTAGGTTGCTTGTTTTCATTATGGCTGGTGAGACAGGTTGGCGCTTGATGTTTGTTTTAATATTGCAAATCAAAAATGGCGATACTTATTTTACTGAAAATTAGTTCCCAATCTTCTCGGGTTAATTCTTCTTCTAAAATGTAAATTCGGTCTATTTCTTTTGGTAAATCAAATAAGGGATAGTCAGTAATCACAATATCACAACTAGAAAAATCGGTTCGTTCAAAAATAATATCCTCACTAAATGCTTGCTTGATTTTCATCATAATAAAGCTAGCAATGTAAAAATCGCGAGAATATGCAACACCAATTTTAATTTTTTTGCGGGGACTATAGTGCTTATAAATTCGTAACAACAATTCACATGTCCAAATTGGGTTCTCCTGATCCTTAAATCTTAACTGATAAGGGGAATGCGCTGAAAAGTTTTGATAAAAAGCATAAATTTTTTTCTGTAAATCTTTTTGATAAGTACTATTTTTATTGACTAAAAAATCTAGAATCGCGGTATTTGGTTGCTGTGAAATAAATAATTGGTTATAGATAATATTTTTAAATAAAATAAGTAAGAAGTAATGACGATCAAATTCACGCATTTTTGGAATTTGAAAAACTTCGCAAAAATTGGTTAATAAAGAATCAACGTAGAAATATTCTGGGCAAGAAATTTCATTTAGAGCAGTCAGTAAATCTTTGGCTCGTTTTGCTGAATCAAAATTATCAATGGCAATGGGTGCAATGATATCTACAACCCGCTGTTGATCTTCTGAAAAATTTGATTGGGAACAAAAAATAGTTTGTTTTGAGTCTGAGAAAAGCCTTAAATAAGGATGTTCTTCAAATTCTTTTTGGAGATCATCTTCACAAGTATATGGAAAGCGATATTTTGCGATGTGTAAAAGTAAATTTAATTTTAGTAGAGAAGCGTGTTCCAAGCGTTCAAGAATTTCTGGTTTAATATGTTGCGTCAGTATATCTTCAAAATAAGTAGAGGTATAACGTGGTAAGGCTAAGGTATTTAAAAAGATGGTCCAGTAGACATCAAGAAAAGCATATAGGACTTGAAATTCAGAACCTGTAATCACTTTACTCGCGGAGGGGGAAAAATGGACGGAAATTCCATACAAACCAAATAGTTTATTAATGTTATTTAACCGTTTGTAAATGTAAGATGAGCTAAAATTAGTTTCTTGACTCACTTTCCAGACAGAATTGTTTTCTTTTTTGATAATTGCTTGAAAAAGAATGAAGTCAGTAGAATGGACACAGTAATAATTAAATAATAAAAAATAGTGGGAAAGAAAATCATTGGAAGTCGTATGTAATGAAATTTTTCCGTGATGGATCTGAATCTCTAAGGTATTTTCAGGAAGGGTTGCTAAGTCTTCTTGAATTTCACGAAGATAAATTGATAAATTTTTAGTAGAAAGATCGAATTTTCGGGCAACACTAGATAAATCAAGGTTTGTTTGTTTTGCTAAGTATAAAAAGACAGCCAATTTTTTTTGTGTTTTCTTTGAAAGTAAAAATGTTTTTATGGCATCTTGTGTTTTGATGAGACTCACTCCTTAGTAATAACTTCTCTTTTATTATAATAGTTCGCCTAATAAATTGTAATAAAAAAGAACAATTCTCATTGGTTTATGAGAAAATAACAAGATATTCAGCAGGAAAACACCTGTGTCAGTCGACACAGGTGTTACGATGAGCAAAAAGAGCGGGTTCTTTTTTTATCAAATAATTTTCCAAAGTGACGTGATCAACTAAAGAATCAATCACCCCTTCTTTAGAAACTGAAAATCCTGCAGCCTGAATTGCTATTTGAATGGCTGCTTCAGTCGGATAACCTTTCGAAAGATAGGAGGCAAGCGCGCTGATAAAGCTGTCACTGGCACCAGTACTATCCACAGCTATATTTTCTGTTGCAGGGAAATAGTGGCACACTTGGGGTGTTTTTAATAACACGCCTTTTTTTCCTAAAGTAACAATGACATTTTTTACGCCCATTTCTAAGAAGTACGCCGCTTTATCTTCTAATGTACCAGTATCTGGTTGAAGTTCCAATAATTCATCTTCATTGGGAATGAAAAAATCAACCTTTTCTAGTATATTCACTGGAATATGATGAATAGCAGCTGGTTTTAAAATAATCGGTACGCCTGAATGTTGGGCAATTTCACAAGCTTTCTCTACAGCAGACAAAGGAATTTCTGTTTGAATGAGACAAAAACTGGCATCCATAAATAGGTGTTTTTGCTGTGCGATTTTTTTAGGTGTAAGCGCTGTGTTTGCACCAGGTAAGATTGAAATCATGGAGTCGCCGCTTGTCTCAACATAAATATAAGCTTGACCAGTCTCAGTATCTTGAATACGTGTGATACCATCTGTCGTAACGTGGTATTTTTCTAATTCTTTATATAAGTAATTCGCATCTGTGTCTGAGCCTAAACAACCAATTAAGGTGGCCTGATGGCCCAGTTTGGTTAAGCCAACAGCTTGATTTAATCCTTTTCCGCCGGGGAATTTAGCATAGCTAGACAAAAAATTTGTTTTGCCGTTATGTGGTAAATTTGTTGAATACAGATAATTATCAACGTTTAAACTACCCACTACAATCATTTTGCTATGTGGATTAACACTAGACATGCCTAATGTATTTTTGTGATCTAGCACCAATTTTTCAGCCTCATTAATCAAGGCTGTTTTTTCTTTGCGTTTGTTAAGCAATAATAAGGCTAACTGGCTACCAAACGTCTCTGTATCTAATAAGACGGAAGAAATATGATCAGGTAAAAATGAACGATCAATTTTTCGCTTAATTGCGAGTAAAGAGTAATTATCGGGGGTTCGCAAACCGCTCTGCTTTAAAAGCTGTTCCAAAAAAACAGCCTGGGTATAGTCATCAGTAAGGATACCCGTAATCCCATCTGTGATAAGCTGATTACTGAAATCAGCAGGGATAGTAGTTAAAATATTTTCTTTACTGAAGGGTAAATTGACATCAAATAAGGCTTTTTTATAGCCTGCAATAATTGCTTCTTTATATTTTTGGTTAGTGACGAAATAACTAATTTTTTTATGGTTATTCTGTAATAATTCTCGGGTTAAAACATAACTAGCTTCTTCATAAAGCCTCGCTAGAGAAGGCAATTCGTTAGTTGAGTGATTGACGAAATAGTAAGGAATCGTTAATTCTTCTATAAATTTCGCGTATTGTTTACTGTTTTCATTGATTGGGTCCCAAATAATGCCACTGGCTTGTTTTAAAGTTGGCGAGGTAATATTTTTCAGTTCTTGTTCTAAACTACCGTGACTATTTAAAATCAAGCAGCTATAGCCATTTTCTTGAGCTTTATCAATAAAGCTCGTAACCCAAGCCTCAAAAGTTTCATGGCTATTTAATAATAACACGAAGGTTTTTGTAGTACTATTTGTGACTAGATTTGCTGAGTAAGGTGTGTAGTTGTAATCTCGAACGATTTTTAAGACACGCTCACGGGTTTCTTTACTAATAGTTTGATCTTTATTATTTATAATTTTGGATACAGTTGAAGCGGAAACGCCAGCTAATTTTGCAATATCTTTAATATTCATCATTTTCGTCCTTTCACTGAACTCTTTTTTATAGTAAGCATTCTAAAAGCAGAAAGTCAAGAAAAAGCCTAATTATTTATTATTTAGAAATTCTGCTTGACTTTTAATGAAAGCGCTGTTAATCTCAAATTAAGAAAACGTTTCCGGAAATGTTTTTCCTAAATGTGAATGGAGGAAGAAAAATGGATACAAAGAAAAGACCGATCATTATTGATACGGACCCAGGAATTGATGATGCTGTAGCTTTAGCGATTGCACTGAATCATCCTAACCTAGAAGTTCGCTTAATAACGACGGTTGCAGGGAATGTAGATGTAGAAAAAACAACAAATAATGCCTTGAAACTTGTCGATTTTTTTGGGAAAAAGGTTCCTGTAGCCAAGGGGTGTAATTGTCCGTTACTTATTCAATTGGAAGATTCTGCTGAGATTCATGGGGAGACTGGCATGGATGGCTTTGAGTTTCCGCAACCTATCTCTACGTGTTTAGATATTCATGCAGTGGAAGCTATGCGAAAAGAAATTCTGTCTAGTGATGTTCCTTTGACCATTGTTCCAATTGCTGCATTAACGAATATTGCTTTGTTACTGACCCTCTATCCAGAAGTCAAAGAAAATATTGAAGAAATCGTCATGATGGGTGGCTCATTAGCAAGGGGAAATACAAATACAAGTGCTGAATTTAATACGTATGTCGATCCACACGCTGCACAAATTGTTTTCCAATCAGGTGTCCCGCTAACAATGGTAGGATTAGATGTTACAAGTCAAGCTGTGTTAACGAATCATGAAGTAACAGCCATCAGAGCGCTTGGTAGAGTTGGGGAAATGTTTTATGGTCTTTTCCGTCATTATAGAGGCGGCAGTCTAACTACAGGTTTGAAAATGCATGATGTCTGTGCGATTGCCTATTTAACTTCACCAGAATTATTTGAGACAACTGAAACGTTCATTGAAGTTGCTTTGGAAGGTCCAGCTGCGGGAGCTACTGTTGCGGATTTAAAAATGAAGTATCATAAAAACACGAATGCCGTTGCCTGTATAGATGTAAATGTTGAAGCTTTTCAAAAATGGGTTGTCGAAAAAATGAAAGCGGTTAATTAACTGAAGGAGGATAAGTATGATTGAAAGTTTATTGGTATTGGTCGTTTTAGTTGTTGTAGCCTATTTGATTGTAAAAAATTATCATCCCGCACTCAGCTTAATTATTGGTGCGCTTGTTCTACTTGCATGTGCATGGATGTTAGGACATCCCATTTATCCTGCAGGGGAAGGAACCGGTTTTGGATTATTTGATATTTTCTTGAAGTTTAAAGATACAATTATTGCACAAGTGAGTTCAGCAGGAATTGTAATTATGATTCTTTTTGGTTATTCAGGCTATATGAATGCAATCGGGGCCAATCAGATGGCTGTCAACTTTTTGGTGAAACCATTAATGAAGATTAAACGTAAATCGTTATTTGTCCCTGTGGTCTTTTTAATTGGAAATTTAATGTCACTAGTAGTTCCTAGTGCATCAAGCTTAGCGATTATTTTAATGTCTATATTATATCCGATGCTAGCCAGCATGGGGATTTCGTCATTAACTGCTGCAGGTGTGATTGCAATGACGGCAACTATCATGCCAACACCTTTAGGCGCGGATAACGTAATCGCCGCAAATACCCTTGGTTATGATGTGTTAAATTATGTTGTA
This sequence comes from Enterococcus sp. DIV0086, assembly GCF_050498705.1. Classification (NCBI taxonomy): domain Bacteria; kingdom Bacillati; phylum Bacillota; class Bacilli; order Lactobacillales; family Enterococcaceae; genus Enterococcus; species Enterococcus sp. DIV0086. The sequence continues at coordinate 775,837 of NZ_JBNIDN010000001.1, read as the reverse complement.
TGGAATGCCAAAATTTCGCTGCCATCGTTATTAATCATTGCGGTTGCACAGTACTTCTGGCAAAAATACTGCGATAAAAAAGAAGGTGAGGCTGCCTATGTCTCATTAAATGAAGAAGGCTTAAGCAAACAAAAAGAATTTGATGTTCCTAAATTTTATGCAATATTGCCAATATTACCGCTATTATTAATTGTTGGAGTAGGAATCGCAGGAATGTTTATTAAAGGAATAACGATGGATATTTTTGTTCTTACATTTATTTCTTTCTTCATTGCTGTATTGGTTGAGACGCTTCGCTTGAAATCTTTTAAAAAGGTTCAAGATACGGCTGTCGAGATGTTTAAAGGAATGGGGCAAGGGTTTAGTCAAGTTGTGATGCTTGTCGTAGGCGGTTCATTGTTCACGTCTGCGATTCAAACGTTAGGAATTATTGATAGTATTATGGCATCTGTCGAAGCATCAAGTTCAGCAGGAATTGTCACGACCTTAATTTTCAGCGGTGCAACGACCCTTTTTGGAATTTTAAGCGGTGGTGGACTGGCAATGTTTTATGCGGTTATCGAACTAATCCCTGGAATTGCCGAAAAAGCTGGGATTGATGGCATCTTAATTTCCTTGCCAATGCAGATGATCGCGAATTTAACTAGAACGATTTCTCCTGTAGCAGCAGTTGTCATGATTGTCGCATCAACAGTAGGAGTTAGTCCCATCAGAATTTTAAAACGGACGAGTGTACCGACCATCATTGGCATTATTAGTGTGATTGTCTTGTCGATTCTATTGTTACCTTATTAAGAGAATAAACAATGAAAATTAGAGTGGCTGATGAGAAAGAGTTACCGATGATTCTTCAATTTTTAACAGAAGTAAAGGCATATATGGATGTTGTGGGCATTACACAGTGGACAAAGGACTATCCTTCTCAAGGAGATATCCAAGAAGACATTACAAAAAAACGATTATATTTGCTAGTGCACGAAGAAATGATTTTTTCAATGGCAACGTTATGTATGGAGCAGGAACAAGACTTTGTTTGGTTAAAGCGCTTTGCAACTTCGCCTAATTATATTGCCAAGGGTTATGGCAGTTTGTTGTTCCATGAATTGGAGAAACGAGCAGTCTGGGAAGGAAGACGTAAAATGTATGCTCAAACTAATCATACAAACCATAGAATGATTCGATTTTTCGAAAGTAAAGGGTTCACAAAAATTCATGAATCTTTACAAATGAATCGCTTAGACTTTGGCTCTTTTTATTTATACGTTAAAGAATTGGAGAACTAATCCATCGTTTAAAATAAGAAAACAGGAGTCAGATGCAAACATTAATTAGCATCTGACTCCTGTTATTTTCCAAGGAAATAGTCAACTTAATTATACAAATAAAACACAAACACATTCGGGAACAGCAACATCTTTTTGAATCATTTCTAATAAGCCTGTTTCTTGGTTCCGACGATAAAGTGTTAAGTTATCAGAGTCTTGATTAGCGACAACGATGAAATCTTCAGAAGGATCTAAATCAAAATCTCTCGGAATATCGCCTTCTGTTGAAATTAATTGAATTCGTTCAATCGCTTCGCCATTTTCTGAAACAGCATAGACAGCAATTGAGTTATGGCCACGGTTTGAAGCATAAAGGAAACGGCCATCAGAAGAAATACGAATTGCAGCACCACCATTAAACGCATCATAATCAGCAGGTAAAGTAGAAACTTTTTGTAATTCAGTGAAAGAACCATCTGTTTCATCATATGAAAGAACTGAAACAGTGCTATCTAATTCACCAAATAAATAAGCCAATGATTTTGTTGGGTGGAACACTAAATGACGTGGACCAGTCCCTGGCTCAGTCACGAATTGAGCAATCTCAGAAAGCTTTCCATCTAAGCTAACATTATACGTATACACACGATCGGTTCCTAGATCACAGACGACTAAGCGTTGATCAGGCGTCAAATCTGTGTAATGAACATGGGCATTGTTTTGGTTTTCATGAGGACCAGTTGGCTCTGTATGAATCACTTTGTCAGCATCTTCCAAAGAACCATCTTCTAAGATACGATACACGTGAACGATACCTTGGTGATAATTTGCTGCATAGACAAGTTGTCGGTTTTCGTCAACAGCTACATAACATGGCGGCGCACCTTCCTCAGTTACTTTATTCAATAAGTTAAAATGGTCCATTTCTGGTTGATAAGCGGCAGTGCCACCTTCACCGTCAACACTAGTGACGCTAAAAAGTTCGCCCCTTTGACTCAGAGCAAGATAGGTAGGACTCGTTTCTTCTAACAAAAGTGTCGCTTCTGTTAAACGACCTTGTGTCGTATCTAATGCAATTTTATAAATGCCTTGGCTGGCTCTTCGAGTATAGGTACCTAGTAAAATTTGTTCTAACATCACAATTCCTCCAATTTGTTTCAACACAATCACTTTTTATGAAAGTGCTTTTATATAATGTAGTATACCATAAGAAGTCTAAGAACAATAAAACTTTCTATCTGAGATGTTCGCATTTTAAAGTGGTTTGTGCTATTATGATGAGAGACTGTGATGACAGTCATTTTTTGATTTTTAGAGGGGTGACGAACATGTACGACAATACGGATAATAACGGGACCGTTCGTTGTTCATTTTGTGGGAAAACACAAGAAGAAGTAAAAAAAATTGTTGCTGGTCCGGGTGTCTATATTTGTAATGAATGTATTGATCTATGTAAAGAGATTATTGATGAAGAATTTTATGATGAAGCAGTCCGAGAATTAACGGATGTGCCAAAACCCCAAGAAATTTTAAATGTTTTAAATGAATATGTTATTGGACAAGAACGTGCAAAACGCACACTTTCTGTTGCTGTTTACAATCACTATAAACGTGTAAATCAATCAGAAACAGCTGCAACTCAAGATGACGTTGAATTGCAAAAAAGTAACATTTGTTTAATTGGACCAACAGGTTCAGGTAAAACTTTCTTGGCTCAAACGTTAGCAAAAACATTAAATGTACCTTTTGCAATCGCTGATGCGACCAGTTTAACAGAAGCAGGTTATGTAGGGGAAGATGTTGAAAACATCCTTTTAAAATTACTACAATCTGCTGACTATAATGTTGAACGTGCGGAAAAGGGCATTATCTATATTGATGAGATTGATAAAATTGCCCGTAAGAGTGAAAATGTTTCGATTACTCGAGATGTTTCAGGTGAGGGTGTTCAACAAGCCTTACTAAAAATTCTTGAAGGAACAGTTGCAAGTGTACCACCACAAGGGGGCCGCAAACATCCACATCAAGAATTTATCCAAATTGACACAACGAATGTTCTCTTCATCGTTGGTGGAGCATTTGATGGAATTGAAACCATTGTTAAAAACCGCTTAGGCGAAAAAACTATTGGTTTTGGTAAAACTAATTCTGCTTTAAATGAAGAAGAAAGCATCATGCAACATATTATTCCAGAAGATTTATTGAAATTTGGTTTAATTCCAGAATTTATTGGACGCTTACCTGTAATGGCTGCGCTTGATAAATTAACGAATGATGATTTGGTTCGAATTTTAACAGAACCGAAGAATGCCTTGGTGAAACAATATCAAAAATTATTGTCTCTTGATGACACTAAATTAGAATTTGAACCAGAAGCATTAAAAGCCATCGCAGCCAAAGCCATTGAACGTAATACTGGCGCACGGGGACTTCGTTCAATCATTGAAGAAATTATGATGGACGTAATGTTTGATGTTCCTTCAGATGAAAGCATTGAAAAAGTTATCATTACTAAAATGGCCGCTGAAGGTACCGGTAAACCAACAATTATTTATAACAAAAAAGATAAAGAAGCTGTATAAGATTGAAGCTGAAAACAGCTCTTTCGGCGGATCTCCGAAAGAGCTGTTTTTGTTAAGCTTTTGAATGAAAGACTGAACAGAAGAACGGAGGAAAACAATGAACGTACATAATGCAGAAATCGTGATTAGTGCGGTATCCCCTAAACAATATCCTGAATCTCAGTTGCCGGAGATTGCTTTAGCTGGACGTTCGAACGTTGGGAAATCATCTTTTATTAATACCTTGATTAATCGTAAAAATTTAGCAAGAACTTCAGGTAAACCTGGTAAAACGCAAACGCTAAACTTTTATTTAATTGAGGATGCCTTACACTTTGTGGATGTTCCTGGCTATGGTTATGCCAAAGTTTCTAAAACAGAACGTGCGAAGTGGGGAAAAATGATTGAAACGTATATCACGCAACGTGAGCAATTACGTGCAGTCGTTTCTTTAATTGATTTACGTCATCCGCCGACCCAAGATGATATCCAAATGTATGAATTTTTGAAATACTATGATTTGCCAGTTATTATTGTGGCAACTAAGGCAGACAAAATTCCGCGGGGCAAATGGAACAAACACGAGAGTGTCATCAAAAAAGCCTTGAATTTTGATAAACAAGATGACTTTATTATTTTCTCTTCTGAAACAAAAGAAGGAAAAGAAGCAGCTTGGACAGCAATTGAAAAATTTCTATAGAAAAAAACAAGCAAAATTACTCTTTTGCTTGTTTTTTTGCTTCTTCTTTTTTTACTTCTTGTCGTTGTTTTGCCAGTTCTTCAAGAGGTACTTCTTTCTTTAATGGATCAACGGCGAAAGAATCGAAGAGTTTATCTAAGTCATTGGAACGTTCAAATTTTAATCCCATTTACTAAGCCTCCATTCCTTTTTTTTATAGTGTAGCACGTTTTTTTTCATTTGGATAGCAACAGAAATGTAAGAATTCGTCATAGGTGCACCTGGTGTAATTTCTCGTAACTAAGACTTGCCAAACATGAAAAAACAAGCTATTCTTTAGTAAGAATTAGTTAGAAAGAAGGCACTTTATGAAAAATCCGTTAATCGGCGGTGTTCGTTTTTATCAACGATTTATTTCTCCAGGATTGCCTGCACGTTGTCGCTATTACCCAACGTGTTCACAATATATGATTGATGCAATTCATACACATGGAAGTGTCAAAGGAACAACGATGGGGGTAGCACGGATTTTACGATGTCATCCTTTTGTTAAAGGCGGCATTGACTATGTTCCGTTGAAATTTCGCTTGACGAAAAATCCTGATGAGACCTATCATGGACCGTATACGTATCGAAGAAATAAGAAAACAGAAGTAGAAAAGGATGGATAAATATGGCAATTTTAGCATTTGATCTTGGCGGTTCTTCCGTGAAATACGGCGTTTGGACAGGCAAAGAATTAACAAATCAAGGGAGCTTTCCAACACCTGGCTCTTGGGAAGAAATGAAAGCGCATTTATATTCGGTTTATGCAGACAAAAGAAATGAGTCGATTAGTGGTGTTGCTTTTAGTTCACCTGGAGTAGTTGACGAAAAAAGTCAACAGATTTTAGGGATTTCCGCCATTCCATATATTCATCATTTTAACATTTATGAAGAATTAGAAGCGTTGTTTGGCTTACCAGTGACTATCGAAAATGATGCGAATTGTGCTGGTTTAGCTGAGATATATGAAGGCGCGGCGAAAGGGAAAAAAGAAGTGCTTTTTGTCGTTATTGGGACAGGAATTGGCGGAGCGATTTTTCGCAATGGTGAATTGTACAAAGGCGCTCATTTATATGGAGGCGAGTTTGGACTGAACTTTTTAAGTAATGGCCAAACATTCAGTGAAATTGGCACAGCTGTCAAAATGGCTCAGCGCTATTGTGAACGAATTGGAGTCGAAAAACAGGCGGTGACAGGAGAAGAAGTTTTTGAACTGGCACAACGAGGGGATGAGATTGCTCGCGAAGAAGTCAATAATTTTTATGATTATTTAACACAAGGATTATTCGGCTTACAGTTTTCTTATGATCCTGAAATGATTGTACTCGGAGGCGGTGTTTCTGCTAAAGAAGGCTTATTAGCAGAGATTAATCGCCGGATGCTAACGCATTTACAAACCTTTGAATTAAAAGATTTTGTTCCAGAAATCGTGACCTGCCATTATCAAAATGATGCCAACTTGATTGGCGCAGCCGCCAACTTTCAAGCAAAAACGAATTGGGAACTATAAAGAAACAGCCGATTGTTATTCTCTTCAATCGGCTGTTTCTTTATTTATTTGCCTTGTCGTCAGTGTTTTCTTCTGCAGCAATCCGCGCTTGAACTTGTTGGCGTAAAGCTTCTAGTTCTTTTTCTTTCTTTTCTAATTCAGCTAAATCTTCAGAAATTTCATGGGCTTCTTCTGCTGGCTTAGGTTGTAAAAAGACGTTTAAACCAATCGCTATAAAGGTCCCAATGAATGTATCCAACACACGTTCCATTGCATATTGAAAGGAATCGCTTTGCGGAATACTTAAAGAAATCATTAAAAGTGTCGCAGTTGCAGAAATGATTCCAGCATTGTTATTAATCCCATCAGAAACAACGATGACGATAATGACTAAAAGTGGTAGTAGCAGTAATTCTACTAAGTGTTGATTAGGAAAATAATCTTGTGCTAATACATAAAGCAAAGCTAAAAAGCCACCCAATGTGTTTCCAATAATGCGCGATTTTCCAAAAGACAAACTGGTATTTAAATCTTGTCTTAGCGAAAAAACAGCTGCTAAACAGGCAATCATAGGTGAGCCACGATGGAAAAATTGAAATAAAAGAATACACAGCATGACAGCAATTGCTGTTTTTAACGTTCGCATGCCTAAACGAAATCGACCCACTATCATAAATATTCGCTCCTAAATAACTTTTCTCTTTAATGATAACCGAAATAGAGGTAAAATTACTAGAGAAAAGTGAAGAATTATTATTTTTTAAGGGGAGTATGCATGAAAATTGGTTTACGAACAGTCAAGACAGCCATTAGCGCTGCATTAGCAATGATTATTGCGGAAAAACTGGGATTACTTTATGCCCCTTCGGCAGGGATTATTTCGGTTTTAAGTGTTACTAGCACGAAAAAAACATCTGTCATGACAGGAATTTATCGTTTGTTATCCTTAGCTTTGGCAACTATTTTAGCGTATATTTGTTTTACTTTTTTAGGTTTTACAGCGATTGCTTTTGGTATTTTTTTGTTATTATTTATTCCAGCAGCTGTGTATTTTCAATTATCTGATGGGATTGTTGTGAGTTCCGTTTTGGTAACTCATTATTTAGTCGAAAAAAATCTTTCTTGGGCGATTATTGGAAATGAATTTTTATTAATGAGTATTGGTGTGGGACTAGCGTTATTAGCTAATTCTTATATGCCTGATACAGAAAAACGTTTAAGAGAAGACCAAGAAGTCATTGAAACAATGTTTCGTAAAATTTTAAGGGAAATGGCGCTACATTTAAACAACGCTGCAGGAGAGCGAAATTTGGTCATGCATTGTGCAGATTTAAAAACCTTTATTCGCACAGGCGAGACGTGGGCCAAAAATCATGCCGAGAATCAATTGCTGTCTACCAATACGTACTATTTAGAGTACTTTGCGATGAGAAAAATGCAAAGTAATATTCTAAAAAACATGTTGGAATTATTAGAAGATATTACTGTTGATGCGCAACAAGTTCGCTATATTCAACAATTATTGGAATATACGGCAGAAACATTTGCAGAGAATAATGATGGACAAGAAATTATGAATCGAATTAAGACCGTTTATGAAACCTATCGCACAAAACCATTGCCGCAAACAAGAAGTGAATTTGAAAATCGGGCGCGACTCTTTCAGTTTTTACAATTGTTTCAGTCATTCATTCAAGTCAAAGCGGACTTTGCCAAATTACAACTAGATAAATAAACAAAAAAGAAACCTTTTTAAACGGAGGTTTCTTTTTTTGTTCTCTTAAAAATTCAGTCAAGTTCTTTAGTATTCATTGAGAATGTGTTAAACTAATGAGAAAGAAAAATAAAAGGAATGACCGCAATGGATAATGCTCAAGTGAAGAGAAAACATTTCCGTTTTCCAGCGTATGATGATGAACAGGGCGTAAAATTACCAACAGATAATGAACGTAACTTATTTCAAGATGATCTGATTGGTAAAACAATGTCTGGTAGCAGAAGAACTGCAACATCTGCCGAAGATACTAGACAAAGCACACCATCCGTCCAACAACCAACAACGAATCAATCAACTACAAATAAACAAACACAACAATTAACGGCAGCACAACAAGAGCAATTAGCACGTCATCGTTCTAATTTGCCAGACTACACAAAACATGCTAGTAAAGCAACGAAAAATAAACAAGCAACGAAAAAAAATAATAGCCTTTTTGGGACGCCAAAAGGAAATGGCTGGACACAAACGTATAAAAAAAAAGAAGTCGTAGCGAAACCAAGTAGACCTGCCGCATCACCATTAGTGCAGAAAACGACACCTTCTTATTTTGTTCCTAAATATATCCCGGCTTCTGTGATTCCTGAGGAACAGGAACCTAGTTTTACTGAAGAAGAGTTGCTAAAAGCAATGAAAAAAGATCGGCGTTCATATGTCATTCTTGATGATGAACCAACGGCTTTTCAAGTGAAAGATACGGAAGAAGATCCAACGGTGCGGAAGTTTAATATTCCAACCTCAGAACCTGAGATTCCTTTAACTAGACGACAATATCAACAAATCAAACCAGACTTAGAACGTTTTGGCGAAGATGCGTTGGATTTACGTTCGCGTTCCCGTTTGAATGCCGCAAAGAAAAATGCTAAAAGTCAAACTGCTTATGGGAAAAAATTAGCTAAAGCGAATGCTCAAGTGGAGCCTGAAGCACCTGTGACAGAAGAGAAGAAAAAGGGCATCTTGGATAAACCATTAAGTGGGATGCTAGAAGATTCAAGTTCTGTATTAGAAAACAGTAAATATTTTAGTTAAGAGATGAAACTTGCATGTGGATTTGAAACATGTAAGTTTTTTATTCTGTTTTAATAGTTGATTATTTTTTTGTTTTATACGATAATGAATCTCGTATGATTGAAAATTTTTTAAAAAAGGTATGTTTTATATAGTGACAGAGAAGAGGATTATAATGGGAAATCAAGAGAACAAATTATACCATTTTGTCGGAATTAAAGGTTCTGGCATGAGCTCATTAGCGTTGGTCTTACACCAAAAAGGCTACAACGTTCAAGGATCAGATGTAGAAGAGTATTTCTTTACACAACGGGATCTTGAAAAATCAGGTGTCCCTATTTTACCATTTAATGCAGATAATATTGATAAAGACATGATTGTTATTGCTGGAAATGCTTTTCCAGATACCCATGAGGAAATCGCCCGCGCCATCGAATTAGGCGCAGAAGTAATTCGTTACCACGATTTCATTGCTCGTTTTATCGAACCGTACACAAGCATTGCTGTAACAGGGTCACATGGGAAAACAAGTACGACTGGTTTGCTAGCACATGTATTAAGTGGTATCAATCCAACTAGTTATTTAATAGGGGATGGCACTGGCCACGGCGAACCAGATGCTGATTTCTTTGCATTTGAAGCGTGTGAATATCGCCGTCATTTCTTGGCCTATTCACCAGATTATGCGATTATGACGAATATCGATTTTGATCATCCAGATTACTACAAGAGCATTGAGGACGTTTTTTCAGCGTTCCAAACAATGGCTCATCAAGTCAAAAAAGGAATTTTTGCTTATGGTGATGATAAGTATCTTCGCCAGTTAGAATCAGAAGTGCCAGTTTATTATTATGGCGTCAGTGAAGAGGATGATATCCAAGCACGAAATATTCAACGAACAACGGAAGGCTCATCTTTTGATGTTTATCACAAGGATGATTTTGTAGGTCATTTTGTCTTACCAGCATTTGGCCATCACAATATCATGAATGCGCTAGGTGTGATTGCTGTGGCTTATTTTGAAAAACTTGATATGCAAAAAGTCGCAGAAGAAATGCTAAGTTTTAAAGGTGTAAAACGTCGTTTTAGCGAGAAAAAAGTCAGTGACATGATTATTGTTGATGATTATGCGCACCATCCAGCTGAAATTAAAGCAACGATTGATGGCGCCCGCCAAAAATATCCTGACAAAGAAATTATTGCTGTCTTCCAGCCACATACATTTACACGAACAATTGCCTTAATGGATGAATTTGCTGAAGCACTGGATTTGGCAGATGAAGTATTCTTATGTAATATTTTTGGCTCTGCGCGTGAAACACAAGGCGAGGTACGCATTGAAGATTTAGGCGAAAAAATTCAAAAAGGTGGACAAGTAATTACCGAAGATAATGTGTCGCCTTTACTAGATTTTGAAAATGCAGTGGTGGTCTTTATGGGTGCTGGCGACGTTCAGAAATTTGAACAAGCCTACGAAACATTACTAAGTAACACAACTAGAAACGTTTTATAAGAGAACATAAACAAAATCGGGACAGGGGTATCTGGCTTCAAAAAATAAGAAGCTGCTCCTGTTCCGTTGTTTGTTTTTAAAATCTAGCATGGCAGATAAGTTGGTTTTGTTTAAACATCCTTTAAGGACTACTTTTTAGCTTGCCTTTTAAGTACATTTTGGTACAATTATCTTATCAATAACGGAGGTGTACTAATTTGAATATCGGAAAACCGAGAAAATTAGGCAAAACCATCGAAGATATCGAAGAGGGAGATTCGTTGTCCTTGACAGAGTCAATTGAAGACAAGGACTTATTACTTTACTTGGGCTTGACCAATGATGCGAATCCTTTATATATCCAACATGATTATGCCCAAAAAACAGAATATGAAAAACCAATCGTACCATCAATTATGCTGATGGGAATTATCACTAGTGCGATTTCAAAACATTTACCAGGACCAGGTTCACATGTTGTGAATTTCTCTGTGAACTTTGTGGAACCCGTTTTTCATTACGAAACATTGACTTTCCAATTAGAAGTAATCAAAGTCGACAAAATGAAAGATGTGATTACCATTTCAGTTGAGGCTGTTAATGAGCAAGAAAATCGCGTGTTAGATGCAGTGGTGATGGTTCAACCACCCCAAGTGACGATTGATGAACTAACAGAGAAAGAAGGGACTTTAACTTATGAATAATCAAGAGTATATCCAAACTGGCACAGGTTTGAATAAATTTTATGCCAAAATTTACGGATTTTTAGCGTTAGGAATTGGTATTAGCGCAATCATGGCTTATGCAATGACAACTGTCTTTTTACCTGTTCTAGCTACTTTATTCCAATCAAGCTTAGCTTTTTGGATGATTTGGCTTGTTGAAATTGGCTTAGTTTTATATCTAGGCGCAAAAGCACAGAAGAATCCAACCATTGCGATTGCAGGATTTGTTGCGTATGCATTATTAAATGGTGTCACTTTATCCGTGACGTTATTAATGTATACTGGTGGAACAGTGGCCGGCGCATTTTTAAGTGCAGCAGCTACCTTTGGCGCGATGTCATTAGTAGGTGTCTTTACGAAGAAAGACCTATCAGCAGTTGGTCATGCCGCTTATAGTGCCTTAATCGGAATTATCATTGCGATGTTGCTAAATATGTTCCTTTTACACAGTAATGCTGTAGAATTCTTTATTTCCATTTTAATGGTCCTAATTTTCTCAGGGATTACTGCTTATGATAACCAACGTATACGCCAAGTCTATGCGCAAACAGGTGATCAAGCAGGTACTGGGATGGCCGTTTTCTTCGCATTACAATTATACCTTGACTTCATCAACTTATTCTTAGCTTTCTTAAGAATTTTTGGTAAAAACAACTAACATGAACGTAAAACATACTAAGATTAGAGGGTAAATTCATCGACGGATGAATTTACCCTCTATTGCTCTTTTAAGCGTATAGTCGTAAGTGAAAGGAAGACCGACCATGATCTCTTGGACTTCGAGTCCCAAACAAAAAATGGTCTCCTTCACTGTCATTTTAAAATCTGGTTTAAGTATGTTGGGGCTTCGAGCCCGTGTGTAGGAAATTAGGAACGAAATGAAGCAGTGAAGAACCTTTCAACACTTTTTAGGAGATGAAAATCATGTATGTACTTGCTTTAGATGTCTCAATGGGAAAAAGTTACGCCGTTATTTATCATGAAACTACTTGTCTTTTTGAACAAGAAATTCTTCATGATAAACCGTATTTTTGCCAGCTTCTTCAAGAAATTTATGCTCTTCCAGAACGACCACAAATCGTTTTTGAAGCAACGGGAGTTTATTCAAGAGTCATTGAAACGTTTTGCCAAAAGAATCATTTCGCCTATTGTTTATTAAACCCTTTAGAAGCCAAAAGACAACTGAATAGTGACTTACGTTCAGTCAAAACAGATAAACGGGATGCCCATCGTCTGGCTCAAACACACAGTCAATTTTTACGAAAACAAAAACAACAATCGTCAGAAATTTATGAACAAACACGGGACTTAGCTCGCTTTTATCAACAAATTGAAAGTGACATTAAACACATGAGAATGCACCTCCATACCGCTTTACAACTAACTTTCCCAGAACTAGAAACCATTTTTACCAACCGCTTATCAAAACTCGCTTTAAATCTTGTCGAGCTATTTCCGCATCCAGCTTATTTAGTAGGATTGAGTCAAACAAAAGTAAAAAATCTTTTGAAGAAAAATACCGATAAAAAAATCTCCGATCAAAAAGCCTTGGCAAAAGCACAAACCTTACTTTACTTGGCACAAAATTCCTATCCAGCAGAATCTGGACAAAGTATTTCTGTTCAAAAAGTGGTGTACTATGCCCAACAATTGAAACAATTACTGACAACGAAAGAACAATTAGCTGCACAGTTAATTGAAGCAGCCAAACAAACAGAAGAATTTGATTTGTATCAAAGCATTCCAGGAATTGGTGAACTTTCTGCAGGACTCATTATTGGTGAATTAGGAGACATTCGCCGGTTTTCTTCTCACAAACAATTGAACGCTTTTGTCGGTGTCGATACCAGAAGGTATCAATCTGGAAAATATATTGCCCAAGAACATATGAATAAACATGGGAATCCAAAGGCACGAAAGAATTTGTATTTTATTATGATGAACATGATTCGGCAGCAAGCAGCTGCACCCAATCACATTGTCGATTATTATTACAAATTAAAAACGCAACCTTCGCCCAAAAAGCATAAGGTTGCGCTAGTCGCTTGCATCAACAAGCTCTTGAAATGTCTCCACTCAATGGTACGACATTCAAGTACGTATGATTACTCATACACGGCCTCTAACGACCAATAAGGAATATATCCTTACCAAAATTATAGCATACCTAATAAAAAATTTTCTCATTTATTAGGTTTATTTCGTATACTTTTTTCCTGATAAATATATAGAAAAAAGTACTTGACTAAACGTAGGAAAGAGGTCGGGACAGAAGCGTTTAACTCCGAGAAATAAGAAGGAATTTCCGAAAATTGTTCTTTAATTTTTGGATAATTCCGGCTTATTTCCGAAGGAGTTGCTTCTGTTCCCGCCGTTTATCAGTTTTTGAGCGTGGAGCAAAAATCCAAAGTGATTTTTGTCCCACGCTCTTTTTTTAACCCATTCCAATAGCGAAATTCAACAGTTTATCGGAGTATGTTGGGTTTTCTAAATCGGTTTTCATTGTTTCGTTCAGTAGACTGAGCTGATCGGTAATGATGCCATCGACGCCATAAAAAATCATTCGTGTCATAACATCTTCATCATTTGCTGTCCAAGCATAAACCTTTTTCCCATCATGATGAGCGGCATTTACAAAGTTACGATTCATTGTACTGTATTCCATAGTAAAAAAGTCAACTGGCATTTTAGGCGGTCCCACAATGTTGAAAGGAATAACGTAGCCTACATAAAAGCGTGGTTCTTCTTTCTTTAAGGCCATCGCCGTATCATAGGTTAAGGTATGAAGGATATGGCCGTTTTCTAAAATATTTTCACGGTATTGTTTGACAAAGCGCTGTACTAAATCAGGGCTATCTTGAGGCGTGGTTTTGATTTCAATTAATAAACGTTGTTTTAATTGATTGGCTTTGGCTAAATAATCATCGAAAGAAACCATTTTAGCAGTTTGACCATTTTCTGTGACATTCATGTTCGTTAATTCTTTAAGTGTTAATTGATTTGGTCGTTTATTAACACCCGTTAACGCCCGTAAATTAAAATCGTGCATGACAATAAATTGATGGTCTTTGGTTTCTTGAATATCCATTTCAACATAATCAGGTTTTGCCTTATTGGTCTCGATTAAAGAGTCTAAGGTGTTTTGAACGCCATTGTTACCATTAACACCACGATGGGAGATGGTAACCGGTTTTCGGTCAGGTGTATGACTTAAGTAATTCGTATTATAGGTGCCTACACCAATTCCGAAGATGATTGCAATCAAACAAAAAAGAACGACTCTGAAGGTGGTCCATTCTACCCGAACCTCTGATTTCGGGGTGAACCATTCTGGCGTGTCAGGCAAAATCCCTTCATCTTCCATATCATCAACAATAATGTAAAAAATAGCAACACTAGACAACACCAAGTTTAAGAGCATCATAACCTGAAGGAGTGTCATAGCGATGACAGCGCTAGGTAAAGACCACTCAGGTTTAAACGTTTCGACTGCGGTTTGATCTAAAAATATCAAGAAATAGCCAGCCGTAAAAATCCCTAAAACAGTTCCTCCAATGATAATAAATTGCCCTAAAATCTGGAAAAAGCGCCGCTTTGTAATTTGCCAACTACGTTTTAAAGACTCACGAAAACCAACATCACGTAAAATCAACTCTGGGAGGGCAAAAGCAAGTCGAATCGCTAAATATAAGATAATCAGCTCTAACAGTACGAAACCAATAATAATAATGACGCGATTTGCAAAAATAAAATCTAAGATAAAGGCTGGAATCTTAACTCTTGTTAATAAATAAGAGCGGAAGGTTAACCCACTTAATGGTAAAATCAAAAAGAAATATGCCAGGAAAAACAGAAAGGTAATTCCTCGAACTTTTTTGATCTGAAGCAAGGTGCCGTGCAATAATTGCGTTAGAGTAATTGGTTGCTTTTTCTTAATAAAATAGACACTAAGCAATAAAAAGGTAAATTCAAAAAAGAGCGCCAGTAAAATTAACAGCCCAATTAGTAGAAAAGTCAAAAGGACATAGGGATGTTGCGTAGCAATTGCCCCTAAGTTATCGTAGGAAATATAATCAATCCCACCTTCTTTGAGTACCAATTTGGACAAACTTGTCAATAAAGGCAATAGAACGAATAACATAAATCCGTGCATCAAGAGCACATCGCGAAAATACGCCGTTGTCCCTTTAAGAAAATCTAGCGTATTCACAATACTATTTTTAAAATAACTAAACATCAAAAGTCCCCCAGTTTCTACCAAAATTCCATAATAAAAGGACTAAATCAAACTGACACAGGCAGAGTTTTGATTTAGTCCGTTCGCTTTTTTATTTATTTTACATTCCCAGTAAGCTAGTTAAAAATGTACCGCCATAAATTAACGCAAGACTATATAAATAGATAGAAGCAGGTTTTGCTAATAGAATAATCAGAGTAAATTTTTTCACAGACATTTTTGTTAAACCGGCCATTAAACAAAGCGCATCATCCGGTGCAATCGGGAAGAAAATTGCTAAAGCAAACAATCGTTCAAAACGTTTTTCATTGTCTAACCAACCGATATACTTGTTATATGTTTTATCACTGACAAGGCTCATAATGAATGGTTTCCCATAATTACGACCTAATAAGAAAATGATAATAGAGCCAAGTGCAATACCAACGTAATTATAGACGAAGCCCATTGTTGGCCCGAAAATCAAGACCCCTGCAGCACAGCTAACACCACCAGGAATAATCGGAATAACCACTTGAATAATCTGAATTAACATGAAAATAATCGGACCGAGAATGACAGATTGCCCTACTAGTCCTCTTAGTGCATTGATGTCCTTGAAGACACCTAATCGGATAAAATAGATGGTTGCAATTATGGTTGCAACAATGCCCAAAATGGAAATAATATTAACAATTTTTCTAGATAGGGTAACACTCACATTTCTCATCTCCTTTAGTTATACTCATCGTACTTTTAGTATATAACTTTTCATCAATAAAAAACATCGTTTGTTCTTTCTGCAAACGAACAAAGTTGTAAGATACGCATCATTTGATAAGTTTATTATACAAAAAAAGAGACAGAAAAGACATCCTACTTAAGACCCATTCTGCACTGATCTTTCGAAAGAGAGTAAAAGAAACGAAAGTGGCGCATCTTTTAGTAATATTATAGAGGGGCAAAGAGTGAAATTAAATTTGCATCCACGTCTTTAATGATTGCGTATCGTTGGCCCCAAGGTGCATTCCAAGGTTCTTTAAAAACAATGTAACCAGCTTGGCTCATTTTTTTCACGGTGTTATCAACTTCTGCGGCCGTTTCACAAAGAAAAGCAAGTTCGATTTTATCGCCTTGCTGACTAGGCGCAAACCCATAGACACCAGTAATCATTTGTAGTGAATTTAAAGAAATCCTGACGCCATTGTTTTGTAATTCTGTGTAATCGGGCGAAGCTTCTCCCAGCACGTTAAAACCTAGCGTTTGGTAAAAAGAGAGTGCTTGTGTCATATCGTTGACGATAATACCGACCATATCTAACTTCATCCTCATAACCTCCGATCTATGATAAAATAAGTGTAAGGGATTTTTTGGTAAAAACCAAACGATTTATAGCGAAAGTGCTTAAAAAATTAAAATGTAACAGTTTACAACGAAGAATAAGAAGACTATAATTATGTTAACTAGTTTTAGGTGTACCTAAAAGTGAAGTGTTTGAACAAGATAGATTGAGGGATGTTGGATGAAAGAAAAGAAAACGGAAAAAATGCTTAATTATGCAAATGGACCTAGTTTAGAAGAGATAAATAATACCGTCGAGGTACCTAAAAACGCAAGCTTTTGGCGAACTTTGTTAGCCTATAGCGGACCTGGCGCTTTAGTGGCTGTTGGTTATATGGATCCAGGAAATTGGATTACGTCAATTGCTGGCGGAGCGGAATATAAGTACACGTTACTTAGTGTGATTTTGCTTTCTAGTTTAGTTGCCATGTTACTACAAAGTATGGCTGCGCGCTTAGGAATCGTGACAGGAATGGATTTAGCCCAAGCGACTAGAGAGCATACAAGTAAACGAACGGGCGTTGCCTTGTGGGTGGTGACGGAGTTAGCCATAATGGCAACAGATATCGCTGAGGTAATTGGTGGTGCCGTTGCTTTGCAATTATTATTTGGTTTTCCATTATTAATTGGTGTGTTGATAACAACGTTTGATGTTTTATTACTTTTGCTACTGACAAAGTTAGGCTTTCGCAAAATCGAAGCAATTGTTTCTTGTTTAATTGCAGTCATCTTTTTTGTTTTTGCTTATGAAGTGGCATTAGCAGATCCAAATGTTGGTGAAGTATTACGAGGTTTTATTCCAGACACAAAAATAGCGACAGATAAATCCATGTTATTTTTAGCCTTGGGAATCGTTGGAGCGACAGTCATGCCTCATAACTTATATTTGCATTCTTCCATTGCGCAAGCTCGGAAATTTGATCGTAACGATGATGCTGAGAAAGCCAAAGCAATTCGTTTCACTACTTGGGATTCAAATATTCAATTAACTGTCGCTTTCGTCGTAAATTGTTTGCTGCTAATCCTAGGGGGAGCATTATTTTATGGAACCAACAGTGAATTAGGTAAATTTGTTGATTTATTTGATGCTCTGAAAAATCCAGATATTGTTGGTAATATTGCTAGCCCAGTGTTAAGTATTCTTTTTGCAATTGCTTTACTGGCTTCGGGTCAAAATTCAACGATTACAGGTACGCTGTCAGGACAAATTGTAATGGAAGGCTTTATCCATTTAAAAATGCCGTTGTGGGCACGACGAGTGTTAACTCGTTTGTTAGCAATTGTGCCAGTCATTATCTGTGTCATTATTTATGGCGGTAGCGAAACGGCTGTTGAAGACTTGTTACTTTATACGCAAGTTTTCCTAAGTATTGCTTTGCCAGTGTCGATTATTCCTTTAACGATGTATACAAGTGATAAAAAATTAATGGGCCAATTTGCGAATCCAGCGTGGGTGAAATTTTTAGCTTGGATTATTGCTATTGCCTTGACGTTATTGAATTTATTTTTAATTTATGGCACATTAACTGGTTTAACGAATTAATAAAAACAAAGGCTAACTGGAAAAGTTGGCCTTTGTTTTTTCATAGAATTTGCGCGTAAGAAATGGTAGAATAGGAAAGATGAAATACAAGGAAGAGAGGCTTTCACGTGACAGATTATTTAAATGTAGGAAAAATTGTGAACACACAAGGAATCAAAGGAGAAGTTCGGGTCATTTCGAAAACGGATTTTCCAGAAGAACGTTATCAAAAAGGGGCAACGTTACTGCTATTTCAAGAGAAAAAAGCACCAATTGAATTGGTCGTGAAGTCCCACCGCAAGCATAAGAATTTTGACATTTTAAGCTTTGAAGGACATCCAAATATCAATGATGTTGAAAAATATCGTGACGGTATTTTAAAAGTTGCAAAAGACAATCTCGCTGAATTGGCAGAGGACGAATTTTATTATCACCAAATCATTGGTGCCACTGTTTATGATGAAACTGGTAGTGAACTGGGAAAAATTAAAGAAATTTTATCTCCTGGTGCGAATGATGTGTGGGTCGTCCAACGACCAAAGAAAAAAGATTTACTTTTACCGTATATTGAAGGCGTTGTTACAAAAGTCGATGTCGAAAATCAACGGATTGATGTGGACATTCCAGAAGGATTGATTGACGATGAGAATTGATGTATTAACTCTTTTTCCTAGAATGTTTGAAGGACCAATGGGGGAATCAATTATTGGGAAAGCTCGGGAAAAGCAGTTATTAGAATTGAATGTCTCTAATTTTCGCGATTTTTCAGATAACAAACACCAAACGGTCGATGATTATCCGTATGGCGGTGGCGCAGGGATGCTTTTAAAAGTACAACCGATCTATGATAACCTAAAGGCAATTGAAGAAGAGACAAACCAGCAACCAAAACGGGTCATCTTATTAGATCCAGCAGGAAAACCGTTTAATCAAAAAATGGCCGAGGAATTTTCACAAGAAGAACATTTAGTTTTTATTTGTGGACATTATGAAGGCTATGATGAGCGAATTCGCACGATGGTTACAGATGAAGTTTCATTGGGGGATTACGTTTTAACAGGGGGCGAATTAGGCGCAATGGTCATGATTGATGCGACAGTCCGTTTATTACCTGATGTCTTAGGTAACAATCTTTCTGCACAAACGGATTCACATTCCACTGGCCTATTAGAGCACCCACAATATACCAGACCTGCTATTTTCAACGATATGGAAGTCCCTGCCGTGCTAACGAATGGTAACCATAAATTAATTGCAGAATGGCAACTAAAAGAATCATTACGACGGACCTTTTTGCGTCGACCTGACATGTTGGAATCAGTAGAAATGACGCCTGAAATGTTGAAGTTATTAGAAGAAATTAAACAAGAAGAACAAAAATAAGGGAACTTTCAAGAAAATTCTCTTTACAGCTTATTTTGTCTGTGGTAAACTAATTTGGTGAGTGCAATGCGCTCTAACTATTACAATATTCCGCTGTGGCAGAAGTGACCATAAGAATATTTGGGAATAAGGAGAAGGATAAAATGAATCCATTAATTCAAGAATTAACACAAGAACAATTACGTACGGATATTCCTGCGTTCCGCCCTGGTGACACTGTTCGCGTTCATGCGAAAGTAGTCGAAGGTACTCGTGAACGTATCCAGTTATTCGAAGGTGTTGTAATTAAACGCCGTGGTGCTGGAATCAGCGAAACTTACACAGTACGTAAAGTTTCAAATGGTGTTGGTGTGGAACGTACATTCCCATTACACACACCACGTGTTGCTCAAATTGAAGTGGTTCGCTACGGTAAAGTACGTCGTGCAAAACTTTACTACTTACGCGCATTACACGGAAAAGCAGCTCGTATCAAAGAAATCCGTCGTTAATCTTTACTATTCGACAAACGAACACCCTCTTGCTCAGCAAGAGGGTGTTTTTGTGTGTAATTAAGTGGAAAATCACTTTGACTTTTTTTGAAGTCACATAAGTGTGAAAATTAGGTTTTTGGACAATGATTCAGAAATCTTTTGAAAATTGAAGGTGTGAGGAAATTTAGAAAGATAAAAAGAGGGAGTACTGAAAACCGAAATTTCAGTTAAGTGCTTGGATCAAGAAACAAAAACTACGTTAGTTTGTCAATATCAGTTGAAATTGGAGAAGAAGCAGAATGGGGTGATAGTATTGGCAAATTAATTATTTAAGGTCATCGTTACAGGATTTTTGTTTTTTATATTCAATCAAAAAGAAATAAATACAAAGAACACAGATAAGTATTTTAGCAAGTAACCAATAAATAGCAGGACTGTTGGTGCTATAAGAATACAAGAAAATAGTAGTAAACTTAATTAAGAATCGTTTGCTATTTAAATAGTGTTCTTTTCCTTTTAAAATATATACGATAAAATAAGTATATTAATTGTAAAAGGACATGATAATTATGGAAGAATTAGAATAGAATAATTTTTATGTTTGCTATAGTTTTGAGGGTAGTGATTCTTTTAATAACTGTCAAGATAGTAGATTACTTTGCGAATACTCCTGAAGTACAAATACAGAGAAAACTTCCTGAGTTTGAAAAAGTGCCACCTTATGATCCAAGAGATAATTCATTTCTGATACAAATTATTCTTTAAGTAATACAACGACTAAGTTTATTTACCAAACCATTACAATAAGAAAAGGTGCAAGTATACCTAATTACTATTGGTATGATGATGGTCAATTTAGAGGAAATCTAAAACTTCAACGTTGGCAAGACTACGGAGAAGATCCAAACATAAGAGGATATATCTGTACTTATGGAGGCTACGTTACCAATGGTTCAAGCCCGGCGCAAAGAATTGTCGATATTAATGAACAATAGCTATTCTAACTTTATGTAATAGGAGGGAGTAATCATGAAAAAAATCGGGTATTTTAGTTGTATTATTTTTTTCATGTTTTTGGTAGGTTGTAGTAATAACAAAAAAGAAAACGGCAATCTTTTGAATGCCAGTTCGTTTCCTTTAATACTCACCACGATTATTGAAAAGGAAGAAGACCTAACGAAAGGTTCAATTTTTTTCAACAAGGATAAAAGCATGACGCTTGAAAAAGAATATTTAGTTAATCCCAATAATGAAGACACAAAAAAAACAAGTAGAACAGAAAAAAAGGTATATAAAAATATTAAAATACAAGAAAATAAAGAGAGCTATGAAATTACAGGTCAATTGGACAAAAAAACGAAAAAAATAGAGTTTAAAAAAGTTGATGAAGGTAAACGTATATCTGATGCAGAAGGTAATGTGTATGGTGATTTTGGTGGTAAATAGGATAGTTAAGTCATAAAAAAGAAGGCTAAAAATTTTTATTTTTTTCGTCTCTATACTTTCTGATGTTAGTTTTTTTACCAACATCAGAAAGTATAGAGACGTTTTTGTGTAATTAAACAAAAAATCAACATTGACTAAGACCAGAAATACTTCCTTTAGTGCTCCGAGTTGCTCTAATATAAGACACCAAATTGATAACCATTTGCTTGATAAAACTCTATTAATTGTGGCAATGCTTGTTTTGTTAATTCCTTATCTACTGAATCATGCATTAAGACTACTCTAATATTATAATCCGGATAAACCTCAAGTGAATGTTGATGGAAAGCGAGCATTTCTGCGACTGTAGTAGGCTGTCTGTCTAACGGTTCCGCATCTCCAACCATCGCATTCCAGTCAATCCAATGGATGCCAAGTTGTTTGAATAATTCATCAGATTTTTCTGTACCTCCCCATGACATATGACCTCCTGGGTATCGCCAGAGAGTTGTTTGAAATGTTTCGCCCAGTATTTTTTTTAGAGAGTTCTCCATGGTTGCTATTTCCACTTGTATTTCTTCAGTGTTGACAATCCCGTTTGGATATAACGTTGCATAATCATGAGTTGAACTATGAAAGCCTATTGAATGTCCTTCTGCAACTTCGCGTTTCACTATCTTTTGATTTTCGGAAGTTAGGGTATTTCCTACAAGAAAAAAAGTTGCGTGGACGTTATACTTTTTTAATGCATCTAGGACTTGTGGGGTTATTTGATTATTAACGCCATCATCAAAGGTTAAGAATACTAATTTTTCACCTTTGTAAGGTTCTTCTCCAGTTATATATTTTCTGATTTTGTCTGCTGAGTAAGCATATTTTTTTGATGAAATAGTCATGTGTGTTGATTCCTTTTCTAACTTGGTTGGGGAATCTTTTTTTGCAGTTGAATTTTTAGTCGATGTCTGCGTAGTATCATCATTTTTACTTGTTATCTTGGGTTGAGTTAATAGGAACGTTTGAATGAAAACAAGAACAATAAGGATTAACGCACTAAATAATACATACCCGTTTATTTTGAATTTTCTTTTCTTATGTCGCATACTTTCACTCCTCTTTGGTTAATGAAAAAGTTAAAAAATACACCTCCACGTTATACAAAATTGAACGTCCTATTAGTTATAGACGAATTTGAGGACCAAAAAGTTTCAATTTTTTCAATTTAGTTAGTTGTTTATTTAATAAAAAATAAAAGGTTGCTAGAGGATGAAAGGAGTATACTTTATTTATCTAGAAGAGTAATCGTAATGAGAAATGAGAAAGGGCTGTGGAAATGGATCATCAACAGGTGTTGAAAAATGAAATTAAACAATATTTAGTGAGTAAAAACTGTGAGAAGACGTATTATCATTGTATGGAAGTTGGAGAGTATGCCTATCAACTTGGTGAAAAATATTTAACTAGTCCAGAAAAAGTAAGTATTGCAGGATATTTACACGATATCTCTGCGATTTATCCAAATAATCAGAGAATTAGTGTCGCACAAAAATATGGGATTGAATTAAACGAAGCAGAAATGGCCTTTCCAATGATAATTCATCAAAAAATTTCTAAGTCTATTGCGAAAATGGATTTTGGTATTGAAGACAATGAAATTTTATCAGCTATTGAATGCCATACAACATTGAAGAAAAACTATTCGGACATAGATTTAGTTTTGTTTGTCGCTGATAAAATAAAGTGGGATCAAGAAGGGAAGCCACCATACTTAGATGGTTTATTACAAGCTTTAAATTGTTCTTTAGAAAATGCCGCATATTTCTATATCGATTATATTTTGAAACACGATATTAAAGTTGTGCATCCTTGGTTATGGGATGCTTACAATCAACTTAATTTGACAATTAAATAACAAATAAATATAGCCGTTTTTAGTCGAGTTTTGCTGGTGAGAAAAGGGGAAAAGTTGTACAGTATTCTTGTCAGAAAGAAGGGATTCCCAATGAAAAAAATAATCTTGATAGGTCTTTTATTGAGTATTTTATCAGGATGTTCTTCCAACAAAAGTGGTGATAGCACTGCAAGCAAATCAAGCAAGCCGACAGCAACATCAGAAATGAAAGCACCTGCTACCGTTAACAGTAGCCAAGCGAGTCAAATGAGCACGGAGTCAAAATCTAGTACGACTCAAAGTAATTCTTCTGCTTCTAGTAAAGCTGAAAATCAGTTGTGGTCTGCGCAAAAAAAGGCACAACTACAACAATTTATGGCTGATTGGGGGCAACGGATGAACCAAACGTATAAAGAATATACACCAGGAAATTCAATCAATTTTAATGGCGTCCAAGCGCCTGATGGTCTAGTAGGAAATGTTACTATGCAACCAGCGATTGGTCAGCATCCCATTTATTTAGAATGGTCTGAAAATGGACAAGTGAAGGATGGATATGCGTTAGTTGCTGTTTACTCTGATGCAGAAACGCAACCAGAAATGCAAAAGCATTTGTATTTATTCACCATCGTTAACAATCAGCCCTTAGTTTTAGTGACGATGCAAAATCAAGGAGATCCTTATGGCTATCTGTATTTTGGAGCAACAGATAATGCAGAGTTGAGGGCTGGGTTTGAAAAAATTGTAGGTGCCCCGTCAATTACTAAAGAACAAATCCCAAATATTTCAGTCAATCCGTGGTCTTCAAAAGAGGAAGCGATTGATTTTTATGAAGGAATGTATAAAAACACGGCAAACGAAATTTCAACTCAAATTGACTGGCATAACTATCAGCGGGCAAATTGGCGCGAGGTAGAAACAAAAGGCGACACTTTGACATTACATTTTGCCAACGTGGGCGGTGCTGGGGGCTCATATACACAATTCACGAAAGTTGGTACGAATACTGTTGTTGTATCGTTTGATGGCAATGCTTCTTATCCCGATAACCCAAGTAGCGTTTTACTCGTGCAAAACAGTGATTATAAAGTTTTAAGGACTTTGAATCAGTAATAGGGGAAATACATCGTTTACTTAAACATAGGCAAAGGCGGGTTGCTTACCTTTTTATAAGTAACCTGTCTTTGCCTATGTGCTATTTTTTTGGATAGAGGTGCTCAGAGTAGGGGATGTTTTTCTGGGAAGTTTTTATGCTAGATCTCTATTTGACTAGGCTCAAATAGATCTGAATCAATCGTTGAAGTGATATCTGTTTATATAAAGATAGGCTAAATTGTCATTTTTTTACGAATCGTCGTTCATGTTAAAATAAATGGAGAAATGTTTTAGTATTCATAGTAAGTATTTTATCGTAGAATAAAAGATATACTAACAATGGAGCGATGAAAATGCTAAAAGAAGAAAGATTAAATGCGATAGTCTCTCTAGTAGATCAAAAAGGGGCAATCAAAGTTACTGAAATTATGGAACGATTAAATGTTTCGGATATGACTGTTCGTAGAGATTTGACAGAATTAGAAGCAGCGGGGCGTTTAAAACGAGTACATGGAGGAGCTAGCAGTTTAAATACATATCGTCCACATGAATTGTCTCATGCTGATAAACAAATTATTAATAGTGTTGAAAAAAAAGAAATTGTCCAAAAAGCATTAAGTTTAATTCACGAAGAAGAAACTATCTTCCTAGGACCAGGAACAACTATTGAACTTTTGGCCGAGGCAATGGAATTTAAACATTTAAGAGTAGTAACAAACTGTTTGCCTGTGTTTGAAACGTTAAGTAAAAAAAAGAATGCGTTGACCATTTATTTGGTTGGTGGAGAAATGCGACTTTTAACTAAATCTTTTTTTGGTGAAATAGCTAATAAAGCATTAGAAGAAATGCATTTTCATAAAGCATTTTTTAGTTGTAATGCGTTAAAAGATAATAAAATTATGACAGCGACTATTGAAGAAGGACAAACACAAGCAATTGCATTAGATAACTCAATAGAAAAATATTTATTAATGGATACTTCTAAAGTAGAGAAACAGGATTTTTATTCTTTTTATCAATTAGAAGAAGTGACAGCGGTAGTTACAAATAAAGATAAATTTGACATATCTAAAGTATTGGAAAAAGTTGTCAGGGTGATCTACTAAAAAGAAGAGGTGCAGATGCACCTCTTCTTTTTAGTTCCCCTTATTGAGCTTTTTGAGCATAAATAATATTTCGCTTCTTCATTTGTTTTGCATACCAAATGAAAATCAGTAGATAGGCGACTAGCGCCAGACATGCGTATAAAATAAATTCGAGTTGACCTTGTGATGCATTGCCGACTAAGTATCCTAAGAATTTTTCCATTGGTCCTTCCATGGTAGTATGTGAAATTAAAGTATTATTATTTAGACCCGCTGGGAAAGCGCCAACTTTTTTTGCGGTTTCGGTAACGAACGGTGCAATTAGGGTACCAGACCATAAGAACAAAGGTAATTCGATTGCTCCAATTATAATCATTCGGATGAGTTTACCTCTTGTAACTACTAGTAGAGCAGGGGTTACACCCATTGCAATAATTCCGCCAAGTGGTAAAAGTTTATTGCCAGGTAGGACAATGGCTTCTAATAGCATAATTGGAGCCAATACGTTAGCTGCTGCCCAGATTTCAGCACGACCAGCTAAGAAAGGCCAATCTAAACCAATATTAAGTGTACGCCCTTTTAATTTATTCGAAGCAAAATCAGTGATACCTTGTGATAAAGGCTCAACTGCAGCGATAAACCAAGTTCCAATTAAAGAGAATAGTTCCAAACAGACTGCAGCCGTAAAGGATAGAGAAAAAATTTGCGTGGGTGTTTGGCCAGCTAAAAGACCCACAAAAATCCCTAAGTAAATCCCGATGGCAAATTTTGATCCCCAAAAGCCAATTTTACTATTCAATTTGGCAGCGTCAAAATCGTATTTGTCTAACCAAGGAAAAAGCTTATCAAAAATTTTATCAAAAACCATAATGATTGGGTTCATCATATAGTTCATATGTGTGGTAGTCATAGGATTGGTATCTGGGGCGTTAAGTAAATCGTTAAACGTTGGTTTCATTAAGTCAGAATTGATAATTTTTAAAACACCTATGAAAATAACTAAGATTGTTGCAATTATTAAGTTTGCGCCACAAAAAATAGCAAATAAACCAACAATCGATAGATGCCAAATGTCGAAAATATCCACATCTAATGTGTTTGTTTTATTTAGAATTAACATAATGACATTGACAATCACCATAATTAAAAGAAAGTAAAGGGTGTAAGGAGATCCCCAAGTGATGGTGGCCAAAGGTGCCCAACCAACATCGGTAATATTTAAAGAAATTCCTGTACGTTCTACGAAAGAGGCCATTGCATCTGAGAAAGCAGTAGTTAAAATTCCTATAATAGCACTGATACCAGTTAAAGCGATTCCTAGTTTAAGACCACCTTCTAATGCGCGAGTGGGTTTTACCTTAAAACAAAGGGCAATCAGTGTTAAAACAATAGTCATTAAAGGAGCAGCACCTAAATCAATTAAAGGTTTAAAAATTGTATTTGCTAGGTCAATAATCGTATTCATTTATTTTCTCCTTCATAAGCTAAGATAACAAAATTTTTATCTTAGTTTTGTTATTGTTGACAGTGAAGCGTAAGTAATTAGTCTGAAAAGGAAATCATTTGTTTAAAGAGTGAATGATACTTTCCATTTGTTGATAAACAGGTTCAGCCATTGCTGGAATTCGATAAAGAATTGCGCCTGCATCAACTACAGGAATCGTGATTGGGAAACCCAAATCTGTTTTGGCGATTTGGGCGAAAATATCATAGTGGGATAGCATCTCTTGATTAATATCTTTAATCATTACGGCATCGCAAGAAACTTGGTAGCCTCTTTTAGATAATTCTGTTTCTAATGCAGATTTGATTTGATGGCTAGAGTTTACCCCAGCCCCACATGCAGCTAAAATTTTGATCATGTTAAATCTCTCCTTTAAAATTTTTTTGTAAAAAACGATAAACTTCTTCTTTATCTTCATATTGAAAAAAAGCCAATAGTGATGAACGGTCTGTCGTGTTAATAAAATCCATGATAGTCGCTAAAAGACCCGTTTGTTCAATACCGTTTTCATTTAAAATCATGAAAAGAAAGGAAACAGAGAGCGTTTCATCTGGGATAATCATGTTATGAAATGATAAGGATTGTTTCAATTTAATCGGGATAATTCTTGTCGTCCGTACAAAGGTACTTTCGGTATGCGGAATGGCGATATTCGGTAGTGCAGGATCAATCGGTGTTAAACTTAAACCAGTCGGATAGTTGTGTTCTCGTTCCAATAAATTAGTTAGAAAATCAGGTGTAACTAATTTCTTTTTTAACAAGTCTAAATAAACTTCTTCAAAAACTTCTTCTTGTGTTTTTTTGTTTGAAATATAGGTAGTATCTAATGAAAAAATCGATGTTTTAATAACCATAGAACCCCTCGTTTCTTTAATATATTATTATTTATTTACAAGTATAATATAAAACGCTTTCAAAAAGATGTCAACACAATATTAAACAATAATAAACAAAAAAGAAAATAAATGTTGAATAAAGTTCGATATTGTTTTATTATGTTTTCGAGAAGGGGATTTGAGTTTAAAGAAAGGGACAGAATTTTAATAGTAGATACACGAGGTAAGGAGGAAAACAAAATGCGTGTCATACTTGGTTCAGATTTAGATGGAATAAAATTAAAAGCAGAAATGAAACAATACTTATTGCAAGAAAAAGTTGAGGTAATCGATAAAAGTGAAAGTGCTTCGGAAGACTTTATAGAAGCAACGCTTGCTGTTGCTCATGAAGTTTTAAAGGATACTGAAAGTTTAGGAATCGTTTTTGATGGTTATGGGGCAGGTAGTTTTATGACTGCTGCTAAAATTAAAGGAATGATTGTCGCTGAGTTGTCAGATGAGCGTTCTGCATATATGGCGCGAGAACACAACAATGCTCGGATGATCACGGTGGGCGCAAAAATTGTTGGAACGGAACTAGCCAAAAACATAATAAAAGAATTCTTAACAGGTCATTATGCAGGCGGGCGTCATCAAATACGTGTAGATATGTTAAATAAAATGGCTTAACAAATAATAGAAAGGAAGTGTTTTTATGAAAATTGCCATTGGTTGTGATCATATTGTGACGGATACCAAAATAGCAGTTTCTGATTTTTTGAAAGCAAAGGGATATGAAATTTTAGATGTAGGCACGTATGATTTTACTCGAACTCACTATCCTATTTTCGGAAAAAAAGTGGGAGAAGCCGTAATGAGCAATCAGGCTGATTTGGGTATATGTATTTGCGGAACAGGCGTTGGAATTAACAATGCGGTTAACAAAGTGCCGGGTATCCGTTCTGCTTTAGTTCGCGATATGACTACAGCGTTGTATGCGAAAGAGGAATTGAACGCAAATGTTATTGGTTTCGGTGGGAAAATAACAGGAGAATTCTTGATCTGTGATATCGCTGCTGCCTTTATTGAAGCACACTATCATCCAACAGAAGACAACGAACAACTAATTGAAAAAATTAATCAAGTTGAAAAACAACATCCAGAACAACAAGATGCGCACTTTTTCGATGAATTTTTAGATAAATGGCAACGAGGAGCCTATCATGATTAGTACGTAATCAATGAGGGTTACTTAAGAAAGCGGTCTTAAATAATAATCATTGGTATTTGAGTTAAATTCCCCTTCATTAATTTTTATTGCTGTTTTAACGTAGCACTGTAAAGAGCATTATTAATAAAAAGTAGTAACAAAGGAACAAATTGAAGGCTATACAGGTAACCATAAAAAGTACACGAGTTCTTTTCTCGTGTACTTTTTATGGTTTCACTGCTTGTTTTATTTTAGTAATTATTTTTCTATAAAAATAGTCCCAGAATTATTAAAATAATCCCGATAACTAAACTGCCGATGCCAGAAGCCGTACCATATTTTTTACTTAGATGTATATCAGTAGTATTTTTAGGAATCAAGTTTGAGAAAAAATAAAATTTTTTTACCAAGATTAGATATGCAACAAGTAAAAGTAATAATCCTAAGAGAAGATAACTAAGATTTTCAGCTAATAAATCTAGATGAGCTAATAACAATATCCCCAAAAAGAGGCCTACCAATCCATATTTCATCGTTTTTTCTTTTGCTGACATATAAATATCCCTACTTTACTTTTTAATTTATTAAGAGCATAAAACCATAGATTCGATATAAGTTCATTTTGTTGTATCCAAAAGAGCATGACCTGGAATGACCTATATAATTAGAAAATTGGAGTGATATATAGTTATTTTACCATAGCTTAAATGAGTTGATTAACTCCGAATAATGTACAACTATGTACACCTATTGTGGGTGGAATGTGTGTTGGGACTTTGCTAACCTAATAGTTGAAAAAATGAATCAATAAATTTAGAAAAGGGACTATTCAAAAGCAACTTTTTTGGGAATTGCTATATTATTTATTTTTTTAAGCGTAATCAACTAAATGTTTTTATGGATAAAGAAAGTCATTGTTCCTTGTCATCAAGCTACAACAGCCAAATTCATTAGAACTTTTTAGTGAATGACTTTAATTTTAGAAAGGTACTGTTGTTAAACATTCATGCTATCAAAGGAGTGTGAGGCGAACGAAGCAAGTATTCTCATTTTATAAAAGCTGTATTATGGACTCTTAAAAAGAGGTGATTTAAAAAATTTTGAAGTGGAAATGTTAAGAAAGGAGAGAGAAAATGACTTATTTAGTTCTGGTCAGTCATGGCGATTTTGCTAGAGGGTTAAAAAATTCATTAGGGATGTTTGCTGGCGAGGAGATAGAGACAGTCAGAGTGTTTGGCTTACAACCTGGTGAATCTACCGATAATTTTGGTAAGCGGTTTCTTTGTGAAGTTGAAAAATTACCGCAGGAAACGAGGCTAATCGTTTTGGCTGATATTGTAGGCGGGAGTCCACTTGCTACTATTTGTAAAGTATTAGATAAGCAAAAAATGCTAGAAAATTCTCTGATTGTTGGAGGAGTGAATTTTCCAATGGCTTTAAATGCGCTTTTATTGAAAGAAACTAGTGAATTATCTGATTTGAAAAAAATGATAGTAGCGGATGCTTGTCATGGCATTAGAGAGTTAACTATAACTGAGGACGGTGTAACTGAAGAGGATATCTAAAGGAGAAGATGAACATGTCAATTTCTTTTGTTCGAATCGATGATCGAATGATTCATGGCTTAATTACTTTACGTTGGACTAAAGAAATGCCATGTGATGGCATTATAGCTGTGAATGACAAAGCAGCAAGTAACCCCATTTTAAAGGAAGCATATAAAGCAGCTGCACAAGATAAAAAAACCTTTATTTGGACAATGGCGCATTTTTTTGATGTAAAGGATAAAGTATTAGCGTCTAAGTCAAAATACTTTTTGATTACAAAGAGCCCTTTGGATATGAAAAAAATTTTGGTGGATTGGCATTTTGTTCCAAGTGAAGTAAAAATGATTAATGTTGGACCGGGGAATGATCGCGAAGGGACAATTAAATTAGGGGATAACCAATCCTTTACAGCAGAAGAAGCAGCGGCTTTTGAAGAAATTGAAAAGGCTGGTTACAAAGTGGATTTTGCCTTGTTACCTGATCAACGAATTGGTTCTTGGGCGCATTTTAAAGCTAAATTTGGTTACTGATTCTAGAAGTTTTGAAAAGAGGAGAGTAGTATTATGACAATCAACTGGATACAAGCGGCTATTTTAGGCCTATTTGCTTGTCTGTGTTCAAATTCTTGTATGGCTGGACAAGCGGTGGGAAATTATACGATTGGGCGTCCTTTAGTCGGCGGATTAGTTTGTGGCATTATTTTAGGAGATTTAAAATTAGGAATCGCTTGTGGCGTAGCGATGCAATTAGTTTACATTGCTTTAGTCACACCTGGAGGAACAGTGTCTGCTGACGTGCGGGCAATTTCATATATCGGGATTCCTTTGGCGATGGTGGCGATTTCGACCAAAGGGTTAGATCCACTTGGCGGCTCTGCAGCCGACCTGGCTAAATCGGTCGGCACATTAGTTGGAACGATCGGAACGGTATTATTTTATTCTGTTGCCGCGTTAAATTTAGTTTGGCAATCGTTTGGTTGGAAAGATATAAAAAAAGGCAAGCTTGATCATTTATATGCCATTAATTTTGGTTGGCCGTGGATTTCTCATCTACTTTTTTCCTTTTTGCCAACCGTGATTTTAACCTATTTTGGGGCTACGGCTGTTACAGCAATGAGAGATGCATTACCTATGGATGGTCTTGCAATGAAAACGCTTTTTACTGTAGGTGGCATGCTTCCGTGTGTGGGAATTGCAATTTTGTTACGTCAAATTGTTAATAAGAACATTGATTTTGTACCTTTTTTTGTAGGGTTCACATTAGCTGCTTCATTAAAACTCAATTTAGTCTCAATAACGATTATTGCGCTTCTTTTTGCTGTAATTTTTTATAAAATTGCTTTGATTAAAAACAATACTAAACTGGTTGATTCAACAGGAAGTCTGACGAATGATGATGAAGAGGAGGACATATGAGATGGAAGAGTTGAAAGCAAATAAATTAGATCAAAAAACGTTAAAGCATTCTTTTCATTTATGGTTTTGGGGAGCGTTAACTTGTTTTTCACAACAGCATATGCAAACCTTCGGCTATCTTTCTTCAATGCTTCCTATTATCAAAAAACTTTATCCAAAACATGAAGACCAAGTGAAAGCCATTCAAGCATATACAGCTTTTTTTAACACAAATCCAATGCTTGGAACGGTCATTGTTGGTGTGACTGCTAGTATGGAAGAGGCTAGAGCAAGTAAGAATGAAATTGATGGAGAAACCATTAATGATATGAGGGCAGGATTAATGGGACCAATTGCAGGGATTGGCGATTCATTAGTTGATGGTACCTTGATTCCTATCTTGTTAGGAATTTCCTTAGGAATGTCCACGGGCGGTTCGCCAATTGGTGCCATATTTTATATTATTGTTTGGACGTTAATTTCCTATTTTGGCCAACGCTTTTTGTATTTTAGAGGCTATCATTTTGGCGATAAAGCAGTAAGTTTCTTAGTTGGGAAAGAAGGAGCCGCCGTTAGAGTTGCTATCGGAGTTATCGGTAGTATGGTTGTTGGTGGGGTCCTTGCATCTTGGGTAAATGTAACTACTTCTCTTAAATTAATAGGTGCTGACGGAAAAGTTTTCCTTAAACTGCAAGATAAAATTGACAGTATTTATCCAGGATTATTAACGATACTTGTTACCTTGTTTTGTTGGTGGTTAATGTCCAAAAAACATGTTTCCGCTATTTGGACGATGCTTATTTTAGTTGTTATTTCTCTCGTTGGCGTTTTATTAGGTGTTTTCAATCCAGGATTAACTTACTGAACAATCACCAAAAAGGACTCTAACTGTTAGAGCAAACTGGCTTTTGTAGAAAATCGATGACGAAAAAGCTAATAAATTAAATTCTTACTCTCTAAGACACAGAAAGAATCTTGTGATTAAAATAAAAATATATAAAATAGAAGAAATTTAGAGACTAGCTTCTATTTTATATATTTTTTTGTTTTAGAAATTTAGTTGGTTTATTAGAATTTTAGGAAAAATTTTACGAAAAGTGTCGCAAAAATGGCTCCTAAAAACGGTGCAGTTCCGGGAACAATCAACCCATATTGCCAATCATTATTGGTTTTATTTTTGATTGGTAAAAGTTGATAGGCGATACGAGGACCTAAATCACGTGCTTGATTCATTGCGAATCCTGTAGTACCACCTAGCCCCATGCCGATTGCCCAAACAAGCAAGCCAACAGCAATGGGTAGTTGTGTTTCGTAGGAATGTGCAATCGCTAAAATAGATGTTAAAAAAATGAATGTTGCAAAAGTTTCAACAAAATAGTTTCTTGGTAAATTTCGTTGGTTCGGATTTGTAGAAAAAATATTACGAATGGCGATCGGATCGACACTATCGGCGGATAGCTTGAAATGATCAGCATACATAATATAAACAATGACGGCGCCACAAATGCCGCCTAACATTTCAGCGATGACATAGGGAATGAAGTAAGACCATGGAATCATTCCTAAAATAGCTTGAGCGAGGGCCATTGCT
The DNA here is from genome assembly GCF_050498705.1 of Enterococcus sp. DIV0086. Classification (NCBI taxonomy): domain Bacteria; kingdom Bacillati; phylum Bacillota; class Bacilli; order Lactobacillales; family Enterococcaceae; genus Enterococcus; species Enterococcus sp. DIV0086. Next base: position 742,307 of record NZ_JBNIDN010000001.1, on the reverse strand, counting down.
GGATTAATACAGACTCCGCCAAAGACGAACAGAACAACAGAGATTCCAAAAGCCCAAGTAGTGATTGCAAACATGTGACCAGAACCAGCGTATTTTGTTCGTTTTAGGACATCGTCGCAGTGAACACCTACCCCAAATACGATCATTAATGCAGTTCCCATAAATTCTGATAAGATATGATGAAACATAAGATAAAGCTCCTTTAATCAATAGTTTTGTTATTTAATGTTTGGACGAGGCGATAGACTTCCTCAATTGTAAAATTATATTGTTTAGCAATTCGTTCACAATCTTGGTATTCAATAGACTCGTTCAATAGGCCATGATAATGATTTTTTTTAATATGGACCTTACCAAAAGGTGTTTCCAAGATTTTGAAAGAACGGTCCATCACACTACGTTCCATTGCTTGAAAACGCATACCAATTGTAGAAGTATGTTTAAAGAGTAGTTCTGTAAAATATTCTTTTTCCTCTGTTGTTGTTAAAACCGTTAATAGAATGGCACTTCGGTTTTTTTTCATATGAATGGGCGTGAAAAAAACATCTAGAGCACCATGCTCCAATAATAGATCCATTACGTAACCTAACTGTTCAGGTGTTTGATTGTCTATATTTGTTTCAATTTTTAAAACTTGGTCATGGTGTTCTGTACTCTTTTTTTTACTATGTGTTTCAGTAAAGATTGATCCTCTGAGGGCATTGAACTTGCCTGTTTCCCGTTTGCCAAATCCGTAACCTATTTTTTCAATTAATCGTTGTTCTGGTGCGACAAATAGAGGACTAAGTTCTTTAAAAATAGCTAAGCCAGTCGGTGTGACAAGTTCAGTTTTTATCTCAAAGTCTTGTTGAATGATTAAATTTGTTTCTTTACGTAATTCCATCACCGCAGGAACTGGTATTGGCATGACTCCATGGGCAATTGTGATAGTGCCACTTCCATCTGTAATTGGCGTTGAATAGACTTGTTCAATCTCTAACTGTTCCCATAAGATAAAAAAGCCAACGATGTCAACAATTGAATCAATTGCTCCGACTTCATGAAAATGAATAGTGTCAATTGTTTGTTGATGAACAGCAGCTTCAGCTTTTGCAATGTCATAGAAAACATTTTTACTATGTTTTTTTACAAAATTGGACAAGTCGCTTTTTTCAATTAATGTATAAATATCTTTTAAATTTCTAGAATGATTATGATGATGTGCATGTTCTTTCGTTTCATGATGTTCATTTTCGTGGTCAGGAGAGAGACTGTGTTTTATACCGTAATCCTTTTTTCCATGTTGTAGGAGAACATCGAAATCTGTTCCGTAAATACAACTTTTAGCAATTCGTTGGGCTTGAATGGTGAACCCATCGATGGGAAGTTTTTTTAATTCGATTAACAGTTTGTTTAAATCCCCGCCTAAGTCAAGCAACAATCCATTTAACATATCACCACTAAGACCAGAAAATGGTTCTAAAAATAAGCTTTTCATAGTGAAGACTCCTTTATTTGATTAATCATACTTGCATTATAAGCGGCACCAAACCCGTTATCTATGTTGACTACACTAACGCCAGAGGAACAACTATTTAGCATTCCTAAAAGAGCAGTCAGTCCTTGGAAATTGCTGCCGTAGCCTATGCTAGTAGGGACGGCAATCACTGGCACGCTAACTAGTCCGCCTAGCACGGACACCAGTGCGCCTTCCATGCCTGCAATCACAATAACCGCCGAAGCCTGTTGAATCTCATCTAGGTGAGCGAACAAACGATGAATGCCAGAAACGCCTACATCATAGATACGTTTTATTTGATTCCCGAAAGTTTCTGCAGTGATTGCTGCTTCTTCAGCAACGGACATGTCTGACGTTCCAGCAGTAACTATCGCAATATAGTTTTTTGTTGTAGTCTCCATTTGGTTGATAACGAAACAACGTGCAAGTTCATAGTAGGTTCCATGAGGAAAGTTCGACTCTAAAGGCTGGGCTTTTTGTTGTGAAACGCGAGTAACTAAAATTGTATTGTTTTCTTTTCTTAAGCTATTGATAATTTTGATGAGTTGCTCAATTGTTTTCCCTTCCCCATAAACGACTTCTGGATAACCAGTTCTTTCTTTACGCTGCGTATCAATTTTTGCAAAGTCTAATTCGCAAAAGCCATTTAATTTGTTTGTTGCTTCTTCTAAAGATAATTTTCCCTCTTTAAAAGCTCCTAAAATTTCTTTCGGTTGCATAATACAACGCTCCTTATTCCTGATTTCTCAAGGATCATTATTCTACAATGACAGACAAGCCATCTCGAATCACAGTCACTTTTGCATTTAGACCTTCTCTTTCAAATGCTCGCTCTAACGCTTCATCAAACGTTTTTGCTATTTCCATATGCATCGAAGTGATAAGCTCAGGATCAACAAGATCTGAAACAAAAATTATATGATGATGAACTAAAATTCGCGCTAAAATTTGCGAAGTCCATTGATCTGGCACGGTTTCTAATCGTGGTGTATGGATGGCTGCTTCTAAAAATTCGTTTGGATTTTTAACATTGGCAATATTTTCATAAAAACCTTCACCACCGTGACCATCACGACAACCAGCGACCATAATAATGACACCGCCGTCTTTATTGGTTGCTTCTGCAGCGGTCATCCCTTTAACTGCTTGATAAATGTTTTGATCAAGTGGAAATCCGCCATTCGTTGAAACCGCAATGTCGCAAGGTATTTTTTTGACACGGGCAATTTCTTTTACAAAGTTACAACCAACTTTATGCGCTTCAACCATATCACCTGCGAAGGAACCAATAATTTTTTTGTCACCATCTAAAACGACATTAACAATAAAAGCTAGATTCGCTTTAGCGGCAGCGTAGACCATATCATTATGAATCGGATTATCCGTTAAATTTCCTGTCCGTGAGTTGGAGGAATCAATAAATTCTCCAGAATGGTTAGCCATGATGGTTTTATAAGAAGCAATTCCAGGTAAAACAGATTTACGTCCACCAGAAAATCCTGCAAAAAAGTGTGATTCAATAAACCCTTCGGCCAGCAGTAAATCTGCTTCTGCTGCAATGCGATTAATGATACAATCGCCCCCTGAAGGTAGTTGACCGATTTTGACCATTGAGGAATCATCAGTAGAGATATGCATAACGATTTCTTCATTCTCTACAATCGCTTTACCATATTTGCTAATCAGTTCTTCTCGTGTAGAAGGGCGATGAAAGCCTGTAGCAACTAAAATCCGGATTCTAGCTGTTTTGTTCACTGAACGAATTCTACGCAAAATAATTGGGGTGATAATATGTGAAGGAACGGGACGTGTGTGATCGGAACTAATGAGGACAATGTCTTTTTTACCCTTAGCTAATTCTTCTAATGGAAGGCTTCCAATAGGATTGTCCAGCGATTTTTCGACTGTTTCTTTCTCAGTATATGGATTTGAAAAATGTTCAGCTTTTGATTCGAGAAGCCCAATAAAATTTTTATCGGGAATTCTTGCAGTAATCATTTTCTTGTCATAAGGTAGGTTAATTTCTACCATAGCAATCATCTCCTAAGTAATATTTTACGAGACTAAGTATAATGAAATTTAGAAATCACACAGTCCTTATTGTGGGTAACATTTGCTAACAAAAGGTTGGTGAGAGTGTTTATAATAGTTAACGAATCAAACAGAAACTTAGTCAAAGGAGTGACAATTATGGAGTCAGATTATCTTACAGCTTTCTTAGATAGAAAGAAGACGCCGATTATCAAAAAAAACGCCATACTTATCTCGCTTATCATGGATTGGAGGAAGCGTACACCTATGTATTAAAGAAAGGGGTCGTTAAGACGAGTATTATTTTAAAGGATGGACGAGAATTTAATCTGTCGTATATTGTGTCTCCTGACATTATTTCATTGTTACGTGATGAAGTATCAAATTATACATCTGCTCCTTTTAATATCCGCATTGAGTCGGAAGAGGCTAGCTTTTATCGGATACCAAGGACTGTATTTTGGGAATATGTTAGAGAAGATGCTGTTCTTCAAGATTATGTACGGGATTACTACCGAGCAAAATTATCGGAGAGTATTAGTTCCTTACAGAATATGACAATGAATGGTAAGAAAGGGGCTGTTTGTACTTTTATTTACCAATTAATTGATTTGTTTGGTGTACAGACAGAGGAAGGAATATTAATTGATTTTCAAGTAACTAATGAGGATATTGCGGGGTTTTGCGGGATTTCAACGAGAAATAGCGTAAACCGAATTATCCATGATTTAAAAGAGGAAAAAGTCATCGATATCAAAAAACAAAAAATTGTGATTTACGATCAAAGTTATTTAGCTGATTATATTGATCGATAAGATAGGAGTCTGACGAACATGCATATTCCAGAAAATTATTTAAGCCCACAAACTTGCGCAGTGATGGGCGCGATTATGGTACCTGTCTGGTACCGCGCGGTAAAAAAAGTTGACGTTCAAATTAAATTAAAAAAAGATACAGGGACCATGTTAGGGATTTCCTCCTCCTTGTCATTTTTAATAATGATGTTTAATTTGCCAGTACCTGGTGGAACAACTGCGCACGCTGTTGGGGCTGTTCTCATCGCATTATTGATGGGACCTTGGGCCGCGACGCTGTCTGTTTCGGTGGCTTTACTATTACAGGCTTGTTTATTTGGTGATGGTGGTATATTAGCTTTTGGTGCAAACGCCTTTTCTATGGCGTTTGTGATGCCATTCGTGGGATATGGAGTTTATAAGCTAGTTACGCGTGTAAAAAAATTTGAAACAATGGGTCTTTTCTTAGCTGGGTATCTTGGTGTAAATGTGGCGGCATTTTCTACTTCTGTATTACTAGGTATCCAACCCTTACTATTCCATGAAGCGAATGGTACGCCACTTTATAACCCATATGGTCTTTCTATAACTATACCAGCAATGATGAGTGTTCATCTTTTAGTAATAGGAATTGTTGAAGGTCTCTTCACCGTGTGTGTCTATAATTTTGTAAAAAGTGTGTCAAAAGATGCAATTTTTATCGAAGAAAAGAAGAAAAGGACTCCGTTGTTGCGATTAAAGAGACTGTTATTGGTCATGGTAATTTTATGTCCATTAGGTTTGATTGATCATGCCACCGCTTGGGGTGAATGGGATTTATCTGAATTAGTTAAGAATTTAAAACAGAATCATTTGCCTGCGGTACAACCAAAAGGTATGGTGAATGGTTTTTCATTTCATGCACTTTTCAGTGATTACTTTATTCCAGGACTGCCATTAGCACTTGGGTATATTTTAAGTGGCGTAACAGCCATAATCGTTTTTTTACTCATTTTTCGTTTATTTAATGGAAGAAGGAAAAGTTGATGCCTGAATGGATGAAAGAATCTTCCACGTCCTTTGAACCTAATAAAAAAGAAACCTTTATGCTTAAAAATCGAAAAGGAATCCTTTTTTTATTAAATAAATTTCAGGTGAGTGGGAAACGCAATAAGACTATTCTCAGTGATATACACCCAGCAATTCAACTGATCAGTACTTTTTTACTAATTGTTTTAATCAGCACAACACAAAAAGTTCTTGTTTTGTGGCTCTTAGGCATCTACCTAGGCATGTTACTTTTAGTTGAAAAACCAACTATTCTACGAAACATTGTCAAAAAAGCTAGTATCCTCATTTTGATGCCGCTGATTATCTATTTACCGATCTTTTTTTTAGGTCAATTTAGTTTATTATTTATTGTTCATTTGTTTTTTTTAGCCATAGTGATTAGTCAATATATGGAAACAACCAACATGAATCAATTTATAGCAGCATTAAAAATCTTTCATTTTCCGAATATAATACTTTTACAATTAGATATTACGATTAAATATATCTTTTTCTTTGGAAATCTCTTAATCCAACTGCTTGCCGCTGTAGAAGCTAGAGCAGTTGGTGGGAATATCCAGTTGAGTACGGGTAGTAATTTAATCAGTCTTATCTCTTTAAAATCTTTTACGTATGGGAAAAAGTTGGACATGGTGATGGAAGCAAGAGGATATACTGGTCAATATTATCGAGTAAAGCAACCATTAAAAACGAAAGATTTTTTGGTTAGTATTGCCTATCTTTTATTTTTCGGGGGGTTGCTTTATTTAGGGAGGAACTAATATGTATCGAGTAAATCATTTGGTTTATCGCTATCAAACGAAGCCTGTTTTTTCGCCTTGTAATTTGGAAATAGCCAGAGGAGAATATCTGGTTTTGATGGGAGATAACGGCAGTGGAAAATCCACTTTTTTAAATTTGCTCGCAGGTTTTTTAAAACCTTCCGAGGGAACGATTTATTTTATGGAACAATCATTAACGGCCTGGAAAAAAGACCCTATTCATAAAAAAAAGTATTATGCTCATTTGGGTATATTATTTCAAGAGACGGACACACAATTATTTAATGCTACAGTTTATGACGAATTGGCATTTGGCCCTAGACAGCTCCAACTATCCGAGCATGAAACAGCAAAAAGAATTAATGATTGTTTGAATTTATTAAAAATTACCCATTTAAGCAATCAAGTGCCTTATCAATTATCGGGAGGAGAAAAGAAAAAAGTGGCTTTTGCTAGTCTGTTAGTAATGAATCCAGACGTGTATTTATTAGATGAGCCGTTTGCTGGGTTGACAAAAGAATCGGAAAAATTATTTAAAAAGATAATAAAAAATCTGCATCAACTTGGTAAAACAATTATCCTTTCCACCCATGACTATTTGAGTATTTGCGAGGAAGCTGATTCCATTTTATTGTTTGATTCGGCTGTTACAAGGTACTCAAAAGAAGAGATAGAAGCCAATGCTAACTTGTTACAACATTTAAAACGGTATTAAGTGTACAAATATTGACAATAATTGATACTATGAATCGTGATTTTTTCTAATGTGGAGATGTCTATAATTAATTATGTAAAAGAAAATCAATAGGAGATGGTTTAAATGTCTGTCATGAAAACGAAAGAACAAAATTTAGTTCGCGAATTACAAAAAATGGATAAGTTGGCTGTTGCATATTCAGGTGGAATTGATAGCTCTTACTTGCTAAAAAAAGCTTTGGACACTTTAGGTGCTGAAAATGTACTTGCGGTTGTTGTAAATTCAGAATTATTTTCTGATGATGAGTTTGATAAAGCGGTCGATTTAGCTAATGGATTGGGAGCAAATGTGTTAGGCCTTGAAATGAGCGAATTAGCGGATGATAGAATTGTTGCAAATAACCCTAATAGCTGGTTCTACAGTAAAAAATTATTATATAAAACTATTCGTTCGGCTATTCAGAAAGAGGGATTTGATGTTCTGGCCGATGGGATGATTATGGATGATAATAATGACTTTCGTCCTGGATTAAGAGCAAGAGATCAAGAAGGGGTCATCAGTCCGTTACAACAAGTTAAATTATATAAAATTGAAATACGTCAACTTGCTAAAGAAGCAGGTATTTCCAATTGGAGTAAAGTTGCCTCATGTAGCATTGCTTCAAGAATTCCTTATGGCATTAAGTTAACACGCTCAGCTATTGATCAAGTATTTGCTAGTGAAAAATATTTACGGGAAATAGGTTTTCCAATTGTCCGTGTCAGAGCACATCATGATTTAGCACGGATTGAAATTCCAGAAGACAAACTTTCTCTGTTATTAGAAAACAGAGAAAAAATTGCAGATTATCTTAAAAAACAAGGATTTAATTATGTAACTTTTGACTTAGAAGGATTTAAATCTGGTCGAATGAATGATATCCTCACAGAAACTGAAAAAAAAGTTTTTTGTGAATGTTAGACAGATAAGTTTATAAAATTGAGTCGGTGTAACGGAGTCAGGACAGGGGTATTCCGTTACAAAAACCAAGTTTTCTGCTCGATTAGGTCGGTTGTTTTCATTGATTACTATGCCAGTAGTTTATCAACTTTTAAGCCTAGGAAAAATTCCCTTTGGATTTTTCCTAGGCTTATTGTCTATTTAATCATTTGATATTTGCTAAAAAGAAATTAGCTGTAGAATTTTTTAAGATTACCAGTGATTGTTCAATTTGAGGAAAATAAATGGATTGTTTGGACTGGTTGATTAGTCGATTATTTTGGGGATTCGTGAGTGAAAGTATTTGCTGTGAATAGTTAAATAACTCAGTGTTTAGTGTGTCTGGCCTAACTGGCGTTAATTTTTTTAAGTAGTGTTGTGTTTTCATAAGTTCTAAAAGAAGCTCTTCCATAGCAGTTTGCATTTCCAACAGTTGATCATTTAGTTGTTTTTGTTGCATTAAGCTTTCAGCAGAGGCATCGTTACTATAAATAGGAGATTCAAGAACAATTTCTTGAATAGAATAGTTTACTCTACGTTGTACTCGATAAGCTAGTACCCAAGCATCACTTGGTAACGTGGTCTCTTCATTGATTAACGCTAGCAAAATAGACCTGATCGTTTTTGACCAACTATTGATATTTTTACGTAATACTTGACTATGCCATGTTGGGAAAATAAAAAACATAACAAAAGCAATAAGCGCACCAATAATTACATCAAAAACTCTTGTATAGCCTGCAGAACTACCACCTAATGTGAAAGTTAACCAAGTGGTCACACTTAGCATTAGAAATGCTTGACTTAATTTACGGACGGTTTCATACAATATAACTAGCAAACAAGACAATAGCATTGGCCATAAAGGATTTAGGTTTGTTAAGTTAGCAATTAATTGAGACAAAAAGATGCCTAAACAACCACCTAAAATAGAACCAATAGTTCTTGAAGTGATTTTGCCGAGTGTACCATGATACCCTGGCATAACCATCAAACAACCAGAAATAACTACCCAGAATTCGTGATTAGCTAAAGGCAAAGGGTACATGTAATTAAGTATAAGCGAACAAAAATGACACACTAAACCTGTTAAAGCTAAACGAATTGCGAATCTAGCAGAGCTGCCTTTGTAAGAATGAAGGATCTCTTTGGCTTCTGCAAGTCCTTCTTTTGTGGGTAAGAAAGATTTAAATGAGATTTTTTTAGAGGATTGTTTGTTTTGTATCAAAAGGATTGCTGATTTTATTTCGGTGTTTGCTGAAGCAAATTCTTGAAGAGGCAGGGTTAATTGTTCTCCTTTTAAAAAGAGTAGAATTGCTTTTAAAGCAGGAAGATTTTCAGCTGCATTGGTTGAATCTAACGAGCCTGCAATTGCATCTGCTTGTGAAACCAAGGGATAAATCCATGGTGTTTTTTGATGATTGACCCAGGGCATTGTTTCAACAGATTCGCGTACTTTTATTCTGAAATGGACATAGCGTGCGGGTTTTCCTTGTGCTAATAAATATAATTGTTCATATAAATCGGCTACTAATTTTCGTGCTTCATTATTTTGCGGCTTAGAATAAAGACAATAGAACAAACAAAGGATGGACATACCTAAAATTATTGCACCCAGACCTTCAAAAGTTTGACCAATAGACAAATTGCCTTTTAATTGCGCACCAGCTAGTAAAGAAATGGTCCCAAAGAGACATCGAATATACAGACCAATACTAAAGTTTCTCACAATCCCTGAAAAATACAAACCAAGGACGAATAATAAAATAATGAATATACTTGACGACTGTAAAAGTATCCCCAGACTGGCACCAATAAAAATCATTAAAATACCATTTATGGCACTTCTTTGTGGAGAGCTATGTCGTGGTAAGACACAAATTACAGTGCCCAAAAAGCTACCAACATTTACTAAAACAAAAGCGAAAGGAAAGACTATTGTTAGAACAGCACCAACAGCATTTGCAATAATGATACTAAGAACAAGAGCAAACCAGTTCTGTCTTGTATCAAAAGTTAGTATAGGACGACTATACGCCCAAGACGATTCTAAGAAGACCTCAAAAAATTTTTTGATAGATAATTTCACAAAACATTCCTTCTTTAAAAATTTATTAGAAGCTAAAAAATTATTCCTCTGCTAGTATACACCTCTAATTTTTTTTTTCAAATTTGCTCTTTTTAAGAAAACTCACAATTATAGTCCAACATTAAGTTTAGCCATATATTTTTGTTGAATAAATTCTGTAAGCTCATGCCAACTTTCTTCATTTTCAATGGAATCTAAGTAGAAAATATCTTGATTAGAAGTAGCTTTTTCGAAGGAATCTGTGATGATGATATCCGCATTTGTGAAGTCTTCGGTAATAGAGATTGCGTTTGTATTATATAAGGAGGATAACCGTGTTTTAATAAAATAACTTGCATAAAAATCTTTGATAATTTGTAAATAGATTCTCACTTGTACTTTTTTTTCGGACACAGACAATGTGTAAAGCAGTTGACTGAGTAACTCTAAATGCGTTTCTTGGTGAACTAATTTTGCCACCGTTCCTTTTATTCGATTAAAGTATGCCACATCTGACGGAGTACAAATTTCTGGCTGCGGTAAATAAAGTGTTAAAAAAGTATAATAATTGCCCTCCGTTAAAAAGTACCAAGCATTAAAAATAGAAAGATAGTAAACGTATTGATAATCATGCTGATTTGTCAGTAAGTAGGCTACTTGCTTAAATAATTTTTTTGATAAGACACAATAAGGATGGTTAGATTCTATAAATAATTTTTCTATTTGTTTCGTTTGCTTTTCCGAAAAGATATAAGGGATAAAAATGCGAGATAAAAAATTAAAGTATAAAATTTCAGTTTTTCTTGTTTCGCATTGAATGTCAGCGAAAGAGTGTTCAAGAAAAAATAAAGTCACATGACTGTATTGATTGATCAGAATAAAAAAAGAATGCAGTTTTTTAGAGTGCGGCATCTTTAAGAAGTTTTGTGCACTTGTTCTAGTTTTAAATATCGCATATAAAATATAAAACGCTCTTTTCTTCATTCGGACATTTTTATAGGATCGTTCAAGAAGTTCATCGGGTAGACTTTTTTTTATTTCTTCAAGACTTATTTTAGAAAAAGGCCAAGCCAATTCTTGAAAGGAATCTTGTAGGAAAATGAAAGAAAACACTCGAATCGATAATTCATTGCCAGTTAATTGATAAATACCCTTAATACTAACGATTACTATATCAAAAATTTTAAAAAAGTTATTCAGTTGTTTCGTGATTTTTACCAGATAATGTTCAGAAATATATAAAACTTTAATTAATTCGTTTTTATCAATGGAAGAATGTGTGACTAATTGTACGCAATAATTAAATTGTACATTGTTTTTTAAAAGATTGAGTTTTAACGTGTAGGCGTATTCGACCGCGCTTTTTCGGTACGCTGGATTTACACAAACAATGCCATTATTGTTAGAGACAATAAAATGTTGGATTTGATAAGTATCCTCGAATTCTTGATTTATTTTTATCAGATTTTCCTTGACCGTTCTTTTTGAAATTTTTAAATTGGAAGAAATTTCATTTAATGACGTATGAGCTCGCTTCACTATATAAAATAAAATTTCTAGCTCATTCGTTAGGTAGGATGGAAACATGTTATGGACCTCCAAAAGTAAAATTTAGGTTCATTGTAGTCTACTTTCTTTAAATTTTTGTATTGATATGTTAACACAAGCGCAATAAGAAGCGGCCATCACAATTAATGTACAGCCTTATACATTAATTGTGTGTGGCAAAGCAATTTCAATGTTGATAAGCTAGCAGTAGTTAGAATAATTATTATTTAGTTTCTAATTCCAAAAAAGGTCAAGGTGAGTAAGCAATGAAAAAAATCAACGAACAATTAAAAATTAAAATGCCAACCTACAAAAGAAAAAAAAGCATTGCTTATTTCTTTTACTCTTGTCTACTATTGGTAACGATTTCTTGTTTTTTGAGCGTGCATTTTCAAGAATGTGAGGCAGCTTCACTCTATCAAGCGGGAGGGATAGCCATTGATTTGAGAACTGATTTACCTTATGGAATGGAGATAAGCCATGACGATGGTGGTGGTCCTGATGGATCATTTGGAGGAAAATTACACGTAAAATTATCCGGAACAGTGGACACTTCTCATACACAAAAAATTACTGCTCTTGCTTTCGATACCGATGGGATGCAATATGGTCTGATGTTTCATTTACCAGAAAATATAAGTGCAGATAATTTTAAAGCGGCTTATGACAAGGCTTATGCGGATAATCCAGAAAATTTTTATTCAATTAGTGGACAAAAAAATACACGAATATCAATCATCAACACAAAAGGAATGCGGACGTTTAACGGTTTTTCAGAAGATGGTTCACCAGGGTGGGGTGATCCCGAACAAGACTATAGTGGGGTTGATACTGAGCATCAGGTGATGTTTTGTGAACGTGGAGATTCTATTGATTTGTCTCTTGGGAAAATTTATGACATTTGGAGTAATGAACCTGATAAAACTAAAATAACATTTGAGCTTCATTTTGATTTAGATGTGGCAACTTTGATGAAAGATGGCGATTCGAAGGATTATTCCCTCAATAAAAGTTTAACGAAACATCGCTTACCTGTATCAAATGTTTTGTCGGATGGTAATGAGAGTGATCAATTTTTGTTATCGGCAGATTTTTTTGGCCGGACGTATGAATTGGGTAGATTTTCAGATACAACGAATACAGTTAATCATAATATGGTAACGGCTAGTGCAGACATGTGGTTACGTGCGACAAGTTTAGCGGCAGCAGCAAAGCAAGATCCAAATAATTTGAATCATCAAATTATTACTGGAATCACCGGGAAAGTGGCTACTTGGTCTTCTTATATCTCGCCATGGGACAGCGGTGATAAAGACAATCCATTATCCAATTACAATACCCAAGATGCCTCTAAATATCCTGAAATACCTGAAAGCACAACGATGTTACCAGGGGAGTTTTTATCACCAAAGTTTACGATGAACCAAAGACAAGACAATCCGCTTAATTGGACAGATGGGTATGTTGCTCAACGGTTTGCGCGCGTAGTTAATTTTCATACTCACACAGTTGATCCTAAGGCCAATGTGAATGTCTCTTCACAACAGCAAAACGGGTTAACAACTTATTTGTTTAGTGGCAAAGATGGTTGTGGGCTGCCGTTAGTCAATCCGCCAGGAACGGATTCTTCAGAGCCCACAGATAAAACATATATGCGCGTCACAATAGATCCATACCAAGTGCCAAGTTTAGAAAGGGCAGCTTTTGTTAAAGGTCAAACAACATTTCACCCGCAACAAAAGATACCAGTAGAACTAACCGTTAAGGCTCCGACAACTAGAAAAGTTCAGATTGAAGAAAAAATTTCAGGTGCTGCCCAAACTGATTTTCATAAAATTGGGGAGCAAGATTTAAAAAATTTACCAGTCACAGATGATTGCGTTAGTTTTAACTGTTTAGCAGATGCTTTACCAACTTCAGGAGATTACACATTAACATTTAGAATTCTTGATGTTGATGATACATCTAAAAGCTACTCAAATGAGAAAAGTTTAACTGTACACATTGATCAAGCGCAAATTAAAGTTAAATCTCAAGATACGATTTATCAATATACTCAATGGCAACCAGAAAGTGAAGTGACTAGCCTACAAACACCAGATGGTAAAAAAGGTGATTTTCGAGACGTAAGTGTCACCATATATAAACTGGACGGAGAGCAAAAGGTCCCAGTAGATGCGGTGGATACAAAAGTGGTTGGTAAATATGAAATTGATTATAAATACCTAGGATTAGAGGCGCAGACTGCACTAGAAGTCATTCCCTCTTCAGCTCATATTGGTGCACATAACGACAGCTTTTCTGTGGGGACGCCCTTCGATCCAAAACGTCTTTTTGATAGTGCAACAGATAATGATGGACAGTCCATTCCTTATAGTAAGATAACGATTCGCTATACGCCTGATCAGGTAAACGATGAAGTAGCGGGTGTCTATAAAATTACTTATGATATCTCTAAAATAGTAGGTTTTAGTAAAAGTATTACTGTTGATTGGACCTACTATTACTCTAATCGTCTAGACTTTTATCACTTATCTGAACAACTAATGCCTTTTGAGAACGTAAAATTTAATGGCCAAGATCAAACACAGACATTAAAAAGTTGTGAGATGAACATTGAAGATACGGGGGATCCTAATCGGACAACTGGCTGGCAGCTTGAAGTAGCCTATAATTTAAATGATCAGAAAACACAAGCGTGGAAAGACGCAGGGCTTGATCTCACGCTAAATCCAAAGTCAGTCGATTATGTAACAACTGAGCAAAATATCATGGTTAACGATGAGCAACAATTAGTAGCTGGCGTAAGTAACCAATCTATCAAAAATAAAAAAGTTTTGACGAAATTACAATTATTGCCCACATTAACTATTTCAAAAGTCACACCTGCTGATAAATATGAAGCTCAGTTAATTTGGAACTTAGAAGCAACACCGTAAGGGAAGAGGGAATAACTGTGAAATGGTTTATCTATGATTTATTGTTTGTTGCCTTTATTCTCGGTTTGCCAATTCAAGCACAAGCTGAAGACAAGACAACTGACGCACAAGCTGGCACAAAAGCCATGGTAATAGTGAAAGAGAGTGAGGATATTGTTCCGCATCCCAATGAGCTTATACCGCAGACTAACGATATGCCAACTTCACGAGGACAACCTAATTTTTTACCAAAAACAAACGAGATTACGTCTCAAGAGACGCTTTTAGGAATCGTGGTACTCGGAAGTACATTAATCGTTGGACTTTATAAAGAAAAGAGGAAAAATAATGAATAAAAAAATAATTGGTTTAACTGTCACTTTAGGAACGGGGATTTTTTTAATTGGACAACAAACTGTGAATGCGGCTGATAATACCAATACCACAGCGAATGTGTCGGTTTTGGGTGGCGGATTAACCATTACACCATTAGCACAAATTAACTTTGGGACGGTGACAAAAGACGGCCAAGATCATACGCAACCAGATCAAAGCAAGTCGCAACTTATCATTAATGATAATCGTGGGACAACGAATACAGGTTGGTATCTGACAGCGAATTTAGAAGATAAAGGAAAAGGTGTCACTGGCTTAGACGGAATGACACTTCATTTAGACACTAAAAAACCTGACGGATCTTCTGAAAAAGGTACCTTTACGGGCGTTGATTTAACCACAGATGCTTCAACCATTATTTCGCTAGATAAAAGTGATATCCGTTTATCAGACACTGTCACGACAGCCGATTTAAATGCAACGTTAAATATACCTAAAAGTATTGCTGCAAATACCTACTCTGGGACCATCGTCTGGAATGCCATCGATGGAGCACCCGCCTAAGAATTTAACATAAAACGATGTAAGAAAACGAGGCAGATAAATTGAAAAGAATTTTAAAGATACTTTTTATATTGACTATTCTCTGTTTAGGTGGAGCGATGCGTGCCTGGGCAGATCCGTCTAATACCAATAGTTCAGCAACAATTGACAATGCGAATGCGTATACAGTCACACCCGTTTTCGGAGCAACTCAAAATAACAAAACCAGTAATTTTTTTGATATGACATTAACTCCAAAACAAAAAGATACATTCAAATTAACGATAACCAATACTACGCCGAACCCTCAAAAATTTAAAGTTCAGGTAAATACAGCAACAACAAATAGTAATGGGATAGTTGACTATACAAAAAGTAGCTTTGAAAAAGATCCATCGATGAGTTTGGTACTTAGTGATTTGATTAGTCCCAATAGGAAAGACATTAGTGTCCCCGGTAAACAATCACAAACGATTGATTTTCAAATAACGATGCCAGAAAAGTTATTCTCAGGAATTTTATTAGGTGGAGTGACGATTCGACCTGTAGAGATAGCTGGGGACCAAAGCAAGGGTGGGATTCAAAATGTTTATATGCATACGATTGCTATTCGGGTGAATGAAACAGCAGAGACCATACCTGCAAAATTAGAAAGTGGTTCTGTTAAAATTGGGCAAATTAACCGCCACAATACTGTTTCGATGGAAATTAAAAATCCACAGCGGAAGTTATTGTCAAAAGTCGAAGGAGATTTTTTTGTTAAAGAAAAAGGAACAAACAAAACGATCATTCACGAAAAGAAAAATAATCTGAGTTTTGCACCAAACACAAGGTTTGATCTGCCTATTTTACTGAAAGATTCGTTTAAACCTGGAGACTATACCTATACCATTAAGTTGAAAAACCATGAGGGGAGCTGGACGTTCTCAAAAGATTTCACGATAAACAAAAAGCAAGCTGATCAGTATAATAAGCGTTCTGTTGATCATAAAGTCAAAAACCTTCACTGGCTTAAGTACCTCATGGCCTTTTTAATTCTAGTTATTTTAGGCACCGTCTGCTATATCTTGGGAAAAAAGAAGGGAAAAATGAGGTTGTAAAACCTGCCTTTAAAATAGTTGACAATTATGCAGAAAAAATCATGCCAGTATGAATTATCTATAACATAAGGGAAGAATAGCTGTCTAGCAAGGATAAATTGTCAAATTAGCGTTAATTTACGCAAGTCATTGGTGTTCCTTATTTTGGAAAGTAGTATTATACTATTATTGTTCAATGATTCACAATAGAAGCAAGGAGGAAAGAACCATGTATAAAGCAATTGTCGCAGCAAAAGGAAAAACAACAAAAATTGTTGAAAAAGAATCGTGTCCATTGAAAGATAATGAAGCGCGGTTGAAAATGGAAGTCTGTGGTGTCTGTCATACGGATTTACACGTTAAGAATGCAGATTTTGGCGATGTTAGCGGTTGTACCTTAGGTCACGAAGGAATTGGGATTGTGACGGAGGTTGGAAAAGACGTTACTAGTTTAAAAATTGGTGATCGTGCATCTGTTGCATGGTTTTATGAAGGCTGCGGGCATTGCGAATATTGTACTTCTGGTCGAGAAACGCTTTGTCGTTCAGTAAAAAATGCTGGATATACAGTTGATGGTGCCATGGCCGAAGAATGCATCGTCACAGACGGTTATGCAGTGAAAGTGCCAGAAAATTTAGCATCAGAGCCAGCTTCCTCTATTACTTGTGCAGGGGTAACAACCTACAAAGCGATAAAAGAATCTGGGATTCGTCCAGGTCAATGGCTAATGATTTCAGGATTAGGTGGGCTAGGTAATCTAGCTTTACAATATGCCAAGCATGTCTTTAATGCCAAAGTAGTAGCTGTTGATGTGAATGATGATCAGTTAGCTTTTGCGAAAGAAATGGGTGCTGATCTTTTAATTAATCCAGTTAAAGATCCTGATTTTGCTGCACAACTTCAAAAAGAAATTGGTGGTGTCCATGCAGCAGTAGTTACTGCGGTAGCTAAATCAGCATTTAATGGCGCAGTCGATGCAGTCCGTGCGGGAGGAACGGTTGTCGCCGTTGGATTGCCTGTTGAGACAATGGATTTATCTATTCCACGTCTTGTTCTTGATGGCATTCACGTAGTCGGATCGTTAGTTGGAACCCGTCAAGATTTAAGCGAAGCTTTCCAATTCGGTGCAGAAGGAAAAGTTGTTCCTGTTTGTCAAACACGTCAACCAGAAGAAATTAATGATATTTTTGAAGAAATGGAACAAGGAAAAATTCGCGGGCGAATGGTCATTGATTTTCGCAGTTAATTTAGTTTTTTAGTGATTCGTTGATTTAATCTGAAAACCATGAAAGGATGGATGGAATGTTTGCGAATCTTACTCTCCGTGAGAGACGACTGCTTAAGCAAGCACAAGTGGGAGCCACAATTAGCTTTATTCTTTTGTTTGTACCAATTCTGACAATCAGTCTTTTGCATACCAGTGATTTATTAGCAAAATGGCTAGGTATAGTTGGGGTAATTATGGTTTTACCATTGTTGTATTTTGCGTGGCAGATTTTAAAGATAGCCTATAAAGATCAAAAAGATAATCCAACGCCTCCTTTGTGGGTTCCGAAAGTTTATGGGATTGGGCTTTCGATCAATCCCTATCACCGGTTTGGAAAGTTAATTTTTATATTGCTAGCGGTACTGATAGTTGGCATCATCATTAGTTTGCTTTTCACACCAGCAACCCAAATCAATCACTAAAAAACGAGTAATCAACACCCTCTTGCTGAGCAGGAGGGTGTTGATTATTTTTAAATAGACTAAAGTTGAGCAACAGGTATTAGATTTTTGAAAAAAGGCTTTCTTTTTCTGATGTAGATATTTTTGCAATAAAATCATCATTATAAGTGAATTAACAGGTTTATCAAGGGTTAATACTTGTTAATGGTGGCTGCTATAATTAACCGTTGACAAACACAAAAAAACCATCATACGATAATTATGTTATTAAAAAAGTGAAAAATTGGTAGTCAATAAATGAAAACGCATTCATTGGGAAATTGTGATTCTGTACTAAAATTTTTATATAAGATGAAAATAGATTGTTTTCATTTAATAATTTATTGAAAGGATGTGTTTAGGAAGGGTTTACTGAAACTGACTTGCTTACAGTCTCAGTAAACTAAGAAAATCGTTATGACTTTTCATCTGGATAAAACCTTGTTGGGTTTTGGATTTTGTGAGTAATTGTGTCGGAACTATTCTATGGGGAGCAATTTTAAGGAGGAAAAAATGAACAAAGAGTATCAGGGTAAAAAAATTTACGGTAAAAAGCACTGGTTGACATTTTTATTAGTGAGTTCGTCTGTATTGGCGTTCCATTCGTTTGTTACGATGGATTCTCAAGTGGTTGATGCGCAAGAGCAAACAGCAAAAGAAGACGTAGCTGATTCAGCAACGTCAGTCGGAGCAATTGTGTCGATTGAAAAAGCGGAGAAAAACTTTGTCATTACGTATGCTTCTGGAAAAAAAGCACAAATTAGTATTTTAAACGACCATCTTTTTCGCTATCATCTAGATCCAACTGGTAAATTTGAAGAATATCCAACGCCAAATGATCCAAAGCATGTTGCGAAAATTACGGCTAAAACAATGGCCGACTATGGCACACAAGCCTTTGAGCAAACGAACATCACAGATTCAGGAAACCAATTTATTCTAGAAAATAATGGTTTAAAAATTATGTTCGAAAAAGAAAGCGCTTTAATGAAGGTTCTAGACAAGAAAAAGAATCAAGTTATTTTAGAAGAAACCGCTCCGCTATCCTTTAAAAATGATAAAGCTACACAAACGTTAAAACAAAGTAGTCAAGAAAATTATTTTGGTGGAGGAACTCAAAATGGTCGATTTACGCATAAAGGAACAGCTATCCAGATTGTCAATACGAACAATTGGGTAGATGGCGGAGTAGCATCGCCTAACCCATTTTATTGGTCAACTGCAGGGTATGGCGTTGTTCGAAATACATGGAAACCTGGCAACTATGATTTTGGAAGTCATGATCCACAAACAACCACAACAACGCACGAAGGAACAGATTTTGATGCTTTTTATTTCTTTAATGATTCCTCAGCAGGTATTTTAAAAGATTACTATGAATTAACCGGGAAACCAGCTTTGATGCCAGAATACGGGTTCTATGAAGCGCATTTAAACGCGTATAATCGGGACTATTGGGTGAAAGTAGCAGAAGGAACCGCGGGAGCAGTTAAGTTTGAAGATGGTAATTTTTACAAAGAATACCAACCAGGCGATCTAGGAAACTTAAATGGCACGCTAGAATCTTTAAATGGAGAAAAAGAGAATTATCAATTTTCTGCACGCGCAGTTATTGATCGATATAAGAAAAACGATATGCCGTTAGGGTGGTTCTTGCCAAATGACGGCTACGGTGCTGGCTATGGCCAAACAGATTCATTGGACGGCGATGTACAAAACTTAAAAGAATTTACAGAGTATGCTCAAGCCAATGGTGTTGAAGTGGGGCTGTGGACTCAATCTAATCTCCATCCAGCGGATCCTAAAAATCCTAAAAAAGGAGAACGGGATATTGCGAAAGAAGTTAGTGTCGCTGGTGTTAAAGCTCTCAAAACTGACGTGGCGTGGGTCGGGTATGGGTATTCCTTTGGCTTAAATGGTGTAGAAGATGCCGCGAATGTTTTTGTAAAAGAAACAGACGGCGCAGTTCGTCCGATGATTGTTTCATTAGATGGTTGGGCCGGAACCCAACGGCACGCTGGTATTTGGACAGGCGATCAAACGGGTGGTCAATGGGAATATATTCGCTTCCATATCCCAACATATATCGGGACTTCGTTGTCTGGACAACCAAATGTCGGTTCAGATATGGATGGAATTTTTGGTGGAAAAAATAAAGAGGTCAACATACGTGATTTCCAATGGAAAACTTTTACACCAGTGCAGCTAAATATGGACGGCTGGGGCTCCAATCCAAAAACGCCATTTGCTTTTGATCAAGAAGCCACAGATTTGAACCGAGCGTATCTAAAATTAAAATCAATGATGATGCCTTATAACTACAGTATTGCCAAGGAATCAGTTGATGGACTACCAATGGTACGGGCCATGGCTTTAGAATTTCCTAATGAAGGAACAGCATATACAAAAGATTCTCAATACCAATATATGTGGGGACCAAATTTACTCGTTGCCCCAATTTATAATGGCAATCAAGATGAGGCAGGAAATTCAATCCGTGATGGAATCTACTTACCAGATGAAAAACAAGTCTGGGTTGACTTATTTACAGGCGAAAAATATCAAGGTGGCCGTGTCTTAAATGGAGTAAAAACACCGCTGTGGAAGGTGCCCGTTTTCGTCAAAGATGGCAGTATTATCCCAATGACGAATCCAAACAACAATCCAAAGGAAATCCAACGAGATCAACGATCTTTCTTGATTTATCCAAATGGCGCCACTTCTTTTAATATGTATGAAGATGACGGAATTTCAACTAGTTATGAAGCTGGGCAATCAGCTACGACTAAAATAAATAGTCAAGGCCCTAAATCAAACGAAAAAGGGGATCTGACCGTTACTATCGAACCGACAAAAGGAAGTTACAAAGGCTTTGTTGATGAACGAAGCACCACGCTTGATTTGCTAGCTTCAGAAGCGCCCGAAAGCGTAACAGTAATGGTGGGGGGAACAGAAGTAACCTTGAAACAAGCAGCTAATAAAGAAGAATTTTTAGCTGGCACAAATCTATATTATTTTGATAAAGAATTCCAAGTGAATCAGTATCTTTCTGAAGCTTCAGGAGAAAAACTGAACCAATCAGCGTTATCAGTAAAACTAGCGAAACAATCTGTGACCGCCAAAGATGTTCAAATAACTGTCAAAGGTTTCATTAATAAAGGAACGGTTGACGGAGGAAATACAACGGTCGATGACCAGTTAACTATTCCGGCAAATGTCGCAATCAATGAAGAAAAAACAACGCCATCTTCTTTGACTCTTCAATGGGATCAAGTAACTGAGGCAACAAGCTATGAAGTAGAGCGTGACGGGACTGTTTTCGGAAATATTCAAACGAATACAGCAACATTTGATGGATTTTCCTTCCTAAGCGAACATACTTTTCGAGTTCGAGCTGTTGGAAAAAACGGAGTCTCTGAATGGAGTGAACCGATTAAAGGAAAAACACAAGATGATCCCTATAAAGAAACAATTAATCAAGTCAAAGCAACAAGTAATTTACCAGAACAACCAGGCGCAGAATTGAAGAAATTAACAGATAAAGATTTGAGTACAGGTTGGCATACGAACTGGTCAACAGGCATCGCTAATCCAAGTGATGGAAATTTCTTGTCTTTAAAATTTGATCTTGGTGCGGAGTATCAAATGGATAAAATTGAATACTTGCCAAGAGACAATGCCGGCAACGGAAATATTTTGCAACTCCAGTATCGGACGTCGAAAGATGGAGCTAATTGGACAGAGTTTTCAGAACCTATTAACTGGAAGCAAGATGCTTTGACAAAAACCATTGAAACGAAGGACCAAGCGTATCGTTTTGTTGAAATGAAGGTATTAAAATCGGTGGGTAATTTTGGCTCTGGTCGTGAGATGCTCTTTTACAAACAACCAGGGACAGAAGGAATCTTACATGGAGACATTACTAACGATGGAACGATTGATGAAAATGATGCAATGAGTTATCGAAACTATACAGGCTTAGAATCGGAGGACAGTGACTTTAATGGCTATGTTGAAAAAGGTGATTTAAATAAAAATGGGGTAATTGATGCTTATGATATCAGTTATGTTTTACGACAATTAGATGGTGGGATTGAGATACCTGATGTCGAAGAAATTGCGGGCGGTTTATCCCTTGCTGTGGTTAATGAAAATGGCAAGGATACTTATCTTCCTGGCGATACATTAACCTTTACACTTAAAGGTCAAGACTTAAAAAACATTAATGCGTTAAGTACAAAAATGTCCTTTGATTCTAGCAAATTTGAACTTGTCGGTCAGCCTGCAACCACGAATAATACAAAACAAATGGAAAATTATTCTAAATATCGGAAACATTCAAATGATGTGGAGAATCTATATTTAGTTCTTAGTAATCAAGGAAATAAACAATTGTTAAATGGTTCAATGGACTTAGTTACCTTTAAAGTTAAAGTAAAAGAAACAACTCGCGTAAAACGTGCGACAACTGTTGAGCAGCTATTACAATTTGATATGAGTCAAGGATTATTAGTGGGCCAAGGATTCCAACAAGCAACACTTTCAGATTTTTCTGTAACAGTGAAGCCAACAGAGCTAGTAGATAAAGAGTTATTACAAGCGCTAATTACGCTAAATCAAGCACGTGTCGAAAAAGAATATACGCCTGAAACTTGGGCAATCTTTAAACCAATCTTAGATGAGGCAGTAGCTGTTCTAGCCAATGAGCAAGCCACACAGACAGACGTTTCTGCTGCCGCGGAAAACCTAGAAAAGGCTGCAAGTCAGTTGGAAAAAATGCCTGATGTAGCGAATAAAGCTGATTTAGAAAAAGCAATTCAAGAGGGGCTAGCGAAGAAACCAAGTGATGGGCAAGAATTCACCGAAGAAACTAAAAAAGTTCTCGAAGACTCATTAGCAGCAGCTCAAAAAGTATTTGCTCAAGAAAAAGTTACCCAAGAAGAAATAGACCAAGCGACTAAAACATTGCGTGAAGCAATTGCACAATTAAAAGAACAACCCGTCGCCGTTGATAAGGAAACCTTAAAAGAGAAAATCGCTCAAGCCCGAGGAAGAAAGCCGGAAGAAGGATACCAATTTACAAAAGAAACAGAAAAACAATTGCAAGAAGCAATTCAAGCGGCTGAAGCAATCGTAGCGAAAGAAACGGCGACAAAAGAAGAAGTCTCAGCGGCTCTAAACGCATTGGAAACTGCAATGGCTCAATTAAAAGAAGTACCCCTTGTAAATAAAGACCAATTACAAGAAGTTGTCAAACGAGCGCAGCAAGTCACTCCAAGTGAAGGGCACCAATTTACTGCCTCCTCGTTACAAGATTTACAAAAAGCGCTTTTAGCAGCTAAAAACACATTGGAAAACCCAGCAGCTAATCAAAAAATGATTGATGAAGCGGTTGCTGAATTAACTAGTGCCATCGATGGGTTACAAGAAGAAGCGTTAGTTACAGATAAAAAAGCCTTAGAGGCAATGATAGCCAAAGCAAAAGCAATCAAACCATCTGCCGGAAAAGAATTTACCAGCGAGTCTAAAGCGCGCTTAACTGAAGCAATTGACCAAGCGGAAGGGATTTTAGCTGATAAAAATGCTCGGCAAGAACAAATTGATATTGCTGAAAAAAATGTAAAAACTGCTTTGGATAGTTTAGAGGAACAAGTCCTTCAAACGGATAAAACAAAGTTGAAAGAACTGCTTCAAAAAGCAGAAACCTTGAAACCTAAAGCAGGAAAACAATTTACAAAAGCATCGCAAGAAGCTTTAGCTGAAGCAATTAAACAAGCAAAAGCACTTGTTGAGGACCCAAATGCGACGCAAGAAGCTGTGGACAAATATTTAAGTATTTTAGCACAAGCCATTGAAGCAATGGCAGAAGAGCCAATCAGTAGCAACTCTACAGGCAACAATGGAAATCATGGCACGGTTAGCTGGACTGGTGGTGTAACCAGTCCAGGAAAGGGCACAGCAGCAGGTGGAACGACAACGAAAACCATCACTTCTGGTACTTTGCCAAAAGCAAATGAAGTTGTTTCGCCAATCTGGTCAATTAGTGGTTTTCTATTGATAGTAAGTATTGGTTTAGGAAAATTATTCTTCAAAAATAAAAAAGAGCAAAATTAGCGTATCATTAACTTACAAGGCGCATTTGTACAAAAACAGTGTGCAAATGCGCAAGTAAGTAATAGGAGAGGATTTTTACGAATGAAAAGAAAGAAAATCAAGAATCAACTACTTGTTTTAACAAGTATTCTCGTTCTTCTGAGTTTGGAAGTCGCTCCAGTTGTTACGTTGGCTGCAGAATTACCAAGTAGCTCGCTACAAACAGCTCTGTCCTCGGAAACGACAATTACTTCGGAAGAAAAAGTAATTGAAACAACCGAAACAACCGAAACAACTGTTGCTACATCGACAACGTCCACTAGTAGTTCGTCATCTGAATCAAGTAGTTCTACCGATACGACTACCGAATCAACGAGTCATTCAACGACAGAAACGACAACCACAAATACTAGTTCTGAAACAAAAAAAGAACCTACAGAGCCAACGGTATCATCAGAAATCACGCAGCCTGTTGAACAATCGCAACCACCACAAGTTCCTGTGACCAAGCAAGAACCTATTCAAGTTCCTGAAGCCACAAATAACGTTGTTGAAGAAAATCAGGCTGTATCGTTAAATCCGTCCCTCAAAGTAGATGAAATAGCTTCTTCAAATTTAAAAGGCTACGAACTGCCACTGTTGTCGTCTTTTGGCGAAAAGAAACGGGCAGTCGTGGTGGCTGAAGCATTAAGACACGTTGGGAAAACAAAAAAAGAATTTAATTTGACGGAGCAAGCATTAACCAGTAGTTTCCTTGCCCAAAAAATTTACCAACAATTATTTAAAATAGACATTGGCAGTACACCGCAAGAACAAATGACATTTGGTAAAGTTCGTTCTATAGAGGAGGCAGAACCTGGTGATCTGATTTTTTGGCAAACAGCTGAAAGAAAAACGCTTCAAAATGGTGTTTATCTTGGCCAAGGAAAATATTTAATTGCCGCAGCGGAAGCGGATTCTAAAGAGGAACCAGAAGTAATTGGTCAGTTAGAGAATATCTATACTGCCAAACAACAACCAGACTCAAAAGAGGAAAAACGCTTGGTAGTGACTAATCCTTTTAAGGAGTTCACATTAACGGAGTATGGCAAAGAAGTTTTAGCAACATATGGTGCGTCATTTGAAATGCAGAAGTCAGAACAAACCACAGCGTTTATTAAAAAAATTGGTGAGACAGCCAGAGAACTTGGCGAAAAATACGATGTTTTTGCATCAGTGATGATAGCTCAGGCTATTTTAGAAAGTGGCTCTGGCGAAAGTCAACTAGCCAAAGAACCTTATTATAATCTCTTTGGCGTGAAAGGTTCGTTCCAAGGAAATAGTGTTAGCTTTTCAACAAAAGAGGCTGATCAGAGGGGCCAACTTTATACAATTTCCGCTGGTTTTCGCGATTACGGTGGCTATAATGACTCACTGCAAGATTATGTTCAATTACTCCGACAAGGGATTGACGGAAATCAAGATTTTTATAAACCAGCGTGGCGTTCGGAAGCCAAAAACTACCTTCAAGCAACGCGTTTTTTAACAGGTAAATATGCAACAGACAAGCAATACGATAATAAATTAAATTCGTTAATTGCGGTTTATAACTTAACGCAATTTGATTTACCAAAAACAGTGGACGGTTTGATTATCCAATCTAAAAATGAGCTGTCGGAAGCGGAACAGCAACAAATGCATTTTCCAGTCTATGATGGGATCAATTATAATCGGAGTGGTAGCTATCCCGTGGGCCAGTGTACGTGGTATGTCTATAATCGTTTCAAACAGTTGGGCACTTCTGTGGATGAATTTATGGGAAATGGCAGTGACTGGGGAAGAAAAGGACGTGCATTAGGCTATCAAGTTAGTTCATTGCCTAAAGCTGGTCGTGCGATTAGTTTCCAACCAGGAGTTGCTGGCGCAGATAATCAATATGGACATGTTGCTTTTGTTGAAGCGGTCACTTCTGATGGAATCATTATTTCTGAAAGCAATGTCATCAATGATCAAACGATTTCGTATCGTGTCTTACCTAATGTAATTGCATATAGTAGTGGCGTGACCTACATTGGCGCTTGATCGACTCATTCAACAGGAAGAAGTGTGGATGTTTAAGAAAAAAATTAGCACAATGATCCATGTGTGAACTAACAAATTAAATTAACCAGAATCGACCAATGAATTGATTTTGTCATGTATAAAATGACAAGAACAGTTTGGCGGTTGATTCTTTGTTTTTCATCAACGAAGAGACAATAGTCCTCATGATTCGTTAGAAAAAGATGAATAGTCCAAAGTACTCTTTCTTGATACTTTGTTATTTTATGTTTTTGTTTGCAGGAAACTACTGAAATCGCTATACTAAATTTATGTGAATATACTAACAGACAATCAATTTTTTATCTCTTTTATTGGTGTATAAATTGATTGAACATTATAATCATTTGTCTTTTGTTGTGTAATTTTATATCTTCTTGAGAAAGGGATGAGTGAACAAATGTCTATTTATATATTAGAAGACCAAATTATTCAAGCAAAAGCGTTAGAAGCATTGGTAACAAATATCCTACATTCAAGAAATATTTATAATGAAACAATCCATTTATTTTCACGTTCAGATGAATTATTACAAGTGGCACACCAGGACGCCCAACTAAATATCTTTTTCCTAGATATTCAAATGAACAATCATATCCAGGCAGGATTTGAGGTTGCCAAAGAAATCAGAAAAACAGACAGTGAAAGTCTGATTGTATTTATTTCTACTCACACAGAATTAGTTTTAACTTCTTACAAATATATGGTTTCAGCTCTTCAATTTATTCAAAAGAACGTGGATTTTCTAGATTTCCAAAAAGAAGTTGAAACATGTGTCGACGCATATATTCAACAAAAAGAAAATATAAAGACAAAAAGTGAATATATTATCATTAACTTAAAAGCGTCTTCTATAAAAATGGATATTAATGATATTTATTTCTTTCAAACGGAATACGATCATCGTGTGTCAATGGTTGGTAAAAATTTTAAAAGAGAATTTTATGGAACGTTATCAAAAATTGAACAACTGCATCCAGATTTGATTAGAGTCCATCAATCAATCATCATCAATAAAAAATATGCGTCAAAATTAAATTATAAAACGCATCTTTTAACTATGAGAGACGGAACGGAAGTACCAGTCTCAAGAAGATATTATACTCAGGTCAAGGCACTATTTCTTACTTAGGGAGGGATAATGACTAATTAAGGAATTATCTATCTATTAGTCGCTATATTCGTTATAATTTAGTGCAATACTTGAAGAGGAGGGCGATATGCTAATCGATTGGATTCTAAAAAATATTATGGATATGGATCAGGAAGATCAATCAGGAAAAACACAATGGACAAAGTATTATCTAACCGTTTATTTTTCTGGCTTATTTAATTTTCTGATGATTCTGATTTTATCAGTTTTATTTGGGACGTTAAGCGAAACCTTTATTGTATACGTCGTACTGATTTTTTTACGGCCTGTCGCAGGTGGCTGGCATGCAAAAACTAAATGGCTCTGTCGTCTAGAAAGCATTGTTATCTATGTTGCTATACCATTTGTATTGAAAAATTCTTCTGTGAGCTTACCGTTTATTTATAAAATTCTATTGATTTGCCTCTTAGTCGTATTATTTTATTGGTATGCGCCACAAGGAACAGCAATCGAACCTGTTCAGCCATCTGATTTAAACGTGCTCAAAAAGCAAAGCCTTATAAGGGTGTGTTTACTTATTTTATGTAGTCTGTTTGTCAAAGAAAAGATTGCTTCAGTAATACTCTACGGTCTCGTCATCCAAGGTCTGATGATACTCCCTGTAACAAAAAATTTAATTGAAGGAAGTGTTTTTATGAAATTTGGTAAAAAAATAATTAAAAATGTTATTGAAAAAAGAGTTGCAAAAGTTAGTGATGGTGTGGGAACTAAGCCTAGATTAAATCAAAATTCGCCCAATATATTTGGACAATGGATGGGACAAACTGAAAAACCTAAAAAGAATATTGAAAAATGATTTTGTCGTTATTAGCTACTAACGTTTTGCTTGTATCTAGCTTTATCGTTTTTGTCTTTTTACGAGTAACATTGATTAAGATTGAATGTAAAATACCGTTACTTTCATTGCTTATTGTCATTAATCTTTGTTCGTTTGCGGCATTAATGTTGGGCTACTCTTGGTTGATTTATGCGCTGACAGTCGTTGTTTTTACAGGATTTTTACTCATTCACAAAAAGAGGTTCTCAATTTTTAAAGCGATATTTTTATCCGTTTTTACATTGCTTATGGTTTCGTTTATCAATTACACGGAGCAAACGATTTTAAGTGTTTTTTTCAACAGATTTATCAAAATAAATTATTATGGATTGCCTCAAATGTTCTTCTGTTGCTTATAAATATCTGGATTGCTTTAAAAATTCCCAATAGTGTTTTTTTAAGATTAAATCGTGTGTTAGAAAATAGCCGAATTTTTTTGGTTGTTTACTTTTATTGTTGATTCTGTTGTTACTTTTTGTGTTTTTGATTTCGCCAGAGATTTCACCTGACTTTATGCGAGGATTTGTCACGGTAAATAGTTCTAAATTGGAGTTATTAATAAGTGTAGGTTTATTTTTAATTCTGATTGGCTTAGTCATTGAAGCTTATTTGGAAGAACAACGTATCAACACTCAATTATTGAATAATTTAACGATTTATACTGAAAAAATAGAATCCATTAACGAAGAGCTAGCGATGTTTCGTCATGATTATAAAAATTTATTGTATAGTTTACAAATTGCTATTTCATACGAAGATATTCTGGAAATCAAAAGAATTTATGAAGAAACGATTGCACCAACCAAAAAAATTATTGATAATGAAGAATTTGAACTTATGAAGTTAAATCGTTTGAAAAATATGGAACTTAAGGCACTCATAAGTATGAAAATTAATACCGCAAAGCAAGCAAAACTAAAAGTGATTGTTGATGTGCCAGAAGTATTTATTCTTGATACATCAATCGACTTAGTGGTTGTGATTCGTTTGTTGGCTATTCTATTAGATAACGCGATTGAAAACAGTGCAAAATCAGAATTGAAAATGTTCGCTATCTCAATTTTCAATAAAAATGAAACACAAGAGTTTGTGATAACAAATAGTGTCCAAGCCGAATTTGATTTTAAGGTTATGAAGAAAACCAAATTTAGTTCTAAAAGTAACCCAGAAGAGCACGGTTGGGGATTGTTATATGTAAAAGAAATTGTTGATTTTTCAGATCAATTTGATTTGCAAACGTCCTTCAATGAAGGATCGGTTACTCAACATTTAATTATTGAAAAAAATCATAATAGTAAAAAAGTTGTTAACGAATGAATTTGTTAACAACTTTTTTGCTATGGTATTGAGTTATGAGGGGCAATACAGGGAAAAATGTCGGCTGATTAAGGAATTTAGATAGTGCCGGTTAGGTAGTTGTCTATAATGAAAATAGCAACAAATATTTACGCAGGGAAAGGGGCGGTCGTTTAACGGGAAAAATTAGGGAGGATAAAGCAATACTTTTGTTGGGAAAAGAAATAAAAGGAAACTGGGGAAGGAGTTAATTGTTTGATGAAGGGAAATAAAATTTTATACATTTTAGGTACAGGCATCTTTGTTGGAAGTTCATGTCTATTTTCTTCACTTTTTGTAGCCGCAGAAGAACAAGTTTATTCAGAAAGTGAAGTTTCAACAGTTTTATCGAAGTTGGAAAAGGAGGCAATTTCTGAGGCAGCTGCTGAACAATATACGGTTGTAGATCGAAAAGAAGACGCGTGGGGGATGAAGCATCTTAAGTTAGAAAAGCAAACGGAAGGCGTTACTGTTGATTCAGATAATGTGATTATTCATTTAGATAAAAATGGTGCAGTAACAAGTGTTACAGGAAATCCAGTTGATCAAGTAGTGAAAATTCAATCGGTTGATGCAATCGGTGAAGAAGGAGTTAAAAAAATTATTGCTTCTGATAATCCGGAAAATAAAGATCTTGTCTTTTTAGCTATTGACAAACGTGTAAATAATGAAGGGCAATTATTTTATAAAGTCAGAGTAACTTCTTCACCAACTGGTGACCCCATATCATTGGTTTATAAAGTAAATGCTACAGATGGAACAATTATGGAAAAACAAGATTTAACGGAACATGTCGGTAGTGAAGTAACGTTAAAAAACTCTTTTCAAGTAACGTTTAATGTACCAGTTGAAAAAAGCAATACGGGAATTGCTTTACACGGAACGGATAACACAGGGGTTTACCATGCAGTAGTTGATGGCAAAAATAATTATTCTATTATTCAAGCGTCATCACTAGCGACATTAAATCAGAATGCTGTTGACGCCTATACGCATGGAAAATTTGTGAAAACATATTATGAAGATCATTTCCAACGACACAGTATTGATGATCGAGGGATGCCCATCTTGTCAGTTGTTGATGAACAACATCCAGATGCTTATGACAATGCTTTTTGGGATGGAAAAGCAATGCGTTATGGTGAAACAAGTACACCAACAGGAAAAACGTATGCTTCCTCTTTAGATGTAGTTGGTCATGAAATGACACATGGTGTGACGGAACATACTGCCGGTTTAGAATATTTAGGACAATCAGGTGCCTTGAATGAATCTTATTCTGATTTGATGGGTTATATTATTTCGGGTGCATCTAATCCAGAAATTGGTGCGGATACTCAGAGTGTTGACCGAAAAACAGGTATTCGAAATTTACAAACGCCAAGTAAACACGGACAACCAGAAACCATGGCTCAATACGACGATCGAGCACGGTATAAAGGAACGCCTTATTATGATCAAGGCGGTGTTCATTATAATAGTGGAATTATTAATCGGATTGGTTACACCATTATCCAGAACTTAGGCATTGAAAAAGCACAGACTATTTTCTACAGCTCGTTAGTAAATTACTTAACACCTAAAGCACAATTCAGTGATGCTCGTGATGCGATGCTTGCTGCTGCAAAAGTTCAATATGGCGATGAAGCAGCTTCAGTGGTGTCAGCAGCCTTTAACTCTGCTGGAATCGGAGCTAAAGAGGATATTCAAGTAAACCAACCAAGTGAATCTGTTCTGGTCAATGAATGAAAAAAATTCCCCAATTAAATAAAAATGGATAAGGAGTGGCATAATCTTATGAAAAAGTTCTCCATACGAAAAATTAGTGCTGGTTTTTTGTTTCTGATTTTAGTAACTTTGATAGCCGGTTTTAGCTTGTCTGCAAATGCAGAAGAGTATATCGTTCCTGCCGAAAGTCATTCACGACAAAAAAGATCGTTACTGGACCCTGAAGACAGAAGACAAGAAGTGGCAGATACAACCGAAGCGCCTTTTGCGTCAATCGGAAGAATCATTTCCCCTGCCAGTAAACCAGGCTATATTTCTTTAGGAACAGGCTTTGTTGTTGGAACTAATACAATTGTCACCAATAATCATGTGGTTGAAAGTTTTAAGAATACCAAAGTATTAAATCCGAATGCCAAAGATGATGCTTGGTTTTATCCAGGTCGAGATGGCAGTGCGACACCATTTGGCAAATTCAAAGTGATTGATGTAGCTTTTTCCCCGAATGCGGATATTGCGGTAGTGACTGTCGGTAAACAAAACGATCGTCCAGATGGCCCAGAGTTGGGAGAAATTTTAACGCCATTTGTTTTGAAAAAGTTTGAATCTTCAGATACCCATGTAACAATATCAGGCTATCCAGGTGAGAAAAACCACACGCAATGGTCTCATGAAAATGATTTGTTTACATCTAACTTTACAGACTTAGAAAATCCATTACTATTTTATGATATCGATACAACAGGTGGTCAATCTGGTTCACCAATCTATAATGCTCGGTTTGAAGTAGTTGGTGTTCATTCCAATGGCGGTATTAAGCAAACAGGAAATCATGGTCAAAGACTAAATGAAGTGAATTATAACTTTATTGTCAATCGAGTGAATGAAGAAGAAAATAAACGTTTATCCGCTGTGCCAGCAGCGTAAAGAATCATAAAAATACTCGGAATTTCCAGAATCACAGGAAATCTCGAGTATTTTTGTTTTTTAAGATAGTGTAAGTTGCGATAAAAGTACCTTGTAATTATCGGTTAAAAGCATATAATAGTGCTGAAAAGAAGGCAAATAATCCGATTAAGTTAGTATTTCTAACCCATCATAACTCGTAATGATTTCATGCTTTTGAGATAAAGCCGCCATCTTCGCATAAGACAAGCCGCCATTGTGAGAAAAATGGTTGGCAACGTAAATCGTTTTATCTGTGACGAGTTTTCTTTCTTTTAATTCTGCAATTAATTTTAAATTTTCTTCCCAATTCATATGACTATTGCCAGTTTCGTTTGTTTGACTAGTACAATCTAAAGAAACAATATTAAGAAATAAGTGGCTCTTTTCAAGATATTCAAACATTTCTGACGTAAAGTAACCTGTATCATGGGTGGATAAAAAAGCATCTTTACCATCGTCAATAACGAAAATAAAACAATCTTCACTGAAATTTCCATGTTGTGCAGGAAGGGGATAAATCGTATAGTTCGCAATAGTAAAACATTTGTAGGGCTGAATAACCTGATAATGTAATCGGGTATCGTCTTGACGACCTTCTAAATCAAAGGCGCGCTGATAAAACGTCTTAACTGCTTCATTTCCGTAAACAGTTAAACGATTGGGAATATCTAATGCATAACCAGACATTCGATAAGCCAAATCCTCGCCGTAAAAATGATCGGAATGCCAATGAGAGATTAGTAAAGAGTTAAAGTCTGCAAAACACAAGTCATACTGCAACAAGTGTAAATAAGAATCTCCTGGAAAATCAATCAGCAGGACATCATCAATAATTAATTGAGTTTGTGTACGAATTTCTCGTCCTTTTTTCTCTCGAGCGTACTTACATAATTTACAATTACAAAAAATTCCTGGAATCCGTTCTGCTGCACCCGTACCTAAATAGTTGATTTTCATTGGGAGTACCTAACCTTTCTTTGACATTCTTCATACTTAGTAGATAACGCTGAACCTTAAAGTAAATGGGCATGGAAACTGAAACATTTGTTGTGTCCATCTTACCTTTTTTAGAGAAGAATTGAAATGGAATTTCTTAAGTAAATTTGCGTAAAATAGAAAAAGCTAGACGCCTTTTTTAATAAGCTGAATTTGTTGCGAATGTTCATGCTATTTCCGAGAAAAAGTTTTACCAAAGGTACTTTCATATCCATCTGCTATTAGTTATAGAAAAATAACAAGATGGACATAGCTTATTAGAGCAAAAATAACTACGCTATTGATAAAGAGTGAGGCGTGTTTTGAACAGGTTGCGTGGGCAAATGAATTTGAATAAAAGGGATGACAAAAGATGACTATTGAAAAATTAGAATATTTTTATACCATTGCAAAATATAATAGTATTTCCAAAGCAGCCTCTGAACTCCATGTTAGTAAATCAACCTTAAGTGCGTCATTAAAAGATTTGGAAAGTGAATTGGGCCATTTACTTTTTGACCGTAACGGGAATTCTTTGACGTTAAATTCCTATGGTGATAAAATCGTCCAATCTGTATATATCATTTTAAACGAGGCCAAGAAAATGAAACTTAATTTGCATGAAATGATTGAGAATCCAGTGATGCGTTTAGGTTTTGGAAATACGTCCTTGATGTATAAAGTGACAGAAAATGAGGATCAACTGAATCGTTTTTGGGAATGTTACCATGGTTCATCGTTTGAGTTATTGAATAAATTGGAGAATCATGAGTTGGATTTTGTGATTACTTCTGCAGATGTGAATAGTCCAGTTTTAAAGAAAGAACAATTAATTGAACTAAAAATGTATCTTTGTGTTTCAAGAGAAATTAAACAAGAAATTGAGGAAGAAGGCTTCAGCTGTTTGACCAACTATCCATTTCTATTTTTGCCTCATCACTTAGATCATTTAGAAGCTACCAAGAGTGTGCTAGAAATGTTGCAATTAACAAGTCCGCTTGTTTGTTGCTACGATACGTTGATGCTTACTCGTCTCATTGAAAAAAGTAAAGGAGTTTATGCGGTGATCTCTCTTCGGAAAGAACAACTGCAGGAAATTGATTCTAAACTCTTCTTTTTACCGATTGAACGAAAACAAAAATTTTATTTATACCGAAATGTTTCCAGTTCGGTTTTTGTCCAACCTGGTCAAATCAAGGCAACTTTACAAAAGTTGCTAGAGACTTAGCCATTAAAATTACTTTGGAATAGTTACCAAAAATAGCCTTATTCGCTTAGATTTACTTCTGCTGCGGATAAGGCTATTTTTGTTGTTCATTGTTTAAAAGAGATGCTCAATTATGGGGCTGTTCGATATTTCTGAACAGAATGTTCAATTATTTAATAACTTAAGAATCGATAAATCGTATCTATTACGGTTCAATTTAAAGGGGTTCTGGTGTATAGTTTGGCTATCTAAAGATTTACTTTTTTTAATATAAAATAACTAAATGGTAAGGAATATAAAGAACTGTTGATACGTGAGTACTTGCGATAACTGTGTCGTTAGAAGTTTAAGTGTCATTGTTGCTTTTCCTGTTTTATGTAGTTGCTAGAAAGGACTGTTTTTATGATCGATAGAAAAAAAGTTATTTTGTATACTTGTTGCATGAGTTTGTTTGTAGTGACCATGGATGTTACGGTTGTCAATGTGGCGTTACCATCCATTCAAAGTGATTTTCACACGAATCTGTCTACATTACAGTGGGTAACAGATGGCTACACTTTAATGGTAGCATCCTTATTATTGTTGTCTGGGTCTACAGCAGATCGAATTGGCCGTAAACGAGTCCTTCAATTGGGCTTAGCCTGTTTTGGTTTAGCGTCTTTCCTATGTGGGATTTCGCAAACCCCAGGGCAATTGATCGCGTTTCGCATGTTGCAAGGGATTGGTGGTTCTATGTTAAATCCGGTAGCAATGTCTATTATTACACAGGTATTTACCGAAAAGTTAGAACGTGCGAAAGCAATTGGCTTGTGGGGCTCTGTTACAGGGATTTCCTTAGGCATGGGCCCGATTATTGGCGGACTAATTGTTTCTTATTTTAGCTGGCGGTATGTCTTTTTTGTAAATGTACCGATCATTGCAGCGGCAATCATCCTTACACAAAAATTTGTACCTGAGTCAAAAGTAGAGAAGACGGCGAAAAATGATTTTGTTGGTCAAGCATTGATGATTCTTTTTCTATTTAGTTCTATCTATTCCATTATCGGACTACCTAGAAAAGGGCTTTTCGCGCCAGATATTTTAAGTACTGGGATAATCGGCTGTTTAGCCATTGTCATTTTCTTTATTTATGAATATAACATTGACAATCCGTTAATCAACCCGCGTTTCTTTTTATCTATTCCATTTACATCGGCTTCTTTTTTAGCTATTTTTGGCTTTATCATATATAACGGCTATTTATTTTTAAACACGCTATATTTGCAAGAAATGAGAGGCTTCAGCCCGTTGGAAGCTGGCTTATCAACCATTCCTTTGGCTTTTGTTAGTTTTCTTGTTGCACCGAGAGCCGGCGAAATGGTAGGGAGAATAGGGACGAAACGTCCTATTATGCTTTGTGGTATTTCAATGTTGGCTGTTAGCTTTTTACAATTATTTGTAACTAAAACAACGCCTATGATTATTTTATTTGTTATTTATATCTTTTTAGGCATTGGGTTTGGGATGTTAAATTCGCCGATTACCATTACAGCGATTGAAGGAATGCCACTTTCTCAGTCAGGAACGGCAGCAGCCATTGCGGTGACATGTAAGCAAATTGGCAATTCTTTAGGGGTTGCGCTACCAAGTCTTTTAATTACAAAGCCTATTACTAGTTCGCTTACTCGAACACCTTTTACAAACGTATGGCTTTTATTTGGATGTTGCGCCATTGCGATTATCTTTTTAAGTTATTTATCCAATTCTCCGCTAGCGAAAAAGTCATTGCGCAGAGTTAGGTTTTATTTTTAACAAATCAAGATTTTTTTGAAGGGAAAGGAAGACAAACTTAGATGAAAAAAATAAATAACCGATTAGGACTCTTTTTATTTTTTGTTTTACTCTTTTGGGCAAAAACGATTCTGGCGTATTACCTAGATTTCTCATTGGGCGTTAAGGGCAGTCTCCAACGAGAAATTTTATGGTTCAATCCAGTTGCTACTACGCTGTTATTATTTGGCTTTAGTTTGTATTTTAAAAAGCATAAAACATTTATGCTTAGCTTAACTCTTTTAAATGTTTTAAATACATTAATTTTATATTTGAATATTATTTTTTATCGTGAATTCACTGACTTTATTACCATCCAATCTGTTTTTGGCTTTTCAAAAGTTTCAGAAGGGATTTCTGGTGATTTACTTGCTTTAATGAGAGTCCACGATGTCTTTTATTGGCTAGATACTTTAGTACTGCTCGTTTTGGTATTTTACTCTTTTAAACAGCGACGGAATCATCAAGTCTTTATGACCAAACCTATCAACAGAAGATTGGCGATCTCAATTAGTTGTTTAAGTGTCTTGCTCTTTTCGGTTAACTTATTTTTAAGCGAAACCGATCGTCCTCAATTGCTTCAAAGAATTTTTGATCGTAATTATATTGTAAAATATCTTGGCTTGGATGCATTCACAGCCATCGATGGTGTCAAAACAGCCATGTCAAATGAGGTAAGAGCAGAAGCTAGTTCAAACGAATTACCTGAAATCATGAAATTTACCAAGCAAAACAATTTACCGCTTAATCCGCAGTATGCCGGGATTGCCAAAGGAAAAAATGTATTTGTGATTCATTTAGAAAGTTTTCAACAATTTTTGATTAATATGAAAGTCCAAGGCCAAGAGGTTACACCGTTTTTAAATCAGCTCTATCAAAACAAAGCGACAATCAGTTTTGATAATTTCTTTCATGAAGTAGGGCAAGGAAAAACGAGTGATGCGGAGAACATGTTAGAAACAGGAACATTCGGGCTCCCGCAAGGCTCTCTTTTTACACAATTAGGATCAGACAATACTTTCGAAGCGGCTCCCGCTGTTTTAGGACAAAAAGGCTATACAACCGCTGTTTTCCATGGGAATGTGGGGAGTTTTTGGAATCGGGACCATGTGTATAAAAACTTAGGTTATCAATACTTTTTTGATCGGTCATATTTTTCAAAAGATGACAAAATGCTAGGTTACGGTATTTTAGATAAACAATTGTTGCGTGAATCAGCTAGTGAGCTTGAGCATTTACAGCAGCCATTCTATGCGAAGTTTTTAACTGTGACCAATCATACCCCTTATTACACGGATGACCAAAACTTCCCGTTTCCTAAATTGAACACAGGCAATTCGATTGTGGATGATTATGTTCGAACAGCGCACTATTTGGATCAATCGCTAGAACAATTTTTCCATTACTTGCAAACAACAAGTTTATACAATCATTCTATTTTTGTTATTTATGGTGACCACTTCGGTATTTCAGATGCGAACAACAAGGACTTATGTAAAGCCTTCAACCGCGATCCAAAAACGTGGACAAACTATGACAATGCGCAATTGCAAAGAGTACCTTTGATGTTTTACATGCCAGGCTATACGCAAGGGAAAATCATGCACGAATATGGTGGGGAAATTGACGTTTTACCGACACTGTACCATCTTTTAGGTGTCGATGATAAAAATTATATCCATTTTGGCACGGACCTTTTATCTCCTCAATATAAACAAGTGGTTCCTTTTAGAAATGGCGATTTTGTAACGCCTCGATTTTCTTATCTAGGTGGGGAAATCTACAATAATCAAGGGAAAAAATTAGACCAAGTTCCAGCAGATTTAAAAGCAGAAGTCACGAAAGATAACGATTGGGTGAAAAAATCGTTAAGTTTATCTGACAAATTAAATCAGGAAAACCTTTTACGTTTTTATAAACCACAAGGATTCCAAGAAGTGCAACCAAAGGACTACAACTATGATGTGGCTTTTGAAAAAAACAAAGTCTTAGAAGTAGAAAAACAAAAAAATGCACAATCAACCAGCTTGTTTAGTCAAAATGGCAATCAAACGACAGTCCAAAATTATCCGACTACGCCATAGATCATTTAAGAAGGATTATTTTTGGAAGGGAAAGAGAATCATATATGAAGTGAAGGAGGTCAGGACAGAACCGTTTATTTTTGAAGGAATTGGTTCTGTTCCCGCCATTTATCAGGTTTTGAGCCTGGAACAAAAATCCAAAGTGATTTTTGTCCCAGGCTCTTTCGCTCTTTTATTGAGTAAGAAGTCAGTTTAGAATTTATATTAAGTTTCGCTGTACATTTTAAAATTACCATCAACAGAAAATACAACAGGCGGATTTCTAGATAAAAAAATTAGTAAAACAAGTATTAAATAAATAGTATTTTTGAGGATAAAGTAAGAGAAATGTTGTTTTTTTAATAGTTGTTAACGGAAAACAAAATTATTTTATAGCCATAAAATATATTTTTATTATAATTATATTATAAAACAATGAGCATATGATTTGCAGATAAGTTTTTCAGGGCCTATTCTGAATAGGAACTTAGCTATAAAAATAAAAGAGGAGAGTGGTTTTGATGAGAAAAAATCAGAAGATTGTGCCAATTGTGACAGCTTCAGACGAAAATTATGCTCCTTATTTGAATGTAATGATGACAACTGTTTTAGAAAATTGTCATGCGGAGAGACCTGTTCATTTTTATGTGATTGATGATGGGCTGTCGCTATCTAGCAAAAAAGCACTCCTAGAAACGGTTAGTAGTAACTCACAAAATGCAACTGTTGAATTTCTAACAGCAGACAAAGAAGTGTATCAAAATTTTTTAGTGAGTGATCATATTACAACGACCGCATACTTACGCATTTCTTTACCGTCACTTTTACAAAAATATAGCTATAAAAAGGTTCTTTATTTAGATGCAGATACGCTTGTTTTAGATGATATTGTCCAGTTGTATGATACGCCATTAGTGAACCAAACGATTGGCGCGGTTATTGATCCTGGTCAAGCATATGCTTTGAAACGTTTGGGCATCCGTTCCTCCGATTATTATTTTAATTCAGGAGTCATGATTATTGATATTGACCGATGGAACGAGAAAGCAATCACGCAAAAAACAATTCAGTATCTAGAAGAAAATGGGGACCGCATAATCTATCATGATCAAGATGCTTTAAACGCTGTTCTTTATGAAGATTGGCTAGCTCTAGAACCAAGATGGAATATGCAGACGTCTTTAGTTTTTAATCGTCATGAAGCGCCTAATGAGGCTTACCAAAAATTATATGCAGCGGGAAATCAAGAGCCAGCGATTATTCATTTTACTGGACACGATAAACCCTGGAATACGTTAGAAAATCATCCTTATACAGCTCTTTATCTAAACAAATTAAAGAAAGTAGGTGCAAGAAATGGAAAATAGAAAAGAATTAGCGATTGTCTCCTGTTGCAATACCAACTTTGTACCGCATCTTGCTGCTATGTTTGTTTCAATTTTAGAAAATAGTCCTTCAGCGGCAGCTGTTCATTTTTATGTGATTGATGACAATATCAATTTTGAAAGCAAGCAACTACTGTATTTTACGATTAAACATACCCAAATCAATGCAGAGTTAACATTTTTAAAAATCAACCCCCATTTTTTCAAAAATGTTGTAACCAGTGAACGAATTCCCAAAACAGCTTACTACAGGATTGCTATTCCAGAGCTGTTTAGAGGAAGCCAGATCGAACGGCTGTTGTATATGGATTGTGATATGATTGCCTTAGATGATGTCGCAAAATTATGGACAGTTGATTTAGGTGAAAATATCATCGCCGCTGTTGAAGATGCAGGGTTCCATCAACGTTTGGAAAAAATGGCGATTCCTGCAGAATCTATGTGTTATTTTAACTCAGGCTTGTTGCTAATCGATGTTAAAAAATGGTTGAATTTAGATGTAACCACTAAAGTCTTAAGATTTATTGAAGAAAATCCAGATAAATTACGTTTCCATGATCAAGATGCATTGAATGCGGTTTTACACGACCGTTGGACCCTGTTGCATCCTAAGTGGAACGCCCAAGGTTATATTCTGTCAAAAGCGAAAAAACATCCAACTATTTATGGAGAAAAACAATATGAAGAAACGAGAAGAGCACCATCCATTATCCACTTTACTGGCCATGTCAAACCTTGGACGAAAGAATTTCAGTGGTATACCAAGCGTTATTATGATCAATATGCGAATAGGACGGCCTTTCGTTGTGTCAACACATTCAATCAATATTTATCTTATACGAAAATTAGCAGAAGGATTGAATATGCTCAATAATGAATATTGTCATGGATTTCGTAAAATCAGTTACTTGTTAGTTGTTGCCAGAACCAAACAATAGAAACGAAGAAGTCGGGATAGAACTGTTTTTCAGATTTTGAGTATGAGACAAAAATCTAAAGTGATTTTTGTCTCATACTCTTTTTTGTCTATTTAAAATAAAGCCAGCAACTGGTATCATATTTAAGGGTGGTTTTTTATAAAAAAATGATTTCTTTAGGAAAAAAATATTACAATAAAGAAAAATAAAAAAATGTAAACGTTATCATTTCAAGGTTATAGCGGTATGAAGATATTTATTAATACTTTTTATTGACAAAATAAAAAAACCACCGTACTATTGGTTTGTGGTTATAACCAGTTAGGGTAAAGGAGAAAGTTATGGAAAATGCCTTTAAAAACAAAGCTTTGTATCATCAACTTGTTGATTTGCTGCAGGAACGAATCGAAACATGCATGATTCCTCATGACAAGTTGCCCTCTGAACGTGAATTGACTGCACAATATGGAGTGAGTCGGACGACGGTCCGGTTAGCGCTACAAGAACTAGAAAATAGAGGTTCCATCTATCGTCGTCATGGCAAAGGAACATTTGTTTCAGATATAAAAAAAGAGGCCGCTGATTTAGCTGGCGCATATAGTTTTACAGAACAAATGAAAGGGCTGGGTCGAAAACCACATACCCGTATATTATCCTTCGAAAAATTGGAAGCGGATAAATTTATTTGTCAGCATTTGAATCTTTCGTTAGGAGAGGCAGTTTTTAAATTAAGTCGGTTGCGGATTGCTGATAACGAGCCATTAATGGTTGAAGACACATACTTGCCTGTGAAATTTTTCTTATCACTCACGGATCAATTACTACGTAGCAAACCATTATATGATCTATTTTCGGAAGATTTTAAGCAAACCGTTCGTTTAGCTGATGAAGAATTATACGCTAGCATTGCGTCAAAAGAAGATGCCAAATTATTGATGATTCCGGAAGGAGCGCCAGTCCTTCATTTAGCACGCCAGACATATAACATGAAAAATGAAATTATTGAATTTACGTTGAGTGTGGCGCGAGCAGATCAATTTCATTATCAGATACGCCATATTCGGAATAGTTAGGAGAGTTAAGTATGTTTACAGCAGAAAAAGAAGAACTAGAACAACTAGGAGCGGAAATCACGACACGTGAAATTCGTCAGCAACCTGAGCTTTGGCAAGAAACCGTGACACTTTATCATGAAAATCAAACAGCTTTGGAAAACTTTTTAAAAGAAGTCCAGGCCAAAGCGCAAGGAAAACGCACAAGAGTAATTTTTACAGGAGCAGGGACTTCGCAATATGTCGGTGATACGGTTGTACCTTATCTCCGAGCACAC
Source organism: Enterococcus sp. DIV0086 (assembly GCF_050498705.1). Taxonomy (NCBI): domain Bacteria; kingdom Bacillati; phylum Bacillota; class Bacilli; order Lactobacillales; family Enterococcaceae; genus Enterococcus; species Enterococcus sp. DIV0086. The sequence goes on along the minus strand of NZ_JBNIDN010000001.1, from coordinate 700,463 downwards.
GGCGACACACAATCCTTTTCATTCGAAAGTATTGGGACAACGGATATTGTGGCCAAACCAGAAGATTATCTGATTAAAGACGAACCAACATTGTTAGTTTCGTTTGCAAGAAGTGGAAATAGTCCTGAAAGTTTAGCGGCAGTTGAAGTAGCTAATCAAGTGGTTGAAACAATTCATCATTTAGCGATTACTTGTGCTGAAGAAGGACAACTGGCACAAATAAGCCAAAAAGAAGAAAACAGCTTTTTATTCTTAATGCCAACACGTTCCAATGATGGTGGTTTTGCGATGACTGGTAGCTTTTCTTGCATGACCTTGGGTACATTACTACTCTTTGATCAAACAGCCTTTGAGCAAAAACAAGATTATGTAACCGCTCTAATTAAATTAGGTGAAGAAGTGCTATCCCGTGAAGAAGAATTAAATGAAATTGTTAACCTTGATTTTGAACGAATTGTTTATGTTGGTTCTGGAAGTTTAGCTGGTTTGACAAGAGAAGCGCAATTGAAAATTTTAGAACTAACAGCCGGCAAAGTTGCCACAATTTTTGACTCTTCTATGGGCTTCCGTCATGGACCAAAATCATTTATTAATGAAAAAACAATAATGTTTGGTTTTGTTAATAATACACCATACACAAGAGATTATGACTTGGATATCTTAGAAGAAGTTCACGGTGACGAAATTGCGGCGGGTGTTTTTGCGATTGCTCAACCTGGCAAACGTAATTTCTCAGGTTCAACTATTGAATATTCCGCAGAAACTGTTCTATTACCTGATTGCTATTTAGCATTAGCAGATATCATGGTAGCCCAAACAGTCGCACTTTTAACATCTATTAAAGTTGGAAATAAACCGGATACCCCTTCACCGACAGGTACAGTGAATCGTGTGGTTAAAGGCGTAACGATTTATGACTATAAATAATACAACATTTGGAGGAGGAACTATGCTTACGTTAACAGCTGGAAAAAAAGCGGCAATGGATCGTTTGTCAACCCAAGAAGGAATCATTAGCGCATTAGCCATTGATCAACGAGGCGCCTTGAAAAAAATGATCAAAGCGCTAGATGTAGAGCCAACTGATGCACAAATTGAAACGTTTAAAGAATTAGTCTCGAAAGAATTGACACCTTATGCGTCCGCCATTTTATTGGATCCAGAATATGGATTGCCTGCTGCAAAAGCACGCGATACCGAGGCTGGATTGTTACTCGCTTATGAAAAAACGGGCTATGATGCAACAACTCCGGGACGATTGCCTGATTTACTAGCAGATTGGTCTGTTTTACGCTTGAAAGAAGAAGGCGCAGATGCGATTAAATTTTTACTATACTATGATGTGGATGAGGATCCAGAAATCAATCATCAAAAACATGTATTCATTGAACGCTTAGGAAGTGAATGTGCAGAAGAAGACCTACCATTTTACTTAGAATTAGTTTCTTACGATGCACAAATAGCAGATGCAACTTCTTTAGAATATGCAAAAGTTAAACCGCATAAAGTGAATGAAATGATGAAAGAATTTTCTAAACCCCAATATAAAGTAGATGTATTGAAAGTGGAAGTTCCAGTTAATATGAATTTTGTAGAAGGTTTTGCGCCGGCTGAAACAGCGTATACAAAAGAGGAAGCCGCGAATTATTTCTTAGAACAAAGTCAAGCCACTGATTTACCATTTATCTTTTTAAGTGCCGGTGTCTCAACAGAGCTATTCCAAGAAACACTACGTTTCGCTAAAGAAGCTGGTTCAACATTTAATGGTGTTTTATGTGGCCGTGCTACGTGGAAAAATGGCGTGAAACCTTTCGTTGAAGCAGGAGAAACTGCGGCTTGTGATTGGTTAAAAACAGAAGGCCGAGAAAACATTGAAAGTTTAAATGAAGTCATCGCGGCAACCGCCAGCTCTTGGCATGCAAAAGTTCAAGTAAACGAAGGATAATTGGGAGGCATAGCTGTGATAGTAACAGTAACAATGAATCCGTCAATTGACATCTCCTACCTATTAGATCATCTAAAGCTTGATACCGTTAATCGGACCAGTCAGGTGACCAAAACCCCTGGTGGCAAAGGACTAAATGTCACTCGCGTTATTCATGATTTAGGTGGAGATGTTATCGCTACCGGCGTTCTTGGTGGTTTTCATGGGGCGTTTATTGCAAACGAGTTAAAGAAAGCAAACATCCCCCAAGCATTTACGTCAATCAAAGAAGAAACACGTGATTCGATTGCGATTTTGCACGAGGGGAATCAAACTGAAATTTTAGAAGCTGGACCGACTGTTTCCCCAGAAGAAATCAGTAACTTCTTTGAAAATTTTGATCAATTAATTAAGCAAGCAGAAATTGTCACAATTTCTGGCAGTTTAGCGAAAGGATTACCGTCAAATTTTTATCAAGAATTAGTTCAAAAAGCTCACGCACAAGAGGTTAAGGTGCTACTAGATACTTCTGGGGATAGTTTAAGGCAAGTTCTTCAAGGACCATGGAAACCGTATTTAATTAAACCTAATTTAGAGGAACTAGAAGGATTGCTAGAGCAAGATTTTTTAGAAAATCCATTAGCAACTGTACAAACAGCTTTAACAAAACCAATGTTTGCTGGAATTGAATGGATTGTCGTATCTTTAGGAAAAGATGGTGCAATTGCCAAACATCACGATCAATTCTATCGTGTAAAAATTCCAACGATTCAAGCTAAAAATCCTGTTGGTTCAGGAGATGCAACCATTGCTGGTCTTGCATATGGACTAGCGAAGGATGCCCCAGCTGCCGAACTGCTAAAATGGGGCATGGCGGCTGGAATGGCTAATGCCCAAGAAAGAATGACTGGGCATGTAGATGTAGAGAACGTGAAGAAACATCTTATGAACATCCAAGTAGTTGAAATTGCTAAATAAAGAGCTTTCTTTATTTAGCAATTATCCAGTAATTGAAAGCGTTTACTAGAAAGGGTGGCAATGTGGACAGATTTGAAATTAAAGAGGAGTTTCTTTTAAATGGTCAACCATTTAAAATTTTATCAGGCGCCATTCATTATTTTCGTATAGATCCCTCAGATTGGCATCATTCACTTTATAACTTGAAAGCTTTAGGCTTCAATACAGTTGAGACATATGTACCATGGAATTTACATGAACCGCAAAAAGGAACATTTCATTTTGAGGGAATATTAGATTTGGAGCGCTTTTTAAAATTAGCACAAGAACTTGGACTATATGCGATTGTGCGGCCGTCTCCTTATATTTGTGCAGAATGGGAGTTTGGCGGTTTTCCAGCTTGGCTATTAAATGAACCAGGACGGATGCGTTCGAATAATCCAACCTATCTGAAGCATGTTGCGGAATATTATGATGTTTTAATGGAAAAAATTGTTCCGCATCAACTTGCTAACGGTGGCAATATTTTAATGATTCAAATCGAAAACGAATATGGTTCATTTGGCGAAGAAAAAGCGTATTTACGGGCGATTCGCGATTTGATGATTGCACGTGGCGTGACAGCACCATTTTTTACTTCTGACGGGCCATGGCGCGCAACATTGCGGGCAGGCAGCATGATTGAAGATGATATTTTAGTAACTGGGAATTTTGGCTCAAAAGCCAAAGAAAATTTCGGTATGATGCAAGCCTTTTTTGAAGAACATGGTAAAAAATGGCCGTTAATGTGTATGGAATTTTGGGATGGCTGGTTTAATCGTTGGAAAGAGCCAATTATTAAACGAGATCCGCAAGAATTGGCTGAATCAGTTAGAGAAGCATTAGCATTAGGCAGTATCAACTTATATATGTTTCATGGCGGCACCAATTTTGGGTTTATGAATGGCTGCTCCGCACGAGGAACCATTGATTTACCACAAATCACTTCCTATGATTATGATGCGCCACTTGATGAACAAGGGAACCCAACCGAAAAGTATTTTGCGTTACAAAAAATGCTTCACGAAGAGTACCCTGCGTTACCACAAGCTGAGCCATTAGTAAAAGAATCTTTTGCGCAAACAGCAATTCCTTTAACCAACAAAGTGAGTTTGTTTGCGACTTTAGAAACGATTAGTCAGCCAGTGGTCAGCGTTTATCCGCAAACCATGGAACAATTAGGACAAAATACCGGCTATCTTCTTTACCGAACAAGCATTGAAAAAGATGCTGCAGAAGAAAAGCTAAGAGTGATTGACGGTCGTGATCGTCTGCAATTATTTGTCAATCAGGTACATCAAGCAACGCAATATCAAACGGAAATTGGCGAAGATATTTACGTTACACTGCCGCAAGAGAATAATCAAATCGATGTTTTAATGGAAAATATGGGTCGTGTCAATTACGGGCACAAACTATTTGCAGATACTCAGAAAAAAGGGATTCGAACGGGTGTCATGGCAGATTTACATTTTATGACACAATGGCAACAATATTGTTTACCTATGACAAGCTGTGAACAGGTAGACTATTCAAGAGAATGGCAACCTGATCAACCAAGCTTTTACCAGTATCATATGGAGTTAGCAGAAGTGAAAGATACATTTATTGATGTTTCTAAATTCGGCAAAGGAATTGTTTTTGTTAACCAAACCAATCTTGGTCGTTTCTGGAATGTTGGTCCGACGCTTTCCTTATATATTCCCAAAGGATTATTAAAAGAAGGGCAAAATGAGATCGTCATTTTTGAAACGGAAGGAACGTACCAACCAGAAATTCAGTTAGTAAAAGAACCACTATATAAAGAAATGAAAGAGGGATTACAATGAGTATTATTGGCGTAAGAATTGATGGACGTTTGATTCATGGACAAGTGGCAAATTTATGGGCGACAAAATTGAATATTTCCAGAATTATGGTCGTTGATGATGAGGTTGCAGGGAATGCCATTGAAAAAAGTGGCTTGAAATTAGCAACACCAGCTGGCGTGAAACTAAGCGTGTTACCAGTTGAAAAAGCTGCTCAAAATATCTTAGCAGGAAAATACGACTCACAACGTTTACTAATTGTGGTACGGAAACCAGATCGTTTATTAAAACTAGTAGAACTTGGGGTGCCGATTAAAGAAATCAATGTTGGGAACATGTCTCAAACAAACGAAACACGGTCGATTACTAAGTCAATCAATGTGGTCGATCAAGATATTGAGGTTTTTAAAGAGTTAAATGCTAAAGGTGTCCATCTGATTGCTCAAATGGTGCCAAGTGACAAAGCGGAAGACTTTATGAGTTTGATAACAAAATAGGAGGGAACAAAAAATGAATATCTTATGGTGGCAGATCTTATTATTAACATTATACGCAGGATACCAAATTTTAGATGAATTACAAATTTATTCTTCATTAAGTGCGCCAGTGTTTGCAGGTCTTTTTGCAGGATTAGTGATGGGGGATATTAAAGCAGGACTTATTATTGGTGGAAGTATGCAATTAACTGTATTAGGAGTTGGGACTTTCGGGGGTGCCTCCAAAATTGATGCTAACTCAGGTACGATTCTTGCCACAGCATTTTCTGTGTCTTTAGGAATGAACCCTGAACAAGCAATCGCTGCTATTGCAGTACCAGTTGCTAGTTTAATGATTCAATTAGACATTTTGGCTCGTTTTGCGAATACCTACTTTGCACATCGGATTGATAAAATGGTCGAAGATATGAACTACAAAGGAATTGAACGTAACTTCTTAATGGGTGCCTTACCTTGGTCTCTTTCTCGAATGATTCCAGTCTTCTTAGCACTTGCTTTTGGTGGTGGTTTAGTACAAAAAGTTGTATCTGTCCTAAATGGCGATTTGAAATGGTTAGGTGATGGCTTGTCTGTTGCTGGGGCGGTCTTACCAGCGGTCGGTTTTGCAATTTTACTACGTTACTTACCAGTGAAAAAACATTTCCCTTATTTAATTCTTGGTTTCACTGTAACTGCTTTACTAGGAACAATCTTTACAAACATGCAACTTTTAGGAACATCTGTTGCGAGCGTTGTGAAAGACTTCAGTGGTGTATTTAACGCACTACCAATGTTAGCAGTCGCTTTAATTGGTTTCGCTTTAGCCGCAATTAGCTACAAAAATGGCCAAATGATTCCGAGTGGGCCAGCAGCCAAAAAAGAACATGCAGCGAATGATTCAGACGAAGGAGAGATTGAAGATGACGAAATCTAATTATAAATTGACGAAAGAAGATTTTAAACAAATTAATCGCAGAAGCTTGTTTACTTTCCAATTAGGTTGGAACTACGAAAGAATGCAAGGATCAGGTTACTTGTATACGATTTTGCCACAATTGCGTAAAATTTATGGGGATGATACGCCTGAATTAAAAGAAGTAATGAAAACACACACGCAATTTTTCAATACTTCAAACTTCTTTAATACAATTATTACAGGGATCGATTTGGCCATTGAAGAAAAAGAAGGCATTGCTGGAAAACAAACAGTTTCAGGTTTGAAAACTGGTTTAATGGGACCGTTTGCAGCAATTGGGGATTCAATTTTCGCAGCTTTAATTCCAACTATTTTTGGGGCGCTAGCTGCCAACATGGCGATTAATGGTAACCCAACTGGTATCTTTATCTGGATTGTTGCTCAAATTGCCGTGATGGTCTTCCGTTGGAAACAATTGGAATTTGCGTATCGCGAAGGAATTTCTTTGGTAACAACTATGCAACACCGCTTAACTGCCTTAACAGATGCTGCAACTTTACTAGGGGTCTTCATGGTTGGCGCTTTAGTGGCAACGATGGTTAATGTGAAACTATCATGGGCACCAAGTATTGGGGATGTAACACTTAACATGCAAAATAACTTGGATATGATTTTACCACGTCTACTTCCTGCAGGAATTGTCGGTGGCGTTTATTGGATGCTAGGTAAAAAGAATATGACGTCTACTAAAGCCATTTTTATCGTATTAATTGTCTGTGTCGCATTGTCTGCGTTAGGTGTTATTTCAAAATAAGTAAGACAGGAGAAAATCGATGAGTGAACATTTAGTTTTAGTAAGTCATGGCCGTTTTTGCGAGGAATTGAAAAAAAGTGCGGAGATGATTATGGGACCGCAAGAAACAATTTCCACTGTTGCTTTATTACCAGAAGAAGGTGAAGCTGACTTTTTAGAAAAATTTGAAGCGATTACGGAATCGTTAGAAGATTTTGTTGTCTTTGCTGATCTACTAGGGGGGACACCTTGTAATATTTTATCCAAAAAAATTATGCAAGGTGCTTCGTTTGACTTATATACTGGGATGAATTTACCGATGGTTATCAGCTATGTAAATGCAAGTTTATTAGCGATCAAAGGTGACTATGTTAAGGAATCAGCAGAAAGTATTGTGAAAGTCAACGAATTGCTGCTAAATGTTGCAGTAGATGACGAGGATGAATAATTCTGACTTGTTGTCGTAAGTAATTAAAGTTTTTAAGAGAATGATTTAGAGATGGACGTTCCAAAAATAAAAGAATTTATTTTTGGAACGCCCCTTTAATTGTTAATAATGAAAGCGTGTTCAAAAATGTTAGGGGGCTGATTTATCAGATGAAACATGGAAAAATAAAACGATTTAGTACATTGACACTATTGGCAAGCGCAACGATTTTAGTACCATTAAGTACGTCTGCAGAAGAAACAACAAACAGCAGCACTGAAACAAGCTCATCAATGGTGGAACCTACCGCAACAGAAGAAAAATTGTGGCAATCTGATTTTCCAGGAGGGAAAATTGGTGAGTGGCAAGATGTGATTGGTAAAACAAATCGAGAATTAGCAGGAGAGTCATTGGCGATTTCACGAGATGCAGCAGCAGGTAATAATGCCGTATCTTTAAATTTAGATTCCCCTAAATTAGCTGATGGTGAAGTAGAAACAAAGTTTAAATACACTGCTGGAAGCGGTCGAACGGGTGTGATTATTCGTGGTAATACCAAAGATAGCTGGGTTTTTGTAGGCTATAACGCGAATGGCAAATGGTTAGTTGAAAGCCCTAATTCGTGGAATGATTCAATTTCTGGGCCAACGTTAAATGAAGATACGAATTATTTGTTGAAAGTACGTTATGTTGGTGAAAAAATTACTATCTGGCTTAACACCACGTTGATTTACGAAGGAGAACCTGTTTTGGCCAACGGAGACAAAATTCCAACAGAAGCCGGACATATGGGTGTCCGTTTGTGGTACGACAAAAAAATTGTCAATTATGACTATTTTAAAAATGGCCCCGTAGATAGCATTCCAGAAATTGTGCCAGAAGTGACCCAAATTGCGCCAGTCAAAGTTTTTACAAAAATTGGTGTCGCACCAAAATTACCGAAACAAGTAAAAGTGACCTATAATACTGGTAAAGAAGCCAATGAAGCAGTCCGTTGGAATGAAATCGATCCTGATGCATATAAAGAACCAGGAACTTTTGAAGTCGACGGTACTTTGGAAAATACAAACATCAAAGCAAAAGCCAGCATTGTTGTTGCTAAAGACAATGAAGCTGAAAAAGGCGACAAAATCTCTTCCGCAGATTTAACAGCCGTGGTTGATCCACAATTTCCACGAATTATTCGCTACGAAGACCCTCAGAGTAATCAAGTGATTTTTAATGGCCAACACGAGAAAATTGACCAAGTAATGATTGATGGCAAAGCATATAAAGCAACTGCTGAAAAACAAAAGAGTGAAGCAAATCAAGCCGTTTATAACGTAGCTGTCCCAGAAATTGGCCTGCGTTTCACAACGACATTGACTGTTTCCGAAGGCCAAGAATTAGCTATGAAACTCTCAGATATTCGTGAAGAAGGAATCAAAATACACACAATTTCAATTCCAAATCAAGGCTTGATTTCTGTCAATAGTACAGATGAAGGGGCGACTTTTGCTGGCGTTGTGATGAATACTGGGACAAATGCAAATAACGGAAATAAAAATGGTGATACTATCCAAGATTTAACTACAACAAGCCAAGAAGAAACGAAAAAATATATGTATGGTTTCTTAAATACGGCGAATTATGCTGCAAGTTTTTGGACGAACGCCTATGGAGACGGCTCTGTCGATGGTAGTGACAACAATCGAATCCATAAACAAACAAAAGAAGCGGCGACTGGTTTTGTAACAACCTTGTCAAGTGGGGCATGGACCTATCGACCATTTGATGCACCGGAAGATTACACAACTGGAGAAACACCAGAAGTGAAAGTTAAATTCTCAAAAGATAGCAACGACGACAATCGGGTGGATTGGCAAGATGCGGCAATTGGGTTCCGTTCAATTATGAATAACCCAATGGGCGCGGAAAAAGTCCCTGAATTAGTCAACCAACGGATTCCTTTTAACTTTGCTAGTCAGGCGACAAATCCATTCTTAGTGACGTTAGACGAATCAAAACGTATTTACAATTTAACAGATGGATTAGGACAAATGAATTTACTAAAAGGGTATCAAAATGAAGGACATGATTCTGCGCATCCAGATTACGGTGCTATTGGTCAGCGACCTGGTGGGGAACAAGCGTTGAATCAATTAATTGATGAAGGCCATAAATTAAATGCCGTTTTCGGTGTGCATATTAATGACACCGAGTCTTACCCAGAAGCAAAAGGATTTAATGAGGAATTAGTTGATCCAACGAAGCGTGGCTGGGATTGGTTAGATCCGTCTTATTTTATTAAACAAAGACCCGATGCATTGAGTGGTCGTCGCTATGAGCGCTTTAAAGAATTAAAACAAAAAGCACCGAATCTAGATTATATTTATGTTGATGTTTGGGGCAACCAAGGCGAATCAGGTTGGGCAAGTCGTCAACTAAGTAAAGAAATTAATTCACTCGGTTGGTTTACAACCAATGAATTTCCGAATGCTTTAGAGTATGACTCGGTTTGGAACCATTGGTCTGCAGAAAAAGATTACGGCGGTACAACAACGAAAGGCTTTAACAGTACAATCGTTCGTTTTATTCGGAATCATCAAAAAGACACTTGGATTATTTCCGACAACCCTTTGTTAGGTGGAGCTGAATTTGAAGCCTATGAAGGTTGGGTGGGTAAAACCAATTTTAATACCTATCGCCAAAAAACTTTTGCCATTAATGTCCCAACTAAGTTCTTACAACATTACCAAATTACAAACTGGGAAACTACAACAGCAGCAGATGGTCAAATCTATGGCACAATTAAATTAGCGAACGGTGCTGAAAAAGTGACCGTTACTCAAGCAGATGCTAATTCGCCAAGAAGCATTACGTTAAATGAGACAGAAGTTCTAAAAGGTGATGCGTATCTACTGCCTTGGAATGTCAATGGTCAAGACAAACTATATCACTGGAATCCAAAAGGCGGTACCAGCACTTGGTCATTGGATAAGAAAATGCAAGGAAAAACGAATTTACATTTATATGAATTAACAGATCAAGGGCGTATTGACAAAGGCGCAATTGCCACTACAAATAACCAAGTGACCATCCAAGCCGAGGCTAATACACCGTATGTCATTGCTGAACCTGACAGTATTGAACCGATGACATTTGGAACAGGAACACCATTTAAAGATCCTGGATTTAATGAAGCCAATACCTTAAAAAATAACTGGAAAGTTTTCCGAGGTGATGGAGAGGTTAAAAAAGATGCTAACGGTGATTATGTCTTTAGTTCAGAAAAAGAAAGAACCGAAATCAAACAAGACATCAATCTTCCTAAACCAGGAAAATATAGTTTGTATTTAAACACAGAAACACATGATCGCAAAGCCACAGTAACTGTTAAAATTGGTGGTAAAAAATATACGCGGACAGTGAATAATTCGGTTGCCCAAAACTACATTCAGGCAGATATTAACCATACAAGCAGGAAAAATCCGCAGTATATGCAAAATATGCGAATTGATTTTGAAATCCCAGATAATGCCAAAAAAGGCTCGGTGACATTAGCGGTTGATAAAGGCAATTCCGTTACAAAATTTGATGATTTACGAATTGTTGAGCGTCAAACGGATATCATGAACCCAGACAAACAAACAGTTATTAAGCAAGATTTTGAAGACACACAAGCAGTTGGGTTATATCCGTTTGTTAAAGGCTCAGCTGGTGGTGTAGAAGATCCACGGATTCATTTATCAGAAAGAAATGAACCTTACACACAATATGGTTGGAATGGAAACCTTGTTTCAGATGTATTAGAAGGCAACTGGTCCTTGAAAGCCCATAAACAAGGAGCAGGATTGATGCTTCAAACAATTCCGCAAAATATTAAATTTGAACCGAACAAGAAATATACGGTCCAATTTGATTATCAAACTGATGGTGAAAATGTCTTTACTGCTGGGACCATTAATGGGGAGTTGAAAAATAACAATGACTTTAAGCCAGTCGGTGAGTTAACTTCGACAGCAGCAGATGGTCAAACCAAGCATTATGAAGCAGAAATAATTGGGGATGCTTCAGGAAACACTACGTTTGGTATTTTTACAACAGGTGCCGATAAAGATTTCATTATGGATAACTTTACGGTCACAGTGGAATCAAAAAAATAAATTTAGTCTATCTAGAAGAGGTCGGGACAGAAGTGTTTAACTCCGAGAAATAAGAAGGAATTTCCGGAAATTGTTCTATAATTTTTGGAGACCAAGTAGGTATTGTTCATCATCGAATCACTACGTTCTTCGTGATTCTCAACAATTTCGGCTTATTTCCGAAGGACCTTCACCAAGTAGGTACGATGATTTCATCTGTTCATGCTTCACAGTGAAACATCGCAACTCTTAGAGCTGTAGCTCTTTTGAAGGCTGTACTGTGACGAGACGCATGTCGAGAAAACACCTTAGAAGTTGTTGAGATCGGAGCAACGCGTAGTGTTGTTTCTGTTCCCGCCGTTTATCAGTTTTTGAGCGTGAAGCAAAAATCCAAAGTGATTTTTGTCCCACGCTCTACTTCTTTTATGAAAAGAAGCAAGGTCTAGTGCCTCATTTTTATACTGTAGAATAAACAGACACATTTTTTTAAGTGTCAGGCTTCTTTGTGTATTTCATCAAGAACGAATGGACAAACTTGCCTTTTGCCACAAATCGTTTACAATTACAATGATAGGCATAATTTATTTAGAGGTGAAGTGATTGAAGAAATACAATGTTGATTGGAATTACTGGGTTGTCCGCTTTTTATTTGTAATGGCGCTGATTGTTGGCTATTTATTAATCACGAATTATCAGCACTTTGTCCATAGTGTTTCGGGTTTATTAGGCATCTTATCCCCATTCATTACTGGGTTTGTGATTGCTTATTTATTGAGTGGAAGTCAGAAAAAAATCGAGGGATTACTAGAAAGAGTACCTTTACCAGTCGTTAAAAAAGCGAAACACGGCTTGAGTGTACTCCTTTTATACCTGATTATTTTGTTTATTTTTGTCTTGACATTAAACTATATCGTTCCGCTACTCATTAGTAATTTAGTAGATTTAGCAAACTCTTTACCTACTTTTTATGATCACATGGTTCAGTTTGTGATGAGTTTAGAAGATAAAGGGATTTTAAAAACAGCCGCGATTGAAAAATATTTAAATAGTGTCCTTAAAGATTTGTCGCCAGAACGTTTTTTAAATCAATGGACACAAGCGTTATTTTCATTAGGAACGTTGACTAAAAATGTTTCCTCATTCTTTTTAAATGCATTTTTGACGTTGATTATCTCAATATATGCGCTGGTATTTAAGCAATCTATTTTGACATTTTTTGAAAAGGCTGCCCACAAATTGCTGTCTGAAAAAGTGTACAAGCAAACACAAACCTGGTTAAATACAACGAATAAAATTTTCTATAAATTTATCAGTTGCCAATTTCTTGATGCTTGTATAATTGGCGTTTCATCAACGATTTTGTTAAGTATTTTAAATGTGAAATTTGCTGTGACTTTGGGGATTTTATTAGGTATTTGTAATATGATTCCTTATTTTGGTTCGATTTTTGCGTCAATTGTTGCTGGTGTGATTACGCTTTTCACAGGTGGTGTTACTCAAGCAATTACGGTGTTACTAGTTTTATTAATTTTACAACAAATTGACGGTAATATTATTGGTCCTCGAATTATGGGAGATGCCCTAAATGTCAATCCGATTTTAATTATTGTTTCAATCACGATTGGGGGAGCGTACTTCGGCGTCTTAGGGATGTTTTTAGCAGTTCCTGTTGCTGCAATCATTAAAATTATTGTCTCGGAGTGGCTAAATGAATCAAAAGAAAATGATAAGATTGTAGATTCTATTGAATCCTAAAGTAAAACTTTTCGTCTCGCGTTGACGAAAAGTTTTTTAGTGGAAAAGAAAGTTTAATTATTTGGAATTTTTGATATGCTATACTTGAAGTAAATAGAAAATCAAAATTGAGGTGAATAGATGCAGTTTTTAAAAAAATATGGCGGCTATTTTTTAGTTTTAGGGGTCTTACTTGATTTTTTTACACCTTATTATGTCGGATTCAAAGATCAAGGTTACAATCAATTGACAGAAGTAATTAGCTTATTAGGTGATGTGAATAGTCCAGTTAGGGAAAACTTTAATCGGTTAACTATCATTGCGGGAATGTTGATGTTAGCAAGTTTACCTAGGATATATGCTATTTTTTCCAGAAAAACAAAAAAAGGTGCTTGGTTAGTAGTGGCAATGATTGGCGCTTATGGTTTATTTGATTGTATTTTCAGTGGGCTCTTCAGCGTAGACACTTCAAGCGCTGGCACAGTTGCTGCCGCGCTTCATAACGGAGGATCAGCAGTTGGTTATACAGGCTTTTTGTTGTTATCAGGCGTCTTAACCATTATCTATAGTAAATACGGTTCGCAAAAAAATAAAAACCTTTTTGGCTTTTTGTTTATTTTATGTATGCTTGCAGCCGGCTTATATGGCTTAGCAAGGATTCCACAGCTACAACAGGTAAAACCATTTAATTATTTAGGCTTATGGCAAAGAGTGAGTTCATTTTGTAATTATCTACCAATGCTGGCACTGTGTTTACAAACTAAAACCAATGACAAATTTGATTGAACATTTGTCATTGGTTTTTTACTAGTTAAAATTGTCTGGTAATAACTTAATTATTGGCTACGGTGACTTCACCAGTAACAGTGGCACCATCTTTTTCTAAGTCAGCAGAATCTTTGTATTCTTGTTTATCAAAAGTAATATTGCCATTAACTTTGGTACCATTTAAAGTAAAGCCATTTGCTTTCACCTCAATATCACCTTTGACAGTCCCATGAACGATGTTGAAATTTTCAGAAGAAACGATTAGCTTAGGAACCGTGATTTCATATTCAGCAGTTACTTTTTTATTATCATCTTGAGAATAAAGCGCTAATTTACGATAGACATCGTTGGAATCTTTCCCCTTATCATGGAAAGTACCAGCAACTGTTACCTCGTTATCAAAAGTGACATTGTCAGTAGCTGCGACAATCCAATTTCCTTTATCACTTAACGCCATTTCGAGCTCTTCAGGCTTGGCACTAATTGAAGCACCAGAGACTACTTCTGTACTTGAATTAGCTGTTTCTTTGCTACTAGAACTACTATCTGTTTTTTTATCAGATGAACAAGCACTAAGCAACACAAGAGCAGCAGTTGCCGTCAAAACAGTGGTGAGTACTTTAGACATTTTCATGAAAATCCCTCCAAAAAATTTATTTATTTCTTCCTTTATCATAACTGATTCAAAGGGAAATGAGTAATCATACACTCAAAGATTGAGAAGTTTGGCTAATGGGAAATTAGGCTTATTCTCTCAAGAAGGTTCAGGAAATATTCAAAGTAATCATTTCTTTTTCAAATGTTCCTTTTCTGTAGTAAGCTAGTAATAGACAGAATTTTAGGAGGAGATTTTGATGCCTTGGAATATGAATGATTATCCTACATCAATGAAAAATTTAGCACCTTTGATTCGGAAAAAAGCGATAGATATTGGCAATGCGTTGCTTGCGGATGGCTACCCTGATGATCGCGCCATTCCAATTGCGATTAGTCAAGCGGAGAAATGGTATCAAGAGGCAAGTGCAGCAGACAAAAAGGCCTTCGAACAAGAAGCAAATCCTACGAAACAAGATTCGCATAAACAGGATAAACATGCGGGAAAATTATTAACGGCGGCTGTCAACGTTAAATATAAAGACGACCAATGGTTGGTGATTTCAGACAGCGCTGAAAAAGCAAGTAATACATTTACCCACAAACAAGAGGCGGTTGAACGAGCTCAAGAAATTGCTCGGAATAAGCAAACAAAGCTGAAAATCTATAAGCAAGATGGTACGTTACAAGAAACCAAAGAATATACTGAATAATTTTTCGAAACCTTGATATTCCGTTGCAATTCAAGAAACGGTTATCAAGGTTTTTTTGCGAGGGAGAAATGGACAAGTAAGAAAAAATAACAAAAGTTAAGAATGAGAATAAGACTTGCTTTTCTAGTTTTTGGTGGGTACAATTACACTAATTAAGATAAAAAATCAAAATAATTGAGGTGCTACGACAATGGAAAAAGCCAATCTTGATTGGAATAATTTAGGATTTTCTTACATTAAAACGCCCTTTCGTTATATTAGTTATTGGCGAGATGGCAAGTGGGAAGAAGGCACGCTAACAGATAACAATCAGTTAACGATTAGTGAAGGTTCGCCTGCTCTACATTATGGCCAACAATGTTTTGAAGGATTAAAAGCGTATCAATGTGCAGATGGTTCTGTCAATTTGTTTCGTCCAGATGAAAATGCCAAACGGCTACAAAAAAGTTGTGCGCGTCTACTGATGCCACAAGTACCAGTAGAAACCTTTGTTTCTGCATGTCAAGAAGTGGTGAAAGCCAACCTTGCTTATTTACCGCCATATGGAACGGGCGGTACGTTGTATCTCCGCCCTTATATGATTGGTGTCGGCGATAATATTGGCGTAGCACCTGCCAAAGAATACATTTTTTCTATTTTTTGCGTGCCGGTTGGTTCGTATTTTAAAAATGGTTTAGCACCAACCAACTTTATTGTTTCTGACTATGATCGAGCGGCGGGTCGAGGAACTGGGGCCGCTAAAGTGGGGGGCAATTATGCAGCTAGTCTTTTACCAGGTGCAGAAGCACATGAGAAAGAATTTAGTGATTGCATTTATTTAGATCCGTATACGCATACGAAAATTGAAGAAGTTGGTGCAGCCAATTTCTTTGGCATAACCAAAGATGGTACTTTTATTACGCCGAAATCAGCGTCTATTTTACCAAGTATTACTAAATATTCATTATTGACGCTAGCAAAAGAACGTTTAGGGATGACGGCGCTTGAAGGAGACGTTTACATTGATCGATTAGCGGACTTCTCCGAAGCGGGTGCTTGTGGCACAGCGGCGATTATTTCTCCTATTGGTGGGATTCAAAACGGCACAGATTTCCATGTATTTTATAGTGAAACAGAAGTTGGACCAGTGACTAAGCAACTATATGATGAATTGGTTGGCATACAGTTTGGTGACAAAGAAGCGCCAGAAGGCTGGATTGTAAAAGTTTAAAGAGACAAAAAAGAGAGAATTCATGCTCTCTTTTTTTTGTGTAGAATATTCAGAATTTTCTATAAAAAGATTGACTTTGATTCTATTTAAAGGAATAATGGAAGATACAAGATTTAAAAAAGGAGGGAAAGCTATTGCTTATTAAATCAGCAGAATCAGACGAAATGACGATTTTTTTTGATAAAGAAAACCAACCAAATGCACAAGTTCAAATGGGCATTATTACATTACAGCCTGGTGAAAAACGGCCTTTAGCTGGATATGCTCGCCATGAACAGGATGAATATTCTTATGTGATTTCTGGCGAAGCACATACGATTTTAGAAGATGGTCAAGACTTAGTCGGAAAAGCTGGACAAGCCCAATTAATTGAAGCTGGTGAGGGGCACATTAATTATAATGATGGGTTGGAGCCAGCGGTCGTTGTCTGGATGCTTGTGGAAAGGACAAAATAAAAGGGGAGCTGTCTTTCTGTAAGTAAGAGCATAAAAAAATGAAGAGTTATAGGAGAAAGAAGATGAAAAAGTATTTAAAAATCACAATGGTTTGTATTTTATTGGTAGGATTTTTAGCTGGGTGTACCAATAAAAATGAAAATAAAAAGAAACAGAAAAATACCAAAGAAGCCGTTCAACTGATGTCACCTTCAGAATTAACAACGCTCAACACCTCTGTATTATTGGATTTTCCAGATGCTATTGTCCAAACAGCAGCGTTTGAAGGGTTATATAGTTTAGATGAACAAGACCAATTGGTACCAGCCGTAGCAAAAGCATTGCCGACGATTTCAGAAGATGGAAAAACCTACACGATTTCTTTGAGAAAAGAAGCGGTTTGGAGTAACGATGATCCTGTCACAGCACATGATTTTGAATATGCTTGGAAAAAAATGATTGATCCTAAAAACGGCTTTGTTTATAGCTTCCTCATCGTTGAAACAATTCAAAATGGTGCAGAAATCTCAGCGGGGAAATTAGCTCCCAATGAACTTGGTGTCACAGCTGTGGATGATTATACATTAAAAGTGACGCTCAAAGAGCCAAAACCGTACTTTACGTCCTTATTAGCTTTTCCGACATTTTTCCCGCAAAATCAAAAAGTAGTCGAACAATTTGGTGCGGACTATGGAACTGCTAGTGATAAAGTCGTCTATAATGGTCCGTTCGTGGTAAAAGATTGGCAGCAAACAAAGATGGACTGGCAACTAGCAAAAAATAATCGCTATTGGGATCACCAGAACGTGCGCTCAGACATTATCAATTATACAGTTATCAAAGAAACATCTACCGCATTGAATCTTTTTGAAGATGGACAATTAGATGTGGCTACACTAAGTGGTGAACTGGCGCAACAGAATAAAAATAATACGTTGTATCATTCGTACCCAACAGCGACAATGAACTATTTGCGCTTAAATCAAAAACGAAAAGGGCAAGCAACGCCGCTTGCAAACGAAAACCTGCGTAAAGTGTTGGCTTTAGGCATAGATAAAGAAAATCTAGTCAATAATATTATTGCAGATGGTTCTAAAGCGCTACATGGTGCAATCACGGAAGGCTTTGTGGCGAATCCCACAACGGGACTCGATTTTCGTCAAGAAGCAGGTGATTTAATGGTTTATAACAAAGAAAAAGCGCAAAGTTATTGGAAAAAAGCACAAGCAGAATTAGGAGAAAAGGTTAACGTTGAATTGATGGTAACAGATGATGGTTCTTACAAAAAAATTGGTGAAAGTTTGCAAGGCTCGCTACAAGAACTGTTTCCTGGTTTGACAATAGAGCTAACCGCATTGCCGACCGAAGCTGCATTGAACTTTGGGCGAGAAAGTGACTATGATTTATTCTTAATTTACTGGACACCAGACTATCAAGATCCTATTTCTACCCTGATGACTTTATACAAGGGCAATGATCGCAATTATCAGAACCCTGTCTATGACAAATTATTAGATGAAGCAGCCACAATCTATGCCTTAGAGCCAGAAAAAAGATGGGCGACACTGATTGCAGCTGAAAAAGAAGTGATTGAAACGACTGCTGGCATGATTCCACTTAGCCAAAATGAACAAACAGTCCTGCAAAATGATAAAGTCAAAGGCTTGAATTTTCATACCTTTGGCGCTCCATTAACGTTAAAAAATGTTTATAAGGAAAAATAAAAAGAGAGCCTGGGCTGAAAATCGCTTTTGATTTTCGACCCAGGCTTAAATCCTGCTTTTTAACCCAAAATTTGTCACCATTTAGCCTTTTCGGGTTTTATCTCGAACGCTTCTGTTCTAATAGTTCAGAATCAGGTGCAGTGTGTGGCTGGGCATATTTTTTCATATATGTCGGCAAGGCTTGACTAATCTTCGTTGGTAAAACAACATAGTCGGTTTTGGCCAAATCATCTCCAATGAGACTGTGTAAGTAAACGGCGCCAGCAATGGTTTCAATTGTCGGCTTAAACTGAGCCAAAAACCCAGCAATGATGCCAGCCAAGGTATCCCCAGTTCCGCCAGTAGCCATCCCAGGGTTGCCGCCTGTATTTTGAAAAGGTTCTCCTGTGTGGAAAATTGTTGTGCGATGACTTTTTAAAACAATCGTACTGCCTAATTTTGCTTGTTGGCGCTGGTTATTTGCCAGTGTTTGTTGCTCAATAGGTAAGTGACTCAAACGTTGCCATTCCATTTGATGAGGTGTGAAAACAACTTTTTCAGGATAGGTAAGGGAAAAATTGCCTTGGCTAAACAGGGTAATTGCTGAGCCATCGATAATTAACCATTGTTGTTTTTGATGTTGGGCGAGTACCATCTTTAATATTTGTTGTGCAGTAGCATCTAAGCCTAAACCTGGACCAATTAAAATAACCTCCGCTTGCTCTACGACGTCCGTCAGAAGGACTGTTTCTTCAAAGCCCACGACCATGGCTTCTGGGCATCTTGCATGTAAAGGCCCGTGATTTTTAACATCAGTAATCACAGTGGTGAGACCAGCGCCACTATTGATACACGCTTCGGTACTCATGATGATGGCTCCGCCATATTGTCGGTTTCCTCCGATTAATACAACACGCCCAAAATTACTTTTATAAGAGTCAGAGGGGCGTTGAGTGATGACTTCCTCTAAAATGTCCTTGCTTAAATAGCGCATTCTATCACTCCTTTTCTTGGGATTTCTTTGTTCTCAGTATACTACAAGAGCCCCGAAAAAATCAGTTTATTTAATGTTAAAAGTTACTCTATTGAAGGCAATGAGGTGTATAATAAGGACCAGATAAATGAGTTAGGAGAGTGAAACAGATGGAAGAGAAAAAAACATTTTATATGAGTGGCTACGTAGGAATTGCGAGCTTATTAGTTATTTTAATTGCGGGAATTGGTTTATTTATTTATGGAGCGAGTCATACCAATGGAGTTCTTGTTGTTTTAGGTATTATTTTGTTAGTTGGGGCTATTTTATTTTTAAGTTCCTTAACTATTGTTAGTCCCAACCAGGCGAAAGCTATTTTATTTTTTGGTCGTTACTTAGGTACGATTAAAGAAAATGGGTTGTTTATTACCATTCCATTTACGCAAAAAATGAACATTTCTTTGAAAGTACGAAATTTCAATAGTTCTCTGTTAAAAGTCAATGACTCTGACGGGAATCCAATCGAAATCTCTGCGGTCATCGTTTTTCGGGTAGTCGATACAGCTAAGGCGTTATTTAATGTCGATTATTATCAAGACTTTGTGGAAATTCAAAGCGAAACGGCAATCCGGCATGTAGCAACACAATATCCTTATGACACTTTTTCAGATAATGATGTAACTCTGCGAGGAAATACCGAACAAATTTCCGAGGAGTTAACCAAAGAATTGCAAGAACGCTTAGCAGTGGCTGGTGTAGAGGTTATCGAAACACGGTTGAATCATTTAGCTTATGCAACTGAAATAGCTAGCTCCATGTTGCAAAGACAGCAAGCAAAAGCAATCTTAGCGGCTCGACAAACAATTGTTGAAGGTGCGGTAAGCATGACACAAATGGCCTTAGAACAGATCGAAGAAGGGCAAGAAATTAATTTTACCGATGAACGAAAAGTACAACTTATTAATAATTTACTAGTCTCAATCATTACTGATAAAGGCACACAACCAGTTATTAATACAGGCGATGTTTCTTCTTAAAGAGGAAGCAACGCTAAAAATAGCAAAAAAGAGTCATCTTTCCGATGACTCTTTTTTTGATAAACACGAACATTATATGATTTTAATCTATAATATTTCGGTTTTTCTTTGACATCTCTTTTTCTCATTGTTAGAATAACAGTGAAAAAAGGCGGAAGGAGTTATTACATTCATGAAACCATTAGTCGCTGTGATTATGGGAAGTACCTCAGACTGGGCAACGATGAAAGTTGCTTGTCTTGTGTTGGAAGAGTTGGAAATTCCTTATGAAAAACGAGTGATATCAGCACATAGGACCCCTGATTTGATGTTTCGTTTTGCAGAGGAATCACGAACAAAAGGATTGAAGGTTATTATTGCTGGCGCTGGTGGAGCGGCCCATTTACCAGGGATGGTAGCTGCAAAGACAACCTTACCTGTCATTGGTGTTCCAGTTAAAACACGAACATTAAACGGTATTGATTCACTGTTGTCTATTGTGCAGATGCCAGGGGGAGTTCCTGTAGCAACAACTGCGATTGGCTCAGCAGGTGCTACCAATGCTGGGTTATTAGCTGCAGAAATACTAAGTATTGATGATTTACAGTTAGCAGAAAGAATCCAAGCAAGACGACAATCATTGGAAAAAGCGGTTATGGAAAGTGGGGAACAACTTGAATAAACCCTTAAAAGTCGGAGCAACTATTGGCATTATAGGTGGGGGACAGTTAGGGCGAATGCTAGTCATGAGTGGTAAAAAAATGGGTTTCCAAATGATTGTGTTGGACCCAACGCTCAATAGTCCAGCTGGTCAAGTAGCTGACCGTCAAATTGTGGCAGCCTTTGATCAGATATCTGCTTTAACTGAACTAGCAGAGTTATGCGATGTGATCACCTATGAATTTGAAAATATTGAAGTGGCCTCCCTAGAAAAGGCCATTCCACTAGAAAAGCTGCCACAAGGAACAGAATTGTTAAAAATTACTCAAAATCGATTGCTTGAAAAAACGTTTCTTCAATCGATTGGCTGTAAGATTGCTTCTTTTGCGGAAGTGAAAAGTCAGAAAGAGCTGCCACAAGCAACAGAAAAGATTGGTTTTCCATGTGTCTTAAAAATTATTCAAGGTGGATACGATGGAAAAGGACAGGTCGTCTTAAAATGCGAAGAGGATTTCTCCCAAGCGACTGAATTATTAGCTAACGCTACTTGTGAATTAGAAAAGTGGGTGCCTTTCACTAAAGAACTTTCAATCATCGTTGCAGGGAATAAGCATGGTTACCAAAGCTTTCCTGTATCTGAAAACATTCATCGAAAGAATATCTTGCATGAATCAATTGTGCCAGCTCGAATTTCTGAGAATGTGCAACAAAAAGCAGCGGAATTGGCGCAACACATTGCTGAGGAATTAAATTTATCTGGGGTTTTAGCTATCGAACTGTTTTTAACAGATTCAGAAGAGTTGTACGTCAATGAATTAGCGCCACGGCCTCATAACTCAGGTCATTACTCAATTGAAGCTTGCTCATTTAGTCAATTTGATGCGCATATTCGAGGGATTAGCAATTGGGGCATTGGGTTACCCCAGTTACTTCAACCAGTGGTTATGGTGAATCTCTTAGGTGAACACTTAGAAAAAAGCTACCAGTTACGCACGTCAAAACCCACTTGGCAAGTCCATTACTATGGGAAAGCCGAATCAAAAGTTGGCAGAAAAATGGGCCACGTCACCATTACAACACCTTGCTTATCAGAAACGTTAAAGGAAATTGAGACTGTTGGTATTTGGAACGTAACTTAATAAATGCTTGCTCCAAGCAAGTTTTTTATTTTTACATTCGACAAACACGAACGATTATTGTTTTTTTGTAACTAATGTAAGTTTTTGTCTGATGTAAATCAGCTGACTTAGAAAGAATAGGGTTCATGAAGCTAACGAGAAGAGGGAAAGAATGGAAAAGAAAGCACTTGTGTATACAGGAAAAGCGAAGAAGTTGTATCAAACAGAAAATGCAGCGGTTCTTTTTGTGGAATATCTTGATCAAGCAACAGCTTTAAATGGTCAAAAAAAAGACAAAGTTCTTGGGAAAGGCGCTTTAAATAATCAAATCACTAGTCTAATTTTTGAACATTTACAGCAACAGAAGATTCCCAATCATTTTATCAAAAAAGTATCTGAACACGAACAATTAATTCAGGCCGTAGAAATGATTCCTTTGGAAGTTGTCGTACGTAATTATGCGGCAGGAAGTTTTTCAAAACGTTTAGCGATTGAAGAGGGCACTAAATTAGTGACGCCCATTATTGAATTTTATTACAAAGAAGATCGTCTGGATGATCCTTTTATTAACGAAGACCATATTCAATTTCTAAAAGTAGCCACTCCTGCTGAAATTGTGGAGATTAAAGCATTGGCTTTACAAATTAATCAGGCGCTTAGTCAACTCTTTCAACGCCTCAATATTTGTTTGATCGATTTTAAAATCGAGATTGGTCGGACGAAGGCCAATCAGTTGTTACTGGCAGATGAAATTTCTCCAGACACCTGTCGTCTATGGGATTTAAACACAAACGAACATCTGGATAAAGATGTTTATCGCCGTGAATTAGGAGAAATAGTTCCTGTATATGAAGAAGTTTTACAACGTTTACTAACAGTTATTTGAGGAGGAAGCGCGTATGTATTTTGTCAAAGTCTATGTTACGTATAAAGAATCAATTTTGGATCCCCAAGGTGAAGCGGTTAAGGAAGCAGTCCACCGGCTTGGTTTTACAGAAGTAGCCGAAATCCGTGTCGGTAAGTATTTTGAAATGCACGTCCAGCAGACAGAAGCAATTGAAGAGAAAATTGAACAAATTTGTGATCAACTATTAGCCAATGTAAATATGGAATCCTATCGTTTTGAAATTTTATCTTTGGAGGAAATTTAAATGAAATTGGCAGTGATTGTTTTTCCAGGATCCAATTGTGATGCAGACTTATTGTGGGCTGTCAAAGAGGTGATGGGCGTCGATGCAGAATTTGTCCGACACGATGCCACTTCTTTAGCAAAATTTGATGGCGTATTGTTGCCTGGTGGTTTTTCTTATGGCGATTACTTACGTTGTGGTGCAATTGCTCGGTTTTCGCCAATTATCAATGAGGTGATTCGCTTTGCTACAGAAGGCAAAATGGTTTTTGGTACTTGTAATGGCTTTCAAATTTTAACAGAAATTGGCTTG
The DNA here is from genome assembly GCF_050498705.1 of Enterococcus sp. DIV0086. Taxonomy (NCBI): domain Bacteria; kingdom Bacillati; phylum Bacillota; class Bacilli; order Lactobacillales; family Enterococcaceae; genus Enterococcus; species Enterococcus sp. DIV0086. Next base: position 676,634 of record NZ_JBNIDN010000001.1, on the reverse strand, counting down.
CTTCCTGGTACGTTGTTAAGAAATGATTCGCTTCGTTTTATTTGTAAAAGTGTCCCATTGAAAGTGAATACGCACACAAAGTTTACAAGCGAGTATCCTGAAAATATTTTGATACATTTACCAGTAGCACATGGCGAAGGGAATTACTATTGTGATGAAAAAACGTTGAAAGAGCTGAAAGAAAAGAACCAAATTGTTTTTACGTATCAAGAAAAGGTGAACGGTAGTCTTGCGAATATTGCTGGTATTTGTAATGAACAGGGCAATGTTCTAGGAATGATGCCTCATCCGGAACGAGCGATGGAAGAATTGTTAGGTTCAACAGATGGACGCAGCTTTTTTGCTTCAATCATTAAAAACTTTGGAAAGGAATTAAGCCAATGATGAATGAACCAACACCAAAAGAAATCAAGGAGACACGGTTGTATGCAGAATGGGGACTAACAGATGAAGAATATCATCAGATTGAGACCATTTTACAAAGAGAACCTAATTATACAGAAACTGGCTTATTCTCCGTGATGTGGAGTGAACATTGCTCTTACAAAAATTCCAAGCCCGTTTTAAAAAAGTTTCCGACGGAAGGGCCACAAGTGCTTCAAGGCCCTGGTGAAGGAGCTGGGATTGTCGATATTGGTGACGGATTAGCTGTTGTTTTTAAAGCAGAGAGCCATAATCATCCTTCTGCAGTAGAACCTTACGAAGGAGCAGCTACAGGCGTTGGTGGAATTATTCGCGATATTTTCAGTATGGGGGCGCGGCCGATTGCTTTACTGGATTCGCTAAGATTTGGCGAACTGACGGATGCACGAACACGTTATTTGTTTCAAGAAGTTGTGGCGGGGATTAGCGGTTATGGAAATTGTATTGGTATTCCAACCGTTGGCGGCGAAATTGCTTTTGAGCCATGTTATCAAGGAAACCCACTTGTTAATGCTATGTGTGTGGGATTGATTCGTCATGATGAAATTCAAAAAGGCCAAGCAAAAGGCGTCGGAAATAGCATTCTTTACGTAGGTGCGAAAACAGGACGAGATGGAATTCATGGTGCGACCTTTGCTTCAGAAGAATTTAGTGAAGGTGAAGAACAGCAACGATCTGCGGTACAAGTAGGTGATCCGTTTATGGAAAAATTATTATTGGAAGCTTGTCTTGATTTAATCAAAAATCATCAAGATATTTTAATCGGCATCCAAGATATGGGGGCGGCTGGCTTGGTTTCTTCAAGCGCTGAAATGGCATCAAAAGCAGGTTCAGGCTTGATTCTAGAGCTAGATAAAGTTCCACAGAGAGAGACGCAGATGAGCCCCTATGAAATGCTCTTGTCTGAGTCCCAAGAACGGATGTTAATCTGTGTGGAAAAAGGAGCAGAACAGCAAGTTTGTGAATTGTTTCAAACGTATGACTTAGAAGCGGTAGCGATTGGCTCCGTAACAGATGATGGACAGTATCGTGTCTTTCACAGTGGCAAAATAGTCGCAGATGTACCAGTAGATGCTTTGGCAGAAGAAGCCCCTGTCTACCAGAAAGCCTATCAAGAACCAGAGCGGATGCGTGCTTTTAAAAAATTAGCGCCCTTCATTCCAGAAATTACGAATAGCACGGAATTATTAAAACGCCTATTGCAACAGCCAACGATTGCATCAAAAAAATCAGTTTACGAAACCTATGATAGTCAAGTACAAACGAATACAGTGGTGCAACCAGGAAGTGATGCAGCTGTTTTAAGAGTGCGGGGCACCAATAAAGCCTTAGCGATGACGACAGATTGTAATAGCCGTTATTTGTATTTAAATCCTGAAATTGGTGGGCAAATTGCGGTTGCAGAAGCAGCCCGTAATATTGTAGCAAGTGGAGCACAACCTTTGGCTATCACTGATTGCTTGAATTATGGTTCCCCTGATAAACCAGAAAGTTTTTGGGAATTATGGACGTCGGCGGATGGAATCGCCGCAGCTTGCCGTCAGCTAGGAACACCCGTGATTTCAGGGAACGTCTCTCTTTACAATGAAACAGATGGTCAAGCCATTTATCCAACGCCAATGATCGGCATGGTGGGAGTGATTGAAGATGTTTCACAAATTACCACACAAGCGTTTAAACAAGTTGATGACTTAATTTATCTCATCGGTGAAACCCACGCAGATTTTAACGGCTCAGAAATTCAAAAAATGCAACTGGGTCGAATTGAAGGGCAATTACGCTCATTTGATTTAAAAGAGGAAAAAGCAAACCAAGAATTAGTTTTAAAAGCAATTCAAGCAGGCCTAGTTGCTAGCGCGCATGATTGCGCTGAAGGCGGCGTTGCCGTTGCTTTAGCCGAGTCGGCTTTTGCTAACGAACTGGGGTTACAGGTGACACTGCCATTAACAAAAGAATATCTATTTGCGGAGACGCAATCCCGTTTTATTCTTTCAGTTAGTCCCCAGCATCAAGAAGCATTTGAAACACTTATCGGAAGAAAAGCTCAACATATTGGGAAAGTGACTGAAACTGGTTTGATCATTCATGCGTTAGATGATGTGATCAATTGTTCAACAAAAGAAGCCAAAGCCTTATGGGAGGATGCGATTCCATGTCTTATGAAGCAAAAAGCTTAAATGAAGAGTGTGGTATTTTTGGTATTTGGGGTCATCCTGATGCGGCACAAGTGACCTATTTTGGCTTACACAGCTTACAGCATCGAGGCCAAGAAGGCGCGGGAATTGTGGCGAACAATTCTGGGAAATTAGATGGCCACCGTGATTTAGGTTTATTAGCAGAAGTATTCCAAAAGCAAGAACAACTGAATGCGTTAGAAGGAACGGCGGCTATTGGTCATGTACGCTATGCAACCGCTGGTACGGGTAGCGTGGATAATATTCAGCCATTTTTATTTAAATTTTATGATAGTCAAATTGGGTTAGCACACAATGGCAATTTGACAAATGCCAAGCGTTTACGAAAACAACTAGAAAGAGAAGGCGCTATTTTTCATTCCAATTCAGACACTGAAATTTTAATGCACTTGATTCGAAAAAGCACTGCTGCCTCGTTTCTCGATAAACTAAAAGAGAGCTTGAATTTGGTTAAGGGGGGCTTTGCTTATCTTTTATTAACAGAAACGATGATGATTGCTGCACTCGATCCCAACGGCTTTCGCCCTCTCTCCATCGGACAAATGAACAATGGGGCGTACGTTGTGGCATCCGAAACGTGTGCATTAGAAACAGTTGGGGCTCGCTTTATTCAAGATGTGGCGCCTGGTGAAGTAGTCATCATTTCTGATGAAGGCTTGAAAATAGAGGTTTTCACTACGGAAGTCCAACCGGCGATTTGCGCAATGGAATATATTTATTTTGCACGACCAGATTCAAATATTGCTGGAGTTAATGTGCATACAGCTCGTAAAAGAATGGGAAAGAACTTGGCGATCGAAAGTCCAGTCGCAGCTGATATGGTAGTTGGGGTACCGAACTCGTCATTGTCTGCAGCTAGCGGCTATGCAGAAGAAGCACAGATACCTTACGAACTAGGTTTAGTAAAAAATCAATATGTCGCTCGAACATTCATCCAGCCGACACAAGAATTAAGAGAACAAGGTGTCCGTATGAAACTATCGGCAGTTCGTGGCGTGGTCAAAGGAAAAAAAGTCATTTTAGTAGATGATTCGATTGTTCGCGGGACCACTATTCGGCGCATTATTCATTTATTAAAAGAAGCAGAAGCGCAAGAAGTTCATGTCAGAATTGCTTCACCACCATTAAAATATCCGTGTTTTTATGGCATTGATATACAGACGCGGGACGAACTAATTGCGGCAAACTATTCAATTGAAGAGATCAAAGAGCAGATTGGCGCAGATTCGCTGGCTTTTTTGAGTGAAGCAGGCCTGATTGATGGGATTCAATTAAATTATGATGCTCCTTATTCTGGGCTGTGTATGGCTTACTTTAATGGAGACTATCCAACGCCTTTGTATGATTATGAAGAACAATATCAAGCATCCTTGAAAAAAGAAACTAGGAGGAATTGACATGGAAAATGCCTATTCAAAAGCTGGTGTAAATGTTGAGGCGGGATACGAAGTAGTAGAACGAATTCAAAAGCATAGCCAAAAAACACAACGGACGGGGACGTTGGGCATGCTTGGTGGTTTTGGTGGTTGTTTTGATTTAAGTAGTTACAAGCTTAAAGAACCAGTTTTGGTATCAGGAACGGATGGCGTAGGCACAAAGTTACTCTTGGCAATTGAAGAACAGAAACACGAGACAATCGGAATTGATTGTGTAGCAATGTGTGTCAATGATGTCGTCGCACAAGGCGCCGAACCGTTATATTTTTTAGATTATTTAGCGTTAGGGACCGTTAATCCAGCTAAAGTTGAAGCAATTGTTGCGGGTGTTGCGGCTGGCTGTTGTGAGGCGAATGCAGCCTTAATTGGGGGCGAAACAGCTGAAATGCCTGATATGTATGAAGCAGATGCTTATGACGTGGCTGGTTTTGCCGTGGGTATTGCTGAGAAAAGTCAACTCTTGACACCAAGTAACGTAAAAGAAGGCGATTTCTTGATTGGTCTTCCTTCAAGTGGTCTTCATTCTAATGGTTACTCTTTAGTAAGAAATATTTTTTTTAAGAAACATTCGTTTAAAACAACGGACAAGCTTCCAGAATTGGCACCCAAAACGTTAGGGGAAGAATTATTAACACCAACAAAAATTTATGTGAAGGAATTATTGCCATTGTTAAAAGCAGGACTCGTGCATGGGGCTGCGCATATTACTGGCGGCGGGTTTTTAGAAAATCTACCAAGAATGTTTTCTTCCTCACTAGCTGCAGAGATTCAATTAAATAGTTGGCCAGTGCTACCAATTTTTAAATTGATTCAAAAATACGGTGAAATTCCATCTGAAGAAATGTATGAAATTTTCAATATGGGCTTAGGGATGATTTTAGCGGTGAGTCCAGAGCATGTTGAAAAAGTTAAGGAGCTTTTGCCAGAAGCTTTTGAAATTGGTCGTTTGGTACCTAGGAAAACGAAAGCCGTTATTTTTAAGGAAGCCTTATGAAGATAGCTGTTTTTGCATCTGGCAATGGTAGCAATTTTGAGGCGATTGCTGCAGCTTTTTCCCAGAAAAAAATCGCAGGGCAGTTGAGCTTAGTCTTTTGTGACCAGCCTGAAGCCTATGTATTGACCCGTGCCAAAAAACGCAAGATTCCCGTTGTTTGCTTTTCGCCATCTGATTTTCCATCTCGTGGGCAGTATGAAGAACAAGTATTGAAACATTTAAAAGAGCATCAGATCGATTTAATCGTGTTAGCTGGTTATTTGAGAATTATCGGCAAGACTTTACTGGAGGCTTATCCAAAGAGAATCGTCAATATTCATCCTTCTCTGTTACCTAGTTTTCCAGGTCTTCACGGAATTGAAGAGGCATTTCATTATGGAGTGAAAATAACAGGAATCACTATCCATTATGTTGACTCTGGGGTTGATACAGGACCGATTATTTTCCAAACAACCACCAAGATTGATACTGAAGATACATTGGACACATTAGCAGAGAAAATTCATGCTCTTGAGCACGAATGGTACCCAAAAATAATTTCACAAATTGTAAAGGAGACAATGAAATGACCAAAAGAGCATTGATTAGCGTTTCAGACAAAACAGGAGTGACAACATTTGCAGCAGGCTTAGTTGCAAATGGTTTTGAAATTATCTCCACTGGGGGTACAAGGAGTGTCTTAGAAGAAGCGGGGGTACCGACACTTGCTATTGACGACATCACTGGCTTTCCAGAAATGTTAGATGGCCGTGTCAAAACGTTACATCCGAATATCCATGGCGGACTTTTGGCAAAAAGGGGAAACCAAACGCATCAAAAAGCACTGACTGAACAAGGCATTCACTTTATTGACCTTGTAGTAGTTAATCTTTATCCATTTAAAGAAACAATTTTAAAACCAGCAATCTCTGAAGCAGAAGCAATTGAAATGATTGATATTGGCGGTCCTAGCATGTTACGTTCAGCGGCAAAAAATTATCAAGACGTAACAGCAGTGGTTGATCCTAGTGATTATGAACAGGTATTAAGTGAAATTAGCAGCACTGGAACTAGCCAGTTAGCCACCAGAAAAAGATTAGCAGCAAAAGTCTTTCGTCATACCGCTGCTTATGACGCGCTTATCGCTGACTATTTAACGACGCAAGTGGGTGAAACTGAGCCAGAGAAACAAACGCTTACTTATGAACGTAAGCAAACATTGCGCTATGGTGAAAATAGCCATCAACAGGCCACCTTTTATCAATCCGTTGTACCTGTATCATTATCCATTGCTTCCGCTCGACAACTTCATGGCAAAGAACTTTCATATAACAATATTCGAGATGCTGATGCAGCACTCCGGATTGCTAGCGAGTTTACAGAACCAACGGTCGTCGCTGTTAAACATATGAACCCATGTGGAATTGGAACAGGAAAAACGATTTTGGCAGCCTATCGTCAGGCATTTGAAGCAGATCCAGTTTCAATTTTTGGTGGCATTGTTGTTTTGAATCGTCCAGTGGACCAAGCGACTGCGGCTGAAATGCATCAAATCTTTTTAGAGATAATTATTGCGACTAGTTTTGAGGAAGAAGCTCTGGTACTGTTATCTCAGAAAAAGAATCTTCGTTTGTTAACGTTAGATTTTCATGCTCAAGAAAAAAAAGCGGTGGAATTAGTTTCTGTTATGGGTGGGTTATTAATTCAAGAACAAGATACAGTTGTTGAAAATGACCAAGCATGGCAAGTTGTTACAGAGCGCCAACCCACACCAGCTGAAAGAGACGCCTTGAACTTTGCTTGGAAAGCAGTCAAGCATGTAAAATCAAACGCTATTGTTTTAGCCAATGAAAGCCAAACGGTGGGGATTGGCGCTGGTCAAATGAATCGAATTGGTTCAGTAAAAATTGCAGTTGATCAAGCCCAAGCAGCTGGAAAATTACAAGGGGCCGTCTTAGCAAGTGATGCCTTTTTCCCTATGGCAGATAGCGTGGAATATGCTGCACAACATGGCATTCAAGCAATTATTCAACCAGGCGGGAGCATTAAAGACCAAGCATCAATCGATCTAGCGAATCATTATGGTATTGCGATGATTTTTACTGGGACTCGTCATTTCAAACATTAATTTTTAAAGGAGAAACCGATGAATATATTAGTGATTGGGCGTGGTGGTCGTGAACATGCAATCGCCAAAAAATTACAGCAAGAAGACAAAGTCAAGACTGTTTATTGTGCACCAGGTAATCCTGGTATGAGTGGTGATAATATTCGGACTGTACCTATCGGTGAAGAGCAGCAAACGGAACTAATTCAATTTGTGAAGGATAATCAGATTGATTGGACATTCATCGGACCGGAAACGCCATTAATTGAAGGAATTGTAGATGCCTTTCAAGCAGCGGGATTACTGATTTTTGGCCCGACAAAAGCAGCTGCAATAATTGAAGGTTCAAAAAGTTTTGCGAAAGATTTTATGCAAAAATACCAGATTCCAACGGCAGAATATCGGGTCTTTCGACGTTTGGCACCTGCCTTAGAATATATTGAACAGCAAGGAGTACCAATTGTTATTAAGGCGGATGGTTTGGCAGCTGGAAAAGGAGTAGTAGTTGCCGAAACAAAAGAAGCCGCAAAACGGGCGCTAGTTGCGATGATGGAGGACCAACAATTTGGAGTAAGCGGTCAAACGGTTGTAATCGAAGAATTTTTGCAAGGAGAAGAATTTTCCTTAATGGCTTTTGTTTCTAATGAGAAGGTATATCCGATGGTGATTGCTCAAGATCATAAGCGGATTTTCGATGGGGATGCTGGTCCGAATACAGGGGGGATGGGTGCTTACACACCAGTGCCTCAGATCCCAGAAGAAGCGGTTCAGAAAGCCATTAGCCAAGTCCTGAAACCGACTGCTAAAGGAATGGTGGCTGAAAAACGTCCGTTTCAAGGGATTTTATATGCTGGTTTAATCCAAACAGCAACTGGCCCCAAGGTTATTGAATTTAATGCTCGATTTGGGGATCCAGAAACACAAGTTGTGTTGGCACGTTTAGAGAGTCCCCTTTCAGAAATAATTTCTTCATTGCTGGTGAAAGAGCAACCAACGATTGCATGGAATGAGTTAGCGAGTGTTGGTGTTGTTGTAGCAGCAGAAGGCTATCCTAATCAATACAAGACAAATCTACCATTGCCCGAAATGTCTGGTGAAACCATCTATTATGCAGGGGTAACTCGTTCAAAACAGGCTCTGGTTTCGGCTGGCGGACGAATCTTTTTAGCAGAAGCAACTGCTTCGACTCTTGAAGAAGCCTGCAAAAAAGTTTATCAAACATTGGATAATTACTCATTTCCTGGAATGTACTATCGAAAAGATATAGGCGTGAAAGGCTTGATTTAGGATTTTCAAAAACAGAGGCAAGGACATTTAATCAAATGTTTCCTTGTCTTTTTTTTATTGCAAATTCAGATAGGGAGGCATAAACTGAAAGTATATCCATCATTAAACTAGAGGAGAAAGCTAAAATAATGAGAGAGAAGCAGATTGAAAAAGTTAGTCAGCGGTTATTTATTGTTACAAGTATTTTAGCAGTCAGTTTACTATTATTAAGTGCGGTGGTCTATCCTGATTTACCAGCTCGTGTGCCCATTCATGTGAATTTTTGGTGCGAGGGTAATTCATTTGGCCCAAGATCTAGTATATTTATGTGGCCAGCGGTCCTGTTTGGCTTGAGTATTTATCAACTAAGTTATCAATCAGTACAACCATATGGCAGATGGCTGAAGGTATTATTAATCATTGTTAATCTTGGCGCTTTGTTTAGTATTCTGCGTCTATTTATTCATTTGTTGGTTTGAAGGGGGCGAAAGGTGAGAAAATGAGAAAGCTAATTTTGGTTTTTGTGGGTTGTGCCATGGCCTTTTGTTTATGGCCTAATCAAGCGGCGGCTGTAGCTGGTGGCTATGGCGATGGACGTGTAGAAAGTCCTAGCGGAGGTAATCCCTCGAATGGTTTTTCGCCAAGCGGTGATGGATCAAGAAGTTATGTTCATCATAACGAGACCGGGACCAGCAACACAACGCCACTGGAAGGCTTAATTTCAACAGTGTTTTTTGTTCTTTTTGGGGGCGCGATGATTTGGCAAAGACGCCGTAGAAATCAACCAGTCGATGAAGGCGCTTTTCAAGAAATGTGGGCAGCATTACCTGGAACATCAAAAGAAAAAAAGGCACTCTTAAAAGAAATACAACAAACGTTTTTAGAAATACAACAAGCGTGGGATCAAGAAAACTTGTCTGTAGTCAAAGATAACTATACAGAAAAACTTTATCAAAAACATCTTGCAGTATTACAAGCAAATCAACAAGCGGGCATCAGAAATCATGTAAAAAAAGTGAAAGTAGCGCCAGCTTCGAATTATCATCCTATTAGTGAAACCAGTTTTTCACTGATGCTTCATTTTTCTTGTATTGACTACTAGGAAGATATTCAAAGCGGTCGTGTTTTATCGGGATACAAGCATCAAAAACAATATTTTTCACAACTTTGGTATTTTGATTACAATCCATCTCTTGGAAAATGGCAAGCAGACTTCATTCAACCTAAAGGATAGTGCTAAAAAGCGCTTGGGGTTTAAACCCCAAGCGCTTTTTTATTCTTCGATGCGTTTTACAAGCTGTATTTTTTTATTTAATACGTAAATCAGAATACCGCCGACGGTCATTGAAAGAAGTTCACCAAGTCCAACGGTCAACCATGTGTACCAAAAAGGTAACTGATAAAAGAACGTTAAGGGTCCGGCGACAGTGAACATGGACAAAGCAAAAAGAATGGCCGTTAGCATTAGTTTAATCAATAAATTTTGCTGATTTTTTGTCGCAAAATAGGCAATCCATAAGACTGCGCACGTTCCAGCGCTACCGATAACTATATCGATGATACCAAGAGGTGAAGCGGTGTTGGCAATCGCAACCCCTAACGTAATGGACCAGATATATCGCTTGTTAAAAACGCCTAAATAATTAAATAATTCGGCAAGACGAAGCTGTATCGGACCAAAACTAAGCGGAGCGAGAAGTAAAGTGACAACGACATACAAAGCGGTAACCAGCGCCATTTTAGCCAAAGCCGTAGCTGACCACGTACTGGTTTGTGGATTTGATGAATGATTCATTTAAGATTCTCCTTTATAAAACAACGACGTGTTTTAGTGATAACCATAACCAAAGGAAGGGCAGTAAAGCCAACTGAAGTGTTATGGTGTGAGTTGCCTCACTGTGTTACATGTTACTGAAGAACAGACACTCTGTAAAGTCTTTTTATTTCATGGTCCAACCACCATCAATGGTCATAACTGTGCCATGGATATAATCAGCGTCATCACTAGCTAGAAATAATGAAAGTTTTGCTACCTCTTGTGGCTGTGCCCAACGGCCCGCGGGTGTTTCACGTGCTACCCAAGTAGCCATTTCACCTTCTCCTGCAAAATCAGCTGCGTTCATGGGTGTTTGGATGGCACCTGGCGCAATCGCATTTGCTCGAATGCCTAATTTGGCATAATCGTAGGAAAGTTGTTTTGTATACCCGATGATTGCGTGTTTGGAGGCAGTGTATGCTGCGCCGCCTCCCCCAGCTACTAAGCCAGCGATAGATGCCATATTAACGATTACTCCTTTTTTTTGTTGGAGGAAATAAGGTAATAGAGCATTGGTCACTAAAAAGACACTTTTTAAATTGGTTGCTAAAATTTGATCCCATAAAGCTTCCGAAGTTTCTAGAGAAGGACGATAATCATCTAAAATACCTGCCGTATTTAATAAAATATCAATTTGGCCGTTGTCTTTCAAAATTTGTTTCATCGTGGCTTGCACAAATGCGGGAGAAGACACATCACCGACAAAATAAGTAAATGGCTTAGCAGAATCTGGGTTAACCAGTGCGGCTGTCTGCTTTAACCCCGTTTCGTCTAGGTCGATGCCAATAACTTCAGCACCTTGCTCAGCAAAGGCAATTGCTTGTGCTTGGCCAATCCCTGAAGCTGCACCGGTTACAAGCACCCGTTTTGTTTCAAATTCTTTTGGCATAAGAAAAACTCCTTTAAACATTTAAAAATTAAGGTCTGGAAGAACGAGCAATCGCCGTAATCTGCCAGACCTTATATGTGTAATTATGCTTCAACAATCACCCAATCTTCTGCTAAGACATCACAAGGTGTTGGTGAAAACATGCTGTAGCCCTCATCAGAAGTTTTGATTAAAAAATACGGGGTAACTTGTAAAAATTCACCTTCGGAGGTGCCAATTTCATCACGTAATTCAATAAAAAGTTCAAAACCGCTCCAGCCTTTACGTACGGCTTTTTTTCCTGCTTTAATCTGTGGCAATACTTCTTCAAATGTCATTTGCTTGTGCTCCTTTTTCGTTAAATGGTAGTTCGTGATAGCTCGTTGCGCCTTTTTCAATTGTCAACTGACCGTTAAGTAGATCCGTCATTTCAGCTATAAATGTTTCTGTTGCTTGTTCATCTACTAAACAAATTAACTGAATAGACTCTGTGTAAATAGTTTCTTTAAGCGTGTAGGGACTATGTTCCAAAAAGGCTTGGGCTTTTCCTAATAAAGGATAGGCGATCGTAATCAATAGCTCTTGTTGCAATTTGCCAATGACTAAACCAATTTCATCTAAAGTGTGGGAAAGAGCATGACTATATGCTCGGATTAAACCACCAGTGCCTAATTTTATTCCGCCAAAATAACGAGTGACAACAGCGACTACGTTGATTAACTCTTTTTTCTTTAAGACTTCTAGCATTGGAACACCAGCAGTGCCACTAGGTTCGCCGTCATCGCTGCTCCGCTGAATGTCATTTTTTTCGCCGATCACAAAAGCACTACAATTATGATTGGCTTTCCAATGTTCTTTTTTTATTGCGGCGATAAAGGCTTTTGCTTCTTCTTCTGATGTTACGCGCTTTACAGAACAGATAAACCGCGATTTCTTGATTTCAATCTCGCTGAAACCATCTTGTTTGACTGTAATATAGCTTTCTAACATATGGGCATCCTTTTCTCTCGTAATAAAGTCAGTATAAAAAAGAATCAACTGAATAGCAACTTTTTCTCTCATCTTTTTTGTGAGATTTTTGGAAAAAAACGTTATAATAAGGTATGATAGAGAAAAGGGAGGCGCTGGAAAATGGTACATACACGACAGAAAAAATATGATACAATTACTCATTATTTGAAAACGAATGGCGGTTCCCAAGTTACTTTGACCTTTACTCAGTTTGATGAATTGTTATTCCCTCATTCTGGTTTACCAAAAACTGCTAAGACAGATGTCGATTGGTGGGCGAACGATTATAAGCATCCAGAAAAGGGCGCTTATGGTTGGTTGAATGCGAGTTACCAAGTAGTTCAAGTGAATTTGGAAAAAGAATATGTGGTATTTAATAAATTGCTGAAGTCAGCATGGTACGTTTAAACTAGGATTGTATCCGCTTTAAAAAACAAGAATGATTGACAAAAATTAACTTTACACTATAATATTTTTAATAGATAATGTTGAAAATTGAAAAAGGCAAAGGTAAAAGGGGCTGTTAAAATGTCAAAAAAAACAATTATGTTAGTTTGCTCCGCAGGAATGAGTACTAGTTTACTTGTTACAAAAATGCAAAAAGCAGCATTTAATCAAGGCTTAGATGCCCATATATTTGCGGCTTCTGCATCGGAAGCAGAAACAAATTTAGAAAATAATCCAGTCGATGTGTTATTGTTAGGTCCACAAGTTCGTTATATGAAGAGTGATTTTGAAAAGCGTCTATCACCAAAAGGTATCCCAACAGATGTCATTAGCATGTCTGATTACGGCTTAATGAACGGGGAAAAAGTGTTGGAACAAGCCTTGGGTTTGTTAGCACAAGCAGATAAAAAAGAGTAAAAACAAGTTGTTTTTTCGAGAATCTTCGAAAAAGCAACTTGTCTTTTTTTATGACTTTAGTTAATTGGAATTGAGCTGAAGCAGTCATTCTGGTTTATCAGTTCCATAAATTATAGAGCCGAAATTAGTCCTGTGAGCTAGAGAAAGACAACTGTCTTTAATTTTTTACTTTAATCTAGATACTAAAAAAACATACTTAACAATCTATTTTCTGAATAATGAACGCCTTTTTCCGTAGTCTGAAAGTAGTAATTCAAAGAATGATTAACAATATTATTATATACAAGTCATTACAGTATGGCATAAGCAATTCGAATAACAGACTTATTCAGCAAATAAATGAGAGAGAATTCTGTTTTTGTTGTTTAAAAATAATGAGGTTATTTCATAAGGCATACTTTCTTCATACGTGATTTCTAAAGGACTATCTTTATCAAAAGAAATAATTTGTGAGTCAGGCATTGCAAGTAATATAGGTGAATGAGAGACAATAATAAACTGAGACCCCTCATCAATTAGTTTTTTTATAGGTATCATTAAGGCTAGTTGGCGTTGAGGTGAGAGAGCCGCTTCAGGTTCATCTAACAGGTACAGACCATTTCCTCTAAACCGATGGTTCACCAGATTCAAAAAACTTTCGCCGTGTGATTGATGATGTAGGGATTTATCGCCATATTCAGAAAAATCTAAGTCTATATTTTCTGCATATGTAGCAACATTGTAGAAACTTTCAGCTCTTAAAAAGAAGCCATCCGTAGCACGCTTTACACTTTTTCCAACAGTTAAATAATTATGTAAATCCAAGTGAGTATCGTTTGTAGAGAAATTAAAATTAATACTACCGCCTTCAGGATTAAATCCCCAATTGACTGCGATTGCTTCTAATAAAGTGGATTTTCCAGTTCCATTTTCACCTGAAAAAAAAGTAATAGGTTTTTTAAAATTTAGTGAATTAAATTTATTCAGCCCTTCAATTTTTGAAAAAACAGAATCTTCTTCAAAAGCTTTGAGTTCTAGTCTTTTTAAAAAAATATTTTCCATGATAAAGCTTGCTCCTCTCTAGTCTTTTCAAATTAAAGCTTGAATTACTAGATATACTTTAACATTAATTTTTCTTTAAAGGTAGATAAATTTGTTATAAAAAATCTGCATATAGGTAAGTCGAAAGTGGAAGATTCGTGTAAACAATAAAGCGTATCAAGAGTTTGTTTAGTAGGTAACGACTAGATAAGAATAGAAAGATAACGGTGGGAGATTTCCTTTTTCGCAAAAAAGCTAGAGAAATGCGTATTTTATAATTGAGGTGGTTAACATGGAAGACTTGCATGGACGTAAAATAATTATTGAAGAAACAGAACGTTCAATACAGACAAAACTGGTTTATTTACCAACAATGTTAGAGCGTTCCCCCCTAACAATTCAATGTCAGCGGTGCGGGGAAGTCGTATCCAAAAAAGAAAACAGACTGGCGACAAATGTATACTACTGTCATGCGTGCATTCAATTAGGCCGTGTGACTTCTTGTCAAAAATTTTGTCATTTACCAGAAAGGCCCAATAGCCCAAGAACTGTCTTTTTTGAGTGGTCTGGACAATTAACAAAGGGACAGCAAGCGATCTCAGTTGAACTTTGTGAGACGGTAAAAATAAGGGAGAATCGCTTAGTGTGGGCAGTTACAGGTGCAGGCAAAACAGAAATGTTATTTGCTGTTTTGCACCAAACCTTACAAGAAGGGGGACGAATTGCGCTGGCTTCGCCGCGTGTCGATGTTTGCTTAGAACTGTTTCCCAGAATCCAAGCGGTTTTTCCTCACGAAGCAATTGCTTTACTTCATGGAAACAGTCAAGAAGCGTATCGTTATACGAAACTAGTGATTTGCACCACCCATCAATTATTGAAATTCCATCAAGCGTTTGATTTACTTATCGTTGATGAAGTAGACTCTTTTCCTTTTGTTAATAACGAGCATCTTTATTATGGAGTGCGTAACGCACGAAAAAAAAGAAGTAGTTTGGTGTACTTAACAGCAACCCCTACGAAAGAATTACGGAAGCTTTTACAGCAAAAGAAGTTAGCAGCCAGTATTTTGCCAGCAAGATATCATCGTAGGCCATTACCTGTGCCACGCCGATTTTGGGTTCAGTCGTGGCAACGTCTTTCTAGCAAAAATATTAAAATCATTGCACATCATTTGAAACGTTTATTGGTGCGTAATTCAGTTTTACTATTTTGCCCAAGCATTTCATTAATTCACCAATTGCATGCATTAATAGCTGAGCGATTTTCCGACAAAGAAGTTGTCGCCGTTTATGGTAGTGATGAGCTTCGCCTGGAAAAAGTTCAAGCAATGCGTCAGCAGAAAACGGATATTTTGATCACTACAACCATTTTAGAACGTGGTGTGACTTTTGATGCAGTCTCAGTTATTGTTTATGGTGCCAATCATCGAGTCTTCACTTCTTCAACACTTGTCCAAATTGCGGGCCGAGTCGATCGAAGACAAGAATTCAATTACGGCGAAGTTTTATTTTTACATGATGGGGAAACAAGAGACATGAAAGAGGCAATTCGGCAAATAAAGCAAATGAATCGCTTGGCTAACAAACGAGGGATGTTAGATGGATTGTAAAAATTGCGCAAGCCCCATTCGTTTGGAGATAACATTAAAAATGCTCTTACGTTTTAAAAAATGGGCGAGGCCTTCACTTTGCCAGCACTGCCAAGCAAAGTTCCAGAAACTGCCAATGACAGGCACTTGTTTTGGCTGTAGTCGCGTCAGCCAAGAGCGCTATTGTTTTGATTGTCAAAGGTGGCAGCTGCTTTATCCAGAGTATTCTTTTCATAATGCAGCGTTGTTTCATTATGATGAAGGAATGCAAGAGTGGATGGAACGCTATAAATTTCAAGGAGACTATCGCTTAAGAATGTGTTTTAACGAGGAAATCAACTTTTACTTTCAGCAACAATCTGCGGACTATATTATTCCGGTGCCCTTATCCGAAAAACGAATGCAAGAACGAGGCTTCAACCAAGTAATTGGCTTACTAGAAGCGGCTGATGTTCCGTACAGCCCTTTTTTAATTAGAAAAGAGGAAAATGTTCCGCAATCTAAGAAAACTAGAAAGGAAAGGATGCAGTTGCAACAACCATTTGACATCCAAAAAGAAAACCAAAAAAAATTAAAAAATTGTTCTGTTATTTTGGTGGATGACATCTATACCACTGGACGAACTCTTTTCCACGCAGCTGCTGTTATCAATGACTGTTATCCTAAAAGTTTGAATACGTTTACTCTCGCGCGGTAAAAAGAAAAGAATTCATAAATTTGATGACTATTTTGTTGGCAAAACCCAGATTATTCGATATAATGAAATTAAGAAGAAGGGAATTAAAGAGTGGTCCTTTAATCTTTTCTTTACTGGTAGATGAAAGGGGTAATTGTTATGTTTAGATATAATGTACGTGGAGAAAATATCGAGGTAACCGAAGCGATTCGAGACTATGTTGAGAAAAAAGTCGGTAAATTAGAAAGATATTTCAGCGATTCACCTGAAGCAACGGTTCACGTGAATTTGAAAGTGTACACTGAAAAAACAGCCAAAGTCGAGGTTACTATTCCTCTTCCTTATCTAGTTTTACGAGCTGAAGAAACGTCACCTGATTTATACGCAAGTATTGATTTGGTTGTCGATAAATTAGAACGACAAATTCGTAAATTTAAAACAAAAATCAACAGAAAATCTCGTGAAACAGGACGTAACAATACAAAAGCCGCTGTCTTCTTAGTTGGTGAAGAAACAGAAGAAACACCTTCAGAATTAGACATCGTTCGTACAAAACGTCTATCATTAAAACCGATGGACAGTGAAGAAGCTGTTTTACAAATGAACATGTTAGGACACAACTTCTTTATTTTTGAAGATGCTGAAACAAATGGAACAAGCATTGTTTACCGTCGTAAAGATGGCAAATATGGCTTGATTGAAACAGACTAAAGCTTAAAATAAGAGCTGAAATGCCTTCGTGCATTTCAGCTCTTTAAACATCTTTAAAGCACGGAGTAAAGAAAAAATAAAGAAATACATAAAATAACTTTAAAAGTTCCTCTTTTAAAGGAAAATGTCTGTAAAATAGAGAGAAATGGTTTTCTTTCTCGTCAAGTAATGATAAAATAAAACGGATAGATTGTGCTTCTTGTACAAAAAGGATACAAAAATAAAAAGAGGTAATTGAAAGGAACACAGATACCAATGGCAAATTTTTTGAAAAAAATGATTGAAAACGATAAAAAAGAATTAAGACGATTAGAAAAAATCGCCGATAAAATTGATGCACATGCAAGTGCAATGGAACAACTAAGCGATGAACAATTACGTGAAAAAACAGATGAATTTAAAGCCCGTTATCAAAAAGGGGAAACCTTAGACGAACTATTACCAGAAGCGTTTGCGGTTGTCCGTGAAGCTGCTAAACGTGTACTAGGTTTATTCCCATACCGTGTCCAATTAATGGGTGGGATTGTGCTTCATGACGGGAACATTCCTGAAATGAGAACAGGTGAAGGGAAAACCTTGACTGCCACAATGCCTGTATACTTGAATGCACTATCTGGCGAAGGAGTACACGTTGTTACAGTTAATGAATACTTAGCAACCCGTGACTCTAACGAAATGGGAGAATTATATAATTTCTTAGGCTTAAGCGTTGGCTTAAACATTAACTCTAAATCTTCTGATGAAAAACGTGAAGCGTATAACTGTGATATCACTTATAGTACAAATAACGAATTAGGATTTGACTATTTGCGTGATAACATGGTTGTTTATCGCAGCCAAATGGTTCAACGTCCATTAAACTATGCAATTGTCGATGAAGTGGATTCAATCTTAATTGATGAAGCAAGAACCCCATTAATTATTTCTGGACAAGCTGAAAAATCGACAGCACTCTATACGCGTGCCGATAATTTTGTCAAACGCTTAAAAGAAGACGAAGATTACAAAATTGATATTCAGTCTAAAACAATTGGTTTAACAGAAGCAGGTATTGAAAAAGCTGAACAAACTTTTGGATTGGATAACCTTTACGATATTGAAAATACAGCATTAACGCACCATTTAGATCAAGCGTTACGGGCAAACTATATCATGTTATTAGACATTGATTACGTGGTTCAAGACAATAAAGTCTTAATTGTTGACCAATTTACTGGTCGTATCATGGATGGTCGTCGTTATTCTGATGGCTTGCATCAAGCGATTGAAGCAAAAGAAGGCGTCGAAATTGAAGATGAAACAAAAACAATGGCGACGATTACGTTCCAAAACTACTTCCGGATGTACAAAAAACTAGCCGGGATGACTGGTACTGCTAAAACAGAAGAAGAAGAATTCCGTGAAATTTACAATATTCAAGTCATTCAAATTCCAACCAATCGTCCAATTATCCGTGACGATCGTCCAGATTTACTTTATCCAACCTTAGAAAGTAAATTTAATGCAGTGGTGGAAGATATTAAAGAACGTTACCACAAAGGACAACCAGTGTTGGTGGGGACTGTTGCGGTAGAAACGTCAGAATTACTTTCTGATAAATTAAACGCAGCTAAAATTCCTCATGAAGTATTGAATGCGAAAAATCACTTTAAAGAAGCCGAAATCATTATGAACGCCGGTCAAAAAGGCGCAGTTACAATTGCAACAAATATGGCTGGTCGTGGAACGGATATTAAACTTGGTTTAGGTGTACTTGAACTAGGTGGTCTAGCGGTTATCGGGACAGAACGTCATGAGTCACGTCGTATTGATAATCAGTTGCGTGGACGTGCAGGACGTCAAGGGGATCCAGGGGTTTCACAATTTTATTTATCTTTAGAAGATGACTTAATGAAACGCTTTGGTTCAGAACGAATTAAAACATTCTTAGAACGAATGAATGTGCAAGAAGAAGATGCAGTTATTCAAAGTAAAATGTTTACTCGCCAAGTAGAGTCTGCTCAAAAACGTGTGGAAGGAAATAACTATGACACACGTAAAAATGTCTTACAATACGATGACGTGATGCGCGAGCAACGTGAAGTTATTTATGCGCAACGACAAGAAGTAATTATGGAAGAAAATGACTTGTCTGATGTATTGATGGGCATGGTAAAACGGACGATTGGCCGAGTGGTGGATAGCCATACACAATTAGAAAAAGAAGAATGGAATTTAGATGGGATTGTCGATTTTGCAGCCTCAACACTTGTCCATGAAGATACGATTTCTAAAAAAGATTTAGAAAATAAATCAGCTGAAGAAATCAAAGACTACTTAGTGGCACGTGCGCAAGAAGTATTTGAAGAAAAATCTCAACAATTGAATGGCCAAGAACAATTGCTAGAATTTGAAAAAGTAGTCATCTTGCGTGTTGTCGATACTAAATGGACAGATCACATTGATGCAATGGATCAATTACGCCAATCTGTCGGGTTACGTGCGTACGGTCAAAACAACCCATTAGTAGAATATCAAACAGAAGGTTATTCTATGTATAACAATATGGTGGGTTCAATCGAATATGAAGTAACACGTTTATTCATGAAATCGGAAATTCGCCAAAATGTCCAACGTGAGCAAGTAGCTCAAGGACAAGCGGAACATCCAGAAACAGAACAAGATGCAGCTGCACAAAGCAACACAAGTGCGAAGCGTCAACCTGTGCGTGTAGATAAAAAAGTGGGCCGTAATGATTTATGCCCATGCGGAAGTGGCAAAAAATTCAAAAATTGTCATGGAAGAAACGCTTAATTAAAGAAAAAACGCAGGGTGGGGCAATTTGTCCCGCCTTTGCTCTTTTTACAATAAAGAGAAAGAAGGAATCATTTTGGAAAACCCAGAAATTCGTACATTATTAGACGAAATGACACAAAAAATTACTAGCTTCAGGAGGTCTCTTTGACTTAGACCAGTTAGAAGAAGACATTGCCGAGGCGGAAAATCGGATGGGAGAACCTGGTTTTTGGGACAACACAGAAACGGCTCAAAAGCTAATTAACGAAACCAATAGTTTGAAAGAAAAATATCAACAATTTCATCAGCTCTCTGAGGAACTTGACGAATTAACGGTGATGTTTGAATTACAACAAGAAGAATATGATACAGAGATTCAAGAAGAATTGGAAGAAAGAATTCATCTCTTGCAAGAACGTTTAACAACGTATGAGCTATCCTTACTACTAAATGAGCCATATGATCATAATAATGCCCTAATTGAATTACACCCTGGTGCCGGTGGTACTGAGTCACAAGACTGGGGAAGTATGCTTTTACGAATGTATACACGTTGGGCAGAAAGTCACGGTTTCCAAGTTGAAACGTTGGATTACCAAGCTGGAGATGAAGCAGGGATTAAAAGTGTCACCTTATTAATCAAAGGTTACAATGCTTATGGTTACCTAAAATCTGAAAAAGGTGTCCATCGTCTTGTGCGGATTTCGCCCTTTGATTCCGCCAAACGCCGTCATACTTCGTTTTGTTCAGTTGATGTAATGCCTGAATTAGACGATACAATAGAGATTGCGATCAATCCAGATGACTTAAAAATTGATACCTATCGAGCAAGTGGTGCCGGTGGTCAACATATTAATAAAACAGAATCGGCTGTTCGAATCACACATATTCCAACAGGCACCGTTGTCGCAAGCCAAGCACAGCGTTCTCAATTAAAAAACCGTGAGCAAGCAATGAGTATGTTAAAAGCCAAATTATATCAATTGGAAATGGAAAAGAAAGCCCAAGAAGCAGCAAGTTTACGTGGTGAACAAATGGAAATTGGTTGGGGCTCACAAATCCGTTCTTACGTGTTCCATCCGTATTCAATGGTCAAAGACCATCGGACAAATTACGAAACCGGCAATGTACAAGCTGTGATGGATGGAGACCTTGATGGTTTCATTGATGCCTACTTAAAACAGCGCTTAAGTTAAGCTCTTCATTAAATTGAAATAAAAATGTAACTTAATGCAAGAAGTTTGCAATATTGACATGTTATAATGAGTAGGATTGAAGAAAAAAGAGATGGAGAGAACGCCATGATTGAAATGAAAGATGTAATGAAGAAATATTCGAATGGTACAACAGCGATTCGGAATATTTCAGTAGAGATTGACCAAGGCGAGTTCGTCTATGTGGTTGGTCCCTCAGGTGCAGGGAAATCAACCTTTATTAGATTAATGTATCGTGAAGAAAAAGCAACAAAAGGTAATTTGACAGTTGCAGGTCATGATTTAATGAAAATAAAAAATAAAG
Source organism: Enterococcus sp. DIV0086 (assembly GCF_050498705.1). Lineage (NCBI taxonomy): Bacteria > Bacillati > Bacillota > Bacilli > Lactobacillales > Enterococcaceae > Enterococcus > Enterococcus sp. DIV0086. Next base: position 655,387 of record NZ_JBNIDN010000001.1, on the reverse strand, counting down.
AAGTTCCTTATTTACGTCGTGAAATCGGCATCGTTTTCCAAGACTATAAACTATTACCAAAGAAAACTGTGTATGAGAACGTGGCCTATGCGATGCAAGTTATCGGACGACGTCCTCGCGAAATCAAAAAACGCGTGATGGAAGTTTTAGATTTAGTCGGTCTAAAACATAAGGTACGTGTTTTTCCAAGCGAACTTTCTGGTGGGGAACAGCAACGGGTATCCATTGCACGAGCAATCGTAAATACACCGAAAGTTTTAATTGCCGATGAACCAACTGGGAACTTAGATCCAGAGAATTCATGGGAAATCATGAAATTGTTGGACCGGATTAACGCACAAGGAACAACAGTCGTGATGGCAACGCATAATAGTACAATTGTAAATACGATTCGTCACCGTGTTATTGCCATTGAAAATGGTCGCATTATCCGTGACCAAGTGGAAGGAGAATACGGCTACGATGATTAGAACATTCTTTTCTCATTTATTTGAAAGTATCAAAAGTTTAAAACGGAACGGTTGGATGACTGTTGCCTCAGCAAGTGCGGTTACAATTACATTAGTTTTAGTTGGTATTTTTATGGGCGTTATTTTTAATGCAACGAAACTTGCTGATGATGTCGAAAAAAACGTGACAGTGTCAGTTTTTGTCGATATTGGTACAAAACAAAATGAAATGAAAACATTAGAAAAACAACTTAAAGGATTAGACAATGTTGAAGATATTTCTTATTCAAACAAAGATCAACAATTGAAAAAAATCCAAGAACAAATGGGGGATGCCTGGAATCTTTTCGAAGGCGACAGTAACCCATTATACGATGTGTATTATGTCCGTGCGAAAACACCAGAAGACACGAAAGATATTGCGAAACAAGCAGCTAAATTCCCAAGTGTTTTTAAAGCCGATTACGGTGGTGTAAACTCAGACAAAATCTTTAAAATCGCTCAAACCGTTCGAACTTGGGGCTTAGCAGCTGCTGCATTACTTTTATTCGTTGCAGTGTTCTTAATTTCCAATACCATTCGGATTACGATTTTATCTCGTCAAAAAGAAATCCAAATTATGCGTCTTGTAGGAGCGAAAAACAGTTTCATTCGTTGGCCGTTCTTCTTAGAAGGTGCTTGGATTGGGTTGATTGGCGCAATCGTGCCAGTCATTATTATGACGTTAGGCTACCATCAAGTTTATAACATGTTCAACCCGCAGTTATTGCGTTCGAATTATTCATTAATTCGTCCAGAAGATTTTATCTGGAAAGTCAATCTATTAATGATTGCAACAGGAATGATTATTGGATCACTAGGTTCAGTTATTTCAATGCGTCGTTTCTTGAAAATTTAAACGAAAAAAAGCTCTCCATTTTGGAGAGCTTTTTTTGTTTTAGTTTTAAAATACTTGTTATTTAATTTAAGAGTTTTCTCAGTTGTACCAACAAATTGATAACTTATAATTTTCAAGTCCTACATATAATGGTAAAATAGAATAGATTGAAATTAATTGGAGGAATAATGAATCGATGAAAAAAAGATTGCTATTATTTATTGGTTTGGCAAGTATACTTACTTTGACAGGATGTGCAAAATGGATTGATCGTGGTGAATCCATCACAGCGGTAGGCTCATCAGCTTTACAACCATTAGTAGAGACAGCGAGTGAGGAATATCAAAGCCAAAATCCGGGAAGATTTATTAATGTCCAAGGTGGCGGAAGCGGAACAGGTCTGAGTCAAGTCCAATCTGGCGCGGTAGACATTGGTAATTCTGATTTATTTGCAGAAGAGAAAAAGGGCATCAAAGCGGAAGACTTAATTGATCATAAAGTTGCTGTCGTTGGGATTACACCAATCGTTAACAAAAATGTCGGTGTCAAAGATATCTCAATGGAAAATTTAAAGAAAATCTTTTTAGGTGAAGTAACAAACTGGAAAGAACTTGGCGGGAAAGACCAAAAAATTGTTATTTTGAACAGAGCGGCCGGTAGTGGTACGCGCGCTACTTTTGAAAAATGGGTCTTGGGAGATAAAACAGCCATTCGTGCGCAAGAACAAGATTCCAGCGGCATGGTTCGTTCCATTGTTTCTGATACACCAGGAGCGATTAGTTATACCGCATTTTCATATGTTACTGATGAAGTAGCTACGTTAAGTATTGATGGTGTTCAGCCAACAGATGAAAATGTAATGAACAATAAATGGATTATTTGGTCTTATGAACACATGTATACTCGTAAAAATCCAAGTGATTTAACCAAAGAGTTTTTAGACTTTATGTTGTCAGATGATATCCAAGAACGTGTGATTGGTCAATTAGGGTATATTCCTGTTTCGAAAATGGAAATTGAACGGGATTGGCAAGGAAATGTCATTAAATAATTCTCTTAACACAAAATTTACAAACTTAACATAAAATTTACATGTTATTAAAAACAAATTGATGTAAAAAAGGTACACTATTTTTATCTGTAAAAGTTGGATTGTTTGAGGAGGAAATATTCTTGGAAGATGTACAGAAAAAATTATTAACAAAATCGAAAAGAGCCAAGATGGAGCAACGAGGGAAATTTATTAGTTTCCTATGTATTGCCTTAATTGTAGCAGTGGTTGTTTCAATTTTCTATTTTGTTGCAAGTAAAGGACTTGCTACATTCTTTAAAGATAAGGTTAATGTGTTTGATTTCTTATTTGGAACAAACTGGAACCCAAGTGATATCGGCGCAGACGGTAAACCCATGGTTGGGGCTTTACCGATGATTGCGGGTTCCTTTATTGTAACGTTTTTGTCAGCGATTGTTGCGACGCCATTTGCGATTGGAGCGGCTGTTTTTATGACAGAAATTTCACCAAAAAAAGGAGCGAAATTTTTACAACCAGTTATTGAATTACTTGTAGGGATTCCCTCTGTTGTTTATGGATTTATTGGTTTATCTGTCATTGTTCCTTTTGTCCGTTCAATCTTTGGCGGAACTGGCTTCGGTATTTTAGCTGGTACGTTTGTGCTATTTGTCATGATTTTACCAACGGTTACTACGATGACCGTAGATGCATTAAAAGCTGTGCCTCGACATTATCGTGAAGCGTCGTTGGCGCTTGGTGCTACGCGTTGGCAAACGATTTATAAAGTTGTCTTGCGGGCAGCTGTGCCTGGTATTTTAACTGCGGTTGTCTTTGGTATGGCTCGTGCGTTTGGTGAAGCCTTAGCAATCCAAATGGTAATCGGAAATGCAGCTGTGATGCCAACTAGTTTGACAACACCAGCTTCGACACTAACAAGTATTTTGACAATGGGAATTGGGAATACAATTATGGGAACAGTTGAAAACAACGTTCTTTGGTCTTTAGCCTTGATTCTATTGTTGATGTCTTTACTATTCAACATTGTTATCCGAATTATCGGTAAGAGAGGAGCCTTAAAATAATGAATGCAAAAAAAGCAGATAAAATCGCAACAGGTATCTTATATGCCGTATCTGGCGTCATTGTTTTAATTTTGGCGGCCTTACTGATTTACATTTTAGCTAGAGGAATTCCACATATTTCGTGGGAATTTTTAACACAACCATCCAGAGCCTATCAAGTTGGTGGTGGGATTGGTATTCAGCTGTTTAACTCACTATATTTACTATTGATTACAATGATTATTAGTATTCCAATTTCATTGGGTGCTGGAATTTACTTATCGGAATATGCGAAAAAGAATTGGTTAACTGATTTAATTCGTACCTCGATTGAAATTTTAAGTTCATTGCCTTCCGTTGTTGTCGGGCTGTTCGGCTTCTTGATTTTCGTTGTACAAATCGGATATGGCTTTTCAATCTTATCAGGTGCGTTAGCATTAACATTTTTTAACTTACCATTATTGACTAGAAATGTTGAGGAATCTTTGAAAGCCATTCATTATACACAGCGTGAAGCGGGGTTAGCCTTAGGTCTTTCACGTTGGGAAACAGTTAAAAAAGTTATTTTGCCAGAAGCATTACCAGGAATTTTGACAGGTGTTATTTTGAGTTCTGGTCGGATTTTCGGTGAAGCCGCTGCGTTAATTTATACAGCAGGACAAAGCGCACCTGCCTTAGATTTCAGTAATTGGAATCCATTGAGCGTTTCAAGTCCAATTAGCATTTTCCGTCAAGCGGAAACGTTGGCTGTGCATATTTGGAAAATTAATACCGAAGGAACGATGCCAGATGGCGCTGCGGTCTCAGCAGGTGCCTCCGCTGTGTTAATTTTAGTAGTTTTACTTTTCAATTTCGGCGCTCGTTTTATCGGCAACCGTCTTTATAAGAGAATGACATCAGCTTAATGTTAGGGGAATTAGCATGAAAGAATACAATTTAAATGATACCCATTTACTTCAACTAGATAGCCAAAAAGACCCGATTGCGTTACACACGGAAGACTTACATGTCTTTTACGGGGACAATGAGGCTATCAAAGGTGTTGATTTGCAATTTGAAAAGAACAAAATAACCGCCTTAATTGGACCTTCTGGTTGCGGTAAATCCACGTATTTACGTTCGCTAAATCGTATGAACGATGGCATTGCCAATTCACGTGTTACTGGAAAAATCATGTATAAAGATGTCGATGTCAATACGAAAGAAGTTGACGTCTACGAAATGAGAAAACGCATTGGCATGGTTTTTCAGCGGCCCAATCCATTTAGTAAATCTATCTATGAAAATATCACATTCGCATTGAAACAGCATGGTGAAAAGGATAAGAAAAAATTAGATGAAATCGTTGAAACAAGTTTGAAGCAAGCCGCACTTTGGGATCAAGTGAAAGATAACTTAAACAAAAGCGCCTTAGCTCTGTCTGGTGGGCAACAACAACGTTTGTGTATCGCTCGGGCAATTGCGATGAAACCAGATATTTTATTGTTAGATGAACCGGCAAGCGCGTTAGATCCGATTTCAACAGGAACGGTTGAAGAAACGTTAGTGAATTTAAAAGATGATTACACGATCATCATTGTGACACATAACATGCAACAAGCGGCGCGGATTAGTGACTATACAGCTTTCTTCTATATGGGTAAAGTCATTGAATACGACCATACAAGAAAAATCTTTACACGACCAAAAATTCAAGCAACGGAAGACTACGTTTCAGGACATTTTGGTTAGGAGGAGCAAGATGGGCAAAGAAATTATTTCATCAAAAGATTTACATTTATATTACGGGAAAAAAGAAGCATTGAAAGGCATTGATTTAACTTTTAATCAAGGAGAATTAACTGCCATGATTGGTCCTTCTGGTTGCGGGAAGTCAACGTATTTACGTTGCTTGAATCGTATGAATGATTTAATCCCAGACGTAACTATTACTGGAAGTGTCGTCTATAAAGGAAAAGATATTTATGGACCGAAAACAGATAACGTTGAATTACGTAAAGAAATTGGCATGGTTTTCCAACAACCTAATCCATTTCCGTTTTCAGTTTATGAAAATGTGATTTATGGCTTGCGCCTAAAAGGAGTCAAAGACAAGCAAGTCTTAGATGAAGCAGTTGAAACCAGTTTGAAAGCTGCTGCCGTTTGGGAGGATGTCAAAGATAAACTTCACAAAAGTGCACTTTCACTTTCTGGTGGACAACAACAGCGGGTTTGTATCGCTCGTGTTTTAGCTGTGGAACCGGATATTATTTTATTAGATGAACCAACTAGCGCCTTGGACCCAGTTTCTAGTGGTAAAATTGAAAACATGCTGTTAACATTAAAAGAGAAATATACCATGATTATGGTGACACATAATATGTCACAAGCATCACGGATCTCTGATAAAACGGCCTTCTTTTTACAAGGTGATTTAATTGAATTTAATGACACGAAAAAAGTATTTTTAAATCCAAAAGAAAAACAAACAGAAGATTACATTTCTGGTAAATTTGGTTAAAAGGGGGAAAAAGAATGTTACGGACACAATTTGAAGAAGAACTATTGAATCTGCACAATCAATTTTATGAAATGGGTATGATGGTTAGTAGTGCCGTCCATAAATCTGTTAAGGCATATATTAATCATGATAAAAAATTGGCTCAAGAAGTGATTGATCGCGATATTGAAATTAATGATATGGAAGTCAAACTTGAGAAAAAGAGTTTTGAAATGATTGCGTTACAACAACCAGTGACAACAGACTTACGTATGATTATTACTGTTATGAAAGCTAGTTCGGATTTAGAAAGAATGGCGGACCATGCCGTTTCAATTGCTAAATCAACGATTCGCTTAAAAGGAGAAACACGTATTCCTGAAATTGAAAAAGAAATTTCAGATATGTCTGATTATGTGAAAAAAATGGTGGATAATGTTTTAATCGCCTATGTTAAAACGGATCAAAAAGATGCACGAATGATTGCACAAATGGATGATCGTACTAATGAATATTTCGATAGTATTTACAAACATGCCGTAGAAGCAATGAAAGCTAATCCAGAAACGGTCATTAGCGGAACTGATTATCTACATGTGGCACAATACTTGGAAAGAATTGGCGACTATGTCACAAATATTTGTGAGTGGATTGTTTACTTGGCAACTGGTAAAATTACCGAATTGAATAGTAATCGTGACGAACAATTTTAAGAAAAACAAATAAAAAAAACTAGGAGACGGCCTTTTTTAGACCAATTCCTAGTTTTTTTAGCGTAAAATGAACTGATTTTATAAAACTAGTCCTTACTAATGAGAAGAAATCGTTCTTAAGTCCTATGACAAATGATCAAAAACAAGGCATAATAATGCATGTAAGGAAAACACTATTGAGTGAAAAATTTGCTAAGGAGGCAATATCCATGAAAGAAAGAGAACGCGTATTAGAATTAGTGAAAAAAGGTATTCTAACGTCAGAAGAAGCGTTAATTTTATTAGAAAATATGGCAACTGAAAAAGATGAAAAACAAATCGAAAAAGCTGCTGAAAAAGTCGATACACAAAATATTGGAACAACAAATAAAGAAGATCAAGTCGCAGATTTAATGGATGCATTAGAAAAAGGCGAATCAGAAGGACCTACTGTTGATCCGTTTGAAGAAAATACACAGGACAGTGCAGAAAAAGATCGTGAAAACTTAGAAAGAATTCTTGATGAGTTAGCAACAAAAGCCAATCGTGCTTCGGCTGAATTGGACGAAGTCAACGCAGAAATTGCCGGCATCAAAGAAGAAATTAAAGAAGTCGCAGAAGAAATTGGAACATTAGATACAAAAGAAGAGTTAGATGCATTAACAGAAGATGAACAAGTTCAACGAAAAGACTTGCACGTTTTACTTGCACAATTAGAAGAAAAATTAGCGACTCAAAGTACTGAAAAAACAGCACTGGAAGAAGAACTAAAAAACATTCGCAAAGAACAATGGAAAGGTCAATGGAATGATACAAAAGAAAAAGTTTCTTCTCAATTCTCTGAAGAGTGGAAAGATCAAGCCACAGACACCTTTAACCAAGTCGGCGGCAAAGTTGCCGAAGTTGGCGGTCAAGTGGGAGAATTCTTGAAAAAAACATTTAATTCTTTCAGTGATACCATGAATGATAATGTGGAATGGAAAGACATTAAAATGAAAGTTCCTGGTGTGGCAACAACTAAGTTTGAACATGAATTTAACTATCCAAATCCACAAGCAAGTTTAATTGATGTCAAGGTAGCAAATGGTACCGTGGTTTTCAAAACTTGGGATCAAGAAGATGTGAAAGTCGAAGCAAAAATCAAATTATATGGTAAAATGGCAGGAGATTCACCAATGGAAGCTTTCTTAGAACGAAGTGACATTGATGTGGATGATGAAACAATTTCTTTCCAAGTGCCAAACAAACGAGTGAAAGCAGATTTAACGTTCTATTTACCAAAACGCACTTACGATCATGTATCTGTTAAATTATTAAACGGAAATGTCTTAGTAGAAGAGTTAACAGCGAAAGATGTTTACACAAAATCAACGAATGGGACGATTACGTTTAAAAAAATTGATGCAACTATGTTAGAAATTGAAGGCGTGAATGGTGAAATTAAAGTCCTAGAAGGAACAATTTTAGATAACATTATTGAAACAGTCAATGGCGATGTGTCTATTTCCGCGGCACCAGAAAGTCTAAGTGTCTCTCTGATTAATGGAGATATCCGCATTACAGCTAAAGAAAAAACGCTTCGCCGTGTTGAAGCAAGCTCTGCAAATGGGAATATCAAGTTGGCCTTGCCAAATGACTTAGGCGTTGAAGGGCAAGTGAAAACTAATTTAGGTAGTATTAACAGCCGTTTAACAGATATTGAAGTTGTTCGTGAAAAGAAAGATCGCGGCAATCAACAATTACATTTTAGACGTGTACTGGAAGAATCAATGGCTCAAATTAATGCTTCTACAACAACGGGAAGTATTTTCCTAAAAGATACGGATAAATAATTAATAATTTTAAGCTAGATGGGCTGACGAATCAGTCTTTCTAGTGTAAAATTTAGTAGACGAGGTGAAAACATATGAAAAGAAAACTAACAAAATCTCCGAATAACGTGGTTTTAACAGGAAGCTTAGCTGGGATTGCTGATTGGCTAGGAATTGACCCAACAATTATTCGTGTCGTTTATGTCTTGCTCAGCTTTTTCTCAGCAGGATTTCCAGGCATTCTCTTATACATTGCCTTAGCAGTCTTGATCCCTTCTGGAAGAACAGGAAGCGATCGCGGCTACGGCCATCAAAATCCTTATAATAGAAATGTTCGCAATGAAAATCCTTATGCTGCCAATAAAAAGCAACGTAAAGAAGCGGAAAAAATTGATGATGACGAATGGAGTGACTTTTAATGACATATTTTCAGCGATTGGTTGTTAATACACTGACATTCATTTCTTTATCAGTTGTTTTTCCTGGCATGATTCATGTGAGAGGCATAATGCCTGCAATTATTGCCGCCTTTGTTCTCTCAATCCTAAATATGTTGGTGAAACCAGTCTTAACAATCTTGTCGCTCCCATTTACTTTATTAACGTTTGGTCTATTTAGCTTTGTTGTCAATGCAGCGATTTTACAAATGACCTCGTTTTTTGTGGGGGAAATGAACTTTGGCTTCTCAAGTTTTTGGGCAGCGGTGCTAATGGCTGTAATTATGTCAATTGTCAATACGATCGTTACGGATCACAATTTATCTAAATATGAATAAAAAAAGCCTGAAGAACGTAGCATAAAATGCGTTCTTCAGGCTTTTTCGATGGTTAAATTTTCTAGGTGACATTCTGGATGGCGGCTGATATAGCCATATAAAATGTTTAAAAAATCAACTTGTTGCTTCGAGTAATGCTCAATTGTTTTCGGTGATTTTTTGGGCATGATTTTTTTTGCTAGTTCAAGCGGTGAATATTTTTGAAACGTTTGTTTAGTTACAACACGTGTTGCTACCACCAAGCCTTGGTAAATTAAATAGTATTTGATTTTTTTCTGACAAGGTAACCACATCAGTTGCCAATCTCGTTGGTTAGCTTGACTAATTCGTTGATTTTGGTTTGCAAAGCGCGTCAAAAAGAGCCAATCTTCTTTGAGTTTTGCCGCTTTTTCGAAGGCTTGTTTTTCAGCAGCTTCTTGCATTTGTTGAGCAATTCGTTTGATTGGTTCTCGTCCTTGATTATGGAAAAAGTCGAACAATTCTTGTTGAAATAGTTCGGTCGGAATGGCACTCTCTTTTTGAAAGGTTTGATGCCAATAGTTGGTTGGGACGAGATCGTAGATACTATCCAAAATTATTTTTAAACGGTTTAATTTTCGACGAATCGAATAAGGACCAAAACAGTTCTCTTTAGTGGGAATATTTAAGAGTTTAATCTCTAATTGCCGCTCATTAACGGCTACCGATACATAAGAATATTGTTCATAAGCATTCATTTGGCGATTGTAGCGCGGCCGATACTGTTGAATCAGTTGACATTCTAGAAGGAGCGCATCCAATTCTGTGTCAGTATGGAGAACATCGAAGTCTATAATTTGTTTGACTAAACGCATCGTCTTTCGAGAATGTTGATTACTATTAATAAAATAGCTCGACACGCGATTTTTTAATTTTTTGGCTTTACCCACATAAATAATTGTGTCGGTTGCGTCTTTCATTAAATAAACACCCGGTGTTAACGGTAATTGATGGGCTTTTTCCTTTAAATATTCTTTCATAAGTTTCCTCTTTTCTTAAAAGGATCGGCTTCAAGTATACAAAGTTTTCTGAAATAGTCAAGTAACAGAAATAGCATAGGTAATTTCACTGAAAAATAGTTTCATTTTTTGAAATATGATAATTCTAGGAATTATCTAGTGAATAGCTAGAAACTTGTATTTTTAAATGATAAAATATAACAAGTAGCAGAAAGGACTGACATTCGATATGACAGAAGTGGTAAAGATTTATCAACTGGTAGAAAATCTTTCTTTAGAAGTAGTATATGGAGATGAAGAAAGCTTAAATAGAACAATTAAAACTGGTGAAATTTCCCGGCCAGGTTTAGAATTAACTGGGTATTTTAATTATTATTCCCATGACCGTTTACAATTATTTGGGAGCAAAGAAATTACCTTTGCGGAACGAATGATGCCTGAAGAGCGTTTATTAGTGATGCGCCGTTTATGTGCGAAAGATACTCCAGCCTTTATAGTATCCAGAGGACTAGAAATCCCCGAAGAATTAATTACAGCAGCAAAAGAAAATGGCGTTTCTGTATTGCGTTCACCGATTTCAACTTCCCGTTTACTAGGGGAACTATCCAGTTATTTAGATGGCCGTTTAGCTGTTCGGACAAGTGTCCATGGGGTTTTAGTTGATGTTTATGGACTTGGTGTTTTGATTCAAGGAGATAGCGGTATTGGTAAAAGTGAAACAGCTTTAGAGCTTATTAAACGTGGACATCGGCTAATCGCAGACGATCGTGTCGATGTTTATCAGCAAGATGAATTAACCGTGGTGGGAGAGCCACCAAAAATTTTGCAACATTTAATTGAAATTCGTGGTATCGGAATTATTGACGTCATGAACCTGTTTGGAGCTAGTGCGGTCCGTGGCTTTATGCAAGTTCAATTGGTCGTTTATTTAGAGGCATGGGAAAAAGACAAGAAATATGATCGTCTTGGTAGTGATGATGCAATGGTTGAAATAGCTAACGTTGATGTCCCTCAGATTCGTATTCCTGTTAAGACCGGCCGAAATGTGGCCATTATCATTGAAGTAGCAGCAATGAACTTCCGCGCGAAAACAATGGGCTATGATGCAACAAAAACGTTTGAAGAGCGCTTAACCCGTTTGATTGAAGAAAATTCAGGAGAATAGAAGGAGAAGATGTGATGATGTTAGCTCAAGTAAATTCAATTGCATTTCGCCTTTTCGGTATTCCCGTCTATTGGTATGCAATTATTATTGTTTCAGGGATTGCTTTAGCTGTTTGGCTAAGTAGTCGTGAAGCCGTTCGTGTTGGTTTAAAAGAAGATGATGTCTTTGACTTTATGCTCTGGGGATTACCTGCAGCAATTGTTGGCGCGCGCTTGTATTACGTCGCTTTTCAATGGCAAGATTATGTAGACAATCCGATTGAAATTTTCTTTACTCGAAATGGTGGCTTAGCGATTTATGGTGGTCTTATTGGTGGGGGACTGGCGCTGTTTTTCTTTACGCGTCATCGTTTCATTTCTACATGGACTTTTTTAGATATTGCCGCACCAAGTGTGATTTTAGCGCAAGCAATTGGTCGCTGGGGCAACTTTATGAATCATGAAGCCTATGGGCCAGCGACCACCAGACAATTTTTAGAAAATCTCCATTTACCAACGTTTATCATTGATAACATGAATATCAACGGAACGTATCATCAACCAACATTTTTATATGAATCTGTCTGGAATGTTTTAGGCTTTATCGTTTTAGTGTTATTACGCAAAAAGCCACACTTTTTAAAAGAAGGCGAAGTCTTTTTAGGTTATATAATATGGTATTCTTTCGGCCGTTTCTTCATCGAAGGCTTACGGATGGACAGTTTGTATGCGTTTAGTAACATTCGTGTCTCACAATTGTTGTCTTTAGTGATGTTCGTGGCAGCAATTGTTATTGTGATCGTTCGTAGAAGAAATCCCAATTTGAAATTTTACAATCGGGAGAAACAAAAGAAAAAAATAACAACTTCTTAATCCAACTTGATCGAAGAATATGGTAAACTAAAGAAGTAACGTTGTTTAGCGAAAGGAGAGTTTCACCGATGAAACAAAAAGTCGCTGTTTTAGGTCCAGGTTCCTGGGGGACAGCTTTAGCTCAAGTATTAGCCGAAAATGGACACGAGGTGTGTATTTGGGGAAATAAACCAGAGCAAATCGATGAAATAAATACAAAACATACCAACAAACATTATTTACCAGAATTAATCTTACCTACTTCAATTCAGGCAACCACTGATTTAGCCACTGCTTTAGTAGATGTGGATGCGGTACTGTTTGTGGTACCAACTAAAGCCATTCGTTCAGTAGCACAAGAAGTGGCCCAACATTTAAAAACAAAACCAATTATTATTCATGCAAGTAAAGGGCTCGAACAAGGTACACATAAGCGGATTTCAGAAGTGGTAGCGGAAGAGATTCCAGCAGAAAAACGGCAAGGAATTGTGGTTTTATCTGGTCCAAGCCATGCAGAAGAAGTCGCTGTTCATGACATTACAACCATTACAGCAGCAAGCGAAAATTTAGCAGACGCTGTGTATGTGCAAGAGTTGTTTATGAATGATTACTTTAGAATTTATACGAATGATGATGTGATTGGTGTAGAAACAGGGGCGGCCTTAAAAAATATTATTGCTTTGGGCGCCGGAGCGATTCATGGCTTAGGCTTTGGTGATAATGCCAAAGCGGCAATTATGACTCGTGGTTTAGCAGAAATTAGTCGTTTAGGGGTTGCGATGGGAGCAAACCCATTAACATTTATTGGTTTAAGTGGTGTTGGGGATTTAATTGTTACTTGTACAAGTGTCCATTCTCGAAATTGGCGTGCGGGTAATTTATTAGGAAAAGGCCATAAGTTAGATGAAGTCTTAGAAAACATGGGCATGATTGTGGAAGGTGTTTCAACAACTAAAGCAGCCTATGAATTGGCACAACAACTAGAAGTTGAAATGCCAATCACAGAAACAATCTACAATGTCTTGTACAATGACGAAGATGTACAACAAGCAGCAAAAGAAATCATGTTGCGCGATGGCAAAACCGAAAACGAATTTACACTTGATTTTTAGGAGGAAAAAAGATGAAAGTTAAAAAGGCAGTTATTCCAGCAGCTGGGTTAGGAACACGTTTCTTGCCGGCTACCAAAGCGATGGCAAAAGAAATGTTACCGATTGTTGATAAACCAACGATTCAATTTATTGTAGAAGAAGCACTAGCTTCAGGAATCGAAGATATTTTAATTGTGACAGGCAAAGCCAAACGTCCGATTGAAGATCATTTTGATTCAAATGTTGAATTAGAAAATAACTTAAAAGAAAAAAATAAAACCGATTTATTGAAATTAGTCGAAGAAACAACGGATGTTAATTTACATTTTATTCGTCAATCCCATCCGAAAGGCTTAGGACACGCTGTTTTACAAGCGAAAGCATTTGTTGGCAATGAACCTTTTGTCGTGATGTTAGGCGACGATTTAATGGAAGATAAAGTGCCATTAACGAAACAATTAATGGATGATTACGAACAAACACATGCTTCGACAATTGCGGTAATGAAAGTACCCCATGAAGATACTTCAAAATATGGTATTATCAACCCAGAAAAAGAAATCGAAAAAGGACTATACAATGTCGAGAATTTTGTTGAAAAACCAAAACCCGAGGAAGCACCAAGTGATTTAGCGATTATCGGCCGTTATTTATTAACCCCTGAAATTTTTGATGTACTTGAAAATCAAAAACCAGGCGCTGGTAACGAAATTCAGTTAACAGATGCGATTGACACTTTAAATAAAACACAACGCGTTTTTGCTCGTGAGTTTAAAGGAGAACGTTACGACGTTGGCGATAAATTTGGGTTTATGAAAACAAGCATTGAATATGGTTTGACTCATCCAGAAGTAAAAGATAATTTACGAGAATACATTATTAATTTAGGTGCTCAATTAGCGAAAAAAGAGCAACCAAAAGAAAAATAAATAAAAATAAGCGTAAAATTTCAATTCGTTAGAAGGAAATTTTACGCTTATTTTCTTAAAGAAAAGGGCATGAGAATTTTATAAAATAAATTGTCATTCTTAGCTTTATGAGTTGTGAAAAATATAAGTTGGTGTTATCCTAAGATTATAAATAAAATTGCAGAGGGGAGTAATGATATGTCAGGTGGGGAAATTGCTGCCTTAATTGCAGCGGTAGCATTTGTTGTTTTAGTCATCTTTTTAGTACTTGTGTTATATAAAGTTTCTCAAGTTGTTTCAAAAATTGAAGATACAATTGATGAAACAAATACAACAATCAAAGTCGTGACTAGCGATGTGAATGTATTGAGTCGCCAAGTGGAAGGCTTGCTTGTTAAAAGTAATGAACTATTGACAGATGTGAATCAAAAAGTGGCAACGATTGATCCGTTGTTTACGGCCGTTGCTGATTTAAGCGAAAGTGTCTCTGAATTGAACACCTCAAGTAAACATTTGATTACGAAGGTAGGAACCGTAGGGAAAGGCACAGCGAAAGCTGGTTTAGTGAGTAAAGTAGGCGGTTCTGCTTTTAGAGCAATGCGTTCAAAAAATAAAAAAACAAATAACTAATTGGAGGAGATTTTTATGGCTAAAAAAGGCGGATTTTTCTTAGGAGCAGTAATTGGTGGAACAGCAGCAGCCGTTGCCGCATTATTACTTGCACCAAAATCAGGTAAAGAATTACGTGATGATTTATCAAATCAAACAGATGATTTAAAAAACAAAGCGCAAGATTACACAGATTATGCTGTTCAAAAAGGAACAGAATTAACAGAAATCGCAAAACAAAAAGCCGGCGTTTTATCAGATCAAGCCTCTGATTTGGCAGGTTCTGTCAAAGAAAAAACAAAAGATTCATTGGATAAAGCACAAGGTGTTTCTGGCGACATGCTTGATAACTTTAAAAAACAAACAGGTGATTTATCTGATCAATTTAAAAAAGCAGCTGACGATGCTCAAGATCACGCGGAAGATTTAGGTGAAATTGCCGAAGATGCAGCAGAAGATATCTATATTGACGTTAAAGATTCTGCGGCAGCGGCCAAAGAAACTGTTTCTGCTGGTGTCGGTGAAGCAAAAGAAACCACCAAAGATGTTCCTGAAAAAGCTGCAGAAGCAAAAGAAGATGTTAAAGATGCAGCGAAAGACGTAAAAAAAGAATTTAAAGGGTAACAAGTGTTTAGCTTATGAAAGTTAGCAACGGATCGTGTTGCTTTTGTTCAGCGGCTTACCTTAAAATTTAGAAATGAGGCCATCAGTCCGGTTGACTGATGGCCTCATTTTATTTTTATGCTATTCAATAATTTGCAATTCTTTGGTTGTCTTAGTGAATGGTTCGGAGCCTGTTTTTGTTACGTGTAAACAATCTTCAATACGAACGCCTACTTTTCCAGGAATGTAAATACCGGGCTCAATAGAGAAACACATACCTTCTTCAATGACTAAATCATTGCCATGAACCAGCGATGGGTATTCATGGACAGTAGTTCCAATGCCATGGCCTAAGCGATGGTTAAAGTATTCACCATAACCAGCTTTTGTGATTACACCTCGAGCAATATCATCTAATTCGCCTGCTGTAACACCAGGTTTCACCGCTTCAGTTGCTGCTAATTGTGCTTCTAAAACAATTCCATAAATTTCTTTTTGGAAATCAGAAGGTTCCAAGTAGCTGACTGTTCGTGTGGCATCACTACAATAGCCATTATGAACGACACCTAAATCAAATAACACTAAGTCATGGGGCTCAATTTTTGTTTCGCCAGGTACCCCGTGAGGACTAGCTCCGTTTTTTCCTGTTAAGACTAACGTATCAAAACTCATTGAGCGAATACCTTGACGTTTTAATTGATACTCGATTTCTGCAACAATTTCTTGTTCCGCAACGCCTGCTTGAATTGCTTTGAAGCCAATCTCAAAAGCGACATCCGCCCAACTACCAGCTTCTAGTAAACGTTGAATTTCAGGTTCTGTTTTAATTAATTGAAGTTTTTCAATTAAAGGCGTAACATCATGCGAAAAATCGCTAGCTGGAAAATAGGTTTTCAATTGATCAAAACGAGCTAAAGAAAGAGCTTGTTTTTCTAAAGCAAAGCGTGGCGTGCCTTGTGTTCGTTTATTTAATAAAGCCGCAATTTTTTCCCAAGGATTTTCGCTATCTAAATAACCATAAACGGGATAAGTCCAACTACTATTTTCGGCATCTTCGACTTCCAATGCAGGTGTAAATAAAAATGATTGGTCGTCCGCAGCGATAAACAAAGCTAACACGCGTTCATGAGGTTCGCTTTCGTAACCGGAAAAGTAAGCGATATGACCAGGATCACTAATATAAGTGAAGTCAATCTTTTCTTGGTGCATCCAATTTTTTAAATCGGCAATTTTTTCTTGATTCATAAAACATCCTTCTTTCTTTTATTCTGAAGTGAATCACAGTACTATCATAACATGAAATGACAAAAAGTTCCTTTTGAAATGGAAAGTAAATTTTCATGAAAAAACGATAAAACGGTTGCAAAAATAGAAGAATTTTGATATTCTAGGCTAGGAAAGAAATGTAAACAGTGTTTTCAGAAAATGAGAACAAATTCATATTTATAGGAGAAGAAACATGGAAAAACAAACAATTACAATTTATGATGTTGCTAGAGAGGCAAATGTATCTATGGCTACTGTTTCTCGTGTTGTCAATGGTAATCCCAATGTAAAACCAGCAACGCGTAAAAAAGTCTTAGAAGTGATTGATCGCTTAGATTACCGTCCTAACGCAGTCGCACGTGGTTTAGCAAGTAAAAAAACGACAACAGTGGGTGTCATTATTCCAGATGTTAGTAATGCATTTTTTGCTTCATTAGCACGTGGCATTGACGACGTGGCTACAATGTATAAATACAATATCATTTTAGCTAATTCAGATGGAGACGATCAAAAAGAAGTTACTGTATTAAACAATTTACTTGCCAAGCAAGTAGATGGGATTATCTTTATGGGTCATCGCATTACAGATGATATTCGTGGTGAATTTTCACGTTCAAAAACGCCTGTTGTCTTAGCAGGTTCAATTGATCCAGATGAACAAGTCGGTAGCGTTAATATTGATTACACAGAAGCAACGAAAGACGCAACAGCGACTTTAGCGAAAAATGGGAACAAAAAAATTGCTTTTGTTAGTGGTGCATTAATCGATCCAATTAATGGTCAAAACCGGATGAAAGGCTACAAAGAAGCTTTAGCGGAAAATGGCTTGTCTTATAATGAAGGCTTAGTTTTTGAATCTGAATATAAATTTAAAGCAGGTATTAATTTGGCTGAGCGTGTCCGTAACAGTGGAGCAACAGCTGCCTTTGTTACAGACGATGAGCTAGCGATTGGTTTATTAGATGGGATGCTAGATGCTGGTGTGAAAGTTCCAGAAGAATTTGAAATCATTACAAGCAATAACTCATTGCTTACAGAAGTCTCTCGTCCACGTCTATCAAGTATTACACAACCTTTATATGATATCGGTGCCGTGTCAATGCGCTTATTAACAAAACTAATGAACAAAGAAGAAATTGAAGAAAAAACAGTTGTTTTACCTTATGGAATTGATCAAAAAGGTTCAACAAAATAAGAGAAAATTCTACTAGAAATGCAAAAAAGTACAAGGAGAAATCATGAAAATGATTTCTTCTTGTACTTTTTTGCATTCTGCGATTAATACACAGTAAGATTGAAAATTAAAATAAGATTAAGTTGATTAGAAAATCGGTCGGTAAAGCATTGCTTATGGTATCTTTAGATTAAAAAAAGAGGTGTTTCTATGAAGGTAAAAGAATTAACTGTCGAGTATGGTAATAGAACAATTATAAAAAATTTATCTATGCAAGCTGAATTTGGTGAAATAATTGGCTTAGTTGCTCCTAATGGAACTGGAAAAACCACGTTCTTTAATGCTATATCTGGTTTAATCCCTAGAAAAAATGGAAATATTAGTTTAAATAAGATTGATTACAATAGTAGAAGTGCAACGTATTTAAAAGAACTATTTTTTCTTGAAAGTAGTAAAAATTTATATGATTATTTGACGCCGAAAGAACATCTTGAATATATTAAAGCCGCTTGGAAAAGTAATAGCGATATAGAGCATATTTTTGAACAATTAAAGATGAAAGAATATCAAAATAGAATAATAAAAAAATTATCTCTCGGAATGAAACAACATGTATTATTAGCGATGTACCTAGCAAGTGATGCAACAATACTTTTGTTAGACGAACCTTTTAATGGCTTGGATCCTACTAGTGTTAGTTTATTCATAATGTGCTTAAAAGAAATAGTTTCCAAAGATAAAATAGTTATTTTATCTTCTCATGATTTGTATAATGTTGAACACACATGTACACGTATTTTATTTATGAAAAATAAAAAGCTGGTTGAGAATGATCAACGTAACCTTTCTTTACGTGAACAATATGATAACTTATATTTAAGAGGAGAAGAAAGAAATGCTTAAGATAGAAACGATAAAAATATTGAAAGAGAAGAGTCTGTGGTTTGTGTTTGTAGCCTTTATTTTAATGTTAATTTATCCGCTGCTAGCTCAACCCCAACAACTTTCTTTTAAAGAAATGCAATATGAAAACCGAATCAAAAATAACGAACAAGCGAAAGAAAAAATGAAAAATGAACCTGCAGCAAAAGAAACTTTAAATGAGATAGAAGATGAAAGTGAGCAATTAAGGAAAGCAATTAATGCCATCAAAATTGGTGATAAATGGGCTTTATTAGAAGCTGAGAAAAAATTGGAAGAAAGTAATTTAAACGCAATGTTAAAAGGAACGTTGTACAGTATACCAATTATTGAGCAACAAAAAAGAGTCAAAGAATTGCAATATTTATCTGAAAACAGGATCAAACAAGTTGATTCTTCTGAAGTTGCTAAAATGCCTGCTTTGAATTACCTAGGTTTTCTTTTATCGATGGATTTTCCATATACATTATTATTAATTATCCCTAGTTTAATGATTATAGCGCTCGCAACTTTAGAAAAAGAAAAATACTGTTTCTTTATGGAATGGACTTCCCTTAAAATTATGGGAAAAATATTCTATTAAAATAAGTAGTATTTTGTTTACAGTCGGATTGGTTTCTTATCTGTCAATCTTTCTTTCTGTAATCAGTGCATTTTTCAAAAATGGTCTGGGAAACCCTGATTATCCAGTCGCGATTATTGATAAGGGACAAAGTGTTACAATCATTTCTCTTTCTAACTATTTGTCGAGAAGCCTAATTATGTTTGGTATGCTGTTATTAGCATTGACAGTATTCAGTTTCTTGCTTTCGCTGTTTACTGGAAATTTGATTGTTCATAGCTTGCTAATTGTTGGTGTGGTATTATCTTCAGGAGTTAGCCTGCTTTCCAATAAATTTTTCTTTACAGCTTATATGAATTTTCCTAAAATTATTAATGGAGGAAATGGGTATGAGCCGATGGATGAGATAGGTCTCACATTTGATTTTTCTTTAAAGATGATAGTTGTCTATGTATTAATAAGTTTAATAGTATCTGCTATTGTTTTGAGAAACAGAAAGGGATTATTTTAGTTAAAATAGGTTGATTGATGCATATTATTTCATTAAATGTAGGAGCTATTTTAGAATAGCTCGAGCTAGTATCGATGGTAAAGAATAAGAGAAACAATAAAAGTAGAGACGTAATCCACCAATTGATGAATTACGTCTCTACTTTTTTACATAATTTTGGTTACAAGCTTAACTTACCAAATTCTTTAGTTGTTCTTTTTATTATCGTTGTTTTTATTGTTATTGTTGTTGTTATTATTTGTAGTGGCTCGTGGAGCAAGATTTCCCCAGTAAGAAGCGTAATTGCTGTCTGTTCCACCGATCCCAAATTTATAGGTACTTTGTGGTGCACCATCTTTGGCATAGTATGAAGTCGTTGTTTTGCCAGGTGTGTTGAACTTGGCACCATTATAGGTAATTGAGCCAGGTTTTTCACCAGTAAATTCAGAAACTTTTGATTTAATAACACTTGGGTCTAATTCAAATTTTTGACCAATGCCAAACAATTCTGGATTCGCATAGTACAGCGCGTTGGCTAAGTTCGCCATATAATTCCCATTATTGTCGCCGCTGGTCATCGTCATTGGTGCTGGTAGATCATGTCCTGCCCAAGAACTTAGTGTCACAGTTGGGGTAGAGACAATCAGCCATGAATCTTTATAGTCATCAGTTGTCCCAGTTTTTCCGACCCAATCAGCACTAGCTAAATGAGGATTCAAGCCAGCTAACGTTGGTTTGAATTTTGTTGTATTCGCAGAATCCACCACTGAGCGCAACAAGTCATTCATAATAGAAGCGGTCGCCGGTGAATAAACTTGCGTTCCTTCATCTTTGTGTTCGTAGACTACATGTCCGCTATTGTCTGTAATTTTTTCAATCATGTAGGCTTTTTGATATTTACCTTTGTTAGCAAGTGCTTGGAAACCGTTTGTTTGAGTTACAACATTTGTTTCTACTGGACCCAATGGCGCAGATTCGTAAGCCCAAGCATCTGAAGCTGGATAGTTCATTTTACTTAAGTAGTGATTGTAAGAAAAATTATCATCACCTTTTTTCTTTTTCAATTCTTCATTTACATGATACACAGGGATGTTAAAAGACCAATTTAACGCATTTCGAACGGTTACAAATTGATTTAAATCCACAGTTGTTGAGTTAGCAAAAGGAGTGCCATCTGAATAAGTAGTCGTGTAGTTGGCCAGACGACTTTCAGAACCAATGAGTCCTTGATCAATCGCAGGGCCATAGACAGAAATTGGTTTAATCGTAGAACCAACTTGACGATCGGCATTAAAGGCATGGTTATTTTGATTAATATCGAAGTTTCTGCCGCCGATAAAACCGAGGATACGACCAGTAGCGTTATCCATTAAAATATTCCCAGTTTCAATCATTGTATTCCCATTGACATCTGCAGTGCCATCATCAAGCAAATAACCATAATTTGCGACAGCGGTTTGCATCGTGTTATAAATGTTCTGATCAATGGTTGATTGGATTGTATAGCCTTGCGACTGGATTTCGCGACGTGCTTGTTCTTCATATTGATCTAAACCAACTTGATCTAAATCATCACGATTAACTTTAGCTTTTTTCATATCTAAATCCATGACAATCTCAACTGCTTTATCTAACACCGTATAGTATAGATAGCCTTCTGTATTGACATTGGCCTGTTCAGTTGGTAAAAAGTCTTTTTTCAAGTCGTAAGCTTTGGCTTCTTCATATTCCTTTTGTGAAATTGCTTTTTCTCGGTACATACTGAAAAGAACAAAATCTTTTCTCTTCATTCCTAAAGACAAATCGTCTTTCAAGGCACCAGTGTTAGTATAGGGCGTGTAAACAATGGGACTTTGGGGAAGTCCTGCGATAAAGGCCGCTTGAGGAAGATTCAAGTCCTTGGCACTTTTACCAAAGAGTCCTTTGGCTGCTTCTTCCACGCCTGCAATATTTTCACCTTTGTTATTACGACCAAAAGGGGAGACATTTAGATAAGTTGTCACGATTTCGTCCTTAGAGAAGTATTTTTCAATACGTAAAGCTAATAAAATTTCGTTGGCTTTCCGTTTAAAAGTCGTTTCGTCAGTTAAAATCTGTTGTTTTACCAATTGCTGAGTCAATGTTGAACCACCAGAAGAACCGCCGATACCTGTCGCATCAGAAATCAACGCTCGAACTAGCGCTTTTGGTACTACCCCATGATGTTCTTCAAAATATTCATCTTCTGTTGAAATAATGGCTTTTTTTAGCAATGGAGACATTTGATCGCCATTAATTCGTGTCCGAATTAAATCTGATTTGATGTTAGCAATCGGAGTACCATCTGCGTAAGTCATTTTTGACACTTCGGTAATATCACTGATTTCTTTTTGCAATTCTTCCTTCGTTGGGGGCTGTGTATCTTCAACTAGAAAAGCAAAATAGCCCATTCCGATACCTAAGCCAAGAGAGCCACCTAAGACAATCAGAATAACCCCAAAAACCACTAATGACTGAAAAACGCGAATAATGACATTTAAAATAAGTAAAAAGACATTGCCGCCAGAAGAGGTCGTTGGTTTTTGCTTATTGTTACTTGAATTATTTTTCAAAAGCTTCACCTCAATAAAATGATACATTCTGTGTTATTATAGCAAAAAAAAGCTTCTATGAATAGTTTCTACACCAATTGCCATTTTTTGTTGAAAAAACTTAATAGAAAATAGGGAAATCTCATTTTTTGACTTTTCAAGTGTGACAGAATCGGTTACTATGAATAGGGGAATTTGATCTATTATTATGTTTTACTATAGGAGGAAAATCATGAATTCAGCTTTTTTTGAAGAATTAAAAGCCCGTGGGTTGGTCTACCAAGTCACAGATGAAGAAGCCTTACAAAAACAATTAAATGAAGAATCTGTTAAATTATATATCGGCTTTGATCCAACGGCAGACAGTTTACACATCGGGCATCTACTGCCAATTCTTATGTTACGTCGTTTCCAACAAAATGGTCATGTGCCCATTGCTTTAGTTGGTGGCGGAACAGGCATGATTGGTGATCCATCATTCAAAGATGCAGAACGTAGTTTAAACACACTTGATACAGTGAAAGCTTGGTCTGAAAGTATTAAGGGCCAGTTGTCACGTTTTATCGATTTTGAAGATGAAAAAAATCCAGCGGTTCTAGCAAATAACTATGATTGGCTTGGAGAGCTTTCGTTAATTGATTTCTTACGTGATGTGGGAAAAAACTTTACAATTAACTATATGATGAGTAAAGAAAGCGTGAAACGTCGAATCGAAACAGGAATTTCTTATACTGAATTTGCGTATCAATTATTACAAGCGTATGATTTCTTGAAATTGTACGAAACAGAAGGTTGTTTATTGCAATTAGGCGGCAGTGATCAATGGGGAAACATTACTTCAGGGATTGAATTATTACGCCGAGAACAAGAAGTTCAAGGATTTGGCTTAACTATGCCTTTAATTACAAAAGCAGATGGTACCAAATTTGGTAAAACAGAAGGAAACGCAGTTTGGCTAGATGCTGAAAAAACTTCGCCATATGAATTTTATCAATTCTGGATTAACACAGATGATCGTGATGTCGTGAAATTCTTGAAATACTTTACTTTCTTAACATTGGATGAAATTGCAACAATTGAAGAAGAATTTACAGCGAACCCAGGTCAACGTGCTGCGCAAAAAGCGTTAGCCAAAGAAGTGACTACTTTAGTCCACGGTGAAGCAGCCTATCATCAAGCGGTTAAAATTTCAGAAGCGTTGTTCAGCGGAGATATCCAAAGCTTAACAGCAGAAGAAATTAAACAAGGCTTTAAAGATGTACCAACGTATGAGGTGCAACCAGAGGATCAATTAAGTTTAGTCGACTTATTAGTTACCTCAAAAATAGAACCATCCAAACGTCAAGCCCGTGAAGATGTTCAAAATGGAGCGATTTACGTCAATGGAGAACGTAGACAAGATTTAGCAGCTGAATTGACAGAAACTGATAAAATCGAAGGACAATTTACTGTGATTCGTCGCGGTAAGAAAAAATATTTCTTGTTAAAATACTAAAAAAATGAAAGCTTGGGACGAAGGTCGTTTAGACAACAGGTTCCAAGCTTTCGCTTTTAAAAAAGATAAATTGGGATTAATTCTGTTACAAAAAACTCTTTTTTACTATTGGGCATATTCAATTACAGATAACTTGTGCTATGCTAGAATAAAAAGTGCAGTCGCTATAAGGAGTAGGTTATGAAATCAATTGTCGAAAAGTTAAACTTAACGAAGTATCAGCACCCAGTTATTTTAAATAGACCACAGGCAGAGTATCTATCTGAATTTGTTTCAGCCGCGCAGCAATTACCTTCAGAACCAGTTGAGCTGATTTTTGCATTTGTGAAAACGATGGCGGAATTTCAAGAGATTGTTTCAATGGTGATTGAAGGTCAACATTTAGTAGAAAATGGGTTGTTATATGTGGCTTATCCGAAAAAAGGCAATAAAATGTATCCAACCTTTGTCCACCGAGATGAAATTTTTCCAACATTACAAGTAAACGAGGCAGATGGGTATATTAAAGGCTCAACCTTAAAATTTAATCGCATGGTTAGTTTAGATGAGACTTTTACGGTTGTCGGCATGAAGAATGTTCTTAAAAAGCCAGCGAAGAATCAGACCAGTTCTGCTGTTGGGGATTATGTTCAATATTTACCAGAAATTGAAGCGTTGGTACAAACAGAACCAGCTGCTGCAGCGACATTCGCTGCATTAACGCCTGGTTATCAAAAAGAGTGGGCGCGGTATGTATTTAGTGCAAAGCGAGCGGAGACACGGAAAAAGCGGCAAACTGAAATGTTAGTTATTTTAAAAGAAGGCTATAAAACCAAAGCGCTTTATCAGCAAAGGAAGAAATAATGGCGCAGTCAATTGAAACAGTTACAGCATACATCGAAACAGTTGAACCAAACTGGCGAATTGCTTATCAGCAAGTATTAGATGTCGTTTCGCAAAATTTGCCAGCAGGATTTGAATTAACAATGCAATATGGCATGCCAACCTTTGTTGTGCCGCTTTCAGTATTTCCAGAAGGCTATCTTAACCGTGGTGATGAACCGTTACCATTTATCAGCTTAGGCGCTACTAAAAGGCAAGTAGCTTTATATCACATGGGATTAATGGGAAATGAAGCCGTCCGAAGTTGGTTTCAAGAAGCCTATCAGGAACAAGTGTCAACAAAGCTAAACATGGGGAAAAGTTGTCTTCGCTTCACTAATCCTAAGCGAATACCCTATGAACTAATTGGCGAATTAGTAACAAAAATCACGCTTGAAGAATGGCTGCAACAGTATCAACACTACCAAAAGAAAAAGAAGAATTATTAGGAGGAACCACATGTTATTAGGATCACACGTTAGTATGAGTGGCAAGAAAATGCTATTAGGCTCTGCCGAGGAAGCGGCTAGTTATGGCTCAACAACCTTTATGATTTATACAGGCGCGCCACAAAACACGCGCCGGAAACCGATTGAAGAAATGAATATTGAAGCTGGGCAAGCTTTTATGAAGGAACACAATTTAAGTAATATCGTCGTTCATGCCCCGTATATTATTAATTTAGGTAATACAATTAAAACGGAAAATTTCGGTTTTGCCGTAGACTTTTTGCGTCAAGAAATTGAGCGAGCACAAGCGTTGGGAGCAACGCAAATCACGTTACATCCAGGTGCGCATGTTGGTGCAGGTCCAGAAGCCGGCATTAAACAAATTGTTAAAGGTCTAAACGAAGTCTTGTGGAAAGAGCAAATCCCTCAAATCGCTTTAGAAACAATGGCTGGTAAAGGAACCGAAATTGGCCGTACGTTTGATGAACTAGCTGCGATTATTGACGGAGTTACGCTAAATGATAAACTTTCTGTCACTCTGGATACTTGCCACATTAATGATGCAGGTTATAATGTAAAAGATGATTTTGATGGCGTATTAGTTGAATTTGATAAAATTATCGGATTGGATCGTTTAAAAGTTATTCATGTGAATGATTCTAAAAATCCTATGGGCTCACATAAAGATCGTCATGCCAATATTGGTTTTGGCACTATTGGTTTTGAAGCTTTAAACGGTGTGGTTCACCATGAAAAATTAGCTGCTTTACCAAAAATTTTAGAAACACCTTATGTCGGAGAAGACAAAAAAAATAAAAAGGCCCCTTACGGCTTTGAAATTGCGATGTTAAAAAATCAAACATTTGATCCAGAATTATTAGAAAAAATTCAAGGACAAAACTAAAGCAACAATCGCTCTTAAAGGTCCTATTGACATTTAAGAGCGTATATTTTTGACTTTTAATCACTATTTTGCAAAAAAATCAGACTTTTTTCATTATTTAAGAGAAATCCCGCAAAAAGAACTTTTCTTTTTTTGCTATTTCTAGTAAAATAATTCATTGAGAGCAAAACTATACGGAGAGGAGAGAGTTTCAATGGCAACAGGTTGGGTAGTATTAATCGCAGTAATCGCTTTATTAGTAGGCGCTGCAGGGGGCTTTTTCCTTGCACGCAAATATATGCAAGATTATTTCAAAAAAAATCCTCCCGTTAATGAGGATATGTTACGCATGATGATGGCATCAATGGGTCAAAAACCGTCAGAGAAAAAGGTTAGACAAATGATGCAACAAATGAAAAACCAAGGAAAATAGTAAAGGTTATTCAGGTAATCATGAATAAGTGTAAAAACGGGCTGATTTTCAGTCCGTTTTTTTGTTGTTTTGCGGGAGAATAGGATAATCTAGGAGGAAAAGAGCGAAACGTTTAATCAAAAACAACAATAACGAAGAAACCTTCTAGCTCGAAAGTAGTCTTCGTAGAACAACAAAGTAAAAGGAGGGACAACTGAATGTCCATATTCAAAAAATTAGGCTGGTTTTTTAAGCAAGAGAAAAAAAGTTATATTATTGGGGTTTTCTCATTAATGATGGTCGCTCTTGTTCAATTAGTCCCGCCCAAAGTTATTGGCGTCGTTGTAGATGAAATCGTTAACAAAGAAATTCGCTTGACGAAAATTATCGTGTGGGTTGCACTCTTGATTGGTGCTGGGCTTGCCCAATATCTTTTTCGCTATATTTGGCGGATGCATATTTGGGGGAGTGCGGCTCGTTTGGAAAAAGAGCTACGGACTCAATTATTTCATCATTTCACAAAAATGGATAGCATCTTTTATCAGAAATATCGGACAGGTGACTTGATGGCGCATGCAACCAATGATTTAAATGCCATCCAAAATGTGGCTGGAGCTGGGATTTTAACGTTTGCCGACTCTATGATTACGGGAGGAACAACGATTATCGCAATGATTCTATTTGTCGATTGGCGCTTAACATTAATTGCTTTATTACCGCTGCCTTTATTAGCCGTCACTTCACGAGTTTTAGGTTCTAAGTTGCATGATGCCTTTCGAGATTCACAAGCTGCTTTTTCAGCGATTAATGATAAAACACAAGAAAGTATCACTGGAATTAAAGTCATTAAAACATTTGGGCAAGAAAAAGAAGATCTTGCTGATTTTACAGAGAAAATTGATGATGCTATCGTCAAAAATAAACGAACGAACTTTTTAGATGCACTGTTTGATCCGTTTATTACGCTGATTATTGGTGTTTCTTATGTTTTGACAATTATTATTGGTGGTCGTTTCATCATGGAAGGAACGATTAGTTTAGGTCAGTTGGTCTCTTTCATTGCCTATATTGGGATGCTAGTTTGGCCAATGTTTGCGATTGGGCGCTTATTTAATGTGTTAGAACGTGGGAATGCTAGTTACGATCGTGTGAACGAATTATTACATGAAAAAACGCATATTATCGAACGAAAAGATGCCATCAAAACAATGGCGCAAGGAACAATTTCAATGAAGATTGATTCTTTTTCTTATCCAAAAGAAGAGGCAGTGGCATTGGAAAACATCCAATTTTCGTTGCAAGAAGGAGAAACCTTGGGGATTGTTGGTAAAACAGGCGCTGGTAAAACCACTATTTTGAAGTTGTTGATGCGTGAATATGACCAATACCAAGGAACGATTTCCTTTGGAAAACATAACATTAAAAATTACACATTAGATGCATTGATGGGTGCAATGGGGTACGTGCCACAGGACCACTTTCTCTTTTCCATGACGGTACGAGATAACATTCGTTTTGCTAAACCAGACTTAGAACAAGCAGCAGTTGAACAAGCGGCAGCATTAGCATTTATTAACCAAGAAATTAAAGCATTCCCTGAAGGCTATGACACAATGGTTGGGGAACGTGGCGTTTCGCTTTCTGGAGGACAAAAACAACGGATTTCTATTGCACGGGCCTTGATTGTTGAACCAGAATTGTTAATTTTAGACGATGCCTTATCTGCAGTCGATGCGAAGACTGAAGAGGCGATTTTATCAAATCTAAAAGAAACGCGCCAAGAAAAAACCACTATTATTACAGCGCATCGTTTAAGTAGTGTCATGCATGCAAAAGAAATCTTAGTGTTGGATGAAGGGAAAATTATTGAACGGGGGACGCATCCAGAGTTACTGGCTCAGAAGGGTTGGTATCAGCGGATGTGGGAAAAACAGCAATTAGAAGCGAAAATTGAAGGGAGTGAGAGTTAATGGAAGAAAAGTATCAATCCGAATGGTCCAGAGAGTTACCGCTGAAAGAACAATTAACGATTGTTCAGCGTTTGTTTCGTTTTGCCAAACCGTTTCGACGCATGTTTTACACAGCTATTCTCTTTGCATTTGGCTTATCAATTATCAATATTCTTTTGCCTAGAGTCATTCAAGTTTTTATGGATAATTATTTAACGCCTAAAACTGCTACAATGCAAGTGATTCTAACTTTTGCTGCTATTTATTTTTTTGGTGTCATTGTCAAAAGTATTGTTTGGTTTTTCCAATGGTATTTGTATTCGATGGCTTCTTTAAAAACGTATCAATATATACGAGTGAAATTATTTGAAAAATTACACACTTTAGGTATGCGTTATTTTGATCAAACACCAGCGGGTTCGACGGTGTCTCGTGTTACAAATGACACAGAAACATTGTTTGAATTCTGGTATGTATTCCTAATGGTGATTACAGGAATTTTTGCCGTAATCTCGTCATTTTTTGCAATGTTTCAACTCAGTCCAGAAATCTCATTTTATTCTCTAATTTTCTTGCCAATTTTATTAGTTGTGATTTGGTATTACCAAAAATTTAGTTCAAAATTATATCGCAGTATGCGGGAAAAATTAAGTCAATTAAACACCAAACTAAATGAATACATCTCTGGTATGCAAATCATTCAACAATTTCGCCAAGAAAAGCGTTTGGAAAAAGAATTTGAGGAAACCAATGATGATTATTTAAAAACACGAGTAGCAATGATTCGTATGAATTCATTATTATTAAGTCCCATCATTAATTTGTTGTATACGTTGGCGATTGCATTGGCCTTAACTATGTTTGGCATCGATGCTTTACATTCTCCTGTAGAAGCGGGGATGATTTATGCTTTTGTAACGTATGTCCAAGCTTTTTTTAATCCGATGACACAAATGATGGACTTCCTAAGTATCTTTACAGATGGGATTGTCGCAGGTAGTCGTATTTTAAAAATTATGGATACGGAAGAATTAACGCCGCAACAATCAGTAGGTGCGAATGGGGAAATTATCCGCGGGAAAATTGAATTTCGCAATGTTACTTTTTCTTATGACGGCAAAAACGAAGTATTGAAAAATATTAGCTTTGTTGCAAATCCAGGGGAAACCGTCGCTTTAGTCGGTCATACAGGAAGTGGTAAAAGTTCAATTATTAATGTACTCATGCGTTTCTATGAATTTTATGAAGGGCAGATTTTAATTGATGATCGTGATATTCGTGATTTTCCCATGACAGAATTACGGGAAAAGATGGGCTTAGTATTACAGGACGCTTTCATGTTTTATGGAGATATTGCTGGAAATATCCGTTTACTGAATCCCAATATTACAGATGAACAAATTAAACAGGCTGCGGAATTTGTTCAGGCAGATAAATTTATTCACACGTTACCCAATACCTATCATGCGAAAGTTATTGAACGAGGAGCGAGTTATTCTAGCGGACAACGTCAATTAATTTCGTTTGCACGAACGATTGTGACTGATCCCAAAATTTTAGTTTTAGATGAAGCAACCGCTAATATTGATACAGAAACAGAAGGATTGATTCAAGAAGGATTAGCCAAAATGCGTCAAGGGAGAACGACAATTGCGATTGCGCATCGCCTTTCGACGATTCGTGATGCAAACTTGATTTTAGTTTTAGACAAAGGGCAGATTGTAGAACGAGGAACGCACGAAACGTTACTGGCAGAAGGTGGCCTTTATGCGGATATGTATCAGTTACAAAGTACGGAAGTTTAACGTAACAATAGAAAGAGTTAAATAACTTAAACAAAGGCATTTAGTGTTAGGAAATTCCTAATTCTAGCTGTCTTTGTAGCTCTTTAAATTGCAAAAAAGAATAGAAATGGTATGATATGAAGAGAGAAAAACAAACGAGGAAGTTAGGTGGAACTGTGAAGCCAGTTATAGTCAAAAATGTGCGAATAGGTGAAGGGAATCCCAAAATTGTGGTGCCCATTGTTGCTCCAACAGCCGAGGATATTTTGGCCGAAGCAACGGCGAGCCAAACACTAGATTGTGATTTGGTGGAATGGCGTTTAGACTATTATGAAAATGTCGCTGATTTTTCCGATGTATGTAATCTTTCACAACAAGTAATGGAACGGTTGGGGCAAAAACCGTTATTGTTAACTTTTCGTACACAAAAAGAAGGCGGCGAAATGGCTTTTTCTGAGGAAAATTATTTTGCTTTGTATCATGAATTAGTGAAAAAGGGTGCGTTGGATTTATTAGATATTGAATTATTTGCGAATCCGCTGGCGGCAGATACGTTAATTCACGAAGCTAAAAAGGCGGGGATTAAAATTGTTCTCTGTAATCACGACTTTCAGAAAACACCGTCGCAAGAGGAGATTGTCGCACGGTTACGCCAAATGCAAATGCGTCAGGCGGATATTTGTAAAATAGCTGTGATGCCACAAGATGCGACAGATGTACTTACGTTACTTTCAGCAACCAATGAAATGTACACCCATTATGCATCCGTCCCAATCGTTACTATGTCAATGGGACAGTTAGGGATGATTAGTCGCGTAACAGGTCAACTGTTCGGATCGGCACTAACTTTTGGCTCCGCCCAGCAAGCGTCTGCACCAGGCCAACTATCCGTACAAGTATTAAGAAATTATTTAAAGACATTCGAACAAAACAAGTGATTCAGAAGGTGAAAAAAGTGGCAAAGAAAAAAACACAACAAAAAACGAATGCGATGCGCATGGTAGAACAACATAAAGTACCATATAAAGAATATGAATTCGCTTGGAGTGAAGATCATTTAAGTGCAGAAAGTGTCGCTGAAAGTTTAGGTATTGAAAAAGGACGAATTTTTAAAACCTTGGTTACAGTAGGTAATAAAACAGGTCCAGTCGTGGCTGTCATTCCTGGTAATCAAGAATTAGATTTGAAAAAATTAGCGAAAGCTAGTGGCAACAAAAAGGTAGAAATGCTTCACTTAAAAGATTTAGAAGCAACCACAGGCTATATTCGTGGGGGCTGTTCACCAATTGGGATGAAAAAACAATTTCCCACCTATTTGGCTGAAGAAGCTCAACAATATTCTGCAATTATTGTTTCTGCAGGCAAACGTGGCATGCAAATTGAATTAGCGCCTGAAGCAATCCTTTCGCTAACCAATGGACAATTTGCGGAAATAACGACAAAAGAATAAGTGGCTATAAGAAGAAGTCGAGACAGAACCGTTTATCTGTTTTTAAACGTGGAGCAAAAATCACTAGGGATTTTTGCTCCACGTGTTTAATTATCAAATTAATAAAGGAAAAGCATTAAGTAGACAGTGCTACTTTTTATTGGGATAAAATTTTTGTAATGCTTGCCGTGCGAGCATATCGGCCGCTTTGTTTTGACTTTCAGGTAGCCATTTGATTAAGAGCAAAGGGAAATTCTTTTCTAGTTGTTGATATTCTGCTAAATAAGGCTGGTACTTTTCATTTTTAGCATAGTTTTTTTCAATTGTTTGGACAACAATTTTACTATCTGAGTGGAGAAGAACGGTTTGTTGATTGTCTTCATTGGCAATCGCTTGTTTTAAAGCTTCAATCAGCACTTTAAATTCGGCTTCGTGATTACTAACAATGCCTAAAGGCACATGCAATTGTTGCCGCGATTGGTCGGTGAGGTAAACGATACCGCCGCCAGATTCACCTGGATTGCCTTTTGTTGCAGCATCTACATAAATTCTTAACATAAAATTACTCCTAATTTCTTTTTGTTCTTAAAAAAAGTATGTTACTATTATAACATATTTAAATTTAGCGGCGTTGATCCAGAAGTAGTGAGGGCACTTTATGAAAAAACAGAAATTCTATTGGCAGCCAGAATTAGCATCAACAATTATTTACTGGTCTTGCACATTTTGTATATTATTTATTAGTTTAATTTTAGCATTGGAAAATAATGGTCCTTACTTGATTAGTAATCTGGTGATGGTTCCATTTTTTGTGTTTGCGTATCTAGGAATTGCGCGGTCTTTTAACATGACAGAAACATCTTTAATTGTCAGAGATGTTTTATGGTTTCGCAAAAAAGCACTTCCGCTTTCTCAGATAGAAAAAGTAACCTACAATGAAAAAAGCATCGAAATTTTTTCCTCAGAATTTAAGGAAGGTTCAAAAGTCTTTTTAATGAAAAAGAAAACGATTCCGTTATTTCTTGAGGCACTTAAGGTAAAAAAGCCTGAATTGAAGGTAGCAGAAGATCATTCTTTGGGCCTTCATAAAAAAGAAGAAAAAAACAAGAGTGAGTCATAAGTCGAAACGACTGGTGACCCACTCTCAAAATCTTAAAATAATCAGCTGAAACAAACGCTACGTTTACTTACTTTTTGGAGCAAAGCGTTGTTGGTTCAGCTTTTTTAGTTATCTATTTTTTTGACATGTGCTGCTTGTAGCCCACGATTGCCTTCCATTATCTCGAACTCTACAGATTGATTCTCATCAAGTGATTTGAATCCGTCACCTTCTATAGCAGTGAAGTGGACAAAAATCTCATCTTCTTCGTTGTAAACGATAAAACCATAACCTTTTCTGTTATCGAACCATTTGACAATTCCTTTTTGCATCCAATTCACGCTCCTTTTAGATTTGTAAAGACACTTTCATTATACGAGAAAAGGCTACCAAACGTCAATGGTTGGGTTGTTTAAAAAAGGTTATTCTAGCCATTCTATTCAATACAAGCTATAATTTAAAAGAAACAATGTGTCACAAAGACGATAAAGAATTGAAAAGGGGTCCGTTATGAAGACAGATATTAACATTGCACAAGCAGCAACATTAAAACCTATTCAAGAGATTGCCGAAACAATCGGTCTTTCAGAAGATTCGCTAGAACTTTATGGGAAATACAAAGCGAAAATAGATTTTCCAACGCTTCAATCCTTAGAAGCGCAACCAGAAGGTAAATTAATCCTCGTTACGTCGATTAATCCAACGCCAGCAGGAGAAGGAAAGTCAACCGTGACCATTGGTTTAGGAGATGCATTAAATCAAATCAATAAAAAAACAGTTATTGCCCTAAGAGAACCATCATTAGGTCCTGTAATGGGGATTAAAGGTGGCGCAACAGGTGGCGGTTACGCACAAGTATTACCAATGGAAGAAATCAATTTGCATTTTACTGGTGATATGCATGCGATTACGACAGCCAATAATGCCTTAGCTGCGTTACTAGATAATCATTTACAGCAAGGAAATGAATTAAAGATTGATTCTCGGCGGGTGATTTGGAAACGGGCAGTGGATCTAAATGATCGTGCGCTCAGACAGGTCGTTGTTGGTTTAGGCGGTCCTTTCCAAGGTGTACCAAGAGAAGACGGTTTCGATATTACTGTGGCAAGCGAAATTATGGCGATTCTTTGTTTAGCGCAAAATTTAACGGACTTAAAAGAACGCTTAAGTCGGATTATTGTCGCCTATAATGACCAAAGAGAGCCGGTGACGGTTAAAGATTTAAACGTGGCAGGTTCCCTGACTTTATTATTAAAAGACGCCTTAAAACCTAATTTAGTTCAAACGATTGAAGGAACTCCAGCTTTTGTTCACGGTGGTCCTTTTGCCAATATCGCTCATGGATGTAACAGTATTTTAGCGACAAAAACGGCTTTGCATCTAGGGGATTATGTCGTAACAGAAGCGGGTTTTGGTGGTGACTTAGGTGGCGAAAAATTTTTAGATATTAAAGTACCTTCTTTAGGAAAAGCACCCGATGCCGTTGTGATTGTGGCAACGATTCGCGCGTTGAAAATGCATGGCGGTTTGGCGAAAGATCAGTTAGCAGAAGAAAATTTACCAGCGTTACAAAAAGGCTTTGCCAACTTAGAAAAACATATTCAAAACATGCAACGTTATGATGTACCAGTAGTTGTTGCAATTAATGAGTTTACACAGGATACAGAAAAAGAAATTCAACTATTGAAAGAAGCCTGCCAAGCGTTAGGCGTGCCCGTCGAGTTAACAAGTGTTTGGGCGCAAGGTGGCGCAGGTGGCACGAACCTAGCGAAAACAGTAGTAGCAGAGATTGAAGCCAATACAAAACAGTTTCAACCTTTATATAATCCTCGCCAAACTATTGAAGAAAAAATTCAAGCCATTGTACAAACGATTTATGGCGGGGAACAGGCGATTTTTTCTCCGAAAGCGCAAAAACAAATCGCAGACTTTACAAAAAATGGTTGGGATCAATTACCAATTTGCATGGCGAAGACACAGTATTCACTTTCTGACGATCCTCAAAAATTAGGACGGCCAGAAGGATTTACGATTACGATTCGTGAACTAGTTCCAAAAATCGGTGCGGGGTTTATCGTGGCGTTAACGGGTGACATTTTAACGATGCCTGGCTTGCCGAAGGTTCCTGCTGCGTTAAATATGGATGTGGACGAAACGGGTCAAGCGAGCGGTCTCTTTTAAAGCCGCTCTTTCCTGAGAACTATTTTTAGTATATACTTGAAAGTAGCTCAATAAAAAATAATGACGGAAATTTATTGCGTAGTTTATTATAAGGAGCAAAGACTATGGGGGAACGAGCAGATACATTTTTAGCACACTTTAATCGCATTGAAAAGTGGATGAGAGAGAGACTGAACAATCCTGTCAATATGGGATTCAGTGAAATGACAAGACGTCTTTCCCGAAAAGAAAAAGGACTGATTGCTCAATTTGAAGAGGATTTGCTTCAAATGGCTCAGTTAAGAAATGCCATCGTTCATGAGCGAATTGCTGATGATTTTGTAATTGCAGAGCCAAACGAATGGGCAGTTCAACGAATTGAAACGATTGAACAAGCTTTAACAAAACCAGAAAAAGTAGTGCCTAAATTTGCGAAACGTGTTACAGCTTTTGAAATCACCACTTCTTTAGAAACGTTATTAACGATTATTGCAAAAAAACAATATTCCCAATTTCCGATTTATGAAAAAGGTGTATTTAAAGGATTAATCACGGTTCGAGGGATTGGTGTATGGTTTGCCATTGAGAGCACCAAAGGCGAAGTTCACATTGCCAACCGAACGGTGCGAGAATTGTTGGCATCAAATTATAAACGCAGCAACTATCAATTTGTTTCAATTGAAGCAACCGTTTTTGAAGTTGAACAAATGTTTCGGGAGCAGCCACGCTTAGAAGCTGTGCTTATTAGTAAAAGTGGCCATCCTAATGGTGAGTTAGTAGGCATTGTTCGACCAAGAGATTTAGCAAGTATTCATAGAGAAAAGGAATGACGCGATTGTTAGTAGTATATTTTTTAATCAGTGCCTTATTAGTAGGGCTTGACCAATGGAGCAAATATTTGACGGTCCAAAACATTTCTTTGGGTGAAACAAAAGAATTCATTCCTGGATTTTTGTCGCTGACCCATTTAAGAAATACCGGAGCCGCTTGGAGCTTATTAGAAGGAAAGATGATATTCTTTTATGTCATCACAGTAATTGTTAGTGTCGTGATTATTTATTTATTAATTAAGAATTATAAAAAAAGTATCTGGTATTCTGTAGGTTTATCTTTTGTCTTAGCAGGTGCCATTGGGAATTTTATTGATCGTGTACGTTTAGGCTACGTGGTGGACATGCTCCAAACGGATTTTATGAATTTTCCTATTTTTAATGTTGCAGATAGTACGTTAGTGGTCGGCGTTATTTGTATATTTATTTATTTGATTTTAGATGAAAAAGCAGCAAAGGAAGGCAAAAATGGAACAAATTAACGTAACGATTCAAACAGAAAAAGGCCGGATTGACAAAGTATTAAGTGAACATTTACCCAATCATTCCCGCTCGCAAATTCAACAATGGTTAAAAGAAAAACACGTAACAGTTAATGGTGAAACGGTCCGCGCAAATTACAAAGTTACAGCAGGCGATGAAATTGTTGTAACAATTCCTGAACCAGAAGTTCTAGATATGGTAGCAGAGGATATTCCTTTGACCATTGTTTATGAAGACAATGATGTGATTGTTGTCAACAAACCTCAAGGCATGGTCGTTCATCCTTCGGCAGGGCATCCCAAGGGTACATTAGTGAACGCGTTACTTCATCATGCGGATCACTTATCGGCGATTAATGATGTGGTGCGACCGGGAATTGTTCATCGAATTGATAAAGATACTTCGGGGCTATTGATGGTGGCTAAAAATGATCAAGCCCATGAATCATTAGCGAAACAGCTAAAAGAAAAAACATCGTTACGCAAATACGTTGCCTTGGTCCACGGTGTTATTCCTCACGATAAGGGAGAAATAAATGCGCCTATTGGTCGTTCCAAGGTTGACCGCAAAATGCAAGCGGTCATTGAAGGCGGTAAAGAAGCAGTCACGCATTTTACTGTTTTAGAGCGTTTTGATGCATTTACCTTAGTTGAATTACAACTAGAAACAGGCCGGACACATCAAATCCGTGTTCACATGAAATATATCGGTTATCCATTAGCTGGAGATCCATTATATGGACCGAAAAAAACATTGCCTGGCAATGGACAATTTTTACATGCGAAGTTATTAGGCTTTACACATCCTACTACAGGTGAACAATTAGTCTTTGAAGCACCTTTACCAGAAGTTTTTGAAAAAACTTTACACCAATTAAGAAATAATCATTGATTTTTTTCTGAAGAAGAGGTAAACTCTTTTTTAAGAAGAAAAATAACTAAATAACTGTAACCTTTAAGTTTAGTCCCGTGAGGCTAAGAAGGAATCATGCAAAAGAACACTAGGTGCGCTTAGTTAGTAAGTTGTGTGGGCTACATGGTACCCTTGTACCTTTTTAAACTGTAACCAACATCCTCCTATCCTCATACGGGTAGGAGGATTTTTTGTTGGAAAAAATAACAGGACAATTTCAATAAAAATCCACTTATTTTTCAGCTGCTCAATTGAAGGAAGAATCGCTGACCCCAAGACAGCGAGGACGTAGATAAAAAAGAAATGAGGAGGAAATTATTATGCCAAAGAAAGAAGTTGTTGACGCAGTCACAATGAAACGAGCGCTTACTCGAATCTCGTATGAAATTATTGAAAGAAACAAAGGAATTCAAGACATTGTTTTAGTAGGAATTAAAACGCGTGGGATATACATTGCACAACGTCTAGCCGAACGCTTAAAACAATTAGAAGATATTGACGTGCCAGTTGGTGAATTAGATATTACTTTGTATCGTGATGATGTGAAAGATATGGAGGAACCTGAATTACATTCTTCTGACGTACCAGTCTCAATTGAAGGTAAAGAAGTTATTTTAGTGGATGATGTCTTGTACACGGGCCGGACCATTCGTGCTGCGATGGACGCTGTTATGGATTTAGGTCGTCCAAGAAAAATCTCTTTAGCAGTCTTAGTAGATCGTGGGCATCGGGAACTACCGATTCGTGCCGATTATGTAGGAAAAAATATTCCAACATCAAAAACTGAGGAAATTATTGTGGAAATGGAAGAGCGTGACGGCGCAGATCGTATTATGATCAGTAAAGGAAACGAATAAAAAGGAGTGAACAACGTTGTCAGAAAAAGAATTTCGAAATGAGGATGCAGTCTTAGATATTAAAGACAGACCGCAAGCTTTTCACTGGGTTGGCCTAAGTTTACAACATTTATTTACGATGTTTGGCGCAACGGTTTTAGTACCAATCTTAGTGGGAATTGACCCAGGGATTGCGTTAGTCAGTTCAGGATTAGGAACAATGGTCTATCTGATTACTACAAAAGGAAAAATCCCCGCTTATCTTGGCAGTAGCTTTGCTTTTATTGCAGCGATGCAGATGTTAATGAAGAGTGATGGTTATCCAGCCATTGCCCAAGGTGCTATGACAACCGGCTTGGTATACCTAATCGTTTCATTAATCATTAAAAAAATTGGTTCCGACTGGTTGGATAAAATTTTACCGCCTATCGTTGTAGGACCTGTCGTGATGGTTATCGGTTTAGGCTTAGCAGCTAATGCCGCAAATAACGCAATGTATAACAACAACGTTTATGATTTTAAATATATTGCCGTAGCCTTAATTACTTTAGGCTTAACCATTTTTTACAACATGTTTTTCAAAGGCTTCCTAGGATTAATTCCAATTCTTTTGGGAATTGTTAGTGGGTACCTGGTCGCTTTAGCTTTCGGAATTATTGACTTAACCCCTATTAAAGAAGCCGCTTGGTTTGCTTTACCGAATTTTGAAGTACCTTTTGTTCAATATGAACCGAAATTGTATTTAAATGCCATTACAACAATGGCACCAATTGCTTTTGTAACAATGACAGAACATATTGGTCATTTAATGGTCTTGAATAAATTAACCAAGCGCAACTTTTTCCAAGACCCAGGCTTATCTAAAACTTTAATGGGAGATGGCTTAGCGCAAATTGTAGCAGGTTTTGTTGGTGGACCGCCAGTTACAAGTTATGGTGAAAATATCGGCGTGTTGGCAATTACAAGAGTACACAGTGTCTTCGTGATTGGTGGAGCCGCGGTGTTCGCTGTAGCTTTAGGATTTGTTGGAAAATTAAGTGCCTTGATTCTAAGTATCCCAGGACCAGTTATTTCAGGAATTAGTTTCGTCTTGTTCGGTGTGATTGCCGCAAGTGGTTTGAAAATCTTAATCGATAATAAGATTAATTTTGATAAGAAAAAGAATTTATTGATTGCTTCAGTAATTTTAGTCATCGGCATTGGTGGCTTAGTCTTCAAAGTAGCAACCTTTGAATTGTCTTCAATGGCATTAGCAACCGTCTTAGGAATTGTTTTGAATTTAATTTTACCGGAAAACGCACGTAGCGAAGAACAGTAGGAGGACTGGACGAATGATTATTACATCTGAACGAATTAGTTTAAAACATCTTTTAACTGCTGAGGCTTTAACCGACCGTGAAGTCATGGGGTTAATCCGTCGCGCAGGAGAATTTAAACAGGGGGCAAAATGGTACCCAGAAGAACGTCAATATTTTGCAACAAACTTGTTTTTTGAAAATAGTACTCGAACACATAAAAGTTTTGAGGTAGCTGAGAAAAAATTAGGCTTAGAAGTGATTGAGTTTGAAGCAAGTAGAAGTTCTGTTCAAAAAGGAGAAACGTTATACGATACAGTACTAACGATGTCGGCAATTGGTGTAGATGTAGCAGTCATTCGTCATGGTAAAGAAAATTATTACGATGAATTGATTCAAAGTAAAACGATTCAATGTTCTATTATTAACGGCGGGGACGGGAGTGGACAACACCCTACACAATGTTTATTGGATCTGATGACCATTTATGAAGAATTTGGTGGATTTGAAGGCTTGAAAGTGGCGATTGTGGGAGATATTACACATTCTCGCGTTGCCAAATCAAATATGCAGTTATTAAACCGTTTAGGCGCTGAAATTTATTTTTCAGGTCCAGAAGAGTGGTATGATCATCAGTTTGATGTCTATGGACAATATGTGCCGCTAGATGAAATTGTTGAAAAAGTCGATGTGATGATGTTGCTTCGCGTGCAGCACGAACGTCATGATGGTAAGGAAAGTTTTTCAAAAGAAGGCTATCATTTGGAATATGGTTTAACCAACGAACGGGCAACTCGTTTACAGAAACACGCAATTATTATGCATCCAGCGCCAGTCAATCGGGATGTTGAACTGGCAGATGAATTAGTGGAAAGTCTGCAATCAAGAATCGTCGCGCAAATGAGTAACGGAGTCTTTATGCGCATGGCAATTTTGGAAGCAATTTTACATGGAAAGGCCTAGGTGGAGAAATGAAGACGTTAATTAAGAATGGAAAAATCATCAAAAAAGAGAATCAATTGATTGAGGCAGCACTTTGGCTAGAAAATGGTGTGATTCACGCAATCGGAGAATCGTTTGACGAAGCAGATTTTGAGCAAGTGTTTGATGCGAAAGGGCAACTAATCACGCCAGGCTTTGTGGATGTACATGTTCACTTTAGAGAACCAGGCTTTACGTATAAAGAAACGATTAAAACGGGCAGTAAAGCTGCTGCTCGCGGTGGTTTTACTACGGTTTGCGCAATGCCCAATTTGAATCCAGTACCAGATACGGCTGAAAAATTAAGTGAGGTTTACGACTTAATTCAAAAAGATGCAGTCGTGAAAGTTTTACAATATGCCCCCATTACAGAAGAGCTACGGAGTGAAGTTTTAACCAATCAGAAGGCCTTAAAAGAAGCGGGCGCCTTTGCATTTACGAATGATGGTGTTGGTGTCCAAACGGCAGGAACGATGTACTTAGCCATGAAAGAAGCGGCTGCATTAAATATGGCGCTTGTTGCGCACACGGAAGATGAATCTTTATTATTTGGTGGTGTGATGCATGAAGGAGAAGTTTCTAAGAAATTAGGCCTACCAGGGATTTTAAGTGCAACGGAAGCTTCACAAATTGCTCGGGATATTACTTTAGCAAAAGAAACAGGCGTTCATTATCATGTTTGTCATGTTTCAACAGAAGAAAGCGTGCGCGTTATTCGAGATGCTAAAAAAGCAGGGATTCACGTAACAGCCGAAGTTTCGCCACACCATTTAATTTTAGTCGATGAGGATATTCCTGGTGACGAAGGGTTTTGGAAAATGAACCCGCCATTACGTGGTTTAGCAGATCGACAAGCATTGATTGACGGCTTGTTAGATGGCACGATTGACTGTATTGCTACCGACCATGCGCCCCATGGTTTAGAAGAAAAACAACAATCATTTTTAAACGCACCTTTTGGCATTGTCGGTAGTGAAACGGCCTTCCAATTGATTTATACGAACTTTGTCGAAACAGGCATTTTCACATTAGAACAAGTGATTGATTGGATGGCAGTGAAACCGGCAGAAATTTTTGGATTAAACGCAGGAACACTAACAATTGGTGCACCAGCAGATATTGCAGTTTTTGACTTAGCAACAGCTGCACCAATTGATGCAGAAGCATTTGAATCAATGGCTGTCAATACACCATTTACAGGGTGGACAGTCAAAGGAAAGACACTTATGACATTTGTTGACGGAGCATTAGCTTGGTTGGAGGAGGCGCAGTAGGTTTGAAAAGGTTATTGATTTTAGAAGACGGAACAGTATTTGAAGGAAAAGCGTTTGGTGCAGAAGGCAATGTAGTAGGAGAAGTTGTTTTTACTACTGGCATGACAGGTTACCAAGAAGCAATTACTGACCAAAGTTTTAATGGACAAATGATTACTTTTACGTATCCATTAGTTGGAAATTACGGGGTCAACCGAGATGATTATGAATCCATTGCACCAACCTGTAAAGGTGTCATTGTTAAAGAGCATGCGCGGGTTGCTTCAAATTGGCGTCAACAAATGACCTTGGATGAATTTTTAAAGCGCAAAGGGATTCCGGGAATTTCAGGAATTGATACGCGTGCGCTGACTCGTAAGTTACGATCAGCTGGAACAATGAAAGGGAGCATCATTGATGCCGTGGATGATTTGCCGCATGCGTTTGATCAATTAAAAGCGACAGTCATGCCGAAAAATCAAGTGGCACAAGTCTCCACCACTAAGCCTTATCCGAGTCCAGGTATTGGG
This sequence comes from Enterococcus sp. DIV0086, assembly GCF_050498705.1. Lineage (NCBI taxonomy): Bacteria > Bacillati > Bacillota > Bacilli > Lactobacillales > Enterococcaceae > Enterococcus > Enterococcus sp. DIV0086. Next base: position 613,424 of record NZ_JBNIDN010000001.1, on the reverse strand, counting down.
CGTAATGTAGTCGTCGTTGATTTTGGGTTGAAACATAGTATTTTGCGAGAATTATCAAAACGGCAATGCAACTTAACTGTGTTGCCTTATAATACAACGGCCGAAGAGATTTTAGAATTAAGTCCCGATGGTGTCATGTTGACAAATGGGCCTGGAGATCCCAAAGATGTGCCTGAAGCTATTGAAATGATTCAAGCAATCCAAGGAAAAGTTCCAATTTTCGGCATCTGCTTAGGTCATCAGTTATTTTCATTAGCAAATGGTGCGGATACGTATAAGATGAAGTTTGGACATCGCGGTTTGAATCATCCTGTACGAGAAATTGCAACAGGACGCATTGATTTCACTTCACAAAATCACGGATATGCCGTAGATGAAGCAACAATTGATCCAGAAAAATTACTTGTGACCCACGTGGAAGTCAATGATGGAACGGTTGAAGGCGTGCGTCATCGAGATTATCCAGCTTTTACTGTGCAATATCACCCAGATGCGGCTCCAGGACCGCACGATGGTCTTCATTTATTTGACGAATTTATGGAATTAATGGATGCATGGAAGGAGCAAAACTAATGCCAAAACGAACGGACATCAAGAAAATCATGGTGATTGGTTCAGGACCAATCATTATTGGACAAGCAGCAGAATTTGACTATGCAGGCACACAAGCCTGTTTAGCGCTAAAAGAAGAAGGGTATGAAGTTGTCTTAGTAAACTCAAATCCAGCGACCATCATGACCGATAAAGAAATCGCGGATCATGTTTATATTGAACCGATTACTTTAGAATTTGTTTCAAGAATTTTGCGAAAAGAACGTCCTGATGCTCTTCTACCAACATTAGGTGGTCAAACTGGATTAAATATGGCGATGGAATTATCGGAATCAGGAATTTTAGATGAGCTAAATGTAGAATTGCTAGGAACAAAGCTCAGTGCGATTGACCAAGCGGAAGACCGTGATTTATTTAAACAATTGATGGAAGAATTAGAACAACCGATTCCAGAAAGTGAAATTGTCAATACGGTAGAACAAGCCGTGGCTTTTGCCAAACGAATTGGCTATCCAATTATCGTTCGTCCCGCATTTACTTTAGGTGGAACAGGCGGCGGCATGTGTGATACGGAAGAAGAACTCCGCCAAATTGCTGAAAACGGTCTGAAATTATCACCAGTTACACAATGTTTAATTGAAAAAAGTATTGCTGGTTTTAAAGAAATTGAATATGAAGTGATGCGTGATTCGGCTGATAATGCGATTGTGGTTTGTAACATGGAAAACTTTGATCCTGTCGGCATTCACACTGGGGATTCGATTGTTTTTGCTCCGAGTCAAACCTTATCAGATTATGAATACCAAATGTTGCGAGATGCGTCCTTGAAAATTATTCGTGCATTAAAAATTGAAGGTGGCTGTAATGTTCAATTAGCTTTGGACCCGCATAGCTTTAATTATTATGTGATTGAAGTTAATCCTCGTGTTTCTCGCTCATCTGCACTTGCTAGTAAAGCCACAGGGTATCCCATTGCGAAGTTAGCTGCAAAAATTGCTGTTGGTTTAACATTAGATGAAATGAAAAATCCAGTTACTGGAACCACTTATGCCGAATTTGAACCCGCTTTGGACTATGTTGTTTCCAAAATTCCTCGTTGGCCTTTTGATAAATTTGAAAAAGGTGCTCGAGAACTAGGAACGCAAATGAAAGCAACCGGGGAAGTCATGGCAATTGGCCGCAATATTGAAGAATCCTTATTAAAAGCAGTTCGTTCTTTAGAAATTGGTGCTTATCACAACGAGTTAGCAGAACTAAGTCATGTCAGTGATTTAGAATTAACGAAGAAAATGGTCCATGCGCAAGATGATCGATTGTTCTACTTATCAGAAGCCATTCGTAGAGGATATAGCATCGAAGAATTACAAAGTTTAACGAAAATTGATTTATTCTTCTTGGATAAACTTTTACACATTATCGAAATTGAAACAGCCCTTGAAAGTCACGTGGACAACGTAGCTGTTTTGAAAGAAGCCAAACAAAATGGTTTTTCTGATCGGAAAATCGCAGCACTTTGGGGACAAACAGAACAAGCCATCGCTGACTTCCGCAGAGCCAATCAAATTGTGCCCGTCTATAAAATGGTGGATACGTGTGCTGCAGAGTTTGAATCACACACGCCTTATTTTTATAGCACGTATGAAGTGGAAAACGAAAGCAATGTTTCGAACAAGCCTTCTGTACTAGTATTAGGTTCTGGTCCCATTCGCATTGGTCAAGGGGTCGAGTTTGATTATGCAACCGTTCATTCTGTCAAAGCAATCCAAGCGGCTGGTTATGAAGCAATTATTATGAATAGTAATCCTGAAACAGTTTCAACAGATTTCTCTGTTTCTGATAAATTATACTTTGAGCCATTAACTTTAGAAGATGTCATGAATGTGATTGATTTAGAAAATCCGATTGGCGTGATCGTCCAATTTGGTGGACAAACAGCGATTAATTTAGCTGAGCCGCTCACAAAACAAGGCGTTAAAATTCTTGGAACAACGATTGAAGATTTAGATCGTGCGGAAAATCGTGATTTATTTGAACAAGCTTTGCAAGAGTTAGCGATTCCTCAACCACCAGGAGATACAGCCACAAGTGCAGAAGAAGCAGTCGTGATTGCTGATCGTATCGGCTATCCCGTTTTAGTGCGTCCAAGTTATGTTTTAGGTGGTCGTGCAATGGAAATTGTCGAAAATCAAAAGGATTTGGAAGATTATATGCGACATGCAGTCAAAGCTTCTCCAGAACATCCTGTCTTAGTTGATAGCTATTTATTGGGACAAGAATGTGAAGTTGATGCCATTTGTGATGGTGAAACAGTACTAATTCCAGGGATTATGGAACATATTGAACGAGCTGGCGTGCATTCTGGCGATTCAATGGCGGTTTATCCACCGCAGTATCTTTCTCAAGAAATTCAGGCAACAATTGCCGATTATACAAAAAAACTAGCACTTGGTTTAAACTGTGTAGGCATGATGAATATTCAATTTGTTATTCATGAAAATCGTGTTTATGTGATTGAAGTGAATCCTCGTGCGAGTCGAACAGTTCCTTTCTTAAGTAAAATCACAGGGATTCCGATGGCCCAAGTTGCTACAAAAGCGATTCTTGGTGAGAAACTGACTGACCTAGGATATCAAGACGGGTTATATCCTGAAAGTAAACAAGTTCATGTGAAAGCCCCTGTATTCTCCTTTACGAAACTACAAAAAGTAGATACGTACTTAGGGCCTGAAATGAAATCAACTGGGGAAGTTATGGGTAGTGATTATTATTTAGAAAAAGCCTTGTATAAAGCCTTTGAAGCATCTGGCTTGCATTTGCCAAGTTATGGAGCTGTACTTTTCACCATTGCTGATGAAACAAAAGAAGAGGCGTTAGAAATTGCTAAGCGTTTTTCAGCAATTGGCTATAGTTTAGTCGCAACGGAAGGAACCGCTGACTTTTTAGCGAAGCATCAGTTGCCTGTTAAGAAAGTGACGAAAATTTCTAATCCTGAAGGGGAAACCGTGCTGGATGTCATTCGCAACGGGAATGCACAAGTGGTAATCAATACCATGGATAAAAATCGTTCCAGTGCCAACCAAGATGGGTTTTCAATCCGTCGGGAAGCAGTCGAACATGGGATTCCATTGTTTACCTCACTTGACACAGCAAATGCGATTTTAAAAGTTTTAGAATCAAGAGCCTTTACGACAGAAGCCATTTAAGCAAAAATCTGGAACAATCGTCTGAGGAGGACTGTTCCAGATTCTTTTACGAAGAAATAGAAAATCATTTATAGGGGAATCAGAGAATAAAGGAGTGAAGGATACTGATGCAGAGAAAGCAAGAAATGATGACCATTGTAGCTCAAAAACAGTTAGCGCCACGCATTTATCAGTTAGACTTACAAGGCGAGTTAGTGAAAGAGATGACACGACCTGGACAGTTTGTGCATATCAAGGTTCCGCGTGCAGATTTACTTTTGCGGCGACCGATTAGCATCAACCAAATTGATCATTCGAACGAAACCTGTCGTTTGATTTATCGAGTCGAAGGCGCTGGAACGGAAGTGTTTGCTACCATGAAGGCTGGTGAACAATTAGATATTTTAGGTCCTTTAGGAAACGGCTTTGATATAACTACCGTAGCAGCTGGTCAAACTGCTTTTATCGTTGGCGGAGGAATCGGGATTCCCCCATTGTATGAATTATCAAAGCAACTTAATGAAAAAGGCGTGAAAGTGATTCATTTTCTTGGTTATGCATCAAAAGAGGTTGCTTATTACCAACAAGAATTTATGGCATTAGGAGAAACACATTTTGCCACAGATGACGGCTCGTTTGGTGCTCATGGCAACGTGGGCCGTTTATTGTCAGAAGCGTTAGCAAAAGGACGGATCCCTGATGCAGTGTATGCTTGCGGTGCGAATGGTATGTTAAAAGCAATTGATTCTTTATTTCCAACACATCCACACGTTTACCTTTCTTTAGAAGAACGGATGGCCTGTGGAATTGGGGCTTGCTATGCCTGCGTTTGCCATAAAAAAGGAGACACTACTGGAGCAAAAAGTGTCAAGGTCTGTGATGAAGGTCCGATTTTTAAAGCAAGTGAGGTTATCTTATGATGAAAAATCCTTTAGCTGTTTCAATTCCAGGTTTAACATTAAAAAATCCAATTATTCCCGCCAGTGGTTGCTTTGGGTTCGGGGAAGAATATGCTAACTATTATGACCTTGATCAATTAGGTTCAATTATGATTAAGGCAACAACGCCCCAAGCACGATATGGAAATCCCACGCCACGTGTAGCTGAAACACCTAGTGGTATGCTAAATGCCATTGGATTGCAAAATCCAGGCTTAGAAGTGGTTATGCAAGAAAAATTACCGAAATTAGAAAAATACCCTAACTTACCGATTATCGCAAATGTTGCAGGTGCTTGCGAAGAGGACTATGTGGCTGTTTGCGCAAAAATTGGGCAAGCGCCTAACGTCAAAGCAATTGAATTGAATATTTCCTGTCCTAATGTGAAACATGGCGGCATAGCTTTTGGTACAGATCCAGAGGCTGCTTTTCAATTAACACAAGCAGTCAAAAAAGTCGCCTCTGTTCCGATTTATGTTAAACTATCACCAAACGTAACGGACATTGTGCCGATCGCCCAAGCAATTGAAGCAGGGGGCGCAGACGGTTTTTCTATGATTAATACATTGCTAGGGATGCGCATTGATTTAAAAACGAGAAAACCTATTTTAGCCAATCAAACTGGTGGACTATCTGGACCAGCCATTAAACCTGTTGCTATTCGCTTAATCCGACAAGTCGCCAGTGTTTCTCAGTTGCCAATTATTGGAATGGGCGGTGTTCAAACAGTGGACGATGTCTTGGAAATGTTCATGGCAGGTGCTAGCGCTGTCGGGGTTGGTACGGCCAACTTTACAGATCCATACATTTGTCCGAAGTTGATTGACGGATTACCTAAGCGAATGGAAGAGTTAGGCATTGAATCGTTGGAACAATTAATTAAAGAAGTGAGAGAGGGGCAGCAAAATGCACGATAGACCAATTATTGCGTTAGATTTTCCCACGCAAAAAGAAGTGGCTGTTTTTTTAGAAAAATTTCCTAAGGAAGAAGCCTTGTTTGTTAAAGTGGGGATGGAACTTTTTTACGCAGAAGGACCAGCGATTGTTCGCTGGCTTAAAGAACAAGGACATGATGTTTTCTTGGATTTAAAATTACATGATATTCCGAATACTGTGGAAAAAGCGATGACAAATTTAGCAAAATTAGGCGTTGCTATTACCAATGTCCATGCAGCAGGGGGCGTTCGAATGATGCAAGCAGCTAAGGAAGGTCTAATCAAAGGGACTCAGCCAGGCGCTAAGGTTCCTGAGTTAATTGCTGTAACCCAGTTGACTTCTACTAGTGAAGAAGAGATGCACCACGATCAATTAATCAACGTTTCTTTAGAGACAAGTGTCATTCATTATGCTAAATGTGCGGAAAAAGCGGGTCTGGATGGCGTGGTTTGTTCAGCATTAGAAGCACGTGGTATTCAAGAAGCAACCAAGCAGACGTTTATTTGCTTAACACCTGGTATTCGTCCAGCAGGAAGTGCAGTAGGTGACCAACAACGGGTCGTAACGCCGCAACATGCTCGCGAAATCGGGTCCACATATATCGTTGTTGGCCGACCTATTACCCAAGCAGAAAATCCTTATGAAGCCTATCAAGAAATCAAAAAAGACTGGAGCAGAAAGTAACATGACAAAAGTAGCAAAAAAGATTGCCAAAGATTTATTAGATATTGAAGCGGTATTTTTAAACCCTAATGAGCCTTTTACTTGGGCTAGTGGCATAAAAAGCCCGATTTATTGTGATAACCGTATCACGATGAGTTATCCTGCTGTGCGTAAAGAAATTGCAGAAGGCTTAGCGGCAAAAATTAAAGAGACTTTTCCAGAAGTCGAAGTGATTGCTGGGACGGCTACCGCAGGGATTCCACATGCGGCATGGGTAGCCGATATTTTAGGATTACCAATGGTTTATATTCGCAGTAAAGCCAAAGATCACGGCAAAGGGAATCAAATTGAAGGCCGAATTTCTGAAGGACAAAAAATGGTAGTTATCGAGGATTTAATTTCAACAGGCGGTAGCGTGTTAGAAGCGGCAGAAGCGGCGGAACGTGAAGGAGCAACGGTTTTAGGCGTTGCGGCAATCTTCACTTATGAGTTACCCAAAGGAACGGCAAATTTTGCAGATAAACAGATGACGTTACTAACGTTAACCAATTATTCAACTTTAATTGATGCTGCATTAGAAGCAAACTATATCGAAGAAAAAGATGTTACCTTATTACAAGAATGGAAAAAAGATCCTGAAAACTGGGGCAAATAACCGTTGAACTAAAGATGGTTCTTGTCGTCTGATTTTTAGTGTCATTTTCAGTAACCAGATTTAACGGTAGGAGAACTTAGGTCATTTGCCGAGGCGCGTAATGATCTAAGTTCTTTTGTTTGACGTAGAAAAGATGTTAGGATAGAGTTTTAACATGAGTTTTACCTGATTACTATGTGGAAATGAAGGAAGAGTGTATGAAAAAAATAAAAAATATGGACGTTGAATGGAGCTATACAGGCAACGATGGACCAGAACATTGGCATACGCTATGTGACTGGTTTGCAGAAGGTGCTAAGTTTGCTTATCAATCGCCAATTGCTTTAGAAAAAGAAAGTGCTGAGACAATAAATTCTCAGATTACGTTTCATTATAAAAAAGAAGAATTCACTGAAAAGGAATTCAAAAATACGTTTCATTTTGTACCACCAAATACGGAAAGTTACGTAATGTTTGAAAATGTTGCGTATCATTTAACCGATATCCATTTTCATATGCCTAGCGAACATTTGCTGTCGGGAAAGCAGTATCCGCTAGAATTCCATTTGGTTCATATGAATGATGCTGGCGAAAATTTAGTTGTTGGTTGCCTGTTTACCATCACAGAGGAAGAAAATCGTTTTTCAGAAGCGAATCATCCGATGGACTGGGAAAACGGCACGCACCAACAATGGTTTAATCCGTCAATCTTTTTACCAGAGGAGCGTCTACACTACCATTATGTAGGCTCGTTAACAACACCGCCAACTAAGGGTCCAGTGAAATGGTTTGTATTTGATACCATTCAAAAAATGGATCAAGCCTTTTTAAATAAGATCAAGGAAGGTATGTTGGCCTTTAACAATCGGCCCCTTCAGCCGTTGAATGGGCGTAAGATTTATTTTTCAAATGATTAGTGTGTGGAGGAAAAAGTGTTGAATATTCAACAAATGAAGTATGTTGCTGCCATAGCTAACAATGGGAGTTTTCGGGAAGCAGCCAAAAAACTATTTATTACACAACCTAGCTTGTCAAATAGTATTCGAGAATTAGAAGAAGAACTAGGGATTTCCCTCTTTTTACGTACCAATAAGGGCGCTTTTTTAACAGAAGAAGGAATGGTTTTTTTAGAACAAGCAGAGAAAGTCTTAGTTCAAATGGAGTTATTGGAAAATCGCTATCGCGAGACAGTGACCAGCGAACGATTCTCCATCTCTTCGCAACATTACGATTTTTTAGGTGAGGTAATTGCCAAAGTTCTTAAAAAGTATGGGGATCAATATAAAGATTTTCGTGTCTTTGAAACCACGACCTTAAAAGTAATTGAAGACGTCAAAGGATTTCACAGTGAGTTGGGGATTATTTATTTAAATGAACAAAATAGTGTCAGTATTGAACGGTATTTAGAACAAGCTAATCTAGCCTACGAGGTAATTAGTACTTTTAATACACACATTTTTTTAGGAAATCATCATCCTTTAGCCAAGCAAAAAGAAATTCATTTAGAGGAATTAGTTCCCTATCCACAAGTTCGCTTTAATCAAGAAGGAAGCAATTTTTCCTATTTTTCTGAAGATTTAGTTGAAATTCCTGAACAGGAATCGGTCATTCATACTACAGATCGTGGAACCTTGATGAATTTGTTGGTAGAAACCAATGCTTATGCTTCTGGTTCAGGAGTCGTAACGGGTTTTACGAAGAAAGAAATTCGGTTAGTGCCATTGGCGCCAGCTTTGGAAAATCGTATTTGTTTACTCTTTCCCAAAAATCGGGAAATCAGTCCGATTGGTCGCTACTTTATCAAAGAACTAAAAGCGTTGTTTAAAAAAGAGGTAGATACCAAAACGTTTAGCACTAAGGAATAAAAAGAAGAGGTCGGGACAGAAGTGTTTAACTCCGAGAAATAAGAAGGAATTTCCGAAAATTGTTCTTTAATTTTTGGAGAATTTCGGCTTATTTCCGAAGGAGTTGCTTCTGTTCCCGCCGTTTATTAGTTTTTGAGCGTGGAGCAAAAATCCAAAGTGATTTTTGTCCCACGCTCTTCTTTTTTGGCTCATTTTGAAACAGTAGAAATGGTTTCTCTTTCAATTAATGTGACAGGTACTTGAATGTCTTCTATGATTTGAATGTCTTGTTGCATCGTTTGTAATAACACTTCACCAGCTAGTTTTCCCATTTCTTTAAAGTCTTGCGCCATGGTTGTTAATGGCGGTTCGACAAATGCTGCTGCTTGAATATCGTCAAAACCAATAATCGATAATTCTTCAGGCACATGAATACCTAGGTTTTTACAGTTTCGTAAACAATGTAACGCGCTGAAGTCATTATCGCAGACCACGGCTGTGAGTTGGTGCGCCTCAAAATACTGTTTAAAGTTGTGTTCATCTAAGAGATTGGTTTCCGTGATTGCTGTATGGAACGCCAGATTGGCTTCTTTTAAAGCTTGGAGATAACCTAAATAACGTTGCCGAACGGATTGTAGGGCCGGACTTCCTGAAAGGATATATCCAATTTTCGTATGTCCTAAGCCAATTAAGCGTTCGGTTGCTGTTTTACCACCAGCAAAGTTGTCTGATTGAATGGTTGCAAAAGGTAAATCATGGATCTTTTTATCCAAGACAACGACTGGAAAATTCATCAAAGCCAACTCAAACAATAAGTCGAGGTAGTCATTACTAGTAGCAGCATAATAGACAAGCCCGGCAAACTCATTCACAATGTCCGCAGCATTTTTCTCTCTCAAAAAATTAGGCGAGGTCATAAAGACTTCTAAACCAGCTGCTTGAATAGTAGGGGCCAAACCGCTATAGAAATTTCCTACTGATAAATCGTCTGCAAAAGGCAATAAAAAAAGAACTTTATTTAAAGAGGTATGAAGAGGATGCTTTGGTGCTTGAACAAAACTTCCTTTTCCTTGGTGACGTTGGATTACGCCTTGCGTTTCCAACTCAGTTAGCGCTCGTTTGGACGTAATTCTACTGACGTTAAACTGAGCCGATAATTCTTTTTCGGTAGGCACTTGCGCTCCAACAGGCAATCGCCCTGAATCAATTTCATTTTGTAAATAATCAATAATTTGTTGATATAATGGTTGCTTCATTCATTTCACCTCACAATAAGATATATCTTATTTATAGTTTACCATAAATTAATTGGTTTTAAAATGAAAAAAATGATCGAAATCACTAGACAAAGTGAAATGTAAACGCTATAATTCAATTGTGAAATGATATATCAAATTTAAGAGGTGACGAGAATGGTTTATACAGAAGTTCCAAAATCCGTAGCAACATTTATGGAGACAATTACAGAAAAATGCGGTGAAGCACATCAAGATTGGGCAAAAAACTTTCAGGCGGCCTTTGCCAATACTTTAATAACAACAGTGAAACGTCAAGAAGATGGTACTACCTTTTTATTAACAGGCGATATTCCAGCAATGTGGTTGAGAGACTCAACAGCGCAAGTTCGTCCCTATTTAGTGATTGCGAAAGAAGACGAAGATCTTGCTCAAATGATTGCTGGGTTGGTTAAGCGCCAGTTTCGTTATATTTGCATTGATCCTTATGCCAATGCGTTTAATGAAACAGATAATCATGCAGGCCATCAAACTGATAAGACAGAAATGAATGGCTGGATTTGGGAACGGAAATATGAAATTGATTCATTATGTTACCCGGTCCAATTAGCCTATTTACTTTATAAAAATACTGGGATGACCGAACAATTTAATTCAGATTTTGTGGAAGGCGTCAAAAAAATTCTCAACGTTTTTACAACAGAACAAGATCACGCACAGTCACCTTATTTATTTGAACGAGATACGTGGCGTCAAGAAGATACGTTGGTTGAAGCAGGGAAAGGAACACCAGTTGGCAAAACAGGGATGACATGGTCAGGCTTCCGTCCTAGTGATGATGCCTGCCAATATGGTTACTTAGTTCCTTCTAATATGTTTGCAGTCGTAATTTTAGGCTATATTCAAGAAATTTTCTCTGATGTTTTAGAAGATGCTACGATTGTGACGATTGCTAAAAAATTACAAGAAGAGATTGAAGAAGGCATCCAAACATTTGGACGAACAAAAAATCAAAATAACGAAACGATTTATGCGTATGAAGTGGATGGCTTAGGCAATGCAAGCGTGATGGATGACAGTAATGTTCCCAATTTAGTAGCAGCCCCTTATCTGGGTTATTGTTCAACAGAGGATGAACAATATTTAACAACGCGTCAAACCTTATTAAGTAAAGAAAATCCTTACTTCTATGAAGGCAAATACGCGAAAGGGATTGGTAGCTCGCATACACCAGAAAATTACGTGTGGCCGATTGCTTTAGCAATGGAAGGAATGACAACCAAAGATAAAGCAGAAAAAGAACGAATTTTAGATTTATTGGTTGCCACAGATGCGGGGACTCATTTGATGCATGAAGGTTTTGATGTAGATAATCCTGAAAATTATACAAGAGAATGGTTTTCATGGGCTAATATGATGTTTTGTGAATTAGTTATGGATTATTTTGACATCCGAGTGGAAAAATAGGAGGAAAAGTGATGACAAAGAAAAAAGTCTATATTGTTTCCCATAGTCATTGGGATCGTGAATGGTATCTTCCTTATGAAGAACATCATATGCGCTTAATTGAATTAGTGGATAATGTATTAGATTTAATTGAAAATGATCCAGAGTTTAACAGTTTCCATTTAGATGGACAAACGATTATCTTAGACGACTATTTACAAGTTCGCCCAGAGAAAAAAGAAGCCGTGAAAAAAGCTGTCCAAGCAGGCAAACTAAAAATCGGACCATTTTATATTTTACAAGATGACTTTTTAATTAGCTCTGAATCCAATGTTCGAAACATGCTGATTGGGCATTTAGAAAGTCAAAAATGGGGAGCACCAGTTCAATTAGGTTACTTCCCGGATACATTTGGTAACATGGGTCAAACACCTCAAATGATGCAATTAGCAAATCTGCCTGCGGCTGCCTTTGGACGCGGGGTGAAACCGATTGGCTTTGATAATCAAGTCTTAGAAAGCGACTATAGCTCACAATATTCTGAAATGTGGTGGGAAGGTCCTGACCAAACGAAAATTTTCGGCTTGCTTTTTGCGAACTGGTATAGTAACGGGAACGAAATTCCTTCAGAAAAAGAAGCAGCAATCGCTTTTTGGAAACAAAAATTGGCTGATGTGGAACGTTACGCTTCCACAGACCATTTATTGATGATGAATGGGGTCGACCACCAACCTGTACAAAGAGATATTACTAAGGCCATCGCTTTAGCCAATGAACTATTCCCAGAATATGAATTTATTCATTCCAATTTCGATGACTATTTGAAAGCTGTTCAAGAGGAGTTACCAGAAGATTTAGGAACAGTAACAGGTGAATTAACGAGTCAAGAAACGGATGGCTGGTACACATTAGCCAATACTTCTTCTGCTCGCGTCTATTTAAAACAGTGGAACACAAAAGTCCAACGCCAATTAGAAAATATCGCAGAACCTTTAGCAGCAATGGCTTACGAAGTAACTGGCGACTACCCACATGACCAATTTGATTATGCTTGGAAAACATTGCTTCAAAACCATCCGCACGATAGTATTTGTGGCTGTTCTGTCGACGAGGTTCACCGAGGCATGATGACTCGCTTTGAAAATGCCAATGATGTCGGGCATTTCTTAGCAGATGAAGCAACACGACAATTAACAGAAGCAATTGATACAAGTGTTTTCCCAGAAAAAGCGCACCCGTTTGTTTTATTTAATACTAGTGGCTATCAGAAAACGGAGGTTGTCACTGTGGAAGTGGAGATTGAACGATTGCCATTTTATACAGGAAAACCTGAAGATCTTTATCATGAATTAAAACAAAAAGCCACCCCAGATTATCAAGTGATTGATCCAACTGGAAAAGCCGTTGCAAGCCGTATTGTCAAAGAAGATGTTCGTTTTGGTTACGATTTACCTAAAGATGCTTTCCGTCAACCGTACATGGCCAAATACTTAACGGTCGAATTATCTGTCAAAGAAATGGCGCCATTCTCTTGGGATAGCTTTGCATTGATTCAAGGAGAAACGAAAGCTTTTGAAGGAAGTCTTTTGGCTCAACCAGCAACAAATGAAATGGAAAACGAATTTATTCAAGTGAAAATTGAAAACAATGGTAGCTTAACCATTGCTGACAAAAAAACAGGAGAAACATTTTCAAAATTGTTAACATTTGAAGATACTGGCGACATTGGGAATGAATATATCTTTTTCAAACCGACCGAAGACCAAGGAATTACAACCGAAAATGTAACGGCTGAAATTACGAATAAAGAAAATTCCCCTGTAAAAGCAAGTTATCAAATTAAACAAACCGTCATGTTACCAGTTTCAGCAGATGAACGATTAGAAGAAGAACAAAAGGCTGTTCGTGAGTTTAGAGAACGCCAAGCACAACGTTCAACGACGCTTCGCCCGTTCGAAATAACGACAGTGGTTACAATGATCAAAGAAAGTAACCAATTGTTCTTTGAAACAACCATTAATAATCAAATCAAAGATCATCGTTTACGCGTGCTTTTCCCAACTGGCATGGTCACAGAAACACATGAAGCGGATAGTATTTATGAAGTCGTGACACGACCAAATCAAGTAAGCGACACATGGGAAAATCCAACAAACCCGCAGCACCAACAAGCGTTTGTGAATGTTCATGACCAAAACAAAGGCGTGACTATCTTCAATGAAGGCTTAAATGAGTATGAAGTCTTAGCAGATGGAACCATTGCTGTCACATTAATTCGTTGTGTTGGCGAACTAGGTGATTGGGGCTATTTTGCGACACCAGAAGCACAATGCCAAGGAGAATATACCTTTAAATATGGTTTGTCATTGCATGGAAAACCAGAAGAACGCTTTGCTACGTATCAACAAGCCTATAGTGCACAAATTCCTTTTACTGCAGCTACTACTGCGCGTCATGAAGGTAAACTAGCACCGAACCATGTCTACTTGACAACGGCAGAAGGACCAATTGGTTGGACAGCCGTTAAACGTCAAGAGCAAACAAATCATTTAGTCGTTCGTGGCTTTAATCTAACAGCGCAAAATATTCCTTGTGAACTTCACAAAGAGACACAACCAGCGACTTGTTTAACAAATGTATTAGAAGAACCGTTGACACCGGCGATAGAAGTTGATGCACCATTACGTCCGTTTGAAATTCGGACATGGCGTTTCGAAAAATAAATAAATAGGAGAACTTTGTTGAAAAGGACAAAGTTCTCCTATTTTCTTCTCTGCCATTTTTTTGAGATATTTATAATAAAAATCTAGCGAAACAATGAGAAAATCATTCATTTTACGGTCAATTTATGCTACTATAACGTCAACTGAAGGAGTGAAGCTAAATGGATTTAACCAATCGTTTTAATCGTCAAGTAAATAAAATTGCTGTTTCTTTAATTCGTCAATTTGACGAACAAGTCTCAGGAATTGAAGGTATTTTAAAATTAACGCTAGGAGAGCCGGATTTTAACACACCTGAGCATATCAAAAAAGCAGCCAAAGAAGCAATTGATGCGAATTTTTCTCATTATACAGGGATGTCTGGTTTATTAGATGTCCGTGAAGCAGCCGCTTATTTTATGAAAGAAAAGTATCATTTGACTTACCAGCCTGCGACAGAAATTTTAGTAACAGTTGGAGCAACAGAAGCGATTTCAGCTTCGTTATTAGCAATTTTAGAACAAGGTGACAAAGTGCTATTGCCAGCACCTATTTACCCAGGGTATGAACCAATTATTACATTGGCGGGGGCGGAACCGGTATATTTGGATACACGAGACAACGATTTTGTCTTGACCCCTGAAATGATTGAAGCGGCAATGGCCGAGCATGGGGAACAAGTCAAAGCAATTATTTTAAATTATCCTAGCAACCCAACTGGTGTCACCTATAACCGCCAAGAGTTGCAAGCAATTGCTGATGTTCTAAAAAAATACGACATTTTTGTGATTAGCGATGAAATTTATAGTGAGTTAACTTATGATGAGAGTCATGTTTCGATTGCTGAAATGTTACGTGACCAAACGATTTTAATTAACGGTTTGTCGAAATCACATGCCATGACAGGCTGGCGGATTGGCTTTATTTTTGCACCAGCGATTTTAACAGCGGAGATCATTAAAGTTCATCAGTATTTAGTTACTGCGGCTGCAACAGTGTCTCAAAAAGCGGCTGTTCGTGCCTTAATCGAAGGAATGCATGATGCTGAAATTATGAAAGAAGAGTATCGGAAACGGCGCGATTTTGTTTATGAACAGATGACTCAATTGGGGTTTGAGGTTGCACGTCCAAATGGCGCCTTTTATATTTTTGCTAAGATTCCTACTGGTTATGAACAAGATTCTATGAAATTTTGTATTGATTTAGCGCAAAAAGAAGCAGTAGCGTTGATTCCAGGTATTTCTTTTGGTCCAGAAGCAGAAGGATACGTCCGAATTAGTTATGCGTCCGATATGGATAAATTAACAACGGCCATGGAACGAATCGCACATTACATGGCGACACAACGCGTAACGCACTAGCCTTTATAGATTCTTTACACACCTTTACCTTTTATTTACATTTAATTGAAACAGAATTAACAGAGTCTTGGTAGACTAAACTTGTAACTAATTGAAAAGGAAGTGCAAAGATGAAAAAACGTGTAATTGCAGCAACTATGCTGAGTCTAGGGTTATTATTAACTGGGTGCGGAGCTCAAGGAGGCACAACTGAAAAATCCAGCGAAGCGGATAGTAACAAACCAGTTAAAATTGTCGCTGTTGGTTCCACCGCTTTACAACCGTTAGTAGATGCTGCGAAAGATCAATTTACACAAGAACATCCTAATTATACAGTTTCTGTCCAAGGTGGCGGCAGCGGAACAGGACTTTCGCAAGTTGCAGATGGCGCAGTGACCATTGGAAATTCCGATGTGTTTGCCGAAGAGAAAGATGGCGTGGATGCCTCTAAATTAGTCGATCATCGGGTGGCCGTGGTCGGTATGGGACCAGTGGTCAACAAAGAAGTCGGCGTGAAGAATTTAACGAAGCAACAATTGATTGATGTCTTTACTGGCAAAGTCAAAAACTGGAAAGAAGTGGGCGGCAAAGATCAAGAAATTGTCGTAATAAACCGCGCAAACGGAAGTGGCACCCGAGCAACATTTGAAAAATGGGGCTTAGATGGAGCTAAACCAGTTCAATCACAAGAACAAGATTCTTCGGGAACAGTTCGTAAAATTGTTGAACAAACACCAGGAGCAATCAGCTATTTAGCTTTTTCTTATATGGATGATTCCACCGTTGCCTTAAGCATTGATGGTGTTGAACCAAAAGAAGAACACGTGAAAGACAATTCATGGAAAATCTGGTCTTATGAACATATGTATACAAAAGGGGAGCCTAATAAAGAAGTAAAAGCCTTCTTAGACTATATGGTCACCGATGATGTTCAAAAGACAATTGTCAAAGACTTAGGTTATTTAGCCATCACAGACATGCAAGTAGAACGTGATGTAAATGGAAAAGTAACTGAAAAATAAACAAAAAAACTCAGCCAATAAACAGGATTGGCTGAGTTTTTTTAGGCTTCTTTTTTTGTTAAAGGCAAGGTGATTGTAAAAGTGGTCCCTAAGCCTAAGTGACTATCAATGGCGATTTTACCGCCTAATAATTCTGTGTAATTTTGGACAATAGCTAGACCTAGACCGGTGCCACCAGAATGACGGCTACGTGCTTTATCGACACGATAGAACCGTTCAAAGATACGTTCTTGGTCTTTTTGACTAATGCCAATGCCAGTATCTTGAACAGATAAACGTAATTGCTGATTTTCAATAGCATAAGAAATAGTAATCTGTCCATTTTCTTGGGAATACTGAATGGCATTTTCAATTAGATTCTTCACGATTGGATAAAACAATTCGTATTTGGTGAAAAACTGGCTCTCTGGCAGACCATGAACGACTGTTTTCAGCTGTTTTGCTGCCAATTGTTGCTGATAAGAGCCGAGAATTTCTGTAATAAATTTTTCTAAAGTAATTTCTTGTTCTGCATAAGGAATTGTTGCACTGCCCCGAGAAAGTTCTAAAATTTCTTGAATTAATTGTTGCAGACGCTGGGCATCTTTTTGCATGATGTGCAAAAATTGATTAAGGACTTTCGGATCTTCTTTGGCGCCATCTATGAGTGTCTCGGTAAAGCCCAAAAGAGAAGTGACAGGCGTTTTTAATTCATGAGACACGTTTGATACAAAATCTTTTTGCATTTTTTCTAGTTGGCGAACGCGCGTTAAATCATAGGCAATTCCTAACACTTGATAATCATTGGCGCTTTGATCATCCAAGTAACGAAGAGAAAGATCTAATCGTAAAGGTGTGGGTCCTTGTGTCACAGTGATTTCTTGATGTAAACTGTTTTTTTCAGCAACGACTTGATGGATTAAATGAATCAAATCGGCGTCTTGAATCACTTCAAGATAATTGCTTTGCATATTTTTAGCAGAGAGTCCTAACATTTCCTGCATTTTAGGGTTCAACAGACGAAGCCGTCCTTGCGTATCAATGATAAAGACACCAATCATCAACTCATCTAAAAGTTCGTGAAATTGCTCATCCGCAGACGTATACGCTTTATACGTTTGACTTACTTGTTGACTCAGTAAGTTAATAGTTTCGTAAAGTTCATTCCATTCAGAAGATTGCTGGATAATGGATCGATTTTCATCTGGATGTTTAAGCATTCGTTTCAGAATCGGTAAGACAGTCACTAGCGGTTGATTTTTTTGCCGTAACAGTAAAAAGATAAACAAGGTAATTAGTAGGAACAAGATGCCGAATGTAAAGATAATATAGCGACGAAAAGATTGGATATTTTTAGAAAATAGCGCGGTTTGTTCCGAAATCCGAATAATGCCAACGATTTCTCCTGATTTTAAAACGGGCGTGGCAACGTACAGAAGTTCTTTATTTAACGTTTTACTCTTTCGTAAGGCGGAACCATAGGTAGCTCCTGATAGAACCGCAGCGATTTCAGGCCGTTTTTTGTGCGACTCTAGCGGTTCATTTTGGCTGCTGTCAAAAAAGACGGTACCATTTTTTTGCAACAAAGTTACCCGTTCTTCTGCATCATCTAACGCATGGGTGACAAGGAGTTGTTGTTGGTTTGTCAGTTGCCCTTTTTCGAAAACGGAAGGGGGCAACTGGTCTGTTAAAAGGGTATTTTTTCTTCTTAAATAGGTTTCTTGCTGAGCAACCATTTCTTTTTGAAAGAAAAAATTGGTCGCTGCAATACTTCCGACAAATAATAAAAGCATGACTGCCGCAACTAAAAAATATTCAATCCGCAGTCTCTTTTTCATCGTTTTGGCTCCTGAAAACGGTAGCCAAAGCCACGGACAGTTACTAAGTAAACGGGCCGTTTGGGATCGGGCTCGATTTTATCACGTAAATGACTAATGTGGACATCGACGATGCGACTTTGTCCAGCGAAGTCATATTGCCAAATTCGTTCCAACAAGGTTTCCCGATTAATGACCCGATCTTTGCGTTTCATGAAGTAAACGAGTAATTCAAATTCTTTCGGTGTTAGCTCGATGGGCTGATTGCGCACAAAGACTTCATAATTTTGTTCATCCACACGAATCTCGCCAATCACAAGCGGAGCTTTAGGTGTGTCCTCTTGAAGCGTTTCGGTCGTGGTAGGTTTTAAACGACGAAAGATAGCTTTCATGCGTGCTAGGACTTCTCTGGGACTAAAAGGTTTTGTTAAATAATCATCTGCCCCAATTTCTAAGCCGATGATTTTATCTACTTGTTCATCTTTGGCAGTTAAAATCAAGATAGGCGTGTCAATTTTTTCTCGACGAAGTGCTTTGGTAATTTCTAAGCCATCCATACCAGGAAGCATTACATCTAAAATTATAAAATCATATTGATTAGACAAAGCTAATTCGAAGCCGTTTTTACCATCTTCGGAAGTAGTCACCTGATAGCCTTCTTTTTCCAAATTAAAGGTTAACAAAGTTAAAATCGATGGTTCATCATCGACGACAAGAACTTTTTTCATTTACATAACTCCTTCAAGAAATTTCTGAAAATAAGTGTATATTTCACTATGGTTAGTTTAACATATTTTTAGAGGAAGAACGTACTTTAAAGTAAGCGAGAATGCTACTTTTGAGAAAAGTCAACTCATGGTATAATAGAGAAATGAAATGAGGAGAAGCGAATGATTGGTATTAGTAGTTGCTTAGGTGGGATTTGTTGCCGTTACGATGGAAAATCTCAAGAACAAGAAGCGTTAAAACAACTTATAACTAATGGAAAAGCAATAATGATTTGTCCCGAAGTTTTAGGAGAGTTGCCTATTCCACGTCCGCCAGCAGAAATCATTGGCGGGGACGGCTTTGATGTTTGGGCGAATACTGCTTATGTATATACTGATAACGGGGAAGATGTGACTGAGGCATTTAAAGCAGGGGCACAACGCGCGTATCAAAAATTAAAAGCCCAACAAATTACAACCTTGATTTTGAAAGAAAAAAGTCCCAGCTGTGGCAGCCAGCTGATTTATGATGGACAATTTTCTGGCATTAAAAAAGCTGGAGTTGGAGTCGCAACTGCTTATTTTATTCAACAAGGAATGACCGTTTATTCTGAAGAAACATGGCAACTTGCGGACATTTCTTTTTAAAAGGTAAAAACTTAGTAAAAAAAGATTGACTATTCCCTATGAAATCGGTAACCTATAAGGGATTGAAGATGGGAGCACGGCTCATGGAAATGGAAAAAACAAACCGCATGAATGCGTTATTTGAATTTTATTCGACATTATTAACGGAAAAGCAGATGAATTATATGGAGCTTTACTATGCTGATGACTTTTCTTTAGGAGAAATTGCGGAAGAATATGAGGTTAGTCGTCAAGCGGTTTATGATAACATTAAACGAACCGAAAAAATTTTAGAAGAATACGAAAAAAAGTTACATCTTTATTCAAACTATGTTGTACGGAAAGAATATCTTGAACAACTACAGCAGTATGTTCAAGAAACTTATCCCAAAGATAGTGAAATCAAAAAATATATTGAACAAATTCAAGAAATAGAGGAATGAAACTATGGCTTTTGAGAGTTTAACAAACCGCCTACAACAGGCAATGAGTAAAATCCGTCGTAAGGGAAAAGTTTCCGAAGCCGACGTAAAAGAAATGATGCGAGAAATCCGTTTGGCTTTATTAGAAGCCGACGTTAATTTACAAGTGGTCAAAGATTTCACAAAACGCGTCAGAGAACGGGCAGTAGGAGTCGAAGTATTAGAAAGCTTATCACCAGCCCAACAAATTGTAAAAATTGTTGATGAAGAATTAACGAAAACGTTAGGTTCAGAAACGGTTGAACTGAATAAATCTCCAAAAATCCCGACAGTGATTATGATGACAGGGTTACAAGGGGCTGGTAAAACAACTTTTACTGGTAAATTAGCCAAACACTTAATGAAAACTGAAAACGCTCGTCCGCTTTTAATCGCTGGTGACGTTTATCGTCCAGCAGCGATTGATCAGTTGAAGGTTTTAGGTCAACAATTAGAAGTTCCCGTTTTTGATATGGGAACAGATGCTAATCCAGTGGAAATTGTTCGTCAAGGGTTAGCATTAGCAAAAGAAAAGAAAAATGATTATGTCTTAATTGATACGGCCGGCCGTTTACACATTGACGAAGCTTTAATGGACGAATTGAAACAAATTAAAGAGTTGGCTAATCCCAATGAAATTCTGTTAGTTGTTGATGCGATGACGGGGCAAGATGCTGTCAACGTTGCAGATAGTTTTAATGAACAGCTTGGAATTACTGGGGTTGTTATTACCAAAATGGACGGCGATACTCGTGGGGGGGCTGCGCTGTCAATTCGGACAGTAACGGGCGCTCCGATTAAATTTGTCGGTTCTGGTGAAAAATTAACCGATTTAGAAACTTTCCATCCCGATCGTATGTCGAGTCGTATCCTAGGTATGGGGGACATGTTGACGCTAATTGAAAAAGCGCAACAAGATTACGATGAGAAAAAAGCAGAAGAACTTGCTCAAAAAATGAAAGAAAACAGTTTTGACTTTAACGATTTCATTGAGCAATTGGATCAAGTTATGGGCATGGGACCGATTGAAGACTTATTAAAAATGATCCCTGGAATGAGTAACATGCCTGGTATTGAAAATGTCAAAGTCGATCCAAAAGATGTGGCACGGAAACGGGCGATGGTCTTATCAATGACCCCTGCAGAACGTGAAAATCCTGATCTATTAAATCCTAGTCGCCGCCGCAGAATTGCAGCTGGTTCAGGAAATAGTGTGGTTGAAGTCAATCGTATGATTAAACAATTTAAAGAATCCAAAAAAATGATGCAACAAATGTCCAAAGGGGATATGAACATTCCTGGTATGGATCAAATGCTAGGTGGCGGCGTTAAAGGCAAGCTAGGTAAAATGGCCATGAATCGTATGATGAAGAAAAACAAAAAGAAGAAAAAGAAAAAAAGATAAACAGGCTTTAGTTAATTATTGGAAGAAACAGAAAGTGCGCCATCAGTCGAAGAGACTAATGGCGCACTTTCTGTTTAAGCGTAGTTTTGGATAATTGCGTTTAACGCTTCGGCAAAACCAGCACCGTGTTGTTCATAATATGACGTAAATCGTTCATCGCCAACATACATAAGGCCTAACCCTTTGTGCGCTTCTGGCGAATAGTTTGACCAAGAGTACATTAACCAATCTTTGTGTAATTGGAAAATTTCTTGCGCAAGTTGGCTAGTCAACTTGGGTGATTTTTGATACATGGCTAACTTAGAAAATAAATCTTTTTCCACGTTCTGCATTGCTTGCATGTCTTTTTCCGTCAAGTTTAAATATTTTTTGTTGGCTTGTTCAATCGTTTCGTTGCCATATTTTTCCCGAATCTCTTTACCATATTTTTCTTCGTTTTCTTGAACTCGTTGTTGTTTGAATGCTTCGAATTTTTGCTGATCTGACATGTTTATCTCTCCTTTGTAATGGTGTAAGGTTTGTTGAACAGAGGCTAAAAGACGATCAATTTCATTGCGCTTTTCCAATAGCTTTTGTTGATGCTCGTATAAAGCCTGTTCAACATTAAAGTCAGGTTGCTCCAAAATTTCTTTAATTTCATCTAGTTTCAGATCCAATTCACGGTAAAAAAGAATTTGTTGCAAACGATTCACCTCGGCTTGCCCGTAAATTCGATAACCAGAAGAATTAATTCTGGCTGGTTGAAGAAGACCAATTTCATCATAATATCGTAACGTCCGTGCACTGACGCCAGATAGTGAAGCCATTTTTTTAATTGTATATTCCATCATTCATTCCTCCTGACAAAATCTATCATAAACCTTTACGTAACGAGAGGGTCAAGTAAAAAAATAAAAAAAGTGAGACAACCTGTAAAAAGTTGCCTCACTTTTTCTCGATTGATTCAATTAGGCAGTTAAGCGATTAAAGAAATCCACGTAAGCATCTACAATTGATTGTAAGAAACCAACAGTGCCATCAATAATTTTACCATCTTCACCAATTAAGTTCGTAATACCGCCAATATAGGCTTCAGGTTGTTGTAAAGTTGGAACATTTAAGAAGACTAATGATTGTCTTAAATGATGGTTCGCACCAAATCCGCTAATTGCACCTGGTGACACACTCACCACAAGTCCTGGTTTTTTATCCCAAATGCTTTCGCCATACGGACGTGAACCGACATCCAATGCATTTTTTAAAACAGCTGGTACTGAACGGTTATATTCTGGTGTTACAAACATTACGCCATCTACTTGTTTAACTTCTTCACGGAACGTTGTCCAAGCTTCGGTGGGGGTTCCTTCATCATCCAAATCTTGATTGTATAATTCTAAATCACCAATGTTAATAAAAACAGGTTCGAAATCAGCTGGAAATAAGTCCGCCATTGTTTTTGCTACCAATTTGTTAAATGAATCTTTTCTTAAACTCCCTACAAAAATACCAATTTTTTTTGTCATGTAAATCCCTCCATTTTTCTTTTACTTACTTTATGATAGTACTTTTTCAAAAAAAGCGCAAACGTTTTATCCTTGTACATTGTTGAACTTCGTAACTTCACGTATAATAGCTAGTAAAAGGATGAGTAAAGGAGCAACTGCTTGAATAAAAAATTGGCGCCGACAGTTAACACCGTTGGAGAAACAAACATTGACTGAATTAAGAAACAAGGAAATGATTAAACAAGGAACTTTTTATAAATTGGAACAAACATTTCCTGAGGAATCAGCTTATACTTATTATGGTTTATACAGGAAGGAACAAACCATTCAAGCATATATCGTAGGGTATTGTTTTGATGGGGAAACCCTGGAAGCGACGATTGTTGCGCCAAATGTAGGACCATTTTTTGAAGAACTTGTTCAAGAACTCGAAAAGCAAGCAGCTTTGTGGGGAATGAAAGAAGTCTTTATCGTGATGGACGACAAGCAATCTGTTGGCCTGAATTATTTTAATAGACAAGGAATTGTGCCAGCTTTTTCAGAACAGTATCTGGTTTTTCAAAGAGAAACTTACTCACAGGCGTTGGCGAAGCTGACACTTCTCCGACCACAAGCGGCTGATTTGGATTCCTTGGCTAGGTTACTAGAAGGTACGCCTTTGCCGGAGGACCTTCAACGAACACTTATTTATAAAGAAAACAATCAACTTTTAGCCACGCTACGTTTGGATCATTTTGAAAACGAATGGGGGATTTATGGCTTTGTTGTGACAAAAACGCAACGAGGTCGCGGTCTTGGCCGTCAAGTGTTACAGTCTGCGCTCCGAATAATTTTAGAAAAGTCAGCCTCAGCGACTATTTTTTTAGAAGTTGAAACAGAAAATCAAGCAGCGCTTCATCTCTATCAAACAGAAGGCTTTCAAGTGAGAAACCAGTACAACTATTATCAAATTTTGTAAAAATTCTTCATTATTTCGTTTGTTTTCCTGCAAATTGGCTAAAAAAATTGAAAAAAAGTAAAGGTGTCAAGAAAAAACTCTTTACAGGTTGCTGTTAATCTGTTAAACTAACTCTTGTGATTAAGTTAATGGAGGTGTATTTAATAATGGCAGTTAAAATTCGTTTAAAACGTATGGGTTCTAAAAAGAGTCCTTTTTACCGTATTGTAGTAGCTGATTCTCGTTCTCCTCGTGATGGACGTTTCATCGAAACTGTAGGTACTTACAACCCTTTGAAAGACCCTGCAGAAGTAGTTTTAAAAGAAGATTTAGTTTTAGATTGGTTATCTAAAGGTGCGCAACCTTCTGATACAGTTCGTAACATCCTTTCAAAAGAAGGCGTTATGAAAAAACATCATGAAGCTAAAAACGTTAAGAAATAAGGTGATTGAATATGGCAGATGTGAAAGAGTTAATTTTAACTATTGTCCGTCCGTTAGTCAGTCAACCTGAAGCAGTCTCATTAGAAATTGAGGAATCAACTGATTTCCTCGAGTATAATTTGACTGTGGCCAAAGAAGATATTGGACGTATCATTGGTAAACAAGGGCGTGTTGCAAAAGCAATTCGGACAATTGTTTATAGTGTACGTATCGATGGTCCGAAAAAGGTCCGTTTAAATATTCTTGATGGTAAATAAGCATTAACAAGGAGGTAGCCTAGCTATCTTCTTTTTTTATACATAACCAAAAAGTTTTCATTGCTAGAGACAAGCCTTTCTTGCTAAAATAGATGTATCCAAAATAAAGGAGCGATTTGTATGACAAAACGAATTATCATTATGAACTTTGATATTGAAAGTAAATCGTACCAAGCATTTTCCGAAATAAAAAAGATGCAGGCAGAAAGACAGCTTAAAGGTGAGCAAATGGCGGTTGTTACGCATGTTAATGATGGCCAGCATCAATTTAAAATCAATGATTTTATCGATTTTACAGGCAACAATCATACATCAAAAGATAGCATGATTGGGATGCTAGTAGGCATATTAGGTGGTCCTCTGGGCATTCTTTTTGGCTGGTTTGCTGGAAGTATGTATGGTGCAAGCAAAGACGCCAAAGAAATTCAAGAAGCACAAACGGTTTTTGAACATGTGATTCAAAAGATTGATGAAGGACAAACGGGATTGTTATTAATTGCAGAAGAAGAAGACAACCGTCCGCTCAACCAATTGGTTATGTTTGACTTAGGTGGCGAAATCACGCGGCTTGATTTAGAGGAAGTCCAACAAGAAATTAACGATGCGAACGAAGTTGCAAATGAAGCGAAACAATCGTGGCAAGCAAAAAAAGAACAACACAAAGAAGCAACATCGAAAGAAGAATAAGGAGCAAAGACTGTTTTCTGAATAAAGGGAAACAGTCTTTTAAAATACTAAGAAATCACGGTTTTTTATGGTAGTTTGCTAATTTTTTGTTATTTTATCGTAAAATACGATAAACTAAGAAGTAAACTTTGAGAAAATAGATAAATTATTATTTGCTAAAGGAGCAAACTTCTTCTAAAATAAAAAGGAAGTTTAAAAGAAAGTATGGTAGCAGATGGAAATACAATTTTTAGGAACTGGCGCTGGTGTACCAGCAAAACATCGCAATGTCACAGGGATTGCGTTGAAATTATTAGATGAACGAAATGCAGTTTGGCTCTTCGATTGTGGGGAAGGGACTCAATTGCAAATTTTAAAAAGTAGTATTCGCCCAAGAAAAATTGAAAAGATTTTTATTACACATTTACATGGGGATCATATTTTTGGTTTACCTGGTTTGTTAAGTAGTCGTTCTTTTCAGGGCGGGACAGAACCTTTAGAAATCTATGGACCAGTTGGGGTTGCTGACTTTGTCAAGACTTCTTTACGGGTCTCGCAATCGCGGTTGTCCTATCCACTGAAATTTATTGAATTAACGAAAGAAAATGACGTTATTTTTAAAGATAAACAATTCACTGTTCGCTGTAATATCTTGGACCATGGCATCACGAGCTTTGGCTATCGAATTGAGGAAGCAGCGCATGAAGGAGAATTACAAGTAGAGAAACTTCAAGCTTTAGGGATTCCTTCTGGGCCATTGTATGGCAAACTCAAACGTGGTGAAACGATTGTTTTTGATGGACAGGAAATTAATGGACAAGCGTTTGTGGGAGAGCGTAAACCTGGACGAATCGTGACGATTTTAGGAGACACTCGCAAAACTAAAAATAGTGTAACCTTAGCACAACGAGCGGATGTTTTAGTCCATGAAAGTACGTTTAATAAACACGAAGCAAAAATGGCAAAAGCCTACTTCCACTCAACCAGTCAACAAGCAGCTGAAGTTGCAAAAGAAGCGCAAGTAAAACAACTTATCTTAACGCATATTAGTGCCCGTTATTTAACCAAAGAGGCCTATCAGCTTCAAGAAGAAGCCCAAGAAATTTTCCCCAATACAAAAATCGTAAAAGATATGGATATCATTGAGATTCCATTTGCCAATGAAGGAGGAGCTTAGATGGATTTAACAAATAAAGTCGTTGTCGTAACTGGAGGTTCAGCTGGTTTAGGTGAACAAATTTGTTATGAAGCAGCTAAACAAGGAGCGGTCGTCGTTGTCTGCGCCCGCAGAATTAATTTGATTGGTAAAGTTCGCGAGCAGTGTGCCACTTTAAGCGGACGAGAAGCATTTTCTTATCAATTAGATATTGCCGATCCAGAAAGTGTTGAACGTGTGGTTGAAGCTATTTCAGCAGAAGTAGGTCCTATAGATGTTTTAGTCAACAATGCTGGTTTTGGCTTGTTTGAAAATTTTGTTGAAATTGACTTGGCTGTTGCACACCAAATGTTTGATGTCAACGTTCTAGGAATGATGACGTTTACTCAAAAAGTAGCTATTAAAATGATTGAAGCTGGGCAAGGACATATTATCAACGTTGCTTCAATGGCTGGGAAGATGGCTACAGCTAAATCAACCGTTTATTCTGCAACAAAATTTGCTGTGTTAGGTTTTTCAAATGCTTTACGTTTAGAATTGAAACCGTTGGGTGTAGCAGTAACGACTGTCAATCCAGGACCAATCCAAACAGAATTCTTTGATAAAGCGGACCCGACAGGCACTTATCTAGCTGCGGTGGATAAAATTGTTTTGGACCCTACGAAATTAGCGAAAGAAGTGGTTGGGAGTATGGGGACTTCTCGACGTGAGATTAATCGTCCGTTTGTCATGGAAGCAGCTGCTCGCTTTTATACATTGTTTCCACATTTAGGAGATTTCATAGCGGGAAATATTTTAAATAAAAAATAAAGGAGTCGATCAAGTCATGAAAAATCAATGGCGTGTTATTTTGGGCCTTGTGTTGGTCTTAATTGTTGTTATTTTTGCTGTTTTAAATAATCAAGCTGTTCCAGTAAACTTTGGTTTTACTAAAATTAGTGGACCGTTAATCTTAATTATTTTAGGTTCTGCAATTATTGGCGCACTAGTTGGGTTACTAACCTCCACAACCACTATTTGGAACCAACGTAAAGAATTAAAAGCTGTACAAAAAGAGTTGGATATTTATAAAAATGATATGGATAAATTAGTCAAAGAAGAAACGGAAAAAGTTCAACGTTCTTTTGATAATCAATTGGCTGATTTGCAAGCCAAACAAGCGGCAGCACCACAAGTCTCAGAACCAGTGGTCAACGAACAAACATCAAACACAGAAGTAGACGCAACGCTTGTGTCAGGTAGTCGTATTGATCGTTATGTGAAACCTCGTGTGAATGAAGAGGAACAAAAATAAGGAAGAGACTTTATCGCTAAGTTTCTTTTAAAATAAAACTGTGATATCTGCTATTTATCTAACAGATATCACAGTTTTTTTCTCAGATTTAAAAAAATGCTTTCTTTAGTTTTTGGAAAAATTTTGCTATAATTACTTGGTTAGGAGTGACGTCGTGAAAAAATCAAACTATCAATGGCAGTTACAGACAAAGACAGAATTACCTGTAGAATTTATAGAACAATTAAAAAAAGAAGAAATTAATCCATTAATTGGCCAACTTTTATGGCACCGCAATATCCGGACAGAAGAAGCATTACGTAAGTTTCTACATCCGACTATCGAAGATATTTATGATCCGTTCTTAATGCATGATATGGAGAAAGCGGTAGCCCGTATCCAGCAAGCCGTCGAAGCGGGTGAACAAATCCTTGTCTATGGGGATTATGATGCAGATGGCATCACTAGTACCACGGTTATGAAAGAAGCAATCGAATTAGTCGGTGGCATGGTTCAGTACTTTCTACCGAATCGTTTTCTTCATGGATATGGACCTAATAAAGACGTATTTGCTGAACAAATTGAACAAGGAGTCCAATTAATTGTAACCGTTGATAATGGTGTAGCCGGACATGAAGCAATTAACTACGCTATGGCACAAGGAGTAGATGTAATCGTTACTGACCATCATGAATTGCCTGAACAATTACCAGAAGCCTATGCGATTGTCCACCCTAGACATCCGCAAGGAGACTATCCTTTTGGAGATTTAGCTGGTGTTGGCGTGGCTTTCAAAGTCGCTACTGCGTTACTTGGTGAATTGCCAATTGAGTTATTAGATTTGGTAGCAATTGGGACAATTGCTGACTTGGTTTCATTAACCGATGAAAATAGAACGTTTGTCAAAATGGGCCTTCAAATGATTCAAACTGGTGATCGAATTGGTTTAGACGTTTTATTACAAGAAGCGGGTGTGAAAAAGGAAGCTGTTTCAGAAGAATCAATTGGCTTTACCATTGGACCTCGTTTAAACGCGTTAGGTCGATTAGGGGAAGCCGCACCAGGTGTTGAATTGATGACTACATTTGATGAAGAACAAGCGCTGGAAATCGCTAAATATATTGATCAACAAAACAATGAACGAAAAGACATTGTAACGACGATTGCCAAAGAAGCCCTGGATTTAATCGACCCGAATGCGCCGGTTCATATTTTAGCGAAACAAGGCTGGCATGAAGGCGTCTTAGGGATTGTCGCGGGCCGCATTATGCAAGAAACGGGGAAACCAACCATTATTTTAGCAATAGATGAATCTGGTACGACTGCTAAAGGCTCTGGACGTAGCATTAGCGCTTTGAATCTCTATGAGGCGTTGAACGAAGTGCGTGAGCAATTCACTCATTTTGGTGGGCATCATATGGCAGCGGGAATGACTTTACCTGTTGAAAATATTTCTTTTGTTCAAGAACATTTGGCACACTTTATTGAAAAAAATCAAATTGATATGGCTAATGGACAAGAGTTACTCATTAGTGAGAGCTTAGCGGTTTCGCAGGCAACGACTACTTTTATTGATCAATTGCGTATTTTGGCGCCTTTTGGGACTGATAATACTGTGCCAACTTTTGTATTTAAGGAAATCACGCCTACGCAAATTCGGCAAATTGGTGCAGATAATGCACATCTGAAATTTCAAATGAATCAAGAAGGGGCACAATTGGATGCAATTGCTTTTCAAATGGGGCCTCAAGCGGATGAACTAGCACAAGGAACCGCCGATGTGGCAGGCCAACTTTCCATCAATGAATGGAATGGTCGTAAGAAACCACAATTAATGGTGACTGATTTTGCTGTATCGGGAAGACAATTATTTGATTTTCGTGGCAAAAATAATCAAACGAAACCAATTCCTTCAGAAGCAACAGCTTATCTTTTGTTTGATGAAAAAAATCAAAAATTCATTTCAGATCCAACCGCTAATATTATTGTTTGGTCAAACCAAAAAGAATTGGTGGAAGCTGTTTCTCAAAATCAAATCGAACAACTGGTTTTTGTCGACTGTCCTGTGGAAGCAATCACGGTTAAAGAAATTGTTGAAGCGACTGAGATACAACGTATATACATGATGTTTATTTCACCAGAAGAAGCTTATTTAAACGGTATG
The DNA here is from genome assembly GCF_050498705.1 of Enterococcus sp. DIV0086. Lineage (NCBI taxonomy): Bacteria > Bacillati > Bacillota > Bacilli > Lactobacillales > Enterococcaceae > Enterococcus > Enterococcus sp. DIV0086. The sequence goes on along the minus strand of NZ_JBNIDN010000001.1, from coordinate 583,554 downwards.
GCTTCACGTGAACAATTTGCAACATTGTATAAATTTATTTTGCAGCAAAAAGAAGTAAATCTACGTTCCCAGCTATCGAAGGTGGCAAATTACTTAAATATCCAAGAAAAATTATTAATTTTCATGATACAGGTGTTTTTTGACTTAGGATTTGTTACAATAGAAAGCGGTGTTTTAAACAGTATTGAGAAACCCGACAATCGACCATTGACTGAAAGTCAAGTGTACCAACAACGATTGAAAAAAATAAAAACAGAAGAATTTCTACTTTACAGTGATTGTCAAACAATACAACAATGGCTGTGGAATGAGGAGGACAAATAAAAATGGATTTAAGAGATTACATTGCAAGCATTCCAGATTATCCTGAGAAAGGGATCGTGTTCCGTGACATTTCTCCATTAATGGCTAATGGGGATGCATACCGTGAAGCAACGAAACAAATCGTGGATTACGCGAAAGAAAAAAGAATTGATATGGTTGTAGGACCGGAAGCTCGTGGCTTTATTGTCGGCTGTCCAGTGGCTTATGAACTAGGGGTTGGCTTTGCTCCGGTTCGCAAAAAAGGAAAACTTCCTCGTGAAACCATCGAAGTGACGTATGACTTAGAATATGGTTCAGATACATTAACGTTGCACAAAGATGCCATCACACCAGGTCAACGTGTTTTGATTTGTGATGACTTGTTAGCAACTGGTGGTACAATTAAAGCAACCATCGAATTAGTCGAACAATTAGGTGGTATTGTGGTTGGTTGTGCGTTCCTAATTGAATTAATGGATTTACATGGCCGCGATAAAATTGATGGCTACGATATTGTTACCTTAATGGAATATTAATCTAATTTAATTAGAAAGAGCGAAGGAATTTAATCCTTCGCTCTTTCTTTGACATATTTATAAAAACGGAGCGTAGCTTGGGGGGAACACACTGTTTTATTATTTATTAAGGGAACTTACGATAAACGTATCTTGCTTGCTGTTGTTTACGTGTACGTGTATAACGCTTCTCATCCCATGACATAAACCAAAGAATAAATAACGGCGTCACGATCATAAAAGCAAGACGTAATCCTAATGTTCCCAAAAAAATACCTATAACCAATACAAAAAATAAAAATCCAACACGACGAATTGCTTCCATGTGTATCACCTCTTCATTTGATTCGAACGAGTGTTCGTATTGTTATTATACGAATGTATGTTCGTTTTGTAAAGTCTTTTCTACTAATTTATGTTAAAATAATTCGAAAAGAAGAATAATCCTTTATAATAAAGAGATTTAGGGCAATAAAAGAACACGATGCTTTGAGCATCGTGTTCTTATTGTGCTGTGATTACGTATAAAAGAGAACAGAAAAATACATGAGGATCGCTGCAAGCATGACGAACAAATGCCAAACTACATGCATAAACCGCACATTTTTCAATGAATAGAAGGCTGCACCTAATGTGTAAGACACGCCTCCTGCGACCAATAACGCTGTTCCTGTAAATCCAAGAGATTCATATAACGGACGAGCAGCGATGATACAGAGCCAACCTAAAACAATATAAATAATCGTTGAAATGTTTTTCACTGTTTCTTGTTTATGCAACGTGAGGGATTTATAGACAATACCGACGATGGCGATTAACCAGACTAAACTAAATAAGGTCCAACCTAACCAACCGCCAATACTAATTAAGCAAAACGGCGTATAGCTGCCAGCAATCAATAAGAAAATAGAACTATGATCGAAGACCTGAAAGACCTTTTTGGCTCTTGTAAAAATTAAACTATGAAATAACGTTGAAGATAAAAAAAGTAGAATCAACATGGAGCCATAAATAGCATAAGATACCACGTGAATTGGTGAGCCTAAACGAGCTCCTTTAACAAGTAAAATGACTAAGCCAGCAATACTTAAACCTGCGCCTATGCCATGTGTAACTGCATTTAAGACTTCGTTCACGATTAGGTATTTTTTTGAGAAATGCGTTTTTTCCAATAAATTCACTTCCTTTATTTTAATTTGATGAAAAATTCGGCAGTGTCTGTTATACTATAACTAGATAATTAACCGTTTAATGGTATTCTACCATGAAAACAGGTTCCTTTTAAAGAAAGAGTGATAAATTTATGACAAACGTTAAAATCGTAACGGATTCTTCATGTACGATGGAAAAAAGTCTTAGAGATGAATTAAATATCCATATGATGCCTTTATCAATTATGGTTGATGGCGTTGTTTATCCAGATGATGATCATTTGCCAGGCGAAAAATTTATGGACATGATGGCTAATGCGAAGGCCTTACCCAAAACGAGTCAACCACCAATTGGTGAATTTGTAGAATTATATGATCGCTTAGGTGAAGATGGCAGTGAAGTAATTTCGATTCACATGACAAAAGGCTTAAGTGGAACGGTTGAAGCGGCCCGTCAAGCTAGCAACTTATCATCAAGTAAAGTAACGGTGATTGATAGCGATTTTACAGACCAAGGTTTGTCTTTCCAAGTCATTCAAGCAGCAAAATTGGCACAAGCGGGAGCGGGTGTTCCAGAAATTTTAGCTGAAATTGAACGCGTCAAACAAAATACCAAATTATACATTGGCATTTCAACATTGGATAATTTGGTTAAAGGTGGACGAATCAGCCGTACAACAGGATTATTATCAAACATTTTTAATATGAAAGTTGTCATGGACTTTGAAAATACGGAATTGATTCCTGTAGCGAAAGGCCGAGGCGTTAAAACGTTTAATAAATGGTTTGACGAATTGAAATCAGAATTAAGTAAGATTCCAAATGTTCGACAAATTGGCATTTCTCATGCGGATGGGCTAGAACTAGCAAATGGATTCAAAGAAGGATTACAAGCAATCTTTAAAGACATGGATATTCCCGTATTACATACGAATCCAGTCATTGCAACACATACAGGAAAAAATGCCTTTGCTATTATGTACTATACAGACTAAGAAATAACGAGGTTGGGTCTCACTCTTAAATGAGTAGACGCAACCTCTTTCTAACAAGAAAAGGAAAATTTCTTGTTGGTTTATTTAAAAGGAAGTGACGAAGATGAAAAAACAAACACAGCATATTTTGCTGACCGTCTTAACACCTATCCTCATTGCGCTAGGTGTTTTTACATTGTTAAGTGTGGCCATCCCCAAAGCAAAGCCACTATTAAAGCAAGAGAAAGTGGCCACAACTGCTCAAAAAAATCAAAAAGAAGTCATTCGTTATACAGCAATCGGTGATTCTTTAACTGAAGGAATTGGCGATTTGACGAATAGTGGAGGTTTTGTTCCTATTGTGGCGGATGATTTAAAAGAACACTACAACTTGAACGGTGTTCAAACAGACAATTTTGGGAAAAATGGGGATCGTAGTGATCAAATTTTAAAACGAATCAAAGAGAAACCTGAAATTCAAAAAGGCCTTGCCTCTGCGGACGTGATTACGCTAACGGTTGGCGGAAATGACTTAATGAAAGTAATTAGTAGTAATATTTTCGACTTGAAAGTCAGCTCGTTCAATCGTCCACAAAAAGCCTATCAACGCCGAGTAAGACGACTACTTGAAGAAATCCGAGAGTACAACGAGAAGGCCCCTATTTATGTCTTAGGAATTTACAATCCCTTCTACTTAAACTTTTCCGAAATTACAGAAATGCAAGAAATCGTTGATAACTGGAATCAAGCAACCGAAGAAATGGTTCAAGAGCAAAAACGAGCCTATTTCATTCCTATCAATGATTTACTCTATAAAGGTCGTGGCGATGAAGTTGGCGTAACTGGTGGTGACTCAGAAACTACAGGAAGTAGTGCTAGCAAAGAGGATTTAAACAATTTGTTATATGAAGAAGATCGCTTCCATCCGAATAATCTTGGCTACCAAATTATGGCCGGAGCTGTCCGGGATGAAATGGTCAAGACAGAGAAAGAATGGATAACCAAATCAGAAGGTAGTGAATAAAATGAATGAAGAAAAGCCAAAAACAAGTAAATCAATTAAAAAGACACAACCAACCAATCCTAAACGAAATCCCTGGAAAATCGCTTTTCTTGTTCTAGTGGGTTTAGTCATTGGTAGTGTAGCTTTCGTAACATTTCGAGCAACACAAGTTCGCGAACCAGATTTAAAGAAAATACCAGCAATTGTTGAAAAAGAAGGCGAGCCAGTCGTCACCATTCAGTCAAAAAAACAACAAGTGAACAAACTGATTGACTTTTATTTAGCCGATTTTCAAAAAGGTTCGGAGATCAAATATAAATTTTATTTAGAAAATGATGCTTTATTAAATGGAACATTTCAGGTGTTAGGGCATGACATTCCTTTTTACTTATATTTTGATCCTTACGTGATGGCGAATGGTAATGTACAATTAAAAGCAAAAAGTTTGTCTATAGGAACGTTAGGCTTGCCAATTAAAGAAGTATTGAAATTTGCTAAACGTTCTTACAAACTACCTAAATGGGTTGAAATCAATCCAGATGATCAAACTGTTTTATTACGTTTAGATCAGTTTAGAATGCAAAATGGTCTATTTGTTCGAGCAGAAAAGATTAATTTAGTTGACGATGACATTCGAATGAATATATACTTGCCAAAAGAGAAATAAAAAAGGAGTGTTAGAGATGGAAGAAAAAGCAATTTTTGCAGGTGGCTGTTTCTGGTGTATGGTGCAGCCTTTTGATACACAACCAGGGATTATCTCAGTTGTTTCGGGTTATACAGGTGGGCACGTGCCTAATCCAACATATGAACAGGTTCTAACACACACAACAGGCCATACGGAAGCAGTAGAAATCACTTTTGATCCAGCGATTATTTCTTACGAACAATTAGTGGATATTTATTGGCAACAAACGGATCCTACTGATGCTTTCGGTCAGTTTCAAGACCGCGGCGATAATTATCGGCCAGTTATTTTTTATCGTTCTCAAGAACAAAAAGAAACTGCTGAGAAAAGTAAAGAACGTCTAGCTAATAGCGGCCGTTTTACAGAACCAATTGTTACCACCATCGAACCAGCAGCACCATTTTATCCTGCTGAAGAATACCATCAAGACTTTTATAAAAAAGATGCTTTGCGTTATGGATTGTCCCATCAACGTAGAAGTGAATTTATTGAAGAAAAATGGAGTGATTAATTTACATGAGACGAAGCTTTTACCATTACTTAATGACATTAAAAGGTCCGGCTAAAGATCCTGAAACTGATTTTGCCAATGAAGCGGCCAAAGATATTCAGTTTCCAAAACAAACCGAGGATTATCATGAACTTTCTTCTTATTTAGAAATGAATGCTGACTATTTAAGCAACATGGACATCTTTGATGAGTTATGGGAAAAGTACCTTGAAAACAATAAATAAATCCAGAGGAAAAGCAAACAAAGCTTTTCCTCTTTTTTCATTCATGTTATAGTAAACAAAAGTAGTGACGAATTTGTTAGAAATGAGATGAAATCTATGAAGAACAAACGAACTGTTCCTTTTTATCAATATATTATTTCGCTCCTCTGTGTCGCATTTTTAGCTGGAGGAAGTAGTTATATTTATTTTGATCATCGTGTTAAAAAGATGAGTCAAGAAGGGGCAATTACCAATGCTGATTTAAGCAAAGTGCAGGATTTATATAATGAAATTAGTACCAATTATGTAGGTGAAGTAGATAAAAATGAATTAGTTGAAGGCGCCTTAAAAGGCATGTCTGAAGCCATTGGAGACCCATACTCAACTTATCTAAATGAATCTGCTGCCAATGATTTAAACGAAAGCTTATCTGGTGATTTTGAAGGAATTGGTGCCACTATGACAATGAAAGATGGCGAACCAGTTGTAGCAGAGGCCCCTGTAGCAGATTCCCCAGCTGAAAAAGCGGGAATCAAAGAAGGCGATATTATTGAAAAAGTTGATGGTACAGCTACAAAAGGGATGAAACTAGCAGAAGTCGTCTCAAAAGTCCGAGGAAAAAAAGGAACTTCCGTTGAATTGACTATCCAAAGAGAGGGAGAAACTAAAAATATCTCAATCAAACGTGGGAAAATTCCCGTTAAAACAGTGACTGGTGAGTTAGACAAAAAAGATGCCCAAATTGGCTCGATTAAAATTACGTCCTTTGGTAAAAAAACATATCAAGAATTGAAAGAAACAATCACGAATTTACGTGACAAAGGAGCTAAATCCTTTGTAATTGATGTACGCCAAAATCCTGGTGGACTGCTAGATCAAGCAGAGCGAATGGCCAGTATGTTTTTAAAAAATGGCGAAACAATTGTTCAATTTGAAGACAAAAAAGGACGTACGATGAAAGAAGTTGCTTCCAAAGAATTAGACGGCGGCTTTAAAGTAAAAGAACCTGTTGCAGTTATCATTGATGGCAATAGTGCCAGTGCATCCGAAATTTTTGCTGCAGCACTGCATGAATCTGCGAATGTCCCATTAATTGGAACGAAAACATTTGGCAAAGGAACAGTCCAAACGGTGAAAGATTTAAATGACCAAACCGAAATAAAATTGACTGTTTTAAAATGGTTAACACCAAAAGGTGAATGGATCAACGAAAAAGGAATTGAACCAACCATCAAAGCTGATTACCCCGAGTATGCCTATTTAAAATTGATTCCTCGCGATAAAACGCTAAAAGAAGGAGATCAATCTGAAGATATTCAGAACTTAAATGCTATTTTAGCTGTATTAGCGTATCCTGTTGATGAAAACAATGCAAACTACACCGCAGAAACAAAAGCAGCGGTTAGCGATCTTCAACAGAAAAATGGCTTGCCTGTAACTGGAGAAATCGACAATGAAACAGCCACAAAAATTGAAGCCACTTTAGGTAAATTAATTCTTGAAAATGACGCTGCCTACGATACAGCAGTCAAAGAAATTCAAAAAAACTAGAAAAAAGGTGGCACGAAGTTGAAGAAGAAACGTGATTATGTTGGGTATTTAATGTACTTTCTGAAAATCTTAGTACCAGCAATCGTAGCCGTTTTTATTTTAAGAGGATTTTTCCTGATTCCTGTTCGGGTGGATGGCCATTCTATGCAAAAAACCTTGAATCAAGGAGATATGATTGTGATGGAAAAATTCTCCGCCATTAAACGGTTTGATGTGGTGGTCTTTAAAACAGACACAGGATCGATTCTGATTAAACGTGTGATTGGTTTACCAGGAGAAGCTGTGCGTTACGAAAACGATCAGTTATATGTCAATAATCAGCCAATCGCTGAACCGTATTTAACTAAAAACAGAAAAAAAGATCATGAAACGATGCCTTACACTACGAATTTTGATTCAAAAGAATTGTTAATGCAAGAAAAATTACCTAAAGATAGCTATTTTGTGCTTGGTGATAATCGCCGTATGTCTAAAGACAGTCGTTCTTTTGGTGCAATACATGCAGATCAAATCTTAGGGAAAGCACAATTTGTTTATTACCCACTCACTCATATGAAGATCATTCCTAAATAAGTAAGACCACTAGTTCGTTTATTTAAATAACGACTAGTGGTCTTTTCTAATCTGAAAAATTGTTCTCTTAGCTGAAAAATGTTAAGGTTAAAGTAATGATAGATGTAGGAGGTCATGCAAATGATTAGAAAAACAATTTTAGCAAGTTCTATCTTAGGCGTTGGGTTGCTAATTGGTGCATGTGGGAATCAAACCCAAACTCAAATGAATTCAACCAATACCAGTGAATCATCACAGCCTAAAGTAACCGAATCAAGTCGCAAGTCATCTGAAAGTGCGTCTAATAACGAAGGTGTATCAAGCGATTCTAATAAACCCACAAGTTCCACTACAGAATCAGAAATCTTAAAAGGTCTGGCGGAAGAAAAAACGCTAAAAGAAAAAATCCCGTCCTTAAATCAAACAACGATTAAGAAAGTCACTGATAATGAGTATAAACGCATTCTTGTGATGGAAGAAAAGGCTACAGGAACGACCTATAAAAGTATTTTGATCAAAAAACAAAATCGCTTAAAAATTGTCAACGAAACAACCGATGAATTGTTATACAATGGAACCTTATAAGAACGAAACCATTCAATAAACTCAAAAGTATAGCCATTGTTTTCAAAGAAAAATTTCTTTGGAAACAATGGTTTTTTTTATTGACAAAAGAATTTCTAGGATATATAGTTAGTTGCATAATTAGTTAACCATTTAAGCGAGGTGTAAAAATGGAATTTAATTTTTCGGGGGAAAAGCCTTTATTTCAGCAAGTAGCCGATCAGATTGCCGAAGGAATTTTTAATGGCGCTTACTTAGAAGGCGAACAAATTCCCTCAACCACAGAAATATCAAAAAGTTATCAAATCAACCCAGCCACCGTTTTAAAAGGAATGAATTTATTAGTAGAACGACAGTTGATTGAAAAGAAACGGGGGATTGGCATGTTTGTTTTACCAGGCGCTCAAGAGAGAGTAAGAAGTGCACGGAAAGAAGAATTTTTAAATAAAGAAGTCTTAGAAGTTGTCGCAGAAGCTAAAAAATTAGGGATTACAGCTGAACAATTAAAACAACTAATTGAAAGAGGGTATGAAGCATGAGTTTGCGGGTGGAATCAGTAAGTAAAAAATATCATCAAAAAAAAGCACTAGATAATATTTCAATTACTTTTGAAAAAGAAACGATTTATGGGCTCTTAGGCAGAAACGGGGCTGGTAAAAGTACGTTATTAAATATCATAAATAATCGAAGTTTTGCCACTTCAGGTTCCGTTCAATTGGCGGGAGAAACAGTGACCGATAATGAGACTGCTTTGAATCATATTTACTTAATGAGTGAAGATAATTTATTTCCTCCTCAGTTAAAAATTAAAGATATTTTTAAAACGACTGAAGGTTTTTATGGATCCTTTGACTGGTCTTTAGCCGAACAAATGTTAAGCGATTTTGATTTAGATAGTAAAAAGACATTCAAAAAATTATCAACTGGTTATCGGAGTATTGCTAAACTAATAGTGGCGCTATCCGTCCCCTGTGAGTATATTTTTTTAGATGAGCCAGTCTTAGGTTTAGACGCCAATCATCGGGAATTATTTTATACTTATTTAATTGAGACATACCAAGAACGTCCCCGTACGTTTGTGATTTCCACCCATTTGATTGAAGAAATTGCGAATTTATTAGAAGATATTATCATCATTGATCAAGGAAAATTGATTCGCGCAGAATCCATTGAAACAATTTTGAAAAACGGTCGCATTGTTTCTGGGCCGAAAGAACAAGTAGAGCGCTATACTCAGTCATTGGAAATCTTAGGCATGGACACTTTAGGTGGGGCAGTTACGGCTTACGTGTACGGCGACTTGCCGACTGAAAAAGCAGAGGTTCAAATTGCGCCGCTAAATTTACAAACATATTTTGTACAATTAACCAATAGAAAGAAGGAAAAGTAAAATGAAATTTAAAACAGCTTTGCGGTATCGTGTTATTTATCAAGTCCGTTCCTTAGCAATTTATTTTGGCTTTTATGCTTTGTTCGGCATTCTTTTTCCTCTTATTGGGTTGCTCTTTTCTAACGACGTGAACACTGTCAGCTCTGATGCAGTAATTCCTTGTCTGGTTTTTATGGGGATACTATCATTTTTGGGGATGAACACAGATTTTAAACTGTTTATTCAAAACGGGCTTTCCCGCTGGACAATTTTTTTGGTGAATTTTGTAAGTAATGCTATTTTATCTTTGGTTGGATCCTTGGCTGTACTTGTACTGATTAAAGTATTTAGCGGCAATTTCATTTCTCATTTTCAATTATCAATGAAATTAATTGATGTCTATGCGCAAGGAAACTTTTTCATGTCGTGGTTGCTCTTTTTTATCTTACTAATGCTTAGCGGCTCACTTGGCTTGTTAGCAGGTGTCTTTAATGATCGGATAGATGGCGTAAAAAAACTCATTGTTTTATTGCTGTTATTAATGATTCCTATTTTATTGGGCACGATTGCACAATTAGGGGGAGCACCAATGCGCCTGAGAATGCTCCACATCTTGCAAACAATGGTTGGTTATCAATCCACTGGTTTTACTGTCCTACCACTTCTTCTGACAATCAGTTGCTTTGTTGGTATTAATCTTGGTTTGGCCTATTTATTGAATAAACATCGTGAAATTAAACGCGTAAATGCATAACTAATTAATAAGAACATGTTCAATGAAGTGAATTTGGAACATGTTCTTATTGTTTTAATTGAGAGATACATCGGAAGTACCATGACAAAGGAAAGGGCTTCCGTCAAAATAGAAAGAGAAGAAAGGAGTATGAAAAGAGTAAAAAACTTTGTAAATAAGTAAACGACAAAGAATGAAAAATGGAGGGGTAACATGGCAGTAATTGAAGCAAAAAATATTAAAAAAAGTTATGGAAAGAACGAAACAAAATTTGATGCGTTAAAAGGTGTTGATTTAAAAGTTGAAAAAGGTGAATCTGTGGCCATAATTGGTAAAAGTGGCTCTGGGAAATCAACATTTATGCACATTTTGGCATTGTTAGATCAACCAACTTCAGGAGATATTTATTTAAATGGTAAAAATGTTACTAGTATTAGAAAGAAAGTGCTGAATAAAACGAGAAATGAAGAATTTGGTTTTGTTTTTCAACAATTCTTTATGAATGCCAAGGATACAGTTTTAAATAATGTTCTTTTACCATTAAAAATTGGTGGTATTTCCGGTAGCAAGAGGAAAAAGATGGCTTTAGATGCGTTAAAAGCAGTCGGTTTGGAAGATAAAGTTCAAAACAAAGCGAATAATTTATCTGGTGGTCAAAAACAACGGGTATGCATAGCGCGTGCTTTAGTTAATAATCCGCAAATTATTTTTGCGGACGAACCTACAGGGAATTTAGATTCTGCCACTGGGAAGAAAATTGAAGAATTATTATTTGATTTAAATAAAAATAAAGGAATTACCATAATTATTGTGACACATGATCCAGACTTAGCAGCACGTTGTGATCGGCAAGTTCATGTTCGAGACGGCTTGATTGTAGGAGGAGATGAGTAAATGAAATTTAGAGATATTTTAAAATCAGCTAGTACCAATTTAATGCGTAATAAAGGTCGAACCGTATTGACCATTATTGCAATCTTTATTGGAGCATTTACCATAGCTTTAACTACAGGAGTCAATATTGGTGTAAATGATTATATTGACAAACAAGTCGGCAGTGTCGGTGGTGCAAATCAGCTATTTATTCAGCCAAAAATGGAGATGAATGTTGGTAACGGAACAGAACCAAGTAAATATAATCCAGAGAAAAAAACCAGTACGATTCAACAACAAAGTATGCTTGCTGAAAAAGATATTGAGAAGATTAAAAAAATCTCGGATGTTACATCAGTGGAACCAATGAAATCCGTTGCTATCGATTATATAAAAGGAGCAGATAAGCATAAATATGTATTTTCAGCTACTTCTGCGCTAGATGAGATGACCATTGATTTAGCGGCTGGCCGTAAAGTTTCGCAAACGAGCCAGGACTTCGAAATTAATTTGTCACCAGAATATGTAAAAGCGCTCGGCTATACATCTAGTAAAGCTGCCGCGGGAGAAACAATTCAATTAGGTATCTCAAGTTCCTTGAAAGGACAAGAGCAAGTTATTGAAGCAAAAATTGTTGGAGTTAGAAATGCCAGTGTCATTCAAAATGGGCTCTCGTTGATGAATAAAGCATTGATTGATAAAGTTGTCTCAATCAATCAAGCAGATCTTCCAGAACATTTAAAAAATCAATACGCGATGATTATTGCTGAAGTTAAAAAAGACAGCACGCCAGAGCAGATTAAGGACATCAAAAAAGATTTAGACAAAGCTGGCTATTTAGCGACTACTGTCGAAGATGAAATTGGCATGATTCGTAATATAATCAATGCAATCACTGGTGTTTTAACCATGTTTGGTGCAATTGCCTTGTTAGCTGCAAGCTTTGGCATTATTAACACACTGTATATGTCTGTCCAAGAAAGAACGCGAGAAATTGGTTTAATGAAAGCCATGGGTCTTAGCAATGGGAAAGTCTTTACAATTTTTAGTGTTGAGGCGGCTTTAATTGGCTTTTTTGGCTCAATATTAGGCATTTTAGGAGCTGTTGGGGTTGGAAATTTAGTTAATCGTTTGGCAACGGATTCTTTTTTAAAGGCTTTAACAGGATTTAAATTAATTCAATTTTCATTGCCATCTTCACTAACGATTATCTTAGTTATTATGTTTATTGCTTTTTTAGCAGGAACTTTACCAGCTCGAAGAGCAGCAAAATTAGATCCAATTGAATCTTTACGTTATGAATAATAGACTAAAAACAGCTACTTTCTCTCAATTTAACTAAAGCATATTCTTATATAAAAAGAAGGCAATAGGCGTATACTAAAAGTGTGAAAAATGAAACAAATGAGAGGAAGTTGGTTTATGAAAGCTGTTGTGATTAATCAGTACGGAAGTAAAGAGGTACTTGAAGAAGCAGAAGTAACACTGCCAGAATTATCGGAACATCAAGTGTTGGTAAAAGAATACGCGACATCAATTAATCCGATTGATTGGAAATTGCGTGAAGGATATTTAAAACAGATGTTTGATTGGTCCTTTCCGATTATTCTTGGTTGGGATGTCGCTGGTGTGATTACAGAGGTGGGGAGTCAAGTAACGGATTGGCAAGTTGGCGATAAAGTTTTTGCTCGTCCTGAAACTACTCGTTTTGGTACCTATGCAGAAGTAACGATTGTGGATGATCATTTATTAGCAAAAATCTCTGAAACAATTAGCTTTGAAGAAGCGGCTGCCGTTCCGTTGGCTGGTTTAACCGCTTGGCAAGCATTGTTTGATCATGGTCACCTTAAAGAAGGAGAAACTGTTTTAATTCATGCTGGTGCAGGTGGGGTCGGTACTTATGCGATTCAACTAGCAAAAGAAGCGGGCGCACATGTCATCACGACCGCTAGCGCAAAAAATCATGCCTTACTGAAAAAAATTGGTGCAGATGAAGTGATTGATTATCATACAACGAATTTTGCAGAGGTATTAACTGATGTTGATTTGGTCTTTGATACAATGGGTGGTGAGGTTCAAAAAAATAGTTTTGACGTCTTAAAACCAAACACAGGTCGTCTTGTTTCAATTGTGGGCATTGAAGATAAACAATTGGCAGCCGAAAAAAATATTTCTGCTGAAAGTATTTGGCTTCAACCAAATGGAGAACAATTACAAAAAATTGCTGATTTGATGGCAGCTGGAAAAGTTAAATCAATTATTGGTGAAGTTTTCCCTTTTTCTAGACAAGGGATTTATGATGCACATGCACTCAGTGAAACGCACCATGCAGTTGGTAAAATAGTTGTTCAAATGGCAGAATAAAAAGAAGCTCAGACAGTGAATTATCTTAAAATAGAAAAAGTGGGTTCTAAGTCATTTCGACTTAGGACCCACTTTTTGTTAAGAGGACAGATGTGCCAACCAAGTTTGTGTTTCCTTAATTTCTTGATAAGTTAATTGATGACTTTGTGTCCAAACCTCTTGTACGGTTGCTCCATGATTCTGAAATAGTTGAATCACACGCATACTCTCAGGAAGTGGGACAATCGGGTCATGCTCTCCTAGAGATAATAAAACAGAAGTGTCGGTCAAGTCTGGTTGATTGGTCAATTCAACAGGAAACATGGGATGATAGAGGACAGCTTGATGGTAGCTGTCGGGATGAGTAAGCAATAATTGAATAGCGATATTGGCCCCATTTGAATAGCCAATAAAAATAATTTTATCCAATGAAAATTGATGCTCGTTAGCGGCTTGTTGAATAAACTTATGAAGCGCCTCGCCGCGTTTTTCTAGATCTTCTAAGTCATAATGACCTTCCGCTAGGCGCTTAAAATAACGATTCATTCCATTTTCTGAAACATCACCACGAATACTTAGCACAGTAGCTTGTTTATTTAGTTCTTGGGCAATTGGTAGGAGAGATGTTTCATCACCACCTGTACCGTGAAGTAGCACAAAGACAGGTGCTTCAGGATGTCCTTTTTTAAAAATTGAATGCATGTTTTTTCCTCCTTAGGCTCGTTTTGTATTGAAAGGCTTGATAACACTCTCAATATACTCACGACGGTTTTCTAAAAATGGCGCAAGAGATAACTTTTCTCCTAATGTTTCGTAAGGTTCGTCCCCCATAAATCCTGGTTCATCGGTGGCTAATTCGACTAAAATATGTCCAATGCGAACATATAATGATTCAAAGTAATAACGATCGACATAGCCAGAGTTTTGTAAGCCTAAATGATCAAAGAGCGCTTGCCAAGTCCCAAGTGATTTACGATCCGCTAGGCGGAATGCAACGTGATGTACTTCACCATATCCTTGTTGCGCTTGTGAGCTAGTATCATCGTCTACCAAAATGACTTGGGCACCATTGCCACCTTGGCCAACTTCTAGTAAATAGCGCTTGCCTTCTTGTGCCACTACGTGAAAGCCTAGAATTTCTTCAAAGACTTCTTTGAATTCATGAAAATAGGAAATAGCTATTTCGACAGGTCCTAAGCCATAAATCGCAAATTCTGTTGGAACAGGTCCTTTTTCCCAAGGGATGCCCGCTGCAACGCCCTGATTTAATTCATCAGAGATTAATTGATACGCTTGATCATCAAAATCCCAAAAGCGAAGGATCTTTTTGCCAAATTCTTCAGAAATACCTGTGTGTTTGACCGCAAATTCATTAAAGCGATTTTCATAATAAGTCAAAGCTGCATCTGAAGGAACCCGGAACCCTGTTCTTGAAATTGTATTGGTTCCTTTTAATCCTTTAGGGTTATTGGGAAAATCGAAAAAGGTCATGGTTGTACCTGGTGTACCCAAATCATCAGCAAAATAGGTATGGTAAGTATAGATATCATCTTGATTCACTGTTTTTTTGACTAAACGCATCCCCAAAACGTCTGTAAAGAAGTGATAGTTTTTTTCTGCATCACTTGTCATAGCTGTAACGTGGTGGATTCCTAATAATTGATCTTCTTTTTTCATCATTATTTCCTCATTTCGTTTCATTTGTTATTTTTCGTAAAGTTTTTTGAAGAAGTGTTAATTCTTCGGAAGAGAGTTGTTCAAATGCTTCTGCAATTCGCTTTGCATGCGTCGGGAAAATTTCTTTAATTAATGTTTTTCCAGCTTCTGTTAATTCAACGTAAGTAATGCGTCGGTCTTTTTCACTGGGGGTGCGCGTTACATAGCCTTTTTTATGTAATTGGTCAATAACATAAGTGGTGCTACTGCTAGCGATTAAAATTTTCTCCTTAATTTTTTGGATGGTCTGAGGACCTTTATGGAGTAACAGCTCTAATACTGAAAATTCTGTAATGTTTAAGTCATAACAAGTGACATCTTGCTTGGCAAGTTGCTCTAGTCGATGGCTGGTTCTTAATAAACCGATATAGGCTTTTAAAGCTTCTTGCTGTTGGGTCATTGTTTCACCTCTTTTTATTTCGAATTCGAGATAAATATAACTTACTTTTGGTAAGTAATCAATTAATATGCTTAAAAAGACAGCCAGCAAAAAATGTGAATTTTTGCTGGCTGTCTTTTTTGTTTATTTTAGAAGATTGTTGGAACTAAGCCGCCATCGATTCTTAAGGCTTCTCCTGAGAAAGAAGAAGAATCTGGGCTGGCCACAAAGGTAACAAAACGACCAATTTCTTCTGGTCGAATGAGCCGTTGGATTTGTGAACGAGAACGATGATTTTTCATGAAATCTTTTTCCCAATCCTCTTTGGGAATGTCTGAATCAGCGTACATATCTTCCAACATTTTTTCTACACCTTCGGTAAGGGTTGAGCCAGGCATAACCGTGTTAACGGTGACATGTGTGCCAACAGTTAAGTTAGATAAACTTTTAGCTAAGGAAAGATTCATCGTTTTTGTCATGCTATATTGGGGCATTTCGCCAGAAGGCATCACCGCTTCTTCGCTAGCGATGAAAATAATGCGACCAAAATCTTGTGCAAGCATTTTAGGTAGATAAGCTTTTGCTAATGCATTGCCTGACAACACGTTCACAGTAAAAAATTTTTCCCAAGTGGCGTCATCGATATCCCAGTATTCCATTGGTTCAAAAATCCCCATATTGTTCACTAAAATGTCGACTTTAGGGAATTTTTCAAGCAAAGTAGCTCGTTGACTTTCAATGGAAATATCGGCAGTCCCTGCTTGAGGATGAGTGTCTGGAAACATTGTTTGTATTTCTTTAACAACTTTAGTTACTTCGGCTTCATTGCGCCCATTGATAATGACATCGGTCCCTTCACGAGCCATTTCAATCGCAATTGCTTTGCCAATTCCTTTGGTTGAACCAGTAATTAATGCTAATTTATTCGTTAAGTGTAAATCCATTTAAATCCCTCCAACGTTTGTCTATCTCTAGTGTAGGTCTTTTTCTGGACTTTTAAAAGGAAAAAGTTTTTTCGGCCCGCGAGAAACAAGCCCCAATAATTAATTAACAGCTGAGTTTTCACTTTTTGGGCGTAAAACGAGTAATTATTGTCAGTAAAAAAGCGTCACTTTTTTGATAGAATAACTAGAGACGAAATTGGCTAAGACCAATTTTGTAAAATTGTACATAAAAAAGAAGTGTGGGAATGCTATGAAGAAACAATATTACTGGAATATACCCGATAACTTATTAAACTCGTTAAAACAGCGGAAAAAGTTATACAGCTTTTATAAAAATGAACAAAATAAGGCAAGAGAATTAGTAGAGAATTGTCAGTCGGTTCTTTTTCCTGAATTAGTCGCTTCGCTGAATAAAATAGATGAGCGGATTAAATTATTGATATTCTATCAAAATTTAGAAGATTGTGAGCTTTCAGAAGAAGAAATTATTACTGTGATTGAGCGAGAATATTTTGTGACTTTTTATGAAACAATTGAAGAACCGACCACTGAAATTATTAGTAGTCATTCTATGTATTATTTATTGCAACAGCCGACTAAAGAAATGCTTTGGGATTTAGACTTTAGTAACATGTTAAAACAAGGTCAGTTAGTTGATTTAATGGATTATCAAAAATTGACCAAATGTTATCAAAAGCTGCAGAATCAAGCTAAAAATTTGATTGGAAAATTAAATAAAGAAACATTTTACACATTCTATAGTCAACTTTTATTGATTGATTGCCAATGCAAATTATTAATAGAAGAGGCGCTTCTAAAAGAAGAATCATTGATGACGGTCGATGAATGCTTAATAGCCATTAAGCAAGAAATTCGAAAAATTCATTTTGAACAATTTAAATACCAACATTATTTATTTGAAGATTTATCTTTGCGGTACCAAGTTTAACGAAAGTGACAAAAAGAATGGTTGAATCTAACAAGAATGTTCGTTGTTTTCTGTTATATAAAAAGATATGATAGTTTCTGTAGAAAAAATAAAGGAGACGATTCATGAACGCAAATCGCTTAAAGTTATTGATGATGGGGTTAATGGTTCTTGACCATATTAGTTATTTTGTTCCGCCAGAATGGGCACTGATTTTTCATGTAATTACTCGTTGTGTCGGTGTGTTTTTTGGTTACATGGCTGTAGAAGGGTTCAACTATACACGGAATGTTTATCGTTACAATGGTCGTTTGTATATTTGGGCAGCAATCATGTTTGTTGGAAATACGCTTCTAAATCATTTAGTGAATAATCCAGCTGTCGCTGTTCACAACAATATTTTCTTCACCTTAGCCCTTGGTGTCAGTATGTTAATTGTGACAAAAGCGATGCTAGAGATGCCAAAAATCAGTTTAAAAATTGTTTTATTGATTAGTATATTAGCCATTTTAGGAATAGGAGCAATGTTTGCTGAAGGTGGCGTTGTGATGTTACCTTTTATGTTGATTACGTATCTTGCCAGAAAGAGACTTGTCTTACGGAACTGTTTATATGGTGCATTAGCGCTCTTTTTCTTAGTTACAAGTTTTCAATGGTTGGGAGATTGGCCAACGACAATTGAAATGTTAGCTTATAATTCTGATTTTATGTTTATCACTGTGTTACCATTTATATCGCTTTACAATGGTGAGAGAGGGAGCAAAACACCATTTTTCAAATATTTATTTTACGGATTCTATCCGCTCCATTTATGGCTGATTGCATTGATAGCCAATTACGTTCATTAAACCTTTTTATATTAAAAGAATAAAAACAGCGACTCACAAAAATGTGAGTCGCTGTTTTTTTAGATGGGTAAGATACTGATTCCTAAAAGAAGAGTGACAAGTAGAAAAACAAAAAGCACAATTCGCTTATCATGAACCAGTAAGGCAATGTATTCTCGGATTAGAGCAGTTGGTAAAAAATATAAGGTAGTTGGCGCCCCGACACCTTCAGCTTTTAAGCCGACACGATGGGCATACATAGCTCCTCGTAAGACATGATAGTTATTTGTTGAAAAAATAACAGAGGGTTGTTTAGAATCAGACGGCATCTTTTGCCAATCTGCCTGAATTATTGCTTTAGAAAACAACATATTTTCATAAGTGGTTGTGGATTGGTCCTCCATCAAAATTGCTTCTGCAGGAATATTTTGTGAAAGCAAATATTTTTTCATTGCGAATGCTTCGGTCACAGGTTCGTCAGGACCTTGACCACCGCTGACTACAAATTTAGCGGTGGGATTTTTTTCATAA
This sequence comes from Enterococcus sp. DIV0086, assembly GCF_050498705.1. NCBI lineage: Bacteria > Bacillati > Bacillota > Bacilli > Lactobacillales > Enterococcaceae > Enterococcus > Enterococcus sp. DIV0086. The sequence goes on along the minus strand of NZ_JBNIDN010000001.1, from coordinate 564,896 downwards.
TATTCAATCCCTTTATCTAACCGACTCTTCAAAAGTGGAGGTACTTCCTCGCTACGAATTCCCGAACCTAAAACAATGATATAATCAACCGCTTTTTTTAAAGGAATCATTTGGTACATCCATGAATACAAGACGTAAGCAGCAAATAGAAAGGTCAGCAAAAGATCCATTAACAATAGAAAAAGTAAGAACAGAAAAAGCACATAAGGTATTTGCGCTGTGCCAACTGATAATAAATATAGAAAGGCTGGTAAAGCAATTAATAAGTTCAGCCCTAAGCCCGCCGACAATTTAGCCGTGACACTTTTGCCTTCTTTCGTTTGCATCGTACGTGAGTTAAAAATAAAGTAAAGGCAAATGCCGATAAACACAGCGGGAATTAATAGATAAGCAATGGCCAAAGTAATTAGGTCGCCATTCTTAAAATGTAAATAAATTTTGTCTAGTCCGATAAATAGTAAAGTGACTAATGACAATAAGGTGCCAGAAGCCAGAGTGATACCGCCGAGGATACTGCGGTTATTAATTTTTAATATACCAAATCCTAGTAGGGCGATAAACAAAAAGAATAGTAGTAGTGCCATTTAATTCCTCCTAAAAATAAGTATCTAAAGTATAACATGCTTTAGGATCTGACATAAATAAACAGCTGTGCCGAAGCATAAGTTTTCCTTTCATTCTTAGAAAAGAAGTTTTTTCATGAAAAGTAAATTAGATAACAATTGTTTAGAGAAAGAAAAGCTTGATTTACTAAGCTTTTCCGTCTCTATAAAAAATATTAATAAGGGCATAAAAATTAACAATTTGTATGCGCTTACATACTGAGGTAGATTTAAAGTGTAAAGAAGAAAAAATGAGGTGAGAAAATGATCACTGTTTCAATTGCAGGAGGTTCACAACCAGAGATTTTACAGCTAGTTAAAAAAGCGCTAAAAGAAGCCGAGCAACCGTTGCAGTTTATTGTATTTGATACAAACGAAAATCTTGATACTGAAAATCTCTGGAAATATGTTCATTGCTCAGATGAGGCCGCGGTAGCACGGGAAGCTGTCAGTCTAGTTGCAACTGGTCAAGCACAAATTTTATTGAAAGGAATTATTCAGACCCACACATTACTAAAAGAAATGTTGAAAAGTGAGCATCAATTAAAAAATAAACCGATTCTTTCCCATGTAGCAATGGTGGAGCTGCCTGCGGGAAAAACCTTCTTGTTAACCGATTGTGCGATGAATATCGCCCCCACTCAAGCGACCCTCATTGAAATTGTTGAAAATGCTAAAGAAGTCGCCCAAAAATTGGGACTGCATCATCCGAAAATTGCTTTGTTAAGCGCAGCGGAAAATTTCAATCCTAAAATGCCTTCGTCTGTTTTAGCAAAAGAAGTCACGGCACATTTTAATGGTCAACAAGAGGCTACGGTTTTTGGGCCACTTTCGCTTGATTTAGCGACCTCTGAAGAAGCGGTTGCGCATAAACGTTACAGCGGTCCTATCATGGGGGATGCAGATATTTTAGTGGTCCCAACTATTGATGTTGGAAATTGTTTATACAAATCATTAACCTTGTTTGGGCACGCCAAAGTGGGAGGAACGATTGTTGGCACAAAAGTCCCAGTCGTTTTAACATCTAGAAGCGATTCAACAGAAAGCAAATTCCATTCATTAAGATTTGCCATGAGACAAGTTTAAAAAAAGGAGCAGAAAAAAATGGAAACAGTATTGGTTATTAATCCTGGCTCGACCTCCACGAAGTTAGCGCTTTTTGCTAATCATGATTGCTTGGCAGAAGAAACGCTTAGACATAGCGTCCAAGAATTGGCACCTTTTGAAAATGTTGTCAGTCAAACACCATTTCGAAAACAAATGATCGCGGAATTTTTAGAAACACATAACATCACACAATTAGCCGCTGTCGTGGGGCGTGGTGGTTTGCTTAAGCCTATTCCTGGCGGTACGTATCTTGTCGACCAACAAATGCTAGAAGACTTGCGGACAGAACGCTTTAATACCCATGCTTCAAATTTAGGGGCGATTTTAGCTAATGAGTTTGCAGAAAAATATCACGTGCCAGCCTTTATTGTCGATCCTGTTGTTGTAGATGAGCTACAGCCATTAGCCAGGATTTCCGGATTAAAAGGCATTCACCGGCGTAGCGTTGGTCACGCCTTAAATCAAAAAGCGGTCGCTCGAAAAATCGCTGAGGATTTAGGGAAAACATATGAGCAAAGCAATTTTATCGTTGTTCATTTAGGTGGGGGTATTAGCTTGGGGGCGCATCAAAAAGGCTGCATGGTGGACGTGGTAAATGGGCTTGATGGTGAAGGTCCTTATACGCCTGAACGCAGTGGGGCCTTACCGCTCGTTGAATTTGCGCAATGGATACTTGAACAGGAGTTGACGATTAGCCAAGTGAAAAAGCTAATTGCGGGTAATAGCGGACTTAAATCATACCTAGGTGAAACAGATTTACGGCATATCCAAGCACAAATAGCTGCAGGTGATCAAACAGCAAATTACTATTTAAAAGGAATGTGTTACCAAATCGCAAAAAGTATTGGCGAGATGGCCGTGGTTCTTGAAGGCGCAATTGATGCAATTATTTTAACAGGGGGCGCAGCCTATTCGCAAACCGTTGTTCAAGAAATTAGTCAAAAAGTCACTTGGATTGCACCAATTAAGGTTTACCCAGGTGAAATGGAGATGGCTGCTTTATATGAAGGCGTCAATCGAGTATTAACAGGGGAAGAACAAGCTTTAAATTATAGTGAAGCAAAAATTGAGCAGGAGTGATCAAAATGGCGGAACAAACAGATTTACTGATTTTAGGTGGCGGAACAGGAGGCTATGTAGCAGCAATTCGAGCCGCACAAAAAGGGCTAAACGTCACAATTGTTGAAAAATACAAATTAGGTGGCACTTGTTTGCACAAAGGCTGTATCCCTACAAAAGCTTTATTAAGAAGCGCAGAGGTTTTTGATACCTTAAAACAAGCGGCTTCTTTTGGGATTGAAACAGAGGCAGCGTCCATTGATTTTTCTAAAATACAACAACGGAAAGAAGGAATTGTTGAGCAGTTGCACAAAGGTGTTGAAGGCTTATGCAAGAAAAATAAAATCAAAATTTTAGCAGGCGAAGGTGCAATTTTAGGTCCCTCTATTTTTTCACCAGTCTCTGGCGCAGTGGCAGTTACGTTTAATGATCCAACACGGGAAGAAGAAATTATCGTTCCTAAAAATGTCATTATTGCGACAGGTTCTAGTCCTAAAACGTTACCTAATTTGCCACTGGATGAAGAATTTATCTTATCTTCTGATGGGATGCTTGAATTAGAAGAGCTACCAGAATCAATTGCAATTATTGGTGGTGGCGTTATTGGTGTCGAGTGGGCTTCTTTATTAAATAGTTTAGGTGTCAACGTAACTATCATTGAATTTTTGGATCGGTTACTTATAAATGAGAGTGCAACAATTTCTAAAGAATTAAAGAAACGTTTAGAGCAACGAGGAATTAACATTTTATTAGATAGCAAAGTCCAAGAAGCGAAAGTTACCGGACAAAAGGTTCAACTAGAAGTTGCAGGACAAGAAACCCTCACTGTTGACAAAGTCATGGTAGCAATTGGACGTCAGCCCAATATCAATAAGTTAGGGTTACAGAATACCTCAGTGATATATACTGACAAAGGCATTGAAGTAAATGAATTTTATCAAACCACAGAAGGACATATTTATGCGATTGGTGATTGTATCGATACACTCCAACTAGCACATGTGGCTATGAAAGAAGGAGAGTTAGCTGTTCAGCATCTTTTAGGCGAGACAGTTGAACCTTTAAATTATACAAACGTGCCTCGAGGTGTTTATACAAATCCTGAAATAGCAAGTGTCGGCTATACTAGAGAAACTTTGCCAGCAGAAAAAGAAGTAGTGATTGGCACCTTTAATTTTAATGGTAATGGTAAATCACTTGTTTATGGAGAAACAGATGGCTTTATAGAAGTAATTCGTGACAAGAAGACCGATGATTTATTAGGGGTTTCTATGATTGGGCCACATGTCACGGATTTAATTGCCGAAGCAAGTACTGCCATGTATTTAGATACCGCGCCCATTGAAATTGGTGAAGCAATCCATGCGCATCCAACAATGACAGAAGTATTGCAAGAAGCAGCCTTAGATACTTATGGCTTAGCGATTCACAAATAGAGAAAGGTTGATGAAAATGAAAACGCTTAAAAAATCGGGTTTATCAAAAGAAGAATTGATTCAGGCATATCGTCAAGTACTACGAGGACGTCGTTTAGACGAACGGTTGTGGCAATTAACAAGGATTGGTAAGACCTCTTTCAATATTTCTGGTCAAGGGGCAGAAGTTGCACAAGTAGCGATGGCGATGGCTTTTAATCCTCAAAAAGATTATTTTTTACCGTATTATCGTGATATGACCGCGTGCTTGGTTTGGGGCATGACCTCCAAAGATATTTTAATGGGTTCTTTTGGAAAAGAAGCGGATCCTTCTTCCCATGGTCGTCAAATGCCGAATCATTATGGTTCAAAAGAGCATAATATTGTTTCCTTCTCTTCAACAGTAAGTACACAAATGCCATTAGCAACAGGTGTTGGTTATGCAGCGCAACTTCAAAAAGCTGATTTTGTTGCATTGACCACCACTGGGGAAGGCTCTGCCAATCAAGGAGAAGTCCAAGAAGCTATGAACTTTGCAGGCGTAAAAAAATTACCAGTCATTTTTGTTGTTGAAAATAATGAATATGCGATTTCTGTCCCAATTGAAGAACAGTATGCCAATAAACGAATGGCCGATCGCGCGAAAGCTTATGGCTTTGAAGGTGTAACCGTTGATGGTAGTGATTTTACTGAAGTCTATCTAGCATTTAAAGAAGCAGTAAAAGCGGCTCGCGGGAAAAAAGGACCAAAATTGATTGAATTAATGGTTTCTCGATTGACTTCTCATTCCGCTGACGATGATCAATCTGTTTATCGTTCAAAAGAAGAAATTGAAGAGATGAAAAAGAACGATGCAGTGAAGCTTTTTGAAAAACAATTATTAGAAGAGGGCTATTTAACAGACGAAGACATTGCCAAAATTGATGAAGAAATTCGTGCAGAAATCAATCAAGCAACGGATGAAGCAGAAGCAATGCCAGATCCTGTACCGACATCAATTTTAGAAGAAGTGTATGCAAAATAAGAGAAGAGGAGAAGAAATATAATGGCTGAGATGACTTATTTAGAAGCAATTAACTTAGGAATTTCTGAAGAAATGGCTCGTGATGAAAAAGTAGTTATTTTTGGGGAAGATGTCGGCGGCGACAAAGGCGGCGTGTTCGGTGTAACAAAGGGCTTGGCTGCTAAATACGGTGACGAGCGTTGTTTTAATACACCGTTAACAGAAGGTTTAATTGGTGGTTTAGCTGTCGGCTTAGGTTTAATGGGCTATCGCGCAATTGGTGAATTTCAATTTGCGGATTACATTTTGCCTGCAACCAATCAATTGTTATCAGAGGCTCGGACAATGCGCTATAGAACAAAAGGCGATTGGACTGCGCCAATCGTTTATCGGACACCTTATGGCGGCGGTGTTCGTGGTGGGCTGTATCATTCTCAGTCTACAGAAAAAGTTTTTTGTGGACAACCAGGATTAAGAGTTGTGACCCCCTCTAATCCTTATGATGCAAAAGGGATGATTAAAGCAGCGATTCGTTCCGATGATCCAGTCATTTTTTACGAACATAAGCGTTTATATCGTCTACTAAAAGATGAAGTGCCTGCAGATGATTATATCGTACCAATTGACAAAGCCAATGTCGTTAGAACGGGTAGTGATTTAACCGTGATTAGTTACGGCATGACCTTGCAATTAGCTTTAGCTGCGGCAGAAAAACTAGCCGCTGAAGGAATTGATGCCGAAATCGTCGATGTTCGCTCATTATATCCTTTAGATCGCGAAACATTAGTAGCTGCAGCTAAGAAAACAGGGAAGGTTTTACTCGTAACAGAAGACAATAAAGAAGGCAGCGTGATGAGTGAAATTGCGGCAATGATTTCAGAAGATGCTCTCTTTGATTTAGATGCACCGATTCAACGACTTGCAGGACCTGATTGTCCAAGCATGCCTTATGCATTACCTTTAGAAAGAGAATTTTTAATCAATGAAGAACAAGTATTAGCAGCAATGAAAGAATTAGCAGAATTTTAATTGAAGCAAGGAGGAAAAAATAAATGGCCACAAAAGAAATCAAAATGCCTCATCTAGGCGAAAGTGTCACAGAGGCAGCCATTGTCCAATGGTTAGTTAAACCAGGAGATTCAGTGAAACGCTATGATCCCTTAATGGAAGTCGTTTCTGATAAAGTCACCACGGAAGTCCCATCAGATTTTGATGGTGTAGTAAAAGAATTTCTGATTTCTCTAGATACAGATGTACCCATCGGAACAGCGGTGATGACGTTAGAGACAGAAGAAACAACCGAAAAAACAGAAGTAGCTACTTTAGCACCAGTGAAAGAAGCAAGTGCGGAACAAGCGCAAGAACATGAAACGGCTGAAACAACAAGCGCTGCGACGTCCCATCAAAAAAATAATGGTCGTTATTCCCCAGCAGTCCTTAAAATTGCCCAAGAAAAAAAGATTGATTTAACACAAGTTACAGGGACAGGTCGTGATGGTCGAATTACTAGAAAAGATGTTACAAACTTTACACCAACACAGGCAAGAACACCTGAGAAAACAGTGAGTCCAGGAACTAGCCCTTCAATTTCAGAGGAGCCAGTTGCTTCGCAAAATGAAAGCGCCGCAACAGCTAGTCCAACTGAAACAACCACAGATAAAATTGTCTCTGCAGATCCTGTACGTAAAGCAATTGCTAAAAAAATGGTCCAAAGCGTCAACGAAATCCCTCACGCTTGGTTAATGGTGGAAGCGGATGTGACCAACTTAGTCCAACTTAGAAATTCATTAAAAGATGAATTTAAACAACAAGAGGGCCTATCTCTAAGCTTCTTCCCATTTTTTGCCAAAGCAGTCATTCAAGCGTTAAAGAAAAATCCAAAAATCAATACATCTTGGGATGATGGCTCAATTATTTATCATAAAGATGTTAATTTATCCATAGCTGTAACGACAGACGAGCATCTTTATGTGCCAGTGATTCAACAAGCGGATAACTATTCAATTGCAGGGCTAGCTAAAGAAATCAATCGCTTGGCACAAGAAGTCCGACAAGGAACGCTAGCAAGCAAAGAAATGCAAGGAGGGACCTTTACTCTTAATAATACTGGAACACTAGGTTCCGTCCAATCGATGGGAATTATTAACCATCCACAAGCTGCGATATTACAAGTAGAGTCAATTAATAAACGCCTTGTGCCAACCGCAGATGGAGGCTTTAAAGTGGCAGATATGGTTAATTTATGTCTTTCTATTGATCATCGAATTTTAGATGGACAACAAGCAGGTAAGTTCTTGCGAGATGTTAAAGATAATTTAGCGAAATATAATGCGGATACGGATGTATATTAAAAATCGTTCCTTGCTTTAGTTAAATAAAAAGCGCCTCAAAGAAATAAGCGCTCTTCTTTGAGGCCGCTCTTTATCTAACAGAAAGTTCAATCATTCTCAAACTTGTTTTAAAAAAACAAAAATAATCAATAGGAGTGTTGAAAATGCCCGCTGATAAACTGGATGCTCAATTAACCCCAAGAATATTTTTTAACAAAGTGTTAGCTGGAACAGCTTCCGGCACCATTATCGCCTTAATTCCCAATGCTGTATTAGGAGCCATTTTAAAATATTTTGCAGAATACAAGATTATCGAAATGATTATTCATGCGGCGCAAATTTTCCAACTAGCCACCCCTTTAATTATTGGTGGACTGATTGCTTTTCAATTTGGCTTAACGCCACAGAAAATGATGATTGCTGGCGGTGCAGCATTTGCTGGCTCTGGCGTGATTAAATTTAATTCAGAAGTGAAAGGCTTTATTGGTGCAGGCACTGGTGACATCATTAATATTATGATTACCGCTTCTGTTGCAGTCTTACTTTTATTAGTCATCGATAAAAAATTCGGTTCAGTGGAAATCATTGCTTTACCGATCGTTGTTGGAGTAGGTGCAGGCTTGTTTGGCATGTTGATTTACCCATATGTGACACAGATCACGGTCGCCATTGGTAAAGTGATTAACAATTTTACTGATTTCCAGCCAATTATCATGAGTATTTTAATTGCTTGTTCATTTGCTGCACTGATTATTTCGCCAATCACTACTGTGGCAATCGGTTTGGCGATTCAGTTGAATGGCTTGTCTGCAGGTGCTGCTGCAATGGGAATTGCAGCCACAACTGTTGTTCTTGTGATTAATTCTTGGAATGTCAACCAATCAGGAGTGACACTGGCTGTCTCTTTGGGCGGCATGAAAATGATGATGCCTAACTTATTTAAATACCCAATTATTTTAATTCCTTGTTTATTTACAGCGACTATTTCAGCAATTCCTGTGGTTCTATTCAACATTTCAGGAACCCCACAATCGGCTGGATTTGGCTTGGTTGGACTCGTGGGACCACTTGCTTCATTGGATGCGGGCTTAGGGATCTTACCCTTACTCTTTTCTTGGTTTGTTGTTCCAATTGTCGCGGGTTTATTCTCAAAATTCTTATTTGAAAAAGTGTTGAAACTTTATGATAGTAAAGTCGTCTTTGCTTATCAAGGCTAGGCTATCCATTAATTTTCTTTAATGATTTGGATAAAATCTCTAACATCTTCTGTCATACTAAAATCGCGGCGCAAAGCAATGCCGATGGGGAAATAGTCAAACTTATCTTTTAAAGGAATCCATTTCAGTCCCTGACTTTTTCCCACTTCATAATATTCAATCGGCAGCAAACAAATCGAATTATTTTTTTGTAAACTATAAAGAAGTACTTGTAAATCATCGTTATGCAAAATGATATTCGGCTCATAACCGAAGCTCCGAGTCCGATCTAGTAGTAGGCGACCAATCATAAAATTATCACTTAACGATGAAAATCGTTGATCTTTCAAATCTTTAAAAGTTAATTTTTCATATTGGGAGAGAGGATTTGATTCTGGTACCACGACATAAACATGGTAGCCTTTGGTAGTCGTTTCTAAAGGTTCAATATGAATAATTTCAGGTAAGGTATTTGGGAAAGAAATTAGTCCCATATCAATTTCTTTATTTGCTAACATCGTTTGTAATTTTGGCGAGCCATCTTGCTGTAATATTAAATTCACATGTGGATGGGTTGTTAAAAATCGTGAAATTTCTTTCATAAATTGTACAGCAAATAAAGTAGTTAAGCCTAAACGCAATTGCTTTTTAACTGGTTTCTGGTTCATTTCACGAATATCTGTTACCAATTGATCGAATTGAAAAACAACTTCTTGGCCATGTTCATATAAATAAACACCTGTATCGGTTAATTGAAACGGTTGATCAGAATGATCAAACAACGCTGTGCCTAACTCAGATTCCATTTTTTTCAATGCTAAAGAAAGTGTTGGTTGGGTGACAAATAAATTGCGAGCGGCCGCCGATAAACTGCGGGTATTAACAATTTCAATGAAGTACTTTAAAAGCTGAATATTCATCAGAAACTCCTCTTCTTTTTAAAAGCGCTTACATAAATGCGCTTGGATAAAAAATAACAAATAGATCACTTATAATATAACATATGTTTTGCCTTTTTATTGCTATAAAAGTAAGAGATAAATTTTCTTAGCAGATTTTTATCTAAAAATAAAAAATTGAACGGAGGAAAAGAAATGAAGATTATTATCGCAGGTGCTGGCGCTATGGGCAGTCGCTTTGGACTAATGTTACATCAAGCAGGAAATGACGTTATTTTTGTTGATGGTTGGCCAGAACATATTGAAGCAATAAGAAAAAACGGGTTAGTTGCTGATTTTAATGGCGAAGTGGTGACCGCTAAAATTCCTATTTATCCTCAGACAGAAGTAGCAAGCATCGATTTTACAGCAGACTTAGTTATCCTATTTACAAAAGCAATGCAACTGGAAGGAATGCTTGAAGCATTAGAACATTTCCTTAATAAAAATACGAAAGTTTTATGCTTGTTAAATGGAATTGGTCACGAAGATATTATCAAAAAATACGTGCCATACGAAAATATTTTATTAGGAAACACAATGTGGACCGCTGGGTTAGAAGGACCTGGCAAAGTAAAATTATTTGGCAATGGTTCGATTGATTTACAAAATTTAGGAGCGCAAAGTGAACAAGCAGCAGAAGCAGTCATTAAGGTATTAAATAACGCTGGCTTAAATGCTCGTTATTCTGAGAATATTTTATCATCCATTTATAAGAAGGCCTGTGTGAATGGAACAATGAATGGTTTATGTACTTTGTTGGATTGTAATATGGCAGACTTTGGCGAAACAGAGCAAGCAGATCAAATTGTTCAACAAATAGTTAATGAATTTTTAGCAGTCGCTGAAGTGGAACAAGTTACGTTAGATAAACAAGCAGTGCTTCAACAAATCCGCTCGTGTTATAATCGAGAAACAATTGGTTTGCACCATCCATCGATGTATCAGGACTTAATAACCAATCATCGTTTAACCGAAATTGATTATATCAATGGAGCAATTGTTCGCAAAGGGAAAGTCTATGGGATTGCTACACCGTACTGTCAGTTTTTAACAGAGTTAATTCATTGTAAAGAAAATTTACTTCATGCTAAATAACAAGTAAAAACAGAAATATTCTTGAGTCGGTCTTGAGAAGAGCTTGACCTACTTCTTTCTATACTTTGCCAGTGTACAAGGCTGAGACAAAATCCAAAGTGAGTTTGTCTCAGCTTTTTTGTTTTTTAAAGAACACTACAGAAAATAAATCAAATCCGTGAAAAATATGTTAAACTAGAGAAGGTGTTTTTTCGCAAGAATCTACGCGGAACACAGGACTCGTTGAAGAATTGAATCAAAGAAACAATGTGTTAAAGAAGGGATTTGAACAGATTATGACCATTCAATGGTTTCCCGGCCATATGGCCAAAGCAAGAAGAGAAGTTTCGGAAAAAATCAAATATGTCGATATTGTATTTGAACTAGTTGATGCGCGGTTACCGCTTTCTTCCCGTAACCCAATGATGGACCAAATTGTCCAACAAAAACCACGATTAGTCCTTTTAAATAAAGGGGACTTAGCAGATAACGACCAAAATAAAAAATGGCAACATTACTTTCAAAAGAAAGGGTATCAAACCCTAGTCATCAATGCCCAACAAAATAAAGGAATCAATAAAATTGTGCCAGCAGCCAAGAAAGCGTTAAAAGAAAAATTGGCTCGTGAACAGGCGAAAGGCTTGAAACCGCGTGCGATTCGCGCAATGTGTATTGGGATCCCCAATGTTGGTAAGTCAACCTTAATGAATCGTTTAGTCGGAAAAAAAATTGCGCAAACTGGGAACAAGCCAGGCGTGACAAAAGGACAACAATGGTTACGCTCTGGTTCCCAATTGGAATTACTGGATACACCAGGGATTCTCTGGCCAAAATTTGAAGATGAAGAAATTGGAAAAAAATTAGCTTTAACTGGCGCTATAAAAGATCAATTATTGCATCTAGATGATTTGGCGATTTATGGATTAGAATTTTTTGCACGTTTTTATCCGCAACGTTTGACGGAACGATATGGTTTAACAGAGGAAGAGCTATTTTTACCTGCCCCAGAACAGTTGATGTTAATTAGCCAAAAACGTGGTTTTAGAGATGATTATAATCGAGCCAGCGAAATGATTATTTTAGAAATTCGCAGTGGAAAATTAGGTACGTATACTTTGGACCGCTGGGAAGAACTAGGAGACGAATAACATGGCAAAAGAGTCGATTCAGGCAATCAAAGAAGCGCTGTTAACTGTCACTGATGCAACCGATGAACGATTAGCAAGCTGGCGAGAAGATGAACGTTCAGGAGTGCAACAAGCGATCAAACAATGGGAACGTCGCCAGTTAGCCAAAGAAAAAGAATGGCAACTTTTTAAAGAAATGAGTCAATTTGAGGAAGCGGCCTATAAAAAAGGCCATCGTTTAATTGCAGGAATTGATGAAGTAGGCCGCGGACCATTAGCTGGTCCTGTTGTGACAGCTGCAGTTATTTTGCCGAAAGATTGTCAATTATTAGGCTTAAATGATTCAAAAAAACTATCTGCTAAAAAACGGGAAACGTTATATAACCAGATTCAAGAACAGGCTGTCGCTATCGGGTTAGGTATCGCTGATCAAGGAGTCATTGATCAAATTAATATTTATCAAGCAACTAAACAAGCGATGAAAATGGCAATTGACGATTTAGCTTTTGCACCAGATTATTTATTAATTGATGCAATGCAGTTAGACGTTCCCCAACCACAAGAAAGTTTGATTAAAGGGGATGCACGCTCCATTTCGATTGCAGCAGCCAGTATTATTGCAAAAGTAACAAGAGATCGATTAATGGAAGAATATGATGAATTATATCCTGGATATGGATTTAAAAACAATGCAGGCTATGGAACAAAAGAACATCTTCTCGGGTTAGAAAAATACGGTGTAACACCCATTCATCGACGTACGTTTGCGCCAATAAAAGATATGATTTAAAAATAAAACACTTTTTTTACGTATTCTTATTTTAAGAAGATGTGAAAGAGGTGTTTTTTGTTGGAAATTTTACAACGACAATTATTATTTAAATTAGCGGTATGTCAAGGAATTGGCAATTTAGGTATCTTAAAAGTGTTACAAGAAGCTATCGCACAAAAGCGTGTTGATTTTTCCAGTACAGAAATTATTAGAATTGCTGAAATCAAGAAATATCGTGAATTATTTGAACAATCTTGGTTACACCATACGATTCATAGTGAAGCGTTATATATACGACAATGCCAACACCAATTTATGACAATTTTAGATGCCGTCTATCCTAAATTATTACGAGAAATTTATAATCCACCAGCAATTCTTTTTTATAGAGGAAATTTACAATTGTTAAGTAGAAGGAAAATTGGCATCGTCGGCGCTCGCTATGCCACTTCGTATGGGTTAAGAGTGACTGAAGCTCTGGTTCCTAAAATAGTCAAAGAAGGATTCACAATCGTCAGTGGTCTTGCCAAAGGTATCGATAGTCGTAGCCATGAGATGGCCATCCAGAACGGGGGTCAGACAATTGTAATTTTAGGCACTGGATTAGATGTATATTATCCGTATGAAAAGAAAGAATTACAGCAAACTATGAAGCAGAATCAGCTTGTTTTAACAGAATATGTGAATGGGAGTGGGCCGAAAAAATATCATTTTCCTGCACGTAATCGCATTATTGCTGGATTATCTTTAGGGGTCTGCGTGATGGAAGCTCGTAAGAATAGTGGCTCTTTAATTACTGCACAAGCGGCGATGGATTACGGGCGCGAGGTATTTGCCGTACCGGGAAGTATTTTCCAGTCTTTTTCAACAGGCTGCCATGAATTAATTCAGGACGGCGCTAAATGTGTTCAGACAATTGATGATATTTGTGAAGAATTGTGACTTTTACTAATTGTGAATTGACAACCTACGTTCACTTCGGTACTATTTAATCAGATTTTAATCTTTTGGTTGGTAGTTAGGAGTGTCTAAATGGAAACGGTTGTTAGAAAAAGATGGTTGTTTGGTATGCAGCTACTGGGCTTTTTGATTTTGGATCAAATTCCTTTGATGATGGTCTCAGTTGTTCAAGTTTCTACAGAAAACTTTTGGTTTCGCTTTGTTAGTGGATTAGTGGCTGTTGGACTTGGTGCCTATTTCGTCTATCTATTTGTTGCTTTTTTGAAAAAGAAAAAGCTCATAACTTGGACTTTTTTAGGAATCAAAGAAACCTTGCCAGTGGTCTTGTTAGGTTTGGTGATAATCTTTTGTGTGGGAATATTTGGTGATTTCTTATTACGTCTGGAAGGATTAGAGACGACCTCTAACCAACAAAGTGTTGAAGAAATTGTCCAATCTATTCCTAAAGGGCTTATACTTATTTTTGCAGGTGTGATTGGGCCAATTTTCGAAGAGGGAATTTTTCGTGTCGGGATTCAAGCGTTTTTCAAGCCAGCTTCAAAAATAGGCATACTCGTTTCTTCTATTTTATTTGCACTTGTGCATACGCCGACAGATATAGGTAGTTTTGTTATTTATTGGGGCATGGGTTTAGCTTTAAGTTGGGTCTATCTACGCACGGATCGCTTTGAAGCTGCTGTCTTGACTCATTTTATTTGGAATGTTTTGGGTATTTTAATGCTTTAGGATAAAATCTATAAATCATAGGCATTTTTTATTTATAAATTCGGACAGTCAAACAGAAATGACAGAAATGTTAGAAAGCCTAGTCTTGACAAACCTATTCTATATAGCATATGATGTATTACGATTTGTGCGTTTTTTACATATATTATATAGTAGGAAAGCGAACGCGAAAGGAGCTAATTGAATGGCCTATAAGTATCTCGTGATTGTAGAATCACCTGCCAAAGCCAAAACAATTGAAAAATATCTAGGAAGAAACTACAAGGTGGTTGCCAGTGTTGGTCACATTCGCGATTTACCAAAAAGTAAAATGGGGATTGATATTGAAAATAATTATGAACCTCATTATATTTCGATTCGCGGAAAAGGCGATGTCATCAAAAGTTTAAAAGCGGCTGCAAAAAAAGCTGAAAAAGTCTATCTCGCAGCCGATCCGGACCGAGAAGGTGAAGCAATTGCTTGGCATTTAGCTTATCTTCTTGGCCTTGATTTAAAAGATAAAAACCGTGTGGTATTCAATGAGATCACTAAAGAAGCGGTAAAAGCGGCATTTAAAGAACCTAGAACCATCAACGTTGATTTAGTTGATGCACAACAAGCACGGCGCATTTTAGACCGTTTAGTTGGATACTCGATTAGTCCTATTTTATGGCGTAAAGTCAAAAAAGGTTTGAGTGCTGGTCGTGTGCAATCTGTTGCTTTAAAAATGATTATTGATCGAGAAAATGAAATTCGAGAATTTAAACCTGAAGAATATTGGAGCATTGATGGGAATTTCCAAAAAGGTCGCAAGAAATTCAAAGCAAATTTCTGGGGCGTAGATGGTAAAAAGAAAAAATTACCAAATGCAGAAGCGGTGAAAGAAATCACTTCTCGGATTGACGGTAAAGATTACGATGTTACAAAAGTTGAGAAAAAAGAACGGAAACGTAATCCTGCATTACCTTTTACAACCAGTAGTTTACAACAAGAAGCGGCACGTAAATTAAATTTCCGTACCCGTAAAACCATGATGGTTGCGCAACAATTGTATGAGGGAATTGCTTTAGGGAAACAAGGCACTGTGGGGCTGATTACCTACATGCGTACAGACTCAACCAGAATTGCCGATTCCTCCAAAGCAGAAGCTGCTGAATTCATTGAAAAGACCTACGGAGATGAGTTCTCAGCACATGGCGGCCGCAAAGCAAAAAATACGCAAGGTGCACAAGATGCCCATGAAGCGGTTCGTCCGTCAAGCGTTTTAAGAACACCTGATGAAATGAAGAAGTATTTAGATAAAGATCAATTAAAATTATATACTCTTATTTGGTCGCGCTTTGTTGCTAGTCAAATGACACCAGCGATTTTAGATACCATGAAGGTCACGCTTCAACAAAACGGCGTAACGTTTATTGCCAATGGCTCCAAAGTGAAATTTAAAGGGTTTATGCAAGTATATGTTGAAGGACGCGATGATGGTAAAGAAGACAAGGGAAATATTTTACCTGAATTAGTGGAAGGTGACGTTGTTAAATCGGTCGATATCGAACCGAAACAACACTTTACTCAACCACCGGCTCGTTTTAGTGAAGCCACGTTAATCCGGACTTTAGAAGAAAATGGTGTGGGCCGACCATCAACGTATGCGCCAACATTAGAAACCATTCAACGGCGTTATTACGTGAAGCTAACCAATAAGCGGTTTGAACCAACGGAATTAGGTGAAATTGTGAATTCCCTAGTTTCAGAGTTTTTCCCACAAATTGTCGATACACATTTTACAGCGACAATGGAAACGGACTTAGATAAAGTCGGTGAAGGCCAAGAAAAATGGGTTGAAGTTGTCGATCGTTTCTACAAGCCCTTTGAAAAAGAATTAACAAATGCCGAAGAAAAGATTGAAAAAATCCAAATTAAAGATGAACCAGCAGGCTTTGACTGCGAACTATGTGGACATCCAATGGTGATTAAACTGGGTCGCTACGGAAAATTTTATGCATGTAGTAATTTCCCAGATTGTCGGAATACAAAAGCGATCGTTAAAGAAATTGGCGTGACGTGTCCTGTGTGTCACGAAGGACAAGTTATCGAACGCAAATCAAAGAAAAATCGGATTTTCTATGGCTGTAGTCGGTACCCAGAGTGTGACTTCACTTCTTGGGACAAACCAGTAGGCCGACCATGTCCAAAATGTGGGCAATATTTAGTAGAGAAAAAAGTTAAAGGCGGCAAACAAGTCGTTTGTATCAATGGCGATTATGAAGAAAACGTCCAAAAATAAGAAAAATTGAGACCGAAGAATTTACTTCGGTCTTCTCTTTTAGTAAAATGAATTGAGTTTGTAAGAGACAGCTCTTAACTTCTTGACATAGAAAGGAATTTTTATACATGACAAAAAAAGTCACAATTATTGGTGCCGGTTTAGCCGGAAGTGAAGCGGCATGGCAAGTGGCCAATGCTGGCGTACCAGTTGATTTATATGAAATGCGCCCTGTCAAAAAGACACCAGCGCATCAAACAGAAAATTTTGCAGAGTTAGTTTGTTCTAATTCATTACGTGGAAATGGTTTAACCAATGCGGTAGGTGTTTTGAAAGAAGAAATGCGCCGTTTAAATTCAATCATTATTGGTAGTGCAGATCAAACCGCTGTACCAGCTGGCGGCGCCTTAGCAGTTGACCGTGATTCTTTTTCTGAAACAATCACTGAAAAAATTAAAAGTCATCCATTAATTACAATCAAAAATGAAGAGATCACTGATATTCCGGAAGGGATTGTAATTATTGCAACGGGGCCCTTAACCTCTGAAAGCTTATCTCAAAAAATTCAAGAATTTAATGGTTCTGAAGGCTTTTATTTTTACGATGCAGCAGCACCAATTATTGATAAATCAACTATTGACATGGATAAAGTTTATTTGAAATCTCGTTATAACAAGGGAGAAGCGGCTTACTTAAACTGTCCGATGACTGAAGAAGAATTCAATGCTTTTCATGAAGCACTAGTCAATGCAGAAGTGGTTCCTTTACGCACGTTTGAAAAAGAGAAGTTTTTCGAAGGCTGTATGCCCATCGAAGTAATGGCGCAACGTGGCATTAAAACCATGTTGTTTGGTCCAATGAAACCTGTCGGACTAGAAGACCCTAAAACAGGTAAACGCCCTTATGCTGTAATTCAATTACGTCAAGACAATGCTGCAGCTTCTTTATACAATATTGTTGGTTTCCAAACGCATTTAAAATGGGGTGAACAAAAACGAGTATTCCGTATGATTCCGGGATTAGAAAATGCTGAATTTGTTCGCTATGGCGTCATGCATCGTAATAGTTTTATGAATTCTCCAGAGTTGCTAAAACCAACCTACCAATCAAAAAAACGTGACGATCTGTTTTTTGCTGGACAAATGACTGGTGTTGAAGGGTATGTTGAAAGCGCGGCAAGTGGTTTACTTGCAGGTATTAACGCAGCTCGTCTTGCCAAAGGGGAAGAGCCGATTGAATTCCCTCGCGAAACGACTTTAGGAAGTATGGCTTATTATATTACACATGCAGAAGGCAAACATTTCCAACCAATGAATGCAAACTTTGGGCTTTTCCCAGAGTTACCTGAACGAATTCGTGACAAAAAAGAACGCTATGAAGCAATTGCTAATCGGGCCTTAGATGTCCAAGCTCAAGTTATCCAATCTTTAGACTAAATTAGAAAAAATATGAGAAAAGACCGAGCATCATTGCTAAGAAATGCGATGATACTCAGTCTTTTAATTTTTAGAAAAAAATAACAAAAGCTAAAGAATAGTTAAAATTGTGAACATATTTAGAAATATTGATTAAATTCTGACAACTTAATTGTCTTTTGAAAAAGGTTATGCTAAAGTTACTTTGTAATCGAATGAGGAGGGCTATCACATGGAAGAAAAGAATTGGCCTGAGTTATTTGCTCGTTATCTTATTGTCGAAAGAGGCTATTCAGAAAAAACAAAAAAAGCATATCAAGAAGATATACAACATTTTTTTTCGTTTTTAAAGACTTCAGGTAATGACAATTATTTGACTGTGGAACATTTGGATGTTCGGGCTTATTTGAGCGAATTATACGATCAGGAATATAGCCGCAATTCGATTAGTCGAAAAATTGCCAGTTTGCGTTCTTTTTATCAATTCTTATTAAAAAATGAAGCAATCCAAGAGAATCCTTTTTCCTATGTTCATATGAAAAAGAAACAGTTACGGTTGCCCCGTTTTTTTTATGAAAAAGAAATGGATGCATTATTTGAGAGCGCACAAGGGGAGCAACCGCTTGATTTGAGAAATCAAGCGTTGCTAGAAGTTCTGTATGGGACTGGTATTCGGGTCAGTGAATGTGCGAACTTAACGGTGGACGCAGTTGACTTTCAAGCTTCTGTTTTATTGGTTCACGGAAAAGGAAATAAAGATCGCTATGTGCCTTTTGGTTCATTTGCACAAGACGCCTTAAAGGATTACTTAGAGAATGGCCGCGCGCTATTAATGACAAAATATCAAAAAAAACATCCGTATGTCTTTGTTAATCATCATGGTGAACAAATCACGCCAACAGGGATTGAATATGTCTTAAACCAACTAATTAAAAAAAGTTCATTAAATGCGGAAATTCATCCCCACATGTTACGCCATACATTTGCGACACATTTATTAAATAATGGCGCCGATATGCGGACAGTTCAAGAATTATTAGGACATGCTAATTTATCAACAACTCAGATATATGCGCATGTGACAAAAGAAAGTTTACAAAAAAATTATCGAACGTTTCATCCTCGTGCATAATGGAGGTAAACGTCTAGGAGGAACAATAATGGTTGAATCACAATTTCACTCTACAACAATTTGTGCAGTCGAAAAAGATGGAAAATTTGCAATGGCTGGTGACGGCCAAGTAACAATGGGCGAATCTGTCGTTATGAAAGGTACGGCCAAAAAAGTGCGCCGTATTTACAATGATGAAGTCGTTGTCGGTTTTGCAGGGAGTGTGGCAGATGCCTTTACATTAGAAGAAAAGTTTGAAGGAAAATTAAATGAATACAACGGAAACTTAACGAGAGCTGCGGTTGAGTTAGCCCAAGAGTGGCGTACACAACAGTCTATGCAAAAATTAGAAGCTATGCTGATTGTGATGAATAAGGAAGAAATGCTCTTAGTTTCAGGAACTGGGGAAGTCATCACACCAGACGATGGTATTTTAGCAATTGGTTCAGGCGGTAATTTTGCTTTGTCCGCTGCAAGAGCCATGAAAAACTTTGGCGATAAAGAAATGCCAGCGAAAGAGATTGCTAAAAATGCCTTAAATATTGCTGCAGATATCTGTGTATTTACGAATCATAATATCATTGTAGAAGAATTATAAGCGAGGGAAAATCCATGAATGAATTAAACAAAACACCAAAAGAAATAGTCAAAGAACTAGATCAATATATTGTTGGACAGCAAGCTGCCAAAAAATCAGTGGCGGTAGCTTTACGTAACCGCTATCGTCGCTTGCAATTAGAAGAAAATATGCAACAAGATATTACGCCTAAAAACTTACTAATGATTGGACCAACAGGTGTTGGTAAAACTGAGATTGCTCGTCGTCTCGCAAAAATTGTCAATGCGCCTTTTGTAAAAGTTGAAGCAACCAAATTTACAGAAGTAGGCTATGTCGGTCGGGATGTCGAATCAATGGTTCGGGATTTAGTAGAAAATGCGATCCAAATTGTTGAAAAACAACAATACAGTCGCGTGTATGCGCAAGCGTTGAAAAAGGCCAATCAACGTTTAGTCAAAGTATTAGTGCCTGGAATTAAAAAAGAACAAAAACAGGCTGGCGGTAATCAATTTGAACAAATGATGAACATGTTTAACATGGCTCAGCAACAGCAAGAAGCACAAGAAGAAGTAACGGAAGATATTCGAACGAATCGCCGAACAATTTTGGAACAGCTGGAAAAAGGTCTATTAGATAATCGTGAAGTAACAATTGAAATTGAAGAACCGAAGAAAACGATGCCAGCTATGAACAATGGCCTAGAACAAATGGGTATCGACTTAAATGAAACGTTAGGCGCTCTGTCACCAAAGAAAAAAATCGAACGTACTGTAACGGTGAAAGAAGCACAAGAATTATTAGTGATAGAAGAATCAGCAAAAATTGTCAATGACGCTGATATTCATAGTGAAGCTATTCGTTTAGCTGAATCAAGCGGAATTATTTTTATCGATGAGATTGATAAAATCACCTCCAAAAGTCAACAAAATTCGGGCGAAGTCTCTCGTGAAGGAGTACAAAGAGACATTTTGCCGATTGTTGAAGGCTCCCAAGTTAACACGAAGTATGGTCCTTTACAAACGGATCACATTTTATTTATCGCTTCAGGTGCTTTCCACTTGTCAAAACCAAGTGACTTGATTCCAGAATTACAAGGCCGCTTCCCAATTCGAGTTGAATTAGATGATTTAACGGCTGATGACTTCGTAAGTATCTTAACTGAGCCAAACAATGCTTTAATTAAACAATATGTAGCATTAATTGGCACAGAAAATGTTTCAGTCATCTTTACAAAAGAAGCAATTGAACGGTTAGCACACATCGCTTATGATGTAAACCGTGATACAGATAATATTGGGGCGCGTCGTTTACACACAATTTTAGAACGTTTATTAGAAGATTTATTATATGAAGCACCAGATATGCAAATGGGTGAAATTACGATTACCGAAGCATATGTCAATGAAAAATTGAATGACATTGTTCAAAATGAAGATTTAAGTCGTTACATCTTATAAAAAAGGCTGGAGGAGAAAAGATGGCTACATTATTAGAAAAAACACGTCAAGTGAACGAGCTTTTGCAAAAAAACAATCTGTTTGACGTACAAGCAGAACTTCCGTACAACAAAATGGCAATGATTTTAGGAGATATTTTAGAAAGTAATGCGTATATTATTAGCAGTTCAGGGGATTTGTTGGGGTATACTGAAAAATTAGATGTTAATAATGCCCGTATCAAAAATATGTTTAAAGAGAAAAAATTTCCTCAAGGATACACCGAGGCCGTGGATATGCTCAAAGTAACCGAAGCCAATATTCCAATAGACAGTGATTTAACTGCATTTCCTTTTGAATCACGAGAGCTGTATCCGTTTGGGTTAACCACTATTGTGCCTTTGTACGGTGCTGGCAAACGCTTGGGTACGATTATTTTAGCGCGTGTTGAAAAATCCTTTAACGAGGATGATTTAGTGTTAGCTGAATATAGTGCGACCGTTGTCGGCATGCAAATTTTGTATCATCAATCCAGAACAATTGAAGCAGAAGTTCGCAGTGCGACTGCCGTGCAAATGGCCATCAACACTCTTTCATATAGTGAATTAAAAGCCGTCCATGCCATTTTTGAAGCCTTAGATGGCGAAGAAGGTCGTTTAACTGCTTCAAGTATTGCAGACGAAATAGGCATTACTCGTTCCGTAATTGTGAATGCCTTAAGAAAATTAGAATCAGCTGGAATTATTGAATCACGTTCTCTTGGTATGAAAGGGACTTATTTAAAAGTGTTAAATCAACAATTTATTAAAGAGTTGGAAAAATAAGCAATTGCTCGTATCAACTAGGAGGACAACGCAATGACTGTACAAATTGAAAATGAATTTCTAATCGCAACATTTGCTGAAGAAGGAGCAGAATTAGTAAGTTTACAATCAAAAGAAACCGGCATTGAATATATTTGGCAAGGAAATCCTGAATTTTGGGCCCGCCATGCGCCCGTACTTTTTCCGATTGTCGGTCGTCTAAAAGAAGATACGTATATGTACCAAAATCAAGCGTATCATTTAACTCAACATGGTTTTGCTCGTGATCAAGTATTTGATGTGATTGAAAAAGGTGGAGAAGAAGTTTCTTTTTCACTAAAATCAACAAAAGAAACCAAGAAGAAGTATCCTTTTGATTTTGAACTTGTGATTACTTATACATTAGAACATCAAGAATTGACTGTAAACTACCAAGTAGAAAACACAGGGAAAGAAGAGATGTATTTTGGGATTGGTGGTCATCCAGCCTTTAATGTACCTTTAGAATCTTCACTAACGTTTGAAGATTATTATCTAAGTTTTTCACCTAAAAAATCACGGACACAGATTCCCTTAGCAGGCCCGTTTATTGATTTAGCGAATAAAACGCTAGCCCAAACGAATACCAGCTTTGACTTAACGCATCAATTATTTGAAAATGATGCAATGATTTTTGAAACAAAAGGTCAAACAGCAATTACGATTGCCACAGACGAAAGTGACCATCAAGTCACTTTGAGTTATCCAGAAATGCCTTTTGTGGGGATTTGGTCACCGACACCGAAAGAAGCGCCTTTTGTCTGTATCGAACCTTGGTGCGGGATTGCTGATGCTGTCGACGCAACTGGCCAACTTGCTGAAAAATTTGGCATCAATAAGTTACCAGCTAACGAACTATTTAAAACACAGTATATGATTAGTGTAAAATAAAGAAAAAGGCTGTGAACATTATTTGTTCACAGCCTTTTTCTTTATTTTTTTGCACGTAAGCCAAAAGAAAGATGACTTTCTGTTCCATTTTTAATTCGCTGAATGTTTTCACGATGACGGACAAAGATAAAAGTAGTCAAAGCAATCGCAATCACGGTTAATAACCAGTTAAATGTTGGTAAAATAGCTGGGACAGTGAAAGGCAAAATAATAGTAGAAAGTGTAATTAGTACAGCGCTAATCATACTTGTTAAACTCACCATACTGGTTAGATACAGACAAATCACAAAAATAAGAGCAGAATAAATAAAAAATGTGGGGCTGTATGCTAATAACATGCCAGCGCTAGTGGCTACGGCTTTACCACCTTTGAAATTGGCAAAAATAGGGAAGGTATGCCCTAAAACAGCTGCTACCCCAAAGAAGAGCGGATTCACGCCTTGTAAACCAAACAAATAGGGTAATGAAGTGGCTAACGTTCCTTTCAAGATATCCATTAATAATACCGTAATTCCGGCAGGTTTCCCTAAGACACGAAATGTATTGGTTGTTCCTGTATTCCCACTCCCAAATTGGCGTATATCTTTTTTAAAGAAAAGTTTACCAATCCAAACACCTGAGGGAATCGAACCTAATAAATAGGCAACAAGTAACAAAATGACGATTTTCATCAAGTTAACCTCTTTCTTATTCAAACTAGGATTTATTTTATCATGAATAGAAAAACGGAACAACGTCTAATAACTAAAACAAGAAAAGTTTTTCTTTTGCTTGAGGAAGCGTTGACAAATGGTTGATAACCGTTATAATAAATGTGTGTCATTAGACAAAGACGTCTAATCACTGGTTTGAAAATTAGTTATCAACGAAGATACAATATATATGTACTTATGAAGTGTCAGGGAAAGAGGTGTGAATCCTCTACAGACCTACCTACTGTATGGTGGATGAAACCAATAAGACCACAGATTATTCTGGAAGGATTGGGAGTAAGAAGAAGCTAAGTCAGGATACCGGCTTGATAAGTCTAATCATTCTTTTGTAGGAAAAAGAAGGGGCTTTGAAGATAACTGGCTGAGTATATCATTAGCATAGTTAAGTGACTGCTTTTTTTCTATTGGAGAAAAAAGTGGTTTTTTTGTATTGTTTTGACGTTGAGACAAAGGAGGTTCATTTCAGAAAATTTTCCCCAAAATAAAATAGACGAATGCGAGGATGAAAAAATGAAAAAATTTACTTTAACAATGATGACTTTAGGTTTAGTAGCAACACTTGGCTTAGCAGGATGTGGTAAACAGGAAAAGAAAGCAACTACCTCTTCTGAAAAAACAGAAGTAACGTTACCAACCAAAGACCGTAGCGGCAAAGAAATTACTTTACCCAAAGAAGCAACCAAAATTATTTCCCTAGTGCCATCAACAACAGAAGTGATTGAAGACTTAGGTAAAACCGACCAATTAATCGCAGTTGATACTCAAAGTAGTACAATGATGACTGATTTAAAAAAATTACCACAAATGGATATGATGGCTGTCGATGCAGAAAAATTGATTGCCTTGAAACCACAAATTGTTTATGTGAATGACATCAATTTAGCTAGCTCAGAAAGTGTTTGGAAACAAGTGGAAGATGCTGGAATTACAGTCGTTAATATTCCCACTAGTACAAGTATCAAAGCAATCAAAGAAGACGTCCAATTCATCGCGGATAGCTTATCCGAACATGAAAAAGGACAAAAGTTAATCAAAACAATGGATCAAGAAATCGACGAAGTAGCGAAAATTGGGAAAACTATTAAAAAACCAAAAACTGTTTTGTTTGAAGTGGCTGCCTTACCAGACATTTATAGTTTTGGTAATGGGACATTTTTAAATGAAATGATTGAAACAATTGGGGCAAAAAATGTTTTGGCAAATGAAAAAGGCTGGTTACCAGTGACAGAAGAAGCGGCCATTGCTGCAAAACCAGAAGTCATTTTAACCAATGTTAACTATATGAAAGATCCCGCCAAAGAAATTTTAGCTCGTAAAAACTGGGAAAGCGTTCCTGCAGTTCAAAACAAAGAAGTTTTCGAAATCGATAACATGTCTAGCTCTTTACCAAATAACCACATTACCAAAGCATTAAAACAAATGGCAAAAGCTGTTTATCCAGAGGAATATAAGGATTTAAAAGATGAGTAAAAAAACGTGTCTCATACTGATGCTCTTGATCAGTATGAGCATGCTCTTTTTGGGTATTAAAATTGGAAGTGTTCAGATTTCGTTAACGGATTTGCTTCAAATTTTATTGAAAAAGACGGTTTCAGAAGACGGGATTTTAGAAGGAATCATCTGGAATGTTCGGTTACCGCGTGTCGTGATGGCCTATCTCGTGGGCGCAGGCTTAGCAGTAAGTGGCACGGTGATGCAATCGCTCTTAGGTAATCCTTTAGCTTCTTCGTATACTTTGGGCGTATCAGCGGGAGCATCCTTAGGCGCTGCGTTAATCATGGTAACTGGAGTAACTGCTTCGATCTTAGGGGCGTTTTTATTGCCTTTAACTGGTTTTATCTTTGGCTTAGCAACGGTCTTTTTAGTTTTGTTATTTACGCAAACAATGGATAGTCAAATGTCCAATCAAACAGTTGTTTTAGTAGGAATGATTATGACCTTGTTTGTCGGTGCTATTTTGACGTTGATTACAGCACTTTTCCAAGATTATTTGAAACAATTAGTCTTTTGGCAAATGGGTAGTTTTTCTGGCAGTAATTGGCAAAAAATTGCTATTTATTGTCCAATCTTGCTTGTCAGCAGTCTGTTTCTTTGGTTTGATGCCAACGCATTGGATGTTCTCGGTTTAGGAGAAGAACATGCGATGTTAGCGGGAGTAGAAGTCAAAACAGCAAAACTACGCATTATTCTTTTGGCTAGTTTACTAGCAGGAAGTGCGGTTTCATTTGTCGGTGTGATTGGTTTTGTTGATTTAATAGCACCACATATTGTCCGTCGCTATCTAGGGGCGACTCATCGCTGGCTGATTCCCGGTTCAGCAATCTTAGGTGGGACCATCATGGTAATAGGGGACACAATTGCCCGCACGATTTTATCACCAAGAGAAATTCCCATCGGGGCCGTAACAGCCTTGATTGGAGCGCCATTCTTCTTGTATATTTACTTTAAAAAAAGGGGCGTTGCTGCATGATTGAATTAAAAAAAACAGCTGTAACGCTCCAACAAACCCCCATTTTAAAAGATATTTCCCTCGTTTTTCCGACAGGTAGTAAAACTTGTATTTTAGGTCCAAATGGTTGCGGTAAAACGACACTTTTAAAAACGATTGCCGGACTTGTCCCTTATAGTGGTTCTGTTTTAATTGATGGTCAAGAAGTTCATGGACAAAAGCGGAAGGAATTGGCAACGAAAGTAGCGATGATGAGTCAATTCACGACAGTTGCTTTTGATTATACGGTTTACGAAACAGTTTTGATGGGGGCGTATCGACAACAAGCACAACGTTTTTTACCTATTGTTTCTAAACAAGAAAAAGAACGAGTCCTTTATTATTTAGAACACACGGGTTTATTGCCTTTAAAAGATAAAGTTGTCAATCAGCTTTCAGGAGGACAACAACAACGAGTATTTTTGGCTAAATTATTTGTACAAGATCCAGAAATTATTTTATTGGATGAACCCAATAATCATTTGGATATTCGGTATCAACAAGAATTGATTCATCAGTTAAATGAGTGGAGTGCGCAAGAAGGGAAAACGTTAATCGGGGTGTTTCATGATATCCGTTTAGCGTTAACGCTAAGTGAAAAAATTGTGTTTATGAAGCAAGGGAAAGTGGCCGCGCAAGGTGATTTTCAAACGTTGGCTTCCAAAGAATTTTTACAAACAATTTTTGAAACAGATATTGTCTCCTATTTTCAGAAACAACATAAAGTTTGGGAAACTATTCAATAATTTTGACAAGTTTTTTGGAAACAGGTAAGATAAAGGCAAAGAATCAGAAACACAATGGCGTGTTTTAACAAATCGGCAAAGGAGCCCAAGACTAAGTACGTGATGGTACTTGCTTTGGGCTCCTTTTTTATGGAGGTAGCGATGAAACGAATCATTTTAATGGGAGCTATCGGTTGTGGCAAAACCACGTTATGTCAAGCTCTGCAAGGCAAAGAATTAATTTATGATAAAACACAGGCGGTGGAATTTCATACAGAAATGATTGATACACCGGGCGAGTTTATTTTGCATCGACAATATTATAATGCGTTAAACGTCACAGCGGCAGAAGCAGATGTGATTGGTTTGGTTCAAAGTGCTGTAGAAACACAACAAGTTTTTTCACCAGGATTTGGTAGTATTTTCCCGAAAGAAATCATTGGTATTTTAACCAAGATTGATTTAGCACAAGATTCTCAGCAGTTAGAGATTGTTCGGCAACAATTAAAAAGTGCGGGTGCAACAAGAATTTTTGAAATTTCTTCTGTTGAAAAAATTGGCTTGCAAGAATTAGTAGATTATTTAGAGGAGGATGAAGCAGAATGAAAATTTATACAAAAACTGGCGATAAGGGAATGACGAAATTAGTCGGCAGCTCAACCGTCGCTAAGGATTCTGATCGAGTTGAAAGTTATGGAACGATTGATGAATTGAATTCTTGGGTCGGCTATATTATCAGCCAACTTCCACAAGAAAATCAAGAAATTAAAGGAGAACTAGAAGCTTTACAACATTTACTTTTTGATGCGGGAACAGATTTGTCAACACCGATTGAAGCACAACGACCATTTAAATTACAAAAGGAAAGTGTGCATTGGCTAGAACAGCGGATTGATTTCTACACTGCACAATCACCAGATATTGATCGTTTTATTTTACCTGGCGGAACCCCAGCAGCCAGTATGGTTCATGTGGCTCGGACGATTGCACGGCGCGCAGAACGCATCATTGTTCGTTTAAATTGGACAGCCAAAATTAACGAAGAGGTATTAATTTTTACCAATCGTTTATCAGATTATTTTTATGCGTTGGCTCGCTATTTAAATGTTCAAGCACAACGACCTGATGTTTTTTATGAACGAAGCGAAAAGGTTTTCCATAAAATTAAAGAAGATGGATTGTAAACAGTTGCTTTTCTAAAAAACTTATGGTAAATTTCAGATAGATTAAACGAATATTTTATGAAAAATATGAATGGAAGCCAGTGAGAATCTGGCACGGTCCCGCCACTGTGAAGAAGCAAGGTTGCTTTTAAGTCAGGTCTTTTCATTTTTTCATTATTGGGCATGCTGTTTCGAGGCAAAACAGGATGTTTCTTAACAACGCTTGTGTTGAAAATCCAGCCCAAGATATTTGTATTAATCCAATTAATGGCACGAGGAAGTGCTTTTGGGAATTTTGGGCTGGTCTTTCAATGTTGAAGGAGATTTCAGGTACAATGACGTACTGCTATATTCCCTTTTTTTATTGACAATTAATTAAAGGCGTTGTACTCTATGGATAAGGTTTCGTGTACAATGGCGTATACATAAGGAAGCAAAGACGCTTCAGACAGATGATTTTTCGTTTGTTTGAAGTGTCTTTTTGTATTTTATTAAGGAGGAATTGAGATGAAAACAATTCATTTCCCTACCGAACTATGGGTAGGAGAAGGCGCATTAGCCAATTTGGAAACACTTCATGATAGACGTGTTTTCATTGTCACAGATCCATTCATGGTTGACTCTGGATTTGTGAATGAAGTGACAAAGCATTTAACAAAAAGTGAATGGCAAATTTTTAGTGACATCATCCCCGATCCACCAATTGATAAGATCGCTGCGGGAATTAAGCAGTTAGCGACATTTCAAGGAGATACGATATTAGCTTTAGGTGGGGGATCCGCTATTGATGCGGCCAAAGCAATGAAATTTTTTGGCAAACGTACTTTGCAAACTCAGATTGCTGAGTTTATTGCGGTTCCTACAACTAGTGGAACTGGTTCAGAAGTTACGAATTTTTCAGTGATTACGGTTGCTGAAACTGGCACCAAAATCCCGCTTGTAACAGATGAAATTCAACCAGAAATTGCGATTTTAGATACAAATTTAGTGATGAGTGTGCCACCAAAAATCACAGCGGATACAGGAATGGACGTCTTAACGCATGTTATTGAAGCTTATGTTTCAACAGAAGCAAATCCGATTTCAGATGCGTTGTGCGAAAAAGTCGTTCGCTTAGTATTCGACAATTTAGAAATAGCCTTTAATGAGGGTAGCAACCAACAAGCCCGTGAAAATATGCATTTAGCTTCATGTATGGCAGGGATGGCGTTTAATGTTACTTCGTTAGGCTTGAATCACGGTATTGCTCATGCGGCCGGTGCGCGTTTACATGTGCCACATGGACGAATGAATGCAATGCTCTTACCTGAAGTCATTGCATATAACAGTGGCTTAGCGAATGGCAAAGTCACCAACGAACCAACAGCTAAACGTTATGCGCAGTTAGCAAATTGTCTAAATGATACACAGACAACCAATGCACGGATTGGTGTTCAACAATTTATTCGACAAATCAAGCAACTCCGTCAAAAATTAAACATGCCTGCCACTTTTAGTGATTATGGTTTACCAAAAGAAGAAGTCCAAGCTGCGATCCCAAAAATAGCTGAAGGCGCATTGATGGATGGCTGCACCAAAACAAATCCTGTCCAACCAACAGCAGCAGAAGTGACAAAAATTTTAAATTCTATCTTATAAGCGATTGACAGGATGAAATCGATAACATATAATGTGGGTAGCACAACGGCGTGCTTCAAAATTTAAGAGCAAAGAAGCTCCTTAGTAGAAAGCGAAAGTGGAACCTTTACGTTTTTTATTGAGGATTTTTTATTTGCTAAATTAAAGGAGCGAGTCTGGTTGGAAGAAAAACAACGAATGATTCAAGAATATGTTCCTGGGAAACAAGTAACGTTAGCGCACATCATTGCTAGTCCTAATAAAGAAATTTATACAAAATTAGGGTTGCCAGAAGGCACCAGCAATGCACTAGGTATTTTGACAATCACTCCGAGCGAAGCGGCAATTATCGCTGTTGATATTGCGACTAAAAGCGGAGATATCCAAATCGGTTTTATTGATCGTTTTTCTGGATCGGTAGTCATTTCTGGTGACGTAAGCTCAGTGGAAGCAGCCTTACAAGCGGTGATTGAAGGTTTACAACAGATTTTAAACTTTTCTGTAACTTGTAAAATTACCAGAACATAGCGTTGAAAGGACAAGGGCGTGAAGAAAATGGATGGACGAATTGTAATAGTCGATGATGAACCTATTACGAGACTCGATATTCGTGATATTGTGATAGAAGCAGGGTACGAAGTAGTCGGTGAAGCAGCCGATGGTTTTGAAGCAATTGAAGTATGTAAAAAAACACAACCTGACCTAGTATTAATGGACATTCAAATGCCAATTTTAGATGGTCTAAAAGCAGGTAAAAAAATTGTTCAAGACCAACTAGCCAGTAGTATTGTCTTTTTATCTGCATACAGTGACGTACAAAATACGGACAAGGCTAAAAAATTAGGCGCACTGGGTTATTTAGTTAAACCTCTAGACGAAAAATCATTAATACCTACAATTGAAATGAGCATTGAACGAGGCAAACAAACGCAGCTGTTACTAAGTCAAATCGATAAATTAAGTTTAAAATTAGAAGAACGTAAAATTATCGAAAAAGCCAAAGGTATTCTTGTAAAAGAAAATCATATATCGGAAGAAGAAGCCTACCAAATGTTGCGTACGTTAAGTATGAACAAACGCGCACGTATGAGTGAAATTGCAGAATTGATTGTAATGGATGATGAATAAATGAAACGATTAGAGCAATTATGTCACCAATATACCAATCTTTCAGAATCAGACATTAAAGAATTACAACGTACAGCACGTTATCTTTCTTCGACGACACTCTATCAAAGTGCAGATGTTTTTATTGATGTGTATAAGGAAATGTCACAGCAAGCACTAGTCGTTTATCATAAGCCGCCTGCGAAGACAACTTCTTTATATAGCGGAGATGTCGTCGGGATGGAAGCTTTATTAAAAAATGAACCTGGTGTTCTGCGTACCATGCAAACTAGCTTAAATAGCATTGGTTTGTTAGCAGTGACTCAGGAAAATCGTTTGATTAAGCAAAATATCTATCCCATTCGCAATGAACATCGAACGATTGGTGTCATTATTGTCGAGATTGCGGCAGATGAAGAGATTCAAGCGGACTTACAAAAAGAGGAGCTAAATAACTGCCAGTTAGCAAAAGTAGCGAAATCAACTAGTCAAGTCGGCGCATTATTTATTGATCAATTGGCAGAAGCCGTTTTGATTTTTGATGCGGCGGGTCACTTATTAATTACCAATCACAATGCACAAGAGCTTTATCGCAAACTTGGTTATCGGGATAATATCATTGGAATGAGTTATGACAATTTGTCCATCGATTATACAACTTTTGAATATGTGTTGTATCAAATGAAATATAAAATGAGTAATCAACCAATTGAAAGCAAAACGACCTACCTTAATTATTATTTTAAGGTTCGGAAAGTGTGGTTGGCATCAGAAGAACAACTGATTATGATTATTCAAGACAATACAGAATTTAAAGAAAAAGAAGCGGAAATTATTTCCAAATCTGTTGCGATTCGTGAAATTCATCATCGTGTTAAAAATAACTTGCAATCGGTGGTTTCCTTATTGCGTATTCAAGAACGGCGAACGCAAAGCCCCGAAGCAAAGAAAGTCCTTCATGAAAGTGTCAATCGAATTATGGCGATTGCAGCCACCCATGAATTGCTGTCAAAACAAGTCAAAGATGACGTTGCTTTACGGCAAACATTGGAAGCAGTGATGTATAATTTTAGACATCTTTTTCAAGGCGCACAACCCATTGAGATGATGATGAATGTTGATCCAGCCATTATGGTTTCTAGCGAACAAATGGTCACCATTTCCCTTGTTGTCAACGAACTATTACAAAACATTTTTGATCATGCATTTGAGCCACAAACAACTGGCGTTGTTAAACTTAGTGGAACATTAGATAATAAAATGATTACCATTACTGTTACAGATAATGGTAAAGGCTATGACGTTCATCAAAGTAACGAGACCAGTTTAGGTTTGATGATTGTCAAAAGCTACGTAAAAGATAAATTAAAAGGAAAAATTACAATTGAATCCAATAAACAGGGAACTAAAACCTGTTTCTATTTCGAACAGAACACCAGTGATGTTGTTCATTGATTAAGCAAAGGCGCTTAAAGAAAAGTAGAAAGAAATTTTCTAACGATTCTTTAAGTGCCTTTTTGTATGCAAAAGGAGGCGAGTCAGGCGATGTCGAAGGAAACACTTTTAACCGTAGGGATTGATTTAGGGACGTCTACAACCCAATTAGTCTTGTCAGAATTAACTGTTGAAAATTTTGCCTCTGCGTTTACAGTACCACGTATCAGCATTTCTGATAAAAAAGTCATTTATCGAAGTGACATTATCTTTACACCCTTACTTAACCAATCAGAAATTGATGCAGAACCTATCAAAGCGTTTGTAGCGGAGCAATATCGCCAAGCAGGCATTCATAAACAAGATATTCAAATGGGTGCGGTAATTATCACAGGTGAAACTGCTCGAAAAAGCAATGCCAACAATGTGCTACGAGCACTTAGTGGCTATGCAGGTGATTTTGTCGTTGCTACGGCTGGTCCTGATTTAGAAAGTATCATTGCCGGGAAAGGCGCTGGTGCTCAAACTTATTCTGAAACGAAACGCAAACCGGTGGTTAATTTAGACATTGGTGGGGGAACGACAAATTTAGCTGTCTTTAAAGATGGCGAAGTGATTGACACGGCTTGTTTTGACATTGGCGGACGCTTAATTAAATTAGATCAACAACAAAAAATCACCTATATAGCTCCGAAGATTCAAGAAATTATAAATAAAAAAGGGCTAACCTTGCACCTTGGTGACCAAGCCACCGAACAAAACTTACTACCAATTATTTCGGAATTAGTTGCCGTGTTAGAAAATAGCATTGGCTTGGGGACACAAAGTCCGTTCTACCAGTTATTAGTAACCAACCATCCACTACGAAAAGGTGAGGAATTACCAATTGTAACATTTTCTGGTGGTGTGGCTGATTGCTTAAATACGACAAGTACGAATCTCTTTAAATATGGGGACATCGGCTTACTTTTAGGGAAATACTTGAGAAAGTCACTGATTTTTTCGGAAAAAGAAGTCTTAGAAAGCGCAGAAACAATCCGAGCGACGGTCGTCGGAGCAGGTTCACACACTGCTGAAATTAGCGGAAGCACGATCGCTTACCGTGAGCAAATTTTGCCGGTAAAAAATATCCCAATTCTAAAATTAGCGCAAGAGGATGAAACCCTTACTGTGACAGAATTAGGCCAGCGAATCCAAGAAAAACTCAATTGGCATCGTATTGAAGAAACACCCCAGATTGCCCTAACAATTAGAGGCATGAGCAATCCAACATTTGCTGATATTCAACGCTATGGTCAAGGGATTGTGGAAGGATTAGCTAGTTTAGTTGCTGAACAAATTCCCATTATTGTTATGGTGGATGAAGACATGGCGAAAGCTTTAGGGCATGCCTTAAGTGCCCATCTGCCAAAAGACTATCCGTTTATCTGTCTTGATTCGGTCAAAGTAGAAAACGGTGATTATGTAGATATCGGTTTACCAGTGGCAGAAGGAGCCGTCCTTCCAGTCATTGTTAAGACCTTAGTATTTAATTAAAAAGGAGCGACACAAAGATGATTTTAAAAACCAAACTATTTGGCAAAGTCTATCAATTTACATCCGTTAAAGAAGTCTTAGCCAAAGCCAATGAAGAAAAGTCTGGCGACAAGTTAGCTGGCGTAGCTGCTAATTCAGCCGAAGAACGCGTGGCGGCGAAAGTCGTTTTATCAGAATTGTCCTTAAATGACTTGTTTAACAATCCCGTCGTTGATTATGACGAAGACGAAGTGACACGCATTATTATTGACCAAGTCAATATGCGAATTTTTGAAAGTATTAAACATTGGACAGTTGCAGAATTACGCGAATTTATCTTATCTTCGGAAACAACCGATTTTGATATCAAACGAATTTCCCGTGGATTCACTTCTGAAATGATTGCTGCTGTCTGTAAATTAATGTCCAACATGGATCTAATTGTTGGCGCAAAAAAAATCAATATTGAAAAAACCGCCAACACAACAATTGGCCGTCCCGGAACTTTTTCAAATCGTTTACAGCCGAACCATCCAACCGATAATGTCGATGGCATTATGGCATCAGTTATGGAAGGTCTTTCTTATGGCGCCGGTGATGCGTTAATTGGTTTGAATCCTGTTGATGATTCTACAGAAAGTGTTAAACGGATCTTAAACAAATTTGAAGAGTTCCGCAGCGAATGGGAAATTCCAACACAAACTTGCGTGCTTGCTCACGTAACGACACAAATGGAAGCCATGCGTCAAGGCGCGCCAACTGGCTTAGTCTTTCAATCCATCGCTGGTTCAGAAAAAGGAAACACAGCATTTGGTTTAAATGCAGAAATTTTAGCTGAAGCACAAGATTTAGCGCTTCACAGTGGTCAAGCAGCTGGTCCTAATGTGATGTATTTTGAAACAGGTCAAGGCTCAGAACTTTCTTCTGAAGCGAACTTTGGCGCAGACCAAGTCACAATGGAAGCGCGTTGTTATGGCTTAGCCAAAAAATTTGATCCGTATATTGTAAATACCGTTGTTGGCTTTATTGGACCAGAATATCTTTACGATTCAAAACAAGTCATCCGCGCTGGTTTAGAAGATCATTTCATGGGCAAATTAACTGGAATTTCAATGGGCTGTGATGTCTGCTACACCAACCATATGAAAGCTGATCAAAATGATATGGAGAACTTAGCAATGTTATTAGCAACAGCTGGTTGTACGTATATCATGGGGATTCCTCATGGCGATGATGTCATGTTAAATTATCAAACAACTGGGTTCCATGAAACTGCGACGATTCGTGAAACATTAGGCTTACGTCCAATTAAAGAATTTGAAGAATGGATGGAAAAAATGGGCTTAATGGAAAACGGAAAATTAACAAGTCGCGCTGGCGATGCATCTGTATTTATTAAATAAACGAGGTGAGAATACAAATGAACGAAAAAGAATTAAAAGAAATGATTGCCGGAATTTTAACAGAAATGGTCGCTGACAATCAAGCGGTTTCGACTGCCACTGTGACTGCTGAAGAAAAACCAGTCACAACACACGTCACTGAAACGACAGAAATTGAAGAAGGCCTAATTCCTGACATTACTGAAGTAGATTTACGTAAACAATTACTATTGAAAAATACCGTAGATCCTGAAGCACTATTAAAAATGAAAGCTTTCTCGCCAGCTCGTTTAGGCGTTGGTCGTGCAGGGACGCGTTATATGACTAGTTCAACATTACGTTTCCGAGCGGACCATGCGGCAGCACAAGATGCGGTCTTTTCAGACGTAAGCGAAGACTTGGTAAAAGAAATGAATTTTATTTCTACAAAAACAATCTGTAACAGTAAAGATGAATATTTAACACGTCCAGATTATGGTCGTCAATTTGATGAAGAAAATAGTGAAATCATTCGGAAAAATACGACACCAAAAGCCAAAATCCAAATGGTCGTAGGGGATGGCCTTAGTTCAGCTGCTATCGAAGCGAATATTAAAGAAGTCCTACCAGCAATTAAACAAGGATTAAACATGTACAACTTAGATTTCGACAATGTAGTTTTTGTTAAATATTGTCGTGTGCCAGCAATGGATAAAATTGGTGAAATCACTGACGCTGATGTTGTTTGCTTGCTAGTTGGCGAACGTCCTGGTTTAGTAACAGCAGAATCTATGAGTGCCTACATTGCCTACAAACCAACTGTCGGTATGCCAGAAGCACGGCGGACAGTTATTTCAAATATTCACAAAGGTGGGACACCGGCTGTTGAAGCAGGGGCCTACATTGCCGAAATTATCAAAAAAATGTTAGACAAGAAAAAATCTGGTATTGATTTAAAAGAAGCTGAATAAAGGAGGATTTCTCATGAAAAATGATCGTCTAGGCGCAAATGTCCTAAGTATGAAAGTCATTCCCAATGTCGATCCGGCATTAGCAAAAGAATTATCATTGAAACCAGAACATCGCTCATTAGGAATTGTTACTTCAGATTGTGATGATGTCACTTATGTTGCATTAGATGAAGCAACCAAAGCCGCCGATGTTACTGTAGTTTACGGTAAAAGTATGTATGCTGGCGCAGCAAATGCTTCAACCAAATTAGCCGGTGAAGTGATTGGCATTATTGCTGGTCCGAGTCCTGCTGAAGTCAATAGTGGCTTGAGTGTCATTACGCAAGTCATTGAAGAAGAAGCCAGCTTCTATAGTGCTAACGAAGATGACAGTATTGTTTATTTTGCACATGTAGTATCAAGAACGGGTAGCTTTTTATCTGAACAAGCGAATATTCCTGAAGGTGAAGCGATTGCTTATCTGATTGCACCACCGCTAGAAGCAATGGTTGGCTTAGATGCAGCAATGAAAGCTGCCGATGTTCAAATGGGTGTCTTTTATGGCCCACCTTCTGAAACGAACTTTGGCGGTGCCTTATTGACAGGTAGTCAATCTGCATGTAAAGCTGCTTGCAGTGCGTTTGAACAAGTCATTCAAAATATCGCTGACAATCCGTTGAGTTATTAAGGATGTGACCTGAATGAAAGCATTAGGAATGGTCGAAGTCAAAGGATTTTTAGGTGCCATTAGTGTGGCCGATGCGGCATTGAAAGCCGCCGACGTTACTTTGTTAAAAGCTGAAATTATTAATGGCGGTTTAACAACTGTGGAACTGATTGGTGACGTTGCCGCGGTCCAAGCTGCCGTTGAAGTAGGCACGGAAGTAGCTAAAGAATTAAATTGTTTAATTGCTCATCATGTGATCTCACGGGTTGATGCTCAAACGGAAGTAATTTTATCAGATCCAGAACCCAAGTCAGCACCTGAACCGATGGAACAAGTAGAAGTAATTGAAGAAGAGATTGAAACACCAGATTTGGAAGAACACACTGGCACACGCCAAAAATTAGAAACACAACGCGTGGTTGATTTACGCAAACAAGCCTACAAAATGAACCTAAGTAGTTTAAAGAAAAGTGAGATTAAATTTGCCAATAAAGAAGCTTTAATTCAAGCAATCATGGCTGAAATAGAAAGAAGTGAAGACGAGTGGAATTAGTAGATAAAGACTTACGTTCCATCCAAGAAACAAGAAATTTAATCAGAAAAGCCAAAGAGGCACAGCAAGTATTAGCAACATTTTCGCAAAAACAAATCGATGCGATTGTCCAAGCGGTTTCAGAGGCTACATTTAACCAACGAGAAAAGTTAGCGAAAATGGCCAATGAAGAAACAGGATTTGGTATCTATGAAGATAAAATCATCAAAAATGCTTTCGCTTCAAAAGTAGTATATGACGAAATGAAGGACAAAGCTACAGTTGGTGTGATCCATGATGATGCTGCCAAAAAAGTCACTGAAATTGCTGTCCCAGTTGGTGTAATTGCAGGATTAATTCCTTCTACAAACCCGACATCAACAGTCATTTACAAAGCATTAATTTCATTAAAAGCTGCCAACAGCATTGTTTTTTCACCACATCCCAATGCGTTGAAATCGATTATTGAAACAGTGGAAATTATCCAAAAAGCGGCTATTGCTGCAGGGGCACCAGAAGGTTGTGTCTCGGTCATCAAAACGCCAACTATGCAAGCGACCAGCGAATTAATGAAAAATAAAGAAACAAATTTAATTTTAGCTACTGGTGGAAACGCAATGGTTAAAGCCGCGTACTCTTCTGGAACACCAGCAATCGGTGTTGGGCCTGGTAACGGACCAGCCTACATCGAACGAAGCGCAAATGTTCCTCATGCAGTGAAACAAATAATGGATTCAAAAACTTTCGATAACGGTACAATTTGTGCATCGGAACAATCAATTATTGTTGAAACTGTCAACCGTGAAGCGGTCAAAGAAGAGTTAATTAAGCAGGGAGCGTATTTCTTAAGTTCAGCCGAAGCCGACAAATTAGCTAAATTTATTTTACGACCAAACGGTACAATGAACCCGCAAATCGTGGGTCGTTCCGTTCAACATATTGCTTCATTAGTTGGTTTATCTATTCCAAAAGATCGCCGCTTAATTGTTGCCGAGGAAACACATGTAGGCTTGAAATATCCATTTTCAAGAGAAAAATTGGCACCGATTATTGCTTTCTATACAGTTGAAAACTGGGAAGCAGCTTGCGCGTTATCAATTGAAATTTTGAAAGGTGAAGGTGCGGGTCATACGATGGGTATTCACACAGAAAACAAAGAAGTCATTCGTGAATTTGGCTTAAGAAAACCCGTCTCTCGTTTGCTTGTTAACACCTCTGGTACACTTGGCGGAATTGGTGCTTCAACTAACTTAGTGCCAGCATTAACACTTGGTTGTGGCGCAGTTGGTGGCAGCTCAACTTCTGATAATATTGGGGTTGAAAATCTGTTCAATTTACGTCGTGTTGCTTATGGCGTGCGTGATTTAGAAGAGATTCGTCAAGAATTTGGTCAAACATCAACCACATCTGTGGCTACTTCTTGCGAAACAACCAATCAAGAAGAACTAGTAAATGCCGTGGTAGCCCAAGTTTTAGCTCGCTTAAACTAACAAGAAACGAGCGAGTAAGAGTAAAACAAATGAATTATTGGATTTAGGGTTTGGGACCTAAGTCAAATTGATAATTGTCCCAAATTTTTAAAAATAAAACATACATCTTAGGAGGAAATTATAATGTCAAGTACAAATGCTTTAGGAATGATCGAAACTCGTGGTTTAGTAGGTGCTGTTGAAGCAGCCGATGCAATGGTGAAAGCGGCAAACGTTACTTTAATTGGAAAAGAACAAGTCGGTGGCGGTTTAGTTACAGTAATGGTTCGCGGTGACGTTGGTGCCGTGAAAGCAGCAACAGATGCTGGTGCTGCTGCAGCAGAACGTGTTGGCGAATTATTATCTGTCCATGTAATTCCACGTCCACATACAGAAGTAGACGCTATTTTACCACACGCAACAACTGAATTATAATTTTGATTTTTTGGGGCAGAGGTAGGTTCATTACTTCTGTCCTAAACTTTCATTGAGGAGGGGTGTTATGACAGTTATTACAGAAGATATGCTTCGCATCAAAAGGCTAAAAAAAGAACTAGAAGATGGCACGGATTTTGTGTTTCCTGTAGGCAGTTTTTTGACGCCAGCCGCCAAAAGCTATCTACGCGAGCATCGGATTAATAGCAGCTTCTCTTCAACAAACCCATTGCTTTCTGAGGTTCATTCAGTGAAGGCCTCCTCACAAAAACAAGAACATTTATCGAAAGAAACAATTTATGAGATTCGGCACTTAAGCCATCTATTGTATTTGCCTTTCTTAACGAATGAAGCGTTATCAACAGAAGGTTGGTTATATTTCGAACAACAACAACAGTGGTTAGAGAAGTTTATTTTAGAACAGTCGATTGTAATGGAACCAGTCATTTTGGAAT
This sequence comes from Enterococcus sp. DIV0086, assembly GCF_050498705.1. Lineage (NCBI taxonomy): Bacteria > Bacillati > Bacillota > Bacilli > Lactobacillales > Enterococcaceae > Enterococcus > Enterococcus sp. DIV0086. The sequence continues at coordinate 525,457 of NZ_JBNIDN010000001.1, read as the reverse complement.
CAAAGGTAACTATTCTAACTAACCAACAGAGACAATGGCGCTATTCCTCAAAAGAAATTCAATTACAACTAGATAAAATTATTCTCAAGTTAAAAGGAGAATCACAACTGTTCGGCCTTTTTCAATCTTGGGCTACAGAATTAATTAGCACCATGGCTGAAATATCACGAAACTAGGAGATGAACAAATTGGATTCAATGAATGAAATTGTTGAAGAAGTTGTTAAACGAATTCAGCAACAACAACAAAATACTTTTGAAGTTGAAGCTTCTGGCCGACATGTTCATTTGTCTCGTCAAGAGATTGATGCATTATTTGGACCAGGATATCAACTAACAAAAGTGAAAGATTTATCACAACCTGGACAGTTCGTTTGTAAAGAACGAATTACGGTTGCTGGACCTAAAGGACTTTTTCAAAATGTGGTTATTTTAGGCCCTGAACGTAGCGAATCACAAGTCGAAGTTTCTATGACGGATACGCGTATTTTAGGAATTAATGCCCCAGTTAGAGAGAGTGGCAAGACAGAAGGGACACCTGGCGTCACGCTGATGAACGGATCAGCAGTTGTGACATTAAGTCACGGCTTAATTGTTGCCAAACGTCATATTCACATGACACCAGAAGATGCCTTAAAAAATAAAGTAAGCAATAGCCAAATTGTGCAAGTCAAAGTGGAAGGCACACGTCCGTTAATCTTTGATGATGTGGTTGTGCGAATCAGTCCGCGATTTGCAACGTACATGCACATTGACTACGATGAAGCCAACGCTTGCGGCTTAACCAAAGGAGCTCGTGGCTATATTCTTAAGTAAAAGGAGGAAGGACAATGAACGTTTCTGAAATGGAAAATTTGATTCAACAGATTACTGATCAAATTTGTCAACAATTGCTGTCGTCGTCTTATTCAGTGGCTTTAGCAGAAGCAAAAGAAGCATTTCCTGAAGAAATGTTTATTCGTTTTCCTGATGTAAATTGGGTAACCAAGGAGCAGAAGCTAGCACGAGGTTTGGTTGTAAAGAGGCTAACGATTTCCCAAGTAAATGCGATTGCGCATTTACAGGAAACAGATGAATTAGTCAAAAACATCTTAGCATTCTTATTTGAAGGTAAGCCGGTATTGGTTTTAACCCCAATACCTTCAGTGACTAAAAATTCACGATTGAAGTATCGTTTGAAACGAACGATTCAGGAAAACGTGGACACGTGCCAACAGTTTGGGCTGATTTTTTATCATGATTCAGAAAATTATGCTATGTTTCAGGCGGCCTGTCAAAAACAACTTCGTTCTTTGGCTGAGACCAAACGAACCTACATTACTGAAAAACAATTGATAAGAATGACAGAAGCAGGTGTTTCTTTAAGTAAAAACGCCTATTTAACCCCGTTAGCGAAAGATTATGCTAGGAAACATCAATTGCTGACGTAAGGAGGAAAAACGATGCTTTTAGGAAAAGTGACTGGTAGCCTTTGGTCAACAAGAAAAGATGAAAAATTAAATGGCTGGAAATTTATGATGGTTGATATTTTGAATCAAGAGGACGAAAAGCAAGGATTTTTAATTGCTGCTGACAACGCTGGAGCTGGTGTCGGGGACAAAGTGTTAATTAGTCAAGGCAATGCTGCCCGTATTTCGGCAGAAGATCCGAATGTCCCAATTGATGCAATGATTGTTGGTGTCATTGATTCTACAGAGGAAGAATAGGGAGGACGAGACATGAGCATTAATGAAATTATTATGTATATTATGGTTCTTTTCATGATTATTGGAGGAATCGATAAATGTATTGGCAACAAACTAGGTTTAGGGGAGCAATTTGAGGAAGGGATTATGGCTATGGGTTCTCTAGCGCTTTCTATGGTAGGGATTATCACTTTAGCGCCTGTCTTAGCCAATCTTTTAAGTCCGATTGTCGTTCCTGTCTATGAATTACTAGGGGCTGATCCAGCAATGTTTGCCACAACCTTATTGGCCAATGATATGGGCGGCTTTGCGTTAGCGCAACAATTAGCCAATGATCCACAAGCTGGTTTATTTGCGGGGGCAATCTTAGGCGCAATGATGGGGCCAACGTTAGTCTTTACAATTCCAGTAGCGCTTGGCATTATCCAAAAAGACGACCAACAATTCTTAGCAACGGGTGTTTTGAGCGGGATTATTACAATTCCTTTTGGTTTATTAGCAGGTGGTTTAACAGCTGGCATGCCATTGTCATTGATTATTCCTAACTTAATTCCAATTATTATTGTTGCCGCTTTAATTATTTTAGGTTTATGGTTAGCGCCAAAGGGCATGATTAAAGGCTTCCAAATTTTTGGCCAAGGCGTAGTGATTGTCGCTATCTTTGGTTTAGTTGTGGGGGCGATTCAACTATTATTAGGAATTACAGTGATTCCTGGCATTGCACCAGTTACTGAAGGAATTGAAGTCGTTGGCGGGATTGCTTTAACTTTAGCTGGCGCTTTCTGTTTAGTAGCTGTGATTACGAAAGCCTTTAATAAACCATTGATGAAACTAGGAAAAGTTTTAGGAATGAATGAAGTAGCGGCTGCAGGAATGGTTGCTACATTAGCTAACAATATTCCTATGTTCCAAATGTTAAAAGACATGGATAATCGAGGAAAAATTATTAATATCGCTTTTGCTGTTTCGGCTTCTTTCGTTTTAGGTGACCACCTTGGTTTTACTGCAGGCGTAGCAAAAGAAATGATTTTTCCAATGATTGTTGGCAAATTAGTTGGAGGGATTACCGCCATTTTTGTGGCTATCTTTATGGCAAATCGAATGCTAGGGAAACCCGAAACAGAAGTGAAATAATGAGGTGTAAATATGACAGAATTAAATCGTGAAATGATTGAAACGCTTGTTCGACAAATTGTCACAGAAAAATTAATGCCGACTAAACAAGTGGATCCAAGTGGAATTATGTCCATCAAATTACCCGAAATCGACGTAACAGAAGACGATCGCTTAGATACAGGCAACCCAGCGGACATTGTTTACACAAAAGATCTGTTTTCTTTAGAAGAAAGCCCGCGCCTTGGTTGCGGTTTAATGGTGATGAAAGATACCACCTTCGACTGGACACTAGAATACGATGAAATTGATTATATTATTTCAGGACAATTAGATATACTGATTGACGGACGTAAAATTTCTGCAACAGCCGGCGAAATTATTTTAATCCCGAAAAGTAGCAAAATTCAATTTTCAGTGACGGGTGATGCCCGCTTTGTCTACGTGACTTATCCAGCAGATTGGCAAAGCCAATAATTATTTTACCGGTATTCAGAGAATAATTTTGCCAAAACCCTTTACTCAGCGTTATAATAGATAAGAACGAAAAAAAGGGGTTGAGTGAATGACATTTGAGAATCCAAGTCAAAATCAAATTTTTGATATTTTAAAACAAGCAAAAAATATTGCGGTGGTTGGTTTGAGTAACAAGTCCGACCGTACGAGTTACAAAATTGCGGAAATTTTACAGCAACATGGCTATCGTGTATTGCCTGTCAATCCAGTTTTAAAAGGTGAAACGGTGCTTGGTGAAACGGTTTATGGGGCATTAACAGAGATTCCTGAAAAGATTGATATTGTTGACGTCTTTCGGCGGAGTGAATTTTTGCCAGAAGTGGCCGCAGAAACATTGAAAACAGAAGCGCCTGTCTTTTGGGCCCAACTAGGTTTGGAAAACGAAGAGGCAGCGAACTTGTTATTAAATGAAGGTCGTCAAGTTATTATGGACCGTTGTATTAAAATTGAATTGGCAAAAATGGCAGATGCTGAATAAACACGTGTAATTTTATAAAGAAAGAGCGTCCTGAACGGAAAGCTCTTTTTTTTTTGACCCAGATAGAGTATTATTGTAATGATGGTTTTAGAAGGAGCGAACGGAAAACGCAAGAAACCGGCTCACTCTTCTTCTAATTCTTTAAGAAATAGTTAATGTACGCTTATTAACTAAACGAGAATCTAAGTATAAGGAGTTTTTTCTTTGGCTAAAAAAATTAACAATGAGTACAATGATGCCTCTATTCAAGTCCTAGAAGGATTGGAAGCAGTGAGGAAAAGACCTGGTATGTATATCGGTTCAACCGATAGCCGTGGACTCCATCACTTAGTCTATGAAATTGTCGATAACGCAGTCGATGAAGCGTTATCTGGCTACGGGAATGAAATCAACGTAACTATCCAAAAAGATAATAGTATTTGTGTTGCAGACTCTGGCCGCGGAATGCCAACAGGGATGCATGCTTCTGGTATCCCAACAGTAGAAGTAATTTTTACTGTCTTACATGCGGGTGGTAAGTTTGGCCAAGGTGGCTATAAAACTTCAGGCGGACTCCATGGGGTGGGTGCCAGTGTTGTTAATGCCTTATCTAAGTGGTTAGAAGTTCATATTGTTCGTGATGGCGTAGAATACATGGAACGATTTGAGGACGGCGGTAAACCAGTTGGTACCTTAAAAAAAATCGGCAAAACAAAAAAACGCAACGGCACCTCCGTTACTTTTTTACCTGACGACACCATTTTCTCTACGACAAATTTTTCTTACGAAATTTTAGCAGAACGTTTGAGAGAATCAGCTTTCTTACTAAAAGGCGTCAAAATTACTTTAACGGATGAACGTGGGGAAGAACCCAAAGAAGAAGTCTTTCACTACGAAGAAGGCATTAAAGAATTTGTTGCCTATCTAAATGAAGAAAAAGATACATTAACACCCGTTGTTTATTTTTCAGGAGCCAAAGAAGGTATTGAAGTTGAATTAGCTTACCAATACAACGATGGCTATTCTGAAAATGTTTTATCTTTCGTTAACAATGTCCGCACAAAAGATGGCGGTACCCACGAAGTCGGTATGAAAACGTCAATGACAAAGGCGTACAATGAATATGCACGTAAAGTAGGACTATTAAAAGAAAAAGATAAAAATTTAGAAGGTAGCGACTTCCGTGAAGGCTTAGCAGCCGTCCTTTCTATTCGAGTACCAGAAAACTTACTACAGTTCGAGGGCCAAACCAAAGGGAAATTAGGTACACCTTTAGCAAGAACCGTTGTCGATAACGTCGTAGGCGAACAAATGGGCTTCTATTTACAAGAAAACAGTGAAATGAGTCAATCATTAATTCGGAAAGCGATTAAAGCCCGTGAAGCCCGTGAAGCGGCTCGTAAAGCCCGTGAAGAAAGCCGGAACGGTAAAAAACGGAAAAAAGGTGAATCGTTACTTTCTGGAAAATTAACACCGGCTCAATCCAGAAATCCTAAGAAAAATGAATTATATCTTGTCGAAGGAGACTCGGCCGGTGGTTCAGCAAAACAAGGACGCGATCGGAAATTCCAAGCCATTTTACCGCTACGAGGAAAAGTCATTAATACGGAAAAAGCGAAAATGCAAGACATCTTGAAAAACGAAGAAATCAATACTATGATCTATACAATTGGCGCAGGCGTTGGTCCTGAATTTTCAATTGAAGATTGTAATTATGATAAAATCATCATCATGACCGATGCGGATACCGATGGTGCCCATATTCAAGTGTTGCTATTAACGTTCTTCTATCGTTATATGAAACCATTAATTGAAGCCGGCAAAGTCTACATTGCCTTACCACCTCTTTATAAAGTTTCTAAAGGAACTGGAAAAAAATCAGTCATTGAGTATGCTTGGACCGATGGTGAATTGGCAGAAGTGATTGATAAAGTTGGTAAAGGCTATATGCTCCAACGCTATAAAGGTCTGGGGGAAATGAATGCAGAACAACTTTGGGAAACAACGATGGATCCTGAAACTAGAACCTTAATTCGTGTTCGGATTGATGATGCAGCTCAAGCAGAACGCCGTGTGACCACATTAATGGGCGACAAAGTCGAACCTCGTCGAAAATGGATTGAACAACATGTTCAATTTACGTTGGAAGAAGATGGCAGTATTTTAGATCGTTCAGAAGAAGACACTTCTGCACCAACAGGAGAAAGTCTTTTAGATGCGGAAAAAACAAAAGAAGCAGAACAAACCGATGACACTGAAATCAGTTTGTTTGACATAGAGTAGGGAGTGACAATTTTGGAAAAACGCCAAGAAGTTCAAGAATTAACCCTTGAAGAAGTAATGGGCGATCGTTTTGGAAGATATTCCAAATACATCATTCAAGAACGGGCCCTACCAGATATTCGAGATGGGCTAAAACCAGTACAACGCCGCATTCTCTTTTCAATGAATAAAGACGGCAATACCTTTGATAAAGGCTTTCGTAAATCAGCAAAATCTGTCGGAAACATTATGGGGAATTATCATCCCCATGGCGACAGTAGTATTTATGAAGCGATGGTCCGTCTAAGTCAAGACTGGAAATTACGGGAAGTACTAATTGAAATGCACGGAAACAACGGAAGTATGGATGGCGACCCACCAGCGGCGATGCGTTATACAGAAGCTCGTTTATCACAGTTAAGTGGTGAGTTGTTAAAAGATATCGACAAAAATACCGTCGATTTCGTCTGGAATTTTGACGATACAGAAAAAGAACCCACTGTTTTACCAGCCAAATATCCTAATTTATTGGTAAACGGCTCAACGGGGATTTCAGCAGGCTATGCAACAGAAATTCCTACGCATAATTTAGCGGAAATCATTGATGGAACTGTGTATTTAATTGATCATCCTAATGCAAGTTTAGAGAAATTAATGGAATACATTCCAGGACCAGATTTCCCAACAGGTGGGATCCTACAAGGAAAAGCAGAAATTAAAAAAGCCTACGAAACCGGCCGTGGTAAAGTAATTTTACGTGCGAAGACAAAGATTGAGCCCTTAAAAGGCGGCAAACAACAAATTGTCATTTCTGAAATTCCTTATGAAGTCAACAAAGCAACGCTAGTGAAGAAGATGGATGAAATCCGTTTAAATAAAAAAGTAGACGGCATTGCCGAAGTTCGTGACGAAAGTGACAGAACTGGCTTGCAAATTGTTGTTGAACTAAAAAAAGATGTCAATGCAGAAGGTATTTTAAATTATCTATTTAAAAACACTGAATTGCAAATCAATTACAACTTTAACATGGTAGCCATTGACAACATGACCCCGCAACAAGTGGGACTAAAACGGATTTTAGAAAGTTACATTACGCATCGCAAATCAGTTATCATTAACCGTTGTCAATTTGAGTTGGACAAAGCTCGCAAACGTGAGCATATTGTTGCTGGTTTAATTAAAGCATTGTCTATCTTAGATAAAGTGATTGCAACAATCCGTGGCAGTAAAGATAAAAAAGATGCGAAGAAGAACTTAGTATCCGACTATGCGTTTACTGAAGAACAAGCTGAAGCAATCGTTACTTTACAGCTATACCGTTTAACTAATACAGATATTACTGATTTACAAGAAGAAGCGAAAACTTTAGAACAACAAATTGCTGAGTTATTGAACATTTTAAACAATGAAAAAGAACTATTCTCAGTCATGAAAAAAGAACTTCGCGAAGTTAAAAAGCAATATGGCAATCCGCGCTTAACTCAAATTGAAGAGGAAATCCAAGAAATCAAGATTGAAACAGCCGTGTTAGTTGCGCAGGAAGACGTGGTCGTAACCGTGACGCACGAAGGCTATATCAAGCGGAGTAGTATTCGTTCTTATACAGCATCAAAACCAGAAGAAATCGGCATGAAAGAAGGCGACTTTTTATTATATGCTGGCGAAGTCAATACATTAGATCATCTTTTACTAGTAACAAATAAAGGGAATATGATCTATCGCCCCGTCCATGAGTTGCCAGATTTACGCTGGAAAGAAATTGGCGAACATATTTCTCAAACCATTTTAAATCTTGCTATCGATGAATCGATTATTGCTGTATATCCTTATAAAGAGTTAAGTCCGACAAAAACCTTTGTTTTCATTACAAAAGCTGGCATGATTAAACAAACCAAAATGGCTGATTTTGAGCCTTGGCGCACTTATAAGAGCCGCCCGACATCTTGTATGAAATTAAAATCAGACCAAGATGAAATTACCAATGTTTATTTAACAAATGATCAAGACTTATTGGATGTTTTCCTCGTTAGCAATCGCGGTTTTGGCTTACGTTATCCATTATATGAAGTACCAGTCGTGGGTAGTAAAGCGGCTGGAGTTAAATCAATGAACCTCAAAGAAGACGATTATGTCGTTAATGGTTTACTGGTTCATTCTGAAGGGGATACACCGATTGTCATCGTTACCCAACGTGGCGGTGTTAAACGCATGTTAGCCCAAGAATTAACACAATTAGGACGAGCAAAACGTGGACTAATGGTCTTGCGGGAATTGAAGAAAAATCCACATCGTGTTGTCTTTATGTCTGAAAGTACCGATTTAGATTTATTAGTTACTACGCAAAAAGGCACACAAGAAGTTATTCAGTCGAAAAACTATCCAATCAGTGAACGAACATCCAACGGTTCCTTTGTCATCGATGAACAAAAAGATGGCCAAGTAATGGAAGTCCACGAGATGCATTCTGCAGTGATTGAAGAAGAACAAACAAACTAAACTGTGTTATAAATATCTCCACAGCAGCCATCTGTATTAATACAGATGGCTGCTGTTTTTAATACAGAAGTACATTTTTCACAAGTGATAACAACTATAAATCGTTCTTATTTTCACAAGTATAAATGTTTATATATCAGCGTTTAGAATCTTCGCTCCCCATTTATTTATTAAGAAAGTGCAATAAATAATAAAAAAACGCTTGCATCTAAAAGGTTATGTGTTATACTAATCACATAAAGCTGTTACATACAATCAAGTAGCAGTTAACTAAGGAGGCAAACACTTCATGAAACAATGGGAAGGCTTTAAAGGCGACAAATGGAGAACAAGCGTTGACACTCGTGATTTTATTCAAAACAACTACACAGAGTACAAAGGCGACGACAGTTTCTTAGAACCAATCGCTCCAAGCACTGACAAATTATGGACAAAACTACAAGAATTATTTGAAATCCAACATGAAAAAAATGGCGTTTATGACATGGATAGCGATATCCCAGCAACTATTACGTCACATGAACCTGGTTACTTAATCAAAGAAGAAGAAAAAATTGTCGGTTTACAAACAGATGTACCATTAAAACAAGCATTTATGCCATTCGGTGGTATTAAAATGGCGAACAATGCCTTAGTTTCAAATGGTTATGAAACTGACGAAGAAATGACAAAAATCTTCACAGAATACAGAAAAACACATAACCAAGGTGTTTTTGATGCCTACACAGCTGAAATGCGTTTAGCACGTAAAAACAAAATCATTACTGGTCTTCCAGATGCTTATGGCCGTGGCCGTATTATCGGTGACTATCGTCGTATCGCATTATACGGTATCGACTACTTAATGGAACAAAAGAAAAAAGATCATGATAACACTGGTAACAAAGAAATGACAGACGATGTTATTCGCTTACGTGAAGAAATTTCTGAACAATACCGTGCGTTAAATGACTTAAAACAAATGGCTGCTTCTTATGGTTTCGATATTTCTCGTCCTGCTGCAAATGCGCAAGAAGCAATCCAATGGTTATACTTTGGTTACCTAGGTGCCATTAAATCTCAAAATGGTGCGGCAATGTCAATTGGTCGTATCTCAGCATTCTTAGATATCTATATCCAACGTGACTTAGAAGCAGGTTTAATCACTGAATTTGAAGCACAAGAAATGATTGACCATTTAATCATGAAATTACGTATGGTTAAATTTGCACGTACACCAGAATACAACCAATTATTCTCTGGTTATCCAATTTGGGCAACATTATCTATTGCTGGTATGGGTATTGACGGTCGTTCATTAGTTACCAAAAATGACTTCCGTATCTTACACACATTAACAAACATGGGACCATCTCCAGAACCTAACTTAACTGTATTGTATTCTTCTCACTTACCAGAAGGTTTCAGAACATATGCAGCTAAAATCGCGAAAGAAAGCTCATCTATCCAATTTGAAAACGATGACTTATTACGTGAAAACTGGGGTTCTGACGACTGTGCAATCGCATGTTGTGTTTCTGCAACAGTTATGGGTAAAGATATGCAATTCTTCGGCGCTCGTGCGAACTTAGCGAAAGCTGTTCTTTATGCAATTAACGGCGGGGTCGACGAAAAAACTAAAATGCAAGTAGCACCAAAATATCGTCCAATGACTGGTGACAAATTAGATTACCACGAATTCATGGAACGCTATAAAGACATCTTAGACTGGTTAGCTGAATTGTATGTTAACACATTAAACATTATTCATTATATGCATGATAAATATGCATATGAAGCACCACAATTAGCTTTAATGGATACTGATTTACAACGGACATTCGCAACTGGTATTGCCGGAATCTCTCATGCGACTGATAGTATCATGGCAATTAAACACGGTGAAGTAGAAGTAATCCGTGACGAAGATGGTATGGCAATTGATTATGTACCAACAAAAGAATTCCCAACATACGGAAACGATAACGAAGAAGCCGATGCAATGGCTAACTGGATTTTAGATTACTTTATGACACAAATTAAACGTCAACACACATACCGTAACTCTAAACCAACGACTTCATTATTAACAATCACTTCAAACGTTGTTTATGGTAAAGCAACAGGGAACACGCCTGACGGACGTCGTGCCGGCAAACCTCTTGCACCAGGTGCGAACCCAAGTTATCAAGACGGTAAATTCTTAGGTGAGAAAAATGGCTTGTTAGCTTCATTAAACTCAACAGCTCGTTTAGAATATACAATCGCTTTAGATGGTATTTCTAATACACAAACCATCAACCCTAATGGTTTAGGTAAAGACGACGACACAAGAATTAACAACTTACGTAACGTATTAGATGGCTACTTCGATAAAGGTGGTTACCACTTAAACGTAAACGTATTTACAAACGAATTATTATTAGATGCACAAGCACATCCAGAAAAATATCCAAACTTAACTATCCGTGTATCTGGATATGCCGTGAAATTCCGTGACTTAACTCCTGAACAACAAGCAGACGTTATTTCAAGAACTTCACACGACAGACTATAAAAAACATTTACATTATTTAACTGAAAGGGTGACATTCAACGTGTCATCCTTTTCGTTTGAAAGAAGAGGGATCATTATGACAACACCAGTTACAGGTAGAATTCATTCAACAGAAAATTTTGGTACCGTTGATGGCCCAGGTGTCCGTTTTATCGTATTTACACAAGGGTGTCGCATGAGATGTCAATTCTGTCATAATCCAGATACTTGGAAAATTGGTTCCGGTGGTCGTGTGGTGACGACTGACGAAGTATTAGAGGAAGCATTACGTTTTCGCTCTTATTGGGGCGAAAAGGGTGGTATCACTGTCAGTGGTGGTGAGCCGCTATTGCAAATGGACTTTTTAATCGATTTATTTAAAAAAGCCAAAGCACAAGGCATTCATACAACCTTAGATACGTGTGGCAAACCTTTTACTCGGGAAGAACCCTTCATTAGTCAATTTGATGAATTGATGAAGTATACAGATTTACTCTTATTTGACATCAAACATATTGATAACGAGCAGCATAAACTGTTAACAACGCAATCAAATGATAATATTTTAGAGATGGCTACCTATTTATCTGAAATTGACAAACCTGTTTGGATTCGCCACGTATTGGTGCCTCAACGTAGTGATTACGACGAATATTTAATCCGTCTGGATGCCTTCATAAAAACATTAAACAATGTAGATAAAGTTGAAGTGCTTCCTTACCATACGATGGGCAAGTACAAATGGGAAGAACTAGGTATTCCTTATCCATTAGAAGGAATTGAGCCTCCTAAAAATGATCGTGTTGAAAATGCGAAAAAACTACTACATGTCGAGGACTATCAAGGTTATCTAGCACGTTAACAAACGAAAAAATAGAAAAGAAGACAATTTTTTTGTTGTTTCTTTTCTATTTTTTGTTATCATTAAGAGTGAATCAAAACCAAGGAGTGTGTATTATGTCAAAAATTTTAGTTTTTGGACACCAAAATCCTGATACAGATGCTATCGGAGCAGCAATTAGTTTTGCTTACTTACAAAAAGAATTAGGAAAAGAGACAGAAGCTGTCGCTTTAGGAACACCAAGTGAAGAAACTCAATATGCCTTAGATTATTTTAATATTGAAGCACCACGTGTTGTCACTGAAGCAGCTAGCGAAACAAACCAAGTCATGTTAGTGGATCATAACGAATTCCAACAAAGCATTTCAGATATCGCTGAAGTAAACATTTTAGCAGTAGTGGATCATCACCGGATTGCCAACTTCGAAACAGCAGATCCATTGTATTATCGTGCAGAACCAGTAGGGTGTACCAGTACAATCATCTATAAAATGTTTAAAGAAAATAACGTGACAATTCCAGCTCAAATTGCTGGTATGATGGTCTCAGCGATTATTTCTGATACATTATTATTTAAATCACCAACTTGCACACAAGAAGACATCGATGCAGCGCACGCCCTAGCTGATATTGCTGAAATTAATTTAGAAGGCTATGGTCTTGACTTATTAAAAGCAGGAACAAATTTAAGCGATAAATCAGCTGAAGTTCTTTTAGATTTAGATGCTAAGAGCTTCCCAATGAACGGCAAAACAGTTCGCGTTGCTCAAGTAAATACCGTCGATTTAGCAGAAGTTTTAGATCGTCAAGCTGAATTAGAAGCAGCTATGGCCGCAGAAAATGCAGCCAATAATTATGACTTGTTTGTCTTAATTATTACGAATATCCTAGACAGTGATTCTGAATTATTAGCGATTGGTGCGGAACAAGCCAAAATTGAAGCAGCGTTCAATGTAACATTAGTTAACAATCGTGCGTTCTTACCAGGCGTTGTTTCTCGTAAAAAACAAGTAGTACCACAATTAACAGAAGTCTTTAACTAAAACCGTAAGCGCCTAAGCAACGCGATAAATTCCTTGTTGCTTAGGCGCTTCAATAGTAAAGGGGCGTTAACATGAATGATTTAGCAATTTACTATCATTCTCCGCAACAAACGAAACAATACAATCATTTGCTCAACCAATCACTTTTTTTCCCTCTTGTTACTTTTATGTATGAACATCGAGAAGAAAGAATCATTTTAAGACAATTAAAAGCGGCCTTTGCAACAGAAGCCAAGTTAGAACAATTTTTATCAGAAATGATTGATTGTCAGTTAATCATTCGGGAAAATCGTCAATATCGTTTGAATTTTCCTATTTATACGGCAGCTGAAGTTGCGAGTTTGACCTTGGCTGAAGACGAACTTCCTAAGTTTAAAGGAACTGTAACAGAGCAATTATTTTGGCTAACTGAATCTTTTTGGCCACAAGTGTTTCCAGAAGAGGAAGACTATTTTTTTGGCGTGAGCGGTGGCCTCTCATTTTATCAAAAACAAAGATTGGCCTCGGCACAACTATCTATAATTACGCTTGAAAAAGAAAAGACAGAGGTTCCAACAATGCCTCGTTATTTTGATTATTTGGGCAAAGAGGAAGCCTTGCCAGAAGCCTTCAGCGCTTTATATGACTTGCTAGGGGACGTAAATCCTGAATACTATCTTTCGCAAGCGAGAAGAGTCATTAAACAAGCTCTGCGAGGCCGCAAAGTCAGTACTGTGCCTAATATTTTTCAAGAAAGTTTGCACTTGACCCAAGTGATTACGATTGACCAGGACCACTTAAAACTCCTTTTACCAGTAGCAACGGAACAAGCCGAGCCTTTAGAAGCACAGTCGGATATTCTAGCATTTTATTATGAAAAAATTGCTAACCGATCGGCCATCGAACGCTTAGTTTTTATGCAACAATTGATTGAGCAACTAGGTACGAACTCTCTAAGTTATCTTAGAATAAATTAAAGTTACGATAATTTTATTATGTAAACTAAAAATCAATAACAAGAAATGACGCCGCTTCTTAGTGAGAAATGGCGTCATTTCTTTTGCGAACTTTTTTCGTCCAAAAACCACCGGAAATGAACTTAGGCTCATAGGAAATGATAAATGCTCTCGGCTCTAATTGATTGATTAATTTGTACAATGTACGTTCGTTTTTTCTTGGGGAAAGAATTTCTAAAACCATTCGTTCTCCTTCGCGTCCGTAGGCGACACTTTGCGTAACACCATAGCCGTGTTCACGAAGTGTTTCTGGTAAATGAAATTGTTCAGTAGTAGAAGGGAGGATAACCGATACCATAATATAACCCAAGGCCAAATAGTCTTCGATTTTAATTCCTACACTAATGCCAACAGCGTAACCAAGCGCATAAACAAGTAAATTTAAAGGATTGTCTAACCGATTCAGAACCATACTCAGCCCTAAGACATAAATTGTTATTTCAGCCATACTAACCAGCGGTGCAATAACCCGATAACCTTTCATCGTTAACATAAAACGAATAGTATTTAAGGTAATATACGCAAAATTAATGATAAAAATCATGGCTAACATTTTCAAATCAACGACCATAAAATAAGTACCTCTTTTCAAAATCTTTACATCCAGCCCTCATTATAGTACAGAAAAACTGAGAATCAAAGGCGAAACACTTATAGAAATGAATTCTTTTTTGAATACTCGCTCATATTATTCGCCTAATTTAACTGTTATTTGATATAATCTTAGTATGAAGTAAGAAGGAGGTAAGCAATGAAAATTTTTGTTTGGATTTTGTTATTTTTATTAGTAATTAACGTTATTGCTGCCTTAATTACTGTTTTTAGAAAACCTCGTAGTATTTCCAGCGTTTTAGCATGGATGATGACGTTGATTTTCTTGCCTGGTATTGGCTTTATTATTTACTTATTCTGTGGGCGAGGTATCGATGGACAAGAAGTTTTTAAATTGTCTGATGATGAAAAACAAATGGTTCAACGAATTAAAGAAAAAGTGGACATCGATAACAAAAAAGCAGGGCGCGATAAACGTTATGATTTACTTTATGATGCGAAAGTTTTAAATCGTTATTTCCGGAATATGGACGCATCACCGTTGGCCAAAAGAAATAGTTTGCAATTATTCACAGATGGCCAAGAAAAATTCCAAGCATTATTTGAAGATATTCGTGCAGCGAAAGAAACCGTTCATGTGGAGTATTATGCGTTTTTTAATGACACAATTGGCAATCAATTTTTAGATGTATTAATCGAAAAGTTGCATGAAGGCGTGGAAGTTTACTTAATTTGCGATCCTTGGGGTTCACCCGGCGCAAATAAAAAGTTTTTTGCTCGTTACGTTGACGCTGGAGGAAAAGTAGCTCCCTTTATTACTTCTCGCGATATGATCCGTAAAACACGTCTAAATTATCACTTGCATCGAAAAATTGTTGTCATCGATGGGAAAATTGGCTGGACCGGCGGGTTCAATGTTGGGGATCAATATTTGAATGTCACCGAAAAATTTGGTTACTGGCGAGATACCCATATTCGTTTGGTCGGGACGGCCGTATTTTCATTGCAAGAGATATTTATCATGGATTGGAATGCTTCAGTCAAATATCCTGAAGAACGTATGACGTATCATGAAAAATATTTTAAATTACCAGAAGATCATGAAGTGGAGCATTTGTCCTTACAAGTTGTTTCAGATGGTCCTGATTCAGAAGAAGAAATTTTGAAAAGCGGGTTTGTTCGGATGATTTTTTCTGCAGAAAAGAGTGTCTGGATTCAAACACCGTATTTAATCCCTGACGATAGTATGATTAATGCGTTGTTAGTGGCGGTTCGTTCAGGTGTCGACGTGCGAATTATGATTCCTTGTATGCCTGACCATCCCTTTATTTACCGCGCAACACAATATTACGCGAATTACTTACACAAACGCGGCATTAAAATTTATATTTATGATAGTGGGTTTATTCATGCAAAAACAATGGTGATTGATGATGAATTAGCTATGGTTGGGACAACAAACCAAGATATTCGCAGTTATTCATTGAATTTTGAGGTAAGTACGTTTATTTACAATCCCGACATTGCGTGGATGTTAGCGCAAGTCTTTGAAGAAGATATAGAAAAAAGTGTCTTACTAACCGACGAGATAATTAAAAAACAAGGGTACTGGCTACGCTTCAAGCAAAACTTTTCACGCTTGTTGTCCCCAGTCTTGTAAAAAATATCTTTTAAACAGCTGTACGCTAGTCAAAGAATGATTAACTAATAAAAAACTAAGAAATTAGATAAAAATCTAATTTCTTAGTTTTTTTTTATCGTTTCATTTTTGCTATATCTGTCAATTTTTCTGGATTAAGGATGAGGTACTCTTGTTGCTCTTTTTGAATGAGGCCCTCTTTTTTAAATTGTGTAATGAGGCGTGTTAAATGACGATAACTAACGTTTAATGTAGTTGCACAAGTGGTTAGTTTACAATTGAAATAACTATTCTTTTGATGCGCTAAAATATATTTTGCTAAGCGAACATCAACAGGCTCTATCAAAGAGGAAGCCAGAAGTGCACCAGAGTTAAGTCGCTCACTTAAGGTAAGACAAATGGTTTGTAAAAAAAGTAAATCATTCTGTAACACTGTGCGGTGTTCATTTAACGGAATACATAAACAAAGACACGCAGTATTAGCCAAAACATTACTTTTTGGTGATTTTTTCCATAAAGAAGAGGCTTCGCCTAAGAGCGCAATTGGGTGAGTATAGCTGATGCAAACTTTCTGGTCTTCTAATGTAGGCGTATAAATCATAACATTTCCTTCCAAAAGAAAGTATAAATGGTTAGAGGATTGATCGAGTTCAATTAAATGTTCGAATTTTTCAAATGTTACTAATTGGCCAATTTCTGCTAATGGTGTATCCATGTAACTCTGCAATTGATATAAATCAATATATTCTTGTAATTTCTGTCTATTTTTCAAATATTTCATAAAAACTGTCAGCACCTTTATTTATTGTTAGCTTCATTATAAAATATTTCCAGATAAAAAACGAATATTTTTTTGTTATTTTTGTTAATTGTATGTAAATAAAGTGTAAATAAGGACTTGTGTCTCTATTTAATACTTTAAAAGTTTGCTATGATTTCCTTTGTAAACGAAACATTTATTTTTAGGAGGAGAAAAAATGCGTTTAAAAAAAGTGACATCAATTGTTTTGGGAAGTTTACTTATTCTAGGGTTAAGCGGTTGTGGCATGAGTCAAGCAAAGAAAAAAGAAGTAACATCAGATAAATTAGTTGTTCAATTTGTGCCTACGAATAATGATGGCAGTATGGAAGCGAAGACAAAACCTTTTGCAGAATATTTGTCAAAAAAATTAGATCGTGAAGTGGAAGTAACCTTAGCAACAGATTACTCGACGATTTCTGAAGCAATGGATTCTGGAAAAGTAGATTTAGGAATCATGCCACCTGCAGCCTACGTACGTGCAAAAGATATGCACGCGGCGCACGCGATTTTAACTTCACAGTTGAAAGATTATGATCAAAAAACAGGGAAGCCTTTAGACAATGTTTTAGCGACAACCTTTAAAGGTGAAGTTTTAGTCCGTAATGATAGTAATTTAAAAGAATTAAAAGATTTAAAAAATAAAAAAATCGCAACATTGAATCCTAATTCTGCAAGCGGCTATATTTATCCTGTCGCTGAGTTAAAAGATTTAGGAATTGATCCCGTACAAGAAGCTACTTTAACGACGGTAAATGATATTCCCAGCGAAATTACTGCCGTTTTAAACGGCCAAATGGATGCAGCCTTTGTTTTTGAAGGAGCGCGAAATGTTTTTAATGCAGCCTTTCCAGGTAAAGATTTAACCAAAGAATTACGTGTCCTTTATTTAACAAAAGGTGATATCCCTAACGATGCCATTGCAGTCAATCCAAAAATGTCAACTGATCTAAAAGAAAAGATCAAAGAAACATTTTTAGAGATGAAAAATGACCCTGAAGGAAAAGAAGCTATGAATTTATGGGGGCATTTAGGTTATGAAGAAGCAGCAGATGATGCATATAATACAATCCGTGCATATACAGAAAAAGCAGCAGAATAATCACTAAGACTAATCTAATCAATTAAAGGAGTATCAAAATGATTGTTTTTACTAATGTATCTAAAACCTATCCAAACGGGGTACAAGGATTACAAAATATTAACTTGACAATTAAGGAAGGCGAAATTGTTGCCATTATTGGTTTGAGTGGTGCTGGGAAAAGCACCTTTTTGAAGTCGATTAATCGACTAGTGGAAATAACGGAAGGTGAAATTCATATAAACAATCAGTCAATTACTCAGGCTAAGAAAAAAAAGCTGCGCTTGATTCGCCGACAAATTGGTCTTATTTCACAAAATTTTAATTTGGTAAAACGCAGCTCTGTACAAAAAAATGTTCTCTCTGGGCGTTTGGGCTATTACTCTACTTGGAAAAGTATCTTTGGCTTATTTACTAAGGATGACTATCAAAAAACAACGGCAGCTTTAAATGCTGTCGGACTTGTGGATAAACTGCATACACGTAGTGATGAATTAAGTGGCGGACAGCAACAACGTGTCTCTATTGCACGTGCGTTGGTTCAACAGGCGCCGATCATCTTGGCAGATGAACCCGTAGCTTCATTGGACTCTATTATGACAAAAAAAGTGATGAACGATTTACAAACGATTAATCAGACACTAGGGAAAACTATCGTTATAAATTTACATTCTGTTTCTTTAGCACGGGAGTATGCCACAAGAATTATTGCTTTAAAAAGTGGTGAAGTTGTTTTTGATGGGATTCCAGAACAATTGACTGATACTCGTTTAGAAGAAATTTACGGAATGGCAATCTTTGAAGAAGTAGAAATGGCGGAGAACAACGTATGAAGATAAAAGATACTATCCATTTTCTATGGTATAAAAAACTATTTATATTGTTTATTATATTTATTTGTATAGAAAGTAGTATTGCTGTTACTGGTGCGGATTTTACTGAAATTCTTACTAATTTCAGCCAAATTGGTCGCTTTTTGCAGCAATTTTTCCCACCAGACTTTTCATTTTTACCCAAAATTATTACACCTTTAATCAAGACATTGGAAATCTCTTTTTTAGGCACGATACTAGGATTCCTTTTAGCAGTTCCTTTTAGCTTTTTAGCCTCAAATGTTGTCACAAAAAACAGAATAGGGTTGTTAATATTAAGATTTTTTCTAAGTTTGATTCGGACAATTCCGACACTTTTACTTGCGGCATTAATGGTGGCGATTTTTGGTATTGGTGAAGCAACAGGTGTCCTGACAATTACCATCTTTACTTTTGGTATGTTATCACAATTAATGTTTCAGGCAATTGAAACAATTGATTTAGGGCCAATTGAAGCTACCGAAGCAACAGGAGCCACTCAATTACAAATTGCTGTATGGTCTATTTTCCCGCAAGTAGCCAGTCAATTTTTTGGGTATGCTTTTTACGCCTTTGAAGTAAATGTTCGTGCATCCACAGTATTGGGTTATGTAGGTGCTGGAGGCATTGGGATTATTTTAAACACCTCCCTTTCTTTAGCTAAATATGATCGCGTGGGTATCATCATTCTAGTCATATTGGTAATGGAAATAGTTGTTGATTGGTTGAGTGCATATGTTAGGAGAACGTTATTATGATCATAACAGAAATAAGTAAAAAGAAAATAGTATCAACAGTAGTACTAATTTTACTATTTTTCATTACACTTACACGAATCGATTATACAGGACTTCAAACATTTTCTTTAAAAATGGCGATAGATGTATTTATTGGATTGGGTCATCCAGATTGGTCCTTTGTCTACGATGGGAGTGGGGAAGATTTAGTAAGTTTACTTATTTTAACGGTTGCAATTGCTTGTTTGGGTACTTCTTTTGCAACTGTATTAGCAATACCAGTAACTTTATTTAGTGCCGTTAATTTGTGGCCATCTGCACCTTTTTTAACAAAGATTGGCAAGCTTGGTATCCATATTTTACGCGCTTTTCCAGAATTAATTTTAGCAATTATTTTTGTAAAAGTCTTGGGGCCCGGCCCATTTGCTGGAGTAATGGCAATTGGTGTTCACCAAATTGGGATGTTGAGTAAGTTGTTCACAGAAGAATTAGAAAGTATGGATGAAAAATTGATCGAAAGTATGGATGCTGTGGGGGCAAATTTTTGGCAAAAGTTATTTTATGTGCGAATCCCTTCTTTACTACCTATTTATAGCTCTCTGATATTAAATCATGTTGAAATTGCTATTCGAAGTGCAGCTACTTTAGGCTTAGTAGGTGCTGGGGGCATTGGAGCACCATTAATTTTTGCGATTCAAACAAGAAATTGGAGTAAAGTGAGTATTCTATTAATAGGTGTTGTATTGACAATTTTTGTTTTAGATCAAGTAACAGAATTAATTAGAAAGAAATTGAGATAGTATGGATATTTTACATTTATCAGATATTCATTTTCGTAGAAATTATGAAAAAGCAAAAGATGGTTATAAAGGAATGTTAACCAAAATGGAAAATCCGTTGATTCGCTTAGAGTCCTCTTTAACCAGTCTATTAAAAATAAAAAAAATTGATTTAGTAATTATCAGTGGTGATCTCACAGAAGACGGTGAGCCAGAAGACTATGCTTTTTTAAAACAAAAGTTACAAACTATCTTACAGGGAATTCCGATGATTGTGACATTAGGAAATCATGATATAAAGAAAAACTTTCGAATTGGTTGGCTTAATCAAATAGGAACTGAACGACCGTATAACGTTGTACAAACTTATCCAGAATTTCACATTATTAGTCTAGATAATTCAGAACATGACAATCCTGATGGCCATATGAATAAGGAACAAAAAGATTGGTTACAAACAACTTTAAAAAAATTGTCAGATAAGCCTATCCTGTTAGTCATGCATCATCATTTGTTAAGGGAACAAAGTAGTATGCCGACATTGCCAGAAGCAGAGGAAACCATTCAATTATTAAAAGGTTCTGATATTTTAGGTGTATTAACTGGCCATACACATCATCCGTATTTACACCACATAAACGGGATTCCCTATTATACGGTAGCTGGCATGTCTTTTGTTGGCGAAGATGAAGGTCAGGGGATTGTAAGGTTTGAAGAAAATTATGGCTATAACCTATATTCTATTGACAAAGGTCGGTTTACCCATTTTCAAGTAAATTATTATAGAACAGACAAACTATTAGCTAAATTAAACATGCAGATAGATAGCTCTGTTTTATAATTACACAATAACATACCATAGTAACTGGTCATAAAAAATCAGTTTGCTATGGTATTTGCTATGTGGGAAAAGATTAAAATAGAGTGTAGTGCACGACAATTTCATCTTCATCTGCTTATCTTAGGTTCGTACACCTAATTCATTGATAATCCCTCTAAATAATGGTAAATTAAAAATAAATTCAATCAGCTATTCTATCGTGAGAAACATAGTTATTACGTAGATCAGATCAAAGGGACATTCACGACGAGCAAATATTGAGTGTGTTTGCTGAAACGTGCATGTGTGATTTGGTCTTTTTTATTGAGCCGTTATTTTATAGATAAGGAGTGGTCACCATGGACTACCAAGCAATAGCAAAAGAAATTTTGAAAGACGTAGGTGGCAAAGACAATATCGTGGATGTCACACATTGTTATACACGATTGCGTTTCGTATTGAAAGATACGAAACAAGCGAACAAAGAAGCCTTACTACAAACAGAAGGTGTCATTTCTGTTGTTGAAAGTGGCGGGCAGTATCAAGTGGTTTTAGGCAATAAAGTCGCGCATGTTTATAATGCTCTAGAACCTTTGTTGGCTCAGCAACTTACGACCAAAACATCTACAAAAGAAAAAAATTCATTAGGTAATCGAATTTTAAATACTGTTGCCGCGATTTTCACACCTGTCGTACCAGCAATTGCCGCTTCTGGCATGTTAAAAGGAATTCTAGCTATTGCTGTGATGGTCGCAAACAATTTTTACCAGGTCGATTTAAAACCTTTGAATACGTATATTATTTTAAGCGCCGCTTCCGATGCACTTTTTTATTTTATGCCAGTTATTTTAGGTTATTCAGCTGCTAAGGTTTTCAAAACAAACGAATATATCGCCATGGTAATTGGTGCCACCTTATGTTATCCAACCATCGTTTCATTAATGACTGAAGAATCAGCGGTTACCTTGTTTGGATTACATGTGACCAAAGCCAATTACGTTTCCACAGTAATTCCTATTATTCTTGCAATTTTTATGTTAGCTTATGTGCAACGCTTTTTGGAAAAAGTTATTCCAGAAGTTCTAAAAATTATTATGGTTCCTACGCTGTCATTACTTTTAATGATTCCAGCCACTTTATTATTATTTGGACCGATAGGGATTTATTTAGGTGACGGCGTGAATTGGTTGTATTATTATATAATGAATTTGAGTCCCATCTTGTTAGGCGGTTTTATCGGCGGAATTTGGTGTGTCTTAGTCATTTTTGGGGCTCACCGTGGGCTTGTGCCAATTGGGATTAATGATGTCGCTCGAACAGGACGGCAAAATTTGCTAGCGTTTGCTGGTGCAGCGAACTTTTCTCAAGCGGGCGCCGCATTTGGCGTGTTTGTCCGCACAAAAAATAAAGACTTGAAAGCTGTTGCTGCCTCTGCAACAGTGACTGCATTATTTGGTATCACAGAACCAGCCATTTATGGGGCAAACTTGCGGCTAAAAAAACCGATGATTTATGCGGTGGCTAGCGGAGCAGCAGGCGGGGCCTTAATGGGCTGGGGCGGTTCCTACGGGACAGCCTTCGCTAACCAAGGACTCTTGACCATCCCAGTTTACGCAGAAGCTGGAACTAAAGCCTTTATTTGTTATTTATTAGGTTGTGGCATTGCTTTTTTTGGTGCATTTCTATTAACGATTTTTCTAGGCTTTAATGATTTACCGCTCGACGAGTCACGTCAAGAACCAGTCCTAAAGACAGAGGCAACGACAGTCAAAGAAAAGCAACGGATTCAAGCACCTGTTCAAGGACAACTCGTATCTTTAGACCAAATCAACGATGAAGTCTTTGCTTCTCAACAAATGGGAAAAACGCTAGCTATTTATCCGACAGAGGAACAAATTGTTTCACCAGGAAATGGGCAAGTGACGGCTTTATATCCAACTCATCATGCAATTGGCTTAAAGTTAGACAATGGTGCTGAAATCCTCCTTCACATTGGAATCAATACAGTCGAATTAAAAGGGCGGGGATTTGAAACGTTCGTAAAAGCAGGAGAAAGAGTCAGACTAGGACAAAAACTGCTCTCTTTTGATAAACAAATCATCCAAGCTGCTGGTTATGATCCAACCGTCTTAGTCATCGTAACAAATACTGTGGAAATGGCTATAATTGAGACAACCAAACAAACAGAGATTACACCACAAACAAATTTATTTTTCATGCAAGTAAAGGAGCAAAACTAATGGTTAAACAATTTAAGAACGATTTTTTATGGGGCGCTTCTTCCTCCGCTTTTCAAATTGAGGGCGCTTGGAATGAGGACAGCAAAGGCCTAACAGTAGCTGATTACAATTCTTTTAAAAAGTCAGCTGTACAAGCAGATACGAAAGTCGCCAGCGATTTTTACCATCGTTTCAAAGAGGACATTGCGTTAATGAAAGAATTAGGCTTAAAAACCTATCGTTTTTCTCTTTCATGGGCACGAATCATTCCAACAGGTGATGGCGAAATCAATCAAGCCGGCATCGATTTCTATAATGCCGTCATTGATACACTTTTAGAAAACGATATTTTGCCGTTTGTCACACTTTATCATTTTGATTTACCTTTTGCATTGGTGGAAAAATACAATGGTTGGGTTGATCGTCGCTGCGTTTCCGCATTTCAACGCTATGCGCAAGTTTGTTATCAAGCGTTTGGTGATCGAGTCAAAAATTGGCAAGTTACGAACGAACAAAACTTAATGATTCGTGTTGATGAACGAATGAATATGTACGATGTTGCACCAGAAAATGCTGAAAAAATTCGTGCACAAATGGATTACCATATGTTTGTTGCCCATGCGTTAGCGACGAATGATTGTCACCAATTGGTCGCTGGGGGAAAAGTCGGTCCCTCTGTTTCCTCAACGATGACTTATCCTAGTTCCAATAAACCTGAGGATGTTTGGGCAGCTCGTATGAATGATAACTTTAAAACGAATTACGCTCTAGAAATGTATTGTTTTGGCGAATACCCTGGTTACTATCAAGAGTATTTGACCAAATGCGGCATTTATCCCGAAACACAGCCAGAAGATCAAGCAATTCTGAAAGCCGCTAAACCAGATTTTATCGCCCTTAATTATTATCGGACGTTAGTTGCTAGCTATTTACCGACAGATGAGCAACACCCATTGGGTTCGAAAGAAAAGGACATTGATTTTGATCTATACGGTTATTTTAAAATCGAAAAAAATCAACATTTAAAAACCTCTAAGTATGGTGCCCAAATTGATCCAACTGGTCTACGTTTAGTTTTAAATGATTATTATCGTCAATACCGTTTGCCGTTAATCATTACAGAAAACGGCTTAGGCACACCAGATCACCTAACAGAGGACGGAAAAATTCATGATGATTATCGAATTGCGTATTTGCATGATCATATTGCTGCTTGTCATGCGGCTATTTCTGACGGTGTTGAGTTGTTTGGCTATTGCCCTTGGTCGGTCATGGATATTTTAAGTTCTCATCAAGGATTCAAAAAACGCTACGGTTTTATTTACGTCAATCGTGAAGACCATGAGTTAAAAGATTTACGACGCATTAAAAAAGATAGTTTTTATTGGTACCAATCAGTGATTAAAAATAATGGGTTACCAGAAGAATAGTGCCCAAAAAGGATCATCCATTGCATAAGCGGGTGATCCTTTTGTTTTCAAGTTCTGTCATTCCGTGTTAGGCTTAAGTTAATAAACCCATTAAAGGTGGTGAGAGAGATGAATAATTACGATTTATGGAAATGGGCTGCCGGGAAACGAACCGAAAAAGATAAAAATGAAACCTATAGCGCCAAAAATTGGTGGTATGTTTTACTAATGCTCGGTGTATTTGTAGGGATCATGTTGTTGTATTATTTAATCTCTGTGCTTTGGAATTAAGGGAAAATGGGCAAATGAGGAATTAAGAATAAAAAAAGACACCTTTTCAGGTGTCTTTTTTAACAGGATTCAGACAATGATAGCTGAATCGGAATAGGATAATTTTCCTCGAGTGCAACATCAGGATCCTTCATTCTACGAAGCAGTAAGTCAATCATAACGTCACACATCTCGTCGATCGGCTGCACAATGGTTGATAGTTGTGGGGCAATTCTTTTGATTAATTTTGTCCCATCATAACCAATTACTTTTAATTCTTCAGGAATGGATATCTTCAATTTTTGAGCAATATTCATAACTGTAATTGCTGTCAAATCATCTGTACAAAAGATGCCGTCTACAGTTTTATTTTGAAGCAAACGTTCGATTTCTAGATTTTTTAATGTTGTTGAGGTCCCATTATCAATTTGTAGAATCGTTTTTTCTGCGCCATATTTTTCCATTGTTTGTTTATAACCAGCCAATCGATAATCGCTAGGTGCGCCTGTGTTATTAGCACCAGTAATAATTGCAATCTTTTGTGCACCACTTGCAAATAAGGCTTCAGTGGCTTTTTGGCCACCTTGAAAGTTTTGCGAAGAGACAATTGGAATGCCAGGTGCCAAGAAACGGTCAAAGGAAACAATAGGTAGTGAAACATTTTCATATTCGTTAATAGCTAAGTTATGGCTACCAGTGATTACACCGTCCACTTTATTTGCAGCGAGCATTCGTAAATAGGCGCGCTCTTTTTCTGGATCTTTTTCACTATCACATAAAATCACTTTATATCCTTGAACAAAAAGCTTTCTTTCCAGTGTTTCAATTAATTCACCAAAAAATGTATGACTAACAGAAGGGAAGACTAAACCAATCAGCTGCGTACTTTTTCCTTGGAGGCTTCTGGCTAATCCATTAGGTTGATAATTTAATTCTTCCATCGCTTGATGAACTTTATCAATTGTTTTTTGACTAAGATAACCATAATTATTAATCACGCGGCTCACCGTTGTCGGGCTCACCCCAGCAAGCTTTGCTACATCCGTTAATTTAACCACCATCAAAATTCACCATCATTCCTAATTATTCGTATTTTCCAGCTCATAAAAACAAGCTTTTGCCGTCTTGGATAGATGAAGATACTGTTGCGCTTTATCTGGAAAGAAGCGACCAGTCATCGTTTTTTCACCTTTATTTACATAGATTTCTGCAACAGAGCAATCAACAAAAATAGTTAACTGAACTGACTTATTTTTCCTAATTTTAGTTTCACGAATTGTGCCATACTTTTCAGCAAAAGGTTGGCCAGCAAATGTTCGATCAAGGGTTATTTTACCATGAATCGTATCAATTGTAATTAAAAGTCCTTTTGAACCCGTTTCGTTCGCTAAAAGCCGAATAAAAGCAATCTCATTTTTGGGAATATCCACTTCTAATTCAAAAGAAGCAGTAGATAAAAAATGGCAGCCATTTGATAAAGTAGTGGCGGATTGACGAAGCATTTCTGTTTCAGAAACTGGATATTGAAATAGTTTCCCGTTGTGAATTGTGAGTTCTTTAACCAGACTTAAGCCATTTGCCCAACCCTCCACATCACTTGGGTAAGTGATTTCTGGCAATCCAATCCAACTGACCGCAAGTGCACGACCATCTGGCGTATTAAAGGCTTGAGTGGCGTAGACATCAAACCCTTCATCTAAATTTTCAAAAGGCTCAGCCTGAACTAAGGAAAGATTCTCCAAATCAAACGTTTTGGCCAATGTGTACATATTCGGATAGATATTCTGATAACTTTTTACAGATGGAGATAGACCTTGTGGGCAAAATAATAAGACAGGCTGGCCATCAATAAATACCAAATTGGGGCATTCAACCATGTAGCCTAATTCTTGGTCGGTGAACGTCAATTCGCCAAGTTGATGAAAATTGTGTACGTTTCGATCTTTAGAAAAATAGACCACAATTTTTCCTTGTCCATTTAAATCACTAGCACCAATTAATAAAACAAGTCCTTCTTGATAAGGAAATACCATCGGATCACGAAAATGGGAAGAATAATTGGAGTCAATTGGTAGGAATGGTGTTGATTCCTTTGTGATCGCACCTAAAGAATTCAGCCATGCAATATTTTGATATGCAAATCGTTGCCAAGTTTGATCACGAACATTCCCTGTATAAAATAAACATAGTTGGTTATCTATTGGTAAAGCTGAACCTGAATAGACGCCATGAGAATCATATTCAGAGTCGGGATAAAGGGCGATTCCTTCATACTCCCAGTGAATTAAGTCGGAGGAAGTTAAGTGGGCCCAACTTTTTAGTCCGTGAACACTCCCGAAAGGAAACGCTTGATAAAATAAATGCCACTGGTTATTGAAATATGAAAAACCGTTGGGATCATTTAGTAGTCCTGTCTGTGGTTGAATATGATACTTAAAACGCCAACTAGATTGCGCGATAATAGAAGTTAAATTTTCGAGGTGAGCAGATGTCCAAGAAGAATAAGGTGCATAACGTAATTCATCAGTCCATTGGTTCATGATGCTTGACATAAGTAATGTCTCCTTTATTAGAAAATAGTAGTTAGTCTAATAGTATAAACAAATCAGAAAAAAGTCAAACGTATAACATATATAAATCTATTTAAATAAAAAGAATATTATAATTTACATTTATTTATGATAAACGTTTGACATATTACGCAAAAACGAGTATCATACAAAATGTAAAAACGGTTACAGAAAAAATTAACAGGACTAGTTTAAGAGTGAGGAGAACCAGAATGAACAGAAATTGGTGGCAAAAAGAAGTGGCCTATCAAATTTATCCACGTAGCTTTTCGGATAGTAATAATGACGGAATTGGTGATTTACAAGGCATTATTCAAAAACTGGATTACTTAGAAAATTTAGGAATTACGCTGATTTGGCTGAGTCCAATGTACCCGTCGCCAATGGCTGACAATGGATATGATATTTCAGACTATTATGGTATTTCTAGCGATTTTGGTACAATGGCAGACTTCGATGAACTCATTGAAGAAGCAAAAAAACGAAACATAAAAGTTATTTTAGATTTGGTGGTAAACCATACATCTGATGAACATGCTTGGTTTCAAGATGTTTTAAAAAATCCTCAAAGTCGTTTTCGAGACTTTTATATTATAAAAGAAGGACGAGAAGCACCTACAAATTGGCGGTCTAACTTCGGTGGTAGTGTTTGGGAAAAATTACCTGGGGAAGATGCCTACTACTTTCATGCCTTTCATAAAAAACAGCCGGATTTAAATTGGGAAAATCCTGAACTACGCAAAGAAATCTATCAAATGATTCGTTTTTGGTTAAACAAAGGAATTGCTGGTTTTCGTGTAGATGCGATTAATTTTATTAAGAAAGATTTGACTTGGACAAACTTACCTGCTGATGGGGCAGATCAATTAGCCAAAGTAACAAAAGCTAGTAGAAACATGCCAGGAATGAGTGACTTTCTGAACGAATTAAAAGAAAAAGCTTTTGCTGGCTTTGATATTGTCACAGTTGCCGAAGCGGCCGGCGTCAATTATCCAAATTTATCAGAATTTATTGGAGAAACAGGGTATTTCGACATGATTTTTGACTTCAAATGGGCTGATTTGGATGTGAAATCAGGAAGTGAATGGTTTTATAGAATCGATTGGTCTTGGAATGATTTACGCACATTAATTTTCAAACAGCAAGAAGCCATGCAAAAGGCTGGTTGGAGTGCAAATTTTATTGAAAATCATGATCAACCTCGAGCGACAACGAAATATTTAAAAGAACAGGCTCAACAGCCAAATGCGGTTAAAACATTCGGCGCCATGTATTTCTTTTTAAGGGGTACGCCTTTTATTTACCAAGGACAAGAATTAGGAATGACCAATTTTGAAAGGGGTTCGATTGATGAATTCGATGATATTTCTAGCATTGATCAATACTATCGAGCAATAAAAGAAGGATTTACACCCAAAGAAGCCTTGTCACTTGTCAATTTGCGTAGTCGAGACAATGCCCGCACGCCTTTTCCATGGAATGATTCTATGTATGGCGGTTTTTCAAGCGTCAAGCCTTGGTTAGGAATGGTGGATAATTATAAAGAAATCAATGCCGAAGCAGAAATAAAAAATAGTCAAAGTATTTTTCATTTCTATAAGCGGATGATTGCATTTCGTCAAAAGAGTCCCTATACAGACATCTTACTTTATGGAACATTTGAGGGACTATCAAATCTTCCAGATAATGTTATTGCTTATAAACGCAAATTAAATGAAAAAACAATTTACGCCTTTTTTAATTTTGGTGAGGCGGTTCCAATCCCTCATTATTTAGTTAATGGCACAGTTATTTTTGATACACAGTCTGAAGAACGAGAGCAGTTAGTTCAGCAGGGAACATTATTAAAAAGCTATCAAGGACTATTGATTACTATAAATGAGTAGCTAGGAGGAGTATAACATGGCAGAAAATTATCAGCAGGCAGCCAAAGACATTATTCAATTAATCGGTATGGATAACATTATATCGGTCACCCATTGTCAAACGCGGTTACGTTTTATTTTGAAGGACCATGAACAAGTAGATGGTAAACAACTAGAAAAAATCGATTTAGTCAAGGGGGTTTTTTATAATGGTGGTCAATACCAAGTGATTTTAGGAACTGGTATTGTGACTAAAGTGTATGATGAAATAGAAAAACTTGGAATCAATGTTGTGTCAAAAGCAGAGCAAACAGCAATTTTAAAAAATAATGAAACAGGCATGCGCAAAACAATGCGCATTTTAAGTGAAATATTCATTCCAATTGTTCCAGTAATTGCAGCAACAGGATTGTTCCTAGGGTTAAAAGGTGTTATTTTTAACGACACTTTTTTACAATTATTCGGAGCAAGTGTAGCCAATATTCCTGAAAGCTTTCAACAAATTGTCTCTGTCATTACAGATACCGTCTTTGCCTTTTTGCCAGCTTTGATTGTTTGGTCTACCTTTAAAGCATTTAATGCGACGCCTGTAATCGGGATTGTTATTGGTTTAATGATGGTATCACCCATTTTACCAAACGCTTATGCAGTTGCAACACCAGATTCTGGCGTGAAAGCTATTATGGCTTTTGGTTTTATCCCAGTTGTCGGTGCACAAGGTTCCGTTTTAAGTGCAATTGCTGCTGGTATAATTGGCGCAAAGATTGAACTTTTTTTCCGAAAAAAGATGCCGAATATTCTTGATCAAATTTTTACACCTTTTATGACTATGTTAATTACTTTTTTAATCATGATTCTCGGAATTGGCCCAATTTTGCATACCGTTGAGTTAGGCATGGTAGATGTTGTCCAATGGTTGATTGGGTTGCCCTTAGGACTAGGTGGTTTCGTGATTGGTGCCTCATATCCTTTAATGGTTTTGATTGGTATTCATCATACACTAACTATGGTAGAAACATCATTATTAGCAAATACAGGATTTAATGCATTGATTACAATATGTGCCATGTATGGGTTTGCCAACGTTGGCAGTTGTTTAGCCTTTGCGAAAAAAGCGCAAGATAGCAAAGTGAAGTCGACAGCCATTGGTTCTATGTTGTCTCAATTATTTGGAGTTAGTGAGCCTGTGTTATTTGGATTACTTATTCGTTGGAACTTAAAACCGCTGCTATGTGTCTTGTTTACATCAGGTTTAGGCGGAGCAATTTTAGCTATTTTTCATATTCAATCAAATTCTTATGGATTAGCCGTTATTCCTTCTTTCTTAATGTATATCTATAGTGCACATCAATTAGTGATCTATTTATTAGTCGCACTTTTATCTGTCGGTGTATGTTATGCATTAACCAGTCTATTTGCAATTCCACAAGAGGTTTTAATTTCAGATAAAGTAATCGAAGAGGAAGAACGCGAAGTCTTTGAAATGCAACATAACACCTTAGATGAACAACTTTTTTCTCCGGTAAATGGTTACGCCATGAATCTTACTGCTGTTAATGACCCAGTATTTTCAAGCGAGATGATGGGCAAAGGTTTAGCAATCATGCCAACAGCGAACAAGGTTTACGCACCTGCAGATGGTTTATTAAACTTGGTTGCAGAAACTGGGCACGCTTATGGTATCCAAACGGACGCAGGAGCTGAAGTATTAATTCATATAGGAATTGATACCGTCACGTTGGGGCAGGAAGTCTTTCAGACACAAGTAACCCAAGGTCACCGTGTTAAAAAAGGAGATCTTTTAGGAACGTTCGATCGAAAAGCCATTAAAGAAGCTGGGCTTGACTCAACTGTCATGGTTATCATTACAAACACTTCAAGTTATTTAAGCGTAGAACCAATGATGTCAGATCATAATGAAATTACGCCGGAACAAATTATTTTAAATCTAAATACACCTAACTAAACAAAAGAACAGCAAGAAGTAGTTATCACTTCTTGCTGTTCTTTTTCTTAATAAAAAACCAATGATTTTCGGTTGTATTTGTCTATCCGTTTGTAGTATGATTGAGTCAGTTTTAAAGGAAACATGCCAAGTATGGAAGACCATACTTGACACGCATTGACTAATTAAACATGGGGAACGTTGCCATAAGTTGATGTTCCAGTCAATAATGCAAGTAAATCAAACATAGCATGTACCTCCTTTAATTGATAATCAAAGTATAACATTTTTTAATGAATTTACATAATAATACAAGTGGAGGTCTGTTCGTGAAGGTAGCAGGAGACAAAATAAAACAAGCGAGAAAACTTAAAAAAATCACACAATCAGAGCTGGCTAACGGCATCTGTACGCAAGCAACAATTAGTAATATTGAAAACCGTAATCTATGTGACAGTTTAGATATTTTCTCATCTATTTGCCTCCGATTAGATTTAGAAGTAGAAGAATGCATGATGATTTCTGAAGAAAAGAAAATTGAAAATCTACTAAACAAAGTCGAGGATTTATCTTTACGGTTATTTCACTTAGAGGCCTACAATTTATTACAAGAAGTGCCTGAAGGTCTTATCTTATCTAATAATGAACTAACGACTAAATTGTTATATTATAAGGGAATTACTTGTTTATTAGGAAAAAAAGATAAAGCAGAGGCCTTGTTTTACCTATACCGGGGCGCGGAAATTGACCGTAAAGTCAATATTTACAACATTTTAAGCCTGAATGCGCTAGGTACGCTATACGAACTGGAAAAAGATATGAGAAAAGCGCAAGTGTATTACGAAAAATCATTACAAGAATTGGAACAATTTAAATTAGAATGTTCCTTGGAGCGTTGTAGAATTTATTATAATTCTGCTAAATTCTACTCGGAAATGAAAGACTACCAAAAAAGTGTCATTTTAAGCGAAAAAGGGATTCAGATTTGTCGTGACAAACACTCCATTTATTTGCTAGATTATCTTTTATATGAAAAAGCCTTTAATAAACAAATGCTCGGGGAAGACACAGCCGATGACTATCGTCAAGCCTATTATTTTACACAATTTTTTGGTAATACAGAAGTCCTACAATATATTGAGAAAGATATGAAAGCTTTTAATATTTCCTATTAATTTAATCAAAAAGCCGATAAAAGCTGAAAACCCAGTTTTTATCGGCTTTTTGAAAAGTCTAGGCAAGTTGCTTTTAAAAATCAGCAGTCACGGTTACGATAAGCAAGACGAAGTATTTAGGAGGATTTAAAAATGAAAAGAGTGATGTGGTTTAGACGTGATTTACGATTACAGGATAATAAAGCATTAGCACACGCGTTACAAAATTCTGCAGCTGATGAATTGATTTTATTATTCCAAATGAATCCTCAACAATTTATTCAAGAAAGTGCTAATCATAACGCTTTTTTTGCAAGTTTAGCCTCGCTTAAAGAACGAATCGATCAAGAGGCACATTTACAAATCATGGTCGGCGAACCATTAGATTTATTTTCACGTTTGAAACGCAAATTACCCGATTGGCAGGCCATTTATTTTAATGAAGATACTTGTGGCTTTGGGGCAAAGCGGGACCAGCAAGCTATGCGCTTTTTTGAAGAAAATAATATTCAGTCTTTCTCTTTTCAAGATGCCTATTTGCATGGCTCTGAAGAAATTAAGAAGAACGATGGCAGTAAGTACCAAGTGTTTACGCCCTATTACAATAAATGGAAAGAGGCGCCTAAAGAAACCCCGATTCCTGTTTCCTATACAGCTGAAAAAATTTTTAGTGCGTGTCTTTTTCCAGAAGAGGAAGCAGCATATGGGGAACAGATTGCGAGGATTCCTTTAACACACTATAGTGTCGGCGAAAAAACAGCCAGAAGGTGCTTAAATACTTTTATTGATCAAAAACTTCAATCCTATGAAAATAAGCGTGATTTCCCTTATCAGGATCAAACGAGTCATCTGTCTACTTTTTTAAGAACGGGAGAACTTTCGATTCGCACTATTTGGCAAGAGCTTGCATCTGCGCCTTCTAGCTTAAGTAAAGAAACCTTCAAAAAAGAATTAGCTTGGCGCGACTTTTACAATATGATCTATAGTACGTTTCCACAACAAAAAGAGGAAGCTATTCAAGAAAAATTTCGTTATATTCAATGGGCAAATGACCCAGAAATGTTTGCCAAGTGGCAAAAAGGGGAGACGGGGTACCCTATAATTGATGCCGCAATGCGACAACTGAATCAAACTGGTTGGATGCACAACCGCTTAAGAATGATTACTGCCTCTTTTTTAGTTAAAAATTTACACATCGATTGGCGTTGGGGTGAAAAATACTTTCAAAAAATGTTGATTGATTATGATGCCGCCAATAATATCGGTGGCTGGCAATGGGCTGCTTCGACAGGAACGGACGCTGTCCCGTATTTTCGGATTTTTAATCCAATTATCCAGTCAAAAAAATTTGATAATGACGGCCAGTTCATCAAAAAATATGTTCCAGAACTTAAGCAAGTGCCACAAAAGTATATTCATCAACCAAATCTAATGAACGAAGCCTTACAAACGCAATATCATGTACATTTAGGAGAAAATTATCCAAAACCCATTGTCGATTATGCATCAAGTAAAAAACAAACATTGTTTCTATATGAAGCGAGCAAAGAAATTCATCAAGAAATGAACAATCCAAGGTTTAAATAAATAGTAAACCCAACTAGCTTAGCAAACAACTTGTAAGGTTAGTTGGGCAAATTAATTAGTCGAAAGAGAAGTGCAATTTATCGGCTAAAGTTTTTTATTTTATTCTAGTTTACATAATATACATTATACAAAGTAAAGTAAAAAGCATTAAAAAGCTTAGTTTATCTAGACTGGTTTTGTCACGTACGTTATATAAATTATGCTTGTTGATTAATTGCTTGTGCGACACGTGCTCCATATTCCGGATTTACTCTAGTGAACAAATCAATTTGACGCGCGATGATTTCTTGATTTTTCACTTGACCTAAAGATGCCGCTATATTGTTAATTAAGTTTTCTTTTTCTTCGTTTGGCAGCAAATTATACAAAGCGTTTGCTTGTGTAAAGTGATCTTGATTATAGCTATAATTACCAACATTTCCCTCAACTTCAAAGGAACTAATTTTCGCCGTAGGATCTTCTTTTGGTGTTTCGGTATAACTATTTGGTTCGTAATTAATTTCGCTATTGCCATTGTCAAAACGCATATTGCCGTCTTTTTGGTAGTTATTTACAGGCGCTTTTGCTTGGTTGATTGGCAATTGGTGACTATTAGCGCCCACACGATGACGATGTGCGTCCCCATAAGCGAACAAACGTCCTTGCAATAATTTATCTGGAGAAGCTTCAATACCAGGAACGAAATTCCCTGGTGAAAAGGTTACTTGTTCAACCTCTGCAAAATAATTCTCTGGATTTCTATTTAAAGTCATCGTGCCAACTTCAATCAGCGGATACTCTTTTTGAGAAACCGTTTTTGTTACATCAAAAAGAGTTTCTTTCATTGTTAACGCATCTGCATACGGGATAATTTGTACAGATAATGTCCAAGAAGGAAATTCTTGATTTTCAATTGCATTATGCAAATCTTCAATATGGAAATCTGGGTTTTTCCCAGCAATTTCTTCTGCTAATTGACTCTCTAGATTTTTGATTCCTTGATTCGTCTTGAAGTGATATTTAACAAAAAATACTTCTCCAGCAGCATTGACCCATTTGAATGTATGGCTACCAAAACCATGCATATGACGGAACGACAACGGAATGCCACGATCACTCATTAAAATTGTTACTTGATGAAGGCTTTCCGGTGAATGAGACCAAAAATCCCAAACTGCTTCTGGACTTTTCAAATGCGTCCGCGGATTTCTTTTTTGGCTATGAATAAAATCTGGAAACTTAATTGCATCACGAATGAAAAAAATGGGCGTATTATTGCCAACTAAGTCGTAATTTCCTTCGTCTGTATAGAATTTAAGCGCAAAACCGCGAGGATCACGCAATGTATCTGATGAACCTAATTCTCCAGCTACAGTTGAAAAACGAGCGAATAAAGGTGTTTCTTTGCCAACTTCAGATAAAAAATCGGCTTTAGTATATTGTGCCATTGATTGGCTCACCTTGAAAATCCCATGAGCACCAGCACCTTTGGCATGAACAACCCGTTCTGGCACGCGCTCACGATTAAAATGAGCTAATTTTTCTAATAAATGAACGTCTTGGATTAGGACAGGACCAAATTCTCCTGCAGTTAGCGAATTTTGATTATCGCCAACTAGACTTCCTTGTGACGTAGTTAAATGTTGATTTCTCACCTAAAACACTCCTTCATCTAAAATTATACTCATTGTATAAAAAAACCACTCTGCATAACAAAAATAATGCTTAAAAACACTCGAAAACATTTGTTATTTAATAGAATGATTAAAAATAGCAGTAGAATTTAAATCAAAAACAAATGTATTAATTTTAAACTGTTTACACCATCTAAAATAACAACCAATAATTCAAAGAAAACTAAAATGCTGTTTTTTTATTCAAAAAAGACCTAGCATCCCAATCATGCTAGGTCTTTCGTTATTTTTTTTGAGCGGCCGTTTTTATTGGTCATTCAGCGTTATTGATTGATTGCAACAGTCGTGTCTTCAGTCGATAGACCTGTCATAGAGGTGCTATCGGAAAATATTTTTTCAACTTCTTGTTCTGATAAAATATTTTCTTTCTTAGGCATTGAAATCGTCGCTTTTTTGGCTTTTTGTGTAATGCTAGTTTTACTAGATAATGATTCAAGTCCCATATCAACGTTCTTGTCTTGCTGCGGTTTCACATTAATCAACATATTTGTTTTATTTTCTTTTGTATTAACAGAAACTTTAGCAGAAACATCTTTGATTTTTTCGAAAGGATCTTGTTCTTTACCTTTCTCAGATGCTTCTGTCGTAATTTTGATTAACTTTTGTAATTCTTTTTTTGTAAACGTATGGGTAATGGTGTCCCCTTTTTTCTCGAACGTATCCTTGTCTAATCCTTCTAAAAACTCTTTGTATTCCTTAGCAGACTGTTTTCGTTCTTTTTCCGATTCTTGATACTCTTTGATTGTATCTTGCCATTCTTTCGTACTTTCCTCGTTCATGGCTAAAAGATCAATGTATTTTCCTTTTAGTTTTTCTGTATCTAACTGAGAACTATCGATAGCACCGTCAGTCATTGAGTCTGCGACAGCGACAATATATTCCATCATATCTGTTGCTAAATAGAGTTTTGGCTCTTTGCCCTCGTTATCTAATGATCCAATCAATGAAATCGGTACATCCATGCCCATCGCTTTTAATTTCATCTCTAAGCTGAATGCTTTTTCTTTTTTGGCATCTACTTGAATCTTCCCAGAAAGCGATGCGTCTTTGATTTGCGTGATGAGCATCCCAATCATAGGATTCGTTTGTGCACCATCTTCTTGTGAAAATTTCATGTCACTAATTGACATAGAGAAATCCCAAACCCCAGATTCTTGTGCGTTTTGATTGCCAATCCCTTGAATGAACTCATCTTTCGCACTTTTGCCACAGCCTGTCAGTAACAAAGCTGAACAGAAAACGCCTGCGATAATCCCCACTTTTCTTTTTAACACACTTTTTCCCCCTCATTATATAAAAAATTAATTCCCTTTTATTAAGAATAGCAAACATTGCTTATAAATAGCAATGTTTAATTTTAGATTTTCTCTCTTTTAATAAGTGGGATTGATTTAATCTTTTAGGTTTGAATCATTAAGCTGTATTATTTTTAAAATAAAATTGCTTTTCGCCAAAAAATACTGGGAAAAGTTCTGCTAAACTGCCAGCTAAAGGACCTTCTCGCAATTCTTTTTCAGTGACCCAAAACAAGGGTTGTTCCGTTTCTTCTGGTAGTTCATCCGCTGTTTCTGCAATGAATAATGTGGCTAATTCCCGCGCACCCGAACAATCATTCAGCCATTCTGCAACACCTACTAATTGTGGTTTCAGCACTAAGCCTGTTTCTTCAAGGAGTTCGCGAACCATGGCTGTATCCATACCCTCGTTTTTTTCAACATGCCCGCCAGGGAACGTCCAACCAGGCCAATCCTTTTTTTGTCGTTCTTGCACAAGGATTTCATTTTTCTGATTTCTAATCATACATAATGTTGTTAATTCCACTTCAAAATTCCGCTTCATTTGGCACCTCATCATTTTTTCCTTTGTTAAGGTTACGATACAGAAAAACAGAGAAAGATTCAACTAAGAATTTTCTCTGTTTTATCATCTAGCTCTTTAATAAGTCGTATTGCGATTGATATAAATGATGATATAACGCATGTTTTGCCATTAGTTGATCATGAGATCCTTCTTCCACAATACGACCACCATCAATATAGAAAATTTTATCGCTATTTTTGATGGTAGAAAGCCGATGAGCAATAATAAACGATGTCCGTCCTTTTAGAAGTTGTTGTAGTCCTTCTTGTAACAATTCTTCTGTTTTTGTATCAATACTGGAGGTTGCTTCGTCTAAAATTAAAATTTTGGGATCTGCCAGTAAAGCACGAGCAAATGAAATTAATTGGCGTTGTCCTGCCGAGAGTGTACTACCCCGCTCTTCCACAACTGTTTCATAGCCATCTTTTAAATCCTTGATAAAATCGTGCGCACGAACAATTTTTGCGGCTTGGATGACTTCTTCCTCTGTGGCTGCTAAATTTCCGTACCGAATGTTTTCAATAATCGTTCCTGAAAAAATAAACGTATCTTGAAGCATTACCCCCATTTGTTTTCTTAACGAACGGAGTGTCACATCGCGAACATCATAACCATCAATTTTAACGGCCCCTTCATTCACATCATAAAAACGACTTAATAAATTGATGATTGTTGTTTTACCCGCACCTGTTGGCCCAACCAAGGCGATTGTTTGTCCTGGCTCAATATGAAAACTAACATCGGTCAAAATATTTTTTCCTTCTTCATAACGGAAATAAACATGCTGAAAGTCAACGGTTCCTTTAATTGGCGGCAACGCAATAGCGTGCGGCGCATCTTGAATTTCTGGAACAACATCCATCGTTTCAAAAATCCTTTCCAAATAGGCAGTTGCAGTAATCAGAGAATTGTAGAAGTTACCAATATTGATGACCGGATTCCAAAAGTTATTGATATAACCGATAAAAGCAATTAGCGTCCCAGTGGTAACGGACACACCTAATTGACGGATTCCTACGAAATAGATAAAACAAGTCGTAATAACGGATATATTTTGCACTGCTGGCCATAATAAATACTGGACACGTACAGCTTTCATAAAGGATTGACGATATTCTTCGCTTACCTCGTTAAAAATCTGGAAATTTTCATCTTCTCGTGCAAAAGATTGTGTAATTTTAATTCCTGAAATACTTTCATGAATATAGGCATTTAAGTTTGATTGTTTATTGCTAAGCTCTTGGTAAGCTTTCCGTTGTTTCCCTTGAATAAACAGAACCATCACGAACAACACAGGCAATAGCAGTAAACTGTATAAGGTTAATTTCACATCAATAAATAACATGAAAATTAAGGTGATAATCACATTAAATAAATCAGAAATTAAATTGATCAATCCGTTACTTAGTAAATCACTTAACGTATTGATGTAATTGACCACCCGTATTAAAATTTTTCCATGCGGCCGACTGTCAAAATAAGAAAATGGTAATTTTTGTAGATGCTCAAAAATTGAAAAACGCATATCTTTTAAAATATCTTGTCCAATTTCTGTGATGGCATATATTCGATAACGCATACACCAACCAATAATCACCAAGGAAAATAGGAAAATAGCCCCTAGTATCAAGAGTAACGAGAGATTCTTTTGTGGAATT
This sequence comes from Enterococcus sp. DIV0086, assembly GCF_050498705.1. Lineage (NCBI taxonomy): Bacteria > Bacillati > Bacillota > Bacilli > Lactobacillales > Enterococcaceae > Enterococcus > Enterococcus sp. DIV0086. The sequence continues at coordinate 486,067 of NZ_JBNIDN010000001.1, read as the reverse complement.
ACTTGGTCAATCGCAATTTTAGTAAAGTAAGGGCCTAACATACTTGCCAGATTAGCTAATATGATGACAAATAATGTTTTAAAAACAGCTTTTTTGTAAGGCTTAATATAGGCGCCTAATCGTTTATAATGAGACCAATTAAATTCTTTTTCTAAAGTCTCATCCACATCAAACGTATTTCTAGCCACGCGACTCACCTTCCTTTGTCAGACCTAATTGTTTTTGATATACGTCAAAATATTTGCCTTTTTGTTCGACTAATTCGCTATGCGTACCGCTTTCCACCACACGGCCTTTTTCCATCATCAAAATTAAATTGGCCTCTCTCACAGAAGAAATTCGGTGGGCGATAATAAATGTCGTTTTCTTTTCCGTCAAACGACCTAGTTCTTTTTGAATTTTTGATTCTGTTTCCATATCAACAGCGGAAGTTGTGTCATCTAAAATTAAAATAGCTGGATCTTTGGTTAAAGCACGGGCCAGTGAAATCCGCTGTTTTTGACCACCAGATAGGCCAACGCCGCGTTCACCAACAATTGTTGCATAACCTTCGGGCATTCTGGAAATAAAGCTATGGGCATCAGCAATTTCAGCCATCATTTGCACTTGTTCCAAGTTAGCCAATGTGTTACCAAAAGCAATGTTATCTTCTATTGTATTGGAAAAAAGAAAGACATCTTGCATAACCATGGAGATATTTTCTCGCAATTTACGAACAGAATAGCTTTTAGCATCTTTTCCATCAATATAAACAGTGCCTTTTGTTGGATCGTAGAACCGAGCGATTAAGTTAACTAAAGTGGTTTTGCCTGAACCAGTTTCCCCTAAAATACCAATTGTTTCACCAGGTTTTGCTGAAAATGAAACATCCGATAAAATGGGGGTTTCTGGATCATCTGAAAAATGAAAGGACACGTGATCAAACGTCACATAGCCTTGGATCGGTTCTGCTTCTTTTTCCCGAGCAATGGGAATCTTCGGTTTCGTTGCTAATAACTGACGAATTTTAATGGACGATGCCGTAAAGCGTTGCACATCATTGATCAACCAGCCACTCATTCGCATTGGCATGTTCAACATCCAGAGAAAGCCGTTAAAGGCCACTAAATCACCAATTGTCATTCGACCTTGAATCACAAAGAGGCCACCAAGAACTAAGGCAATAACATTTAAACTACCTGCAAAACCGTCTAACCACGGTAAATATTTTTTTGAGACATCTGCAGAAGCCATATTCCATTTTTTATAGTCTTCATTGTGCTTGTTAAACTTTTCAATTTCATAAGGTTCTTGAGAAAAAGCTTTAACCACCCGATTTCCACCAATATTTTCTTCGACCATCGAATTTAGCCGAGAAAAACTTTCCCGGATCTCAAAAAATACCGGATGCGATTCCTTCGACATTTTTTGTGTTAACAGAAAAATCAAAGGTGTAATTAAAATTAATGCTAGCATCAATTGCCAATTGATCGTCCCCATCACAATCACGGCTGCGATGAACCATAAAATACATTCTAAGAGGTTATAAGTGACCCAAGAAACGAAATGGCGGATAGCGTCTGTATCCCCTGTCATTCGCGCCATAATGTCGCCAACACGTGTATGATTAAAGAAATCAAAATCTAATTCTTGAAGTTTGACATACATATCTTTTCTTAAGTCAAATAACGCAGATTGTCCAACCGATTCAAACAAGACTTGATAACTATAACGAACAACTGTCCGAATAACGGTCACCCCAATCATAATCCCAAGAATTGGGACAAGCTCTTCAGTTTTCCCCTGATTGATTACTTGGTCTACAATTCTGCCAGATAACAATGGAATAATAACAATTAAAATAGCGTTAATAACGACAAAAATAACAGCTAGCAGTAACTTATTCTTATTTTTTTTAGCATATTGCCAAATCCATTCAAAACTATTCATTTTCTCCCCTACTCTCTCTTGTTTTTATGGACGTGTATAAGATTACTGTTTTTTTATAGGAAAAGAAATGGGCATTCTTGTATATTTTGATGTACAATATAGTATAGAAAGCGGATACAAGCAGGAGTGATTTTTTATGAACTACACAAATAGTCGAACGTTTAATCCTGAAATTTTATATGCCTTCGATCCTTGGAACGAAGAGACCCACCCTTATAATTGTCATCATCATGAATTTCTGGAAATATCTATTCTTTTAGAAGGTGAATCTGAATATATTGTTCAAGGGCAACAGTACCATGCCACTGCTGGTACGGTGTTTCTTTTTAATCCGCGAACGGAACATGGTGAGCAACAAAAAGCAGGAACTTACTCACATCAACTACACATTGGCATTTCAAATCTCTATTTAGAAGGCTTAGAGCGAAACGTATTTCCAAATAAATCAGCTTTATTAGATTTAAGTCATTTACATGGTGCTTTTTTAGAAAAAGCTTGGCAAATTGTTCATGAATTAAACCATCAAGAAGTTGAATCAGCGTTACAAATTAAAGCTTTAGTTATTGAACTATTGGTTTATATTTTAAGAAGCTTAGCAGTTGATCAAGAAAATAAAATTGAAACTCGGCTATCGAAAACGGAAAAAAGAAAACGAAATTTAGTCAATCATACGATTTATTATCTGGAAACGCACCATGACGAAGAAATTACTTTGGAACAGTTAGCTGAAATGTTATATGTGACCCCGACTTATTTGTCGAAAACCTTTAAAGCGGCCACAGGCGTTGGGCCAATCAATTATTTAATTCAAATCCGCTTAAACCATGCGAAAGAATTGTTGAAAAATGATTCCTTAAGTGTCAAAGAAGTAGCAAAAACGGTTGGTTACGAAGATGCCTATCATTTCAGTAAATTATTCAAAAAATATTATGGAAAATCCCCTTCACAATTTTAAGATAAAAAAACAAGGAATCGTCGGCTTCATTGCGTCCGTTTCCTTGTTTTTGCTTTACGTTGACTCTTTTAACTGTTTCGTCATTGTATAATCGGTATGGCGTTCATTTCCCATATAAAAATCATGTTCATCTGTTTTGACGAAGCCCAATGATTGATAAAATTTTTGCGCTGGATGATTATGTTCCCAAACACCTAACCAAACCGTCTCTTTTTCTGCTTCTTCCGCTAATTCAATTGCTTTCGTAATCAAATGTTTGCCTAAGCCTAAACGCTTAAAAGATTTACGAATATAAATGCGCTCAACTTGTAACGCTTGTGGATGTTGATAGGTAATCTGAGCATCACCGTGATTTAATTTCACATAACCTGCAAGTTCATTATTATAAAAAGCAAAGAAATATTGCGAATCTTTATGTAAGATTTCGCTTTCTAAAACTGCTGGACTAAATTTCCTCTCATAATGTGCCTGTAAATCCTTTTCGTTTTCGCCATCTCCATAAGTATCTGCAAAAGTCTCTTGGCAAATGGCCTCTAATTCTGGTACGTCTGCGACGGTACACTCTCTAATAAATACTGACATACTAAAACTCCTTTGTAGATTAAATCAACTGTTTAATTAAAATTAAACAAGGATTCCAAGCGTCCCATAATGTCGGAAAAACCTCAAGGCGCTTAAAACCCAATGATTCGTAAAAACGAATAGTATGATATTAACCTGTCTAGCGAATGACGTCAATCTTTTTGCTTTGTTTACATAACAAAATTATTGTATACCCGATCCTTTTTATTAAATAATAGCATAAGTAGTTTAAAAATGTAAGTTAGTCATTTATTCTTTATTATTTCCTTAAAACGACGCCTTTTCCCGCTAAATCTGCCCTTCCTTTGTTTTTTTCTGTTAAACTAAACGTATTAAGTCTATGAGGAGCGTGCGTATATGGATTATCTGAACACCTATAAGCGGTTGCTAGCATTGGCAGATGCAGGTCTTTTTTACGGGAAAGATGCTTTTGATCAAGAACGTTACCAAGAACTACGGGAACTTACGTTACAACTTATTAGCGCAACCGGACACGAAGCGACTGTCTTGCCCGACTTAGAAAAAATCTTAACTAAAGAAGAAGGCTATCCAACACCGAAAGTAGATGTTCGCGGTTTGATAAAAAAAGAGAATCGTTTTTTATTAGTTGAAGATTTACGGACCAAAGAATGGTCATTACCTGGTGGCTATGCCGAAATTGGCTGCTCCCCTAAAGAAAATATTGAAAAAGAAGTATTGGAAGAAACTGGCTTAGTTGTTACAGCAAAAGAATTGCTTGCTGTTTATGATACAGATAAACGAAAAGACATTCCTCAACTATTTCAGTACTATAAAATGATCTTTTCTTGTGAGATTTTAGAAAATCATCCCTTTGAAAAAAACATTGAAACCTCGAATTGTGCTTATTTTTCTTTAGATAATCTTCCCCCTCTTTCTATCAAACGAACAACGAAAGAGCAATTAATGGCATTAATGAACCAAACAACTGGAGCGCTTAGTGACTAACAAAAAGGATGAAGAACTTCTGTTCTTCATCCTTTTTCTATTATTAATTACATATTTTCTAAAGCGGCTTGGGCTAATAAGTTTAAGTAGTTCCAAGGGCGATCAAAATGTGGTTGGAAGAAGAAATCAGAAATCGCTAAATCTTCGACAGTCATTTTATTTTGGACCGCTAATGATAAAGTATTGGCAGATTGTGTGATATCATATTTAGACATCAATTGACCACCAACAATGCGTTGTGTTCCTTTTTCATAGACTAATTCCATCAGAACTTTTTCAGTTGTTGGCATAAACTCTGGACGATAGTTATCTTCGAAAACAGTCGCTTCGACATCTAGTCCGTTTAATTTGGCACTTTCTTTTGTCACACCTGTTGAACCAATTTTCCAACCGAATAAATATAAACCAGAAGTTCCCTGTGTGCCACGATAAGCCAATTTTTGTTCAGTTAAATTACGACCTACTAGCATACCTTGACGAACAGCATTCGTTGCTAATGGGATATAATTTTTTGTTTGACTTGGGTTGTAGTGAACAACTGCACTATCACCCGCAGCAAAAATATCAGGATTGCTTGTTTGCATATACTCATTGACTTCAATTGCACCATTTGGTAACATGTCAACTTTATCTTTTAATAATTCTGTATTTGGACGGAAACCAACACACATAATCACCATATCTGCTTCGAATTCTTGACTTGGTGTAATGACTTTTGCTACTTTTCCTTGCTCATCTGCTACGAATTGTTGGACATTTTCACCTAAAGCTAAATTAACGCCACGATCAACTAATTCTTTTTCTAGAACATCTGTGAATGGCTTATCTAAATATTTATTTAAAATGCGGTCTAACCCGTCAACTAAAGTAACTTGTTTACCTGATTCTACAAAAGCTTCTACTAATTCAATACCAATATAACCGCCACCAACGACAACGACACGTTTGGCATCTTTCGCTTTTTCGATGATCACGTTGGCTTGTGAATAGTTCTTACATAATAAAATATTTTCAGCATCAATTCCTGGAATTGGTGGAATAATTGGCCAAGAACCAGTTGTCATCACTAATTTATCATAAGAAACGGTCTCAGTTGCGCCCGTTTGTAAGTTTTTCGCTGTAACAGTTTTGTCGTCCACGTTGATTTCTTCAACATTGTGTTCCATCTTCACTGTTGCTCCTAAAGAAGCCAGTTCTTCTGGATTTGAATAAAATAAATCAGCAGCATTTTTAACTACGCCTCCAACGTACAAGGCAATTCCGCAAGATAGGAAGGAAATATTGTCATTTCTTTCATATACAGTGACTTCCGCCTCCGGGTGATTTGCTAAAATACTTTTAACTGCTGAAGTTCCAGCATGGGTACATCCTACGACTACGACTTTCATGTTGTAAATCCCTTCTTTCACAATCTTTGTTTTGCAGAGGTGACGTCTCCCTCTGTCTGTTTAAAATATATCAGAGGAATCAAGCTTATTCGAGTTCTATGCTTGTGAATCGCATATAAAAAAATTCACAAACTGTTGCTAATTCTTAATAATAGCTAGTTAATTTTTTGTTTTTAAGAATTTAAAAGTCAATAACCACACAAAAAAACAAGCATAAGAGTGAAAACTCTTACGCTTGTGAAATTTGCCTAGACAAGTGACTTATCTTTTGATAAATTTTTAACAGTATGTAATTTTTTACACATTCTCCTGTTGTGCTTGTTGGCAATCTGGACATAATCCATATAATTCTAAACGATGTTCATTAATTTCGAAGCCTGTTAATTTACTAGCGGCCATTTCAACGTCCTCTAACCCTGGATAATGAAAATCAACGATTTTACCACATTTTTGACAAATCACGTGATAATGTTTCTTCGAACTAAAATCAAAACGACTAGATGCATCGCCATAACTCATTTCTTGAACGAAACCGATTTCAGTAAATAAACGTAGATTGTTGTAAACCGTTGCTACACTCATATTTGGAAAATGATCTTCTAGTGCGCGATAAATTTCATCAGCTGTTGGGTGTGTATGATTTTCGATTAAATATTCCAAGATAGCATAACGTTGCGGAGTAATTCGGATATTGGCTTCTTTTAATTCAGCGAGTGCATTTTTAACCAATACGTTGTCCATCTTTGTATCCCTCCCCTGTCTATCTTTCTTAAATAATACTATTTCTTATTACGATTGACAAGAATTATTGTAGGATTCTCGTGGAAAAAACGAGCATTTTACTAAACTAAGAGAAATGCTCGTTTTTTGGCGTGTTTTTTATTCTGGAAATTCGTAAAGAGCTGTCGAAAGATAACGTTCACCGTTATCTGGAACCAGCGCTAAGACACGTTTGCCTGTGCCTAATTCGACTGCCAAATCAATGGCAGCTTTAATTGCTGCCCCTGCTGAAATCCCCACAAGGATGCCTTCTTTTGGCCCCATTAAACGAGCAGTTTCTAACGCGTCTTCACTAGAAACGGCGGCAACTTTTTGATAAACGGTGGTGTCTAAAACGTCTGGGACAAAGCCAGCGCCTATTCCTTGGATTTTATGTGGACCTGGTTCGCCACCTTCTAAAACAGGCGACTCCGTTGGTTCTACTACAACAATTTCAATATCTGGAAAAATCCGTTTCAATTCATGACCAACTCCTGTAACGGTTCCTCCAGTGCCAACACCAGAAACAAACGCATCTAAGCCACGTTTACCAAAGACATCAACAATTTCTTTTCCTGTTTTTTGTTCATGTACCATTGGATTAGCTGGATTATTAAATTGCAAAGGCATGAAGTACCCGTGTTCTTCTGCTAATGCTGTAGCTTTTGCAATTGCCCCTTTCATTCCTTCGGCACCAGGGGTTAATAATAGATCAGCCCCATATGCTTGCATTAATTTGCGGCGTTCAATACTCATAGTATCTGGCATCACAATCTTAACTGGATATCCCAACGCAGCACCTACCATTGCTAACCCAATGCCTGTATTACCACTAGTCGGCTCAATAATCGTTTGTCCAGGTTTTAGGCGACCATCTGCTTCGGCTTGTTGGATCATGCTTAAAGCAATTCGATCTTTCACACTGCCACCAGGATTAAAGAACTCTAGTTTAACAAAAACATCTGCAGCTCCTTCTGGTACCATCCGTTTTAATTTCACAACTGGGCTTTGACCAATTAACTCTGTTACTGATTTTACATAACCTTTAGTCATAATCCTACATCCTCCAATTTTACAAACAATATAATAATTCTTTCTCTAAGCATAGCTCAAAAAAACGATTTCTACCAGAAAAACGAATTTTAGTTTGTGAAAAATTAAATAAAAAAACGGATTAGGCTCATCAAATAATTGCTGCTAGCCCTACCTATTTTCACGATAAAAGACCTTACAAAAACTACTGCTTTTGTAAGGTCTTTCTTCAACTAAATAATTGCAAAATTAACCGATTTGGATGGTTTGACCCACCGATAAAACAGAATCCAATGTTAATCCATTTAGTGACATTAAATTATCAACTGTCGTTCCAAAACGTGCAGCAATGTCCCACAATGTGTCGCCGTTTGCGACAGTGTAACTTTGACTAGCTACAGTTTCTGCTGTTGCTGTTGCAGAAGCCGCTGTATCGATTGTTGTATCAACGGTTCCCGTTGTATCTGAATAACTAGTGGTTTGAGCGACCGGTGCTCCCCAATCATATTGAGTTAAATTATATGCTTCAATTAACCAATTCAATTTTTCGGCATAGCCTGGATCAGTTGCATAACTTCCAGCTAAAGCGGCTGTTGCATCGCGATAACTGCTAGTATTACTCTTCCAAACGCCTGAATAATGGTATGTATCCCCAAAAGCAGTGGAACGAATAACATTGGCATGATCTTGGAACGATTCCGCATAAGAATTATAACTTCTAAATGCTGCTGTGACGGTCACCCATTGTCCGTCTAAATATTCTTTTGTTGGCATATAAACAGATTGTCCATTATAACTTCCTTTTACACCAAACAAGTTATAGTTCGGTGCAGATGCTAACCCAGAACTACCATAACTACTTTCTAGCAACGCTTGAGCAATCATGACGGAAGCATACATATCATTGCTATTGGCAACGGCTGCTGCTGAATTTCCGATTTCATTAATAAATGCTTGCTGGCTTGATTCTGCTTGGGCAGGTACCGCAGCACCAACCACAGGTGCTAAAATCATTGAAGTCCCCGCAACGGCGGTAGCACGTTTATAAGCTTTTTGCTTTTTAAGAGCTTTTTGAATATGTTTACTACTTCTTGTTAACTGTTCGCTCATTCATTTTTCCTCCTCACTGTCTCACTTTTCTATTTTACCGTTAATTTCCTATTGAAACAAGAAATAAACGTATTAAATTTTGAGTTTTAAAATTTCTGTAATGTAATTGAAATCTTGTTTGTATTTAATTAACCCTCTTCACACTTGTGAAAACAACCACTTCTTCTTTTCAATTTGATGAGATTTTTGTTATTTATCCTCTTACTTTTCTTTATTTATTGTGATAAACTTTTTAATGGACTTGTCACTTTTTGAACAAACTTTATAAGAGAAGTCTGTTTTTGTAATCAAAACAACTATTGCCGAGTAGTTGTTGTATTACAAAATGAATTACATAGAAATGTAGGTGGTTAGATGAAGAAACAACAATCGGGTTTAACAAATCAAGTGACGTTTTTATTAGCGTTAACTTGCGGGGTCGTGGTCGCCAATATGTATTATATTCAACCAATTGGCACCCAAATTGCTCAGGCCTTTCAAGTCAGTATTGGTTCTATTGGTTTTGTTACTATGCTGACCCAATTAGGCTATGCGCTAGGCTTACTTTTTCTTGTTCCATTAGGCGATGTCGTTGATCGTCGCAAATTAATCATTCGAGTAGCCGCGCTCTCCTCGCTGTCTCTAAGTGCTGCGTTTTTTGCACCAAGTTTTCTCCTTTTTGCACTCTCTTCTTTTTTTATCGGGCTGCTCTCTATTGTCGCCCAAATTATTATTCCTTATGCTGCGGTCATGGCGGGACCGGCGAACCGTGGTAAAGTAACAGGTCGAATGCTGGGCGGACTATTGACAGGAATTTTATTGTCTCGAACGATCTCGGGTTTCATTGCTAGTGCAGCTTCTTGGCGAACAGTCTACTTAATCGCCGTAATATTCGTGTTAGCATTGGTCGTTCTACTTCAATTAAAATTGCCCAAAACAGTGATACATACTCAAACTTCAAATCGATTAACTTATTTAGGTTCTTTGAAAAGTCTTCCTAAGCTAATCAAATCGCAACCTTTGTTAAGAGAAGCAACTGTCAATGGCTTTTTTATGTTTGCAACCTTTTCAATCTTTTGGTCTACATTAATTTTCTTTGTTAGTAGTCCAGCTTATTATTGGGGACCGAAAGAAGTCGGTATTCTAGCAATTTTTGGGTTATCAGGAGCTTTCGTAGCACCCATCATTGGTCGTCTATCCGATTATTATCCAGAACGGAAGATTGTTTTGATTGGCCTGTTGATGCAGTTCGGTAGTTTTATCTTACTTTTTCTAGGTGGAACACATGTGGTCTTACTAATCTTAGCAATTATTGTTTTAGATATCGGTACTCAATTTGGGCAAGTAGCCAATCAAACACGCGTCCAAAATTTGGGAGAAGAAGCCAGCAATCGTAACAATACCGTCTTTATGTTTTTCTATTTCATCGGCGGTTCACTGGGTTCATTGATTGGTACATTAATGTGGCAAAACTATGGTTGGTCTGGTGTTACTTTAACTGGTATTGGGTTCCAATTGTTCGCATTATTTTTTCACTTTATGCTCTTTGCTCCCAAAAAGAAATGAAGCAAAAAAACCTGAATGCTATCACAAGCATTCAGGTTTTTTAATCTTTATTTATAGTGATTTATAGGTATTAACCACATTTTCAGGAGTAAAGCCGAATTTTTCAAGAACTAGACCGCCAGGTGCAGAAGCGCCGAAGTGATCAATTGTGATTGTTTTGCCTTCTGTTCCTACATAGCGTTCCCAACCAAAGCTTGCTGCAGCTTCAATCGCCACACGTTTTGTCACAGCTTTAGGTAACACACTTTCTTTATATTCAGCAGATTGTTTTTCAAATAAATCAAAACTTGGCATTGACACGACAGATACATCGATGCCTTCTTCCGCTAATTTCGCTTGTGCTTCCACTGCTAGATTTACTTCAGAACCAGTCGCAATTAAAATCCCTGCTGGTTGTTCACCTTTTTGTGGTGACAATACATAAGCACCTTTTTGAACAGAATCAGAAGCGTGTTCTAACGTTCCTTCTAAAACAGGTAAGTTTTGACGACTTAGAACTAAAATAGTTGGTGTTTCCGTAGAAGTCATAGCAATTTTCCAAGCAGCAACCGTTTCATTGCCGTCAGCTGGACGAATCACATGAACATTTGGAATGCAACGAACACTTGCTAATTGCTCAATTGGTTCGTGTGTTGGCCCATCTTCACCCACCGCAACAGAGTCATGCGTTAAGACGTAAGTTACAGGAACTTTTTGTAAAGCGGCTAAACGGATTGCTGGACGTAAGTAGTCAGTAAAGACGAAGAATGTCCCGCCATAAACATGGCTACCACCGTGTAATTGAATCCCGTTCATTGCTGCAGCCATTGCAAATTCGCGAACACCAAACCAAATATTACGGCCTTCGTATTGACCAGGTTCGAAATCTTTTTCTGCAGCAACCATTGTATTATTTGAGGCAGATAAATCAGCTGAACCGCCCCAGAAACTTGGAACAACTTTTGAAATAGCTTGAATCGTTTCTTTACTTGTTACACGACTTGCGGCACTTGTTCCTAGTTCATATTTAGGTAATTCTTGTTCCCAACCTTCAGGTAATTGGTTGGCAAAAGCTTCTTTAAATTGTTTGGCTAATTCTGGATGCGCATGTTCATAGTTCTTAAACATCTCATTCCAAGCCGCTTCTGCTTTTTGGCCTTCGTCAATCATCGTTTCTTTAAAACGAGCAGCGACTTCCTCTGGCACAGTAAAGTCAGGGTATTCCCAACCATAAACAGCTTTAGCCGCTGTAATGCCCTCTTCACCAATTGGCGCGCCGTGAACGGAAGATGTTCCTTCTTTTGGTGCTCCGTAACCGATGACTGTTTTAACTTCAATCAGTGTTGGTTTATCTGTTTCAGCTTTAGCCGCTTCAATCGCAGCCTCTATTTCATCTAAATCATTGCCGTCTTTAACTAAAATATGTTGCCATCCGTATGCTTCATAACGAGCCCCAACATTTTCAGTAAAGGCTTTAGAAGTTGGTCCATCTAATGAGATGTCATTTGAATCGTACAAGACAATTAATTTACCTAATTTCATATGACCAGCCATTGAACTTGCTTCTTGAGAAACACCTTCCATTAAATCGCCGTCACCACAAATTGCGTACGTATAATGATCCATAATAGGGAAACTATCACGATTATAAGTTGCAGCTAAATGCGTTTCAGCCATTGCCATACCAACAGCCATAGCAATCCCTTGTCCTAGAGGTCCCGTTGTTGCTTCAACACCATCTGTGTGGTGCACTTCTGGATGCCCTGGTGTTTTACTATCCCATTGACGGAAATTTTTCAAATCGTCAATTGTTACGTTGTATCCTGATAGATGTAATAAGCTGTACAACATTGCAGAGCCGTGGCCTGCTGAAAGTACAAAACGATCACGATCAACCCAGTTTCTAGAAGTTGTTGGGTTCACCTTTAAATGTTTTGTCCAAAGTGCATACGCCATTGGGGCAGCACCCATTGGTAAACCAGGATGTCCTGAGTTCGCTTTTTGTACGGCTTCAATACTTAATGTCCGGATTGTATTAACGCCCAATTGATCTGTCTTGTCAAACAAAAAAATCATCTCCTAATTTAGGTTTTTTTTACCTTTATTCATAGTGTAGCTTATTTCGACAATGAAAGCAATTACTTTCTGTTGTGAAGTCCTTTTTCACGTTGAATTTGTTTTAGTTTTTCAGGAGTCACATCGGTCCCTTCTTGATCCACGACCTTCATTCCTTCGATATGGTGACGCATCCCTCCACGAAATGCTTCTAAATACTCTTTACGTAATTCTTGTTGTTCGACTTTTTCTTTCGCACTAAGTTCTTCCACTTTTGCTTTATTCGCTAATTCATTTATACGGGCAATTTTTTCTTTCGATAACATCAAAATCCCTCCTTACTCTCACTGTCTATATTATAAGAACTGCCTTAAAAAAACAACTATATTCTGATATTTATAAAACACGAACGCTTGTTTGATTTCGTTCGCATTTTATGGTACACTAATTTTATCAATTGAAAGAAGGTGCGGGTTTTGGCGAAACGTACAGAAACAAGACAATTAGAAGTACTTAAATATATATACGAACAAGTCGAATTAAAGGGTTATCCGCCAACCGTTCGCGAAATCGGGAAGGCTGTTGATTTATCCTCAACTTCTACCGTTCACGGACATTTAGCTCGTCTTGAAAAAAAGGGTCTAATCTTACGTGACCCAACAAAACCGCGAGCAATCGAATTAACACCAGAAGGCTTGGAAAAGATCGGAATTCAACCGACAACTATTCCGATGTTAGGTGTCGTAACTGCTGGTGAACCAATTTTAGCGGTGGAAGAAGCATCAGATTTCTTCCCGTTACCTCCTGATTTACGTACAGAAGAAAATGCTTTATTTATGTTGACGATTCGAGGAGAAAGTATGATTAACGCAGGTATTCTAGATGGCGACCAAGTGATTGTTCGTAAGCAATCGAATGCCAATAATGGCGACATCGTAATCGCAATGACCGATGAAGATGAAGCAACCTGTAAACGATTCTTCCGAGAAGTAGATCATATCCGCTTGCAGCCTGAAAATGATGCATTAGCGCCTATTCTTTTAGATAACGTTACAATTTTAGGTAAAGTTGTTGGTTTATATCGCAATCATATTTAATAAAAAAAGGAAGTCACTCCGTTGAGCGGCTTCCTTTTTTGCTTGTTAACAAGTGAATAGCCTTTTGAGCTTCCTCGATAACCTCTTCTTCAGTTTCTACAGAAAGTAGATAATTTAAAGCTTCTAAACTTTGCTCGGGTTCTCTTTTTGCGAGCTGACCTAACGACCAAGCAGCTGTTCCGCGAATGACAGGACGCTGATCATTTAAACAGAGAATAATTTGTGGGATAGCTTCACGGCCGCCCAAATTCGCTAACGCAATTAAAGCATTTCGTTGCAATGGTTTTTTGCCACGCCAAGAGCCTGCTAAGTGTCCGAATTGCTGTTTAAACTCTTTATTGGAAATAGTTAATAACGGTGCCAATTTGGGATAAACTTCCTCAATCTTTGGTTCCATCTCTTCATGAAAATGAAAATCTTTTCCTTTATTATAAGGGCAAACCAGCTGACAAATGTCGCAACCATAAATGACGTTACGCATTTTTTTCCGATACTCTTCAGGCATCATGCCTTTTGTTTGCGTTTGATAAGACAAACATTTTTGAGCATTCATTCGACCGTCCCCTAACAAAGCCCCTGTAGGACACCCTGTGATACAACGAGTACAATCACCGCAACCATTTGGAACAGGTTCATCTGGTTCAAATTGAATGTTGGTGGTCAACTCACCTAAATATACAAAGGAACCAAATTCTTCGGTAATCAGTAGACCATTTTTACCAATGAATCCTAAACCCGCCCGCTGAGCAACAGCGGTGTCAACATATTCGCCAGTATCTACTTGTGGCCGAAAGCGCCAGTGTTCTTTTTCTGCTTCAGTGGCAGCTTGCTCTTCAATAAAAGCAATTAATTTTTGCAACCGATCCTGCAAAATGTGATGATAATCAATTCCCCAAGAGGCTCGCGCAAATTGTCCACGCTTTTCATCTCTAGGCATTTTTTCCTGAGCTTTGGTGGGATAAGCTAAAGCAATGGAGATAATACTTTTAGGATGCTCAAACGTTTTTTCTGGGTAAATTCGTTCTTCCACATTTTGATGTTCAAACCCCGAGTTATATCCTCGCTCTCGTTGTTCATGCAGAGAATCTTCTAATTCAATAAATGGTTCAGCATGAGTAAAGCCGATTTTATCGATGTCTAAACGTTGACTCTCTTGAATAATTTTTTCTTTCAATGTCGGCATTGCTCATGCCTCCCTTCATTTTATTATTTATCGTTTCGATGATACGTTTCATAGTCATGTGCATAGAGATTTTTCTCGTCCACGACGCCGGGAACAGTGGCAACTTTTTCCCAAACAGACCAGTCGATTTCTGGAAAGAAAGTGTCGCCTTCAAACGTTTCATGAATCATCGTCCGATATAAGACATCGCATGCGGGAATCAATTCTTTAAAAACGACAGAACCTCCACCAATAACGGTCACGCCTTCATACTTGTCAGCATACGCAAGAATTTCCTCTACGGAATGCATAACCAAAACGCCTTCAGCTTGGTAATCCGGATTACTGGTAAGAACAATCGTTGTTCGATTTGGTAACGGACGACATCCCATGCCTTCGAAAGTTGCACGTCCTAAGACCAATGTATTATGAATTGTTTTTTCCTTGAAAAATTTCAAGTCGTTGGGTAAATGCCAAGGCAATTTGCCTTCTTTACCAATCACTCCTTGTTCATCTTGGGCCCAAATGGCTGCTAACATAGCTTCTCTCTCCTTTTTTATACGGCAATCGGCGCTTTAATCGTTGGATGTGGGTCATAGCCTTCTACTTTAATATCTTCCATATCAAAATCAAAAACAGAAGCCTTGTCTGGATTCAAAACGAGCGTTGGAAAAGAACGAACTTCTCGTAATAATTGTTCTTGCATTTGCTCCACATGATTTTGATATAAGTGGGCATCTCCTAGCGTGTGTACAAACTCGCCCACTGCTAAACCTGTTTCATGTGCAATTAGATGTGTCAATAAAGCATAGCTTGCAATGTTAAAAGGAACACCTAAAAAAACATCGGCACTGCGCTGATAAAGTTGACAGCTTAATTTTCCTTCATTTACATAAAATTGAAACATAGTGTGACAAGGTGGCAACGCCATTGAAGGCACATCTTCTGGATTCCAAGCGGAAACAATTAAACGGCGAGAATCAGGATTGGTTTTAATCATTTCAATCACATTAGCTAATTGATCGATAAAGCTACCGTCTTTGGTTTCCCAGTGACGCCATTGCGCACCATAAATATTCCCTAATTCACCATATTTTTCTGCAAATTCTGCATCGTTTAAAATGGTGTCACAGAACTTTTGATGTTCTTCTTTGTATTGTTCTGCAAACGCTGGATCTTGTAAGACACGATGCCCAAAATCCGTCATGTCTGGTCCTTGATAATCTGCGCTTTTTACGTAACGTTCGAACGCCCATTCATCCCAAATATGATTATTTCGCTCTAACAAATAGCGAATATTCGTGTCGCCTTTTAAAAACCACAATAACTCACTTTTAATCAAGCCAAACGGTACTCGTTTGGTTGTTAGTAAGGGAAATCCTTTGGCCAAATCAAAACGCATTTGATAGCCAAATAAACTATACGTCCCAGTTCCTGTACGGTCTTCTTTAAAATGACCTTCTTCTAAAATCTTTTTTCCTAGCGCTAAGTATGCTTCTTCCATCTTATTCCCTCCGTCTCTTAATCCGCGTATTCACTCAAGTATTCCCAACGATTCATTTTTTCTTCTAACAATTGTTCCGTTGCTGTTACCGCTTCTTGTAGTTCTTGTAAACGAACAAAATCATCACCCTGATGATTCATTTCTTCAGTTAATGTTTCTAATTTCGTTTCTAATTGTGTGATGTCTTCTTCAATTGTTGCCCACTCTTTTTGTTCCATATAAGTCAGCTTTGTTTTTTCTTTCTTTTCTGTCGATGCTTCTTTTACTGGTTTATTGAGCGGTTTTTCTTTGACCTTTTCTTGTTCTTTTTGGTTCGCCAAATATTCACTCATTGTGCCATAAAATGATAGGATCTGAGCATTTCCTTGAAAAACTAACAATTTATCCATTGTTTTATCCAAGAAATAACGGTCATGAGAAACCGCAATTACCGCTCCTTTGAACGTTTGAATATAATCTTCTAAAATGGTCAACGTATCAATGTCCAAATCGTTGGTTGGCTCATCCAATAATAACACGTTAGGCTGACTAATTAATAATTTTAAGAGATATAACCGGCGTTTTTCTCCACCAGACAGTTTGCCAATCAGTGTCCCGTGCATAAAACGAGGAAATAAAAAGCGTTCTAACATTTCAGCGACCCCAACGCTGCTTCCATCACTGCGTTTCACTTCTTCTGCTGCTTCTTGCAAATAAGCAATCATCCGTTGATTAGGATCCATTTCTTCGTTTTGCTGGGTATAATAGCCAATTCGGACGGTTTCACCGATACTATATAGGCCACTCTCTAAAGGAATACGGCCAGCTAAAATATTTAATAACGTGGATTTGCCTGCACCGTTTTTACCAGTAATGCCAATTCGATCGTTTGCTTGAATGAGTAAATTAAAGTCTTTCAAAAGCTGTTTATGATCAATGGCATAATTTCCTTCCTTGATTTCCAGAACTTTTTTCCCTAAACGCTGCGTGGCAAAGTCTGCTTCTAAGGTGCCATTGGTTTGTACCTGATGCAAGTTTTCTTTTAAATCCTGAAACCGATCAATTCTTGCTTGCTGTTTCGTTCCTCGTGCTTGAACGCCTGCTCGCATCCACGCAAGTTCTTGTTTGAAGAGGCGTTTTCTTTTTTCTTCTTGTTCTACAGCGACACGTTCACGTTCGGCTTTTTCCATCACATACGTTTCATAGTTTCCTTTGTATTCATACAGTTTTCCAAAAGAAAGTTCGAAAATCCGATTGGTTACTCGATCTAAAAAGTAGCGGTCATGGGTCACCATTAAAACCGCGCCACGATAGTTATTTAAAAAGTTTTCCAGCCATTCAATCGTTTCATAATCCAGATGGTTCGTTGGTTCATCCAATAACAGTAAATCAGGCGCTTCAATTAAGACTTGCGCCAAGCTTACTCGTTTTAACTGCCCACCAGAAAGCTCACCTATTTTCTTTTCCAATGTGGGAATACCTAATTTTTGTAAAATAATTTTTGCATTGGTATCTGCTGTCCAAGCATCTTGTTTATTCATGGCTTCTTCTGCTTGCGTGTAACGTCTTTGAACCCCTTCGTCTAAACCATTCTCACTTAAAGCAGCTAACGCTAATTCATAATTTTTGACCGCTTTTATGATCGGGCTGTCTCCCTGAAACACGGCTTCTGCAATCGTAATATTCTCGTCAAATGTTTGATTCTGGGAAAGGTACCCAATTTGATAATCACTTGGCTGCTGAATCGCAGCAAGATCACCATCACCGCTATCTACGCCAGCAATAATATTTAATAAACTGGTTTTTCCTGTGCCGTTAATCCCAATTAAACCAATGCGATCTTTTTCATGAATCAAAAAAGAAAGATGATCAAATAGTGTTTTTTCCCCATATGTTTTGGTTAAATCTGTTACTTTTAATTCTTTCACCGACACTACCAACTCCTTCTATTTTGGTCTTGCTTATTGTATCAAAAATTGGATTATAAAAAAAGTGCATGAGATAAAAATCGTCTTGGTTTCATCTCATACACTATTACTTATTCTTTATTAAAATTTTTAACAAATCGTTTCAGCGGAACGTTATTCACTTCGCCGCTAATCGAATAACTCTCTAATAAATTGACATTTTTTCGTAACTCGTTCGCTTCGATAATTGAAATGCGTTCAGATTGTTCGTAATGATCAATCATCCGTCGTTCTTCTTGGAAGCCTAATAATAGGTCTTTGACATAGTCTGTCTCCGTATGAACAATATACGAATCAATAAATTCGCCTTTTTCAAACTTATGGGCTAAATCCAAGCGTCCGTCAATGAAGAAATCAATTAAATCATCATCATAGACACCGCGCAAATTATCTAAACTCTTCAGAATAACTTGAGAATTTCTTAGAAAAACTTGGCGAATATTTTCTAGTTCTTCATTTCGTAATTCTTTTTCTTCTTCAGAAGCTTCATCACGATTGAAAAATAGCTTAGGATGTAAAAGAATCGAAATGATTTGTCGAGCAAATAATAACCAAAAGCCTACAATCGATAATAATTGTTTGGCAATCGACCGTTGCATCCGTGTAATCAAGCGTTGATACATACGATAACTTCTGACACTAATTTCTCCTTGTTTCAGACTTTCTTCTAAGCCGTCTCGTTCAATGGACACAATTAACGTCCGCAACTCTTGCACTTCTTGTTTTCGTTCCGCACTTAGCTGCTCAGTATACAATTCTTTTAAACGATCTTGATAATTTTCAATGACCGCATTCATTTCACCACGAGGATTCTCTTCATTTTGCTGTTTTAAGACATCAATGACATCACGTAATAAATCAATTTCGACTGACTCTTCATTTTCCACTTCCGTCTCTGAATCAGTTAAAAATGGTAAAACTAGAATCCCACCAATCAGAGTCACCAAAATAACACAAGCCGTAATGAATAGTAATAACGGTCGTTCTTTAAAATGCTCGCCGTTAATCGCTGTTGGCAAAATAAAGATGGTGGCTAAACTCACTGTTCCTTTAACACCGCCAAAAGTTAAAATCAGCATTTCATTCATTGCGTTTTTAACTTTCTTAAGGCCATGTTGAAGCGTGTAAACACTGAAAATGGCTAAGAAACGAATCAAAAAGACAACGGCGCTAATAATTAGAACAACCATTAGTAGGAACCAGTTTGAATATTGTTGGTCAATCCAAATTGGCGAAAACACTTGAGAAAGTTCAATTCCTAAGAATAAGAAAACTAAGGCATTTAAAGTGAACTCAATCATACTCCAAATACTTTCGCCAACATTTGACAGTTCTGCTTCAAAAAGCGAAACTTTTTTCAAACTAGACGCTTGCATAATTCCAGCAATCACAGCAGCAATAATTCCAGAAACGCCAATCAACTCTGAAATTAAATAAGCAATAAATGGCA
Source organism: Enterococcus sp. DIV0086 (assembly GCF_050498705.1). Classification (NCBI taxonomy): domain Bacteria; kingdom Bacillati; phylum Bacillota; class Bacilli; order Lactobacillales; family Enterococcaceae; genus Enterococcus; species Enterococcus sp. DIV0086. The sequence continues at coordinate 466,608 of NZ_JBNIDN010000001.1, read as the reverse complement.
AGAGTAATTCAATCAACAAGTAGCCTGTAACATCTTTTGCCACTGCAGTTTCAAGTAAATGAACAATTTGCTGTTTTAATAGAACTAACACGATTCCGACTACCGCTCCACCAATGCTGGAAATAACCAAGGTCCCTGCCGCTTCCACCGGCGAAAATGATCCCGTTAATAAAGCCGCTAATGCAAATTGAAAGGCTGTAACGCCTGATGCATCATTAATGAGTCCTTCACCAGATAAAATGTTCATCGAACGTTCAGGAATGTCAATTCGACCTGATAACGAACCTACCGCCACCGCATCCGTTGGCCCTAGAGCCGCTCCAAAAGCGAAGCAAGCGGCTAATGGTAAAGTAGGCAAAATCATATGCAGGGTCCAGCCGACTCCGACTAAGGTAATTAACACACCAAAAAAGGCCAAGAAAAGAATCATCCCGAAATTTTTCATCATTGCTTTCAGATTGATTAGCTCCCCTTCTCTAAATAAAAGCGGTGCAATAATCATTACTAAAAACACTTCAGGCTCAAATTCAATTTCCTGCCCCATTTTAGTTAAACCAATTAGAACGCCTCCAATAATTTGCACAATTGGCAGCGGAATGACGGGAACAATCCGGTTGAATATGTTTGAGAAGGTAATAGACAGTGCAAAAACAATGATTAGAAAGGTAAATTCCATCCTATCATTCCCTTCTATATTAAATTTTTATTGACTTACCGATCAAAACATTTAAGTAATTTTTTCTTTTTAAGAATAATTTTCTTTTCGACTTCTTCTAACTCAGAACTGCGTTCGCAAAGTTCCAATTGAGCGCGTCGTGCTTCTAAACGAAGAAGTTCTCCTTTAATTAATTCAATTTTTTTGTAGCGTAAGAAATTTTTCTTTTGCATACGTTCTGCAAAGTGTTGTCGTTTTTCTTCAGGGATTGCTTGATATTTCTTTTTCAAGTCAGCGACACACTTTTCAAATTCTTCACTCACCGAAACAACTTCCTTCCAAAATTTAATCTGACTAATTATAACAAATTTTACCAAAAGTACAAGCAAAATTGCTTTCTTTTTTTCAAAAGAAATTCAGACAAAACTTAACGCGGGAAAAGCTGATTTCTAGGAGCTGAACATGGTTAATCTTCATTAACAATAATATCAATTTCTGCCTCTTCATTCATCCGTGTTGAAAGAAAAAGAACTATTTCTTCTAGTGGCGCAGAAAAGCGTAAAACCACCCCTCTTCTGCCTTTTTTTAAATACCCTAAACGAATACCGTTCGGCTTTTGAACAAGGACAATCTTTTCGATATCTTTAAAGGTCGTGCCCCGATTGTCAAAAGGATGCGTAATAATACAGTCCTCCGCAAAACCTCTTGCATCGTAAAGAAAACTGAAGATAATCAAAATATATAACACACTTCGAATCATTTCAATTTTATCTCCTGCCGAAAATGCATTGGCCAGAATCATTAAACTAAAAAAAGCAACTAGATATTTTGTTGTAGGATGTTTTGCAGCCGGAATTACAATACTTTTACGTACGAAGTAAAAGTAACCATACATAACGACGACAAATAAAAATAGCAATAACGTAAATCCATCGATAATCACAAACGACTCCTTTATTTCTTTTTCTTTTGAATATCTGTTAATATATCATTTATTTCTTTAATTTCTTTTTTTGATTCGTTAATCTTTTTGATAACCGCCTCACGGTTTTTTCCAGGCGGTAAGTCAATTGATTCTTGGTAGTAGTTTGCTAAAGCTTGAACTTTTTTCATTTTTTCGCTTTGCAACAAGGCTATATTTCTTTTCATTTAACCGCCTCCTCTTCCTTAGTATACATTACTTTGTAAGGAATTGCTTAATTTGCAAGATATTTTCTAATAAAAAGGAGTAATTTTACATTTTCTTATAAACAAAAAGTATTCGGCTGAGTAACAGCAGCAAACGACAAAATAATAGAATAAAAGATGAGACAGAAGTAGTTTACTTTTGTCTCATCTTTTATTATTGAGCTGAAATCGCTAAGCCAATTGCTTTTTCCCCTAGGTGGGTCCCAATAACTGGACCAAAATGACCGATTTCAATTTCTGCATTTGGGTATAGCTTTTGTAATTTTGCTTGTTCTTTTTCAGCAACGATGCGGTTATTGGCATGAATCACATACAGTTTAACTGGCGCTTCAATCCCTGCGTTTCGTTCACCAATAATCTTTTCTGCACGAGCAAAAGCTTTCTTCGTTGAACGGATTTTTTCAAATAATACAATCTTTCCATCTTCAAAAGTCAAGATAGGTTTAATCTTCAATAGCCCAGCGATCAAGGCTGCGCCATTCGTTAAGCGACCGCCACGAACTAAGTTGTTCAGATCTTCTACAATTAGATATGCATACGTATTATCACGAATTAAATCTAATTTGGCAAAAATTTCTTCTAAGCTGGCTTTTTCTTCTGTTAAATCTAAAGCAGCTTCTACCATGTGTCCCATTGGCATACTTGTAATTTTTGAGTCATATGGATACAAAGCAACGCCTGGGATTTCATCAGTAAGTCCGTGCAATGTATGAACAAAACCAGAGATTCCTGAAGAAAGATGAATGCTGATGATGGTGTCGTACCCTTGTTCAGCGATTGATTTGTAAAGCTCTAACACTTCTCCTAAAGCAGGTTGTGAAGTCGTCGGAAATTCTTTACTATTATTTAGCAATGCATAATATTCATCTGCTTCAATGTCAATGCCTTCGTTGTATATTTTTCCATCTAAAATGACTGGGATGGGAATTACAAAAAGATTCGGATGATCTTTAATGCGCTCGGGTAAATAAGCTGTACTATCTGTCACAATAGCAATTTTCATTTTGTAACCTCGTTTCACTAATTTTCCACGTTGTTTCTAATATAGCATAAAAAAGGATATTTTAAAATGCTTTCCTTATTCGTTCAGGAATTTTTCGATGGCGTCAGCATTTTTTTGTTCATCTACTTCTAAAATACTGCCTGCATAAGAGGATTCACCAAAATTCCAAGAATCTGGTACCGGAACCGATAATGACTCAACCCCTGCTTTTCCTTTAATCAGCAATGATGGTCCGTTCGTTAGCATGAAACTGACAGGCACATCTGTCGACATATAGCCGACTAATTTCCCAAGTGATTCTGGAGTTCTTAATAAAGTCATTGGGTTTTTCATTTGGCTCATTACAGCTGACATAACTTGTTGTTGGCGACGAACCCGACCAAAGTCGCCTTCTTCATCCATCCTAAAGCGAGCGTATTGAAGTAAGACATGTCCATCCATGACCTGTTGCCCTTTTTCAATGTCAACACCATCTAAATTCAGTGATTTTTCTGCATCGATTTTGACACCTTTTGGAAACATAGAGTCAACAATTTTTTCAAATGATTGGAAATCTACCTTAGCATAATATTTCGTATCTAAATTAAAGTTTTGTTTTAACGTTTCACGAACCAATTCAGCACCGCCATAAGCGTATGCGGCATTAATTTTATTCGGCCCGACACCAGGAATGTCCACGAATGTATCACGCATAAATGAAATTAATTTCGGTTTTTTTGATGGTCCATTTAGTTGGAGAACCATTATTGTGTCGGCTCGTCCAGCATCTTCCCCACGTGTATCGCTGCCAAGAATTAAAATATTCTTAGCCCCATTGCTACTTTTGACACCATTAAATGTTTCTACTTTTTCTTGAGGCAACGAGTCATCATGTTCTGCTGCAGATTTTCCTTTTAAAAACATGACTGTACTATAGGCAAATAACAGAATCAATAGGATCACTAGCCATTTGAAAAAGCGTTTTGTTTTTGATTTTTTACGTTTCTTTTTTGGTTTCTTGTCTTTTTTTCCGCGGGGTGGTTGGTCAGAACCGTTGCCACCACCTGAATCTGTTTGATGTCGCCTCTCACTTCTGCGACTGTCCTCAGTATAGCTGTCTTCGTAAACTGGCTCTTGAAGGCTTTCAGCTAGTTCTTCTGGTTCTTCTTCTCTATGTTCACCCATTGATTTTCGGGGATTAAAGGTCTTTTTATGCTCTGCTGGTCTCGATTTTTCATGAATATGTTTATAACGATCTACACGACTCATCGTGTCACTCCTTTACCTCTGTGTTTTATCACCTTTCTTAGGATACCTCATTTCGCAGGAAATTCCTATTACAAATATGTAATTTAATAAAAAATGAAACTCACTTTATCTAATAAGTAAGCTTCATTTTCATTTTTAACTCTTTAAAGTGTGGACAAAACATAGATCGGGTAATCCCCTAAAATTTTTATTTCTGCGCCAATGAGTTCCAGTTCTGTTAAGGCTGCTTCAATTAATTTTTCTGGTTGATCATTCACTAAGTCCATTAAAAAGAAGTACTCTCCTAGCTTTGTTTTCAACGGCCGCGATTCTATTTTGCTAAGATTAATCCCTCGCCAACTAAACACGCTTAATGCTTTGTGTAAAGAGCCAGGAACATTACTTGGCATCGTAATCGCCAGCGTTATTTTTTTCTCAGATAGCGGGAAAGAAATCGCTAAATTTTCAGAACCAAGAACCCAAAATCGGGTTTGATTTACCGATAAATCTTGTATATTTTTTTCAACAATGGTCAAATCATACATTTCCGCAGAAAGTTTTGGTGCAATAGCTGCAAAAGGTAATTCTGGATGTTCTGCAATGTATTTGGCGGCGTAAGCTGTTGAAGGCGTTGCTTCTAAAATCGCTTCTGGAAAGTTTTTCTCTAGAAACATCTGCGATTGAGCTAATGCTTGCGGATGTGATAAAATTTTCTGACTTTGTTGCCAGATCGCTTGATTCTCTTTTGCCACCATTAATTGTTGTTGAATCGGTAAAACCAACTCTGCTTGGACAGGTAACTGCGCTTGATGATACAAATAATCTATCGATGCATTAACGGTTCCTTCAATCGTGTTTTCTATTGGGATAATGCTCCATGCCACTTCTTGCTGTTCAATTGCTTTCAAGCAAGCTGGAATCGATGCGTACGGTATCAATGTAGCATCAGGAAAAGCAGCCAACGTTGCACTGTACGTAAAGGAACCAATCGGACCTAAATAACCAACTTTCATCGTTTCTCTACTCCTTTAATTGTTGCAGAATTTCATTGATAATTTCTTCTGGCAAGCGATTGGTCGTATCAATTGTCATCTTCGCACATTCTTCATAAAAATTTTTACGAGACTCAAACAAAGCAATGATTTCTTTTGAAGAACGTTCTATAGCTAAGGGTCGTTGGTTTTCAGTATCTTCTTTGATTCTTTTTAACAGCTCTTCTGGTGTCGCATGTAAATAAATCACTTGCTGAAAAGATTTTAATAAGCTACGATTTTCTGGTCCGACAACAATCCCGCCCCCAGTTGAAAGGACGGCTGTATTTTTTGACAGCTCCTTTAAAAGTTGGGTTTCCTGTTCTCGGAAAGCTGCTTCACCATATTTTTCGAAATAGTCAGGAATTGAGCGTCCTATTTTTTCAATTAACGCTGTATCTAAATCAAGATGAGGCATCTTTAGTTTATTGGCCAAACTTTGGCCGATAGTTGTTTTACCCGCACCCATGAAACCAATTAAAACAATGCTTTCCATGGTTCGTTATCCTCCTTCGTTAACAACTTAAACGTTCTAAGTCGTCAAAAAATGCTGGATAAGAAACTGAAACTGCTTCAGCCTTATCTAATTCAACAGTGCCTTCTTTTACAAGTAATGCAGCAATTTGTAACATCATCCCGATACGATGATCCCCATAACTGGTAACTCTTCCACCATGTAAAGAAGTTGGTCCATGTATAATTAAGCCATCATCAGTAGGCGTGATGTCGGCGCCTAAAATTGTTAATTCTTTCGCTACTGCATCAATCCGATTGGTTTCTTTGACTTTCAATTCTTCTGCATCTCGAATGATTGTCGTGCCAGTAGCCTGAGTAGCTAACAAAGCAATAATCGGTAACTCATCAATTAAACGTGGGATAATAGCGCCACCAATCTCTGTAGCTGTCAATTGACTCGTTTTTACAAGTAAATCGCCAGAGTGATTGGCCTCATCTTCATTTAAAATAGTGACGGAACCACCCATGTTTTTAATCACATCTAAAATACCTGTCCGCGTTTGATTTAAGCCAACATTTTTCAGAAGTATCTCGCTATCTGGGACTACTAAACCCGCAACTAAAAAGAAAGCTGCAGAAGAGATATCACCAGGAACTACCACATTTTGACCTGTTAATTGTTGCGGTCCAGTTAACATAATTTTTTTACCGTCTACTTCAAGTGTCCCACCAAATTGTCGAATCATCTCTTCTGTATGATCACGTGTCTTTTCTTTCTCAACCACTACAGAAGTGCCCTCGGCTTGCAAAGCGGCGAATAAAATAGCCGATTTCACTTGAGCACTCGCAACAGGCATTGTGTAGTCAATCGGTTGCAAATTTTGAGTCCCGCGAATAGAAATTGGCGGAAACTCCGTTTGCTGAACCCCTTGACATTCCGCTCCCATTTGGTTTAAAGGAAGCATCACACGATTCATCGGTCGTTTGGCAATAGACGCATCACCAGCTAGGCGCGTTTCAAAGGGACAGCCAGCTAAAATGCCTAGCATTAGACGAATTGTTGTCCCTGAATTTCCAACATCAATTGTATTCCTCGCCTTTTTTAAACCTGCAAATCCTTGCCCCTCAACGGTGATTGTCGTCCCGTCATCTTCAATGTTCACACCTAAAGAACGAAACGCCGCTAAGGTACTTAAACAATCTTCGCCTCTTAGAAAATTTGTAATCGTCGTTTTTCCAGAAGAAATCGCTCCAAACATAATACTTCTATGGGAAATCGATTTGTCGCTAGGAACCATCAGAGTCCCTTGTAAATGTTTCACATTTGTACGTAGTTGCACCCTCATCACCTCTTATTTTTCGTAACACGTATAGTTCGTTTTTTTAGATAAAATTTGTTTTGCAGCTTGGCAGTCTGATTGATTTTTAAAAGACAATTGAAGAATCCCATAGATTTCTTCTCTCGTTTCTAAAATTTTAATATTTGTAAGAGAAAGGTCCGCTTCGCCTAAAATTTGCGTAATTTCAGCAATGATTCCTGGTTGATCTGGTACATCAACAAACAGATCATAGAAAGCTGGGATTGCGCCTTCTTTATGAATGGGCAACTGAGCACGTGTTTCTTTGGCCTTATCAAAAAAATTACGAATAGCTGGGGCATTTTTTTCTGTTAACCATTGGCAAACAGTAGTCATCTCTTTTTGCCAATTTTCTAGTAAGTCCAATAATACTAAGCGATTGCTTAATAAAATATCCGTCCACATCGTTGCATCAGAGGAAGCAATTCGAGTAATATCTCTGAATCCTCCAGCCGCTAGCTGCTGCGCTCTAGGGTAAGTGGTATTCAGTTGCTGACTTTCGTTCACTAACGCTGCGGCAACAATATGTGGCAAGTGACTTAGAGCACCAGTAATTTCATCATGTTCCTGTGCAGGCATCGTAATAAACTTCGCATGCGTTCCTTTTAGTAACGTTTGTAACTCCTGAATCTGTTTGTTTTTTTCGCCATGGTCATCGGTAAAAATATAGTAGGCATTTTCAAACAAACGTTCATCAGCGGCTGTTACGCCGGATTTATGTGAACCAGCCATTGGATGACCACCAATAAAATTTTTCATGTTAAGCTTTGTTGCTAACTGATTAATTTCCACCTTGGTACTACCCACATCTGTGATCAGAGCAGTTTCTAGTGATAATTGGTTTAATTCTTCTAGTTGTACTAAAGTTGCTTTAACTGGGGAACAAAGAAAAATAATCTCTGCTCGTCTTGCCCCACTTGTTAAAGATTCAGCTATCTCATCAATTAGACCCGTTTTCTTAGCAAATTCAGTTGACTCCGCTTGATTATCGAAACCGATAATCTCACTGTTGGGATGTCCTTTTTTGATACACAAAGCCAGTGAACTCCCGATTAGCCCTAATCCTACGATTAAAATACGTTTCTTCATTTTTTCCCTCCATATACTTGCGACTTTCTTCCATTAAAAGTTTTGAGTATATAGACGATAACGTTTCACTGCTTCTTTCATTTGTTCAAATGAGTCACTATCAAATTTTTCGAGCATAGCCTTCGCTACTTCCGTTGCAACAACGGCTTCACAAACAACGCTAGCGGCCGGTACCGCCGTGCTATCAGAGCGCTCAACGCTGGCCTTATAAGGCTCTTTTGTATCAATATTAACGCTTTGTAATGGTTTATAAAGGGTTGGAATAGGTTTCATGACACCACGAACGATGATTGGCATTCCGTTGGTCATTCCTCCTTCAAAACCGCCTAAATTGTTGGAAGTTCTGGTATAACCAGTACTTTCGTCCCAAACAATCTCGTCCATCACTTGACTACCAGGGCGTTGCGCCATTTCAAATCCAATGCCAAACTCAGCACCTTTAAAAGCATTGATGCTTACAACAGCTTGCGCAATTTTGGCATCTAGTTTACGATCCCATTGAACATAGCTACCTAAGCCAGCTGGAACGCCACCCACAAGTACTTCTACTACCCCACCAATTGTATCGCCATTTTTCTTGGTTTGGTCAATTAGTTCTTTCATTTTTTCTTCTACGGAAGGATCTAATACGCGAACGGCAGATTGTTCAGATCGTTCTTGAATTTCACGAATCGTTAAATTTTCAGGGATCGTAGCTTCAATCCCACCTAATACCGCGACATGCCCAGCGACTTGGATATCCAGTTCAGCTAAGAGTTTTTTAGCAACCGCACCAATCGCCACACGCATCGTTGTTTCTCGTGCCGAAGACCGTTCTAAAACATTCCGTAAATCATCATGTTGATATTTCATGCCACCGACTAAATCAGCATGTCCTGGACGTGGTTTGCTGACGCAGCGGATTTTCTTTTGTTTTTCAGGAACTGGCTCTACTGACATCACGGAGGTCCAATTTTTCCAGTCTTTGTTTTCGACAATCAACGTTACTGGTGAGCCAAGTGTTTTACCATGCCGAATACCCGAAGTAATACATACTTGGTCTTTTTCAATTTTCATCCGTCCCCCACGACCGTAACCGCCTTGACGTCTTGCTAATTCTCGGTTAATCTCTTCGCTACTTAAAGGCAGACCGGCTGGTAAGCCTTCAATAATAGCAGTTAATTCAGGTCCATGTGATTCGCCTGCTGTAATAAAGCGCATCTTAAATTCCTCCTTCTCTGTTTAAAAATGCTCGAATTTCTTCCGTTGGTAAAGAGACAATTTTCGCTTGACCAATTTTTTCTAAGACAATGATTTTAATCTGTCCCCCACGTGTTTTTTTATCATGTGTAATTGCTTGATAGAGACGTTCTTCTGGCCAACGATCTGTGGTTACTGGTAAATGAAACTTTTCTAGCATGGTGACCAACTCTTGGGTAGTCCCAAGTGGGGAAAGCCCTCGTTGTTCTGCGACTTGAGTTATTTGAATCATTCCTAAAGAAACGCCTTCACCGTGAGCAATCACCCCGTAACCAGCTGTATTTTCTAATGCGTGGCCGATCGTATGCCCAAAATTCAGAATCAAACGTAAGCCCAAATCTAATTCATCTTCTTCGACGACATCACGTTTAATCTTGCAACAGGCCGTGATAATTTCTTCTGCATGTACCACTAAATCTTGTTCATTTTCCAAAGAGGATAAACGGTGCCACAATTCAACATCAGCGATAGCTGCTGATTTTACAATTTCTGCAATTCCTTCACGCACACGTCTAGGTTCTAATGTTTTAAGTGTATTAGGATCAATTAAAACCCCATCTGGTTGGGCAAAAGTACCGACAAGATTTTTGGCTTTTTTAGTATTAACCGCTGTTTTACCTCCAATGCTACTATCTACTTGTGCCAGTAAGGTTGTTGGTACTTGCAAAAAGTGAATACCGCGCATATAGGTTGAAGCGACAAATCCAGCTAGATCTCCCACAACGCCTCCACCTAAAGCAATTAGACCATCACTTCGAGTCAATTGCTGTTCCGCTAAAAAATCATAAAGCAGTTGAGCTGTTTCGAGGCTCTTACTTTGTTCACCTGCCGCTACAGCAATCAATGATGTTTCAAAACCAGCAGCTTGCAGTTCTTTCTCAACAGCTGCGCCATATAATTTATTCACCGTTTCATCGGTAATAATCGCTACCCGTTGTGGCTGCCACAGGCTACGTACCCAGGTGCCAATTTTATCTAAGACACCTGTTTCGATGGTTAAATCATATGAATGTATAGGTAACGTTACGGTTAATTTCATGTCCTCTACTCCTCTGTCTTTACTAATCTTCTAAAGCATTAATTTCTTTCATTGCTTTTTCGATGATATGAACTTCTTTCATCATACGTAGGTAAGTTTTTTCATTCAAGGATTGTGGCCCATCTGACCACGCATTCGCTGGATCTGGGTGAATTTCTACAATCAAGCCGTCCGCACCTGAAGCAACACCTGCTCGGGCCATTGGCGGTACTAAATCCCAGATACCAACACCATGACTCGGATCAACAATAATTGGAAAATGACTTAATTTTTTAATTAAAGGCACCGCACTTAAATCAAGTGTATTGCGCGTAGCGGTTTCGTACGTACGAATCCCACGTTCAATGAAGATCACATTGAAATTTCCTTGCGCAGCAATGTATTCAGCTGCGTTTAGCCATTCATCAATCGTACCAGCAATCCCGCGTTTTAAGCCAATAGGTTTTCCAGTTTTACCAACCGCTTGTAATAACTTGAAATTTTGCATGTTGCGCGCACCGATTTGTAAAATGTCACTGTATTTTGCGACAAGTTCTAAATTCGCTTCATCCATCACTTCTGTAATGACTTGCATATCTAATTCATCAGCCGCTTGGCGAATGTATTTTAGTCCTTCTTCTTCTAGTCCTTGGAAAGCGTATGGCGACGTTCTAGGTTTGAATGCACCACCTCGTAAAATTGTTGCACCGCCAGCTTTAGCAATTCGCGCACATTCACGAATCTGATCTAAGCTTTCGATTGAACAAGGGCCCGCCATCATGGTCATACTGCCGTCACCGATTTTAACACCGTTCACATCAACCACTGTATTCTCTGGATGAAATAAACGACTCGTTAGTTTGTATGACAACGAAATGCGGACACTTTTTTCCACGCCTTCTAATGCTGTTAACTCTGCTTCAACTAATTTTTCTGTATCACCAATCAAGCCTATCACTGTTTTTCCATTATCTTGACTTGTTTGAGTAGTTAAGCCTGCACCTGTTACTAAATCAATGACTTGTTTCATTTGCTTTTCGGTTGCATTTTCTTTCATAATTACGATCATTATATTCTCTCCTCATGCCTTTAAACGGCGCTCTTTTTATCTATTTTCAATTTTACGTTTTACGACTGATACAGGCATTTTTTGTCCTGTCCATTGTTCAAAAGCAGCAGCTCCTTGATAAAGTAGCATGTCCAAGCCGTTGCTTGTTTCTGCACCACGTAAACGGGCTTCTTTTAATAACTGTGTTTCTCTGGGATTATAAATAGCATCATACACAAATAACTTCGGTTGAATCATTGCATAATTTTCTATAGGACTACTATGCGCATGTGGATGCATACCCACACTCGTTGCATTAACTAACAAGACGCTTTCAGCAACATCTTTTGCTAGTTTTTCAGTATCCGCCAAATCGTTTAAATGGATTACACAGTTGGTTCGTTCAGTGAAATTTGCCAGTTTTTTTTGACTGTCGTTAAACCCCGCGCTTTTCCTGTTGTAAACGGCGATTTCTTTCACGCCATCTAAAGCAGCTTGGGCAATGATTGATAAGGCTGCACCACCTGTTCCTAAGATGGTCATTTTATTCTGAAAAACGTCAACCTTTTTCTCTTTCAAACTCCACATAAAACCAGTACCATCCGTGCTGTCTCCGTAAAGTTTTCCATCTTTGTTGACAATCGTATTAATTGCGCCAACCAGTTGAGCGGTAGGACTTAGTTCATCCATATAACTTACAGCCGCCACTTTATTGGGCATTGATAAGTTGGCCCCTAACATGTGAAACGTTCGAATCGCTTCAATTGCTTGTGGCAATGTCTCTTGTCCAACGTCAAACGCCAGATACCGAGCATCAACTCCTAAATTTTGAAATGCTGTATTATGAATCAACGGTGAAATACTGTGTTGGCTAGGTTTCGCGAATAACCCAGCTAAACGAGTGGCTCCAGTTATTTCTTTCATCCTGTGTGCTCCTTTACGAAATTTTTTTAGTAAGTTTCTGAAATCCTAATTTTTGGCCAAACAAAAAGGATATTCACAGTAAATTTTAAGAAAAATCTACAGTGAATACCCTACAAAAAAGCAATATAAAAGCCACTATAGATTTTCTTAAATCTACATGGCTGAAAGTCATCTTAAATTTCCCTAGCCATTATAGATACAAACGTTTGTTGTCTGTACCCATAATGTTATGAATACAAACCTATCTAAAATAGCTAAAGTAAAAGTTATTCAGTTGTGTATGGTTTTTCTTCGTTGTTGTCATAAGAATCACTCCAAAACTGATTTAATTAAGAATTGTTAACAGTATACCGCTAGAAAAAACATGTGTCAACACTTATTCGCTTATTTTTTCGACTATTCCATTAAAACCAATGTTATTTTATTCGCCAAAAGACTAAAAAAGCCACAGGAACCAGTCATTTCACTGATTCCTGTGGAGCAAAAATTATTTTAATTCTTCAGCGTATACATCATCAACTGTTTGTGTTGGATCGATAACAATGTATAAGTTTTTAGTTTTTTCGCTGACTTTTGTAGATTGATAGATGTTATCCAAGCCCTCATCTGTTTTATCTTTGTAAGGGAAATAAACTAAATCTGGTGTGCCATTTTTGTAAAGAATTTCCATACGTTCGATATCTTCATATTTTAAAGCACGAGAGAACATCCCTAATTCTAAGCCACCTAAGTTAATATCGTGGGTTTGAACATGATCTCCTTCTTGGAAAATTTCAATTTTGAACCCTTCACATGGATGAATTTCAACAAATTCACTACCATGGATACGGCCAAAACTTGTTGTAATATGTTTGATCCATAAATCACCAATAAAACGACGATCAATCGTCCAAGTTTCACCATTTCTGAAATAAAATTTAAGTCCTGTCATTTCTCTAGCCATAGCACAAATCTCCTTACTTAAAAATAATTTCTTACATTATTAGTTTACCATACTTTTGATAAACGGTCACAAACTTTCGCTGTAGATTCTTAATCTTTTGTTATTCTTTTTAAAAAAGAATCAATCTCAACTACTGCACGTTGGTGAGAACCTTTGGCAATTTGTCGTTCTCCTTCATAAGCAACAAATTCATAGCGTATTTTGTGTGCAGTCTGTTCAATGCTGGTCATCGTAACAACGATTGTCGCCCCTACCGCGGATGGAAATAAGTGGCGCAATTCTAACACCGTTCCGACAGTTGTTTCCCCAACTGATAATTGGTCCTTCACAGCTTCTTTGGCTGTTTGTTCAATCATGGCAGCTAAAGCAGGGGTTCCTAAAACTTCTAAGTCACCAGAACCGAGCATTTTAGCCGTTTGTGATTCTTTCACCAAGAATTCTTTTGTAAACATTTCTGTTGGCATTATGCTTTCTCTCCTTTTGAACGTTGTTTTTTGGCAAACGAAAGCAGAACTTCTTGTTTATTCTCTAAGCTACCTTCAACAACGTGTTGCTCGATTTCAGCAATCAGTTCCCCTAACCATTTGCCTGGTGTTTCTTCTAAGACGGCTAAAAGGTCTTTTCCTGTTATGGCCAATTCATGTCTTTGATGGATGGGTAATGCCTTAACTAACTCTTTTGTTACTTGTACTTGACTCTCTTGTTGGTAATAATATAAAAGCCTTTCAACAAGTACTGCTGATTCTTCGCCTAATTCATAAAGCATCATTGGCTGCCAGTCGTTACTCAAGCGAAAACGCAAACCGCGTACTAATTGTGAAACGTTTTGAATTAATTGATTTGAAAGTTTCCAAGCTTTTAAGAAGGAGCGAATTTCTGCTTCTGGTAAATTCAACGATTGGATAAGTAACGTCCACACTTCTGCTTCTGTTTCAATTTGACGAGCAGGCAAGTCCATTAAACGAAAAAGTCCAGCCCCTTGTTCTCGTAATTTTGGACAGTATTGATAGCATTCTGTTTCAATAAACGGAGCTAAGCCACCTTGTCGATTAACCCCTAAAAGCATTTTTACAAATTCAATTGTAATGCGTTCTACTGAAATTTTTTCCAATAAAGGATGAAATTCAGCGATAGCGGCTAAGGTTTTTTCTTCAATTTTAAAATCTAATTGGCTAGCAAAGCGTAAGCCCCGCATCATCCGCAGAGCATCTTCATGAAACCGCTCATGGGGATTACCGACTGCACGAATGGTTTGATTAGTTAAATCTTCGATACCATCAAATAAATCAATGATTTCGCCTGTGCTGTCGAGCGCCAAGGCATTAATCGTAAAATCTCGCCGTTTTAAATCTTCTTTCAAGGAGCGAACAAAGGTGACTTCATCTGGTCGACGAAAGTCTTGATAAGTTGACTCGGTACGAAAGGTTGTTACTTCATACTGTTGGTCTTCCATCAATACAAGGACTGTACCATGTTCAATGCCCACATCAACGGTTCGTTTAAAAATTTGCTTAATTTCTTCTGGATAGGCACTTGTCGCAATATCGACATCATGGATTGGTTTATTTAATAAAGCATCACGGACGCTGCCCCCGACAAAATACGCTTCAAAGCCCTGTGCATTGATTTCACGAATAACGGGAGCGGCTTCTTTAAATTCGTTTGGAATAGTTGTCAATTTCATAGCATCTGTTCCAATCCGTAAAGTAGTTCTGTTCTCTGTACCACTTGCCGACAAGCTAACGCCACTCCTGTCATGAATGAACGTCGATCATAGGAATCATGCCGAATAGTGAGCCCTTCACCTACACTGCCAAATTGGACTTGTTGGTGTGCCACTAAACCAGGTAAGCGGACACTATGGATTCGCAGACCCTCGAAATCAGCCCCGCGTGCCCCTGGTATTGATTCTACCTCTTGCGGATTCCCTTGTTTTTTTGCTGGCCGAACTTCTTGAATCAATTCTGCAGTTTTTATAGCCGTTCCGCTCGGTGCATCCAATTTGTTATCATGATGTAATTCAATGATTTCCACATTCGGAAAATACTGTGCCGCTTTTTGGGCAAATTGCATCATTAAAACTGCCCCAATTGCAAAGTTTGGCGCAATTAAGCCGCCGATGGCTTTTTCTCGAGATAGGTTTGTCAATTCGTTGATTTGTTCCTCCGTAAAGCCTGTCGTCCCAACAACAGGCGCCATACCATGCTCCAACGCAAAACGTGTATTTGGATAGGCGGCTTCAGGAACCGTAAAATCAATCCAAACATCTGGTTTGACAGCTAGGACTTCTTCTAAACGCTGAAAAACGGGAACTGCGGTTTCATCATTGAAAGAAACAGTTTCTTGTGCTTCATGAGGATCATACACACCTACTAATTCAAAGTCTGCGGTTTCTAAGACCATTTGTGTAGCAGTACTGCCCATCCGTCCTTTAAACCCAGCGACAATTATTTTAATCATGTGTTTTCCCATCCTTTCTTTCAAAGCGATAGCGATCCCGCTTGTTAAATTTGGCCATATTTTCTTCAAAAACTTCGGTTAAATCAATCTCTAAAGAATTTGCCATGCTAATCAATACAAAAAAGACATCTCCAAGTTCCTCTGATACTGTCTTTGGTTTTTCGTCTGCTTTTTTCTGTTTTTCACCATAATAATGATTGACTTCACGGGCTAATTCTCCGACCTCTTCCGTCAAACGAGCCATTTGTCCTAATGGTGAAAAATAGCCTGTTTTAAACTGTTGAATATAATCATCAACTTCCGTTTGCATCGATTGCAAACTACGTTGTTCTGATTCTGACATTTTACCCCAACCTTTCTTACTCTACCTCCTACATCTTATCAAAAACTTGGCTATCTGGAAAGGTTCTACTTGTTGTTTTATATAGAGAATGATACAGTTTATACTGTAAAAGGACGTGATTAAATGGAAGAACAAAGATTTTATTTTAAAGATGTGTTATTTATTGTATTAGGAAGCTGTATCTATGCCTTTGGTTTGATTACTTTCAATATTGCCAATGACCTGGCCGAAGGTGGTGTCACGGGGATTACTTTGATTTTAAGAGCCTTATTTCATTTTAACCCAGCATATACGACATTATTAATCAATATTCCGCTCTTATTAATTGGTGGGAAAATTTTAGGCAAACGTTCCCTCTATTATACGCTAATTGGTACCGTGTCGTTATCGGTATTTTTGTGGTTTTGGCAAAAATTTCCTGTTGAAATTAATTTAGATCATGATTTATTGATTGCTGCTCTCCTAGCTGGTTTGGCCGCAGGATTCGGGAGTGGCCTTGTTTACCGCGTAGGCGGAACCACTGGTGGGACCGACGTCATTGCCCGCATTTTCGAAAAATACTTTGGGATTAGCATGGGCCGTTCGTTGTTACTTTTTGATGTTGCAGTCTTACTCCTCTCGTTGACCTATATTGATGTCAAACGAATGATGTATACTTTAATTGTGTCCTTTGTTTTCAGTCGTGTTGTTGATTCTGTACTCGATGGAGCCTATGCTGCGAAAGGAATTTTAATTGTTTCCAATCATTCCGAAGAAATCGGTCAAAGTTTAATGGCTTCTTTAGAACGTGGGGTAACATATTTAAATGGTGAAGGTGCTTATTCACAAGTGGAAAAACGGGTTCTCTACACGGTAGTCAGTCCTCGAGAAATAATGGAAGTCAAACGGATTGCTAATGAAATAGATGAAAAAGCCTTTGTGTCCATCATTAACGTACATGAAGCAATTGGCGAAGGCTTTACTTATGCAAAACCCAGCAAACAACGGCGCTTTAAATTAAAACAATAAATAAAACCCAGCATTTATTGAAAATGCTGGGTTTTATTTATTGTTGTTTCAAACGATTTAATTCATCGGATAATTCTAAAAACGCTTCTTTGTTGCCTGTTTCTAAAGCATCATCAATTTGAGCTTTAAGTAATGCCATTCGTTGCGTTTGTTCTTCTTGCTTAAAGTATTGATCAATCGCTCTGGCAACTTCCTGATCCACTTGTTCATTCCATGGCGCAAACGGATTGTCTTCTAAAACAGATAAATACTGGCTCGTTTGCCAAGCCTCTGGAAATACACATTCTAAATAAAGAGCTTTCCGCCAATTCATCCGAATCTCGTGAAAAATTTGTTCCGGATCTGTAAATTCTTGTGCTTGGATAAAAAGCAATAACGGCTCCTTACCTAAACCATCCGCTACCACACGGATCCCCCGATCGGTTTTCTCTACGTTCTCAACAAAATGAACATTATTTAAAATCGCATCGTGCGTTAATAAGTAATTTAAAATCCACAGTACTTCTCTTCTTCCAAAAGGCACGGTATTCACTAACCAAGTTAAAAATTTTTTCTTTTCTGATAAACTAACAAACATCGTCGTTTCCTATCTTTCTTCCATATCTGCTAGCACAGATTGCATGTCTACATCACCAGGTTCATGTTCCAAATAGTGGTATAACAAGTGTTTTGCTTTTTCAAGTTCGCCTTCTTCTCGTAAGAACAATGCGTATTCTTTTAGAAATTCTGGTTCGTGAGACAATTCTTGCGCTGCTTGTTCATAATGAACTTTAGCGACGGCAAAGTCTTCTAATTCGTTGTACGCTTTTGCTAAATTCCATTCAGCATAAGGATGATCCGTTTCCTCTAAATCATTTAAGATAGTAATTACTTCCTCAAAACGCTCTTCCGTGAGGTAGAGATTACTTAAGGTCAAACGACTTTCATCTGTTTTCTCACCTAATTCCAAAGCTTTTAACAACCAGTTTTCAGCACCAGCAATATCGTGTAAGCGATAGGCATTTTCAGAGGCAAATTGGTATAACTCTACTTGGAAGGGGTTTTCCGCAATTCCTTCTTCGATCACCGCTTTTGCTTCCTCTAATTGCTCTTCTTCTTGGAGCGCTTCCGCTAAATATAGATAAAGTGATTGATAATGTGGGTTTAGTGTTTTTAATTGCTGGAACAACGTAATGGCTTTTTGATTCTCATGTAACTGTAAATAAGTGAAAGCTAACTGGAATAAACGATCGTCTGTTTGTTCTTCTTTGACCGCGGCTTCCAAATAAGGAACTGCTTCTTCAAAATCACCTAACATGCTGTAACTACTTCCTAAGCGTTCATTCAAGGAAATAGCAGAGATTTGCGCTGTCCCGCTTTCTACAATGCTTTGATAACGAGTAATAGCCTCGACAAATTGACCATTTGTAAAGTATAGTTCTCCCAAAGCAAATTGAATTAACGGCTCTTCTGGCATAAGATTGGCTGCTTCTTTTAATTTCGCTTCACTGACTTCTGGAATCCCTAAAACTTGGTACAAATCCGCAGTAACTAAGAGGCTTTGGACATAACTGTCACTAGTTTCTGGAATTTTTTCTAAATAGATGAATGCGTCATCTATTTCATTATTTTCAATGGCGATTTCTGCTAATGGAATGTTTAAGCCATCTGCATCGGGAAATTGTTCCAACAACTGTTGGAAAATTTGTTTGGCTTCTTCTAGAAAACCTAAAGATAATAACGTTTCCCCTAAATCAGCTAAGGTATTTTCATCATCTTTCTTTAATGCTTCTTCAAACATTAACTGTGCTTCTGCTAAATTTTCAGCTTGTAATGCTTGAACCATTTTTTCACTATATGACATAATTTCCCCTCAAATCTCTTTTAAAATTTCTTGGTATCTTTCAATCGTTGTTAACAGTTGATCGGGCGTTGGCTTTAAAGCTGCTCCTAGTTGACCGATTTTTTCCAACACCATAGGAGGACCTAGTGTTTCTGTGTGAGCCAAGACTTGTTCTGCGTAATCAGCACTTAAAATTTCTTTTGGAAACGCCACCGGAAAACCTAAGCGAATAAACCAAACGATAAAATTTTTAAATTGAAAGTCAAAGTGATTGACTTGCTGGCTCCATAAAACTTGTAACAATAATCCCAATAATCGTTTCATGGGACCTGATAACAAATGGCCATTTTCGGTTGTAGCAAAGGCCGCTTCAAAAACTCGGCCAAATTGATCCACTTTTTCCCCTGCTTGTTCATAAAAAGATAACAACTCGTCTAAAATACCATTAAATGACGTTTGATTCAACCGTTTTTTATCTGGATACGTTTGGTATAGCATTTGTAAATAAGCATAATCACAGACAAGACTCGCTCGAATAAAAACGAGCAAATCAATTAAAGGGGCAGCACCTTTTTTATTGGTCAAGGTACTATCAAACAAAATTTCTTCTGAATGATTTTCTATATGCATAGTTGCATGCTGTGCTTGCTGAATTGTGACACTTGGTAAAAGTCCTTGCCGTAACGCTTGAACAGACACAGGCATCAGCCAACATTTGGAGGAACACTTACTTACTTGGTGCAAAAATGCGGTTAATTGTAGTACCCCTTCATTACCCAAACCAATCAATAAAACATCCTGATTTTCTGGCCAATCAGCTAAGAAACGTAACACACTTTCTAATTCTGATAAGTCATTGCAATGAACATCATTGCGACAAATATACCAGTTTAATCCCAACTGTTCCCCAAAGGCATAATTAATCTTCTCCGAAAAAAGATCATAGTAACGCTGATTCGCCAAAACAACGATTGACTCCGTCGTTACTGGTCGTTTTTTTAGGACGGAAGCAAATGTTTCTCCATAAATAATAGCGACCTTGTTTTCCCCTCTAGAATAGTTGTATTTCATTGATTCACCACCTTAAGACTGTTTCCTCTTCCTTCACCCCAAGTCTAGCATAACCACTAAAAAACAGCTACTGGCAACAACTTATTTTTGTCCTTCATTCATAAATCTTTCTCTTTTTATCAAAAAAGCAAGGAGCGAGTGTCGAACCGTTCCCGCTTGATTCTCGGAGCGAAGCACGTTTTTCTCACCTAAGGTTCGTTACAATTTAGCCTTTTAGCGTACTGTTTCGACCACCTCTTAAAATAACATTTTTTATGTATGATTCAAAAAAGAACCCTTGGAAACCAAGGGTTCTAATTGTCTGTCTTATTTCACTGCATCTTTCAATGCTTTACCTGGTTTGAATGCAGGTACTTTGCTTGCAGCGATTTGAATTTCTTGTCCAGTTTGTGGGTTACGTCCTTTACGAGCTGCGCGTTCGCGAACTTCAAAGTTACCAAAACCGATTAATTGAACTTTTTCACCTTTAGCAAGAGTTTCTTGAATTGTTGAAAAGACAGCGTCTACTGCTGCAGTAGCATCTTTTTTAGTTAAACCAGTTGAAGATGCAACGTTTTCGATTAATTCTGCTTTATTTGCCATGGATCATTTCACCTCCTCTATAAGAGATACGATGTTTTTACACACCTAAAGTTCCGTCTATTTTTGAGTGGTCCAAAAACAGACAGCAAATATTGATCTGGTTCAATATTCTGTTAACAAGATAGCATAAGAAAGTTGTAATAGCAAGGTTTTTAGTGTATTTTAACCAGTTTTTTCAAAAAATAATCATTTTTTCTCAAAGTTGATAAATTTATTTGAATATCTAAAAAAAGTATGGTAGAATGCACTATTTTCGGCGTCGCGGAATGATTTTAATTGGCGTACCTTCAAACGTAAATGCTTTTCTGATTTGATTTTCTAAAAACCGGGCATAAGAAAAGTGCATTAGTTCTTCTTCGTTGACAAAAATAACAAATGTAGGTGGTTTGACTGCCACTTGTGTTGCATAAAAAATCTTCAAACGTTTTCCTTTATCGGTTGGTGTCGGATTAATTGCTACAGCATCCATTACAACGTCATTTAACAACGCTGAAGGAATCCGTAAGTTTTGATTCATACTTACTGTTTCAATTAGTTCAGGCAGTTTATTTAAACGTTGTTTGGTTAATGCAGACACAAAAATAATAGGTGCATAATCTAAATATTGGAATTCATCACGAATTTCCGCTTCAAAATCACGCATTGTATTTGTATCTTTTTTGACTGTATCCCATTTGTTGACCACGATAATAATACCGCGACCTGCTTCATGGGCATAGCCCGCCACACGCTTGTCTTGCTCACGAATACCTTCTTCTGCATTCAAGACCATTAAAACAATGTCTGAGCGTTCAATCGCCCGCATTGCGCGCATGACGCTATATTTTTCAGTTGATTCGTATACTTTCCCACGTTTACGCATACCAGCCGTATCAATCATTAAGAACTTTTGACCTTCTTCAGATTCAAAATACGTATCGATTGCATCTCGCGTTGTTCCTTCAATATCTGAAACAATCACACGATCCTCACCAAGGATAGCATTAATCAATGATGATTTACCGACATTTGGACGCCCGATTAAACTAAATTTAATTGTATCTTCGTCCTCTTCTTCTGAAGTGTTAGGAAAATGTTTAACTGCTTCGTCTAACACATCGCCAATGCCTAAACCATGACTACCAGAAACTGGGAAAGGATCCCCTAGTCCTAAAGCATAAAATTCATAAATATCATTACGCATTTCAGGATTGTCAACTTTATTAACAGCTAAGATCACTGGTTTATTACTACGATATAAAATTTTTGCTACTAACTCATCTGCATCAGTAATTCCTTCACGGCCACTAGCAACAAAGATAATCACATCTGCTTCATCAATCGCAATTTCTGCTTGGTGTTTGATTTGGTCCATAAATGGTTCGTCACCTAAATCAATCCCACCTGTATCAATAATACTAAATTCACGCCCTAACCATTCTCCAGTTGTATAAATACGGTCGCGTGTTACGCCAGGAGTATCTTCTACAATCGAGATACGCTCACCGGCAATGCGGTTAAAAATAGTCGATTTACCGACATTCGGTCTACCGACAATCGCAATAGTTGGATTTGCCATTTGATTCCCTCCTTGAGAATTTCAATCCTTACTAGTTTACCTAATCAAACCTTAAAGTGCAAGAAAAGTTTTAGTTTCTGCTGATTTTCTAACCAATTCAAGAAAAAATGAGTTTGACATAGCCGATCTGTTTACGGCTATGTCAAACTCATAAATTTCAAGAAAGTAACGTGTTATTCCTCTTCTTTCGCATCAGATAAAGCGTCACCTAAAATATCGCCCATGGTAAAACCAGTATTTTCTTCAGGCAATTCATATTCCTGTTCTTCTTTTGGTTCTTCTTGAGACTCAGGTTTTGGTTCTAACGCTTTGATACTTAAAGCAATACGATGTTCCTCTGGATTAACTTCTAAAACTTTCACTTGTACTTGATCCCCTTCATGAAGGACTTCATGAGGCGTTGCAATGTGCTTGTGAGAAATTTGAGAAATATGCACTAATCCTTCCACACCAGGGAAAACTTCCACAAAGGCACCGAAGCTTGTTAGGCGTTTTACTGTGCCATCTAAAACAGTCCCAGCGGCTGCTTTTGTTTCGATATCTGTCCATGGTCCAGGCAATGTTTCTTTAATAGATAAAGAAATACGTCCTTCTTCTGGATTAATTGAAAGAATTTTTACTTGAACGTCTTCGCCAACAGTTAACGCATCACTTGGTTTGCCCACATGCTGATGAGCAATTTCAGAAACATGAACTAAACCATCCACGCCACCTAAATCAATGAATGCGCCGAAATCTGTTAAACGAGCTACTTTCCCTTCAACAACGTCTCCGTCATGTAAAGAAGAAAGTAATTCTTCTTTTTTCGATTCTTTTTCAGCTTCAACAACTGCTTTATGTGAAAGAATTAAGCGGTTTTCTGAAGGTTCGATTTCAATAATTTTAAATGCTAGTGTTTGACCTTTATATTCAGAAAAATCTGCAACAAAATGATCTTCAACCATTGAGGCAGGAACAAATCCGCGAACACCAACATCAACAACCAAACCACCTTTAACAACATTTGTAACAGGTGCTTCGATTACTTTGCCCGCTTGGAAATCTTGTTCAATTTCTTCCCAAACTTTTTTAGCATCTAAACGGCGTTTTGACAGTAAATAACTGCCGTTTTCTTTATCTTTGCCAATTGATGTGATAACAACTAAATCTAACACATCACCGACTTTCACAAGTTCGTGTACATCTTCAACTGGTAAAGTCGATAATTCCTTTGCAGGAACAACGCCTTCAACGCCCGCTCCTTCAATGCCGATAACAACTTGTTTATCTTCGATGGCTAAAACTTCGCCTTTAACAATATCGCCAACACTGACTTCTTGAACGCTGTTCATTGCATCTTCCATTGTTTCGTTGTTTGCTACTTGTTTGTCTTCAAAATCTGTCATGCCTCTTATCCTCCTATGCCAACAAAAATTCCAAAACTTAGCTATATATACTTACATAGTACGAGATTTTTGTAAAAAAATAAAGCGATTTCTTCTATTTTTCTTAAAATTCTTTAAAAAAGTTCAAAACCTTTTTGTTTAATCACATTTTGTATGGCGGCGACGACTTCTTCAATCGTCAACCCTGTTGTATCGATTTTCACAGCATCACTTGCTTGGACAAGGGGTGATACTTCTCTCGTTGAATCTAAATAATCCCGACGTTCAATCTCCGCCTTCAAGGTTTCAAAATCCGTCTCAATCCCTTTTTCTTGATTTTCTTTAAAACGACGTTCTGCACGTTCTTCAACGCTAGCCACCAAGAATATCTTTACTTCGGCCTTTGGTAAAACTGCAGTACCAATATCTCGACCATCCATGACAACTCCACCGGCTTGACCAATTTTCTGTTGTAACGCCACCATTTCTTCTCTAACTTTTGCATGTTTTGAAACAGCTGAAACAGCATTCGTTACATCTGGCTGGCGAATCGCTTCGGTCACTTCATGACCGTCGATAAAAACACGTTGGCCATTCTCTGCTTGCTGAAAAGAAATAGTGTGGTTGACACAAAGCGCTACTAATGGTTCTTCCGCTTGAATGTCGATTTGATTTTGCAAGGCCAGATACGTAATCGCTCGGTACATGGCACCCGTGTCACAATACACATAATTCAATTGTTTTGCTAAAATTTTTGCAACTGTACTTTTGCCTGACGAAGCTGGTCCGTCAATAGCAATACTGATTTTCCCCATGAAAAAACTCCTTAACTGATATGCATCCTTTAAAATGCGCTTCTTCTTTTATATTAAAATCATAAGAAAAGAACTTGGATTTAAACTGATGACGAGTTTCTAACGAAAAAGCAATAAGCCGAAATCCCTCGAAAGACGCAAAACATCTTTCGGAAATTTCTGCTTATTGGCATTCTCATGTAATCATCCGTCGCGGTTTAGCCCTTGAAAGTGCTGTCCAAACCTCTTTTTCTGGATTATTTAATACGTAATGGTTGTCCCGGATAAAACACAGATGTATCAATCCCAGGATTTAACGCTAAAATTTGTTCTAATGTCATTCCGTTACGTTCGGCAACTTGACGTGCCCCTTCGCCACTTTGAACGGTATCATAAACAGGTTGTTGGTTCTGCGCTTGTTGCTGTTGTTGATTTTGAGCTTCTTGTTGTTGTTGCTGCTCTTGTTGTTGCTGTTGTTGTTGTTGTGCTTGTTGGTCCTGTTGTTGCTGTGCAGCAGCATCAGAACTTGAAGGTGTTGTATTTTCAGCTGGTTGGCTGCTTGCTGGTTCTGAGCTTTCCACTGATTTTGACGTACTTTCTTTTTTCTTCTCTTTTGATGATGATTGGACTAATGAAGAAGATGGCTGGCTATTTTTGCTAGCACTTTCGTTCGGTTTCTTGTCTTGCATCATCCATAAGAAAGTCCCAATTGGAATGGCAATAATTAATAATAGCAAAATAACTAAAACAGTTAGAAATAATGAATTTCCTCGTTGCTGTTGGCGTTTTGCTAAACGAGAACCACCACCATTTTGATCAGGTTCATAAATTGATTGTTCCCATGGCTCACGAGCTTGGTTTTTCTTTTTGTCCTTTTTACTCACTGCTAATTTCCTCCTAAACTTCTCTCGCTTGTTATTATATCATAGCTTTTGCCAACTGCCGACTAAAAAAATGAATTAATCACGTTCTTTAAATAATTTTAGAAATTTAGAACGCCAACCTTCTTCATTTTGATTGCTGGTCTTGTTCGATTTTACTATTGAATCTTGGTAAATGTCAAAGAATAACGCACAATTATCACAACAAGTTTCCGGTGATTGTTTTACAATCGGTTCTTGAAAATAAGTTTGAATCAACGTTCTTCGACAGGTTGTGGTTTCAATATACGTCAGCATCCCTCTTAATTGCGCTTGACGATCTTTTTCTTTCTCCTCTAAACGATGCTCTAGCTCTTCAAAAGAATAATCCTTGGCTAAATAGCCTTGAACCCATTTTTGTTGTAACTCGGTGGCATTTTCTAACAAACCTGCTTGTTCTTCTCCTTCAATCAGCGATTTTAAGGTCGCTCGATTCGCTCTTGTCTCTTCTAAGAAAAACCGATGAATAAATTCATCCCCTTTTTTATACAATAATAGCGCCCAACTTTTTTGACCATCACGTCCAGCTCGCCCGATTTCCTGCAGGTAATTTTCTAAGCTATCAGGCAAATCAAAATGAATCACTCCACGAACATCAGGTTTGTCGATTCCCATCCCAAAAGCATTCGTTGCACAAAGAATATCGATTTGATTATCAATAAATTGTTCTTGCAAGCGACTACGTTCACTAGCCTCCAAGCCCCCATGATAATAGGCCACCTTAAAACTGGTTTTCGCCTGAATAAGTTGACTAATTTGTTCTGTTTTGTTGCGCGTGGCGCAATAGATAATGATTTTACCAGCCGTTTTAGATAAGTAATCTAGTAACACTTCTTCTTTTTCTGACGTTTCCTTCACGAACAAGCCAATATTTTTTCGATTCACTGAAGAAAGAACTTCTTGATAGCTACCATGAGAAAATAATTGTTTTATAATTGCGTGCTGTACAACAGGTGTCGCTGTGGCAGTTAACGCCAAGGTCAAAGGAAAGTCTAGCTGTTTTTGGACCAGATCTAATTTACTATATTCAGGGCGAAAATCGACGCCCCACTGATAAACACAATGGGCTTCATCCACCACAAATAATGCAATTTTTTGGCGTTGTAACACACTAAGTACTTCTTGCTGCAAAAGCATTTCTGGGCTTAAAAACAGATAATCGTATTGGAACATTTTCGCTAAAATATAACGCTTTTCTGAATACTGTAACGTACTGTTTAAGGCAACCGCACCTTTAATTCCTTGTCTTTGTAATTGACGCACCTGATCTTCCATTAACGAAAGTAAGGGAGAAACAATTACCGTTAGTCCCTCTAACTTCTGACCCACAAATTGATAACACAATGATTTGCCAGTGCCTGTTGGCAAAACAGCCAATGTATTCATACCGTCAAGTAAGTTTGTAATCACTTCTTTTTGACCAGGCTTAAACGCTGCGTAACCAAATCGAGTGAATAATTCTTGTTCTAATGTCAACAACACTCACTCCTTTTCTTGCCAAATTTGTTGGATTTGATATAACCGAAAATCTAAATAAGAAAGCGTCGCTTCTTGCGCTCGCCAATTCCGATACACCCACAACCGCGGATCTTGTTCTATTTGAGCCAAGTTTTGGAGTATTGCCTCCTTTTCAAGATAAACAGACACCTGCAGCTGCCCTTGAATAGCCAACTCTAATAGATGATCATGAATGGTACTCAGTTTTATTTTTCGCTGCTCAGCAATTTCTTGAAGCGTCTTGCCTTCCGTTAACAATCGTTGGGTTTCTTGCATACTTTGGTTTAGATTTTTTTCTAGATACGGCCATACAAGCGTTTGTAAAGCAGGATAGTTTCCTCCGTACATTATCAACTGCAGTAAATGATGAACCGCTTGCGTATGCCATAAACGCTGTTCAAGAGCTGTCTTATGGCTTGTTAATTGCTGAGGAACTTTGCCAGTTTGCTGATAACCAGAAAGTTGCGCAACCAAATAGTCGCTTTCTGCTTCAGGTAGTAACTCAAACCCTCGCAACAGTTCTTCTTTGATTGATTGAATGCGCTGCTCTTTCTTGTCTTGTTGTAACCATCGTTTCAAATATAGTTGCGGAATCGGTGTTGATAAAAGTGGAATATACTGTTTTTCCTCAAATGATAAATACGAAGTCACTTGCACGGCAAATTGAATGAGTTGCCAACTTTCTCGATCACTTCTGCCAAAACGATAAAGATCAATTGCAGGATAATCCAGCAACGAAAAATGGTGCTCCTTTAAAAATAGTTGCCCTTCTTTTGTTAGTTGAATTTCATTTGTCTCTTTGTGATACTGAATTTGTTTCGCCTTCGAAAGTTTTTCAAGAAATTGAAAATAGGCTTGTTCGGAAATCGTTGGCCACCAGCCAATGAATCGTAAACAATCATATAAAAAACCATAAATCAAAACAGAGCTAGTCCGTTTGCCTTTTAAAAGATGATACAAAGTTGATGCACGTACCTTGTATCCGTGAGATAATAACGCTAAAATAAAAGTTGCTTCCATAGTAAACCTCTTTTAGATAGGATGTGTCACTGTTTATGCAATCACGTTTAGTTCCTGAAAAATGTATTGCTTGTGGACTTTGTCAAGTTTATGCGCCCAATATATTTGATTATGATGATCATGGAATTGTCCTTTTTAAAGACGAGCCGCATGCTCGACAACAATTTATTTCAGAAAACGAACGCGAGAATGTGTTAAAAGCGTACCGCAAATGTCCCACGCGTGCAATAGAAATAAGCAAAAATGAGTGCTAAATAATTTAGCACTCATTTTTGCTTAGAGTATTTTTTCGAGCCAAGCAAGTGTTTGCTCATCTATCGAAACAAACTGTAATTGTCCTTCTTTTAGCGGTTCTTTGACTAAATGAATTTGATCATTTAGGCCATTGATCCATTCATAACGAAGACCATTTTCTTTTGCTTTAGAATTTTTGGCTTCTAAATAATAATTGACATGGTAATTTTCTTTACCATCCAATTGTAGCGTATTAATGGTCACTTCAAAATCTGGTGAAACATCGGTCGATTTCTTTTCACGTAATCGTTCAAGCGCTTCTATAAAAGAAGGAAATTGAGGATTATTTTCCCCACCAACGAGATATTTTTTAGCAAATTCTGTACTATCCGTATGACTTTTCACTTGTTTGGCAAATGCTTGATAAAAGGTTTCTAGCGCTTTGCGGGCATCATAGTCGCTAGCTAACGGAAAATTCAATTGTAGCGTTGGATTATCGGAGAGCGCTTCGACAAAATCATTTTCACCAATCGTTTCTTTTGATGTTTGAATTTCTTCTCCATTAATCGTCTTTTTAAGTTGAATCGTCATCCCTTTGGACCAGAACAAAGGGCCAATCGTTTTGCTTCCATTCGTTAGCGTACCAACTTTCCGATCATTAATATAAATATCTGCGTCTGGCAGATTGCTCTCCACAACAAAATTCATTCGTTTAAAATCTAAAGGAATACTAGAAATATAATTTTCCTCTTCTAATAAACGATACTCTTCTGTGATAACAGGTTCACCGGTGCTATCTTTCACTGTGGCTGTAAAGGTATATTGTCCTGGCGCTAAGGGTCCCAATTCCTTTTGATAAGTGGTTGAGTCGGAAGTGCCCACTTCCCGCCCGTTCATTGCCAACGTCACACCGCGCTGATTCGTCGTTAACTGAACAGAAACAGGCGTTAAAATGAATTGATAACGGTGAAAGAAAAATGCTGTTTGACTTGTTTCACGAATAGTTAAACCATGTAGCTTCTTATCCTTTAATAGCGCTTTTTCTAATTTTTTTAGCTCAGTTGGATTTTTTTGATAATAAGTGATTAAAGGCTTAATGCTTTGCGGATTCACTTGAAATTCAGACTCGTTCGTCCTCATTTTTTTACTTAATTCTTGGGCATCACCATTCTCAATCGCTTCAATAAAATGAGAAATTTGTTGTTCCTTAGAAAAATAATGCGTCCCGAGAAAATAGCTACCCGCTCCAAGAACGATGAACACAAAAAGAAACACCCAGATCCAGCTTCTTTTTGATCTGAGAGGAGTAGATTCGTTCCCTTTATTCATTGATGGTTGTGCTTGGTTTTCCTCTTGATGCATTGATTCATTCATTAGCGGAGCGCCGCATTCTTCACAAAAGGACTCCGTATCACGATTCACGTGACGACAATTTTTACACTTTTTCACTCAGGAAAACTCCTCTTTCTTTGATGATTTCTATCATACCAAGGGAAAGTTAAAATTACAATGCAGATGGTTTAGTATTTTTTAACAGAATGATGACAGATTATGACAACCTCTTTTCTTTTAGGCGTAAATTTTAAAAACCCACTGTCAAACATTGTTCAACAGCAGGTTTTTTATCATTTATTTTGTTAACGGTGTTTTTTTCTGAATAGTATGTTGTTTTTTTGATAGCCATGGCAATAACTTCGCATGTAGTACTAGAAAAACACCACTGACTAAGAGGCCTTTAATAAGGTTGAATGGCACAATACCAATCGCCACATAGCTTGCTAAAGATGTTCCTAAAAATTGTTGTGTGGTCACACCATATAATTGTAAGTAAATGGGTGTAATGACAAAATAATTCGCAATACTCATGAAAATTGTCAAGGCTAAAACCCCACTTACTAAGCCCACTATCCGATTTGTACGAATATTTTTCTTTTTACCAAAGAAATAAAAAATTGGCAAGGTGAAGATACTACTTGCTAAAAAGCTAGCGAAATCTCCCACCATATTTTGCGGTGCTAGTCCGGTTAAGAACAGGTGTAGCAACGAACGAACAAAAGCAGTAATTACTCCTGCTAACGGTCCGTACAAGAACATTCCGAGTAAAATCGGAATATCACTAAAATCGATTTTCAAAAAACTAAACGCCGGCATAATCGGAAATGCCACAAATTGTAATACTGTACCGATTGCGGCCAACATTGCAATGCTGACCATTTTTTGTACCTTGTTGTTCATCTGAAATCCTCCAATTAAGGACCCATCTTCAACGAACTTTTTGATTCGCTTCTTTGTCATACAAAAAAACCCTATTTTTCTGCAGGGAAAAATAGAGTAGGATTATCTGATGAAAAAGCGTCTCAAATAAGCCCTATCTTCTTTATCCAGACTATACTGTCGGTATTGGAATTACACCAATTCAATCGTTAAAAACGAGTCGTGGACTATAACCACCGGTCGGGAATTACACCCTGCCCCTGAAGACGAACCTTGTATTATATTTTTTTACTTACTTAGTGTAACCGATTTGAACAATGAATGCAACTAACTAAGCTTTTTTATTAAACTTCATTGATTGTTTCGTTTCTCAAAAAAAACAATCCCTCCGCCATAAGCGCGAAGAGATCGAGTCATTTTATCTTATTTAGCTTGATTTAATAATTGACTGATTTCTTTTTTAGTTAAATCACGATATTGCCCTGGTCGCAAACCTTGTAAGGTCAACTCACCGTAACGTTCACGTTTTAATTTTTGAACAGGGAAACCAACAGCTTGAAACATTTTCTTCACTTGATGATTACGCCCTTCATGGATCGTTAATTCCACGACACTGCTACCTGTTTTAATATCCGCTGAAAGAATTTGAAAATTGGCTGGTGCTGTGCGTTTGCCATCAATGCGAATGCCTTTGGCTAATGGCAATAGATCCCGTTTAGTTGGTACACCTTTAATTTTTGCTACGTAGACTTTATCTACTTCATGTTTAGGATGGGTTAATTTTTGTGAAAAACTTCCATCATTCGTTAAAAGTAACAACCCAGAAGTATCATAATCCAGACGACCGACTGGATAAATTCGCTCAGTAACATCTGTAAAATAATCCGTTACTACTTTACGGCCTTTATCGTCAGACACCGCAGAAATAACCCCTCTTGGTTTATAGAATAAATAATAACCATATTCTTCTTGATAAATTGGTACACCATCAACTTCAACGGTATCTTGTTTACTTACTTGTGTTCCTAATTCTTTGACCACTTGGCCGTTGACTTTTACGCGACCTTTGACAATTAATTCCTCTGCTTTGCGACGCGAAGTCACCCCAGCATGAGCAATTGCTTTTTGTAATCTTTCCATTGTTTAAGCTTCCTCGCCTTCTGTTGTTTCAGACATTGGGTTCGTTTCTTGATAACGATCAAAAAATAGATCCATTGGTAGTTCTTCTTCTAATTCATCTTCCATTTGTTGGATATCTGGTAATTCATCTAAACTTTTCAACCCAAAGTAATCCATAAAATACTTCGTTGTGCCATACAAAATTGCTCTACCAGGACCATCTACGCGGCCTTTTTCTTCTATCAACTGACGGGCAACTAACTTTTGGATAGAGCCAGAAGTCTGTACGCCACGAATTTCATCAATTTCAATACGCGAAATTGGTTGCTTATAAGCAATAATGGATAATGTTTCTAGCGCCGCTTGTGATAAGGCGTTCGACATAGGCGATTGCGCATATTTTTTTAGTAATGAGGCATATTTTTTCTTCGTTGTTAAGACAAAATGATTGCCGACTTCTAAAATATTCAACGCCGATTTATTGTCAGAAACATAATGTTCTTTCAATTTCGTTAATTCTTCATAGGTTTTTGCTGTTGACTTCTCTAATAAGTACGCAAGCTCTTCCAAGCCAATTCCTTCTTCGCCAACCACAAATAAAATTGCTTCAATTTGACTAACTAATGTCACTGTGTTTCCTCCACCTCTGTTGTATCTTCCTGCTGGGTTTCTGTATTAAATAACAAAATTTCACTATAATTATTTTCTTGTTCAGCATAAATCGCGCCCGTTTTCATTAATTCTAAAAGAGCCATGAACGTTGTCACAATTTCTTGTTTGGAATAAGAATCGAAGAAAGAATCAAACGACACTGCCTTCCCTTTCTGTACTTGACGCATACGCTCTGAAATAGCGGAGATTTTTTCTTCGATGGAAACATCGTCACTGGCAACAGTTGTTTCAACAGGCTGGCGATTTTTTTTCTTTTCTAACATGGCATGAAAGGCTAGAAATAAATCAATTGTATTAATTTGATTAGGCGGTAGTGTTGTATCTTCCTCTTTATAATCATCCATATCCATTGGTTCTTTTGTATAATAGAGTTTACGTTCTTCTTCTTTTTCATGTAAAACAGTCGCTGCATATTTAAATTTCCGATACTCCAATAACTGAGCTACTAAAGCTTCCCGTGGGTCTTCCTCTTCAAAAAAATCTTCATCATCAATGATTTCAAGCTCTTGTTTTGGAAGCAACATCTGACTTTTAATAGCCATTAAGGTGGCAGCCATGACTAGATATTCTCCAGCGACTTCTAACTCTAAGGTTTGCATCGCATGAATATAAGACATGTATTGTTCAGTTACTGCTGTAATGGGAATGTCATAGATATCGATTTCTAATTTTTGAATTAAATGTAGTAGAAGATCCAGTGGTCCTTCAAAGACATCTAGTTTTAAATTAATTTCTTGCAAAAACGACACCTACTTTCTTTTCTCGACTTCCTAGTTTACCATAAATTTATTCGTTTGTGGGCATTCTCGCAAATTAAGCCCGAGGAAAATGTTCCTTATAAACATCTGCCATTCGTTGTTTGGTAATATGTGTATAAATTTGTGTCGTGGAGATATCTGCATGTCCTAATAATTCTTGTACGATTCTAAGGTCTGCGCCATTTTCCAACAAATGTGTCGCAAAGCTATGCCGTAATGTATGCGGGGTAATATTTTTCTCTATCTGGGCTTCTCGAACAATCTGTTTTAAATTTTTCCAAATGCCCTGTCTAGATAACGGTTCGCCATGATGGTTAACGAATAGGTGTGTTTCATTCGGATGATTTTTAATCAATTGAGGTCTGGCTTCGTTCATATAGCGCTCAATCCATTGAATCGCATAATCGCCTAAAGGAATAATTCGTTCTTTGTCCCCTTTTCCGATTGTTTGCAATAAACCAATGGATAAATGCAGATCCCCTAATTTTATTTCAATTAGCTCACTAACTCGCAGGCCCGTTGCATACATCACTTCTAAAATAGCACGATTCCGCATACCTAGTGGTTTACTTGAATCAGGCGTTTCAATTAATCGAGTCACTTCGTCAACAGATAATGTACTTGGCAATTTTTGAACTTTCTTGGGGGAGTCAATATGTTGCATCGGATTATGTTCGCTTAAGCGTTCTTGACGTAAAAATTGATGAAATCCTCTCAAACTAGAAATCATCCGAATCACACTTGCTGAAGCTTGCTGTTCTTCGTGAAGGGATTGCAAAAATTCTGTAATCATGTAACGGTCAACTTCGTCCCAAGAATGCAAGCCTTGTTCTTGTAAAAAGGCTACGTATTTTTTTAAATCTCGTTCGTAACTCCGTCGTGTGTTATTTGATAAGCCCCGCTCTATTTGTAAATAGTGTAAATAATCGACTAATTGTTCTTCCATTATCCTTCCCTCATTTCTAGTACTATCCTATCAGATTATGCCCTAGATTGCATGGGTAAATTCCAACTTATTAAAAAAAATCAACTGACAACAAAAGACTTGTTCACTAAGTCGTTAACTTAAGAACAAGTCTTTTGTTTTTGCTACTATTAGTAAAGAATAAATTTGTTATTTTATATATTTATCTAGAAAAGCAGATACTGTTTCCTTATATTTTTCTGGGTTTTTATTATAAGCTTTCGCATGCTCTGCTCCAGGCACGACATATTTCTCTTTAGGTCCTTGGGTTGCATTATAAACTTCGTCTAACATACTAAACGGCACAAACGTATCATTTTCACCATGAATAAAGAGCATTGGTAAATGATTCTTTTGTAATTGTTTAACAGCGCTTGCTTCCCCAAAGAAATAGCCAGCTCTAAGTTTCGTAATCCCGCTAGTAACATTAACTAATGGGAAACTTGGTAAATTGAAAAGCTCTTTCAATTGATATTGCAACTCCTGATTGACTGTAGAATAGCCACAATCTTCCACAATGGCTTTCACGTTATCTGGTAATTTTTCCCCGCTCGTCATCATAACTGTAGCAGCACCCATACTGACACCGTATAAAGTGATTTGTTCTTGCTGACCATTTTCGGTTAAAACTTTCTCAATCCATTGGACATAATCTTTACGATCGGGCCAGCCGAACCCAATATAATCTCCTTGACTTTTCCCGTGACCACGCGCATCTGGCGCTAACACATTGTAGCCCCAATCATGATACATTTTCGC
Source organism: Enterococcus sp. DIV0086 (assembly GCF_050498705.1). NCBI lineage: Bacteria > Bacillati > Bacillota > Bacilli > Lactobacillales > Enterococcaceae > Enterococcus > Enterococcus sp. DIV0086. The sequence continues at coordinate 432,270 of NZ_JBNIDN010000001.1, read as the reverse complement.
AAAGACAGACATCGTTTCTGCCGAACCCATATAACCATGCGCCATAATAACGGTACGATTACTTTTTTTGTCGGCTGGTAAATAAATGGCCTTTAGACGTAGCCCATCTTCCGAAGTAATTGACCATTCTTGTCGATTTTTGTCATCTTTAAACCACGCGCCTTCAGGTGTCTGGACCACTTTTGACCCTGGGGTATTCTCATTTATAAAGTCTTTCTTTCCTGGAACTACTGCATAATTATAAAAATATAAGCCTGCCGCAATTAAACCAATTGCAATTACTACAATAAGCGCAATCAAAATTTTTAACCATCGATTCATCTACGTACTCCTTTTATTTAAACTGTATGATTCATTATAAGTTGTCGCCCTTTTTTTGACAACTACCATTCAAAGATTCAGCCATCTTTCTTTACCACTACAATGAGACAATTTTGTTGCGACAAAAAAAGCATAGCACAAAAATATTACCTTTTACGCTATGCTCCACTTATCTATTTATAGGAAACTAAAAATTATTTATTTTCAATAAGTTTAAAACTTGACCATGGTTTCAAAAATTCTAATAAGAAACGTTCGTCATCAGAAATACGACCAACCACATTTACACGGCCATCATTTTTCATTTCTTTTAAAGCAATTTGTGTTTCCCCTTTGTATTGTCCATAGCCAACGTTGTCAATCAAGACATCGCCTCGAACAATATCTCTCGTTGTATGAGCTGGGAAAGGACGATCTTTATAGTAAACACGTGTCATTGTTGAACGCAAAACGTAATCAGAACGATCTCCACGATAACTGTGTAAGTTATCGAACAATGCAATTCTTTCATCTTCTGTGATTTCTGGTTCTGTATCCACTTTGATCGAAGGATAAGGTGCATGAAAGGCTTCTGCCATTGCTGCTAATTCTGCTTCTGAGGCATAAGCATTTCCGACAGAAATATCATCGATTAATCCTGTTAAAACTAAATGCTTAACTTGCGTTGCAATTTCTAAATCGCGGTGGTCTTCCAAAGAACATAACCCATCTTGTGTCGGCCATGGCCCAAATGTAGCATCGTGTGAGTTCACAAACGCCATCGTATTTAAATTATATTTTCTAAATTTTTCTGAACAATAAACAAAATGATCATAGCCTAAGCCTGTATAGCGATGTGGATAGAAATTATGTGAGCCTAGTAAATTTTCTGTATTTGGTGAGTAGGCCATAATATTATCTACATAACTTGTCCCTGAACTCATATTAATTTCAATTTTAATGCCATAAGGGTTTCTTGTCATATTCGCCTCTTCTTGCCCAGTAAAGCCAAGATCTAAACGAATACCGTAAGCGCCCATATCATGGAAAAATGATAAATCATCATAAGAGATGCCTAATTGTTCGAACAATGCAGGATTAATATCGACCATCACTTCCATACCTAATTGGTTGGCGTAATCTACGACTTTTTTAAACTCTGCTAATACCTTTTCCCGATCATCATTGATTTGCAATAAACTAGTAAAGACACGCTTAAAGCCGTATTTATGAGCCAAATCCAAATATGCTTTGTCCTTTTCAAATGTTGAACGTTCTGGATAAATTGAAATACCTAATTTTCCCATGTGATTGCCTCCTAAATTGTAAAACATAATAATGTATCTGCTTACATTGTAACAAAAAAAACAAAAGTGGTCTACACCTTTCCTATAGGAAATCTTATAAAAATTCCACTGGTTTGTTATCTTCTCTTTTGTTATGATAAAAAAGAACCTAATTGTCAGTGTGAAAGGAAGAGGAAAACAGATGAAACATAAGAAAATGCTTGCTGTTGCTTCAGTTGCAGCATTCGCCTTGCTTTTAGCAGGCTGTAACACAACCAATAATAAAGGCACGACCGCAACGAGTGATTCTGTCGCTAAATCCAGTGAAAGCAAAACAAAGGATTCGGTCGACTTAAATTCACTAGATTTACCACAACTAGATGACAAAGTTGCCGAAGATCAAGACTTAGTCCAAATGGTTACTTCAATGGGAAATATTGAAATCAAACTATTTCCTAAACAGGCTCCAAAAACTGTCGAGAACTTTATGAAACATGCCAAAGATGGCTATTATGATGGCTTGACTTTCCACCGCGTCATCAATAACTTTATGATCCAAGGTGGCGATCCTAGCGGTGATGGAACTGGCGGAAACAGCATCTGGAATAAACCATTTGAAGATGAATTTTCAAACCAGTTATATAACATTCGTGGCGCATTATCAATGGCGAATGCAGGACCTAATACTAACGGCAGTCAGTTCTTTATTGTCCAAAATACAGATGATCAATCTGATGGTCTTTTATATGATGATTATCCAAAAGCAATCATTGATGCTTACAAAAAAGGCGGCTATCCTTCTCTTGATAAAAAACATACTGTTTTCGGTCAAGTTACCAAAGGAATGGATATTGTCGATAAAATTGCCAAAGTCGAAGTTGGTGCCAACGATAAACCAAAAACTGATGTTAAAATTGAAAAAATCAATATTCTTCAAGAAGCAAAAAAATAACAAAAAGTCAGAACGTACGCTGAAGATACGTTCTGACTTTTTGTTATTTTTGAATCGCTTGTAATGCCTTTTCTGGTACTTGGTCTTGATTGACCTCTTCATACGTATTGATGTGGGCCCCTTTATTTGAGACTTTTAGATAATGATCTGTTTTTAATTCATGGTCCGCTGTGAAAGTTATTTCTCGCGTTTTGCCTTCCTCATCTGCGGCTACTTGCGTATAACTAGCAATTCCATAGCCATTAACGCTATCGGCTTTCTTTGTTTTAACATACACATTTCCTTCTTTAACCAATGGATTTAATTGATCTAACACACCAGCTAATTCGCCAGAGTTCTTCTCTGCGTAAAACTTGGCCCCAAATAAACCACCACCAATAACAATTGCTGTCACCACTAAAAATTTAATAAATTTCATCACATAAATCCTCCCGAGTAATTATTCTCTGTTACTTCTTCCAAAGTATAGCAAGTTTTAAACAATCCTTCCTCGGGCGCAACGACCAGTTTTTCCTCAGACTTATGTCGTATTTTTGTTATTTTGAATAAATAACAAAACACTACTCTTCTATCAATAATTGACTTAATAATTGAATTTCTTGATTCTTAGTTAAGTCAATTGTTTTCATTGTAACCGCTGTGGCTAAACCTAAATAGATTACCACCATTTTAGGAAATAATTCGACAAATTTTCCTTTGTCCATTTGTACATATTTTTTATCCAATAATAAACGCTCTTCAAAAAAAGTTTGAAGCATTTGCTGCAATTCTTCTTCATAACCATGTGCTTTCATAAATAACGCCGTATAGATTTTTTGATGTTTTTGGGCAAATAATATAAAGTTCAGACCCAATGCAATCACTGGGTCTGAGGCACCGACATCTGCTTTATAAAATAATTGCATACGATGAAATAACGATTTAATTAAGGTTCGTTTTAAATCGTCCATGTTGACAAATTCTAAATAAATTGGCTGCGTAGAAATCCCCATAGTATCTGCAATATTTCTAGCAGTTAAATTAGAAAAACCTTTATCTACTAAAATTTTTTCAGCTACGTTTAAGATTTTTTCCTTTGTATATACCTTCGTTCTAACCATTTTCATACCCCTTTTCTCTTTTAGTTAACAATAACTTTATTATGTTCACGCAAAAGAAAACCATTTTCATTATATATATAATATTTTACACTTTTTTTATGCGTTTCTTTTCTCAAAATTTTCTATACATTTCAAAAAAATTGAGAATTTTCATCACCTATAAACAAATAGGTCCAGAACAAAAGGTCATCACCTTTTGTTCTGGACACTAAACGGCTGCACTCTTTATTCTTCTATTTGTTTGCCTTGTTCTTTGGCAAGCTCATTTTTATCATAAGCTACAAAGAACGGATAGTAAATCAAGATGGCCACTAGAATTAAAACAACATTCAAAACAGCAGCACGCCAATCGCCGCCTGTCGCCATAAAGGCGCCAATTGGCCCTGGTAAGGTCCACGGTGCGGTAAAGACAACTTCACTTACTAAACCTAATTTTGTGGCAAACCAAGCAATCGTTGCTAAAACCATTGGTGCAAAGATAAAAGGAATCATTAAAATCGGATTTAAGACAATCGGTACACCGAAAATAACTGGTTCATTAATATTAAAAATAGACGGTGCTAAAATAGCTTTTCCTAGTTTTGAACCATATTCTGATTTTGCCCGAAAGGCTAATAATATAGCTAAACCAATTGTGGCTCCAGCACCACCAATCCAAATAAACCATTGGTAAAAAGGTTCTGCCGCAATCCGAGGTAATGCTTCGCCAGCTGCTTTAGCAGTCGTGTTTTCCTCTAATAGTTGTAGCCATAGAGGACGCGCCAACGATCCTACGATTGAAGCGCCGTGAATCCCAAAGAACCAGAAAAATGTGGTTAAAAAGACCAACAGCAAGACACTCAATAAAGAGTCCGCTGCTTGAACTAGTGGTCCTACTAAGTTCCCTACAAATGTGTGCCAATCAAAGCCTAAATAATAAGTGATTGAACCAATCAATAACATGACAATTAACGTCGGAGTCAACGATTCAAATGAACGAGCAACAGCAGGTGGAACGTTATCAGGCATTGTAATTTTGAACTTAGACTTATCTGTTACTCGATAGATTTCGACAGCAATAATTGACGTCACAATCCCGACAAACATCCCTGCACCACCCAAATTAGCCATTGGTAAAACAAACCCAGAAACGCCAGCTGCTTTACTGGCTTCTTCAGGAATCGCTACAGGTACTAATGTTAATAAAAAAGCAATCGTAGCCAAAATCCCTCCAGAGACTTGATCAAGATTATATGATTTCGCTAAACTAGCGCCAATGCCAAAAGTCGCATATAACGCCATAATGTACATTGTCATTCGGTAAGGCAGTAAGATTGTAGCAGCATTACTTGTTAAAAATTGAGTAATGCCCCAAGATTCTGGTAACGGCGGAAACGCAATAATTAGAAAAAAAGAACCGACAATAATTAAAGGTAATGTCGCAATAATCCCATCCCGCACCGCACGTAAATGGCGCTGATTGGCAATTTTAGCCATTGGTCCAGCTAGATGATTTTCAATCCAAACAGTCAGTTTATCTAACATAAATAACACTCTCCTCTGTTTTTCTCTTAAAAAATAACTCCTTTAATCAGCCATAAATAAGAGATAAGCTCTAATAAAATAAGAGAAATTAAAAACAACCAAATAAAACGCTTACAAAAACCTGTTTTCGTTTCAATAAAATAATGACTATACGCTAACGCAAAAGCAATCCCAACAGGCAAAAAAATCATGGCACCAATATTAAACGGCAGATTGAAAGTCCATAATAAAACACTCGGCAACAGGACACCACATAAGAGCCCCATACTAAAAAGAAAACCGGCACTTTTAACTGAAAACTTAGGAACCATTGCTTGATTGTTTTCCATTTCAATTTCGCTCCTTTCGTTTGTTATTTTGTTACATTTAAAATTATAAGCTATTAAAAATATTATTTCAATCTATTCGCTGATTTAATACTAATTTTAAAATAAAAAACCAGTTCACTGAGTGAACTGGTTTTATGCTTATTCGACAAATTCAAATTCAAAATTACCAATCCGAACAATGTCGCCATCTTTCGCGCCACGTGCTCGTAATGCCTCATCGACACCCATACCACGTAATTGACGTGCAAAACGCATTACTGTTTCATCATGATCGAAATTCGTCATTTCAAATAATTTTTCTAATTTTTCACCAGATAAAACCCATGAAGCATCTGGTTCACGATCAATCGTAAATTCTGGACCTTCTGGTTGGAAGCCATAACGAATGGTTTCTTCCTCTACCACTTCATCTTCATATAATGGGAATTCAGGCGTTACTTCCAACAAGTCAGCTGTTGCATTTAATAAAGGTTCAATACCTTTACGAGTAACCCCAGAGATTGGGAAAATAGGTAGCTCATCAGCATACTCATCTGTGCGTTCCTTCGCAAGTTGCTCTTTAAATTTTGCTAAATTCTCCTCTGCTTCAGGCATGTCCATTTTATTGGCAACAATAATTTGAGGTCGCTCCATCAAACGTAAATTGTGTGAAGCCAATTCTTTATTGATTGCCAAATAATCTTCATAAGGATCGCGTCCTTCCATGCCACTCATATCAATGACATGTAAAATAACACGCGTCCGTTCAATGTGGCGTAAGAATTGTGTTCCTAAGCCGACACCTTGAGAAGCTCCTTCAATTAAGCCTGGCAAATCTGCTGCAGCGAAGCTTCGACCGTCACTAGTAGTCACCATCCCTAAGTTTGGAACTAACGTCGTAAAATGATAGGCACCAATTTTCGGACGTGCGGATGAGATAACAGAGAGTAACGTTGATTTTCCTACAGAAGGAAACCCAACTAAGCCAACATCTGCTAAAACTTTTAATTCTAATTCGATTTTACGTTCTTGGCCCGGTTCGCCGTTTTCGGCAATTTCTGGTGCAGGGTTTCTTGGGGAAGCAAAGCGAATATTCCCGCGACCACCGCGTCCGCCTTTTGCTACTACTAAGGTCTGACCATTCTCAATTAAATCCCCAATTAAAGCTCCAGTTTCTGCATCACGAACTGTTGTACCTGGTGGAACTTTGACAAGTAAATCTTCTGAACCACGACCGTGCATTCCTTTACTCATACCATTTTCTCCAGGTGTCGCCTTAAAATGACGATTAAACCGGAAATCCATTAATGTACGTAATCCTTCTTCAACAACTAAAACAACGTCGCCACCGCGTCCGCCATCACCACCAGCGGGACCCCCGTCTGGTACATATTTTTCTCTACGGAAAGCAACCATTCCGTCGCCGCCTTTACCAGCTTTGACATCAATCGTCACTTGATCTAAAAACATGGACATATAATTTGTCCTCCTATTCTACTTCTACTATCTTTAATCACCTCAAAAAGCGTGATTCGAAAGTCTTTATTATTGTATCGGGAAAACAACCGTTTGTCTAGCAATTCTAGTTAGTTATCGTTGGAAAAAGCAAAATTTCTCATGAATCTTTCGCTTTCTTTTTGTCGCTTCGCTATCAGTCTTTTGACAAAAAAATTTTAGAGGTTCATACTATAGATAGTTGAAGAAAATCACTTTTTCAGCAAGGGTCCAAAGAAACACAAACATCTAAAGGAGGAATTTTTGTTATGACAGTCAAAGTAGGAATTAACGGTTTTGGAAGAATTGGTCGTTTAGCCTTTCGCCGAATAAAAGAAGTTTCTGATGATATTGAAGTTGTGGCAATCAATGATTTGACTAGCCCAACAATGTTGGCTCACTTATTACAATTTGACTCTACGCATGGCACCTATCCTGGCACCGTGACAGCCACTGAAAATGGCATTGTGGTTGACGGCGAAGAAACCCGTGTCTACGCAGAACCAGATGCAAGTAAAATCCCTTGGGTTAAAGAAAACGGAGTAGACATTGTCCTTGAATGTACAGGTTTTTATACCTCTGAAGAAAAAGCACAAGCTCATTTAGATGCAGGTGTGAAACGTGTGGTTATCTCTGCTCCTGCAGGCGCAATGAAAACAATCGTTTATAACGTCAATGATGATACACTTGATGCCAACGATAAAATCATTTCTGCCGGCTCATGTACGACAAACTGTCTAGCACCGATGGCTTACTTTTTAAATAATGAATTTGGTATTGAAGTTGGTACCATGACAACTGTCCATGCCTACACATCAACACAAATGCTATTAGATGGCCCTGTTCGTGGCGGAAATCTTCGTGCGGCACGCTCTGCTGCAGACAATACTATTCCCCATTCAACTGGTGCTGCTAAAGCAATTGGCTTAGTTATTCCAGAACTTAATGGAAAATTACAAGGCCATGCCCAACGTGTTCCCGTTGTGGATGGATCCTTAACAGAATTAGTTAGCATTTTAAAAACAAAAGTAACAGCTGATCAAGTAAATGAAGCAATGAAAAAACACACCATTGATAACCCTTCTTTCGGTTATGATGATCGTGAAATTGTTTCTGGAGACATAATCGGCACGACAGAAGGTTCGATTTTTGACCCAACGCAAACAGAAGTAACGACAGCTGGCGATTTCCAATTAGTGAAAACTGTGGCTTGGTATGACAATGAATATGGTTTTACTTGCCAAATGATTCGCTTATTGGAAAAATTCGCTAATTTATAATTCCAATGAATAAAAAACTGCCTTGCATAAATTAATGCAAGGCAGTTTTTTTAATGTTTACTTTGACAACTTTGACAAATACCATGAAAAGTTAAGCGATGATCTTTGACTAAAAAATGATACCGACTTTCAACAATTTGCTCTACTTCACCAAGCAAGTCTTCTTCCACTTCCTCAATTGTGCCACATTCTAAGCATAACAAATGGTGGTGAAAGTGTTTGGCGCCTTCTTTTCTTAAATCATAGCGAGCTAAACCATCGTTAAAGCTCACTTTATCAACGACTTTTAAGTCTGTTAAAATTTCTAGCGTTCGATAGACTGTTGCTAGACCAATTTCCGGACTTTTTTGTTTTACCAAGAAGTAAATTTCTTCTGCTGATAAATGATCTTTTTCATTTTCCAATAATACAAGTACGGTTGCTTCCCGTTGTGGTGTTAATTTAAAGCCTGATTCATGTAATTGTTTTTTTGTCTTTTTTAAAGCAGCAGTCGAATCCATTATTACAGCTCCTTGTTTAGAATGATTACAAATTAAGAAACTTAATTTATCAATCAAATTAAAATAATTATAAAAGAAATAACTGTAATTTGCAAGATATTCTCAATTAGCTACCTTAATTTTTTTCTTTTGATTGTTCCAACGAGCCAATTAGAATTGTTTTACCATCTTCTTGTTTAATTAATTTTTGTTTCATTAAATGGCCTAAGGCGCGTTTAAATTGAGCTTTACTAATGCCAAAGGTTTGTTTAATTTCATCAGGACTTGATTTATCAGTGAAAGGAATTTGATGATCGTTTGCTCTTTCTAAGAAAGTTAGAATCATTAACGCATCATCGCTGATTACTTCATGACTTCTTGGTTTTAATGAAAGATTCAATACGCCGTCCGGCCGCACGCCAATCACACGTCCCACTACTTTTTCACCTAAACGTGGTTCCTGGAATCGTTCAGAAGGATGGATAAATCCAATGTATAAATCATCAGTTAAAATATACGTTCCTGCAAGTTTCAGACGATACACATGCCCAGTTAAGTTTTGGTTTTGCATTTCAGCATTCCCACGTTTTGCCATTGCTTTAAAGACTTTTTCATCTGCTAATTCGCCCCAAATGCGGTCTTTACTGTCCACTTTTAAAGTAACCATTACTCGGTCTTCTTTTTTAGGCCAAAGTTCCCGCATAGTTGGTAATTCATCCAACGAAATAACGACATCTTTATCTGGTAAGCCAACGTCTACAAAGACACCTAAATCACGTCTCGTTCCTGTGACAGTACCAAAGCCATAGCTACCAATGCGCACAGTAGGAATTGTAGTTGTCAGTGCTGGCTCTTGTTTTTGATTTAAATAACCAAACCCTTCTACAGCCTCCCCTATAGCATGCGTACCTTCTTCTTTTTTTAAACGGAATGTGATGCCATTTTTTTGAACAAAATAAAATTGTTCATTTTCATCGACCACAATGCCGGTAAATGTTGTTGCTAGTAATTCTCTCATTTATCATTAACTCCTCAAGGAAAATCAATCGAACAAAAGATTTCTGCTTTTGTTCGATTGTTTCTATTTTCTTTTATTGCCCTGCATTACGAGAAGCGTTCCCTTTGAACCAACCTGTTTTAGCATTGATTGTAACTAAATACATGTGAACATTTTTCTCTGTAGTGCCTTCTAATAATTTTGATTGATTGTTTGTTGCATAAAGATTGTAGTAACCTTCGCCATTCACAATTTTGGCAGGTTCTAAAGAATATCCGCCAGGAACCACATAGCCACGAGCAATCACTGTGTCTAAGACTTTTTCTTTCACACCTGGTGCCCATGTCCACGCTGGATTGCTACTATCAGCGATATCGGCAGCATCTGGCGCATAAAGCGGACTAGTGTAAACCCCGTCACTGTTCGGCGCCGTGTAGCCATTCGCTTCTGTTTTTGCTGTTTCTTCCTTCTTAGCGTTCTCTTTTTTCGCGGCAGCAGCTTGTTTCGCTTGTTCTTCTGCTTGTTTTGCTTGCTCTGCGGCAGCTTGTTCTTCTGCAATTCTTTTCTGTTCTTCTTCAACCTTGGTTAACGCTTGGTCAGCTGTCGTGACTTGTTTGACCAATTCTTTTTTCAGCTTATCACTTGTTACTTTATCTACTTCTGCCTTAGCAGCTTGATACGTGTCTCGATTCAGCTGATTGGTAGTTTTTCCATCTTTATAAATGACCTCAACCGCTTTTTTAGCTTTTTGTAATTGGTTGTATTGTTGGTTCGCTTGATCGATTGCTTGGTTCATCAATTGGTCAAATGGATCATTTCCTGTTAATTTCTTTACGGAAATTGGTTGATCAGCAGCTAGAATTGCCGGTTTCAACTCATTGCCATTGACAATCGGCGCCTCAAATAATTGGTTGATTTGTTGAATGGTTTGTTGCTTCTCTTTCAATGTTTGAATTTGTTTATTTAATTGAGAATACTCTTCTGAATCTTTAATTTCCGCGACTTGTTTTGAGAGTTTTTCTGGACTAACAGTCACCATATCGGGTTTAATAAAAACTTGCTCCTTCGTGGTATAAAAGGCTGCTAGTTCATCTTTCAGCGTATCTGTTTTCTTGGTTAGTGCCGCCGCCTCTTGTGCGGCAGCTTTTTGCGTTTGATCATGATACGCCCAAGCACTACCTCCAGCTAATAAAACAACCGCAAGCGCAACGAAAGCCACTTTTTTTGATGATTTCTTCGGAGCAGGCGCTGGTTGAGCATTCCCAGTTTCATTCATCGGTGGTATCACACCTGAATCTGAAACTTTTTCCTCGGTTGCATCAGCTTCACTCGGTGCTTCTAGCGATGCTGCACTTGTTAACCCTTCTTCAGAATCTGAAATGGATTCAGTTGGTGTTTCGGCTTGGGTTAATACTGCCTCACCGCTGTTTTCTAACTCTTGGGTCTCTGCTGTTTCTTCTGATGGATTTTCAGACATTTCTGTATCTGCTCGATGCGCTTGAATATAAGCTTGCAAAGTTTCGTTTGGTGTTACATCTTGATCTTCTATCGGTGGTTGTGAAAAAATTTCTTCTTCAGAAGTAGTAGAGATAACTTCAGTTCCTGAAATCTCTGTTAAAGCTTCCTCTTCTGACTTCACCGTCTCAGATACCTCAGCTGTTTCTGCTTCAACAGTAGTTGTTTCTTCTGTTGTTTCCTCTAAATTAACTGCTTCGTCCGTTGCTAGTTTTTCTTCTGTTGAATGAGTAGGCGTCTCTTCTGTCGCTGGTGTCGATTCCTCCACCGAATCATGAGTCTCCTCACTAGCCCCTTCTTGAAGCGATGTTTCTAGACCAGAAACATCCTCTGAATCAGAGACTATTAAGTTATCTTCTGTTGACTCCTCTTTTTTGTCATCATTACTTTCTTCTTCTGGTGATTCGCCAAACAGTTCCATCACATGGCCTAAGCTCATATCTTTTAACTCAGACCATTCAATATTCTCATTTAATTGATCTTCATGTTGTTCATTTTCCTGTGTTTTAAAATCTATATTTGTTGAAGTCGTTTCCGCTTCTTCTTTATCAACTGTTGTGTCAGTTAGTGAATAGCCACATGTTGGGCAGGTCGTTAATTCTGCATCGAATTCGTTCCCGCACTTCGGACATTTCTTTGTCATTCTTCCGCCTCACATTCTGCTAATATTCCATTACTTCTAATTTACCATAACTTGCGCCTTCTTCCAATAACTAGCAATGACATTTAGAGACTTTTTAAAAAACAAAAGCGGCTCTTCTCGCATGCACGAAAAGAGCCGCTAAACGGTATGTTTATTCTAAAAAGTCTTTTAATTGTTTTGAACGAGAAGGATGTCTTAGTTTTCTTAACGCTTTTGCTTCAATTTGACGAATACGTTCGCGAGTGACACCGAAAACTTTTCCGACTTCTTCTAGCGTACGTGTCCGACCATCATCTAAACCAAAACGTAAACGTAAAACATTTTCTTCACGGTCTGTTAAAGTATCCAGAACATCTTCTAGTTGTTCTTTTAACAATTCGTAAGCTGCATGTTCAGCAGGACTTGTAGCATCTTGGTCTTCAATGAAATCACCTAAATGTGAATCATCTTCTTCACCAATTGGTGTTTCTAAAGAGACTGGCTCTTGTGCGATTTTTAGGATTTCACGAACTTTTTCTGTTGGTAAATCCATTTCCGCACCAATTTCTTCTGGCGTTGGTTCTCTACCTAAATCTTGCAATAGTTGGCGTTGAATCCGAATCAATTTATTGATTGTTTCAACCATGTGAACAGGAATTCGAATCGTTCTAGCTTGGTCCGCAATTGCCCGCGTAATCGCTTGACGAATCCACCAAGTAGCATACGTAGAGAATTTGAACCCTTTACGGTAGTCAAATTTTTCAACAGCTTTCATTAAGCCCATATTACCTTCTTGAATTAAATCCAAGAATTGCATACCACGACCTACATATCGTTTGGCAATTGAAACAACCAAACGTAAGTTGGCTTCTGCTAAACGTTGTTTTGCTTCTTGATCGCCTTCTTCAATTTTAAGTGCCAATTCAACTTCTTCTGCGGCAGTTAATAATTGAACGCGCCCAATTTCTTTTAGGTACATACGCACGGGATCATTAATTTTAACACCTGTTGGCGCAGATAAGTCTTCTGCTTGGGCCTTTTCCGCTTCTTTTTCATCTTTTTTCAAGCTATGTTCACTTGGGTCTCCATTTTCATCGACCACACTGATACCAGCATCTTCAACTTTTTGGATCAATTTTTCCATAGCTTCTGCATCCAAAGTATACGGTGTGGCTAATTGATTCGCTAAATCATCATAAACCACTGTTCCTTTAGGCTTGTTTTCTTTGATAAATGCTGCCACTGCAGCTTCATATTTTTTACTTGTTTCTTTTTCCATGAAAGAAGGCCCCCTTCATTTTTCGGTTCACGCTTGAAATAACTGATAAATCACTGAGACTTATCAAAATAAAATGAACAAAACGCTTAGTTCTATTCATTATATTGCTTAAGTAAATGTTCGTTGAGCTTTAAGCTGTCGAGCCAATTGGATAATCTCCATTGTTAATTCGGCTTCAAGCTGTTGGTTGCCCACTCGTTTTGCTTCTTGCTGTTGAATCTTTTTCTGCTCAATTGCCTCTGCAATACTTGATAAGGCAATTACATGTAATAAATCGGCAACTTCTCGCTCAGAGCTTTCTTCCGATAAATTCTGATACGCAATTTCAATTGCTAATTGTTTGGTTTGATTATCTTGCAAGAAATTAATAAAATCGGCAATGTCGAAACTTTGATGCAGTGTCGCATAACTTTCTAGCAAGAAATATAATTCTTGGTATTCATCATGAGCGAATGAAAAATCTGGCAATTGTTGAACAGTTTGCCGTACTCCTTGTTCATTCATTAAACGAAATAATAAAGAACGTTCTGCTTTTTGAACTTGGGTTAACGGTAACTTGTTCTGGACGTGATTCTCTTCAAAAACAGGTTCTTCCATTGGTGGTGGCATCATTTCATCTTGATAAAATTGTTGCCTTTCTTGCCGTTGAACTGAACGTTGCTCTTGCTTCAATTGATTGAATTGTTCTTCCAAACTATGAACAGAAAGTTGAAATTCCTGAGCAATTTGGTTTAAATAACGATCACGTTCCAAGGGAGATTGAACATTGGTTAACTCCCGTAACAATTCGTTCACATAATCCAATTGTTCTTTTTCGTTATTCATGTTTCTAGTTAACCGATGATAATTCATTTTAAAACTAAAAACTGTTTCTCGGCCATGATTGGCTAAATTTTGAAAAGCTTCTGCGCCATATTTCCGCACATATTCATCAGGATCCAGCTTTTCAGGGATGCTGACAATACTCAAGTCAAGATGACTGTTTTCTTGCAATAATTGAATCGCACGGTTTGTGGCTTGAACACCGGCATTATCGCCATCGTAACAAATAACTACTTCCTTAGCGACCCGTTCCAAACGCCGAATTTGTTCATTGGTCAAACTAGTCCCCATTGAAGCCACGCCACTTTTTACGCCTGATTGCCAAGCAGCGATAACATCCATGAATCCTTCAAAAAGCAAGACTGTATTTTCTTTACGAATTTCTTTTCTGGCTCTATCAAAGTTAAACAGCGTTTCTCGCTTATTAAAAAGTGTTGTTTCAGGACTATTCAAGTATTTAGGCATCTCATCCCCTGGAAAATCAGCTGTTTTTAACAAGCGACCAGAAAAGGCGATGACATTGCCTTGGGGATCATTAATTGGAAACATGATTCGTTGATAGAAACGATCCAAAAACGTACCGTTATCTCTTTGGACAAACAGCCCAGAAGGCTCAAAAAGCGTTTCATCCAGTTGTTCATTTTTAAAAACTTGACTTAAGAAATCACGTTTTTGCGGCGCAAATCCAATTTGAAAGGTCTCAATTAGTTCTTGTGTTAACCCCCGCTCTAATAAATAGTTTAATGCGGGTTCGCCAATTTTAGTATTCACTAAAATATGATGGTAAAGTTCTGCGGCTTTACTATGCAGTTGTAACAAACTCCGTCTTTGTTGGTTTTCTGGGGTATCCGCTACTTCACGCGGCTCTGACCAATCAAAGTTCACAGATAAATGTTCCAAATCTGCAACACGTTTCACGGATTCTGGAAAACTAATGCCTTCAATTTCTTGCAAGAAATTAAAAACAGTTCCACCTTTCCCGCAGCCAAAACAGTGAAAAATTTGTTTGTCTTCTGCTACTGAAAATGAAGGGGAACGTTCTTCGTGAAACGGACATAAACCCATATAATTTTTACCGGATTTTTTTAACTGGACATACTGCCCAATAATATCTACTATATTCGTTCGGTGACGAACTTCCTCAATGACTTCCTGAGGAATGCGTTGTGCCATTGTCCTCACCTCCTAAGAATAGCATTGTGCTAACTCATGTGATTGACCGTTTAAAAAACGCACTGTCATTTCAGTGCGAATTCCAATGGACACATTTACACATGATTTATTGTATCACATAATCTCTGTTTTTCAAGTATCTTGTTTCAACTCAACAAAAAAAGAAAGTATCTAGGACAAAAGTCATCCTGACTCCTGCCCCAGACACTAACTCTTAAAATAATCAGTTAAACATCAAGCTTGCTCCGACTTCATTCAAGATTTAAAGAAGAACTGCATTTCTGGAGACGAATGCTTTTAACTCAACCTCTGTTTTTTATAAATCTTTAATTGTTTTTCCAGCACGTTTCATTTGTACGAAACCAATTGCTACACGTACCACAATATTAATGGCCATCATAATAAAGAAGAGACCCATTGTTTGCGAAGTTAAGAAACCAATTTCTAAAATGTTGTGGAATAACATAGCTGCTACATAAATACCAATAATGGTACTGAAAACCAAGAAAATGCGTAATGGATTTAAAGGCAGACATGCTCGAACAACAGCCATACAGCTAATTCCAACTAATAAATAATACATTAACGTCGTGGTGTCTAAAGAAGAAAATCCTTGATTTTGTCCAATCAGATAAACAGCAATGATATTCGCTACAACTAAAAGCGCATTAACAGACGCATTTTTCAAAGCCGTTGGTAAAAACTTCCCGACAACTTTTCGTTTGTCCCCTTCGAAAGATAAGAAGAAGGCTGGATATCCTTCAATTGCTAAATCAATCAAGGTCACTTGAATCGGAATGAACGGGAACGCAATGGCCGTTAAGGCACAAATGATTGAGAGAATAAACGAATAAATCGTTTTAATGAAGAAAACGCTGGAAACTCGGGTTACATTATTTACCACACGTCGTCCTTCAAATAAGACATCTGGTAACGTTGTAAAATCAGAATCTAGTAAAACTAGATTAGAAATTTGCCGAGTAGCGCCATCTCCTTCTGCCATGGCGATACTACAATCCGCTTCTCGTAACGCTAAAACATCGTTGACGCCATCGCCGGTCATCGCCACCACATGCTCTGTGTCTTTCAACTCACGTACAATGGTTCGTTTTTGCTGAGGCGATACACGTCCAAACACTGTGTATTGCTGAACTGCTTCACGCACTTCTGCTTCTGTCGTTTTGGTCGACAAATCAATATAAGACTCATAACCGGGTAGCCCAGCACGACGAGCAATATTTGAAACAGTCACCGGATTATCACCAGAAATTACTTTTAAGTCGATTCCTTCTTCTTTTAGATAAGCCAGTGTTTCTTTGGCATTTTGGCGAATTGGATCATCAATTTCTAGAATTGCTAATGGCTCTAAATAAGGCATTTTGGTTTCGTTTAACGGTTGTTGTTCCGCAATGGCTAACATCAAGACGCGATACCCATTCTCTTGTGCTGTAAAAACAGCTTCTGGCAACCGACTATCGTCTACCAAACGCTCAGGAGCCCCTAAATAAACTGTCCCAATTTCTGGAAATTCAATAGCCCCCCATTTTCGTTCAGAAGAAAAAGCCAAGACTTCTTTTGCGCCAAATCGATTGGATACTTCATAATAATCACGAATTGCTTGCATTGTAATATTATTATCCGTACTTTCAGATAGGTAGCTTCCGATAATCTGTGGGAAGAGTTCTTCATATTTGTCATGCAAGATAATCGCCTTTTGCACTTTCATTTTACCTTCTGTAATCGTTCCAGTTTTATCTAAACACAAAGTGTCCACATGGGCCAATGTTTCAATTGAGTACATATCTTGTACTAGAATACGTTTTTTGGCTAACTTAATGACACCTGTTGTCAGCGCAATACTAATTAATAGTACTAATCCTTTTGGTAACATCCCTAACAAAGCAGCTGCAGAAGCAACAACAGATGTTTTAATGCCAGCATCTCTTAACCAAAAAGCTTCAACAAATAAAATAATCCCCAGAGGAATAATCACCCAACTTGTAAATTTAGAGACTTTACGAATCGAATTGACTAACTCTGATTGAATTGGTTTATGCACTTTGGCTTCTTGGGTGATTTTCACAGCATAGTTTTCGGCACCAACGTGGATAACACAGGCATAGGCTTGTCCGCTAACAATGAAACTTCCAGAAAGCAAGGTATCGCCGATTTCCTTTTCAATTAAATCTGATTCACCTGTTAA
Source organism: Enterococcus sp. DIV0086 (assembly GCF_050498705.1). Classification (NCBI taxonomy): domain Bacteria; kingdom Bacillati; phylum Bacillota; class Bacilli; order Lactobacillales; family Enterococcaceae; genus Enterococcus; species Enterococcus sp. DIV0086. The sequence goes on along the minus strand of NZ_JBNIDN010000001.1, from coordinate 414,936 downwards.
CAACGCTTCATTCGCTTCGACTTTACCGTCAATAACTTCCATATCAGAAGGAACTTGTTCCCCTGCAGAGATAATAACAATATCTTCCATAACTAGTTCTTTTGTATCAATTTCTTGTTGTACGCCATTTCGAACAACATGAACATTTTCTTTTGCCACAATAGATAATTTTTGAACTAAATTACGGGCATGAATTTCTTGGAAAATCCCGATTGACATGTTCACAATAATAATCGCTAAGAAAGCCAGATTGGAATACGCTCCGACAAATAGTAAACAAACAGCGATTGCAAAGTTTAAAAAGTTGAATAACGTCATGACGTTATCAAAAATAATATCTTTTGTAGATTTTGCTACATTTTCCTCATAATTATTTTGAAGGCCTAACTCTTTCTGCTTGGCAACTTCTTCTGTACTTAACCCTTTTTTCAGGTCGACTTTATTCAACATCCAGCTCTTTCCCTACCTTTTCAATTAATCAGTTACATCCCTTCTAGTTTACTTGCATTTTCATGAAACTGCAAGAAAAGCCTAAAAAATTCCTGTAAGTTGAAAGAATTCTTTAGACTTTTCTCGTTTTAATTTAACTTTTCAATAAACCAACGATTCATTTTGACAATTTCCGCATAGAACATATTGCCACCATTTTGATAAAGGTAACCACCATTGTAAACTAACGCTTGCCAACGATAATAACGATATTTCGTATTTTGGTCATTCCCTAGCAACGGTGAAAGGACTTCTCTTGAATATTCTTCTGCTAACTCTGTCGTGTGTTTCCCGCCGCGTTCTTTAACAAACTGAATATAATCCAGTCCATAATTATATGCTTGTACGCCTGTCCATTCATCACAGCCAGCTTCTTTTGCTTTCGCTAACGCTTCCGCGAGAAATTTGACGCCATGTGCGATACTTTCCGCTGGTGTTTCAATCACTTCTTGTTGTCCATAAACACTTTCACTGCTCTGCATAATATCGCCAGATTTCCCTTTAGACTCTGTATAGATAATCGCTAAAGCTAATGTTTTGTATTCAGGTATTTTATTTTTTTTGACTTCTGCTTCTACTTGTTTTTCAAAGGTCATTACCGTTTCAACATTTTGATGTATTTTATAGCCAAGATAGCCAAGACCAGCAACTAAACCAACAAACAAAAGTAGCATGATTTTATAAATTATTTTTCTTACTCTACGCATCGAATCATCCAAACTTTTTCTTTTAAGATACGTTCTATGTTACTTGAAATAACTGAAAAAAGCGAAGTTTTTGTTACTTCTTTAGTTTTATTTAATAAAAGTAACTTTTTTGTGAACAAACCGTAACTTCGCAAGATTGAACGTTTTCACCTAGAATAGAATAACAAGTAATTTTGTTCTATTGGCGCTTATTTATTGCATCAAAAAAGCCCAGATAAGAATGAACAAAATTCTTTTCTAGGCTTGACTTTATACAACTTATCTATTCTTTTAACAAACAGTCAAATGTTTTATGGAATTTTTTTCCCAGTCATTTCTTCATAGTCTCTACTCATCATTCTCCAAGCTTTTTCAATATCTTCATTCAATCCAAACAATCCGCTTCTACCAACAATATAAATATCAGGTCCTGCAGCATCAATTCGCTTAAATGAATTTCTATTCGATGAGCCGTCCATTTCAATTACATAACGATACCCTTTTTCTTCACGTAAATTACGAAGAGCAACAATTTTATCAAGTGTTCCTTCAATAAATCGCTGGCCAGCAAAGCCTGGATCAACGGTCATGATTGTGATTTTATCCAACAATTCAATATATGGAAAGATTGATTCAATAGGCGTTTCGGGATTAAGGACGATCCCTGCTTTAAGATTAGCATTGTGAATTTGGTCAATTAGGCGAAATGCTAGACCATCTAAAACCTCTGCATGCATACAAATCCATTCACATTTGATATCTACTAGTTGTTGTACCCAAAAGCTTGGATTCGTAACCATTAAATGGGCAGATACTGGGAGCTTCGAAATTTTTCTTAACTCCTCAATAAACCACGGAGATAATGTAATGTTTGGCACATAGTGACCATCTATAATGTCTATGTGATACGAAGCAACATGATCATTCAAAAAGGTGATTTGTTGTTTAAACTTGTCCAAATCCATCGTCATTAGTGACGGAGAAAATTCAACTTTGTTCATTCTAATTTTCAACTCTTTCTATCTGATTATTTGGTTGATGTTTTTGAAAATTTTTCTAACTCGTTATATTCAGACGTTGACACATCTCTGACAGGCAATATAAATTGCATTAATTTTGTTGCGCTTTTTCATTTTGTTTAGAAAATCTGAATATCTTCCAAGTTTATCTCCTCTTCTTCTTTTTCTACTAAAGCTTCCATATCTTTCTCAGTTACATCTTTCTTAATAATAGCTAAAACTAAACCGGTAACCACAGCGTTTACAACAATTGCAATAATGCCAGCCAGCGGTTTACTCATTGTTGGAATCATTAAAACACCGCCAAATGGAACAGTCGCATCTGCCCCTAAGATCATTGTTGTTGCGCCACCCACGAAGCCGCCAATCGCTGTAGCAATGACTCCTCGGACAATATCATTCATAACTAAAGGAATAACACCTTCAACAATGTTAATCACGCCCATTGGTACGGCAGACTTTAACGTTTCAACTTCTAGTTTTGTATAAATATTTTTTCTAAATAATTTAGCAAAGAAGAAAGCTAATCCAAAGCCTATTGGCGTTGCTGTATTTACTAATTGCAATGCTGTAATTGGTCCATTAAGTCCTTCCGCTTGCATTGTCAAAACAAAGGCAAAAACAGTTTTGTTAATGGGTCCGCCATAGTCTATACCACTTAATAAACCAATTACACCACCAAAAATTAATAATGACGAGTTACCTAAGCTATCTAAAAAGTTCGTTAATAATGAAGTAAATGCCGTTATTGGGGTCCCGATAATATATACCATGATTAATCCACCAGTAATTGAGGTTAAAAATGGAATAATTAATGTTGGCATTAACCCTCTCGCCCAGTTTGGTAATTTCACATATTTTAAAATAGCTAATACAAGATATCCTGCCAAGTAACCACCTAAGATACCACCAATAAAGCCAGCGCCAACTGCATTCGCAGTTAAACCAATAATAAAGCCCGGAGCAATTCCAGGTTTACCAGCGATTGAAAAGGAAATGCCAGTAGATATAACAACCGGCAGTAAGCCTAAGCCAGCGCCACCCATAGTAGCTAAAGCATCCCAAAGCGAAAATTCACCTGGCACCAAGGTTCCTTGACTTGAGCCACCAAACCCCATACCAATTGCAATTAAAAAGCCAGCGCCACAGACAATTGGAATTAAATATGAGATTGCTGTTAATAAATGACCTTTAAGATTTAACTCTTTTAGTTTTTTCATTTTTATCCTCCTAAACATTGTTCTTTTCATTTTATTTTCTATTTAAAAAAATTACTGTTGTGGATTCTTCTGTAGAAAACATCCACAATATGCTGTCTTAGTAATTTCATTAAGAGAATGCCTTTACTACATCCTCTGGCGATTTTGATTGAAGGAATTCTCTCACTACTTCATCATTTCCGAGTTTTCTGGCAAACAATGATAATAGTTTAAGATGGCTAGTTGTTTCTTTATGATCATTACCCACAGCAAAAAGAATGATTCCTTTTACGCCATTATCATCTAAAGATTCCCAAGGAATTTCTGTACCATTAATACCAATGGCCACGCCTATTTTTTTTACATACGCACTTTTGCCATGTGGAATGGCTAGATAGTTTCCGATGCCTGTTTGGCCTTCCGCCTCTCTAGCATAGATATCTTTTATAAAGCCTTTTTCATCTGAAATATTGCCATTTTCAAGCAAAAGATTGGCTAATTCTTTTAACGCTTCCTCTTTTGTATTTACATTCATATTCGTTTTAACGGTTTTTAAGTCAATGATATCCTTTACTTCCATTACAATTCCTCCTAGAAGATTACTTTTCTTGTGTCATAACTTCTTCTGCTTTTTCAATTAGTTTAGTGGGTGATTTTACAGCAACTTCTGTAGGTACTTGAATGATTCGTTTCCCATCAAAACGCTCTCTTCCAGAAATTTTTACATCAATGGCTAATATAACAATGTCCGCTTCCTTAATTTGTTCATCCGTTAGTTTGTTTTCAATCCCAATGGTCCCTTGTGTTTCTACATGAATCTCAACTCCTGCTTTTTTTGCAGCGTTCTCCAATTTTTCTTGTGCGATATATGTGTGAGCAATTCCTACTGTGCAGGCTGCTACGCCGACTATCTTCATTATTTTTCCTCCTCAAATTTTTCTATAATTTTATAAAAATCTGTTTCTGTTTTTAAACGCAACAACTTTTCTAAGAAGTCTTCATTTGCTAATTTTCTAGTAAATCGACTGATTTCTTTTTTTACTTTTAACTGTTCATTTTCTTTTAGTAAGATGACAATAATTAATTTCACTTGCTTAATGTCTGCCGTCCATTCTTGGATTTCTGTTTTTAAGCCAATCAGATATATTTCACTTTTTTTCAAGAGTGCATTCTCTAAATGTGGCAAGACAACTTGCTCTGCAATCTGATTACTTCCCATCTTCTCACGATTTACCAAAGATTCCTCAATCTGCTTTTTTTCTTCGAGCGTTAACAAAGGTGCTGCTGTTTCTGCAATGAATTGATATACTTGCTGTTTTGAAAGAAGTTCTTGGTTTAGGAAAACTTGGTATAAAGGATTAACGTTCATGATAGATTTCCTCAACTTTTCTTTGTAATCGATACTGATCATCCATTGTAAACATGGCACTTACCAACAATGATTTAATGGGGACCTTTTCCTATAAATGAATCGTTGTAAGAATCAATTCAATATCAGAATAATCTTTTAATGATTTCTTTATATTTCGTGTGGCAATAATTTCAACAATTTGTAATTCAGGGAATTTCTTTTCAACTTTTACTCTCAATAGTTCTGAAGTTCCAATTCCAGTGGTACACATAATCAAAGTACGAATAGGTAACTGATTGGTTTCAATCATTCGCGCAAAATACAATGTAATAAACCCATTCTCATCTTCGTTTATAGCCGGCAGTTGATAGTTTTTACTTACTTGCTTAGAAACTTGCACAATTTTTCTGAAAATTGTTTCATACGTCATTTTTATTTGATCCAATAAACTATTCTTAACATGTATGCCGTTTTCAAGACGATTTATCATTGGTTTTATATGACTAGCCAATTCAAGAAGTAGCTGATCATTATCAGTTAAAATTTTTAGTTGTGCACTCATTTCCTCTAAATAAAATTGAGTAATTTGCATTACTTTGAAAGAAAAATTAGTTACTTTACTAAACGAACCTTGCATCCTAGAAGAAACCAAATATTGATATAAGTAATAAATTTCAACGTTAGGCAGTCTCTTATTTAAATAAGTTTCAATCTGTTGAATCGTTGTTTGCGCGACCTTTTTGAGTACTAAGTCCTTTGTTAATTCTTGTTCTTCTTCGTTAGATAATTGGTATTTTTCAGAAATAGCTACTTTTCGTGAACGACTAATTAAGATATAAAGATTCGAAAAGATGTTTACGTTATATGGATGTGGAATAGTAATATCCAGTTTTTTTTCAATGTTCCTGACTTGATCTAACGTAAAAAGGACATCATAATTATTAAAATTTAATGCTTTGTTGTTTCGAAGATCCTCAATATCGATAATGTTCAACAGTTGTATTCTATCGGAAATGGCTTTCCTGATAGCTCTTTCCTCACCGATAATTGCCAACGTTCGATTTTTCCGTTTGAGTGTTAAATCATATTTCTTTAAATCTTCGGATAATTGTTGTTCATCGCTAAATATCACAGAATCGCCAACATAATATCTTGCAAATAATTCATAAACATTTTTAGCTTGTGGAGAAGCTAACAACAATTCCTCCAGAATTCGATTGCGTCTTTCCCTTGGCGAAAAATCACTTTCTTTTTCGACTAAATGTCGATTCTGTTCCATAAATCGTTCATAGTCTAGCTTGTATCCTCGTCCTTTCTCAGATAATATGAGTGAACCTTCTGAAAATTCATCGTTAATTTTTTTTATCAAACGATAAACTGTCTTAGGAGAAGTACTTAGGCAGTTTGCCAATTCTTCTGCAGTCATATAATCTTGTTTTTTTGAGAGAAGTAACAACAATTTTTGTCCACGTTCTTTTTTCGAACTCATAGCAACCCCTCCTTGATATATTTATTATAATCCATATAAAAGAAAACGCTTCCTTGTTTTCTGTCCGTTACATTGGCCATTTTTGTGAGTGGTTAAAGTGTTCAATTATGCGAAACTTTCTAAGGCTATTTATAAATAAAAATCTGCAGAGCAAGCGATTTTGAATTACTGGCTCTACAGACACTAATACTTTCAAAGAATACAAAAAAGGGCTGCCTTACGGCTAGCCCTTTTTTACTTTTATTTTACGGTAACATTTCCGATTACATCATTCATTGAAGTCGTTTGACCTGCTTTTTGTAAATCGTATTGAGCAACAATATCTTGATTTGTGAAAACAACAATTAAATCTGATTTTTTGCCAGCTTGTTCTAATGCCGCTAAATCAATGGTTGCAATTTTATCGCCTTGTTTTACAACTTGGCCTTCTTCAACATGTAATGTAAATGGTCCACCTTGTAACTCAACAGTATCTAGACCCATGTGTAATAATACTTCAATGCCTGAATCTGTTTGGATACCTAACGCATGTTTTGTTGGGAAAATGCTAGTAATTTTACCAGCAACGGGTGTTGAAACTTCGCCGTCTGTTGGTACGACAGCAAAACCGTCACCCATCATTTTTGCTGAGAAAACATCATCTGGTACTTCAGAAATAGGAATAACTTTCCCATTCGCTACAGAATATAATTCAGTTTCTTTTGTTGAAACTGGTGCTTTTTCTTCAACAACTGGTTTAGAAACAGGTGTTTCTTTGACTGGTGTTGCTGGCGCTTGGTGGTTATATAATCGTTGCATTTCGTCAGCAACAAATTGTACTTCCGTACCAACGATCACTTGGATATTGGTGTCATCAATGACTTTCACACCTGGAACCCCAGTTGCTTTAATTTTTGCTTGATCCACTTTGCCTGTATCTTTCACTGTTAAGCGTAAACGAGTTGTACAGTTATCAATAGAAGTTACATTAGCATCAGCGCCTAAACCATCATAAATACGACGAGCTAGAGAAGCAAATTTGTTGTCACCTTCTGCAACATCTGGCGTTTCTTCGCCATCGCCTTCTTCACGTCCTGGTGTCATTAAGTTAAACTTAGTGATTGCAAAACGGAAACCGAAGTAGTAAATTGCCGCAAAGACAAGTCCTTGAACCACCAACATCATTGGGTGATTTGCGACTGGGTTTTTCAAACTTAAGAAGAAGTCTACAAAACCTGCACTAAAGGCAAAGCCAGCTGTCCAATGCATAAACGCAGCGAATGCTAAAGAAATACCTGTAAAGACTGCATGTAAAACATATAAAGGCCAAGCAACGAACATAAATGAGAATTCTAAAGGTTCAGTAACGCCTGTAAAGAAAGCCGCAAAACCAGCAGCTAACATTAATGAAGCTGTAACTTTTTTCTTCTCAGGACGTGCACATTGATAAATAGCAAACGCGCCTGCTGGTAAACCAAACATCATTACTGGGAAGAAACCAGCTTGATACATCCCTGTTTGTCCTACAATTGCTTTACCAGTATCTAACGCTTGTTGACCAGCTAAAAAGTTCCCAATATCATTGATACCAGCAACATCAAACCAGAAAACAGAATTCAAGGCATGGTGTAAGCCTGTTGGAATTAATAGTCGGTTAAAGAAACCATACAAGCCAGCTCCTACGAAACCTAAGCTAGAGATTCCTTTACCAAAAGCAACTAATCCGTTATAAACAACTGGCCAGAAGAAGAATAAGACAGCTGAGATTGCTAACATCGAAATAGCTGACATAATAGGAACTAAACGTTTTCCACTAAAGAATGATAAAGCCATTGGCAATTTCACACCAGAGAAACGATTATACATTGCCGCAGCAACTAAACCAGCGACAATCCCGACAAAGACATTGTTGTCCATGCTGTTGAAGGCTGGGTTTACTTCAGCAATATCCTTGAAGCCTTTAATGGCTTGGATAGAAGCAGGCGCTAAAACAGTTTTTGGCACTAAATAAGCGACTAAACCAGCTAATGCTGCCGATCCATCTTTATCTTTTGACATTCCTAACGCTAAACCAACCGCAAATAATAATGCTAAGTTGTTTAAGATAGCCAAACCACCATTCATTAGAAAAGTTGTGGCTGGACTAGCGCCGATTGTTCCCACGATCCAGTTAGCAATACCGACTAATAAAGAAGCCGCCGGTAATACAGCAACTGGTAACATTAACGAACGTCCCATTCTTTGCATATACGCTTTCATTATACGTAACTCCTCACATAAACTATTTAATTTTTATTATTTGGTCATTCTTAATCGTTCAATGTGAATCGATAAATAACCAAGTTCTTCATTTGGTACTTGATAATGAAAATTTCTCATTAATAAGACTTGTACTTTTTTTGAGATTTCATAGCTTTCAGCATACTTTTTCTTTACGACTTCCAAAATTTCTTCATCTAAAACAGCGTATTGATTTTGTTGGAAGCGATGAATAAACAAACGTAAATGATTCACCAAACGTGAATAACTGAGACTATTTTTATCATCATGAATATCAATAGCCAATTCCTGCTCGATTAAATGAATAATTTCAGAAACGATTGTAACTTCACGGATACTTTTACTATTATCAGTACGCCCGCTGCGAGCACTATGGATATGAATTGCAATATATCCCGCTTCATCATAACTAAATGGAATCTCTAAGGTTTGTGTTAAATATTCTACAGCCCATTGAGCAATAGCAAATTCTTCACTATATAAAATCTCAATTTCACTTAAAAGCTTGTTCCGAACAATAATATTATTTTGAATATTTTCAGCTGCAAAAGCAATGTGATCACTCAACCCAATATTAATATGTTCATTCAACTTTTCACCCAATACCGTTTCAGCATGTTGGATAATTTCTTCACTCGCTAAAAAGTATTTGTCTTCAATTTGTGATAGCAGTACTTGAAGTTTTTTCAGTCCTTCTGGCTCCATCACAAACATCCGCTCCACCAATTGTCGAGATAAGACATCATTTTTAGTCTTATTAAACCCGACGCCTTTACCGACAGCTACTTTCTCCTGTCCTTCGTCAAGAACAAGTACAGCATTTTGATTTAGCACCTTTTTAATTTTCATAAATGACCCTCTTCTGCAGAAGTAATTCTAACATCTTCAGTGAAAACAACAAAAAAAGCATAGAACAATCCCGTTAAACATGTTGCGTAACCATTGTACACCACATTGTATTACGAAATTCTTCCATGCCTAGTATTATCTAGTCACATGAAAACGCTATTCATTTGTTAACAGTGCTTATTCTAACGAGTATCATTATTTTTGTCAACCTTTTTCAATTATTTTTTTATTAATTGTTGACTATTAACAAAAAAGAAGCTCTTATCGGGAAGAGGTCGGGACAGAAGTGTTTAACTCCGAGAACCAAGTAGGTACGATGATTTCATCTGTTCATGCTTCACAGTGAAACATCGCAACTCTTAGAGCTGTAGCTCTTTTGAAGGCTGTACTGTGACGAGACGCATGTCGAGAAAACACCTTAGAAGTTGTTGAGATCGGAGCAACGCGTAGTGTTGTTTCTGTTCCCGCCGTTTATCAGTTTTTGAGCGTGGAGCAAAAATCCAAAGTGATTTTTGTCCCACGCTCGTTCACTAATTTATTCTTTATAGGCATACTTATATGTGCTCGTTGCACCGAAGTTATGATACTGAATACCTTTGACACCTGGTCGTATAAGCTGACTACGAGCCTCTTGGTATAAAGGAATTAAAGCGGCATCTTCTTCCACCAATACTTTTTCAGCTTTAATTAATGTTTGCCAACGAGTTTCAGGATCATTTGCGTATTTAGTTGTTGCTTCTTCAACTAGTTGATCAAACGTTGGGCTAGAATAGTTCATACGGTTACCACTAACTGAGCTTTCTAAGAAAGTCATTGGATCCTGATAATCGGGTCCCCACATGCCAACAGACAATTCATAATCCCCTTTTCTCATTAATTCAATCGCATTATTTAAAGGAACTGTTTTGACATTAATAGTGAGACCAGGCAACGTTTCTTGTAACTGGCCTTGGATAAATTCAGCAACTTTTCGGTCACTATCACCATCTCTTGAAAGAAGTTCAATGGCTACATCTCCGTTTAGCTCTGCTTTTGCTTTATCTAAATACTCTTTGGCTTTTTTGGCGTCTGTTTTGACAAGGGCGCCTGCTTCTTGACGAAAATCTTCATTCGTTTCTGGGTTATATACAAATTTTTCTGGAATGTACCCATAAATTTCTTTTGAACCATCTGCTAAAATATTATCGACTAAACTTTTTTTATCCAAAGCATAAGCTAAAGCTTTGCGGACATTCTCATTTGCAAAAATGGATGGTTTTTCGTTTCTTTTTTGGTTTAAACGTAAGGAATAGACTTTTGACCGTTCGATTGCTTCATAGTCTGGGTTGTCTCGATTTTGTTTAGCAAAATCTCCTGTTAAGACAGCCACATCTAATTCACCTGATTCGTACAAATTATAAACGGTATTGGTTTCTTTAAGAACTTCAAAATGAATCGTTTCTGATTTTACTTTTTCTTTATCGTAATAGTCGGGATTACGCACAAAATCCCACGACATCGCTGACTGATCCCAATTTTTCATTAAAAACGGACCATTAGATACAATCATTTCACTAGAAGTGCCATAGGCTTGTCCTTTTTCTTTCACGAATGCTTCGTTTTGTGGGAAAAATGGAGAAAATGCCAATAACGACGTAAAATACGGTATAGGCTTTTCCAAAGTAACCTCCAAAGTATAATCATCAAGCGCTTTGACACCCAATTCCTCTGGTGCTTTTTCCTCTTTTGTAATAGCTGTTCCGTTCAGAATCGTTCCTTCTAACAAGAAAAAGTAATTGGCTTGGTTTTTGGGATTCGCTAATTTACGCCAAGCAAAAACGAAATCATTGGCTGTTACAGCATCACCATTGGACCACTTGCCATCTTCTCTTAGTTTAATGGTATATCGTTTGCCATCCTCAGAAATTTCTGGCATCTCTTTAGCGGCAGCAGGTATCAGTTGATCCTTCTCATCTAATTGATATAGCCCTTCAAAGACATTGGACTGTGCGTTAATACTGGCTTCATCTTGTGTAAAAATAGAATCCATTGAACCGATTTCCGAGTTCTCCATTAAATTTAAAACTTTTTTCGAGACACTGGTTTTCTCAGTTGCTTTCTCGTCTATTTTTGTTTCTGCTGTTGTGCCACAACCTACCAAGACCGTACTAACAAATAACATAATCCCCATCATTTTTAACTTTTTCATACTATTCCCCCTATGTGTCAATCAAACGGCAACTCTTCCATGGAAAGCCGTTCTTGCGAAACTATCAAGCATGCGTAGGGCAAGCCCTCATTTTCGTACTCAAATTCTCCCCGCTGGTTGTCAATTGGGTCTGCACGCAATTGCATTTTCGCCGGCTGAAAGTCTGCCTGGATCTCACTATTTGCGACCATTCTAAAAACATCTAAATTGCCGAAATAATGATTCCACCGCTGTCTATCCCCGTCTCGGTAAGCACCTCCGCCAAAAGATAAATCCGCAAAGAGCCAGCCGTACGGTTCTATATAAAATTGTGCCCAATCATGACAGCCTGTATAATGTGTAGAAACATATAATCCCGATTGCCATTTGGCTGGTATCCCTGCAATCCGACAAAGCGTGATAAACAAAATCGCTTGCACGCCGCAGTCACCTTTTAAATTAGTTGCAGCATACTCTGAAATATTGGAAATTGTAAAATATTCACGCATGAAAGAATAATGAATCTTTGTCGTCACAAAGTCATAAATCAAGCGTGCCTTTTTTAAGGGATTACTTTCATCGCCCACAATCTCATCTGCTAAATTTCTTAAATAAGGCGTGAATTGAATATGCGGTAACTGTTCCTCTAAATCAAAGCTTGGTTGCATTTTGTCTACGTTATTTTCTTCTAACTGTTGGTAAACCATCCGATTAACATAACAATATTCAACTGTAAACGTTTGATTTTCTTTTAAGATTGTTTCAAAACACAGTGTTCGTTGAGGCGCATCTTCTGCCGCAATATAGGTTGCTTCAGGTGACGTAGCTAGGATTTCAATTTCTGATTGTTGTTGACACGCTTTGGGCAGCGGCAAATGGACACGAACACGCTCACCTGGACGCTCAAATTCTTTTTCCACCTGAATGGTGGCTTTAATTGTTGTTCTCACTTTTCTACCACCGTTTTTTTGCATTTGTTCGATGTTCTCTTTTAGTTCTTTTTTGCGGAGAATTTCTAATTGATTGCTTTCTGCTTCCCGCAAACGTGCAACATATGCCGCATTTGTTTTAATTAAATTGGCCAAAAATCGAAGTTGGAAATACGGTTCACCATCAATATAAACCCAGTCCACTAATCCCGTTTCTTTTAAACGAATTAATTCCTCTGTTTGATAATCCTGAAAAGTGTCTCTCATCATTTGATCAGCTTTTGCAAAGCTATGAGGATACTCATTCATACGCATCATTTTAATGACATCTTTTTCAATTATCAAACGTTCTTTTAATGCCTGCGGAAGTTCTTTTGTCAACCAAAAATCAATGGCAATATCCGCACTTGCAAAATCGCCAAATTCTTTCACCCTTTGAATTTCCTCAGGCAAAGGGACACTAAGATACTTTAAATCATACTTCATTTGCTTTACTCCTTTTTTAATGAGAAATGCCTAATCCAGCTGCTTCTCCTAATTCCAATAATGGTTTTGCTTCTAAGGATACGCCCCCAGTTACGGGCGCAGTTTCTAAACCGAATGTCGCATCTAAATCTGCTCGTGTGATATTCTTTTGAGCAGCAGCTAAATGGGCAGCAGCCGTGATGCCAATGGTTGTTTCTTCCGCCATGCAACCAATCATGCATTCGATGCCTGCTGTTTCACAAATCTGATTAATTTTCAGCGCTTCATGAATGCCGCCACACTTCATTAATTTTATATTGATAACATCGACTGTGCCTTTTTTAACTAATTCCAACGCATCTTGAGCATCAAAACAGCTTTCATCAGCCATAATTGTCGTATTAACTTGTGAAGTAACGTATTTTAGACCTTCTAAATCGCGTCTTTTAACTGGCTGTTCCACTAATTCAATTTGATAATCTGCTAATTCTTGAATCGCTTTAACTGCATCTTTGGGCGTCCAAGCCTGATTCGCATCTAAGCGGAGCTTGATATCAAAGCCAACTGCTTCACGAATCGCTTTTACTCTTGAGATATCAGCTTCAATTCCTGTTCCGACTTTAATTTTTAATGTATCAAAACCTAGTTTGACTTTTTCGACGGCTTTTTGTGCCATCACATTTGGTTCATCAATACCTAGTGTAATATCCGTTATTACTTGGTTATCATAGCCGCCTAACAATTGATAAAGAGGCAGTTGGGCTTTCTGACCCATCAAATCATAACAAGCAATATCGATAGCTGCTTTTGCCGCTGGAGCGAAAGCAGATATTTTATCCATTACTTCATGAATTTTCTCAATATTAAAGGGGTTTAAGCCAATGATTGCTTGGCCAAATAATTCGATCGTTTCAAGCGTGCCAGCTAACGTTTCACCGGTAATAAAAATGCCTGGGCCTCCTTCTCCATATCCAATAAGTCCCTCTTCTGTTTCAATTTCCACAATTGCACTATCCGCGGATTCAATCGTCCCCAAAGCGATTGTAAATGTTTCTTTCAGCTTGATTTTTGATGCCCTAACATGTACCTGCTTAATTTTCATAAAATCCTCCCTTTGATATTTTCAATTGACTGAAAATTCAGTTTTTTAAAAATATCCAAAAATTAAATTTAGATTGTTATCGATCATTCTAAACTCATTGTTTTCTAATGTCAACAAAATAATGAGATTTTGATTAAAATAAAATGAATTTCGAATTTTATGAGCTTTTTTAATAAATCAGTAAATTCCATGACATGTGAGATACTTCTCATTTACAAACATTCTTAAAAAAGGTATGATAGTAAAGAGGCAACTTGCAAAGGAGTAGAAGACGAATGAGTGAACAACCTCAACAACGTTCAACCGAAGAAGTTGAAGCAATTAAAGAAGATATTTTAACTGCATTAGAAACAGTGATTGACCCTGAATTAGGCATCGATATTGTTAATTTAGGACTAATTTATGAAGTTGAATTTGCAGAAGAAACTGGTGATACTGTCATCAAAATGACCTTAACCACAATGGGTTGTCCGTTAGCAGATGTTTTAACAGAACAAATCCATGGTGTTTTAAAAGATATTCCTGAAGTGAATAATATCGAAGTAAAATTAGTCTGGTACCCTGCTTGGACAACGGATAAAATGAGCCGTTACGCACGAATTGCTTTGGGTATTCGCTAGTTATTTCGAGGCTAATGATAAAAAACATATGAAAGAACTGATTGGTCCGTTCTTTCATATGTTTTTTTGTTTGTTTAATTTACTTATTTGAAAAAAACTACCTGATGCTATCAATACTTGGCTTTTTCCAAATTTTTGCTACTGGATGGAAGTCTAATAAAAACTGTAGCTGCGTTCCACCGAAGCCTGACGCTCCAGCAAACATGATATGAAAAGTGAGCCCTCTATCCATAATCAGATACCCTGTATCCAGCACGCCATTTCTTTCATAAAACTGATAACGTTTTTCTCTTTGGGCTTCATTCGCTGCATTTTTGCCAATTTCTTCACTCTCCAAAAGAACCCCCTTAGGATAACGTGTCTTCAATAACGCTAACACGGTTGAACCTAATCGTTTGTTTCGGTGGTGCTGATCAATTGCAAAGAAAAAGACATAGGTTGCTTCAGGTGCAATTTGACTATTTAACAAAATCCCCACGTTCTCATCCGCCTCTTGAATAACAAACAAATGAAATTTTCCTGCTTGAGAAGACGTCAATAATTGATCAAACGGCAGTCTCTCTTCTTCTGGAAAAGCTTCTATGTAGGTTGCTTCCCAATAGGCTTGATTTTCTTGATTTAATAATGTGAATTGCATAAAAGCTCCTTTCTAAAATGATTGCTTCGTACTAATAACTTTTGTTACTTACATAAGACCTAAAAGTTATTTAAACATGCGACTGGTTATCCCTATACGCAATTATTTTTTGATACTAATCTAGTAGTTTAATTGTTCTCTGTTTCTGAGTCAATAAAAGAGCACAAGATTCGAGTCTTTCAACATTTAGCGAAAAGGCGATTCTTATTTCATTACAACCGATTCACTATTCGCTGCCCTCTTTTTTCTATTCGTTGATTTACTTGAACTAAATATTCATTTATCTCCTCTATATTCTGAGGTAAGATAAACGAGTCTTTTTTCAAATGATTTTTCCATAGCGCTACTGGTTGATACTGTTCATTTAAAAATGGTTGCATCTCATACGTATGAACGTAGCTTTCCCATGAATGAAATGAAGCTAAAAATATCGAAAGTTGTTCTAAAGAATAATCCCAATAATCTTTAAACGATAAACTTCTTCCCCTGTTAAACCCTAGTGGAACTACTGTAATGTTTCCAATTGAATGGGTAAGCTCGGCAAAACGCTTTAATTGTGGGTCCTGATGAACTCGATCAAATTTAGTAAAATTGTCGAGAAGGAATTCATTCCATGTATATTTTTTGGGTACAGGATTTGGTAAATAGTCAGGAAAAACTTGGTCAAAATAAGTTAAATATTGGTCCGAAATCACAGCCGATGCCCCGGAATCATGAGGCGGATACTTGCTATTTACTGCAAGCAAATTCTGTTCAGAAGGTTTTTCTAAATAGCTTTCTTGATTTTCCCCAATTACTTCCGCTGGTCTAAAGAAATCGGGATAAACAAGTTGTAACATAATTTTATACGTTGTCCAAAATGAGTTCATAATATCTTTGTGCGCGGTCGCCTTCCCAGTTAACTTTAAAAAAACATCCTCCACAACCTCGTACTTTTCAATATGGACATTCGATGTTCTAGCTTTTAAAATATTTTTAACTGGCTGCTGTTGGTCATACTCTTGACCCAAAAGCAACTTCTTTAAATCATCTTTCGCTGAAATTGTCTTAACTGTAATCTCCGCCACTTTGAATAACTCCCATCCTACGATTTTCTCTATATTCTTTTATATTATTATACTAGAAAAACGCTCCCTCCTGCCCTTTTTTAATCAACAAATCAGCAATTAGAAAACACCAACGAAACAGAAGTGCAACACTAGCATGCGAAAAAATGCGATCGGCAACTTATTTTTTAGACACTCTGTGTGTTTCGTATAGTCGAGGCTGGTTGCGTGTATTTTTTTCAAGAAAATTGAGAACAGCTATGGTATAGTCAAAACTACGATTATTTCAAACACGGAGCGACAGTTTATGGAAATGTACCAAGTAATTAGATATTTTTTAAATGAAATGGAGAAAAAGATTTGGCATGCCTTGTTAACATTAGTACTTTTTTGTCTTTATATTTCCATTTTTGATGTGCCTTTTACAATTAAAAATACATTCATCGGCAGACTACTTTTCCCGAAAGCTTTTATGAATGCAGGAAGTGCGAATCTGATTTTTTATTTGATTAGTTTTTTTGGTTTTTTATGGTCAATTTTCATTTTTGCTTATCTATTGAATAAGACACGCCTCAAATTATTAAATAAAACCTTTCCTTATCTTTTGGAAATATTAGAAGTCTGTATTTTGCCTTTAGTGATTCTTTTTGCTTACATTTATATTTATTTGCGGGTCCATGGCGAAGGTTTCAGCTATATACGAGAATCTCTTTTACAGCAAGAGTTAACTTATTCAATGAAATGGTTCCTTTGCCTTGGTAGTTTGGCGCCGTTATTTTTCTTTTTAAGCACTTTAAATTTAGCTAAACGAGTCAGACAAAAAAAGACATGGACTCATGAAAATCCATGTCTTTTTTAGTCGGATATTATTTTTACTGCAGGACAGTTTTCTTCCAAAAATTCAAAAATACTACTGTAATAATTTTCAGGTTCGTAGACACTTGAAGATAAATGTGGTGCTTTAGCAACAATGAGGCCTTTTTTTATCCCCTGAGTTGCCGCTAAATTTTCTTCAAACATTATCATTGGAACAAAGCGATCACCTGTACCGTGAATAAAGAATGTGGGCAACGTATTTTTGTGTAATTGTCTCACGGAAGAAGCGGTTTTCAATTGAAAGCCATAGTTATTTAATGCTAATTGATTAGCAATTGTTAAAATAGGAAAAGCGGGTAAATGAAAAGATTCATGTAGGACATATTTAAATTCATCATAAACAGAAGTGTAGCCACAATCCACTATTAATCCGCGGACATTCGTTGGTAACTTTTCACCACTTGCCATCATGACAGTAGCCGCTCCCATGGAACCGCCCACTAAAATAATTTCTGCTTCCATATCAATGGCAAGAACTTCACTAATCCAACTTAATAAATCTAACCGATCCAGCCATCCCATCCCAATTTTATTCCCTGAACTTTTCCCGTGCGCACGCAAATCGGGAACTAAAACATTGTAGCCTTCTTCTGCAAAACGTAATGCAGTATATGCCATATCGCGTTTTCCGTTTGAACGATAACCATGCACACAAATCGCCCAACGATGGTTATCTGGATAAGGAATAAAGCACCGTGCATACAATGTTTCATCTTTAATTTTCAACCAACGATCTTCAGCAAAAGACTCTGTCCAAAAAGCTTCGCCTTCTTGTTTTTGTTGTTCTTCTATTTTTGTATATCTTGTTTCACGTTCTTGAAAATTATCAGGATTTAATAACCGATGCCCTTTTTTATGATACCAAGGGTTGTCTTTAAGCAACGCAATTTTCAAAAAATAATTGGCAATGTAAAAAGAAAAAACAACGCCAATCATTGCAAAAATGATCAGTAACCCGAGGAGCCATTTCATCTGCAAATCACACCCTCTTCTAAAGTATTTCCTTCTTCATTTAATATACTATGGATTTTTCATTTCTGAAAGAAATCACCCTTACATTTTGTTATTTTTTGAAAAAAAAGCAGCCGTCTCAAAAAGAGGCGGCTACTTTTAATCTATCAACAATCCAACGTTGTCATATCTTCATATGTCTCACGGCGAGCAACTAATTTTGCTTGTCCATCTTCGACAAAAACCACCGCTGGTCGAGGATTTCGGTTGTAATTACTTGCCATTGAATAACCGTAAGCCCCAGTACTACTAATGGCCAATAAATACCCTGCTTTAACTTCTGGCAATAAAATATCTCGAAGTAAGACATCTCCTGATTCGCAATATTTACCAACCACTGTGACTTTCTTGACTGAATCATGCCCATCACGATTCGCTAGAAAACAATCATAAACTGCTTGATACAAAGCAGGCCGTATATTATCACCCATGCCACCATCTACGGAAACAAAATGACGAACACCAGGAACCTCTTTTTGCGCGCCAACTGTATATATCGTTGTGCCCGCTTCGGCAATTAAACTGCGGCCTGGTTCAATCCAAAGCTCAGGCAGTGGATACCCTAATTGTTCACAATGACCTTTCAAGGAATAAACAATTTTTTCAACAAATGTTGCTGGTGCTAATGGCTCATCTTGCTGCGTGTACTGCACACCAAAACCACCACCCATATTTAAAACACGTGCTGTAAATTGATGGACTTGCCGCCAGTCTTCTAAAATAGTGAACATTTTTTCAACAGCAGCTAAAAAGCCTTCCACAGCAAAAATTTGCGAGCCAATATGGCAATGGACCCCTTGCACATCAAAAGAGGGATTTGATAAAAGGCGAACGAGCGCTTCTGTTGCCTGGCCACTTGCAACATCAAAACCAAATTTTGAATCTTCTTGGCCTGTCAAAATGTAATCATGTGTTTCTGCATCCACACCAGGACTCACCCGAAAAAGAACTTTTTGTGTTTGGTTTCGTGTAGTTAATAATTCTTCCAACAAGTCAATTTCGTAAAAATTATCAATGACAATTGTACCTATTTTGTTATCCAAAGCATAACGTAATTCTTCAGGGGTTTTATTATTTCCATGGAACTCAATTTCCGCTGGCTCCATGCCCCCTTTTAAAGCTGTGAATAGTTCTCCACCAGAGACAACATCACAAGCAATATCTTCTTCCTTTAACACTTGATAAATAGCTAAACAACTAAATGCTTTACTTGCATAAACCACTTTATTTTTGATACCTAATTGATTTAACGTTTGTTTAAAACCACGTGCTTGTGCGCGAATATGAGCGACATCATAGACAAATAACGGCGTCCCGAATTTTTGCGCCAACTTTACGGTGTCACAACCACCGATTTCTAAATGATTTTCCCGATTCATTTTTGCTGTACCAAATAACATGTTTTCCCGCCCCTTCATTTCGTTTTATTAAAAATCATAGCATAAAACCCAGTAGCTTCCTATAATTTTCCACATTTTTCTCTGACTTTCTCCTGTTGCTTTTTTTCGCCAAATAGCCTACAATAATTGGCATACGAATAAAAAACCTTTATTATCAAGACTTTAATCTTTTAAATAAAAATTGGTATATACGAAAAAGAAAGAAGGCAGATGACTTGGCTACACTGAACCGCGATCAACAAATTGAAGAAATTATTAATTTGGAAGCAATTTTGAATTTACCGAAAGGAACAGAACATTTTGTCAGTGATTTACATGGTGAATTTGAAGCTTTTGACCATATTTTAAGAAATGGTTCTGGGCGAATCCGAGAAAAAGTTCAATTTTTATTTAAACAAGAATTAAATGCCCATCAGATGGACGAGCTTTGTTTTATTATCTACTATCCAGAAGAAAAATTAACACTTTTAGAAAATGAAAGCGCCCTCTCTTATGAATGGTGGCTATTAACGATTCGTCGTCTGGTTGAAATCGTCCGTTCTTCTTCGATGAAGTACACACGTTCTAAAGTTCGTAAAACCCTTCCTGAAACTTATGGGTATATTCTCGAAGAATTGATTTATCAATATGATGAAACAACAACCAAAAATGGTTACTATCAACAAATTATTGAAAAAATTATTTTACTAGGTGAAGCCAAACGTTTCGTGACAGAATTAGCTTATCTAATCCAACGTCTGATTATCGATCACCTACATGTTATTGGGGATATCTATGACCGGGGGCCAGCACCAGATAAAATTATGGACCGATTAATGTCCTATCACTCCTTGGATATTCAACTAGGCAATCACGATATGATTTGGCTGGCTGCTTATAGTGGTTCACTGGCTTGTTTAGCCAATGTAGTACGTATTTGTGCTCGCTATGGAAATTTAGATTTGTTAGAAGAACGTTATGCTATCGATTTAACCGCCTTAAAAAAATTTAGTTTAGAAACGTATAAAGAAAATCCTGCTTTTGCACCCAAGAAAAATCCCTATCGTGCGTTAACTGAAGCTGAAAAACAAATAGCGATGCGTGTGCAACAAGCCATTGCCATTATTCAAGAAAAACTAGAAGGCCAAATTATTGGTCGACGTCCTGATTTTAACTTGGCACATCGGCTACGCTTAGATAAGATTCAAGGGGAAACTATTACTTTTGACGAATGTCGTTATACATTAATTAACAGCTGTTTCCAAACCGTTTCTGAAGAGCAGCCTTACCAATTAACACGTGAGGAAAAACAGATAATTGATGATTTATTAACGCAATTTCAGTCTTCGCCGCGGTTAACAAAACACATGCGCTTTCTAATGGAAAAAGCTTCTCTTTACCTTGTGTATAATCAAAATTTATTGATCCACGGCTGTCTGCCTCTGAATGCGGACGGTACTTTTCAAGCTTACACATTTAAAGGCCACTCCTATTCAGGAAAAGCTTTAGTTGACTTCTTTCAGAAAATGTTAGAAGAAGCATACACTCAGCCTGCTATTACAGATGACTATGCGACAGATTGTTTATGGTATCTTTGGTGTGGCGAAGGTTCCTCATTATTTGGCAAACGAGCTATGAAAACCTTTGAGCGTTATTTTCTCGCTGAAAAAGAAACACATTACGAAGAAAAGAATCCTTACTACTCTTTGCGTGATACGGTTGAAGTTTGTGAAAGAATCCTAGATGAATTTGAAGTGACTGGTGAAAATCGACATATCATTAATGGCCATACACCAGTTAAACGAACAAAAGGCGAATCGCCGATCAAAGCAAATGGCACACTTCTCGTAATTGACGGCGGCTTTTCAAAATCTTATCAGACAATTACTGGAATTGCTGGTTATACATTATTGTACAACTCGTTCGGGTTACAACTGACCGCGCATAAATCTTTTTCTAGTAAAGAAACAGCCATTTTAAATAATCAAGACATTCATTCCATCAAACAAGTCATCGATCGCCCCTTACAGCGGTTATTGGTGAAAGATACCACTATCGGCAAAGAGCTATTAAAGCAATCGCAAGCACTCCAAAAACAAATGAAACAAAACCAGTAGTGCCGTTAAAAAGACGCTTGCGCTCTTATCCGAAAAATGATTAAATGGAGGAGTTGAGAAAAATATCTATTAGAGAAACGGAAAGGGTTTTACATTGAAGAAACAGCAACTCTCACTTTACGGCACCATTTTCTTTCTTTGCTTTTTCCTAATTGTGGGCTTCTTCTTCTCAAGTCGTGGCGAAGATTATGCCAAAGAATCTGAACAAAAAGTTACAATTGATTCCGCCAAACATGAGAAGCATACGAAAGACAAGGAAGAAAATAATTCAGCAAATACAGTATTTTTTGATAAAATAAATGACCTGCTCGTCGCTTCTGTCAAAGAATTTGAAGGAACGGTCGGGATTAGTTATTTAGATTTAGAAACTGGCGAACAACGTTCCGTGAATGGCCAACATGAATTTTATACAGCTAGTACTATTAAAGTGCCACTGACGATGTTAGTCGCCGACACGGTTGCTTCTGGTCAAAAAAAATGGACAGACCTGATTCCTTATAACGCTGAAGAAGATTATGAAGAAGGAACTGGGATCATTGCCTATAATATCCAACCAGAATATCCATTAAAAACGTTACAAGAATATGCCATCACCTATTCTGATAATATCGCTAAAAATATGCTCTATGATACATTGGGTGGTGATGCAAAAGTAAAACGAGAAATGTATCAGCGTTATTTGCACAAGTCACCTTCGATTGAAGAACCACAATTTTCTTCGGAAGATGCGCTAGTTATTCTACAAAGATTATATACTGAAAAAGCAACAAAACCAGATTACCAAGCGATTTATGATTCTATGAAACAAAGTGTTTTCCATGAAAGAATGGAAACTCCCACAACTCAAGGAAAAGTTGCTCATAAAATTGGTTCCTATGATGAATTTATTCATGATATGGGGATTTTAGAAACACCTCACCCCTTTGCTTTAGCAATTTTTACTAAAGGACCTGATAATGCTAAGAGTGCTGCGTTTATTGCTTCAGTGACAGATAAGTTATGGCAATTACAGGTGTCTGAATATCCTAATGATAACCATTGATAATGAAAATAAAAGCATCTTTTTTTAATGACAACGCTCAATAAAAAAGATGCTTTTTTTAGTAGTTATATTAATTAAAATATTTGTATTTCCCATAACCTTTTTAGCAATTATTTCTGAGTATTTTTTAACTCCAACGAACCTAATTCTTTTCCTGCTGCATCATCTTCATAAGAATTTCTAACGATTACTTTATATAATGACTTATGATCCAAACTACTTAAGTCAAAAGAAATGTTAATTGTAGCATCTTCCCCTTTATTAAAGCCACTACCAATTTGACGTGCAATAGGTATCTCAAGACCGTTTTTATAAACTGAAATTAGAATATCACGACTTTTTTATTTTTTTCTGGATTTGGAACATCCATAATCAGCGTAGTTTGAAGCGCATCACTTTGGGCCTTAATATTTTTAATTTTTTTCACGTTTTTAATGCTAGGTATCGTTTCTTTCATAATGGGTTGGTAAGGAATTTTAAACGTCCAATCGCCTTGATACTCTAATGCATTCTCAACACTAAAAGATCGGCTACTTGCTTTGATTGCTTCTTTTAATTCATTATCATGCTGTTCTTGATCTTCCCAAGCTAATCGGTAGATATGAAGCGTTAATTGATCTTGACTAACAAGTTTTTGCTTATTGAAAGTTGAAATCACTGAACCATAAAAAACATCCTTCTCGATTCTATATAACGATGTTGAACTTACACCCCCAAATAAATCTTCTTTGCTTCCTTCTCTAAATAACCCTAGTTGAATATCTTGAGAATAATTATTTCTAGCGATTTTTTTCTGTAATAACTCTTTTAATTTCTGATCTTTAATCTTAAATTGATAATCAAACGCCATTTTATTTTTTGTCGATACAAATTTTGTTAATACGATTTCTCGCTCATTTTGTACACTCCGCAATTCTAGTTTTGTTGGAACACCAGAAGATTCTACTGTTTGAACACCTGTATCTTGACTAATCCCCAATACCTCTTCTATGGCACGTCCAATGGGTGTTTTTACTATCAAAGTAAAAGTGGTAGCAATACTAATTAGCCCTATAATTAAATGTTTACGCGATATTTTTTTCTTTGGCTGTCTGTATTGTTTTATTTCTCCCATTAATATCTTAGTTCTTTGTGTGTTTAAACGTTCCACTGTTTCTAAAGGCATCTTTTTTTCATATTTTAATATATCACTTCGTTTTCTATCCATTTACCATGTCTCCTTTAAATATGTCCTTAATTTTTTTCGACCACGAGAAAGACGAATTTTGATGGTATTTGTTGAAACATCAAGTTGCTGAGCGATTTCTTTTATACTAAAGCCAACATAATAGTACATAACTAGCGGAACGCGATAATTATCAGGTAATTTATGTAATCCTTTATCCAAATTATATAAATCATCAAAAGCAGGAACAGAAGAATAAGTATCCATCCAGTGAGTTGTTCTCTGCTTTTCTCTAAAAATATTTTGAACTTGGTTTAACATTATTTTAAAAATCCATGAATTAAACGCATGTTCATTTTTTAATGTTGTTATTTTTTCCCATGCACATAGTTCAGTTTCTTGTAAACAATCAGCAACGTCGACTTCGTTTAATAGCATTTTATATGCAGCATTGTATAAAACTGTTTCATATTTTTGACAAAGGTGAACAAATGCTTGTCCATCTCCTTTTTTTGCTTTCTGAACTAATTTTTTTGTTGAAATTTTATCCATAAAACACCTCTTTTCATTTAACTAACTATTAGACGTTAAGTATCTGTAAAAGGTTTCATATTTTTATAAAAAAAATATCTGGGACAAAAGTCATTTTGACTACTGTCCCAGATACTAAAATTCACAATGAGTAGCTGGCTACTTTACAGACAACAACTTCGTAAAACGTTCTGCCAACATTTGGTGGGCATCAATTTTTTTGGTTCCTTGTGCTTTTGCTGCAAAACTAGCAAAGTTTAAGCCAGCCCCAAATAGTTGTAACGCACCGTTGCCTAAATCTCCCTTTTTAAGAGCTTCAAGCCCATCTTCGATAAATTGGTTACTTTCATCTAAATGACACTCAGGAAGATATTTCACGCCGTGATGATATCGTTTTACATTCAGAATGATTTGCTTCGCGGCTTCTTCTGAAATAGCCGCTCCCAAGTTTAACAGTAGCTCATTGATTGGTTCCACCAAGCGAGCATAGTCACTTTCGTATTTTTGACAATTCAGTGCAATCGCTTTGCGGCGTTCTTCATTTTTCATTTTTTCCACTCCCTTTTTTATTAAAAACGAGCACGAAAGCTACCAACTGGCTTCGCACTCGTTCTTTCTAACCACTAATTTTCTTTGTTCATGCTTTTAATTTTAATTAAACGTGTAATTTCGCCACGTTCATTTTCTTCTAATTTCATTTGAATGTAGTAAATTGTTTCTTCTAATTGCGGAATCGTCATATACTCTAAGGCGTTGACACGACGACGCGTTTTTTCAATTTCTTTTGATAATAATTGGCACGTCTTTTCAACATTTGCAAGTGCTAATAATTTCGGTAAAATGCTTGAAATTTTAGCAAAAGCTTGATCAAGCTCGCTGTTTGAATTCACGTAGCCATAATCTAAGGGTGCTTCTTGAACCGATTCATCGTAATCAAAAATCATTTTAGGAACTGGCACACTTAAGATGTTCTGTTCAATAATTTCTAATTCAACTTTTTCGGCTGGAATTGCCACTAACTCTTCAATAAAGGCTTCGTTCAACGTTGCGTTTGCCAATACAAAATTTGATAACGCATCCGTCACTTCTTGTTCAACCTGAATACGTAACTCATTGTTTTCTTTGACTAGCGCAATAAACCGTCGCATCAATTCATCTTGTTTGTCTTTCAGCAACTTATGACCTCTCGTGGCCGTAGTTAACTGTTTTTTCAATCGGGAAAGTTCCATACGGGTTGGATTAACATTTAATCGAGCCATTTTTCTACTTCCCTTCAGTTAAATATTGATCGAGCATATCCTCTTTAATTCGTTTTAGTTCTGTTCTCGGTAGCATACTTAATAGTTCCCACCCAAGATCTAACGTTTCTTCAATCGAACGGTTTGTATCGAATCCTTGATTGACATATTCTTCTTCAAAACGTTGGGCAAAAGCTGCGTAAATTTTATCGACATCGGAAAGAGCTGATTCTCCTAAAATGACAGCTAATTCTTTGGCTTGTTTCCCTTGTGCATAGGCTGAGAACAATTGATTCATCGTCGCTGCATGATCCCCGCGCGTTTTGCCTTCGCCAGTTCCTTTGTCTTTAAGACGGGAAAGTGATGGCAATACATCAATTGGTGGTTGGATACCGCTCTTATATAGTTCCCGGGACAAGATAATTTGCCCTTCTGTAATATAGCCAGTTAAATCGGGAATTGGATGTGTTTTATCCTCCTCTGGCATTGTTAAAATAGGAATCTGTGTTACGGAACCTTTTGAGCCACGAATTCGGCCTGCCCGTTCATACAACGTTGCTAAGTTCGTGTAAAGATAACCCGGGTAACCACGACGTCCTGGAACTTCACGGCGTGCTGCTGAAATTTCTCGCAACGCTTCGCAATAATTGGTCATATCCGTCATGATAACTAAGACATGCATGCCCTTTTCATAAGCTAAATATTCAGCGGCTGTCAAAGCCATTCTAGGTGTTGCAATCCGTTCAATGGCTGGATCATTCGCTAAGTTCATAAACAAGACTGAACGATCAATTGCGCCTGTTTGACGGAAATCTTC
Source organism: Enterococcus sp. DIV0086 (assembly GCF_050498705.1). Taxonomy (NCBI): domain Bacteria; kingdom Bacillati; phylum Bacillota; class Bacilli; order Lactobacillales; family Enterococcaceae; genus Enterococcus; species Enterococcus sp. DIV0086. Next base: position 388,453 of record NZ_JBNIDN010000001.1, on the reverse strand, counting down.
CATAAAATATTCCGCTTCTTCAAAGGTAATCCCAATGGCCGCAAAAACTACGGCAAATTCTTCTTCACTATTTAACACGTTGGCTTGTCTGGCAATTTGTGCCGCTAATTCTTTATGAGGTAAGCCAGATGCTGAAAAAACAGGTAATTTTTGACCACGAACTAAGGTATTTAAATGGTCAATCGCTGAAATCCCTGTTTGGATGAACTCATCGGGATAATCACGAGCAACTGGATTGATAACTTCGCCGTTAATATCTAATTTTTTCTCAGGTAATAATTCTGGTCCATTATCTTTTAAGCGACCTAAGCCGTCAAAAACGCGCCCCATCATATCTGGCGAAACCCCTAATTCTAAAGGATGTCCCAGAAAGCGAACTTTTGAATCACGAATATTGATGTTACTCGTTCCTTCAAAAATTTGGACCATCGCTTTATCTCCATTGATTTCTAAAACTTGCCCTTGGCGAATTTCGCCATTTTGCATGCGTACTTCAATTAATTCTTCGTACTTTACGCCTGCCACTTTTTCAACAATCATCAGAGGACCAACGACTTCATTGATTGTACGATATTCTTTAATCATTCGTCATTCCTCCTTCAGCAATGATTTCTTTTATCGTTGTTTTAATTTCTGCTTGTAAACGATCCAATTTTTCTAATTCTTCTTCTGGTAAATACTTGCTACGAGCAATGCGATCGCGGATTTCAACTGTTCCCGCCATTAACTCAGAGAAATAAGTGCCTAAACTTAAGGCTTTTTGACCTTCTTCACCAAAAGTTAGAATCAATTGCAACATTTTCGCTTGTTTGGTTCGAGAAGTGAACGTATCCACGTCATCAAAAGCATTTTGTTGCAAATAGTCTTCCCGTAATGATTTGGCTGTTTCCAACGTTAAACGGTCTTTATCCGACAAGGAATCAATCCCAACCAAACGAACAATTTCTTCCAATTGAGATTCCTCTTGTAAAATCCGCATCCCTTCAGCTACCATAGCGGCCCAGTTTCCTTGCAATTCCAAGTCTAAATATTGCCCTACTTCTGTGGAGTAAAGAGAATAACTTTGCAACCAGTTAATAGAAGGAAAATGACGTTTTTGTGCTAATTGAGAATCTAAGCCCCAGAATACTTTAACAACGCGTAACGTATTTTGTGTGACAGGTTCTGATATGTCCCCACCAGATGGCGAAACCGCACTAATCGCCGTAATGCTTCCTTCACGATGATCTTTTCCTAACGCGATGACTTGTCCTGCTCGTTCATAATATTCAGCTAAGCGACTACCTAAATAGGCTGGATAGCCTTCATCACCAGGCATTTCTTCTAACCGACCACTCATTTCTCGTAACGCTTCTGCCCAACGAGAAGTAGAATCCGCCATAATTGCGACTGAGTAACCCATATCACGGAAATATTCTGCAATGGTAATCCCTGTATAAATCGAGGCTTCCCGTGCCGCTACCGGCATATTTGACGTATTCGCAATTAAAATCGTCCGATTCATCAAAGACTCACCAGTTGTTGGATCAATTAATTCTGGAAATTCATTTAAAACATCTGTCATTTCATTCCCGCGTTCCCCACAACCAACGTAAACGACTAAGTCGACATCGGCCCACTTGGCAATTTGGTGCTGAACGACTGTTTTTCCAGCGCCAAATGGTCCTGGAACTGCTGCCGCTCCGCCTTTCGTAATTGGGAAAAAGGTATCAATTACGCGTTGTCCGGTCACCATCGGTACTTTGGGACTTAGTTTTTCTAAAATGGGACGTCCCCGCCGAACGGGCCATTTTTGCATCATGCTAAAACTTTCCGTTCCTTTAGCCGTTTTCACTGAGTAAACTGTTTCATCAATGGCAAAGTCACCTGCTTTAATTTCGGCAATCGTTCCTGAAACGCCGAAAGGCACCATAATTTTATGTTGAATAATCGGTGTTTCTTGAACCACACCGACGATGTCACCTGCCGACACTTCTTCACCAACTGCCACAGTTGGTTCAAACGTCCATTTTTTCTCACGATCTAACGCATCAATTTTAACGCCACGGCCTAAAAAGTTACTGTGGGTTACTTCTTGAAATGTATCCAATGGTCGTTGAATACCATCAAACATTTCGGCAATTAAACCTGGGGCTAATTCAACAGATAATGGTTCTCCTGTTGAAATAACTGGTTCTCCTGGTCCAATGCCTGTTGTTTCTTCATATACTTGAATCGAAGCGACGTCGCCTCGCATTTCAATAATCTCTCCGATAACGCCTAAATCTCCTACATGACAAATGTCTTGGATACTAGCATCTGACATGTTTTCAGCTAAAATCAAAGGACCTGAAACTTTGACAATTTTTCCAATTTGCACGCTCATTCTCCTTTGCATTATAAAATATTTTGTCCAATTGCTTTTTCAACATTTTTTTCAATCTCACTTAAACCGATTCCGATTGTACCATTATGACTTGGGATTAAAATAATCGCTGGTGTCACTTGTTCTTTGTATCGTTCAATCGTTTCTTCTGCTAAAGCAGAGGCTTCTTCCGTTATGAAAATGACCCCAAACTTATTTTTTGCCATAGTTTCAATGGCTTCTCTAACTTGCATTTCTGAAATGGCATGATGGACCTCAAAGCCAAACAGTTTAAATGGTAAGATTGAATTTTTGTCTCCAATGACACCAATTTTATACCCCATTGACTTTTCGCATCCTTTCTCGAATTTTTTCATTTGAAAACCCACTATGTTTTCCGACCAAAATTAAACGTAGATTTTTCCATTCAACCTCTTTCGCATTCAAAAAGGCTAGTAATGGGAGCGGCCCAAAAGCAACCGTCCGACCGTTTTCATACATTGAGGTCAGGTAATCATCTTTGAGTTTTTCAAAAGCCAATAAATTTAATTCATTGGTTTCTTTATTGATAATCTTTTCTAATAGTTGTCCGTAATTCGTTGTTCTGACAAATGCTGTAAATTCTACAAGTGACTTTTCCGCATAGGTCAACAGCTCTTTCTTTGAGAGACTGCCAGCGCTAGAAAGCACGGTTGATAAAAAGTTACTGTTTTGATGTTGAACAATCCCTCTAGCCATCGTTGATAGATTGGTTAAATCAATAAAAGCGATGACTTCCTTCGTTAACTCTTCACAGCCCAATTCATCCGCCAATTTTCGTTGTTGCTGTAAAAATGCTCGATCATAAAGGATATCAATTGCTTGCGGCAAACCGCCTTCTTCCAGATAGGCAAAAACATCACGGATCACTTCTAATAATGCTGGCTCAAGTTCGGAAGAGTTTTTTGTATGAATGGCACTTTTGACTGTGTTTAGAGAATAACGACCATCTTCTAAATAAAGATAATCAAAATCTTTACCTGTTCGCTCAGCTTTCGTCAAAATTTTCAAGTTATGGAAGGTAAAACGCATCGTATACAACGTTACTACAGCTGGTTCTGGAGCCATTTCATATAACCAGCGATAAAGACTTCCCAGCGCTTCAGAAGAATGGTAGTCAAATTTTTCTTCAAAAGTTTCGGTTAAATAAGGTTGATAAACCGTACTTTTTAACATATTTTTAACGTCTTCAACTGTTTCCGCTTCTAAAAGTTGTTGAAACTGTTGCTCAGAAAGCAGCTCCGTTTCTTTTAAACGAATCAGCGGATTAATTTGATGATACGTTGGTTTTCTCATTCTACGTCCTCCCTTCTTAACTGAAAAGTTTTTCTGCTACTTTAAAGCCTTCTGTTTTTTGAATCTCTTCAACTAATGCTGAAAAGAGAAAATTATAATCCAAACCGTCTTTTGCAACGATAAAGCCACTTTCTTTTGGAACAACTTCCTCTGAAAGCTCCCATTGAACAGTAGCATCAGAAAGGGCGGTCAGCCATTCTTGCGTCACTTTCGTTTGAGAATACTCGCCTAAAAGAATGGTTGCTTTTCCTGTTAATTCAAGTGAACCTAATTGTGCTTTCATGAATTCTTGAAATTCTTCCGCTGACCATTCACTCATCTTTAAGACCACTTCGTCAAATAATTGGTTAAGATATGCTTGTTTTTTATTTAATGCATCCTGACGAATTTCTAGTGTTTGCCGTTGTTGGCGTTGTTTAAATTCTTTTAATAATTGTTGTTGTCGTTTTTCTATTTCATGTTCTTGCTTCAGCAAAATTTCTTGTTGTGCTGCTTGGAATTCTTGATCGATGCGCGTTTGTTCACTGGTGACATAGGCTTCGACTTCTTGCTTTCCTTGTTGCTTAATTTCACTGATGATTTTTTCAATGGCATCCATCCATCTGCCTCCTCAATTATTTGACGTTCAATACAAGTAAGAAGGAAATTACGAACCCTAAGATGGCATAAGTTTCAACCATGGCAGCATAGATAATTCCTTTTGTTGCATGTTCTGGTTTCTTCGCTAAAATTTGGATCCCCGCAGCGGCTACACGACCTTGGGCAATCCCAGAGAACAATCCTGCAAAAGCAATTGGTAAAGCTGCTACAAAATAGTTCAATCCTTGAACCATACTCATATCGTTTCCTAAGTTAATATAAATTAAGAAAGCAATAACGAAACCGTACAGTCCTTGTGTACCTGGTAATAACTGTAAAATTAACGCTTGACCAAATTTTTCTGGCTGCTCCGTCGTTAAAGCTGCTGCTGCTTCCCCAGTAAAGCCAACCCCTTTGGCTGATCCAATCCCAGCAAAAATTGTCGCCATCGCCATTCCTAATACTGCAAAAACAATTCCACCATTATTAATTAAGTAATCCATCATCTCTATTTTCCTCCAATAAATAATTTTCTATTTTTTCTCAACATTGACATACTTTTCTTTTGTTTTTAGCGGATTAAACGCCCGGCCACCGCCTGTGTAAAATTTTCCAAAGAACTCAACATATTGCAAACGTGCGCCATGAACATAAGCACCTAATAACGATAAGAATATGTTTAACGCATGTAAAACAATTAACAGCAAGATGCCCACGCTAAAACGGGCAACTGGCGGCATGAACTCTACGAGCATATTAAACGCTGAAGCAATACTTCCCCCAGCAATTCCTAACGCCATCAAACGTGTATAACTAACTAAATCACCGACATAACCTGTCACACCGTATAGTCCATACAGTCCTTTGGCTAAACCTTTTAATTTGGCCTTCGATTGAATCATTGGAATCACAATAATTGCAATGGCAGAAAGGCTAGCTAAAATCGCACCTGCTGTAAATAAGCCTTCATTTTTAACCACTAATTTACCAACGACTAACAATGCTAAACCAAACAAAATCCCTAACCAAGCGTAACTTTCGTTAATACTATCTAAATAGCGCTTTTGTTTTGATAACTGAATCCCATTAATCATTAAACCGACAACCAATTGGATAAACCCAAAAATAACCGATAAAATAAGAATCGTATTTACATCTTCGGTCGTTGATAAAATCGGAAATGGTGATTTGATTCCAAACATTGTTGGCGGTAATGCTGCACCGAAAAACGAACCGTAAATGAAGCCCCAAATAATTGTTGGAAATGATAAAATCAAGAAAAAGTCGGCAAAACGTTTCATGCTTCTCGGTAAAACAAATGCTTTCAAAGCAATAATAGACAAGAGTAGCATCAGTAAGCCATAGCCAATATCCGCTACCATCATACCAAAAAAGACTAGATAAAACGGCATCATCGCAGGTGTCGGATCAACTTCTTCATATTTTGGTAAGCTATACATCTCTGTTAACATTTCAAACGGCTGCACCAATTTATTATTCGCTAGTTTAACTGGTATATCCGTCTCAATTTCCGCCTTCGTAGGATTTTCAAAAGTAAGAGCTATTTCGTCCTTAGGAACTTTTTCTTCAATCGCTGTCAAAATATCGGCTTTTTCTTCGACTGGAATCCACGTTTGCAAGATGAAAAATGATGAAGCATTTAACAAATGTTGACGTGCTTGTTCTCTTTGGATAACCGCCAATAAGACTTCTTCAGCCAAGCAAAACGTTTCATAGAAATCATGATAAGAAGCCAGTTGTTGCTTTAAGGCTTTTTCTTCTTTTTGTAAAATTTCATATCGTTCTTTGACTTGTTGATATGCCTCTTTAGGCGGAACATCATAACGGTATTGGAGTGGTTCAAAACTATATTGGTTTAATAACTCGGTTACACTCTGCTGATGTTCCTTCAGGTAAACGAGTGTAAAGTAACTATGATGCATACTTTGATAAATTTCTTCAAAATAAACCGTTGGCCATTGAGACAAAGCGCTCAAGAAACTGGCTTTATTGGCTAGATTTATCGAACCATGAACAACATAACTACTTTTTAACTGCTGTTTGTGCGGTAGAACATCCAGATATTGCCAGCGGCCTAATAATTCTTCTTCGGCTTCTAATCCTTGACGATCCGTTTGAATTTGTTTCAAAGATTCTTGAATATTCTTTAATTCCATCAAATAGCTTTGTAATGTTTTTTCATCAAAGGTTTGTTCCAACTCTTCCAAAGTATAGACTTTTCTTTTTATCTTTAAGCCTTTTCCTGAAGAGCGTGTCAAAAATAAAAGAAGCTCTTGCAATTGTTGTAGCATCGTTTCATATTTACGTAGCTGTTCAGTTGACTGTTCTGCTTGTAAAAAAGAATATTGACTCTTTAAGGCTTGTTCTTCTTCAGGCGAATGAAAAATCCGTTTTACTTCGACAATTTGCAAGCCTTGAATGGCTTGTAGAATTGCTGCTTCTTTTTCGGCAGCGGCAATTATTGTCATTTTTTCCATTTTACTAACTGCCATAAACGTCTTTCACCCTCTCAATAATTGAATCAATGACTTGTTCTTTGTTCGCTTCGTAACGTTCGTGAAGCGCTTGTTCGGTGCGCTTTGTTTCATCTAAAAGTTGTTCTTTTTCAAGTTGTAACATCTTTTCTTGCGTTGCTAGTGAATCCGTCAGCACTTTTTCAACAGCTTCTTCACTCTTTTGACGTAGTTCAGCTAAACGTTCTTGCTTCTGCTCTTCATATAAACGACAATTCATCTTAGCTTGTTGCCGATGCTCTTCCACCGCATCTTCCGCTGCCTTGATTTGCTCTAGTACTTCTTGTACCATTGTCTCCACCTCCTTAGTTTTTACACCTTTAGCATATAAGAAAAAGGACTAGCGAAATAGAGATACGCTCAGCCCTTTTGTTTTAGGTATGCAAAAAGGCGCAAACTCAAAAATTGTTCTTCTCACCCCTTGAAGAACTGAATCCTTGAAGCTTTCGCCCAACCATTCTTTATTCAATACTCTACCATCTTAGCAAAGTTTTTCGCAAAATTCAATACTTACCCAAATGAATTAAAATAACAAATTTTCACTTTTATAATAGGTAATAAAAAGGCATTATTTTTTTCGCTTTATAATTATTGATCTTGAATTTTTTTCACATAGATGTGCTATACTTACGTAAACAATTAAATTTATTTGGAGGGATCTCTGATGAATATACGATATATTTCAATCTCTGGTAATACGCGCTCATTTGTTCAACGTTTAACAACTTATGCTGAAGAGCAACATCAGCAAAACGAAAAAAATCCTACGATTACTTTCAAAGAAATTTCGGAAAATTCTCCGTTAGAAGTAGAAACAGAACCATTTTTTACCTTTGTGCCTACCTATTTAGATGGTGGCGATGGCATCAACAACGGCAATACCGAAATTTTAACAGAAGTCATGCGAGAATATCTTGCTTTTGAAAATAATTATCGTTATTGCTCTGGCGTGGCGGGCAGCGGCAATAAAAACTTTAACCACCAATACTGCCTGACAGCTAAACAGTATGCGGAACAATTTAACTTCCCCTTCTTAGCTGACTATGAATTAAGAGGTACCCAAGCGGATATTGAACGAATTTATGCTATTTTAAAGGAAAACCAATAAGCAAGTTTCATTACTAAAAAGCTCACCTATGATAGACTACATTTTGAGGTGAAGAAAAATGAGAAATACATGGTTAGCAGAACAACTTCAGTCAATCAGCGAAGAACCCAATTCTTTTATTATCGAGGAAACCATCAAATATATTGAACAATTAGAAGATGATAATGAAAGTCTTCAAGTTGCATTGGAAGGAACCATTTGGAGTCCTAAAAAATGGAACGAACCATTGGAAAAATAATTTAAACAGAAGAAAAGAGCCAGAAACGTAAGTGTTTCTGGCTCTTTTCTTCTGTTATTTACAAATTATAGACGTGCATTTAGATCTTTTGCTAATTCTTCAAAACCTGGTTTACCTAATAAAGCGAACATGTTGCGTTTGTAAGCTTCAACACCTGGTTGGTCAAATGGATTAACCCCATTTAAGTAACCTGAGATGCCCACCGCAATTTCGAAGAAGTACATAACATAACCTAATGAATAAGCATCCATTGTTGGCACTTTAACGATCATGTTTGGCACACCACCATCTGTGTGAGCAAGCAACGTACCTTCGAACGCTTTTGTATTGACGAAGTCAATTTCTTTTCCTTGTAAATAGCCTAAGCCATCTAGATCTTCATTTTGTTCTGGAATTGAAATGCTATGGCGTGGATTTTCAATTTTAACCACTGTTTCAAATAAGTTACGCATACCCTCTTGAACATATTGACCCATAGAATGTAAGTCAGTTGAAAAGTCTGCGGCTGCTGGGAAAATACCTTTGCCATCTTTTCCCTCTGATTCACCGTATAATTGTTTCCACCATTCAGAGAAATAGTGCATGCCAGGCTCATAGTTAATTAACATTTCAGTTGTTTTGCCTTTGCGATATAAAATGTTACGTAACGCAGCATATTGATAGGCTTTGTTTTCTTTTAAGTCGCTCGTTGCGCCGTATTCTTTACGTGCATCATTTGCACCTTCCATTAAACGATCAATATCCGCACCGCTAACAGCGATTGGTAAAAGACCTACTGGCGTTAAAACAGTGAAACGACCGCCCACATCATCAGGAATCACAAATGTTTCCCAACCTTCCGCATCGGCTTCAACTTTTACTGCTCCTTTAGCACGGTCAGTTGTCGCATAAATACGTTTATTGGCTTCTTCTTTGCCATATTTATTAATTAATAACTCTTTAAAGACGCGGAAAGCAATCGCTGGTTCTGTCGTAGTTCCAGATTTTGAAATAACGTTGACAGAAAAATCACGATCACCAATCACATTGATTAAATCAGCTAAATAAGTTGAGCTGATGCTATTTCCAGCAAAGAAGATTTGTGGCGCTTTCCGTTCTTCTTTTGATAATAGATTATTAAATGAATGTGTCAAAAATTCAATTGCTGCACGGGCACCTAAATATGAACCACCGATACCAATGACTACTAATACCTCAGAGTCAGATTGAATTTTTGCTGCTGCTTTTTTAATGCGCGCGAATTCTTCTTTGTCATAGTTTTCTGGTAAATCAATCCAGCCAGTAAAATCATTACCAGCTCCTGTACCTTCACGTAATGCTTTGTCCACTGCAGTGACTTGTGTTTGCATGTATTCCAATTCATGGTCAGCAACAAATGGTGCTAATTTGGAATAATCTAATTGAATGTGTGACATTCCTTTTCCTCCTCGAAAGTAAACTTACTACATGTATACTTTACGTGTTTTTAGACATTTTTTCAAGCAAATTCTTTTGGATAGACCAATTGTTTAATTTTAACTATTTAATTAGAGATATTTATTCTCTTAATCAAACAAACCAAGAAAAAATGCTAGGAAATCCTAGCATTTTTTGTTATTAAACAAGTCCTTGACTCAGCATCGCTGCCGCTACTTTTTCAAAGCCAGCAATATTCGCACCTAAAACAAAGTTATCTCGTGCCTGATATTCGTTAGCTGTATCACGACAAGTCTCATAAATGTTTTGCATAATTTGATCTAGCATACCGTCAACTTTTTCAAAGGACCAAGCTAAACGTTCAGCATTTTGGCTCATCTCTAATGCAGAAACCGCAACACCACCTGCATTAGCGGCTTTACCTGGACAATAAATTACAGCTGATTTAGCAAAAACGGCGACTGCTTCTAGTGTACAAGGCATATTTGCGCCTTCTGCCACGACTTTCACTCCATTTTTCACTAAAATAGCGGCTTGCTTTTCGTTGATTTCATTTTGTGTTGCACATGGTAACGCAATGTCATACGCTGTTTCGAAATCCCAAACAGATTCTTTATCATAATAAGTTGCGCCTTTACGTGTTTCAACATATTTTGAAATGCGTTCACGATTTTTTTCTTTTAGTTCTTTTACTAACGCCACATCAATTCCTTCTGGATCATAGACAAAACCAGACGAATCGGAACATGTGATTACTGTGGCGCCTAGCTCAGTTGCTTTTTCCATGGCATAAATTGCGACATTCCCGCTACCAGAAACAGCGACTTTTTTGCCTTCAAACGTATCGTTTTTATCTGCTAATAAATGTTTAACAAAATAAACCGTTCCATAACCCGTCGCTTCTGTTCTTGCTTGGCTTCCCCAGTATCCTAAAGGTTTTCCAGTCAACACTCCTGCATCATAGTTGCGCAAGCGTTTATACATGCCAAACAAATAACCAATTTCACGAGCGCCTACGCCAATATCGCCTGCTGGAACATCTGTACTTGGACCAATATGTTTTTGAAGTTCGGTCATGAAACTTTGACAAAAGCGCATCACTTCAGCATCTGACTTACCTTTTGGATCAAAATCACTACCGCCTTTGCCGCCACCGATTGGCAAACCAGTTAAACTATTTTTAAAAATTTGTTCAAAGGCCAAAAACTTCATCACACTTAAATTCACACTTGGATGAAACCGCAAACCACCTTTGTATGGTCCAATCGCTGAATTATATTGGACACGATAGCCTCTGTTCACATGCCAGTTGCCCTGGTCATCTTGCCACGGCACACGAAATTGAAAAATACGTTCAGGTTCAATCAAGACACCTAAAACATTTGCTTCAATGTATTGAGGATTTTTTTCTAAAAAACCTTCTACGGTTGGTAAAAACTCATCGACTGCTTGTAAATATTCTGTTTGACCTTGGTCTAATTGGTGAATCTTTTCTTGAATATTTTTAACATATTGTTTTGCGTCCATTTAATCATCCTCTCATTGTTATAGGTTTATTTTAACTGAAAATTCAAAAATTACCATAGTCAAACGTTTATTTTTTCCTTAAATCCAGAAAAAATCCTGTAATTATGGTACACTACCTATTGAATTGGAGGAGAACTATGAAGAAATTTGATGTAATTATTGTCGGTGCTGGGACGAGTGGTATGATGGCCACGATTGCGGCCGCAGAAGCTGGTGCTCAAGTATTATTGATTGAAAAAAATCGCCGTGTTGGGAAAAAATTATTAATGACTGGTGGCGGTCGCTGTAATGTAACCAATAATCGGCCCGCAGAAGAAATCATTTCATTTATTCCTGGGAATGGAAAATTTTTGTACAGCGCATTTTCACAATTTGATAACTATGATATCATGAACTTTTTTGAATCCAATGGTATTCACTTAAAAGAAGAAGATCACGGACGCATGTTCCCTGTTACAGATAAATCGAAGTCAATTGTTGATGCGCTATTTAACCGCATTAACGAATTAGGAGTCACTGTTTTTACAAAAACACAGGTCACAAAATTACTACGAAAAGACGATCAAATAATTGGCGTTGAAACCGAACTGGAAAAAATTTATGCACCGTGTGTTGTATTAACAACTGGCGGCCGCACTTATCCTTCCACAGGAGCAACTGGTGATGGCTATAAACTAGCCAAAAAAATGGGGCATACCATCAGCCCACTCTACCCTACCGAATCGCCTATTATTTCTGAAGAACCTTTTATCCTTGATAAAACGTTGCAAGGTCTCTCTTTACAAGATGTTAATTTAACTGTTTTGAACCAAAAAGGAAAACCTTTAGTTAATCATCAAATGGATATGCTGTTTACACATTTTGGCATTTCAGGACCTGCCGCGCTCCGCTGTTCTAGTTTTATTAACCAAGAATTAACTCGCAACGGTAACCAACCTGTCACGGTAGCCTTGGATGTGTTTCCGACAAAATCTTTTGAAGAAGTGCTGAAAAACGTTGATTACATGATTGAGGAACAGCCAAATAAAGTGGCAAAAAATGCCTTTCATTCTTTAATACCAGAACGGCTGCTCACTTTTTATCTAGAGAAACTAGCAATTGAAGAAGTGCCTGCCAAACAACTAACAGAAAAGCAACGTCTTTCCTTTGTGGAACTACTGAAAGACTTTCAGTTCACTGTTACGAAAACATTGCCTTTGGAAAAATCTTTTGTCACAGGCGGTGGGATTTCCCTCAAAGAAGTGACTCCTAAAACAATGGAGAGCAAATTAGTCAATGGCTTATTTTTTGCTGGTGAACTTTTAGATATTAATGGCTATACTGGAGGCTACAATGTTACAGCTGCATTTGTCACTGGACATGTTGCTGGCTCCCATGCCGCAGAAATTGCAGAATACACCTATTTACCAATTGAAGAAGTCTAAACAAAAGGTCGCTATTTTAGCGACTTTTTGTTTGCTTTTTTTATTTATCAATAATTTTCCCGTTTTCTAAATAAATAGTGCGGGTGGCTACTTTTTCCACAAACGTTTCATCATGCGAAGTGAAAATTACTGTTCCTTGATAGGCACTTATAAATTCTTCAAGTGCTTGGATTGTCTCTAAATCAAGAAAATTGGTGGGTTCATCCAATAAGATGATATTATTTGGTTCTATAAACAATTGCGCCAAAGTAATTGTTATGGCTTCGCCACCACTTAGAGAAGATATCTTTGTCTGTAAATTTTCTTGTTGAAAACCTAGTCGATATAAAAGTGAACGCACAATCTTTTCAGAATAATTTGTCCGCTTCAATAAATAAGTCAACAGTGGTTCATCATTTTTTAATCGATAATCTAATTGATGATACGTTCCTAACCTGACTTTGGGAGAAAAGTAAATGGCCGGGTGACGGGCTTCAATTTGTTGAAGGAAGGTACTCTTCCCAGCACCATTTTTTCCACAAAGTGCTATTTTTTCGTTTAAAGGAATTTGAACGTTCACTTGGTTAAGAATTGTTCGATTCTCATAAGCGAAAGTTAAATTTTCAATTCTAATTGGATATGGATTGTATAAAGAGAACTGATTATTAGTAGGAAAAATAATTTTTCGCTTTTGTTTTGCTTGCGCAACATCGGGTAATCTGTCAATTCTGGCATTAATCGCTTTCGCTTGTTTTTGGAGTGCTTTTTGTACGGTATCTTTTTGTTTAGAACCAGCTAAACGACTAGGTTTAATTTGCTTTTGCTTTTGTTTTTGTTTTTTTGAAACATGACTAGATTTTTGCGCTTGTGCTTGTTTCTTTGCGTAAGATTCCTGTAATTTTTTCTTTTCCTTTTGATATTGATGATAGACTATATTGTGTTTGCTGTTCCAATTCTTTTTGACGACAATACGCATCGTAGTTCCCTAAATATTCTTTGACATGTCCATCCGAAACTTCCCAAATTTTCTCTGCTAATTGATTCAAGAAAAAGCGATCATGACTAACAAACAAAACGGTACCATAATAATACGTTAAATCTGCCACTAACAACTGACGATGTTCTTTATCTAAATGTGTGGTTGGTTCATCTAAAATAACCCCGGTTGGATACTCTGAAAATAATGTTGCTAAGCGTTTTTGGACTTTTTCGCCACCACTTAGTTTTTGATTTTTCTGATTTAGCAAACAGTTTTTATCAGTTTTCTCTGATTCATTCGTTATTTCTTCAGCTACTTGTGCCAAGTAATGAAAGTCGTTCAATCTTTGAACTTTTCCTTTGTCTGATTGAATCTTACCCATAATTAAATTGAGCAGTGTTGATTTTCCTGCGCCGTTTTTACCAATAATCCCAATTTTTTCATTTTCATATACAAATAATTCATCAATTTCTAGAATTGGTTTTCCCGAAAAGTGAATACTTACTTCTTTCAGATGAATACTTAATTTTTTCATTTTGCCCTCTTCTTTCATTTCTGAAACGAAAGAATCTTGGGTACGCAAAAAAGGACAGCCTAATCGCTATCCTTGTAGTTTCGTATAAAAGTACACACGTCACCCATGAATTTTAATTTCAGACTTTTTGATAAGATTTATTCAATTTATTTTGTCAAAAAGTCAATCCAAATTCTGATAGATGCCAACATACAATTATACCTCCTCGTTTAATTACTCCCACATTAACACCTCTGCTTTCTTTTGTCAATTCTGACCCTAAAATGAGAGAATCGGACTTTAGTAGGATACAATTTTACCGAAACTATGGCAAAATAAAGACGGAGGTGAAAACCATGAAGATTACATTGACACGAAAAACATCAGCTTGGGGCGCGTTACGCTATTTTACATTTTATAAAAATGGTGTGCATCAAGGGAAACTTTTTACTAATGTACCTATTGAAATTGAGGCTGATCCTGGGGATGTTTTAACGTTCTATGAAGGCTGGTTCCAGTTTTATCGGCGCATTGAAGTTACTGAAGATACCAAAGAAATCACGATTATCAATTCTAAAAAATTGCAACACGTTTTTTATACCTGTGTCGTCTTATTTTTAATTTTAACGCTATTATTCCTTTCCGCACAGAAACTTTCGACGTTTATTATTGCTGAAATTTTAATTTACTCTGGTATTCAATGGCTGTTCCGGCAACAAACCTATCATTTTACTGTCAAGAAAAAAACGGAATCCTTTGCTTCCTATTCTAAAAAAAGTATCGCACACTAAACGAATCTTTAGCGTGCGATATTTTTTAATTACTTTTCATTAATTCGGCCACATATGTGACTGTTTCTGGTTGTGTTTCTTCAATTTTATTAATCGCATCTGCAAAATTCGGTAAATGCGCTTTGTGGGCAATTAATAATTCGTCCAACAAGGTCTTCGCCATGACGCCGCCAGGAACTAATGGATTAATAGTGAAAGCATGCAATGCTGCGCCGTAATCACCATTGATGGCTGCTCGAATAACCGTTTCTTCCATAGCTTTCATATTTTGAATAATTCCTCGTGCTGCTGGCGGAAAGGCCCCCCAGTTGTAAGGTTCATGGCCATGAGCTGTCACAGGTCCAGATACTTCTACAACACAATCATACGGTAAATCAGTAATTGTCCCATTATTTTCAGTAGAAACAACCATATCCGTTCGTTTATCATTATAAATTGATGCAATCATTTCACAAGCTGCATCGCTATAGTGTGTGCCGCCCCGTTCTTCTAATTCTTTTGGTTTGTAATCTAGTTTGGGATCTTTATACAATTCAAACAGACGACCTTCCGTTTCTTTAACCACTTGTGCTCTTGTTTCGCCCCGTTCATACTCTTCGATGGAATGCTTCAACATCTCATCTTCAATATAATAATAGCGATGATAACCACATGGTAACATTCCTAAATCTTTTAACTGTTCATAATGGAACGGCGCATCAAAAATATTTTTCAAATGACTTTCTTGCTCTTGCTTAGGTCCGTAAATTAAATCAATGAGTTCTTGTGTTCGCTCTTGTCCTTCTTTGTCCCAAACGCGGTGCCAATGGAAATGATTAATTCCAGCAAATTTAAAGAATAAGTCTTCTTCTGGAATTCCCAGCATTTCGGCCGCTTGTTTTCTATGACCAATCGGCACATTACATAAGCCAACTGTTTTTTTCCAACCGCCATGTTTAATTGCAGCTTCCGTAACCATTCCAGCTGGATTAGTAAAATTCACTAACCAAGCATCTGGGCAAAGGCGGTTCATATCGTCAATAATAGCTAAAATGACAGGAATTGTTCGAAATGCTTTAAACATTCCTCCCGCGCCATTTGTTTCTTGGCCTAATACTCCATGGGACAAAGGAATCCGTTCATCTTTAATGCGAGCATCTAATAATCCTACACGAAACTGTGTTGAAACAAAATCCGCCCCTTTTAAGGCTGCTTCACGGTCCAATGTTAAATGAACTTCCCAATCTAAACCAGCAGCTTTAATCATGCGCTTCGCCATTGCACCTACGATTTCCAATTTTTCTTTACCAGCTTCAATATCGACTAACCAAATTTCCTTAATTGGCAGTTCATCTTTTATTTTAATGTATCCTTCAATTAATTCAGGTGTATAACTAGAACCGCCACCAATTGTTGCAATTTTTAATGCTCCTCTTGTCATCCGTCTTCTTCCTCCTTGATTAAATTGTTATCGTTTACATATTTAGGATAAATTATGGGAATGTTCCCATGTCAAGCACTATTTTCAAAAAAATGT
The DNA here is from genome assembly GCF_050498705.1 of Enterococcus sp. DIV0086. NCBI lineage: Bacteria > Bacillati > Bacillota > Bacilli > Lactobacillales > Enterococcaceae > Enterococcus > Enterococcus sp. DIV0086. The sequence goes on along the minus strand of NZ_JBNIDN010000001.1, from coordinate 372,169 downwards.
ATGCTATACTTCTTATAAGAATACATTCCACTTTGGAGGTAAAAAATGACGTCTATCATTGATGTAGCAAAAGTTGCCGGTGTCTCGAAATCGACTGTTTCTCGCTTAATTTCTGGAAAAGGATATGTAAGTGCCGATAGTCAAGAAAAAATTCTCAAAGCAATGAAAGAATTAAATTATACCCCGAATTATGTGGCGCGGAATTTACGAGCAGGTGCCACAAAAACCATTGGCTTTTTAGCCCCTAGCTATTTAGGTTCCTTAGGTATTTTCTTGAATCGCTTTATTTCAATTGCCAAAAAATACAATTATTCCGTAACCTTATTTTTTACAGATGGCGATCAGCAGAAAGAAATTGATGCCTTGAACCAATTAAAATACAAACAATTAGATGGCTTGTTTTTATTGACACGAACAAATGAATGGTCGGTGATTGAGCCTTACAGCGCGTATGGTCCTTTAGCAACCTGGCATCGTATCGATTCACCTAATATATACTCTTCCTACATTGATCATTACTCTGGTTATTATCGTTCCTTAGAATATTTACAACAACAAGGATACCAAAAAATTGGTCATGTCCTCGGTAATCCCGAAAATTTAAACACGCACGCACGAAAACGTGCAATGAAAGATTTTTATGAAAACACTCAGGCACCTTGGCAAGCTGAGTGGCTGATTAATGATCAGTATACTAACCATTCTGGTCGCAAAATTGCCCATTACTGGCAACAATTAACCGAAAAGCCAGAAGCTTTGGCCTTTTATAATGATCACGTAGCAGCTGAGTTTATTTCAGAACTTGAAAATCTAAATTATGCCGTTCCTCGCGATGTCGCTGTCATTGGCTTTGATAATAGTTATGTCAGTGAATTGATGCATATTACGACTGTTGATTATGCCATTCAGTATCAAGCCGAAAACTCATTTATTTACCTATACAACCAATTAAATCAGACGAACATTCCTGAAAAAAAATTAACCGTTCGTCTAGTTGAACGACGAACGGTGCCTAAAAAAGACCCGGCAGATCAGTCACTTTGACTGATTTACCGGGTCCTTTTAGAGTTAAACAAAAATTATTTATGCTTTTGTTCATTTTTTAAAATAGAAATTGACTGTTTTAAGGATTGAATCATGCCGCCTTCGCTGTATACAAGAACGTTTGATTTGTATAAACGAGCAGAGAAGATTGTTAAAATAATTCCAAAAACTGCCAAAATCACTAATGAGACAATTGCTTCCATTGTTGATGCCGTTTCGGTCGCCAAGCGTACTGGCATAATGTATGACGAAATCAGCGGAATAAAGGAAGTCACTTTCACCACGATATTTTGTGGATCATTCGTCCCAAACGTAATGCCAATCATATAACCGATTAAACCAATATACATGATGGGCTGAACTGCTTTTGCTGTATCCTCTGGTTTGGAAACAAGAGAACCACAAAGTGCTGCCAAAACAGCAAAAACGAGAATACCAATAATGAAAAAGCCTAATGTAAAAATAAAGGTTGATGAAAAAATACTTTGTGGTGAAATACCACTTAATAGACTTTTCATAAAATCAAGATTTTTCAATTGAGAATAGCCGAGAACAAACGCCACTCCGTAAATGAAAATTTGTGTTAAAGCTACTAGAATAACCCCAGTTAATTTGCCATAAAAATGGGTTTGCGCTTTTGTACTAGAGAGAATAACTTCCATGATTCTAGTGCCTTTTTCAGAAGCAATCTCTTGGGCAATAATTGAAGAATAACTGCTGATGAAGACAAATAACAAAATTGTTATCCCCATTGCTAACGCCATTTGAATCCCTGTGTTATCTTCTCCTGTTTTTATTTTGCCATTTTCATCAAAACTAATTTTGGCTTTTTTAAATGTTGCTTGTTGATTCAACATGGCAACTTGCTCAGCTGTTAGGTTTAAACGATTGGCATTCGCCATTGTTTGTAATTGGTTTAACATTTGAGGAATTAGCATCTCGGTTGCATTTCCTAAAGAGCGTTCAGAGTAAAGCTGACCAGAAATCTGATTATCTGTAGTGTCCAAAAGTAAATAGGCATCAATTTTCTCGTCTTTTAATTGTTCTTGGGCCTTTTTCTCAGAAGAAACAGCTTTGAAAGAAAAGTCCTCTGTTTTATTCTTTGTCAACTCTTTAACGAGCGCTTGATTTTCCGAAACCAGACCAATGGTAGTATCTCCTGAAAAACCGCTAGCTAGAGAGCCCGCTAAGTAAACAATTCCTACAAGAAGAAATGGCGCTAAAATCATGATTAAGAAAGACAGCGACTTCACATTTTTCTTATAGACATCAGTCGCAATAATCCAAAATTTACTCATCTTGCCCACCTACTTTCATTTTGAAAATTTCTTCCAATGTTGGTGGTTGTTGATTAAACATTGGAATGTAGCCGTTGGCTGTCGCTTTATCAAACAACACTTTGCCCACTTCAGCGTTTTCTAATGTCGCTTCTAAGACGCCATCTTGTCGCAAGTGTGCTTCTTTCACACCTGCTGTAGCAGCAACTTCCTCAACAGATAACGGTGATTCTAAGAATAATTTTGTTCGACCAAATTGTTGTCGAATTTCATGAACCTGACCATCTAAAACCATGCGTCCATTTTTTAACATGACTAAATGGTCACAGATTTTCTCCACATTGTCCATATTATGACTGGAAAAAATGACACAAGAACCTTGATTTTTCAATTCAATAATGCCGTCTTTTAATAATTCTGCATTAACTGGATCCAAGCCACTGAATGGTTCGTCTAAAATAATTAACTTCGGTTCATGAATAAGTGTCGCAATCAATTGAACTTTTTGTTGATTTCCTTTTGATAAAGATTTAACTTTATCTGTTTTTTTGCCTTTAACTTGAAATTTTTCCATCCAAAAGTCAATTTTAGGTTCAATTTCTTTTTTAGTTTTCCCCCGCAATGAAGCGAAATAAATTAGTTGGTCTTCAATCGTAATTTTAGGATATAAACCCCGTTCTTCTGGTAAATAACCAATAATATTGTATTCTTTTTCGTTTAATGGTTGACCATTCCATAAAACTGACCCGCTATCTTGTGTTAAAAAATTTAAAATCAAGCGAAACGTAGTTGTTTTCCCGGCACCATTTTGGCCAATTAATCCTAAAATTTTCCCGTCCGGTATCGTAAAGGATACATGATCAACTGCTTTAAAATCCCCAAAGGTTTTGACTAACTCTTTTACCTCTAACACATAAACGCCCCCTTCACTTTTTCTAAACCGCTGTTTAGTTACTCATATCGTATCTTTCCTGTGTTGGCTTGTCAATGACAATTGTTATGGAAAGATGCTGCACTTTAATCAGACGCTTTATTTTCTGCTAAGCGAAAAAGGCCATCCGTCTCGGCAGAAATATGCACTTCATTTGCGGTCAAGCCTGTGCTTTCATAAAATTTATTTTTAAATTCCTTTGCCGATTTTGATGATTGGCAGGCCCAAATTCGACCTGTACGATTCAACCACGTACCCAATTCATTCATTAAACGCTCATCAATCAGTAATTGATTTGGTACTTTTTTAAATTTTATTTGATAAACGGGTGTTAGTATTTTCATGATCAGACGTCCTCTCTTTTAAGTTAGTATTAGTATATCACGAAAGAAATCGTTATCATATTTTCTTGAGAGTTCAAATTTTCATAAAAAAATTGAATAAAAAAAAACAGACAAATTAGGAAAAGCACCTAATTTGTCTGGTTCATTTTCATCTATTTTTCTATCTCAGAGGTTGTTTCTTGGTGCAAATGACGATACACATTCTTTGCGACAGTTTCAGGTAACCCAGCTTTTCTTAATTCTTCAACACTGGCTGCCGTAATATTTTTAAGCGATTTAAATTCTTTTAAAAGATTTTTTTTACGTTTTGGTCCCAAACCTTCAACGTTATCTAATTTGGAAGCAAAACTATTTTTACTACGTAATTGACGATGGAATGTGATGGCGAAACGATGGACTTCATCTTGGATTCGTTGCAACAAGAAAAATTCTTGTGAGTTTCTTTCCAATGGTACAACTTCTAAGTTTGGACCAAATAAAAGTTCACTCGTTTTGTGCTTGTCGTTCTTGGCTAATCCAGCTACAGGAATATCGACTCCTAGTTGATTGGCTAACACATCTTTAGCAACATCGACTTGACCTTTACCACCATCGATTAAAATTAAATCAGGAAAAGGCAAGCCTTCTTTTAAAACTCGTGAATATCTGCGATAAATGACTTCTCTCATAGAAGCGTAATCATCAGGACCTTGGACAGTTTTTATTTTATATTTTCGATACTCATTTTTAGCTGGCCGTCCGTCAATAAACACAACCATCGCAGAAACAGGGTTTGTTCCCATAATATTTGAATTATCAAATGCTTCAATTCGAATGGGCGCAGGTATGTTCATCGCATTGCCTAATTTTTCAACTGCGCCAATTGTTCGTTCTTGTTTCCGTACAATCAAATCAAATTTTTCATTTAAAGCAACTGCAGCATTTTTACTGGCTAATTTAACCAGTTTTTTCTTTTCTCCCCGTTGCGGCTGCAAGACTTTCGTAGCTAATAAAGCTTCAACGCTTTCTTTATCAATGTCATCAGGAATCAAGACTTCTTTTGGCACAAAATGCTCATTCTCTTGATAAAATTGTCCAATAAAAGTTAAAAATGCTTCACTGGCATCATCATAAAATGGAAAAATCGATACATCACGTTCGATTAATTTTCCTTGTCTGACAAAGAATACTTGGACACACATCCAGCCTTTATCAACAGCATAACCAAACACATCACGATCAATTAAATCTACATTCGTCATTTTTTGGCGGGTCATAACTGTTTCAATCGCTTTAATTTGATCGCGAAATTCTGCAGCTTTTTCAAATTCCATATGTGCTGCTGCATAAGCCATTTTTTCTTGTAAGCGGTCCTGAATTTCTGTATGTCCACCAGAGAGAAACCCTTTAATCTCTTCCACCATATCTTTGTAGACTTGCGGATCCACATCAAAAGCATAGGGACACAGACATTGTCCTAAATGATAATACAAACAAGGTGTTTTTTGCGACGGATTACATTTTCGCAAAGGAAAAAGCCGATCTAACAGTTTCTTTGTTTCATTCGCTGCATTTACATCTGGATATGGGCCAAAATATAACGCTTTGTCTTTTAAAACCTTTCGAGTAATCATTAAACGAGGATATTTTTCGTTTGTGATTTTGATAAAAGGATAGGTTTTATCGTCTTTTAACATGATGTTATATTTGGGATTATTTTTATGGATTAAATTAATTTCTAATAAAAGTGCTTCAATATTCGATTCTGTCACAATATATTCAAAATCATCGATTTCACTGACTAATCGTTCTGTCTTAGTATCACGGCTACCACGAAAATAAGATCGGACACGGTTTTTCAAAATTTTGGCTTTCCCAACATAGATAATCGTGCCGTTTTTATCTTTCATTAAATAACAACCAGGTTGATCAGGAAGCAGTGCTAATTTATTTTTTATTCGTTCGTTCATACGATACTTCCTTTCTAACAAAATGCTTCATCTATTATACACCTCTTTTTGTAATTAAACAAAAAAAGCCGCTACTTTATGTACGAAAGAAACAGCCTGAAAAGACAATCGCTAATGATTTCTCTTCAGACTGAATCAGACTATTCGTAATGACTAATCAACGTTTATAAGTGTTTGGCAATCATTGCTTGCAATTGGTCTTTTGTATGAACACCGACTGCTTTTTCAACAACTTCGCCATCTTTTTTCAATAGCAATGTTGGGATGCTCATGATTCCAAAACTTGCTGGTGTTGCAGGATTTTCATCCACATCCATTTTGACGATTTTTACTTCGTCTTCATCATATTCTTCAGATAATTGTTCTAAGATGGGTGCTTGCATACGACAAGGGCCACACCAAGTTGCCCAAAAGTCGATTAAGACTAATCCTTCATCTGTTTCTGTTGCAAAATCTTTATCGGTAATTGCTTGTGTCATTTCACAAACCTCCTACTCTTTACTCTTATTACATGCTTAGTATAACACGTCATCTCTAAGATAGCGAGTGTTCTGCTTACTTATTGTAAGTCCTTGTTTATTGGAATTTTACGACAGTCGCACCATTACCACCTTGGTTTTGTGGCGCAAATTCATAGCTTTTCACACTGCGGTGATTTTTTAAAAATTCCGTTATTCCGGTTCTTAATGCACCTGTTCCTTTGCCGTGAACAATGGTTACTTGTGGATAGCCCGCTAGAATCGCAGCATCAATGTATTGGTCAACTTCTGCCAATGCTTCTTCGTAGCGTTTGCCACGTAAGTCTAGTTGTGTGCCAACATGGCTGCTTTCTGCAGAACGAACCGTTGTAACTCTTGGTTTTGCTTCTTTTTGTGGAGCGACAGGCGTCATATCCTCTTCAGATACGTTCATTTTTAAAATGCCCAATTGGACTTGCCATTGTCCTTTGCCGTTGTCTTTTAATAAGGTCCCTCGTTGGCCGTAAGTATTGACAATTACTTCATCGCCAGCTTTTAATTTTTTCTGTTCTTTGGCCTTCTTCAACACTTTGTTTTTAGCAAGCTTGGTTTCTTCATGGTGTAATTGAGAAAGCTGTGTTTTCGCATCAATTAACTGATGTTCTTTGACACCACCTTGTTGGCCACTTTCCAATTGCATTTTGCGAATATCAGAAATAATGGTTTCTGCGTTTTCTTCCGCTTCTGCAATAATTTTATTCGCTTCTTTCCGCGCTTTTTGTAATTCTTTTTCTCGTTCTTCAAAAAATACTTGATAGGCTTCTTTCAGTTCTTTATGCAAAGCGGCCGATTCATCGACATAGTGGCGAGCTTCTAAATATTCAGTTTCGGCCATTTTGCGACGGTTTTCCAGGTCTTCAATCATTTCGTTTAAATCTTGACTTTCACCGTCCATTATTTGTTTTGCAGCTTCAATAATACTGTTGTCTAATCCAAGACGTTTCGAAATTTCAAAAGCATTACTTCGGCCAGGCACGCCAATTAATAAACGATAGGTTGGACTCAAAGTATCTACATCAAATTCCATACTGGCATTGATTGTTCCAGCTCGATTATAGCCATACACTTTTAATTCAGGATAATGGGTTGTTGCCATCACATAGGCTCCTTTAGCGCCCAATGAATCTAAAATGGCAATCGCTAAAGCGGCCCCTTCTTGCGGATCTGTCCCAGCACCTAATTCATCAAATAGTACTAAACTTTGATGATCGACTTTCTTTAAGACAGACACGATATTCGTCATATGTGAAGAGAAAGTACTTAAACTTTGTTCAATCGATTGTTCATCCCCGATATCCGCAAATACTTCTGTAAAAATACCCATTTTACTCTCTTCTTCAACTGGAATAGGTAATCCAGCTTGGCCCATTAATTGTAAAAGACCTAACGTTTTCAGAGTAATGGTTTTCCCGCCGGTATTAGGCCCCGTAATCACAATTGCTTGATATTCTTCTCCAATCACAATGTCATTGGCTACAGCTTTTTCTGGATCCAATAGCGGGTGCCGGGCTTGTTTAAAAACTACATGATTTGCTTGACTAATTTCTGGAACAACTGCTTTTAGTTCTTTTCCTAGTCGTGCCTTAGCATTAATAAAATCAAGTTTACCGATGACATAAGCATTATGCGTAATTTCACGGCGATAAGGGACCAACTCGGCCGACAGTTCTGCCAAGATGCGAGTAATCTCATTTCTTTCGGCAACTTGTTGTTGTCGCAAGCGATTATTCATTTCTAAAATTTGTTTAGGTTCAATAAATAAGGTTTGACCTGAAGCACTTTGGTCGTGAACCACGCCACCAAAAACATTTTTATATTCTTGTTTGACTGGAATCACGTAGCGTTCATTTCGCATAGTAACAAGGGCATCACTCAGATAACGTGCGTTTTTCCCACGAATAATACTATCTAGTTCTTCTCGAATGGTCTGCTCACTACGACGAATATTTTGCCGAATTGCCTTTAAAGCTGGCGAAGCTTCATCTGTGACGTAGCCATCATCATCAATGGCTTGTTTGAGTTGGCGATTTAATTCAGGCAAAACTTCTAGTTGCTCTCGCCACATATATAAACGTTCAAAATCAACTTCATTTTCACTTAACTCATCAAAAAAACGAGTCAGTTCTGAAGTAGTCGACAAGACACGGCCTACTTGTGCTAATTCTATGCCATTTAAATCCGCACCAATTTCAATCCGTTTCATGTGTGGTTGGATATTTTCTAATTTAGGAATGGGGATTCCACCACGTAATCGTTGAACTTTTAAACCATCCTGTGTTTCATTTAGCCATGCTTGAATTTTATTTTCATCAGCAATCGGTAATAATTCCGAAACTTCGTTTGTCCCCTGAGCTGTCACAATAAATTGCAACAACTGTTGTTTTACTTTATCAAACCCTAATGTTGATAGAATACGCTGATTCATTTTTCCACCTACTTTTCAAACTTTTTCATTTGTTGAAAAGACTGAGACATAACATAAGAAGTTTCGCTTTGCTCACTTACTTCTTATCTCTATCTCAGTCCCATTCAGCTTTATTTCGTAATTGGTTCAACCCATAATTCATATGCTTGTTTTGTTAGAATTGGGGTATTTTTTACAATGCCTCGTGCCAAGCCACTTGACCGAAACTGATTTTGGACAATATCTGACGGAATCATTGACGCCGTAGCTAACACTAGAAAAAGACCCACGTATAACACAAGAACACTTAATATGCCACCTAATAGTCCATTTACCTGTTTCAAAACTGGAATAAATGTTAATCCATGTAAAAAGATCGCTAAAAAACGAACGACCAACCAGCCTGCAAACAGCAATAATAGAAACGCAACCGCTGAATAAAAGGCTTTGTCCAAGTCTAAAGAAATCTCTTGATTAAAAAAGACAAGCTTTGACGTTGGCGTAACCGATGGATATGGAATATACAATTCTAAATGAGAGGCGACCTCTTTGTAATAGGTTCGAGCAACAAAATATGAAATTAAGTAACCTACCGAATAGAGCACTTGTAAAATCAAGCCTCGTTTAGCTCCTGTATAAAATCCAAAGGCTAAAAGTAATAAAATAAGTATTGTTAACATCTTGTCATCCTTTCAGGAACTACTCCGAAACACCTTTATTTTGAATCTGCTGTTTTCGATTTTCATTCAAAATTTGTTGGGCTTCCACATGATTATGAATTTCTACATCTTCTTGTCCATTCTTTTTCAAAACATCCCGTGCTTCTTCTTCGATAATTTCCATTCGGCGCACACGATTCTCTAATTCAGCCAAACGAATGGTTTTCTGTTTTAAATCTGCTACTTGTTTTTCCAATTTTAAAGCATATTTTTGTTTTTTTAGTTGATCTGAAATTGCATTAATTGCTAATAAAACAGAAGCTTGTTCCGTATCAGTTTGCGGAGAAAGATGTTTAATTTCCGCCAGTTGTTCGTTGACAATTTTTGTGACTAAATCCATATGTTGTTTTGACTCTTGGCCAATAATTGTATACGTATGGTCTGCAATGATTGCTTTATATCGTGTTTTTTCATTTGATGCCATGTTGAGGTTCCCTCCTGTAAATCAATCCATTCTTGCTTATTGTACCATGAAAAAAAAGCGAAGCGCAATTTTCGTACAAATTCTCTCTTATTATATGCCACAAAGCGAAAAATTTAAAGATTTCTTTACAAGAACTCTGGCAATTTAAGAACGAATAGAAATTGTGTAGGTGAAAAAGCGTGGAACAAAAAGTCAAAGTGATTTTTGTCCCACGCTCAAAACCTGATAATCAGCTAAAAAGGTTTGTCTCAGCTGTACTTTTTATGGCTTAGTTATTATCTTTCATCTTTTCTACACGTAAACAACGCATAGCATTTAAAACAGCGATAATAGTTACACCAACATCAGCAAACACTGCTGCTTGCATTGAAGCCAAGCCTAATGCACCTAGTGCCAAGACAATGATTTTAACAGCAATCGCAAAGATAATGTTTTGTTTAACAATTCTCAATGTTTTTCTTGATAATTTAATCGCAGAGGCGATACGACTTGGTTCATCATTCATAATCACCACATCAGCAGCTTCAATTGCCGCGTCACTTCCTAAACCACCCATGGCAATCCCAACATCAGCCCGGGCTAAAACAGGTGCATCATTCATGCCGTCACCAACAAAGGCAACTTTGTTTTTAGGTGAAGATGCTTTTAACAACTCTTCTAAACGATCCACTTTGCCATCTGGTAAAAGTTCTGCATAAACTTTGTCAACACCAACTTCTTTTGCAATAGCTTCTGCAACTTGTTGATTGTCTCCAGTCAGCATAACAGTTTGTTTGACCCCTTCAGCTTTTAATTCTTTTATTGCTGAAATGGCGTCTGGTTTCAATTGATCCGCAATCACTAAGTAGCCCGCAAATTGATTATCAATAGCGACAAAAATTAAAGTTCCCGCTTCCTTCACTTCTGGTGCTTCGATACCAAATTGTTTCATTAACTTCGCATTACCGACTAAAACTGTTTTGCCTTCAATTGTGGCTTTGATACCGTGTCCGGCAACCTCTTCAATTGCTGTTGCTGGAACAGTTTCTTTGCCATAGCTTTCTTTAATAGAAATAGCAATAGGATGAGTGGATAATTGTTCTGCTGTTGCTGTTAAACGTAACAACTCTTCTTCAGGTAAAACAACACTAGTTATGTTTTGAACCACAAAATTTCCTTTTGTTAGCGTACCAGTTTTATCAAAAACAATCGTTTCCGTATTCGCTAAAATTTCTAAATAGTTGCTTCCTTTAATTAAAACACCTAGTTTGCTGGCTCCGCCAATTCCACCGAAGAAACTTAAAGGAACAGAAATGACTAAGGCACATGGACAAGAAATAACCAAGAACGTTAATGCCCGATAAACCCATTCATTAATAGAAGTATCAGGGAAAATAAATGGTGGAATCACTGCCAATAAGACAGCTAAAACAACGACAACTGGTGTATAGTAACGAGCAAATTTAGAAATAAAGTTTTCTGCAGGGGCTTTTTTACTGCTAGCATTTTCAACTAAATCTAAAATTTTGCTAACTGTTGAATCCCCAAATTTTTTCGTAACATTAATGGTCAAGGCCCCATTTTTATTGATAAAACCACCTAAGATTTCATCGCCGACTTTGACCGTTCTTGGAACGGATTCACCAGTTAACGCAGAGGTATCTACCATGCTTGATCCATCAATAATGTGGCCATCTAACGGAACTTTTTCACCTGGTTTCACTAATATTTGTTGCCCAATTTCAATTGTATCTGGAGCGACCGCTTTTATTTGTCCATTTACTAAAAGATTTGCTGAATCTGGACGAATATCCATTAATTTGGCAATTGATTTTCTGGATTGATCAACCGCAGCACTTTGGAACCATTCGCCGACTTGGTAGAATAACATTACTGCCACAGCTTCGGGATATTCCCCAATAAAGAATGCCCCAATCGTTGCCACAGACATTAAGAAATTTTCATCAAACACTTCCCCACGAAAAATATTCGTTACCGCTCGTTTGACAATGTCGCCACCAATTAAGACATAAACGACTAAATAAGACGCCAAAGCAACCCAATTATTACTTGGTTTAATGATAATAAGTGCTAAAAATAAAACAAATGCAATAATGATACGAATTAAGCGATTCTTATTTGGATTACGTCCTTCTTCTTCTTTGACATCTTTTAAAGAAATAACTTTGACATCTGGTTCTAACTTACCAATCACTGCACGCGCTTCATTTTCGACTTCTAAATCATGTCCTGATTCAACTTCCAGTGTCATTTTTTCAGCCATGAAGTCCACACGCGCTTTTTCTACTCCGTGAATTTTTTGGACAGATTTTTCAATTTTGTCTGCACAACTTGCACAATCAAGTCCTTCTAGTTTATAACTCTTTTGCATTTAAACACCTTCACTCCCTATATAATAGCGATTATTCCGTTTACATGAATAACCTTTCATGAATCTATTATAAATGAAGATGCAATCATATGTCAACCGCTTCACGTAATCTTTTTCTATTTTATAGACATAATGGCATAATTGCTGTAGGTGGAATGGATAACTGAGTAATAACTTTCGGATTGAGTCTATTGCTGCCTTTCCACCAAATTTTGGTTTGTTGGTGTTGAAACCAAGCACTTTGTTCAAAAGGTGCTGACAATGTTTGTAAGTGATGCACTTCGATCTGATTGGTTGCCTGCGGTTCTGTTGTGAAATCATGGGCCCGAATTCCAATAGAATGACAAGAAATAGGAACTTCTTGTGTAACCGTTAGTGTTTGTTGCCAGCCAATCACTTGGACTCTGTGCGCATCTATGCGTTTGACAGGCCAAATATTTTTACAACCAGTGAGTTTAGCTGCTTCAATCGTTTGAGGTTGGTTAAATAATTGATTTGTTGCACCAAAAAGTGTTTGGTTTTTTGTGATTATCACTAAACTCTGACATAACTTATACAGTTCATCTAAACTATGACTCACAATTAAGGCATGTTGATTTAAATTACTTAATCGCTGTTGAAGTTCAATTTGCAGCTCTTCCTTTAAGGGTGCATCTAATGCGGAAAATGGCTCATCTAATAACAGGTAAGCCGGCTGAGCCGCTAGCATTCGCGCAAAAGCCACTCGCTGTCTTTGTCCTCCAGAAAGTTGACTAGGATATTGTTGTTGGACTTTAGTTAAGTGAAAAGATGCAAGCAATTGAGTGACCAATTGTAAATCTTTTGTCACGCACGTCAGATTTTCTACTACCGACAAATGAGGAAACAACGCATACTGTTGAAACAAAAGACCAATTTTTCGTTGTTGCGGCGACAAATTGATCTTTTGTTCAGCATCGAATAAGACTTGATCATTTAAAACAATCTGACCTTTATCCGCACTCTCAACACCCGCAATACATTTTAATAACATACTCTTGCCACAACCAGAAGCACCTAAAATTCCTGTTGTTTGCGTCTTTGTTTCAAACTGAATTTGCAAAGTATGACTTTTCAATTCTTTTTGAATATCAACAATTAATCTCATTCCGATCTTCTCCAAGCGCGCTGACTAAAAAATTCCGTAAAAAATAAAATAATCAGGCAAAGTAATAACATAATCACAACATATTGATTGGCTAAGCGCCAATCCCCACTTGCTACAGCAGAGTAGATAGCTAAAGGAAGCGTTCTTGTTTTGCCAGCAATATTCCCTGCTAACATTGTCGTCGCTCCAAATTCGCCTAACCCACGGGCAAAGGCTAACACGCCACCGGCCAAGAGACCGTTCATCGACAAAGGTAGCGCAATTTTTCTAAAATATCGACTTTCCGAAAACCCGAGTGTCTGGGCTACCGCCAACAATTCACTATCCATTTGTTCAAACGCCGTTAAGGCTGAACGATACATTAAAGGAAATGAAACAGCAACGGCAGCAATAACCGTAGCTGGCCATGAAAAAACAACTTGAATGGCAAAAAAATCAAGTAAAAACTGACCCACTGGTTGCTGAACACCAAAAATAGTTAAGAGAAAAAAACCAAAAACAGTCGGCGGTAAAACTAATGGCAACGTAAATAAACTATTCAAAAGAATTTTTAATTTACGATTTTTCAAACGAAAAACAATATACGCAACGCCTGTTCCTAAAACAAAAGTAAATAAAATGGCGATTATTGCTGTCTGAAAAGATAAAAGAATTGGTCGAACATCCATTTTCCCACCTACTTTGTTAACTTAAAGCCAATATTTTCAAAATATTTTCTGCATTGTTGACTCTGTAAAAAATTTAAAAAAGCATCTGCTGATTTTTGTTTCTTAGAGGCGGCAACTTTACCAACTGGATAGATAATCGGCTTTTTCAAAGCAGCTTCAGGCATGGCCGCAACAATCGCTACTTTTGAATTGGTTGCTGCATCTGTCGCATAAACCAAGCCAGCTTCTGCACTTGCATTAGCTACCCATTCAAGGACTTCTGTTACATTCGTGCCAAAGCTTGCGTGTTTTTCTACATAAGACCAAGCGCCTAAAGCTTTTAAGCCTTCTTCGGCATATTGACCAGCTGGAACACTTGCAGGATCACCAATTGCTATCATTTGGGCTTTTTTTAAATCAGAAAAATCGTGCCATTTTGCTTGATCTTGGTTAGGTACAATTAGAACGAGCTGGTTTTCCAATAAAGGAACGACACTTTTCTTATTAATTAGTTTTTCTGCAACCAATGCATTCATTTGTTTTGTCGAAGCCGAGAAAAATACATCGGCTTTTAGGCCTTTTTCAATTTGCATCTGTAATTTTCCAGAACTATCATAGGTTCCAGTTACCTGAATATCTGGATGCTCTTTTTCAAAGGCTGGAATAATTTTATTCTCCATGACTGACTCTAAGCTAGCTGCTGCCGCAAGGGTTATTTCTTCTTTTTTTGTTGAAACTGTTTCTTTTTGCGGCTGATTTGTACATGCAGCAATTAGGGCAACTAAACTGAATAAACTAAGCAGGAACACAGCCTTTTTTTGTTTAGACATTTGAACGCCTCTTTTCTTTTATAAATACCCGCCATAACTCAAATCAATAATTTCAGATTTTTTAATCACTTCTTTGGCCATTAATCTTGGTAACAACAAATCAAAAACAGTTTTTTCTGAAAATAAAACACCACCTGGTAAGCCAATGATCGTTTGCTCTCCTTTATAAGCCAGCAAAAACATTGAGCCTGGTAAGACTGGTGTCCCATGGGTTACGATTTCAGCACCTGTCTGCTTAATTGCTAACGGGGTCAAATCATCAGGATCTACACTCATACCACCTGTACAAACAATCAGATCAAGCCCTTGTGCTAACATCTTTTTGATCGCAACAGTAATTTTTTGCGGCTGATCATCGACAATTTCTTGCTTGACAATCGTAACTAAAGGATACGCGGAGAACTTGGCTTTTAACACAGGGTAAAAAGCATCTTCAACCAATCCTGTGTAAACTTCACTGCCAGTAGTTACAATCCCGACCCGTATTTTTTTGAAAGGTTTCACAGAGATTAGTGGCTCAGACGTGCTGAGCTGGCGTGCCTTTTCTAATTGCCCTCTAGAAATTGTTAGTGGAATCACTCGAAAGGCTGCAACTTTTTCATCTTTCTGAACTTCTATATTGGTAACTTTAGTTGACAAGGCGAGACCTTCAATTTCATTTAAAGCAATTAATTTTTCTCTATTGACTTTTAAAAGACCTCTCGTGCTAGCTTTAGCAACAATTTTTCCTTCATGGACTTCACTCGGCTGACATGAGTCATCTGTTAACAGGTTATACAAAAATATCGCTGCCTCTTCTTCATGTATTTCCGCTGGATCTAAGGCAACAAATAGATGTTTTTTCCCTAATGATAAAAGAATTGGAATATCTTCTTGAACAACTATATGTCCTTTTTTAAAACACACTTCCTTGGTCTTTCCATAGTCAATTCGCGTAATATCATGACTCAACGGAAGGCCAACTGCCTCTTCTGTTCGAATTGTTTTCATAGTTTATTCCTCATCATGTATGATTTTTTTGTTTGTGATTAAATCCAAAGCGTGGGGCAAAACAGGCAACAAAAAATGCAAATGTTCTGTTACACTTTTCGGGCTACCAGGCAAATTAACAATGAGCGTGCGTCCTCTTTGAACAGAAACGCCTCGACTTAACATAGCAAATGGCGTTTTTTTCAAGCTAAGTTGACGCAAGCCCTCACTGATCCCAGGAATGATTCGCTCTGCTACACGTAAGGTAGCTTCTGGGGTCCGATCCCGTTCACTCAACCCTGTGCCGCCTGTCGTTAAAATCAAATCACAGGTCTTAGACCACTCTTGCAATAGCTCTACTAATTGATTTTCTTCATCTGGTAAAATGGTTTGTTTGGTTACCTGGTAGAGCGCAGGTAACTGTTCACGAATCAAGGGACCCGATTGGTCGACAGCAAGCCCTTGAAAGCAACGATCACTTAATGTTACAATGCCCACTTTAAACAACGTCTAACTGGTCTCCTTTTTTAATATGACCTTCTGTCACAACGACTGCAAAGATTCCTTCTCTAGGCATGATGCAATCGCCCACTCGCGCGTAAATCTGACAGTGTTTATGGCACTCTTTCCCAATTTGAGTAACCACCAATTCGGAATCGCCTATTTTCATTTTCGTTCCAACAGGTAATTGACGTAAATCAATCCCTGATACGATTATATTTTCCCCAAAAGCACCATTGCCAACCCGAGCTCCTTTTTCATTGAAAGCCGTTATTTCTTCAAAAGATAACAAACTGACTTGTCGATGCCAATTACCGCCGTGCGCATCATTTTCTAATCCGAAACCTTTAATTAAGTTGACTTCAGGAATTTCCTTTTTCTGTGTGCCTCTTCGCGGGCTAATATTTATTGCAATAATTTCTCCTGTTTTCATACTTACCCTCCTATTTGTGACATAAATCGTTGTTCTCCTTGTCGTTCCAAGAAAAGATGTTTTTCAGGCTTACAGGCAATGCCACTCTTGATAATCCCTAACAATTCTGCTGTTTGTTCCATAGCTAAAGCTTCCTTTAACGAGTAGCCGTCTGCAGAATGCAGGCACGTTTTTAAATGGCCGTCTGCAGTAATTCGAATTCGATTGCACGTCTCGCAAAAACAATGCCCTAATGCACTAATAAAACCTATTTTCCCTTTAAAATCTTTTAAGGCGTAATAACTAGCAGGGCCATTGCCCAATGGTTTTTGGTATGGTTGTAACGTTCCATAATGTTTGGTTAAAATGTCTTCTACTTCTTCTTGTTGCTTACCTGGATTCCCCTTCCCTAATCCAATTGGCATCATTTCAATGAAACGAAGATGCACAGTCTCTTTCTTAGCGATTTCAGCCAGTTCTACAATTGTTGCTTCACTTAGCTCTTTCCTAGCTACAGTATTAATTTTGATATTAGGTAATCCCACATCAATCGCTTGTTCTAAGCCCGCCAGAACATTCCTTAACTGACCAACTCTTGTTATTTCTCGAAATTCTTCTGGATCCAAAGTGTCTAAGCTAATATTAATGCCGTCCAAGCCCGCCTCTTTTAACCCTTGAGCCTCACGAGCTAACTTCATGCCATTAGTTGTTAGGGTTACTTTTTCGATTCCTGAGATTTGCTTTATCCTTTTAATTAAAGAGAGTAAATTCGGTCTAACAAGCGGTTCACCACCTGTTAATTTAACTTTTTTGATGCCTTCTTTCGCTAATATCCTCAGTAAAAAAATAATCTCATCATCTGTTAGAAGCTGCTCTTTTTTTAAAAAGCAAAGACCTGTTGCTGGCATGCAATACGTGCAACGTAAGTCACAACGATCTGTTAAAGACAAACGAACATAATCAATTTCACGGTTAAATGCATCTTTCATGCTGTTCACTCATCACTTTCCTTTGATTTAATTGAAGAACGAATGAAATGACCACTACGTCCACCATTTTTCTCTAATAAACCAATGTTTGTCATTGTCATTCCTCGATCAATTGCTTTACACATGTCATAAATTGTTAAGAGTGCTGCCTGCACACCTGTTAACGCTTCCATTTCAACGCCAGTTGAACCCACTGTTTTTGTAAAGCAACGTACTTCTAAACAAGTTTGATTGCGCCAATCAAACTGAATTTCACACTTTGTCAAAGCAACCAAATGACACAAAGGAATCCATTCAAACGTTCGTTTTGCGGCGGTAATCCCAGCTACTCTTGCTACCTGTAATACTTCACCTTTTTTAATCATTTGGGTCTGGATCGCTTCTGCTGTCGCTTCCAACATGTGAATTTCTCCATAAGCGAGGGCTGTTCTTTGAGTGTCATTTTTTTCCGAAATATCAACCATATGCACTTCTCCTTGTGTATTCAAGTGCGTAAATTCCTTACTTTGAACCATTTCTCCACCTCACATTTGACATTTGTTAACGTTTACACAATGCTTCTTTTTCAAGTGTATCACTCTTGCATCAAAAAAACAATCTGGCATCCATAATTTTTTTTAGCGAGAAATCGAAGTTAAAAAAGTTAAGCGACAAAAATTACGTGCTTCGCTTAGCCTGACCAGACTTTTGTCTAAGTCTTAAAACTTGATAAGCAATAAGAGGTCGGGACAGAAGTGCTTAACTCCGAGAACCAAGTAGGTACTGTTCAACATCTATTTGCTTTGCAAATAGTGTTTCTCAGCAATAAGAAGAAATTTCCGAAAATTGTCATAAAACACAACGAGGAACGAGTTGATGTTGC
The DNA here is from genome assembly GCF_050498705.1 of Enterococcus sp. DIV0086. Classification (NCBI taxonomy): domain Bacteria; kingdom Bacillati; phylum Bacillota; class Bacilli; order Lactobacillales; family Enterococcaceae; genus Enterococcus; species Enterococcus sp. DIV0086. Next base: position 353,852 of record NZ_JBNIDN010000001.1, on the reverse strand, counting down.
ATGATACCTACCCGGTGTTCTTTAATTTTTGGAGAATTTCGGCTTATTTCCGAAGGACCTTCAACTCTTAGAGCTTTAGCTCTTAGAAGTTGTTGAGATCGGAGCAACGCGTAGTGTTGCTTCTGTTCCCGCCGTTTATCAATTTTTAAGCCTGGAACAAAAATCCAAAGTGATTTTTGTTCCAGGCTCTTACTTTCATACTAATCTTAGGTCAGGTTGTCATCAAGTTTGCCAATAATAGACTTTTACAAGCGCGCCTTTTTTGAGTAGTACACCAGCTGGTTGTTCTAGCAGGCAATTTGTTTCTAAAGTATTTGATAAATTGGATGAAAGATGACTTTTTGTCACTAAATTTACTTTGCCATCTATTTCTTTCGCTCGGTAAAATCGACGTAGTCTGCTGGGGGCTAATTCATGCGCTAAAATTACTGTTCGTTCCTTGAGATTTAACTCGACACAATTAAAAAAAGTAGCTAATAATGTCCAGTAAAAAAGATGTAAATTAACCATTGCCGCAAACGGATTGCCTGAAACGCTTAAAATGAGTGTTTCTTGAAATTGACTTCCCATAACTGGGGTTCCAGGTTTCATATTTACAAAATGAAACAACTCTGTTCCTCCGATACGTTTAATCGCTAAAGGTAAATTGTCCTTTTCACCTACCGAAACACCACCACAAGTAATTAATACATCAAGTTTTGGTGAAATCTCAATCAGCCTCTTCGCTAATTCTTCAGGGTCATCTGAACAATGGTCTAGGTGGATTACTTCATTGCCACTCGCTTTGACAAAAGCTGCTAACATGTAGAGATTACTATTATAAATTTTCCCAACTGACAGTGGTTCTTCCAAAGAAACTAACTCACTACCGGTCGCTAAAATCCCCATCTTCATGCGCTTCAAAACAACAACTTTATCAATCCCTTGCATTGCCAACAAACCAATCATGCGACTATTAATCTGTTGATGTTTTGCTAAAATTTTTTGCTGAAAAGCAATATCTTCTCCAATTTCCGCATAGTTTTGGCCCGCAGTGACAGAGCGAAAAATTTTAACATGGTCTTGCCCAAAATCCGTCCATTCTTGTGGCACTACAGCATCAAAATCGGTTGGAATAAAAGCACCTGTTGTTATTTTAATCGCACAGTTATTCGTCTGATTACAATAAAACATGGAATCCCCTGCCACTAAAGAACCGACGACTTTTAAACAACTTGGGCTTTCAGCAGTCGCACCTCGTGTTTCTACTGCACGAACGGCATACCCATCCATCCCGGCACGAGGAAAATGAGGAATCGCTGTCTCTGCAAAAATGGTTTCTCCGCTAATCCGTCCCAAGGAATCAAGCAGCGCCACTTCTTCTGTTTCACATTGACTCTTCATATGTTGGGTCATTTTCTCTCGTGCTTCTTCCAACTCGATCATGTTTTAACCATCCTTTTTTATTTATTCACTGGTTTAATCACAACGGCACAAACTTTATATTCAGGAATTGTGGCGATATCATCAAATACAGCATTGGTGATTTCGTTAACATTCCCATCTGGAAAATGGAATGTCATAAAGACTTCTTGCGGAAATACTCGATTTCCGACAGCCGCATAGGTTTCAATTTTGCCACGTCGAGAATGAACTTCAACTTTGTCACCTTCTTGGATTCCCAGAGCTTGTGCATCGACTGCATTTATCTCAATATAAGAGTGATTCGCTATTTGGTTAATCCCTTCCGTTCGTCCTGTCATTGCTCGGGTATTGTAATGGTAAAGCATTCGGCCTGTCGACATTAAATACGGGTACTCTTCATCTGGTAATTCTTGTGCTTGCTTATACGGAATTGCTTTAAATAAACCTTTCCCACGAGCAAAACTGCCCACATGCATAATCGGCGTACCTGGATCTGTCAAGCTCCGACAAGGCCATTGTAAGCTCTCCTTCTCTAATCGTTCATAATTAATTCCACCAAACGAAGGCGTCACAGCTGAAATTTCTTTCATAATTTCTTTTGCAGATTCATACGCACAAGGATAGCCCATTCGTGTCATGACTTCACAAAAAATTTCATAGTCTTCTCGCGCTTGTCCTCTTGGTTCAACAGCTTTACGGACTCTTTGCACGCGCCGTTCTGTATTTGTAAATGTCCCGTCTTTTTCTGCATAACTGATGCCTGGTAAAACGACATCTGCATAAGCAGCCGTTTCTGTCATAAATAATTCTTGAACAACTAAAAAGTCTAAACTTTCTAAAGCTTGACGAACATGTCCTGTGTCTGGATCCGTAACAATTGGATCTTCTCCAAAAATATAAAGGCCTTTGACATTTCCTGCCGTTGCTGCTGGCAAGACTTTAGTAGAAGTTAAACCTGTGTTTCGATTTAACGGCACATGCCAAGCTTTTTCAAATTTGTCGATCACTTCTGGATTATTGACTTTTTGATAGCCTGGGAAATCATAAGGCATACAGCCCATATCGCAAGCACCTTGAACATTATTTTGACCTCGCAAAGGATTGACACCACAGCCTGGTTTTCCAACTTTACCAACCAACATTGCCAAATTAGACATACTCATAACACCCTCAGTTCCTGTCGAATGTTCCGTTACGCCTAAGCAATAAATGATTGGTGCTTTCTCTGCTTTTGCATACATGCGTGCTGCTTGAATTAAATCTTCTGGATGAATATGACAAATTTCTGCGACTTTTTCCGGCGTATAATCAGCCACCATTTTTTCTAAATCTGAAAATCCTTCTGTCCGTTCTTCAATAAAGTGGCGATCTGCTAAACCTTCTTTCAAAATCACATGCATCATGCCATTAGCAAATGCGACATTCGTTCCCGCCTGAACTTGTAAATGCAGCGCACTATCCTTCACTAAGTTAATTTTCCGCGGATCAACAACAACAACTTGCGTTCCTCTTTGGATGGCTTGGCGAATTTGCGCACCAATAACTGGATGAGCTTCTTCTGGATTGGAACCTACTAATAAAATCATGTCGACATCTTCAGTGATATCAGCAATAGGATTAGTCATCGCACCAGAGCCTAAGGTTTGGGCTAAACCATGGACCGAAGCCGAATGACAAACACGGGCACAGTTATCAACATTATTGGTACCAAAAGCAGCACGCACCATTTTTTGAAAGACATAATTATCTTCATTTGTTGCTCTAGAGCACGAAAAACCAGCAAGAGCATCCGCGCCGTTTTCTGCTTTAATTTCGTTAAATTTTGACGAAACAAGCGTTAAGGCTTCTTCCCAAGAAGCAGGTTCAAAAATGCCATTCCGTTTAATTAATGGCTCCGTTAAGCGATCTCCTGACCCAACAAATTTATATGAAGCAAATTTTCCTTTCACACAAAGTAAATTTTTATTAGCTGGTCCATCTAGGGGTTCAACACCCACCAAACGATTGTTTTTAACGAGTAAATTCATCTGACAGCCTGTCCCACAATGCGGACAAGTTGTAGGGATTTTCTGGGTTTCCCATTTGCGGTACTCTTTCGTATCTTTTGCTGTTAACGCACCTGTGGGACAGGAAGAGACGCAATTGCCACATGATTCACAGATAGATTGATCAAACGCCTGCCCATAACTTGGCATCATTTTTGTTTCAAAGCCACGATTAGCAATACTAAGTACATCTCTTCCCTGCCGCAATTGACAGACACGGGCACAACGACGACACATGATACACTTTTCTGGATCATAAGAGAAAAATGGATTACTGGTATCTTCTTGATGGTAAGGCATTCTTTTTCCCTCGGTAAAGCTAGTGGCATCAATCCCATAATCTAGCGCATACTGTTGTAATTGACAATCCCCGTTTTTTCCACAAGAAAAACATTCTAATTTATGATTACTCAATAATAAATCAAGAATAAAACGTCTGGAATCAGCAACTTTTTCAGAATGTGTTGACACAACCATGTCCTCTTGACAATGTGCCGTACAAGCAGTTGTTAAGCCACCACGTCGGCCGCCTTCCACCTCAACCACGCACATCCGACAAGAACCATCAGGCGCTAATTCCTTTAAATGACAGAGCGTTGGGATTTCAACACCTAGCCCTTTCGCTGCTTCGAGAATGGTAGTCCCTTTAGACACAGTTACTTCTTGGTTATCAATAGACAATGTAACTGTTTGCGTATGCAACTTTGTTTTCATTTTTACCAACCTCCTTTGCTGGTGGCATAGATTTCTGTTTCAGCAGTCGTTTCAAATTCTTCTGGAAACAAAGCCAATGCACTCTTCATTGGATTTGCGACGGATTGGCCCAAACCACAAGCTGATAATCGCGTGACATGCGTGAGCATCTTTTCCAATCGTGGCAAATCACTAGCTGTTGCCTCTTTCCGATTGAATTTACTCAATAATTCCAAAATCCTAGTTGTTCCCAATCGGCAAGGGGTGCATTTACCACAGGACTCATGAGCAAAAAAGGCCGCCACGTGTACTAAATAGTCCACAACATTGACTGAATCATCCATTACTACAATTGCACCAGAGCCTACAGATAAGTCATGGGCCCATAAATCTTCGTAGGAATACAAACAATCCCTTAACGTTGCGACAGCACCAATTGGACCGGATTGTCCACCGAAGTGAATAAATTTCAATGCTCGACCAGTTGCAGAGCCTCCGCCGTATTGCTCGCCATAAATTATTTCTTCTAATGGTGTTCCAAGGTTGACCTCGTATAAGCCCCGATTTTTAATATGTCCAGACAAACAAATTAGCTTTGTTCCGCCACCATCGGCAGTACCCATCTCTAAAAAGGCTTGTCCACCTTCTCTTAAAATTACAGGAACACTTGCAAATGATTCAACATTATTTACTAATGTTGGTTGCAAATATAAACCAACATCTGCTAAGTGTGGTGGTTTGACACGCGGCCGCCCCGTTTTTCCTTCAATTGAATTTAAAAGTGCTGAATTTTCCCCACAAATATAGGCGCCAGCACCAGAAATAATCGTAATATCATAATTGAATCCTTCAATTCCTAAAATGTTTTCCCCTAAAAAGCCAGCTTGTCGTGCATTATCGAGTGCTTCTTGAAATGTTTTTTGGATTCTGCGATATTCTCCTCGCATATAAATATAACCTGCTTTTGCTGAAAATAAATAGCCAGCAATAATCATTCCTTCAATCACACTCAATGGATCTTCAGATAAAAGTACTTTATCCTTAAAGGTCCCTGGTTCCCCTTCATCAGCATTACAAACAATGTACTTTGTGGTTCCTTTTGCATGATAAAGATGGCGCCATTTTTTTCCTAAAGGATAGGCTGCTCCACCGCGACCTCTTAAGTGAGCAACATCCAGTTCGTTTAAAATTTCTTCATCCGATAGTGAAATTGCTCTTTTTAAACCATCAAATCCATCGTATTTACAATATTCAGCAACATCGGTCGCAGATTGCATTTTTCCCATTCTCTCTAATAACATTGGTTGGTTTCTCTTAAGCATTGACTCACCTCCTACAGTCCTTCATAGCAATCATTTTGTAAATGTTGAATTAATTGATAAATTTTCTCTTCTGTTAGTTGACTAAAAACGGTGTCCTTAATTTTAATTACTGGACCTAAATCACAAGCCCCGATACAAGGAATACTGTGATACATAAATAAGCCATCTGGTGTCGGCTGATTCTCTGGCACTTCTAAAATGGTTTCTAAAACTTCGGCAACCATCGCCCCACCAGTATAATGACACGGTGTGCTGTTACAAATCTTCAAGACATACTTCGCTTGCGGTTCCGTCTTTAAAATGGCATAAAAACTGACGATTTCATAGACTCGCGCTTCCGTTAAATGTAGATGCTCTGCAACTAATTGAGCTGTCTCCTGATCGATATACCCTTCCTCTGAAGCAAATTGTAATTCAATTAAAATATTTAAAATTCGTTGTGGATCAGCATCGTTTTCTAGAATAATCGCTTCTTTTTCAATTAAGCTTAATGCACACATTCCTTTTTATTCCCCCTTTTTAGTGAAACTTGAAGTTGTTCTCCTTGATAATAGATACGCAATTCTTTTGGTATTTCAGCAGATAGTAAACAAAAATCGGCTTTATCTATGACTTTTTTTGCTGATTCTTTTTGGCGATTCTGGTTATTCATCATAAGAAATAGTCCTGGCTGCACAACATTACGTAATGAATTTGATTCACAAATGATTAATGCTTGGGCCGGCACAGCTTTCAGAAATTGCTGAATGGCTTCCGCCAAATTTTCTTGAAAAACTTTCAATAGAAAAACTTTTTGACAACCTGCAGCTAATAATTTCATGGTATCTTTATTGCCAATCGTCTCTTGCTCTTCTACTAATTCATAACCAGCTGTAATACTGGTACAAATTCCGCATCCTTTTGTGCCTCGTTGACACACCCCTCGTTGACCACTAATCGTAATAATCTTCAAGCCATAAATTGGATAGACTTCTTGGTACTGTTTAATAAGGGCTTCGGCTAATGTCGTTTTGCCACTATTCCGACCAGTAGAACCAATTTGAATCATGTTTGGTATCTCAATTGCCATAGAGCTCCTCCGTCTGAATCGTTTTCTCAACTCTTGGTTTGACAGTTGCTGGTTTTGTCATAAAGATCAATGGTACGGCCATAAAAAGACTGCCACCTACTGCATTGCCTAAAAATACCCATAATGTATTCTGCAAATAATCCCACCAACTGATTGTGGTACTTTGTGAAAAAATTGCCGCTGGAATAATAAACGCATTGGCGACCACGTGTTGAAACCCACAAACAACGAAAACCATGACAGGAAACCATAAGCCAAACATTTTACCTAAATATGATTTTGCCAACGCTCCGAGATAAACCGCTAAACAAACAAAAATATTACAGCCAATCCCTGAAACAAAAGCAACTATCGGTGGATCAGCAATTTTCGCCTGAGCAACTGCGACTGTTTTATCCAGAAACGCACCTTCAGTTAACCCAACAATATGGCCAAATAAATACGCCACAAGAAATCCGCCTAGACAATTGGTCAATAAAACAACTATCCAGTTATAACAAAGAGCGCCCACTCCAACCTTTTTCTGCAATACGCCTAATGTCATTACCATCATATTGCCTGTTGCTAACTCACCACCAACAAAAGTAAGCGCTATCAATCCAATTGGAAATAAAGCTCCACCCAGAAAGTTGTTAAAACTTCCCCATTCTGTGGGGGCAGTTCCAGTGATACGAATAAACGCCAAGTAACCTAGTGCAATACAAAAACCAGCCATGATACCTAAAATACAGAGTCGAACAAACGATAATTTCCCTTTCATTTTTGCCTTATCACCTAAGCTTGCAACTATTTCTTCACTACTGAAAAAATCCATTACGATTCCTCCTTTTTATCGATACCACTGAGACAATTCTTCTTTTCGATTGACATTTTTAAGTTGATTCTCTTTTGATAGTTGCACCGTTTTTACAGATAGATGCTCAAATTCTTGCCGAATCTGATAGTTATTTTGCGCAAGCTGTTTTTGAAATGTTGGTAAACAAGAACATCGATAAAAGCCAAATAATGGTTCTTGACGACCTTCAAAATCAAAGATTGTTACTTGATTTTGTCCACGCTTAGAGGCTAACTGATACACAAGTTTAGGAGAAAAAGTTGGTATATCACAGGCAATTACAAACACTTCAGCTTTCTGAGTATAGTTCATTGCTGTCACAATCCCACCTAATGGCCCCTTTCCAAGATACATATCTTGAATGATTGTGCATTTTCTAAACGCCTTAGGAAATTTTTGACTATCATTCGTTACTAAAATAACCTCTTCGAACAGTTCCATTAACTTTTCAGCTGTTTGCAAGATCACGTATTGGCCTTGAATTTTCAATAATGCTTTATCAAATCCCATCCGTGAACTTTTCCCGCCGCATAACAGCACTGCTGTACAATCAGCAATAATTTTCGCCACCCCTTTACCATAATTTTTATTAGTTCAAAAAAATATTTTTTAGTCATCTATTAAGTCTATTATAAGACATCCCTCGTACAAGTCAATTCCTTTTAAAAAAAAGAACGAGAAAAAGAGCGACTCTTTTTCTCGTTCTACCTTATTCATCTGTTTGACGTTTTATTTCTTCAATCTCAATGCGTAATGATTTTCGTTTCTCAATGGCGACATAAACCAAGCCAATCAAAAAGGGTAACACAAAGCTACCAAATCGATACAGTAAAACAGATGCTACGGCATCAACATTGCCGACCAATGGTTTAAACAACAATAAGTAAACAAATTCAAATGGACCAATGCCAGCAGGTGTTGGAATAACTCCTGAAAGAATAACAGCAAAACTGGTAAAGGACATCACTAATAATAAATCAATATTCGGGTGATTTTCTACTAAAACAATGTAAGGAATAATGTACCAAAATAATAATTTAAATACATTCCATGAAAAGATTCGAAGCAACGCTGAGCGATCTTGTGTAATTGTTTGGACAGCTGCCCGCAAGGAATAGATTTGTAAATTACAATTATCCACCCAATCTCTTAGTTTTGGTCGTTTAAACCAACGATTGGCAAACTTAACCAATAAAACTTGCAACTTTAAGCTACTAGATAAAATAAGTAATGCTGCAATTATTACTAATGTTAAAATAACACCTGCTAAAATGAATGGAATCATCTTAGGCGCATTTTCATAAAACAGGGAAAATTGAATAATCAAACCAATAATTGCTAAAAAAATCACGGCTGCTTTGTACATAATCATATGTAATGCCGTTATCCCCACACTTTTAGAAACAGGAATTCCCTTTTTCTTATAAAAATAAATTTCTGAAAGCAAGGTTCCCGTGCCAAATGAAATAATCCGATAAAATGCTACATAACAAGAAGTAAAAAAACCATCCACTGTTGTAAAGTCTTTGTTAAAATAACGAGCTATTTCCTTGATTGAGCGCCCTTCTGCAAATTGATAAACTACTCCAAAAAAAATAACAGCAATCAGCACCAGCCAACTCGTTTCCATCAGTTGAGCAAAAATATCACTTAATGAATTATCCATGACATAAAAGATTACGCCTAAAACGATAATCATTAACAACATATTTAAGCCAATTTTTACTTTTCCTTTCATCGCTTCTCCTTTTTTGTTCTTACTTAAACGTTAGATAGATGCAACTAATCATCGCGATTACGCCAATTGAATAACACAATGCAAAAACTGGTTTTTGGGTTTTATGATGAAATTTCTTTTGTCCCATTAGCCCACCTAGACCGCCACCGACAAGTCCTATCGTCAATAAGCGGCGTTCTGGAATACGCCAGTTCCCACGTTTTGCTTGTTTTTTATCATAACCCATCATACTAAACAATACTAAATTAATGACGAGGAAATAAATGATTACTATCCACTGAAGCATTCTTTCTGGCCTCCTAACTAGTTACTGTACTAGGATACCTTGTTCTGATTCTAATTGCAAAAAATTTTTCAATGACTCATGAAACTACAACAGGAAAGTAAGTTCTCGGTTGCCCGTTTTCTTACTTTCCTATTGAGTGCCTCATTTATTTTGCATTTAATTCAGCAATTTTAATAATCACATTGGTCGCTTTTTCCATGGCTTGTAATGAAACAAATTCAAAACGGCCATGCATATTTTCGCCACCAGCAAAGATATTTGGTGTGGGAATCCCTAAATAAGAAATTTTTGAGCCATCCGTTCCACCGCGAACAGGTTCAATAATTGGTTGAATTGACAATTCTTCCATTGCTTGTTTAGCAATTTCGACAATGGACATATCTTTTTCAATCACTTCTCGCATATTATAGTATTGATCAAATAAATCAACTTTGATTCGTTCTTCATCAAATGGTGCATTCAATGTTTGCTGAATTTCTTTAATTTTAGCTTTACGTGCTTCAAAAATCTCGCGATTGTGATCGCGAATAATATACGTCATTGTAGCTTCTTCTGGCGTTCCAGCAAACGCTGCTAAATGATAAAAGCCTTCTTCACCTGCTGTTTTTTCTGGAACTTCGTCAGCAGGTAAGGCATTATGGAAATCAATTCCTAATTGTAACGCATTAATCATTGTATTTTTTGCTGTTCCTGGATGAACGTTTTTCCCTTGAATTGTAATTTCTGCTTGCGCCGCATTAAACGTTTCAAATTGTAATTCACCTACTGGTCCGCCATCCATTGTATAAGCAAAATCCACGTTAAATTGAGCGACATCAAATTTGTCGGCACCTACACCAATTTCTTCGTCGGGACCGAAAGCCACACGAATGGTGCCATGTTTAATTTCTGGGTGATTAATTAAATATTCCATGGCTGTCATTATTTCCGCAATACCTGATTTATCATCAGCTCCTAATAAAGTGGTACCATCGGTTGTGATAAGTGTTTCACCACGATAATTTTTTAAGTTAGGAAAGTCTTTCGTGTTTAAAGTGAATTTGCCTTCTTTATCTAAAGGAATCGTTGATTCTCCGTCATAGTTCTCAACAATTTGCGGAGAAACATTCACTGCATTAAAATCAGCGGTATCCATATGGGCAATAAAGCCGATTGAACGAACGTCTTTCTCCACGTTACTAGGTAACGTAGCAATCACAAAACCATTTGTTTCGTTATAAATAACATCGCTCATCCCTAATTCTTCTAATTCTTTTTTTAAGGTTTGTGCAAAGGCTACTTGTGTTTGTGTTGATGGTGTCGTTGTGCTTGTTGCATCTGAGCGTGTTTCTGTTTTCACATAGCGTAAAAAACGAGGTAATAGATTTTCATACATAAAAGAACACTCCTTTAATCTTCATTTTTTTATTTAAAACGAAATGGGTTGGTATTCGCTTCTGATTCAAAAATGGATACAGCCCACTCATTTTCTTGTTTCCATTGATTCATTAATTCCACAAGTTTTGGCTTACAAAGCGCTTCAATGTAATGACCAGGATCGATAACTGGTAAATCTTCAGCAATCATGTCATGTGCCGTATGATAATACACATCACCAGTAATATAGACATCGGCTTGTTTACGTAATGCATCATGATAGAATTTTTCACCACTTCCACCACAAATGGCTACCCGTTGAATCATTTTAGTATCATCTTTTGCAATGACCCGCAAGCCATCCAATTGGAAAGCTTCCTTGACTTGCTGTACAAAATCAGAGAGTCTCACAGGCTTGTCTAATACTCCAACCCGACCTAAACCAAATTCTTTTGATTGATTTTCAATGGTATAAACATCATACGCCGGTTCTTCATAAGGATGCGCCTGTAACATAGCTGCAAGAACTTGTTCTTGTTTAGTTTCAGGGAAAATCACTTCGATTTTTGCTTCTTGGACGACACTTTCTTGACCAATATCGCCAATCGTTGGATTTGCTCCTTGTGTTGGTGTAAAACGTCCTGTTCCAATTAAAGAGTAACTTGTTTTAGAATAATCACCTTGAGCTCCAGCGCCAGCTAGACCTAAAGCTTCTCTCATTTGGGGAGCTTCATCAATTGGCACAAAAACGGCTAATTTTTTATAAGGAACAGTATGTGTTTTAGTTAAAAAGGTGGTCTGTTTAATTCCCAATAATTCACAAAACCAATCATTTAGCCCATTGTCAATAATATCCATGTTAGTATGCGCTGCATAAACAGCAATATCGTGTTTTAATAAATCAGCGTACATTTTTACTTGAAAATTATCTGTGGTTAATCGCTTAACTGGGCGGAAAATAGGTGGGTGTTTCGCAATAATTAAATCAACCTGCTTCTCAATTGCTTCTGCAACGACCTCAGGACGAACATCTAAGGTAACCATCACATTTTCAATTGGTTTATCTAACGTACCAATGTGCAAGCCCACAGGATCTCCCGTTTCTGCTAACCATTCGGGACAATAGTCATTGAAGCGTCGAATCAATGTCTTACCGTTCACAGCCATTGGCCAGCACCTCCTCAATTAATTGTTGGTCTTGCTGTAGTTTTACTTGTTTTTCAATATGTTCTCCACTTGCTTTTGCTAGTTGTGCAAGAACAGTTTTGCGCTGTTTTAATTCTCGATGCCATTTTTTGGTAAAAACCGGTCCTTGTTTTTTAATTAAAACTGGCCCAAATAGTAATTCTTGGTCCGTATAAGAAACGGATTGCTCTGTTTTTTCAGCTACGATAATTTCATACAATTTACGGTTTTCTTCCACGATTGTTTCATCAACAATACTGTAGTCATTTGCCATTAACCAGCGGCGTAAAGTTGGTTCACCAATATTCGGTTGTAAAACAAGGCGTTCCTTCCCTGTTAAACGATTTTTTTTGCGTCCAGCTTCTAAAATATCTCGGATTAATGTGCCGCCCATTCCACAAATACTAATGACGTCTATTTGATCTTCAGGTTCAATTGCATCTAGCCCGTTCGCTAAACGTACGATAATCTTATCCGTCAAATTGGATTTACTGACTTGGGTTTTGGCAGATTGATAAGGGCCTTCTACCACTTCCCCAGCCACAGCAAAAGACAGTTTATTTTCTAACATTAAAGCAACTGGTAAATAAGCATGGTCTGAACCAATGTCTGCTAAGCGACTTCCTCTAGGGATTAAATCACCAACCGTTGCGAGACGTTTTGATAATTGATTTTCATTCATATTTTTGATTCCTCCGTTGCTTATTATACCATTGTCAATTGAAGATGAAAACTTACACATTCGTGCAATCTACTGTTTTCTCTCCGTAATCACTTATAAAAAAGAACCCCCTTCAAAATCAATTTCATAACTTTGAAGAGGGCTGTCATTATTGCTATAAAGAGCATTCTCCTTATATTAATAATAGGGAAAACATTTTTAATTAGGCATTTGCCAACCAGTTTTCAACTTCTGCTAAGGCATCCGCAATCCCTGCTGGATTTTTCCCACCAGCTTGAGCCATATCAGGACGACCACCGCCGCCACCGCCAACTTTTGGCGCAATTGCTTTGATTAAGTCACCGGCTTTTAAGCCTCTCCCGTTCATGTCTTTTGTCATAGCCGCTAACAAGCTTACTTTTTCATCTTGTGCAGTTGCCAGAACTAGTACATCAGACAATTCTTTTTGTTTCCATTGGTCAGCCAATTGGCGTAATTGATTCATGTCTTTAACATTGACTTGAGCGGCAATATAACGAACACCGTTGACGTCTTTGACATCTTTAAAAATGTCACCAGCTTGTTGGTTCGCTAATTTGCCAGCCAATTGTTCGTTTTCTTTTTGTAGATCACGTAATTGTTGTTGCAATTGCTCTGTTTTCGTAACCACTTCTTTTAATTGAGGTGATTTAACTAATGTAGCAATCTCTTTCAATTGACGTTCTTCTTCTTGTAAAAGTTGATACGCTTCTTTACTCGTCACTGCTTCAATACGGCGTACTCCTGCACCAATTCCAGATTCAGAAACAATTTTGAAAATCCCGATATCTTCTGTATTAGCAACGTGTGTTCCACCACATAATTCGATAGAGTAATCCCCAATATTAACTACACGGACTTCTTTGCCATATTTTTCGCCAAATAACGCCATTGCGCCCATGTTTTTCGCTGTATCAATATCTGTTTCAATTGTGACAACAGGAATAGCTTCCCAAATTTTTTCGTTAACGATGGCTTCCATCCGCGCTAGTTCTTCTGATGTAACTTGCCCAAAATGAGTAAAGTCAAAACGTAGATGTCCTGGTGCAACTAATGAGCCTGCTTGGTTGGCATGCTCCCCTAACACATCTTTTAAAGCACGATGCAATAAATGGGTTGCCGTATGATTTTTCAAAATACGTGTCCGCATCCGTTCGTCCACTTGCAATTGATAAATTTGACCTTCTGCTAATGGCGCCAAAACTTCTACTTTGTGTAAAAATTGACCGTTTGGTGCTTTTTTCACATCCACCACGTTGGCAACGACTTCCCCTGCGGTATTTTTTACATAGCCGCGGTCAGCAATTTGTCCACCCATTTCAGCATAAAATGGTGTTTCAGCAAAAATTAATTCGGCTGTTCCTGCAGATGCTTCATTTACTAGTGCGTCACCTTGAATAATAACAAATAATTCACTATCATGTGTTAATTCTGTATAGCCAACAAATTTACTTTCTACTTTAATATCTGTTAATAAAGCAGATTGAACACCCATTGAAGTTTCTTTACTGCGGGCAGAACGAGCGCGTTCACGCTGTGCTTCCATTTCTGTTTCAAACCCAGCATGATCGACTTTCAAGCCTTCATCTTCCGCAACTTCTTCCGTTAATTCTACCGGGAAGCCAAAAGTATCATAAAGTTTGAAGATAATTTTTCCATCTAATGTATCGCCTTTTGCATCTTTAACTTCTTTAATAACCTCATTTAACATGCTTAAACCTTCATTGATGGTTTCATGGAAACGTTCTTCTTCTGTCCGAACCACTTTTTCGATGAAGTCTTTTTGTTGTAATACTTCTGGATAGTAGCTTACCATGATTTCGCCAACAACAGGCACTAATTTGTATAAAAAGGCTTCATTAATGCCTAATTTTTCCCCGTGCATTACCGCACGACGTAATAAACGACGTAACACATAGCCACGACCTTCATTTGAAGGAAGCGCACCATCACCAATTGCAAAGGATAAAGCACGAATATGGTCAGCAATCACTTTAAAGGAAACATCCGTTTGTGGTGCATCTCCATATTTCACGTTGGTTCCTAAAGCTTCTACCGCATGAATGATTGGCATAAATAAATCAGTTTCAAAATTTGTTGGTGCATCTTGAATGATAGATACAACACGTTCCAAGCCCATGCCCGTATCAATGTTTTTATGTGGTAATGGTTCATACGTATCTTCTGGTGTATGGTTAAATTCAGAGAACACTAAGTTCCAAATTTCTAAATAGCGTTCATTTTCGCCACCAGGATAATTTTCTGGATCATCTTCTGGAATATCTAAAAATTCTTCGCCGCGATCATAAAAGATTTCCGTATCCGGACCACTTGGACCAGCACCGATATCCCAGAAGTTATCTTCTACATCAATAATATGGTCTTCAGATAAACCAACTTCATCACGCCAAATGCGTTTTGCTTCTGTATCTTTCGGATAAACAGTCACATATAATTTTTCTGGGTCAAAAGCAAGCCATTCAGCACCAGTTAAAAATTCCCAGGCCCAGTGAATCGCTTCATTTTTAAAATAATCTCCAATTGAGAAGTTCCCTAACATTTCAAACATTGTATGATGACGAGCCGTTTTCCCAACATTCTCAATATCATTTGTACGAATAGATTTTTGAGCATTCGTAATTCTTGGATTTTCTGGCACAACAGAGCCATCAAAATATTTTTTCAAGGTTGCAACACCAGAGTTAATCCATAATAATGTTGGATCGTTTACTGGTACTAAAGAAGCGCTTGGTTCTACTGAATGTCCTTTAGACTTAAAGAAGTCTAAATACATTTGGCGAACTTGACTACTTGTTAATTCTTTCATTGATTTTCCTACTTTCTATTAATAATTAACTATTTATATTTTGTACCCTCTTAAGTGGCAGATTGTGAACACAAAAAACACCATTGCAGTCAAGGACGATTGCTCGCGGTACCACCTTGATTGCAATGATGTTGGATCATTACCTCTTAAGCTCTATAACGCAGAGTTGCGTTGATATTTCTATCAAGTCCATCTAAAGGGAGCAAGTAAATTTATCTGATGCCCTTCTCTCAGCAATGAACGGCTTTCTGTGATCAAAATAAGATTCCTCATATCCTTTAGCTTATAGTCAAAAGTATAAGAAAGATCTGCTAAAAAGTCAATTGTTTTCGTAGGAATCTTTCCTTACTGAGCTGTTTCAAATAACGTTTGCTCTAAATAAGGCAAAATTTGTTCATTTATTTGATACCCTTTTCCCCAAGAGGTTGTAATAATCTCTTCGTTCATACCTGCATCACTAAATTTTTGTTTCACTCGTTTACATACGAAAGACAGCTGCGATTTTGTAGAAGCATCTGGTTCTTTCTGCCAAAGCAAGCGACAAATTTGATCACGATCCAACCCTTCGTGGGCATGCTGATACAAGATTTTTAAAAAGCGTTGTTCGTTTTTTGTAAAGCGAATCTTTTTTACTTGGTCATCAAGTAGCTCGGCTGTGACTTCGGCAAAACTTTGATCGACAGTATCAATTTTTTCACGAATATCTTCCAATGAATCTTTGAGGCCTAACCACCGGATAATACCTCTTTCCTGCCAAATCTCCGCTTCACGTTTATTACACATCGATTGTGAACGTCGATAAATCGGCTTCTCTAACGATGAAAGACTTCCTAATAATCTCAAGCAATCGTTCTGAGATAGTGTTTCGCTTAATACAATTGCATCAAAATAATTAAAAAAAGTTAACTCATGTTCTATAGTTTCTTCACAGCAGTTCGTACAAAAGACTTCATAATTTAAATGTTGTAATTGCTGCTGAAATGTTTGCTCAACTAAAATGTTCTTTGTTAATACCAAAATCCTTCTCATTTCTTCTTTCCTCCTAGAACTCTTTCTGCTACCAATAACTAAACGCACCAATCAAAATACGTTACCAAATCGCGTGTTTTCTCCATCGATTGGTTAATAAACACCTTTTTATCTTCATCTCTCTTCGCTCCTTTATTCTTTATTTTGGTGGTTATTTATATTATATTAGAAAATGATTTTTTTTGTGTGTAAAATTTTTTTATCCTCCGTAAAAAAATGAATTTCCTTTAATATCAACTAATAAAGCTGATTTTTTAACAAAAAAAGTGCCGAAACTTCCTACTTTTTGCTAAAACACGCCAAAAATTCTGTAATTTTATTATTTTTTTCTCGAGAAAACATCAAAATGTTGATGTTTAACACTAACATTTTGATGTTTTCGACAAAAATCTTTACAATTAATCGGTAATTTTCTCTACTTTTAACGATAACTACTTTTAAAAAAGAGTTATTTTAAAAGTGACTTAAATATTTATCATATAAAAAGTAAGGGACTAAAATCTTTACGATTCTAGTCCCTTACTTTTTATAATCCACAACGTTTTTAGTTAGAAGAATTCTTTTTGCTTTTCTAGCAGAACGATCTTTTTGACGACGTTCAATTTTACGTTTTTTCTTATTGCTGTCTTCAATTGCCCAATTAATTTTTTTCTTGTATCCTGGTTTAATTTTTTTCTTTTTCTTTTTCACTAAACCAATTAACGTTGGGTCTAATTCTTCTCGAGATTTTTCTCGTTTTGTTCGACGATTACGATCATACGTCTCTACAATCTCACCATTTTTAATTTCTTTTGGTTTGAAAGAAACACCTAACTGCTCAATCTGAGTAATCGCTTCATCATCTGCTGGTGAATATAATGTTATGGCAGTCCCATTCAATCCATTACGTCCTGTGCGGCCAACCCGATGGATAAAGAAGTCCAATTCATGTGGAACTTCTGCATTGATGACATGTGAAACCCCTTCAATATCAATCCCACGTGCGGCTAAATCAGTAGCTACTACATATTGGTAGTCAAGATTTTGAACTTGACGCATCACACGTTTTCTTTCGCGTGGTGTAATGTCTCCATGAATTTTGGCAACTTTTAGGCCCTGATCTTTTAAGTAATCGGTGATTTCATCAACTCTTTGTTTAGTATTTGCAAAAACAATCGCTAAATAAGGATGCCCGATAGTCAATAATTGATAAATTATTTGATTGCTGTTTTTTCCTTTGGTGGAAATCAACCAATTGTCAATTGTTTCTGAAATAACTGCTTTTGGTTTGATATGTTCAATCACTGGATTTTCTAAATATTTTTTTAAAAATGGTCGTAATTTTTCTGGAATGGTTGCAGAAAAAACGAGCATTTGTAATTTTTCTGGCAAACGACCAGCAATTTGATCGACTTCTGCTAAAAAGCCCATATCTAATGTCATGTCTGCTTCATCGACAACAAAGGCAAAAGCCGTATGCACTTTCAAGGCTTGTTCATTCATCATATCTAAAATCCGCCCTGGTGTACCAATCACCACATGAGGTTGCTGATGCTTTAATTTATTTAATTGACGTTGTTTATCTGTTCCGCCAACAAAATTTGACACTCGAATTTCTGGTTGACTGAAACGAGCCAGTTGCTGCGCTTCTTGATAAATTTGATTGGCTAATTCACGACTAGGCGCAGTAATCACAATTTGTACTTCGTCGATAGTTGGCTTAACTTTATCCATTAATGGAAGTAAAAAAGTATGCGTCTTTCCACTTCCTGTTTGCGATTGTCCAATGACACTTTTCCCTTTCTTAATGATTGGGATTAATTTTTCTTGGACTTCTGTTGGTTCTTCAAACCCTTTTTCTGCGAGTGCTTCGTTGATAAAAGGTTGAAATTGAAATTGTTTAAATGAAGGCACTTGCCTCACCTCTTCTCGTTAAATTCTTTATGCACTTTGGCATTATAACACAAAAACAACTTTTACTCACCTGCTGATTCCTTTGTTTTCGCAACTTCTAATGTACTGACTGTATAAGTATGGCTGGCTTTTTCATAAAACAAACGCCGTTTTTTACGAATCAAGGTTAACAAAACGTTGATCAAAAATAGTAAATATAAAATTAAACAGAACAAATACAGAAGCAGTGACACCATTTGTAACATCCGATTAGAAGAATTCAATAAATCAGTGGCATTAGCTAGATAAATACTAATTAAACCATACACAAAATACAAATAACCGTAGCGAACAAACAAGGCTTTTAAACGAATTTTTTCATGTCCTGTTTCAACCACCCGAATGCGAACAACTTTTTTCCCTAACGTTTGACCATTTGTCAGTTTCATCATGACGATAAAGACCGCAAACACCATGATAAAGAACCACATCCGATCTGAAAAAATCGGATAATTGGTTGCCCAATTTTTATAAGCTGGAATGAAATTTAGTCCAAAAACGAGCAGGCCTTGCACAAAGCCAATCACCAACCAATCAATCCCCCATGCAAAGAAACGTCTTAACAGGCTAACTGTCTGACCTTTTTCATAAGAGGTGGCATCAATTTCTTCTCTTGTTGGCAATAAAAAGGTAAAGAGTGGCGTCAACCAATAACCGACCATGCCTCCGACGGTATTATTAATTAAATCATTGACATCCGCCAGGCGATACGAACGTGGATAAATAAAATAAAGGCCAGATAACTGTGTTAATTCAAAAAATAATGACAATAAAAAACTCGCAAGAACTGTTTTTAAAAATGAACATTTGAAATAATACCGTAAATACACACCAAAAGGTAAAACTAATAAAACATTAAACAGTGGTTCTAAAACGGCATGCTGTTTTAATGCTGGCAAATACGTACTAGGATCTTTGAGCGAAAAAACAGTTTCGTTTAAAATCCCTGAAATAAAATGAAAAGGCCGCAGTTCCATTGTTGGTCCTGTGTATTGAGCCACTTCTGCCCGAGAAGGCAACGGTAAAATCACCAAGAAATAGGCACATAATAAATAAAAAACAAATGAATACAAAATCATTGCTCGTGTCCAAACAAAGGAACCATATTTGCGGTATTCATAGATTAATAATGCCCCAGAAATAAAAAATGCTAGAAACGGGAAAATAATGATTGCCCATTTAATTGGTTCGCTATATACTGCCATAAAAATTCCTCCAAGATAAACAATTTCAAGTATGAATGCCTCAATAACACTATACTTGTTTCTAAAAAAATGTACCAACAATAAATTTTATTTTGCAAATCCTCTCCTTTGCAGTATCATTAAGAAAAAGGAGGACGTTCTCATGTTACAGCCATATTTTGCGTTTGGAGTGCCGCTATTTTTACTTGTGCTCTACTTACTCTTTGCACTGATTCACCGTCAGACAACGATTCATTATTTACGGTTTATTTTGTTACTTATTTCAACATTTCTCATGGTTTTTAGTTTCCAAGTATTGCAAGAATCATGGACCATCAACCCTGAAACGTTAAAAGATGCCGCTTATTCTCCGCAATGGTTATGGATTCCTTTAGGTATCGGGTTAATCCTCACACTTTACAACGCTTGGCACGGCCTTCGTACAATGATAAAATACAAGACCGATAAACATTAGTAAGAGTCTAGGACGATGGTTGTGTCCTAGACTCTTACTGTCTCATCATTCAAATGAAATTTAATTTTTCTTAACAAACTCTGATTTTAACTTCATTGGACCAAAGCCATCTACCTTACAATCGATGTTATGATCACCTTCCACTAAACGAATGTTTTTCACTTTTGTGCCTTGTTTAATTGCGCCACTGGCACCTTTAACTTTCAAATCTTTGATTACAGTAACACTGTCACCATCCGCTAAAAGATTGCCATTTGAGTCCTTGACTACTAAGCCTTCTTCTGCAACTTCTTCTGTTGGTGACCATTCATGACCGCATTCTGGACAAATAAATAATCCGCGATCTTCATAGGCATATGCCGACCCACATTCAGGGCAGTTTGGTAATTGCTCTGTCATTAACGTTCTCCTTTGTAAAAAATAATTCTTTTTCATTTTACCTTATTTTCTAGTGAATGAAAAGTAGTCCTAATGATTTATCAACGTCCGATAACTACATTCTAATTACTTATTTATTTTTGAGCCCACTCTTGGCAAGCTGCTTGGATTTCTTGGTAAATCACTTCAATTTCAGCCGCATCACGTGCATTAGCGCCACTTGCCAAAGGATGGCCGCCGCCATGATGTTTTTTAGCAATTGTATTAATGATTGGTCCTTTGGAACGTAACCGAACGCGATAATAACCTTCCGGCTGTTCAACAAAGATTGCCCATGAGAGAACATCTTCAATTTTTCCTGGCATTGAAACAATGGCTGCCGTTTCAGAATCGACAATATCATAACTGTTTAAAATACTTTGTGGTAAAACGACACGAGCAGCGCCATTTGCGTCGATTTCTAAATTTTGATAAATATAACCCGCTAATTTAGCAACCTTTAAAGGCATTTGGTCTAACTCACGATTTAAGTCTGCGGCATTAAAGTTAAACGTACGCAATTGCGCAGCGACAGCGAGTGTATGCGCCGAAGTGGAAGGATAAAGAAAACGTCCTGTATCCCCCACAATCCCAGCATACAATAAACGAGCTGCATTATCTGTCATCGTTAATTCTGCTAAATGCTGTTGCCAAAAATCAACAATAATTTCACTACAACTACTTGCATTTGTATTCACCCAAACTAAATCTCCATAGGGTTCATCATTCGGATGATGATCGATTTTAATTAATTGATCGCCTAAAGAAAAACGCGCATCACTAATTCGTGGAGCATTTGCAGTATCTGTTACAATGACTAATGCACCTCGATAGACATCGTCAGTAATAACGTCCATTTCAGCTAAAAACTCTAAGCCTTCCACTGGTCCGCCTACTTGATAAATATTTTTTTCAGGAAAGCTCGCTCTTAAGAGTTCTGCTAACCCAACCTGTGAGCCAATTGCATCTGGGTCGGGCCTTTGATGTCTATGAATAATAATTGTTTCATATTGTTTAATTGCTGCCATAATTTCTTTTACTACGTCCATTCTTTGTAGCCTCCTACGTTCTCTCCATCACTTGGCAAACAACAATTGCTTTTGCCACAATGACATTTTCTAAATAAACTTCAATATCTAATTTTGCAGAGCGACGACCAATTTCTAAAATCCGTGGACGAATGTCCAATTCACTTTCCAACTGGATTAGCCGCAAATAATGTAGATTCACTTGTTCAATTAGTACATTTCTTTTTTGATTCATCAACATTGTTCGTTGTGTCACGTTAGAAATAATTTCACTTAGGACACCGAACGAGATAGTACCAACACTGTTAACCATTTGGGGCGCAACCGAAAAACGAAAACGGGTTGTTTCTTTGCCATTTTCTTCAACAGGCATCACTTCCCCGGAAATTTGATCTGAAATTGTATCTGCAATTTGTGGTTGTCGTTGCACCAATTGCATAGCTTTCATCACATCTTGGCGAGAAACAATCCCAACAAGCGCTAAATCATCTTCCACCACCGGCATGACTTCTAGACCATCCCAAATCATTTGATGACTGACACTCGCTACACTCATCATCTTTTTCACAACATTGGGGTCCTTTGTCATGACTTTATCCACGGTTAAATGTTCACTTTTACCAATGACATCTTTGGCTGTGACAATCCCCACTAAACGTAATTTCTTATTTACTACTGGGAAACGAGAATGATGGGTACTTTCAGATAATGCCTGATAATCTGCAATCGTTTGAGTTGTCAACAAATAATTGGTTTTTTCAAGCGCTGTATAAATATCACTGACGAGTAAAATGTCTTTTTTAATCAGCTGATCACTTAAAGCACGGTTAATCATAGTAGCCACAGTAAATGTATCATATGTGGTTCTCAAGACAGGCATACCCAGACGATCTGCTAACTGCGCAATCTCTTCAGATGTTTCAAATCCACCTGTAATTAAAACGGCTGCCCCATTTTCTAAAGCAAGCTTTTGCACGCCTTGGCGGTTACCAACAATCATTAAGGATCCGGGAGTAATATATCGCGTCATCGCGGTTTCTGTCATCGCACCAATTACAAATTTATTAAGGACTTTGTCTAGACCAGAGCTACCGCCTAACACATCCCCTTCAATAATCCGGACCACTTCACCAAATGTTAATTTTTCAATATGTTTTTTTAACTTCCGCTCAATTCGTATCGTACCAACACGTTGAATGGTGGAAACAAGCCCAATATTTTCTGCATCTTTGATGGCCCGATACGCTGTTCCTTCACTAACACTTAAACTTTTGGCAATGCTTCGAACAGAGATTCGATCGCCAATTGGTAATTCTTCAATATGTTTTAAAATTTGATCATGTTTCGTCGCCATAATTTCCTCCTAAACTAGGATCGTCTCTCCTGGGTTTAATACTTTCCCGCCAACTACTTGCTCTACGAATATTGCTGGATTTTGTTGGATAACAGGAAAGGTATTGTAATGAATTGGAATGGTTATTTTGGGATTTAAGTAAGAGACTGCTTGTAGCGCATCCTCTGGTCCCATCGTGTAATTATCGCCAATTGGTAAGAACGCTACATCAATGGATTTGTCTTTTGCAAAAAGGCGCATATCTGAAAACAACGCCGTATCACCAGCGTGATAAATTTTTTTATCTTCTGCTTCTAAAATAATCCCACTTGCTTCGCCCATGTAGGTCATTACGCCGTCTATTTCATAACCGGAACTATGCAAAGCTGGCACAAATTTAACCGAACCAAAAGGAAAGACATAACGCCCACCTAGATTCATTCCATGCGCTTTTACCCCTTGCGACTGCGCATACGTAGCCACTTCAGCTATCGCAATAATCGTTGCCTTGTTGGCTTGAGCAATTGCTAGCATATCGCCAATATGATCGCTGTGTCCGTGGGTGATTAAGATGTAATCAGGGTGTAAATCTGCAAGTGAAACGTCCGTTAAAGGGTTGCCATTAATAAAAGGATCAAATAAAAGGTTCGTGCCGTCGTTTAGACGAATTTCAATACATGAATGTCCATGTCCTATCAGTTCCATTTGTATTCCTCCTACGGTATTTTCTACACAATCTTATGATAATTAATCGTCAAATTCATTCTTAAAAGTAGTACAGTTTAGTACAGTTTACTTTCTTTATTGTAACAGAGAATTAGAAATATACAATCGCATTTGCTTATTTTCTTAGCTAGTAAAGAAACAGACGAGAAAAATCATGAATCTTTCTCGTCTGTTTCTTTTTACTTATTTGGTTGTTTTCCGAAAACGTAAAATCGTTAATATAAAGGCCGCCACACATAATAGAAAGGCGACAAAAAAGGTTTCACGCATTCCCAAAATAAATATATCTGGGCGATTAGCCAGATACGTGGTTACTCGTTCACCATAGGCTTCGCTCATGCCACGATATAAAATGGTCGTTGACAACGCAATCCCAATGACCATTCCTAAGTTTCTAGCAAAAGAATTCATACTTCCTGCTACACCTAAATCTTGCTTTTCAACACTGCTCATAACCATTGTATTGTTTGGAGACTGGAAAAGTGCATTTCCCAAGCCCATAATGGCTGTTGCAATCACATAATACCAGATGGGCGAATTCATATCTAAAAACATATACATTAACGACGTACAGCACAAAAGCAACAATCCGCCAAATGTTAAAATACCTGGGCCAATTTTATCCGTCAAATAGCCACTCAGAGGAGCCCCAACCACCATTAATAACGGAAATACCATCATTAATAGACCAGCATAACTAGCACTTAGTTTGCGTGCATCCTGCAAATAAAATGGAATGACAACATTTACAAAAAAGTTTGAGGCAAAAATTAAAACGGCGGACAATAAACTTAAAGTAAAAATTTTGTTTTTAAAAATTGCGAACTTAATAAGTGGGCTTTTTCTTTTTCGTTCAACCATTATAAATAATCCTAGTGCGATTACTGCAATAATGAACAATAAATAGGATTGTAACGAGCCAAACCCGCTCTCTTGTCCGAGGAAAATCCCGCCGAAGAACGTCATAATCGCAATGGCAATACAAGCAAATCCTGAAAAATCGATTTTTTCTTTTGTTTTTGTAATATCTTTTGGTAGAAACTTTTCGCCAATTAAAATTGTAATTAGCCCCACGGGAACATTAATCCAAAAAATATACGACCAAGAAAAGTTTGATAAGATCAATCCACCAATCCCAGGACCAGCAATCGCGCCTAAAGAGACAAAGGCACCTACTGCACCAAGCGCCCGCCCTCTTTCATTTAAAGGGAATACTTCCGTAATAATTCCTGAATTGGTCGCCATGGTCATGCTAGCACCAATACTTTGAACGACTCGCGCAAATAATAGAAAGCTCAGCGATTGATTAAAGCCACAAAGTAACGAACCAATCGTAAAAATAACCGTGCCAATTCGATAAACTTTTATTTTTCCAAAACTGTCGCCAATTTTTCCAAATAATAATAAACAAGCACAGACAACCATTAAATAAATAGATACGACCCATTCCGCTTGATTCATGGGTACGGACATTTCTTTTGAAATAGTCGGTAAAGCAATATTTACAATGCTGGAATCTAATGTAGACATGAAGGTAAACATAGCCACAGAAACTAAGATCCACCAACGATTTTTCTGCACTTCAGAATCCTCTTGGTAACTTTTAATTTTCTCCATTGATTCATCCCCTCTCGCTCCAAAACAGTTTACTTACTAATAATAACTCTATTTCTTCTTTTTTTCATCGGAAATTTTCTAAAAAATCACTCATGAGATGTTCACCTTCTTATTACACGCTCGCAATTGACAACCATTCGCTTTTACGCTAATTTAAAATTAGCAAACGGAAAACACAAGGAGGACTTGAAATGACCTTAATTTCTCGCATTAAACAATTAGCTCAGTCAAGGCAACTAACCCTCGCCCAATTAGAAAGAAACGTCGGCATTTCCAATGGACAAATTCGTCGTTGGGATACCTCTTCGCCTAAAGTAGAGAATCTTTTAAAAATAGCAGACTATTTTTCTGTCTCCTTGGACTATTTAATGGGCCGCACCCAACAAACAGAGATTAATCATCAGGCACCTATGACAAGCACACAAAAAGAGTTACATATTCACATTACTACGGAAGAGTTAACAGAAGAAGAAATTACTCAGTTAGAGGAAGAAGCAAATCGTTTCTTGCGGTTCCGTAAATTTGAAATGACAAATTCTTAAAGAACGTTCACTTCTCCTAGTCAATTAATAGCAAAAACTAGAACCTAAACAAAAAAAACCACCACGACCGTCGTCTGTGGTGGAAATGAAGGTTGTTATTTACTCTTGGTAGGAGTAAGTATGAAAAAACCAATTCGGGATAATTGGCATAACGTAAGTATAGTAGTTTGTGCCTTTTTTATCATGAGTTTCAGCTATATTTTTTATAAAACTTTTATTAGAACACCATTAACAGTCCTTTATTTAGATTCTTTAAAGCGTTTTCTTTTATTGAACATATTGTTTTAAACATTCGATTTCCTGTGCTACACTTACTTTTAGAAGGGGGATTTTATTATGGCAAATCAAAAAAAAGATAGCTTATCAACATTATTTTCTGAAGAAGTTCATGGACCGTTTGTTACTTTCTTGTTTAACACCCATGTCGCTCATCAAAACGTAGAAAAAGATTCGCTTGTTTTGAAAAATTTTGCAAAAGCGGCAAAAACACGCTTTGAAAAAAAATTTCCTGAGGAAAAATGGGCCGTTTTTCAAGAAAAAATTGACGCACTTCTAGCTGATGCTTCCTTCTGGCGCAACGGCACAGCAAGTGTTTCAATCATCTTATCTCCAGAAAACACCTTTGTTCAACGATTAGATGTGCCCGTTGACGATCAATATTACGTGGACACGATTCCTTATTTACTTGGACTAGTCAAAGACAAACAATTTAACTACCATTATTACCTACTTGCTCTAAATCGCGATTCAATGAAACTTTACAAGGTCGATCATACGACTGTGACTCCTGTTGAATTGCCTAAAGATGCACCAACAGACGTGGTCACAGCTTTAGGTGATGAATTAACGGGTGGTAATTTAAACTTTTCAACTCAAGGTAGTTCTAACGGTTCTAAAGAAGGTGTCGCTTATCATAGCATCAATACTAAAGATAAAGAAGTTGAAATTGATTGGGTGAACTACTATCAAGCAGTCGATACTTTCTTAAAAGATCAACTGGATAATCCTGAAAAATTACCGCTTTATCTTTATGCTTTACCAGAAAACCAAACACTCTTTAAAAAGATTGCTAAAAATCCTTATTATGATTGCTCAATTTCAGTTGCTGCTTCACCTGCACAAGCAACCATTCAAGATATCCGCAGCGCTAGTGAAAAAATAGCTGCAGAGTTAACAGAAAAAGAAACAGCTTCTTATAACAAATTACTAGATCGTAAATTCTTAGACCAATTTACAGATATTTCGCCAGCGGCAGCTGACGGCAAAATTTCCCATCTTTTTATTGCAACGTCACTCTTTGTTACTGAAAACAATGAAATGTCATCTGAAGAGTATGATCGTCGCAAACTTTTAAACACCATTGCTTACCAAGTTATTCAAAACGGCGGTCAAGTTTTTGTTTTAGACCAAAAAGCTGCACCAGATGAAAAATCTTTAGCGGCTATCCTCCGTTATTAAAAACAGGCGAAAAGCCCATTGTAAGAAAGCGCCTTACAATGGGCTTTTTTTCTGAGACTTATTGAAACAGCACTATAACAGCCTTATCTTCACTTTCTAGTTTTTAAAAAACATCCGATAAAAAAGAAAATAAGGTTATCGCTATACAAAAACCAGTTAGTATGCTATAGTAATAGATGTAGTTTTTGTTCGGTAATATGGGTAGCTGTTTCAAATAAACATCTTCCACATTTTTCACCTTTCAAGTAATTGCAAAATATGAATGTGTTATAACACACATCTAGGAGGATATTTATTATGGAAACAGGTACAGTAAAATGGTTTAACTCAGACAAAGGCTTTGGCTTCATCACTGCAGAAAACGGAAACGATGTATTCGTACATTTCTCAGCTATCCAAGGTGACGGCTTCAAAACTTTAGAAGAAGGTCAAGCAGTAACTTTCGAAATCGAAGAAGGTCAACGTGGCCCTCAAGCAACTAACGTTACTAAAGCTTAATTAAACAATACTGACTCAAAAACCTGACGTTAATCGTCAGGTTTTTTTTATAAAAAAAAGAACAAGAAAACTTTCTGAAACTAAGTGCTTCCTCTATTTTTTTTGAAGAGTTTTCGTTATACTGAAGAGGAAAAATGTTTTAAAGGAGTTTATTTATGCAATTTTATGGTGATTTAACCTTTTTAGGTGTTTATTTATTGGGTCTCTTTTTCATTCCCTCGTGGCGGAAAAAGAAAAAAGAACACGATTGGTTGCCGTGGATGTTTGGCTGGACCGTCTTTATGTTCTTCTCATATGTTTTATATTTAGAAATCATTCGTGGCACAGTCTTCTTTTTAATTCCCATTGCTTTTTTTGGCTTGTTTGCGCTCTTCTACTTCAAAGAAAAAAGGCGTTTACTGAATGGAACATTATTTAATATTTTTCTTGTGGTTCTAGCGACTTATTTAGGGATTACTGCGATTCGTACAAACAACTACTTTCTAATCACCTTAGCAATTATTGCCCTGCTGGCAATTTTTATCGCTTTGGCTTTAGGACTCTATGCCTTAATTATTTTCCTCTATTGGAATGCGGTCGTTGTTATGAGAAAAGAAGGTCGGTCTCTAGGGAACTTGTTGACGTTGTTGCTGGCAATTGGCTTAACATTACTATTAATTTATAATTTCTTTTTTCAATCGTTGTTACCAACGTGGCTCTCCTTACCATTAACTATTGCGCCATTTATTTTGACTTATTTCGCGTTTGTTTTTTATAATTTTTTAACTGTTTCTACGTTGTATCAATTTAATCAGCCAAAATATACACAGGATTATATTGTTGTGTTAGGTTCGGGGTTAATCAATGGTGAGATTGTGCCGCCATTATTGCAAGCCCGCATCAACAAAGCAATTCAATTTTACAAGGCTCAAAATCGCGCAACGTTAAATCCACCAAAAATCGTCATGTCTGGTGGCCAAGGTCCCGATGAATTACTTCCTGAAAGTGTCGCGATGAAAATGTATGCTTTGACACAAGGTATTCCTGATGATGATATTTTAGTAGAAGCTCATTCAAAAAACACACTAGAAAATATGCGTTTTTCCAAAGAAACAATGATTGAGGATTTTGGAAATGCTAATTTCCAAGCCATTTTTACTACAAACAATTATCACCTTTTCCGAGCGGGTCTTTTCGCTCGAATGGCTGGCTTAAAAGCTGATGGCATTGGTGCAAAAACCGCTTTTTATTTTTTACCTAACGCGTTTATTCGAGAGTTCATCGCCATTGTAGTGATGTACAAACGCCGCCATATTATTGTTTGCGGCCTAGCTGCCATCGGTATGGTTATGTTATTCTTAACAGGATTGATTATTCAGTAAAGAAGGAGTTTCCCCTATGAGTTTGTATCAAAAATTTATTCAAAATGAACGTTTGCGACGTTTTTGCGTCCTTGCTTTGATTATTTTTGTGCTTTATTTATCCAGAAGCATGATTACAACAATTCTTTTAACATTTATCTTTACCTATTTAGCTGTTCGTTTGGTCCATTTTGTTCAACGCTATATGAAAATCCCGACGATTGTCATCGTTCTCTTAACCTATGCATTGGTTGTTTTTCTAATCTATTTAGCGATTACTAAATATGTTCCCGTTCTAGTTAACCAAACGACTCAAATGATTAATTCTGTAGTTGATTTTTATCAAAGTCCACATACAGATACAAATCAAGTATTGCAATTTATTGATCAATACTTGGAAAAATCTAACTTACTCTCTCAACTCCAGAATGGTGCTTCAATGATTTTACGCTACATTCAAGATATTGGCGCTGTCGGTTTATCATTTGTCATGTCCTTTATTTTAAGTTTCTTCTTTATGATTGAGAAGAAGCAAATGGCTGATTTTTCTAAGTTATTTTTAAAAAGTGATTTTGATTGGTTTTTTCAGGATATCTATTATTTTGCCAACAAGTTCGTCAACACATTTGGTGTCGTAATGGAAGCTCAGTTTTTCATTGCTGTGGTGAATACAGTCATTACTACCTTGGCCTTGGCGATAATCGGCTTTACTCAGCTACCTAGTTTAGCTATTATGATCTTCATTTTGAGCTTAGTCCCAGTTGCTGGTGTGATTATTTCCTGCATTCCGCTAAGTTTCATCGCTTATTCCCAAGGTGGCTTGAACGATGTGATTTATATCTTAGCTTTAATTACAATCGTCCATTTATTTGAATCTTACGTGCTAAATCCTAAATTCATGTCTAGTAAAACAGAGTTACCAATCTTTTATACGTTTGTCATTTTATTAGTTAGTGAGCGTCTCTTTGGTGTATGGGGACTTATTGTAGGAATCCCTGTGTTCACTTTCTTCTTAGATGTCTTAAAAGTAAAACCAATTCGTGGCCTGAAACGGCTACCTAATGTGAAAAAAAATAGTTCAGCAGAATAATTTCTGCTGAACTGTTTTTTTATTGTTTTCTTAAATCATTTAAAATAGTCATGGCTCGGTCTTGGTTCATCGTTTTTTGACGTTTTAATTGTTGAGCGACTGCCTCAACTTCTTTACCAGTAGCTCCGACCGTCATCGCTAAAGAACGTGCTTGTAGAGCCATGTGTCCTTTTTGAATTCCTTCAGAGACTAAGGCCCGTAACGCCGCTAAATTTTGTGCCAAACCAACAGCCGCTACTACTCGACTTAGTTCTTTTGCATCCGTCACTGCTAACAAATCAGCAGCTGCTTGAGATTTAGGTAAGACTTTTGTGGCACCGCCAACCGTGGCTAAAGCAAGCGGAACTGAAATTTCACCAATTAGTTGTTCGTCATCCAGCGTCCAACTAGTCAAGCCTTGGTAGCGACCTTCCTTCACCGCAAAAGCATGACAAGAAGCGCTAACAGCGCGTGTATCATTTCCTGTAGCTAAAACTACAGCTTCAATGCCATTCATGATTCCTTTGTTATGCGTGACTGCCCGATAAGGATCTAATGAAGCATAGCGTGAAGCTAAAACAATTTTTTCAGCAATTTCCCGGCCATTGCTCCCCTTACTTAAACGTGAAACTGGAATAGCCGTTTTCATCGTAACAACCGACTCCGTTGCGTAATTACTTAAAATACTGAATAAAATCTTTTGCTCCGCAAACCATTCACGGAACAACTCGGCCACACCTTCCAACATAGCGTTAACGATATTTGCCCCCATTGCATCCTTAACATCTACTAAAAAGTCGACAGATACAAACGATTCATCAAAAGCACGATATTGCAAATCTCTTAAGCCGCCGCCCCGTTTAACGATAGATGGATAACTTAACTCTGCTTGTTGAAAAATTTCCGCTTCTCTTACTTGTAGTTTATCAATCAATGACTCGGGATCTGCAACATCGTAAAAAACGATTTGTCCACGCATTAAGCGTTGTTGATTCACTGTTTTAAATCCTTGTGCTATTTTTGCACCATTACTCAAAGCCGCAATCACTGAGGGCTCTTCTGTCGCCATTGGTACCAAATAATCAGTTTCGTCCACTGTTAAATGTAAGCCAACGCCCATCGGCACTTCTGTTTCACTGATTTGATTTTCAATCATATGATTGGCAATCTGCGAAGATAAAGCCGTATTTTCAAATTCTTTTTTTGTATCAGCAGAAATCTGGCCTTCATTAAGAAGCGAAGCCAGGCGTTCCTCAGGACTCATTTGATAAAATCGGCTGTTTTTTTTTTGCTGAGGTCTCTCTAGTAGCATAGCAAGTCCTAAGCCACCGCCGATACATAAAGAAGCCACTCCATATTTCTTTTCTTTTTGATTTAATTGATAACTTAAACTCGTTAATAAACGAGCACCTGTGGCACCAATCGCATGACCTAACGAAATACCGCCACCATAAATGTTGACCTTTTCCTCTGGTAAAGCCAGTTCTCTTTGGACCACGATTGAAGTTGCTGCAAAAGCTTCGTTGATTTCATACAGATCAATTTCTTCCGTAGTAAGTTGATTCCGCGTTAACAGTTTTTGAATGGCTTTAATCGGCGAAATCCCCATATAGGCTGGATCAATACCGACTTCCACACTGTCTCGAATAATAGCTAAATAAGGAAGACCGTGTGCTTCGGCATATTCTTGTGAAGCAATAATCAAAGCAGAAGCTCCATCATTAATGGTTGATGCATTCCCTGCTGTCACGGTACCATCTTCTTTAAAAACTGTTTTAAGCGTTCCTAGCTTCTCAACGCTCGAATTAGGGCGAATCCCTTCATCTTTCTCCACAAGCGTTCCTGACACTTCTAATGGGGCTATTTCGTCAGCGAATATCCCTTCTGCTTGTGCTTGAGCTGCTTTTAATTGTGAATGTACAGAAAATTGATCTTGCTCTTCTCTAGTTACATGATACTTTTCGGCCACATTTTCAGCAGTTAAGCCCATTGCCTGACCACTAAAGGCATCTGTTAATCCATCATACATCATACTAGAAAAAGGCGCATCATAGCTTTCTGTTTCGTAATTAAAACGTTGTAATTTAGGTGCTTGGGACATATTCTCAATCCCGCCAGCAATTAAAACTTCCGCTTCTCCTAATTGAATCAATTGTTTCGCCAAAATAACGGCCTTCATTCCTGATCCGCAGACCTCATTAACCGTCATTGCGGGAATTTCATGAGACAAACCGCTGTTTATTGCTATTTGTCGTGCGGGATTTTGGCCATTTCCAGCTTGTAAAACATTTCCAAAGATTACTTGATCAATTTCTTCAGAAATAGTGGAATGTCTTTTTAAAAGTTGTGTTGTAACATGTGTTCCTAAGTCTACGGCACTTACTTGACTTAAGCTGCCTTTATA
Source organism: Enterococcus sp. DIV0086 (assembly GCF_050498705.1). Taxonomy (NCBI): domain Bacteria; kingdom Bacillati; phylum Bacillota; class Bacilli; order Lactobacillales; family Enterococcaceae; genus Enterococcus; species Enterococcus sp. DIV0086. The sequence continues at coordinate 321,340 of NZ_JBNIDN010000001.1, read as the reverse complement.
TTTTCCAATTGGTGTTCGTAATGCATCAATAATAACTACTGTTTTCAACTAAATGCACCTCCATCTTGAAATATATCATAAAATCCCAGAATCACAAGTGCGAATTACTGAATGTTAACAGACTTATAAGATATTTTTTAATAATCTATGAAGTTAATACAAAAATTCCCCATTTTGGTTCATTTCGTGCTATTTTATATAATGAATCTATTTATCGTAAAGGAGTTAAAGAAATGACAATTGGGATTGATAAAATTAGTTTTTTTGTGCCCCCTTATTATATTGATATGACGGCACTGGCTGAAGCCAGAAATGTAGACCCTGGAAAATTTCATATTGGTATTGGGCAAGACCAAATGGCGGTGAACCCAATCAGCCAAGATATTGTGACATTTGCAGCCAATGCCGCAGAAGCCATCTTGACCAAAGAAGATAAAGAGGCCATTGATATGGTGATTGTCGGGACTGAGTCCAGTATCGATGAGTCAAAAGCGGCCGCAGTTGTCTTACATCGTTTAATGGGGATTCAACCTTTCGCTCGCTCTTTCGAAATCAAGGAAGCTTGTTACGGAGCAACAGCAGGCTTACAGTTAGCTAAGAATCACGTAGCCTTACATCCAGATAAAAAAGTTTTGGTTGTAGCAGCAGATATTGCAAAATATGGCTTAAATTCTGGCGGTGAGCCTACACAAGGAGCTGGGGCGGTTGCAATGTTAGTTGCTAGTGAACCGCGCATCTTGGCTTTAAAAGAGGATAATGTGATGCTGACGCAAGATATCTATGACTTTTGGCGTCCAACAGGCCATCCATATCCTATGGTCGATGGTCCTTTGTCAAACGAAACCTACATCCAATCTTTTGCCCAAGTCTGGGATGAACATAAAAAACGGACCGGTCTTGATTTTGCAGATTATGATGCTTTAGCGTTCCATATTCCTTACACAAAAATGGGCAAAAAAGCCTTATTAGCAAAAATCTCCGACCAAACTGAGGCAGAACAGGAACGAATTTTAGCTCGTTATGAAGAAAGCATCATCTATAGTCGTCGCGTAGGAAACTTGTATACGGGTTCACTTTATCTGGGACTCATTTCCCTTTTAGAAAATGCAACGACTTTAACCGCAGGCAATCAAATTGGTTTATTCAGTTATGGTTCTGGTGCTGTCGCTGAATTTTTCACTGGTGAATTAGTAGCTGGTTATCAAAATCATTTACAAAAAGAAACTCATTTAGCACTGCTGGATAATCGGACAGAACTTTCTATCGCTGAATATGAAGCCATGTTTGCAGAAACTTTAGACACAGACATTGATCAAACGTTAGAAGATGAATTAAAATATAGTATTTCTGCTATTAATAATACCGTTCGTTCTTATCGAAACTAAGTATTTAAATCCCCCGATTCAATCAACAAAAGAGCTAGACATTCAAGTTTTTGCTTGAATGTCTAGCTCTTTTTATGAAAGCCAAACTTCTTTGACCCCGTCTGTCACGGCGATACCATCTGTCAAAGCTAAACGTTGTGAATAAGAAACGTAGCCATAATAAACATCAACACCGCCGCCATTGTTCCAAGTAACAGTGATTTTAACATTTGGAGTAATCGATTTTGTAGCTGGTTGGGTCGTCGGGCGATAACTAGTCGTATCATAACTTAAAATAGTGCCCGAAGCTCCACTTATTTCGGCTTTTCCTGTGTAAATTTCGCCATTCGTATTCGTCTGCGTGACCGCTCCATTCGCTTCAATGATTAACCCCGCTTGCTTTTGATCTCCTCGTGGATAATAAAAAAGATACGTGGTTGCCCATTTAGCAAATTCATCTGGAATTGGTTTAAGTGATTCTGTTGGTGCCGGACTCGACTTCGTTTGCCTTTCAACCGCGACTTCTTCTTGTCTTTTTAAGCCTTCATTATTTTGATTATTTAGTTTCTCAACCGTTTCTTTAACGATCGAATAGTGTGGTTTCCCTAAATCGCTAACAGGGATCGTAGCTAATTTTTCTTCTGATTCTTTATATTGCCTTGCCCCTCTGCCGTTAACTTTTTAGCTTCTGTAATAATGGCATCATACTTGGTTTGGTCTACGGAAGAGGATGTGCTTTGTCCCGTAGCTTCGACTTGTTTTGTGACACTGGTTTTTTCCGTGGTCACGTCTGACGAATTTCCACAAGCACTTACAAACATTGAGCTAACGATTAATAAACATCCCACAATCACATGCTTTTTCATCTTTAAATCCCCCATTGGTCTATCTTTGTTATTTTTTGTTACTTAAATTATCCCATAGATGAACAAAAGAAACCATTATTTATAAAAAAGTTTAGCAAGCGCTTCAAGAGAGGCACTTGCTAAACTTTTTTCTCACTGTTATTGATTGATTACTTTGACTAGTTCTTCAAATAATAATGCACTAGATGCTGCTCCTGGATCAATATGACCAATTGCTCGTTCCCCTAAATAAGAGGCACGTCCTTTTTTCGCCACCCAATCTTTTGTTGCTTCAGCAAATTGTTCAATTTTTTCTTCATTAAATTGTTCCGTTCCAATTACTTCAGCAACAGGTGCCCAGACATCAACCATCGTTTTATCTCCTGGTTCAGCTTTGCCACGCATCTGAATCCCAGCTAGACCTTGCTGAACAATTTCTTTTAATTGCTCTAGCGAACTGATGGTTTCCAAATCTTTTGTCGCTTTAGTCATATTCATAAACGCAGTACCATATAAAGGACCAGAAGCTCCGCCAACTTTTGAAATCAAAGCCATGGATAGGACTTTAAATGTCTCCGTGATTGTTGTTGGTACTTTTTTGTCAAACGCAATTTTGTATTCAGCCATACCACGAGCCATGTTGTTACCGTGATCCCCATCACCAATCGGCGTGTCTAATTCACTTAAATAGTCTTTTTTTTCTTCAATAACTTTTGAATAATTGTCTAACCATGTTTGAATGTCTTTTACTGTTAATTCCATCTTTTTATCACCCTTACCAAGAAATTGTTGTTACATTGCTTTCTAGCGCTGTTTGCCAGTCTTTTGTCGCCAAGTCAATCATCGTTAAAGATAATCCTTGCATGTCAATAGACGTCATATAGTTACCCACTTTATGGAAGGTCACTTGAACACCTTTATCTTCTAATAATGTTAGCACGTCGTTCATAAATACAAATTGTTCCATTAATGGCGTGCCGCCCATGCCATTGACAAGTACCCCAACTGTTTGTGGTTGTTGTTCATAGCTACTTAATGTTTTTTCAACTAATTCTTTCGCTAACTCTTTCGATGGTTGGATTTTTTCACGACGATAGCCTGGTTCTCCGTGAATCCCTACGCCAAATTCAATTTCATCTTCTGGTAAAGTAAAACCTGGTTTGCCAACTTCAGGCACAGTGGCTGCTTTTAAAGCCACTCCAATTGTTTTCGTGGCTGCTACAATCTTTTCTCCTAAAGAAACGAGCTCTTCTAAAGAAGCACCTTGGCGGGCATGATGTCCTAAAATCTTATGGACAAGAACAGTCCCGGCAACGCCTCGTTTTCCAGCGGTATAGGTGCTATCTTCGACTGCAATATCGTCATCGACAACGACCATTTCTACATGAATGTCTTCCATATCAGCCATATCTTTGGCCATTTCAAAGTTCAAAATATCGCCTGTATAATTTTTTACGATTAACAGAACACCGGCCCCTTGGTCTGCCGCTTGGATCCCTGTTAAAATTTGATCTGGTGTTGGTGAAGTAAAGACATCACCTAAAACTGCGGCATTTAACATTCCATCACCAACAAACCCAGCATGTGCAGGCTCATGACCACTTCCACCACCAGATACTAACCCAACTTGTTTGTTTGAGTCGTTGCGAGCAATCACGCGAGAATCTTCGACTTGATGAACAAGGTTTCCATAGCTTTTCACAATTCCTTGGAGCATTTCTTCGACAATTTTACCAGGTTCATTAATAATTTTTTTCATTTAGTTCCACCCTTTCTTACCAGCATTTTGAGCTTCTGCTAAAATTTGCGTCAAATCATCTGAGACACCTGCAGTAATTGCTGCCGCAAAGGCACCTTCAACCAATGGTGCATCGACTAAATGATAATGTTTCTGTTGGTCTTCTTCTAGCATATCAAAAGCTAATTCTGAACTTAAAACGGCACTGCCTAAATCGGCAAAAATTAAAAATTCTCGGTCAGAGTCCGCTTCGTTAATCGTGTCAATGATTTTCATTGGATCTGAACCTAATGAACCATCTGATGTGCCACCAAGTGAATGAATCGTAATTTCTTCACTGGCATTCATCTGTTCAATCATCTCTTTAATACCATCTGTAATCATTTTGCTATGTGAAACGAGTAAAATATCTGCTTTCATGTGGACACTTCCTTAATCTAATTTATGTCTTGTTTTATATTCTTGTCCGACTTTATCTGCAACAATGATTGCATTCGCTACTTCTTCAACGACAATTGGGAATGGCATTGAATGAATTGATTCTTCTGGAATGCAAGCAATTTTGGCTACTTTCAACGCTTCTTCATAAGTGATTTCATCGACACCAATATCTGAAAGCGTTAATGGTAAACCTACAGAAGCGCTAAAGTCTAAAACAGCTTCTAATTCGTCTTTTGCTGCATCTTCTAATACAAGTTGTGCAATCGTTGCAAAGGCTACTTTTTCACCATGTAAATAACTGTGCGCACCAGGTAAGACTGTCATACCGTTATGAATCGCATGCGCTGCAGCTAAACCACCACTTTCAAAACCTAAGCCTGAAAGTAAGATATTTGTTTCGATAATCTTATTCAATGATTCAGTAACCACATTTGCATCACAAGCTAATTTCGCTTTTAACCCATCTTCCTGGAGGTTTTCCCAGCAAAGTTTTGCCATGGCTAAAGCTGCATATGTGCCGCTAGCAGCAGGCGTTAAGCCTTCTCTTGAACCCATTGGCAAACTAGCATTAACCCGAGAATATGAATTGTGTGTTGCGCGTGCTTCAAAATATGTGGATAAGGCATCCCCCATTCCAGCAACTAAAAATCTAGTTGGCGCTTTGGCAACCACTTTTGTATCAACCATAACGACGCTTGGACTTTGTTTAAAGTAAGCATAATCATCAAATGAGCCATCTTCATGATATAGTACAGCTGAATGCGAAGTTGGTGCATCTTGAGCCGCAATCGTTGGTACAATAATTAAGTTTTCACCTTCTGCTACGACTTTTGAAGCATCGATTGCTTTACCGCCACCTAAACCAATGATACAGTCTGCTTGTTCTTTTTGTCCAACGTTTTGCAAGCGCTTTGTTTCTTCACGCGTTACTTCTCCACTAAAGCCACCCTCTACGAAGGTAATGTCAAACTTTTTCGCTGTTTCTTCCAATTGTGGACGTACACGATCAACGTCAGCAGGATTTGCAATTAGTAACGCTTTTTTTCCAAAAGTTGAAACGAAGTAACCTAAGTTTAGTAATTCATCTTCCCCTTGAACATATTTCGTTGGTAAAATCAATGCTTTTCTCATGTTGATAGCCTCCTATATTTTGTTTACATTCATAGTATAAAACGCTTTCATCAAAAAAAGCATTGAACTTTTGGTATCGTTTTCTTGCAAAAAATGATAGAATTATTTTGTGAAATAATAAAATATTATGATTTTTAAACTTTAGATTGAAGGATTGCCTTATGACTGTAGAATTAAAAAATATTTTAGATTTAGAAAAGTGGGAAAAATTGCAAGAATCATTGGCCTTAAGCACTCGTTTAGCCATTATTTTAGTCGATTATAAAGGGCGACCTGTGACGAAACATAGTCAAGTTCAACCCTTTTGCCAACTGGTACGTCACTCCCCTGAGCTCTCGAAACTTTGTGAAAAATGTGATGCTCGTGGTGGCTTGGAAGCTGTTCGCACTGGTCAGCCTTTTATCTACCGTTGTCACTTTAACATCGTTGATATGGCCATCCCCATTATTGTTGATGACCAATATGTAGGAGCCATTATGGCTGGTGAAGTTTTGCTCGAAGATCACCAAGAAGAGTTAGAACAGGTTTTAACCATGAATGATGCCTTCATTCAAGAATTTTTAGTAACACACCAAGAGCTGTATCAACAATACCCTGTTTTAGAACTAGCAGACTTAGAAAAGAGCGCGACATTAATCGCTGATCTAAGCCAATATATTATTTCTGAAGCCATCAAAAAAGATTATTTAATCAATACGTACAAACAATCCTTACAGATTAGTTCGCGAAAAGAAGAACTGGAGCCATTAAATATGATCCAAAAAGATATTCAACAAACTTTATTAACTGCTCAATTAACTCCTTCAAGTGCCTATCAAACTAAAAATAAGCAATTACAACCGGTTTTAGATGCCCTTTGGGAAAACAAATCGCTGCGTTTAAATTTACAAGAACTGGCAGACCTTGTTCATTTGACACCGACGTATTTAAGTCGTTTATTAAAAGAGGAGTTTGGTATTCCCTTTAGTCAATTTTATCGACAATTAAAAATCACATGGGCTAAACAGCTTCTTTTGGAGACAGATAAAACGATCGCCCAAATCAGTGAAGATTTAGGGTTTGTTGAAGATAGCTATTTTGTCCGTATCTTTAAACAAGAAACGGGTGAAACACCTCTTAAATACCGTAAAAGAAAGAACAGAGCATAAAAAAACAACGACTCCGAGAAGTCGTTGTTTTTTTACACCTTTGCTCTTGCTGTGGCTAATGCAACAAGTGCAAAAGGCGCATTATATCTGTCGTGCGACAAAGTGATACTATTAAATATGAATTGGTAAACCTAAAGCCAATTCAGCTGTATCCATAGTAATTTCGCCCAATGATGGGTGTGGGTGGATTGTTAAAGCAATGTCTTCTGCATTCATGCCAGATTCAATAGCTAAAGCTAATTCAGAAATCATGTCACTTGCACCGACACCGGCAATTTGTGCACCGATGATGACATTGTCTTCTACAGTTGTTACTAAACGCATGAATCCTTCAGTTTTATCTAAAGAGATTGCACGGCCGTTACCAGCAAATGGGAATTTGTAGCCTTTTGCTTCGATTCCCGCTTCTTTTGCTTCTGCAACAGTCATACCAACGCTTGCCAATTCTGGATCAGTAAAGGCAACAGCTGGCATTGCTTTGTAATCAACTGCAACTTTCTTACCAGAAATTGCTTCAGCAGCAATTTTTGCTTCGTAGCTTGCTTTATGCGCTAACGCAGCACCTGGTACGATGTCGCCGATTGCGAAGATGTTTTTCACGTTAGTACGTCCTTGGTTGTCAACTGGGATTAAACCACGTTCGCCAATTTCAACGCCCGCTTGTTCTAAGCCTAAGTCGTCTGTGTTTGGACGACGTCCAACAGTGACCATTACGTAATCTGCTTCAACACTTTCTTCTTTTCCGTTAACTTCATATTTAACAGTGACGCTATCGCCATTGTCAACAGCTTCTTTAGCCATTGCTGAAGTCACGATTGTTACGTTTTTCTTCTTGAAGTCGTCTGTGACAACTTTAACCATATCTTTTTCATAAGTTGGTAAAATTGATGGGCTACCTTCTAAAATTGTTACTTCTGAACCTAAGTTAGCATAAGCGCCACCTAATTCAGCACCGATGACACCGCCACCGATAATAACGAATTTTTTAGGAACTTCTTTTAAGTTTAAACCGCCTGTAGAATCTAACACGCGTCCGCCAAATTTGAATCCTGGGATTTCAATTGGACGAGAACCTGTTGCTACAATAGCATTATTGAATGAGTAAGTTTGTGCTGAGTCTGGGTGAATAACACGCAATGTATTTTCGTCAACGAAGAATGCTTCGCCTTCAATAATTTCTACTTTGTGTTTTTTCAATAACATGCCAACGCCGCCTGTTAATGATTTAACAACTGTGTTATCTTTCCAGTCTTGTGTTTTTGCAAAGTCTAATTCGACTCCTTTAGCTGTTACACCAAAAGTTGAAGAATCTTGTGCTTCTTGGTAATGATGTCCAGCAGCAATTAAAGCTTTTGAAGGAATACATCCAACGTTTAAACAAACGCCTCCGATGTATTCACGTTCGATAATCGCAACTTTTTGACCCATTTCTGCGGCACGAATTGCGGCAACGTATCCTCCAGGACCAGCTCCGATTACGACTGTATCTAGTTCAATGGCGAAATCTCCTACTACCATTTGTTAATCATCCTTCCATTAATAGTAATTCTGGATCAGCTAATAAGCGTTTAATGTTGTTCATTGCTTTTTGAGCAGTTGCGCCGTCAACGATACGGTGGTCAAAGCTTAATGATAATTTCATCATGCGTCCCACAACGATTTCGCCGTCTGCATTAACAACTGGTTCTTGTGCAATTGTACCAACGCCTAAAATAGCAACTTCAGGGTAGTTGATTACTGGTGTAAACCAGCCGCCACCGACTGAACCAATGTTACTAATTGTGATTGTACCATCACGCATATCTTGTGCAGTTAATTTACCTTCGATAGCCAATGCTGCTTTTTCGTTGATTTCATCAGCGATAGCAAACATGCTCTTCGTATTAGCATTTTTAACATTTGGTACATATAAGCCATGATCTGTATCAGTAGCGATACCAATGTTAAAGTAATTTTTGTAAACAATTTCTTGTGCTGCGTCATCGATTGATGCATTCAAGATTGGGAATTTTTGAACAGTTGAAGTCAATGCTTTTACAACGTATGGTAAGAATGTTAATTTTGTACCATTTGCAGCAGCAACATCTTTAAATTTCTTACGGTGATCCCATAATTTAGAAACTTCTACTTCATCATGTAATGTTACGTGAGGAGCAGTGTGTTTGCTGTTAACCATTGCTTTAGCAATTGCTTTACGTGTTGGTGTCATTTTTTCACGTGTTTCCATTTCGCCTAAATCAGAAGTAAAGGCTTTTGGCGCTGCTTTAGGTGCAGCTGCTTCCGCTTTAGGTGCTGCTTCTGTTGCGGCAGCTTCAGTAGCTGGTGCTGCTTGAGAGCCACCAGAAACAAAGGCATCAATATCCGCTTTAATGACACGGCCACCTTTACCAGTTGCAGTTACTTGTGTAATATCAACGTCTTTTTCACGTGCATACTGACGAACAGATGGCATTGCTAAAACGCGTTTGTTTGGATCAGCGGCTGCAACTACGCCTGTTGAAGCGGCTGGAGCTGATGCTTCCGCTTTAGGAGCGTCAGTAGCTGGTGCTGCGGCTGCCGGTGCTGCTGAATTATGACCAGGTGCGTCAATTTCAACTAACACGTCACCAACGTTTGCAACTGTTCCTTCTGGTACAACGATATTTTTTACAGTACCTGTTACTGGTGATGGAATTTCTTCTACTGATTTGTCATTTTGTACTTCTAATAATGAATCATCTTCATTAATTGTGTCGCCAGCTTTAACGAACCATTTAACGATTTCGCCTTCGGCAATTCCTTCACCGATGTCTGGTAATTTGAATTGGAAAAATCCGCCAGCTGCTTCGGTTGTTGGTACAGCAGCAGGTTGTGCTGGTGTTTGTTCTTGTGCAGGAGCTGCTGGTGCTGCATCGTTATCTTCGTGACCAGGTGCGTCGATTTCGATTAACACGTCACCAACGTTTGCAACTGTTCCTTCTGGTACAACGATATTTTTTACAGTACCTGTTACTGGTGATGGAATTTCTTCCACTGATTTGTCATTTTGTACTTCTAATAACGTATCGTCTTCGTTGATTGTATCGCCAGGTTTTACAAACCATTTAACGATTTCGCCTTCGGCAATCCCTTCACCGATATCCGGTAATTTAAACTGATAAGCCATTTTTTAAGTCTTCCCTTCTTCGTTGGATCTGTCTATTTTCTTAGGAGCAAAACGCGGGGAAACGACTATAGTAGCTGAACATTTCATGCCTATAGCCGTATTCCACCTGTTTAATTCTTCGTTTATCTACTTCGAATAACTATTAAAATTCGACGATTTCTCTAGCTTTTGCTTCGATATCTTTCGCATTTGGTAACCAGATATTTTCTGCTTGTCCGAATGGGAAGATTGTATCTGGAGCAGATACACGTCCGATTGGTGCTTCTAATGACAATACGGCACGTTCAGAAATTTCAGAAACAACCATAGCACCAACACCAGCTTGTTTTTGTGCTTCTTGAACGACAACCACACGGCCAGTTTTTTCAACAGAGTTAATAATTGTTTCCACATCTAAAGGAGCCACTGTACGTAAGTCAATGATTTCTGCTGAAATATTGTCTTTCGCTAAGCTATCAGCTGCTTTAATCGCTTCACGAACCATAGCGCCGTAAGTGATGATTGATACGTCTGTTCCTTCACGAGTTACAGCCGCTTTATCTAAAGGCACTTCATAAGCTTCGTCTGGCACTTCCTCACGGAATGAACGGTATAATTTCATGTGCTCTAAGTAGACAACTGGATCGTTGCTACGAATAGATGAAATTAATAGTCCTTTTGCATCGTAAGGGTTTGATGGAATAACAACACGAACACCTGGTGATTGTGCGATTAATCCTTCTAAGTTATCTGAGTGAAGTTCTGGTGTATGAACACCACCACCAAATGGGGCACGAACAGTAATTGGCATATTACGAGTTCCACCCATACGGTAACGCGTACGAGCCATTTGACCAACGATTTCGTCAAATACTTCAAAAACGAAACCAAAGAATTGGATTTCAGGAACTGGACGGTAACCTTGCAAGGCAAGACCGAAAGCCAATCCACCGATACCAGATTCAGCTAAAGGTGTATCGAAGACGCGGTCTTCACCAAATTTTTCTTGTAAACCTTCAGTTGCACGGAAAACCCCACCGTTGTTACCAACGTCTTCACCGAAGATTAAGACATTTTCGTCTTTCTCTAATTCAAGAGCTAAGGCATCTGTAATTGCTTGGATCATAGTTTTTTGTGCCATTTTTATTTCGACTCCTTCGCTTCATAAAATGCAATTTGTTCTTTAATTGTTTGAGGTTGAACTTCAAACATATTTTTCAAGAAATCAGAAACTTTTTGTTTTGGCGCTTTATCCGCTTCTGCAATCGCTACTTTGATTTCTTCTTTTGTTTTTTCAATAATTTCTTCTTCTTTTGCTTCAGACCATAAGCCTTTATCTGTTAGATATTTACGGAAACGAGTCAATGGATCTTTTTGTACCCATTCGTCATCCATTTCTTTTGAACGGTAACGTGTTGGATCGTCTCCAGATAAAGTATGTGGACCATAACGATAGGTTAATGTTTCAATTAAAACTGGACCGTTTCCTGCAGCTGACCAATCACGTGCTTCTTTTGCAATTGCGTAAACTGCTAATGGATCCATACCATCAACTTGAATACCAGGAATTCCTGCTGCAACAGCTTTTTGAGCTAAAGTTTTAGCCGCTGTTTGTTTTTCACGAGGTGTAGAAATCGCAAAACCATTGTTTTGGATAATGAAGACACCGTTTGCTTGGTAAGCACCAGCAAAGTTAATTGCTTCATAGAAGTCCCCTTGTGAAGAACCGCCGTCACCAGTATAAGTGAAGACAACATTTTCTTTTCCACGTTTTTTCAATCCTAAAGCAACACCAGCTGCTTGGATGTATTGAGCACCAATGATAATTTGTGGTGGTAATGCATTTAAATCTTCCGCGTAGTAGTTCCCTGCTACGTGACCACGAGACCATAAGAAAGCTTCTCTTAGTGGTAAACCATGTTGTACTAATTGAGGTACATCACGGTAACCTGGTAGTAAGTAGTCTTCTTTTTCCATTGCAAATTGGCTTGCCAATTGGCTTGCTTCTTGTCCAGCTGTTGGCGCGAAGAATCCTAAGCGTCCTTGACGGTTTAATGCAGTAGAACGTTGGTCTAACACACGAGACCAAACCATGCGTGTCATTAATTCAACTAATTCCTCATCCGATAAATCAGGTACTAAATCTTCATTCACAATTTTTCCATCTTGATCCAAGATTTGGAAAGTTGGGAAATCAGCGTCGACTTTAGCCATTAGCTCTTTAAAGTCAATAGGTTTTTGTTTCTTAGCCTTTGCCATTTTGTCACACAATCCTCTCTATTACGTTTCTTTAATTTCGATAAAAGTAAAACAGAGTGCGAAACTGTATTACTTTTTATCGACTACACTTAACAAATTATCACTAAATTCGAAAAAGCGCAAGAAAAAAACTCTAATTTCTTCATTTTTTCACAAAAGAGCAAAACCGCATGTTTTTGCGGTTTAGTGATAATTTTCACAAACAAGAAAACGGTTTCTGTTCCACACTTCTTCTGTACTATTTTTCTCCCAACTGTTATATTCTATTTTGAAAATATTATATAACAGTTCTATTAATTCGAGCCCCCTCATACCCGAGCTGGCTAGTAATCTGATTTCCGAACTTTGCGTTTTCATGAAAATTATCTTGAAAAAACCAAAAAATAAAAACCGTCAGCCGAGTAACCTACTCAGCATGCGGTTTTTTATTTTTTGGAGAACAAAGTTTTTTTCGTTAATTTTTATTTTTTTTGGCTCGTTTTTTTGCCAAATACTTTACCTTAGGTTTTATCACGAACATTCATTGCTTAAAATCACCAAATTTTCGCAAAACGAGTAATACAGCTTAGCAAATTCTTTTCTCTTTCAGTAGATTTTACTAAATCCATTCCTTGGTAATTTTAATATATAAACGTTTAGCTATTTCAACAGTTAACATGTACGCAATGATGATTCCAAAGAACCATGGCCAGTAGTTAGCCGGAAGTTTCACAAAGTCAAAAACCTCTCTTATGGGCGTTGCTACAATCAAGAAACCGAGTAAGATTGCGCCTAAACTACTTAGCATCACAGGCATTGACGCACGACTTTGAATAAATGGTATTTTCCGCGTCCGGACCATATGAACAACTAACGTTTGACTAACAAGTCCCACCATAAACCAACCTGTTTGGAATAAATGTTGAGTTGCCAAACTATTGGCGCTAAACACAAACCACATGACAAGATACGTTAGAATATCGAAAATACTACTTACCGGGCCAATACATACTGTAAATTTCGCTAGTCCGTTCGTTTCCCACCGAACAGGGCTTAATAACTCTTCTTCATCGACATTATCCCAAGGAATTGTCAACTGAGCCACATCATAAATCAAATTTTGAATCAAGAGTTGTAAGGAAAGCATTGGTAGAAATGGTAAAAAGGCACTGGCTACTAAAATTGAAAAGACATTCCCAAAATTAGAACTGATGGTAATTTTAATATATTTCATCATATTGCTAAATACTTTTCGTCCTTCAATCACACCAGATTCCAGTACATTTAAACTTTTTTCCAGTAAAATAATCGAGCTAGCATCTTTAGTAATATCAGCTGCAGTATCTACTGAAATGCCCACATCAGCTTTTCGTAATGCCGGTGCATCGTTAATGCCATCCCCCATAAAACCAACCGTATGACCTTTTGCTTGTAGCAATTCAATAATTTTAGATTTTTGCATCGGATTTAATTTGGCAAATAAATTAGTTTCTTCCACTTGCGCCCGCAACTCTTCATCTGTCATTACTTCAATTTGAGAGCCTAATAGCACATGGGAAACTTCAATGCCTACATCTTTACAGACTTTTTTGGCGACAATGTCATTATCGCCCGTTAGCACTTTCACGTTGACACCATGTTCATGTAAGGAGCGGATAGCGCTGACGGCTGACTCTTTTGCTGGATCAAGAAACCCCATAAACCCAATCAATGTCATCTCTTTTTCATCTTCAACTGAATAAACTGCTTCTTTATGGACATCTTTTTTTACAGCTACCGCTAACACACGCATCCCTTGTTTGTTCATTTGAACATTTACTCGGCGTAGTTCTTCTCGCACAGCACTGCTTAATGGTACAATTTCGCCATTAATTTGCGCATGCGTGCACACTTCTTCCATTTCTTCCACGGCGCCTTTCGTAATCATCAATTGATGATCATCTGCATTCACGACAACCGTTAAGCGGCGTCTGGAAAAATCAAAAGGAATTTCATCAATTTTAGTGACATTTTTAAACGGCGTTTTCCATTGATGCTCTTCATAAAAATTAATAACGGCAATGTCCATTAAATTTTTCCAACCTGTTTGATAAGAAGAATTTAAGTAGGCTAAATTTAGAACCTCGTCACTCAAATCACCTAATGGATTCAAATGTTGAACCAAAACTACACGATCTTCGGTAATCGTTCCAGTCTTATCTGTACAGAGCACATCCATACCACCCAAATTTTGGATAGCCGCTAATTCTTTAACAATGACTTTATGTTTCGATAAGGATAATGCACCCTTGGCTAAGTTACTCGTAACAATCATTGGCAACATTTCTGGTGTCAAACCAACTGCAACGGCAATCGCGAAGAAAAACGCTTCGCCCCAAGCACCTTTAGTTAAACCATTAATCAAGAAAACGATTGGAAACAAAATCATTACCATTCGTAATAAAAACTTACTGACTTTTGCTAAGCCTAAGTCAAAACTAGTTTTTCCTCGTTGTGTTGTAGCATTTTTAGCAATATCACCAAAAAATGTATGTTGCCCAGTTTTTAAAATAATCGCTTTTCCTTGTCCACTCAAGACATCTGTGCCCATAAACACTAGGTCTTGCATATCTAATGCAGAAACCTCTGTTTGTTGACGATCCACACCTGCATCCACAAATTTTTCGACAGGCATGGATTCGCCTGTTAGCGACGATTGATTAACGAATAAATCTTTGGTCCAAATCAACACGGCATCTGCAGGAATCATGTCTCCTGTAGCTAAAGTTACAATGTCTCCTGGAACAATTTCGTCCATTGGAATTTCTTTCGTAATTCCTTCCCGTGTCACTGCAGCGGTGTTTTCAATTAATTCTTTTAAATCCAAACTTGCTTTTTGAGAACGATATTCTTGTATAAAAGCAATCAAGACACTGGCTAAAATCATCACGCCCATCACGATAGCGGCTTCGAAATCTTTCGTTAAAGTTGAAACGACCATCAATAAGGCTAAGACATAGACAAACGGATCTTTGAATGCACTTAAAAATAAAATAATTGCTGGGGTTGGCTTTTGTGCAGAAACTTCGTTTGGTCCAAATTCCTCTAATCTTTTTTCGGCATCTTCATTCGAGAGTCCTTTTTCAGATGTCCGTAATTCCATCATTAATTCCCGTTCAGAAAGCAACGCCAATTTACGTAATTCTTGATCTTTGGTTGCTTTTCTCATATCCATTGTTTTTTTGTTCATCATTTTCTTTTCCTCCAAGGTTGTGGTCACCTGCCGAAAAGAGTGCTAAAATCTTCTCCTTTCGTTGGTGACTGTATTTTGTTTCTCTGTTCACTTCCAGGGTCTTCCATGACAGTCATCCTTTCTTTTTCTTATTTATACTTCCAGTGAATAATTGCTTTTTTGCCAAACACACAAAAAAGGACCTACTCAACAATAGAGTACGTCCCAAAATACCATCTTTAAATAAGATTCTCTATCGTTGAGCTTTAGCACTATAGGGCGTAGATAACATGTATCAGCTACATTATGAATAACCTTCACGATTATTCCTGTTCAACCAACTAAGGGTCTCTCGATCCTTTCGCGGCAGCAGCATTTGTCCAAATAGGAGCCTCACCTAACAATTATTCAGTTTTTATCCACTTCTTATAATAGAGGAGTTTGACATTCTTGTCAAAAGATTTATGACTTTTTTGTTATAAATAAAAAATGACTACTTTAAAATTTCCTTTATTTCTGCTTTTCGCTCAGGAATAAACCACATGACTAAAACAATCGTATCAATAATCAGGACAGCGATTGGCGCTACCAGTTTGCCTACAATCAACGCAATAATATTCAACACAATCGAAAGCGTTAATTTTGGATAATGGCCAAACAAACGTTGTACTTCGGATTTGGGCCCATTTGCCTGAATCAATGCCCGCACCACTAGATAATAAGCAACATCAGCTCCTAATACTACTAAGCCATACAAAGCTTGTGGCGGCCAAGAAAACGGATGTTCACCTACCCAACCAGTAACAAACGGGAAAAACGTCAACGTCAAAATTAGAAAATTATTCATCCAAAGGACACGTCCATCAATTTTACGGACACTTTGAAATAAATGATGATGATTGTTCCAGTAAATTAATAAAGTAACAAAACTAATTAAATAAATAATGATTTTGTGTCCAGATTGAGTCAGAGCAGACCAATCTGCTTTTTCAGGAATTTTTAATTCTAAAATTAATAACGTTAAAATAATCGCAATCACTGCATCTGTAAATGCTTCTACACGTGTTTTCGGCATCATTTCCCCCTACTTTCATAAAAAATTAAATAACTTACTCAAAGTAAGTATAACGCATTTCTGTAAAAATTCAATTATTTATGAAGTCTCTCGGTTGTTGAAGTTCCTAAAAACGAGTGCAAGAGCCCCACTTAAAAGTAAGCCTCTTGCACTCGTTATAGAACAAATCAGTTATTGGAATACGCCTGCCTGATAAGGTGCTAACTGCATCCGTTTCTTCACCGTAAAATCTTGATTCCCTAATAATTGTTGCCACTTTCTGCCTAGTAATTTATTCGGCAAGTCAAATTGGCACTTTTCTCCACTTAAATTGACAATCACTAACGCTGTTGCCTCAGTTGTTTTTCTTAAAAAAGCAAAAACAGACGGATGATTGGGCGCTAATAGTTCAAACTGTCCATCTGTAAAGACTGGATTTTCTTTCCGCAGCGCAATTAACTTTTTATAATAATTCAACACGGATTGTGCATCCGTTTCTTGGTCAGCCACATTTATTTCTTTGAAATTGGGATGAATTGCTAACCACGGATGCCCCGAGGTGAATGAACTTGCCTCTTGACTCGTCCACTGCATAGGCGTACGCGAATGGTCCCGCGTCCAATGCGCCACTTCTTTCAATGCTTGTTTCGCATCGTAGCCACTTTCTATAAGCAAACGATAATGGTTATGAGAATCTTTAGCATCTAACTCGTCAATCTGTTGAAACGGATAATTAACCATGCCGATTTCCTGTCCTTGATAAATAAACGGCGTTCCTCGCAAGAGCAAGGCGATTGTTCCAATCGCCTTAGCAGAATGAGAGGTTTCATTGCCTAAAATTGAATTGATTCTGGGATTATCATGATTTTCTACATATAATGCATTCCAGCCTTCTGTCCCTAAATGCTTTTGCCAGCGAGCCATTACTTTTTTATAGCCTAAAATATTTAACCGTTCTTCTCCTGGCTTTCCTTCTCGAACATTGTGCTCTAATTCAAAAATCATATTCAGATAGCCCGCATCATTGGTCCATTCCACCGCTTTTTTACTTGAAACGCCACTAGCTTCCCCCACTGTCATGATGTCATACTCAGCAAAAATAGCTTTCAAATCCAGCATATAGTCTTCAATGCCTTTTACATTCATAAATGGAGCCCACGGATTCGTGGTAATTTTAAAATCCCAAGGTTCTTTTTGGATATGACTAATCGCATCCAATCGGAAACCATCAATTCCCAAATCTAACCACCAGCGAATCATCGCATAAATCTCTTCACGAACTTTAGGATTTTCCCAGTTCAAATCAGGTTGCTCTTTTGCAAACACATGAAAATATGCTTGTTTTGTACCCGCGTCATACGTCCAAGTCGAGCCACCAAAAAAGCTTTGCCATTCATTCGGCATACGATCTGGTGTCGCATCGGCCCATAAATAATACTCACGATACGGATTATCTAAACTTTTTTTCGCTTCAACAAACCACGGATGTTGATCACTTGTATGATTGACCACTAAATCAAGAATAATCTTCAAACCTAATTGATGCGCTTGGTCCAAAAGTTCTTGAAAATCTTCCATCGTACCAAATTCTGGCTGAATCCCTTGATAATCCGCAATATCATAACCATTGTCAACGTTCGGCGAAGTGTAAATCGGATTTAACCATAAAAAATCGACCCCTAGTTCTTTTAAATACGGTAATTTCTCAATAATTCCCTGCAAATCACCAATGCCATCCCCGTTGCTATCTTTAAAACTCCGAGGATAAATTTGATAACCGACAGCATTTTTCCACCATTGGCCCATCTTATTGACTCACTTTCACAACAAATGCTTGCCAAGGCGCTAACGAATAGTCTGCTAAAGCAGTGACATCTGTCGGCATATTTTCAATCATTACTTGTTCTACATGAACGTCTGCAGAAAATGGCTGAACTTTGTCAGAAAAGTTCGTTACAACAAGCCAGCGTTCCTCACCATAGGTACGATAAAAACTGATCACTTCGTCCACTGTTTCCAGCAATTCAAAGTCGCCCCAAACAATTAAAGGATGTTCTTTTCTCAAACGAATCATTTCTTGGTACGTATAGAATAGTGAATTTTTATCTGCCAAAGCAGCAGCGACGTTAATCGTTTGATAATTGGAATTAACATCAATCCAAGGTGTACCAGTCGTAAAGCCCGCATTTTTTTCAGCGGTCCACTGCATAGGCCGGCGTGCATTGTCGCGACCTTTAGTATTAATTTTCAGCAAAATTTCTTCTTTAGAATATCCTTTTTCTAGATACTCATGGTACATGTTAATCGTTTCGATGTCCCGCGCTTCACGAATATCTGTAATCGGCGTATTGGTCATACCAATTTCTTCCCCTTGATAAATATAAGGTGTGCCTTTCATCATGTGCAGTAAAATAGCGAATAACTTACTACTTTCCAACCAATGTTCCTGATCATTTCCCCAACGCGAAATCATTCTCGGTAAATCATGGTTATTCCAAAATAAAGAATTCCAGCCATCATTTCCTAATTCTGTTTGCCATTTTGCAAAAACCTGTTTCAACTTGGCAACTTCCATTGGCTGAAGGTCCCATTTTTCTTTACCTGGTTGTTGATCCAAGCTCATATGTTCAAACTGAAAAATCATGGATAATTCATGACGCTCTGGACTAGAGTACATTTTTGCAATTTCAGGTGTGGCCCCCCATGTTTCACCTACAGTTAACAGCTCTTTGCCGCCAAATGTCGCGGCGTTCATTTCTTGTAAATAACGATGTAAATGAGGTCCATTCGCGGTGATCTCTTCTCCTGGAATTTTACCCACTAAGTCAATTACATCTAAACGGAAACCGCCAATTCCTTTATCAATCCAAAAATTCATCATCTCGTAAACCGACTGACGCATTTGTTGGTTTTCCCAATTTAAATCTGGTTGTTTTTTACTAAACAAATGCAAATAGTATTGCCCACTCGCTTCATCAAACGTCCACGCCGAACCCGAAAAGGCAGATTTCAATCGGTTAGGCACACCGCCATCTGAAGCAGGATCAGCCCATACATAATAGTCTCGGTAGGGGTTCTCCTTGCTTTTTTTCGCTTCAATAAACCAACGATGTTCATCTGACGTATGGTTAACCACTAAATCCATAATAATTTCAATCTTTCGCTTTTTCGCTTCCTCAATTAGACGATCCATATCCGCCATCGTCCCAAACTCTGTCATAATCGCTTCATAATCAGAAATGTCATAACCATTGTCATCATTGGGTGATTGATAAACTGGTGATAACCAAATAGCCCCAATGCCTAACGTTTCCAAATAATCCAATTTTTCAATAATTCCTGGTAAATCTCCAATGCCATCTCCATTGCTATCCTTAAAACTGCGAGGATAAATCTGATAAACCACGACTTCTTGCCACCAATGTTTTTCCATTCTTCTTCACATTCCTTTGCTTAATTATTATGCTTGATATAAAAGAAAACCTTTTGGTAAAACCATTATCTGTTCTGAAGCAATTTCGATAGAAGAACTTAGCAAAACTTCTCGATCAGTTCTATCGACAAATTGTGTCTCTTGGCCAGTATTAAAAATCCCATAAATCGTCTGTTCCTCCAAACGACAAGCGAGTCTAATCAACCCCGTTTCAAAAGAAGTTCCTGTCCAATCGATTGTTCCACCAGAAAAAACAGCCGCATACTTTTTGCGAAGGGCAATCAATGATTTTACAAATTCCTTCAAATCCAAATCTTGCTGATTTTCCTCCCAAACCATACAACGACGACAATCAGGATCCATATCACCTGTCATACCAATTTCATCACCATAGTAAAGACAAGGGACGCCTGGTTGAATATACGTAAACGCTAATACTTGGCGCATCAACTCTTTATCCTCTTTCGTTTCATGCAATAAGCGTGGTGTATCGTGGGAATCTAAAACATTAAACTGCATTTGATTCGTTTGTTGTCGATAGAGCATTAACTGGTTGTTCATTTCAGAAAGCATCTTTTCCAAGGACAGTTCTTGCTTGACAAAGTAGCCCATAATCGCATCTGTGTATGCATAATTCATCACTGCATGAAATTCGTCTCCTTGGAGCCAGCTTTGCGACGAGTGCCAAATTTCTCCTAAAATATAAAAATCTTCTTTTGCGTCATCACATGTTTGCCGGAATTTTTTCCAGAACGCATGATCCACTTCGTTTGCCACATCTAAACGCCAGGCGTCAATATCATATTCCTCAATCCAATAACGAGCAATTTCTAAAAGATAGGCTTGCACTTCTGGATTTGCTGTATTTAATTTAGGCATATGCGGAGTGAATGCAAAAGTATCATAGGTAATGTTGCTTGCTTCTTCAAAATCAGCACTTTCTTCATAGCTAGCTGGAAACTCATTTACGTGGAACCAATCGGCATAAATTGAGTCCTGGCCATTTTTTAACACATCTTGCCATTGAGGCGAAGTGTCCCCCATATGGTTAAAAACGGCGTCCAACATAATCTTGATGCCCCGTCGATGACACTCTTCGACTAAACGCTTAAAGGTAGCGCCATCACCAAAAGCTGGGTCAATTTTTAAATAATCAATCGTATCATATTTGTGATTAGAAAACGCTTCAAAAATCGGGCAAAAATATAAGCCATTAACACCTAAATCTTCAATGTAATCAAGATGATCTAGCACCCCTTGCAAATCCCCACCAAAAAAATCTTGTCGATCTGGTCTTTTAGATCCCCACGGCAACGTCCCTTTAGGATCATTGGCGGGATCACCATTTGCAAAACGCTCTGGAAATATTTGATACCAAACCGTTTCTTTTACCCATTCAGGCGCTTTAAAACGATCGATTTCATGAAAATACGGCATCCGAAAATAATTATTCGCCATCGCTAAATACTTTTCTTCTAAAGGATAAATGCCGTGTTCGCCATAAAACACCGTCAAGCCATCCGTCCCTACTAAAGTAAAAGCATATGAAAGGCGTTTAAATTTTGCACTTAATGCAATAAACCAGTAATCATATAACTCCGTAGATACTAACTTCTCCATGGTTAACGACTGTTGGTACCACTTTTCTTTCCCTAAAAGATAAGGATCTCCTTGCACTAATTGGACAGAGGCAATGTCGCCTTTTGCCGTACGCAAACGAATATGCATTGTTTCTTCTGTATAAAGATAAGCAAATTCACTTTCTGGACGATGGTAGATTGCAGCAGTGTTCATTTAATTCTCTCCTTTAATTGTCGCTTTTCGTGTATTTTCTAATACTCGAACACATTTTAGCGCAAACGATTGCATTTGTATACCCTTTTTTACTTTTTTATTTAAAATGCTCAATTAGTGGTATACACCACTTTAAATAAACAGTATGTTATTTATAACAAAAAAACTTTTTTAACTTTCTCGATGAAAAACACTTGATTATTTCCGCAATCGGTTGCATAATAAAACTTGTAAAAAATAATTTTTGGAGGGTTCAAAAATGAAAGCGAATTGGAAAAAGATTTTAATGGGCGGTATCCTTTTAAGTGCTTCTGCGGTTTTACTTACTGCCTGTGGTGGCGCAGAAAAAACGAAAGCTGAAAATGAAAGCGGTTCAGCAAATAAAGCAGCTGGTGACGTAAAATTATGGGTTGATACTGAATATATGGGCGTCTTTAAAAAAGTTGTCGCCGATTTTGAAAAAGAAAACCCCGATATTAAAGTTAACTTAACTGCTGGAAATTCGGCAGATGCTAAAAAAGACATTGCAAAAGATCCTAAAGCTGCCGCAGATGTTTTCATGATGCCGCATGATCAAATTGGTCAAATGGCAGAAGCTGGTCTGATTTACCCTAACACAAAATATGAAAAAGAAGTCAAAGAAAACAATATCGACTCGGCAGTCGAAGGAGTCACTTGGAAAGACAAAGTCTATGCCTACCCTTATGCCGTAGAGTCACAAGTTCTTTATTATAACAAAGATACGTATTCTCCAGAGGAAATCAAAACTTGGAAGTCTTTAACTGAAAAAGGCAAAATCGGTACCAATTTTGGCGAAGATGGCGCAAATTATATCTTCGGTCCTCTATTTATGAGTAACGGCGATTACTTATATGGTGAAAATGGCGAAGATCCAAAAGGTACCAACTTTAACAACCAACAAGGTATAGAAGTATTACAATGGATTGCCGATCAAAAAAATAATCTTGGTGTGATCCAATCAAATACAGAAGCATTGTCTAATCTAGGTTCTGGCAAAACGGATGCCTTCCTTTCTGGCCCTTGGTCTAAAAACGATGTAGAAAAAGCTCTTGGCGACAAAATGGGGGCCGCTGCCTACCCAACCATTGATTTTGGCAATGGAGAAAAACAAATGAAAGCTTTCTTGGGCGTTCGTAGTTTTGCTGTCAACCAACAAACACAAGCACCATTGGCCGCAATGACATTAGCAAACTATTTAACCAGCGAAAAAGCACAAATGACTTACTTTAAAGAAATCGGCTTTGTCCCTTCAAACAAAAAATTACAAACAAACGAAGAAATTACACAAGATACTGTTGCAAAAGCTATCTTAGAAATGGCACAACCAACCCACTCTGTGGTAATGCCAAAAATCCCAGAAATCGTTTCATTCTGGCCTGCGATGGATGCAGTGATCAATGATACGTACAAAGGCAATATCAAACCTGCGGATTATCAAGCAAAATTAGATAAATTAGTCCAAGACACATCAAAAGAAGCAAAAGAATAAAAAGAGTAAAGAAATGGGACGAGCTTCAATCTGCTGTCCCATTTCCTCTATCTTTTTTATTTAAGTAGAAAGTGAGTGAACGAAGATGTTCAAGAAAAAGAAAGCCCAGACGTCATTTCGAGAGGTCTTTAAAAAAGGCGACTTCGCTACAAAACTATCTTTTTTAGTTATGGGTGCTGCAAACTTTGCCAACAAGCAGTGGTTAAAGGGAATCATCTTTTTAACAGCTGAAATTGGCTTTATCTATTGGTTAATCCGTAATGGTTTCCACGCATTAATGATGCTAGGAACACTAGGGACCCAACAGCAAGGATTAGTATATGATGATTCTTTAGGGATTGAAGTTCTAAAAGAAGGCGATAATTCAATGCTCTTATTATTATTCGGAATTGCAGCAATTTTAGTCTGTTTATCGCTAATCATTTTATATGTAATCAATTTAAAAAGCGCCCGTCACCTATATGAATTAAAGACAGCCGGCAAAAAAATTCCAACAACTATGGATGATTTACGTAGCTTGTTAAACGAACGTTTCCATGCAACTTTAATGACGATTCCCTTACTAGGCGTTCTTTTCTTTACCATCTTGCCGTTGTTATATATGATTTCAATTGCCTTTACCAACTACGACCATAATCATTTGCCACCGAAAAACCTTTTTACTTGGGTTGGATTGGCAAATCTAGGTAATGTAATCACAGGCGATATGGCTTCAACGTTCTTTCCAGTACTTGGCTGGACCTTGATTTGGGCTGTTTTTGCAACCGCAACTTGTTTCTTTTTTGGAATCATTTTAGCCTTGCTTATCAATACAAAAGGCTTAAAATATAAAGCATTTTGGCGGACTATTTTTGTTATCACGATGGCCGTACCTCCGTTTGTTTCACTTTTAATTATGCGAAACCTCTTAAATGGTTCAGGACCTATCAATGCTCTGTTGTTAAACTGGGGCTTAATCGATTCTTCTATCCCCTTCTTAACAGATCCGAATTGGGCAAAATTAACCATTATTGTTGTCAATATGTGGATTGGTATTCCTGCTACGATGTTAATCTCTACAGGGATTATCCAAAATCTTCCTGAAGATCAAATCGAAGCAGCTAGAATTGACGGTGCCAATAAATGGCAAATTTTTAAAAGTATTACATTTCCACAAATTCTATTTGTGATGACCCCGGCGCTGATTCAACAGTTTATTGGCAACATCAATAACTTCAATGTCATTTATCTATTAACAGGCGGTGGTCCAGCCAATTCTAACTTCTACGGTGCAGGCTCAACTGACCTTTTAGTTACCTGGCTATACAAATTGACTGTCGATACAATGGATTACAATTTAGCCTCTGTGATTGGTATTTTAATCTTCATTCTCTCCGCAGTCTTCAGTTTAATTGCCTATACACGGACGAATTCATTTAAGGAGGCGTAACTTATGGCTAAAGCAAAAAGTTACCAGAAAAAACAACGCACTGCACTTACCAGCGTTTACATCATTCTAACCATTTTAGCAGTTTTTTGGATGTTCCCCATTGTGTGGATTATCTTAACAAGTTTTCGTGGCGAAGGCGGTGCATTTGTTCCCTATATCATTCCCAAAACATTCACTTTAGAAAATTATAAAGTATTATTAACAAATCAGACTGGCAACTTCCCCTTTGTCCGTTGGTTTTTGAACACCTTGTTCGTCTCCATCGCAAGCTGTCTGTTATCAACTTTTATTACAATCGCAATGGCTTATGCGCTGTCACGGTTACGTTTCCGCTTAAGAAAACCATTTTTAAAAGTGGCGCTCGTTTTAAATATGTTCCCTGGTTTTATGAGCATGATTGCCGTTTACTATATTTTAAAAGCCTTAAATTTAACTGAAAGTTTATTCGCTTTAATTCTGGTTTACTCTGCAGGCTCGGCGCTAGGTTTTTACATCGCCAAAGGTTTCTTCGATACCATTCCGATGGCTTTAGACGAATCGGCTATGATTGACGGTGCCAACAAGTGGCAAATTTTCACAAAAATTACGTTGCCATTGTCGAAACCAATTATTGTCTATACTTCTTTAACCGCCTTCATGGGCCCTTGGATGGATTTTATTTTCGCAAAAGTTATTATGGGTGATAAAGTTGAAAATTACACCGTTGCGATTGGTCTCTTTTCGATGATGACCAAATCAACAGCCAATTCACTATTCATGGCTTTTACAGCCGGATGTGTGCTAATTGCCATTCCAATTACTATTTTATTTATATTAATGCAACGTTTCTATGTAGAAGGCGTGACTTCTGGCTCTGTCAAAGGCTAGAAAAAACATCGTTTGGTTTATAGCCAAACGATGTTTTTTATTTTTTGGCGTTGTTTTCCTTACACGTTTTTCTTCGTAGCGCTTGATAATTAGACAAAATTTTCATGACCGCCAAAAAGTGTTGATTGACCTCTTGATAATCCTCTAAGGAAAGAACACTAAGCGTTTCAGATAGTTGCTGTTTTACTTGATTTTCTTTTTGCTTAAAGAGCTTCTCGCCTTCTTTTGTCGTATAAACATTAACCACGCGGCGATTTTCTTGATTATGGCGACGTTGAACAATTACTCGTTCTTCTAACCCCGCAATAGAGCGACTCACTTGAACTTTCGACGTTCCTACTTGGTTGGCTAACTCCGTCATACTAATTCCTTCATTTGTTGCCACAATTAATAAAATTAACATGTCTAACTTGGTTAATTTTAGATCCTCCAAGTCTAGGTCTTTAAAAAGCAATTGGCTCATATATGAAAAAATTTCAGTAAAGACACTAATATCTAAATTTGATGAATGCTTCTCTTTATCCATATGTTCTCCCTCGTTTCCCACCTAGTGTATACTAAATTCACTTGATTATCAAATGGTAATGATTGATTTTTGTTAACTATTATGTTACGTTATACACTAACTTAAGGTTGTGTTGTTGATAAATTGGAAGAAGGATGCGAAAAATATGCTAGAACTCAAAGAGATAAAAAAATATTATACTGTCGGCGGAACGACCACTAAAGCTTTAGATGGCGTCTCTGTCGCTTTTCGAAAACAAGAATTTGTAGCCATTCTGGGTCCCAGCGGCTCTGGTAAAACGACGATGTTGAATGTGATTGGCGGATTGGACAATTACGATTCTGGTGACTTAATCATTAACGGCAAATCAACAAAAAATTTTAAAGAAGCCGACTGGGATGCTTATCGGAATAACTCAATTGGTTTTATTTTTCAAAGTTACAACTTAATTAGTCATCAAGGGATTTTGGATAATGTCGAGCTTGGTATGACACTGAGTGGTATTTCAAAAGCAGAAAGACGCCAAAAAGCCGAAGATGCACTCATCCGTGTCGGTTTGAAGGACCATATCCATAAAAAACCTTCCCAATTATCTGGCGGTCAAATGCAACGGGTTGCCATTGCTCGCGCTTTAGCTAATGATCCCGATATTTTACTTTGTGATGAACCAACTGGTGCATTGGATTCAGAAACCAGTCTGCAAATTATGGCACTTATCCAAGAACTTTCGAAAGAAAAATTAGTTATTATGGTGACCCACAATCCTGAATTAGCTCACGAATACGCTGATCGAATTATTGAATTTTCAGATGGCCAAATTCGTCATGACTCGCGTCCTCATATTGAACATGAAAAAAAAGAACCTTTCGAATTGAAACGCACCAAAATGAAATTCACGACTGCGCTGCGTTTATCTTTTAATAATATCCGCACTAAAAAAGGGCGAACTTTTTTAACCGCCTTTGCTTCAAGTATCGGAATTATCAGTATCGCGATTGTCCTTTCTCTTTCAACAGGATTCCAGAAACAAATTGATAAAACTCAGTCGGAAACGTTAGCGCAATTTCCGATTACCATTTCTAAAATAGCGACCGATCAAGATCCAGAAAGTTTCAATAATCAGGACAAAAAAGGCACCTTCCCGAAAGAAAAAGAAGTGACTGCTAAAATTAGCGATGCAGACCGTGCGCAACACACGAATTTAATTGATCAAAAGTTTATTGACTATGTCAATCACATTGATCCTGAATTAAGTAATAATATCGGCTATACTCGTCTAGTCAATATGAACTTATTAAGAGAAATCAACGGGAAAGCACAAGCTGTCAAATTTTCAAACGATGCACCCGACGGCCAATCAAACGCGATGGCTTCTATGATGGCTGCCCAAACTGGCGTCGGCGTTTCTGCTTTTCCTAAACAACTAGAAAATGGAAAAAACAATTTCTTAAAAGACAATTACTCGTTGCTTGAAGGAAATTATCCAGAAAAAGAAACCGATGTCGTTTTAATCGTCGATAGTAACAATACCACCAATATTAATGCCTTAAAAAATCTTGGCTTTGACGTGAAAGATAATCAAAAGATTGCCTTTTCAGACATTGTCGGCACAAAAATGAAGTTAGCCAATAATAATGCATTTTACACCAAATTACCGACAGGCAACTTCATTCCTAACCAAGATTTGCAAGCTGTTTACGATAACCCAGAAAATACTGAATTAACAATTTCAGGGATTTTGCGAATTAAAGATTCTTCAACAATGAATCTATTAGCACCTGGAATTGCTTATAGCGATGCACTTTCAACTAATATGATTGCCAAAAACAAAAACTCTGATATTGTTAAAGCGCAAGAAGCCAGCAACACTAACGTTATGACTAACGAAACATTAGATGCTTCCGCGAAAGAAAACCTATTGTCTTATTTAGGAGCGAACGAAATCCCTTCAAGTATTATGATTTATCCAAACGACTTCAAATCAAAAGATAAAATTCTTGATTATTTAGATGCTTATAACAAAGGAAAAGATAAAAAAGACCAAATCATCTATTCTGATTTAGCTGGAACAATGACCCGCTTAACAGGTGGTTTAATGGATGCCATCACCTATGTGCTGATTGCATTTGCTGGGATTTCCCTTGTTACAAGTATGATTATGATTGGGATTATCACCTATACTTCTGTCATTGAGCGGACCAAAGAAATCGGTATCCTGAAAGCGTTAGGAGCTCGTAAAAAAGATATTACCCGGGTGTTCGATGCCGAAACTGCTATTTTAGGCGTTGCCTCTGGTATTCTTGGTGTTGTGATTGCCTTTCTCGCAACATTTCCGATCAATGCAGTGCTCTATAACCTGACTGATTTAGAAAATGTTGCCACCTTAAATCCAATTCACGGGATTATTTTGATTGTAATTAGCACAATCTTAACCATGATTGGTGGCCATATTCCTGCCCGAATGGCAGCGAAAAAAGATGCGGCAGTTGCTTTACGTGCAGAATAAATAACAAAAAATAATCCTTTAATTTCTCTTAAAGGATTATTTTTTGTTTGTAATTTTTATAAAACCACCGTATACTAAATGATTGTGAATGCTTAATAAAAAGAAACGAGGTAATTTCATGTTAAAAAAACCATTTTTACTATTTTTTTCACTTTTAGGAGCTATTTTTATTTTAGCTAGTTGTGGCATAGGAAAAGATGCTGTCACAGATACTAAGTACAAAGTTAGTTTGCAGCAAGCTGCTGAAATCTACGAAAAAGAAGCTGGCAACAGCAAACCATTAGTAAATGTCCAATTTGATACAGAACCAGCAAGTGACTACAGCTATATCTTTACCAACGATACAGAAACACTTTACGTGAATCCTGAAACAGGAAAAGTCACCAAAAATACTAAAGCAAATCAACTTGGCGAAAACGAGACAGCCTTTTCAGCTGCTGAAGTCAAAGAATTAGGCGCTGTTAACGACGTTTTAGCCAAAGCAAAAAAAGAAGTTGGAGGACTTTCTCCACGTATTTTGACTTGGAAGTTAACCAAAAATAACAATAAACTTGTTTATACAGTAGATGTTAAAACAACTACGGCAGATGAAAAAGTTACCTTAGATGCCAATAAATAAGCACAAGCGTATAACTTATCACGAAATAACCAAATCTTAAAATACTCTTTGGGACAGAACCTACGCATTCGGAAACCTTAACATTTTCCGAAGCCGATCGTTCTGTCCCAATTTCATTCTTTTAAGTAATAATAATTGTTCGTTACCCCTGCTACCGTTATACTTAGTTTAAAAGAAAAGATGGGAGTATCAATTCATGGTTTATACAGTTGATTTTAAAGAAGTAGCCACTATTGGTTTAGAAAGTTCACCAGTGGCACTTGCCCTTGCTGGACTAAGAGCGAATGAAGCTCGCTATTTTTGGAATAAATACAAACATCGCTTTACGACCGTCCCTGCCTCTGAAGCTCCAGAAACATTGGCCTGGATTGAAAAAATTTTATTGGAACGAGCGTTACATTTCCCTTACAAGCCACTTGAAATTTCTTCTTTCACTTTAGATGGCATAAAAATGGCCTATGTATTTTATGAAAACGGCTTAGCAGTTAACGTGATGTACACATTAGCTGAGGAAGGCAAACGCGCCGTTGGGTTTAAACTTTCAGATGGTATGGCAATCCCTGCAGAATTTGAAGGAAAATTCAAATTTGCTCGTCAAAAATCAAAATTAGCTGGAACCATTCGCGGCTCTTATTTTGTCATTAAAGGAACCTATTAAAAAAATGCTTTTGCCCTTATTATTAAAGGCAAAAGCATTTTTTTATTTTAATTCTTCAATATAGTTAAATACTTGTTGTCCAGCAATACCGCCTTCACCGACCGCTGTCGTGATTTGACGCAATGTTTTTTCACGGACATCACCAATGGCATAAACACCAGGAATTTTTGTTCTCATTTCTTGGTCTGTTTCAATCCAACCAGCCTCATTCGTAATACCAGCTTTCTTAAATGGTTCTGTTAATGGATCTAGCCCCACGTAAATGAACACGCCGTTTGCTTCAATTTCAGAAACTTCATCTGTTTTGACATTCCGTGCTTTCACACCTGTCACAACCATTTCATTGCCAACAATTTCTTCGACAACTGTATCCCAAACAAAGGAAATCTTTTCATTTGCAAAGGCACGATCTTGAATGATTTTTTGCGCACGCAATTCATCACGACGGTGAACAATCACTACTTCAGAAGCAAATTGTGTTAAATAGATTGCTTCTTCAACTGCAGAATCGCCGCCACCAACAACTACTAAGCGTTTATTTTTAAAGAAGGCACCGTCACAAACGGCACAATAAGAAACACCACGGCCAGCAAATTCTTCTTCGCCTTTTACACCCAATTTTCGGTGTTCACAGCCTGTTGCAATAATTACCGCTTTAGCTTCATAAGATTTGTCATCACAAATCACTTCTTTATAGGATCCGTGGTCTTCGATGCCCATCACAATGCCATACGCATTTTCCGTACCAAATTTTTCTACATTTTCATACATTTTATAGGCCAATTCTGGACCCATAATAGAATCAAAGCCTGGGTAATTCTCTACCTCAGCAGTGTTGTTCATTTGCCCACCAGGCGCACCGCGTTCAATCATCAATACAGAAAGATTGGACCGTGATGCATAAAGTGCTGCCGTCATCCCAGCAGGACCGGCACCAATGATAATTACATCATACATTTTATTTCCCCCAAAATTTTAAGTAAGTTTACTTTACTCCTTAAACAATTTCTTGTCTACTTTTCTGCCCTTTTTTGACATTCGGAGTAGGTGTGTCTATTACGTAAGTTATTGTACCACGGTTTTGTGTTTTCTAGGAAGGGGAAAAGAAAAGTTTAAAAATAACGATCACAACGAATCATTTATTTTTTAGAAGCCGTTGTACTGTCGCATCAGAGAACTCCTCTTTATCATTTTTTATGCATTCCTGTTGGTTTTGCCCTTGTGGAACAAAACGAAATACTGTAAATGATGCAGATAACGTATCAGGATTACTAATCCGATGAAGACTATTATGCATCCGAATAAGTTCTCCTTCTGCACAAATTCTTGAAACAATTTGCTGATTTTCTACCTCTTCTATTTTCACTTTTCCCGACTGCACAAGTAAAACTTCTTCGATTTCGTGATGCTTATGCCAACCTTGCACAGTTTTTCCTGGCAAGCTATTTATATGTATTTCAAACTCTGGAAATAGAAAATAATTTACTTCTGTTCCATCTGGCTTTTTATGAAAGATGGCCTCGTCTCTTGTTAAAATTTCTATATATTTCTGTAACATGGCAGGCTCCTTTTAACTTTTTTATAGCCGAAAGCTATTCTTTCAAACTAAGTTTGAAGCTACTTTCTGAAAATTCGAGTTCCTTTAAATATACTTTTATTACCATTTGAAAATCACTTTTTTTAAAACAATTGACTGTTCAGTATCAATCTTCACTAATCCATCTGTTCACCAGAAAAAATATAGTATTTCCGATTATTCACGAACTTATTATTCAACTTCAAAGGAAAATCAGTCAACACACAGCCCACATATCTAACATCAGAAACACTTCTACTTTTCTCAAGTACTGCTATGGTATACATTAACCTTACTAGTAACATTATAGCATCAAGTTTTAATCATATGTAGATTTTAAAAAATTGATAGCACCCTAACAGATGTTTTCGTTGCTCATTTAATTTACATGATTATTTTTTAGATGCTAATTAAATGTTTGTCAGTAACCTGAATTTTTGATATTTTTATCCAGATTACTTATGTCGGTTTATCAGTTTAAAAAAGAAATGTAAAAAATGGACAAAAATGAACTACAGCCAAAAAAAGAATAAAAGCAAATAAACTAGCAGCTATTATAAGTTTATTTTTAACAATATTTATAGCGGGACAAACCATCTCACTTTTCTGGTATTCAGACTTGCTACTCTATTCAATATTTATTTGAATTGAGATGCTTTCACTAATTTTAATTTGAATTCTACCTGATAAGTTCATAAAAAATAACCTCCAAAAATTGTATTTTTCAGATACAACTTTTGGAGGTTAAAATATCTTACCTCAGCCTATTTCTTGGCATTTTTCCATACTTATCATTTCTCTACTTCTCTAAATAAAACTCAAATCGACTTCCTGCATACTGCGTACGAACATATTCAAAAGGTAGTCCGTTTTCAAAATAGGATACTTGACGCACACGCAGAATCGCATCGCCTCGTTTAATCTCTAAATATTCTGCGATCTGCTCCGATGCTTGAACAGCAGAGATTGTTTGGTTAGAATGGCCAATTTTGTGGCCAGATTTGGCTTCAAGTGTTTTATAAAAAGAGTTCGTGATTTCAGATTTGCCATATTGCGAGACCAATGAATAAGGAATGCTCGCCACCTCAAAACAAATCGGAATGTCATCCGCAAAACGAATTCTTTCCATTCGTAAAATTGAATCTTCTGGACCTAGTTGTAATTTTTCCATCTCACTAGAACTAGGTTTCGCTACAAAATAAGACACCGTCCGACTAGAAGGAACGCGATTTTGAGACAAGGTAATTTCTGTAAAACTAGTGGTACCTGTCATTGTTTCTTGAACTTTCTTACGTGCTACATACGTTCCTGAACCAATTTTTCGTTCTAAAATCCCTTCGTCTGCTAAAGTCTGGATGGCTTGGCGTAAGGTCATTCGACTAACATCAAATTTCAAGGCTAATTCTCGCTCAGAGGGCAAACGATCCCCGATACTCCAGACACCTTTTTCAATATCTTCTTTGATTTTATCGTGAATTTGAATATAAATTGGTATATTTTGAACCATTTACGCTTCCTCCTCTTCGTTCATCTCCTCTTCTATTATAACTGGTATAGACCGTGTAAACAACCAAAAAATGATAAATAAAAGAGAAATTGAAATTTTTATCAAAGTTGGTCTAGTTGCATACTTTCTTTTATAACAAAAACATTTGGCTTAGTCAGTAAAAAGTGACCAAGTCAAATGTTTTTAAACGAATTGCTATTAGTTATTATCTTTTTACATTTTCTTCTTTCAACAACTTGTTCGCTGTGGCCATCATCAAACGGATTCGGTTCAACTGATTAACCAAAGATACCCCTGGATCATAATCCACCGCCGCAATGTTTGCTTGCGGATATTGACGTCGTAGCTCTTTCACGACCCCTTTTCCAACAATATGGTTTGGTAAACACCCAAACGGCTGCATACAAACGATGTTATTCACCTCATGTTTTAAGAGCTCAATCATTTCAGCTGTTAAAAACCAACCTTCACCTGTATGATTACCAATTGATAAAATTTTACTTGCATCTGCTGCCATATCATAAATGGAATGAATACCATCAAAACGGACCGATTTTCTCAATGCCTTATCCATTGGTTTTTCTACCAATTCAATGATTTTTATCGCAAATTCTGCTAAACGTTTGCTTTGTTTTGACATGCCCATATTTTCGTATTTCCAAATTTGATTGTACAAAGAATAGTTCATAAAGCCAACAATATCTGGCACAACTGCTTCAGCACCTTCTTCTTCTAGCAAACGCACAATATCATTATTCGCTGTCGGCGAATATTTCACTAAAATTTCCCCGACCACACCGACTTTTGGTTTTTTTATCTCTTGTAAAGGAATTTCATCAAACGTCCGAATAATTTTTTTCATGAAGTGATTAAATTGTGTCAGCGAACCATTCCGGACATTGGCTTCCACTCTTTTTAGCCAATCTTGGTGCAGTTGATCCACCATTCCTTTTTCTGTTTCATAAGGTCTTGTTCGATAAACTACTCGTTCGAATAAGTCACCATATAAAAAGGCAACTACTAAGCGCTTGATCATTGGCAACGTAAATTTAAATCCTGGATTGGATTCGACTCCTTTATTGCCCATCGAAACTGAAACTACAGGAACTTGAGAAAAACCAGCATCATTTAAGGCTTTTCGTAATAATGGAATGTAATTCGTTGCGCGACAACCGCCCCCTGTTTGCGTCATTAAGACACTGACATTATCCAAATCATATTGACCACTTTCCAAAGCTTCAACTAGTTGTCCGATGGAAATAATTGCTGGGTAACACGCATCATTATTGACATATTTTAACCCGACATTCACAGCTTCTTTGTCTTGCGCAGGCAAACAGACGACATGATAGCCAGAAGCTTGTAATGCTACATCGACTAATCCAGATTGATGAATCGGGCTAAGCATTGGTAACAGTAAAGTATGTGTTTTTTTCATTTGTTTTGTAAACACAATTTTCTCCGGCTCTTCCATTTGCATATGCGGAACAAACTGTTGCTTCTCCCGCTCATTGACAGCCGCTTTCAAGGAGCGCAACCGAATACGAATTGCGCCCAAATTCGCACCTTCATCGATTTTGAGGACTGTATAAATTTTGCCAGACCGATCCATGATTTCTTCTACTTGATCGGTTGTCACAGCATCTAAGCCGCAACCAAAGGAATTCAGTTGGACAAGTTCTAAATTTTTCGTCTTAGCCACTACTTTAGCCGCCGCATATAAGCGAGAATGATAGACCCATTGATTCACCACACGTAAATTCTGCACGTCTCCAAGATGCGAGATACTGTCTTCTGTCAAGACATGGAATCCTTCCTGTGTAATGACTTCGGCAATGCCGTGATTAATCTCTGGATCCAAGTGATACGGTCGCCCCGATAAGACAATCCCTCTCTGGCCTTTTTCAGTTAACATGGCTAACGTTTCTTCGCCTTTTTCTTGAATTTCTTTTTTAAAAGCTGCTAATTCTTGATAAGCATGATGCAGCGCTGTTTGAATTTCTTCTAAGGAAATCCCTAAATCAGCAAAATTTTCAGCTAAAACTTTGGCAACTGCTGCTTCATTCGCTAAATTAAGATAGGGATTTCGATAATCTACTTGGCCCTCTCTGATGGCATCCACATTATTTCGAATGACATCTGGGTAGCTTTGCACAATTGGACAATTAAAATGATTATCCGCTTCCACTGTTTCTTGCTGTTCAAAAACGACACCAGGATAAAAGATAATTGGCACTTGCGCATCAATTAATGCTTGAATATGTCCATGCGCCATTTTCGCTGGGTAACAAACCGTATCACTGGGAATCGTTTCAAGGCCTTGTTCATAGATTTGCTTATTAGAACGTGGCGATAATTCGACCCGAAAGCCCAAGTCAGTAAAAAATGTATGCCACAAAGGATAATTTTCATACATGTTTAGGACTCTAGGGATACCCAAGCGCCCACGAAACGCTTTATTTTCCCGCAAAGGTCGGTACTTAAATAACTTGCGGTACTTATAATCAACCAAATTCACTTTGCGTTCTTCTCGTTTAATTTTAATTCGTGCACCACGTTCACAGCGATTTCCCGTAATAAATTGGCGCCCATCTGAAAACACTGTGACCGTTAATTGACAATTGTTTTCACACAAGCCGCAATGAGTAAATTCCTTTTCAGAGGTAAATGCCGCTAACTCTTCTAAAGAAAGAAGCGTGGTTTCTTCCCCAATTTCATAAGCGTCCAAAGCAATCAGCGCTGCGCCATAGGCCCCCATCAAACCAGCAATAGATGGACGAACCACTTCACGACCGCTAATTTTTTCAAAAGCTCTCAAGACCGCTTCATTGTAAAATGTTCCTCCCTGGCAGACAATCTTTTCTCCCAACTCTTCAGGTCGGCGAACCTTAATGACTTTATAAATGGCATTTTTGATGACTGAATAAGATAGTCCAGCAGAAATATCGCCGACAGAGGCCCCTTCTTTTTGAACCTGTTTCACTTTTGAGTTCATAAAAACAGTACACCGAGAACCTAAATCAACAGGCGCTTGCGATTCTAAAGCGGCCAAAGCAAAATCCTTCACATTATATTTTAAAGATTGCGCAAAGGTTTCGATAAAAGAACCGCACCCAGAAGAACAAGCTTCATTTAATTGAATGGAGGAAAGCACGCCATTTTTAATGGTCATCGCTTTCATATCTTGTCCTCCGATATCCAAAATAAAATCCACACCTGGCTGAAAATGGTTGGCTGCTTTGTAATGGGCCATCGTTTCAACTTCACCAATATCGACTTTTAACGCATTTTTTATTAGCTGTTCTCCATATCCTGTAACAGCCGCTTTTCCGATAAAAACTTCTTCAGGCAGTTGTTGATAAAGTGATTTCAGTACTGTCATGGTGGTTTCTAAAGGTTGCCCTTGGTTATTACCATAAAAAGAAAACAACAAATGACCATCTTCATCAATCAATGTGACTTTTGTCGTTGTAGAGCCTGCATCAATCCCTAAAAAGGTCACGCCAGTATGTTGAGATAAAGGTTTCTCCGTTGCTTGAGCTTGCGCGTGTCTTTCTCGAAAATCTGCCAAATCTTCTGCGCTGTTAAATAACGGTGGTAACGTGTCGCTCGGCTGTAAATCAGTAGCCTGGCTGTTCACTAAGCGCTGAATTAATTCTTCCAATGTACATTCGGCTGCATCTTCTGAATAAAGTGCTGCACCCATTGCTACAAACAGTTGCGGTTGTTCTGGAAAAATAACATCTTCTGGCTGAATTGCTAAGGTTTCAATAAACCGTTTTCTCAATTCTGACATGAAAAATAAAGGTCCCCCTAAAAACGCTACTTTACCTTTAATTTTGCGACCAGCAGCTAACCCGGCGATTGTTTGATTAACTACCGCTTGAAAAATACTCGCCGCGATATCTTCTTTCGCTGCTCCTTCATTGATTAAAGGTTGAACATCCGTTTTAGCAAAAACCCCACAGCGGGAAGCAATCGGATAAATAGTTTGATAATTCTTCGCCAATTCATTCACTCCATTGGCATCCGTTTTAAGTAAAACAGCCATTTGATCGATGAAGGCGCCTGTCCCACCTGCACAACTACCATTCATTCGTTGCTCTAAAGCACCATCAAAAAAAGTGATTTTTGCATCTTCTCCGCCAAGTTCAATAGCAACATCCGTTTCTGGGATTATTGTTTCAACAGTTCGTGTACACGCGATAACCTCTTGAACAAAGGGAATCCCTAATACCTCAGCCAGCCCCATACCACCAGAGCCAGTTATGCTCATTGTCACAGGTTGGTCTGCACCGATCCTTGCTAGCCCTTCTTTTAAAATGCGTTCCGTTGCTGCTTTGACATCTGAAAAATGGCGTTCATATTTTGTAAAAATAGGCTGATTTTGCTTATTTAAAAATACTAATTTTACTGTCGTTGACCCAACATCAATCCCTGCTCTCATAACCATCAATTAAAATACCCCTTCATTTTTCAACAGTTTGTTGATTATTATACAAACTGTTTGTTATAATAGATATACCTATTTTAGAAAGGTTCTAAATGATTTGCAACAAGCAATTTACCCTATTTTGTGAGATAAACAACAAAGTTTCCGCGAATGTTGACTATCTCGAAAGGAATTTATGATGGCAAAGAAAACAGACCTTAGAGTACAACGAACCAGAAAAATGATTATTGAAGCTTTTTTTAAACTTGTAGAAACGAAAGGCTACGAAGCGGTGACGATTCAGGATATTGCTGATGAAGCTATGATTAATCGTGCGACTTTTTATGCTCATTTTAAAGACAAACAGCATTTGTATGATGCAATCTTCACCTTTACGCTTAGTGCTTTTACCGCTATTCTTGATTCGCAACAACTGGTTAATGGCAACCGTGTCCGCGTGAAGCACATTGAAGAACTTCTGACGCAACTCTATATTAATATTCAAGAGAACAAATCTTTCTTCTTAACTATCATGGACAATAATTTCAACGAACACTTTCGAAAACGCTTAGCTGAAATTATCGAAGAAAAATATGCGACGATTTTTTCGCAGTTGCGTATTACCGAAAATGATATTGACGTACCGATAGATTTTGTTATTGAATACATGACCTCTATCTTCATCGGTACCCTTCATTGGTGGATTACTAGCGAAACGGATATGACACCCAATCACTTAGCCCAATTAGTTATCAAATTAGTTGGTAATGGTCATTTAACTGTCTTAGGCATCGAATTAGAAAAATAAAAACACCGGAGTAGACAATAATGTTGTCTGCTCCGGTGTTTCTGTTAAAGACGAGTTAGTTTTTTGAACGCCATTTGATATTGTGGGCTGTATTTCTTGAAGAAGTGACTTTAACACCACTTTTGATGTTGCCTTTTTTACGAGGAATTAAGTCAACTTTGACATCATACTTACCATCGCGTGCTAAATCGTAAACATTTTCAACCATTTCTGTAATTTTTTCTTTAAAGTTCATTCTTATCAACTCCAGACTATTCTTTCTTAATACTTTAGCATATTCTTATATAAATGAAAACTTTTCTAGCCTGTACATGAGGAAAATCTTACCTCATTTTTGTTATATAATTATACAAAAAAAGAACATCTCTCTACCAGAAATGTTCTGAAAACTGGGGTAGCTGGATTCGAACCAACGCATGACGGAGTCAAAGTCCGTTGCCTTACCGCTTGGCTATACCCCAAAAAGAAAATGGAGGAAAGTGGATTCGAACCACTGAACCCTAAGGAACGGATTTACAGTCCGTCGCGTTTAGCCACTTCGCTATTCCTCCAAAAAGTCATTGTCGCTGTAACGACCTGACTTAGTTATAATACAATCTTTTCCAGAAAAAAGCAACCCTTTTTTTAAAAAAATTGTTATTTATTTTTTATTCACTTAAATTCCATTGACGAATAATTGTTTCAAAGGCTTCGTCCAGATTTTTTGCTGTACCTTCTTGCTTGCCATCAATTTCAATGATGAATTTTTTATCATTTTGCGGAATGACACGACCGATTTCTTTTTTACCAATAAATAATTTGTTCATTAAAACATTTGCTCCATTGTATTGGGCTTTTTCTTCTTCAACACGTACTTCAATATCTTTATTCTTTTTTGACATCTCTATCCCTCCAAGAACTCTATGTTATCAGAATCTTTGAAACAAAACAAGCACTCGCTATTTCTCTGTCAGATTGTTCGTTTATCGTTTCAATGCAGCATTAAGGAGTAACGAAATGCGATTCGCTACTCCTTAAAGGCTGATTTCTATTCTTTTTCTGAACCTTCTGTTGCATGATAGTTCACGCTATTTGAGGTACCTTTTTTAGAAAAGTTTTCAATTAGCTCTTTCACGTCGAGGCCCGTTGTTTCTTTTAGTGTTTCTTGTGTACCAGCCAACAAGTTTGTTGCATAATTGGTAATACGGTTGGCGCCAGAATTTTCGCCACCTGCGCCTGTATCTACCACTGAAATCTTGTCGATGTTGCCCAATGGTTGTGCTGCTTCTTTCATTAATTGTGGTAACATTTCCATCACCATACTTAACACAGCTGCTTCACCATATTCTTTGAAGGCATCAGCAATCTTTTGTTTGGCTTCGGCTTCCGCTGCACCACGAGCTAAAATAGCTTCGGCTTGCGCTTGACCTGTTAAACGCGTTTTATTGGCTTCCGCTTCGGCTAATGCTTCAACTTTGAAGCGTTCTGCTTCGGCTTCTGCTACTTCGCGTGCTTTTTGAGCAAGAGCTTCTTGTTCGCGTGCGTAACGATCTGCATCGGCTTTTTTCTTCACTTCTGAGTCGTATTGTTTTTCACGACGCGTAATTTCTTTTTCTTCTAACTCAATTTGTTTTTGACGTTCAACAACTTTGACTTCCATTTCTTGTTCCACCACGTGTTGTTGTGCACGCGCGCTTTCCAAGTTATAGGCTTGGTCTGCTTTGGCTTTGGCAATATCTTGTTCTTGTTTGTATAACGCTAATTTCAATTCTTTTTCTTTTGAAGCTTCTGCAATTTCTGTTTGACGTTGCAATTCCGCTTGTTGTGATTCTTTTTCTGCTTCCGCTTTTTTGATGCGAGTTTCTTTCAAAGCTTCTGCTTCTGCAATATCTGCATCACGTTTAACTTGAGCGATTCTTGGTTTCCCTAATGAATCCAAGTATCCATTTTTATCACGAACTTCTTTAATTGTGAACGACACAATAACTAAGCCCATTTTAGCTAAGTCAACACTGGCAACTTCTTGTACACTTTGGCTAAATTTATCACGATTTTGGTAAATTTCTTCCACTGTCATTGAACCTAAAATCGAACGTAAATGTCCTTCTAATACTTCACGTGCTTCATTTTCTAATTCTTCTGTTGTTTTTCCTAAAAATTGTTCCGCTGCTGTCGCAATTTCTTCAACTGACGAACCAATTTTAATGATTGATGTCCCATCACACATCACAGGAACCCCTTGTTCTGTGTACACTTCTGGTGTAGAAACATCTAATTTACTTGAAAGCAAACTAATTCGATTTGAACGTTGGAACACTGGTAAGACAAACGCACCACCGCCACGAACGATTTTAATTTTGTTGCCACCTTCGTCTACATGAACATTTTTAGAGCCTAGATAGCTCCCGCTGATAATTAACGCTTCATCAGGTTTGGCTGTCTGATATTTAGAAACAAACACAATTAATAACATTAATAATACTAAAACTGCAATAATAATCGGTAACAAAATCCCCATTTTCTTCTCTCCTACTCTATATTTTTAGACTGCCTTCGTAAGGAATGACATAACAAACCCGTTCTTTCAATTCAATAATCAATACCTCACTACCTCTTGGCGCAGCCACTTCTTGTGGCACATAAAATGCTGCTGGTCGACTTAACGAACCTGTGACACTCTTCAATTGAATCTCGCCCATTCCCCGGACAGGAATTGGGGTAATCACAGTAGCAACACGACCCTCCATGTCTTTTTCCGAAATAGAAATTGTGGCCTCCGAATTTTTCAAAGGGACCAACACATAAAAATTTAGGAAGAAAACAATAATGGTTGAAAGAATACCACTGATAATTAAAATAAGCCAACTATTCACCGCTGTTAATTCTTCCCCAAGGTACCCAAACAGCGAGGTAAAAGCAATCCATGGAATAATCAGCATTGGGTCAACCGGTCCATCAAAATTAAAAACATCCCCAAAAATAATTAGTAAAAAAGCGAGGACCGCGCTCCCCACTAATGCATAAAAATAAACCGTTTCCAATGGTAGACCTTCTAACACTTTTCCCACACTCCTTTCTGTGCTATAACCTAGTAATAGTGTACCAATTTTTAAATAAAAAGAGTAGTAATTTCCAAATAAATCTCAAAAGATACATCTTAAGACCTATTTTTTCTTAATAAAAGAAGCAACAATAAACGAGCAGCCCTAGAATTATCGAACTTCTACGGACTCCTCGTTTTTTAAAATGTGCTATTCATTTGATTTTAACGCTTCAATCATATTGATTTTCTTCAATTTCCGATGCATAATGACCATCACAAACAACGTGAAACACATGGTGATGACTGCGGAATACAGATAACTTGGCCAATGAATAATTGGCGAAAACATAATTAAATCAACTTCAACGGTTGCTAAAATATACTGATGCAAAATTTTCCCAAAGAAGCAGCCAACAATAATACCAATGAACGTTAAAATAATGTTTTCACGGTAAACATAGGTGGTGACTTCACGATCGTAAAACCCTAAAACCTTAATCGTGGAAAGTTCTCGAATCCGTTCAGAAACATTAATGTTGGTTAAATTATATAACACAATTAACGCTAAAGAACCAGAAACAGCAATTAGTACCCAAATGACAATATCAAGGCTTTTCAGCATATCATCAAACGAACCTTTCATCGCAGTTAAAAACGTAATGTTCAACACTTTCGGCTGTTTTGTCAACGCCTCTCCGATTGAGGTTTCTTGTTTTGAGGATAACTTTTTGTCAAAAAGTAGGAATTCTGTATTATACTCCGGCTTCTGTTTCGTCATCGTCTGGTAGAGTTTCGGCGTCATATAGACAAAATGACCCGTGTAGTTCTCTGCAATCGCGGCAATTTTCACGTGATAGGTTTGATTATCACTATTTTCTAAATTTAATTGATCTCCTACTTTATAGCCAAATAATTTAGCTAATTTTTCATTAATGATTACACCGTCATCGTTGAGGGAATATTTTTCTCCAGTGACTCGATCATTAAATAATTGAAACTCAGCCATTTTCGAAGGATCTTGTGGCACATAAAGAGTAATATTTTGAGTTGGTGCGCCTTTGCCCTTCGTTTTAAAGATTTCTGAATATAACGGAATTGTTTTATTCAAACCATCCAGTTTGCGCAACGTTTCTTGATACTCTTTTGTCTCTTCAGGTGTCGTTTGCTCTTTAAAAGTCACGACTGCTTGGTAATGCCAGATTTTATTAAATTGAATTGTAGCGACATCCACAATTGAATCGCGTAAACCAAAACCAACAATTAACAGCCCCATACAACCAGCTATTCCGATAACGGTCATCAGCATCCGTCGTTTATAGCGGAACAGATTTCTAGCGGTCACTTTTTGAATAAAGCTCATGCGTTGCCATAAAGGGCGGATTCGTTCTAGTAAAATCCGTTGGCCTGCTTTCGGCGCTTTGGGTCTTAGCAAGGTAGCTGGGGTACTTAATAAATCGATTCTTAATGTCACTAAGGCCGCTCCCACAGTACAAGCTAAGGCTACAATGATGCCCCATAAACTGTAATATAAGTACCACGGTGTAACTAAATCAGGAATATTGTACATTTGACCGTAGGCATCAAAAATTATTTTAGGGAATAGATAATAGCCAACTGCCAATCCTAATAATGCACCTGTTAGGCTGGCAACCGTTGCATAGGTAATAAAAATCGAAGCAATTTCACGATTACGATAACCTAAAGCTTTCAAACTACCAATTTCCATTCTTTTTTCTTCCACCATACGCGTCATGGTAGTTAAGCTGACTAATGCCGCAATTAGGAAAAAGAACAACGGGAACAGCGTGGCTAAAGAAGAAATCCGATCAGCGTTATCTTGATATTCAGAAAATCCTGGATTGTCTTCCCTAGTAAAATAATAATACGTTGGGGCTTTCAAATTGGCTAGCTCTGTTTCTTTTTCAGCCAACAGTTGTTCTTGTTTAGCCAATTCGTCTTTTTGCTTTTCAAGCATCTCAGCTGGAATTCCTGGTTGTTGCTCCAACTGCGCAAGTGCTTGTTTTCCCGTTTCCAGCGCTTGCCGACCTTGGTTAATGTCCGGCTGAGCCGAATCACGCAGAGCCGCAACCTGTTCTTCTGGCCGATTTTTCAGTGTCTCTTTTACTTGATTTAAGGCCTGCTCTCTTTTCTTTTCATAATCAGAGGAATACGTATTTTGATGTTTTAATGAACGAAATGAGATTAGCAATTCTGGATACCGTTGACTGTCAAAGGCTTTTTCCGAAACCACGCCAAAAAAGTTTAACGTTCCAGAACCGACCGTTGTGGTTCCCCTGGATGTATTATCAATATATTCTGGTGAATTGATAAATCCGACAACAGTAAAATGAGTTTGTGTTAGTCCTTTTTCTTTAATCGCTGCATCGTTTAAAGTGATTTTATCACCCATTTTATAGTCATATCTAGTTTTCGCTAATGTATCTAATGCAATTTCATTTGTTTGTTTAGGTAACCGACCGTCAACTACTTGATAGTTAACCGATCCTGCTTGATTTTTTCGATAGCCAAACAATTTTACTGCATTATTTTGCGGCCCAATCGTGGCATCTATTGTATACCGCGGCACAACTGTTTCGACATCTTTTAAAGACTGTAGTGTTGTTAAATCTTTGTTTTCCAGTCCCATTGTAGAAATTATTCGCGCATCTGGAAGCTGCTCTTTCTGGTAATAATTATTCGCGGTTTTAATCATATCTGGTCCAGTAGCTTTCAAACCAACAAAGACCATTACACCAAGGAAAATAATCCCCATAATCGATAAAAACCGTGTAGTAGATTGTCTAATTTCACGTAAGCTTGTTTTAATTAGCGCTGTTTTCTTCATTTTAGGCACCTACCATTCAATTTCAGTAACCAATTTAGGCTGATCATTCACAGTCATTTCGCGAACTTTCGCATCATTAATTCGAATTACCCGATCGGCCATTTCTGCAATGGCTGAATTGTGGGTAATAATTAAGACGGTCGTTCCAGTTTCACGAGCAGTGTTTTGCAAAATGGTTAAAATTTGTTTCCCTGTTTCATAATCCAGTGCTCCTGTCGGTTCATCACATAAAAGTAACTTGGGCTTTTTAGCAATCGCACGGGCGATGGTTACTCGTTGTTGTTCACCACCAGAAAGTTGCGCTGGAAAATTATCTAAACGTTCCCCTAAACCCACCGATTGTAAAACATTGGTCGAATCCAACGCATCCGCAACGATTTGCGAAGCCAATTCGACATTTTCTTTTGCCGTTAAATTTGGGACTAAATTGTAAAATTGGAAAACAAACCCGACATCATTTCGTCGATAAGTGGTTAATTGTTTCTCTGAAAACTGAGCGATATCTGTGCCATCAATAATAATTTCCCCTTCATCACAGCTGTCCATTCCACCAAGAATATTTAAAACAGTTGATTTTCCAGCACCGCTGGGGCCTAAAATAACCGCTACTTCTCCTTTTTCCACTTCAAAAGAAATGCCGTCATTCGCAGTAATAGTTGTCTCTCCCATTTGGTAACGCTTGTATTCATTTTTGACTTCAATATAGGCCATCCACTATCCCTTCCCTTCTACATTAAAATAGTAACATATCTGAGAAAACAAGTCTTTCAAAGAAAAGCCTTTTTTGATTTTTTAGCAAATTTACGTATAATAGAAAAGATGGTCCACTTAAATTTGGACTATTGCAAGTATAAAATTAGAGGAGCACGTTATGGCAAACAGAAAGAAGAAACCACCATTTAATTCAACCATCATGCTGATTGGCGCATTAATCATTTTAATTTTAGGCGCGGTTGGCGTTAAAGTTCCTGATGCTTTACAAGATTTATTTAATGTCCAACCACAAACAACCACC
Organism: Enterococcus sp. DIV0086; assembly: GCF_050498705.1. Taxonomy (NCBI): domain Bacteria; kingdom Bacillati; phylum Bacillota; class Bacilli; order Lactobacillales; family Enterococcaceae; genus Enterococcus; species Enterococcus sp. DIV0086. The sequence goes on along the minus strand of NZ_JBNIDN010000001.1, from coordinate 276,520 downwards.
CCCTCAAGCACACCAGCACCAAAAGGAGATAATCCTGGACCCATTGAAAATGGTAAAGCCACATTTTCAGCAGAGGAATTAAAGGATAGCTCAAACGGCTGGATTACTTATCATTCACTAGATCGTCTAAAACGAGCGACAGGCGCTGATGCGCTATTAAAACCCGCAATGATCAATACAGGAACTTCCGCTAATAAAGATATTCGACCAGCTGGTTTCATTTCAGGAAAAGCTAATCATTCGCGTGGCCACCTAATCGGCCGTCAAATGGGAGGCAGTGGTGATGATCCACGTAACTTAACCACCTTGTATCAGAATCCTGTCAACACTCCTTATATGACGAAATATGAAAATCAGATTCGGGCAGCTCTTGATCACGGCGAAACCGTTCGCTATCGCGTGACACCTGTATATAACGGAAACGATTTGTTGGCTGAAAAAATCATCTTAGAAGCCAAAAGCCTTAAAACAAATTCACCCATTGATTTTTCAGTAACTATTTTAAACAAACAATAAGGAGGAACTTTCATTGGATTTTGAACAGCTAAAAGAAACATTACCCGATGCAAAACCACAAACATTTTTGCAAGCAATCCTCTCTCAACCTCAAGAAGAGGATGCTGAATTAACCTTCAGTGAAGAAATTGATGAACAGTTTGTCGAAAATTGTAAATTTTTAGCCTCTCCAGAAACCATTTCTGAAACAGATGTGGAACATTGGCGCGAACAAGAATTTTTAGTTGTCGCCCAAAGTTTAGATGGCGATTATCTAGCAGGCACTCTAGAGCAAACCTTTGTGATTCCTAGCTCCCTTTACAAAGAGGATATTGAGCAATTTGACAAGCAATTAATCGATTTTTTTATTGCCTACGAGAACAAAGAAATCACTTCTGCGATTTTACCAAAAGAATTATAAAAAAAGCTTGCGGATAAATTTCCGCAAGCTTTTTCTTGTGTCTTATGCTCGATAACGTTCAACGCCATCTAAATAAGTAGCTGCTAATTCCATTGTTGGTTCTAATACGATAAAGTCAGCATCACGACCATTTGCAATCATGCCACATTGATCATCAATTTTACAGCTGATCGCAGGAACTAATGAAGCCATCATAATTGCTTGTGCAGGTGTTGCAATACCCCAATCAACTACATTTTTAATTGCTTCTTTTAGTTTTAAAATACTTCCTGCTAAGTTCCCAGTATCCAAACGAGCCGTTCCTTCTGCTACCACAACAGGAAATTCACCTAAATTGTAGTTACCATCTGGCATACCGCCAGCCATCATGCAGTCTGTAATTAACGCAACGTGATCATGGCCCGCTTTTTCCATCAATACTTCAGCCGCTTGCGGATGTACATGGTGTCCATCACAAATTAATTCAGAGAAAACGTGTTGTAACGTTAACAATGCACCAACCATCCCTGGTTCACGGTGATTTAAGCCACGCATCCCATTATATGCATGAACAAAAACGCTAGCGCCTGCTTCAACTGCCACATCAGCTTCTTCTAAGGTCGCATTACTATGGCCTAAAGCAACAACGACACCTTCATCTGTAACGGTTTCAACAAATTCTTTCACACCATTACGTTCTGGTGCCAACGCAATTTTCTTAATAATTCCGCCTGAAGCTTCTTGCCATTCGTGGAATGTATCAAGGTCTGGATCTCCAAAATAACTTGGATTTTGTGCGCCTTTATGTTCTTCAGTAAAGAAAGGTCCTTCAAAGTAAATCCCTTGAATTTTTGCACCAGGTACTTCTTGGTAGACTTGACCAATCGTACGTGCAACGTCTGTTAAACGTTCTTTACTTGAAGTTAACGTTGTTGGTAAAAATGAAGTTACACCACAAGATAATAAGCCTTCAGACATCACTTTAATGCCTTCTGCATCGTTATCCATTACGTCATGATTCATGTAACCATGAATATGAGTATCCACTAAACCTGGGGCAATCCATTTGCCTTCCTCACGAATAATTTTTACGTCCCCTTGCGGTTCATCTTTTGTATAATTACCAAAGATACCATCCGTGATTTCTAAATAACCAGGTCCTTTAACATCGCTTTTTAAAAAGAACTTGTCTGCAAAGATAAATGTTTTCATCTTCATCCTTCTTTCTTTATTTTACTTACTTCAAAAGTACTCTTAATCAGTACAAAAGTCAAGAAATGGTGTAGACCTTTTAAGCAATTCTGAGTATTTTTTAAAGATTGCCACTTTCCACATTTTTCATTTGTTGTGCTAAGTTCAGATAACGTTCTGCTTCTTCATGTTTATTCTTTCTCATTAAAACTAAATATTTTAGATTTAATAATTCACTTAAATAATAATAACTATTTTTTTTGCGGGCCCAAGTAATTCCTTGATCCACATAAATTTCGGCATCTTTTTCTGTATAATTTTTAAATAAGAAATCAGCATAATTAAAAAATATTTTCGTTAACTCTGCATTACTGCGTTCATTTGGCAATTGATTAAAATAATGAATACTCAAACTTAAAAATCGTTCTGCTTCTACTCGATTGCCCATGTAACCATAAGTGGCACCTAGACAACTAATTAATTGAATCTCTAAATCAGAAACATTTAACTTATCGGCTTTATAGGTGAAAGATAACCCTTTACGCAAGCTAGCAATAGCTTTTTCATAATCATTTAGAACAAACAATTCACAACTACCTAAATAATAATAATATTTTTGCCAGTCCGTATCTAAATACAATTGTTCTTCAATACGATTTTCCTTTAAATAATTTAATAATAATTGATATTTTTTATGGCGAAAATATTCAGCCATTTTTTCAAATGAATACGTAACAACGTGCACATCACCAGATTTATAACGCATAATCTGGTCAACAGTCACACCTAAACGATCACAAAGTTGTTGCATCACGAGAACGTTTGGCAACTCTTCATTGTTTTCAATGCGACTTAAAACACTTTGCGAACAGATGTCTTCTGATAACATTTTCTGTGTCAATTTTCTATTTTTTCTAATTTCTTTAATAACTGCACCTAAAGAATTCATCACAATAGCTCCTATTTATATCGGCCATTTTCCTTGCAAAATGGGGATTTTGTCAAAATATGCGAATTCGCATTATGCTTTTATTGTACTTTATTGCATAATATACTGCAAGAACATTATCTAAGGTTTTCTTAGAAAATAAATAGGTTCATTTTTATTAAAAAGGAGTGTTATTGTATGGCCGAAGAGAAAAAGGTTCACTTCATTTGGGAAAAAACAAATTATTCAGGCTTTGTGGAGAAGGAGTATGAAAATTCTTATCTCATCGTAGTAGCAAATCCTAGTCCTGATATGGAAGAAAAATATACCAACCGAATGATTATTAGTAAAAAAGCATGTGAAACCGCAGAATAGTATTGTTGATAAAACAAGAACTACCAAAAAATAGCTTCGTTAGAGGCTATTTTTTGGTAGTTCTTTTATTTTTGTTTGTAGGTACTTAAAAATTCACGCATTTTATCTGCTGTAGTTTTTAAGTCTTCCATCTTCGGTAAATAAACAATACGGAAGTGATCTGGTTGTTGCCAGTTGAACCCACCACCATGGACTAATAAAATATGATGTTTGTGTAAGAAATCTAAAACAAATTTTTCATCATCATAAATGTCAAATTTGGCCGTATCAATTTTCGGGAAAATATAGAAAGCTGCTTTAGGCTTCACGGCTGATAAACCAGGAATATCATTTATCGCATTGTAAATAAATTCTCGTTGTTCGTAAATTCTGCCACCTGGTAAAAGTAAATCATCGACACTTTGATAGCCGCCTAATGCGGTTTGAATGATTTGTTGTGACAACACATTCGAGCATAACCGCATGGAAGCAAGCATATTTAGCCCTTCGATATACCCTTTTACTCGTGATTTATCTCCACTTAACACCATCCAACCGCATCGGAAGCCTGCCACTCGATGTGATTTTGACAAACCATTCAATGTTACGACAAATAAATCAGGCGCTAATGTAGCAATCGGTACATGAACCAAACCGTCCATGACCAAACGATCATAAATTTCATCGGAGTAAATAATTAAATCATTTTGACGTGCCACTTCGACAATTTCTAGTAATAACTCTTTCGGATATAAAGCACCAGTCGGATTATTTGGATTTATAATAACGATTGCTTTTGTATTCGAAGTTATTTTTGATTTTATATCATCAATGTCTGGATACCATTCTGCTTGCTCATCACAAATATAATGAACGGGCGTACCGCCCGCCAAAGAAACAGATGCAGTCCATAAAGGATAGTCTGGCATTGGCACAAGTACTTCATCGCCGTTATTTAACAAGCCTTGCATACACATGGTAATTAGTTCACTCACGCCATTACCAGTGTAAATATCATTAATCGTTACATTAGGAAATTTTTTTAATTGGCAATATTGTTCAATCGCTTTTCTTGCAGAAAAAATACCTTTTGAATCGGAATAACCTTCTGAATCGCGAACATTTACAATCATGTCGCGCACAATTTCATTTGGGGCATCAAAACCAAATGGCGCTGGATTACCTGTATTTAATTTCAAAATACGTATGCCCTCTTCTTGCATGCGTTCTGCTTCTTCTAAAACAGGACCACGGACATCGTAACTTACGTTATTTAATTTATCAGATTTTTTAAAATTTCTCACACGGACTCCCTCGCTTCACAAATTTATACTCTAAAGTTACGCCAACTATAATGAAAAAGCAATAATAAATATCAGAATTTAATAAAAAATTGATGGTTTTTCCGTAATAAACAAGAGCGTGGGACAAAAATCACTTTGGATTTTTGCTCCACGCTCAAAAACTGATAAACGGCGGGAACAGAAGCAACTCCTTCTTATTTCTCGGAGTTAAACACTTCTGTCCCGACCTCTTGTTATACTAGTTGATGCAGATGATGGGACTCGAACCCACACGGACATCTGTCCACATGACCCTCAATCATGCTTGTCTGCCAATTCCAACACATCTGCATTTTAAGAGCACTTATTTATCCTAAAATAATTACTGGTCTTTGTCAAGATAACAAAGACCAGAATTGTTAGATTTGTTCTTTTTTCGCTTGCCAGGACAAACGCCCATGACATTTTCCGCAGACATATCGTGTCGTATCAATTCGTCGTTTTCTGAGGATGACTTCTCCACAAGACTGACATTGGTACTGATGGAAAACTGCTTTTTTCCGTTCTACTAGAGGCGGTGCATAACGGGCACCGCCAGTCTTAGCCAATAACTCTTTAAAGTCCTTATCTTTATGCTGATAGCCTTTGCCAGCTAAATGTAAATGATAGTGACATAACTCATGCTTAATGACTTTTTCCAGTTCCTCTTGTCCATACTTTAAAAAGACAGTTGGATTAAAATCCAGGTGATGCGAAGCTAAATGATAGCGACCGCCCGTAGTTTTTAACCGCCGATTAAATGTAGCTTGATGCAGAAAAGGTTTCTGAAAAAATACGATTGAAATTTTTTCCACTAGCGTTTGAAGCGCTTGATCTGTCATCAAGACTGGTTGAGACTCTTTCATTGTTACTCTTTTCTATCAGCCCGAGGCAACATGGTTAAACTAATTCGCCCCTTTTTCAAGTCAACATCTTCTACCCAAACTGTGACTACATCACCCACCGCAACAACATCCGTTGGGTGCTTAACAAATTTAGTACTTAACTTAGAAATGTGGACTAAGCCATCTTGCTTCACACCAATATCGACAAACGCACCAAAGTCAATTACGTTTCGAACAGTCCCTTGCATTTCCATTCCTGGTTTCAAATCTTCCATCGTCAACACGTCTTTACGTAAAAGTGGCGCGGACATCTCATCGCGCATATCACGACCTGGTTGGATTAAACTAGCAATAATATCTGTGAGTGTTTCTGAACCTACTTCTAACTCAGTAGCTAATTGATTCACTGGTAACTGTTTCAATTTTTCGATAGCTTCTGCTGTCCCTAATTCTTTAGAAGCAATCTCTGCTTTTTCTAAAATTGCTTGTGCTACTGGATAACTTTCTGGGTGAATGCCAGTGTTATCTAACACATTTTTGCCATTAGGAATTCGTAAAAAGCCAATTGCTTGTTCAAATGCTTTTGGTCCTAAACGAGGTACTTTTTTGACTTGATTTCGTGCTGTAAAGACACCATTTTCATCACGATAAGTGACTAAGTTTTGCGCCGTTGTTTTATTTAAGCCAGAAATATGTTGTAAAAGTTGAGCACTCGCTGTATTCACATCAACACCAACTTGGTTTACCGCAGTTTCTACAACAAAATCCAATTGCTCGGCAAGACGTTTTTGTGATACGTCATGCTGATATTGACCGACCCCGACTGCTTTGGGATCAATTTTTACTAATTCTGCCAACGGATCTTGCAAACGACGTGCAATGCTGACCGCACTTCGTTCTTCGACTTGTAAATCAGGAAACTCTTTACGAGCCACTTCACTCGCAGAGTAAACGGAAGCCCCTGCTTCATTAACAATCACGTAAAAGACGTCCCGTTTCACCGCTTTTAATTGCTCTGCCACAAACAATTCAGATTCACGACTTGCCGTTCCGTTTCCAATAGCTACCATGTCCACTTGATAGTCTTCAATGATCTTTTTAAAGGCTGGACCAGCGGCTTCACGTTTCGCAGCAGTAGCTGGTTTATGTGGATAAATCACTTGAATTGCTAAAACTTTACCAGTTTCATCGACAACTGCTAATTTACAGCCTGTCCGATAAGCCGGGTCAAATCCTAGAACAACTTTTCCTTTAAGTGGTGACTGTAATAATAAATTACGTAAATTTTCACCGAAAATTGCAATCGCTTGTTCATCAGCTTTTTCTGTTAATTCATTGCGAATCTCCCGTTCAATCGCTGGTCCAATGAATCGTTTATAGCTATCTAAATAAGCAGCCTCAATGTATGGAGCAGCAAAACTTGTTGCTTGTTTGCCGATTAGTTGACGTTGGAAATAATCATTAATTTTTGTTTCATCAGCGACAAGGGAAACCTTTAAAATGTCTTCTTTTTCACCACGATTCGTTGCTAAGATACGGTGCGGCACCATTTTGCTAACTGGTTCTGCAAAATCGTAATACATTTCATAGGTCCGCTTTTCGTCTTTTTCTTCATCCTTAACTACGCTAACGTATTGCGCATGTTTAACCATATAATCACGTAACCATGTTCGGTATTTTGGTTCATCGCTAATACGTTCTGCTAAAATTTCATGAGCACCTTGCAAGGCTATCTCGGCGGTTGCAACTTCTTTTTCTTCATTAATAAAAGTAGCCGCTTTGGCTAAGATATCCGCGTTTTCAGGTAAAGAGAGCAACCAATCTGCTAATGGTTCCAACCCTTTTTCTTTCGCGATAGTCGCTTTGGTCCGACGTTTTTGTTTATATGGTCGATATAAATCTTCCACTTGTTGCATTTTTACTGCTTTTTGAATATCTGTTTTGAGTTCTTTTGTTAGTTTTCCTTGCTCTTCAATTAAACGGAGAACTTCTTCTTTCCGCTTTTTCAAGTTTTGTAAATAATGATAACGTTCTTCTATTTCACGGATTTGGACTTCATCTAAACTTCCAGTCATTTCTTTCCGGTAACGGGCAATAAAAGGAACTGTATTTCCTTCATTTAATAAAGTTAAAACCGTTGTTATTTGTTTTGAACGATACGTTGTCAATTCTTTTTGAAGTAGCGCTACTACTTCTTCGTTATAAGCTTCTGCCATTAACTAGATACCTCTTTTCTTATGCATACTTATCTATTTTAGCATATTTTTGCTTCTAAATATAGAAGTGAGGTAACTGATTCATGCGATTAAGGAATCAAAATTCTGGTTGCCACGCAGGGGTGCGTTTTTGATATTCGATATCTTGGACAATGCCTTTTTCATTAAAAATCACACCATGTACAGAGCCGCCAAAAATAGCACCACCATCTATCCCAATTTTTCCATCACTTTGCCAAAGGTCCGTGGTCTGCATATCACCATGTAACATCGGAGTAATGGTATGACCAAAAACAATGGTCTTGCCTGTATTATTTTTCCCTTGATGAAAGGGTTCACGAATCCACAAAAAATCCTTAGGGGCTGTTTGCCGCCAATCTTCCATCGTTAAATCAACCCCAGCATGCACAAATAAGTAATGCTGCCATTCAAAATAAAGTGGTCGTTTTGTTAAAAAATCAATTAACTCTGGATAGCGACTACGGATCATTAAGGCCATTTCTGTTGGTGAGTATTCTGCAGTAGCTCCTGGATGCAAGAGGCTTTCAATTGTTTCCTTGCCACCATTGCGAACATATCCTGCAAACCAGTCCTCTGGATTTTGAAGAAACTGCAAAAAATATTCTTCATGATTGCCTCGTAAATAAACAGCGTCGTGTTGCTCGACAAGTTCTTTTCCTTTGAGAAAACAGGCTTTAGAATGCGGACCACGGTCGTTTAAATCACCAATTAAAACTAGCTGATGCTCGACTGGGTCATAGTCTGTGAGTAAGGCATCAAACAAATCTGCTTGTCCATGAATATCACTGATTACATAAACATATGGTTTCATAAATAAGCCCTCCTAACTTGCTTATATTAAGTATACGCTAAATTTTAAAATATTCTCGTAAAATGTTTGGAAATAAAAAACGAAAATAGGACATAAGTCAAAACGACTTATGTCCCACTCTCTAAATCTTAAAATAATCAGTTGAACAAAAGCAGCACCTACAATTACTCGTTGCAATTTAGCCTTCGAGAGTGATGAACACTTGGAGCTAACTGCTTTTGTCTCTGACTCGTTTGGTTTATTTTTTCTTCTTACCGCCAAACGCATCTTTCATTTTATCAAAGAAGCCTTCTTCTTGTTGTTCAGTTACATTTTGTCCGCCAGCTTTTGCAAAAGCTCGTAGGGCATCCTTTTGTTCTTCATTAAGATTTTTTGGTGTTATTAATTTCACTTTCACGTGTTGATCACCATTGCCCCCACCACGTAAACGTGGCGCACCTTTGCCTCTTAAGCGGAAGTTTGTGCCAGTTTGTGTTCCAGCCGGAATTTTTAATTTCACGTCACCATGAACAGTTGGTACAGTTACTTCGTCCCCTAGAGCCGCTTGGACAAAACTTACTGGTAAATCATAGTAGATTTCTGCGCCATCTCGATCGAAAATATCACTATCTTCAACACGAAAGACTACATATAAATCACCATATGGTCCACCATTGGTACCCGCTTCTCCTTGGTTAGCTAAGCGCATTTGTTGGCCGTCTTCTACTCCAGCAGGCACATTTACTTTGACAGTATGTGCTTTTTTCTCATGACCTGTGCCATGACAAGTTGGACATGGTTCTTTAATTTCTTTCCCTGTGCCATGACACACATCACAAGTTTGACGACTCATCATACGACCTAATGGCGTTTGACGTTCAACATTGATTGTTCCAGAGCCATGACATTTATGACAAGTTTCTGGGTGTGTGCCTGGTTTGGCGCCATTACCGCCACAGGTTGCACAAGTATCTTCTCGATTGTACTTAATCTCTTTTTCGACACCGAAAATAGCTTCTTCAAATTTCAATTGAATTGTATATTGTAAATCGGCGCCTTGTCTTGGTGCATTTGGATCAACAGAACGGCCACCGCCGCCGCCAAAGAATGAATCGAAAATATCTTCGAATCCACCAAAACCACTACTGCTAAATCCGCCGCCACCGAAACCGCCAAAGCCACCAGCGCCGCCACCGTAATTAGGATCAGTTCCTGCATGGCCATATTGGTCATAGGCCGCTTTTTTCTGTGGATCACTTAATACTTCATACGCTTCAGAAACTTCTTTAAATTTTTCTTCCGCATCGGCTTCTTTGTTAATATCTGGATGGTACTTTTTGGAAAGTTTGCGGTATGCTTTTTTAATTTCATCATCTGAAGCACCTTTTGCTAATCCTAGCACTTCATAATAATCTCGTTTCGTCGCCATTGACTTCCCTCCAACTTTCTTCAAACTTTACAATGTGTTTAGAACCAGCCAAATTCATCGATTGCTTTCGGTCTCTCTGGTTGGATTATCTGTCACACCTTGAATCAGTGTTACTAGCTGTGAATAGGTATTTTCAGCTTGTTTAACATCGTTGTAATCATACCACAGTTCTTTCAAAACCTAAATAGTTTCTTGCTAACTTGATTGTGGTTGATTTTCTCACAAAAGACAAGGGACTGGGACATTAGTCATTGTACTAATGATCCAGTCCCTAAAATCAATTGTTATTGATTATTTGTCATCACCATTTACTTCTTCAAAATCAGCATCAACAACATCATCAGCGCCACCTTGGGCAGCTTCAGGATTTTCTTGTGCTTGTTGTTGCGCAGCTTGTTCGTAAAGTTTTACTGTTAAGTTTTGGACGATTTCATTCAATGAATCACGTTTTGCTTTCATTTGTTCGATATCGTTTGCTTCGATGGCTGCTTTTAATTCATCACGCGCATCTTCTGCTTTTTTCACTTCTTCAGCGTCTACTTTGCCTTCTAATTCTTTCAATGTTTTATCAACAGTGAATAATAAAGCATCTGCATCGTTACGTAAGTCAACTTCTTCTTTACGTTGTTTATCTGCTTCAGCGTTTGCTTCAGCATCTTTCACCATACGTTCGATTTCATCATCAGATAAACCTGAAGAAGATTTAATCGTGATTGTTTGTTCTTTTTGAGTGCCTAAGTCTTTCGCACGAACATTTACAATCCCGTTTTTATCAATGTCAAAGCTTACTTCAATTTGTGGCACACCACGAGGAGCTGCAGGAATATCTGTTAATTGGAAACGACCTAATGTTTTATTATCAGCGGCCATTGGACGTTCACCTTGTAAAACGTGAATATCAACAGCTGGTTGATTGTCAGCAGCAGTTGAGAATACTTGTGATTTACTTGTTGGAATCGTAGTGTTACGATCAATTAATTTTGTAAATACGCCACCCATTGTTTCAATCCCTAATGACAACGGTGTTACGTCTAATAAGACAACGTCTTTAACATCACCAGTGATTACACCACCTTGGATTGCAGCACCCATTGCTACTACTTCGTCAGGGTTAACTGATTTGTTTGGTTCTTTGTTTGTTTCTTTGCGAACAGCTTCAACTACAGCTGGAATACGTGTTGAACCACCAACTAGGATAACTTCGTCGATTTCAGAAGGATTTAATCCAGCATCTTTTAAGGCTTGACGTACTGGTACTTTTGTACGTTCAACTAAATCACTTGTTAATTCATCAAATTTTGCACGAGTTAAGTTCATTTCTAAGTGCAATGGTCCTGCTTCGCCAGCAGTAATAAATGGCAAGCTGATTTGTGTGCTTGTTACACCTGATAAGTCTTTTTTCGCTTTTTCAGCAGCATCTTTCAAACGTTGTAATGCCATTTTATCGTTAGCTAAGTCAATGCCATTTTCTTTTTTAAATTCTGCAACCATGTAGTCAATGATCTTATTATCAAAGTCATCCCCACCTAGGTTGTTATCACCGGCTGTTGATAATACATCGAAAACGCCATCGCCTAATTCAAGGATTGACACGTCGAATGTACCACCACCAAGGTCAAAGACAAGAATTTTTTCATCTTTGTCTGTTTTATCTAAGCCATAAGCTAAAGCTGCTGCTGTTGGTTCGTTAACGATCCGTTCTACTTCTAAACCAGCAATTTTACCAGCATCTTTTGTTGCTTGACGTTGCGCATCGTTGAAATATGCAGGAACTGTAATAACTGCTTTTTCAACTTTTTCACCTAAATAGTCTTCAGCAAAACCTTTTAAATATTGTAAGATCATTGCAGAAACTTCTTGTGGTGTATATGATTTTCCTTCAACATCAACTTTGTAGCCAGCTTCACCCATGTGACGTTTAATAGATGAAATCGTGTTAGGATTTGTAACAGCTTGACGTTTTGCTACTTCGCCCACTTGAATTTCACCGTTTTTGAATGAAACGACCGAAGGAGTTGTGCGGTTACCTTCTGGGTTTGCAATAATTTTCGCTTCGCCGCCTTCTAGTACTGCGACAGCTGAGTTTGTTGTTCCTAAGTCAATACCAATAATTTTACTCATAGTGAATATCTCCAATCTGTATTAGTTTTCTATAATAATATATTTTTAATTAACGTTTGTTATTGTGCAACAATGACCATTGATGGTCGTAACACACGATCTTGTAATTTGTACCCTTTTTGTAGAACTTCAACAATGGTATCTGCTGGGGTTTCTTCAGAAGCAGGGACTGTTTGAACGGCTTGATGTAAATTTGGATCAAAGGTTTCACCCATTGCTGGGATTTCTTCAATTCCTTCTTCTTTTAAAGCCACAGTAATACTTTCTAGCACCATCGAAATACCTTTTTTCAAGCTTTCGCCTTGTTCATCTGATACTTCAATGGCCATTGCTCGTTCTAAATTATCAATGGATGGTAAAATCTTTTTACCTAAATCTTGTGAGCGGTAACGAACTAATAATTCTCGTTCGTTTTTATTTCGATTGCTCATATTAGCAATTTCGGCTCTTGCCCGCAAGAACTTGTCTTCCATTTCGGAAAGCTCTGCTTTAAGATTTTCAATCTCTGTTGCTTCAACTTCTACTTCAGAAACGCCAGCAGCATCAACAGCTTCCATTTCTTCTTGTAATTCTTCTTGCTTCTCTTCTTTTTTACTCACTTCAGCAACTTCCTTTCTCTTTATGCATCTACTTCTTATCCTAACAATGTTTGCTTAATTACCTAAAAAACGGTAATAGTCACCTAGTTGTGAAGCTAGCTCATGTCGAAACGTGTCTACCAAACCGAATATTTTTGAATACGGCATACTGGTTGGCCCTAGCAGGGCAATTGTTCCTTTGCCATGTCCTGATACTTCATACGTAGCAGTGATCATGCTCATATCTTCTAAGAGATTGTTGCCAATTTCTGAGCCGATACGAAAAACAATTGGATTTTCTGTTGTTGCAGAACCATTTAATAAATGCGTCAGCTCATCAGAATTTTGCATAAAGGAATAGACAGATTTCAATTGTTCAATATCTTGTTTGATGCCAAAATCTAACAAATTCATGCGACCACCGACAAAGACTTTTTCTTCAAAGGCATGTCCTAACATCTCATCGAATAAGTTCATCATTCCTTCTGGCGTTTGGAAATAGCGATGTAAAATCATCGGAATCTCCGTCCGCAAACGATGATAAACGGTCAACAAAGGTTGTCCAACCAACTTATCATTGATGATTTGTGTCATTTTTTCAAGATCTTGGCTAGAAACAGCGGCAGGAATGGCAAATACTTGGTTTTCAACATTGCCTTTATCTGTCACTATAATAGCAAGGACTTGCCGATCATTCAAAGGAACCATTCGAAAGCCGGTTAATTTCCGTTCTTTCACTTCAGGTCCTAATGAAAAAGCAGTATAACTTGTCAATTCTGATAGAATTTCAGCTGATTGTCGAATAATATCATTAATCTCATGAAATTCTTTTCCAAAAGATTGACGGATCCTTCTAAGTTCGTTCTCTTCTACTTGTGTTGGTTGTAAAAGATGATCCACGTAGTAACGATAACCAGCCATTGAGGGGATTCGCCCTGAAGAAGAATGGGTCTTAGCTAATAAGCCGTATTCTTCTAACGCTTTCATATCATTACGAATTGTGGCAGAACTAGAGGCAATGCCATCCTCCATCAATTTCTTAGAACCGACAGGTAAGCCCGTGTTCGTGTAATTTCGGATGATAAGTCTCAAGATATTTTGTTGTCTTTCTGTAATCATCGTTATTACCACCCTTCATTAGCACTCTTAACATCTAAGTGCTAACTACATATACTAATATAACAAGTCCTTACCTTTTTGTCAAGGGAAATACGCAACTTTTTAGCACTCTTCACACAAGAGTGCTAACCGCTGCAAACCACCTTCAAAAACCATCAATACCAACTTTTGTAATAAAAAAATCATCGAAATGCTTTGTCACACTTCGATGATTTTTTTATTTTTTTACTCTTTTTCACTTAACAAAAATGCTTCAAAAACATTATTCCCCACAAATAGTCCTTTTTTCGTTAAACGTAAGATATCTGCTTCTTCAATTAATAATTCTTCTTTGATTAAGCGTTGAATGACCTCTCCATAAATTGCTTCAATTGGTTCATGAAATTTTTGTTGGAATTTTTGTTTAGAAATGCCTACTTTTTTACGTAAGCCTAAAAATAACTCCTCTTCTATTTGATTTAGACGAGTTAATTCTTCGGTCTCCACAATTGGCAAGTGATTTTCTCGTAAGGGTTTTAAATAATGTTGGATTGGACCATGATTTTTGTAACGAGTTTGCCCAAGATAGCCGCTGGCACCTGCGCCAAATCCATAGTAGTGGTCATTATTCCAATAAGCCAGATTATGCTGGCTTTCTTTTCCTGTTAAAGCAAAATTACTGACTTCATATTGATGACGTCCTTTTTTCTCCATTGCTTCAATCGTTTCGTCAAACATCTGTGCTTCGATTTCTTCTTCAGGCAGCTGTAACCGTCCTTGACGAACCCAGTTCATGAACATTGTTTTATTTTCAAGAATTAATGAATAAAGCGAATAGTGTGGCAAGTCCAATGCTAAGGCTCTTGTCAAAGTATCGCGAAAACTTTCCAATGTTTGTCCAGGTAAAGCATAGATTAAGTCGATACTGACATTGGTAAAATTTTCTTTTTCTAAAAATTTCATTGTTTCATAAACATCTGCGGCGGTGTGCTTGCGACCGATTTTTTTGAGCAAGCGATCATCAAATGTCTGAACGCCCATCGAAAGACGATTGACGCCATAGTTTTTCATGACTTGTAATTTTTCTTGGGTTAAATCACCAGGGTTTGCTTCCACCGTAAATTCATTTCGCTCATCAAACGTTAGCTGTTCGCGAACCCCTTTTAGTAGCACATCTAACTGTTTCGCTGATAATGAAGTTGGCGTGCCTCCGCCAATATAGATGGTTTTCATTTCTTGTTCTGGATACAATGCTTGCGTAAGTTGAATTTCTTTTAATAAACTCTGAATATATTCATCAACTGGTTGTCCTTCTAAAAAGACCTTGTTAAAATCGCAATAATAACAAATATGCTCACAAAATGGAATATGAATATAGGCCGACCGATCGAACATCGGCGTTGAAGTTGAAAGTTGGTTTGTTTTGGTCATTAGCTCGTTTTATCTCCTTATTACCAAAAAGCTCGTTCTTTTTGGAAAGTCTCTACTAGCCATACTAACTGTAAATGACAAATAAATCCATAAAAAAATTCGCACAGTCACTTAAAACAACAACGAGGAGCTGTCATAAAAACCGACACCTCCTCAACCTTGAAAGAAAAGTAAAAAAATTTTTCTATATATAGATAGTACAAATCAGTTACAGTAATTGACCGTAACGTTTGACGTATAAAACTTTAATGAACGCAACCAGTGCTAAATAAGCAACAATTGTCGGGATTAAATACAAGAAATAGCTTGGTGATAAACCGACAAACCCTAGTTCTGCACCGAAAGCGGTAAAGGGTAAAACAGTTCCGAGAACAATCCCTGCTGTAGTGACTAACGTCATAATTCCAGAAGCACTACTTTGAAGGAAAGGCATTTTTTCTGTTCGTAGGAAATGCAAGACGAGCATTTGGGACCATAAGGACTCAATGAACCACCCTGCATGGAAAATACCGATAAAGATCAATTGATCTGCTCCATTTAATTCAAAGAATGAGCCACCTAGGATAGCCGGACACACAATGAAATACATAAATAAATAGGTAACAATATCAAAAATAGAACTCGTTGGGCCAAACCAACGCATAAAATTACCAATTGATTTTGGTTCCCATTTTTTTGGTTTTTCTACGTATTCTTCATCTACTTTGTCCCAAGGAACTGACATACACGAAGTATCGTAAATTAGATTTAATAATAGCGATTGAATCGGAGCAATCGGTAAAAATGGTAAAAAGATACTTGCTGGGATCACGGAAAAAACATTGCCAAAATTAGAACTTGCTGTTAATTTGACGTACTTCATCGTGTTCGTAAACACGCGCCGTCCAGATAAAATTCCTTTTTCTAAAACCATTAAATCTTTTCTCAATAAAATTACATCCGCCGATTCTTTCGCCACATCGACAGCTGTATCAACAGAGATTCCTACATCAGCAGCACGCATTGCTCCAGCATCATTTATTCCATCACCTAAAAAGCCAACAGTTTGACCATTTTCAGTTAACGCATTTACAATACGAACTTTTTGGTCAGGCGTAATTTTGGCGAAAATATTATACGCTTGAACGGTTTTTCTTAATTCTTCTTGGTTTAATTGTTGAAGTTCATTTCCTGTAATAATTTTTTCGCCAGCCAGACCAACTTCTTTACAAACAGAATGCGTCACATACTGATTGTCCCCCGTTAATACTTTCACAGCTACATTATGTTGATGCAAGGCGTGAATAGCTGCCGCTGCTGTTTCTTTTGGCGGATCCAAGAAGGCAAGATAACCTTGTAAAATCAACTCTGATTCATCTTTAGTTGTATACTCCCATTCAGCCGCTTCGACTTTTTTATCGGCAATTGCTAGAACGCGCAAACCATCTCGATTTAAAGCTTCAACGTCTTTGGTAATTTTTTGACGTAGCGTCTCTGTTAAGGGCACAATTTCGCCATTTAAAAGTACCTGTGTGCAGACCAAGAGCATTTCTTCAACCGCCCCTTTGGTAATTAAGCGTGTTTCTCGCGTTTTAAACTCTTTGATAATCACACTCATTCGACGTCGATTGAAATCGAAAGGAATTTCATCTACTTTATAAAAATCATCTGATTGTATATCACTTTCTTGTGTCGCCGCTTGAATAACGGCGTTATCCATTAAATTACGCAAACCTGTTTGAAAATAACTGTTTAGAAATGCTAAATCCAAGACTTTTTGATCTTCTTGGCACCCAATATTATAGTGGTATTCTAAAATTACTTTATCTTGTGTTAAGGTACCTGTTTTATCCGTACAAAGTACATCCATCCCGCCAAAATTTTGAATGGCATTGACATTTTTCATAATCGTGCCTTCTTTAGCCATTTCTCGAGAACCTTTGACTAAATTGGTTGTTACAATCATAGGTAACATTTCTGGTGTCAAGCCAACAGCTGTGGCAATCGCAAACATTAACGCTTCCACCCAATCGCCTTTTGTTAACCCATTAATTAGAAAAACAGTTGGCGTAATGACCAACATAAAGCGAATCAGCACCCACGTTGTTTTATTAATTCCTGTTTCAAAACTCGTCTGCTGTTGCTCTTCTCCGTTATCAGAAGCCATCCGTCCAAATAAAGTTTGATTACCAACTTTAATGACAATGCCCAAACCAGTGCCACTAATTACATTTGTTCCTAAAAACAAAAGATTGTCGTATTCTGTATCAATTTGATCACTATCTTTTTGATGAGTCGCGTGTTTTTCAATGGGAAAACTCTCTCCAGTCAGGGATGATTGGGAAACAAATAAGTCCTTAGATTGGATTAAACGCAAATCGGCTGGAATCATATCGCCAGCGGATAGTTGGACTAAGTCGCCACACACAACTTCCTCAATAGGAATTTCCATTTGCTTCTTGTCACGAATGACTGTCGCTGTAACTTTAATCATATTTTGTAATTTTTCAACTGCATTGCTTGATTTGACTGATTGTACAAAACTCATCGTGCCGCTTAAGATGACCATCGCTAACATAATTAACACGCCAGTAACATCTTTTTCCTCTGGCGCAGCATAGACATATTCTGTAAAAAATGAAATCGTGGCTAGTGCTAGTAACACCAAAGTAAACGGCGTGATATACGATTTTATAAAAAGTCGCAGCCGTGAAGCTTTTTTTTCATTCATAATTTTATTGCGGCCATAACGTTCTTGTAATTCTTCAATATCTTGGTGTTTAATGCCATCCCAAGTTGAGCCGAAACGTTGTAAAACTTTTTCTACTTCTGAATGGGCAAACTTTTTGTAACTATAGTCATGGCCCAAGTGACGCATTTTCTTTTCCATTTTCTTTCACCTCATTTATCTGTTGTTGACTTGAATTGACGATCGGTTCATCTTCCATTTTCCTCACCCTTTCCACAAAAAAAGACACGCTGAAAACTCAACGTGTCAAAGAATAATCGTTCTTATCGTTGAGCTTTAGCACTATACAACGTAAAAAGCGATTGCTTTTAGCTACCTTAAGAAAAGCCTTCATTCGACAGTTCCTGTTCTACCCATTGGCGTCTCTCGACATTTTTGGGCAGTAGCCTATGTTTGTATAGGAGCCTCACCTAACAAATCTTATTTAATTACAACAGCAAGTATAATTCTTCCTTGAAAAAATAACGATATAGAAAAAGTTTTTAGCAGATAACTTTTTGTCCATTCAGTAACAAAAAGAAAAATAATCCGCTTATTTACTATGGTTTTCTGGTATGATTCGTATTTATTCATAGAATCATAACTGGTTAAATTAATCTAAAGACCGTCAAATAGCCTTGTCGAGAAGCTTTTCTTCTGCTATTTTTTGTATAGTTAAAGAAACGGCGGTGAGGAAAATGAAATTACAACAACTAGAATATTTTATGGCAGTTTCAAAGTATGCGAGTTTTACTTTAGCTTCTCAAAAGCTCCATACGAGTCAACCTTATTTAAGTACCCAGCTCAAGGAGTTGGAACGTGAATTAGGTGCTTCATTAATTTTAAGAGACAAGAAACATTGTCGGCTTTCTCCAGCAGGCGAAGTCGTCGCAAAGCGAACAGAAATGATTTTTGCACTCATTAAGGAAGCGCAAGAAGAGATTAATGAATTAGTGACCCAAGGATCGACAACGACCATTCGGATTGGAACAAACTTAATTGATATAGATAAAGCATTTGGAGAAGTCTTGTTGTTATTTAATCAATCCTATCCGTATGTAAGTATTGATTTTAAGTATTATTACGATCTTGAAACAGCCTTGGAAACAGATTTAATTGACATTGGGATTGGGATATTTTTGGATACCTCGATTCCATTAGAGAAAGAATTAATTTATACAGAAAGCTATCTCCTTTGTGTCAATAAAAATCATCCTTTAGCCCATGCCGATAGCGTGACGATTGACGAAATTCGTTCTTTACCTTTTGCTGCATATTCCGATCAAGTATATGAAAAAAAAGTGTTTAAACGTTGGGAACGTAAAATCAATTGGGAAAATCGGCAAATCGTCATCGAACTCCCTTCTCTTCATTTAGTCTTAGACATGGTCCAACGAGAAAAAGCCTGTAGCATCCTTCCCTATTCACTCACTGATGAACTAAACAGACGTAACTTAGTTGGTATTCCTCTGGAAGATAGTCCAGAACGAGCCATCTATTTAGTTCAGAATAATCATCACGGACATTGTGAAGCACACCGTTATTTATTCGAACAATTACGTTATTTATTCTAGGAATAGAAAAAGGAGGAATTCCCATGGAACTATTTCGTTTACATTATTTTTTAGAGTTATGCAAAGTGAAACAATTTACTAAAGCAGCCGAAAATTTAGCAATTTCTCAAGCTGCATTAAGTAAGCAAATAAAAATTCTTGAAGCAACGTTAGGCGCGGAACTTTTTAATCGCCAAGGCCAAACTACCACCTTAACACCAGCTGGATTAATTTTAGAAAAATATTGTTGGCGCATCACCAATGAGTTGGTCTCAATTGAAGAAGAGCTAAAAGAAATTAATCATTCTTCCAACCATATTTATGTAGCCACTTATCTCTGTGATTTAGAATATAAATTGAATGACTTACTAATGACAACATTAACGGATCGTTCATCCAACTTACAAGTCCACACTATTATTACAGAAAATATTCTTCAATCCTTGGAAACAATGGATGCAGATTTTGGTATTTCCTTTGCTGACTTACCATTACCTGAACATATTGGTAAAATTGATTTATTTACAGCAAATTATCAATTCATTTTAAGAAACGATCATCCAGCTTTGGCCAAAGCTACGACGGAAGAAATTTTAAAAGAACTAACAATGTACCCCTTCGTCCGTTTAAATACCGAATTTTCCGAGCAAAACAAATTAACCAATTGGCTAGATACTACGTTTTCTAATTTTTCTCCAGAGAAAGTCATTCAAGTGGATACTCTTTCACTTATTACTCACTTGGTGTCTCATTCCGATAGTTTCGCTATTGTCCCCGAATACACAAATATTCAACTTTTAGACAATTCGATTCATACACTAACTTACCAAGAACTACCTAAACGAAACATGGCAGTTTATTATTTAAAAGAACGTTACATGAGTCGACAACTTCAACAACTTTTGGCTGAATGCCAAAAACAATTTCAATAGTAAAAACCAAGACTAGAGCTTGTCGGCAAGCGAGTTCCAGTCTTGGTTTTTATTTGTGTTTTCAGGTAGCGGCTTCTCTTCCTTTGACAAATCCTAAAGAAGTGATAGCCATCACTAACGAAGTGCCTCCTTGACTTAAAAACGGAAGCGGAATACCTTTTAACGGCAACAGTCCAATCACCGCACCGATATTCTCCACCGTTTGAAAAACCAGCGAAAAAATGAGGGCGACACAGATGTACATACAAAAACGCGAATTGCTCCGCAAGCCAGCTACTAAAACTTGATAAAACAAGTAAAAATAGAGAAAAACAACAGTGGCACTGCCCACAAAGCCCCAGGCTTCCCCGATAAAAGTAAAAACCATATCAGACTCACGAACAGGAACATACACTTCAATCCCATGCACACCCTTGCCAAATAAACCACCCGAACCAATTGCCAATAAGCCTTGTACTTGTTGATAGGAGATTTTATCGACATAATCATAGGGATGAATCCATGCTAAAATTCGATCCAATTGATATTGTTTAAAATGTAAAAAGAAGAGTACTTTGTGCCCCCACTCTGTAAAGACTAACAGAATCAAGACCACGCCTAACGTTGCTAAAGCACTGAAAATAATGATTAAAATTTTGCGATCAATTCCTGAAATAACTAAAAGAGATAGAATAATCGTTACGAAAACAAGGGATGTCCCAAAATCTTTTTGTACCGCCATCAAGAAAAAAACAGGGACACTAACCGCAACGATTTTTTTTAGAAGTTGCTTGTCTGAACGCCATTTATCAGACCAGTCTTGTTGCTCATGTTGGACAATAATTTTTGCCAACATTAAAATAAACGCAATTTTCGCAATTTCTGATGGCTGAAATTTAATAAACTCTAAATCTAACCAGCGCTTTGTGCCCGTCAATAAATACATTCCTTTGTCATAGGAAAAATACAAAGCACTCATTAAGATTAATGAAAACCCATAGAAAAAAGGAGCTACTTTCCAAATAAATTTCTGTGACAGCCGACTAGCTAAAAACATGCCTGCATAGCCAACAAAAATAAAGAAAAGTTGTTTTAATGCTGGCACAGTTCCATCTTTTCCTTCATTAACGGCAATCCAATATTGCACACCAGAAGATAAAAGTGTGAGTAAAAAAATGGGCAATAATAAATCATAATTAAGATGTAAGTTGAATTTTTTTGTATTGACCATTTAACTGCCGCCTTTCGTTTGCAATAATTTTAATGACGATTCCTAATGCCACTGAAAAGATTAAATAACTTGTCCCACCGTAACTAACAAACGGTAAAGGAATTCCCGTCATTGGAATCAAACCCAAAACGCCACCAATGTTAATCGCCGTTTGAGCTAAAATCAAGGTCCCGACCCCTAACAAAAACAAGCCGTAACAATGATTCTTTATTACACAACTACTCCGCAAAATCGAGGCCGCTAAAAATAACAAAAGAAATAGCAATAGTAAGCCGCCAATCAAACCAAGTTCTTCCACAATCACCGCAAAAATAAAATCGGTTTGACCTTCTGGCAAGCCACCTTTTTTTACCATACCATTGGCTAGTCCGGTGCCCCAAAACCCACCATTATACATCGCCAAATAGGCCATTGAAGGCTGAAATCCGCGATCATGAAAAGATAAAAACGGATTTTTCAAAACAACTAAGCGGTCATACACATGCGCAAAAAAATGTGGTAAGTAGCGGTGATCGCCTAGAAAAATAATTATTTTAGAAAGAAGCGCCGCGCTAGCAACGACAATCCCCGCAGCAATTACACTAAATTTTGCATGAATACTTGCTGAGAAAATCAAGACACTGCCAATAACTAAAATGAGAATAGCCCCGCCAACTTTGGGTTGAATTAAAACTAAAAATGCAACGACCAAAACAAACAGCCATTGTTTTCTTAACTGCTTCGTTGTCAAGCCATTTTCTTTTTCACCTAAATAACAGCTCAAGTAATAAATAATCGCAAAATTACAAAGTTCTGATGGCTGAAATTGGATTCCAAAGAGAGAAATCCAACGTTGTGCGCCATTCGCTGCTACACCAAAAAAAGGTAGTCGAACCATTAACAGTAATAGTACCGAAACTAAAAGCAGTCCAATCGCAATTTTTTTATTAAATAACACTTCTAGTCGAACTTTGTAAATCACGAACATTAGCACCCAGCTGAGACACATAATAATGCCTTGTTTAATAAACACAGCAGTGGGCTTCACGCCTTGCATCAGCAAGTCATAGCTACTGGCGCTATAAATCATTAACGCGCCAATAATACTTAATATAATAAAGGTCAAAAGAATTTTTGTTAGACCTAAAGTACGTAGATTCATTCTCTCACCTCTATCTTTTTCTAATTAAATCAATCTTACCAGTCTGAGTTAGAAAACAAATAGAGAGTTTTTTATAGAACTATTACTAAGCTTACATAACAAAAAGTAGCTAGACTTGGTTCATTTCACCTAGTTTCGCTACTTTTAAAAAAAGCCATTTATATAATTTTTGTGTGTTGCTCACATTTCTGATAAATTTTTCCAAACTTATCTCTTTCTAAATACTGATAATCTACTAAATACCGTCTCAAAAGTGCATAATCTTCATAGATTTCTCTAAGTCGCTGATTGACTTCTTTTTCCGTATATTCTTTCCCAAATTCAAATTGGTTGGCCACACGTTGAAACACTTGGACTTTTTTCGCATTTTTCTTGGGAATAACCAGCAACTTTCCTTCTTTAAAAAAATTTTCAACCATGTTTATTCTCCTTTTTTTGTTTTGACTATTGTTTAGAAAATTGATGATTCAGTTTTTCTTTCTGTTTATCAGTCCATTTGCCAGCGACTTCATTGACAATTGTTTCAGCAAAATCACCTACTTTTTCTCCCGTAATATTTTTGATAGGTGTTCCGTTAGCAGCTCCTTCTTCAAACAGATCAAGTAAATCAGTCAACGTATTGAACATATTGGCTCCGCTATGATCTGAAAAATGCCATGCATATTTTTCAATTTCTTGAAATACTTGTCGATACTCTGCTGGTAATGCTGCAATCCGTCGTTTATATTCTTTGTACTCTTTTTTATCCCCCACAACTTTTTTGATCAACGCTTTAAAATTTGACATGCTCTATCCCTCCATTTTTTTCATCTTGTTTACTTGTTTTGAAAGCAACGTCCACCGCTGCCAAAAATCAACGAGTTCTGCTTCTCCTGATGAGGTTAAGCGATAGAACTTCCTCATTGGCCCTTTTTCTGAAGGCTTTTTTTCAGCTATAACCCATTGATTTTTTTCTAAACGCAGTAAAATCGTATAAATGGTTCCTTCAACAATTTCAGTAAAACCTTGGTCATTTAAAATTTTTGTAATTTCATAACCATATGTTTCTTTCCTTTGGATGATGGCTAAAACTAAACCTTCTAAAATGCCTTTTAGCAACTCTGTCTGCTTCACTGCTTTTCCTCCCTAAACTACTCTTTAGTACTATGTACCACTACATAATAATACTGAGTACCGGTTCTGTCAACTACTTTGTAATAAAAAGTAGTAAAGACGCGACAACCACCAGTACTTAACTAGTAGTTGTCGCGTCTTATTATTCTTTATTCATTTATTCCGAGTTCTGCTTCAAAGGCTTCTAATTCTACAAGGTGTGTTTCTGGATAAGCAAAGCATGTTGAAAAATGCCACTCCCCACCACTTGTACCAAAATAACCTGGCAGTAATTCCAAACCCAATAATGCTTCTGATGTTTCTTTTTCTGGTAACGTAATCTGAAAAGTAGTCGCTGGAACAAAACCGAACTTCGTATAGTAAGTTGGATGGCCCAGGATAATCAATCCGCCGACGCCTAATTCTTTGGCCTTCTGCACAGAATGCTTAATTAACGCTGAGCCTACGCCCGTGTTCTGTGCTTCTGGATGGACACTTAGCGGCCCAACGGTCAAAACAGCCTTCTCTGTATGATCAGGTAATCGTAGTTTGGCTTTTGAAGACATAATATGACCCGTTAATTTTCCTTGATCAGTTTCTGAAACTAAGGACAACTCCGGAATAAAGTCGGCACTTTCTCTTAATAAATGCACGATAAAATGCTCTGTGGGACGCCAGTTTTCGGTCAAGTTTAATTCCTTGAACGCTTGATACGTTAAACGCTCTACAGCTTGATACTCTGCAGGTTTTTCTTGACGAATCTTCATTATTTGTCCTCAGATTGTTGGAAATAGTCAGCCGTATCTCGTTCATCTTGTTTTAATTGGTCGATTAAGGCTTCAGCCCCATTGAATTTCACTTGGTCACGTAAATAATGATTCCAACGAACCACCACTTGTTCGCCATAGATGTCTTGATGGAAGTCCAAAATATAGACTTCCACGGTTAAATCGCGTCCTTCTCCAAAGGTGTCATTATGACCAATTGAGCCCATGCCGACATACCATTTGCCACCAACTTCGATTTGCACAGCATAGACGCCAATTCTTGGTAAGCGCACGGTGCTTTTCACTTTGACATTAGCGGTCGGGAAACCCAATAAACGGCCACGAGCATCGCCATGGACAACTGTTCCTTCTGTTTCATAAATATATCCTAACAACTCCGTGACCTCCTCCATTTCGCCGGCTTCCATTTTTTCGCGAATTCTTGTTGAGCTAATTTTGGCACCAGTCATTTCTTCTTTTGGTACTGTCACCACTTCAAAACGGCCTTGCGCATAAGTTGGTAACTGTTTGACTCCAGCGATTTCTTTAGGACCATACGTATAATCAAACCCAGAGACTGCCACTGCACTATTTAAATTAACGATATACTGATCGACAAAATCTTGCGGTTTTAATTGAGCAAACGCTGAAGTAAATTCGACAATATATAAAATATCAACGCCCAAGTTGGCCATTAGGCGTTCTTTTTGTTCCAAGCTAGTTAAATATTTCATATTTTCTGGTAAAACTTTTTGAAAAACGATTGATGGGTGTTGGTTGAAGGTCATCACAGCTAACTTCAAGCCTTTTTCCTCAGCAATCTTTTTGCCTGTTTCAATTACTTTTTGGTGGCCTTTGTGGACACCGTCAAAAAAGCCTAGGACCATCACGACTTCTTCATTAGGAATTTGATTGGGTTCATAGGGATGATGTAGTTGAATAACTTGCATGTGCAAAAACTTCCTTCTTTTTTATTTAATTGTTCCGTAGAACTTTACTTGGTTTCAATAATTTATCATGCGTTGGGTGTGGCATGTATAAACTAACCACTTGATTTTGGTAAAATAAGGCAACTAAGGATTCTGGCATTGCCTTTATTCCTAATTCTTTTTTGTGCAAACGCATGCCATTTTTTACTTTTTGATACAATTCATCTGATAAATCAATTCGTGGGAATTGTTCTACTGCTGTCTCAATGGGCAAAAGGCATTGATCGATTGTTTCAGCAGCCATTTGTTTGGCTACTTCTTCTAACGTTAAGCATTGCGCAGCTTGCAAACCGCCACTTGCCGTTCTCGTTAAATCCGACATATGGGCAGGATAGCCTAATTTTTTGCCAGTATCCACGGATAGTGTCCGCACATAGGTTCCTTTGCCACAGACCACTTTAAACCGCCAACTTTGTGTTTGAGCGGATTCGTTAAAAATTGGTTCACTAGTACGTTCAAATGAATAAATCATAGCTTTTCGTTGGGGCCGTTCAACTTCTTCCCCATTCCGCGCATATTCATATAAACGTTTACCATTGACTTTCACCGCAGAAAACATCGGTGGGATTTGTGTGATTTCACCTGTCATTTCGGCCATTGCTTGATCAATTTGTTCAGTTGACAGAGGTGTTGTAACTGGTTTTTTTTCAACAATTTCGCCACTAACATCTTCGGTTGTCGTAGCAAATCCAAGTGTAATTTCACCTTCATAGGTTTTGCCAGAATCTACCATGTATTCGATCACTTTCGTTCCTTTGCCAACGCAGATGGGTAAGACCCCTTCGACATCTGGATCTAGCGTACCACCATGACCAATTTTTTTGGTATGTAAAATTTTTCTCAATTTAAATACGCAGTCATGACTTGTCATGCCACGTTCTTTCCATAACGGTAAAATGCCGTCCATTATAGTTCCTCCAGTTCCGATAATACTAACTTTGTCATTATAGCATAAAAGTACCTAGCTTCGCAGTCTCCGTTGCTTATTCCCTTTGGCAAAATCTCTGCTAAATGCAAAAAAAGCCACAAACTCTGATAAAAGCAGAGTTTGTGGCTTTTTTTAGCTAGTAAATGATCCCCATGTATTCTGTGCGTTGCCATCGTTTGGTCCGATTGGCAAATAAATTCTCGCGCCTGACGTATCTGTCCCACCAATAAAAACATACCCATCTGCAATATAAAACGCATCGTAATAAAAGCGAGTATTTTTGGGCCAAATACCATAAATTGGGGCTGACAGGCTAGGTTGTCCTGCTCTTAAAACAATGCCTTCGTCCACACCAATTAGAAATGATTTCTTCGTTTGCGGGCGCCAAAGTTCAGCAATGTCGCCGTCGTTCACATAACCTAACAAATGTCCGCTATTTTCAATACGGTAAAGGTTTTGTCGGTCGGGTAATTTCGCTGTAATTGTTCCTACTTGTGTCCAAAGTGCCTCTGCTGATAGATGTTCATTGATTAAAGCATCTGGTGTTGGATAGATTGAAGTGAAACGAATTGCTTGTCCTACTTGATATTTTGGCGCATTAGGTTTACCTGGCTGAATAATGACAGTCTCACCTGTTTCAGAAACGCCCGTTTGTAAATCTTGTGCCAACTGCGCTTTACTAATCCCCCAACGCGCTAAATAACCATAAGGATCTGTATGATCTCCCCACCAATTTTTTGTAATCCAATCATGAGTGACTATGCCATAACCTGTTCCATCGTCCAGCGAAAAATCAGCACCAATGTTCTGAGCCAAATCACGGGCCAAATTAACATAGGCAGCATAATCTTTTTTAAATGTCGTCGCATTATTCGTTCGAGCCAATTCGATTTGCGCATAGGCTTTTTGATTAGCTAAAGAACCTGCGCCATATTGAATTTGGCCAGCAGGAGCTAATTGTTTCACTCGTCCACCAGATCCGACAAAATATGAGACATAAGCATTTGACCAATTTCGTTTCATATAGGCCACTTCATTGTCTAAACTGTGTGGTCCTAGGTTCCGCTCGTTTCCTGATTCATGTAAAACAATTAATTCATTGCTTGCAGAGCCTGGAAAATAAGCAAAGTTGATTGGATCCGCTTCGATAGTGTAAGCGCAAGTCGTCATCGGAATCGTTAAACTTAAGCCAATCACTAAAGCAAGTTGAATCATTAATTTTTTAAACATAGCATGCTCCTTTCTTAAAAAAGCCATGGAAGGAAAATCAAAATAACTTCCCTTCCATGGCTTAAACCTGCAAATGAATGGCGAGACAGAAGTAATTTCTTCGGCAATCAGCCGAAAGTTCTACGTTTGTCCCGACCACTTCTACTTAATCATCTTTATTTTTTAACTGAATAAATAACTCTTTTAACTTTTTCGGCATAGGAATAAAGGTCGCAATATTTTCAAAAAAAAGAAAGTCCTTCGTTCGCAATGTAAAAAATCAGAACCATTTCCCGAATTGGCAAATTGTTCCCCACAACTTTTTCAACACGAACCGCTACGGCAACCACAAATAACATCGTCACTTTTTTCGCAATTCCGAGCATACCAATCCGACTGGACAATTCTTTTGTGGCGATTGCCTTAATCCAACCTGTGATGAAATCGACAATAATTAAAAAGAGGAAGACATCCAACAATTGATCTAATCCGCCTAATAAACGTACGACAATCCCACCGAAAATGCTTAAAAGCATTGTTATTGTGTTGAGATAACGTTCCATAAAAAGTCTCCTAAACTAGCTTGTTATTTTGTTGGAAACGGATCGTCCGTATACCAACTTCCTTGTAGGTAAATATTTCCAGCTCTGCTTGAGGCAAAAATTATCCCTTGATTCCCGATTTCATATAGTGCATTACAATTAGGATACGGAAAAGCGGCAGGTGCAACTGACAGCGGAATATTCCAGACACTAGCACTTATTTTTGAGGACATTTTGTACCCAGTTGGTATATTAAATATTTTAGGCATGTGGGTATTCAATTTCGTTGGATCACTCAAATTACATCTTACAAATGCATCGACACGATTTCCAACTCTGATTAATACAAATTTCATATTATCCTTATTAAAGGCCGCCTGATATTTTGCCTCGACTTCACCGACTCCACTAGCTTCATAAATGGCCATTTTATAAGATTCAAAAGGCACACCGTTGACGGTTGGCATAGTCACAAAATTCTTCACCCCAGCAATCTCTTGATCACCTGTTTGTGTCACAGCTTGACCTTTAATCGCTTCCGCAACGTTTTTCGGGTGCATATATTTACTCGTTAAAGTTCCCGCGACTGCTTCGCTGTCTGATGCGAAGCCATAATTTTCTACATTGCCTAGCCCCACTTGTTCAGCGGTTACTTGGTGCGGATTATCCTGATTTTCCACATGGGTCTTGAGTTGCTCTGCTTGAACAAAACCACTCTTCGCTAAAACCGCTTGGGCATCAACAGACAGACCAATATGAAGCCCCACGTAATCAACTTCTAAGCTAGCTGGCGTTACCCCATTCGATGAATCTGTATAGCTCATTAAATAAATGAAACCTTCATCTGTGATAAAATTCTGATCATTGATTTGAATTGAAAAATCGATGAACTCTTTTGCTGATTCTTGGATTTGAGTTACCCAATTATCCGTAGTTGGTAAATACGCAGCGATTTTAATCGTTTGATTATTCGGCGCAGCAGCTTTCACACGTTGATTAATCGTAAAAAATTGAACGTTCTGGCGAATAAATGCTACCGCCTCGTCAGTTGTGAATGTTTCAAACATTTGTGGAATTAATTTTTTTGCGGCTTCAACGAGATTGAAGGCCGCTAATTGTTGCGGAATCACACCGCTTTGGGTGGAACCTGTTTTCACACCCTCATCATCACGGCTGGCCATTTTATTGTAGTTCGCTTGGGAAACTTCCTCCCAAACGTCTGTTGGATTCTTAAGAATTTTAGCCGTAAAATCAGTGGAATAACTGTTTGCATTGGTGGCTGTATTGCCGGCCGTTTTACCGTTAAAGTCTAACTTCAATTTGACAGTGGTTGGCTTAGCCAATAAAGAAATACCGTCTGCTTTTGTCATACGGTCATTCAAATCAATTTGAAGACGATTCGCTAAGGTAGCTTGTTTGATGCCTTGTGTATCTGTGCGTGCTTGGACAATTTCTGGATTACTATCACCCGCTTCTGCTACTAATTGATCGAAATCATTTCGCAAAGTATCAAATTCTTGTTTATTATTATTTGCCGTTGAAACTGCATTTCCTGCAATCGTGATGGCTGTTTTGGCATTGTTCATCGCTTGGTTGGCTGTTTCATTTGCTTGATTGCCTGCATCGGTGGCAATTTGTACGGCTTCTTTGCCAGCTTCATCTGCGATGTTTTTCGCTTCAGAAATTCCATTCGTTAACTGGACTTGGTAAGCATCAACTTTCTCAGCTGATGCATTCGACTGATCCAAGATTGCATTGATTTTAAGGCGACCTTGATTCAGGGTATCTAATTCTTCAATATGTTCTACTGACATTTCGTCACACTCCTCTAGTTTTCATTATTTTATTAAAACTGACCACCCAATTGGGATTGAATATACACACGACAGATGACCGAAGCATCCAACCATAGTGGCTGATGAGAGAAAAATTGAAGCGTGTGATTGCCGCGTTCGATTTTTCCATCTGTTGTTTTTCGTAAATAACTCAAAATGTTTAGCCGTTGTTGTTGCAATGATAGTTGGGGTAATTTTTTGCCATCCACTACCAAATCAATATTCGTTACAGAATGCGAAGGTCCTTTAGCAGTTGCCTTGAACGTTAATTCTGCGGTGTTTACATAAAGAATGTCCTCGTCAAAGTATAAATTCAGCTCCACTGGCTGTGTCTTGTTAAGTTCTACTTGTATTGAACGATTTAAAAGTGTCGTCGCCCCTTGTGCGTAAGTTTCGCTAATCTCTTGTTTCCGACTGAAAGCTGTCATGGTACTATGAATTGTTTCTTGCAGATTTCCCAACTCTAGCTGAATGTCTTGGGGGGCACCAAAGACATCTTTTTTACTTTCTTTTTTGATACGAAGGTTGACACTCCCAAATTCATTCGTATTAATCATGATAACCGTACCCAACCGCAAACGATCGATTGCCAAAGGTTGATCTGTTAATTTAATTAAATCAGCTGCAGTCACTACCCAAGAAACTTGTGGTTTGGTCCATTCTTCTAACATTCGCAAAGCATTTTCCTTTAATGCCTTGGGATCAGAAAAACGCTGTTCCACCCAAATTGACTCTAATAAACCATAGCGGTCAATTGCGGCCTTGTTCTCTAAATACGGAACCCCTTGATTGACCGAGCGAATATTGACTTTGTTAACACCTTCGCCTGAACCTAATGGATAAATCCGATTGATTAGCATCTTGGGATTACGTTCTATTTCAAATCCTTGCATGTTGTAACCTTCTTGAATTCGCGCAACTGGTTCTGTTGGCGGTTTGACTAATGAAAGTTCAAAAGGATAGACCTCTGTATTCCATTGCCAAAGATATTCCTCTTCGAAATCGGCTGGGATGCTAAATAAAGGCTCGACTAGCCCGTTTTCATTCTCCCATTTATAGGTTAATTTCCTTGAAAAATCACATTTTTTTAGGACCCAATGCTTTGTTTTTTGTTTATTCAATAGAAATTGAATGGCCTCTTTCGTTGTTTTGTTTTTAATTTCGTGACAACCAAATAGGACAGTATCGCCTAAGGTACATAATGCTTCTGTGGCAGAGTAGTGAATTTGATTATTGTTCGCATCTTTCTTAATTGTGGTTGGCATCACGCGATATAAACCAATATATTCATTCTCATTGTCGGTCAGTTCCACCCATTGCATTTCTTCAATAAATTCATTTTTAGGATCATCTAGTGGCATGGTAAAATCTAAACTCCCAATTTTGTTCTCTATTTTTTCATAACTGACTTGATAGGCATTGTCCAAAATTGCCGTATATGTTCTTTTCAAATCCAGCGCCATTAACATTTAATCACCCTCCTACACAAATCGGTTAGGATAGCGAATCGTCAAGCGGAAGTCGCTATCTTTGGCTTGAATATACAGCGGTTCATTGGGATATAGATAAAAATCGTTCATTGGTCGAATCATCGGTACACCATTTTTTGTCAGATAAAAATTTTCAGTATCGATAATAATTTCCGAACGATCAAAGTCTCCTAAGTTAATTGTATCGTTCCGTGTTTTAATCCAAACACCACGTCCGGTTCCTGTTAAAATAATGGTCGGTTTGACTTTTAACCCTTCAACCGTAGGATAAATTTCAATTGGCCGAACTTCTTTGCCTAAATCCCCCATCGTGTAGGCCCGATTTTGAAAGGTAATCATGGTTGATCCCCAATAAGCCCCGCCTTCAATTAAAATTGGAAAATCAACTGCACCTGAGCCTGTATTCCCCATTAAGTAATTTACTTGAAATGTAATGGTTGGCGAACCCCACATCACACTAGTCGCATCACTCCGTGTGTATTTATACGGATCAGAAAGCAATAAAGTAAAGGTGCCTGTTACTTGGTTAACGCCTTCGGGTACATCACTCACTGAAGACTTACTGCCAAACCACAGCATTTCCGGTTCATCGTTAAACCAAATAGAAACGTCTTTTTCCGTAAACAAAGCAACATTTAAATGATTAAATGCATCTCGAAACGCTTCATTATTCACAGCTGAAAGGCGATATTTGACTGTTAATTCTCGTTCTGGAATTCGCGCATAAACGTGACGTTTACCATCACGAATCCCTAATTGATAGCTTTCAATTTCGCTTGGAACTAATTCTCGTCCTGAAACTGATAATGTTTGATAGCCAGGGATGACTTTTTCTAAAAATTGACCGTTAAAATTCAACGCTTCTGAAGGAAGAGGCGTTGAATGAGTTGCTTGATTGGTATCAACAAATTTATACATGTTATCCTCTCCTTCCTAAGCGGTTATTTTGTTTCACTTGTTGTCGTTGTAACTCCATTGCTAAATAAGGCGCAGTAGTTGCTGCGACAACTTTTCCATCTAACGTTGACTCTACTGTCACAAATAATGGTCGATTGTATGCATCATTTTCTAAACGATGGTCAATCGTTGCCGTGAAGTTTCCTCGACCAGCTAAGTCCAAGGCAAAATCATTTAACAGCGGTAAATCTAAAATAGAAGCCATTGCTCTACTAACGGCTGTTTCGCCTGCATAAATCCCCGTGGCAATCGTGCCGCCGAAATTCAATTTATGCAAATCAGATAAGGGACCTTCTTTTGCTGGTGAAAATGGTAAAAAGTTACGAATTTTACTGACGACCCCATCGATTGCTTCTTTGGCTTTTCCAATTGCGCCTGTAATTCCATCAGCAATCATGCCGACAATATTCGCACCGGCATCGGTGAATTTTGAAAACCAACCTTGGATTGCTTGCCAAGCACCTTCAATTACAGAACCAATGGCATTTTTTACCTGATCGGCTGCATTGGTAACCCCATTTTTGATATTTTCAACTAACTGTCCGCCCGAAGCTAACAGTTGACCAAAATAAGAACCAATCTTCGTGATCATTTGTGAGATTAATGTTCCTGCTGCGGACAGCAAGGCACCCAATAGACTGAGTACACCATTAATTAAGGCTTGAATCAGTTGAATCCCAGCACTTAACAACTGTGGCAACGCATTGATTAACGCACCCATTAAAGCGGTAATTAGCGTAATTGCTGCAGTAACCAGTTGCGGTAAAATTGAAATAATCCCTTGGATCAAAGCCATTAGCAATTTGACGCCTGCGCTGATGATTTGTGGCAAGGCACCAATTAAGGCATTTACCAATGTCAAAATTAAGGTAATAGCTGCCGCAACTAAGGTTGGTAAAATCGAAATAATCCCTTGAATTAACGCCATTAACAATTTGACACCTGCACTGATAATCTGTGGCAAGGCACCTACCAACGCAGTCACTAACGCTAGAATAATCGTCAGCGCTGATTGAATTAACTGAGGTAAAATCGTCATAATCCCAGTGATTAATGCCATCAAAATTTGTAAACCAGCAGTCAAAATCAACGGTAACATCGTAACAAATGCATTGACTAAGGCCGTGATAATTGAAACACCTGCTGTAACTAGCATTGGTAACGCTGTGACAAAAGCTGTCACTAATGTAGTGATGATATTAATCGCTGCAGTTGTAATTGTTGGCAAGGCGGTGACAATCGCATTAACTAAAGTCATTAATAAGCTCAAACCAACTTCTATCAACATTGGTAAGACTGTTGTAATCCCCTGAATCAACGTAGTAATAATTTGTGTTGCCGCTTCAATTAAGACTGGCAAATTGGCAACAATCGCACCAACAATTAACGTAATTAAACTAGATAACGCGGTTACGATGCTTGGAATAGCTTCTGTTATTTTCCCGAGAATACTGGTTAAGACGGTTGTAAAAAGTTGTATAACTTTCGGTAGATTAGCTGCCAGCATTGTTGTAACCGATGTAATCGTGTTACCTAAATTATCAAAGACTTGGGTAATACCACCCGCACTCAAATCACCGGTTTTCATCCAGGCCGTCACGAATGAAACAATCAAGGAAATAATTAGACCAAACGGCCCAGAAATTCCTAATGCAGCCAGTGCAACTTTTGTCAGAACTTTTACCAAAAGACCAACCGCTAAACCAGCTTTGTCAAAGGTGCCACCAAATTGCCCTAATAAGTTACTACCTAATTGCAAACCGCTGGCAAAAACGCCTGCTAGCACACGACCAATTGTTGAAAAAATAGTCGCCAATTTCTCTAATCCTACTGCAAAAAATTGTTTAAAAACTGCCATTACTTGCTGAAAGGCCGGCTGGATCTGTTGTAGCAATCCTACCAATTTGCCAAACGCCGCTGAAACAGCTCCTTGAATGGCACTAGCTAAACTATTGATACTATTTCTAAATGTTTCATTGGTTTTATAGAAATAAATAAACGCTGCTACAGCTGCTAAAACAGCTGCTACAATTAAAATTAATGGTCCTCCACCTAAGGCACTAAAACTAGCACTTAGTTTTGATAAGCCACCACCTAACTTCCCAATGTTTCCTTGTACAAGAGCCAAACCAGCACTAAACTGTTGAAATTTTTGCTGAGCCATCGTTACCATAATCAACATGGGCCCAATGGCGGCTAAAATGCCCATAATGGCAACAATAAAAACTTGGACGGGTTTTGGTAATTTGATAAATAAATTCACCAAAGCTGTAATGCCTTTGACGACTGTGATAACCACTTGAACCAAAATTTCCATTCCTGGAGCCATCACGCTTTGAATCACTTGTGCTGCCGCTTCAAATGATTGATTCATCTGAGTCAATGCCCCTTGCAACTCGCCTTGCAATGAATCAGAAATCCCTCCTGCACTGGCCATAATCAGTCCTTGCATTCCTTGAAATTCGCCACTGACCCCAGCACCGACGCCCATAGCTGTTTTTAAAACGTTCAGCATAGGTAAGGAAACGGCACTAGTCATGGCCGTCCCAAAGCTCAGCATATTATTTTGTGCATTAGTAAAGCCATCAGAGGTTTCTTTCCCCGCTTTTTTAGCTGCTTCACCGGCTTGTTCAGCAGAATCTGTTAACGCTGTGTTCATTTGATCTGCTGCCTTTGCTGTTTCGTCTCCTGTTTTTTTCACTGTTTCTCCAGATTGTTGCACGACGGTTTTAAATGTGTTCATGACCGTGGCTGACTGATTGACACCCGCACTAATTTTCCCTAAATATCCACTTAATAAGGCATACTCACCGCTCATACTTTTTAATGCTTGTTGGACGCCTACAAGGCTTTTCTTTGCCTCCGACAACGGCGTTTTTTCTTTGTCATTCTCCATCTACTCTCCTCCCTTCTCGATAGCGGCGTAGACGCTCTGCCACAGTGGCAAGTTGCGTTTTTTCCCGCTCATTTAATTTTGTTCGTTGTGGCTGGTTAGCTGCCAGAACTTCAGCAACTCGTTTTTCATAATCATAAAAACTTTTAAAGCTTTCAAAAACGGGTTTTCCTTTTTTGTTTGTCGCTTGCGCTTTAACATTTAAGTAGGCAAGCTCGTGCCTTTTCCGCTCTTCATCTACTTCTGCTAAATTAAAAGCAATCATTCGTAATTCAAATTCAGACATGGTCATCCGATCCACTTCTTCAAACGAACGACAGCCTAAGTAGCGAAAAGCAGAAAGAGCGATGTCGTGATACACGTCATCGCTCGTTTTAATTAGTTGGTCGCTTGCGCTTCTGCTTTCTTCGCTTCTTTGCTGAACTGATCGATCATTGGTTTTGTAAGAGGTTGCTTTCCCATTTCTTTAAGCAAATCATCTGAAAGTTTTTTGACATCTTGGGTCATTAACCATGCTTCAATTTCCGACTTACCTATTTTTAATTGCCCACTTTGTAAAGCTTCCATGATGTCAACTAAGATTACTGGATTGTATTGGCGTAAATAAATCATTGCTGAACTGATGCCCATGCCGAATTTGGCAGCGCCATTTTCAATTTGGTAACGTTTATCTAATTCGCGAATCGCGCCAATCGTAAATTTCACTTCAATTGTTTTTCCGTTAATCTCTAAATTCATTTTTTATCCTCCTAAAATTCAACACTTTTTGATTATTCGCCAGGTTGTGGTGCTTTCTCTGGAACGGTATCTTGGAACGCATATTGTGCTTCCGCAATAATATCTGCTTCTACTGTTGCAAAGCCATCTTGTGGCTTGCCATTAATAGAGGCTTCTGTTTCGATTTCTACTAATTCTTCTACATTGGCTGGTAAAATCCATGAATTTACATAACCTTGGGCATAAATTGCTGGATATTTACCTTCCGCATTTTTTTCACCTTTTAAATCAACGTCCCAAAATTCCATTAAGATGCCATCTTCAACTGCGTCTTTCATGTATAAATTTTCATCATCTCGAGAGGCTAAACCGCTTAACGATAACGTAACTTCTAAACCAGAAACAGCATTCGCAACGCCATCTTTTGTTTGCGTACCGCTCGATTCACGTGAGAATTCCCATTCATGTTCAATTTGAAATAAGGGTTTCATTGCTTTCTTTGTCGCTGCTTCATCCAAGCGACGAACTAATAAAATACGGTCTTTTCCTTGCATAACTTCTCCCATTGATAATTCCTCCTAGTAAAATTGCATGTGTAATGGTAGTACAGCATGCCAAATTGTTTTTTTCATTTGTTTGGTATCTTTTACCATTTGTGCTTTGACTTCTTGATGTTTGATACCCCAATTAAAATGAGCCGTTCGTTTTAAGTTACTGGTTGCCTGCCGTAAAATCGTTCCTTTAATTGTAGAAATTTGTTGTCGTTCAGATAACGCACCATAAACATGCATTATTAATTCAATTTCACCCAAAATAGCTGATTTAGTTGGCTTAGGTAATTCTTTACTATCACCTAAGTAAACAAATGGCTGATCTGGTAAATCTGTCGGCAGTTCCTCTAGCAACAAAAATCCTGACGTCTGGCAGATTGCAACAAGGGCTTCATATAACTCTTGTTCCGCTTCATTCATTTTTAGCGCCACCTTTCCATTCAAAAAATTCAGGATTGGTTAACAAATTGGCTCTCTTCTAGTCAAAATGAAGGATCTTGAAAGTAGCCGGCATTTTCTGCTCCTTCATAGCTGACACAAGAAAGCAGTCAAAATCATAGAATTCCGTGTCTTCATTTTTTTGGTTGCCTCACGTTTATCTATCTCTTTCGACACTATTAATTTACCATGTTGACACCTGAAAAAATTCCACGCTTTTTCCATGTTTACATCCCTAGTTCATCCGCCACCGCTTCAAAGAAATGATTTCTTAATTTATAGGCTTGGCTTTTACTAATAAATAATTGCTGGGCAAGTCCAATTAATGTTAAAGAGGGCCGTTTTTTCATATATAGTTCTTCAATAATCACGCGCGTTTGTTCATCCGCTTCAGCTAAACAATTTTTGATAATGTCTCGATTTCTCTCTAAGTTCCACAGACGACGATCCATAGCTATCGTAATCGCCATTCGTTCGGTCACTACAGAGTGAAGTCCTTGTCCTCTAATACCAGCATTTAAATCTGCTTCTTGATAAGGGTGCCGTAATTCTTCTTCCCGTTGACGGATATACTCATCTGTTTTATAAAAGTCTGCTAAAATATCTTTGATATAATTAAATGTTGACGTACGCATTGGTTAATCTCCTTTACTTTTATTCATTTAAAAGTGTTAATCGATAAATAAAATAACACTCTTTCGACATGTCTAAGCCGTGACGAATCGCTTCATCTGAATAACCGAGCCAAATTAAATAGAGATACTCGCTTTTTGTAAACGATGCGGCCTTGATGGATTGGATGGGTCTTGATTGATCCATCGACCAATTACCGATTGCTTGTCCTAATTCTTGAATTTCCTGCATAATAAGTTTATTTTTTTGACTTGCCCAATCGGGATATTGATTCATTAGTTGTAAGAGTCGTTTTCTTTTTTGTGCTTTTTCGCTTTGTTGCTTTGAAATATCTTTAAATACAACGCTTTTCATTTCAAATAAATCTTTTTTACGTTTTGTTAAATTACTCATGTTTACGGCCTTCTCTTTCACCAATTAGATAACCTAACATTAGTGTCATTGTCCAAAAGATAAACCCAATAATAATTGTTAACATATTTATTTCACACTCCTCATTCGTTTGTCTGTTGTGTCTTTATATTGGAAAACATAGCCACTGGCGTGCTTCATTAGACGAGAAATAATGCGTGTTCCATAGGCCTCCACCAGTTGTTTTCCAGAAAAATTAGTAGTAAAAATAGTTGCTTTATTCTGTCTAGCTTCTAAAATTCGATTTAAGATGTCATTATTAAAATCCGTACTAACTTTATTTTTAATTCCTAATTCAGCACCTAAATCATCTAAGACCAAAACGTCTGCTTTTTTCATTCTAGTAATATACGCTTGAGCCTTTGCTTGGCTTTTGGCCGATTCATTCATGGACATTTTTAGTTTTTCTAATAACTCAGAGTAGCTGACAAATAAACAATACTTTTGATATGCAGAGCGTTCTAAGACTTCAACTAAAATACTGATAGCCAAATGACTTTTACCGACACCAGGTTTCCCTGAAAAAATAACGTGGATTGGCTTTCCTTCAACAATCGCTGAAACTACTGCTAAGGCCCGTTCTTTTGCTTGTCTTGTTTCTAATTCAGTGGTTTGGTAATTGGTTAAACGACATTGCCGTAGCGCATCATCAGCAATTAAGGACCCTTGATGAAAAAATTTTTGTGTACGTGCCATAAAACTCTCTTGAGAACGTTGTTGAGTGGCTTCTTGTTCATGTTTTTTTAGCATTTTATACCCACACGACCAACAAGTTGGGGCACAACGTTCCGTGCCATCTTTATTTTTTTGTTGCCAAACATATTGTTCACTGCCACATTCAGGACAACGGTCTTCAACTTTTTCTAACAATTGACTCAATAGTATTTGAAAAGTTTGATCTGTCGCATGCATACTGATTTCCTCCTTTCTTTAAAAACCTAACTCTTGATATTCTTCTGTCATTTGCGGCGTATGCTCCAACACTTGTTTTTTATCATTTACCAGAACTTCATATACGGATAAATAATTTTGCTGCTCCCAACTTTTCAAAATAGCATTTACATAGCCGTAATTCCGTTTATTTCGATCGACGGCAATTCCTAAAGCATGCAAGATTAATTGGCATGCTTCCTCTTGGCTAGCCCCTTTTTGTATAAAATCTTGCAACCAATACTTAAAATCTTGGCTTGTTTTTGAGGCCAGTGTGCCAAAGCCGTTTTCCTCATAAAAATGATAAATCATCTTTAAACAATCGTTTTCTGAACTACTACCTTGACTCTGACCTAACTTAAACTGGACTATGCTTTCCTGTGGTAACCGTTGGTAGTCAGCTGGTTGACCACTGACAGACGATTCTGCTTTAAACGTATAAGCTTTGCTATTTTTTTCAACAATCTGATTTTTCTCTTCTTGATACAAGGTTGGTTTGTAACGATCACTGCGAATATAATTATGAATTTTCCAATGTTTGATAACGATCACACCACTTTCAAATACTAGAATAAATTTTTTAACCATTAGCAATTTTAGATCGTCTTCCCCACAACCAACCATTCGCTGCAATTTTTTGGGATTATTGATAAATCCATCATCATCGGCACGCATCGCTAAATGAAAATACAGGGCCTGACTTGATAAGGGCATATCTAAAAACGCATCACTATCAATAATCGTTTTTGCAAACATGCGTCGTTTTCCCAATCCGCTTCTCTCCTTTTGACTAAATTATTGTTACTCTGTTAGTAATTCCATGAGGCCAATCATACCAATCACGATGGCCCCAATTTTTATTGAGACACTGCTTATTAATAAAATAATTGCTAAAAGTAACATATCCGACAACGTTTTTTTATAGTTCTGACTCATTTCTTCACCCTTTCTAGAAAAATACGGTTTTCCGAACAAAGCGTTCAAAAAAATTTGTTCAGTTAACCGAACATTTGAATGGCTCTATCTTAGCATCAAATATTTTCACTGTCAACTCATGAGTTCGGTTTTATGAACCTCTAATTTTAATTGCGATTGTTACTTGCCTTCTCTAAACAGATATAGTATACTTTGAGGCAACAGGAGGTTCGGAAATATGAACATTTTTGCTGTCCGTTTAAAAGAGGCTTTAACAGCCAAGAACATCAAACCTAGTGAATTAGCGAAAAAAACTGGCATCGGTAAATCTTCGATCAGCGATTGGCTAGCTGGTCGTTACGAAGCAAAACAAGACAAAGTTTATCGCATTGCAGATGCATTAGACATTAATGAGGCCTGGTTGATGGGACAAGAAGTTCCCATGGAAAAAAATGCCTCAACTATCGACCGCATTTATAAAAAATTAGAACCCCAACGACAAGCCATCGTTTATCAATTTGCCGAACAACAATTACACGAACAACAAACGCAAGCAGAAATTCTCTCATTCCCTCGCCGTGACGAAATGACACTGGCTGCCCACGCTGGGGATCCAGAAAAGATATTTTCAAAAGAAGAGATCGAGAAAATTCACGATTACTTGGATGAAATTGATGCCAAATATCAACAATCGATTTCTTCTGACAAAAAAGAGGATTAACTTCCCATCTACTCTTTTTATTAAGTAATGGCAGGTGAATGGTAAAGTGAATGATTATGAAAAACTCGTCAGTTCCATTCAAAAGGATGTGACGGTTTTAGAAATTGATTTATACAATCAAACAGGTTGTTATGGGTTGTATCGAAATGGCAAAATTTATATTGAAAAAACATTGAGTACCCGTCAAAAGAAGAATATTTTAGCCGAGGAATACGGGCATTATCAAACATCCGTTGGCACTATTTTAAATCAAAATTGTACAGAAAATCGGAAGCAAGAGTTGAAAGCCCGCAATGTGGCCTTAGAGCAATTAGTTACATTAGACGATTTAATTCGTTGCTCTGAAGCTGGCTTAAGCAACCATTATTCTTGTGCTGAATTTTTGGAAATCGATGTTGAAACATTAAAAAATGTGATTACGTACTATCGACAAAAGTATGGCGCCACTTATCTTTATAAAGGACGGATTTTTGAATTTAGGGATTATTCTGTGATGGTATTAAATACTGGGTTAACTTAAAAAGCATGGAACAAAATCAATAAGGATTTTGTTCCATGCTTAAAAGTATTCTGGAAAATTCAAGAGCGGTTTTTGTACCAATGGTTAATATGTCCGACGCCAAGCATAAGATTTGGGACAAGTATGAGGACGAATATAAATGACGGCCAAAATCCGATGAACTGAATAATATGTTCCCGCATACTATGTAGTACAAAGAAGAAAAGAAAAAAGTACAGGGAACTCTTGCCTGAACCCATTTCTTTTAAATAACGATCTCCATTTTTATAGAAAACAACAATTCTTTTCATCTTTGCACCTCCATGACTATTTTATCAAGAAATCATGAAAAGAAAAAGCACACCATTCGTCTGGTGTGCTTTTTCTTTTTAATTATTCACCTTGATTCAACTTACGAATCAACTCATCAATGTGATTTCCGTATTGGACAGATTCGTCTCTTTCAAAAATCAACTCTGGTGTTTTATACAAGGTTAACCGTTGTCCTAATTCTTTACGAATCAGTCCTTTGGCTTTGTCTAAGCCTTGTTGAGCTTTTTGTTGTTCGGAAGCTAAATCAGATAACAAGCTGTAATAAATCGTTGCTTGTTGTAAATCACCGGTCACACGAACATCTGTAATAGTGATGCCTTGGACGCGTGGATCTCTGATGCGTTTGTTCAAGATATCATTCACTTCACGCATGATTTCTTGACCTACACGACGGTCACGATAATTTGCCATAGTGTCTTCCTCCAATTACTAAAATTATTGTTTGATTTCTTCCATAATGAAGCCTTCAATCGCATCATCTACACGTAAATCATTGAAGTTTTCAATCATAGCGCCACATTCAAAACCAAGTTTGACTTCTTTCACGTCATCTTTAAAGCGTTTCAAGCTTGCTAATTTACCTTCATAAATAACAATACCATCACGAATGACACGCACGCCACTATCGCGGCGAATAAAGCCTTCTGTAACATAACAGCCAG
Source organism: Enterococcus sp. DIV0086 (assembly GCF_050498705.1). NCBI lineage: Bacteria > Bacillati > Bacillota > Bacilli > Lactobacillales > Enterococcaceae > Enterococcus > Enterococcus sp. DIV0086. Next base: position 234,246 of record NZ_JBNIDN010000001.1, on the reverse strand, counting down.
CGATTGTGCCAACTTTAGATACTTTGTACAATTCACGAACCGTCATTTGACCCGTAATTTTTTCTTCAAATTCTGGATCTAATAACCCTTTCATCGCTGTTTCGATTTCTTCTAGGGCTTTATAGATAATACGGTGTAAACGAATATCAACTTCTTCTTGTTCTGCTTGTTGTTTCGCTTGTGGTGTTGGGCGAACGTTAAAGCCGATAATAATCGCATTACTTGCTGCGGCTAAAGTTACGTCGCTTTCATTGATGGCCCCAACTGCCGCGTGAACAATTTTCACACGAACGCCTTCTACATCAATTTTTTGTAAACTTGCTGAAACGGCTTCGGCAGATCCTTGTACGTCTGCTTTGACAATGATATTAACTTCTTTTAATTCGCCTTCTTTTAGGCTTTCAAATAAGTTATCCAATGTCACACGGCTACTTGCTGAACGTTGTTCAAGCAACGCACGTTTAGCCCGTTCTTCCCCTGCTTGACGTGCTGTTTTTTCATCTTCAAAGACCACAAAACGATCACCCGCTTGAGGAACATCATTTAATCCGGTAATTTCCACAGGAGTTGCTGGTCCTGCTTCTTTATCACGGCGGCCCATGTCATTGGTCATCACACGAACACGTCCATAAGTATTACCAACAACGATTGGATCACCAACATGTAAAGTTCCTTGTTGAACGAGTAATGTCGCAACCGGACCTTTACCTTTATCTAAGCGCGCTTCAATCACTGTTCCAATTGCTTTTTGCATTGGATCAGCTTTTAAGTCTTCTACTTCAGCAATCAATAAAATATTTTCCAATAGCTCATCAATGTTTTGATTGAATTTCGCTGAAATATTGACGAAAATCGTATCTCCGCCCCATTCTTCAGGAATTAATTCATGTTCACTTAATTCTTGTTTCACATGATCAGGATTTGCACCAGGCTTATCAATTTTGTTAACTGCTACAATAATCGGCACTTTTGCCGCTTTCGCATGGTTAATCGCCTCGATTGTTTGTGGCATTACTCCATCGTCCGCTGCAACAACTAAGATGGTAATATCAGTGATGCTGGCACCACGCGCGCGCATACTTGTAAAGGCCGCATGTCCTGGTGTATCTAAGAACGTAATTGGTTTGCCATCAATATCTAACTGATAGGCACCAATATGCTGCGTGATACCGCCTGCTTCACCTGAAGTCACACGAGAATGGCGCAATGTATCTAATAATGTTGTTTTCCCGTGGTCTACGTGTCCCATGATTGTGACAACAGGGGGACGTGTAGTTAAGTTTTCTTCAACAACTGCTTCTGGTTCGAAGAATTTATCAATGTCCGCAATATCAACTTGGACTTTTTCTTGCGGTTCCATGCCATAGTCCACAGCTAATAATTCAATTGTATCTTTATCTAGGGCTTGGTTTTGGTTAACCATGACACCCATCATAAATAATTTTTTGATGATTTCCGCTGGTTCGCGGTGGATTTTTTTCGCAATATCCGCCACGTTCATACCTTCTGTATATTCTAAAACATCTGGTAATTCACGGAATTTACGTGCTGGTACTGCTGGCTTCGCTGATTCTTGTTGATGTTTGCCTTTTTTCCCTTTTTTGTTGAAACGATTGCGGTTTTGGTTATTAAAGTTATTCCGGTTATTACGATTTTGACCGCCACCAAAATTGTTGTTACGGTTTTGGCCGCCACGGTTTTGGTTGTTCCCGCCATTGTTATTTTGGCTGGTCCGATTTTGATTCGTTGTAGAACCGTTATTGTTTTGGGTATTGCGGTTTTGATTGTTTGTATTTGTTTGATTGCTACGGTTTTGTGTGTTGCTTTGGCCGTGACGATTTTGGTTGTTGTTGTTTCTTTGTTGTCCATTCGTTGATTGATTGTTTGGACGATTTTGGTTATTTCTTTGTTCACCAGGTTTATTGTTCATTGGTTTCTTATTGGCTGGTTTATTTTGTGTTGTTTGTTGCTTTTGGTTGTTTGTTGCTTTTGATTGAGTATTTACGGTACTTCCTCCTCCGAATGCTTGACGAAGCTTTGTTTCTTGCTCGGAACTAATTGCGCCCATATGGTTTTTAACATCCATACCTAATTGATGCGCTTTATCGACAACGTCTTTGCTTGCTTTATTCATTTCTTTTGCTAGTTCATAAATTCTTTTTTTTCCCATGCAATCACCTTCCTAACCTTTTAGTAATTCCTTGATTTTGGTGGCAAATCCTGCATCAGTTACTCCGATAACCATTCGTGGTCGCCCAATCGCTTGGCTGAGCTCGAATTGACTGAACAGTTCGCTAACAGGAACATTATAATAAGAACTTTTGTCCTTGATTTTCTTTCTAGTATTCTCACTGGCATCTTGCGCAACAAACACAAATTTCGCTTTGTTTGCACGAATATCTTTAAGGGTTAATTCCTCGCCTGTGACTAATTTACCGGCGCGCATTGCTAAACCTAAAAGGTTCAAAATTTTGGTTTTATTTTCCATCGCCAAACAACTCTTTGCGGGCTTTTTGATGTGTTACATAATTCAATAGTTCTTGATAAAATTCATCACTTAATTTTGTTTCTAAGACACGATCAAGAATTTTTTTATCCCAAGCTTTTTGGACTTCCGCAGGATCCAAATCAACGTAAGCGCCACGTCCAGGTAATTTACCAGTTGGATCTAAGGCCACTTCGCCTTCTTTGGAGCGAGTAATTCTGACTAATTCTTTTTTCGGTTTCATTTCGCCTGAAACAACCGATTTACGCATTGGAATTTTTCTCTTTTTCATTTTTCACCCTCCAAAAACGTTATTCTTGTTCAGGTAATCCTTCTGTAATTTCTGCTTCAACAACTGCTTCTTCAGTAGCCAAGTTTTCGTAATCATCTGCCGTCATATCTGAATGGATAATTGCTTCATCCATTTCTTCTGCCACTTCGGCAACTTCTTGATTGGCTTGTTGTTCATAAAATTCAGCCATATCAGATTCTGATTTGATATCAATTTTATGGCCCGTTAATTTAGCAGCTAAGCGCGCATTTTGACCACGTTTACCAATTGCTAATGACAATTGATAATCAGGTACAACAACTGTACATGCTTTGCTATTTTCTGGATCAAAAATAACATCTAATACTTGAGCTGGATTCAAGGCATTACTAATATAAATAGCTGGATCTTCGTTCCATTCCACAATATCCATATTTTCGCCTTTTAATTCATTCACAATCGCTTGGACACGTTGGCCTTTTGGACCAACACAGGTACCCACTGGATCAATATTAGGATCTGTTGAACGAACGGCTACTTTTGAACGATCGCCAGCTTCACGAGCGACGCTTACGATTTCAACAATTCCATCATAAACTTCTGGAATTTCTTGTTCAAAAAGACGTTTTAGTAAATCTGGATGACTACGGCTTACAAAAACTTGTGGGCCTTTTGATGTGTTTTCAACACGTGATACGTAAACTTTAATCCGATCATGCGGTTGGTAAAATTCATTTGGCATTTGATCTTGTTTTGATAAGACTGCTTCGATTTTACCTAAGTTTACATAGATATAACGACGATCTTGACGTTCAACAATTCCTTGCATGATGTCATTTTCGTATTCGCTAAATTCATTATAAATAATTGTTCTTTCTGCTTCACGGACACGTTGTAAAATTACTTGCTTTGCTGTTTGGGCAGCAATGCGGCCAAAGTCTTTTGGTGTAACTTCAAAACGAATTTTGTCGCCGATTTCATATGCCCCATTTAATGCAACGGCATCTTTTAATGAAACTTCCAATTGTGAATCAAATACTTCTTCTGTTACTTCTTTGACAGCATACACGTGAATATTGCCTTTTTTTGGTTCAAATTCAACTTCGACGTTGCTTGCTTGTCCATAATGTCTTTTATATGCAGAAACTAAAGCTGCTTGTAACGCTTCAATCACCGTATCTTTAGGAATCCCTTTTTCAGCTTCTAATACGTCTAATGCATTTAACATTTCTTTGCTCATTGTTTTTCTTTTCCTCCTATGGATTCGTTAAAGCTGAACGAGTAATTCTTCTTCCAAGGGAAAAACTTCTCGTTAAAACTTGTCACAGGCCCAGCTAAAAGTAAAACTTTTAGTGGACCCTTTTTTACATTCGAGTCTGTTGATTAAAATTGAATGGCTAAACGAGCTTTTGCGATATTTTTACGTTCAAAAGTCATTTCCTTCACTCTGGTTTTAATTTTTACACTTAATGTTAATTGTTCTGAATCAAGATGGACTAAGGTACCCTCAATCTGTTTTTCTCCATCAACTGCTTGATAAAGAGAAATATGAATGTACTTGCCTACCGCTTGTTCATAATCGCTTTCTTTCTTTAACGGACGTTCTGCTCCCGGAGAAGAAACTTCCAGAAAGTACGCTTGCGGAATTGGATCTGGATCCATTGCATCTAGTTTTTCACTTAATTTTTCGCTGACAAAGGCACATTCCTCAATATCAATGCCACCTTCTTTATCGATAAATACTCGTAAAAACCAATTTTTTCCTTCCTTAACAAACTCTACTTCCACAAGTTCAAAATTTTGTTCTTCTAAGATTGGTGTGACTAACTTTGTTACAGTTTCCACAGCACTACTCAAAATTTTCGCCTCCTTCGAGATTGATGTAACGAACCGTGTCCTGATGACTTTTCCATCAAAAAGAGTGAGCAGAAATCCGCTCACTCCCAACTAGTATCATTACGCTAAAGATAGTATAGCACAGAACCACTCCAAACTCAAATGAACAAGCTAAATCTCTCGAAATTTGCACATTTTGTCTCGATTACTGAAACTATCTAAGCGATTATTTTTTCGTTTTAAAATAGATAAATAATCCTTGAATCAAAAGAAGGCTACCTAAGAAAAGAAACGCGTTTTCTTTTGTTTCTCCTGTTTTTGGCAATTCTTTATTACGAATCGCCTGTTTTTCATGGTTTTTTAAAGTAGTTTCTGTGGTTGAATTCGTGGTAGTATCTGTTGTCCCACTCGTTGGTGGTGTGGTACTTTCTATAGGTTCTTCTGGCGTATAGTGATTAGTAAATACTTGACCTCCATCATACTGAATAGTCGCCACAAGATTTCCTAAAAGTGCCTCGACGGTTACTTGAACTTGAAGATTATGCGTATCGTAGGAAACACCTGCCTGTCGCGTGTTTACTTCCCGAATGGTGTATTGATAGTTTCCAGGAGTTTCAAAGGTTAATGGTGAAAATTGAATTTTCCCTAAAGTATCGTTACTAACCGTTTCTAGTACTGTACCGTTCTCATCTAACAATTCAAATTGAAATTCAGCATCCTTCAGTGGTTTTCCTAAAAGAACTTTTCCAGCTAAAAATGAAGCAGCGACTGGTTGATATGAAATCTTATGATTCACAACAGTTTTCAGTGCAACTAAGTTTTTATCAAAGTCTTCAGGTGTTATTGAAATCTTGTTTTGCGAAAGTTGGTAACCGATAGGTGCTTTGGTTTCTACTAAAGTATAGTTATCTTTTAACAAGCCTTTAACAATCGCTGTTCCGTTTTGATCTGTTGTGATTTTGGCCACTGTTTGATTGGTTGAGTTACGAATGAGTTCAAACTCTGCACCTGCTAAACGCTGGCCTGCTTCATCTTCTTTATGAATTTCAACAACATATTGTTCACCATTGGCTTCTCCACCACCCGTTTGTGAGACACGACTCACTTCGACTTCTTCCACCACCGTTTGATTTTCTGTTAATTTTGCATAATTTGTGAAGGTTTCACCTTTTTCGGGAAGATGATCGATTTTGGTTTTATAGGTGATACGATATTCGTTAGTCCCAATATTGCCAAAATGCACCGAAAAATTACGGTCATCAGGACCATACTGGACAGCCAACTGACCAGTTATATCTTCCTCTGGCGTGAACTGCCAAATAGCGTTTCCATCCAGTTTCCATTGTCCTCGTTCAATTTTCATAGTGTCTTTCATATAACTTAAACTTTCTGTTTTTAGCACATCTTCTACTTCTAAATCAGTATACGTTTGCCCTGTTGGATTAATCCGTAGCACATTGTAAATTTCGGTTGGATCGTCTTCGATAAACCATGAATACTTGCTAAATTTTTCGTTAACATCATCGTCTTCACCTTGGTAATCAAGATCGCCAGCAAATATTTTTTCCCCTTCAACAGTGACGTAAATAGGAATCTTGGATTCATTTTCGACATTTTCGAAATCAAGCAAACTTGTAAAATATAAAGACCCACTAATATTGGCATGGTTTTCTACGTAATCTGTATACGTTAACGTGACCGTTTTATTTGCTACATCGGTCTGTGCGATTGCAACCACAGCACCTGTATCATCTACTACATTAAAGGTCATATTTTTCTCGAGACGTAGCTCTTCGGGCAAAGTAATCACACTCGTATCCTCACTATTAACGGTATTATCCGGTAAGTTGAACTCAATTCGGAGGTAGATGTCTGTATATTGATTAATGGTCCCAAGTGGGTTTCCCTCTTTGTCCGTTAGCTGAATCGCTGTCACAATGTTGCCTACTTGCTTACGCGGCACTACGTTTGGCGTAGCAGAAATTTGATTGGTTTCACTGGTACTAGTTGGTTCCGTTTGTGCATATCCTGTTTCAAGTTTCAGAAAAGGCGTTATCAGCGTCGACAAAAGAATGAAAAACATTCCCCAATAGACAAAACTTCTTTTTTTCATTTTTATTCAATCCTTCCTACCTAAAATAATTGGTTAGGTTTATACTATCAAGGATTAACTAGGTACAAGTGTTTTTATTTTTCCCAACAATAAAAAACAAAAAACACCGAACCAAAATAATTTTGGCTCGGTGTTTTGCTCCTAATGTCTTTTCTTATAAAACCATAATTGAACTTTTTCAGAAATGGTTGATAAATGTTGGAAAGTTGAGTCTGCTGCAAAGAAAAGAATGGCTAAAAGTAACAAGGCTGTTGGCGATACCGAAGTTAACGAGAACAAGTTTTTCATGGAAATACTTGTAATAACCATTCCGATTAAACAGCCAATCATTACGCGCTTGCGGTAACGATTCATTGGTGAACTAATTTTATAAAGAACCATAAAGCCGACTGAAACTAGCAACAATGTTGCAGTCGTTGAAATGTCCGTTTTTTGAAGTGCAAGAATATCACCACAAATTAGTAAGGCACCGACTACTAACATATCCGTTAACCCACCAGGAATTGCTTTTGATAACACATTGAAAAGAAATTTCCCTTCAATGCGACGATGATTTGGTTCCAAAGCTAGAAATGTCGAAGGAATACCAATTGTAAATAAACTAATCAATGTGACTTGTGTCGGTTGTAAAGGATATGTCACGGCAAAAATCATAGCAAAGACAGACATCAGCAAGGAGAAAATATTTTTTACAAGGAATAAACTTGAAGAGCGTTCAATGTTATTAACTACTTGGCGGCCTTCAAAGACAACCTCCGGCATTGTTGAAAAATCAGAATCTAACAACACAACTTGCGAGGCTTGTGCTGTAGCTTGATTTCCTGAAGCCATGGCAATACTACAATCTGCTTCTTTCATGGCTAAAATATCATTGACTCCATCCCCTGTCATCGCCACTGTATGATCTAATTTTTTCAACAATAGCACAAATTGTTTCTTTTGTTCTGGCGTGACACGACCAAAAACGGTGTATTTTTCTAAAGCTTCTGTCTGGGCTTCCATTGTAGTTAATGTTCGCGCATCCACATAATTTTCAGCACCAATAATGCCTGCCGCTTGTGCTACATTGGATACTGTTAAAGGATTATCGCCAGAAATGACCTTAATGGCCACATTTTGTTCAGCGAAATATTCAAAAGTTGCTTTGGCTTCTTTACGAATCGGATTCCAAAGAAGAATGTAGCCTAGAGGTTGAACCTCTGCTGCCAACGTTTCCTGAAATTCTCCTAAATACTTTCCGAACACCAATAAGCGATAGCCTTGACTTGTATAATGTTCCACTTCAGATTGATACATTTCATAATTGTCTCTCAAAATCATCTCTGGCGCCCCAAGAATATACGTCGCTTCTGGGAAAGTCACGCTACTAAATTTTTCGACAGACGAAAACGAGGTATAGCTAACGGCTTCCCTCTGATTATTAGTAACAAAAAATTCTTTCATCGCTTTCATCGTATCATTGTCAGCTGACATTGTTCGACAAAAATCGCCAATTAATTTTTCGACATTGGTTAAGTCTGTACCATCATTTTCGATACTCACCACAGGAACCAACTCTTGGACTTCCATCGTGTTTTCAGTAATTGTTCCTGTTTTATCTACACATAACACATCAACACGTGCTAAGGATTCGATACTTTTCATGTTGTGCAATAAAACGCCGCGCTTCGCTAAGCGCATTGTGCTGGCAGCTAATGCAACGGTTGTTAAAAGGTACAACCCTTCTGGAATCATCCCAATCAAGGCAGCTTCCATGGAGACAATGCTGTCATGAAGCCCTTGATGGTTGATGAAATAACTTTGGAAAAATAGAACACAGCCGATTGGAATAATAATAATCCCTACCCATTTCACCAAACGGTTAATGGAACCGACCATCTCTGATTGTTCCCCTTTTTTAATTGATTTCGCTTCAAGCGTTAATTGATGAACATAGGCCTCAGCGCCAATTTTATCAATTCTTGCATAACAAGAACCTGACACAATAAAGCTACCTGACAAAAGTTGGCTATCTGCTACTTTGGTAATCTCATCAGATTCCCCAGTTAACAAGGATTCATTCACACGGACTTCACCAGATAAGACAATTGCATCCCCAGAAATCTGTTCACCCGATTTAAAGAGCACCACATCATCCAAAACCAGTTCATCTGGCGAAATTTCTTGTTCTTGGCCATCCCTCACAACGGTTACTTTTGTAGCGTTTAGAATATTTAAGCTATCTAATACTTTCTTCGACTTAATTTCTTGGTAAATTCCAATGACCGTATTAATGATTACTACTGGCAAAAAGGTCATATTTTTATAAGATTGTACCAGCATTAATAACACACCTAGTACCACAAAAATTAAGTTGAAATACGTAAATACGTTATTAATAACAATCTGCTTCGTTGTGATAAACTCTGTATCGACGGCGGCATTGACTAAGCCTTTTCGCTGTCTTTCTTCAACTTGTGTGGCCGTCAAGCCTTGTTTATCTTCTGGATAATAGCGTTCCGCGTTAGCAGTCACTGCTATTGGTTCATTTTCTTGCATTTCTTTTTTTCTTCTCAAACACATCACCCCTTGTTCTAGTCGACTCTTTCATCGTCTCCTTCTCTCCCACAGTATAGCACTGAATAAAAATTTAGATAACAACTAGCGTCCAACTATAGAAAAAAATTATACATTTCCTAAACATTGTCATTTTCAGGAACAAGCTAACGCAAAACCTTTTCATTTACTTGTTTTTCCTTTACTATAGTAAAGAAGAAATATCAAGAAATGAGGAACAATTGATGGCACAGAATCACGTAATTAAAGTTAGTAAAAAAACATTAGCAGAGATGACCACTGTTTATCAACCCAATCGTTTAAATAAAACGGTCCCTTATACTGTCTTTGTGGCCAAGGTTGGTACCACTACCATCACTGCTTATCAATCAGGTAAAGTCATGTTTCAGGGACCTCAAGCTGAAAAAGAGGCCGCTCGTTGGGAAGGAACGAGTACCACACCAAAGAAAAAAATTTCTCCCCAGACTACTACACTGCCTGCTGATTTTGGCAACTGGTCTGTGATAGGTTCCGATGAAGTCGGTAATGGTAGCTATTTTGGTCCAGTAACTGTCTGTGCTGCCTATGTTGACAAAAGCATGATTAGCAAACTAAAATCATTAGGTGTTCGTGATTCCAAAGAATTAACCGACCCACAAATTATTCAATTGTCACATGTCATTAAAGAACTGATTCCTTACAAGTTATTAATCGTTGAACCAAAAAAATACAATGAGATCCAACCAAACTACAATGCTGTACACATGAAAGTTGCTTTGCATAACCAAGCGATTTATCTGTTGCTACAAGAGTTGGCTCCCACAAAGCCAGAAGGGATTTTGATTGACCAGTTCACCCCTGAAAATAATTATCGGAAATATGTTCGTAATGAAAAAAATCAAGTCACTGAAAAATTGTTCTTCGTCACTAAAGGAGAGCAGTATCATGTTGCTGTTGCTGCCGCCTCTATTATTAGCCGCGCTGCTTTTTTAGAAGAGTTAGACAAAGAATCTGCAGAATTGGGTTTCTCTGTGCCCTCTGGTGCTGGCAGCAAATCAGACCAAGTAGCCGCCCGTATTTTGAAAAAAGGCGGCCTAGACTTATTAGCGAACTACGCGAAGCTGCATTTTGCAAACACCCAAAAAGCCCAAAAGTTACTATAAAATAAAAACCAAGCAAAAGTCCCAATGCCGATTAGCGGCGCTGGGACTTTTGCTTGGTGTAAAAAATTATTTTTCAATTTCGATAAACAGGACTTTTAAGTAATTACCTTCTGGAAAATTAGGATTCACTTGAAAGTCTGCCGGTAATTGATACGTGTCCGTAATCTTGTAACGGACATTTTTCTCTTGCAAGGCAGTAATCACCATTTTTTGATATTTGGCTAAGGATAAATTTGCCGCATTGGTTGAGGCAATAAGCGTTCCCTTATCCGTTAAAATATCAATAGAATCTTTCACTAGCTCCCCATAATTTTTAGCAACGGAAAAAACTTTCTTTTTGTTGCGAGCAAAACTTGGCGGATCCAAAATGATCATGTCATAACTCAAGCCTTTACGCGAAGCATATTTAAAGTAGTCAAAAACATCCATGACAATAATCTTTTGCGGGGCAAGATTTAAATGATTGACTTCAAATTGCTCAGTCGTTTTCGGTAAGCTTCGTTTAGCTAAATCCACACTAGTGGTGGCCACGGCACCCCCCATAGCGGCAGCTACTGAAAAAGCACCTGTATAACTAAACATATTTAAGACTGTTTTACCTACTGCAAAACCATCTACTAATCGACCACGAACTTCTTTTTGATCTAAAAAGATGCCTGTCATTAATCCTTCGTTTAAATAGGTAGCAAATTGAACGCCATTTTCAGTGACAAGTAATGGCTCGGGTGCTTGTTCGCCATACAAAAACTGTGATTCGGGTAAATTTTTTGTGGAAAAGCGAATCTTTTCGTAGGCACCAATAATGTCAGGGTAAACTGTGCGAAACGCCGTCAAAAGTTCGGCTTTTTTCTGATAAAGGGTTTCATTATACCATGAAAAAACGGCGTAATCTGCATAGCGATCGATGATTAGCCCCCCAATGCCATCCCCTTCTCCATTAAATAATCGATACGCGGTTGTTAGCGAATCCTTTTCAAAAGACGTCCGCTTCTCACGACTTATTTCAAAGAGTTGTTGAAAAAAAGATTGATTAATTGGTCCATGCCATGACAGCAACCAACCAATTCCTTTATTTTGTTCGCCTAAATATCCTTCGGCTAAACGCTGGCCTTTACTATCAATCAAAGTAAGCCAATCTGTTGGCAACGGCGCCGGCACTTGTTGCAAATCTTCTTTCTGAATTAAAGGATATCCTTTTTTAAATTTATGTTCTGCTTTTTTAGTTACTTGAAGTTTCATTCTGTACACCTACTTTTCAAAGTCCTATCTAGTATAGCAAAAAAAGGCCCATCTGTCTTTAAAGGATTCAAGCTTCACGTCATTTAACGAACTAAAAAGTTTAAGGAAATAGTAAGTTTTCTTTAACATCACCATTCCTCACTTCGGTAAGAATTGACATAAAATTTGTGAAAGAGTAAAATTAAAGCGATATTGTAAAATACGAAATTTACCTAATTTTACTTTTATAGAATCATCGTTTAGAAAGGACGTTTATTTTGAAAAAATTATTTAAAACAAATATTTTGAACACGCGACTGGGGTTATTCTCGCTAATCGCCATCTTACTGTGGCTAAAAAACCTCTTTGCGTACGCCGTTGATTTCCATTTACGTTTGGAAAATATTAACGAGTATTTCATACTCTTAATTAATCCAATTGCCACAACGGTCTTTTTATTAGCCATCGCTTTGTATGTTCGCCGTAAAAAAGCTTCTTATATTACAATGATGATTATTTACTTCTTGATGAGTTTACTGCTCTTCTCAAATGTCGTGTATTATCGAGAATTTACTGACTTCATCACAGTTAATACGATGCTTGGTGCTGGCAAAGTAGCTAGCGGTCTTGGCGAAAGTGCCTTACGTCTCTTTAGACCTTATGACGTCATTTATTTCTTAGACTTCATTATTATTGGCGTATTATTATTAACGAAAAAAATTAAAACAGATGCGCGTCCAGTCCGCGCACGTGTAGCAGTCTCTGTCACACTCCTTTCTGTTGTCTTTTTCTTATTCAATCTATTTATGGCTGAAACAGAACGTCCCCAATTATTAGGACGTCAATTCTCTCGTGACTATATCGTGAAATTCTTAGGCTTAAATGCCTTTACCGTATACGATGGCATTACAACTTACCAAACAAACCAAGTCCGTGCCGAAGCCAGTGCTAACGATATGAAACAAGTTGAAGATTACGTGAAACAACAATATGCGGCACCCGATGATAGTAAGTTTGGTATTGCAAAAGGCAAAAATGTAATTTATATCCATTTAGAAAGTTTCCAACAATTTTTAGTTAATTACAAATTAAAAGATGAAAATGGCGTAGAACACGAAGTCACACCATTTATCAATAGTCTTTACAATAGTAAAAGTACCTTTAGCTTTGATAACTTCTTCCACCAAGTTGGTCAAGGAAAAACAAGTGATGCCGAAACGTTACTTGAAAATTCACTATTTGGTTTAGACCAAGGTTCACTCTTTACACAAGTTGGTGGGAAAAATACGTTTGAAGCAGCACCCGATATTTTAAAACAAACGCAAGGATACACTAGCGCTGCTTTCCACGGAAATGCCGGTAACTTCTGGAATCGAAATGAAACCTATAAACGTTTAGGCTATGACTATTTCTTTGATGCTAGTTATTATGATGTTAATTCAGATAACTCATTCCAATATGGGTTACACGATAAACCATTCTTTAATCAATCCGTTCAATATTTAGAACATTTACAACAACCGTTCTATTCTAAATTTATTGCTGTATCCAATCACTATCCTTATTCTCAATTTACAAACGATGAAGCAGGATTCCCAATTGCAAAAACCTCTGACGAAACAATTAATGGTTACTTTGCAACAGCGAATTATTTAGATAAAGCGGTCGAAGAATTCTTTAACTACTTGAAATCTTCAGGTCTCTATGAAAACTCAGTCATTGTTCTTTATGGCGATCACTATGGGGTTTCTAATTCAAGAAACCAAAACTTAGCAGAATTAGTAGGTAAAACCAAAGCAGATTGGAACGATTTTGACAACGCCAATATGCAACGTGTTCCTTATATGATTCACGTTCCTGGTCAAGAAAATGGTGGTGTGAACCATACGTATGGTGGCCAAGTTGATGCCTTACCAACCCTTCTACACTTACTTGGTGTCGATACGAAAAACTACATTCAGTTAGGCCAAGATTTATTCTCTAAACAACACAATCAAATCGTTGCTTTCCGCAACGGCAATGTTGTAACACCTAAATATACTATTTTAGGTTCTAGCATTTACGATACTAAAACAGGCACTTTAATTACAGAGCCAACCGAAGAAGTTAAGAAAGAAGTCGCTGATTTAAAAGCCAAAGCGACGAAACAATTAGAAACGTCTGACCAAATTACTAACGGTGACTTGCTTCGTTTCTATACCAATAGCGGCTTAAAACCAGTTAACCCAGAAGACTATGATTACAAGAACCAATTGCAACAACTGGAAGCAATTGAAAAAGAAAAAGGTGAAAAATCAACGAGTGTTTACAGTAAAAACAATAATAAATCAACCGTTGATGAATATCACACTGACAGTTATCAAGGCTATCAAAAAACTGGTAAATAAATCTTCAAAAAGCTTGAGCAATTTGCTCAAGCTTTTTTGCTACTTTTTCATAATTAATTCATATTATTTCACTATACTAAAGATAGTTTAGAGAGGTGAAAGTTGATGAGAAGTGTCCGTTACGCTACAGCTAGTAGTTTTTATCATAAAAAAATCACGTTAATCACTGCACTCTTCTTCTTCCTGTTCTCTTTCTTATTGACTGGGCTGTTTAACTTAATTGATTTTGAAAAAGAGTTTTTACGAACGATGCCAGACTTTGTCGATATTGAAAAACAAACTAGTTACCATTACCAACTGATCCAATACTATTGGCACCTCTATCTAGGTAGTGTCATTTTCTTTGGTGTTACTTTTCTTCTGTTGATGTATGTGACATTACGCATAAAAAAGGAAGAAATACATACATGGTATCACATGCACTTTTCAAATATGTATGTCACCAAACAGCTCTTACTAGAGTTATGTTTACCGGCTCTATTAGGAATTTTCAGTTTTTTACTTTTCACTTTAATGTTTCAAGAAACGTATAATACTGTTCTTTGGGCTGCTCGTGATGCTATTTTACAGTGGTCTCATTTGGAAACTCCAGCATTTTTAGCTAAAAGCACCGACCAGGATGTCACGATTACAAATATCCAGCATTTAGGGATTCAAACGATCCAAGCGTTTTCTTTTGATTTTAAAAGTATGCAGTCACTTTATACAATCCGTAACTGCTTTGTTAACTGCTTAATCTTGCTTGGTATTCCTCTTGTTTGCGGGACTCCTTTCACGTTGATTTATTTACGTACACATAAGAAATAAGGGAGGGATTTTCTATGAATGTCACACCATCATTCAAAAAAACAACCGAAAAAAAATCCTCATTCGACGCGTTAGCTTTGCGAGAAGTTTATGGAATCATTTATTCTGCTCCAGAACAAGAACTCGCATTGGCCGATTTTTTCCAAACAAACCAATTAACCATTACTAGGCTTTCTTCTAGTGAAACCTTTTTGCCCTACTTGCCATTAGAAGAAAATTTATTTATCGCTAGTACGATCAAAGAACGGGATCGAAAAGTAGTTCTAGCCGAAGCTTTCCAGGTGTTCCAATTAGAACCTGCCTTACTTGGTCGTTCCTTTACTTCTTTTACGAATTTTGAAAAAATTAAAATGCGCATAATACAACTTTTGCTTTCAAAAACAAGTACGTTAGTGATTGATGATATCTTTTCTTCATTAACGATTGGACAACGTCAAGAAATTTTACCTCAATTAAAAATAGCAGTTCAAAAAAGAAACAAGCGCTTGCTATTTCTGACAAAAGAGCCACAAATTATTGATAGTCCCTATGTGCACCCCCTGTCTCTACATGCGTTATTAAACTAAAGAAAACGTCTGGCACTGATTGTGACCAGACGTTTTCTTTAGTTTTCAGTGATTTCAACATCAGGAAATGAAATAATAAACGTGGTGCCTTTACCAAGTTCACTTTCAACATTGATTTTTCCTTTATGCAAACGGACCAATTGTTGAACGATTGGTAAGCCTAATCCTGATTCTCCATATTTCGTATTTTTACGGGATGGATCTACTTTGTAATAACGATCCCAGATATTCAGAATTTGCTCTTCCGTCATGCCGATTCCTGTATCAGAAATACGGACAATAGTTTCTAAATAGCCTTTTTCTAAAGCAATATGAATTTCGCCATTTTCAGTAAATTGGATGGCATTTTGAACAATATTGACAACTACTTGAACGAAACGATCATAATCGGCATACACATCAATTGGTTCGGTGGTGTCTAAATACAATTGATTACCGGCGGCTTCAGCTTTGGCCGTTAGTTGAGTCACAATATTTTCTAAAGCTTCTGTTCCGTTGAACTTCTTCACAACAATTTGAATCTGGTTGGTCCGAATTTTTTCATAATCAAGATTTTCATTGACTAAGCGAATCAAGCGAGCGGTCTCATTTTGCATCAGTTTAATCGCATTCTCTTTTTGATTTTCAGGAATAGCATTATACTGCAATCCCTCTAACAAGCCATTAATAGTTGTTAAAGGCGTCCGCATTTCATGAGAGGCATCCGCCATAAATTGACGACGGCGCTCTTCTTGCCGATTGATTTCTTCTTGTGATTCTTTTAAAGACGCAGCCATTTTATTAAAATCTTCTGCTAGGTCATCAAATTCATCTTTGTCATGAACCGGTAATTGAATATCAAAATTTCCACTAGTGATTTCTTTGGTGGCTTTACGCATCCGATTAATTCGTTTCACTTGGAAAGTCGCAAATAGATAACTTAGTAACAAGGCAATCACACCAGAAAAAATAAAGCCTTTAATCAAGTTTTGTGTCACGGACTGAACACTTCGGTCAACGTTTTTGGCAGGTTGTGTAATAACTATTGCACCAAGCAGATTATTAGTATTTTTATCACGCACAGGTAGCATCACATAAGCTGAAGTATTCTTTTCCCCATAGATATCAATATTTTCTGTTGCATAAACACGATTACCTTTCATGATTTGATCCCAATTTTTATCGATTAAGGAAAAGTCTAATTTTTTTGTGCTATCAACTGGTGGGTACTGCACTACGCGGTCCTTATTAATAAACACAAATTGCACATCTTGCTTTTGGAGTACACGCTCAGTCAACTGAAATGAATAGGATAAAACATCTCGATCTGAAACACCTGCAACATTAATAAAAAAGTCACGTGTTTCTAAAGCCGATTCTGCATAACCATACAGCTGTTCATAGTTATTTTCTTGCATTGTGCGCTTGGTCAATTGTGTGAAAGACGTCCCGACAATGAGAATAATCAGAGCGATCACACCTATAAAAGCAAGTAATTGTTGATACAAATACTTCATTAAGCAACACCTGAATCGTCGAATTTATACCCTACGCCCCAAACCGTTTGGATGACTTGAGGACCCACTTTTTCAATTTTTTGTCGTAATTTTTTGATATGGGCATCAACTGTCCGTTCATCGCCAAAGTATTGATAGTCCCAAACCAATTCTAGTAGTTGTTCGCGTGAAAAGACTTGGCGTGGTTTTTTTGCTAAAGTGTATAGCAAATCAAATTCTTTAGGTGTTAAGCCTTCAATTAATTGATTATCTAAATATGTTTCTCGTGTTTTCGTATTCATTTTAAAATGATCCGTAATCACATCAAACGTTTCATCTGTATTCTCAGACGTATCATGCGCAGCCTCTGCCACCTCGGCACGACGATGTAGAGCTTTCATCCGTGCAATCAAAGTTAATGGACTAAATGGTTTTGTCACATAATCATCCGCACCCATTTCAAGGCCAATTACTTGGTCACTTTCAGAATCACGAGCGGTCAACATAATAATGGGAACATTGGCTGAAACTTTGCGAATTTCACGACAAACAGCCATCCCATCCATACTAGGTAAGTTTAAGTCTAACGTAATCATGTCCCACTTTTCTGGCGAAGCAAGAAAAGTCGCCAATCCTTCTTTGCCATCATCTTTAAAGGTAGCTTCCCACCCTTCATTTAAGAAAAACATTTGCATCATTTCTGAGACGGATTCATTGTCTTCAATCATTAATATATTCATTTCATTCACTCCTTATTCACTTTTCATAAAACTGCTCTATTGTAGTATACTCTAAAATTGAATTTGTACCAACCGATTCTATATTTCTTCAAAAATCCTTTACAGAACCATCAAAAATCACTTTTTTTCCTGCTCTTTTAAAGAAAACGAAAGGAACCCATTGTCTTTTCAGAAAAGTTTGTTAAAATAACAAGCGTAGAGAGGATGTTAGGGTATGGATAAAATGAAAGCTATTACTTTTTTTGATTTAGATGGAACTTTGTTAGATGGAACATCGCAAATTACTCCTGAGATTACCGCAGCAGTGGCGGCCTTGAAAGACAATCAAATTTTACCTTTAATTGCGACAGGACGGACCTTGTGTGAGATTCAGCCAATCATGAAAGCCAGTGGCATTGACTCAGCGATTGTAATGAACGGGCAATTTATTCATTATGAAGGAAAGACGATTTATTCAGATGAATTTACAACAGAGGAATGTGTTTCACTGCATGAACATGTCAAACAGCGTGGTCATGAATTGGCTTTTTACAATGAGCGCCGTATTTTTTGTACAGGGCATACTGGCACAGTGAAACAAGCCTATGATTATATTCATTCAGCTGTTCCAGAAATTGATCCCACAGGTTATGAGAATGATGCCGTCAACATGATGTTGGTCTTAAGTCAACATGGCGATGATGATGAATATTACTATGAGCGGTTTCCTGAATTGACCTTTTATCGCAATGGTCCTTTTTCAATTGATATTGTTCGTAAAGGGGTCTCTAAAGGCTCTGGTGTCAAAAATCTTTTTAACACCTTGGGATTAAACGGCATTCCCACTTATGCCTTTGGTGATGGCATCAATGATTTGGCGCTGTTTGAGGCCTGTGATTATGGAATTGCCATGGGTAATGCGCGAGAAGAACTAAAAGAAAAAGCCACCTTTATTTCAACTAAAAATACTGAAAATGGCATTGTTAATGGCTTGAAAAAATTTGATTTACTATAAGAGAAAACTACCTTCTTCTATTGATGTACTTTAGAAGAAGGTAGTTCTTTTGTATGTTCATTTTTCTTTTTCTGCTGTGCACAGAGAGCTACTCCCACTACTTGAATCAGCAAAATCGCTCCCAACAAACAACTTAATACGATGTTTCCTGATAGGATTGTTCTTCTGATTAAAATAATTAATACAACACTGCTAATTCCGTAGAGTAACCATTGGTTGTCCATTTTTATTGACCCCTTTGTTTTTCTATGTTTAGGATAGGATGTTTCCTACTAAAATGCAAGGAAAGATCCTAGATTCTTACAACTAACCCATAATTTTTACTAATTCCTTATTTGTTTTCATTTATTCTTAAGATTCGTTTCATTTTTGTAAAAAATCACACTTTTTTTCTATCTCTGTTTTAAATTGCGTACAGTTCTTAAAAAAAATGATACACTAAAAGTGAACTCGAAATGAAAGGAGCCATTCCTTTGGTTAATAGCGAAAAAAGAAAACAATTAATTATTGATACATGCATTTTAGCTGGAAAAATTATGCTGGAAAGCGGATCTGAAGTATATAGAACCGAAGATACAATTACTCGGATTGCTACAAATGCTGGCGAGCCAGAGAGCGTTTGTTACACGACGGCTACAGGGATTTTCGTGGGCTTTCGTTCCAGTAATTATACGCAATTAGAAAACATCCCCCAGCGCTCGATTAATTTGGAAAAAGTTAGCCTTGTCAATCAATTATCAAGAGAATTTGCGCAAAAGGAGATTACTTTGCCAGAGCTTTATCAGCGCTTAACTCTATTAGAAACAGATACCCCCACTTTTTCAATTTCGTTACGCTTGTTAGCAGCCGGGATTGTTAGTTGTACGTTAATGTACATTTTTGGTGGCACTTGGCAAGATTTTATTGCAACTTTTTTTGTTGGCGTGATTGGGTATGCCAGTTATCTTTTTACCCAAAAGTTATTCCAAGTTCCTTACCTCGATTCATTCGCAGCCGCTTTTGTCATTGGTTTGTTGGCCTATTTGGCTGTGCATTTTCACTTAGCGGTCAACATCGATAATATTATTATTGGTGCGGTAATGCCGTTAGTTCCAGGTGTGGCGATTACGAACTCTTTTCGCGACATTTTAGCGGGCCACCTCATCAGCGGGACGGCGCGAGGGACAGAAGCTATTTTTATTGCTGGGTCTGTTGGCCTGGGAATTGCCTTGATTTTTAAATTATTTATGTAAGGAGTGTTCAAATGGAACTAATTTTTCATCTTCTCTTTAGTTTTTTAGCGACTGTGACGTTTGGTATTATTACGAACATTCCTCGTAAAGCACTGGTGGCTTGTGGCATTACTGGCATGACAGGCTGGATGATTTATTATGTCTTAACGCAAACTTTTGATGCTAGTCAAACCTTTGCAAACTTTTTAGGAACGGTCGGGTTAGGAATCGCTAGTATCTTTTTTTCCCGTTACAAAAAAATGCCGATGATTATTTTTTATATTCCGAGTTTGGTTCCTTTAGTGCCAGGAGGCCCTGCCTATCAAGCAGTTCGGAGCATTTTGTTAGGAAATATTGATGACGGTTTGCAGTTGATTTTAAAAGTTGTCTTTACTGCTGCAGCCATCGCAGCGGGCTTTATGGTGACCTCGCTACTGGAACGAATTGTCAAACGTTTTTTTCCCAAGCGACTCTTCCGATTGGTCAAAAAATAAAAAAACAAGCTCATTTTCTGAGCTTGTTTTTTTATTCTACTTCTTCAAAGAACAGCAACAAATCTTGTAGCGTTAATTGTGCTTTTTCAGCAGCGTTTAAATCTTGAACAATTTTACCTTTTTGTAAAACAATTAAACGATTGCCATATCGTAAAGCATCTTCCATTCGATGGGTAATCATCAAACAAGTTAAGTTCCCTTCTTCAATCCGTTGTTCCGTTAAGTGCATCAACTGCTTGGATGTTTTGGGATCTAAGGCAGCAGTATGTTCATCTAAAAGTAATAATTCTGGTTTTGTGATAGTGGCCATTAATAAACTTAAGGCTTGGCGTTGACCGCCAGAAAGGTTACCTGTCGGTGTATCCAGATGATTTTCCAAGCCATTGCCAACTTCTTGACAGATTTTTGTAAACAAGGCGCGTTGCTCATTTATCTTCCGTAATGTTAAGGGACGTTTTTGTCCGCGTTTCATGGCAAGCAATAAATTTTCTGCCACAGTCATTCTTGGAGCTGTCCCCATTTTAGGATCTTGAAAAACACGCGCTAGAGATTTGGCCCGTTTGACTTCAGAAAGATTGGTGCGATTGACTCCTTCAATTAAAAATTGTCCTTCTGTTAGTGTCAAAGTTCCTGCTAAACTATTGAATAGCGTACTCTTGCCTGCGCCATTTCCACCTAAAACAGTAATGAAGTCCCCAGGATAAATGGCTAAGTTCACATGATCCAAAATCACTTTTTTTTTATTCATCCCATTATCAATGATTTTTGTCGCATTTTTTAATTCAACAACTGGTTTCATTTCGTTTCCCCCTTATCAGAAAAGCCGTGTAGTCGTAATGCTTTTTTCAATTGTGGGATCATTAAACAGATTGCTAAAATCACTGCTGAGAAGATTTTCAAATACGTCGTATCAAAGCCTAATTTAATCACTAATAAAATCAATAGTTGATAAATAATACTCCCTACAACAATCGCCATCAGCCGTTCACCAAACGTTAATTCTCCAAACAGTACTTCACCAATAATGAGTGAAGCCAAGCCAATCACAATGACACCGGTTCCTTTACTTACATCCGCATATCCATCATTTTGGGCAATCAAAGCGCCAGATAAGCCAATCAAGCCATTCGATAAAACCAATCCTAAAATTTTCATGCGATCCGTTTGAATGCCAATCGAGCGAGCCATTTCTTCATTGTCACCTGTCGCAATATAGGCTTGTCCTAAACTAGTGTTAAAGAAAAATAACAGTAAAATCATTACCACAGCCAAAACACTAATCCCTAAAAAAATAGTATCATAATAATCTGGTAAGGCCATTTTTTGAAAAACATCTTGAATCTTCGGTTGGTTTAATAAAGACTTATTTGGCGACTTCATCACAAATAAAATCACGGAATTTAAACCAGACATCACTAAAATTCCTGCTAAAATAATTGGAATTTTTCCTTTTGTAAATAGTAAACCAGTCACTAAACCGGCAAGCATTCCTGCTCCGACCCCTAAAAGAGTCGCTACAAATGGTGAAACCCCTGTTGTAATGGCAGTTACACAAACCGCCCCTCCTAACGGAAATGAACCTTCTGTGGTCATATCTGGAAAATTTAAAATACGATAAGTCATAAAGATACCTAGTCCTAACAAGGCCCATAACATTCCTTGTCCAATTGCTGAAACAATCATCGCTTCTCCTACTTTCTTTGATAATTAGTTAATCAATTTCGATTTTTTTGCTAACTCTGCGGGAATCGTAATTCCTAACTTTTGAGCTTGTTTTTCATTGATAATTGTGTCGCCTGTATTAAAGGTATAAATGGGGGTAGTTGCTGGTTGACTTTTTCCAGACAGAACCTCTGCTGCCATTTTGCCGGCTTGTACCCCCAACGCATGTTGATTAATCCCTACAGTTGCTAAACCGCCTTGTTCTACCATTGTATCCACCGAAGGAATAATCGGCGTCTTGGTTCGATTTGCTTCTCCGACTACCGTTTGCATGGCATTAGCAATCGTATTATCAGTTGGTATATAAATCACATCTGTTTCCTTAGTCATCACTTGAACCGTTTGTGCAATTTCATTACTTGATGGCACAGCATATGTTTTCACTGTCAATCCTTTGGCTTCAGCTGCTTTCTGCGCTTCAGCTACTTGGTATCGAGAGTTTTCTTCTGAGGAAGCATAGAGAATACCTATTTTTTTGGCAGCTGGTATCAATTCTTTTAGTAAATCCATCTGGGCTGACAAAGGTGATTGATCACTAACACCCGTGATGTTACCGCCTGGCTTTTGATTGTCTTTCACCAATCCAGCACTAACAGGGTCCGTAATGGCGCCTAAAATGATTGGGATTTCTTGGGTAGTGTTGGCTAACGCTTGCGCAGCTGGCGTGGCGATTCCAATTAAAACGTCTGCCTTTTTTTGTACTAATTGTTGACTCATGATTGCTAACTTACTCTGGTCGGCTTGACCATTTTGAAAAATAATTTCTAAGTTTTTGCCTTTGTCATAGCCATTTTCCTTTAACCCTTCCTCAACACCTTTATAAATTTCATCCAATGCGGGGTGACTGACAAACTGCAAAACCCCTACAGTAACTGTTTCTTTCTTTGAATTCGTCACTTTTTGATTCACAAAAAAAGCACCAATTAAATAAATAGCTAATAAAGACACGACAAACGTTAAACATTTATTTTTCATTTTGCATTCTCCTAACTGCCCTTTTGTTTGGCAACTTTTTCTTTTTAATAATAAAACCATTATCTATAGGGCATTTCTTCCGTTGAAAGTGAAACTGAGATTCGTAATCCTCTGCTTAGTCAAAATCCTAGGAACACTTTTTTACAAATGTCAGGATTTAGCTGCGACGAGGATCGCAACTTTGGTGAGAATCGCAGAAGCACTTTTTCTACGATTGGGACAACGTTCTCTTCGCTCACCTTGTACTACTCATCACTCTTAAAGGCCAAACTGCGGCGAGTAAGCGCAGCCTGCATCTACTCTGTCACTTCGTGCCAATCGTAGTACTTGTCAGGATTTAACTGCGACGAGGATCGCAATTTTGGTGAGAATCGCAGGAGCACTTTTTCTACGAATGGGACAACGTTCTCTTCGTTCACCTTGTGCTACTCATCATCTACTCTGTCACTTCGTGCCAATCGTAGTGATTCGTAGCAAAAAAACAACGACTTATCCTAAGTGTTTAGGAGTGGTCGTTGTTTTTATGCAAAACAAAAACCACATAGATGGGTCCTCTATGTGGTCGTTTTTTCTTCTTGAATATAACCAGCATAGATACACTTTTTAGAATAAGTCTTCTAAAGTTGTATCTATGAAAGAATCATACATACAACTATCTACGCCAGTTTTGCCATGATTGGTGCATTTCTTTTACGTTAGATAATTGTGTCATGTATTTTCCCTCCTAGTTATGTTGTTAAAGGTAGTCTACACTATATTGATTTTGTTCGTCAAGAAAAAGTTTTTATTTTCTTGCATTTCTTTTACTTCTAAAAAACGAGCCACTCTTATGAGAGGCTCGTTTTTCTTTATTTCAGCATATTTACCACTTAATTGTTTCGGTTTCTTTCAATTTTCACGGGAACTTTAACTGCTTGTTTTTGCGATTGAATCAGCCATAAACTTACTAAAATCGTCATTGAAATTACTAATGCCATCGAAAATCCCCTCTTTCTAGTTCCTTAAAACTTTCTACAATCTAAGTTTAACATAGCTAGCTATTATTCACCAGTTTCTGGTACTGTATCAGTGCTTTCTGTCGTCGTTTCAGTAGATTGAGCAACGCCAGTCGTGCTGGTCGTCGTCTGTGTTTCCGCGGTCTTTGCTGCTTCTTTTTCAGCTTCTTGCGCCGCTTTTTGCTGGTCTTTCAAAACGCCAGCCATTGGTAATCGATTTAATTCTGGTATTAATTGTGTTTTTAAATCCATAGATTTTTCGACAACCGTCCGTGTCTTTTCTTTGCCGTTTTCAAAGAAAACAAGCGTAATCTCATCGCCGCTAACATTGTATTGCTCTTGTGCTTTGCCAGCATTATAAATTAACGGATAGACATACAGCGAACGATGAAATTCATTCATTTTATCTGAATTAAACAGCTTCACCATTTGATCGTATTGCTTGCCAGACGGTTTAGCAAACATGACTGACATGGCTCCTGTTTCTTGGATTTTCTTGTCTGCTGTTTTGTAATCTAAGACACTGACTTTCTCTGATTTGATGGGTCCTGCGACTAACGATTCAACTTGAGCAGCTCGAATATTTTTTTGCATCGTTGGAATAAAAATGATTGAGCCAATTATTAATACTAATGCTACAATAGCGGTAATCATTAACAGTTTTCTTTGTCTTAATTCATAAAGTGCCTCTTTTAGTTCTTCCATAAAATTATTCAACTTCTAATCGCTCCTCGCTTTTAGTTCTTATCTATTATACTAATCATTTTCTTTCTTGCCTACCCTTGCGCTTTAATTACTAAAAAAACCAGCAAACTTCCCCAGCTTTCTAAGGAAAACCCAACTCCTTTTTAACAAGCTTCTTTCTTAAATTCAAAAACTCCGCTATAATAAAGCTATTAGTCGGAAAGAAACGAGGGATTTATTATGTCATTTGATGGCGTATTTACTCATAGCATGGTTCATGAGTTGACAGAAACACTCGTAAGTGGCCGGATTTCAAAAATCCATCAGCCTTATGAAAACGAAGTCGTTTTAGTCATTCGTGCGAAAGGTAAAAACCATAAATTATTATTATCAGCACATCCTAGTTATGCGCGCATACAACTATCTACAATTACCTATAGCAATCCGGAAACACCTCCTAATTTTGTGATGATGTTACGAAAATTTCTGGACGGTGCCATTTTAGAAACGATTCAACAAATAGAAAATGATCGCGTGATTCACTTCACCTTTTCAAAAAGAGATGAACTAGGTGACTTACAAAATATTGTTTTGATTGTTGAATTAATGGGACGTCACAGTACAATCGTTTTAGTTAACCAATCTTCTGGAAAAATCTTAGATGCGATAAAACACATTGGAATGAGCCAAAATAGTTATCGTTCGTTGCTTCCTGGAGCAACTTATATTGAACCGCCAAAACCAATGGGGCTTAATCCGCTCACGGCCGCAAAAGAAGAAGTCTTTGCGCTTCTTTCTACAGCTCCTGAATTAAACGGACGCTATTTACAACAACATTTCCAAGGTCTAGGCAAAGATACAGCAGACGAATTAAGTGCCCGTTTACTTGCACAACCAAATGAAAAAATGGCCATCTGGACAGAATTTTGGTCCTCAGTCACTGAAGCTGTTGTACCGACATTAACCGTCACTGAAAAAAAAGAATATTTTACGCCCATTCCTTATCAATCATTAGTTGGTGAACAAACAACGTATCCGACACTCAGTGAATTACTAGATGCCTTTTATTCTGGTAAAGCAGAGAAAGACCGTGTCAAACAACAAGGCGGCGAACTAATTCGCAAAATTGAAAATGAACTAAAAAGAAATCAAAAGAAACTTAAAAAATTACAACAAACCTTAGCCGATACAGAAAACGCTGAAAATTACCGTCGCGACGGAGAACTATTAACAACCTTCATGGCACAAGTCCCAAAAGGAGCCACCGAGGTGGAATTACCAAATTATTATGAAGAAAATGCACCGTTGCGTATCTCGCTAAATCCTGCACTTTCACCTAATCAAAATGCACAAAAATATTTTCAAAAATATCAAAAATTGAAAAATGCTGTCCGAGTTGTTAAGACACAAATTCAGCAAACGCAACAAGAAATTTCTTATTTAGAGTCAGTTGTGGCACAACTTGAAATTGCGACACCAATGGACATTGAAGTGATTCGTGAAGAACTGATTGAGCAAGGCTATTTAAAACGAAAAAAAAATAAAAAACAAAAACAGCCGAAAAAAAGCCAACCCGATCTTTTTTATGCCACAGATGGCACACCTATTCTCGTTGGAAAAAACAATTTGCAAAATGATCAATTGACTTTACGAACCGCTAAAAAAACTGATTATTGGCTCCATGCCAAAGATATTCCTGGATCTCATGTAATTATTCGTGACGCACATCCTAGCGAAGAAACCCTTACTGAAGCCGCACTTCTAGCAGCTTATTTTTCAAAATATCGACTTTCTTCACAAGTGCCTGTTGACTATGTCCAAGTAAAACATGTGCATAAACCCAATGGAGCAAAACCAGGTTATGTGATTTATGAAAACCAACGAACGTTATATGTGACGCCAACAGAAGAATCGATCAAAAAAATCCAGCAAAATAAGGCTTCTGCTTCCTAATTATATTAAACTAAAAAACAACGTACTGCCGATTGATCGTACGTTGTTTTTTGCATTGGCAAAAACATTTATCAAGTGATAAATAACACAAGTAAGCTCAATTAGTTTACAAACTAGCTATTTCTCTCTATACTGACTGTTGGAGGTGAAATTCATGGTCTTTTTACACATTATTTTTGGGATGTTTGCCTTTATTGGCGCTTTAGGTTTAGGTGTCGCCTTCCGCGATAGCTTTACAGAACTTTCAACACCAAAGAAAGCAGCGATTATTTTATCTTACGTAGGTGCGATTGGTTCAACAGTCCTAGGGTTCACATCAGCAACAAAAAATCCATTTGTTTTAGCTGCAACAGTTGTCTTAGTTGTCGCCTTTTCTATTGCTCTTTTCAAAAAAAGCAGTAAAGAAACAAGCAAATAATAAAACCTTTGAAGAGCGGCATAGCGACAAGCTACCCTCTTCCTTTTACATACTATTTAAAGGAGTGAGGCAAATGTCTCTGACTATTTCTGAAGAAGTAAAACAACGTTTAGCCCCTTTCTTAACTGAAACGAACACCTTCTTGTTGGTAGCAAATGACGGCTCTAATCCTTATTCTTCCGCAGAAGGTTGTTGTATGATTGGCGATCGTTTCATTATCGTTCCTGTTGATCAAGCGGAAGCGCCTTATACCGAAACAATTGCTAATGATTCTTTTCACGTCTATACTTCGACGTATGACCAAATGTTTTTAACAGGGCATTTACAGCTAGTGATTCATCCGAATGCGGGAACCATTACTTTAAAAAATGAAAGTGGCATATTAGATAGTAATGTGGACATTTATCAACACTAAAAAAGCAAACAAAACGTTTACGCGTTTTGTTTGCTTTTTTAGTGTTGAAAGGCTTGAAAGGTAGTAATGATTACGTACATCATCCCCGATGCAATAATCGGACCAGCTGCAATTCCTTTTAAAAAAACGACGCCAAGAATCGTTCCAAAAACTAAGGCCACCGTAATCTCTGGCGATTGATTAATTAAACCTACTCCTTTTGAGGATAAAACAGCTACCAGAATTCCACAAAGTATCCCCAGCCATCCCATCGGTGTTTTGAATGATTGGATTAAATCCTTTAAGCCAATTTGTCCCGTAGCAATCGGGACTAAAATGGTAATTGAAATAATTGTGACGCCTAAATTAATGCCTTTATCTGACAACCACGACATGATTTTCGCACTATTTGGTAAAGCTTTTAAAGCAAGCACAACAACTGACGCAATTAATAAACTTTGATTTTTTGCAACAAACGCAATCAAGGCAATCAGTAGTAAAAAAAGCCAACTTTCCACTGGTTGTCCTCCTTTCTGATTTGGTTCTTTCGTTAACCAAACTTTCTTGTCTTTCCTATTTTAGCAAAGAACCTCTTTAATTACCATTCAGCTTCAGTAATTATTGTCTTTTTCACCTGAATCTTGCTTAGAAAAAACGAGTTAAAAATTAATTTTTTCTCATAACAAGCCTTTTTCTCTTTGAAAAATCATTTTATGAAGTATACTAATATTAACTATAAAGTAGTTTACTTGCATTTATACTGGATATTCGATATCCTATTTAAGGCTCTTCAATTGAGCGAGCATCACAAAAGACATTTTAGTAGCAATTCTTGGGGAAGTAGTGCTACTAAGATGTCTTTCCTTTTTTTATTTTTACTAACAATATACGTTTCTTATATTAAAATTCACAACTCTTTATAAATAAAAGCGCCTGCCCCACAGTTGTCTGGACTGTAGGGCAGGCGCTTTTCAAGTCATTTAAATACGCTTTAGTTTTCTTTCAAATGATAAACACTTGGACTTGGGTTAAGAAAACCTGCTTCTAAAATTTCGATGTTAGTTAATGCTTGCTCTTCAGTTACTAGTTGCGGTGCACCATTTTTCAACGTTTCATAAACGGCATCATAATAACGACCGTAATCACCTACAGGCGTTTTAATTTGTTTTTTAATCCAGTCGCCATTGCCATTACGGTAGGTCACTTCTCCATAATACATTGGTGAATCTTCTCCAAAGCCTGGTGCATCTGGCATGATTCCGGCTTTTAAATCATTTTCTTGTTGATCTTCACCATATTTGATGAACGAGCCATTGCTGCCATGAACAATAAAACGTGGATACGGACTAGCGACAGAATGATTCGTTTTAACTTTTACTTTTAATTTTGAACCATAATGTAAATCAACGTCAAAATAATTATCGACTGCCTCGCTCACTTCATTATTACGAATATCATAAGTGACTTGATCTGGACGCCCGAAAAGAGCAATCATGCGATCCATTAAATGAATGCCTAGTCCGTAAAACGAACCATTTTCTTTAGGTCCTTGTTCCGTGATACTTCCTGGTCGATAATAATCAATATGTGTTTCCACTTCATTGATTTCTCCTAAAAAGCCTTGCTCTACTACTTGCTTCATCGCTAGGTAATCGCCGTCGAAACGTCGATTTTGATAAGGCATCACTACTACACCTTTTTCTTGCCCTAAAGCAAATAATTCCTCTGCATGTTCTAACGTATCACAAAATGGTTTTTCCACAATCACTGATTTACCAGCTAAAATGGCTTGTTTGGCTAAATCATAATGTGTATGCGCAGGCGTACAGATTGTGATCAATTCAATTTCTTGATCCGTCAATAATTCATTAAGGTCAGTGGTAAAATTTACGCCTTTTTCTTTAAAGGGCGCTGCTGCTTTTTCATTAACATGTAAATCGAAAATCGTTTTCACTTCTAGTGTTTCTCGAATCATTACGTAAGGTAAATGGTAGCGGTTGGCACTTTTACCAAATCCAATAAGCCCCATTTTTACTGTCATATTTTCCACACTCTTTTCTTATAATTAGATAAGTCCATTTGATTCAATGACTTTTTGATACCAATAATAACTGTCTTTCGGGATTCTTTCTAAGGAACCTTTTTGTGTTTCATCTTGATCCACATAGACAAAACCATAACGCTTTTGATAGCCGTTGAGCCACGACAGTAAATCGGTGTAACTCCATGTACAATAACCAATAACTGAAACGCCATCCGTAATCGCCTCTTGAATCGCTTGGATATGGCTTCGCAAATAATCAATGCGATACGTATCATGAATTTGTTTATCTTCTGTTAAGGTATCATATTCGCCTAACCCATTTTCAGTAATTAAAATAGGCACTTGATAGCGACTAGCTAATCGTCGTAAGGCAATTCTCAAACCTTGCGGGTCAATGGCCCAATCCCAGTTCGTTCGTTCAACATATGGATTATTTACTTTTTTAAATAGACCCGGTACCCCAGATTCCGTTTCAGAACCCTTTTCACCCGTTGTATTCATCTTCCCTATTCCGACGCCATCTAATGGATTAGCAGCAACCGTATCCGTCCGATAATAATTAATACCTAGAAAATCAGGTTTGGCTGAACGTAGTAACGCTAAATCGCCCTCTTTTACCGTTGGGGCCACACCTTGCTCCTGTAAGTAATTTAATGCGGCAATTGGGTATTCTCCCCAAAGATAGACATCTAACCAAAAATGCGACAGCAAATCTTCTGCATTTTCAGCCGCTAAAACATTGGCAGGATGCGCATCAACGGCATAAACAGGCGTATAAGCAAAGCTAGGGCCAATTTTGCCAGGCATTTCTAATTCATGAAACGCATTAATCACTGCTGCATTGGCTAAATTAGCAATATGATTGGCCTCATACATCCGTTTATTGTCTGTTACGCCGGGAGGATGCACGGCTAATTGATAACCTAACGAAGTAAACACATTTTGTTCGTTTAAACTAATCCAATAGCGAACTTTGCCACGGAAAGCGTCAAATAAAATTTTCGCATAGGCCACAAAATCAGCAATAATTTTTCTTGATTCCCAGCCACCATATTCTTTTTGCAAAACAGCTGGCAAATCCCAATGATATAAAGTTACCATTGGTTCAATTCCTGCCGCTAATAACTCATCAATTAAATCTGAATAAAATTTCAGTCCCGCTTGATTTACTTGACCACGCCCTTCAGGTAAAATTCGTGTCCATGCAATCGAGAAACGATATGCTTTTAAACCTTGTTGTTTCATTAAAGCCACATCTTCTTTAAAACGATGATAATGATCGACGGCTAAATCGCCAGTTGTCTCTTTGAACGTTTTTCCTGGTAGCCGAACAAATTCATCCCAAACAGATGCGCCTTTGCCGTCTTCATTCCAAGCACCTTCTACTTGATAAGCTGCCGAAGCTGAGCCCCATAAAAAATCTTGCGGAAATGCTTTTAGTTGGTGATGTTCCATTGTCATACCTCCCTCTTTTCTGTGCTGCCCTTTTATTGTAAAAGGTTTTCACAAAAAGTACCAATCAGATCAATAAGTTCTTCTGTTTACTTTTAAAACTATATAGTTTTGAAAAGAATAAGTCAACTACTTTTATTTAAGTACTTGATTATTAAGTGGTTACGTTAAAAATAAATATATAGTTTCAACATGTTAAATTCATGGTATAATGAGAGAAATACTGGTGATAAAGGAGGACTCTGATGCGGACAAATACACGTTATAAAGAAATTTATGCTGCTATAAAACAGGATATCGAAGCAGGTGTTTATCCCATTAATCAAAAGTTACCCCAAGGTCGTCTTCTTGCAGAAAAATATCAAGTCAGCGAACTAACCATTACAAAAGCCTTACATTTGCTTGTGCAAGAAGGTTATGTTGTCAGACGACGTGGCTCGGGCAGCTTTGTTCAAGACTTTCAAAATCGAACCATTACTAAATTTTCTCCGTTAACCGGCACTTACTCAACCTACGATGGAAAAGTTGAATCCGTGGTTTTAGGCTTTGCAACAGAAGTACCTGAGCCTTGGGTGACTGAAAAATTAAGTATTACAGAAGAAGAGTTAGTCTACAAAATTATTCGTTTACGGATTATCGAAGATGTGCCCTCAATTATTGAATACACTTGGATGCCCGTTGCTTTAATTCCGAACTTGACAATGAAAGAATTGAAAGTCTCCATTTATCAATATATTTCGGAACAATTGCATCAAAAAATTCAAAGTGCGCGGGTCAGCATTTCTGGGATCCGTCCTTCTGCGTTGGAAAAAAAATATCTAAACTTAACCGATAATGATTTCCTGATGCGTGCAGAACAAATTGCTTACCTAGGCAATGGACATATTTTTGAATACTCAATTGCGAATCATATTCCTAGTGAATTCACTTTTGAAACTGTCTTAATTGCAGAAAAATAGAAAACTTTTATGTTGCCATTTCTCATTTCTAACAAAACGATCTCTTTACTTTGAGCCAATACTTTTTGTTAGAAATGTTTTTCTGTTAGTTAAAAATATTTTTCAAATTATATTTCCAAACATGAATTTTGATAAAAGTATTGCTATTTACTAGAACTACGATTAAAATATTGCTTGTAGCACTCTTTTTTATATAGATACAAGCAATTTGTTTTTTACATAGTCAATCAACCAAAGTGAGGACTTTATATGAGGAAACCCTACATTTTAATGAGCTTACTCGTTCTAAGTACCTTATTAAGTGCTTGTTCAACTGTAAGTGGCAGCCCAGCAAGTCAAAGTGCGCCCGCACCTGATGAAGTGTTGGCGACAAGTATTGGGACGTATGAAAATCGAACATTGTTGGTTCCAGATGGGCGTTTAGCCTTAACTGCCTTGCATAAAGGAAAAGATTATCAAGGCAAACCAATGTTTTATGTCCTGTTTGAATTAACCAATACAACCGAAAAAACACAAAATATTCAGCTAATGATT
The DNA here is from genome assembly GCF_050498705.1 of Enterococcus sp. DIV0086. NCBI lineage: Bacteria > Bacillati > Bacillota > Bacilli > Lactobacillales > Enterococcaceae > Enterococcus > Enterococcus sp. DIV0086. The sequence goes on along the minus strand of NZ_JBNIDN010000001.1, from coordinate 201,821 downwards.
CAAAGTTTTATGGAAGTTAGTCAAACTGTCCACGGAAAAGCCCAAAATTTACAATATGCAGTCTTAACAGATTCACCTTTCCAAGACAAATTAGATCGTTTAGCAGATGAAATCAATCCTGGTGAAACAATCCAAGGCGCTTACCCGTATGAATTTATTAATGAGAACAAGCCGGTCCATTTTAAATTTAGAGATCGCCTTCTCAGTCTGGATGAACCCATTGCATCAGAAGAAATTACCATTACAGAAAAAAGTTTGGTCCGCTAGCTTAGCTAGCATTGGACCAAACTTTTTATTTATTATTCAGACGGAAAAGATTCTCCTTCTATAAAACGTGTGTAAATGTGTTCGCTCTCAGCAAGTTCTCCCCGCATTAAATGAATAATTTTCTCTGCAGCCACCATGCCCCATCGATGTTTAGAATAGGCAATTGTTGCTAATCGCGGTTGCACAAACGCACCTAGTTCAGAATTATCAAAACCAATAATCCGAATGTCTTTCCCCATTTGGTAATTTGTTTCTGCAACATATTTATAGACACCGATCGCCATTTCATCATTAAAAGCAAAAACATCGACTGGTTCTGTCTGTGGTTGACTCAAAATTTTTTTAGCAGCCGCATAGCCAGAAGGTTCGGTAAAATCGCCTTGGATAATTTCATAAGGTATCCCAAAACGAGTTAATTCTCGTGTACTAACAGCCAATCTTTCTTGGCTATCATAACCTTTTTCTGGTCCAGAAAGCAGAAGAACTTTTTTTGAACCCACATTGACAAATTGCTCAATTGCCTGCGTGGCACCGCCACGATTATCCAAGAGAACTTGCCGAATATTCCTATGCTCAGTGGTTCGATCAAGGACAACGATCGAATGGCCTCGTTCAGCAAACTTTTCAATTTCTTTTGTTGGAAATGTCCAATCTAAAATAATTGCCCCATCCACCATTTTTTCAGGAATGAAAAGATGTGACTTTTTACCGCTACAGACAATCATCTCATAATCAAACAGTGCTAAGCCTTTCTTAATTCCCTCCAACAATTCACCATAAAAACTACCGCCATAATCAGCCAAATAGACACCAATAATATTGGTTTGACGACGTTTTAATGTGCGAGCGGCCATGTTAGGAACATAGTTTAGCTCTTCAGCAATTGCTTGGATGCGCGTTCGTGTTTCTTCAGTTACCTTTGAACTACCATTCAATGCGTAAGAAACGGTCGAGATTGATACGCCTGCTTTTTTTGCAATATCTTTAATTCCTACCATGGACTACTCTCCTTTCTAATGGTAAATTTCAATAACACTTGCTTCATTTAATAATGAAAGCACCTCGTCTTTTTGAACTTCCATTCCCCCTTCTCGATAAGGGTTTTCTTCAAACTTAAACGGAACCTCTTGACCATCGATAACTATTTTCGCTGACTGATTTGGGTAAAATTTATATGTGACAGGTTTATCAAACAATTGGTAAGTTAGTGCTAAACCAGACAATTTTTCTGGTAACACGGGATCAAAAACCACACTTTGGGCCTTTTGCCGAATCCCTAAAACAGCTGTAATTAATTGATTTAAATAAATTCCTGGCCCGCTTGAATAAATTCGCCAACCACCTTTTACCCCAATACTTCCATCTTTTAGTTTACCAAAATTTTCTTGTGATTCATACCTTGTTTTAAAATCGCCATCGGAACTACTAAAATAGGCATTGGCTTGGCGTAACTCTGCATTGTGAACCACTTCTTTTAATTGAACTGGATTGATTTGCATTAATGCTTGCCAGGTTTTGTCTCGCTGACCAATTTTCGCCATCGCTTCTGTATAGCGAATGTGCGCATGAACATACTGTAAACCAATTTCGCGACCAAAATTAGCCGCCTGTTCTGCTCGTTTAAAATTAGTGCTCACACCGCCTCGATAGTTCGCTGGTTTGTTCATTAAGCGCACGCCATCAGGAAACGTTAATTCTTTTTCAATAATTTCTAAATGATGACTTACTTGTTCCGGTGTTAATAATTCAGCTAACATACTACGGGTCATTGGCAATAATCGATATTGAATCCCTGTTTTTTGGTCATTTGGGTGAATCATTTGTTCAAAAGTTTCTGGTGTTTCCATATAAATAAACCCTGGAATCGTTTCATCCGCCAACATATATTTTTGAAAATCGTTCTTTATTCCTGCGACTAAAATTGCTAAGTGCTGACTATAAGTAGCATCGATTTCCGTAATTAAAGCCGCAAATTTTTTCAATACTTGATACGTTAAGGCAACGGTCCAACTACTAGCCATTTGCTCTTTAAGACGATTATCATAAGGTTGTAACGTGTCATCCCAATCGCCGTCGCCATAACAAGATAGAAAAGTTTCTGGTAAAAAATGTTGTTCAATATAATTTATTTCTTTTTTCAAATGTTCAAATAAAGATGCTGTTTCTTTTGTTTTGTGATTATCTTTGCGACTTGTATAAGGGATTTCCGTAGCTAAGATTGAATAATCTGCAGTTTGTTCCAAATAATCAGCCACTACTTTCAATGGCCAGACGATAATATCGCCATGGCTTTCACTGGCTTTTTGTTCTTCGTATCGGTCAAACATAAACCATTGCGGCCAGTTGCCATCGTCCTCAAATTGATTTTCAAATAGATGCTGAATAATGGAGGCCACGATCTTAGGCTGTTGCGTCGCAAAGAAAAATTCTGTCGGTCCCTGCGACACATCTCGTGTGCCCCAAGCTGCTCCACCATACTGTTCTAAGCCATGTGGCGACAAATAATGAACGAGCATATTATGAGTATACCAACGAGTTAATTGATTCATTTGCTGCACACTTGAGTCTGTGTGTGTTAACTCAAAATGATGTAACAAGCCATTAATGAATGCTAAATATTGACTTTCTGCTTTTTCAAAATCTAATGGTGCATTGACTAATGCTTGGTCCTCTGTGCTGCCCGTAATAAGTAGTGAAAATTTTTGGGTCTTTTCGATTGCCAAGACTAATAAGTCTGCTTCAGCTCCACCAAATAATGTGCTATCGGTTACTTGAAATGATTTATCAACTGTCAATGCATAGGTTAGTTCTGGGTAATAATTTTCTGTAGCAGAATGATTTCCCGTCACTCGAAGTGTTTTGCCAGCTTGTTCTAATTGATAGGTTGGGACTTCTTCCGGTCCTAATAACAAATGGTTAGAAACAGCCCACATATATGCATCCTTTTGACTGGTCACTTCCAATTGAATCACTCTTGAATCAGGCGAAGTGAAGGTGCGTACCCGAATTGTATCCTTTGGCAACTTATAATACCACGTAGCAGAGTTCAACCCCATTTCAAAAGCAGAAGGCATTGTTAGTAAGCACCATAAGCCGTTCTCTAAAATGTAGATTCGTTGACCAGAGCGTTTCATAACGTTTAAAGCGTTTCGGCTATTACTCATTAATTTGTTCATGGTCGTATTTCCTAAAACTACTTGTGAATTGAAAATGCCATACATATACACTGTCGTACTAAGCAAAGGTTCGTCAACCGTTAAGCCTTTACCACTTAATAAAATGTGGCCATGTGCTCTTTCCATGGCAATTTCTTTTTCTTGAAGAACAACGTGATGGTAATTTTCCGTGAAAAAGGAATACGTCTGACCTGCTACTTTTTCAATTTGTGTCTGAATGGGATAAAGTGCAGCCAAATCTTCTTCTGTTAATGGATTTCCTGTGATAGGTTCTCCTAAAAGTTTCGGAGGATAGTCCTGTGTTTCTTCTAATGAATCGAATGTCACAGTTTCATAAATAGCTTGTAAGTCTTCTTTCGATAAAAAAGGTTCAGCTAATGCTTGCGGATGTGTTTCTGTTACCGCACCATAAAAAACAAATTCCTTACTTTCATTCGTTAATTGGACGGCTTCCGTTTGTAAAGCGGTGTAAGCAAATTCATATTGATAGACTTCATTTGCTAAATATCTTTTTCCCAATGCTTCTGGTGTGTTCGTTTGTTTAAATGAACGTCCGAAAAATTGATAGCCGTCCGTTGAGTAGCCTACTAATTTTTGAAAACTCCCTTGAATAAGGGCTGGAAACTTCTCATTTTGCGGTTGATTTTGTCTTGATAAAACAACAAGCTCTTCGCCCTCTTGCCAAATGTGATGATCAAGATACTGCGACACATACGCTTCATTTGACTGAACGGCTCCTTTTGTCGCTAAGCCAATATCTTGACCATAAACAATATCTACTAAGCCAGTTCCAGTGACATTAACCCGCCAGAACCATTGATTGCTTGGCCCCAAACGAAAGTCAACTTGGTAACGAACCGCTTCAAATTCGCCCCGCCATGTCAATTGGTTATCTGAAAGATAAAAATCACTTTGACTGTTGGAACCAATCATTGGTCGATAATTAATTGTGTCCCCTGTAATTATCCGCAAATAGAGTTGGTTCATACTGCCGTCTAAAGGATTACCTTCTAATTGATTAATCATCATGCCACAGCTATTCAATTCTTTTAAATCACCTGTCTCTAGAAATGTAGCAACTGTGTCTGCTTGCTTAAGATTCTTTATCTGCATAACTTATCCTTCCCATCTTATTCATTTAACGTGACTGTTGCGGTTTGTACATCGCGACTATTTCCACCAATCATTACGATAAATTCACCTGCATCACTGGTTACCTGATTGTCTGAATGAGCATAGCGCACCATATCCTCTGAAAGAAGAAACTGAACTTCTTTTTCTTCCTTTGGTTCCAGCCAAACTTTTTGGAAATCTTTTAACTCTTTAATTGGGCGAACCACTTGTCCAACCAAATCACGTACATAAAATTGCACGGTTTCCTCTCCAGCGATTGGACTGTCATTTCTTACTAAAACAGAGACCGTGACTGGTTGTTCTTTGGTAAATGTTAATGCACTTAGTTGAATTGGTTGATAAGAGAAATGACTATAACTTAAGCCAAATCCAAAGGGATATTTAGCGTAATTAGAGACATCTAAATATTTAGAAACATATTTTTCTTCTGGTGCTGACTCATAAGGACGCCCAGTATTGTCGACATTGTAAAAAATTGGCACTTGACCAACCGTTTCTGGAAACGACATACTTAAACGACCACTTGGATTGTACTGTCCCCACAAAATTTCTGCTAGCGCATTGCCCCCTTCTGTTCCAGGTTGCCAAGCTTGCACAATTCCTTTTGCAACATCTATCCCTTGTAAATCTAAGGGCCGGCCACTGTAGACCGTGACAACAACATTGGGATTTTTCTCAATAATTTGTGCAACTACTACTAATTGTTTTTCGGGTAGACGAATATCACTGCGACTGGCAGCTTCCCCACTCATCCAATCTGTTTCGCCTAGTGCCACTACTACTTTATCTGCTTGACTAGCTAACGTTAAAGCCTCTTCAATGGCCGCCGCGGTCGGTTCAAAGTAATCAAAGGGTTCTTGGGCAACTAGGAGATTTGTGGTTAATTTTTGGGCACCAGCCACGAGGGAAATGGCTTCTTCTTTCTTTCCTTGCCATGACCAGGCCCCTAAAATATCTTGTGATTGGGCCCCTGGGCCGACAAGCGCGATTTTTTCTTGCGGTGTAAAAGGCAAAATATTTTCATTTTTTAAAAGAACCATTGATTTTTGAGCAATCTTTTTAGCTATTTCTCGATGTTCTTTGCTTAAAATCACTTCTGCTTCCGCTTGTTCATCCGCACCACGATAGGGATTTTCAAATAAGCCTAGCTCATTTTTTAGTTTTAAAATTCGCATAACTGCTTCATCAATAAGTGTTTCAGCAATCCGGCCTTCTTCAAGTAATTCTTTTAAATAATCTGGATAACACGTGGTCATCATTTCAATATCTACACCAGCTTTGATAGCCAATTCTGCTGCCTGTTTTTCATCTTTGGCAACGCCATGAGGAATTAATTCTTTAATCGCTCCCCAGTCTGAAATCACAACTCCTTCAAAGCCAAATTCATTTCGTAATACGTCTCTAAACAGCCATTGGTTGCCTGTAGCAGGAATCCCATCCACTGTATTGAAGGACGTCATGACAAGTTTTGCACCCTCATCTAATCCAGCTTTATAGCCAGGTAAATACATTTCTCTTAGCTGCCGTTCAGACATATCTACCGTATTATAATCCCGACCAGCTAAGGCACCACCATATGCCGCAAAGTGCTTCACGCACGCGGCTACTCGCCAATTGTCTTCTTTTAAATTTTCTCCTTGGTAACCTCTAACCATTGCAGCAGCTAAGCGGCTGTTGAGTAATGGATCTTCACCTGTTGACTCCATGACACGTCCCCAACGTGGATCGCGCACTAAATCAACCATTGGTGAAAAGGTTACATGTAATCCTGAAACAGCAGCTTCTTTTGCTGAAATCTCCGCCATTTTTTCAACCGCTGCTTCATCCCAAGTGCTTCCTAAAGCCAAAGGAATCGGAAAGATGGTTCTGAAACCATGAATAATATCCGCCATTAAAAGTGTTGGAATATTTAATCGATGATTTTGCATATATTCTTTTTGAACACGTTTTGCTTCATTTGCACCGGAAACACCCAGTGTTGTCCCCGCCGTATCAATCGTTTCTTGACTTAGTCCTAGCTCTGACATAGGGCCGGTCTTTTCTTCTGCTTTATCTGAATAAAACGCTGCTGCTAATTGTAATAATTGATTAATTTTCTCATCAATTGTCATTTCTTCGACTAATTGAATCAGTTGATTTTCTTTCATACTCTCACCTTTCTTCAATACATACTTCTGCTTCTAAAGGAAAATGGTCGGAGGGAAAACGTCCATCAATACTATCTGTTAAACTTGCGGTTTGCTGTACTTGCCAACCTTTTACATAAATATAATCAATTTCTTCTAATTCCGCCCAAGGTTTTGTGTAAGTAAAATTTTGAAATGTTCCTCTTGGGCCATAATGAGTAGCTAAATTTTTGCTATCTTGAAATTTTTTTTGAACAAGTTGATGCACCGCTTCCCCCGACTCTGCATTAAAATCGCCCATTAATAAAGTTGGATACTGTGCAATTTTGTCATGTAACTCCTCTAAGATAACGGTCATTCCTGCTAAACGAGCATGAGCTGAAATATGATCCAAATGAACATTGATGACTAAAAAAGGCGTATTTTGAGTCGTTTCCTTAAATAGTCCCCACAAAGCAATTCTTGGACAGCCAGCTTCAGGATGGATACTTGGCTGCTGAGGTGTTTCAGATAACCAAAAATACCCTGTATCAATAGCCTGAACTTTTTGTTCGTTATAGAGAATCGCTAGTCCTTCTCCTTGACCATCCCCTTCTCTTTCCGCAGAAAGACAGGTGAATGTTGTATACGCCTTTAAATCCCTGACTTGATTCGGTCGTACTTCTTGAATACAACAAAGGCTCCAATCATGAAAATTGATTAACTGACAAACAGCCTCTTTACGAAAAGACCATTGCCAATCTTGGTCATACTCTGTATCTACCCGGACATTATACGTAGCTATTTTCATTTTTAACCTCCTGCAATAGTTGTTGAATTTGACGCATCTCTCGACGGATCTGGGTTGTTTCACCGCCACCATGGCCTTTTTTCCAATACACTCTGACTGCTTTTCTTGCCTTTATCTGATGATAAGAAGGGAAAAAATCTTTCATTGGACATATCGGATCGTGACTCCCAACAGAAGCAAAGACTGGATTTTTAATTTGCGAAACAAAGTGACGACTATCAAAATAAGGAAGAACCGCGGCAATTTTTTCATGCGCTTGAGGATGCTCTTGTAAGTACTGATGAATAATTTGATACGAACCCGTTCCTTCTGCTACTCTATTTTCTAAACAAGAATGACTTGGAACATCTGCAAAAGTAGCTAAAATCGGGAAGTCGACTAAACTGTTCACCATTAACACTACGCCACCCCCTTGGGAACCACCACGAAGAATGATTTGGTCCTGATTAATTTCAGTAAAGGTCCGCACCACTTCTACGCTACGTAAATGGTCGGCAAACAAGCGGCGTTGGTACCAATCTTCTTTGTCTAGAAATCCTCGTCCCATTGGTGCTTCATGCCAAATTGTTTGATATGGCACACGATCTTTGGTTAATCCCCCTTGACCTCGATTATCAATGACAAAACAAGCACAACCAATTTGTGTCCAATGAGCAAATTGACAAGGTTCTTGAATATGATTCATATAGCCTAAACAATCAATCACTATTGGCTGTTTCCCCGCCGTTTTAGGAAGTAACAAATAGCCAAAGATGCGCTCACCTAGGAAACTTAAAAAGTCGACCTGTTCCACTTGAACATTTTCCAATGGATAGTCAATGACCCGCCGATGGATATCTAGCGGTATTTTTTGAAGTTCTTCCTTGGTCTTTTGCCAAAACTCAAAATACTCATTCATGTTCCACACCTAACACTTTCTGAAAAAACGCAACTTGAAGAAAAGCCGTTGTCCCGAATCCTAACGCAATATATAAAAACAAATTAAGCTTATAGAAAAAAACAAACGTTAAAAGAGGTAAAATAAACAAAATAATCGCATTTGCACTATTACTTAAGACCACATAAACCGTCTCACCTAGTGTCTTTTTAACGGACCAATTAAAAACGGAAAAGAGAAAAAGAAAACTCGTCAAAAATAATGCAACAAAACTTAATAGAAAAATAGCTAAGAAACCTAAACTAGTGGCTATTTTAAATAAACTTGTTACGACAATACCGCCCAGTAAAAAAGCAACGAACAAGACACCTGTTAAAATAAAACCTCGCATGATATTAGTTTTTAACGCTGTCCAAAACGTTCGTAAAACAGGAATATCTTTTTCACGATACAAACGATAGATCGTTCGATACAACGCAATTAAGCCGACACCGCTAAAGATGCCTGTTATACAGGTAATTAAAAAGAGAAAATTAATAATGATCAAGTTGGCAATAAAAGAAAAAATCCGATAATACCAACCTTCATATGCAAATAGCTTATTCATATTAAAAGAGAAAAGCGGATTTCTCGTTGCTTTATCCGCTTTTCTCTCCTCCTCTCTTACTTAAGTTTGTCTCTGTTTTCTGCCATTTTCTCAGATTTTATTTTTTCAATTGCATCCCATTTATTTGATTTTAAGAATGCTTTGTAGTCTTCTAAAGATTTGTCAAAGGCTTTATCATCTTTCGCACGAATCATTGAAATAACGGTTGTATTTAGTTTGGTTTCAATCGCTTCATTCGCCCGAGCTTCCGGAGTTCCTGCATCTGGATTAATATTTTCAATTACGAAATGTGGGACCAATTTTCCTTTGCCCCATTCTTGCATTTGCGTTAAAGCACTTTCCATTGGCACTTTTAGTTTATTAACACGGTCATTGTTAAAGTATAGGAAACGACTAATGCCATATTTTTTGTTATAGGCATCATTGTCTGTTTGTTCTAATTTTTTCACTTCTGGTAAATAATCAATTTTTCCTTGATCATTGTACGCATAAGTAACTCCTTCAACGCCATATTTTGTTAAAATTTGTCCTGGTTCATCAATTAAATATGTGAATAGTTGAGTGACTTTCGCTGGATCTTTCGCATCTTTCGTAATGTAATTACTTAACCAACCTGAAATGCCGGTTTGATTTAATGTTGGTTTTCGGCCAGAAGTGCTACTTGGTCCATCAATGGCTATATAACGTGTGCCAGATTTTTTCATAAATTCTGTGAAGTTCCCACCTTGACCACTGGTTCCGGCAACGAGCATGGTTGCATAATTTCCTTGTTTCACTTTTTCATCAAACGTCGCTCCATCATCTGTGAAGCTATCATCACTAATATTGCCTGCTCGGTAAACATCATTAAATGTTTTTAACCATTCTAAATATTCTTTATCTAAATTTCGATCATAGTATTTCCCATTTTTATCCTCTAAAGGAACACCTAAGAAGTCTTGTAATTTGTCTAAAAATGGTCCTGCACCATCGCCCACTGTGGTGAAACCCATTGGGGTCATCTCAGGATATTTTTCTTTAATCTGTTGCATGACTTTTTCAAAATTTTCTGGTGTTGAAACGTCTGGCTTGCCTAATGCATTATAGACATCTTCACGAATAACAAAATTATCATTTACTGGGATATTTCCACTTTCATAATCCGCTTGTGTATTAGAGTAATTAGGGTAACCATATGTTTTTCCATCCTCCAAGGCATACCATTTAAACGTATCTTGGTTAACAACTTTCATTAAATAGGGGTCATATTTTTTAGCTAAATCGTTTAAAGAATAGGCCCAAGAATCTGCTTTCAATGCTGCTTGTCCAGTTTTTTCAGTTAATGTCACGATATCAGGCATATCTCCACTTGAAATCATGGCATTTAATTTTGAATCATCGCCGGAAATAAATTCAATATCCACATTTAAGTCTTTTTTAATCTGCGCAGTGGTCACGTCTTTTCCAAAAGGCAGCGCCGTCCAATCTGAGTTAATATACCATTTAATCTTGGTCGGTTCTTTCTTCTTATCTAACTTCCAAGCAGGCGTCTTTTCATCTAATTCATACCGATCCTTAATTGAGACATCTGAGCTAGCTTTCTTTTCCCCACCGCTACAGGCCGCTAAACTAACGACCGCCGTTGCCACCAATAAACCGCCTAAAACTTTTTTCATATTGTTCCCTACTTTCTTTATTCTTTTACTGCACCGGCCATCATACCGCCGATAAAGTGTTTTTGTAGTAATGGATAAATGATTAAAATTGGTATCGTTGTAATGACAATTGTTGCCAGCTGAACACCACGTGTCGTTGCCTGCACCACCATATCTGTACTGCCGCTCTCTGTCATGGTACTCAAGTTTGATTGAACAATAATTTCATAAATTTTCATCTGCAATGGATACAGATATTCTTTGGTAATATATAATTTCGTGGTCATAAAGTCATTCCATTGACCTACCCCATTAAATAAAATAATGGTGGCTAATGCCGGTTTTGTTAAAGGTAAAAAGATTTTATAAAAAATTTGAAACTCACTGGCGCCGTCTATTTTGGCGGATTCTTCTAAAGATGGTGGAATTTCTCGGAAAAAGTTCATTAAGATAACTACATCATAATAGCTAAATAAAGCTGGAATGATATATACCCAGAAGGTATCTAAGAGTCCTAATGACTTAATCAAAAGATACGTGGGAATCATGCCCCCACCAAAGTACATTGTAATGACACCCATCGTTGTATAAATATTACGCCCGACTAGTCTAGATTTACTAAGTCCATAAGCAACAATTGCACAGAACAGCGTATGCGTCGACGCACCGATGACTGTTTTTAAAACAGAAATCAAAAACGCTCGCGGAATGCTACTATCCGAAAAAACTTTCCGATAATTTTCTAGCGTAAATCCTTTCGGCCATAAAACCAAGCCTTTACCGGCTAAACCCGAACTTGACGAAACTGAGGAAACTAAAATATTCCAAATTGGCACGATAATTAATAAAGAAAACAACACAAGAATTAACGTATTGAAAAAGTAAAACCATTTGTTTTCTTTTGATTTTCTTTTAATCACAGCTGTTGCCTCCTTTATAAAATAACCGACCGACCATTGTTCATTTTTCTAGTAATGCGATCTGTAATGACTAATAAAACAATTGAAATAACAGAAATCCCTAAACCAACTGCCGTCGCATAAGAAAAGTCCCCTTGCGTTAGCCCCATACGATAAACAAATGAATTAATTACTTCTGATTTGTTTTGGTTTTGAGCATTCATTAAAACCAACGTTTGATCTAAGTTCGATCCCAATAAACCGCTAACATTTAGAATTAAGTTCAACGAAATAATCGGCGCTAATAAGGGCAAAGTAATCGTTCGGATTTGTGTTAATTTTGAAGCACCATCAATTCTCGCCGCTTCATAAAACGTTGGATCAATACGAGACATACCAGCAAGATAGAGAATCGTGCCCCAACCTACTTCTTTCCACAAATCAGAAAGAACAGCAATCCACCAATACTTATCAGGATCTAACAAATGATTGACGCCCTGATTCATTAAGCCTAACGACATCATGACTTGGTTGATAAAGCCATTTGTTGAAAGCCACGAAATCAACATCCCGCCTAAAACGATCCAAGAAAAAAAGTGCGGAATATAAGAAATCGTCTGAATCACTTTTTTTAAATGTCCATCTCTCATTTCAAAAATCATTACCGCTAAGATAATCGGAATAGCGAATCCTAAAAAAAGTTTCATTAAACTAATCGCTAAGGTATTACGAACTGCTTCCCAAAAAAAACTATCTTCCATAATGATTCGAAAATTTTCAAGTCCAACCCATGGTGCAGAAGAAACCGTATCAACAATCGTATAATTTTTAAAAGCAATGATAATTCCATAAATTGGAATGTAGTTAAAGACAATCATGAATGCTACACCCGGAAGTACCATCCAATGCAATTGCCGCTGATCATAAAACTTTTTTAGTTTTTTCATAAGCAGGGTTCCTTTCTTTTTAGTGAAACGTTTCTACAAACAGATTATACATTCACTTCAAACGGTTGTAAACCCTTACATTATGGTTTTATTTAAAAATAACAGCATTAAAAAGCGCTATAGACCATTTATAAAGAAATTATTTTCCCTGCTTCTTTTTCCATAAAAATACTCTTTTCAGATATTTTAAAGCATTTTATAGAAACGTTTCACCAAAAATATGAACATCTTTTTCTTAAAAATAATTCTGTTAAATAACAGAAAAAAGTCTGGTCGGATTGACCAGACTTTTTAAATATAGATAGTAAAATGTGTAATTTCAGGGATCACCCCAAAACGGGCATGAATGGCGGTCGTTCCTAAGCCTGTATTAACATATAGTTGCGTTTCTTGGTCCAACTGATACAATCCTCTGGTATACTTTTCTGCTAAAACATTTGTGATTGGATAAAAAGGAATCCAAATTTGTCCGCCATGGCTATGTCCTGCTAAAACTAACTGTGTACCCGTACCAACAAATGCATCCGCGACATCTGGTTCATGGGTCATTAATAACGCATAGTCATACGTTTCTCGATAGGATAATGTTTCTGAAACGGAAGGATTTCCTAATAACGAGTCATCTAAACCACCAATAAAAAGACGGCGTCCATCTGCTAAGGTTACTGTTTCTCCTTGGTTTTTCATAACGGTAAAGCCACTGGCCTCCATGACTTCATCATACACCGCAGAAGCACCGCCACCATAATCATGATTTCCCCAAACTGCATATTTTCCAATTGTCGCTTGCAACTGTTTTAACTTTTCAATCATCGGTTCTTTTTGTTGCGGATTTTTGGCATAATTGTCAAATAAATCACCTGTAAAAACGATAATATCTGGTTTTTCACGATTGACTTTTTTTATGACTTTATCTAACCGCTTCGTCTCATAAAATTCTGAAACTTGTATATCCGAAAGTTGCACAACATTCAATGGTTCTCGTTGATTTTTCTTTCCCAAAGTCACCTGATTAACGTGAACTAAATTCGGCTCAATCTTCCACGCATAGATTGGGAGTGCGATAATTAAGAAAAAAAATAAGAGCATTATACTTAAACCAATTTTTTTAACCACATCACTCGCTCCTTTCTTTTCTTTGATTTCCGAAGACTTAGTATAGAGAAAAATCTTCTTAACCACAATCTAAAACAAAGGAAATTAAGGCTTTGTTAAACAACCTAAAGAATTTCCACAATCTCTTATCCTTTTCTTAGCTTTTTTATAAAAAAAGCTAGATAATTTCATCTGTCGATGAAATTATCTAGCTAGAACATTCTTCTCTTAATGATGATGTTTTCGAAACGTTTGATAACCAATTAAGCAAAATAAAATCCCCAATAAAATCATTCCAGTTACTGAAAATAAGCCTGCTAACATCTTTCGCATCCTCTCTGTTGCTAAACTTCCTTATTTGTAGTCACTATTTCTTGTTGTAAAATTGGTTGAAATAGACGACGTTCTGCTAATTTTCTTGCTAAAATTGCTTCACTTTTTTTCGTAAAGATACCTAAGTTATGACGCTTGCCTTTCAAAGAGATATAAGCCAGCCATTTCCCAGAAGCGGTCTGGCTCACTCCTTTGTGTCCGCTGCTATTATTTTTGGGGCGTTTACTTTGTAACTTCCCTGGAATTACGCCAGCAACTCTTTGTCGGTAATCCTTCTTTTTACGATGACCGCAACTTTTGGTATGGCCATTCAACAAATTTTCACAGCGAACCCAGCAAGATTGTCCGCACGAACACAGACAATACGCTTTCATTGTCTGTTGAATACTTTCGATCCGTACCACGACTAATTCATGATAGTTTTTTTTCAACATTGTTTGATAGCGATGGTGCGCACATTTGGTTCGATACCCACGAATTAGTTGTCTTCTTGAAGCTTCTGTATAGCTCCCACAAGAACAGCGACAGGTCCAAACAATTAGCCCTTCTTTTCTTTTTACCGTTGGTGCTACTACTGTCAACTCACCAAACTTTTGACCAGTTAAGTCTTTATAGTTACCTGCATGTCTCAATTGACTATCCTTCGTATTCTTGTTCTCGCCACATCTCGATTGGGTCTCTCCCATAGTGCTCATTTTTCTGAGTCTCTCCCTTTCTTAGTTCTCTGACCACCTCAGCAAATACTTGCCAATCTTTTGTTTCCGGCAAATGACGCCATGTCAATTGACGACACCGTACTTTCGAACTATAAAAATCGGACAAATACAAATCGGTTTCTAAGGTTAATTTGTGATCAATCATGACATCCATATAATTGAAAGAAGCAATAATTTTTGCAATAAAGCGGTTATAATCCTCCCCACCAGAAAAATCAACAAATACATGAATCGTTTTTTCAATTGCGCAAAAAGACCGATCATTTAACAAACAAAACATAAAATCATAATATAGATGCACGCGTTCATACATTAAAAATCGTTTTTGATGCAGCGACTCTGTCTTTTGTATAAAACCATCTAAGGCGCGATGAATTTGAGGAAACCGCTCTTCAAAGAAACTGCTCTGCTTGGCGGGAATAAATGCAGCCACTGAAAAGTATAGGCGGTCCCAGCGATAACAAATCAACTTTAATTTTTCTTTTGTTTCCACCGTAATTCGCTTTTCAAAGAAAGGAATAACACTATTCATATGATCAATAAATTCGTCTAACATGGTTAACTTATCTGGAAAAACAATCGGACTATCAATGTATTCATTTAAACTTAAAAAAAGAAAAATATATGAAGTTTCTTTGCCAAAATCCTCTTTAAAAAGAGGCGTTTCGCTTGTATAGATTTTTTCAAACGCATGCTGTAAACAGCTAGGCACATGAACTTCCGTAAAAGAGTCCACTACATGATCAGAAAATACACGAAAACGTTGGATCGTTAAAAGAATAAATAGTTGTGCGCTTTGATTAAGACTAAACGTTCTTTGATACATCAGTTGTAAATCGTTTATAAATCGCTTAATGCCAGGACTATTTTCCAGCAAAATGTTAGGCAGCCTTTCTTGATTACTTCCATAAAAATAATACAAGCATTGAAAACAAAAACTTCGGATATTTTTCTCTTCTCCAACCAAGCCTGTTGACTTTAATTTAATACGCCAATTAGCTAAAATCAGATTTAGCTTATACGAGAAGGCATAAATTTTGCTTTTGCTCATAAAATGAATTTGAGAAAATTCTTGAATCGTGTGCTTTTGATAGAGGCCCACATCAAGAAGCAACTTGGCCATTAGTGATTGATCAAAATAGTATTTTCTTAAGGCTTGATAATCAATTTGCGATAATTTTTGCGCACTAATCAGTCCTTTAGCTGGAAAAAGAATTTGACTCCTTGAAGAAATCTGTGTACATTCATAATTTATTTGACGGCACAACGATTCTAACTTTTGAGTGGATAAATCAAAATATCCATAAAATTCTTCTTTTAATAATGGACCTTCACTATTCATAAAAGTTTGATAAATAAGTAATTTATCTCGGAATTCTTGGTCTAATAATTCATCTAACAAAGTAGTCACATTTTCAACTCCAAACTATCACGCCTTAAGTATCTATTTTTTTAACAAGACGTGAGTGTCAATCTTGCTTATTTTTTCCACAAATTTAAAAATGATTCTTTCAATATTTAGGAATCTTCATAGAAAAGTATTATTTTAACCAAAAAAAGCCCCCTTGCGTCACCAAGGAGGCTTTTTTTGTTATTTTTTTACTTTAAATTTAAAGAAAAGCTGATTTGTTTGACTAATTTTCTGTTTCTTTTCTAGCCTATTCGTCAAAAATGATTGAAACTTTTGGTTCGCCTTCTATACTATCTTCCTATAAAGTTCTTACTCTTTTAAGTATCAGCTTCTGTCAATAAAAGTCCTCATTTGGCATTGCTAATCTGAATACAGTATGACTACTTGTTGCCGCTATTTTTTGCTGTTATTTTACTCTTTAATTGAAGCGCTAGAAACGCTGTCAACTGTTGGCTTTTCGGTCGCTGACTCTTCTTCATGGACTGATGCACTTGAGACACTATCTGCCGTTTCTGGTGCTTCTTTTTTGGAGGCACCACTGACTGCATCGACGTTTTTTCCACCGACTAATTCTTGCCCTGTTTGTTTTAAATACCAATCAACAATTGGTTTAAAGTCTAAAATATACTCATTAATTCCCGCGTAATTTCCATTATCATCATACATCGCTTGATAATTATGCACTACATAGGTATCTGGTCCGTGCATTGGAACATGAACGCGAATAGCATCTGTTTTTCCTGACCGTAATTGTTGAATCACCCATTCTACATTTTTCAATGCTTTTGGCGGATGGCAATTCGCTAATGGATTACCAACTTGTCCTGGTTGCCGTTTAGCAAACATTTCTTCAGCAGCCATTTTTTTATTGTAATATAAAAATTGATTGTTACTGTCTGCATAAGTCAATTCCATTGGCATTGATTTTAAGAAATAATTTAGCTGATCTACGGTTAAAATGCCTCGATCTAATTTTACGTATGTGTCGCCTTCCACAGCCTGAACCGCTTCTGCTGCTTGTTCTACCCAATCATCTGCTGCCATATCAACCCCTTCGATCGTTGTTTCAATGGTTCCTTTTGCATGTAAATCCTCAGGTAAGTCTTTTGGCTTAGCCCCTTCTAATTTTGAAATCACATCAATGAATTCCACGAATTTTTGTAATGTGCTTTCTAAAAATTGACGTGTTCCCTCCGCAATTAAGTTGCCGTTTTCATCAAATGCTTCTTTAGCTTTTCCTAATAAAAACTCGTTTCCAGGCATCACGATTGCATTGACACCAGGTGCATCAAGAATTTGACGGAGATGTAATTGCGCACGTGAGGTTCCTTGATCATAATAAGAGCAACCAACAATCATTACTGGTTTATTTTCCAGCGGATGAATTTTGAAAGATAACCATTCTAACACACTTTTCAAACCGGCAGGAATGGTATGGTTATGTTCGGGCGTCGCAATAATTACGCCGTCTGCTTGTAAAATTTTGCGATTCATATTCTGAATCAAGACACTGTTCGTTTGATCCTTACTTTGATTAAACATTGGAATATCTTTAATTTCTAAAATTTCCAAGTCGAACATTTTATAAAACTCTTTGCCAATATATTGCAGTAGTAACCGATTATAAGAAGAATCAGCGTTTGATCCGACGATCCCAATTAATTTCATTTTATTCACTCCATTTCGTTAAATCGTTTCCCATGAGAAATTTTCTGCTTCTTTTTTATTTTGCGCATGCGCATGTTTCAGCTGTTCTGTAATTTCAATAAATACACAAAAATCTGCAAACAAACCAGCTAGTTTATCTATTTGTTCTGAATCTTTTAACGCATTGTTTTCATCAAAAGCTTGTAAGGAATGCGCTAATAGAAATTCAGAGCTTGGCATAATTCGTGCTTTCAATTCAGGAGCATCTAAAATTTGACGCAGATGCGCTTGTGCTCTAGAGGAACCTAACGTGCCATAGGATGCACCAGTAATCATAACTGGTTTATCAACAAACGGAAAAATCCCGTAAGATAACCAACTTAGGGCATTCATCAAAGAAGCCGGCACCGCATGGTCATATTCAGGCGTACTGATAATGACGCCATCTGCTACTTCAATTTTTTCAGCAACCGTTTTAACTATTTCTGGCAAAACTTTGTCTTCTGGCTTGTTAAACATAGGAAAGTCAACAATTTCAACTAGTTCAATGTCAGCCTCCTGCGCAAAATAGTGTTGCATAAATTGCAAAAGTTGACGATTGGTTGATTGCTCTGAGTTCGTTCCTACTAAGCCGATAATTTTTTTCATAATGAGCTGTCCTTTCTTTTTCGGTTCTATGAATGGATAATGTGAAGAGTATCTGCTAACCCGCTGCTATATAAAATTTGCTGGTCTTGTGTAATGATGACTCCTTCAATCCCATCTAGTTGATTGAGGATTTCAAGCGCTTCTGGAATTGGATAACCAAATAAACGCGTTGTCCAAATCTCACCATCCACTGAAGCATCCGAGATAATTGTGATGCTGGCCATTTCAGTTTCCAATGGGTATCCGGTTGTCGGATCCAACAAATGGTGATAGACTCGCCCAGCTTCGGTTAAACTTCTTTCATAAATGCCCGACGTCACAACCGATTGATTAGCCACTTCGACAAGTAAGCTGATTGTTTCTCTGGATTTTTGCGGATTGCGAATACCAATTCGCCATTTTTTGTTTTGATGCGTAGAGGGCCCCAATGTCACAATATTGCCGCCCAGATTAATCAAAGCAGACGTAACATGGACTTCTTTCAAATAGGCAATTAGTAAATCAACGATATAGCCTTTTGCTAAAGCCCCCAGATCTAATTTCATTCCTTCTTCTTCCAAAAAAACCGTTTGTTTTAAGGGATTTAAGTGAATCTTTTCTGGATTAATTTTTTTCAAACAGGCTTTAATTTCCTCTTCTGACGGGACACGGGCATCTTTAAAACCGATTCGCCATGTTTGAACTAGTGGGCCAATGGTAACATTCAAATGACTAGCTGGATCACAACTATGTTTTTTCCCTAATGCAATTAATTGATACAACTCTGGATGAACGCTGACTGGTTTTTGCCCAGCTTGTTGATTGACAGCCATCAGTTCCGAAGTTGAATCATTTGCACTAAAACGTTGTTCATAAGTGATCAATCTTTGATGCACTTCTTCTAGAATTTTTTCAGGTTCTTCATGGTCTACAAAAACATCTATTACTGTGCCCATCAAATAAATAGTTTGACTTTGTTGCACCTCAAGACTTCCTCTCCACGAAAGATTGTGTTTTATTTCACATTTATTCACAAATGAATCATACGCCTTTATTTGATGCCAGTCAAGTCGTTTATATATTTTTTTATATAAAATAACGACCTTAAAATTTTCATTTAAGGTCGTAATGTGTCTTGAACTCTTTTAAAAAACGCTTTTTTTATTATATTTTGAAAATAAATATATAATTTTCTATATAAACTAATTATTCTTAGATAAAATTGTTTCTTTCAATGTTTGAATTGCTTCCAACAAGATGCGATTTTTATTGATTTTTGCATACGCGCGGGCATCTTGTAGTAGTTCTAAAATTTGCTCTTGCGGCTTTTCTTCAGCTAAGGCATTTTTCGCAAGTTGGAAAGCTGCTCTTGCCAAGTAATACGTGACGTGATTATCAGAACAGATGGAAATCGCATACTCTAACAAAGCATCACTTGTTTCTAAATCGCCTTTTTCTGCATAAAAAACACCACAGTGAAAGACAACATTTAATACTCGCCAAGTATCTTCCATTGATTGAATAGTATAGAGATAAATTTCCTTGAAGACCTTATTGAAATAAAATTCGGCTTTCTCAATTTCGCCTTCTTTGGCATAGGCCATGCCAATTCCAGTAAAAGCTAACAAACGGTAAATATCGCTCGTGTATTTTTGCTCTTCAAACAGAAGTTTTTCAAAGGTAAATAAGCAATCCATCAACGAAGCATTTTGAAAAATCATGACAAAGCCTTGTAAATAATAATATTCTAATAACAGTTGGGAATCTTTGATTTCATCAAAAGGAATATTTTTTAAAATTGTTTGCAATTGGTCATGTTCGCTGGTAATCAAGAAGAATTCTGCTTCTTCCATTTTTTCAAGAATTTCAGGTTGTTTAATCCCTACGCGCGGGAAGAGTTCCCCCAAAGGTAGCTCTAAACGATTACATAGTTGGATCAATATTTTTAAAGTTGGGACTTGACCATTCTTTTCAAAACGACTAACCGTAACTTGCGTACAAATCCCTTTAGCCAATTCACTTTGCGACAAACCACGTGCTTTGCGTTTTTCTATAAACCGTTGTATATTCATTGCTTTTCCTCTCATTCTCATCTTCTCAAACTTACTATAATACAACTTACCTTAAAAATATATATAGAAAAAGAAAAATGTTTATAACAAAAAAGAACACAGACAACTCTTTCATTAAAAGTTTGTCTGCGCTCTATTAGAACCTAAATCACTAAACGTCAATTCAGCGTTATTTAATCAATCCGATACGTCCTACTTGCTCTGTTTAGAGAGCAGCTCTTTTTTTAGCTTCTTTCACAAACGTATTCATGGCCTGATATAATTTTTCCTTGATTTCTTTGAGATTAGCTTGTTGTAATTCTTTATTGGCAACTAACTGTTGACCGTTCACCCAAACGGCTTCAACATTGCTAGCATTTGCTGAATAGACCAACGCTGAATAGGCATCAAAAATCGGAAACATATTAACTGATTGCGTTTCAATTAATGTTATATCCGCTTTTTTGCCCATTTCCAATGAGCCGACTTGCTCCGCCAAACCTAATGTTTTAGCGCCCCCCATCGTTGCCAGATAAACAATTTCTTTCGCAGGAAACAAGGAGCGATCTTGGTGTGCTGTCTTATGAAAATTCGCAACCATGCGCATTTGGGTGAATAAATCTAATGTATTCCCACTACTAGGTCCATCCGTGCCTAAACCGACAATAATCCCTTGATCAAGCATTTGCTTAATCGGCGCTACGCCTTTGGCTGATTTAGTATTCGCACCGATACAATGAGCGACACGCGCTTTTCCATTAGTAGCAGCTAAACTCGCAAGATCTTCATCTGTTGCCAAAATACAATGCGCTAAAATAAACGGCTCGCTCAAATAACCCAGTTCTTCTAAGAAAGCAATTGGTGTTTTTTGATAGGCTTTTTCAAACTCAGCCATTTCATAAGTCATTTCAGCAACGTGCATGGTCACAGGAACTTGGTATCGCCGACTAAGTTCAATAATTTTTGCTAACACTTCTGGTGAATTGGTATTCGGTGCATGTGGCGCAAGTATAGGCGTAATCAACGGATGGCCTTGCCACTTGCGAATAAAGGTTTCCGCGTAAAAAAGACCGCCTGAAGGCTCCGGACTATCACAAGTGGGCATATCAATGATCGTCTCTCCGAGCAAAGCACGAACACTCATTTTTTCACAACTTTTAGCAATTTCATCTTCAAAATAATACATATCACAAAAGCTCGTAATACCACTCAGTAACATTTCAGCAATTGCATAATCACTACTGCATCCTACTAATTCTTTTGTCATGAATTGTTCTAATGGAAAAAGAAAACGCCGGAGTCGATCTGGCACATCGTCTCCTAACGAACGAAACGGAATCATGCCTACATGGGTATGGGTGTTAATCATCCCAGGCATTAAAATTCCATTTTGGCCATCGATTACTTGATTTGCAGCCATTCGCTTTTCATCAAGTGTGGTCATTGGTGCTAATTCCACAATTGTGTCTTCTTCAATCACTAAATAGCCGGCTTTGATTTCTGAAAATTGCTCATCCATTGTTAGTATATGCACATTTTTAATGAGTGTTTTCATGCAAAAGAACTCCATCCTCTGGAAAAACTAATGGATAGAAACGTTGTGACTTCGTATCCATCATCCCAAAATCTGTCACTTTAATGGCTGGCGAGACAGGCAATGATAGTGTGGAAAAGGACATGATTTCATTCATATTTTGATAGCCTAACGCTTGCATAGCTTGTCGGACTTTTTGTAAAGAAGCGCCTAATTGTTCAATCGGTGCTTGCGATAAAATCCCACCAATTGGTAAAGGACAAGTTGCCATCACTTGCTGATCCGAAGCAACCAAATAGCCGCCTTGCATCGCTAATAATTCATTCTGCGCTAACAGAATATCCTCAATCGTATTACCCATCACCATTAAATTATGATGATCATGGGCCCAGGTTGTCGCAATGGCTCCTTTCTCGGAAAGGGGTTGATCCATTAAAGAAAAAGAAATATTGCCATTTTTTCCGTAACGTTCCATCACAATTAATAAGGCACAGTTGGCTTTTTGCCATTGCAACAGTCCATTTTCAACAGGAATTTCTTTTGTAATTCGCTCTGTAAATGTGCCAATTTCTTGTTTTTGAATCACATTACAACGAACTGTTTCTTTTGTTGTAGCCACCTTTAAAAGTAAATCTTCTTCTGTTAACTTTTTACATTGGATAGTTTGTTGGTAAGCGGCTGGAAACTCTTCGATTTTTTCTGGATAATGGAAGGGCTCGCCTTTTTCAAAAACGACCTTTCCAGATTTATAAACCGTATTAATATCAAAACTTTCTAAGTCATTTAATAACAAAAAGTCAGCTTTTTTACCAGGTGCAATTTCGCCGCGATCATGGAGACCCATTCGTTTGGCCGGCGTATAAGTTGCCATATAAATGGCTTTTTCGATAGGCAACCCTGCTTGAACGGCTTTTTTGACATTTTCATTTAGATGACCTTTTAGCAAATCATCAGCCATCACGTCATCCGTGATAATACTTACATAATTGTAGAAGTCATTGTCTACTATCACCTGAATGTTTTCAGGAGTGATTGATTTATTTTGAAATTGAATAAAGACGCCCGCTTCAATTTTTTCTTTTAACGTTTTAGGAAATTGATGGGTATGATCTGAAGTGATACCACTATATAGAAAATCTGCTAACTCTTGATCTTCGATTTTAGGACAGTGGCCTTCTAAAGGCATGGTTGGTCGTTGTTTTTGACACAAATCGATAATTTGACGAATTAAAGAATCTGGCTCATAGGAAATCCCTTTAAAATTCATGGCTTCCCCTAAACAAATCACTTTTGGCTCTTTGAGTAATTCTGCTACTTCTGCTAAGCCGATAATCCCACCAGTTGTTTCTAATTCGGGAGTGGTCGAAGGAACCGAGGAAGGAATTGCGTGAAAGATATCTAGTTCTGTTTCAGCGGCCATAAAAGCTTTTAAGCCTTCTAAGCCAAATACGTTAGCCATTTCATGGGCATCGGCAATCACCGTTGTCACACCGTAACGCACTACTGCTTTGGAAAAAATAGTAGGTGTCGTCATGGAACTTTCAATATGCATGTGTGCATCAATTAAGCCGGGAATCATCCATTGATTCTCGGCATTAATTGTTTTTTTGGGCTGCAAATTGACGTTCTCTTCTTCATAAATGTAATAAAATTTATCATTTTTAATCGCAACATTTCGTTGAACGAATGTTTGAGTGACTGTTTGATACAGCCACACATTTTTTAGTAATACATCGACGTTCATTTTGTCCCTCTTTTCTAAAACTATTGATTCATCGTCCGATTCCATTGATCAATCCAATCCGCTAGTTGACTATTAATAAAATTAAAATCGACTGTTTTGGCACGTTCGGCAATGGCACCATATGTTTTATTTTTCGCTTCTTTTTCGCTTAGCGTTACTTGTTGATTTGTAGGTCCTTCATTTAATGAAATCGCTTTGGCCTTTTGTGATTCTTCACTAATCCGTGCGTTAACAAATTTAAAGGTGGTTTCTTTGTTTTGTGCTTTTTTAGGAATATTGACTGTATTATAGTTGGCATACGTGCCGCTTTCTGGGACGACATACGTCACGTTTTCTGCTGCGCCTTGAATAATATCAACCGCAAAATCAGCAACCACAGCTGCTTCAATTTCACCAGATTGGAACATATTAGCTAAGTCTGACGATTTTGAATACGTTTTAACAACGTTTGGTTTTAATTCTTTCATCGCTTCAAAAGCGGCCTTCCCGTTATCTTTTGTAATATCTTGACCAGCATGTTCACTAGCAACGTATAACATTAAAGGACCTGCCGTCGTGGCAACGTCTGGAACAGAAATTTTACCTTTCAAATCAGCTGACCATAAATCATCCCAGTTCTTAATTTCTTTGCCTAATTTTTCTTTGTTGTAAACAATCCCGATACTGTTTACAGCGATTGGTAAGCCAGCACCACTTTCAAAAACCTCTTTTGCTCCCGGCGTTAACTGACTTAAATTAGGTACTTCTTTTTCTGTAATTTTTTCAAATAACCCTTCTTTTCCACCTTGTGCTGCATTTGCTTGTGCTAATTCAATGACATCAATTCCCGCATTGGGATTATTTTTTAATTTCGTAAAGCGGTCTGCGCTATTGCCTACTTCTAAGGTAACTTTCGCTTCATTCTCTTTTTCAAACGGAGCGATGATGTCTTTTTTGACAATATCTTCACTTAATCCGAAAGTTGAAACGACTAAAGCATTACTTCCACCTTTGCTCTCGCTTTTCGTAGTTGCTTCGCTGTTTCCACAAGCAGTCATTAATAACGTTGCAGCGACTAATGTCCCTAAAATTACGCGTTTTTTCATTTTTAAATCTTCCTCCAAAATGGTTTTTATTTTTCTAAAATAACTAATTTCTCAGCTGGAAAAGCCAAGTGAATGGTTTCGTTTGTTTCATATAACTGTTCACTTGTTCCATTAACCAGCAATGTACCTAACGCTGTTTCCACTTCATATTGATAGCTTTTCCCTAAAAATGTTCGGACAGCGACAGTACCTGCGACAGTATTAGTAGCAGCTTCTGAAACAATCTCAATGTCCTCTGGACGAATCGTTGCCACCGTCGTTGTAACATTTGGTTCAGGATTAGTCGTTTTCACTATTTGATTTGTTTGTGTCCGATAATGACCGGCTTCCATTTTTTCGACAGAGAAAAAGTTTTCAAAACCGATAAATTCAGCGACAAACTTAGTACGAGGCAAACGATAAATCGTTTCTGGTGAATCATATTGTTCAATCACGCCATTATTCATAATGGCCACTTTATCTGAAATAGAAAAACATTCTTCTTGGTCATGTGTGACAAAAACTGTCGTAATGCCTAATTGTTGTTGAATCCGTTTGATTTCAATCCGCATCGCCACTCGCAATTTTGCATCTAAATTACTCAACGGTTCATCTAGTAGTAATAGTTTAGGTTCGATAATCAGAGCACGTGCTAGCGCAACCCGCTGTCTTTGACCACCAGATAATTGTTTTGGATAACGGTCGCCTAAACTTTCTAAACCACATACTTTTAGCATTTCCGTGACTTTTTGGTCCATGGTTTGTTTGCTTTCTTTGCGTAATTTCAGCCCAAAAGCCACATTTTCTGCAATCGTTAAATGAGGGAATAACGCATAACTTTGAAAAAACATCCCGAAGTTTCTTTTATGGACAGGAACCTTTGTTAGTTCTTCTTGATCAACGAAAAACTGTCCGTCGTTTGGCTTAATTAATCCAGCAATCACTCTTAGCGTAGTCGTTTTACCACAACCACTCGGTCCTAATAAAGAAACTAACTCTCCTTTTTCCATTGAAATATTTAAATCTTTTAAAATATCTTGTTTTCCGTCATAGCTGACGCGAATATCTTTTAAATCCACAAAAGTCAAAATTTTCTCCTCTTTCTATCTCGTGCTTCTTCCATGTTTTAGGCAATGGAAGCTAGTCCCAACGTTTTTTCAATTAAAAACATTAAGCCCATTGTTAGTAGCATCAACAATACAGAAATTGCTGAAACAGTTGGATCATAATTGTATTCCATATAACTTAATAAAGAAGTAGGCAGCATCGTCACACCGGGACCTGATAAAAACATCGATACAGGAACATTGTTAAACGAATTGACAAATGCTAACATAAAGGCTGCAAAAATTCCTGAAGACACATTGGGTAAAACAATTTGAATGAAAGCTCGCAATCTTGTACAACCTAATGTCCAAGCTACTTCTTCCATTGAATAATCTAGTTGTTCCATACTTGACCCAACCACTCGAATAATATAAGGCAAACTAATTAAAAAATGCCCCATTAATAATCCTTGAAATACAGGCAAACCTAATTTAATAACAATATATTGAAATAACGTATACCCGACCACAATTCCTGGAATCACAGTTGGGGATAAGAAAAAGCTTTTAATAAAGTTGCGCCCGCGAACGGAATAACGTGCCAGCGCATAGGAAGCAGGAATCCCTACTATTAATGCTAAAACAGTCGCTAATACCCCAATCAACAAGCTTAACTTAAAACTGTCCATAAACGTTTCCGATTGTAAGGCTTTGGCGTACCAATCTAAAGTAAATCCTTTAATCGGAAATTGAATCGCTGCGGCTGTTCCAAAAGAAGTCACCACAATCAAACATAATGGTAAAAATAAAAACAGAAAAACTAGAATTGCAATAACAGATAGTCCTTTTTGCTTACGCATGATTTGCTTCTCTCCGATCTACTTTCTTAGCGACCATGTCTAGGCCTTTCATCACAATTAATGTTGTTAAAATCATAATAAATGCAAGAACACTCGCCGATTGCCAATCACCTAAAGTATTAGCCTTTTGATATAAGAAGGTCGACATCATCATTTTTTGGTTACCACCTAACAGCTGTGGCGTCGTATAAGCCGTTAAAGTTCCTGTAAACACTAATATACTTCCTACAATGGTGCCTGGAATTGATAAAGGTAAAACAATTTTCCGAAAAGCCGTCATTGGATTGGCGCCTAGCGTCTCAGCCGCTTCTAGCATTTCTCCTTCAATGTTTTCCATAACCCCAACTAAGGTCATAATCATTGTTGGTAAAAATAAATACACTGAACCGATAATAATTGCAAATTCTGTATACAATAAATTCAGCGGTTGCTCAATTAAGCCTGTTTTTAATAACAACGTATTCACTACACCGTTTTTTCCTAAAATGTTAATCCAAGCAAAACTTCGAATAACTGAATTGGTTAATAGTGGAAACAAGGTCATAGCCATTAAAAAGCCACGCCATTTTTTGGAAACTCCAGCAATAAAGTATGCCGTTGGAATGCCCAACACAATTGAAATACCCGTCACAATTAACGAAACTCTTATCGTTCGCCAGAAAATTGAAACATTATAGTCATCTTTAAAAAAAGTAACATACTGATTTAGTGTCAAGCCATGATCAGTAAAAATGGTTGGCAAAATGCTAGTAATTAATGGAATCATTAAGAAAAATAATAATAGTACTAGCCCCGGTGCCACAATTAAATAAGGAACTTTCTTGTTCATTCGTACACTCCTCGTTCGTTTTTTCACTTCATCAGTATACGCAAGGAAAACGTATATTTCAACATATTTTCATCTTTTTGTTCGTTTTTAAACCCGAACGTTCGTATATTTTTTCGGAAAAGGTTATTAAAAAATAAAACACGAACATTAAACAAAAAAACACAAACAAAACTGTTTGTGTTTTTTGTCAACTTTTTTATTTATCATTTAATTTTCTTGGAACGTTTGATCCTTTTCCATCATTTTCACTATAATACCATCTTGATACACCTGATAATATCCGAACAATTCATTCTCTTTTGAGACACTATTCTTTTCAGATATAATTTGAACAACATAACTTCCTTTATTTGACTGCTTAAACGTATAATGAAACGCCGAGTCATTCGTTGGTATCCCTAAACCATTTTGTAAAAATTCAATCGCTTCCTGTTTAGTATAAGATTCTGCTTCTAATTGCGTTCCTAAATGCGGATTTTTTTGATCAACAAATTGTCTTGCTTTGTCATTATTAGCAGACCTTTCTATAACGACTTCCTGTTGCGAATTCCTACTTCCTGAACAGCCAGATAATACAAATAAAATCATCAACAACCCGAAACACTTACTCAATTTTTCTCCTCCTCTCCATTTTGATTAGTGATACTTGATGATTTCTTTTATATTTTAGCATGCTTGATATAACGAATTGTGCTCAAAAAAGACAGAATCAACAAGTAAAAATTGTCGACTCATCTTTCTCTACTAATATTAAACACTATCTATCTCAATATTTTCGAATTACCTGTAAATTACTGATAAATAAAAACAGCTCCTTTTGCGTATACTTAGATTATCAGCACCTAAAGGAGGAACTTTCTTGAAGCAAAACAATCTACTCACTTATCAATCACTTGCCGTCTTGTTGCTAGTATTCAGTCTCTTTAGTTTTGACCCATCGGTTTCTTTTGCCACCCGTTCTGGAAAAACGCCTGTTTCAGTTAAACTAGAACTTGGAGGGCTGCCTGGCGATGAATCGGTTAACGATGCCATTGATCCTGATTTAGAAAATCCTAACACTAGTTTTGACTTGCTCTTTATTCCGAAAGAATTTACTTTTGAAACCCAAGCGATTTCTGGTGATTTAACAGCAGTTCCTATCCGACCTTCTGAAGGTAATACTCATACAATGAGACACTTCGGGATGGGGGATGTTCGCGGAGCCTTAACTGGTTGGCATGTCACTGCTGAAATCCCACACATGCGAAACGAAGCTCATTCTTTACTAGGCATCATTACGTTTCAATTAACAGGCGGCTATGCCCGCTATGACAAAACGTTAAGGCGTTTCTTTATGACAAATACAATGTATGGACTGGATTTTTCAGAAGATCCTGCTGCACCCGACTTCCCGACCAACCCAATTATTATCGGTAACGGTGCGACTTTAATGAGTAACGCTGGTGATAGAAAAGGACAAGGAATGTGGAGCGGCCGCATGACCGATATTTCTCTTGCAATCCAAACCCCTGTTTCACAATTATTTCCTGGCGCATATACAGGTTCGCTTATCTGGAATTTAATCTCTGGACCTGCATAAAATAAAAAAAACGCTTAGAAAACTAGCGGAATCACTACTCTTCTAAGCGTTTTTTTATATCATAAGGACTATTTGCTCCTTCTATTTGTCTAAGCATGCTTTACCGCTTTTCGTTTAACGAATCACTTGGCCCCAACGGTAATCAAACTGATACTCTTGATTACCATTATTCAGGTTAATTTTGTATAAATAACGCGGGACTTTAATGAATAACGCATCCTCTACTTGAAAAGCTTCAATAGGTACATTTTCTTTAGTTAAAAGCAACGATGTTTGCCACTCGTATGTTTTTTTCTGCCAATTGTATAAGCCAACTATCGCTTGATTACTTTGTCTTTTCTTGTATGACAGAACATAATAATTTGCTTCATCTTTCTTGCCTAGTAAAACTGGTGCTATTAGTTGCTCTTCTAGTTTTCCTTGCACTGTTGTACGCTCTTCCGATGACAGCTCTTGACCAATTTGACTCTCATTTGAATCTACCGTCCATTTAGGCGCTTCTTGTGTTTGAAAGACTTCTTTGAAAGTTGGGTCTTGTTTTAACTGCCAATTTTTCAAATCTAATTGATAATATCGATTGTTTAATCCATAAATATAGAGATAGCGATTATCCATAAAACGATAATCAACAAAATTAGAGCTTAAATAGTCTTTTAATTCAGGGAATTTCTTCACTAAATCCCCTTCAGAAAACTGTTTTTTCCCTGTTTTTGTATCTAGTAAGTAAATGGCCTCGTTATCAGCATTATTCAAAACCACATATTGATCTGTTTGACCAATTAAATAATCACGCCAACCTAAACGTTTACTCCACATTCGTTCGCCCGTCTGACTATTAACAGAAATCACTTGGAACAATGAGTTACTGGTGCTAATGCCATTCGTTCGTCCATTTGGAATAATCATTCGCTCGATTGAAGTTAAGCCTTTCGTTTTTTCAGAATAAAACGTCGCACTTTTCTCTTCAATCGTTACTGAACGAAACATTCCGAAAAAGATTAAACCAGCAAAATGTACCACTGCAAGATAAACCAATAAAATTAACGCATAGGGAACCAGTCTCCTTGTACTCCGCCTTCTTATTAAGGAAATAACCAAAATACCACTAATTACTATAAAAATAATTGCTACAATGATAACAAAAATATCATGATAGAGCCAACCAGATAATTGCCAACTTCTATAAAGTGTGTCCATTACGCCATCCTTTCCAATTGCTATTTGCTTATTATAAAAAGGATACTATTTTTTTTTGAAAAATAACAACAAAAAGCGACGAACAGCAATAAGCCCATTCAAGTTGACTAACTAGGTCAACTTGAATGGGCGTGGAGAAATGTGCCTTGTTATTCAGTTATTCCGCTTCTTCAATTGCGAACAAAGCTTTTGCAATATCAATTTCTTTATTCCGATAATCAGCATCATGAACTGGAAAATGCTGCCGCAATTCTGCTGTTTCCATCCACGAAACAGTCCCTTGTTTAATGCCAAAATCAAGAATGTGCCCACCAAATTGGTGATCCTCACTGATAAAGTGCAAATGAAACCCTGCGGCAGAAGCACCATGAAATAATTTAGGTGTAAAGAACCCTACAACTGTTCCCTGAATATTCTCCGCTGTAAATTCAGGTTGATTGCGTGCGGCTTCTACAAATGGTGGATACGGTTTTTCTTGTTTAGGTGCCACACGGACATGCATCTTCGCAAAAAGACCGCTAATTTTAATTGCCGCAAAAAAATTAGGACTAATTTTTTCTAAAATTTGTGCTTTAATATTTTCATCGGTTTCCGTTGATACAGGGAATGCGCCATCTTCTTGAAAACGAGTAACTGCGGCATATGGCGTTAATTCTTCGCCTTCTAGAATAGTAATTTCGCCAGTTTGATTTGCATGATACAATGTACCGTCCAATAAGATAATTTCGCCATTTGATCCTTCTAATGTCCCAATTCCAAAATCACCTTGCGTGAGTAACGTACCAATTTCTGCCGTTCCTGCCATCAAACTTTCCATTAAACCGCCTAGCGTACCATGTTGATAAACATATTGTTCGCTCATTTTTCCATCTCCTAATAAAGTTGATCTGGTAACAATGTTTTACCTAATTCTTGATTATCTGAATAATCCACAGGAACATCAATAATCACTGGGCCTTCTGTTTGCATTCCTTCTTCTAAAGCTGCGGCAAATTCTGCTTGTGAATGTACTCGAACCCCTTTGGCTCCAAAAGCTTCAGCATATTTCACAAAATCAACTGGACCAAAATCTACGCCAGAGGATCGATTATATTTCATTTCTTCTTGGAATTTAACCATATCATAACTACCATCATTCCAAATAATATGCACGATATTTTGCTTTAACCGAACCGCTGTTTCTAATTCTTGCGCTGAAAATAGGAAACCGCCATCCCCAGAAACAGAGATAATTTGTGTATTTGGACGAACCAGCGCAGCCGAGATTGCCCAAGGCAAAGCGACACCTAATGTTTGCATACCGTTACTAAATAATAAATGACGCGGTTCATAACTTCTAAAGTGGCGAGCCATCCAAATGTAGTGACTCCCTACGTCAACAGTAACTGTCATTTCATTCGTGGTTTTTTCTTGAAGCGTTTGAACAATTTCTAATGGATGTAATCGATTTTCAATTGTACTTGTTTTTACTTCTTTAATCGTTAATTTTTCTTGAAGCGTTTCTAAATAATCTTGCGCATCTTCTGTTAATATTGGTTCACTAAATGCTTCTGATAATTTCAAAATATTTTTAGACATATCACCAATTAGCTCTTCTTCCGGTTGCATATATTGATCAATTTCCATTTGAACTTCATCAATAACAATAACGCGCGCATCTTTTTCTGCGTTCCAATTACGTGCTTCATATTCAATGGGGTCATAACCAATCGCAATCACTAAATCACTTCTTTTTAACAAACGGTCCCCAGGCTGGTTTCGAAATAAACCAACACGCCCAAAGAAATGTTCTTCTAATTCTTTTGAAATAATTCCTGCTCCTTGGAACGTTTCCACGACTGGCAAACCAGTTATAGCAACCAATTCACGAATGGCTGCGGTAACTTTTCGTGCAGAGGCCCGCATTCCTAAAAGTAAAACAGGTAATTTCGCTTGCTTGATTCGTTCAGCTAAAGCTGCGATTGTTTCTGCTGATGCATGGCCCAGTTTCGGAGCCGACAAAGGCTTAATTGCTTCGCCTGTCACCGGACTATCTGTGACATCTTGTGGGATCGATAAGAATGTTGCGCCTTTTTTCGCTGTTTTGGCGATACGGTAAGCATTGGCAATATTTTCAGATAATGTTTCTGGATCTTGAATTTCTGTACTGAATTTTGTTATTGGACTAAATAATGCAGCATTATTCATGCTTTGGTGAGTTAATTTTGACAAATCGGACCGTTTCACCTGTCCAGCCAATGCTAAAACAGGGTCCCCTTCTGCAGTCGCAGTTACTAACCCAGTTGCTAAATTGCTGGCACCAGGTCCACTAGTTGCAATAACTAAGCCAGGCTCTCCCGTCAAACGACCAATCCCTTGTGCCATAAAGGCTGCATTTTGTTCATGTCGAGCTAAAATTAATTCTGGACCTTTGTCAACTAATGCATCAAAAACTCCATCAATTTTTGCACCGGGAATCCCAAAAATATAGGGCACTTCGTGATTGATTAAACTTTCTACTATGATATCTGATCCTTTTTTACTCACTGTTATACCTCCAATTAAAATCTGTACTAATTACAAATACAAAAATACCACTAAAATTCTAATTAATCAACAATGAAACACCTTGAAAACGTGTAATATACTAATTCGCATATTTTAATAGAATTGAGATATTTCAAAAGATTAAGCAAAAATAATGCAAAATACCTTAAAGTTTTATAGTCTTTCAACAATTATTATATACTTCTTCACTAAAAATTAGTAAGATTAACCTATAAGAAAAAAATCACAACCTGTGATAAATTATTGAAGGAAAAATATGTCAAAAGGGAAGAAAATTTTTGCCATTATCTTTGGAATTATCTTGGTTCTATTTCTTGCAGTTGTTGGAATGGGAGCAAAACTTTATTGGGATGTTTCTAAATCAATGGATAAAACCTATGAAACAGTAGAACGATCTAAAAAAAGTCAGGTCAATTTAAACAATAAGGAGCCTTTTTCTGTTTTATTATTAGGGATTGATACAGGCGATGATGGGCGTGTCGAGCAAGGTCGTTCGGATACAACAATTGTTGCAACAGTTAATCCTCGTGACAAGCAAACAACCTTAGTCAGTCTTGCTCGAGATACCTATGTTGATATTCCAGGTCAAGGAAAACAAGATAAATTGAATCACGCCTATGCTTTTGGTGGGGCATCTTTAGCAATGGACACAGTTGAAAACTATTTAAACATACCTATTAATCATTATGTTTCAATTAATATGGCTGGTTTAAAAGAATTAGTCAACGCGGTTGGCGGAATCGAAGTGAACAATAATCTGACTTTTTCACAAGACGGATATGATTTTACGATTGGTAAAATTTCATTGGATGGTGAACAAGCACTCTCCTATTCAAGAATGCGTTACGAAGATCCTAATGGTGACTACGGCCGCCAAGAACGTCAAAGAAAAGTGATTGAAGGCATCGTCCAAAAAGTCTTAAGTCTTAATAGCGTAAGCAACTATCAAGAAATTTTAACAGCTGTTTCTGATAATATGAAGACAGATTTAAGTTTTGATGACATGAAAAAAATTGCCTTAGATTATCGCAGTGCCTTTGGTAAAGTGAAACAAGACCAACTTCAAGGTACTGGTTTTATGCAAGATGGTGTTTCCTATCAACGTGTGGATGAACAAGAATTAACTCGTGTCCAACAAGAGTTGAAAAATCAATTGAATACAAAATAAAAATAAAACCCACGAGTACTATAAATACTCATGGGTTTTATTTTCTCTTCTATTAACGTTCTTGTTTCACCGCTTCTAAAGCCGCTGTATTAATAATATTCCAAGGTTTGTCAAACGCTGGTTGGAAGAAGAAATCCGCATAGGCTAAGTCTTCAATTGTCATTTTGGCTTGAATCGCTAATGAAATAGCATTAATGTTTGCAGTTAAATCTGCTTTTGACATTAATTGAGCGCCTAAAATTTGTGTTGTTTCAGGATCATACACTAATTTAAACCAAGCTTTTTGTTTGTCTGGATTAAAGTCCATCAAGTAGTCTTCTACTACTGTCACCGCTTTTGTTTCTTTTCCTAATTTTTGAGCCATGACTTCGTTAATCCCTGTTGAAGCAAATTTATAATCAAAGACGGCCAAGCCAGAAGATCCTTGAACACCAGGGAAAGGTTTAACTGGTTTCTCTAGGTTTTTCACAGCAAAGCGACCTTGTTTACGAGCATTCGTTGCTAAGGCAATATTTACTTCTGTGTCTGCAGGATTGTATTTAATTAACGTAGCATCCCCTACTGCAAATACATCTGGCTCACTTGTCCGCATGTATTCATCCGTCTTGATTAGGCCATTCGGATGTAATTCTAAGGTACCTTTTAACCAAGCAGTGTTTGGACGGACACCAACCGCTACAACGACCAAATCAGCATCGTACGCATTTTTATCTGTAACGACTTTTTGCACACGACCGTCGCCTTCGTAACGTTCAACTGTTTCACCAGTTGCAATGGTAATGTTATTGGCTTCCATCTCTTCTGTTAAAACATCTGTAAATTCTTTATCTAGATACACCCCTAATGGACGATCTAAAATATCAATAACGGTAACCTTTTTACCGGCTTTTGCAAATGCTTCGGCAGCTTCAATCCCAATATAACCACTACCAATCACAACCACATTATTGACTTCTGGATCTACTGTTTTTTGTTTTAATTTAATGGCCCATTGACGACCACGCATCAAGTAAATATTATCCAAATCTTTACCTGGAATATCTAATTCAAATGGGACAGCTCCGGGACTGATGATTAATTTATCATAATTTTCAACACGTTCTTCACCTGACACTAAATCTTTCACTGTCACTTGATGTTCTTTTGGTTGAATCGCTGTAATTTCAGTATTAGAAAAGACATTCACACCACGACTCTCCATTTTTTCGCCAGTCATATAGCGAACAGAATTAACATCTTTCACTTTTCCTTCTAGGTACAACTGCATGCCACAAGACAAGAATGAGATAAAATCACCTTTCTCATACCATTGAATTTCTGCATCAGGATGAAGATTTAGTAATTCCTCTACCGCTTCATAACCTCCATGTGATGATCCTAAAACAATAACTTTCATCGCTCGTTCCTCCCATATAATATTATTTCTTACATAATAAAGAATATCATATATTCTTAAAAAATAACAAATAATATCCTCTTTTACATTCTCAATTAAGTTCTTTAAATGAGAATAAAAAGGAGTATCCTCTGTATTTTGCCACTTTTCAATTACTTTTTTTATTTACTAAAAAATAAAAAATACTAAATTCTCCGATACGATTGATAGGGACGCCCCACTTTTAAATAGCTATTTTTACTTTCTAAAAGGTTATTTTTTTCTAGAAACAACACATATTTACGAACAGAAACATGTGAAAGCTGACTCGCTTCTGATAATTCTTGAATCGTAAAATAGTCGGTAAATTCGTCTATTTTTTTAACAATAATTGTAATGTTGCTTGTGTTAGTCCTTTTTCTAAGGACATGTTTTGAAGATCTTGTTCATTTTTACGTGCGTTTGTCTGTGAAGAATGAAACAATTGGTCCACTTTTGTTTGCGAAAGCTCCTTCGTTTCCAGCGTGAATTGAGCAGCTTTTTTCTGATAGTTTTCGATACTTTGTTGAAATCGCTCAAAAGAAAAGGGTTTAACTAAATAGTCTAAAACGCCTAAATGTAAGCTTCGTTTAACATTTTCTAACTCGTTGGCAGCCGTAATCAGGATAACTTCTGTGTCAATTTTTTCATCTCTAATTGTTGCCAGATAGGTCAAGCCATTGCCATCTTTTAAATGAACATCTAATAAAACAAGTGCTGGTTGTTTTTCTTTCGTTAGTTGTAGACCTTCAGCAATTGTTGGCGCCGTAAAAATAGTCGGTTGGTGAATTAATTTTTCAAGATATTTTTGATGTATATATGCAACCATAGGATCGTCTTCAATAATCAATAGGTTCATTTTCCTCTGCTCCTTCGTAATGAACATTTATGCGAATGACAAGCCAATTGTTTTGTTGGTTTTCCCAAGTCAATGTCGCTTCCGCATTCTCTAATAATCTTGCCAAATAAGAAGTGAAAAACTCTTGTTCAAAGCGTTGCAGTTGTTCTTTTGGATAAGCAAACGAATAAGTCGTCGTCAAACTTCCTGGCTGATAATCAATGGTTTCAATGATCTCTTCTGGTAACGGTTGTTCCATCAGGAAACGATGAATATAACGGTAGATAGCAATCAAATTTTGCGTATCTTCATCTCGTTTATTTGGTGGAATTTCTGGATAAATTTCAATAGCTAATTGTGTTTTAATTTCTGCAAACTTGATTCTTTCCCCACTTAAAAAACCTGCTAAAATAGGATTCCTAACCAAAATAGCTAAGCGCTGTGCAAATTCCTTTTCTGGTTTCAATAAATCGGCTAGATAATGTTTTAGCGCCTCGTAATCTTCTAAATCGACTAAGCCATAAATGACATGCATCTTATTCATAAATTCATGTGATTGACTTTGTAATGCCGAAGCATATGTCGTTGTGCTGACAAGCTGTTCTGCGACAATAAACGTTTCCGTCGCATTTTTCAGAAAGATAACATGCCCAATTGTTTTTTTACGGACATTAATCGGGGCGATTGAGACGAAATAATCCTGGCCATTTTGACGATAGAATTGCTCTGTTTTTGAATGTACGATTAATTTTTCAGGAGATAAAACCAATGCTGAAAGTTTCTTTCCTAGTAAATTTTCTTCATTATCTGTTATATTACGATACATTTTAGTTGCTTCAATATTTGCTAATAAAATATTTTGATCGGTATCAATCACAAGGATTGCATCTTTCGTTTCCTCAAGCATGGCGTTTCGCTCTTCTAATAGACGAGCAATTTCTCTTGGCTCTAAATCGTGAAGTTGTTTTTTTAAATAATAAGAAACCACGATGGCTAATATAAAGCCAAAACCAACACTTAAAAGGACACTCACTGTGTAATCATTTTTTGTTCGTTCAATCAATTGTGAAAGCGAGGTCATTTTAATGCCCATTGCCACAACCCCAATTTGTTTTCCTTGATCATAGACTGGGACAAAACCTCGTAATGATTCTCCTAAACTCCCTTGACTAACAGACAAATGTTCCTCCCCTTTTAATGCTCGCACTTCATCGCCACCTTCAAAATGCTTACCTATTTTTTGGCGATCAGGATGTGTTAAACGAATCCCCTGCATATTCATAATCACGATAAAATCCAACTGATGGATTTCACCTAAACGAACCGTATACGCTTCCAATTCATCTGAATAGTGATCATTCTTTAAGGCTTCAATAACATTCGGTTCAATAGCCAACTGTTCCCCGACGGCTAAAAGTGCTTGCTCTTGGTTTTTACGAACTTCTTTAATTGTTTGGACCGTCGTTACTCCGTAAAAGAAAGTAATCATAATAATTAATGTTGCAATAAAAATCACTGATAAGAAGCACCATAATTTCCCGCCACGCTTCATTCCATCCCTCTTTTCTCTTCAAATAAAGTATAGCATAGGAAGATTTGGTTAAAAAACTTTTCTTTAGTTAAATTAATTAAATAATCTACTCTAAAGAAAACGTTTACATTATGATGAATATAGATTAAAGTTATAGGAGGAAATAGCAT
This sequence comes from Enterococcus sp. DIV0086, assembly GCF_050498705.1. Classification (NCBI taxonomy): domain Bacteria; kingdom Bacillati; phylum Bacillota; class Bacilli; order Lactobacillales; family Enterococcaceae; genus Enterococcus; species Enterococcus sp. DIV0086. The sequence goes on along the minus strand of NZ_JBNIDN010000001.1, from coordinate 163,963 downwards.
GGAAAAGAAATTGCACGCAACAGCTGCTAATGAAACAGATTGGCGCAACAAATTAACCAAAACGAGGATTGGTTCGGTTACGTTACCTGTTTATCTTGTAACAGCTAGCATTATTCTTGTTACGGCTCTATTAGAACAACTACCAGTCAATATGTTAGGTGGTTTTGCCGTAATTTTAACAATGGGTTGGTTACTTGGAACAATTGGTGGAAATATTCCTATTTTGAAACATTTTGGCGGTCCCGCAATTTTATCTTTATTAGTACCATCAATTATGGTCTTTTTCAATTTACTCAACCAAAATGTCTTAGACTCAACAGATATTTTAATGAAACAAGCAAACTTTCTCTATTTCTATATTGCATGTTTGGTCTGTGGAAGTATCCTTGGAATGAACCGCAAAATTTTAGTCCAAGGTTTAATGCGCATGATTGTCCCGATGGCATTAGGAATGATTTTAGCAATGGGTGTTGGGACCCTAGTTGGAACGCTGTTAGGTCTCGGTTGGAAACATAGCCTTTTCTATATTGTCACTCCTGTTTTAGCTGGTGGAATCGGTGAAGGCATTCTTCCTTTATCCCTTGGTTATAGTGCCATTACTGGATTGCCAAGTGAACAATTAGTGGGGCAATTAATTCCCGCAACCATTATTGGTAATTTTTTTGCTATCATGTGTTCAGGTTTACTTAGTCGTTTAGGAGAAAAACGCCCTGAACTTTCTGGACAAGGTCAGTTGATTAAAATTACCAATTCAGATGATTTAAGTGATGCTTTAGAAGAAGACAAAGCACCAATTGATGTAAAATTAATGGGTGCTGGTGTTTTAATTGCGTGTACCTTATTTATTACAGGCGGTTTATTGCAACACTTAACAGGCTTTCCTGGTCCTGTTTTGATGATTGTTGTCGCAGCTTTTTTAAAATACTTAAACGTAGTACCGAAAGAAACCCAACGCGGATCAAAACAGCTTTATAAATTTATCTCTGGCAATTTTACGTTCCCGTTAATGGTCGGCTTAGGTATGTTATATATTCCTTTAAAAGATGTCGTAGGAATGCTTAGCTGGCAATATTTTGTTGTGGTAATTAGTGTCGTTTTCACTGTTATTGCTACAGGATTTTTCGTTTCACGCTTCATGAATATGAATCCCGTTGAGGCTGCCATTGTCTCCGCTTGTCAGAGTGGTATGGGTGGGACTGGCGATGTGGCTATTTTAAGTACAGCCAATCGAATGAACTTAATGCCGTTTGCACAAGTTGCGACACGTTTAGGCGGTGCCATTACAGTAATAACAATGACTGCTATTTTTAGAATGCTTTTTTAACTATAAGTGAATTATTTAGGAGGAAAATGATATGTCAACAAAAGATGTAAAAGAATTAGCGATTGAGCAAGCAAAAAAATTTGGGGGGAAATTGGAAGTCTGCCCTAAAGTTCCGATTGAAACAAAAGCAGATTTAGGAATTGCCTACACACCAGGTGTTGCGGCTGTTTCTTCTGCCATACATGAAAAAAAAGAACGCGCTTACGAATTAACGACAAAGAAAAACACCGTCGCCGTTATCAGTGATGGTTCAGCAGTTTTAGGTTTAGGTAACATTGGTCCTGAAGCAGCGATGCCTGTCATGGAAGGAAAAGCTGCATTGTTTAAACGCTTTGCTGGTGTGGATTCGATTCCCCTTGTTTTAGATACACAAGATACCGAAGAAATTATTCAAACGGTGAAATTTTTGGCTCCAACCTTTGGGGGAATTAACTTGGAAGATATCAGCGCTCCTCGTTGTTTTGAAATTGAACAGCGTTTAATCGATGAACTAGATATTCCCGTTTTCCATGATGATCAACACGGGACAGCGATTGTTGTTCTAGCGGCTTTGTACAACAGCTTAAAATTAATCAACAAGAAAATAGAGGACATTCATGTGGTAATCAACGGCGGTGGCTCCGCTGGTCTTTCGATCACAAGAAAATTTTTAGCTGCTGGCGTAAAACATATTATCATTGTTGACCGTGCAGGGATTCTGAGCGAAACAGATACAGCTCTGCCACCACACCACGCAGAAATTGCGAAGCTAACCAATCGGGAACACCGTACCGGTGATTTAGCTACTGCTCTTGAAGGCGCTGATGTCTTTGTTGGTGTTTCGGCACCAGGTGTTTTAAAACCCGAGTGGATTCAACAGATGAATGAGCAGCCAGTTATTTTTGCAATGGCTAACCCGGTTCCTGAAATTTTTCCTGATGAAGCTTTAGCGGCAGGCGCTTATATTGTCGGAACTGGTCGTAGTGACTTTCCGAATCAAATTAATAATGTGTTAGCCTTCCCTGGTATCTTCCGTGGTGCCTTAGATGCTCGGGCGAAAAAGATTACGATTGAAATGCAAATTGCCGCTGCCAAAGGTATTGCAAAATTGATTCCCGATAATGAACTCACGCCGACCAATATTATTCCCGATCCATTCCAAGAAGGAGTCGCAAAAGTCGTCGCTGAAAGCGTCCGTAACGCTGTCAAAGAAACAAATTAAAAAGAGAAAAAAAGAACAACCTAACTCCTCTTGAGTTAGGTTGTTCTTTTTAAAATCTGAAACGATAATTCATTATTTAAAACTGATGTTAAACTCTTGCATATCTTTTTCAATATAAGTAAGTAATTTTTTATTTTCAAAGAAACGTGTAAAGTAGTACGCAATACGATAATCTTCAACAGCATCTAGTCCTAGCATTTGTTTATTAAACGCTTTTTCGTATAATAAGCAATCTAAAGAGTAAATAGAACTGTGCGTCCGATTAATTTCGATTCCTTTATCACTTAATTCAATACTCTTTGCATAGTCTTTAATTAATGAATAGAATTTTGCGGTATTATAATAAATACGGCATTGCTCTAATGGATAATCTAATTTGAATTCGCTTAGCAACTGTAAAGATTTATCGTAATAAACTTTTGCTTTTTCAATATCATCTTCTAATTCATATAAAATACCAATCGCATTCATGCTCAAAATATTATAAATATTAATATCACGACTAATTTCAGAACCACGATGTAAATAGAACAATGCTTCGCTATTATTTTTCTTACCTAATAAACTCGTAATTCCTTTATAATAGAAAAATTTTGTTTCTAAAATTCTGTTTGAACTTTCGATATCATCTGGATAGTCTTTCAACAAATCATAGGCTTCATCGTGCTTAAAGTAAAAGCATAATTCTTCTACTTTATTTAATAAGCTTTCGAGTTTTTTCTCACTAGAACCTTCGATACATTCTTCTACTTGTAAGTCTAAACGTAGACATACAGATGAGAAAATGTCTAAACTGTCACACACATTTTTGTTTTCAATGTTACTAATTGTTGCTTGTGTACAAATTCCTTTTGCCAATTCAGCTTGCGATAATTTTTTCTTTTTACGCGCTGTTTTGATTTTTTCTCCCGCTACTCTCACAGTCAAAACTCCAATCTTTCTATTTTTTTTGTATTAAACATACCATCATTTTACAGATAATGTTATAATGAAGCTATCATAATAAAGGAGGTGAAATATATGTTTGATTTACTTGCTTTATTAACTGGAATTTCAGTTCGTGGCAATGCACCACACCAATAATTACGTGTTTGTTTAACTGAATTTCTGACGGCTCTACCTATGCCAGTAGGTGGAGCCATTTTTTTATTTAATATTATAAAATTAACAGTATTTCCAAAACCTCATACTTAGTATAACACAAATTATAAATTATGCTAGATAGTTGCCAAATTAACGTCATTACAAGGATGTTACGTTTTTACAACATCTTGTAAAACTAGACAATGCTGTCCTTCTTTATCCACCACACTCAATGATAGTGATAGTATCTTATGATAGAAACAACATGTACATTATAACAATTATTATTAAGAAAGCTACTTCTCAATAGGAGAAGTAGCGCTTCTCTCGTTACAGTTTTACTCTTCTTCTTCAGCCATGAATGTATTGAAAACTTCTTCAATCATATCCCATTCAGCGTCTGTTTCGATTTGCTGTAAATCGCCTTCTGTACCTTCTGCGTTTTCCACATATGAGTAAGCTTGCAATTCAACATCTTCATCCTCAGGAATTCCTGCTGGATATAATAAAACATAATTTTTACCGAATTCTTCTTGACCGTCAACAGTTAGTAAGATCTCGTATAATGTTTCATTTCCTTGTTCGTCTACTAAAGTAATGTGTTCATGTCCTTCGTGATCATGATCGTGGTTGTGTTCTGTCATTCTTCTTCTCTCCCTTGATGTATTCAAAGCTCGATAATTATCGGCTATGTGCATCTAAATAATTTTGTAGAATCATTACTGCCGCTAGTTTATCAATGACTTTTTTTCTTTTGGCTCTTGAAGCATCTGCTTGCTCCACCAAGAAACGCTCTGCTTGGACAGTTGTTAATCGTTCATCTTGATAGTCAACAGGTAATTGAAATAATTCTTGAATCTTATCACCATATGCCATGGATGCTTCAGCTCTAGGACCGATGGAATTATTCATGTTTTTCGGTAAACCTACGACAAATTTCGTGACTTCGTATTCTTTCACCAATTCACCTAATCGCTCAAAACCGAAGTTCTCTTCCTCTTCATTGATGCGAATAATTTCGATGCCTTGTGCTGTCCAACCTAATAAATCACTAACAGCCACACCGACTGTCCGTGAACCTACATCTAGCCCCATGATCCTCATTTGATATCGATTCCGTGGTTCGCTAAGTAATATTTGGTTAATTCTTCCATGATTTCATCACGTTCATGACGACGAATTAAGTTTCGAGCATCTTGATAACGAGGAATGTAAGCCGGGTCCCCAGAAAGTAAATACCCTACTATTTGGTTAATAGGATTGTATCCCTTTTCTTCTAATGCCCGATATACGGTTTCTAACGTTTCACTGATTGCTTTTTTTCGATTATCATCAAAATCAAAGCGTACTGTTTCGTCTGTAAAACCCATTTTACTACACCTCACTTCTACTTTTATACAATTTCATTTTACTAGAAAAGAACCGAAACTACAAACAAAATTTCTTCTTCTTCTCTCTTTTTTGTTATTTCTTAGTCTTTTATTAATAAAGGCTTCGTAAAAAAATGACAGCCATCGATAATTTTAAAATTATAAAAACAAATACACAACTTTATAAAACAAGAATAAAGGTCTGCTAAATCGCCAGAATATCACCTTTCCCTCCAATTCATTTTGCGAAAAAATCGACGTTTCTCTTTTGAAAACTTTTAAATATCTATGATTAAATAATATCAGCCTTTTAATGTTACAATTCGCTAACAATCTGTTTACGATGTAAATTTTCGATTGCAGCTGTTATTTATTTCCTCTTTTTGGTTCGTTTGTAGTACACTAGAAGAAAATACATAAAGTGAGGCTTGCTCAATGACTCCTGCTCATTTGGATTTACTTTTAGAAACCTGTTTGTTAGCTGGTAAAATTATGATAGAAAGCGATGCAGAAATGTACCGTGTTGAAGATACAATGAGCCGAATTGCGCTTGCTTCTGGCAACTATCGAATGGTTAGCTATGTGACACAAACCGGGTTATTTGTTGGCATAGATGGAACCTCCACGATTCGTATGGTTCAAGTAATGAAACGTGGCATTGATTTAGAAAAAATCTCTCGTGTGAATCAGCTGTCTCGTGCTTATGTGGCTGGTGATTTTTCTTTAGAGGAATTACTGAATAAACTAAAAGTGATAGATAGTGAACACCGACATTTTCCAATTAGCGCACGCATTGTTAGTGCGGCCGTTGTCAGCGCTACAATTATGATTCTTTTTGGTGGTGTCTGGTCCGATTTGTTCTTGACTTTTCTGATTGGTGGTTGCGGCTATAGTCTTTATTATTTTAGTTTAAAGTTTCTCAAGATTAAATTTTTATCTGAATTTTTAGCTTCGCTGTTCATTGGTGCAGCCGCTATTCTTTCAGTCAAATTGGGACTCGGACAATCACAAGATTTAATCATCATTGGTTGTGTCATGCCTTTAGTGCCTGGTGTGCAAATTACCAATGCTCTTCGCGATTTGCTAGCTGGACACTACTTATCGGGTGTTTCTCGTGGGACTGAAGCATTAATGACTTCAGGAATGATTGGTTTTGGCATTGCTTTTGTCTTTCAACTTTTCTATTAAAAGGAGTGACTTACTTGCTAGGAATCGTTTTGGTACAATTTATCTTTAGTTTTTTAGCTTCTGCGGCGTTTGCAATTATTATTAATGTTCCTCGACGATCACTGGTGGCTTGTGGTCTAACTGGTAGTGTAAGCTGGATGCTTTATTGGGTAATCGTTGAAGTTTTTAGTGGAAATGCGGCATTAGGTTCCCTCATCGGTGCTGTCGGTGTTGCGGCAGTAAGCTACCTATTCTCAAAAATATTGAAAATGCCTGTCACGATTTTTAATATTCCTGGTATTGTTCCATTGGTACCTGGTGGCTTAGCTTATCAAGCTGTTCGGAATATCGTAATTGGCAATTATGAAAAAGGCGCCTATTTTACCGTGCAAGCTGTAATGATTGCTGGGGTAATTGCGTTAGGCTTAGTCGCTTCTGAGGTTTTCAATCAGAATATCCGCAGCTTTCGGGAAAAAAGAGAATCTTTGGGTTTTATTCGTCGTAAGCGCAACAAAATTAAAAAATAGATAGCAAAAAAGTTGGTTGCTGCCATTTGATAAGGAAGCAACCAACTTTTTTTAAAAGGAACGATAGACATATTGATTTTTTGGTGCTTGATCTGCTTTGACTTTCTCCACTTGCACAGTTGGTATTTGCCGTTTAAACGGTGGATAATAGGATAACTCAACCGTTCCGGTAATCGTTACCCAATCATTGTTTTGAAATTGAGTATGTTCAGGAAAATGAACCAACAAGCCAAAAACGCCAGAATCAGCGACACAATGAATAATCCCAAAACGGAAGACAAATTGGTCAACACTTTCTTCTCGTTTTGAATTATAGACAAAGCCTTTATAAGAAATCCTTTTCCCTGCAAATTGACTTGGATAATTATAGATTAGTTCCATAATTTCCAAATAGTTTTCATCCGTAATTGAAATCACAGATTGGCCATCATATTGTTTCATGGCTTTTGCCATCTGCTTGTCATAATCCGTCTTATTGAAATACATACTTGTATCAGGTTTCAAATATTGCGTTTGCATATCAGGATCCCCTACTGATTCTTTACTTACTGGAAAGTTAAATCCTTTTGCTTCAACAATTGTTGTGTCTAAACTAACTGTCGGAAATAATAAGCCAACAATCAATGGTAAAGAAAGTAGTAAATAGGCAAGCCCTCTTTGGCTAGGTTTTTCCAAATTATGCTGATGGCCATGATGTTCATGTCCCCCATGTTGGTGCATGTCTTCATGTTTTTTTTGCATTGATGGATCTGCTTGGTTCCACAAAATCAATTGGACAATCGCCATAATAAAAGCTAAAACCATTGATAAAACAGCTAAGTAATTATAATGAATATTGATATATTGGTTCAGTTCACCTGAAATTTGAAGATACATCATCAAACCCATATATCCAATTAAAATAATAAATCGTATCATCGATTGTAGGCCTCCTTTCTAAACTACTGCCGCATAAATAGTTACGACAAGCGCCACTATCAAAACAAATTGTACAATGAATGACATTTTAAAATAACGTTTCATCATCAATAAATTTTTAATATCTACCATTGGACCAAAAACTAGGAAGGCGACAATTGGTCCTGTTCCAAACAAACTCAAAAGAGAAGAACCAATAAATGCATCTGCTTCTGAACAAAGTGATAGAGTGGCAGCGATGACTAGCATGACTAGAATCGCTAAAATCTTTGAATGGCCTAATTGCATAAGTGCACCAGTTGGGATATACGTTTGCATGATTGCTGCCAACAAAGAACCAAAAATTAAATAGCGACCTGTATCAAAAAATTCATCAATACTATGGGTTAACGCTGACCAGCCGTTTTTCCAAAATGAACGAACTTCATCAACGTGTTCATGCGTATGAGCAACCTGCTCTTCTTTAATCTGCGCCAACTCTTTTTCTGTTAAAATTGATTCTTTTCGAAAATAAGCTAACCAAATGCCGATAACCCACGCGACAATCATACTGCCTAAAACTCGCCAAATCACAAATTTTGTTGCGCCACTAAAGGCTACGTATGTTGAGAATAGCACAATTGGATTAATGATTGGTGCCGTTAACATAAAAGCAAAAGCGGTATGTGTTGGTACATCTTTTTTAACAAATTGATGCACAATTGGGACGATCCCGCATTCACAAGAAGGGAAGAAAAACCCTAGGAAACTCCCTACACAAATTGATAAAAATTTATTTTTAGGTAACACTTTTTTTACTCGTTCTGGTGTTAAAAAAACATGTAAAGCGCCTGAAATCAAGCAACCTAACATGACAAAAGGCAATGCTTCGATAATAATCGAAAGAAAAATAGTGCTCATCTGTAAAACAGAGTTTGGTAAAAATTGAAACATTATAGACCTCCCACTAGTAAAAATCTAGTTAACTATACTCCTAACACCAGACAAACACAAGTATTTGTCAAAAAATTAACTAAGAGTTTAAAAGTATTATCACCGATGTCTCTGTCAAACCAGCTGGATAAAAGAACAAAAAATGAGCATGGGACAAAAATCACTTTGGATTTTTGCTCCACGCTCAAAAACTGATAAACCACCATTATTCTAAATTTGAAATAACTCTGAGGCTGAATCGGGGTCTGTATCATATACCTTAAATGCTTCACCGACGCCTAAATCCTTTTGCTTCAAAGTAGACTCCATTGCCATTCGCGCATGAAGTTTCGTATTATTTTCTTTGCTAAGATGACCTAAATAAATGCGTTTTGTTTTATCACCTAACACATCCGCCATCACAAGAGCACCATCATCATTGGATAGATGGCCTTTATCTCCTAAAATCCGTTGTTTAAGACTCCATGGATAAGGTCCTGCTCGCAAAATTTCAATTTCATGATTGCTTTCGACTAAATAAGCATCTGCGTTTTCAATCGTGCCACGAATATGATCGCTGCAATAACCTGTATCCGTTAGAACAACAAAGGAACGATTATTGCGATGAAAACGATAAAATTGAGGCGCAATCGCATCATGTGAGACACCAAAACTTTCAATGTCCATATCTCCCAAGGTCAAAACTTTGCCCATTTCAAAAATATGTTTTTGAGCGACATCGACTTTGCCAATCATGGGATCCATCGCTTGCCACGTTTTTTCATTAGCATAGACATCTAACTTATATTTTCGCGCTAACACGCCAACGCCATGAATGTGATCCCGATGTTCATGTGTAACTAAAATCGCATCTAAATCTTCTGGTTTGCGATTGACTTCTGCTAAAAGTGAAGTGATTTTTTTGCCACTTAAACCCGCATCTACTAATACTTTCTTTTGGTTGGTTTCAATAAAAAGGGAATTGCCTGTACTGCCACTGGCAAGAACACTGATATTAAAAGCAAACTCTGAATCCATTTAAAACTCTTCCCTTCTACATTACAACATTAACGTGTTTCATTATACAACGGACCTTAATGTTTTTCCACCTTTGGCACAGTATTATTTGTGATGATGGTATTACTTACGGCATTCACCTGTTCAATTTCAACTGAATCTTCACCAGTAGAAATTCCTACAAACCAGACTGGAACGTATACATTTTTCTCACGAATTTTATAAATTCTTGAATAGGCCAATTTAATGAATGTTATTTTGGAATTACTAGGAATCCGGTTATTCATATAGAGCGTGTCTATCGCATCACGATTGGAATATAAATCCGTTTTGTCTCGTAACTCTTCAATATTTTCAATGTGCGTTTGCGAATATTTACTAATTTTCCATAATTCACCTGACGTATCTGCTAAAATACTTAATTTTGCCGTGTCGTCTCTAAAAGGAATTCCTTTATACGATTGTGCAGCCACAATTTCTGCCGTCGGCTCTTTTAAATGAGAAAATTCTGGTAAGTATTGATATTCGTCTCCGAATAATAAAGCATTTTTTTCATTTAAAAAGGTACTTAAATCTTTATCAATTTTCTTAGGATCAATAAAATAGTTTTTACTAGGTACACTCGTTAAAGTATTATCCGCAATTTGCAGCCCATTTCTCAAAAAATTTTTATTCTTTTCACGTTGGATTTTTAAAGCAGCAGAAAAATTGGTTTGTTCGCCACTTAAATAATAACCTTCCAATCGTTCTGAAGAAAGTGTTCCTTTATACGAGATGTTATCTTTTTCCAACCGACTTTCAATCGATTCTGTTTGGCTGGAAGAAGAGACGTTGCTCTCCTCTTGTTGACCTTCCCGATAAATTCCAAATAAAAAGATATTTAATCCTAAAAATGCTAAGAAGAAAATCCACTCAATTCGTTTAAAATCCATTAGCCCACCTCCAAGCTTGGTAATTGTTTTACCAAGTCCGTTGCAGTGTACCAATTGTTGTTATAAAGGACATACCATTCCGGACTTAAATCAACGACTTGTTTGACTTCTTCAATTGTCTGCCACGTATAACCGATAACAGCCGATTGAATTTTTTCCTTTTTAGCACCAGCCGTTTCTAAACGCTTAATCAATTTTTCCGTGCTTTCCAGCGTCACTTCTTCTTCTGAAGGAATCGGCACTTGGATCGTATTCACACTTGTGTTAATGGTTACGCTTGGCGCAGCACCATCGTTGTTCGTGATGCGAATATCCACTTGGCCTTTTAAATCATTACTGAACACTGGGAAACCTTCCACAAAAGTCCGATAATTGACACTATCTTTCGTTCGATCAAAGTAACGTAAATTCCCCATATTGGTTCCTAAACGTTTTACATAAGAAAAGCTTTGATTATAGATTGAGTCCCGTTTATTCTCTTCTGGCAAGGTCCCTTTAAAATCGATTTTTCCCAGTTTTTCTTCTGCAAACAATCGTTCTTCTTTACTCGTATAGGTTAAGTCTTGACTGTCTTCATTGGTTTGGATATCTTCCGTTTCATTGAAAAAAGCATTCCTAAAACGAGTAACTGGTTGCGAAGCTAAAATATAACTGTACTTTTTCAACTTCATATCATTGGTTAAATAACATTGCCCTTGTTTGGTTAGCGTATTTTCGGAAACGTCTTGATATTGTAATCCCTCTTTATTGATAATTCCCATTAAGCGCGCCTTATTGACAGTCATGGGCGCTTCATAGACGTTGGCTTGGTCATAATCTAAAAAACGTATCTTATTTTCGTTAAAATCCAATTGAATTTTCGTAAAATACTGGTCCGTCAACTCATTAAAGTTAGTAAAATTAATGGATAGATTATAAATCGAAGCATAGTCCGAGATTAAAAAGGGACCTTGATAAAGAAGTTCAATGCCTTGTTCCATTTGGTTGTAGCGCTTAAGTTGCTCTGCATTTTTTGTCACAACTTGTGTCAATTTACCAAACGTAGCCATTTTAATATCATTTTGAACATTACTAATTAATGTTTCACGATTACTTTGCATCGCTTTTCCATCGGCTATTCGAATCAATTGCAAAGGTAAATAGACATCGCCAATGGCTTTTTCATTGACAGCTGTTGTGACTTGGCTTCCCGACTTCATTTCTGGTATTTTTTTGGCAGAATTCAGCCAGATATTGACTGAAAAATATATACTTAAAATGACCATCAAAATCAAGCCAATTCTTGTAATCCATTCTGATAATTTCATCATTCCCACCAATCCTCTTCATAAGGTTCATATGGTAGTGAAATATAGAAAGTCGATCCTTCACCTTCTGTACTTTCCACCCAAATACTCCCGTTATGGGCCCGAATTACTTCTTTAGAAATTGCTAAACCTAAACCAGTCCCACCTTGTGCTCGCGCACGTGCTTTATCCACACGATAAAAACGCTCGAAGACTTTCCCGAGATCTTTTTTAGGGATGCCCAAACCTTGGTCCGAGATACTAAAGACGACATTATTATGTGTTTCAACTAGTCGGCAGGTAATGACGCCGCCATCTGGCGAATACTTAATCGCATTGTTCAAAATGTTGTCTAAAACCTGAATTACTTTGTCTGTATCTAACTCTACCCATAAATCGCGTTTAGTAAATTCACGGCGAATTTTGTAATTTTTTTGCTCATTTTCAATCATCATATCAAAGCGATCCAAGACAAAATTAATCAATTCGTTAAAATTCACATACTCTAATTGAAGATGTGTATTCCCAGAGTCCATCCGAGATAAATTTAACAAATCATTAATCATACGAATCATCCGGTCGGTTTCTTCTAACGTGACTTTTAAGAAATTCGGCGCAATCTCAGGGTTTTCCCAAGCTCCTTCACTCAAAGCCTCTATATAACTACGCATACTTGTCAAAGGCGTTCGCAACTCATGAGAAACATTGGAAACAAATTCCCGTCTTTCCCGTTCGTTTTTTTCCTGTTCTGTGACGTCATGAAGTACGCAAACTAAGCCAGTAATAAATCCTGATTCCCGACGAATCATCGTAAAGTCTACCCGGATAATCATTTGGTCTTCTTCACGATCAGACGTTGAGCGATCAATCAGCAGTTCATCTGGCTCTTCTAACAGCTTCCGTAATGTGTAATCTTCTTCAATATCTAACAACTCTAATAACGAGGTCCCAATCACATTTTCATTTTTTACATTTAATAATGAAAGGGCCATCTCATTAATTGTAATCACCTTTCCGCGGCGATCCGTCGCAATGACACCATCTGTCATATGCGTTAAGACACTATCTAAACGATTTCTTTCTGATTCCATTGTTTCTTGTGCTTCTTCAATCCGTTCTGATAATTGATTAAATGTTTCTGCTAATTGGCCTAATTCATCTTTTCCATGGACTTCTACTTTTCCAGCGTAATCACCACGAGCGATTCGAATGGCTTGCTCGCGCATTTCACCAATCGGCTTCGTGATTGATCGTGCAATCAGTAAGGTCACAATAATCGAGATTGCTGCGGCAATAATAGAAGCAGTGAAAAAGATACTTGCTGTGTTGGTAATTTCTTGGTATTTATTTTCTAAATTACTTTTCACATAAAGGACACCAATCACTGTTTCTCCAGTAGGCGATTGAATCGGCTGGACATTCACATACACGCGTTTATCATTATCTAAAGCTTGATATTTTTTACTCGTAAAGTCATTTAAATCACGATAATCATTCTTTTTCCCAATAATATTTTGTTGATTTAAATCATTGGTTGCCCGAATAATCCCTTTATCATCGACAATTCTCGCTTCAGAAATGTCTGCATTTGAAAAATCAGATAACGCTTTTTTTAAATTTGCATCAACGTCACTACGTTCGAGATCTTTGTTGCTCATCTGCGTGCTTAACGTATTTGACAATTGGACAACTTGGGAATCCATATTTTTTTTAAAATCGGAAATTGTAGTGGCTTCCAATTCACGAATGAAATAGCCACCAATGATTTGAATCGCGATTAGTAACAGCAGAATAAATGATAAAGCAATCTTAAAATTAACAGATTGAAAAAAGTGAACTTTTTTCTTCATACCTGATTACTCCTGTTCAGGATTTCTTAGATAATAACCAACCCCACGACGAGTAACTAAATACGTTGGATGACTTGGACTATCTTCAATTTTTTCTCTTAAACGACGTACGGTTACGTCCACTGTCCGCACATCACCAAAATAATCATAACCCCAAACGGTTTGTAATAAATGTTCACGAGTCATCACTTGTCCGATATGTTTTGCTAAGTAATAAAGTAACTCAAATTCACGGTGGGTTAATTCAATTTTTTCACCCCGTTTTGAGACCATATATGCATCAGGATGAATGGTTAAATCACCAATCGTTAATTCAGATTGTGTTGTCACCTCGGCTTCTTTCGCATTGGTTGCACCTCGCCGTAAATTGGCTTTTACACGAGCAACTAATTCACGATTTGAAAATGGTTTCGTTACATAGTCATCGGCTCCTAATTCCAATCCTAAAACCTTATCAATTTCAGAATCTTTGGCAGTCACCATAATGATTGGCATATCATGTGTTTTGCGCACTTCTCGTGCGACTTCTAAGCCATCCATTTTAGGGAGCATTAAGTCTAAAATAATTAAGTCTGGTTCCACTTCTTCCACTTTTTCAAGTGCTTCTTCTCCATCATAAGCAGTAAATACTTCATATCCTTCTTTAACCAAATTATATTTAACGATCTCTGAAATTGGCTTCTCGTCATCAACTACTAAAATTTTCTTCACAAAGAGACACCTCTTTTTCCTTCTAATCTTATTTGATACTTTCCTATTATACCTTATTTTGATGATGTTTTCATCTTTGGTTAAAAATGCGCCTTTAGGTTCTCCTAGTATAACAAAAAAAGAATCTCTGACAACAATTGACGCTTGTTATCAAAGATTCTTCTTTCGCTAATCTATTCTTCCGTATCTAAGACGAATTTTGCTACAAGAGCGGCTAATAATCCACCAATTAATGGCGCAACGATAAAAATCCACAACTCAGATAACGCTGAACCACCCGCAAAAACGGCTGGCGCGATGCTACGAGCTGGGTTGACAGAAGTTCCTGTCAAAGGAATGCCGACTAAGTGAATCATTGTTAGTGTTAACCCAATTACGATTCCTGCTAATGAAGCATTGCCTTTCTTAGCACTTGTAACTGTCATGACAACTAAAACAAAAATAAATGTTAAAATAATTTCGACTGTCAATGCACCAGCAACACTTAATTCCCCTACACCATTTTGACCTAAGTTCTCAATACTTTTACCAGCACCTTTTAGAATGCTTAATAATGCAAATGAGGCAATCAAGCCGCCAACAATTTGTCCCACTACATAGTAGATTAGTTCCATTGTTGTTATTCGTTTATTAAGCCACATTCCTATAGAAACAGCTGGATTTAGATGTGCACCTGAAATTGTGCCAATACTATAGGCAGCAGCAACGATTGTTAACCCAAAGGCTAAGGCAATCCCCGTTGTTCCAATCCCTTCCATACCATTTCCTAGAACGGCTGTTCCTGTCCCAAAAAAGACAAGAATAAATGTTCCTAAACATTCTGCTATTGCTTTTTTCACAAAAAATTCCCCCTTTGTAGACAAATTGTAACACATTCGTGAAATTTTCAATATAATTTTCGTTGTTTTTTCAGCAAAATGATATTTCTATGAAAAAGAGAAATCTTAAATGAAAAATCCCCTCAAAAAAATTTGAGGAGATTTTTCATTTAATTAATCATTTAATAACTGTATACCAACACCTAAAAGTCCTGGTCCTGTATGAACAACTAATGCCGGACTAATCGTTCCAAAGTAAATTTCTTCTGCTTGTGGAAAAGCCGCTTTCAAGTGTTCCATCATTGCTTTTGCTTCTTCCTCTGCCGCACCGTGAGCGACTGCCAAACGAAAACGGGGTGCCTCACTTATAAAGTTCGTCACCAACTCAAACGTTTTATCAAGACTTTTTTTACGGCCACGAGACTTAGCCACCGTATAATAAATGCCTTCTTCATTACAAGAAATAATAGGGTTTAATTTTAGCGCATTGCCTAAAATAGAAGTGACTAAACCAATTCGTCCACCTTTTTGTAGATATTCTAAAGTGGCTACATTAAAAAATACTTTTGCGTTGGCTACTTCTTCTGTTAATTTTTGTTGTAATTCTTGCCATCCTAATCCTGTTTCAATTAATTCTGCTGCTCGAATCGCTTGAATGCCAGCCCCGATACCAATGTTCTTTGTATCTAAAACAAATACATCTAGTCCTTCGGTTTGTTCTCCAAGCAAGCGAACCACATTATAGGTTCCACTTAAACCACTAGAAATGGTCACCGCTAAGACTTTTTCGTAACCCGCTTTTTTAATTTTGTCAAAAATAGCTTGGATTGTTGCACCATCTGGTAATGAAGTACTAGGGATTTCTTTCTCTAAACGTTGATACACTTCTTCTGGTGTAATATCTACCTTATCTGTATAGGTTTTTTCAGGATAAATAATCTGTAAAGGCAAGACATACATGCCGTATTGTTTGACTAATGCCTCTGGAACATCTGTCCCAGAATCAACCAGTAGTGCGATCTTTTCTTTATTCATGTGTCATCTCATCCATTTCTTTTAAGTATTCTTGTTCCAATTCAATCACTTTTTCACTAAACATTTTAGTAGCAAAAGACATTGTCGCTGCTTTTACAGCCAAATATTCAATCCCCATAGGTTCTTGTGATTTGGCCTGAACTTCTTTTTCTTGCGCTTGAGCAGCAATCACATAAATCGCTCGTTCCTGTTCTTGACAAAATAAATTGTACGCTTCACGAATACCAACCGTGGCTCCTTGGAATAAAATGCCTTGCTTAATTTCTGGCAATGTTAACACTTGTTTCAACAACGTAATCGCAATTAAAAACGCTAAATGCTTTTGATTGTAGCGCTTTTTCACTGGGGCCGGGATTAACCCGTGTTTGACATAATTATTAACCATTGAGGACGTTAACAAAGTATGTTTTTCCAGTGTAATCAATGGGGATAAGTATTTTTCTATCAGAGTAATCACTTGATCCATATATAATTCAATATCTGGTAACTCATGCCATCTTGGCAAATGAACGTTTTCCAATTGTTGGCCCCAATTTTGCAGTGATTTTTCTATCTCGTCCATAAAAACCCTCCTAGCCATTTCTAAAAAAGAATATCATACTTTTGACAATTATTCAATCTAGTTTTTAAAACTAGATTGAATAAAAAAGAAAAGCGAGCAATTTTGGAATTGTTCACTTTTCTCTCTTTATTTTTTTAAAGAACGTTTTCCGATTAAAATACCTATCAAAAACAGGCCTTCTAATAAAACAAAAAACAAGATAAAACAATGCATAAAGTAGGCTTCAGGTAAGGCATTGATAATCGGATCAGTCAGCGGATTAAATAACCAAGCATCGTTGTTAAAAAATAATCCATGAAACGCAATAAAAAATTGATCAAAGCCAATTAGCATGAAAAAGCCAAAAAGCACAGGCAAAAACATTCCCCACTGAAATGGCCGTATCAATGTCCATAAACGCTGATTTTTTACCAAATATTTTAAATAAAGGACACTAGGCAACAACGTAACTAGTAATACGCCATAGCACAATAAAAACAATTTTTTCACTTCATAAAAATGAAAAGCCGCGCTATCAGACATTGGAAAATCAGGAAATACTAATGTTTTTTCAAAAGGATTGTTTAAGTACATCATTAAATGATCGTAATTTTTAATCAAGGTCACACGATCAACCTCTACGTCTTTTAAAATATTTAAGTGTTGGATATCAAAAAGATACAATGGACGAAAATTAATCGTGATCGTGATACTTAAAGCCACAATCGTTAAAAACAAACAAATGAGTCCAAGTGTTTCCCTTAAACGCAATTTCGACCTCATCATACTCAAAAAGTCCATTCATCTAAGGAATCAACAACATAGGTTGGTGGCGTTGGCAAAGTTGGAACAGCTGACTTAGGGGTAAAACCTGATGTAACTAACAAGCTATCAATACCATTTTGAATCCCTGATTGAATATCGGTTTCATAATTATCTCCAACCATAATTACTTGCTCTTTTTCCACACCTAAATGCGCAATCGCTCGTTCCATGATAATCGCTTTTGGTTTGCCAATATAAACTGGTTTTGTTTGAGTAGCTGTCTCCACAAACGTCACAACTGAACCTGCACCAGGTAATAAGCCTCTTTCTGTCGGAATGTTCTTATCTGGATTGGTCCCAATAAACAACGCCCCTTTTTGAATGGCTAAGGTAGCTAAAACCACTTTTTCGTAAGATAATTCTGTATCAAGTCCCACGACAACATAATCAGGATTTGTTTCATCCCATTCAAAACCTGCTTCTAAAATTAAGTCAATTAAACCAGCCTCGCCGATGACAAAGACTTTCTTGCCTCGATTGGTTTCTTTCATGTAATCAATCGTCGCTAAAGTCGCTGTATAAACAAGGGATGCTGGGACATGAATATCAAATTCATTTGCTAAACGTTGTGCCACTGTTTCAGGAGATTTAGTGGTATTATTCGTTACAAATAAAAAAGGCAAATCTTTTTCCTGTAACTGCTCGACAAAACGTTTTCCGGCTGGAATTGGTTCTTTTCCTAAATAAATCGTTCCATCTAAATCAATTAAATATCCTTGATAGTCTTTTTTCACTCTGTTTACTCCTCACGTTGACGAATCGTAAAGCCTTTGCCAGATTTTTTGGGACTAGGCTGTTTGGGTGTAGTCGTTTTTTTATTTTCTTCTTTTCGCGTACGAATCACTGGCTTGCTATTTTTATTAGCGGGCGCACTCTTTTCCTCGACAAACGCGTTAGAACGATTATTCTTTTTATGGCGACGACGACGATGCGTTGTTTTTTCTTTACGTTCCCCTGTTCGTTCAATTACAAAATAGGCACAGCCAAAATTACAATATTCATACAAATAGTCTTCTAGTGTATCAATGCGTTGATCCGGCGCTGCCCGACGATTAGAAGTATCAAAAAAGCCACGCAAGCGTAACTGTTCATAGCCCCAGTCTCCTACGATATAATCATAACGCGCTAATACTTCACTAAACCGTTCACCTAAGCGTTCAGGATCAAAGGCATCACGATGATTTTTAACAATTCGGTACTCTCTTTCACCAATTTGAATATCTGTTTCATTCACAATGGTGACAATTTCCCCTTTTTTCTTTTCTTTTACAGGTTCTTCTTTTATTTCTTCAAGAACTGCTGTTAGTTCTTCTGTAAAGGTTGCAGCAGTTTCTGTTTCTGTTTCTTTTTTTTCGGTTGTCTTTTTGTCTGTCATTTTTTCACCACCTAGTTTTTATTATACCTTGTTTTTATTTGATTGGATAGTGGGCATGCAGATAGTTCGCCACGACAGTTCTTAAAACGTCTGGAAATAAAAATTCGACTTCTCCAACTAACTCAATCGTTGGGAAAAACGGAACAAATTGAAAGTGATCCACTGTTGTCAGCGTATACTTCTGCTCTGGCTGAATAGGTTTCCCTTGCCAAAAAACGGTCTGGCTATTTCGCTCAAAACGAATCCCATCATAACATAATTCGCCAAAAATTTTCCCGCGGAAGCCCATCCCGCGAATCGGAAATTTCCGCAGAAATTGACGACTTTTTTCCATTTCACGAATCAAACGGCTCATGTCTGACCCTTTCAAGGTAACCTTGATTAAATGCATTGGATGAGGCAAGGCCTCATGTAATTGGTCTGCATTGATTATTCCTTCTGGTAAATCTGCTAAAAATAACCCGTTGTTTAACACAGCCGCTTCGGTCTGCCCCGCTTCTTTTAACGCCTTCAAGGCAACAGTTATAAAGGCATGCGGTTGCCGTAAGTCCGTTGACAAGGTTTCAGGGATTTGTGCAATTTGCTGCGCTTGCAATAGTCGATGACCTTCCGTTAAGTAACCCGCAATTTCCTTGGCATCAGTTGCTTGCTCTTCTAAACTTGCTGTTTCAATCGTTTTTGCATAACTTGTGACTTGCTTCGTGTCGGTATCCACAAACAGATGCACTTCACCAATATACTGTCCATATTTGCCAGCAGCTGCTAGTTGTACATGATTAATTTTTTCACCATCTTTAAATAAATGATGTGTATGGGAACCTAAGATCACTTGAATTTCAGGATAATTCGCCGCAATCATAAAATCAGTATCTATCCCCAAGTGACTAAGCAAAATGAGAACATCACATTGAGGCGCAACTTTTGTAATCAGTTGAGGAAGGACTGCTTCCACTTGTTTGATTGTCCAGCCATTAGGATTATACGTTAAAGGAAATGGTGCGGTTAAGCCAATAAACCCTAACTTTGTGCCTTCTTTAGTTGTCATAATTTTATATGCTTGACAAAAATCTGGTAACGTTTTGGTTTTTGGGTCTTCTAAATTAGCTAAGACCACTTCAAATGCTGCCTGATCATATAAATGCTCTAATTGTTTCTTTGAATTGCCGATTCCTTCATTATTTCCAATTGTAACCAGGTCATACGCTAATGTATTCATTATAGCTACATTTGCTCGACCATCTGTTGCTTCGGTCAAAGGATGACACCGATCTGAAAAGTCACCTAAATCAATGGTTACGACTGTTTTGCCCTCTTTTTGGTACAGCGAACGTTTGGCTTTAACCAGACGCCGTATTTTGGGCCAATTTTCAAAGTGAGAATGAAGATCATTGGTATGGAACAACACAATCTCTTCCACTAAAATCGCCTCCTTTATTCAGCGCTCTGATTAATAGTACCATATTTATAGAAGAAAGTTACAAAAAAGAACAGATGACTTTAGAAGAATTTCTCCTAAAATCACCTGCTTTTATCAGGACGAACTATGCGTTATTTTTGGGACGCTTGCGTTGCGTCGCTTCCATGATAACTGGTAAGATCACAGGACGACGTTTGGTTTGTTCAAATAAATAACGGCTTAAGTTTTCGCGGATTTCTTGTTTCAGTTTGCTCCATTCAAAATCGTCACTTTCTAAATGCTTTTCAACAATTTCTGTGACAATATTGCTACTTTCTTTCATTAGGTCTTTACTTGTTTTAACGTAAACAAAACCTCTAGAAGTAATTTTAGCTGGTGAAACAATTCGTTTTTCTCGGCGATTAATTGTCACAACAGCCACAAAAATACCATCTTCGGAAAGAATACGACGATCTCGTAAAACGATATTACCAATATCGCCGACACCAATCCCGTCAATCATAATATTTTCGGCCGTTGTGCTGCCAGCTACCGACATTCTACCTTTTGTATACTCTAAAATGTCCCCACGACCTGTAATAAAGATATCTTTATAAGGCATGCCAATTTCGTGTGCTAAGTCCGCATGCGCAGCTAACTGGCGGTATTCACCTTGGACAGGAATGAAATATTTTGGTTTCATTAAGTTCAGCATCAATTGCAAGTCATTCGGATTAGCGTGACCAGACACACGTAAATTGTCGGAAATTTGCTTCACCGTAGCACCGGCCCGATAGACAATATCCTCTGTTTTGGCAACCGTTGTTTCCATGGCCGTTGTTGGCGTTGTCGTAATATAAACTAAATCGCCTTCTTCAATTCGAACGACACCATGTGTATTATTAGCCATTTTTTGAAGTGACTTAATAGGTTCTCCCATCCGGCCTGTTTCTAAAATTAATAACTGTTCGGGTGCATATTTTTTCATTTCTTTTGGTTTCACTAATAGATCTTCGCTTGGTAATTGTAATTTTTCCAATTTCATCGCCGTCCGAATAATCCGTTCAAAATCTTGGCCTGTCAAAACGACTTTACGACCAGAACGATCCGCTGCATTCAATACTTGTTGGACCCGTTGCAAATTACTTGCCACACATGCCACGATGATTCGTCCTTCCCAATAGCGAATCGTGTCGAACACTTCATCAGCGATTTGGGCTTCCGATGCAACTTGGGCTGGGTTTTCAGCATTTGATGAATCACTAAGTAGCGCCAAGACGCCTTCTTTCCCAATTTCAGCCAAGCGGCCATAATCGGTTTGATACATCTCAATCGCACTTTGATCAAATTTAAAATCACCAGTATAAACAATGTTACCTTCTTTTGTTTTGATGCTAACACCAATCGAATCTGGAATGGTGTGCGTTGTTTTAAAGAAGCTCACCGTTGCTTGACCAAAATCAATTTCTGTATGCGGGTCAATCACATGGAAATCTTTAAATTTCTTCGTTTCCGCATGACTGTTGACACTTAGTTTTGCTAGTTCAATCGTTAATTCTGTCCCAAAAACAGGCACTTGAATTTTTGAAAGCAAATACGGTAAGGCCCCAATTGCATCTGCATGGCCATGTGTTAAAAAGACCCCTGCAATTCGTTCACTATTTTCTTCTAAATACGTAAAATCCGGAATGACAACGTCAATTCCTAAAAGTTCGTTCTCTGGATATTGTAATCCACAATCCAGTACAAAAATTTCATCTTCCACTTCAGCAACGTACATATTTTTTCCATTTTCACGAACGCCGCCTAATGGAACGATTTTTATTGTACTCACTCTTTTCACCTCTCTATGATTACACGTTCTTTAAATCTCTAACGTGCGAATAATTCTTTGCTCTTCTTCTGGTGTACAAGCAACTAGAGGTAAACGTAAATTTCCAACAGGAATACCTAAATGATTTAAGGCCGCTTTCACGGGTGCCGGCGAAGGCACTGAAAACAAGGCGTTCATTTTTGGTAACAACTGTCGTTGAATTTTAGCCGCTTCCGGCAAGTTCCCCTGCTCCAGCGCTTGATACATCTCATACATTGACGAACCGAAGACATGACTGGCTACCGAAATAACCCCTTGTCCGCCAAGTGCCTTGGTGGCAAAAGCCAACCCGTCTTCTCCAGTATACACTAGAAAGTCTTTTGGCGCTCTTTCAATCAACTCAGTAATTGCATCTAACCCTGCACATTCTTTAATTGCCACAATTTTTTCCAATTGTGCTAAGCGCAAAGTAGTTTCCACTTCTAGGCATGCAGCCGTTCTACCAGGAACATTGTACAAAATAATTGGCAGTTCACTTGCTTCTGCGATGGTTTTAAAATGTTGATACATACCTTCTTGATTTGGTTTATTATAATAAGGAACAACCGCCAAAACAGCATCGATACCAGCGATTGTCGCTAACTCTTTCACAAAAGCGACTGAGTCACGTGTATCATTCGTACCCACACCACAAATAATCGGAATACGTCCATCGATCAGTTCAATCATTCGCTGGAATAATTGTAATTCTTCTTCATGGGTTAACGTGGGTGATTCACCAGTTGTTCCTGCTAAAATAACGCCTTCTGTATGATTGGCCAATAAATAGTCTACCAATTGCGGTAGTTTATCAAAATCTATTTCTCCCGATTCTTGAAACGGC
The DNA here is from genome assembly GCF_050498705.1 of Enterococcus sp. DIV0086. Taxonomy (NCBI): domain Bacteria; kingdom Bacillati; phylum Bacillota; class Bacilli; order Lactobacillales; family Enterococcaceae; genus Enterococcus; species Enterococcus sp. DIV0086. Next base: position 140,979 of record NZ_JBNIDN010000001.1, on the reverse strand, counting down.
GTAACCATTGCCGTAATAATTGTTGCATTCGTTAAATCCATCCTATTCCCTCCCGAGTATACAATACAAACCTTCTAGTCGTTTTCAGGTACACGAAGCAAATTCATTTCGTGTAGCGTTTCAGCAATTTGGACCGAGTTCCAAGCAGCTCCTTTTAATAGGTTGTCTGATACAATCCATAAATGGAAACCGTTCTTCACGTCAACGTCTTGACGAATACGGCCGACAAATGTTTCTTTCTGGTTGACGCTATTTAGCGCTTGTGGATATAGTTGTTCACTTGGCTCATCTTGCAAAATTACACCTGGAGCTTGCGCCATTAATTCTTGGATGGCTGAGACCGATGCATCTGCTTGTTTCACTTCTATATAAACAGATTCAGAATGTCCTGAAATTACCGGAATACGGACACAGGTGGCAACGACTTTTAGCTCGTTGTCCCCCATGATTTTTTTTGTTTCATTCATCATTTTCCATTCTTCGTAGGTATACCCTGCTTCTGAAAAAACATTAATTTGAGGCAACGCATTAAAAGCAATTGGATAATGTTTTTTGTCACTGCCAGCTGGTAAAATTTCAGCTGACCATTCGCTGACAGGTTTTCCCTCTAAAAAATCTTTGGCTTGTTCTTTTAGCTCATTAATTGCACGGATACCTGCGCCACTCACAGCTTGATACGTTGAAACGATGATTCGTTCTAAGCCAAACGCTTGCCGAATTGGTTCCAAGGCCACCATCATTTGAATCGTAGAACAATTGGGATTTGCGATAATTCCCTGATGATTTTTCAAGGCTTCCGGATTCACTTCTGGAACAACTAAAGGAACATCTTTTGCCATTCTAAAATGGCTAGTGTTGTCAACAACGACAGCTCCGCGATTAACTGCTTCTGGTGCAAACTTTTCGGAAATACTCCCACCAGCACTAAATAACGCTAAATCGATTCCTTCAAATGATTCCGGGACTAATTCTTCCACGATAAGAGGTTGTCCTTTAAACTGAATCGCTTGTCCAGCAGAACGCTTAGACGCCAATAACCTCACACTGGCAATTGGCAAACTTGTTTCTGCTAACAATTCAATCATTCTTGTCCCGACAGCACCTGTTGCTCCTACCACGGCAACATGATATTCTTTTCCCATATTTTCATACTCCCCTCTTACCTTCTTGTAAAAGCTACTTGTCCTATTTTACCATAGTATTGAAAAAACCTACATAGTCAAAAAAATGATTTTTTTTATTTTCCCATGATATTTTAAAACTATTACCCATCAAAGGACTATCCATTGACTTTTGACTTAAATTTGTTATAGTTAAAACGAATTTAATTATAAAGGGAGCGAAATTTCATGGCACGCGTAGAAAGTTTTGAATTAGATCACAACACAGTAAAAGCACCATATGTTCGCCTTGCTGGCACAGAACAAAATGGTGATGCGTTAGTCGAAAAATATGACTTACGTTTCTTACAACCAAACAAAGATGCCCTACCAACAGGCGCATTACACACGTTGGAACATTTATTAGCAGTTAACATGCGTGATGAATTAAAAGGAATCATTGACATTTCGCCAATGGGTTGCCGCACTGGTTTTTATATGATTATGTGGGATCAACATTCACCACAAGAAATCCGTGATGCATTAGTCAACGTTTTAAACAAAGTAATCAATACAGAAGTTGTTCCAGCAGTCTCTGCAAAAGAGTGTGGAAACTACAAAGATCATTCTTTATTTGCAGCGAAAGAATACGCAAAAATCGTTTTAGACCAAGGAATTAGTTTAGATCCATTTGAACGTATTCTGTAATCTTTAGCAATTAACGACAGAGAAACCCACTATTAAGCTGTGGGTTTTTCTGTTCTCTTTCTTAATTTAAACGGAGGTTTTTTATGAATCAAACAATTGAACAATTACTAAGTCACCGTTCCGTTCGTCATTTTAAAAAGCAAGCGTTAACGGACAAGCAGAAACAACAGTTAATTACTGCAGCTCAAGCAGGATCAAGCTCCAATTTTTTACAAGCTTATACAATTATAGAAATCAAAGATCCTGAGCTACGCAGAGAATTAGGACGTTTAGCGAATTGTGAAGACTATGTCGTTAACACTGGTGTGTTCTATGTTTTTGTTGCTGATTTGTATCGTCATGCAACGATTTTGTCAAAAGAGGGGCAATCATTAGAACCCTTAAAGACACCAGAATCATTATTAGTAGCTGCCGTTGATACAACGATTGCTGCGCAAAACATGGCCATTGCGGCTGAATCTATGGATTTAGGGATTTGTTATATTGGCGGCATTCGAAATGACTTAGACACAGTAGCCAAACGCTTATCTTTGCCTGAATTAACTGTACCACTTTTCGGATTAACAATCGGTGTACCAGAAACGTTAAATGGTGTAAAACCACGGATGCCTTTTGAAAATATTTTAAGCGAAAATCACTACCAATCAGACAAATTGACAAATATGCACACATATGATGAATTATTAAAAGATTATTATGCCAGCCGCTCAAGTAACGCCCAAACAGCGGATTGGTCACAGAAGTCTTTGTCCTATTTTTCTTATAATCGTCGCCCAGAAGTAAAAATTTTCTTGCAAAAACAAGGATTTGATGTCTAAACAAAAGAGCGTGGGCCTACGTTGAAATAACGTAAGCCCACGCTCTTTTGTTAATTTTTATTTATCTTTACTAAATTTGTCTTTTAAGTCTTCAAAGCCTTCTTTAACTTTATCAGTTAATTTTTCAGCGCCTTCTTTAAGGTCGTCGCCGGCATCACGTGCTTTGTCTTTTACGTCAGCAAAGGTTGATTGAGCTTTTCCTTCAAGTTCTTTGCCTTTATCATCCGTAACTTTGCCTTGCGCTTCTTTTGCAGTACCTTCTACTTTATCTTTTGCATCGTCAAAACGTCCTTTTAAATCTGCCATGCTAATCCCTCCTAAATAATTAATTACATAATAAGAGTATCATTCTTAGCCATTTCCTTCAAATATAATGCATGAACTACGAATAAATGGTTATTTTTGAGCCATTAAAGCTTTTTTTGCCAAGGCAAAGCAACCAATTGTTCCTGGATTATCTTCTAAAAGAGGCGTCACCAAGTATTTTTCTAAAGGCGGTGTTTCCACGTATCCATTGACTAATTCAGCAAATTTTTCACGAACTTTCGGCATCAAATGACGTTGTTTCATGACACCGCCGCCTAAAATGATCACTTCTGGCGCTAATAATAAAGTAGTATTGTACGCTGCTTGCGCTAAATAATAAGCTTCTAGTTCCCAAGTTTTATGATCCTCTTCCAATAAATGACCTTTTTTACCAGAACGACCTTCAACTGCTGGTCCTGCTGCAATCCCTTCTAAACAATCTCCATGATAAGGACAATTTCCTGCATACGTATCTTCAGGATGACGACGGACTAACGCATGCCCCATTTCTGGGTGGCTAAAGCCTTCAATAAACTCACCGTTTTGAATCGCTCCAGCGCCAACACCAGTTCCAATTGTATAATATACACAACTAGATGTATGTTGCCCATTTCCAGCAACATACTCACCATATGCCGCAGCATTCACATCCGTTGTCCAAGCCATTGGCACATCAAAATGTTGTTTCATAGTTCCTAACAAGTCAAAGTTACGCCAAGCTAATTTTGGTGTAGAAGTGATATAACCATACGTAGGAGAATCAACGTGAATATCAATCGGACCAAACGAACCAATCCCAATCGCTTTTAAAGGATATTGTTGGAAAAATTCTATTACTTTTTTCATTGTTTCTTCTGGGGTTGTTGTGGGAAAACTGACACGTTCCACAATGGTCAAATCATCTGTCCCAACGCCACATACAAATTTTGTGCCACCGGCTTCGATACTTCCTAAAAGTTTTTCTGTCATTGCAATATGCTCCTTCGTTTCCATTTTATAAGTAAGCGGATACATTACTTTTGATTAAATAACTAACATACACGTTTAGTTTACCACTTTTTTGTCGTTTCGACAGAACAATTTAACAATTTCAGTCAGGTTGCCCAATGAAATCTGGCAAGTTGCTAAAGAGCATTTTCCTAAAACAAAAAAACGAGCATTCACGGTTATCTAACAATGAATGCTCGTTTTTTGTTTATTGATTCTTTAGCGAAAAATATAACAATAGTCCGATTGTAATCCAGCCACCACTAAGTAAAAGCATTAACCAACTCAAAAGTGTTTCTTTTAGAATACTTCTGGGCTCTTTTGCATGCTGAATAAAACTCATACTAGTCAGCAAAGAAAAGAGGAAAAACATAAAACAAATGACCGCTAAACCGCCAGACAACCAAAACCAACTAGCCATTATTCTCACTCTCCTTTTCGCTTGTTTTTTGATAATTATTGCGCCAAATGACACTATAAATTGCCCCAATTGTGATTACTAACAACGTGTAGAAAGTCGGTAACCACCATGTGGGTAGGACCCATTTGACCGTAGCTTCTTGATTCAATTTTTTTGCTTCACGAGTGTTAATCGTAAATTCTTGTTGAAAAGGCCAAGACTGTTGTTCATCTTGTTGTAAAATAGCACGTCCTGTAAATATATAAGTCCCAGCATCTAGCGGTTGTTTACCCAAATCAAGATGAAAATTCATGGAACTATTTGGGGCAAAGCGAACATTTTTTAGTGTCCGTTGTGCAATTTTTTTAGAGGATCCTTTTTTTATCACTTGACCTTCTAAACGAACTTCTGGAAAAATAGCAGCATATGGATTTTGAATGACCGCCTTTAGTGATTTGGCCCCTAAAGCAATTGTAGGTGTTACTTTCACTAATTTCAGTTGGTTCACCTCTGTTAAAGGAGCATTCTCAGCACTCCTCATGGCAATCGCAACATTAAACCCGTAGCGACTGGTTAATCCCATTGTTTGGTTCTCTTCCTCTGTTTTTTCATCTTTGAGATGCGCATAAACCCCGCCTAACACAACTCCTTTGATAGGCTGATCAAGTCCCTTCACCTTCATCTTTGCTGATACTGTTTGATGAGGCGGCACACTCACTTCCTCATTTTCTAAAGTAACCAAGTCTGTCAGCGGAACCTTTAACGATGAATCAAGTAGTTTATCAAAATCATTGTACACAATCAACCCATTATCATTTGTTGATGCATTTGCTAGAGTCAATACGATGGACAATTTTTCGTCTGTCTTATTTTTTATATCTAAGACAATAGTGGAAGATTGCTTTGGTGCTAGAATTAAATCATAATAACTTGATGTTCCTGACACTTGATTTTCTGGTAAAACAGGCGTTACTGTAAATTTAGTCTTCATTTCTTCTGTAGCTTCTACTTTTGGAACAATAATCAAAAATGTGAAAAACAGCAATAGACAGAAAACACCGACTTTTTTTCTACTCATTTCTTCAAGATCTCCTTTATAAAGCTGAATGTACCTACTAGTCTAACAAATCAGCGAAACAATGCTGATCAATCTTTGACTTTTGGGAAGGATAATCTTGAAAAAAAAAGAGGAAAAGATTGGTAAGTTGCTTTATTTCTTTTCTCTGAATTAAAACTGCATATCTAACGCAAAAAAAGAGGTTCCCCACCACAGTGGAAAACCTCTATAAACCTTGTCATAACAATGTTTTGAAAGACTATGCGTCTGGATTTGCGTTTTCGTCTTTGAGACCGTATTTTTTGTTGAAACGGTCCACACGTCCGTCGGCTTGTGTGAATTTTTGACGACCAGTGTAGAATGGGTGTGAGTCTGAAGTAACCTCAACACGTAATAATGGATAAGTGTTGCCATCTTCCCATTCAACAGTTTCTGAAGATCCTTTAGTTGAACCTGAAAGGAATTTGAAACCTGTTGTTGAATCCATGAATACTACTGGTTGGTAATTTGGATGGATATCTTGTTTCATACGTTTTTTTCGCTCCTTTGCCCTGATCCATTTGCTGTATCAGAGTTATTTTGTCGGTATACAACAATGCTATCTTACCATGTTTTCAGTTGGTATGCAATTATCTTTTTGGATTTCTTTTAATTTGTTTGCCAAACGAAACATCATGGAAAACTTCAAATAATTGTTGATTATTTTGGGTCCGTTTCAACATTTTTATGAATTGATCCGTATATTCCAGCGAGTCTCCCGACATATTATTTCTCAATTTCCACGTTTCTTCTAGTTGTTCTGGTGTCATTAACAACTCTTCTTTTCGCGTACTTGATTTTTTAATATCAATTGCTGGGAAAATACGGCGCTCTGCTAATTCACGAGATAAATGAAGCTCCATGTTGCCTGTACCTTTGAATTCTTCATAGATGACATCATCCATTCGGCTACCTGTATCCACCAATGCCGTGGCTAAAATAGTCAGACTGCCCCCTTCTTCGATATTTCTGGCAGCACCAAAAAATCGTTTAGGTTTGAAAAACGCAGCTGGATCTATTCCGCCACTTAAGGTTCGACCACTAGGCGGGACCACTAAATTATAGGCCCTTGCTAAACGAGTGATGCTGTCCATTAAAATAACTACGTCCCGTTTATCTTCAACTAAGCGCATTGCTCGATCCAGAACCAATTCAGCAACTCGCGTATGATTTTGTGGTTGTTGATCAAAAGTTGAAGAAACCACATCGCCTTTAACGCTTCGCTCTAAATCAGTCACTTCTTCAGGACGCTCGTCAATTAACAACAGAATCAATTCCACATCAGGATGATTTTCTGTAATCCCATTAGCAATTTCCTTTAAAACACTTGTTTTTCCCGCTTTTGGCGGCGCTACAATTAAACCACGTTGCCCAAAACCAATTGGTGCAAATACATCAATCATTCGTGTTGATAATCTGCCAGCCGTTGTTTCTAACGTTAATTGTTTTTCAGGATACAACGGTGTTAGCGCTGGAAAATGTGGCCGCTCTTTCGCTTCTTCAGGATCTTTCCCATTGACACTTTCAACATGCATGAGTCCATAGTAACGTTCTGATTCCTTTGGCGGACGCGCCTTGCCAGCTACTTTGTCCCCATTTCTCAATCCGAAACGACGAATTTGAGAAGAAGAAATATAAATGTCTTCTGCACTTGGTCCATAATTAATTGGCCGCAAAAAGCCATAACCATCCTGAGAAACAATATCTAAAATTCCTTCCATGAAGAAAAAACCTTGCTTCTCAGCTTGTGCACGAATCACAGCTAAAGACAATTCTTTTTTGTTCATTTGGCTATAATAAGGAATTTTAAACTCTTTCGCGTACGCATAAATATCTTTTAACGTACTGTTTTCCAATTCAGCCATTGTTAAATAGTCGCTCATTGATCCACCTCAAACGGACCTTCTTGTTCTTCGGTTTCTAGCATTTGAATATCAGCGCCCAAAGCAGTTAACTTTTCGATAATGTGGTCGTACCCACGTAAAATATATTCTACATTATAAATCGTGGTCGTACCTTCAGCCATCAAGCCGGCAGTGACTAGGCAAGCGCCTGCCCGTAAATCAGAGGCGACTACTTCTGCACCATGTAATTGATTTGGACCATTTAAAATAATCATATTGCCTTCAACCGAAGCATCGGCCCCCATCCGCACCAACTCAGGAATATGCTTATTTCGTTGAGCATAAATTGTATCAATAATTTCACCAGTTCCTTGCGCTTTTAAAAGTAATGGCGTTAACGGTTGTTGCAAGTCTGTGGCAAACCCAGGATACGGATAGGTTTTCACCGTCGTCATTTTCAGATCATGTGATGGATGAACTTCAATCATGTCTTCTTCAATTGTCATCTTAACGCCCATTTCTTGCAATTTCGCAATGAAGCTTTCTAAATGCTCATAAATAACATTTCGAACTTTGATTCCTTCACCCATAGCTGCTGCCATAGCTAAATAAGTCCCAGCTTCAATTCGATCTGGAATAATCGAGTGACGACAACCATGTAATTCTTCGACACCTTCAATCCGAATAACGTCCGTTCCAGCTCCTCGGACTTTTGCACCCATGTTATTTAATAATGTAGCAATATCAATAATTTCTGGCTCACGCGCAGCATTTTCAATAATCGTTTTGCCTTTGGCTTTAACTGCGGCTAACATGACATTGATTGTAGCGCCAATAGATACCATATCCATAAAAATTCGTGTTCCTTGTAAGCCAGCTTCGTCTATTCTCAAGTACATCGCCCCATGTTCGTTGGTTACATGAGCGCCTAATGCTTCAAATCCTTTGATATGTAAATCAATTGGACGAGGTCCTAAGTAACAACCGCCAGGTAAGCCAACAACGCCTTCCCCAAATCGACCAAGAAGTGAGCCCATAAAATAATAGGACGCACGTAAGCTATTGATTTTTCCTTTTGGCATTGGCACAGAAACAACTTCTGTTGGGTCAATAATTAATGTATTATTTTCAAAAGTAATTTTAGCACCCATAATTTCTAAAATTTCAATTAATGAGTGAACATCCTGAATGTCAGGAACGCCATCTAAAGTCACAGGCGAATCTGCTAAAATAGCAGCCGGAATTAAAGCGACCACACTATTTTTGGCGCCGCTAATGGTTACTTCGCCCTTTAATGGACGATTCCCATTGATTACGATTTTTTTCATTTATATTCTCACCTATCTGTAATATACGTTTTCTAAATAAACTACCCAATCATTCTATCATAATCAAGCTTAAGAAAAAAGAAAACTTCTCAGGTATTTTAATAGAATGAAAAAATAACAAAAAATAAAAAAGACAGCCACGTGCTGTGGCTGTCTTTAACGTAACTAGTTGATTAAGCTTTGTTAGCTGAACCGAACCAATCAATGTGTTCTTCTGCATCTTTGATGATTGCAGCTTTACCTGGTGCTAATAATTTACGAGGGTCAAATCCTTTACCTTCTAAATCTTTACCAGCTTCAATATATTCGCGCGTTGCTTTAGCGAATGATAATTGGAATTCTGTATTTACGTTAACTTTTGAGATACCCATTGAAATTGCTTTTTCAATTTGTTCTTGAGGAATACCAGAACCTCCGTGTAATACTAGAGGTACATCAGAACCGACAGCTTCAGCAATTGCTTGTAAGTGATCAAATGCTAAACCTTTCCAGTTTTCTGGATATTGACCATGGATGTTACCGATACCACATGCTAAGTAGTCAATACCTGTAGCAACCATTTGTTTACATTCTTCGATATCAGCTAATTCGCCAGTACCGATGATTCCGTCTTCTTCACCACCGATTGAACCAACTTCACATTCGACAGAAATACCTTTAGCGTGAGCTTTTTCAACTACATCTTTCGCTAATTTTAAGTTTTCTTCGAATGGTAAGTGAGAACCATCAAACATGATTGAAGTATAGCCAACTTCGATACATTCTAAAGCTGCTTCGTAGTCACCGTGGTCTAAGTGAATTGCTACTGGAACTGTGATATTCATTGAGTCTACTAAATTAGTAATCATGTCTTTAGCTACTTTGTAGCCGCCCATGTATTTAGCAGCGCCCATTGATGTTTGGATTAGAACTGGTGCTTTTTTAGCTTCTGCTGCTTCTAAAATCGCTTGTGTCCATTCTAAGTTATTTGTGTTATAGCCACCTACTGCATAGCCGCCTTTACGTGCTGCTTTTAAGAATTCTGCTCCTGATACTACTGGCATAAAAAATTCCTCCTAAGTTTTTAAAAACTTTATTTGTTAGGTGTTCCCTAACCAACGGTTCTATTTTAGCAGAATTCCTGACACTTTTCTAGTAAAATTCCCTTTTTCAGAAAATTTTTGTCTATTCTTTCACATAACCTTCATTTTTATAAAAAAACCTCCAGTTTTCCCGTTAAGACTTTGGGACCTGAAGGCCGACTTGCTATTTTAATTTTTTCTTTGGTGGATAACGTTTCACCTTGTAGGATTGAAGCTCAGGAAATGTTCCTGTACTATGAAAAATCCGTTGTTCATCTTCATTGGCAAAACGCCCTAAAACCGATTGTGTTGGTAAAATATTTACAAAGGCATTCTCATCGATACTGTAAACTGCTTGTTCTAAATCATAGAGTTCGTAGCGAGTAATGACCATCATAATCATCCGACCTTCTGCACCTGAATAGCCGCCGATTGAAGGCAACAAGGTCATGCCACGAGCGATTTGTTGAGAAACTTCTAAGGCAACGGCTTCTGGTCTCGTGGTGACAATCATTGCTGTGACTTTTTGGTGACTGGTATGAATCATGTCGACCACCTGACTCAAACAGTAAATAGAAATAATAGTATACAACGCACTTTCCCAGTTAAATACAAAACCAGCCAACAGCACAATAATACCATTTAATAAGAACATAAAATTACCAACGGTTTTCCCTGTTGTTTTTGAAAGAATCAGTGAAATGATGTCCATGCCGCCAGTGTTAAAGCCCATTTTCAATGAAAGCCCTGCGCCAACACCGACTAAGACACCACCCATAATTGCGTTCATCAAAGGATTCGTTGTGACTGTTACGATTGGCACAAACATAGTGACAACGGAAATGCCAATAACATTGATGAAACTAAGAATAGTTGATTGTTTCCCTAATTTTACAAACCCTAGAATGAAGACGGGAATGTTTAAAAATAAAATGAAAATCCCTGTATTAATATGGATTCCTAAATTTGTATATAATAATGTAGCAATGATTTGCGCAATTCCGTTCATCCCTGCCGAAAAAACTTTTGCCGGAATCAAAAAGAAATTCAAACCGACCGCAGAAGTCAAAGCGGTTATCGCCATCACTGCTATTTTTTTTATCGATTCATTTCTTTGGTAAGTACTAACCAATCGACTCATTTTTCTTCGCTCCTTCGCTATTCTTCTGACTTAGAATAACAGGTTCTATCCTAAAAGAAAAGGGGCTAAAAGCGAACATTGAAAAAAATTTTTTTGCAACGTTTCCATGAAAGAATGCGAGAAGATATCCCTAAAAATTGATCTTCTTATTTCTCTATTCAAAATGATTCTAGCCTAACCTTTTTTACTATTTCATGATATGATGAAGCAAAGAATATTTTAGGAGGTTTTTACATGGCTGCAAAAGAAGCAAGTTTTGATGTAGTTTCAGAGGTCAATATGGAGGAAGTCAAAAACGCGATTCAAATTGCCTTGAAAGAATTGAAAAATCGTTTTGACTTTAAAGGGTCAATTGCTGATATTAAATTGGAAAACGATAAATTAGTAGTCGTAGCTGAAGATGATTATAAAGTCGAGCAAGTGAAGGATATTTTATTTGGAAAATTAGTCAAACGCAATGTTCCGATTAAGAATATTCATTTCTCAGAAAGTGAAAAAGCCTTAGGCGGTACTGCTCGCCAATATGGTGATTTAATCAGTGGTATTGATAAAGAAAATGCGAAAAAAATCAACACAGCTATCAAAAACTCTGGTATTAAAGTTAAGTCACAAATCCAAGAAGACAAAATTCGGGTAACTGGAAAAAGTCGGGATGATTTACAAAAAGTCATGGCTCTTTTACGAGAATTAGATTTACCAATGGCTCTTGAGTTTAACAATTATCGCTAAAAAAATCCTTCAACTGTTAATGAATAGTTGAAGGTTTTTTTTGTTTTGGTACCGGCCATTCTTGTTTATTCAATAAAACGATTGGTCGACGTTGGATTTTTTCTGAAAAAGCGGCAATTGCTTTAAAAACCTTTGGCATAAAATAAAACGCATTTAATTCTTCTAAATCCAGTTCTTCTTCTGCCGTAAACGAGACACAAACCTCTTGTTCTGAAAGCATAATTTCAATTTTCTTTAAAAATTGAAATTGCCGCATTCCTGGCACGAAATAACCAGCCTTTGCAACACGAGAGGTTGTAATATCTAATTTATCACTAATGATTAGCGCTAGTGTCATTAACTCTTCCGAATCAAAGCCGTTACTATGATTTTCTATAGAAGATAAAATTTCTTCTTGATAAGGCAAACAAATCTTTTGCTTACGAAAATATGCTTCTGCAAATTGTTTCCCACGAAGTGCATGTCCTGCTTTTCCTTGTAGCGCACCCACATCATGGAGCAGTGCCGCAATTTTTGCCGCCTCTAAATACTCCTCTGAAACAGCAAGTTGTTTCAAAATCATTTCCGTCATGGCTACGACATTGTTTACATGAAACCAATTATGGTATGCCCACCCAGCTTCTTCATCTTCCATTTGACCAATTGCATCATAAATTTGTCGAATTTCAGTATCTTGATGAATGCGTTCAAACAGCTTCATTTATTTTCTCCTTAAAATTAGTTACTGTTCCAAAAATTCTTTTAACTCTGCAGGATTTTTTTCGCTGTTTAAACCAACAATTAAACGAATCCGCGCTTTCGGTCCGTTTAAACCACGGGCAAAAACGACCCCCATTTTTTTCAAGCCAACGCCACCACCAGCATAATCATAGATATCTTCAGCGATGCCATTAGAACAACGAGAAACTAAAACGACTGGAATCCCGTTGTCTAGCATCTTTTGTAATGCTGGGAGCGTTTCTGGCGGTAAATTGCCCGCACCTAGCGCTTCAATTACTAACCCATCCGTTTCGGGGGTATTTAATAATTCAAACATCCGTTCACCCATCCCCGCATAGGCCTTCACTACGTGAACATTTCCTTTCACAGAAGAAACATCGCAAACTTCTTGCGGTAAGACCTCTTTCGCAAAAAAAGCACGTTCTTTCGCAATGGTTCCAATTGGTCCAAAAGTTGGCGTCCGAAATGTTGCTACGTTCGTTGTATGTGTTTTTGTCACATAACGCGCCGTATGAATTTCATCATTCATCACGACTAAAACACCTTTATCGTACGATTCGTCTGAACAAGCAGTCCAAATAGCACTGATGAAATTATACAAGCCATCACTACCGATTTCGTTACTTGACCGCATTGCTCCTGTTAAAACAATGGGGATTTTTTTCTCTAAGGTTATATCTAAAAAATAAGCTGTTTCTTCTAATGTATCTGTTCCATGCGTAATAACCACGCCATCAATTGGTTCAGAATAAGCTTTTTGAATCCGTTCTTTTAATTGAAACATCCGTTCTAAGGTCATGTGTGGTGAGGGAATATTAAAAATATCTTCGACAACTAAATGAACCTTGCCAGAAAATAATGCTTCTTGTTCCATCAACGGATTTTTTTCATTCGGGGCAACACTTCCTCCTGCTACTTTTGACATGGAAATGGTCCCACCTGTATGAAGGACTAAAATGGTCTTCATTTGTTTCCTCCTTTGTTTTCTTTATTTTTTAACCAAAATTGTTTCACTTGTTGAATGAGTTGTTCATTGGTGTTTGCCTTTCGATGCGCCAACCAATGCGGCGGAAAGAAACGCTGGACACTTGGTAATTCAAATCGTTCGTCTAATAACAACACAAAGCCTTTATCTCGCGCATCTCGAATGACACGTCCAGCCGCTTGCAAGACTTTATTCATACCAGGAATTTGATACGCAAATTGAAACCCTTGCCCTCGCTCTTCTTGATAAAACGTGCGAATCAGTTCTTGCTCCGGATTCATTTGTGGTAGCCCGACACTAACAATTATCGTACCAATCAATCGGGTACCTTTCAAGTCAATTCCTTCTGAAAATATACCACCTAAAACACAAAAACCGATGAAAGTTTCTTGAGGATTCTCTTTAAATTCAGCTAAAAATGCTTCTCGCTCTTTTTCGTTTAAGTCCGTTCCCTGAATTTGAGTTTTTACTTGCGGGTAGCGTTGGCTAAATACTTGATAGACATCATCCATATAGGCATAAGAAGGGAAGAAAATTAAATAATTACCTGTTTTTGTTTCACTTAACTTCCCTAAAAGTTCACTAATCTGTGGATAACTTTTTTCACGGTTTTTATAGGTTGTTTGGAGATGACTACCAATCATCAACAATTGATTTTCTTCTGGAAAAGGATACGGAATCCGATAACGTAGGCTTTCTTCACCTCCACCAAGCACTTCTTGATAATAATTCAGAGGTGTTAAACTTGCCGAAAATAAGATACTCGCTTTCCCTTTATCTAATCGTTGTGACAATAAATAAGCCGGATCGACACAAAATTGTTTCACAACGCAGTCATAGTTTCGCAAAGAAATAGACGTATAAAAGCCGTTGTCGTAATACTCGCTGATTCGAAGATAACTTAAACAATCAAAATAAAAACTGAGAATCGACGCCAATTCCTCAATGTGTTGATTTTCTGGCAACCATTCTGCAATTACTTCTGTTAATCGATGTATCTGTTTAACTAATGAATCAATTGGCGCACGTTGGGCAAAAAAATCCGTGTCTTTTTCTTCACAGATTGCTTCAATATCATCAAACGTAGTTAAGACTTTTTGACAAGCTCTTTTTAATTGAACAGATTCTTTTTGCAATCTTTTTTGAATTTGCAAAACCGCATTCCTAGAAATAGCGGCCGAATACATCTCCCGTGAACGATTAACCAAATTATGGGTTTCATCCACTAAAAAAATATTTTCTTCTGCACTTTGGGGTTCTTCAAAGAAGCGCCGTAAATAAACCGTTGGATCAAATAGATAATTGTAATCGCCAATAATTAAATCACACCAAAGACTTGCATCTAGCGACAACTCGAATGGACACAATTGGTGCTTTTGTGCATACCGTTCAATAACCTCTCTCGTTAAATGATTTTCATGTTGCAATAAATCCCACAGTCCCTCATTTAAACGATCATAATAGCCGTCAGCAAACGGGCAATGTTCTGGTGTACAATTTCGTTCAGTTAAAAAACAAATTTTATCTTTTGCTGTTAACGTAATACTCTTAGTTTGCGCTTGTTTTTCGGACAGCGCTTTGACGGCATCTTCAGCCACTTGCCGCGTGATGGTCTTAGCTGTTAAATAAAAAATCCGTTCGCCTTCTTCTTCACCAATTGCTTTCATCGCTGGAAAAAGAGTGGACATTGTCTTGCCTGTTCCAGTTGGTGCTTCCACGAAGAGCCGCTGTTTACTAAGAATTGTTTTATAGACGGCTACCGCCAATTCTCGTTGCCCTTTGCGATACTCCCCGTAAGGAAAACTAAGATTTTTTAATGATTTATTTCTCAAAATACGCCATTCTTCTTTAAAAATTACCCACTGTTCATAGCGCTTCATCAAATCAGTAAAAAACTCCGCTAATGCAGCTTCTGTAAAATGGCGTTCTTGTCGTGTGATTTGTTTTGTGGTGGTCTGATAATAAGTTAGTTGCAGCGTTATTTCAGAAAGTTGTTCTTGTTGGCAATACATGTGACCATAACACATCACTTGATACCAAAACAATTCGACCTTTTCTGGCGGCAATTCTTCAAACGCTGGTTCGGATGTTTTAATTTCATCAATGACCACTTGCCCAGTTTCTTTCACAAAAATGCCGTCTGCACGACCTTCTACACAATAATTATGGCCATTTAAAGGCACCTCAATTTTTAAAGATACTTCCTTTTGATAAAGGCTCCCCGCTTCCTTTTGCAACATTCGATGAAGGCGACTACCTTCTTGTGGTGTATGTTCACTCACATGGCGAGAATCGATACTTCCCCGCCTTAAAATAAATTCGACCACTTGACGAACCGCAATTTTTCTCGTTGATTTCACGTAATCCCACCTATCTGCCTCCCTATTATAGAACATACATTCGCTAAACAAAAGCAAAAAATCCAAAACGAACACAATCATGCGTTCATTCTGGATTTCTCTTTAGATTATCATCAATTAAAAACAACTTGTTTCTTCTAACTGTTTGGTTTCTTTTCCATTTGCTTTTGCCACGACCAATTGCGCCATTTGTTTAAACGAATTATTTAAACCAATGCCGCCCTTTTTGGGCATCTTCACAATCGGTACTTGCTGATAATAGTGACTAACTGCTGGATTTTCTTCTGCCATCGCTGCAATTGCAGGAATGCCTACAGCATTAAACTTACAAGCTAGACGAGCAGCCATTTCTCCAAAATTAGGATAATGCATGGCAGGTCCGCAAAGAACCGCATCGGCATGAAACTTTTTTGCAAAGCCAATAAATTTCTTTGCTACCTCTTCCTCGTTTTCCAAATAATATTGGTCTCCACAATAAAGTGTCGCAACAATTTCTGCTCCTCGCTCCTGTAAAAATGGTAGCAATGTTACCCCTGGACCTAAGGGAGCTTTTTTACCACTTGGTTTCAGCTGAGCTTGTTCATCACTGCCAAATCCTGCTAAACTGTGGTTTAAGACTAAAAGAATTTTTTTCACGCCTATTTCCTCCTTATTTATAAATCATCGAAGTCAAAGGAATCAAAATCAATTTCTTCACTTTCTTCTTCTTGTGCTTTCCATTCTTCACGTAAATATTGGTCATCCATAACTCGAATAAAAGGATAATAAATGAACATTCCTAGTACCAATAAGAGAGCTTGCAGAATTGATCCTTGCCAACCGCTGACTAAAAATCCTGAGATAATTGGTGGGGTCGTCCACGGCAATTGAATACCATTCGTCAATGGCACTAAGCCCCAATCCATAGCAAAATAGGCAATAATAATATTAATCGCAGGTACTAAGACAAATGGAATTAAAAGGATTGGATTTAAAACAATTGGTAACCCAAAAATGATTGGTTCGTTAATCCCAAAAACACCAGGAATTAGTGAAAGTTGCGAAAGCTTTTTAATTCGTTGACTTTTACAGAATAAGACCATCACAATGATTAATGAGAGTGTGGAACCGGCGCCACCAAATGTTGCAAACATATCTTGAAATTGTCCAGTGATGATGTTGGGAATTTCATGACCGTCTTTAAATGCTTGTAAATTTTCAACAGACAATGCCCGCAAAACAGGATTAAAGACTGCGCCAACCACACTACCTCCGTTAATGCCAAAGAACCAAAAGAAGTGTAAAAATAAATAAGCAATGCTCATTGCACCTAAGGTATTACCAAGACTCAATAAGGGCGTTTGTAGAAATTCAAAAATAACATCTTGTAAATTACCATAAGGACTTAAAGCAGCCAGCCAATTGACTAAAAACATGAGAGTAACAACTAAAAAACTCGGAATCAAGGCCTCAAAAGACTTAACCACTGTTGGTGGCACTCCTTCTGGCATTTTTATTGTCCACCCTTTACGAACAATGGCCACAAATAAACGAGTCGCAATTAACGCGACAATCATTCCTAAAAACAAGCCACTGGAACCCATCCATTTTAAAGGTAAACTGATAACTTCATAAACCTTTGAACTATTTTCCGGTGTAAATAATGTTTGATAAGGCGTTACAATAAAAAATGAAACCAATGCGATAATTCCTGCTTGCATTGCATCCACATTGAATTGTTTCCCTAAACTATAGGCAATACCGACAACGGCCAGAATGGTCATTACATCAAAACTAGCACTAGCTGGAACAGACATCATTGTCGCCCAGTCTTTACCAAGCAAATGAGACATCCAAGTATCCCATTGTGGCAAAGGAAAATTAGCAATTAATAAGAAGACCGAACCAACAATCAACAAGGGCGTTGATAAAAGGAAGCCATCACGAATCGCTACTAAATACTTATTTTCTCCTATCACTTTTGCCAAAGGGGTCAATACGCGCTCTAACCAATCCAAAAATTTTTGCACGGTCGTCACTCCTATCTATTATTTTTTATTTTGCTTAATTAACCGCAGCGCTTCTTTCAATGCTTTTTCGCCATCCATCATGCCATAAATTTCTGGCGCAATTGCAGCGACAGGAATCCCTTGAGGAGCAAATTGTTCTTTTGTTTTTTCTAATAAAAAACGGACTTGTGGTCCTAATAAAATAGCAACAGGCTTCTCTGTTTCAACCACTTCTTGTGCTCTTGCAATAGGAAAAGCAGTAATCATTAAAGGCATTTGATGTTTTTCAACCACTTCCATCATTTTATTCACCATAATACTTGTAGACATCCCTGCATCACAAAAAAGATAAATTTGTTTTTTACTCATGTTCCTTCACTCTCCTCATTTATTCGATTGGTGCTTTAATTCTTTTTTCATAGGCCGCTAACCATTCTTGTGAAATTAGCTGAATCTCTGTGGTATGATTCTTGCCTGGATTTGCAATATAAATTTCTGGTTGCTGCATATCAGTACCAACCGTAAAAGTAAATTCCACATTCGTAGCTACGCCCCAGTCTCCCTGTTTGTTCATGGCCACTAGTGAAAAAGCTCCTGCTTTCCCATAACGTTGGGTCAATTTTTCGTGAAAAGCATAGACCGCTTGATCACATGCTTGTTGTGGCGAGCGCCCTTCCCCCATTAAACGGACGATTTCATAAGAAAGACAGCCTTTCATTAAATCTTCACCTAATCCTGTAGCCGCAGCACCACCAATTTCGCTATCAACATAAAAACCAGAACCTGACAGTGGTGAATCACCAACACGTCCTGCTTTTTTCATGAAGAGTCCCGAACTGGAAGTGCCAGCTGCCATTGATCCTGTTTGGTCTAACGTAATAGCGCCGACAGTATCATGCCCATCATAGGGGTTCAACTGATTTTCCTGAATTTCTTTTAAACGCTTTTGCCACCATTGATTAGCGCGTTCTGTCAACATATTCTTTCTTTCAAAACCGTGCAACATTGAATATTTCGTTGCACCTGCGCCAACACGAAAACTATTAAACTTCTCTTTACTTAATGCTTTAGCCACTGAAATCGGATTTTTAACATCTGTAATTCCTGCCACAGCACCAATTGCAAATGTGTCTCCATCCATATAGGCAGCATCCATTTCTAAAATCCCTTCCTCATTAGGTAAACCGCCGTAGCCCACTGACTTATAAAAAGGATAGTCTTCTACTTCTTTAATTAATTGTTCCACGGCCGTGCCTGCAGCACCTCCTTGTTGTAATTCTTCTGTAGCTTTTAGTAACCCATCATGTGCCATCCGCCATGTCGCAATTGCACCCCAAGTCATTTTCCATCCGCCCTTTCGTTAACGCTTACATTTCTCCACCATTATAAACTAGTATATACTGTTTTGTATATACTGAAAATGAAATTTTATACAGAAAAATAGAAGATACACGTATGCGACCTCTACGAAACACATTGGCTTCTTCTCATACGTGTATCTTCTATTGGTTTTACGCTTCTGTTAATGCAATCATCGCTTGCATATAGATTTCCAGATTAAGCAGTAAATCTTTTTCATCCATATATTCATCTTGGTTATGCGCAATGCCTTTTTGACCAGGAAATGATGGACCAAAAGCAACGATATTCGGCATAAAACGAGCATACGTAGCACCTGTAGTTGTGACTGGCGTCCCATCTAAGCCAGTAATTTGTTCATAAACCTTGGTTAATTTTTGAACATTGCGCTCATCTTTTGGAAACAGCGTACTAGGGAGGCGGCGGATGACGGTCACTTCACTTTCTGGAAATAGTGCCTTCGTTAGCTGCGTGGTTACTTCGTTTTCTGTAATAGAAACAGGATAACGCACGGCCAATGATAACACCAATTGCTGTCCTCGTTTTTCCAACGCATAGGGCGTTAAAATCAATTGCCCACTATCCTGATCCTTAAAGTCCAGAGCTACTCCTTCGCCATAGTGCTTTTCGTGAAAACTAGCGGTTAACCAGTCGAAATACTGTAATAAATTTCCTTTGACTAACTGTTCCTCGCTAATTTTCTGTGCCAATAAAGTAATCGCGTTCTTGCCTAGTTCTGGCGCATTGGAAGGGGCGCGTTTTCCCGTGATTGCTGTTGTTTTTCCCGTAATCACCACACTTAATTGATCAGGTACGTGGTCTTTTGCTTGATCACCCATAATCTGACCAATTTGTTCACTTGAATCATCTGGGATGGTCGTTGTGATTTCATAATTAACAATCCCTCGCTCCCCATAAACTACTGGATATTTACAATCTGGAGTAAATCCAAAAACGGGTGCGTTTTCCTTCTCTAAATATAAGGGGATATCTCCACTCCCACTTTCTTCATCCGTGCCAAACATTAAGCGAATGGTTTTCTTTGGTTGGTAACCAAGTTCTTTCAGTAATTTCATTCCATACAGGCAAGCCAAGATAGGACCTTTATTATCTAGAATTCCTCTACCATACAAACGTTGATTTTTTTTCGTTAATTGAAAGGGCGGCACTGACCAGCCAGAACCTTCTGGTACTACGTCTAAATGACCAATAATTCCCAGATATTCTTCCGCTGTTCCCCATTGCGCATAGCCAACTGCGTCATTGACAATCCCAGTTTGAAAGCCATAACGCTCTGCCAGTTTCAGCGTTTCTTCCAAGGCTCTTTTCGGTCCTTCACCAAAAGGTGCCTCTTTTTTAGGCGACCCTTTCACACTTCGAATCGCCATAATTTTGTTTAAGTCTTCATAAAATAAATCTTTTTGAGCGGCTATTTCTTCTTTGATCTTCATTCGTTCCAAGAACCTCCTAGCTCCACTTGGTTGTTTTCAGACGGGCTATAGCGGGTCAGTGTGTTTTTAAACGTGTACCGATCTGCTCGATATAAAGAGACATCATATAAAATGGGGGTTGCATCAAGCGCATAGGTGATAGAGTGGACTTGTAAAAGTGGCTGGCCCACAGGAACATTCAATAATTCTGAAATTTCCGCTTCAACTAAGATTGCTTCAATTTCTTGATGCGAATAAGCAATCTCGACGTTCTTCTCGATTAAGCAGAAAAGAGAGCCCTCGAAGTCTTGCTTCGTATAGCCTTGTACGTATGCCTGTGGCAAATAAATTTTTTCAACTGTCATTGGCTCGCCGTCTAACATTCGGCGGCGAATCAGTTCATAAATCGCCTCATTTTTGCCTACTTGGAGCGCCTCCCGAATTTTCTCAGCGGGATGTACTACTTCTTCAAAGGAAATGACTTCTGTCTGGCTTTTTTTCCCGTAAGCTTTGGCTGCCTCAGTAAAACCTTGTAAGCCAGCGCGACCACTTTGAATTTTCGCTTGCGACATCACATAACTACCTTTACCATGTCGTTTTACCAAAATATTTTTGCGAATCAAATCATCAATCGCTTTACGGATGGTCAAGCGACTGCAGTTATATTCTTTAGCTAAATCATATTCTGAAGGTAATTTTTGTGCACTTACATACAGACCGTCTCGAATCTTCTTTTCAATTTCTGCAGAAATTTGCTTAAATTTGGGTGCATTTTCTGTCATTTCATCGCCTATCTTTCTTCAAAAAAATAAATTTTCTAGTATATACCACACTGTCTATACTAAATCAATTTTTAAGAAACCGCAATCATTTGTTGCGTTTCTTAAACATCAAAAAAGAAAGCGAGCCACAAGTCGGTTGGACTTGTGGCTCGCTTTTTTAGGAAAAAATATGTTATTTCCCTTTCATCCGTTCTTTGCCTTCTTGACACATATAGAGTAGCGGACAGGCTTCACATTTAGGCGCTCTTGCTAGGCAGTGATAACGCCCAAAGAAAATCATGGTATGGTGCGTTTTCACCCAGAGTTCTTTCGGAACTTTACGCATTAAGGTTTGCTCAACTTCAGTAACATTCGCATTTAGCTTACAAATTCTAAGGCGCTTGGACACTCGTTCCACATGTGTATCTACTGCAAAAGCCGGTTCGCCGAAAGCATCTCCCATTACTACATTGGCTGTTTTTCTCCCCACGCCAGGTAAACTGACCAGTTCATCTCTGGTTTGCGGAACTTCTCCATTGAAACGTTCTAAAAGTTGTTGTGCGCACGCTTTAATATTTTTTGCTTTATTGCGATATAAGCCAATGGTTTTTATTTTAGCAATAATCTCCTCCACCGGTGCAGCTGCTAAAGCTTCTGGTGTTGGAAAAGCTGCGAATAAACCAGGAGTCGCTTTATTTACCGATACATCGGTTGCTTGCGCACTTAAAATCACAGCAATTAATAATTCAAAAGGATTCTTATGTTTTAATTCACATTCTGCATTTGGAAACATCTCATACATAATTTCAATAGCTTCCATCGTTTTCTCTTTTGATAGCATGGCCCACCTCCTTTTTATTCACTGTCTTCTGGATTTAACCAATTGTGTAATGTAACCTTTGGTAACGCTTCTTGTGTCTGACCTTGTTGTTCAATCTCATTTTGAATCATAGAATCTTTTCGTTTTTTCTGATCAGCAGCAACTTGTTCTTTGGTGGTAATATTTTTACGCTCCCACGCAAGTAAAATACGATCAATATATTTCAAACTATACGCCTGATTTAAAACAGCTTCTCGCAACGCTAACCGGATTAATTCAGGGGAATAATGGTCCGTGTTCAACCACTGACCAATCATTTCTAATTCAATTGGTGAAAGTGGACGTCCGAATTCTTTTTCAAAGCCTTGGTAAAGCTGTTTAATTTCATCTTCGTGGTTTGCGACAACTTGTTTTTCTTTGCTCGTTTGTAAAAATAATTGAATCTTTTGAAAAACAGGCAGTAAATCATAAGTATCCATCATTTGACCTTTTTGGTTTTGTTGTGTTTCAATTCGAATAAATCCGCGAGAAACCAATTGATTTAACAACTTATAAATCGTATCTGGCGTTTTGCCCATCGTCTCTGCAATCGCCATTAAGTCTGGAAATAAATCGCCTGCATTTTGCGAACGAAAAAGTTGCAGTAAAAAGAGAAATTCATCATCTTTCAAACCAATTTTTTGGTAATGATCAAATAGTAAGTTTGAGATTGTTGTTTCACCAGCTTCTAAATATTCACGAATTGATAACATTGTTGTTGTCCACTTCCCCTTGCTTGTTTCACTTATTGCACTTGATAAACATCAAAATAAATAGCTTTCATATAATCAATTAAATAACTAGGATTCAATTCTTCTCCCGTTGCATCATAAATTAATTGATTTGGTTTACGTGAAGCGCCGTACTGATGAATATGTTGTGTTAACCATTTACGGATATCAGAATAATCCTCCGAAGCTAAAATTTCATCAACAGATAATTCTTGTTTCATTGCGTGAAATAGTTGTGCGGCGTACATATAACCCAAGGCATAAGATGGGAAATAACCAAAGCTACCTCCAGACCAATGAACATCTTGAAGGACACCTTCTAAGTCATTTTCAGGTGATACGCCTAAGTACTCTTGGTATTTTTCGTTCCACACTTTTGGCAAATCAGCGACTTCCAAAGAACCATTAAACAACATTTTCTCAATTTCATAACGAATAATGATATGCAAAGGATAGGTGAGACTATCGGAATCAATCCGAATCAAACTTGCTTTCGTTTCTTTTAAAGAAGCATAGAAATCTTCAAAAGCAATATCATCAAAAGTACCTTCTGCGCATTCTTGGAAAAACGGGTATTGTTTTTGCCAAAAAGCCCGGTTGCTACCAATGATAATTTCATTAAAGAGCGATTGTGATTCGTGAATCCCCATAGAGGCACCTTCGCTTAGTGGCGTAAAGTCAAATTTAGGATCAAAATTTTGTTCGTACATCCCATGACCCGCTTCATGAATCACACCAAATGTTGCCATTGAGAAATTATTTTCTTCCCAGCGCGTAGTAATCCGCGCATCATTTCGATTTAGAGCTGTCATAAATGGATGAACTGTATCATCTAATCGTCCTTTTGAAAAATCATAGCCTAATTGCTCAACCACACCAATCACAAAACGGCGTTGTTGTTCTTTGGTCATTTTTCTAGATAAAAAGTCAGTTCTAGGCGGCGTACCTTTTTCTGCTAAAACGGTCCGAATCTCTTGAATCCCTTGTTTTACTTGGTCGAATACTTGGTCTAGTTTCTCAACCGTCATCCCTGGTTCAAATTGATTTAATAACACATCATACGGAGTTTTTTCTTCTTTTTGCCAATAAGGAATGAACTCTTTTTGGAACGCAACGACCTTCGTTAAGGTTTCTTCTAACAAGCCGAAATCTTGTGCAGCGCGTGCTTTTAGCCAATCTGTATGTGCTTGGTTTAATACTTTAACATATTCTTGCATACGTTCAGCTGGAACATTTTTATTCAAAGCATATTCTTCTTTTACTTTTTCAAAAACCAGTTTCCCTAATTCAGATAATTCTTCAGGGCATGTTTCAAAATAGGCCAATGCTTCTTGAATAACTGGGCCAATACTTCGTTCAAAATATAATCCGGTTAAATATCCTTCTACTTCTCCTCGAAAAGGACTACTTTTTTCTGGCATCCCAGTTGATGAATCCCAGTCTAATAATGTCAAGGCATTTTTTAGTAATTGAATTTCTTTCACTTCTTGTAAAAATACAGCTTCCTTCATTTTTTACACCAGCTTTCTTAGTCTTCCCGTGGTTTTCTTGGTGGACGCGTTCCCCAGTATTGGAATAAATCTGTTCGTAAGGCTCCGTTGTAAAGCTTCCGTTTTTTAGTAGCTTTGGCACCATAATATTCTTCAAAAGCAAGATCACTCGTCAGTATATACTTGCTCCAAGTAGTTAACGGACGGAAAACATGGCCCATTTCTTTATACAAACGGCGAACACTTTCCTCTTCTCCTAAACGTTCACCATAAGGCGGGTTAGCTACCATTACACCATATTCCTTCTCGGTTGTAAAATCTTTTAAGGCCAATTGTTTAAAGGTAATTGAATCACCTAAACCAACTTCCTCAGCATTCGCTCGTGCGACTTCAATCATTCGTCCATCAACATCTGAACCACAGATATCTAATTCAACATCGTAGTCTGCCTTTGTCTCGGCTTCGTTACGTACTTTTTCAAAAATCGCTGGATCAACCCAATCCCATGTTTCACAAGTGAAACTACGATTAAAGCCAGGGGCAATGTTATGGCCAATTAATGCTGCTTCAATACAAATTGTTCCAGAACCACAAACTGGATCATAAAAAGGACGATCTTTGCGCCAATTGGTCAACATCACTAAAGCAGCTGCCATGTTTTCCTTAAGAGGTGCGCCCCCCTTTTCAATGCGATAGCCCCGTTTAAATAAACTTGACCCAGTCGTGTCCAACGTCAACGTCACTTTATCTTTTAGAAGAGCCACTTCTAATTTAAACAAAGCTCCTGTTTCGGTTAAAGGCACCGTCGCTGGACGATGGTAAACTTCTCTTAAACGGTTAACAATGGCTTTTTTGGTGATGGCTTGGCAATCAGGAACACTATACAACTTTGACTTAATTGATTTACCTGCAACTGGAAATTCTGCATCTAAAGGCAAATAATCTTCCCAAGGAAGTGCTTTAACTTTTTCAAATAATTCATCAAAACTATAGGCGTTAAATTCGCCAACGACGATTTTAATACGATCTGCTGTCCGTAGCCATAAATTGGCAGTAGCAATTGTTTCAACAGTGCCTTCAAAGACGGCCCGGCCATTTTCTACTTCACAGGGAATCCCTAAATCACGCAATTCTTTTCCAACTAATGCTTCTAAGCCACTAGCAGCCGTTGCAACAAGTTTGAATGTTTTTTCTTTCGTCATAAAAACTCCTTCTTGACTCTTTTTTATTGTCTGGAGCTAACAGTCCTGCCGACTACTGCTCCGCTTGTTTTTGGTAATTGTCCGCTTTCTCTGAACTAAACGGTCCTGTCCCGGCCTCTTTAGAACAGACAGCTTACTACTTTTATCTCAGTTTCTTTATTTTAACATTTTTTTATTCTTTTCGTAAAAAAAGCCTTCACAACTACGTTGGAAGGTCTTCCTGAATTACTTGTAATTTTCTATAAGCCATGTTCTGTATCACCAATTCTTCAGGAAAAATTGGTGACGGTCATCATCTATCTGCAGAGTAAACTCTGCCTCTTCTACTCGTTCATTTCCTTTAGAAGAGCGCCCCTACCATTGTTTGGGTTGCTCGCTCGAGGGGTTTACCGCGTTCCACCGATGGAGTTTCCCACATCGCTTCGTCACTGTGGCACTTTCAAGGATACTTTGACATAGTCGAAACCTTAGTCATTTTTCCTGCCGTTACTCTAAAAGAGTACCTTAGCTTATGATTTCGCTAAGCACGAACACTACAAGCATCTCAGCTTGTGCGAGCATGGACTTTCCTCAGCTTGCAAAAGCAAACCGCGATCACCCGAAAATTACAAATCTGTTTAAACGAACAGCAAAAATTTATACACTAAAACAAGTGTCCGCTATTCTAACAAATGCTTTCTGTTCCTCGTGAAAACTTGACTTAAATTGTCTTGTTAAAATTGACGTGTTTGTGCATTATCAACATCATGGTTCGCTGGTTCTGCAGTCATTGACGGTGCGGAAGGCGTTACAGGTGTTGAAGGTGTTTCATCTAACTTTTTACCAAAAACTTCACGCTCTAAGTTTGATAAACGTTTTAAAATATCAAAGTTGGTCACTGCTGCACTTTTTGGTACTTCTTGAGCAACACGAGGCGTTGGTTGGGCTTTTGATAATTGGTCTAATTTTGCCATTAAGCGGCTGTTTTCTTCTTGCAAGCTTAATAATTCTTTATTATAAGCTTCGTAGTCTTTAATAACATTGTCTAAAAATTCGTCTACTTCAATTGGGTCATACCCGTTCATCATTTTCGTTTTAAATTCTTTTTGTAAAATGTCTTTAGGACTATATACTAAATTTGCCATGTTTACACCTCATTTGTTTATTTACGATAGAAAATTTCATAGTTCCACAAATACTATTGTAACGAAAAATAGCTAGAAAATCAAACAGATTCTCTAATCAATCACCGAGTTTTGTAAATCATCCATTGTAATTAAGCGAATATCATAGGGTTCTCGTTCCGAAAAATGTTGTGCGTCCTTTAAAAAATACTCCGTTTTGCCAGGGTACTCTTTGTCATAAATAAGTAAGCTGCCCCCAGAATGTTCCAAAAGAAATTTTGTATGCATTTTTAATTGTGCTGGCGATTGATAGGGCTGGTGACTTACTGAGTTGATATAATCAGCCAAACTTTCCGCTTTCGTTAACAGTTCTCGATTTTGTTCATTCCAATTATTGCCAAAGTCTTTAAATGGATAAAGCAAACCTAGCTGGACTTCTGGATATTCCGTTTTTAATTCCCCAACTACTTCAGCTGTCCAAAGTTCAACACCTAAATTGCCAGAAATCAAAATCCATTCTACTCCCGCTTCAATATAACTGGCTAACTCTTTTTTTAAGACATTTTTAATAACTGTGATTTTCGGGTCTTTTCCTTGAAATATCCCCAATTCAAAGCTGCGATAACCGGTGACATAGAGGGTTTTTATCATTTCCATAAGTCATCCCTTTTCTTTCAGGTCTTTTTTTTGGTATAATACAGGCTAGGAGTGTGATAAACGTGACGTTCCATTATCCTAACGGAATACCTTATAATCATCATGAAGCACAATCACCAAAAAAACAAGTAAAAAAGAAACGCCCCGTTGAATTTGGTAATCGCGGGATGGATTTCGAAGAAGCGATCAATCAAAGCAATCAATATTATCTATTGAATAAGCAAGCAGTCGTTCATAAGAAACCCACTCCTGTTCAAATTGTTAAAGTAGATTATCCCAAAAGAAGTGCGGCTGTTATTAAGGAGGCCTACTTTAGACAAGCTTCAACGACTGATTATAACGGTGTATATCAAGGCCGTTACATAGATTTTGAAGCGAAAGAAACGAAAAATACCACGTCCTTTCCCTTTAAAAATTTTCATCAACATCAAATTGATCATATGGAACAATGTATAGCACAACAAGGGATTTGTTTTGTGCTATTATGGTTTTCAAGCTTAAAACGCTGCTTCTTTTTTAGTGGTGAAAATCTAATAACGCATTGGAAAAACCAAGCAGTTACTGGAAAAAAATCTATGCCGCTTGCACTCATCGAGAAAGAAGGAATTGAATTATCTTTTGGAATCGCACCGCGAATCCCTTATCTCGACGCAGTGGAACAATATATTCAGACACACTAGATTCATAAAGTTTTGAAAGTATAACAAAGGAGTTGCTATTTATGCCAACCGCAAATTCAGGCTCGCGAGCTGCTAGACATGCATCCAACACCTCATCGAAGTCGAGTTACAAGAAAAAGACACAACCGCCGAAAAAGAAAAAACGGCTTGTTTTAAAAATCTTTCTTGGCTTACTTATCGCTGGGATGGTCGCTTTTTTAGCAGGCGTTGGTCTTTTTTGGTTCTATGCACGACAAGCCCCAAAATTAGAAGATGACAAACTGAATGCGACAGTTTCATCGAAGCTTTACGATATTAATAATGAAATTTTTGAGGATTTAGGCGCAGAAAAGCGTGAATTAATTCAACCAAATGATGTGCCTCAATTATTAAAAGATGCCATTGTTTCTGTCGAAGACCGTCGTTTCTATAAACACATTGGTGTGGATCCGATTCGGATTATCGGTTCTGCCCTTTCAAATGTCAAAAATGGTGGATTACAAGGCGGAAGTACCTTAACCCAACAATTAATTAAATTGTCTTACTTCTCTACAAAAGAATCTGACCAAACCTTGAAACGGAAAGCACAAGAAGCATGGATGGCTGTTCGTTTAGAACGTGAAAAATCAAAAGAAGAAATTTTAACTTACTACATTAACAAAGTCTACATGGCGAATGGTTTTTATGGAATGGAAACAGCGGCTGAAAATTATTATGGTAAACATTTATCTGAACTTGATTTACCACAAACGGCCCTACTGGCAGGAATGCCACAAGCGCCAAACTCATACGATCCCTATACAAAACCAGATACTGCTAAAGAACGTCGGGATGTTGTACTTTACACAATGTACGACAATAAAAAAATCTCGAAAGCAGAGTACGAAAAAGCTAAAGCTACCCCAATCGATGAAGGCTTAGTGCCATTAAAAGCCAGTGATGACAATCGAAAAGTCGTAGATAATTACGTCAAAGAAGTAATCAATGAAGTGAAAGCAAAAACTGGTAAAAATGTTTACACAGACGGACTAGATATCTACACAAACTTAGATATGAATGCCCAAAAACAACTTTACGATATTGTCAACAGTGATCAATACGTTGCGTTTCCAGATGATAAAATGCAAGTGGCTTCAACCGTTATTGATGTTGCCTCTGGACAGGTCCGAGCACAAATTGGTGGTCGTCACATTCCTGATGATGTGCAATTAGGAAACAATTTAGCTGTTAACACCCAACGTGATGTTGGTTCAACCGTGAAACCAATCATGGATTATGGTCCCGCAATTGAGAATTTAAATTATTCGACAGGTCGCCTCATGGTGGATAAACCAACGAAATATCCTGGTACCGACATTGATGTCTTCAACTCTGATTTAACATATCAAGGCGTCATTACTATGCGCCGTGCGATTATGGGTTCTCGTAACACGACTGCGGTCCAGACGTTTGATGAAGTTGGTAAAGAAAACATCATGCCTTTCATTAAAGGGCTAGGAATTGACTATAAAAACTTAGAAGCCTCGAATGCCATTTCAAGTAACACAAGCGATGTAGATGGCGATAAATACGGGATTTCCTCATTGAAATTAGCAGCAGCTTATGCGGCTTTCGCCAATAACGGGATTTACAACAAACCGTATTACGTAAACAAAGTCGTTTTCAATGATGGAACTAGCGTTGATTATCAACCTGATGGTAAACGTGCGATGAAAGACTCTACCGCCTATATGATGACGGATATGTTAAAAGATGTTTTAAACGGCGGAACAGGATTTAACGGCGCCATTCCAGGCTTAATCCAAGCGGCCAAAACAGGGACTTCTAACTATACTGATGAAGATTTAGCGCGAATGGGGACAACAGAAAAAGGAATTGCCCCGGATAGTACCTTTGTTGGTTATACAACACACTATGCCGTTTCTGTTTGGACTGGATACAATGATCGAAATACACCAATCTATCAAGAATACTATGGGATTGCCTCGGATGTTTACCGTGAAATAATGAGTTACTTGTCTCAAAATGTTTCAAACGATGACTGGGTGCAGCCAGACAGTGTTGTGCGGGTAGGTAATGAATTATACGTGAAAGATGCCTATGAGGTACCAAA
Organism: Enterococcus sp. DIV0086; assembly: GCF_050498705.1. Taxonomy (NCBI): domain Bacteria; kingdom Bacillati; phylum Bacillota; class Bacilli; order Lactobacillales; family Enterococcaceae; genus Enterococcus; species Enterococcus sp. DIV0086. The sequence goes on along the minus strand of NZ_JBNIDN010000001.1, from coordinate 111,044 downwards.
TGTACAAGTTTTACCAAATACTACCTCTTCAGCACCACAGCCGGAATCTAGCAGTACGGTGGAATCCTCTTCCACAAAAGAAGCGGAAAGTTCATCAAGTTCTAGTTCAGAAAGTGCGCCTTCTTCCTCTGAAGCGCCACCATCAACCGAACAACCGGCAAGCTCTTCCTCAGCAGAGCAACCGGCAACATCAGAACAACCACCTGAACCTTCAAGTTCTAGTTCACAAGAACCACCGCAACCACCTGAAAGTAGTTCTAAACCAGATGAAAATAAAGCAGCATAAAAAGTACGGGGCTCATGATGAGCCCCGTACTTTTTTAGATTAAAAATGGACGAAGTGAACTGAATCACTTCGTCCATTTTTGCTTATTTACTTTCTTTATTTGCCAAAGCTGCACCAACAAATCCTTTGATTAAGCGTTGTGGGCGATTTGGACGAGAAATTAATTCTGGGTGGAATTGACAAGCCACAAAGAATTGTTTTTCAGGAATTTCAACAATCTCAACTAAACGATTATCTGGTGAAACTCCAGAGAAAACTAAGCCATTTTCTTCAAATAATTGACGATATTTGTTGTTAAATTCATAACGATGACGGTGACGTTCTTGGACAACATCTTCATTTCCGTATGCTGCCGCAGTTTTCGTTCCTTTTTTCAATTTACATGGATATAAACCTAAACGTAGTGTGCCACCTAAATTCTCGATGTTTTCTTGATCTGCCATTAAATCAATAATGTTATTTGTCACGTCAGGATTAGTTTCTGCAGAACCAGCATCTTCTAAGCCCACAACGTTACGACCAAATTCTACACAGGCCATTTGCATACCTAAGCAAATGCCAAGGAATGGTACGTCATTTTCGCGAGCAAAACGAATCGCTTCAATTTTTCCTTCAATTCCACGATCACCAAAACCACCAGGAACCAAAATACCATCTGCTGAACCAATTCTTTCAGCGACATTTTCAGCAGTTAATTCTTGTGAATCAACCCAATCAATTTCGATATCTGAATCAAAATCAAACCCAGCATGTTTTAATGCTTCTACAACAGAAATATAGGCATCTGGTAATTCAACATATTTACCAACCAGCGCAATTTTTGTTTTCTTTTTCAAGTTAAGAACTTTTTCTTCTAATACACGCCACTCAGTCATGTCTGCAGCCGGTGCATCCAATTTTAAATGATCACAAACAATTTGATCCATGTTTTGTGCTTGAAGTGCTAATGGAATGGAGTATAACGTTTCAACATCACGAGATTCAATTACCGCTTCCGGATTAACATCACAGAATTGTGCTAATTTGTTTTTAGTGTTTTGAGAAACAGGTAATTCCGTACGGACCACTAAAATATTTGGTTGAATCCCTAAACTTCTTAATTCTTTGACACTATGTTGTGTTGGTTTAGTTTTCATTTCGCCAGCCGCTTTTAAGTAAGGAATCAAGGTTGTATGGATGTACATTACGTTGTCACTACCCATATCAGCTTTCATTTGACGCAATGCTTCTAGGAAAGGTAATGATTCGATGTCGCCGACAGTACCACCTACTTCTGTGATAATCACATCGGCATCCGTCATTTTCGCTGCACGCATGATTTTTTCTTTGATTTCATTGGTAATGTGTGGAATAACTTGCACTGTTGCACCTAAGTATTCCCCTTTACGTTCTTTACGTAAGACTTCTGAATAAATTTTCCCAGTGGTTACGTTTGAGTATTTATTTAAGTTAATATCAATAAAACGTTCATAGTGACCTAAGTCCAAATCTGTTTCGGCACCATCATCTGTGACAAAAACCTCTCCATGTTGGTAAGGACTCATTGTCCCCGGATCCACATTAATATATGGATCGAATTTTTGAATCGTTACTTTTAATCCACGATTTTTTAATAATCGTCCTAAAGATGCTGCGACAATCCCTTTTCCGATAGAAGAAACCACGCCACCTGTAACAAAGATGTATTTTGTCATAATAGTTAAAAACCCTTTCTTTGATAATATTTTGTAGAGAGAAGTAAAACAACTTTGAGACTCTTACGTTTCTCCAAATAAAAAAGAAACAAAAATAGAAAAGCTCCCTATCCATTACGAATAGGGAGCTTGTAAGTTCGTTCAAACTTCTGACCTTCTTAAAGGTGCCCAAGTAGTATAATACAAGCAAACGGACATCAGGTCAAGTACTTCTATTCAAGAAAATAATTTTTTCTATTTTCTCATTTTTCTTAAGCATTCAACTAAAAAGCTTGACTCCTTCTTAGGAATCAAGCTTTTTGGTTTCTTACTCTTCAGAATATTCGTCATCAAAATCGTCTTCATCTTCAACATCATCGTCATCAATGATTGTTAAATCTTCTTCGATTTGCGGAATGTCTTCTTCATCATCGTCTGAATCTGCACCAATCTCTTGTAAGTCAGAGTTGTATGCTTTGATTTCTTCATCTTCATCTTCTTCATCATCGTACAAGATGTCTTCTTCATCATCATTTGTTAATTCAGCATCTTCTGGATCGTCATCGTTATAGTCAATTACATCTTCATCGTTTGGATTAGTGATGAAGGCATTTACTTTTTTACGTTTTCTACGACGTGGTGCATCTTCTTCGTCTTCTTCCAAGCCATGTGTAACTTCTTCATCGATTGAATCGATTGGATACCATGAACGTAAGCCCCAACGATTGTCTCCCAATGAGATAAAGCTACCGTCGATGTTTAAATCTGTATAAAATTGTGCTAATTGGTCACGAATTTCACTATCAGACTTGCCAAGATAATTTTGGATTTGGTTAACTAAATCAGAAAAATCCATTACATCTGCATGTTGTTCTAAAATAGCGTGTGCTACTTCAATCATGGATAATTCTTTTTTGTTTAACCCTTCAAATACATTAATTTCCAAGAGGTACACGTCCTTTCACAGTCTACTCCTTATCATACAAAAACATTGAAAAAAAATCAATTCTATTCTGCAATATTTATGCAGTAAATTCTAATTCTAAATGATATTCTCCGATTCGCTCTGTTTGAGAGTATAAATCATAATCAACTAAAATCTTACCAGACATTGGTTGATCTTTTAAACTAACACGCAAATTATGTGTAAACGTACTAATCTGTAGCAAGCCATAAGGGGTTCGATAACTTGTATCTAATTTTTCCTGATAGCCAAATCTTAAACGCATCCGTAATTCACCGGCACGAATCAGCTGAACATGCCCGTCTGGTTCAATTTTAATGGTTACGGGGGTTGGCTCTGTATCCTCTAATAATTCTTCTTTGTAACGAATGTATAATGTATCACCCATTTTTACTAATTGACCTTCTAAGTCAAAGAAAAAATCTTTTTGTTCGTTGCCTTGTTGGACAATCGTTTTTAGTTGAATCGATACAGGAACGCCTGTTGATAAATCCATAATGGTCACTCCTTTTCCAAAATATAACTTTCTTATTGTTGACTTTTTCAATGTATTTGTCAACTAAAGTCAATTTTTCCTTGCTTATGTACCTTTTCTTATTGTATAAGCTCTTTTCACGGGTTGCAAGCATTTGTTTCATCTATTTAATAAGAAAACCGTTTACTATTTTAGAGAATTCCTTCAGAATTCGTTTATATAACATGCTTTTTTGCGTTTTTTGTATATAATATAAGAGAGAGTAAGAAAATAAACGTATTAAATGACGTAATTATAAATAGACAGGACGTTTTTTATGAGCACAACTTTTCCCCTTCACACCGAATCATTTATGCTCCTTGATTCAGGTTGTTTAACAAACAGTGACTATTTTTTACCTTTTGCCTTGACCGATGTTTTAACTACTTTTTCAGGAATGCAGCACCAACCAATCATTCATTTCTGGCAATTGGATCAAGCAATGATTCTTGGCATGAAAGATACCCGTGTACCACATCTAAAAGAAGGCATCGCTTCTCTGCAAGAAAACGATTATTCTGTAGTCGTTCGCAATGCCGGCGGTTTAGGTGTGATTGCCGATTCGGGTATTTTAAATGTTTCACTTATTTTACCAAATAATTCTGAACACAAATTAAGTATCGATGCGGCTTATGAATTAATGTGGGCTTGGCTCCGTCAGAGTTTTCCAGAGAAAGAGATTGACGCCTTTGAAATTACTACATCCTATTGTCCCGGTACTTATGATTTAAGTATTGGCGGTCAAAAGTTTGCTGGGATTGCCCAACGGCGCGTCAAAGACGGTATTTCTGTCATGATTTACATCAGCGTTAACGGCAATCAACTTGCTCGTGGAGAAGTGGTTCGAGACTTTTACCTTGCTGGGTTACAAGAACAATTTGGTGAAAACGGCTATCCACCCGTTGATCCAGCAGTGATGGCAAATTTAGAAACCCTGATTGAGACTCCATTAACAATAGACGCCGTAAAAACCCGTTTAATCGAAGCATTACCTCAACAATTTGAAAAATCTATTGATCCAAACTTAACCGAACCAATTATAACCTCGGAATGGTTCCAAACAAATTTAACTGTCCAGCTGAAAAAAATGGCGCAACGAAACGCCTTAATTAAAGGAGAGATCGTATGACGATTCCGTATAAAGAGCAACGATTACCAATCGAAAAAGTTTTCCGTGATCCCGTCCATAATTATATTCATGTCCAACATCAAGTGATTTTAGACCTTATTAATTCTGCTGAAGTGCAACGATTACGTCGCATTAAGCAACTAGGTACTTCTTCTTTTACGTTTCACGGTGCCGAACATAGTCGTTTTTCCCATTCTTTGGGTGTTTACGAAATTACACGTCGGATTTGTGAGATTTTCCAACGTAACTACTCTGTGGAACGATTAGGTGAAAATGGCTGGAATGACGACGAGCGCCTGATTACACTTTGCGCAGCTTTATTACATGATGTCGGTCATGGTCCTTATTCACATACATTCGAGCATATTTTTGATACAAACCATGAAGCAATCACGGTCCAAATCATCACCTCACCAGAAACGGAAGTCTATCAAATTTTAAACCGTGTTTCGGCAGATTTTCCTGAAAAAGTCGCCAGCGTTATTACTAAACAATACCCAAATCCTCAAGTGGTGCAAATGATTTCTAGTCAAATTGATGCCGATCGCATGGACTATCTGTTACGTGATGCATACTTTACAGGGACGGAATACGGAACCTTCGATTTAACTAGAATCTTACGTGTGATTCGACCCTACAAAGGAGGCATTGCCTTTGCTATGAATGGGATGCATGCGGTGGAAGACTATATCGTTAGTCGTTACCAAATGTATGTCCAAGTCTATTTCCATCCTGTTTCTCGTGGGATGGAAGTGATTCTTGATCATTTATTGCATCGGGCGAAAGAATTATTTGAAAACCCTGAATTTGACTATGATTTACAAGCCTCTCTGCTTGTACCATTCTTTAAAGGGGACTTCACCTTACAAGAATATTTAAAATTAGATGATGGCGTCCTCTCTACGTACTTTACACAATGGATGGATGTGCCTGATTCAATTCTAGGTGATTTAGCCAAACGTTTTCTTATGCGTAAGCCTCTGAAGTCAGCCACCTTTACGAACGAAAAAGAGAGCGCAGCAACGATTGCTTATTTAAGGGAATTGATTGAAAAAGTTGGTTTCAACCCTAAATATTATACTGCCATTAATTCAAGCTATGATTTACCTTACGATTTTTATCGTCCAAATAAAGACCGTCATCGTACACAAATTGAATTGATGCAAAAAGATGGCTCATTAGTGGAATTGGCAACGGTCAGTCCCCTAGTTGCAGCACTTGCTGGTCAAAGTCAAGGAGATGAACGTTTCTATTTCCCTAAAGAAATGCTTGACCAAGGAAATAAAAAACATTACGATTTATTTGATGAGACGTATCGTGAGTTTTCAAGTTACATTCATAATGGTGCGTTAGTTTTAAAAAAATAGGTTTTCTAGGAGGATTCTATGTCAATTAAGTTAGTTGCTATTGATATCGACGGAACATTGCTAAATTCACAACACAAGATTACCCCACGGGTCAAAGAAGCGCTCCAAAAAGCAAATGAGCAAGGCGTTCGTATTGTTTTATGTACAGGCCGTCCTTTGCCAGGCGTGAAAGAACAATTGGATGAATTAGCCTTATATGGTGAAAATGATTTCGTGATTACCTACAACGGTTCGCTTGTCCAAGCAACCAAAGATAATACGATTATTTCACGCTATACCTTGAGTTATGAGGATTTTTTAGAAATTGAAATGTATTCTCGTAAAGTCGGCGCTCACTTGCACACAATTGATGATTCCGCTATTTACACTGCCAATCGCAATATTGGTAAATATACGATTCACGAAGCATCTTTAGTGAACATGCCTTTGAAATATCGTACGGTGGATGAAATGACACCAGAGATGAACATTATTAAAATGATGATGATTGATGAGCCGGAAGTTTTAGATCCTGCCATTGCAAAATTACCATTACATTTTACCGAAAAATATACGACTGTTAAAAGTACGCCTTTTTACTATGAAATCATGAATAAAAATGCTAGCAAAGGCAATGCTCTAGCAAAATTGGCAGACCATTCAGGCTTAAATAAAGACGAAGTGATGGCCATTGGTGACAATGAAAATGACTTATCCATGATTGATTACGCTGGGATTGGTGTTGCGATGGGCAATGCGACAGAAAATGTTAAAACAATTGCCGATGTGCATACCACTAGTAATGACGAAGATGGTGTCGCTCAAATTATTGAAAAAATGGTTTTAATTTGAACATTCTTTTCAATAACAATAACCCTCAATCTAACCAACATAGATTGAGGGTTATTCGTTATTTTATGATGATGCCGCTAGCCATTTTTCAACGGCCCAGCGGTGGCTTCCTCTTTTTAATAAACGGACTGCTTCTTCTGGTGCAACCCAGTGTAAAGTATTGGTCCTTTCTAAGGGTTCGCTAAGTTGCCGCCAAGTATTCGCTACATAAAAATAGCCAGGATTATAATAGGCAGTTTGGCGATGGTTCGAATAAAAATATTCATCAGCTTCCCCTAAATAACAGCCAATTTCTACACTAATTCCCAATTCTTCTAGCACTTCTCGATGGATCGCTTCTTCTTTCGTTTCGGTGCCTTCAATTTCGCCTCCTGGTAAAAAATAAGCTCCATTTGGCGCTTGTACCAGAACCATTGTGTTATTTTCTGGCTTTGAAACAATAATGTATGCAGCATATCTTGTTTGATAGGTCAATGTCTCTTCTCTTTTTCCAAACGTTGGCGTTTTCATTGGCGCACCTCTTCTCTTTTAATCTATTTTACCTGAGAAATTCCTTTAGAACAAGTCAGAAACCAAGCGTTTTTCTCTACATTTCACGTTTATCTATGCTACTATTAACGTTGGAAATATAATTAAGTTTGAAAGGGAGTTTTTAACTATGAAAATGGCTCATACATGTGTGCGTGTAAAAGATTTAGAGGCATCATTAGATTTCTATCAAAAAGCCTTCAATTTTGAAGAAAGTCGCCGTCGTGATTTTCCAGAAAATAAATTTACTTTGGTTTATCTAACTTTACCAGGAGACGACTACGAACTAGAACTAACTTATAATTATGATCATGAAGCATACGATTTAGGAAACGGTTATGGTCATATCGCCATCAGTACAGATGATTTAGAAGGATTACACGAAAAACATCAAGCGGCTGGCTTAACTGTTACTGACTTAAAAGGCTTACCTGGAACTGCACCATCTTATTACTTTGTTGTCGACCCAGATGGTTATAAAATCGAAGTCATTCGTGAACGTTAAAAAGTTTCACTTGTTCACTTACTGAGCTTTTTGTGTTTGAGAGCTGTCCGAGACAAAACTTGTCTCGACTTCTTCTCAAACACTTTTTTCAAAAAAAGTGCTACAATAGAACGTATGAATTTATTGAGGATGTGATGTTATTATGACAAAAAAAATTATTGGAATCGCTGGCAATCAACTTTTGCAGGCAGCTGAAGTGTTTCACGGTAACCAAGTGACTTACACCCCACAAGGTTTTGTTAGCGCTGTTCAAGCCGCAGGTGGCGTTCCTCTCGTTTTGCCAATTGGCCCCAAAGAATTAGCCGCTACGTATATACAACAAATTGATAAACTACTTTTAGCAGGCGGTCAAGATGTTGCCCCTGAATTTTACGGACAAGAACCCCATATAAAATTAGAAGAAACGAATCGTGATCGTGACGAGTTTGAGTTAGCCCTAATTGAAGAAGCCTTAAAACAAAACAAACCTATTTTTGCGGTTTGCCGTGGAATGCAATTAGTCAATGTTGCTTTAGGTGGCACATTATATCAAGATTTATCGATGTATCCTCAATGGTCAGTTAAGCACGGACAACAACCCACTCAACCAATCTTTGCGACGCATCGTATTGATGTTGAACCAGACAGTCAATTATCAAACATATATGGTACAACTGGTCAAGTCAACTCGTACCATCACCAAGCACTACATACTTTAGGAAAAGATTTACGCGTTACTGCTTGGTCCTCTGATGGCCTTGCAGAAGCAGTGGAATCAACAAATGAACAGCAGCCTTTATTAGCTGTTCAATGGCATCCTGAACTAATGTACGCACGTGATGCCAAATCCCAAGCACTCTTTAACTACTTTGTTCAAAAATTATAGTAAAAACGGAGGGACGTCTTTCGCCCCTCCGTTTTTGCTTGCTATCATACTTAAAAATCAAAATTATCTGGATCTGCACCAAAACGATGATCCTTATTTAACTGATTAATTGCGGTTATTTCTTCTGGCGTTAATTCAAAATCAAAGACAGCAAAATTTTCCTGAATTCTTTTTTCGTGAACAGATTTGGGAATCACGATAATATCATTTTGTAAGTGCCAACGAATAATCACTTGGGCCGCTGATTTACCATATTTTTCACCAATTTTCACTAGTACTGGTTCAGATAATAAATTACCTTGTCCTAGAGGAGACCAAGCCTCCACGGCAATCTTATTTTCGGCTAAATATTTTCGTAGCGGTTCTTGTGTTAACGTAGGATGTAATTCAATTTGATCCACCATTGGCACAACATTTGCTTCTGTTAATAAATCTTCCAAATGATGTTGATGAAAATTGGAAACGCCAATTGCTTTGGCACGACCACTTGCGTAAATTTCTTCTAATGCTTTCCATGATTCTTTATATTTACCAGCAACAGGCCAGTGAATTAAATATAAATCAACATAGTCTAACCCTAATTTTTCTAAGCTTTTATCAAACGCTTTAATCGCATTTTCATAGCCTTGATCTTCATTCCATAATTTCGTCGTCACGAAAATTTCTTCGCGGGGAATACCCGATTGACGAATGCCTTCGCCCACCCCTACTTCGTTTTTATAAACGGCTGCCGTATCAATCAAGCGATAACCCGCTTTTAAAGCCCATTTTACTGAATTTGTTGCTTCTGAGCCATCTTCTACACGCCAAACACCTAAACCTAGGCGTGGCATTTCATTGCCGTTTGCTAATTTTTTTGTTTTATCCAAAGTCATGTGTTTCTTCAGTCCCTTCATTTTCATTACTTTTAGTATACTACGCATTCTTCTTTCACGAAACAATCACGACTTGTCAGGTCATTTTCTTTATTTTTAATAAATAACGACGCCAATAAGTCAGCACTCCGATTAGTGCCACAACTACAATTGTTCGACCGCTAACGCTTCCAATCCACAGTTTAACTGCAAGTAACCAGATACAAAAGAGATAAACACAGGACCAATTAAAGGAAACTTTCAATGTACATGATTCCGCAATTTCGATTATCTGACTACTAAAAAAACGACTCCCTAATCGTAAAGCGACTGGATTATGGAAGATGAATGTTCGTCGCTTGTCAGCCGTCAAGCGAGTAGCACATCGCTCATCAATAAAAATTGTTACAGGTAATTTAGAAAGTAAATCATTTTTTGCCCATTCAATTGAAACTTTCACGCAGCACTCACAACCTTTAACAAAATTATAAAATATATTATTTATTTACAAAATTATAACATTCCTAAAAAAACATGTTAAGTCTTTAAAAAAACTTTCTATTTTCTTCCCCTTTCGCCGAGAGATTTAGTATACTAAAAGAAGAAATTTTAGAGAAAGTTGGATTTTTATGTTGATACTTGGTTTAGCCAGTACTGAAACAGTCGATTCTTCTGCTCCTGATTTAGCAGAAGCGACCGTAAAAAAAGTGAGCGCGCTACAACGCTTTTGGAACAATATTAATTGGGATGCCATTGTCGCTACCTTAATTGAAAAAAGTTTATCAATTTTATTTTTAATTTTTCTATTTTTTATTATTCAGCGAATCGGGAAATATTTAATTGATCGCACCTATGCAAATTATAGTAAAAAGCAACATTTTAGTGAAAGCCGTTTAAAAACGTTACACACTTTAATTATTAATGCATTTCAATATACGCTGTTCTTTTTCTTCATCTATTCTCTTTTGACCATTGTCGGTGTGCCTGTTGGCTCATTATTAGCCGGAGCGGGAATTGCCGGTGTTGCCATTGGTTTAGGGGCTCAAGGATTCATGAATGACTTAATTACCGGATTTTTCATTATTTTAGAACAACAAATGGATGTAGGCGATTATATTCGCTTATTGGCGTTAAATATTGAAGGAACAGTTACTTCTGTCGGATTACGAACCACTCAAATTAAAGCGGTTGATGGAACTGTTCATTTTATTCCAAACCGAAACATCACCACAATCAGTAACCTGTCTCGTGCCAATATGCAAGTGTTAATTGATGTCCGCATCAATCCTGAAGAAGGTTATGAAAAAATTTGTGAAGTGATTACAGAAGTCAATGAAACGTTAAAAGAAAAGTATATCGAAAGTATTCAAACTGGGCCAGATATTTTTGGTATGGTCGATTTAGGCAATGGCAACTTTGCGGTGCGAACGACCATGTATGTACTAAACGGCAAACAATTTGCGGTCAAAGAAGAATTTCTAGCTCAATATATCAAAGCATTAACAGAGGCCGGCTTTACGATTCCCAATACGCCCATTATTGCAAAATAAAAAACAGCCACCAGATACTTATTAGTTATCTGGTGGCTGTTTTTCTAATTGTCCAATGATTTTAAAAACCCACTAACTGCCTTCACTCCAAACAATAACGCCTCTTCGTTGGGTTCAAACTTGGCAGAATGAAGGCTATAAGGACTTGCCACGCCTAACCAAAACATCGTGCCTGGGACTTTAGACAATAGATAGCCAAAATCTTCACCTGTCATTGCAACCGGTGCTTGTTGAAATTGAACTGTTGCTTGTTTGCTCATGTATTCAATCAAATTCGTGGTACATGCTGGCTCATTCACTACAGGTAAATACCCTTTTTGATCAAGATGAACAGTTACTTCACATTGAAAAGATTGTGCAATACCTTCACTAATTTCGCGAATTCTTCGCTGCGTTTGTTCATTAGTTTCTGCTGTCAATGTGCGAATTGTACCAGATAAAGTTGCTTCTTCGGCAATCACATTGCAGGCAGTCCCTGCATGAAAAGTCCCAAAAGTAACGACTGCCCCAACCACAGGATCAACATTTCGACTAACGATCGTTTGCGCTTGCTGAATTAAATTGGTGGCCGCTAAGACCATATCATTCGCTTGATGCGGAAAAGCCGCATGTCCACCTTTTCCTTTTAAGGTAATGTTCACTTCACAAGTGGCAGCAAACAATGTCCCTACTCTGGTACTAATAGTTCCGACTGGCAAATCAGGATTAACATGAAGCGCATAAAATTCATCAGGTAACCACTCACCAAACGCATGGTCTTCATACATCAACATCCCCCCTGCTTCATTTTCTTCAGCAGGTTGAAATAAAAATAAAAAGTTATTGTCTGGTTGCTGTTGACTTAATTCTTTCAAAACCCCTAAACCGATTGTCATGTGAAAATCGTGCCCACAGGCATGCATAAACCCTGGTCGTTTTGATTGAAAAGCAGAAACCACTTCCTCTTGAATAGGTAAACCATCAATATCAGCACGCCAGCCGATGGTTTTCTGAGGATTTTTGCCTTCTATGAAGACTAAAATCCCAGTTTGCCATGTTCGAACTTGCAGATAAGGTTGCTTCATTTTATCAATTTCATTAAGTAAAAAGGCTTGTGTTTCCTTTTCTTCTAAACCGATTTCAGGTATTTGATGTAGTTGCCGTCTAATCGCAATTAATTCTTCTTGCTCCACAAAAGCCACTCCTTCATTTTTTGGGTAATCGAAAGCCGCCATGAAGAAGTTTCTTCATCGCGACTGACTAATTTATTTTTAGAGTTTACGTAATTCTTCTAAAATCTCTGTTTTACTCTTGGTTTTATCATCAATTTGTTTAATTACTTTTGCTGGCACGCCTGCAACAACGGTATGCGCTGGAACGTCTTCCACAACTACTGCCCCAGCAGCCACAACGGCACCTTCACCAACACGAACCCCTTCTAGTACGACCGCATTCGCTCCAATGACAACCTCGTTTTCAATAACCACAGGTGCGGCACTTGGTGGTTCAATGACACCAGCTAAAACCGTTCCTGCACCAATATGACAATGCTTCCCTACAGTTGCACGACCGCCCAAAACAGCGCCCATATCAATCATAGTCCCTGCACCAACGACGGCGCCAATATTTAGAATAGCCCCCATCATAATCACCGCTTGATCGCCAATTTCAACTTTTTCGCGAATCAAAGCACCTGGTTCAATCCGAGCATTAATGTCTTTCAGATCAAGAAAAGGAATTGCTGAGTTACGTGCATCGTTTTCTACAACATAATCCTCAATTTTTTCTTTGTTTGCTTCTAAAAAAGGTTTTACGTCAGCCCAATCGCCAAACAATGTCCCAGTTTTACAATTATTAAAGACCTTAATTGTTTCCGGAAACGTGACTTCTTTTAATTGCCCTTTCAGTGTTACTTTAACAGGCGTTTGCTTTTTGGCATCGCCAATATACTGAATAATCTCATATGCGTCCAATCACAGCACTCCTTTACTTCGTGTTATCATACAGAATAACGCATTTATGAGAAAAAAGTAAAGAGTTTCTTGCGTTTTATTTAAATTACTTTCATTTCTTCTTCTGATTTAGGCAGAACAAGATGATGTTTTTCTAATTCATGCGCCATATGATTGACCGCTTTTAAAATTTCTTTGCGTGTAATGATACCTTTAAAGCGTTGATTATCATCAACCACTGGTAAAAAAGAAGCATCTACTAATAAATGTAACACTTCTTCTAAATCCCACGATTCACCAATTACAGGAACATTGACTTCCATTACATCGGCCACAGTAAATTCATTCAATTTTTCAAAATCCACTGAAGTCAAATCAAACATTTTATCTACAACGTCTGTCAAGCCAATTAAGCCAACAAAGCGATCTCCCTTATCTAACACAGGAATCTTGGAATAGCGAACTTGCGATAAGACTAATGCCGCGTGACTTAATGGATTTAAACACATTACGTTGGCGACATTTTCGGCGGGTACTAAAAATGTTTCTTGTTTTTCTAATAATAATTCTTTTACAGCAGTCCCTATCATGATTGGGTTGCCTCCATTTCTAATTCTTTAACACGTAACTTATTGTACCTAATTCTGCGGAAAAAGTCTTGGAATTCGCAAATTCTTCATAACTTAACAAACGAAAATTAACGTTTTGTTCTATTCTCTCCAAAAAAAGAGAACGCTTTCTTAAAAAAATAAAAACTTAGTTGTCCCATAACAGACAACTAAGTTTTTATAAAAGACCAATTAATCAGTCAATTATCCTTCTTTTTCACACGTTTCATCACAGCTATCACTGACCATAATAAGCGGAAATCCCATGTTTTCTAAGATAGTGTTTATCCAATAAAAAATGATCAATTGGTTCAACAGCTGGATTAATTATTTCCGTCAAACGGGCCATTGAACAGATTTCATCTAAAATCAAGCTGTTTTCAACTGCTTTTTCCGGAGTCATTCCCCAAGTAAATGGGCCATGTCCATAAACTAGCACTCCTGGAATTGCTAAAGGATCTAGTTCTTGTTCATGAAATGTTTCAACAATGACTTTGCCAGTCTCTTCTTCATAGTTTTCTTTAATTTCACTTTCAGAGAGCGCTCTTGTGCAAGGTACAGCGCCATAAAAAGCATCCGCATGGGTGGTACCGTAAGGAGGTAAGGCTCGCCCTGTTTGAGCCCACGTAACACTATTCAGGGAGTGCGTGTGCGCAATCGCTCCAATTTCTGGCATTTTTTGATAAAGATAAAGATGCGTGGGTAAATCAGAAGACGGCTTTAATGCATTGGTTTCCAATAGTTGTCCGTTTAAATCAGTCACTACCATCTGTTCCTTGGACATTTCTTGATACTTGACGCCGCTTGGTTTAATTACGATAATCCCTAATGACCGATTGATTTCACTAACATTGCCCCACGTTAATTTGACTAAGCCCAGTTTTGGCAAAGCCAGATTCGCTTCATAAACACGTTGTTTCATTGCTTGGATGATCGCTTTATTGTTCATAATAACCCACCTCTGCTAATTTGGGATAGAGATACTGCTGCGCGGCTTGAATTTTTTCTTGAAAATTCAAATCCGTTTCATTCCACATTTCAATTAAAAAAGGACCACTATAGTTTAACCGCTTGAGTGTTTTCAATAAGCCTGTAAAATCAACACAGCCTTCTCCAAAAGTAACTTCCCGAAACTTCCCTTCAAATGTGTCTGTTACAGCGAAGGTATCTTTTAAGTGAATAGCAGCGATTTCAGCAATTCCCTTTTCAAGCTCAACCGCCGGATTATTTTCCGGCCAAGCAGACAAATTACCTAAATCAGGATAAACATGCAAAAAAGGAGACGGAATTTGTTCCTTAATTTCTAGAAATTTTTGTATGCTATTCATAAAAGGGTCATCCATAATCTCAACAGCCAGAATGACACCGTATTGTGCAGCTTCCTCAACGCCCTTTTTCAGACCTTGAAGAAAAAATTCCCTTGTTTCGGCAGTTTTTTCTTCGTAAAAGACGTCATAGCCAGCTATTTGAATTACCCGTATGTTTAATTGATGAGCCAAACGAATCGCTTGAGATAAAATTTTCCGTCCTTTTTCACGTGTTTCTTTATTTAAAGAGCCTAAAGGGAACCGCCGATGACCACTTAAGCACAAAGAATGGATAAAAAAATCTTCTTTCACCATTAATTGAGAAAATTCTTGTAACTGGCTTGGTGTCCAAGCCAATCGTGCTAAACGTTCATCGGATTCATCAATTGACATTTCTAAAAAATCAAATCCTAACTTTTTGGCCCATGTTAATCGTTCCGCCCAAGTTAAATTTTGCGGGAGTGCTTTTTCATATAGTCCAATTCGTGCCATTTTATCACTTCCAAATCTGATCGATTTTTTTTTGAAAATCTTTGGCTGCTTGTTCAGGATTTTTTGATTCGGTAATCCCACGGCCCGCAATAAATGTTGCAACTGCCATTGTTTGAAACAGTTCAAGCGTTTCGACAGTTAAACCACCTGTGACGGACACTTCAAAACCTAAGTCAATTAGTTCTTGAACTTTATTCAAATCTTTTTCTCCCCAGCTGCCGCCAGCTAAAAGAGCATCTCTACTTTGATGATAAATCACCTGATTAATCCCTAATTCTCGCCATTGTCGAGCTTGTTGCATTGTCCAATTTCCATATAGTTCTACTTGTAATTCTCGGACTTCTTTTTGAGCTGCAGCCATCGTTGGTAAGGTGGCGCAACAAATGACCGTCATGAAATCAGCGCCTGCTTGTGCGACATTACGAGCAACTGTACCGCCCGCATCAGCACATTTTGTATCAGCAACAATCGTTTTATTAGGAAACATGCGTTTTAAACAACGAATTGCTTTTTGGCCTTCTTGTAAACACAAAATAGTGCCAACTTCGATAATATCGACAATTTCTCCGACTTTCATACAATCTGCTAAAGCGTCTTCTAAGCTATTATGATCTAAAGCGATTTGTAAGTTTGGTCTTTTCATCTTTCCCATCCTTTTATTCAGATTTTTGATAACGATCTGAAGCCATATATTTTTCTTGAATTTCTTTTGCAGACATTACATTTTTAATGCCAATCACTGTGACTCCACGTTTTTCTGCTTGCTGAAACATTTGTAAAAAATTGACTGGAGTAAAAACAACGTCGTATTGGCTAGCAGAGCTTTTTCCTTCTGAAATGGCGCAATGATGAATTTTTGTAATCGGTACGCCTAGTTCTTTCATTGCTTTTTCAACACTCCGCATCATCATTAGACTCGTGCCAGAACCATTGGCACAGGAAACAAGTATTCTCATTTTAAATTCCTCCTTTAATTCTCTTGAAATTTTTTAGCATATTGTTCATAATCATTGACAATCATAAAGTAACCTTCTGGATTTTTCCGATACTGAAGTTGCGGAATTATTAGTAACCCAATCACCACCACTGCTACGCCAACATAGCCTAGAACTTTCATAATAATTGTAAATAACGGCCAAGCTGTCGCCCAATCGAACATGCCCAAATAACCGCCATATTGAGATAATCCAATCCATGTAGCAAATAAAGCTGAGCCACTTACTTGGATTAAACCTGAAAGGAAGGGGAATAAACAAGCAGCTTTTACTCCACCACGATTATTTGCATAAACAGCTATGACAGCGTTATCAAAAAACAATGGGATAAAACCCGCAATAACGATTGTCGGAGACTTTAATAGAATCAGTAAGCCAATCATTAAAAACTGGCCTAATGCGCCAAAGAGAAACCCAATTGTTACTGCGTTGGGCGAACCAAACCCGAAAGTCGCTGCTACGTCAATCCCAGGAACAGCGCCTGGTAAAATGGTATTTGAAATCCCTTGGAATGACTGCGTCAACTCGTCAACAAAGGTTCTAACGCCTAATTGTAAGATAGCTAAATAGACAGCAAAATTTAATGAAGTGGTCATGATATAAAAGAAGAAACTCTGCCCTTCTTGCATAAATTTAGCTTGAATTAAATAATCTTGTCCCAAAACAAGCAAGATAATGCCAAAGAAAAAGAGCATCAAAATGGACGTAGCAACCATATTTTCATTAAAAATGGATAGAAATCCTGGTAATTCGATATCTTCCAATTTTTTATCGACCTTCTCTGAACGATGTTTTTTTTGATCACGTTTTTTCAACCATTCTGCTAATTTTGCAAAAATAAATATGCCAAACATTTGTTGATGGGCTACCGCAAAACCAGCACCTTCTGTTAATTCCTGCGTAATCCCTACCGTTAAATTTGAAGCAACTGCCCAATAACACCCAAGAATTAAGCCCATAAAAATTAGTACTTCGATTCTACCTAAGTTAGGAAAACAAAAGAGTAAAATCCAGAAAGCGGTAGCTGCTTGTTGAATCTGAACATTCCCTGTTGTAAAAACGGCTCTCAATTTTGTATATTTTTGAAAACGAACCAACAAAATATTCATAATAAATGCGATCAATAACAAAATCATCACATCACCAAAGGTTCGTCCAAAGGTTTTCATCAATCCTGCATCGACTGCATTTTGCCCGAAATATGGATCGGTAACCATTGCCTGTAAATTAAATCGCTCTTTCAAGCCTACTAGAATAGGGCGAAAATTATTAACCAAACCACCAGAACCAACACTCAAAATAAAATAACCAACTGTCGCTTTCAGAAAACCTGCTAAACATTCATAAAAGGGCCTCCGTAACAAGAGATAACCTAATAACACGATGAAACCAATCAAATATGCTGGCTGTGTTAAAACGTTCGTAGCAAAATAAGTCCAACTATTTAA
This sequence comes from Enterococcus sp. DIV0086, assembly GCF_050498705.1. NCBI lineage: Bacteria > Bacillati > Bacillota > Bacilli > Lactobacillales > Enterococcaceae > Enterococcus > Enterococcus sp. DIV0086. The sequence goes on along the minus strand of NZ_JBNIDN010000001.1, from coordinate 93,197 downwards.
CAAGAACTCCCCCATTGATTTTTCCCCCTATAATTGATATTTCTCCATAACTTCTTTAAAATCCATTGGCGTGTTTGTTTCTAACAAGTCAGCAATCACGCCATCCGTCATCAATAAATCCATCAATTGCTGAATATTTTCAAGATGTTCGGCGGGATTTTGGGCTGCCAATGTAAAAAATAAGGTTGCTGTTTTTGCTTCTTGATCGCCAGTAAAAGTGACTGCTTGCTTAAATTTTGTAAAAGAAATGGCCGTTCCAAAAACACCTGCGCTTTCCTCTGATGAATGTGGCATGGCTACTTCAGGAGCAATGATGATATAAGGTCCAAACGTTTCGACACACTGAATAATCTCATCGACATAACTCTGATCGATGATGTGTTTTTGGAGTAAAATCAAACAACTTTCCTGAATCGCCTCTTGCCAACTAACCGGTTCTTTATCAGGGTAATGAATAAGCTCTTGCTCCCAAAAATAAGTTAACATTGTACATCCAGCCTTTCTTACAAGAATGAAGGAAATGGTGTATCATTTTCTTTAACAAAAACATCATCAAAGCCACGATCAAAGTTAAATTCTAAGTTGTCTTTGTCATCTGGATAAACAAATTTGCCACCCACTTGCCAAATATATGGTTTAAATTGATAATGTAAACGATCTTTTTTAAATTTCCAAATTTCCATGATTTCTTTTGGATCCGCCATAAAATTAGACCAAATATCATAATGAACGGGAATGACTACTTTCGCATTTAAAGATTCTGCCATTCTCAACATATCAACAGAAGTTATTTTATCTGTGATACCGCGAGGATTTTCGCCATATGCTCCTAAGCAAACATCAATTGCATATTGATTACCATGTTTCGCAAACAAGTTAGAATAATGAGAGTCTCCGGCGTGATATACCGTACCACCTGAGGTTTCAAATAGATAATTGACAGCTAGTTCATTCATGTCCTGAGGCATTTTACCTTTAAATGTATTTTCAGGATTATCAGAAGTAATTAGCGCGGTTCGATCGAAAGCTTCCAAGGCCACTACATTCACATCATTCACTTTTATTTCTTGACCAGGCTCTATAACCCGTGTTTTTTCTGCTGGAACACCCCAACGCTGCCATGTTTTCACTACTTCTTTTGGACCAATAAATAGAGCTTTAGGACAATTTTGATGAACAGCAGCAGCTGTGTGAATATCCAAATGGTCTGAATGAATATGTGTGACAACTAAAGCATCTACCTCTTTTATTTCAAAAGGATCAATCACAAAAGGTTGTGTTCTTAAATTAGGTTGCATTTTTTGGCAACCACTCATGCGCATCATTTGATGGCCATTTTTCATCAAGCCGTTCCCGTGCGTTTGTTTTCCTGTTCCACACCATAAATCACATAAAATATTCGTGTTCTCATGCGTTTTCAGCCAAATGCCTGTACAACCAAGCCACCAAAGTGCAATCGTTCCTTGAAGCACATTTGTCTGATTAATTTCTTCGTTTAAATAAGTGCCCCATTCTGGAAATGTCGCCTTCAACCAACTTTCTTTTGTAATTTCATGAATCGATTTGCTCATGCTACCACTCCTCTTCTCAAATGATTGTGTTATGCTTTATAAGAAAATCATAGCCGCAAAAAATCACAATGAAAACCCTTTTATATGATTGTTTGCACTTTTAATGATTCTTTTACGTGTTTTGTTTTCCTATGAGTTATACTATTTCATGGGGGACCGTGTCCAAAAAAATAACTAAAGGAGGTTGTATTACTTGAAAAGTTCATTAGAAACCATTGAAAAAAGGCAACAAAATATTCTCGCGCTACTGCAAAAAAACAAACAAATGACTACCTATAAATTAGCAGATGCTTTAAATGTTTCCTTAAGCACAATTCGTCGTGATTTAAATGTCTTAGAAACTAAGAATGACATCATTCGAAAATATGGGTATTGTATTTACAACGACCAAAATCAGAAAGACTTTGATCAATCAGGACCGGAGTTATTAAAACAAGCCATTGCTCGTGTCGCTTGTAGCTATCTAAGTGATTATGATACCGTTTTCATTAATTCAAGTTCCACTGCTTTGAATATTCTCCATTATTTAAAGGCCGATCATCTGACCATCGTAACGAATAATTTAAAAATTGCCACCAAGCCTCATGTTTCTCAATACAATTATATTTTGACCGGAGGCGAATTACGTTTTCCCAAAGAAGTTCTGGTAGGAGATATTGCCATTAACACAATCACCGCAACGCATGCCGATGTTTGCGTAATTGGCTGTAGCGGGGTCAGTTTAGAACATGGCGTCACTACAAAAATTTTCAATGAAGCAAAAATTAATGAGCTTATGATAAAACAAACAACAAAAGTAAAAATTCTGGTCGCGGACCATCGAAAAATCGGCTTGACATCTAAATTTAAAATTGCTGATATTACCGCTTTTGATTGTTTGATTACAGACAAACATTGCTCATCAACTTTAATTACAGAACTTCGTAAGACCGGCTTAAAGGTTATCCAAGTCGACTAAAAAAAGAGCGTAGGACAAAAATCAAAAAGAGATTTTTGTCCTACGCTCAAAATCTGATAAATAAAAAAGTAGCACTTATTTCTTAACATTCACTTACTTCGTAAACGTTGCCTTTAATCGTTCCAATGGTTGGTGCTCTTTGTTATAGTACTGAACGAGATATTGTTCAGGTGTACTTTCAATTATGGCATATGTTTTCTCTTGAACTGGTCCACGAGGTAAACGAATACTTCCTGGATTAACAAAGAGAATGTTATTGTGTCGCTCTGCGCCCAGTACATGAGTGTGACCAAATAAGGCAATTGTCGCTCCTGCTTCTTCCGCTTGTAAAGCAAGTGTCGTGAGCCCCATTCTAACATTGGCCAAATGACCATGTGTCATATAAATAACTTGATCCCCCACTTTTTTAGTCACAGTTTTGGGAAATTCATCATAAAAATCACAATTTCCTTGGACTACAATTAATTTCTGCCAAAGTTCATCTGTCGGTTCTAATTCAGAATCACCACAGTGAAAGAGTGCATCGACTTGTCCTTCATAATGATTCACTAAGTCAACTAAACAGTCACGGTCGCCATGATTATCGCTTACTACCAAGATTTTCATACGTTTCAACTCCTATTTTTTTAGCCATTCTTCCCATTGTTCTTTTAATTTTGCCACTGCTTGTCCACGATGACTAACTTTATTTTTCTCTTCTCCAGACAATTCAGCTGCCGTCTTACCAAGCTCTGGGACATAGAAAAGTGAATCGTACCCAAAGCCTCCTTCACCACGAGGAATCGTGCCGACTTCTCCGGGCCATTCAGCTTCGACCACCAGACTTTCTTTCTTTGGTTCAGCAAAAACCAATGTACAATGGAAACGCGCTTGTCTTTTTTCTTTTGGCACGCCCGTTAACTCATGCAATAGTTTCGCATTATTTGAAGCATCGTTAGTTGGTTCACCAGCAAAACGAGCAGAATAGATTCCCGGCATTCCCCCTAACGCATCAACAATTAATCCTGAATCATCTGCTAATACTGGTTTCTGTAAAATTTCTGCAATTGTTTCAGCTTTTAGACGAGCATTTTCTTCAAATGTTCGACCAGTTTCTTCTACATCTGGCAAATTCGGATAATCTAATAACGTCTTAACCGTATATCCTTTTTCACCAAAAATTGAACTAAACTCTTTCGCTTTACCAGGATTTCTAGTTGCAATGACAATCACTTTCTCTTCTGAATCTTGCGAAGGGACTTCTTCAGAGGCTAAAGCATAAAGCGCTTCTTTCTGATACGCAATTAATTCCTCAATCCCTGTTTTTCCATAAAAGAGCATGGCATTTAACTCATCTCCTGAGAAGGTAGCTTCTTCACCCGTTCCTTGAATTTCCACAAATTCACCAGACTCGGTCATCACGATGTTCATATCCACTGCAGCATTCGAGTCCTCTGCGTAATCTAAGTCCAGCACACAATAACCATCGGGTAAAATACCCACGCTGACAGCAGCTAAATGCTCTTTAATTGGGTCTTCCGCTAGCGCACCAGTCATCAATAAATGATTGACTGCTAAGCGTAGAGCAACAAAAGCGCCTGTAATACTAGCTGTACGGGTTCCCCCATCTGCTTGAATCACATCACAATCGACAACAATGCTCCGTTCCCCTAACTTTTCTAAGTCAACAACAGCTCGCAATGACCGCCCAATCAAACGTTGGATCTCCATTGTTCGCCCTGTTAATTTTCCTTTCGCACTTTCCCGAATATTTCTTGTGTTCGTCGCGCGAGGGAGCATGCTATATTCAGCTGCTACCCAACCTGTTCCCGCGCCTCTTAAAAATGGGGGAACCTTTTCTTCGACAGTGGCTGAGCAAATTACTTTTGTATCACCAAACGAAATAACCACCGAACCTTCTGGATGTTTAAAAACATTGGTTTCAATAGTGATCTTTCGCAATTCTTTTGGTGCACGACTATCATGTCTAATCATTTTCGTTTCCTCCTAAGTGAATCTGTTGTGCTTTTAAGTTCTCTATACCAAGCCAACTGCTTGCAATCTCTTCAAACATTTTTGCAGAACCAGTTGTATAAAATTCATGGGTCTGTGTAGGCGCTTCAGGCGTATGGGCAATGTCAAAATAATCGAGAAGCATGCTAACTTCACCAACTGTTTCGGCTCCTGAGTCAATTAATGTCACATGACTCCCCATCACATTTTGAATCACCGGACGTAACAACGGGTAATGGGTACAACCTAAAATCAACGTATCAAGTCCTTTTAATTGTAGTGCTTGAAGTGTTTCTGCCACAATTTTTTTTGCTACGGAAGAACGATATTGATTACTTTCAACAATGGGGACAAATTTAGGGCAAGCTAAACTAGTCACCTCAATTGCTGGCGCCTTACTTTTAATGGCGATTTCATAGGAAGCACTTTTGATTGTCCCTAACGTACCTATGACACCAATTTTGTTATTTTTTGTGACTTTAACGGCTGCTCGTGCGCCAGGTAAAATAACACCGACAACTGGAATTGGCAAGGCAGCTTTAATTTCTTCTAATGCGACAGCCGTTGCGGTATTACATGCGATTACTAGCATTTTTATTCGTTTTTTCAATAAAAAATCGGCCATTTCCCAAGTAAACTGAACGACTTGTTCGGCTGGTCGTGGACCATATGGGCAACGGGCTGTATCTCCTAAATAAATTAATCGTTCATTTGGTAATTGTTTTAGCGCTTCCTTTAAAACAGTTAATCCACCAACGCCAGAATCAATTAATCCAATGGCTTCTTGATTGCTCATTCTCATCCTACCTTTGCCTTTTATTCACTGCCTTTATTTTCTACTTTTTAAGGACTATTGTCAATTTTTCCTGTTTTGCTCTCATTTATTTCTTTTTTTGAAGGAAATCTTTTTCGATTAAAAAACTAGTAATTCATTTTTTTGTATGTTATAATTCCTAACATTGAGAATACAATTAGAAATGCATTTGGTTAATTTAATTTAAATAACATGTTTCTCACCGAATCCTCTGTTATCTTTTCTGCCAAATGATTGCAAAGGAGACTGCCTATGATTTCTTTAGAACATGTAAATAAGTATTTTGGGGAGCATCACGTTTTAAAAGATATTACTTTGAATGTAGAACAAGGAGAAAAAATTGTCATTATCGGACCCTCTGGCTCTGGCAAAAGTACATTAATTCGGTGTATGAACCAATTGGAAAAAGTCAATGATGGTTCCGTCGTAATTGATAACATTGACATCACCAAACCGAAAGCACCGATTCAAAAGGTTCGCCAGAAAGTTGCCATGGTCTTTCAAAATTTTAACTTATATGCTCATAAAACGATTATTGATAATTTAACGTTAGCACCGATTAAAGTGATGGGCGTTTCCAAAGACGAAGCGGTTCGTACTGGCATGGAGTATTTAGAACGAGTCGGTTTGGCTGATAAAGCTTCTGCTTATCCTTCGCAGCTTTCTGGCGGGCAGCAACAGCGGGTCGCTATTGCTCGTGCCTTAAATATGCATCCTGAGATTATCCTTTTTGATGAACCGACTTCGGCACTTGATCCAGAAATGATTCAAGAAGTTTTAGATGTAATGGTCGATCTTTCCAAACAAAATATTACCATGGTTTGTGTCACACATGAGATGGGCTTTGCTCGTCAAGTGGCTGACCGTGTAATCTTCATGGACCAAGGACAGATTATTGAACAAGGAACGCCTGAACATTTCTTTACAAGCACTGAAAACCCTCGTGCAAAAGAATTTCTAAGTAAAATTATTCATAACGGGTAATGAATAAAAAACAAAAAATTGGAGGAATGAAGGAATGAAAAAACAAAATAAATGGCTGGCTGGACTCTCCTTACTTGTATTAGCAGGCATCATTGTGGGCTGTGGTAGCGGCAACAATGACTCAACTTCCAAAAGTGCTTCATCAAACAAAACGGTCACAGTAGAACAATTAAAAAAAGCGGGGAAAATTAAAGTAGGTGTCAAAGAAGACATTCCTAATTTTGGCTATATGAATCCTGATACAAACAAAAATGAAGGAATGGAACCAGATATTGCACGCTTGATTGCGAAAGAAATTACCGGCAGCGAAGAGAATGTGGAATTTGTGGGCGTGACAGCGAAAACGCGCGGTCCCCTTTTAGACAATGGTGAACTAGATATGGTAATTGCTACATTTACAATTACTGATGAACGTAAAAAGACTTATAATTTTACAACTCCTTATTATACAGATGAGATTGGTTTCCTTGTGCGCAAAGAGGATAACTTCTCAAGTATGAAAGATTTAGACGGAAAAACAATCGGCGTTGCACAATCTGCTACGACAAAAGAAAACTTAGAGAAAAAAGCGCAAGAGGAAGGAATCAAATTTACTTATCAAGAATTAGGTTCCTATCCAGAATTAAAAACAGCGTTAACTTCTAAACGAATTGATGCATTTTCAGTGGATAAATCAATCCTATCTGGCTATGTGGATGGCAAGACAGAAATTTTAAAAGATGGTTTTTCGCCACAAGAATATGGAATTACTACAAAGAAAGCAAATACTGAATTAAATGATTATCTAAATGGTTTAATTGAAAAATGGGAGAAAGACGGCACACTAGAAAAAATTTATCAAGACTGGGGCTTAAAAAATTAATCATTCCTAAGACTTGAAGAATCAAAAATTTTAGGAGGGATTTTTATGTTTTTGTTAGCCAATATTTCCTGGCTTGAAGAAGGGCCATTTGCCTTATATCGTTGGGAAGCTTTATTTCAAGATTGGCGAATTTTTGGTCAGGCATTTCTCTATACTATTCTGCTTTCTTTAGGAGCGATCTTAGTTGCCTTTGCTTTAGGCATTTTCTTTGGCAGTTTATCAGCGACCAAAAGTAAACTTTTACACGCAATTAGTCGTGTCTATGTAGAATTTTTTCAAAACACACCTTTGTTGATTCAATTTATCGTAGTCTATTATGGTTTTCCTCTGCTAAGCCCGCTGCTTTCATTTTCTATTACTACGATTGCCATTCTGTGTGTAGGCTTCTATCATGGCGCCTACATTTCTGAAGTGGTTCGCTCAGGAATCGGAGCTGTCCCAAGAGGGCAATTTGAAGCGGCTTACTCCCAAGGATTAACGTATGGTCAAACGATGCGGTATGTGATTTTACCACAAGCATGGCGGATTATGTTACCGCCTTTAACCAATCAAGTAGTGAACCTAATTAAAAATACGTCAACAGTTGCTATTATTTCTGGCGCAGACGTAATGTTTGCTGCCAATAGTTGGTCGTCTGTCAACTTGAACTATATTCCCGCCTTTGCGCTTGCTGGTTTCTTATATTTCATTCTTTGCTTCCCATTAGCGAATTTGGCTAGAAAAATGGAAGAAAAAAATAAGAAAGCATATAGTAGATAGGAGGAAAACAGATGCCTTTTTCAGAAGAAATGCGTCAATTACTGACAGCAAATAATTTTCAATTTCTATTTAACGGCTTAAAATTGACGCTCTATATTTCCTTCGTCTCAATTATTTTGAGTACGATTTTTGGCACCATTCTAGCCGTTTTGCGAAATCAAACCCATGGACCACTGAAGTTACTTGCCAGTATTTATGTAGAAGTGGTGCGTAATATTCCAAACTTATTGTGGATTTATGTTATTTTTTTGATTTTCAAAATCAAATCCACACCTGCTGGAATTGTGAGTTTTACTGTGTTTACTACCGCTGCTTTAGCGGAAATTATTCGTGGTGGTTTAAATGGGGTCGATAAAGGCCAAATTGAAGCGGCGCGTTCTCAAGGTTTTTCAAATTGGCAAATTCTTTATCATATTGTTTTGCCTCAAGCCATTCGCAATGTTTTACCAGCGATCGTTTCTCAGTTTGTTACTGTCATCAAGGATACAAGTTTCTTGTATTCCGTCATTGCTTTACAAGAACTCTTTGGCAAATCTTATATCTTAATGGGGCGCTACGCACAAACAGGACAAGTATTCACTATTTACGGAATCGTCGCCCTAATTTATTTCATTATTAACTTTAGTATCTCACAATTTTCACGTTGGCTTTCACGAAATTGGGCGAAAAGTTATTAATGTAGTTAAAAACAGGAGGCTGAGACAAAAGTGTTTAGCTCCAAGAAATAAGAAGGAATTTCCGAAAATTGTTCTTTAATTTTTGGAGAATTTCGGCTTATTTCCGAAGGAGCTGCTTTTGTTCAGCTGATTATCTTAAGATTTAGAAAGTGGGGCATAAGTCATTTCGACTTATGCCCCACTTTCCTGTTTTTATTTTATCTTACTTCTACTTGATGTTTTTCAATTAGCGCTTTTTCAACTTTTTCCATTGAACGGTTAATTTCTTCATCCACTAATGTCGCTTCTGCATTAACGAAAGTTAAACTATACGCCATTGATTTTTTGCCAGCGCCTAGTTTTTCACCTTGATATACATCAAATAAATGAATCTCTTTCAAATATTTACCTGCGTTATCTGAAATAGTTTTAACTAGTTCTTGATTGGTAACTGTTTCATCGACTAATAAAGCAATGTCTCGAGAAACTGCTGGGAATTTAGAAACAGCTTCATAAGTAACCCCGCCTGCTTCTGTGGCTACTAATTGTTGCAAGTTTAATTCAGCAACATATGTTTCAGGAATATCGTACGCTTTTGCTGTCGTTGGGTGAACTTGTCCGACAAAACCAACCACTTCATCTTCTAAATAAATCCATGCTGTCCGGCCTGGATGCATTTCTGGAATCGCCGTTGTCGCTTGATAACTGATTTTTTCTGTTAATCCTAAAACAGCTACAATACTTTCCACTAAGCCTTTTACTGTATAAAAATCAACGGCTGTTGCTTTTGTTTGCCAATCTTTAACCATTGTATTACCAGTTAAAGCAAGTGCTAAGTGATTTTCTTCTGTAGGTAAATTTTTTGTTGGATCTTCTGTTTGGTAGAAAACGCGTCCTACTTCGTAGAAGGCGATATTATTATTTTTACGTGCCACATTGTATGCGACATCATCTAATAAACCAGAAATTAAGTTCATACGTAACACAGAACGCTCTTCACTCATTGGCCATTGCAAACGTGTTGTTTGACTTTCTTTCATCATAAATTGACGGGATTTTTCTTCTGTTGTCAACGCATAGCTGATGGCTTCACTCGTACCATGACCTTCCAGTAAGCTCTTTAATTGACGCGTAACATGTTGTGCTTTGGTTAGACTTCCAGCAACTGTTTCTCCACTTGGCAATGTTGAAGGTAAATGATCATATCCATAAATGCGCGCCACTTCTTCAATAATATCTGCTTCAATCGCAATATCCCAACGTCTTGGTGGAATCGTAATTTCATAGGCGCCTTGATTTACTTCATAAGCAAAACCGAGTGCTTCAAAAATTTCATTCACCGTTGCTTCATCTAATGCAGTACCTAAATATTGGTTGATTCGTTTTAAAGTCACAGCTACCTGCGCTTCTTTAACGGCCACTTCAGAACCAACTGCAGTGCCTGAGACCACTGTTCCGTTGGCTAACTCTGCAATCATCGCGGCTGCCACATCACAAGCTAGCCCAACTGTCGCTTGGTTGATGCCTTTTTCAAATCTACTTGAAGATTCACTCCGTAAATTGAATTGTTTAGACGTTTTGCGAATAGACAATGGATTGAACAATGCCGCTTCTAAAGCCACAGTTGTTGTTTCTTGACTGATTTCAGAATTAGCTCCACCCATTACACCGGCTAAGCCGACAGGCGTTTTTCCATTCGTAATGACGATATTTTCTTCTGTTAATTGACGTGTTTCACCATCTAATGTAATTAGTTCTTCTGCTGCTGTTGCTCGACGAACCAAGATTTCTTTGCTATCTAATTTTTGGTAGTCAAATGCATGCAACGGTTGACCAAATAATAATAAAATATAATTTGTCACGTCCACCACATTGTTAATCGGACGGATTCCTTCATTCATCAATCGATTTTGCAACCACTGAGGACTTTCTGCAATCGTCACATCTTTAATAACACGAATTTGATACGCTGGCGCATCTTGTGAATCTTCAACAGTTACTGTTACGTAATTTTCCACGTTATCTGAAGCATCTTCTTTGAGTTCGGGATCATTAAACTCAGGCGTTTGACGATAAATTGCGCCAACTTCATAGGCTACCCCTCTCATACTTAATGCATCTGCACGGTTTGGTGTAATTGATAATTCAATAATCGCATCATCCATGTCTAAATAAGGGAAAACAGGTGTCCCATTCACTGCTTCTTGAGGTAAATAATAAATTCCTTCAGCGTAGGCTTTTGGTACGACATTATCTGAATATCCTAGCTCTTCTAACGAACAAATCATTCCGTTAGAGACTTCGCCACGCATTTTACCTTTTTTAATTTTTTGATTTCCTGCAATTCTTGAACCAGGTAACGCTACGATGACTTTAATTCCTGCTTTTACATTTGGTGCTCCACAAACAATTTGTGACAATTCTTCTTCACCGATGTCTACTTGGCAAATTGATAAGTGGTCAGAGTTTGGGTGAGGAACACATTCTTTTACTTCACCGACAACAATTTTCTTTAATCCTTCTTCAGGTACAGCAACGCCCTCAACTTCGATACCTGTCACAGACATTTTGTCCGCTAATTCTTGCGGAGTAACGTTTGAAAGATTAACATATTCATTTAACCATTTATAAGAAACTAACATTTTTCAACTACTCCTTTACCTTGAATTGATTTAAGAAACGTAAATCATTTTGATAAAAATTACGGATATCATTTACACCATAACGTAACATAGCAACGCGATCTGGTCCTAAGCCAAAGGCAAAGCCTGAGTACTCTGTTGGATCAATCCCTGACATTTGTAACACATCTGGATGAACCATCCCCGCACCTAAAATTTCAATCCAACCTGTATGTTTGCAGACGTTACAACCTGCGCCGCCACATTTAAAACAGCTAACATCTACTTCGACTGAAGGTTCTGTAAAAGGGAAATAGCTAGGACGTAAACGAATTTTACGATCTTCACCAAACATTTTTTTCATAATGACTTCTAACGTCCCTTTTAAATCACCCATTGTGACATTTTTATCGACAACAAGGCCTTCAATCTGATGGAATTGGTGACTATGTGTCGCATCATCTGTATCACGACGGAATACTTTCCCAGGAGAAATCATTCGTAATGCACCTTTTGAAAAATCGTGTTTTTCCATTGTTCGAGCTTGAACTGGTGAAGTATGCGTACGAATTAACATCTCATCTGAAATATAAAACGTATCTTGCATGTCGCGTGCCGGATGATCTTTTGGTAGATTCATGCGTTCGAAATTATAGTGATCCGATTCTACTTCGTATCCTTCCACTACTTGATAACCCATGCCTAAGAAAATATCTTCAATCTCTTCCATAACTTGTGTCAAAATATGACGTGTGCCTTGAGGCATTTGTTTTCCAGGTAAAGTTACATCTAAACTTTCTTCTTTTAGTGCCGCATTTAACGCTTCGTTTTCTAAAACAACTTTGCGCGCTTCAATTGCTTCTGTTAATAAATCACGAATTTCATTTGCAAAGCCCCCCACCACTGGTCGTTCTTCTGGTGAAAGGTTTTTCATGCCTCTTAATACTTCGGTGATTGGCCCTTTTTTCCCTAATGTTTCTACGCGAATTTGGTTTAATTCTTTTAAAGTAGCAACTTGTGCGATTTCTTTGAGCGTATTGTCTCTAAGAGCTTCTAATTGCGCTTGTAATGTCATTATGCGTTCCCCTCTATCTTTTATTTAAACTAAAAAAAACGATAACCCATTCCTTTCAAAGGAACGAGCTATCGTGTTACCATCCTAATTCATAACAAATTGTTGTCATGCACTCATTTCATTTAACGGCAATTACCGGTTTGCTTTCTTCTTGAAAACAAACAAACTCAGGAAGTGAATTTCGCTTGGTGACTGTGTAAATCAGCTTCCAGTCTCTGGCTGACTCTCCCTAAAACACGTCAATTCAAACTACTTGTTTCCATCACTGTTTTTTAGTTATTTAATTACGTTTAGTTTACAAGAAGTTTTGCTTGCGGTCAACTGCATTCTTCGTCTTTTACCCATTTTTCTGCCCAATGTTGAATTTGTTCCATTGCTAATTGCAAGTCTTCGCCTTTTTCGGTTAGGAAATATTCTAAGCGATTTCCTTCACCGCAACGAACAGCTTTGGTGATAATTCCTTCAGCTTCTAGTTCCTTCAATCGCTCTACTAAGACACGATCACTTAACATTGGAATTTTTTCTTTTAATTCGCCAAAACGTTGAGGACCTCGTTCTAATAAAACATCAATAATTAAACCATTCCATTTTTTACCAAGTATTGAAAATGATTTTTCAAATTTGGGACAAAGTACAAACGATTCTGTTTTTACTTTTTCCATCTTCCTCACCTCTTCAATGAGTATAGCACATTCCTTACAAAATGTAAGTGTTTCTGCTTCTAATTTTTTCTACTTTATAAAATCTACAACATTTCCTGTCTGCATGTCAATAATTACTCCTCCATTTAATAAAATTAAATAGACGTGCGACACCTCTTTATGCGTTGCCTCTTGTAGCGCTCTACGATAAAGATTCATCTGTCCGCGATACCGTTCGACAATTTCAGAAATCGCTTGGGGAGAGGTGCCTTTTACATGATCGGTTTTATAGTCATACAAAATGCATTGATTGTCTAATTCGATATAGCCATCAATAATCCCATGAATTAATAAATCATCTTGTGTCGTTTCTGGATAATTTTGAATGAGCTCTTCTGCTTCAATCAGCATAGAAAAAGGTTGTTCCCTTCTAACGGTTTGATGGTGTTGAATCAATTGTTTTCCTAAGGCGGTGTCAAAGAAGGCCACGATTTGTTCCAGATTCATTTTTTCAGCAATTGCTGGTAAAATCAATTTATTTTCCACTAAGCGTTCTTGAACAGCTCGCACTTCCTCGTAAGAAGGTTGCTTACTTAAATCAATTAGTTGTAATAAATAATGGGTTGCTGTCCCAATTTCAGCTGCTGAGGGCGCTTGAACCGTATCTAAAAATTTAGGCTTACTTAAATCTCCTTCAATCATTCGATTGACAATCAACGGTTGCGCTTGAATAGTATTGTCTTCCCGAACCTCAATTTTACCAATTTCTTTGTTATCAGGGTCATCAAATACTCGCTTGATTTCAGAAACAGACTGATAACTGGTGGTCCGAGTAGCCATTTCAAACGGATAATTGAAACTTAACCGTGCAAGGCCACGATTGATTTTGTCAGCAGATAATTGCGCTTTTTCGGCTAAATCCTCTGCTTGTCTTTCTGGCAATTGTAATTGCTGAATGGCTGCTCGTAGTTGTTCTTCGTTGAACCACTGAATATGAAAGTTAGCTGGGTGCTTTTTGACTTGCGGAACGTTACTTACTACTACTTCTTGCTGATATTCATCGGCTTTTTGATGGCGTACCAATGTCATCCCAACCCAATTCATTAAACTACTTTTACTTTGCAAGCGATTTTCAGCTGGTAGCACCAGTGTTTCTACATCGCCAACTTTCAGCCACTCTTTCCACATCGCCGCTTGGTCTTTATAGGAGCCCACCAGAAAAAGTTTCTGTTCTGCACGTGTCAACGCCACATATAACTTCCGCATTTCTTCGGATAGTAATTTTCTCAATCGTACTTGTTTAATCGCCAAAAATGGTAAAGTATCGTACATAACTCGTTCTTCAGGTTGTAAATAACGAATGCCTACCCCTAAATTTTCTTCAAAGATATAGCGTTCATTCAAATCACTGACATTAAATTCTTTGGTCATATCTAAAACGAATACCACCGGAAATTCTAACCCTTTACTAGCGTGAATCGTCATGACGCGTACGGCATTCTCTTCACTTAAAACGACTGGTTCCGCTAAATCTTTGTCTTTTTCTTGCATTTTTTCGATGAAGCGAACAAATTGAAATAATCCGCGGAAGGTTGTTTTTTCATACGCCGCGGCCCGATCGACCAACGCATATAAATTGGCTTGGCGTTGTTTGCCAACAGGCAACCCGCCAACATAATCAAGGTAGGCCGTTTCCCGATAAATCGTCCACAGCAAGGTGCTAATCTGGTTGCGTCGAGCCTGTTCCCGCCATTTTTCTAATGATTCAGCAAAACGTATAGTTTTTTCCTGAACAACTGCTTCCTCCATGGTTGGTTCCATCTTTTGATTAAACGTTAAAAATGCTTCGTAGTAACTGGTTTCCTTATTAGCCAAACGAATAAGCACTAATTCATTTTCTTTTAATCCAACAATTGGTGAACGTAACACAGCTGCCAAAGGAATGTCTTGATAAGGATTATCAATCAATTGAAGCAAGGCAATCATTGTACGAATTTCCGTTGCTTGGAAATAATTTTGAGCATCATTGACTTGAACTGGAATTTCTAATGATTTAAAAACATCTAAAATAGTTAAATTATTTTTCTTCGTAGGCGTTAATAAGACAATATCTTGATAAGTAATCGGTCGATCCGTTTTCAGCTTTTTATCATAAATCAAGAAATTTTGGTCAATTAATTCACGAATTTTCAAAGCAGTAACGTAAAGTTCCCCTTCTGTCTTATCTTCAATCAACAACTCAGGGGATTGTAATTCTGGAAATTCAACTGATTCTGTTGCTTTTTTTTCATAAATTAGCAATTCAGTTGAATAATCAGCCGCCTCCGAAAATTGATCAAAACCATGAACCAAAGCGGCTGACTCATCGTAAGCAATTTGGCCCACTCGCTCATCCATTAATTGACTAAATACTAAATTCGTAAAGTCTAAAACGTCTTTGCGGGAACGAAAATTTTCAGCTAGAATAATTCGTTTGCCCTCTTTGCCTTGCCCATACTGATTGTATTTTTCAATAAACAATGTAGGATCTGCCAAGCGGAAAGAATAAATAGACTGTTTCACATCTCCTACCATAAAAAGGTTTCCTTCTGCGCTAAGCGGGCGGCGCAACCAATACAAAATAGATTCTTGTAATTGATTGATATCTTGGTATTCATCGACTAACACTTCATCAAATTTTTCGCGATAGTAAAGAGAGGCTTCTGATGCTTGCCAGCCATCTGCCTGATTTTTCGCTAAAATAGCTAACGTATAATGTTCTAAATCGTTAAAATCCACTAAATTTTTAAGCCGTTTTTCTGCGCCATAGGCCTCCATAAATTGTTTCCCCACGTGAGCCATTTCTTGAACAATGGGCGTGGCCTCTTTCAAGACTTGTTTCATGGCATCTGGGGAAAGTGTAAACAGTTGCTTTTTCAAATCATTTAACGCTTTTTTATTTTGTTCTCGTAACTGTTTGGCTTGTTCCGCGGTCGGTTTCAACTCTTCGACACGAACCGTTGGGTAGCGTTCAAAGCTCAATAATTCAGTCAAATTATAGGCGCTTTCTAAATCATTTCTCTCTAAAAATTGTAAAAATTGTTTTGTTTGTTCCTTTTCATTTTGAGCTAAATACCAAATCTTTTGAAGTTTCTCTTCGCCCTCTGTTAAGGTCACCATTTCTTCGTAACGCTGAAGAGTTCGTTGTAATGTCTCAACGGCTAGCGGTTTTAAATACGTCTGAAATAACGTTGATTCGCCTAGCTGATCACCTACTTCGTAGGCTTGTGTTAAGCCATTAATCCACGCCTCTGGATCAGGATTGGCTTTGGCAAATTCATAAAAAGAAAAAATTAAGTTAGTGAGTCCGTCATCACTACGATCATTGGAAAAATTCGCTGTTAATTGGTAAAATTCTTCTTGATTTTCCGCATAAAATTGTTCACGTAATGCATCCCAAACATCTTCTTTTAATAACAATGTTTCTGTTTCATCTGTTAACATCCGAAAAACTGGATCTATGTCAATTAAATAATAAAAACGACGAATAACAGTTAAACAAAAGGCATGTAACGTGCTGATATTGGCTGTTGGCAAAAGAGCAATTTGACGAGAAAAATGCCGTCTTCTTTCTGGATTTTGTTCTTCATTCATTGCCTTTTGTAAAGCCACTTGGATACGTTCTTTCATCTCACGGGCGGCGGCTTCAGTGTACGTCACAATCAAGAGACGATCGATATCGACGCCGCTTTTGACTTTTTCAATGACACGGCGGACTAAAACAGTGGTTTTTCCTGAGCCAGCCGAAGCAGAAACTAAGATATTTTCATCGCCATCAAACACCGCTTGCCATTGACTGTCGGTGAATTGCTCATTGGCTGGACGTAGTGGAATTGTTTTACTCATCTTCGGTTGCTCCTTCCTCATCTTTGTTTAACAAGCGCGCCATAATTTCCTCTTTGGATAAATTCTCAATACGATTATAATTATTTTCTTTTAACATCACATCAAAATCACAGACACTTCGAAACGGACAATAGCGACAAGCAATCCGTTCCTTGCCTTGATAAGCGGGATTAAGTTGAACTTCGCCGCCAATAATTTGATTCCCCGCTTCAATAAATTTATTTCGGTTATGGGAAAGCAACGCGCCTAATTCTGGTTCTGTCACAAATTTATCTTCTTGGCGACGACCAGGTTTAATTTGTTCTTTGGCGGATTCTTCAATCGGAAACAGCAACGAACTTTGTTTAGCTTGCAGACTCGTATCTAAATGATCCAATAAATCTGGGTCTTTCATCAAAAGACCATCAAACTGATATTTTTTAAGCATTTGTTGTTCAATGTCGTCTTTGCCTTCATAAGATAACGTAGGATTGTGTACATGCAGATAAAGTGAGCCAGCAGGTTTAGCTTCTTGGCCAACTAATTGCACAGCATCCATTAAAGCCACATCCAAGTACGTCAGCATTTGCATGGCTAAGCCGTAATACGCTTCTGTCATATTAAATTTACGGTGACTCGATTTATAATCAATCACACCTAAATAGGTTGATTCGGGTGTAACCAATTGATCAATCCGGTCGATTTTTCCCCGAACATGAATCTTCCCTTGATTTTTTAATGGTAATTCCAAACCAGAAATTCCTTTTTTAGCGGCAATTTGGCCAAATAACACTTCTGTTTGAACAGTCGTCATGCCACTTCGTTGGCTTTGGCGTTTCAGCGCCCAACTGACTTTTTTAATTGTTTGACTCAATTGATAGCGAATATAGTTCATGCGACTAGAGGTCGTTAATACAGAAAAACGTGCATCCCCTAAAATACTATTTAGTACTTCCTCCGCCAATAAATTGACTTCCTGATCGGTTAATTCAGATAAGTTCCGTTGATTCATAATCAATAATTTAAAGAACTGATCCAATGCTTCATGGAAAAATTCTCCTGTAGCTGCTGGTGAAAGCCCAAAGACATCTCTTTCTTTCAAACGTAAGCCATAGCGAGAAAAGTATTGATATTGACACCGATAAAAACTCTCCATCCGAGAAACGGATGTATAAATATCTTTACCATATAAAGGTTCTGCTAAGACCTCATCAATCTTTTCAGGAATATTTTGATGCGTTAAACTTTCGAAAACTTGCTTGGCTAGCGGCGCAATTGATTGGTTCATTAGCGCTTTTTCCATATTTAACCAGAAAGGCAACAATCCTTCTTGTGTTTCTTTCCGTTGTCTTTTCAAACGCGTTAATTCACCGATTAACGTCCGATACGTACTAATATGGGCTAAACTGGTCGTTTCATCATCGAAAATGGTTGTTTCATTTTTTTCAAAAACGGGCAAGTTTAAATCTTTTTGGATATTTTTAAAATAAGGAGACGGTTTGACTTCTTGAGCGGTATCTTTAACACTTGGATAGGTTAAATATAACCGTTCTCGCGCTGAAGAAAAGACAAGATACGCAACATAAGGTTCTTGCGCAATTTTGCGTCCGGTTGTCCCACGTAAATATTGGTTTTCCGTTAACGTATCATTGATTGTCTGACGTTCTTCATCAGACAATAGTGTTTTATTTTCAATCTTTTGTGGAAAAATTTCTTCCGTCATCCCAATAGCAAAAGTAACCTTGGCAGCGCCAGGTCGAGTTAAATCCATTGCGCGAACTTGTACTTGGTCAATCGCTGTCGGCACTTTACTATAGTGCAAACCTTCCAAGCCACTAATAAATATTTCTTGAAACGTTGTAAAATCAAACGAACTTTCTCCGTAAACAGTGACATATTCATCTAGTAACGACATCAATGCATCCCAAGTCTGTTCATGGTTACGAGCTGTTTCTAGTTGACCTGCTTCGATAGCTTGTAAGCGCCACATTTTTAATTGTGTTGCCACACCACTTTGCAGTAAAAAGTGATAGAAGACGGTCGCTGCTTCCAAACCAGTTTTGGCACTTATCATTGCTTGAAAGTAACTAGGTAACAGCCGTTGAAGCGATTGACGAATCGCATTTGATTCTTCTTCCATCGTAGCGACATCTTCTTGCTCTTCCGCTTCAAAATCATACCGAATAAATTCCCAATCTTTTTCTTGCGACCAATAATAACCTTCATAGCCGTATGCCAGGACCACATTTTCGGTAATATCAACTTTTCTGCGCCAAGCGTTCCGTTGGTTTAACCAATCAGTCAAGCTTTCTTCAGAAGTAGCGAGTTGATTCATTGGCATAAATAATTCCGTTCTCAAAAAACGGAGCACATCGCGATAACGATAATTGTACGAATGAATAGCAAATAAAGATTCAATCCATTCGACTAAAGGATGCCGATCCATAGCCATATCTCGGTCGACATAAACAGGAATCTCGTGTTCCGCAAAAATCGGTTCTAATAAATTTTCATAACAATCTAAATCACGAGTCAACACCTGAATTTCTTTGTACCGATACCCTTCTTCCACTACTAAACGGCGAATTTCGGTTGCAACATGTGTTAATTCTTCTTTAACGTTTTCAGCACGCCACAGAAATAAGCCATCGCCTCTCCAGTCAGTTGTGCTTAATGGAGGCAGGTGCTCTTGCGATTGAATCCAATAATCATTTAATCCTTGCAAGTCTGGGTTTGTAATTAATACCTCTTTCTTTTCCACATAATCTGAAAGAATCGGGATTTGCTTCTGTCTTGCTAGTTGATAAAGCTGATGATAGGTTTGTCCCGCTTCATAAAATAACGACCGCGGATCAGGTAAGTCATGCGGATATTGTTTGTCCAATACGAGGGCTACTTTCACAGAACCTGCTTGCGCCATTAGCACTTCAATCAACTTTAATTCTCTGGCAGTAAACTGCTGATAGCCTGAAATAACGAATTGAACATTCGACAAATCAACCGTTTGTAAATACTCGCTTAAATGTTGAATAATCTCCGCTGATTCATAGCCATACTGACTCATTTGTAATTGGAATCGCGAAAAAATTAACGTTAAATCTTGAAACTTAAGTTGTAAATCTTGTCCTTTAGGGTTCTCCGTTTGTTTTTCTAAAAATGGATAAAGCTCCGCAATCTCAATATTGCCTTCGCGCATTTCTTGATAAAGCTGAAATAGTTGCTGAATAAAGCCAGGCTTGTTAATTTCACCTCTAAAAATTTGTAACTCTTCTTCTGCTTCTACTAAAATTTTGCGAAAAATCATCGCAGCACCTGCGTCAGATAAAACATCTGCCGAGTAAAAAGGTGTATGTTGTAAATAGTACCAAGCCAAACGATAAAAACTAAAAACCTGCAGACGGGTACTGGTTATTGAATCAGACGTAGTTGTCTGTAATTGACGTAACTTTTGCAAGACTTGAATTTCTTGCTCAAACTTAATATGGTTCGGGACTAAATAGAATACTTCATGCTGTGCGTCTTCCTCTAGCCATTGTTTTGTCGCCTGTATAAGTGGCGCTTCTAAGTCTGCCACGGCGGTTCCTCTAATAAACTGCACACTCATGGTTTCACATCCTTTTCCTTTGCACTGCCTTTATTTTACCACAAAAGAAGGACGGAAACATGTGTTTGTTTTTACACATTTCCGTCCTTCTCTTTTACTCATTGTATCTTTTATTGTTTTGACACTTCTGGTATTGGACCAAACCGTGAGAATGGCCACATAACAAATTTCACTTCACCCAAAATATCTTTTTTATGAATAAAACCAATGACACGACCGTCTTTTGAATTCCGTCGATTATCACCTAAAACAAAGTAGCTATCTGCTGGTACTTTTTCTTTTAATGAAAAATCGCCTGTCAAAGGTTGACCATCTGTTAAGGCTTTTTTAAATTCATCTAAATAGGGTTCGTCAACTTCTTTTCCATTGATGTACAACGTATCATCCTTGTACGCAATTGTATCTCCAGGTAAACCAATCACACGTTTAATATAATTTTTATCTGGTTCATCTGGCGCTGGGAAAGTAATAATATCGAAACGATTAATTTCTGTGTTTTTTAATGTAATTACCCGTTCACCATCTGCTAACGTTGGATCCATTGAATGACCTCTCACTACGACAGGCGTAAATACAAATTGTCTCAGTAAAAACAGACCCAAAGCTAAACAGGCAAAAAAGACGACTGTTTTAATTAATTCTTTTGATTTCAAACTCATTCCTCCAAAAACCTTATTATCTTATGTCTCATATTCTACCACAAAGTAAATCAATCCTATAGTGCTTAACACTCAATTAATTTTTATGTACGCTTTTTTTACAAAATGATCAGAAAAAAAACGTATTTCTTTCAAATTTGATTCTTACTTTTTTGATTCTGCTCATAAAAAAAGCATAATCAATTCTAAAAAAGGGCTGAATTGATTATGCTTCTAGCGTTTTAGCGATCCATCACAACCACGTAACAAACTTCTAAAGGACCATGCAACCCGACAACCAGTTGCATTTCAATATCTCCTGAATTAGAAGGCCCTGAAATAAAGTGAATCGCTGAGCCGATTTTTTCGCCTTTTTCTATTTTTTCTGTATAAAAAGCTGCTGGCTGAGTCGAACGTGGAACGAGTTTGCTAAACGGTATAATTGAAATGTAATGCTTCGGTAAAAAATGTAAGGCTCTACCTTGTCCCGCATTGGACTCCACCACAATCGTTCCTGATTCAGCTAGTAAAAACTCAGCAAAGGCAATCGCAATATTTGCCTGAGCGGCTGTTTGAATATTCGCTTCTCGTTGCTCACTTCCAGGTTGCCATTGCTTAACAGAAACAGCCTCTAATGACTTAGCTAAATCAGCTAATCCATAGGCTTCAAAACGTGCATCTGTTGGCAATAAAAGATTGCCCCCACCAAACTCAGCAACAATTTGCTGAATCGTCGTCAGTAAATTTTCTTGTGTGGTTTCCACTAAGTTCGTGTGAATCGTTTCCACACGTTCTTTCACAATCGTTAATAGCTCTGCTGGTGTTTTATCTGCCAACTGTTCTTCTGGTAAATGATTAACTGGCTCAAATGGATGGGCCGAAACAGGCTGTTTTTCTACGCCTAATTTTTCTCGTAGATTTTGTAAAAAAGGTTCTCGATTTTGAATCGCTTCGTTAGTCATTTTTTTCACCTTCTTGATGTTTTTTGAACCAACTTCTGAAGTTTTCTGAATATTTTGGTGGTCTTGGCAAATCACGAACATCGGTCCAACCTTTTACTAACCCTGGTCCTTTATCAAGGTAGCCCCCATGATTGTACATGTTTTCAACAGTAATGTCTTTTTGTTTACTTAAAATGCCCGCTGCAGCATGATCGACTTTCATGGCTGCTTTAAACATTGCTGGTGAACCAGTGGCTTTACCTACCATACGCATTTGGAAATCTTCAAATCCATGTTTCATTTTCAGATCATCGGTCATCACTTTACGATGTTCAATTAATAATTCGTGCAATGGAATTTTCACAGGACACGTTTCCGTACATGCCCCACAAAGACTAGACGCATAAGGCAATTCCCCAAACTGTTTATATCCACCTAAAATTGGAGAAAGCACAGCACCAATTGGTCCTGGATAAATAGAGCCATAACCGTGCCCTCCAATATGGCGATAGACCGGACAAACATTCAGACAAGACCCACAACGAATACACTGTAAGACTGGCTGAAAGGCTGTTCCTAACGCTTTTGAACGTCCGTTATCCAAAATGACCACGTGAAATTCTTCTGGACCATCGGATTCATCCGCATTTTTTTGCCCGGCAAACGTCACATACGTTGTTAAATTTTGACCAACAGCACTTCTGGCTAAAAGGTTATCTAAAACCTCTGCTTCACGCATTGTTGGTACGATTCTTTCCATCCCCATTAACACGATTTGTGTCTTAGGAATACTGATGGTCAAATCAGCATTTCCTTCATTTGTATTTAAGTTAATTAAGCCGCTATCCGCAATAGCAAAATTACAACCTGTAATGCCAATCTCCGCTTCCAAAAAGAATTTGCGCATCACTTCTCGTGCACAGCGTGCCAAATTTACCGGGTCATTATCTCCTTGATACCCTAATTTTTTCGCAAAAACCTGACGAATCTGTTCGCGATTTTTATGAATACTTGGGAAAACAATATGTGACGGCTCATCCCAGTCATCCATTTGTAAAATGAATTCCGCCAAGTCTGTTTCCATCACACTGACATCGTCTAATCCCAATAACATTGGATCAATATCGACTTCGGTCGTCACCATTGATTTAGATTTCACAATTTTTTTCGCCTTTTTTTCTAGAACCACTTGTTTCACATATTCATTGGCCTCTTCGGCGGTTTGAGCAAAAAAGACTTTGCCACCTCGTTTGGCGACGTTATCACTGAACTCTTCTAAATAGTCAGGCAGATACTGAATTGTATGTTGGCGAATTTGTTCTCCCAGTTCACGCCATTGTGGCCAATTGCCTAAAGCTTCCCGCGCACCTTCTCGCTTCTCCCATTGGGCATCTTGTGCTTTGGCGACAGCCTTTTGCATAAACACATCTTTTTTACTTTCTTCAATTCGTTCACTTAACGGCTTATTGCTCGTTGATAATCCCACAGTTCTTCCCCCTTACCCTACCGATATGATTTGTGGTTGGTCCATGCGTGCTTCATCCACTTCGTGATTAAGGACTTCTGCAATATGCATAATCTTAATCTTTTTCCCATCACGATTGAATTTACCCCCGATATTCATCAGGCAACCCATATCCGCACTAATTAAAATTTCTGCGCCTGTATCAATCACATCGTTCATTTTTTCCGTCACCATTTGTTCAGAAATAGCTGGCATTTTCACTGAAAACGTTCCGCCAAATCCGCAACAATTTTCAAGATGTCCTAAAGGAATCATTTCTAATCCTTTCACATGATCCAACAAAACAAAAGGCGATTCTCGTTCATTTAAAATTCGCGTCATATGACAAGAACGATGATAAGTGGCTTTCCCATGTAACGTTGCGCCAACATCTTTGACTCCTAAGACACGATAAAGAAACTGACTAAACTCGTAAGTTCGCTCAGCTAAACGTTGTGCTTTTGGCCCATAAATAGGATCATCTGCTAAAAATTTGTGGTATTCTTTCATCATGCCGACACAAGACCCCGCAGGTCCCACCACATAATCGGCACCGTCAAAACTATCAATTTGATTCTTAAGCGTTGTCGTGCTCTCTGTCACATAGCCACTATTATACGTTGGCTGACCACAACACGTTTGGTTTGTTGGTAAAACCGTTTCACAGCCATAACGTTCCAAAACCTCTACCATTGCTTGCCCTACATTTGGAAAAAGTAAATCCACCACGCATGTCGAAAATATACTCACTTTCACGCAAAATAACCTCCTCGTTTTCTACGAAAAGGCTCCATGAAATTAATTGGGCGGCTGTCATTAAAAGTCACTTGGCTGTCGTCTCTAACTACTTCACAGTGCCTTTTCAACAAATACGTTATTTGTAACAAAAATCGTTTTTTAAAATGATTCTTATACAATAATTATTTTACCAGTATCTGGTTTTAACAGCAAACGATTCCAGAAATTTTGTGCATTTTCACACAAAAAAGGAGGCTTTTTTATAAAAGTTTCTTTTAACCCCTTTGAAATTCGTTTTTTCTGAAGAAAAGAGTGACGAAATTTTGAAATTTTGGTAAACTAAGAAAAAACGAGAAACGAGGGCCATGCATGTTCATTTCATTTAACATGTTTATTCTATTAATTGTTGCAACGATCCTAATGATTTTTCTGATTATCTATTTGACAGTCACTGGAAATGATAAAAATAATAAAAAGAAACAAAAGAAAGAAACAAAAAGAACTACGCCAACTTTAAACAAAAAAACAACCGTTCCCCCTTCTCAGAAGCCAAACGTTGTGACTGATGTTGCAAAAAAGAGCGAGCCAGAAAAGCAAGCCGTACAACGAACACAGAAACCAACCACTAGAGAGGACGAGACTTCTCAATTTACACGAAGCCAACGTCATAAATGAAAATGGGACATAAGTCGAGATGACTTATGTCCCATTTTCTAATTCTTAAGATAATTAGCTGAACAAAAAATCCGCTAGTTGTTTCACTTTTTCTTTTAATTAATGATAGTTTATTCTTCTTTTCAGGTGTATACTAAATGATTGAAAAGAGACTTTTACTAATTAGGAAGAGGTGATTTTTTGTCTGCAAAGCGGTTTATTCAATTATTCATTTGTTATGCTATTTCAATGATTGTCGCAATACTTTTAACGGACTTATTTAATTTATCGAGTCCTATAGCTTATTTAGTAGTGGCTAGTATCATCGGCTATGTAGTCATTACTGTTCCATTAACAATTATGACTCTATTAAAAAATAAAAATTAATAAAAAAATTGAGCGATTTTAATCACTTAAATTGCTCGATTTTTTTATTTTCATAATATTTTTCACTTATTTTTTCATTTTCATTGACAGAATAGTTGTAATTGTCAGAAAATTGTATATAATAAAGAAAGTTATTTTCATATTATTTTTTTTAATTAAAGGAGAATCCTATGAGTGAAACACAACAAACAACCTTAAAAAAACAATTAAGCTCGCGCCACATTACGATGTTAGCCTTAGGGGGAGCGATTGGCGCAGGTCTTTTTAAAGGAAGTGGCGAAGCAATTGGTATTGCTGGTCCTTCTGTTTTAATCGCCTTTCTAATTGGCGGTGCTGTTCTCTTCATCGTCATGAGTGGTTTAGGAAAACTTGTTTTAGATGGCGGAGACACACATCATGGTTTGTCTGGCTTAGTTCGACCATTTTTAGGTGCACATTCTGCTGATTTTATTGATTGGGTTTATTATTCCATGTGGACAATTAATATTATCGCAGAAGCGGTTGCCGCAGCTTCCTTTTTACAACTTTGGTTTCCTAATATTCCTGCTTGGTTTTTTGTTTTCATTTTAGCTATTTTAACGACGCTCATCAATCTTTACTCGGTTCGTTTATTTGCAGAAACAGAATATTGGTTGGCGTTTGCTAAAATTAGTGTCATCATTTTGTTAATTATTTTTGGTGTTTATCTAGTGGGACAGCAAATGCTAGGCAGTGGTGTCTTCCCTACTTTACAAAGTATCACCAAGCATGGTGGCTTCGCCCCACATGGCATGAAAGGTATTGTTAATTCTTTATTAGTAGTTATTTATTCTTATGGCGGTTCAGAATTAATCGCGATTACTGTCAGTGAAGCAGATGATCCTAAAAAAGCCATTCCTAAAGCGATTCGTGGTGTGATGGGACGGATTATTTCCTTCTATATCATTCCATTATTCTTACTTTTGATTATTTTCCCTTGGAATACATTAGCAGGCACAACGGTGAGTCCATTTGTTATGGTTTTTGAAAAAATGAATATTCCTTTTGCTGCTGACATCGTAAATTTTGTGATTATTTTAGCCTTGTTTTCTTCTATTAATTCTGGGGTATACGCCTCTTCTCGCCTTTTATATTTTCGCTTAAAAGATAAAAAAGGACCCATGAGTAAACTAGCGGTTTTAAACAAGCACCAAGTACCTCAACGTTCAGTTTTCTTCTGCGCCAGTGTTTTATATCTGGGCGTTATTCTTTCTTATTTTGTTGGCGATGAATTATTTGGTTACTTAGCCGGTTCTCTCTCTTACACTGTCTTGTTAATTTGGATTTTAATTAGCGCTGCGGCGTTTGTTCTTTCTTTAAAACGAGGGTCTCTCTTTGAAAAAAGTATTAATCTTCTTGCTTTAATCATTTTAGGCCTCATCTTTATTGGCATCTTATTTACAAATTCGTTAGGCGTTACTCTTTTAACAGGCCTATTGTACTTTGTTATTTTCTTTAGTTATCGTAAGAAAAATGATTCCTTTCTACTCTCTGATGAAAGCTAAATAGACCGAAAAAACGAACAGTTTTGTAAGATAACTGTTCGTTTTTTCGATGTTCAAAAGCCGTCTTCTTTTGCTATACTATTTTTGTAAATTGTTAGGAGGAGAAAAAATGAAAAAAATTGGCGCTATTTTATTGATTGGCGTATTGATTGTTGGTGGTTATATAAGCTATCGTTTTTATGCAGATACATATAAGGGTGAAAAAGCCTATGCACAAGTTCCTCTAGAAATTCCTGAAAGAAAACAAGCATTAAACAATCAAAAACAACCAGTCTCTGGTCTATATTCATTAAAATACGCATTAACTTTTGTTAAAAGTAATGGAAAAACGCAAGTCATGGATTACGAACGGACAGACAAAAATCCTCAACCTTTGGAACCAAATGCTTACATAGAAGCAACCATTAGTAAAAAAAGAATCATCCAATCTCCTGTCAAAATTGATAAAAAAGAGATACCAGAAAAAGCTTTCGCACAATTAAATAACCGAAAAACAACCAGCGATAATTAGTAATCGCTGGTTGTTTTTTTACATGAAATAACAATTAATTCATAAATAACGGTATGCTGATTTTGCTTAATTTCATGAGAACCAAAAATTTCTTGCATGCGTTGTTCTAAAATTGGAAGTGACCATTGTTCTTCAAAATAGCTGCGGAAAAAGTCTTTTGAAATAGTTTCTGATGCTTCAAAGAAAAATTTTTTTGTGAAAAAGGGTCGCTGTTCTTTTTTTAGAAATGCTTTGTATTTTGCCATCCAATTTAACTGCGGGTTGCTCTCTTGCTCAAAAGGAGAAAATAACGAATCTTGCTCTTCCACTAGCCGAAATATAAGACACCATTTCTCACTTAATTGGCACAATGCATTAACTTTTTCCGGCGTATCCAAGGCAGGATTCATGGCTGAAAAAACGACTTGAAATTTTTTCCCAGTCTCAATCAGTCTTTCTTGGCTTTGGTGAAGAAAAACAACGTTGCTTTGTGCTTTTGCTTCCGCAATCTCCAACATTCTCTGAGAAATATCGGCTAGCGTGTACTCCGTGACTTGCTCTTGAAAAAAAGGCAAATATCGTCCTGTCCCACCTGCGATATCCAGAAATGTCTGACACGGAAAAATGCCTTCTTGGACCAAGAAATCACGTAATTCTCGAGCAATTGGAAATGGCGATTCTTGTTGAATTTCTTCATATTCTTCTGCAAATTCATCCCAAAATTCCGCTAATTCTTGCTCATTATTATTCATCAACAGTTGCCCCTTTCTCTCAATTCTTATAAAAAGTGTAGCAAAAGAAGCGCCAAAGAGCTAACAAGTTCACTCATTTAAATCAATAATTTCATCTACAAATCGCAGGGTTTTAGGTCGATGAGTAACCAAAATAGTCAACTTATTGTGGGTAAATTTTTGTACTTCTTGTAACACTTTTTCTTCGGTCTTTTCGTCCAATGCAGAAGTTGCCTCATCTAAAATAAGGATCTCTGCTTGTGTAAATGCTAAGCGTGTGAAAGCAATCCGTTGTTTTTCACCACCAGAAAAATTCATTCCTTTTTCACTCACAATAGTGTTTAAGCCTTCCGGTAACCGTTCATAAAGTTCCCCCAACTGAAAACGATACATAGCTTCAATTACTTGTTCATCAGAAATTTCTTGATTCAATACAATATTTTCTTTCAACGTTCCTTGAAATATTGGCACATCTTGAGATAAATAAAAAACTTTTTCATAATAATCTTCCAAATTGAATTGTGTTAGAGGAAATTGATTCACATAAACTGTCCCCTCTGTCGGCTTCAATAATCCTAAAATCAATTTAATCAGGGTAGATTTACCTGTCCCACTTTTTCCAATCAAGCCATAGGTTTTATTCATTGAAAATTGTCGATTTTGTTGGGACATAATCGTTTGACTATCTACGCTAAAACACACATCTTTTAATGAAATTGTTTGAATTTCAGGTAACGCTTTGCCGGAAACCGCTAAGTCAGGATCATCTTCTTTTTTATAAAAATCTTCCAAGCGCTGATAGGCTACTTTATCCAAATTATATTGAACAAATAAAACATTAAATATGGCTATCGGCGTATAAATTCGATCGATATACATCACTATCGCTACAAGTCCACCTAAACTTAACGTCACGACGTTAGTAAAACTAAGTGCGACAATACTTACTTTGATAAGTGCGACTAACAAGGCAAAAAAGCCAAAGAAAAATTCATGGATCATAGTCATTTTTGTTATATTTTGACTATTTTCCTCTGCCATTAACGCGTAATTTTCAATCTCTTTTTTATATTTTCGATTAATTCTAAAAGTTACTAGTTCGGTCATCCCTCGTATCAAAGTAGCATTCATTGCTTCTTCAGAAATAAGTGTTTTTTCTTTCATTTTTTGTAGCTTTTTCAAAAGTATTTTGGTTAAAATAAATACAATCACATAACCAATTAGAATTGCTGGTAATAATTTTTTATCAATCAATGCTATGAAAAATAAATTAAATAACGTCTCTGGAATTAACTCTCGAAATAAGCGCCCATAAAAATTCAAGTGGATATTTCTCCCAGCTGCTGCACCAACTTCTACTTTTTGTAGTAAAGCTCCCGCTCCCAGTTTTAGATATTCTTCATAGGAAATCTTGCTCATTTTTATTAAACTTAATTTCTTCAAATAGAAATAGATGCCATTAGTTAAGTAAGCTTTCGGTTTCTGTTCACAGTAAGACAATAGCGGAATTAAAATAATTGTCGTTCCATACGCTACTAACAACCCTAGTTGGAAACTTTTTTGATAATGATCTAACAACTGTTGAAAAAAATAAATTGCTAAAGCACTACATAATGAAACAATCACACCAATCAAAATGTACCAAGTGAAGCTTTTCTGAAAGTGCGACCATATTTTTTTAGTCATTTACTCCCTCCTTTTCGAGCAGTACATACCTTACTGTAGCATAGTTTTTGATTGGCGCCTATCAACAATTTATCTCCAGATAATAGAAAAGCCCCCCAGCGAAAGCTGGATGGCTTTTCTATTGTTAATTCTTTCTGATTTGTAGATAACTTACACCTAAAACGGCAAATGTACTTGCCAGTATTCCTGCTATTAACATAAACGGTGTTTTTGTTGTGCCTGTTCTGGGAAGTTCTCGTTGCCCGTTTGCTTCATTTAATTTTTGAATTGGTTCACTAAGCAGTTGGGGAGCCAACTGTGGGCTTCCTTCATTTTTCAATGTATTTAATGGAGCGTTTAGTATTTGTGGTTGATTTTTTGATGTAACATTTTTATTTTTCTCCACAGTTGTTTCTGTGAATGGCTGTTTTTTCTCAGTTGTAGTAATTTCTTTTGTTGGCGAGACATGAACTTCTGGTTGGCTGCTTTCTGCAGTTTCCGTTGTGCCGTTCTCTTCAGTTGTCACACTTGGTTTTTCAGGAATAATTGGTGAAATTGTACCTAACGTTTCACTTTCATCTGGATTTTCTTCTTCCGTTGGTGAGACATGAACTTCTGGTTGACTGCTTTCTGCGGTTTCTGTTGTGCCGTTCTCTTCAGTTGTCACACTTGGTTTTTCAGGTATGATTGGCTCAATCGTGCCTAGTGTTTCACTTTCATCTGGATTTTCTTCTTCTGTTGGTGAGACATGAACTTCTGGTTGGCTGCTTTCTGCAGTTTCTGTCGTGCCATTCTCTTCAGTTGTCACACTTGGTTTTTCAGGTATGATTGGTACAATTGTACCTAACGTTTCACTTTCATCTGGATTTTCTTCTTCTGTTGGCGAGACATGAACTTCTGGTTGGCTGCTATCTACGGTTTCTGTTGTGTCTGTCTTTTCACTTGTTTCTGTTGCCTGTTCCGAAGTAGGTATCTTTGGTTCCCATTCTTCTATTGTCTCTAAAGGAATGTCTAAACTTTCTTCTGTTGGCATTTCCACATTTTGATTGCCGCTTGCCTCGCCTTCTACAAAAACATTTTTAACCTGTGATGTATTTTTTTCATTCATTGCGTCTTGATTGTTTAGTTGATAATTGATGTCATAACTATTTTCAAATGTTGCTTGATGTTGGCCTGCTTCTGTGATTGTCGAAGTGTAACGGACGATAAAGGAAGTAAAGCGTGCTTTATCCCGATAAAAACGTAAATTAAAGTCATTATCTGTCACGAAGTCAATTTTGCCATAACCTTGTTGCTCAAACTCGGCAAGTGAAATATATTTAGTTTCTTTGTCATTCACAATATCAAATGTAAAACTCTCTTTATTTAATTGTTGACCACTTCCTTGTCGATCCGCAATTGAAATATCTTCTGTGACATCGGATTTATTGAGGTTCACATTTAAAAACCAACGTACTTGATTTGACTCTCCAGCCAAATCGCCTACTTTATAAAAAAACGGATAGTCTCGCTCAATTTGGCCAGTCTCTGTGTTAGTCACTCCTTCAATTGTCAAACGTTGAGTCGCCGTTGCTGTTCCGAAATCCGTTTCTATCACATTCGGTTGCGAACTATTGGTGATAAGCGTTTTAATCCCGAAAGAAAAATGCCCGTTCACATTATGTAAAGATTCAACTTTTTCGTTAAATGTTGCTACAACATGATCTTTATAGATAAAAACTTCCCCTAAACCATTTAAATTGATTTTTCGTGGTGAGCCATCGTTCTCGGTCATTCCAACTAATGCATTTGGTAAAGTTAAAGTAATAGTATCTCCAGGTTTTATTTTCTGATTCTCTTTGTCACTAAAAGATACTTTAATGGAGGTCATCTCTCCTTGATATAAAGTAGTGTGATCTAATTCTACTTTGTCAACGATTGAACTTTTGCTCAATTCGGCGCCAAACGAAATTGGACCAATCAATAACGCCCCCGCAATTGGTAGAATCATTACCAACAGTAACACTAAAAATTTTACACTTTTTGTCATAAAAAATTATTCACCCTTCTTTTCTCTTATTTTTTCCACTTAGTGGTCTTTTTCAGAAGTTGACAATAGCAAAAAGATATGTCTCGTACAATATTAATGCTCATTTAAGTAGCCTTTTTTTAAAATTTCTAATTCACTTCCTAAGGAAAACGTTTTATTATGGTAGTTACATTAGATAACGTTTGTTACAAAATATCTAATGCTGCCAAGTTTGAGTTGCATAAATAACATATTTCACATCAATAATGAATAAAAATACTTATTTCATCCTCATTTTGTTTCCCAGGCCATTTATTCTTGTTATAATAAAGTTTATGAGATAAGGAGGAAAAGAATGAAAAATTCATATTTTGACGGTGGTTTAGCAACGTATATCGGGACTTCAATTTTAGCAACCTTGATTACTGTCTTTACATTAGGCATTTGCGCACCTTGGGGAATTTGTATGATGTACAACTGGAAAATCAAGCATACCGTTATTGATGGTAAACGCCTTTATTTTGACGGTACAGCTATGCAATTATTCGGTCATTGGATTAAATGGCTTTTATTAACTATAATTACTTTAGGAATTTATGGTTTTTGGTTGAATATCCGTTTGCAACAATGGATTACAAAACATACCCACACACTTTCATAAAAAGAGGAAGGATGAACTAAGTTACGGTCCATCCTTCCTCTTTTTATGAATATCTAACAGAGTGTTATCCTACTCTTTGAAAAAACAAGGAATTTATGCTATACTTTGATAAGTATCAAGGGATACTTATGTTATTTCGGGGGCGTTACGGATTCGACAGGCATAGTTGAGCTTGAATTGCGTTTCGTAGGTTACGGCTACGTTAAAACGTTACAGTTAAATATAACTGCTAAAAACGAAAACAATTCTTTCGCTTTAGCTGCCTAAAAACCAGCTAGCGAAGATCCTCCCGGCATCGCCCATGTGCTCGGGTCAGGGTCCTAATCGAAGTGGGATACGCTAAATTTTTCCGTCTGTAAAATTTAGAAGAGCTTACCAGACTAGCAATACAGAATGCCTGTCACTCGGCACGCTGTAAAGCGAACCTCTAAATGAGTGTCTATGAACGTAGAGATTTAAGTGGCAATATGTTTGGACGCGGGTTCGACTCCCGCCGTCTCCATTAAAAAGGAACTTGCTAAACGTTGTTAAATCAACGATTTAGTAAGTTCCTTATTTTCTTGGGAGTTGGACTGAACTCGGACTTTTGAGAAAAATCATAAAGAAAATAGAAAAAGGCATCAACTAATAATCAAAATTTGGTGAATACTTTCAAGAAAACATTATTAAAAAGGTAATCTTTTACATAACGAACCAATTTTCTGCTGAATAATTTCAATTTATTTAAATTATACTTGATTCGATTAGCTTCACATGGATATCCACTTTTTCTAAAATGAATCTCCATTGTAATTATTTCATATTTATGAATAGATATTCTAATGGATAAACCTGTAGAAATTTCGATTTATATTACCTTATAGAATCCAGATAACAAATTTGTATAATAAAAATAGATTCAATATTTTTGTATTTTATGTGGTAAAATTAATTAAATAATGTCAAAGGAGATTCTCAAAATGGGTTACGTAAATTTCACTATAAAAAATTTAATTAAGAAAATAGATAACAATGAATATGTACTACCTGCGCTTCAAAGAGAATTTGTATGGAAACCAGAACAAATTGAAAGATTATTCGATTCCATTATGAAAGGATATCCCATCGGCTCGTTCTTATTTTGGAACGTCCAAAATGAAAATATAAATAAATATGAATTTTATAACATATTAAAAGAATACCATCAAAGAGATGCTAGACATAATACAAAAATCAATATTTCACATAAAGATAGTGTTACAGCAATACTAGATGGGCAACAAAGAATAACATCTATCTATATAGCTTTGAAAGGTACCTACAGCTACAAAATAAAAGGAGCATGGAAAAATAATGACAATGCTTATCCTTCGAGACAGCTTTATTTAAATATCGTTTCTCCAAATTTAGATACCAACAAAGATGTTCAATTTGATTTTAGATTTTTAACTAATGAGGAAGCAGAAGATTTTACCGAAGATACTCTTTGGTACCCTGTCTCCGATATTTTGCAATTTGAAGTAGGTGAAATGTTTACTGTGATTGCTAGATATCAAGAGCTTTATCGGAAAAATTTTCCTAATGAATCCGTTGAAAAAACAAGTTATATTATGAATTCTTTAGGAACTTTACATCAAATGATGGAAAAAGATATATTGGCATATTATGAAGAAAACTCACAAGAAATTGATAAGGTTTTAGATATCTTTATCAGAATGAATAGCGGTGGTACTACGCTAACTTATTCTGACCTTTTGCTTTCTTTAGCGACTGCTAAATGGCAAAATCTGAATGCTCGAGAAGAAATTTATTCATTAGTTGATGAACTAAATATGATAGGAAACGGTTTCAATTTTAACAAAGATAATATTTTAAAGGCTGCTTTAGTGTTAACTGATAAAAAGAATATTAAATTTAGAGCTTCCAATTTTGACAAACAAACCACAAACCTAATCGAAACTAACTGGGAAAAGACAAAAAAAGCAATATCTTTAGCAGTGAATTTACTTTCAAATTTTGGGTTTAATGGAGATACTTTAATTGCTAATAGTGTAATCATCCCTGTTGTTTATTACCTATACAAAATTGATTGCCCAAATAACTATTTAGAAGCTGATAGATACTTAAATGATAGGAATAAAATAAAATATTTTGTTCAGATTTCTTTGTTAAAAAGAATCTTTGGAGGAACTCCAGACTCAATATTACTTAAAATGAGAGAAAATATGCAGGATTTATCCGAAGGGTTCCCATTGTCAAAACTTCTTAAAGTTAGAGATACAAACAAATCTTTAATCATAACGGATGAAGACATTGATTATTTACTAGATACAAAAATTGGAAAGTACTCTTTCACACTTTTATCGGTAATTTTTCCAGCCATAGATTTAAAAAATAAGTTTCACCAAGATCATATATTCCCTTCAAGCAAATATAAAAATAAAAAGAATTTAAGAGAAATAGGTTATTCAGAAGAAGAAATAACATTTATTGTTGAACACATCGATACAATTGTAAATTTACAATTACTAGAAGGCATTCCTAATACAGAAAAAAATAATAAGTATTTCGATGATTGGATATTAAAAAGATATAATTCTAACGAGGAACTGGATTATTATCTAAATAGGAATTTACTAAATAAAGTTTATAAAAAGAATGAATTCATCCAAATGTATACAGATAGGAAGGAAGAATTAAGAAAAAGACTGCTACAAAACTTATCTTTTTAGCCATCTTTTCAATTACTAATAACTATGTTTTATATCAAAGCTAGATAGTATAGAAATAAACTAACCCTATTATTCTTGCTAGTATTCCCTTCTCTATAGAATAATTCTAGCAAGAATAACATGAATAATAAAAATTATGTATTACTATTATTAACTATCGTGTTAGTCGGTTTAGTACTGACACTTTTTACTGTAATTAATTGGATTACTTACTCAGTGATCTTGTTAATTGTAGGCATATTAAGCAAAAGAAAGTAGTTGATTAAATGACTTACACTGAAAAAATCGAAAAATTAATAGACCTAGATTTAACGAGCTATCGTATTGCAAAAGAAACTGGAATCAGCACGCAATACATTGACAAAATCAGAAGTGGAAAAACAGCTATTGAAAATATTGGACTTGGAAAAGCGGAAATATTAGTAAAGTATTTTGATGATTTAGAAAAAAACATATCTTGATATGATGTAGTTTTTAGCTTCTATATTTCTAATATCAATATTTTTTTCAACATCTTTTTTGATTCACAAAAAAAGACCCCCAAAAATTCTGTAGAATTAAAGTTACTGAACCCATTCTAAGTAGGAATCAAGTTATGCTAAGCTTATCAAAGAAACATTGAATAGTTTAAACCTGAATGTTATATAGGATACTTATATTTCTACCTTAAGTGTAATGAAATTTCTATGGCTTTTTTATAAGTATTACCTCTTAAACTGTTAATGTGGTTGTCGTGAACCATCTACATAACAGGTCAATAAAAAAATAAAGAGAAGGCTCGTTACCTCCCCTTACACTTCCTATCACATTATCTTTCTAAAACCACTTCATTTTCTTTTTCTATTGGTGATTTTGGGTATTGCATAGAACATGGCTAAAAATATTATTGTTATCAAAAGAGTTTTTAAGATTTCAATTTCTCCTGAATCTATCCAAGTATACACAAAAGCGATGATAAAAGTAATTACTATTTCCGTAACATGATCTTTTAAATTCATTAACTTAACCCACATTGAACTGCCCATAAAGCTAGTTGTCCAGCTACAATAATAGCATTCGTCTTTAACCCATTGGCTTTAGCGAAGCGTAATACAGTCACTGCTAATTCTTTCCAGGCTTTCTTTTGTGCAGCTTTTACAATTGCGCTGATACTAATCATTGCAAAAAACTCATCTTTGATTTTGTTAGCAACGCAACTTCCTAATGCATTCCAATTAAAACGTGCTTGAACTACTGTTGAAGCATCAGAAATATTTACATTTAACTCTTCCTCAACTGAAGAAATCTCTTGCTGAGCAAAATTATTTTTGACATAGTTTTTAAAGTTATCTTCCGTCACTCCATTCGCATACATTTCTTCCAGTCCTTTTGCTACAGCCTCAACTTCTGAATCCTCTAGCTGGTCAGATGCATAAACACTTGTACCAGCGCTGATAAAAATACCTAATGTCATTAGTAATGCCATCGCCAAACAAAAAAATTTAGCCTTTTTTGTCACCTGTAATTCCATAAATAAATCCCTACTTTCTTTTTCCTTGTTATAATCATAACAAGGAAAAAGATAATTTATCATCAAAATCCCTATTTGATGCTTATATTTTCCTATATATCCTAGAGCTGATTTTTCTCACTAGTGATCACATCAATTTGAACTAATGATTCAAAAAAAGACACAGGTTATTTGAGGTACGTTCGAGGTAATGCTAGGTTCTATTTTGAAAACAACGCAGCTCTCTTGAAATGTTTTTTGAGCTTGTCTAAACCTTCTGAAACGAATATAGAAAATAAAAAAAGAGTCCCCTTTCTCAAGGAAACTCTCAATTGCTAAGTCAAAATAACTTCACGTTATCTAAATCTTTTAAATCAATCCTATGGTTCGCGGAACAAAGGAGCTAAAAACTTAATAGAATAAATCGCACAAATTCCGACAATAATATAGATAATTTTTGCTAATGGTGTGGTTGCACCACCACTAATTGTTGCAACTAAATCAAAATTAAATGCACCAACTAATAACCAGTTTAAACCTCCGACAATCAATAAAATTAAAGCAATAATATCCAGATATTTCATTTTTAACACTCCTTCCAAATTTGATAAGCCAAGAGTAACACGTTTATTCTTTATTTACGAAAATAATGATTCAGGAAAAAAACTTTTTTCAATTATTTTCTCAAATCATTTTTTCATTATTAATAATTTTATGATATAACTAAAGAGTAGACAAAAACAGAGTCATTATCTCTGATAAGAAATGGTGGTTTATTATGCGTGCTAAGTTATTTTTAATTTTGCGGAATCGAGTGTTATCCCGTGTTGTCTTTGTCATTCTATTTTTACATGTGTTTTTTACCACAAATGATTTCACGGTGTTGCTGCTCCTCTTACTATTGAATTATTTACTCACGCTTGAAGATAGCGCGAAAAAAAACAGAAAAATCCAAACTTGGCAGGAATTTAAACAGTCGATTGATTGGCCCTTTGTCGCTTTTTATTCAGGGCTTGCTCTTTTAGTTATTTCGTTAATACTTCTGTTTCTCTGGTTCAATTATGCACGATAAGGAGGATTAAAAATTGAAAAGCTATTTTTTTACTCTTTTTTTTAGTATGTTTAGCCTTTTCGTCATACTACTTTGGTTTTCTGGATATGATAGTAAGGGATTTCTATTGGCCCTTACAGATTTTCTAGGTTTTTCTATTATTCACCAAACGCCTGTGCTGGATACTTATTATTCCCAGCAGCCTTTAACAACCAGAATGTTGATTTCTTCTGGGCTTCATTTTTGTACTTATTTTTGCTTAGGTTTGGTCATTGATTTACTACGTAAAGGGTTTAAAAAAATAAAAACATAGTCACTTTTATTATACGAATCGTTAATTTCCATGCTTTCTGGTCGTCTTTTTCCGCCGCTTGTACCAGATAATGAAGCCGCTAATAATTAACGCACAGGCAATTAAAAGTAATGTCCATAATAGTAAATTTTGTTGTTGTGCCACTTTTTTCATTCCTGCTGCTGCTTTTTCTGGTTGATATGGGATACGATGTCCTCGAACTAATAACCGATGACTGTTTATCATATACGGTGTGCAAGTTAATAAAGTGACGAGATCTTGGCCAGACTCAATGTGTAAATCTTTTGTATCAGTTGGTTCAACGGTTTTTATTTGATCTACTTGATAAGCAAGCGTCTTCCCATTAACTTCGATATAAAATTCATCGCCTTTTTTTAATTCTGGCAAATCTGTAAATAATTTGGCTTGAGGGAGACCACGATGTCCTGAAATGACCGCATGTGTATTCGCACCACCTGTAGGATAGGAGGTTCCTTCTAACAAGGAGCTTCCTTTTTCCAATAGTAATGCATTCGTTTTATCAAAAATTGGTAAACGGACATTTATTTTTGGGATGGTTAAAACACCTATCGTATGACTTTCAAAATAGGATTTGTCTGGTTTTTTCGTTGTTTTTTGCGTTTCAGAAAAAGGATCTAATCCAGGATTGCTGCCTTTTTTCGCTAATTCTTGGTTTTTCTTTTCCATTTTTTCTTGAAGTTCAGCCATTTCTTTGGTGTTTTCTTGGCTTGCTTTTGCTTGATAATGAGCGATAATTTGTTGATCCAGATAGTTATTTAATGCATCGCTAACAAAAGGATACGCAAATGCACCTATTCCAATAATCAGTAAAAGAATCATAAAACCATCAATGATACGACGTTTCTTTTTTGACTTCATTGCTTCCTCCTTAAAAATAAAGCATGAGAGCCTGGGACAGTGATTGGCCCAGGCTCTTTGTTTTTCTAAAAATTTCTTCGGTGATGCTAGAAATTAAGCATTTTCTTTTCTACGTCTAGCAAAGTAGACTCCTGCAATAAGTAGCAAGACTGCGCCACTTCCTAAGTAAACGTAGATTCCTTTGCCACCTGTTGAAGGTAAGGTACCTTTGTGTTTGTTTGGTACTTTTTCTGGTGAAACTAGGTTTTCTGTTGTGCCATATGATTGTTCATTGATCACAAATTCAATCCGATTTGTTAACAAGACATAATCATCAGGAGCTACAGTTTCTTCTAAATAATAGGTACCGTATTTAAGCCCTGTGATATCAACTAATCCATCAGCCGTTGTTGTAAAAGTAGTTGCTTCAGCTTTTGTTTTCACCCAAGTTGCTGCTTTCGTTGTTTCATCGATTTTCAAATAATTTGCTGTGTCGCTGTTTTGATCACGGACGACAAAGGAAGCTCCCGCCAAGGCTCGTGTCGCTGTCACATCGCCATCGACTTTAATGAAACGTTTCCCACCTGTCACAACTTCAACAGTTGGTGGTGTTTGGTCGTCGGTATGACCGTTATCAACATTCGCCTCATTTTTAAAGCCTTTCGTAGGATCTGCTTTTTCATTTAAATGCATAAAGTAAACGAATTTTAGTGTGCCGCCTGGCGTTAACGTAGGAATATATGCTGGATTAACGGCGACAGTGAAGCCATTTGCTTGTTCAGTCACTTGATAATTTTCAGGAGCAATCACTGTATCCCCATCATATAACGCATAGGCATACTCTCCAGAAGTCACGTTATCAAAAGTTAAGGCTGCATCATGTTTATCAACTAAATTGAATTTGACGTATTTATTAGCGTCACCTTCTTTGTCTGCAATCCCCAATGGAATATTTACAGAAATTTGATATTTAATTTTTTCGCCAATTGCCACATCTTTACCATCTAAGTTTGGTGTTGTTTTATCAACTTTAGAGGTATCATTTTTGACTGTTTTTTCAACAGGTGTTTGATTGTTTGCTTCAATTGTAAATGGTGTTTTTGTTTGATTTTCAATTAATTCTGCATTATTTGGAGCTTTTACTTCTTCTAAAATATACGAACCAACCTCAAGATTTTTAACTGTTAATTCTCCCGTTCCATTCTCTGCTTCTGTAAAATCATTTTCGCCAATTTCATAACTTTTCCCAGTAACAAAGCGTTTTGCTTGTTCTTTATCCGTTGTCCATGTATATAATCCATCTTTGACTCCTTGGATATATTTTACTGTGCCTGGTGAGCCTTCGCTTTTAGAAATAACAAATTCTGCGCCATTTAATCCTTCATTTTCAGCAGTTCCTACTTTTTTCACATGTAAACTACCATCATTGGCTACCACATTTTTAGGATAAATATGAACAATCGCTAATTCTTCTGTTCCATATTTATAGGAACCATCTGCTTGCTTGATCATTTCGTAAACTGGGAACGCCACCACCATATTCGTAGCAGCAACTACACCCTCTTTTGGTTCTTCTTTAATGGTATACACTGCATCTTTACCATTTTGTTTTTTAGGTAACTGAACAGTGACATTCCCATTTGCATCGGTGGTTCCTTGAGCAACAGGTTTCCCAGGAGTTAAACTTTGGACAGCTTGTTTAGCTGCATCAACGCTTGCGCCTGCCGCTCGTTGCTCGTAAAATTCGCTCGTCACGTTATAAATACTAAACGTCACATCTGCCAGTCCTTGATATTTATCAAACTCGCTCATTTCTTTCCCGCTATTTTGAATAAGCGGATCTGGTAAATCCGTCATTTTCTTTTTGTGAATCACGAGCTGTGCGCTCTCCCCATTTTCTTCTGCAAATGCAGTTGTTGTCCCTAATACACTCGTGAAAAGTGGCAAAATTAGTAACAAGGTACTAACGGTGTACCAAACTTTTTTTAATTGCTTCATTTTCTCTCTCCTCTTTTTTGTTTTTGATAAAATAGCCAAATGACTACCAGCCCAATGATTAGCAGGCCTGCAATCGTCAACCAAATAGAACGTTCTTCATTTGTTTTTGGTAAGAAGCCTGACTCTTTTACTTTTTTATTGATTACATGTAACGGTGCTGTTCGTTGTCCGTTCGTTGCATAAGAATTTTTTTCCACCGTAAAAGGAATTTCTGTTTGATTCAGAAGATAACCTTTTGGTGCAGAGATTTCTTCCAAGAAGTACTGGCCATCTTTTAAGACTTTAACTGAAAATTCACCGGCTTGATTAGACGTGAATTTTTTAGCTAATGCTTTTTCTTTTTGCCAACGATACCCGTTTGCTGTTTCATTGAGGTACTCCCCCGCTTGATTTTTGACGATAAAAACAGCCTCTGGCAAGGTGATTTTCGCATTTTCACTATCAACTTTGACAAAAGACTTGCCGCCTGTACGAACTACGGCTCTTTTAGTCAAGGTATGCTTGTCCGTGACTAATTGTCCTTCGTTGTTAATCGCAGTGTCTGGTTCAGCGGTCTTTTCTAAACGCATTTGATACGACACAGTCATTGTTTGATTTGCAAAGTTTTGTAAGTCTTTAATTGAAAAATCAAGCGTAAATCCATGCTTTTGCGTCGTCAATGTGTAACCTGTAGTAACTGTTTTTCCAGCCACTTTTACCTCAATTGATTCTGGTAAAAGTGTCAACGTTGTATCCGCCTTATCTGACAAACGGAATTCCTGATATCCTAAAATATTCGCTGGAATCTGAGTCGTTAACTGATAGTTAATGTGCTCTCCTTGATTAAAGCCTTGTTGCTTATCGAGTACCGTTTTTTCAAGTGGTGGTAAGTCATAGGCATTTTCTTCATTTTTTGGATATAAATGAATATGCGTTAACGATTGCCCTTGTGGATCTTGAACAGGCAAAATCACTACTAGGTTGCTAGCTTTTTCCTTTACCACTTCCGGTGCTTCCGCTTCAACAAATAAATAGGCTTTATCTCGTTGCTGCGAATCTTTGCTAGCTAATGAAAAAGAAACCACTCCATCTTCTCCATTTATTGTCTGTGTTTTATCTTCTGCGATCGGTTTTCTATTTGTTGCACCGGTTTCTGCTAATTGACGCTGTGCCTCTTGAACCGTTTTTCCTTCAGAACGAAGCTGATAAAACGGATCCGTCACATCATAGACTTGATAAGTGACGTCATTTAAGCCCCGATAATTTTGAAGCAGCGTTCCCTCTTCCCCTGTGTTTTGCTGCTGTTCTGGTAATTGACCATCAGGGAACAATAATTTGTGCAACGTAACTTGAACGCTTGCTTGAGATGCTTCTGCTAATGCTTGCTGTGAAAACCCGAAAAGAGCGAGTAGCATGACGCAAATACTTAACCAACGTGCGTTTTTCATCGATTACACACTCCCTTCTGGTCGTCTAATAAAGAGATAAACACCCGCTATCACGAATGTACTAATCGCTATCAAGTAAAACCACAAGCGTCCTATGCCACCAGTTTCAGGTAAAGGAACCTTTGCTTGGTTAGTAACATCTAAAGTAATTTGATTATTCTTCTCTCCAGAAATTAAAACATCTGCTACTTTTTCCCCATCTATCGTGACTGAACCATCTTCACGAATTATTAATTCGATTGGTTCTTTTAACCCCTGATATCCTTCTGGCGTAAAGGTTTCTGTTAGGACATATTTCCCTGGTTTTAAGTTTTCAAAAACAAAAGTATCCGTTTCTTTGCCATCTTTTGGTAATTCAATATCCGTATCTGGTCCTGTTAAACGGAATTTCGCTCCTTTAAGTGGCGTCTGATTATCGGCTTTTTTATGAACCGTTAAGTCAAAAGGTTTCAAATGATTTTGATGTGTCAGTGTCCATTCTGGCGCATTTTCTTCAATATTTTTGCCTGCATAGTGAATTTCCCCATATTTATCAACAGTAAATTCATAATTTCCAGCAAGAGTGTCGTAGCCTAATGGTCCTGATTGTTCCACCATTCGATACTCACCAGGTTCACTAATTTTAAAATAGCTCAATCCTGCAGTATCTGTTTTTTGAGTTGCCACAGTTTGGTAACTTCCTTGAGCATTTTTTCTTTGCAACGCAAAAGTCGCCTCTGCTAAGTTCACTTGTTTGCCATTTTGCATGGTGTATTTTCTAATTCTGATTGGCAAAGAAGAAAATTTATTTTCAATTTCCAATAGAATAACTTGATTTGTGGTGGCCACTTCTTGTCCATCGATGCTTACTTTGCCTTGCTCACTCACCTCAATTTGCCAAGTCGTTTTCTTGCCTAACTCATGTCCTGCAGGTGCTTTTACTTCAGTTAATGTATAGCGTTCCCCTTTTTGTAGGCGCACATCTTTTGGCAAGGAATAGCTACCATCTTTATTGTCCACTAATGTTGTTTGAACATTTTTACCACTCAATTCAAAGACGGCTCCCACTAAGTTTTTC
This sequence comes from Enterococcus sp. DIV0086, assembly GCF_050498705.1. Lineage (NCBI taxonomy): Bacteria > Bacillati > Bacillota > Bacilli > Lactobacillales > Enterococcaceae > Enterococcus > Enterococcus sp. DIV0086. Next base: position 49,952 of record NZ_JBNIDN010000001.1, on the reverse strand, counting down.
TCACCTGAGGAAGAATTTTTGATTACTTTTAAATCTAATGGCTTGAATTGCTTCGTATTTTTCCAAGTAGTATCGTCGATTTTTTCTTGACTGTAACCAGGAACTGCTAATTCACGGGTTGTTTGGTAATTGAAAGCTTGTCCTTGATTGTTGTATTGGGGAAGTCCAAGAACTTTTTGATAGCTTTCATCCGCGGTTTTGGAAAGTTGGGTTACATTTTTGCGCTCCCAACTATTGCTGGTATCATTTTCTGGTTTTGATAATTTAATATACCCAGTTTGCCAGTTGGCTGTGTCAGTTACTTGCTTTCTACTAATTTCATAAATCACATTATCTGGCCGACTTGTTGGGTCTTGATCATACTCTTCCCAGATTTTTTTCACGTTTAACTTCACGCCAGGTGCTTTTCCAGAAGGAACCCCAAAATCAACTTTTTCAGGGGCCGTGGCTAATGGCTGAAACGTTGTCCGACCATTCATTTGATACCAAAAATCAGGTTTGAAGTTTTCTGACTCTGTTTGAATACGTACTTGATAATGAATTTGAATTTCTTGCCCTTTACCCAAATAAATCTCATTACTATTAATTGTAGCGCCTGTTAGCGACACTTCTGGTAATGTTTGAACCTGAACAGGACCCACACTTTTCATTGATAATGTATTTGGCTCGTATTTAAAAGGTTCAGCAATTGGATCAACTACTTTTCCGTTTACAACCGTTCCTGAAATCTGAACGGCTTTTTTCGCTAAATAATCAGAAATGTCTGGTGCATAATCCGCGGATTCATAATAAAGGTCTCCATTTTCATCGGCTGACACCATCTCACGCATTTTATCTTCAACTTGTTGTTTAGATAAATTAGCTCGTGGATCGCTTTGCAATTGAATGCCCAATCCATGTATTTCAATCCCACGTTGTTTTAAGGCCATTGCCTCACCTATCGTGGCGATAAACGTACTGTTAATTCGTTTATTGATATTGTTTTGATCTGGCGCATTATAGCTACCAGAGATATAAGAAGTGCTACCTGGTTGGTCTTGTCGATTCGTAAATTGTGTCCCATAAAAGCGACCATCCGCCTCTGTTTGAACTCGACTCACTTTATAAGAGAAGGTTGGAACGCCATCCGTTAAAAGTACAATAACTTTCTTATGTCCATTTGGCGTTGCTAACATATCACCAGCATCTCTTAATGCTTTTTGAGTGAAAGTTCCTCCTCTAGTGCTACTTGGCGTAATATTTTTAATTGGATTTTTGACTGTATCAAACGGCCCCATTTGAATGGCGTTGTTATTATAACCGTCACTTGAGTAGCCAACATAGCCCATGTTGATGTTATTGGTAATACCGCTATCTGCCAATGTATCAACAAAACGGTTCACTCCTTTTTGAACTTCACCAATCCGATTGTTTTCATTCATACTTCCGGACCAGTCAACGACTAAGACCAAATCCAATGGCGTGATTTCTTTTTGAACATTTCCACGCACATTAAGATATACATCAAAAAGCCCTGGTGTTGTTGTTTCTCTAGCATATTTTCGGATGGCATAATCGGCTTGGTCTCCTGTACCGCCATACTCAATATAAGAATTTGTGCGATTAGTAGGGTCCCCATTCCAACTCGTTTGGCCATCCCATTGGGCACCACCGTCTTTATTCCCTTGATGGTTTAACACATTTTGATTGCCTGTGGGCTGCCACTTAGCTGTCGGATAAGTCCCAGAATTATCCGTCGTGTATTGTGGTGCAATTAAAGGCAGTGCCAGATTCGCTCTCAAAGTGGCTGGCGCCATTCTTGCTTCTGCAAATGGATTTGTTACCTCTTCTGTTGCGGTCGGCTGTTCTGTTTTTTCTGGAGCCGAATCATTTTTGTTAGTTTCTTTCGTATTTTCTGGTACAGTTATTTTTTCTGGTTCAGTTGATTCTTTAGCAGAATCCTCTACTGTTATTTTTTCAGAAGTAACTGAAACATCATATTCGTTGTTTTCATACAATAACTTAGGTGGCTGAGCTGTTTGAAGCGAACTTTGCTCAACAGCTAACGAAAGCTGTACCGGCTTTTTTACTTGTGCGTCCAAAGTCAGATAAAGCGTACCATTAGTCACTTGATAAGAATATCCGTCTTTTTCAATTACAGCAGTATCCATGAACTGTGCATTTTTCAATTGAATTTCTCGTTGTAATGGCTGCTCTGTTTGGTTGAGAAGATTTAGCTCGATATTAATATTCGTTTTATCATTCTCATCTGTTATCATTTGAGCGGATGTAATTTCAACTTCTTTGGCTGTTTCTGCATAGCCAATGAGCGGTATGAAATAGGATGAGACAAGTAAAAAGACTACGCCGAAAACCCCAAATTTCTTTAGTAATTTAATGTCTGTTCTCTCCTTTCTTTTATGAATTAACAGTTAAATTAGAATTGCCTAGCACGTAAAATTTCATTATTCTAATCTGATAATTATTATACAGAGAAGGAGCTCATTAAATCACACCAGCTTTCATACCAAGTGGTTTCATTTCTGAAATTGCGTTATTGTTTCGATGATTGTTTCATTAAAGTAAAGGACTTGGGAGGAAACAATATGATTAGGTTTTTAGAAAAAAATTATCGGAAAATGGAAGAAATCATTCGTGTCTTATCCATTTCTGATAAATGGATGACTAAAAAAGAACTTGCAAAATATATTGGTAGTTCTGAGTCTACTTTTATTCGTTATATTGAGGAGATTAAACAGCGTTGGGGCGAAAGTTTAACCATTAAAACATCGCATAAATTAGGCTATCGTTTAGAAAACTTTAATGTGTCCTTATATTTAAACGTACTGACGGATATGGCAAAAACGTCAACGACCACCCAATTGCTCCATGAGTTTATCCAAAATCCTGGCAAAACCATCGAATATTATTGCGATACCATCAATATTAGTCGCTCTTCTTTTGCTCGAAAATTGAAGCAGTGTAATCAGGTCTTGGAAACTTACTCTCTTCGCGTTATCGTTGATCAAGGCTATCAATTAACTAGCCAAACAGAAGAATTGCCTTTACGTATTTTTACAACCTTTTTCTTTTTAATGTATTATGGTCATTATGAATTGCCTTATCAATTAGATAAGCAAGAAATCAAACAATTAATGCGTCGTAATCAATGCCAATTAAATATTATTAGTATGGATAACAGTTATGAACACGATTTCTTTATTATGTATTTTATTGTTGATTTATTAAGAGAGCATCAAGGATTTCAACAACGTTTCCAGAAAAAAACAGATAAAAAGAGTCCAATCAAAATGGAAGATTATCTTTTACTCAGTCGTCATTTTACTGGACTCAGCCGTGAGACCTATCGAGAAGTTCTCCGGTATTTTCAAAGAGGCGCTTTTCAGCAATACTACTCCGAAGACCAAGAAGTCATCAGTCAAAGAATACGTGAAAATTTAAAATTTAATGCTTTTTCACAGATTGAACAATTAACAGAAGAAGTCGTCGACTTCGCTGTTCACTTGTTAACCTGTCTTTATTTGTTTTCTCAATTAGTGCCTTTTGACACCTCCGAATTGACACAAAGGGCCACCTTTTTCACTCGACAAATTCATTTTACTCAGCTTCACTTATATGCACGATTAAAAGCAGAATTGCATTTCTTTTCCGCTCTTTTAGAAACAAATCTATTAAACTATTCATCTTCTTATATTTTTTGGTTGCTTAATACTTTTCCAGAAATTAACCAGAGTTTCGACTCAAAAAAGATTTTGATTATTAGCGACATGGGCCTGAATCATAGTCAATATATTGGAAACTATGTCCACGATATTTTAGCTTTGCATCGGATTCGTTCAAATACGTTAGCAATTACGGAAGAACAATTAGGTGACCATCGACTCGAAGAATTTGACTTGATTATTACCAATCAACCAATTATTGAAACCAGTGTTCCAAGTATTTTAATTAATGATGCTATCTTATTTTCTAACAAAAGAGAATTGCTCGATTTATTAAACTTTTAACGTCTTAATGGTTTTCCCTATCTACCAAAAAGATAGCCCTTTTATCAAGAACCGCGTAATGTGAGGTGCCATCATACAGAAGATATTTTTATTTTTCTGAAATAAAAAAGAAAATGAGCCTGGGACAAAAATCACTTTGGATTTTTGTCCCAGGCTTAAAAATTGATAAACGGCGGGAACAGAAGCAACACTACGCGTTGCTCCGATCTCAACAACTTCTAAGGTGTTTTCTCGACATGCGTCTCGTCACAGTACAGCCTTCAAAAGAGCTACAGCTCTAAGAGTTGCGATGTTTCACTGTGAAGCATGAACAGATGAAATCATCGTACCTACTTGGTGAAGGTCCTTCGGAAATAAGCCGAAATTGACTTTCTCACACAAGTGTTCGGCGTATCTTAATCCTTCCAAGTGTTGAGAATCACGAAGAACGTAGTGATTCGATGATGAACAATACCTACTTGGTCTCCAAAAATTATAGAACAATTTTCGGAAATTCCTTCTTATTGCTTTCTCGTCAAAGACTCGTCGCAGTTTTGTCCTTGAGAGTTCTCGGAGTTAAACGCTTCTGTCCCGACCTCATTTTCACTCTTAAGATAATCAGCTAAACGAAACCAGCAAATTAAATTTCTGATTGATTCACTGGCCATCTTGTGTGACTTTTACTTGGCAAAATTAATGTAATGAAGATCACTAAAGTACCGATAAAAGGAAGTAAATAGAATAAAATCCACCAGTTACTGTGGTCGCGATCATGCAATCTTCTTGCTCGAACAGTAAAGTTTGCCAACCAAATTAAAGCAGTCAGCAAGAAAAAGATAATGGTCACCGTATTCCATTCTTTAATGATTGTTCCATCATTGGGTGTTACTTCAATATATCTGTAAACGCCCGTAATTGCTGAATAAATCCCTAACACCAAATAATTAATTAATTGTGGCCACCAATATTGTGCTCGTGTTGCTGACGCATTCATTGTTGTAATATTATTCCAGTATTCTCTATACGCGTTAAACATATTATCACCCCCGCATTAACTATTACAGAAGTCTTTCGTTTTGTCAAAGAATAACGTTATTTTATGCTGCTTAATGACACGTCCATGTGCCTTCCTTAAACTCACACGAAGCTGACTCTTCAGAAGAAGGAGTTAATGAAACTAACGGTTGCTGTTGTTTTTCTTCTGCGAGAATTTTTTGAATAGTTTGGCTGATTTGCTGTTTCGGTACTGCACCATTAATTAAATATTTTTGATTAATGATTAGTGCGGGAACTCCTTGTAGACCATAAGCAGAAGCTAGCGCGAAATCTTCTTGAACCGCCGTCCAAACAGCCTCGGAAGCAACAGCTTCTTTCCATAAAGCAAAATCAATCGTTGTCTCTTTTACTAGCTCCTCAATTACTTCTGGCTCTTCAATATTTAAACTTCTCATAAATAAACCTTCTTGTAACTTATCAAACAGTAACCAATAAGTGTCTTGGTTGCCAATGTATCCAGCTGCTTTTGCTGCTAATAATGCATTCTTTGATGTTGGAAAATCAAATCGTTGCTTCCTCATCCCTTCAATATTAAAACGATGCTTTGAATCGTTTTGATTGGCATGCACCCAATGCGTCAAAACTTCTTCTTTTACTGCTGCTCGTGAACCAAACATTGTTTCAAAATCGTTTGCTGACCATCCCAACGCAAACGACCGATGAATCAGTTCAATTTCAGGAAATTCTTGTTGAATCTCATGCATGCGGTCAGACATTGGAAAACAAAAACTACAAATAACATCATGGAAAAATTCTATTTTCATCCTTACCCTCCAGTAACTCTTTTTTCAAAACAGATTGAACTAAATTTACCATTTTACTTACTAAAAGTAAACAAATGAAGCCAATTAAAAGAAAAAGGTGAAACAAAATGCGCTATGGCTTTTGTCTCACCTGTTCTATCTACTTATTCTGATATGTCCATTCCATTACCCGCTCGCCATTCGTATCTAATTCACCATTAAATACAAAACCAAGTTGTTGATACAACCGAATTGCTGAGCTGTTCGTATCATAAACACTCAAGTATAGCTTGTTTGTTTGGTATTTTTCTATTAGCATTAACATTAAAAGTCGACAGGCTGCTTTCCCATAACCTTGTCCTTGGAACCGTTGATCAATTAAAAAGCGGTCTAACCAAACGCGCCCATCTTGCCAACGTCCATACATGGCATAGCCGATTAATTGATTGCCGTCATAAATACCTGCCGATTCCCATTCTGGAAATTGGTCCGATTCTTTTAGATTTTCTGCCATTGATTCAATGAAGGTTTGTTGTTCAGCGAAAACTTGTAGGTTTTCCACTGCTTTACGATTATCGCTTGTTACTTTTTCAAAATGTATTTCCATTGTTTTCACCTAATTAGTTGTTATTTTCTGCATACTTGTATTCTTTCTTGCTTCTTATTTTAACATACTTATTTCCCTTTGCTTTCTCTAACTCTCTGTGATTATACGTTTCTCTTTTTTATGGGAAATCTTCCCTATAAATGGAGACTCTTTTCAAGAGATTTCTTTTTACACTACCCGTTTCAAATGATATAAATGATATATAGAGTGTTTTAACTATGTGCAACATGATTAAAAGTTAACTGTTGGGGAGCAGTTAACTTTTTCTTTTTAACCACAAAAGAGAGGATCCGCTGTGAGAAATAACTACAGTGGATGCTCCCTTTTGTATATTATTTAATTACTAGCCGATAGTTGAAAGCTTTCCCGTTACTCAGTAGTATCGATTTTGTCTTCTTGACTATCTAAAGAACGGTCAACTTTTTCGTCGTAACTTTCCATGGAATTTTCATTTTTATGTTTCTGCTTATCGACCGTTTTATCGACTTTTTCTTTCTGTCGATCAATTGTTTTTTCCATCTCTTCGCCAGCCGAGGTACAACCACTCAGTAAAAAGAAACTTGTGAATAAAAACGCTGACAAGATAACTGTTTTTCCGATTTTTGTTTTCATAAACTCACCTCTCGTTTAATTTAAAAAAACGCCCCGATAAAACATTGTTCCCTTGATTATTTACTCACAATTAGCGAACGACTAAGACATTGCACAAAGCATGGTTAACCACATAATCTGTAGTAGAACCAATCAAGGTTCGTTGAATAGCACCTCTTCCCGTGGCACCTAGCACAATTAAATCTATGGCATAATTTTCAGAAATCGTGTTGGCAAGATAACGTTTTGGGCTCCCAAGCTCAACAATTTTTTTGACTGTTTTTACACCAATTTCACTCGCTTGTTTTGCCTTTTCAGTGAGCATCTCTTCTGACTTGTGTTTTTCTAAATCATACAATTCTTCAAAAGAAAATGGACTCGTCGTAAATTCAGCATCATTAATAATTGTAGCTAAATAAAGAGTGGCTTGTTCCTCTTTGGCAATCCTGACAGCTTCATGAAAAGCTTTTTCAGATTGATCTGAGCCATCAAGAGCAACCAAAATATGTTGATATACTGACATTTTATCCGCCTCCTTAACCAAATTAAGAATCAAAACTAACACAACAGCTGTGTTACATTTTAGTGGCTATCTGTTGTAATTTTTCCACGGTTAATGCTTGATAATTTGTTTCTTCAAGTAGTCCCGTTTGAATTTCAACAGAAACATCTTCCGTACATGTTTCTAAAAACATTGTGGCATAATCAAACTGTTGCTCTAAGAATGTTTCATACTCCAGTCGACAACGTAAAAATTCTTTCGCGGTATCTGAAACATGTAAACACATGCGGCGCTTATTCGCTTTCTTGGTTATCACAAAATAGGTTCCTTCTAAAATCGTGGTAATCTCTTCAATAATATACGCTGCATCTTTTACCATTCCGTCAATCCAGTCCTTTATTTGTTTTCAGTGTCGTTGCTTTTTTCTTTGTCGTCACTTAACAGCTCTTTAATTTTTTCACGATTATCGTATAACTTTTTTCCTACGCCCACTAAGGCGCCGCCTGCCAATAACTTTGTTAAAAAACCGCCATTTGCGTTTGTTTTTTTGCCATGGTGTCCTTTTAAATGATGTCCCATCCTAGCCACCTCCATAATTTTTATTTCTATTACCTATGAACATTATCTCATATGTTTTCACAAAACGCACGTATAACAATAGTTTTTTAATCAAGGCTCGACCACTTTGTAAACTCATGACTTTTAATATGCCGAATCTCTTCAAATAAAATATGTGTATGTCCAACTTTTGCATACTCCATTGAACTCATCCCTTCAAAAACACCAACAATTGGCGGTTGAACACGGCCAAAATCATCCAATGTATTCAATTGGATTTCTAAAACCTGGTTATTTTTTAAAGACTGCTCTAAGTATTCTTCAATTTCTTCTGTTGTCTGTTGCGGTAAGCGTTCAAACGCTCTCTTAGAATATTCGTCAGAAGCTTCGATTCCTTCTTGTAACTCCCCCAATGCAAAAGCGGTCGCCCATTTCAGTTCAAAGGGCCGATCATGGTACTCATTATAAGGTGTAAATTCTTTTTTTGTTCGTTTCATGATGTTATCCTCCTAAACCGACATTTCCTCCAGCATGTCCACCGACTAATCCTGAACGATGAATTGCCGTCGCGCCTTCCAACAAAGAAGAGGCGTGGATTAAAGCTTGAAAGCCAAATTTTTGTCGGATTTTATCAATCAGATAGTTTAACTCCATTTCACTAATTTGCTCTTCTGGTTCCGAAAATAAATCTAATTGTAAAGATTCATTCCAAACTAATTTTCCATAAGAAAGCCCTAATTGCCGGACATCGGTTCCCGCTAGATAATGTTCTCTAAAAAGGGCTAATACATAGGTAATCAAAACTTTTGTATTGTTTGTTGCAGGAATCGTTTGTTGTTTTCGCCAACCAGTTCGTCCTTCACGGTCAATTTGTCCTTTGGAATAACCAACGTAGACTGTGATACATTCCGTTTGACAATGCGCTTTTCTTAAACGAGCAGCCACTTGTTCTGTCAGTTCCTTTAAGACTAGTTCAATCTGATCTCTTCGCGCATAATCTCTCGGTAAAATCTGACTATTTCCAAATGATTTTTCAGCTTTATGTTGCGCTTTTTTCCCTAAAAAGGTACGATCAATCCCCCATGAATGAGCATACAATTGAAGCCCCATCACGCCAAATGTTTCTTGTAAAAGATGCGGATTCGCTTGCGCTAACTCATATACAGAATCAATTCCTAAATGATTCAGTCGTTTAGCCATTCTGCGACCAATCCCACAAAAATCTGTCAAAGAAGGCAACTGCCAGACAGTATCTGGTACACGATCATACCGCCATTCTGCAATAAAATCTGGCGAATGTTTGGCGCCATTGTCCAACGCCAATTTAGCCAGTAACGGATTGTCCCCTATCCCAACGGTCACATAAATACCCACATGATTATAAACGACTCTTTGGATAATCCGAGCCATCTTATAGGCGGTTTCACAATGAAAATAACTTAAAGAAGCCGTTACATCAAGAAATGATTCATCTACACTAAACACAGAGTGATCTTCATCTGCGACAAACTTTTTATATAAATTATTGATTTCTTGATTTTTTTTCATGTACAAATTCATTCGTGGCGGAACCACATATAAATCAGGATGAGCGGGCACTTGATTTTTACGCGTAACATTTGAAACACCTAAAACTTTTTTTGCCATTGGCGATGCTGATAAAACTAATCCCCCCGCATTTTCGGCATTACTCATCACTACCAACATCGTTTTCAACGGATCTAACCCACGTTCTGCGCATTCTACACTAGCGTAAAAACTTTTGCAATCAATACAAAGAATATCGCGACTAGGTTCTTTTTCATAATCAAATTTCACAAACATCACCTCACTTGCAAAATCATTATACGAACAAACGTTCTATTAATCAAGCGAACACTGTTTATTTTTTTGTTTTTTTCAAGAACGGTCGGTGATCAAAAAAAATAGTCCAACAACAAACAGAACCCTGTTGTTAGACTATTTACATATATTTGAAAAAGAACTCTCTAATAAAATAACAGTGTATTCAGATTAATACATAGAGGATAAACTTGAATAAATACTATCTAAAACATGATTATTTTAATAGATTGGTGTAGTTTAATATCAAAATCAATATTATAGGTGATAATACACATAGAGAAATAAAAATAATCAAAAAATAGAACCATTTTTTAGAAACTAGCATACCTAATCCTATCGTTCCTAGTGTGTACAGTACTATCAAAATAAGATAGATTTTTGTTCCATTTCCTGAAAAATCCGTCTTGCTCACACTAGTTATCATTCGAAGAATAGCATATATAATCCCCAAAGAGCACAACATCCAAATAAAGCTACTAATATATTTAAGGAGATTCATAACCAGACCTACTTTCTATTAAATTACTAAGATTAGCATTTCCAAGTTTGTGTGTGCGTCGCTCTAACATCAAAGTAATCAGGAAAAGCATAACACACAATTCCAGAAACCGCTATCACAACTACTAATAACATATCTATATCATACTTTTTTATAGCATATTCTGCCTATAAAAAATAAATAACGGCATCAAAAGTTAGAATATTCATCTAACTTTTTGACGCCGTAACACCCTATTATCACTTTTTACATCTTATTTCGATTTAAAAATAACGATAAAAAGCCCGTTCCTAACAGAATTACTGCTGAAACATAATAAGGGAAAAAGTGATTGATATCAAATAAAGCTCCTGCTGCCATTGGTCCTAAAATATTACCAAAACTTGTAAATGTCGAATTTAGTCCGTTGATGGTTCCTTGTTGATCTCCAGCATGTTTGGATAAATAAGTAGTTACTGCTGGTCTAAACAAGTCAAACGCTAAAAAGACAATAAACGTTGAAAATACAACAACTAAATTATTTTTTGTAAAGGCAATCACGGCAATAAAAATGGCACTTGCAAAAAAGGTTAATTGGATTAAACCCATTTCACCTATTTTTTGGACGATTGCATCAAAGAAAAACAACTGACAAATCAACGCTAAAATACCACTAACCGTAATCACGATTGCTATTTCACTTGTGGTAAAGCCAAAATTAATGGTCGCCATAATACTATAAATAGATTCGAACGCTTGCAGGCCAAAAGAGGAAATTAAGATAATCACAAACAATGAGGTAAACATTGGATTTCTTAAAATATCCATAAATGAACCTTTTTTCGCTTCAACAGCGGCTAAAATTCGTTTCTCTGGCTCCTTCAAAACAGTTAATGTCAAAATAAAACCAATAAACGCTAAAAATGCGGCCGCAAAAAATGGAGCGCGAATGCCTAAATAAGCAATAAAACCACCAACTCCTGGTCCGATAATAAAACCACCACTAATTGCGGCTGACACAAGCCCCATCGCTTTCGGACGTTCAGAAATCGTGGTCATATCTGCCACAAAGGCTGTCACTGACGGCATTAATAACGCGGCGGCAATCCCACCTAAACCACGAGAAATATAAAAACCGCTTTTCGCTTGGGCTAAACCAAATAATAACTCAGAAATTGAAAACACCAACATGCCCGTTGCAATCATTTTTTTCCGACCAATTTTATCCGAAAGGACACCTGCGATTGGCGATGTGATTAATTGGGCAATCGCAAAAATAGAAATCATCATTCCCATTGTGGTACCAGAAAAATGCATTTCTTCTTTTAATTGGGGAATTACGGGAATGACTAGGCCTACGCCTAGAAAAACAAGAAATAAGTTAGAAATTGCTAAGTACATCATACTATTTTTTTTCGTCATAATTTGCCTCCTCCATAAAAAAACAGCCATCAAAAATGGCTATTTCTGTTTCTTTGTATGTACTTTCTTTGACAGTGTTTCGGCTGAAACACTCGTTGAGTCATTGAGATACATTTTACACTAATTCGCTGAAAATTTCACTAGTTTTTACTTATTTTTTTAAAGGAAATTGTTATTTTTTAAAGACATAACTTAAGTATCCAAGTATTTAATGAATCGCTTTTGTTTTTTATCAGAAACATAGCCAATGTGTTCATAAAATTGATGTGCTGCTGTACGCTGTTCCCCTGAATTTAAGCGAATCGCAGACAAGTTATACTTTTTAGCTTCCGTTTCTAGTTTCGTCATTAATTGTTTGCCAATTCCACGGCCTTCTGCTTCTTTTGCCACTGCTAATCCCAGAACGTTCAATAACGTTTGGGAATAAATTGTTTCATACAGTTGCGCATGCACATAGCCTAAAATCTTCCCTGTCTTCGTTTCTTCATAAACATATAAAAACTCTCTGTCACTGGCTAGTAGTAATTTCTCAATCTGTTTACAGGTCACGTCAACGGGAACTTCATAGCCCAATTGTTCTTTATTAATGATAGTTAACGCCGTTGCATCTGTTGGCTTCATTTTTCTAATCAAGGGTAACACCCTCCTTTACATTCTTACTTAAATAATAACGAAAGCGTAATATCCGCAAAATCATTTAATTCTGAATCATTATATTGCTCTAACAAAACTGTTTCGCCTCGATACTCTTTTAAAGCTAGTTGTATCAGCGAATGATAGTTAGTAGGAAAATGTACTAGGCCCCATTCCCCGCCAGCCCTTTTTGATAAAATTTTATTCTCTTGCTTAAACGCCATTACTCTACACATATTTAAAATAACGTACATAGGTTATTGAACAATTTCTTTTTTTGCCTCTTTCACATCAGCTATAATGCTTTCAAAATATTTCTTTTGATCTATCCAGCCAAAAACGGAATCAATCGGTTTTCCTACGAGTACTTTTCCATATAATTTTGTAATCATAAGATGTGCCACTAGATCCTCATCGTATCCCATCATATCTTCAATATATTTATTTTTATTAGTCAGATATCTGGAACGATGTATCGGAGAAAAATGTAAATCGAAGGGAATCGGATAACTCAAATTTATTGTATCTTTCAATTGTAGCACATGGAATTCTATCCCTTTTTTTGGTGCCCACTTATCTAAAATATTAATTGTATAATCTAATAATTGTTTCTTCTCATCAATAGTAAGCTTTTCATAAACCACAATCAGTACATCCAAATCACTTACTGAATGACAATAGGTTCCAAAAGCATAAGAACCATGAAGATATATTCCAACTAAATTTTCTTTTATTATTTTCATATATCCATTTTCCATTTGAGCCAATAATTGATGAACCACGATTATTCCTCCATTATTGATTGACAATTGCTATAGTTTTTTCGATAAATAAAGAACTAACGCATCATCATTAACACACCGATCGTTTGGTTTCAGCTGCTTATTTTGAAACCAGACTCCTGAACCATCTGGCACATATCCCTGTTTGATATATAATCTTTGCGCTGCACCATAACCAGGATGCAGGCCTACTCCCAAAGAAACAGTATCTGCATAACTTTTGGCAACATTTTCTGCACGATTTAATAATAACCGCCCCACTCCTTGTTTTTGAAATGACAAGAAAACATTGAAATCAGCTATTTCAGGATATAAATTTTTAAAAGGTCCTTCCTTAGCTAATGGCAGTAACGTCACATAACCTAACAGCGTTGCCTTTTTCTCCGCTACAAAAACCGTTCGTTGCTTGACTAATTGTTCTTCTAAATAGTTCATTAAAATCTCTTGGCGACTTGGCCAACCTTGTTGGACAAATTGAGTATCCAGCGCTAAGATATCTTTCTCTTGCATTTCTCTAATAACCACTAGCTCAGACATTAGCATTTCCTCCCGAAAAGCGTTTTCATTTTATAAAACGAAGCGAATAATTCTTCGCTCCCTTATTCATTTTCAAAACCATCGAGTTGATGATATTTGGGCAAAACAGCAACACATGTTTCTTCTGAATTAACAGCAATAACGAACCCTTGCCATAAGGACCACGTCACCGCTTCACCTAATTTCTCTTTCACTCGTTGAATCATTTCAGCTTGCGTTAAGTCTCGTGCAGGAAAATGTTGAACTTTATCGTTACTGATTAAAAAAATAAATGATTCTGAAAAAGCTGTCATGACTTCAGGTGGTAAATTTTTTAATCGTTCTTGGTAATCCATTGAAACCACTCCTTCTTTTTTATCATACCACAACATCCATTTCTCTAAAAAGCGCAGCACTCACTACTGAATATCTGCTAAAATTTGCCTGATAATCTGCTTTTCAGACAGTTGTTCAGATAACCGCTGTTCTCCCGGAAGCCCTAAATAATCTTCTGGTAGCCACCAACGTTTCATTTCCACGACACCAAATTCTTGATTCTTGTTTCTCTGACTATGTCTTTTCAGCGTTTCTTCAAAAGAAATATCAAAATAATAAACCTGAACGTTTCCTTCAAAGAGATGGATTATTTCCTGAAAAAAGGAATGATAAATGGCTTTTTGAAAAATCCCTTCAACAATCACATACTGGCATTCTTGATAACCAAAAGCTACCAACTGTTTTAACAAAGCAATACTTAGATTACCTGTTTCATCTTTAACACGAAGCATTTCTCTGCGCACCACATCTTGAGAAATCAATAACGATTGTTCTTTAAGACACTGATGAAGCGCTTTAGCTATCGTTGTTTTACCACTACCAGAATTACCACGTAAAATAATTAATTTCGGTTGCATCTGTTTCCCTCCATTTTCTTGATTGTTGAAAACCAGCAGAAAAGAGCAAAAAACTTGGAAAAAACTCTCCAAGTTTTGCTGTTATTTTGATGAATGTTTCGTTGAATCTCGCTGAATGAATTCCGTTCCGACAATAATTTTTCTAGGAACTGGTGGGGTATTCAAGCATAACTCTTTCATTGTCTCAACGGCTAGCTCACCCATCCATTCAGTATGAACTTTAACTGTTGTTAATGTTGGTGAAACATATTTTGCGACACTAATATCATTAAAACCAATGATAGAAATATCTTCTGGCACACGAATGGCTGCTTCTTGTAACGCCCGCATCGCACCAATTGCCAACGTATCACTTGCAGAGAAAAAAGCGGTTGGACGAGTGTCCGCTTTTTCAATAAAGTCTTTCATCGCTTGATAGCCTTCTTCAACAGAAAAAGCTGCTTCGACAACCCATTCTTGATGATAAAGGTCCAGATCTTTTAAGGTTTCTTTAAAAGCGACAAAACGTGGATCAACCAATGCCACGCGGGACTCTTTCGTATATTCTTGCCCAGAAAGCATACCAATTTTCTGATGCCCTTGCGCCAAAAATTCTTGCACAATTGTTTTAACACTTCCAGCAAAATCAACAACAATGGAGTTTTGGCCAAAAGCCATTGCATCAAAGTCTACAAATAGAAGAGGTGCGCCTAAGGCGGCTAAGGCCGCCACTTGCTTTTCATCAAATTTTCCTAGGGCAATTGTCCCATCAAATCTTTTTTGAGACAGGTTTTTCAGAGATTCTTTGACTAAAAGAAAACCCAATTCCTCTGCCCGCTTTTCAACACCTAAACGAATCGATAAATAGTAAATATCATCCAGTTCTTCTGGATCGCTGAACCATTGGACAAACCGAATTTTCTTTTTGCCTGCTTGTTTTTTTCTGGCTCGCTTTTTATAATTTAACGTTTCTGCTGTTTCAAATATTTTCTTCTTCGTTTCATCACTAACTGATAATGTTTCATCATAGTTCAAAACTCTCGAAACTGTCGCTGAAGAAACACCGACTTGCTCTGCTATATCTTTAATGGTTACGATGTTCCTCACCTCAAATTAATCATTTTCAATACATTGAATAAATCGTTCAAAAGCACGACGGCCTTCTTCGTCACGTTTAAAGACACCAGCATCTGTTAAAATTTGAACAAAAATTGTCCCAATTCCTTGTTGGATCACTTCTTTGACATTGGCTTCAGTGATGGTTTGCTGACTGAGTTCATCCGCCCAAGCTCGATGACTTTCAGCAATTTGATTGGGTTGCTTTAATAAATACTTTTCGACTTCTCTTAATTCTTGTGCCAGCCTTGGTGGCAAAATAGCTAGTCCCATTACTTCAATTAAGCCAATATTTTCTTGCTTAATATGTTGTACTTCTGGATGTGGATGAAAAATGCCATCTGGAAATTCCTCCGAAACATTATTATCTCGTAAAACTAAATCCAATTCAAATAATGACCCTTTGCGTCGAGCAATTGGCGTAATCGTATGATGCGGTGTGCCATCTTCTGAATAGGCCCGAACTGAGACTCGTTCATCAGAATAATTGCGCCATTTGGTCAAAATTAATTCGGCCGCCTCAACTAGTTCCTCTTGACGATCACTTTGAAGACGAATCACAGACATCGGCCATTTTAAAATACCAGCAGTTATCTCAGGATATTTTTTCAAAGAAAATCTTTTTTCCATTGGTGCTAAATCCATTGGAAATGTATGACGTCCTGCTTGGTAATGATCATGAGATAAAATAGAACCACCAACAATTGGCAAATCTGCATTAGAGCCCACAAAATATTCAGGGAATAACTCCGTAATTTTAAGGAGCCGCTGGAACGTTTTTTTCTCGATTTTCATTTCTCGATGTTGTTGGTCCAAGAAAATCGCATGCTCATTATAGTAAGCATATGGCGAATATTGAAAGCCCCAAGCTTCGTCCTCTAAATTTAGTCGGATAATCCGATGGTTTGTACGTGCTGGATAATTTACACGGCCATAATAGCCTTCATTCTCCATACATAACATACACGCTGGATATTTTTTTTGACTCATTTTCTTTTCAGCCAAAATTTTTCGAGCATCCTTTTCTGGCTTCGATAAGTTAATGGTAATTTCTAGTTTACCATAGGGTGAGTCCATTGGGAAAATAATATTTTTGGCGATTGCTTTCGTTTTAATGTAGTTATTCGTTTTACATAACTGATAAAAATAATCCGTTGCTTTTCGTGGAGACTCTTGATAATAATCCATAAACTTCCGATTAATGATGGTTGGGGTCGGCGTAACAAAATCCATTAACTCCGCTTCTAGTTGTTCTGCTTCCGTAATTGAGTCATCGATTTGGTGATTGGCTTGTGCAATATTTAAAAGATGTTCCACCACACGCAACGGTTCTTGCTCACAAGCAACCGCTTCTGGTTGTTCAAAAAAATCACAGCCAACTAGTTTGGCAATCCGATTCGTCAAATAATAGCGGTCTGTTTCCGTCCAATCGCCATTTTCTATGATTATCTCTACAAATGCAACAATCCATTTACTACTTTCTTTCATCATCTGATGTTCTCCTATTCATTATAGCCTTGAGGATGTTTCACATGCCATTGCCAAGCGGTGGCGATAATATCCTTGACCTCAGTTACTTCTGGTTGCCAGCCTAAAACTCGTTTGGCTTTTTCACTAGAAGCAATTAACGTACTAGGATCCCCTGCTCGGCGTGGGGCGATTGTTGCAGGAATTTCTTGGCCTGTCACTTCGCGAGCAGCATCTAACATTTCTTTAACAGAATAGCCGTTGTTGCTTCCCAAGTTAAAGACGTCACTTTCACCGCCATTTTTCAAATATTCTAAAGCCAAAATATGTGCTGCAATCAAGTCTTCAATATAAACATAATCTCGAATGCACGTGCCATCTGGTGTATCATAATCATCCCCAAAAATACTTAGCTCTGCTCGTTGGCCTAATGCCACTTGTAAAATAATTGGCACAATATGCGTTTCTGGCGTGTGATCCTCACCAATTGAGGCATCTTTTTTTGCTCCCGCAACATTAAAATAACGCAAAGCAACATATTTCATTCCATAAGCGTTGTCGCACCATTTCATGATTTTTTCCATCATTAATTTACTTTCCCCATACGGATTTTTAGGATTCGTTGGGGTTTCTTCTGTAATAGGCATTGCTTTTGGTTCGCCATAAGTGGCCGCTGTGGAAGAAAAAACAATATGTTTCACTCCGAATTCTTGCATGACTTCCAAGGCAATTTGAGTGCCGTGAACATTGTTATTGAAATACATTAACGGTTTCTCCACGGATTCTCCTACTAAAGAATTGGCCGCAAAGTGCAACACACCTTCAATTGATTCTTTTTCAAAGACACTACGTAAAAAAGCTTTATCACGAATATCGCCTTCATAGAAAGTCGCTTGTTCATGAACTGCTGAAGGATGTCCCGTTAATAAATTATCAACAACAACAACGGCATATCCTTTTGAAATTAATTGATCGACGGCATGTGAGCCAATGTAGCCTGCGCCACCTAATACTAAAATAGACATTTAAAGCCTTCCTTTCTAAAATAACTTTCTGGCACCATCATCAATTGATGCAGGATAAAAATCAGCAGCATAGCCAATTTTATCTTGATAACTCTGGCCAACAGCTTCAATAAATGCATCTATATTTTGCTTTGGTACCAAAGCAATACTACAACCGCCAAACCCTGCACCAGTCATCCGTGCACCCAAAACGCCTGGTTGTTCTTGCGCACAAGCCACTAAGGTATCTAACTCAATGCCAGTTACTTCGTAATCTTCTTTTAGCGAACGATGTGAGGCATTTAATAATAAGCCAAATTCTTCCAAATCCCCTTCAGTTAGCGCTTGTTTTGCCAATAAAGTTCGTTCATTTTCTGTGACGGCATGACGTGCTCGTTTAATCAACGTTGGATCTCCAATCAATGCTTGATATTGTTCAAATGTCTCGCTGTCTAATTCACCTAAAAATTCAATAGATAACTCTTTTTGAAGCAAACGAACGGCTTCTTCGCATTCTGCACGGCGTTCATTATATTTTGAATCTGCTAATTCACGACGTTTGTTAGTATTCATAATGACAATCGTATACTCACCTAATTTGGCGGGAACCATTTCATAGTGCATATTATTGGTATCTAGTAGAATAGCTTGATCTTTTTCTCCCATCCCCACGGCAAATTGGTCCATAATTCCTGAATTAACGCCAATAAATTCATTCTCCACTTTTTTACCGATTTGCACCAATTCAAGCATTGGACAGTGTAAAGCATATAAATCATTACAGATCGTTCCCATTAAAAGTTCAATAGAAGCAGAAGAAGACAAGCCAGCACCATTAGGAATCGTACCGTAGAAGAGCACATCTAAGCCAGAATCAATATTGTGTCCGCTTTCAATCAAGTAATTTAAAACGCCTTTAGGATAATTTGCCCAATCATCTGAATCTGAATAGGTTAAATCTTCT
Source organism: Enterococcus sp. DIV0086 (assembly GCF_050498705.1). Lineage (NCBI taxonomy): Bacteria > Bacillati > Bacillota > Bacilli > Lactobacillales > Enterococcaceae > Enterococcus > Enterococcus sp. DIV0086. The sequence continues at coordinate 30,789 of NZ_JBNIDN010000001.1, read as the reverse complement.
AATGAAAATTCGATGAGACCAACCTCTTTAAAATTATCAGAAAACATCCGAATTTTTTGGTCGTCTCTTTTTCTTGCCACACCAAATGTCCCTAACGTAATAGCCGCTGGGAAAACATGACCGCCATTGTAATCTGTATGTTCACCAATCAAATTAATTCTTCCAGGGGCAAAATAACAGGCTGTCCCTTTCTCACCAAATATTTCTACAAATCGATTCATTAACAGTTCTTCCATCACTAATCGCTCCTTTCACTAGTAAACAAATTGTATAATATTTACTAAACTTCTTTGCAAATATTTACTTAATATTTCCTTAATTGTCATTTCGGTTGAAAACGTGTACAATACAATTAAATAAAGATTTATTTTCTTAGCGTTTCTTTTCGACTATTTAAATAATCTAAAAAACAAAATTAAATTTACTAAATATTTACTTGAAGGAAGGATTGATTATTTTGACTATTTCAACTGAATCATTTGGACAAGGAATGCTTCTTTACACACTGACGAATAAAAATGGTGTGACTTTAAAAGCAACAGATTTTGGTGCGCGAATTGTTGCGCTCGACGTTCCTCTTACAAAAAATGAATCCCGATCACTCGTGCTAGGCTTTCCCTCAGCAGATGAATATTTGTCTAAAGACTTATATTTTGGTGCAACAATTGGTCGAACAGCTGGTCGAATTGCCGATGGCTCCTTTAAACTAGCGGGTAAAACGTATCAAACGATGATTAATACTCCTACTCAAACAACACTTCACGGCGGCACACCTGGGTTTGAAAGTAAAAAATGGCACAGCGAAATCCAAGAGGCACAAGTAAATCCTTCTGTGAAATTTTGGCTAGAGAGTCCTGCTGGTGAAAATGGTTTTCCTGGAAATCTCACTGTTTCAGTCACGTATACATTGACTGAAGAAAATGAATGGCAAATTGAGTATCAGGCAACTACAGATGAACAAACACTTTTTAATCCAACCAATCATGTCTACTTTAATTTAACTGGAAATCCTACAATCCCCATTGATGCGCATGAGTTACAAATAAATGCCCAAAAGTATGTCCCGCTTGATGAAAGAGTTTTACCAATTGGAGAATTAGCTTCCGTCGACCAGACAGCTTTTGATTTACAAAAACCTAAAAAATTAGCTGAGGTTTTTTCAAGTAACGATGAACAAATCCAAAAGATGAACGGCTTCGATCACCCTTTCATCTTAACCAATCATGATTTAATTAACCCAGATGTTATCTTAAAAAGTCCTACTAAAGATATCACCTTAGAGATGTTCACTGATCAACCTTCAGTTGTTATTTTTTCAGCAAATTTTGCTGATAACGGTCCCGATATTCAAGGGCAAAAATTAGTCAATCACGGAGCGCTCACATTTGAAACCCAAGTCTGTCCTGGTGCTGAAAGATTTCCGTTGTTCGGTTCTATCACCCTCTCACCTGAACAGGAATTTCACTCAACGACCCGTTTCAAACTAATTTATTAAGTGAAAAGATGCTCTTAACCAAGCTTATCTTCGAACTAAAAAAGATAAGAATGGTTAAGAGCACTTCTATTATTTGACATTTTTAATCGCTCCATTTACACTATTTTCAATTAGAAAGGCGGTGATGTCTATGTATGCAATCAAATTTTTTCATGGCTATTTAACTGCAGATGGTAAACGTACGCGAGATAAATCAGGTTGTTTAGTTTACCACTCTGAAAAAGAAGCACAAAAATTAGCAGATAAAATTGGCGGGAGAGTTAAAAAAATTGGATAACCTTAGATAAAGGATAGATAAGCAAGGCTATTTTGCTATCTGTCCTTTTTTATTTTACATATTCCTCGACTTATTGTATTGATTTGATACAATAGAGAAAAAGCCTAAAGGAGCGCTTACATGAAACAAAATGACTTTGATTATATGCAAATGTTAAAAGGTGAATTATATTACGCCCCCACCATTTTACCCGAAAACAAATCAACAAAAGGCAAGGTGTTAGCTCAAAAAATCAATCAACTTCCTATCGATAATGTGAAAGAAATTGTGGCCCTAGAAAAAGAATTATTAGGAAAAACTGGCAATGAGTTATATATCACCCCACCCCTCCATGTAGATTACGGTCGCCATATTGAGGTAGGAGAAAATTTTTATGCAAATATGGATTGCATTTTTTTAGATGTAAACAAAATCATCTTCGGTGATAATGTCATGGTTGGCCCTCGTGCTAGTTTTTATACTGCCGGCCATCCAATTGATCCAACGATTCGAACTGCAGAATTAGAATTCGGTACGCCAATTATTGTTGAAGATAACGTGTGGATTGGCGGAAGTGCCACCATTTTACCTGGCGTTACAATTGGAAAAAATGCTATTGTTGCTGCTGGTGCTGTGGTTACAAAAGACGTTCCTGCCAACACGATTGTTGGGGGTAATCCAGCAAAAGTCATTCGCAAAATTGATGAAAACGATCAGCAATTTTGGACAGAAAAGCAACGGCAGTATCAAATCGCTAAGAAGCAATTCTTTCATGAATAAAAAAGCCCCAATCCAATGAAAATAACGGATTGGGGATTTTTTTAATCTTCTTCATAATAATTAAACATCCAATGGATGCCAAACTGATCTTTTAGGGAACCATACTTTTTGGACCAAAAAGTTTCAGATAACGGCATTGTAACAGTGCCACCTTCAGATAATCGTTTAAATAAGCGATCAATTTTTTCATCATCATCTGTGCTAACCACGAGCGAAAGGTTATTTCCTTCCGTAACTTCAAAACCAAACATATCAGGAACATCTGAAATCATTACATAGGTTCCTTCAATAATGATACTTGCGTTCATCACTAAATCCTTTATCTCGTCGTTTATAGGATGCTCAGGATCCTCAGGTGCTTCGCCAAAAGTCATTAAATTTTGACATTTTGTATCAAAAACATCTTCATAGAACGCAATTGCTTCTTTTGCTTCACCTTTAAAATTTATATACAGCTCTAACAAATGACTCACCTTCTTTCATGATCAAATTTTATACTTTATTTTCTCATGATTTGTCAGAAAGCAAAAATAGTCTGCTTAAAAATCTGATTTTTCTAGTAACAAGGTAACAAATTTTTCCAAATACAGTTGGTCAACCGCATCATAGCTATTTGTTACACCACTATCAATATCTAAAACACCGACCAATTGATGATTTTTTACCATCGGTACAACGATTTCAGACATCGCAGCTGAGTCACAAGAAATATAATTGGCGTGTGTCTTCACGTTATCAACAATCAATGTAGCTTGTTTTTCCGCGGACTCACCACAGACACCTTTGCCCATTTTAATTCTGGTACAAGAGACTTTCCCTTGAAAAGGCCCCAAAACTAATTCTTCATCTTTATATAAATAATACCCAGCAAAAACGGTGTCTGGTAACGTTTGTGCAAGTAACGCGGACGAGTTTGCTAAATTTGCAATAGCATCCGTTTCTATTTCTAACAAACCGCTCAATTGTTGTAAGCACAATTCGTAGGCTGCTTTTTTGTTTTCTCTCGTTTGTTCAGTCATGCTTGGTTCATCTCCTTCATTTTGTCTTATTATAAAGGAAGATACGCAAAAGTGCTATGTTAAAGTGAGTCAAACAAACTTGAAACGCTGATACACGTTGTGAGCAGAAGCACTTTATAAGGATTAAACTGTGACGAGTAACCGCTGGACTGACACTATGCGTTGCTCAGAGCTGAACCCTGTTTCCTCTGTTTGGCTTTTTAGTATTCTATTTCTACCTAATTTTAAAGCAAGTTAAACCCATTGTCCTTTCAACATAATCTTGCGTTTCTGCGGTTTTCTAGCAATCACTTCTGCTGTAGAAGCTGCTTCTGTAAAGATAAAGTTTGCTTCGTCGCCTTCTGTAAACCAAAGACGTTCTTCTTCAAATGAAAAAGGTGCTTCTTTGCCACAGCCATGGACGTAAGCTTGAGTAAGTTGCTCTTCTGTAATCTTTCCTGTCATTTCACAAAAATTACGTAATTTTTCAAATAAATCACCTGAAACATTAGAACTCCAAGAGTCAAAAAAGCCATCACTACCTAAATGAACCGATACACCAGTTTGGCGTAACACATCAATTGGTGGCAATAAATAACGAGGATCATAGGGAATTGTAGACATAATCGCCGTTTGATGCGTTGCCAAGCGTTGGTATAGTTTTTCTTTTTCTGCTGGTCGTACATTTAGCAGCGCAAAGGCGTGACTGATAGCGGTTCGCTGAGTAAATTTTCGTTCTTCCAAAATGTCTAAAAATTTATCAATTGTATAAACACCCACTTCCCCCGTATCATGCAAGTGAATATCGATTCCTACTTGAAATTCTTCTGCCAGATCGAAAATGGTTTCTAAAGATTCTTCAATTGCATAATCAATGCCTGCAGGATCTAAACCGCCAACCATTGTTCCACCATTTTTTAGGGCTTCTCTCATGAGTAAAACCGTTTGGGGATTTTTTAATAATCCATGCTGTGGAAAGACAACAATATCATAATCAATCACATGCGCATATTTTTCTAAGGCTCTTTTGACGCCCCAGAAGTTTTCTAGTTCTACATAAGGATCAATGTTGACATGTGTCCGAATATAAGAGGCTCCATAACCAATCAATTTTTCAATCATGGCCGTCGCTCGTTGTTCTGTTGACGGCGCTAACAATTTAAGTTCACTGGCTTCGTCTGCTAAACGCTCTTTTAAATTCTTAACAGGTTGGCTAGCACGCCAGCCTAATGAAAGGTAGGTTTTATCTAAGTGGTTATGGCTCTCTTGAAAAGCGGGAATAGCCAGTTGTCCGTTTAAATCAGTTCCTTGTTGCTTTTCAGTGACTTGATTTTGCGGAATAATCGCTTGAATTTTGCCTTCTTGAATCGCTAAAGTATAGCGTGCGGTTTTAGTATACGTTAATTCGTGGTGGTCTTTAGCAAAACCAGTTTCTAAACGAACATTATTCAAATAAACAATGGATGCTGTCATTCTCTTTCCCCCTTTTGAACGGCTTCAACCAGTTGTCCTTTTAGTATCAGTTGTTGGATTGGCTGTTGGCGTGCAATCACGTGAGCAGTGCTCTCAGCATTAAATAGTAGGAAATCTGCAGAATCGCCGACGTTAGGCCAAACTCGCTGCCCGTTAGGATCAAGAGGCGTTACAAAATTACTCGCTAAGCCCCATAAACGATTCAAGCGATACTCATCGCTAATTTTAAATCTTTGAGCGGCTGTATTTAATTTTTCTATTGTATTGCCACTGCCGAAAGGCGACCAATGATCCGTCAAACTGTCATGAGCAACGGAAATCTTAACACCTTGTTCAACCAAGGTTGGAATCGGCATGGTGGGCATTCCAATCGGTACAGTCGAAGTCAAATCAATACCTGTTTCGATGAATTTTTGCGCAATGTCTCTAATTGCTGCTTCTTCTAAGCTCCCCAAAGCTAAAGCATGACTTAAAGTGACTTCGCCAAACATTTTTGCTTGTTCTGTATAATCAACAAATTTATTAAATTCATAAAGTCCCAAAGTATCACGGGCGTGTAAATGGACATCAATTTTTTTATTAAATGTGGTAGCTAATTCAAATATTTTTGCGATTGAATGATCCACATGACGATCCACAAGGGCTGGATCAACGCCACCGACATGAGTTGCCCCCATGCGTAAGGCTTCGCGCATCAAAGGTTCGACTTGTGAGCGGAGTAATCCGTGTTGAGGAAAAGCCACAATTTCATGAGTAATGTATTGTTCATATCGACTAAATGCTTCTTTAGTGATTTCAATATGTTTCGTTCCAATAGATGGATCTACATTACAATGACTGCGAATATGATAATGGCCTTGTTGAATATACTGCTCAATAACTTGGCAAGCACGTTCTAAACTAGTTGGTAATTGTTCAGGTAACAGCCAAGTTTCTTCTTCAATACGTGTTAAAATTCCTTTTGTTAGTGGACGACAGGCCTTCCAAGGTCCCCCAAAATACGTTTTATCAATATGAATATGCATTTCTCTTAGAGCAGGTAAAACGAGTTGCTGATTCACATCGATAACTGTTTCGCTCTCTAAAGGCCTTAACTGCGGTGCGACCGCAGTACAGACCTCGTTTTCAATTCGAATATCATAGCTAGCTGTTTCTGTCGCAACAATTCGCTGATTCACAGTAGAAAATCCTGTTTCTAATTTACAGTTTTTTAAAAGCATGACAAACCCCTTCCTACCTTCATTCAATTAGTTAACATAAGCCCATTTTAAACTGTACGTAGGTCCAAATGAATGCCAATACAGATCCTTGATTTTTTGATTAGCTAATACAGAAATGCTTCGATTGTAGATTGGTGCTAAAACCGTTTCCTGATTCACTAAAATATCTTGTGCTTGAGCAAAGTCATTTAAACGAGCCTCTTGATCAGCCGCATGTGTTGTTCTAGTCTCTTGGATTAATTGATCATACGTATCACTCTTGAACGTTACGCCGCCCAAGGTACTATCCGAAGTAAAAATGCGCATAACTGTTAATGGATCACGATAATCGGTTCCCCAACCAGATAATTCTAAATCATAGTCTCTCGTTTGATCACGATCAACACGAATAGTAAAAGGAACTTGAGTAACATTCACTTCTAATCCGTCTAGATTTTCTTCCAATTGAAATTGGAAAAACTCAGCAGCTTTTTTTGCGCTGTCTGTATCATCTGTTAAAAATTCTAATTTGATTTTATCCAGCCCAATTTCTTTTTTCCCTTTTTCCCAGAATTCTTTTGCTTTCGCTGTATCGTAGGTTAAGTAGTTATTTTTCTTAGCAGCTAGTTTTGTGAAATCTGTTCCATCTGGCGCAATCGTTTGTCCCGGCGGAATTACTTGATCTGTGGCCGTTGATTGATCTTGCAAGACTTCTTTTACAAAACTTTCTTTATCAAAAGCTTGTGCCAACGCTTTACGAATATTGTTGTTCGCTAAAGCCGGATTTTCTTTTCCATCACGAACACTGTTCATTTTTAAAAAGTATGTGACGAATTGAGGAATTGAAAGAAAGGCTGGATTATCAACATAACCAGGAATAAATTCACCACTTAGCTTATTCACTACATCCAATTCATTCGAGTCAAACAAATTCACCGCTGTCGTTGGGCTCTTAATTACTGAAACTTTTGCTTCTGTTAATTTAACTTTTTCAGCATCCCAATACGTATCATTTTTTTCGTAGGTCCAGTCATCGGAAGAGGCATTATCCCATTCTTTCAATTTAAAAGGACCATTATAAATCAAATGTTCTGCATCAGTGGCATATTTATCCCCTTGTTCTTTGATATATTTTTCATTTTGTGGAAACAAAACAGGAAACGAAAGTAATGATTTCAAATAAGGGGTGGGCCGTTCTAAAGTTATTTCTAACGTTTTATCATCTAGCGCCTTAACCCCAAGAGTATTCACATCTGCGCCTTCTAAAGCAATTTCCTTAGCATTTTTAATGACGTCAAAAAATAACGCTTGATGAATCGATCCTGATTTAGGGGAAGCAACTTGTTGCCATGCATAAACAAAGTCGTTTGCTGTTACTGGATCATCATTCGACCATTTGGCATCTTCTCTAATCTTAAATGTATAAACGGTTTCATCTTCAGAAATCGCTGGTTCTTCGGCAGCGACCCCCAACTCTAATTCATCTTCTTTACCTAAAACATAGAGTCCTTCATAAACTTGATTCATGACTAAAGTCGAGGTCGTATCCCCCGCTGTGTGTGGTTCCATTGTCGAAATAGCCGCTTCAGAACTAATTGCAATTTTTTGTTCCGCTGCTTTGTTACTATCAGCCGAGTTTCCCGTTCCCGCCTGACAAGCCGTTAAAGCTAAAAGCAAACCGACGCATCCTAACATTTTTAATTTCTTCATACCGATCCCTCCATTTTACAAACTATAACCTTCAAAGTTACCAGAATTTTCTGATAAAATATAGAAAAAGAAGCATATCTGATAAGAGTCTCAAAAAACTTACAGATTATAGAAATACTTGAGAAATTTAAAGTAGCTGAAACAATAGTAAAAGCATTAAAAATTAAGTATACTATTGCTATATCTTTAAACGATGCGTCTCTATAGGTTGTAAGCCCTGATTGTTCTTATTTGGTCACTTGTGACTACCAATCACGTAATGACTTGGAACTTTTTTCTATTAGTATAAGGATACCTTATTTTCCCTAAAATAGTTTTGTAACATCTTACAATAAATACGCTTAATTTTTAGATAATTCATACAAAAGGAGGCCTTGCTAATGATGACGGTCAATGATCTACTCCATGCAGAAGAACTACCTGGTTTAACCTTATTGACGCACGAGACCAATTTAGATGCGCCAATTCTACAAGCTAATATTTTAGAAAATCCTGATGCTTTTGACTGGTTAACGCCAGGAGAAATTTTATTAACTACCGGCTATATTTTCAAAGATCAGCCTTGCTTGCAAAAACGTCTTATTCAAGAACTAGCAAATATGAACTGCGCTGCTCTAGGCTTTAAAGTCCAACGTTATTTCAATGAAGTTCCACAAGAGATGATCCAATTAGCGAATGACGTCGGATTACCAATTCTCTCAATCCCTTATAATTACAACTTTTCTCAAATTATTTCATTGGTCAATCGCCGAGTCAATCAACCTGACGAAACGATTAGCCAACATTCTGTTCATATGCATAATAAATTTTATACAATTATCAAAGCTGGCGGAAAAAGTACCCAATTACTGGAAGTATTAAGTGCCGCGATTCAAGCGCCTGTAATGCTTTTAGACGAGCGTTTTCAGATTATGAATCATTTTGATTTACCTGATGCGCCAACAAGAATCACCAGTATTTTAAACAACGCGACTCTCAAAAAACAGTTTGAGACAGCTTTAAAAGCCCAGAACAATGAGCTCCTATTATTTTATAAAGAACCATTGACTGTTGAATTTTCCTTAGCGAGCCATAAGTTATCTTTGCGAATTTTACCCATCAAAAAGAAAAATCTCAGCTTATCTTACTTAGTGATTTGGCAAACTACCAAAAAATTACAGACGATTGATTTATTATCTGTGGAGGTCTGTGCTCACTACCTTTTACCACAACTTCAATTAGAATCTTCGGAAAATTTAACAACGAGGCAAAAGATCGGGGCGCTGTTTCAAGACCTTATCCAAGAGAAAAATACCAATCCTCAAGCTTGGCAAGAATTTAGTAATTATCTGCAATTAAATGAAAAAGATACATTTAGTCTCTTGCTTGTAGCCATTGAACAATTGGAACAACTGTTTAATCCGACTATTCAAATGAATAGCATTGGCCATCAATTGAATCATATTTTAGAAGGATATCGACAAAAAATTACTGCCTTTCCTACACAAACTGGCTTTATTTTATTACTAGAAAATCCAGCACAAGAGGAAGCCACCTATCTTGCACAAACCACTCATCTTGCCAAGAATTTACTAGAGCAACTAATGAAACTGAATCCAAAATTATCATTTAAATTAGCGATTGGTCCAACTGTCAAAAAAATCACCAATCTGTGTGATTCTTATAAATTAGCACAAGAAACATTCCACTTAGCACAAGCAAGTCAAGAATTACAACAACGAACTATTTTGAATTATGACGACCTCTTTTTTTATCGTTTAATGATCGAAACACTGACCAAACAAGCCAAACAAAAAATATATCAACGATTGATTGAACCATTAGAAAAAGAAGATCAAAAACATGAAAGTTCCCTACTAGAAACCATCAACACCTACTTTCAATCGAATAAAAATATTTCGTTGACTGCCACAAATATGTATGTACATCGTAATACAATTATTTACCGCTTAAAAAAAATAGAAGAGATTCTTCACTTAACTCTAGAATTTCCTGATAGTTCGCTACAACTAAGTTTGGCTGTGTATTTATATAAACAAAAATTACTATAAAAAAGCCACCACGAATAGTAAATCGTGGCGGCTTTTTTAACTGTTTCAATTTTTGTTAGCGAATAATCATTACAGAAATTGGGGCATATCGAGCCATATAAGCTGCTTGGCTACCAAAAAAGCTTTTTAATTTGCTAGTTGACTTGGAGCCAATAATTAACAAATCTGGTTTATTCAAAGGAATAAGCTTATTAATAATTAATTCCCCTGGGTTTCCTTCATTGACAATTACACTTACTTTATCGATGCCATTCGCTAACGCTTCTTGTTGATATTTTTCCGTTTGTTTCTCTAATTTCGCCAACTGTTCTTGCCAATAATTTTTATCTAACGATTGGTAAACATTAATCTCCTTCTCTTCTAAAATCGAAACAATAACCAATTCAGCTTGTTCTTCTTTTGCTTTTTGGATAGCATAATGAAATGCTTTTAACGCATCTGGCGACTCTTCAACACCAACCATAATTTTTGAAAATTTCATTATTTAACCTCCTCTACTTGTTGCTCCATAGCTGCAAGCTGCTGTGCATATCGTTTATCGCCTTTATATAATTCCACAACCGTCCAAACTAACAAGAGGATGACGAGTGCTATGATGACATAGGCAATATTATCGGCTAACGTAATTTGACTCGCTGTCGGATTATCACCGAAAAATCCTTCAATTTGATCAGGTAAGCCTTTCATATTGAGGTAAATTAAGCCAATGACAGAAACCCAGCCTAACAATTTAATTAACCACGAGTTTTTAAAATGTTCACCCATTTCAACACGGCTATCTGTAAACATCAGTAAAGGCAACATAGAAAATGGCAAAGCAAATGCTAGAAAAACTTGTGAATTGTTCATTAAATTATTAATCGCGATATGCTCTTCCACTGTACTTTTCCCGCTGGTCATTAAAACACAGATTAAGACAGGAATAACAGATAACAAACGTGTGACCATCCGACGTAACCAAATTGGTACGCGCATATGAATAAACCCTTCCATAATAATTTGACCAGTTAAGGTTCCTGTAATTGTTGAATTTTGTCCTGATGCCAATAAGGCTACCGCAAATAAAATTGATAAAATTCCAGAACCTGCAATATGCGCTAAAATAGAATTACTCATAACCGCTGGATTTGATAAAGCATCAAACAAACCAAAGAATGAAGGATCTTTGACACTGCCGGATTTAAAAACGGCCACACCCATAATCAATAACAAAGAGTTAACAAAAAATGCCATCGTTAATTGAATATTAGAATCCCAAGTTGAAAAGCGTAAAGCGCGTTGAATATCGGTTTTATCTTTACGATCAATTTTACGACTTTGCACAACAGAAGAATGTAAATACAAATTATGAGGCATCACTGTTGCACCAATAATCCCCAATGCACCTGTCAGTGGCGTTTGCCCATTCACCGCATGTGATGTAGAAAAAGCTTCTGCGCTAGGAACCAGCCCTTTAATTACATCTCCCCATACTGGATTTGACAATGCCACTTGATAAGCAAAAATCACAAAAATAACAACAATTAAAGCAACAACAATAGCTTCAATTTTTCTAAAACCAATTTTTGTCAATAACAACAAAAGTAAAACATCAAATACCGTAATGAAGACAGCCAGACCTAAAGGAATATGAAATAATAAATATAAGGCAATTGCGCCCCCGATAACTTCAGCGATATCTGTAGCCATAATTGCTAACTCTGTTAAAATCCATAATACAATACCTAACGTCTTACTAGTTCTAGCACGAATCGCTTGTGCTAAATCCATCTGTGAAACAATGCCTAATTTAGCAGCCATATATTGGAGCAACATTGCAATCAAACTGGAAATTAAAATAATCGACATCAATAAATATTGAAAATTTTGTCCCCCAGTAATTGAAGTAGACCAGTTTCCTGGATCCATATACCCCACTGCTACCAATGCTCCTGGACCTGAGTAAGCAAATAACGTTTTCCAAAAACTCATATTTTTAGGCACGTCAATGGTGCCATTAATTTCTTCAAGCGAAGGACCATTTGCATATTCAATCAAATGATGTCTTTGCTTTGGTTCATGTTCTTCTGAATTTTTCAATTCAATTCCTTCTTTCGTTTTGCAATAATTTTAAAAGGTCCTTCCCGTCAGAAGGTTAACCTCTAATATATTTTAGGTACACCTAAAATATACTGCTAAAAATAACAAAATGCAAGACTTGAAAGAAAATTTTGACAGTGTAAAAATAGATTGTCGTAAATGTGCGGTCTTAAAGTTTGAAGAAATCAGAGTAGCTGGTAGTTGATTATCTTAAGAAGTAGAAAATAAGGGACCTAAGTCATTTCGGCTTAGGTCCCTTATTTTATTTTTATTCGGTTATTCTATTAAGAATGGTTGCTACAATTTCTGTCGTGTCAGCTGAATGATTTCTAAAAATCTCGGTAAACTGAATCTGACGAAAACCTTCAAGTACTTCGGGCAACTTATTTTTCCCCCATTCAAAAGTTCCATCATTTCTTTTCAATAATCTTTGTAAAATTTCTTCTTTCTCGACCGCTAACAAAAAATGATAAACGTCAATGCCAGCTCGTCTCAAATAACCAATCAGCTCTTCTTCATATTCTTTTTTATAAAGGGTCATTGGAACAATAATCGGCCGTCCAGACTCTTTGGACATTCGTTTTAATAAATGAGCATTCCAGCAACGCCATTCCTGATACTCTTGAAAATCATTTTCTTTCATTTCTTCGGGAATTAACTCCATCAATGCACTACCAATAATTTCTGGATCATAAATGATTGCATTGGGAAGTTTTTGTTGTAACTCATGTGCAATGGTCGTTTTTCCGGCTCCAAACGCACCGTTTAACCAAATAATCATCATAATTTCCTTTCTTCTGAACAAATTTCTTTGTTGTTTAATTTAGGTGCTAGATTACTTTTAATTTTTTTAGCTTTTGTATTTGTTCATCTACGCTATGTGTGCCATCTAAAAGATAGTCTGAACTTGCTAATACATTTTTTTCATGTTCTATAAATAGCGGTCTAACATTATTTAAATAGTTATGGGCCCACTTAATAATACTTTCTCCTTGAGAATAAGAATAATCTCTAATCACTTGGCGAGCAAAACAAACATCTAATGGCGTTTTCAGGTAGATCACAATATCAATAAAAGGCTTCAAATCATCGTGTAAATAGCCAAATGGAAAGTCTATAAAAATATAGTTAAATTTGCCTTGAGCATTCACAGAAAAAAAGTCTTTCATTAACTGGGTAATATCGAATAAATTGACTGCAACGTTGAAATTTTTTAATAAAAAAGCATGGGATGGTGCCGATGGCAAAGCATCAATACTATAATCATCGAATGAAAGTACATAAACATTTTCAACAGTATCAGATAAAGCATTAATGAGTGTCGTTTTTCCACTTGCTGTCATACCGCTAATTACTATCACTTTTGTTTTCAATACACTACCTCCCAAAATTTTAGCCATTCACGTATAGTTACTACTTACATCTTTAACAGTAAACGAGACAAACTAAAAATACAACATCCTACGCTATTAACCTCGGGTTATATAACATACTCATCTGATAATTTCTCCCTAAAAAAACAGAATGTGGGCAATCTTTTTAAGAATCATTGAATAGAATAACAACAAACAGTAATTCAGGTATAACCAGCTAGAAATTGTTTTATTTTTAGTCACGAGTATGATAAGCATGTAAATCAAATAGAATCATATTAGGTGAGGTTACTCTGAAGAACACAGGTTATCGCTCGGAAATGTCGAGAGACAGTAACGAGTAAAGCAGGGATTGTCGAATTAAGGCTTTCCTAAGATAACTAGAATTTTTTTCTTACGTCTCAGAAAGCCAAAGCTCAATTATTGTGATTACCCTATAATCTTCTTTTATTCGGCGACCTCTTTAATATGATTAATTGGAGGTTTTTAAATTGAAAGCTGTCACTGCATCATCTAAGAAAAATACCCTACTTGCTAAAAGTATCGGGAATCTTACCTTGCTCATCATTTTAGGCATTTTCATTTTTATCATCGTCTTCTCTTGGCTAAAAATGAATCGCCCTCTCCACACCCTTCCCTCAGAAGAATTCCTCGCAACACCAAGTAAAACAGATGATTTCTTATCTCCATCAAATCTTTTTTACTTTTCAATTCGAACCATGTTTCGAATGATTGTAGGCATGGCTTGGTCCTTCCTGTTTTCCTTTGTTTTTGGTATTTTAGCCGTAAAATATAAAACGGCACGAAGAGTCATTTTACCATTAGTTAATTTCCTTGAATCCGTTCCATTGCTCGGCTTTTTGACCTTTACAACTGCTTGGTTACTTGGTTTATTTCCAGGAAATGTGATGGGCGCAGAAGCGGTTGCTATTTTTGCCATCTTCACAGGTCAAGCTTGGAACATCATGTTGACTCTTTATCAAATAATGGAAGTTATTCCTTCAGATCTAGTCAATGTGACCGATCAGTTCAAGTACAATGCTTGGGAAAAATTTTGGCGTCTTGAATTTGTTTACTCAATTCCTGGCTTACTTTGGAACGTTATTATTTCTCAAACTGCGGCTTGGTTTGCCTTGGTGGCTAGTGAGCAAGCTTCTGTTGCCTTTCCTAAAGAAACCAACCTTTATTTACCAGGAATTGGTTCTTATATCCAAGTAGCATTAAATCGAGCCGACTTTAAATCCTGTTTATGGGCTGTTTTTGCCTTATTAATCAATGTGGTGATTTTAAACTTTTTAGTTTTTCAACCTTTAGTTCGAGCCACTTATTATTTTAAATATGAAACAGATGTCGAAAGTACGACGCCACCTAAATCCATCATTTATCATTTATTAAAAAAAGCAACTTTAACGAAATACTTTTCAAAAGCTTTTGTGAAATTCAGTCATTTTTGGATTTACGATTTACCAAAAGTTTGGTACTTTTTCAAGCTAGACTATCTCTATCGATTACTAGCAAAATTACGCCATTTCTTCAAAACATTATGGTATGTCAGCTTAACCATTATCGGGGTTTATTGTTCTATTAAGCTCTATCATTTCTTGCCTCATCAAGATTTCAGCATGATTCCTAGATTAACACTTTATACTACGCTACGGGTTACCTTGGCTATGGTCGTTGCTGGCATTATCTTTACTCCCTTAGCAATCTGGGTTGCGAATGATAATCGGCGCTTAAGTATCGTTCAACCGATTGGACAAATTTTAGGCTCCATTCCGTCAAATGTTTATACTCCATTCATTGTGTTGATTATTAGTATGGGCTTCAACAAATTAGAATGGTGGATTTTACCACTCATCATGGTTGGTTGCCAATGGTATTTTTTCTTTAATGTAATTGCTGGCTACTTAGCCATCCCTGATGATATTCGTGACGTAACCAAACTTTTTAAATTATCTAAATGGCAATGGTGGACAAAATTTTTGATCCCTTCTATTTTACCTTACCTCATTACAGCAATTATTAACGCTGCTGGTGCTGCTTGGAACGCTGATATCGCAGCAGAAAGCATTCAATGGGGCACAAAATCAATAGATGTTACTGGCCTAGGACAATATATTGCGGCAAACGATGGTGTAAAAGATAAATCTGCCTTAGGAACCTTAGCGATGTGTTTCGTTGTTGGTTTATGTATCGCCTTTGTTTGGCAACCTTTATATCGAGCAGCAAAACAAAAATTTCACTATTAATAGCTGGACGACTCAACTCGACTAAATTTTTAAGATAAACTAGAGAGGAGAACGATAGGTGATTTCCCTTTACCTATCTAATAAGACGATGGAAAATAAAGAATTATTAAGCATAAAATCAGTATATAAAGAATTTGAAATTGAAGGACATTCAGAACATTTAAAAGTCCTTGAAAATATTGATTTAACAGTTAAAACGAATGAATTTTTAAGTATTATCGGACAATCAGGAACAGGAAAATCAACGTTGCTCAGAAGTATTGCTGGACTTCTTCGTACAACTAGAGGTGAAATTACTTTTGAAGATAAAATCATTAATGAGCCTGATGCCAATATCGGCATGGTTTTTCAACATTTTGCCCTTTTTCCTTGGTTGACAGTTGAAAAAAATATCAGCTTTGGCTTAGAAAACCGTAAAGAAATTTCTCGCGAACAAATAAATAAAAGAGTCAGTAATCTCATTGAAATGATTGGTTTAACTGGTTTTGAAAAAGCATATCCCAGAGAGTTATCTGGTGGAATGAAACAGCGTGTAGGCTTTGCTCGTGCTTTAGCCATCGAACCTAGTTTATTGCTCTTAGACGAACCTTTTTCAGCTTTAGATATCATTACAGCCAGCCAATTATCCAATGATTTATTAGAAATTTGGTTAAACAATCAAATTGCGACTAAATCAATTGTAATGATCACGCATGACGTTCAACAAGCAGTCCAACTTTCTGATCGGGTTGTATTAATGGATGCAAATCCTGGTCGTATTGCCAAAATTTACTCAATCGATATCCCCAGAAATCAACGTTCGCCAAAAACAACCATTGATATTGTAGAACAAATAACAGAAGAAATGGTTCGTCGCATTCATTTGTAAATAGAACTGTTTTGACTTCTGCTTATGTCTTGACAAAGAGTTACTTAAAAGACTATTATTTCTTTGTAATAAGTTAGGTGAGGCTCCTATACAAACATAGGCTATTGCTCAGAAATGTCGAGAGACACCAATGAGTAGAACAAGACTGGTCGAGGAGAAGGCTTTTCTCAAAATAGCTAAGAGTGATCTTTACGTTGTATAGTGCTAAAGCTCAACGTTCATGTTGATGTATATTTTTAGTCTCTAGTCAATCAATCAAGTACTTTTATTTAAAATTAAGAGAGGAGTGAAAGTATGACTACTATGTTAGCAATCATTGGAACTGTTGCAATCATCACAGTTCAAGTTATTGAATATAATATGACAGAAATTCATATTCCTACTGCAGGAACATTTAATGACGATGATGCAGAACCCCCACATTCTTCTGTAACCCTTGTATTTATTCGCACTATACTTATCACTCTCTCACTTAACTTTCCATCTCATTTTTTTGAGATGGTTTTTTTATGTATTCTAGAAAATAATAAACAAAAAAGACTGTTAAATCATTGATTTAACAGTCTTTAGTATACCGGCGGCCAGAGATTGTTTACCTAAAATACCGTTAAATACTTTATAAACACTGTCATTTCAACATTTCACTTTAAATACTTTTAACTATTTTTCATTTTCTCGCACCATCTTTGCACCAGCTAATTTAGTATTAAATAACAAATTAAAAGAGTGAATTCATCAATTTGCGCGTTTTAGATCGTGTTCTAACTTCATATTCCTGAAAGACATGATAGTATGTTTTTCTTATTTCTTCTGGTTTATCTCCAACAATTAAAGCAACTTCTTCTACTGAATAGCCTTGATAGATTAAAAAAGAAACAAAAGTATGTCTGCAACAATGCATAGAAAATTTTGGTTTATCAGTTATGCCACATGTCACAAGAATTTTTTTAATCTCAATATTGGCCTTTCGGTTGTCACAGGCACCTTCTTGCCAATCAAAGAAAATTTGTTTACGTGGATTTTTAATTTGATGAAACTGGCATTTTTTCTGTTGATATTGCCAAAACTCTTGCAAGAGTTCTGCCAAGTTCTGTGGCATTTCTACCTTACGATAGCTATTTTTATTTTTACAAGGAAGCCAATCGCTTGAATTAGACGGCGGATTCATATGATCATAAGTTTTGTTTATATCTACAAACCCTTGTTCAAAGTTTAAATCATCAATTGTAATCCCAACTATTTCAGAAAAACGGCAACCTGTAAGTAGAGAAAAGATGATTACATAATAAATAGAAGATTCTTTATCTCTATGTTGAACAACATACTGTAAAACTTTTTTATACTGAGTATCATCAATATACTTTTGATAAATCGGTTTTTCTTTAGACTTATCTCCAAGTCCTCTCAAAGAACTACCAGAAGTAAACTCAATAGGAATATGCCCCAAAGCAAAAGCCTGTTTGACACAAGCACGCATATGAGTATGAAACTTTTCTAAAGTAGCTGGCGAATAGTCTTTAGAAAACCGATTTAATAATTCTACGTACTTATCATTTGTTAAGTCAGATAATGGTGTATCACCTAAATACCTTTTAATATATCTTTTAGTATGCTGATAGTGTCCTTGCGTTTTTTTGGAACAAGCTTCTTTTTTATATTTTTGAAAAAACCATTCAAAATACTCATAAAAAGGAAGCGTAAACGCCATACGTCGATCTTTTGAAGCGACGGATTGCGCATGTTCCACTGCTTTTACTGCTTCAAATTTGGTATCAAAACTACCTAAGGTCTTATTTCTGTATTTTCCGCCTTCCTTTTTTACGCTTACAAAAGCACGCCACTTTGTTCCTCGTTTGCTAATTCCCATTTAAATCGCCTCTTTTAAAAAGGGCTTTTAAATAGCTATGGTCAAAATAATTATACCGCATCTATCTGAAAACTGGTAAAAATCTCGGAAAAATACTCTTCAATAAACATTAACATCTTACTTTCTAATATATAATATTTGCCAGCACTACCACCTTTTGGATACGAGACACAACCATTGGGATTTTCTCTTATATCTAAGATTTTTTTAAATCTCGGATTTAAAAGAATTCGTTCATTAAACATTGGTCGACTTAAACAAGTATGTTTTTTCCTAAACGCTTCTACAGAAATACAGTTTCCTTTAAAACCCGCTCTTATTAAATGATCGTACTCCTCTCTTTGAATTAGAATGAAATTTTTCGGTAAGAGTATTTGAGCACTATATTCTATCACTTGTTCCAATTTTTTCACTTCTTTCATCCATTCAGTTTAAATTGTTTATTTTTCTTTCTATATGATAAATATCTCTTTAAATCTATCAGCTGCTTTTGTCAAAAGCATCATAGGAATTTCACCTCTCCCCTCGTTATGGCGAGCCTCACGGAAGTATCATTAGTTCATTTACGAATCTTGGCCTTAATTGACAGTTAAGTTGCTTTAGAAATTATTCGCTCGAAGAATTTTTTTCTTTGTCTTGGCGTAGCTAAAACATGCTCCTCGTAAATGGAAGGTACTGATAGATTTTTATTTAGTTGTCAAAGAACATGAGCTGGAAATTTAATGGTTGTTTCCTGCTTCATATCTATAACAACCTGTGAAGAGGGATTTTCAATATACAAAAATAAGTTTATCCAAAAAGGTCAAGTATCAAATTAGAATACACCTAGATGTTTGTCTATGCTTAACCATTTTTCTTAATTTATCAAAATTATATTCTGTATTTTTTAAAACAGCTTTCTTACTATACATTTTATAAATTCTAAATAATAATTTCACTCACTAAATTTTCTTTTTAAGTACTTTTAAAAATAATTCCGACAAATTTTTTCTGTTTCTTTTCCTATATTGAAAGCATTTCACAAGAATTCCTAAAAACAAAATAACTATTAAGATCACTATCAAATTATTACTCAATTATTTAAACTCTTTATTCTCAATTTTATAACTTTAATATAAGAATACATGGCATATTTTAAACAAATACTCTATCTAGATATTGTATAAAAACAAAAATCCTAACTACAGTTTTTTCATATAAACGCTCTACTCTTATAACAGTAGTATGTGAGGTTTCTTTCACAAAACTCATAGTGAATTTCTGCCTAAAGGTAGGAAAATATTTTTGTGAATAGACCCGAATTATTAACTAAACAAACTAAGACTACCACTATATCAATGCAGTAGGCTTAGTTTATTTGATAAACATATATTTTATTAATTATTGAAAATTTCCTTACTTCGAACTAAAAACCGTTATTTTTACTGATCCACTTCATCCATTTACCACTCTTTTTCATCGTTCGTTCCATAGTTTCTAAGTCAACTCGATAAAAACCATAGCGGTTTTTATATCCATTTAACCATGACCAACAATCTAAAAATGTCCAAGCGTGGTAACCAAAGCAATTACTACCTTCAAGAATCCCCTTGTGCAGGTAGTATAAATGTTCCTTCATAAAATCGATTCTATAATCATCTTCTATTTCTCCTGAAGAATTCATAAACTGTTCTTCATTAGCTACACCCATTCCATTTTCACTCACATACC
Source organism: Enterococcus sp. DIV0086 (assembly GCF_050498705.1). Classification (NCBI taxonomy): domain Bacteria; kingdom Bacillati; phylum Bacillota; class Bacilli; order Lactobacillales; family Enterococcaceae; genus Enterococcus; species Enterococcus sp. DIV0086. The sequence goes on along the minus strand of NZ_JBNIDN010000001.1, from coordinate 10,681 downwards.
AAGGAATGTTATTGTACTTTTCTTTCATCATCATCGCTACATCATAGAGGGCTTTCGGATAAACTTCCCATCCCCTGTGAGGATTTATTTTCTTATTTGGCCAATCATAATTACTATAAAAATCAGACGGAAGTTTTGCTGGTTCATTTTTGTTACTAGGCGCTTGAACTCTTCTTGGTTGATAATAATTTAGTCCAATAAAATCCACTAAATTATTTTTGATCAACTTGTTATCTCCTATTTTTACCTCTGGCAACAAACCATTGTCAGATAATAATACAACTAAGTCGTCAGGAATTGTACCTAATACTGCAGGATCAAGAAAACTTCGATTATTCAATAAATCAGAATGGTAGCCTGCGAGCAAATCTTCCTTTTCTTCGCTCTTAGTATAAGTGGGAGAAATGTTTAATATAATTCCGATTTCTCCAGAAATTTTCAAATCCTTAAAAACCTCCACCGCTTTTTTATGTGCGAGCAACGTATGATATGCCACCTGCACTGCCCTTTTAAAGTCAACGATTGCTGGGTAATGATATTGATACAAATAACCACACTCTACATGGACAATCGGCTCATTAAACGTCGTCCATTTTTGAACAAGGTCGCCAAATAATTCAAATGCTGTTTGAGCATAATAAGAAAAAGAATCAATAGATAATCGATTCTCCCATCCCCCTGTTTCCATCAACCACATAGGCATATCAAAATGAAAAAGGTTAATTATTGGTTCTACTCCATGACTTAGCATCGCTGAAAAGTAATCACGGTAAAAATCTACAGCTTCTTGATTGATTGTTTTTCCATCAGGAAGCAGACGTGCCCAAGAAATAGAAGTCCTCAAAGAATTAAAACCAATATCCTCCATTCTTTGACAATCTTTTAAATAATGATTATAGACGTCAGAGGTAATCTCAGGACCGTGCATTTCGTGAAATTTACCAGGAGCTATATTAAACCAGTAATCCCAGGTGGTAGCTGTTTTACTAAAATTCAAACTTTGTCCTTCAGTTTGTGGAGCAGACATAGCTGCTCCCCATAAAAAATTTGGAGGGAATTTATTCATTATTTTTTTCCTCACTTCCTAAGATAAGCTTTACCCCTCTAATTTCTTTAGATTCTATAGTAAGTTTATTGTCCTTCAAATCTATCTCTTTACCTGTTTTAATATCGATACAACTTATAATACTTGCTTTACTATTCAAATCATTAAGATCTAATATATATTTTGATTGTACGTTGACTAACGGAAGCAAAAAAGCAAATATTTTATTATCTTTTTTAGTTAAATACCATTGATTATTGATAGAGTTGACTCTATAAGGTCTTGTTTGATAAATTCCTTCTCCGTAAATATCTAACCACTTACCTAATTTAATCATAATTTCCTGTGCTTCTAAAGGTAAGGTACCGTCTGGTTTAGGACCAACACCTAAAATCACATTTCCGCCTAAAGAAACTATCTGAATAATTGTTTTCAATACCTCTTCAAAAGATTTATATTGATCATCTGGAACGTATCCCCAATTTTTAGCTAATGGGATATTACTTTCCCACGCTTTCATTGGAATTTTCTCAGGTATCTTTCTTTCAGGTGTTACATAATTTTCAAACTCTCCTCCAATTGTACGATCAACTACTAATAATTCAGGATTTATTTTTCTTAATTTTGAAACTATATCATGCATATTTAAAAATTCATGATTTTTAGCATTTACCCAACCTCCATCAAGCCATAAAATATCTAAATCTCCATAATTTTTATTTAGTTCTAACAATTGATTTTCTACAAATTGATTATATTTAGTCCACATCATTGGATTTTCTAAAGGATTATAACTCGCATATCGTCCTATTGGAGCTTCTCCTGGAACCCAATATAAAGGACTGTGCCAATCTGCCTTAGAGTAATAAGCACCCGTAGATATTCCCTCTTCATTAAATGCTTTGACTAATGAGCCGAAAATATCAGCATTTGAATTTTGAGCATACGGACAATCTGAATTTGTTATTTTATAAGTGGTAAAGTGCGTATCATACATGTTGAAACCATCATGATGTTTTGTAGTAAACAACATATATTTAAAACCAGCATTTTTCACTTTTTTTGCCCAATCATTCGGATCGAATTTTACAGGATTAAAAGAATGATTTAATTGCCAATAATCCTTTCTTAACGTTTCTAAATCTTTACGCCAAGGCTTCTTTCTTGCCCAATTATCCTCTTTTGACAATTGCCAAGATTCTACAATACCAGCCAAAGAATATAATCCCCAATGGAAAATAATTCCTATTTTTTGATCTTTAAACCATTCAATTTTTTTCTGTAAGGGGAGTGATAACGTGGGATACGCTTCTTGATCGGTCGCTTTATTTTCTTCTATATCTAGTCTTATCTTACTCACTCTATCACCTCATGATTTTCGGTAGTTTTTCCAATTGAACTACTCCATACTATATCATTTTCTATAATAATTTTTTTCTTTGTAAGAACATTGTTGTTTCTAATTCTTTCTAAAATACGATTAGCAACTACTATTCCTATTTCTTCAACTTTTTGTTTGACTACAGTCAAATCAGGGGCAAAAATTTCAATTGTATCAAAATAATCATAGCTTGCATAAAAAATATTTTTGCCTATCTCTACATTTTGATTATTAAGTACTTTTAATGCACCGAGTGACATATTATAGTTACAAACAAATACAGCAGTGACCTCTTTTTCCAATAAATATTGCATGCCTGTAGTACCACTCTCTTTTGAGTAATCTCCATAGAATATCAAATCTTCAGGAAGAGATTTTGCATGTTCCTCAAATGCATCAAAGACACCTAATAAGCGTTCTCTAGCAACATAATCATTCTGCGGGGCTGTAATAATACCAATTTTTTCATAATTTAAATCAAGCATTTTGTTAATGACCGTATTTGTGCTTATCCGATCATTTACAATAACAGAGTCAACTTTAGGTAAATCTAAAATAGTAAGAACAGAAATAACTGGAATAGAAAGTATTCTTATACTTTCTATTTCTTCCCATGACTGTTCTATACCCACCATTACAATCCCGTCAACAAAACGGGATTGTAAATAGTCAATTTTTTCTACTATTTTTGATGGATCATTTCTATAACTAACTAATTGAATAGTATATCCGTGTTGTTCTAAAATATCGTAAATATGCGCAACTAACGTAGCACTAAAATTACTCTGCATATTATCTAAAAGCAAACCTACAGATCTTGATTGACTACTTTTTAATCCTTTGGCAAAAAAATTTTCTTTATAATTGAGTTTTTCTATTGCTTCTTTGATTTTTTTAACATTATTTTCCCGCAAAGTGTGACCATTTAAATATCGAGAAACACTACCTACAGAAACGCCTGCTTCTTTTGCAACTTCTTGAATCGTTACCATTAAAATGACTCCTTACTCTATTATTTTTCTATGTTTGTAATTTCCTTATTACTAGCAATTACAAATGGTAAATATAAAAATATGTCTAAAATAAATAGTGCTGCAGATAACAATGTCGCTGGAATATCTCCAGCTGTTGTCACCCAAGCAGTTAAAATAGGCGGCAAAATCCAAGGAGGGATAACAACACTTTTTGCGACAATCCCCCATACGGTTAAAGGGTAAGCTATTGCTAAATTAATTAATGGGATAGTAATAAATGGGATAACAAAAAAAGGATTCATAACAATGGGAATACCAAACATGATTGGTTCAGAAATATTAAAAATACTTGGTAAAAGCCCTAATTTACCAATTTCACGATAATCTTTTCTTTTAGATCCAATGAATATAGCGATAAGTAAAGGTAAGATTGCACCAGTTCCTCCTAATAATGTATACATACCAATCCAAGGATTTGTAACAATATTAGGAACTGTATGCCCTGCAGAAAAAGCATCCATATTTTGTTGAATGGCTGTCAACATGGAAGGCGAAGTAACTGAAGATACAATATTTTGACCATGTAGTCCAAAAAACCATAACACCTGAGTTAATAACTGAACCACAAAGAGCCCTAACGGTGATTCCATGGCATATTGCAAAGGTGCAGAAATTAATTTTTCGATTAATGATGGAATTGTCATACCCGTAGTCTCCACAAAAGTAAAAGTAATCACGGCAAATATAATAATCACTAAACATTCTGGAATCAGCGAATTAAACGAATCAGAAACTGCTGGTGGTACACCATCTGGCATTGATATTCGTAATTTTTTATTTTTAGATAAACGTAATAAAAGTTCTGTACCCAATAGCCCCGCAATAATACCAACAAACATTCCTCCAGATGAAGTTAATGTTTGAAGATACACTCCTGTAACATTTACAACCTTTTGGGAGCCTTCCAAAGTTACGGGATTAATCAAAGGAAACATGATCAGTGTTAAAGCTAAACTCAAAATCCCTGCATGTATAGGATTAAAGTATTTAGAGTCAATATCTCCAGCTGTTATATAAAAATTAGCTAGGCGATAACCAATTAGAAAGGTTAAATAAATAGTCATAATCCCCATTGTTCCGTTATTAACCATTGATGCTAAAGCAGATAATGAACTAAGCTGCTTTATATTACTAAATATAAGAGCATTCAATAAAATAAACAGAGAGTTAGCCATAATAATAGGTGTTATGTCAATAAAACTATCACGAATAGCTACAAGATGTCTTTGATTAGCCATTTTTGAAGAAAAAGGCATTAATAATGTACTTATCTTATCTGTAAACGTCATAAAGACCCCTGCTTTCTGTATTTAATATTCCCTAACCAATAAACTTGAATCGATTCAAGTTTATTAAAACACAAAATGTATTCGTTTTCAATATTTTTTATTATATATAATAAAAAAACGTAGAAAACCAATTTACACATATTATTTTGATATCGATTAAATAATTTTCTGTATGCTCTGCAAGTAATTAACATGCTTACAAAAATTTAATACCAAGTTTACATTCAAAAAATATGTTAAAAAAATTAATATTTAGTAATTTTTAATTTTTTTCTTGCACAGATATAATTTTTTTGTAATTAATTATTTAAACCTTCTATATATTCCATTCTTCTTTACAGATCTTTAATAAAGATGTGATTAAAAAGTTTTTTCTTATACACCTTAGTTACTACAAATTATGAAAAATTATTATAATTATAATTGAATAACAAGCAGTATTACAAATACTAGTATAATGTTTATTAACAATTTTACTTTACCAGCAGCATCTTTGTATACATTCTTAAATTTTTGTTCAAGATACTAAACCTCTTCATAGCTAGTGTATAATAAAATAAAACTAATTAGTTATCCACAAATTGTGCCTATATTAATTTGCAAAATTTTTTCAAAAATTTATGTTCTCATTATATATTTTTATTTTCAAATTATTTATATAAAATGAGATGTTTAGTTGCTGACCATTATCTATTTATTAACTAATTTTAAATATATCAGTATCTAGTCCTATCTAGAAAATTTTTTTAAATAAGCCAGAAAAAAATAATTGACAAACTTTTTTTGACTTCAACTTTATTCCTAAGACACCATTATTTTATAATAAAATAATCTAAATAGCCTCATGATTTAAATAAAGATAATTTTAAATCATGAGCTATTAGATTGCTTAAGTAATCTATTGTTTGTTACAAAATTAAACAATATTTAGAAAAGATATTTTTAATTTTTAGTGTAATTTTAGAAATTTATCCACAATATATATTTGCTTTATATTAATTTTTCGATAAATATTTATTTTTTTATTTCATTTGATAGACGTATTGACCATGAAAAATCAGTACATTTTATTTTATCATCTCCAGTTATAACACCATCCCTGTCTACAGCATAACCAAAAATACCACCTTTGTGTTTACCACCTACATTTTTGGGTTCCCATTTTGCAAATTGATAGGCACGACTGGTATTGAACGGTTCCTCAGTATCTTTCCATGCCGTTCCATACTCTTCATAAAATGAAAAACCTATAACAAATTGTTCGGGTTCAATTAACTCTCTAAAAGTTTCCCACTCAGAGTCCAGACTAGATAAAGACCTCCCATACGCATCAGAGAATACGTAATTGTATACTTTGTGTGTTTGGTAAAAAAGAGAATCCGTACCCGGTAAATTAGTATCATATACGAACATTTTTCCTGTATTTGATTTTTTACCTATCGCTTTAGATAGTTCATTAATTACTCCAGCTGCCCTCTGTAACATTTCTCCACTAAGTGATTCTTCTGCATTAACAACTAATCCGTCGTATGATTCTAAGTCTAAATAATAATTACAAATCTCTTTAGCGCGCTTTTCATATCCAGAAGTATTATTATCAAATGGATGCAGATGTTTTGCTTCAATAGGATCCTTAAAGTATTGCGAATATAATGCTCGTATAGGGAAATTTCTAATTACTTTAGTTTCATTCTTATGGAGAATTTCTATCTGTTTTGGTAGATCATTCCAAAAATTAGCACTTTCCTCTCCATTCGGAAAAACAACTGCAATATCGACTTCTTTTGGCAATTCACTAATCTTATTTTTATTTATACTAGGATTTGAAGTTTTGTCTCGCCACGCTCTAAAATATCCAATATAGTTTTCCTTACTCTCTGCATATACCGTTACAGGATTTTTAAATCCTATAACAATAAAACTCACTATAATTATAATTATTAGTCCCCTTAAGTACTTCAATTAGTAAACCTCCATAAATTAAGAAAATTTGAACACATAAAATACATTTTTTGAATACACAATATCTATTTATTTGCTCCCCCTAAAGAAAATCCATTAGACATAAATCTCTGAGCTACAATATATAAAAATATAACAGGAATTGTATACAAAATTGAAAAAGCTGCTAATTGTCCATAGTTAACTAATCCGTTACTTCCAAAAAATTGGAAAATTGTAACAGAAGCTGGTAACTTTTCTGGTGTACTTATTAAAATAAAAGGTACAAAAAAATTACCCCAACTTCCCGTAAATGTAAAAATACCTATTGTACATAGCCCTGGTAACATCAATGGAACAATTATTCTTCTAATACCAGTCATTATTGATGCTCCATCAACCCATGCTGATTCTTCTAGAGAAACAGGAACTGAATCCATAAAATTTTTCATCATCCAAATTGAATATGGCAAACTTACTGATATCATAAATATAGTAGTAGAAATCAAAGAATTTTGAATTTTAAAAAACAAAAAAACTTGAAATACTGGAATAATCGCAGCTGTAATTGGTAATGACGTGAGAAATAAAATACCTAACAAAAATTGTTTTTTTCCTGGAAGATGATATCTAGAAAGCGGATATGCAGCTAACATACTAATGAAAACAACAATTAAAGACTGTACAGTCGATAAAGTTAGCCCAATCCAAAAAGAATGTCTAATCTCTTTATCAAAAATAATTGTTTTAAAATTACTTAAAGAGATTTTTCTAGGTACATGTATTGATTGTGTTGCATGTATATCAACAGAAGAAAACACCATCCATATCAAAGGAGTTATAAAAAGTATACCTATTATAGATAATAATATATAATGAACTAGTTGAATCTTATTACGTTTTTTCAACATTTTTCTCTCCTCTAAATTTCGACTTTTAATACTTTTATATAAATAATACTTGAGAGTGCTCCGATAATTAAAATAGCTAAAGAGATTGTAGTACCATAACCAAGTTGGTAATTTACAAACGCTTCTTGATACATGAACACTGGCAAAGTCGCCGTTGCATTTGATGGTCCTCCGCCAGTCATAGTATATATTAAAGAAAATACTCCAATAGTTTGTAAAGTGACTAACATGATATTAGTCGCTATAGTCCCTTTCATTAAAGGAATAGTAATTCTAAATAATACTTGGCTTCTTGTAGCACCATCTATAATTGCTGCTTCTTCTATTTCTTCAGGAATATCATCTAAAGCAGCTTGAAATACCATCATTGAAAATGCAGTACCTCTCCAAACATTTGCTATAATAACAGCGACCATTGGAAATTCAAAAAGCCACGCAACAGGTTTTATGTTAAATGCAAATGTTATAAACTGATTGAATGTACCTTGATCACTTAACATAGAAACCCAACAAAAAGCAACTACAACTTCAGGAATTACCCATGCAGATATAATAATTAATCCAATAACTCTTCGAAAGTTTTTATTTTTGCCCTTCATCATAAAAGCAATTAAAAATCCTAGCAAACATTGTCCGAATACTGCAGATAGAAGAACAAAAAGTACAGTTAGAAGAACGGAATGATAAAAATTTTGATCTGAAAGCATGTTTACAAAATTCTGTAGCCCGCTAAAGTGGAAGTGTGCTGCAGCCTCACCGGTAAGCGATAAATTTGTAAAAGAAAAAACTATTGTCAAAATCATTGGTATTATAAAGAATAGTGCTAATAAAATTAGCGTAGGAGACAATAACATGATAGAAACTAAATAATTTCTTTTTTTTATCGCTTTATTTACAAAATCTAAAGACATTTTATTTTTTCTCCTCACTTATATTTATGACGTGATCATTACCAACTATTTTTTCTATTTTTTCAGAATATTGATTAGCAGCTTTTTCTGGACTAATTGCACCAGAAGCTACGGATTCAACAAGTTGTTGAATTACAACAGATACTTTAGGATATTCATCACTTTTTGGCCTGAAATATGCGTTTTCAAGTGCTTTTGTTGATTGCTCTATATATGGTTTATTAGTGTATTGACTATTTTTAGATACATCTTTCCTAACCGCTAATGTTCCTTCAATTTTTGTGCGATTAATTGTTGTTTCATTGCTGTTCATTGCTTTTAACACTTCAAATGCCGCTTTATGATTTTTTGATTTTTTAGGTATGGACCAAGTCCATCCCCCAGACATTGTTACAAAACCAGGTTTTTTCCCATATTCAGTAGGCATAAGATTAAATTTAATAACCTTTTCATAATTTTTGACTGGAGATATTCCATCTGGACCCCAATTTCCTGAATCCCAATTGCCATCTAATGCCATCCCTACTTTATTTTTTGTTATTAAATCATTAAATATAACAGATCCATAGTTACTATTCATTGCTACTGATAGACTTGGTCCCACTTTATAAATATTATAAATATCATTTATAAATTTAAATGAATCAAGAATACCTTTCGAACCAACAATCCATTTGTCCTTTTGGGCATTATACAGTTCTTCTCCAGTACCATATAGAAGCATTTCGAACGTCTGCATAGAAACACTTTCCCCATTTGTCGTTGATACTGCCATCGCAAATGGGATAGTATCGTCTTTTAAACTTTTTTTTATTTTATTAGCAGCATCTAAAATATCTTTCCATGAGTGTGGTGACCAATCTGCTGGAATTCCTGCTTCTTCCAAAACTTTAGTGTTTGTCCAAATTCCTCTTGAATCTGTTGTTCCCGGAATTCCATATTGTTTACCATCTGCACCTTGTCCACCTATTTTTAAAGAAGGATAATATTCGTCCCAATCTTTCCATTTTTTTAAGTAATTATCTAAAGATAGTAAATATCCAGCACGAGCATCAGAAGACAAAATAAATGAATCCTCATTTACAATGTCTGGAGTTGATTTTCCTGAGCTCATTGATAATTGTAGTTTTGAATAATAATCACTTTCACTTGCGTATATAGGTTCTAATTTAATTTTTATTTTAGGATGTTTTTTTTCAAAATTAGAGATCCATCTTTGATTTAGAAGAGATCTCATAGAATCACCTTCTCTTGTTGCACGCCAAGAAATTTTAACTGTCTTAGTATTTGTCTCAGCTTTTTTTGATTTACATCCACTAACTAATATTAATGAAAACAGACAACATAATACTAAATTAATTTTCTTAATTTTCATTATTTATTCTTCCTTCACTTTTTGATAGCATTGATTTTATTTCCTTCAAATTATTAAAATTTGTAAAAATTATTTTATCTTCTCCTTCAGACACCCCATCTCTGTCTGCTGCATAAGCGAAAACCCCTCCTTTATTGCCTTCGTTAGGTTGCCAGTTAACTAACTTTTCAATTCTGCTATCATTTAAATCATCAGTCGTATCTCTCCAACGCTCTCCATACTCTTCATAAAAAGAAAACCCTACAACAAACTTACTTGGACTAATATAATTTTTGTATCTATTCCAGAGATTAGTGACCTCTTCAATATTCTTTCCATAACAGTCTACAAAAACATACTCAGTTTCACATGATACGAGTGAAAATAATTCAGAAAAATTTAATAAGATATCATGATCGTAAATCATGAACGTGCTATCCCCTCTTTCTAATTTCATTTTTTTATAAAGAGCATGCCAAACACCTGATGCAACTTTGATTTCATTGCTATCTAGAGAGTGATCTACATCTATTACAACACCAGTTATTCCTGAGTAAAATAAATAATTACTATACAAATCATTTGCCCTTTTCATATAGCCTAAATTATTTTTTTCAAATGGAGATAAAGGATGACTATTTTCCTTTAGAAAAAAATCATCTTTAATTAAAGCATCTACAAACAACGTTCTTGCGACAGCGATATCCTTATTTTTTAAAATTTTGATTTCTTCAGGCAATTTCTTCCAAAAATTTTCTTGTACTTCATCATTAGGAAAAATAATTGCTATATCGACTTCTTCGGGAATGTCTGAA